>NZ_CP139095.1:0-24566 GCF_050817245.1 Lysinibacillus sp. FW12 | reverse complement strand
CTTTGAAAACTCCTTTTGTATTTTTTGTTCACAGTCCTCCTTTTTTGATTTTTATTTTTCAATTGCGTAAAACGCAAAAAAACCGAATGTGCGATAACGCTCAATCAGTTTAAATTGGACACTAAATGTCCCCTTATATAATTTTTAACACGCAAAAATAGCCAATAGGCTTTCTGCTTCATCAATCAAACGATTTAAACAGACACTTAGTGCCTCCCTGTTTGTTTATATCCCAATACACGACTACGCTTGTGGTAATTCCAATGTATTTAATGGGTGCATCATATGTTCATTTACGTCATTGCGTAATCAAGACTTCTGATGCAAAATTGCGTTTAAAACGCTTTTATGCTGTAACTTCTTACGTTATATCTCCCTATGAGACAGTGAAGGTAAGTACAAACAGCACTCTAGCAAAAATTGAATAATCTCACGTCATAAACAAAACAAATTGCCAGTGGAGGTGAGCATAGACCACGCTAGAGCATGTCGAAAAGGTAAATATTTATATTTTACAATATACCATTTTCGACCCTCCAAATCTAGCAAAAACACTACCGCACCAGCTACGCTGGCTTGCTGTACTCGATTCAAAAAGGAAAGAATTCCTATTCCTTTTTGAATCTGCGTTACAATTTAAAAAATCCCCCTTACAAAACTAATAATAGTAATTACATTAGCAATTACGCCAAGGACATATAAAAAGAAAAATACCTTTTTCATATATACAAAACACCTCCAATCTACTAAATGCTTTATCATAGACTAGAAGGTTTCTAATTATTCCATTGATTTAGTTCTATATAAAAAAGCCCACTACTTTTTGTCATAAAGTAATGGGCTTATTCACTCCTCTGTAGTAAATAAATTATCCCTTTTTCATTTCCTCTAATTCTTTTCTAATCGCATTTTCTACAATTTCGTAAACATTTTTATCATGAATGACTGCTTGTATTTTTAAGTCTTTCAAGAGTTCTATATTTATGTCAAAAGAAGAACGTTTCCTAACAACCTTAATTCGTTCTTTCGTTAATTCCTTTGTTTGTTCGTTTAAATAAACCTTAGAAACAACGTTTGTTTGCACCTTCGTTGGAACGTTCGCATTCTCTTTTTTTACGCTTCTACTTTGGTCAATAAACTCTGTATACTCTTTGTTTAATGGTTCTTGACCCGATCCCATGAACGTCCATCCAGTTCTTCGATTAAACACATAGCCTGCTTTTTTAAGTGCCTTACTTAACTTTTCTTTCCCTACAGAAAGTTCTTTCCCTAAGTCAGCCAATGCTTTACTATGCTTTAATGCTTCTATAATTTCCCCTATTTTCAAACCAGTACCCCCTTTAATTGACATTCTCTAATATTTCGATAAATATGCAGTATCACCTTGTTAGGATTTTAAAAAGTAAATAAGTGCTGTGCTTGCTTTTACACGGATCAACCACAGCACTTATAACTTCGATGTCAAAAAAATCGTTAGAATGTTATATGAACCCGAAAAAAATCGAATACATCTTAATATCTGCTCATATCGTTAAATGAGAGGAGATGGGGTTTATTAGAAAAAGTCCTTATTGTAGTCTTAAGCATCATGGGGGTTCTTCTATTAAACTTCGGATTAGCAACGTTAAATAGTTCTGCTGAAAAAAACATTAGTCCACCACAAAAAAATGCCGACGTTAAAATGATGGAAAAGATAGAAGAAAAACTGTCAGGAAAAATATGACATAAGTGGAGTTAGTATTAAAATACACGTTGATAATAATACAAAAGATATATATATAGGCGTTCTTGGAAATCAAGAGTATTATGATTCAGTGAAACAGGAAGTAAAAGACATTGTGAAAAGTTTAATTAAGTCTACTAAATTTGAAGCTTATAACGTTAATGTAAAAAAAAGTGAAAGCCCAATGGTAAACAAAGAACTGTTGGAAAGACATAATTTAATAAGTGAAATAGGCAAAACTATAGATAACGATATATCTAAGGCTCATTCAAATTACTTTGACAAAATAAATATGAGTATTACCCCACCAGATTCTCCCCCAGAACTAATTATTGAAGTAGATACATTCCTAGAAAGAAACAACCAAGAAACTATTGGCAAGGAAATAGAAAATACAATTCATACAACGTTAGGGAAAAAGCTATTTTCTAATAAACTTGTAAATGAAAGTACTGTTAAAATATACATCTATAACAAACATAAAGAAAAAATAAACACATCTTTTTAAAAGATGTGTTTATTTTTTAAAAAGGCCATTATTTCTTTTACCGAAGAAATAATGGCTTTGCCCTTCACATACCTTTGGGGAAAGGTAGTGGACGATTTACTGTTCATAATCATTATGCATCTGAATTTCGATAAAATCTAATAAAACCAATCAATCGATTACTTAAAGTATTAAAAGTAACTTTATTTTATTGACCACTTTCCATCACAATCAGGACATTGCCAATACAAAATTCGATCGGCTTTTACCGTGGTCATGCCAATTTTTCTTGTAAAATGTGTGGCATTATAGGATTTTTGCTGTTCTTCTGGTATGGCATCCCCCCTGTAAATTGGTATGACAGTGCGGACAATACTCTAAACTATCATTCAACAAATCCTGCTCTCCTCCTTCATGAAAGGTTCTGATGGTCGACATAATCGATCTCCATAAGGTAAACATAAAAGGACTTTCATTCGGAAAGTCCTTTTCAATCCCCTTTGTTTTTGATTTAAATATCCAAAAATTCCCTTAATCAATATGAATAATTACCAGTAATTTTCTCATATTATGACTATAGCTGAAAAGGAGCTGTTAAATAAATGAGAAAAAAATTTTCATCAAAATGTTCGTATTTCTAGTCTGTGTTTCTGTAGTAGTTCTGTCTGCTGTTTTTGTCAAACAATCTCACTCTTTCGCAAATGAGATTAAAAAAGTTCAAACGGAAACTCTTAACATCAGTAAAGAAGAATTAGAACTCTCTAAGTTGATGGATAATATCGGCAAAGAATTAAAGAAAGAAAACTTGCAATTTACGTTACAACATGGGGAATTGAACAATAAACCTGTTGAATTCACAGTAAAATTCCCTGTTGAACAAAAAGTAGATAAAGCTTTAAAAGACAAGATACAGAGTATAGCTTCTAGTGTAATAAAGAAAAACAAATTTAACCCAGAACAAATTAAAATTAATGTAATTAATGTTCTCTCTGAAACACAAGATTTTAAATCCCAAATAGACGATTTAGGTGGTCAGATTGGGCTTAAATTAATTGAAAATAACTACAAAGCATTTGCGATAGAACCTAATGCTTTATCTGAAAAAGAAGCTAAAATACACATTAAATTACCTGTTGAAAATCTTGATGAAAGTACTAAGTTGAAAATACAAAAGATAGCAACAGAAGTTATACAAGAACACAATTTTGATCTATCGAAATTTACGATTAATGTTCAAGGATATTTAGAAGGTCAAACATATTAAATTTACATTCCAAATTGTATTCCATTACTATTACCTGCACATGGTGCATATTGATATGCTGAAGCATAATAGAAACCAGGTTTTAAATATTCCGTTACTGTAGAAGTACCATTAGTTGCATTTAGATATGAACTTGCAACGACTTCATCAGTACCGAATTTAGTAATATCAAATTTTACAGTATTCCCCGGATTACTTTTAACAATAAAAACAACTTTACCAGTTTGTAAATTTTGTTCAAATATAGTTAATGAAACATTGGTACATGCAGCTAAAGCTGAAGCTTCTGTTCCTTCAGAAGTTTCAGCTTTAGCCGTATTTACTCCTGTAAAACCAAATAACCCTGTAATCAAAAAGATAGTTAACACAGTAAGAATCATTTTTTTCTTCAACATACTAACACACTCCAATCTATCAATTTATACATTACCTAAATATATAAATTCTACCAATATTTATTATATCCTTCTTAATTCGAGATAGTTTTACTTACCTCTTCGCTCATCTTTTCTCAAATAGCAAACCATACAAATACCCCCCCTCTACCTTGTGCAGAAGGTAAAGGGGGGGTATGCATCTAGTATAACATTACCTAGCCAATCAATCATCACTACATGCCAAAATTTTATACATGCACCATACATGATCAGTTGACATAACAACCAAAGAAGGAAGTTATCTTTCAATCCAAATCCGTATCATAGCAAGGTTTATAAAGAATCCCCTACCACATCCCGTATGCATTTTTTATACATTGTTGGTAGAACGCTAGTTGTAGCCATTCCAGTACCCAAAAAACTGTATAAAATCCTGCATAAAAAAGCATTGCCATACACTTCTATGGATATAAGCGAATGCGTGAAGTTGTTGCAGCTGCAAGTATTATTTTTCAATAAAGAGAAGTTTAAGAATTTATGGTTTAAAAAAAGTGTCGATAAATAAATTAATTTTTATCGACACCCTTATAGATTATTTAATTTTAACTAACTGACCCTGTTGAAGAACAGTAGAAAGTTACTCGAATATTTGTAGTATCATTAAGTCCATTATAACTCCAAGCACCTGAAACATCCAAGATCATTGTTCTATTGCCATCCTGTAGGATTGGATTATAACTTATTTGAGACCATGTTCCTGGATTTGAAGAAGATCTAACATAGTTAAGATTAGGTGAAAACACTTGTCGGTCACTAACAAGAATTGTATTAAAAGAAGCACTTACTGTAACTTTAACATCTGTATTTTTTAATTTAACTGAAGCTGACTTTGAAGCGACAGTTGTTGCCAAAGGTTTAATACCTGTGTCCGGTTCTACAACCCACTCTGCATTGGCCATATCTGTTGCTATTTCTTTGAAATCTTCTGGTGTCACCCATTCTGTAGATTTCCAATCTTCGAATGCTGTAAGTTTTAAGTCTGAACCATACAAAGAATTTGTCTCTTCAACAATAGAAACATATTCTTTGTAATACAATTCTTTTTGTTCCTGTGTTAAATTTGCTGCTGACGCATTACCCAAAAAACTAAATACAATAAGTGTTGCAAATAACGCTGTGAAAATTTTACTTATTTTTGACATAATATCCCTCCTATAGGTGAAGTATAGGATACTAGGTTTTAAAAATATATAGTTTCGACCAAAATGTCAAAATAAAACAAGGTCTAATCCAAAGCCTTCCTATTTACAGGGGCTTCTGGTGCCCTCTCAAGCCCGAATGGATAAACCAAGTGTGAATATATCCATAGATACTCCTCTCCCAATGTACTACTGTTTTCTTGCATCGCATACGCTCGCAACACCCACTATATAAAGAGCCATTTCGTGACCCCCCTATAAAAAGGCTCTACGATAACGTGTCACAATACAAAGCGATGTACCTACGTCACAGACGCTCGCAAGCACCCACTATATAAAGAGCCATTTCGTGACCCCCCCTATAAAACGGCTCTACGACAACGTTTCACAGTAGAAAGCGATATTTCTAATTGCTCTGCTATTTGTTTATTTGAGACTCCTTGTTCATGTAATTCTTGTACACGCTCAATCAAAGATAGCTTGTCCTTTTGTCTTTTTGTTAGACCATTTTCTGAACGTCGTGAAGCCTTCCTACGTTCATTATTACGTGCATATTTAATATCTTTGGAGATTATGGTTTTTAAATGTACCTGCTCGTCCTCTGTTATCTCTAGCAAATCTATTAATGTTTCATTCTTGTAGTTATAACCCTTAGTTTTGTCCTCTAAATGGTCGTAATATGCCCTTACAGATGATTTAACAAGGCTCTTTACCTCTTTTTCCTCTAACGGCTCTACAAAGTCTTCATTGAGGTTTAACGTGTAATACAGGGCTACTTGCTCCACTTGATGGATCTGCATCATAAAATAGTGATAGATAAATAGAAACTTGTCACGCATCCCACGAACATCATAATTACGTAATTTACAGACAGTCTTTAAATCCTCACTACGAGCCTTGTACAGCGTGTAAGCATTGTACAGGTATTTTAGCTTCCCTTTTTTTCAGAAGCCCTTACAGGGGCTTTCGATGCCCTCTCAAGCCCAAATGGATAAACTAACTCTCTAAACATTGCCATTGTGTAGATAGCATCTGCATTATGTTCCAATATCGTCACACGTTTATTCGCTTTTGTATTCATTGTCGTTGGTACACGCAATACCCTTGCTATATCTTTCGCACCGTAATCAGCTCCAACATCTGCAAAAAGGTCACAAATATACTGCTGTACTGCACTATAAAGGTTTTTTGTTTGTTTATATTTCCCTGGAACATCCTCAATTTTAAAAATGAGATAAATTCCACGTCCCGAATCAATAATATAAGTCGGTTTCACTATCCGTTCATGCTCGATATGATGCTGTAAAGTATGCATCACATCATCAAACGACACACCGTGTTTATAGTAATCTATGTCAACATAAAAGGCGTTCAAATGACGTACAGAACGTACATTACGTTGGGGCTTATAATATGTATTTACTGACAAATAACAATTCACATCATAATCTATTGCATTTATCCAATCTAATACAGTCACCATACGCTGTTTATAGATACCATCTACTTTTGTGCCAACAGCTACATAACCACCTTCATTGCCTTTGGGATACATCAGTGTACTATAGTCAATTAATATTGCATTTTCTTCACAAACCGTGGTATCATACGTTTGTATATACATTAGAAAAACTCCTTTCTTTAACCTCGTTAGAGAAGGGACATAAAAGCCCCCATGTTCTGGTTTTGAATTCGACACTCTAATCATAGCATAGGGCTTTTTTTCTTGCCCATTTTTTTCGACAATACATATCCGTGTTGCAGTCGATCCGTGCCAAAAAGAACGCACGGGCCAACCGCAGCACTCCCTTTATTCCCTCAAATAAACCATTGCCAGTCTCCAACGATTATTTCCATGCCCTAATTCACTATGAACTTGGTTCATGACCGCACGTGTACTTTCGTACAACTCCTTATCATGCTCTGACACCATGCCATAATCGGCTTTACGACCAATTGACCGATTATCTAAAATCCTATCCATCATATTTTTTGCTCAGCTGAAGCAAGCTGTGCAAAACGGTCACGTGCATACGAATGTCGAAATCCATGACAACCTCGCCCTGCCTGTTCAATCCCTGCTTTTTTACAAGCTGTATGAACCCCTTTGCGCACCGTATCATAAGAAACAGCCACAAGCCTATCTGTTGGTTCTTTCCCTGTTAAAAAGCTCTGTAACGACTCGATAAAATCTTTTGGTACGTCAACCTCACGAAATCGCCCTCCCTTGGTAATGCCTGCCCCCTTTTTATCAGGAATATTTAGCTGTAGCCCTCCGTTTTTCGCCACAAAATGCTCCACACGGATATTGACAGCTTCTTTTACTCTCAATCCAAGTTGGCTCATTAAATCAACGGCTTTCGATACTTCTGCAGAAACTTGTTTTTTTATAGCATCTATCTCCCAACGCTCATACGAGCGATTTTGCAAGCTTTCGTTTCGTTCTAGTACATAAAGACGGTTTTCTGTACAAAAACCTGCAAAATCGCTCTCACCCTCTTTAGAAGCCATTTTATGACCATGTTCTAAGAGTCGTAAGGACGTTTCCACGTTAATCATGTGCCCTTTGGAGATGCCTTTGTCCTCAAGATAAGCAAAATAGGCTTTATAGTGTTGCTCCGTTAGGTGGTCCAACTTACGAACCCCATGTTCAGCCCTCACCCATTTGACGAAGTTTTGGCAATCTGACATGCTGTTGGATTTTTGCTTTAACGAATGAATGCCTTTGATCCCCTCTTTGCGAGCGTCTTTTTTCGAGTGTCCAATCATATCAATCGCATCCAATGCAGTCTTCACATCATGCACGATGGATGCTCTCGCCTTGCTATTTCTTGACCTTTTTCTACTCAAAACTTTCACCTCCTCTCAAATTTGGCATCTCTCAATCCACCTTAGGGTGCGTGGCTCTGTTGAGCCACTTACCCTAAGGTGGGGTATCGCATCATATGTATTTGTGTAAAAAATAAGGTAATCGGTATATCAGCTTAAAACATCCGCTCAAGCCTTAACAGGCGAGCTAAAAAGCATGTCGTTGCTTTGCAACGAAGACAGCAAGCTGTCCAATGTTACGCTGCTACGCAACGTAAATCAGCTAACGCTGATAGAAAATCAAAACCCTTTGCTCGTACCGAGCAATTAATAAAACATAAAAAATTTAACAATCTGTTCTTTGTTGGTTCGTTCAAATAAACCTTAGAACCAACGTTCATTTGAACCTTCGTTGTAACGTTCGTAAGCTTTAATTTCTTTTCATACCCTCTTTGAAAACTCCTTTTGTATTTTTTGTTCACAGTCCTCCTTTTTTGATTTTTATTTTTCAATTGCGTAAAACGCAAAAAAACCGAATGTGCGATAACGCTCAATCAGTTTAAATTGGACACTAAATGTCCCCTTATATAATTTTTAACACGCAAAAATAGCCAATAGGCTTTCTGCTTCATCAATCAAACGATTTAAACAGACACTTAGTGCCTCCCTGTTTGTTTATATCCCAATACACGACTACGCTTGTGGTAATTCCAATGTATTTAATGGGTGCATCATATGTTCATTTACGTCATTGCGTAATCAAGACTTCTGATGCCAAAATTGCGTTTAAAACGCTTTTATGCTGTAACTTCTTACGTTATATCTCCCTATGAGACAGTGAAGGTAAGTACAAACAGCACTCTAGCAAAAATTGAATAATCTCACGTCATAAACAAAACAAATTGCCAGTGGAGGTGAGCATAGACCACGCTAGAGCATGTCGAAAAGGTAAATATTTATATTTTACAATATACCATTTTCGACCCTCCAAATCTAGCAAAAACACTACCGCACCAGCTACGCTGGCTTGCTGTACTCGATTCAAAAAGGAAAGAATTCCTATTCCTTTTTGAATCTGCGTTACAATTTAAAAAATCCCCCTTACAAAACTAATAATAGTAATTACATTAGCAATTACGCCAAGGACATATAAAAAGAAAAATACCTTTTTCATATATACAAAACACCTCCAATCTACTAAATGCTTTATCATAGACTAGAAGGTTTCTAATTATTCCATTGATTTAGTTCTATATAAAAAAGCCCACTACTTTTTGTCATAAAGTAATGGGCTTATTCACTCCTCTGTAGTAAATAAATTATCCCTTTTTCATTTCCTCTAATTCTTTTCTAATCGCATTTTCTACAATTTCGTAAACATTTTTATCATGAATGACTGCTTGTATTTTTAAGTCTTTCAAGAGTTCTATATTTATGTCAAAAGAAGAACGTTTCCTAACAACCTTAATTCGTTCTTTCGTTAATTCCTTTGTTTGTTCGTTTAAATAAACCTTAGAAACAACGTTTGTTTGCACCTTCGTTGGAACGTTCGCATTCTCTTTTTTTTACGCTTCTACTTTGGTCAATAAACTCTGTATACTCTTTGTTTAATGGTTCTTGACCCGATCCCATGAACGTCCATCCAGTTCTTCGATTAAACACATAGCCTGCTTTTTTAAGTGCCTTACTTAACTTTTCTTTCCCTACAGAAAGTTCTTTCCCTAAGTCAGCCAATGCTTTACCATGCTTTAATGCTTCTATAATTTCCCCTATTTTCAAACCAGTACCCCCCTTTAATTGACATTCTCTAATATTTCGATAAATATGCAGTATCACCTTGTTAGGATTTTAAAAAAGTAAATAAGTGCTGTGCTTGCTTTTACACGGATCAACCACAGCACTTATAACTTCGATGTCAAAAAAATCGTTAGAATGTTATATGAACCCGAAAAAAATCGAATACATCTTAATATCTGCTCATATCGTTAAATGAGAGGAGATGGGGTTTATTAGAAAAAAAGTCCTTATTGTAGTCTTAAGCATCATGGGGGTTCTTCTATTAAACTTCGGATTAGCAACGTTAAATAGTTCTGCTGAAAAAAACATTAGTCCACCACAAAAAAATGCCGACGTTAAAATGATGGAAAAGATAGAAGAAAAACTGTCAGGAAAATATGACATAAGTGGAGTTAGTATTAAAATACACGTTGATAATAATACAAAAGATATATATATAGGCGTTCTTGGAAATCAAGAGTATTATGATTCAGTGAAACAGGAAGTAAAAGACATTGTGAAAAGTTTAATTAAGTCTACTAAATTTGAAGCTTATAACGTTAATGTAAAAAAAAGTGAAAGCCCAATGGTAAACAAAGAACTGTTGGAAAGACATAATTTAATAAGTGAAATAGGCAAAACTATAGATAACGATATATCTAAGGCTCATTCAAATTACTTTGACAAAATAAATATGAGTATTACCCCACCAGATTCTCCCCCAGAACTAATTATTGAAGTAGATACATTCCTAGAAAGAAACAACCAAGAAACTATTGGCAAGGAAATAGAAAATACAATTCATACAACGTTAGGGAAAAAGCTATTTTCTAATAAACTTGTAAATGAAAGTACTGTTAAAATATACATCTATAACAAACATAAAGAAAAAATAAACACATCTTTTTAAAAGATGTGTTTATTTTTAAAAAGGCCATTATTTCTTTTACCGAAGAAATAATGGCTTTGCCCTTCACATACCTTTGGGGAAAGGTAGTGGACGATTTACTGTTCATAATCATTATGCATCTGAATTTCGATAAAATCTAATAAAACCAATCAATCGATTACTTAAAGTATTAAAAGTAACTTTATTTTATTGACCACTTTCCATCACAATCAGGACATTGCCAATACAAAATTCGATCGGCTTTTACCGTGGTCATGCCAATTTTTCTTGTAAAATGTGTGGCATTATAGGATTTTTGCTGTTCTTCTGGTATGGCATCCCCCTGTAAATTGGTATGACAGTGCGGACAATACTCTAAACTATCATTCAACAAATCCTGCTCTCCTCCTTCATGAAAGGTTCTGATGGTCGACATAATCGATCTCCATAAGGTAAACATAAAAGGACTTTCATTCGGAAAGTCCTTTTCAATCCCCTTGTTTTTGATTTAAATATCCAAAAATTCCCTTAATCAATATGAATAATTACCAGTAATTTTCTCATATTATGACTATAGCTGAAAAGGAGCTGTTAAATAAATGAGAAAAAAATTTTCATCAAAATGTTCGTATTTCTAGTCTGTGTTTCTGTAGTAGTTCTGTCTGCTGTTTTTGTCAAACAATCTCACTCTTTCGCAAATGAGATTAAAAAAGTTCAAACGGAAACTCTTAACATCAGTAAAGAAGAATTAGAACTCTCTAAGTTGATGGATAATATCGGCAAAGAATTAAAGAAAGAAAACTTGCAATTTACGTTACAACATGGGGAATTGAACAATAAACCTGTTGAATTCACAGTAAAATTCCCTGTTGAACAAAAAGTAGATAAAGCTTTAAAAGACAAGATACAGAGTATAGCTTCTAGTGTAATAAAGAAAAACAAATTTAACCCAGAACAAATTAAAATTAATGTAATTAATGTTCTCTCTGAAACACAAGATTTTAAATCCCAAATAGACGATTTAGGTGGTCAGATTGGGCTTAAATTAATTGAAAATAACTACAAAGCATTTGCGATAGAACCTAATGCTTTATCTGAAAAAGAAGCTAAAATACACATTAAATTACCTGTTGAAAATCTTGATGAAAGTACTAAGTTGAAAATACAAAAGATAGCAACAGAAGTTATACAAGAACACAATTTTGATCTATCGAAATTTACGATTAATGTTCAAGGATATTTAGAAGGTCAAACATATTAAATTTACATTCCAAATTGTATTCCATTACTATTACCTGCACATGGTGCATATTGATATGCTGAAGCATAATAGAAACCAGGTTTTAAATATTCCGTTACTGTAGAAGTACCATTAGTTGCATTTAGATATGAACTTGCAACGACTTCATCAGTACCGAATTTAGTAATATCAAATTTTACAGTATTCCCCGGATTACTTTTAACAATAAAAACAACTTTACCAGTTTGTAAATTTTGTTCAAATATAGTTAATGAAACATTGGTACATGCAGCTAAAGCTGAAGCTTCTGTTCCTTCAGAAGTTTCAGCTTTAGCCGTATTTACTCCTGTAAAACCAAATAACCCTGTAATCAAAAAGATAGTTAACACAGTAAGAATCATTTTTTTCTTCAACATACTAACACACTCCAATCTATCAATTTATACATTACCTAAATATATAAATTCTACCAATATTTATTATATCCTTCTTAATTCGAGATAGTTTTACTTACCTCTTCGCTCATCTTTTCTCAAATAGCAAACCATACAAATACCCCCCTCTACCTTGTGCAGAAGGTAAAGGGGGGGGTATGCATCTAGTATAACATTACCTAGCCAATCAATCATCACTACATGCCAAAATTTTATACATGCACCATACATGATCAGTTGACATAACAACCAAAGAAGGAAGTTATCTTTCAATCCAAATCCGTATCATAGCAAGGTTTATAAAGAATCCCCCTACCACATCCCGTATGCATTTTTTATACATTGTTGGTAGAACGCTAGTTGTAGCCATTCCAGTACCCAAAAAACTGTATAAAATCCTGCATAAAAAAGCATTGCCATACACTTCTATGGATATAAGCGAATGCGTGAAGCTGTTGCAGCTGCAAGTATTATTTTTCAATAAAGAGAAGTTTAAGAATTTATGGTTTAAAAAAAGTGTCGATAAATAAATTAATTTTTATCGACACCCTTATAGATTATTTAATTTTAACTAACTGACCCTGTTGAAGAACAGTAGAAAGTTACTCGAATATTTGTAGTATCATTAAGTCCATTATAACTCCAAGCACCTGAAACATCCAAGATCATTGTTCTATTGCCATCCTGTAGGATTGGATTATAACTTATTTGAGACCATGTTCCTGGATTTGAAGAAGATCTAACATAGTTAAGATTAGGTGAAAACACTTGTCGGTCACTAACAAGAATTGTATTAAAAGAAGCACTTACTGTAACTTTAACATCTGTATTTTTTAATTTAACTGAAGCTGACTTTGAAGCGACAGTTGTTGCCAAAGGTTTAATACCTGTGTCCGGTTCTACAACCCACTCTGCATTGGCCATATCTGTTGCTATTTCTTTGAAATCTTCTGGTGTCACCCATTCTGTAGATTTCCAATCTTCGAATGCTGTAAGTTTTAAGTCTGAACCATACAAAGAATTTGTCTCTTCAACAATAGAAACATATTCTTTGTAATACAATTCTTTTTGTTCCTGTGTTAAATTTGCTGCTGACGCATTACCCAAAAAACTAAATACAATAAGTGTTGCAAATAACGCTGTGAAAATTTTACTTATTTTTGACATAATATCCCTCCTATAGGTGAAGTATAGGATACTAGGTTTTAAAAATATATAGTTTCGACCAAAATGTCAAAATAAAACAAGGTCTAATCCAAAGCCTTCCTATTTACAGGGGCTTCTGGTGCCCTCTCAAGCCCGAATGGATAAACCAAGTGTGAATATATCCATAGATACTCCTCTCCCAATGTACTACTGTTTTCTTGCATCGCATACGCTCGCAACACCCACTATATAAAGAGCCATTTCGTGACCCCCCTATAAAAAGGCTCTACGATAACGTGTCACAATACAAAGCGATGTACCTACGTCACAGACGCTCGCAAGCACCCACTATATAAAGAGCCATTTCGTGACCCCCCCTATAAAACGGCTCTACGACAACGTTTCACAGTAGAAAGCGATATTTCTAATTGCTCTGCTATTTGTTTATTTGAGACTCCTTGTTCATGTAATTCTTGTACACGCTCAATCAAAGATAGCTTGTCCTTTTGTCTTTTTGTTAGACCATTTTCTGAACGTCGTGAAGCCTTCCTACGTTCATTATTACGTGCATATTTAATATCTTTGGAGATTATGGTTTTTAAATGTACCTGCTCGTCCTCTGTTATCTCTAGCAAATCTATTAATGTTTCATTCTTGTAGTTATAACCCTTAGTTTTGTCCTCTAAATGGTCGTAATATGCCCTTACAGATGATTTAACAAGGCTCTTTACCTCTTTTTCCTCTAACGGCTCTACAAAGTCTTCATTGAGGTTTAACGTGTAATACAGGGCTACTTGCTCCACTTGATGGATCTGCATCATAAAATAGTGATAGATAAATAGAAACTTGTCACGCATCCCACGAACATCATAATTACGTAATTTACAGACAGTCTTTAAATCCTCACTACGAGCCTTGTACAGCGTGTAAGCATTGTACAGGTATTTTAGCTTCCCTTTTTTTTCAGAAGTCCTTACAGGGGCTTTCGATGCCCTCTCAAGCCCAAATGGATAAACTAACTCTCTAAACATTGCCATTGTGTAGATAGCATCTGCATTATGTTCCAATATCGTCACACGTTTATTCGCTTTTGTATTCATTGTCGTTGGTACACGCAATACCCTTGCTATATCTTTCGCACCGTAATCAGCTCCAACATCTGCAAAAAGGTCACAAATATACTGCTGTACTGCACTATAAAGGTTTTTTGTTTGTTTATATTTCCCTGGAACATCCTCAATTTTAAAAATGAGATAAATTCCACGTCCCGAATCAATAATATAAGTCGGTTTCACTATCCGTTCATGCTCGATATGATGCTGTAAAGTATGCATCACATCATCAAACGACACACCGTGTTTATAGTAATCTATGTCAACATAAAAGGCGTTCAAATGACGTACAGAACGTACATTACGTTGGGGCTTATAATATGTATTTACTGACAAATAACAATTCACATCATAATCTATTGCATTTATCCAATCTAATACAGTCACCATACGCTGTTTATAGATACCATCTACTTTTGTGCCAACAGCTACATAACCACCTTCATTGCCTTTGGGATACATCAGTGTACTATAGTCAATTAATATTGCATTTTCTTCACAAACCGTGGTATCATACGTTTGTATATACATTAGAAAAACTCCTTTCTTTAACCTCGTTAGAGAAGGGACATAAAAAGCCCCCATGTTCTGGTTTTGAATTCGACACTCTAATCATAGCATAGGGCTTTTTTTCTTGCCCATTTTTTTCGACAATACATATCCGTGTTGCAGTCGATCCGTGCCAAAAAGAACGCACGGGCCAACCGCAGCACTCCCTTTATTCCCTCAAATAAACCATTGCCAGTCTCCAACGATTATTTCCATGCCCTAATTCACTATGAACTTGGTTCATGACCGCACGTGTACTTTCGTACAACTCCTTATCATGCTCTGACACCATGCCATAATCGGCTTTACGACCAATTGACCGATTATCTAAAATCCTATCCATCATATTTTTTTGCTCAGCTGAAGCAAGCTGTGCAAAACGGTCACGTGCATACGAATGTCGAAATCCATGACAACCTCGCCCTGCCTGTTCAATCCCTGCTTTTTTACAAGCTGTATGAACCCCTTTGCGCACCGTATCATAAGAAACAGCCACAAGCCTATCTGTTGGTTCTTTCCCTGTTAAAAAGCTCTGTAACGACTCGATAAAATCTTTTGGTACGTCAACCTCACGAAATCGCCCTCCCTTGGTAATGCCTGCCCCCTTTTTATCAGGAATATTTAGCTGTAGCCCTCCGTTTTTCGCCACAAAATGCTCCACACGGATATTGACAGCTTCTTTTACTCTCAATCCAAGTTGGCTCATTAAATCAACGGCTTTCGATACTTCTGCAGAAACTTGTTTTTTTATAGCATCTATCTCCCAACGCTCATACGAGCGATTTTGCAAGCTTTCGTTTCGTTCTAGTACATAAAGACGGTTTTCTGTACAAAAACCTGCAAAATCGCTCTCACCCTCTTTAGAAGCCATTTTATGACCATGTTCTAAGAGTCGTAAGGACGTTTCCACGTTAATCATGTGCCCTTTGGAGATGCCTTTGTCCTCAAGATAAGCAAAATAGGCTTTATAGTGTTGCTCCGTTAGGTGGTCCAACTTACGAACCCCATGTTCAGCCCTCACCCATTTGACGAAGTTTTGGCAATCTGACATGCTGTTGGATTTTGCTTTAACGAATGAATGCCTTTGATCCCCTCTTTGCGAGCGTCTTTTTTCGAGTGTCCAATCATATCAATCGCATCCAATGCAGTCTTCACATCATGCACGATGGATGCTCTCGCCTTGCTATTTCTTGACCTTTTTCTACTCAAAACTTTCACCTCCTCTCAAATTTGGCATCTCTCAATCCACCTTAGGGTGCGTGGCTCTGTTGAGCCACTTACCCTAAGGTGGGGTATCGCATCATATGTATTTGTGTAAAAAATAAGGTAATCGGTATATCAGCTTAAAACATCCGCTCAAGCCTTAACAGGCGAGCTAAAAAAGCATGTCGTTGCTTTGCAACGAAGACAGCAAGCTGTCCAATGTTACGCTGCTACGCAACGTAAATCAGCTAACGCTGATAGAAAATCAAAACCCTTTGCTCGTACCGAGCAATTAATAAAACATAAAAAATTTAACAATCTGTTCTTTGTTGGTTCGTTCAAATAAACCTTAGAACCAACGTTCATTTGAACCTTCGTTGTAACGTTCGTAAGCTTTAATTTCTTTTCATACCCTCTTTGAAAACTCCTTTTGTATTTTTTGTTCACAGTCCTCCTTTTTTGATTTTTATTTTTCAATTGCGTAAAACGCAAAAAAACCGAATGTGCGATAACGCTCAATCAGTTTAAATTGGACACTAAATGTCCCCTTATATAATTTTTAACACGCAAAAATAGCCAATAGGCTTTCTGCTTCATCAATCAAACGATTTAAACAGACACTTAGTGCCTCCCTGTTTGTTTATATCCCAATACACGACTACGCTTGTGGTAATTCCAATGTATTTAATGGGTGCATCATATGTTCATTTACGTCATTGCGTAATCAAGACTTCTGATGCCAAAATTGCGTTTAAAACGCTTTTATGCTGTAACTTCTTACGTTATATCTCCCTATGAGACAGTGAAGGTAAGTACAAACAGCACTCTAGCAAAAATTGAATAATCTCACGTCATAAACAAAACAAATTGCCAGTGGAGGTGAGCATAGACCACGCTAGAGCATGTCGAAAAGGTAAATATTTATATTTTACAATATACCATTTTCGACCCTCCAAATCTAGCAAAAACACTACCGCACCAGCTACGCTGGCTTGCTGTACTCGATTCAAAAAGGAAAGAATTCCTATTCCTTTTTGAATCTGCGTTACAATTTAAAAATCCCCCTTACAAAACTAATAATAGTAATTACATTAGCAATTACGCCAAGGACATATAAAAAGAAAAATACCTTTTTCATATATACAAAACACCTCCAATCTACTAAATGCTTTATCATAGACTAGAAGGTTTCTAATTATTCCATTGATTTAGTTCTATATAAAAAAGCCCACTACTTTTTGTCATAAAGTAATGGGCTTATTCACTCCTCTGTAGTAAATAAATTATCCCTTTTTTCATTTCCTCTAATTCTTTTCTAATCGCATTTTCTACAATTTCGTAAACATTTTTATCATGAATGACTGCTTGTATTTTTAAGTCTTTCAAGAGTTCTATATTTATGTCAAAAGAAGAACGTTTCCTAACAACCTTAATTCGTTCTTTCGTTAATTCCTTTGTTTGTTCGTTTAAATAAACCTTAGAAACAACGTTTGTTTGCACCTTCGTTGGAACGTTCGCATTCTCTTTTTTTACGCTTCTACTTTGGTCAATAAACTCTGTATACTCTTTGTTTAATGGTTCTTGACCCGATCCCATGAACGTCCATCCAGTTCTTCGATTAAACACATAGCCTGCTTTTTTAAGTGCCTTACTTAACTTTTCTTTCCCTACAGAAAGTTCTTTCCCTAAGTCAGCCAATGCTTTACCATGCTTTAATGCTTCTATAATTTCCCCTATTTTCAAACCAGTACCCCCTTTAATTGACATTCTCTAATATTTCGATAAATATGCAGTATCACCTTGTTAGGATTTTAAAAAAGTAAATAAGTGCTGTGCTTGCTTTTACACGGATCAACCACAGCACTTATAACTTCGATGTCAAAAAAATCGTTAGAATGTTATATGAACCCGAAAAAAATCGAATACATCTTAATATCTGCTCATATCGTTAAATGAGAGGAGATGGGGTTTATTAGAAAAAAAGTCCTTATTGTAGTCTTAAGCATCATGGGGGTTCTTCTATTAAACTTCGGATTAGCAACGTTAAATAGTTCTGCTGAAAAAAACATTAGTCCACCACAAAAAAATGCCGACGTTAAAATGATGGAAAAGATAGAAGAAAAACTGTCAGGAAAATATGACATAAGTGGAGTTAGTATTAAAATACACGTTGATAATAATACAAAAGATATATATATAGGCGTTCTTGGAAATCAAGAGTATTATGATTCAGTGAAACAGGAAGTAAAAGACATTGTGAAAAGTTTAATTAAGTCTACTAAATTTGAAGCTTATAACGTTAATGTAAAAAAAGTGAAAGCCCAATGGTAAACAAAGAACTGTTGGAAAGACATAATTTAATAAGTGAAATAGGCAAAACTATAGATAACGATATATCTAAGGCTCATTCAAATTACTTTGACAAAATAAATATGAGTATTACCCCACCAGATTCTCCCCCAGAACTAATTATTGAAGTAGATACATTCCTAGAAAGAAACAACCAAGAAACTATTGGCAAGGAAATAGAAAATACAATTCATACAACGTTAGGGAAAAAGCTATTTTCTAATAAACTTGTAAATGAAAGTACTGTTAAAATATACATCTATAACAAACATAAAGAAAAAATAAACACATCTTTTTAAAAGATGTGTTTATTTTTTAAAAAAGGCCATTATTTCTTTTACCGAAGAAATAATGGCTTTGCCCTTCACATACCTTTGGGGAAAGGTAGTGGACGATTTACTGTTCATAATCATTATGCATCTGAATTTCGATAAAATCTAATAAAACCAATCAATCGATTACTTAAAGTATTAAAAGTAACTTTATTTTATTGACCACTTTCCATCACAATCAGGACATTGCCAATACAAAATTCGATCGGCTTTTACCGTGGTCATGCCAATTTTTCTTGTAAAATGTGTGGCATTATAGGATTTTTGCTGTTCTTCTGGTATGGCATCCCCCTGTAAATTGGTATGACAGTGCAGACAATACTCTAAACTATCATTCAACAAATCCTGCTCTCCTCCTTCATGAAAGGTTCTGATGGTCGACATAATCGATCTCCATAAGGTAAACATAAAAAGGACTTTCATTCGGAAAGTCCTTTTCAATCCCCTTTGTTTTTGATTTAAATATCCAAAAATTCCCTTAATCAATATGAATAATTACCAGTAATTTTCTCATATTATGACTATAGCTGAAAAGGAGCTGTTAAATAAATGAGAAAAAAATTTTCATCAAAATGTTCGTATTTCTAGTCTGTGTTTCTGTAGTAGTTCTGTCTGCTGTTTTTGTCAAACAATCTCACTCTTTCGCAAATGAGATTAAAAAAGTTCAAACGGAAACTCTTAACATCAGTAAAGAAGAATTAGAACTCTCTAAGTTGATGGATAATATCGGCAAAGAATTAAAGAAAGAAAACTTGCAATTTACGTTACAACATGGGGAATTGAACAATAAACCTGTTGAATTCACAGTAAAATTCCCTGTTGAACAAAAAGTAGATAAAGCTTTAAAAGACAAGATACAGAGTATAGCTTCTAGTGTAATAAAGAAAAACAAATTTAACCCAGAACAAATTAAAATTAATGTAATTAATGTTCTCTCTGAAACACAAGATTTTAAATCCCAAATAGACGATTTAGGTGGTCAGATTGGGCTTAAATTAATTGAAAATAACTACAAAGCATTTGCGATAGAACCTAATGCTTTATCTGAAAAAGAAGCTAAAATACACATTAAATTACCTGTTGAAAATCTTGATGAAAGTACTAAGTTGAAAATACAAAAGATAGCAACAGAAGTTATACAAGAACACAATTTTGATCTATCGAAATTTACGATTAATGTTCAAGGATATTTAGAAGGTCAAACATATTAAATTTACATTCCAAATTGTATTCCATTACTATTACCTGCACATGGTGCATATTGATATGCTGAAGCATAATAGAAACCAGGTTTTAAATATTCCGTTACTGTAGAAGTACCATTAGTTGCATTTAGATATGAACTTGCAACGACTTCATCAGTACCGAATTTAGTAATATCAAATTTTACAGTATTCCCCGGATTACTTTTAACAATAAAAACAACTTTACCAGTTTGTAAATTTTGTTCAAATATAGTTAATGAAACATTGGTACATGCAGCTAAAGCTGAAGCTTCTGTTCCTTCAGAAGTTTCAGCTTTAGCCGTATTTACTCCTGTAAAACCAAATAACCCTGTAATCAAAAAGATAGTTAACACAGTAAGAATCATTTTTTTCTTCAACATACTAACACACTCCAATCTATCAATTTATACATTACCTAAATATATAAATTCTACCAATATTTATTATATCCTTCTTAATTCGAGATAGTTTTACTTACCTCTTCGCTCATCTTTTCTCAAATAGCAAACCATACAAATACCCCCCCCTCTACCTTGTGCAGAAGGTAAAGGGGGGGGTATGCATCTAGTATAACATTACCTAGCCAATCAATCATCACTACATGCCAAAATTTTATACATGCACCATACATGATCAGTTGACATAACAACCAAAGAAGGAAGTTATCTTTCAATCCAAATCCGTATCATAGCAAGGTTTATAAAGAATCCCCTACCACATCCCGTATGCATTTTTTATACATTGTTGGTAGAACGCTAGTTGTAGCCATTCCAGTACCCAAAAAACTGTATAAAATCCTGCATAAAAAAGCATTGCCATACACTTCTATGGATATAAGCGAATGCGTGAAGTTGTTGCAGCTGCAAGTATTATTTTTCAATAAAGAGAAGTTTAAGAATTTATGGTTTAAAAAAAGTGTCGATAAATAAATTAATTTTTATCGACACCCTTATAGATTATTTAATTTTAACTAACTGACCCTGTTGAAGAACAGTAGAAAGTTACTCGAATATTTGTAGTATCATTAAGTCCATTATAACTCCAAGCACCTGAAACATCCAAGATCATTGTTCTATTGCCATCCTGTAGGATTGGATTATAACTTATTTGAGACCATGTTCCTGGATTTGAAGAAGATCTAACATAGTTAAGATTAGGTGAAAACACTTGTCGGTCACTAACAAGAATTGTATTAAAAGAAGCACTTACTGTAACTTTAACATCTGTATTTTTTAATTTAACTGAAGCTGACTTTGAAGCGACAGTTGTTGCCAAAGGTTTAATACCTGTGTCCGGTTCTACAACCCACTCTGCATTGGCCATATCTGTTGCTATTTCTTTGAAATCTTCTGGTGTCACCCATTCTGTAGATTTCCAATCTTCGAATGCTGTAAGTTTTAAGTCTGAACCATACAAAGAATTTGTCTCTTCAACAATAGAAACATATTCTTTGTAATACAATTCTTTTTGTTCCTGTGTTAAATTTGCTGCTGACGCATTACCCAAAAAACTAAATACAATAAGTGTTGCAAATAACGCTGTGAAAATTTTACTTATTTTTGACATAATATCCCTCCTATAGGTGAAGTATAGGATACTAGGTTTTAAAAATATATAGTTTCGACCAAAATGTCAAAATAAAACAAGGTCTAATCCAAAGCCTTCCTATTTACAGGGGCTTCTGGTGCCCTCTCAAGCCCGAATGGATAAACCAAGTGTGAATATATCCATAGATACTCCTCTCCCAATGTACTACTGTTTTTCTTGCATCGCATACGCTCGCAACACCCACTATATAAAGAGCCATTTCGTGACCCCCATAAAAAGGCTCTACGATAACGTGTCACAATACAAAGCGATGTACCTACGTCACAGACGCTCGCAAGCACCCACTATATAAAGAGCCATTTCGTGACCCCCCCCATAAAACGGCTCTACGACAACGTTTCACAGTAGAAAGCGATATTTCTAATTGCTCTGCTATTTGTTTATTTGAGACTCCTTGTTCATGTAATTCTTGTACACGCTCAATCAAAGATAGCTTGTCCTTTTGTCTTTTTGTTAGACCATTTTCTGAACGTCGTGAAGCCTTCCTACGTTCATTATTACGTGCATATTTAATATCTTTGGAGATTATGGTTTTTAAATGTACCTGCTCGTCCTCTGTTATCTCTAGCAAATCTATTAATGTTTCATTCTTGTAGTTATAACCCTTAGTTTTGTCCTCTAAATGGTCGTAATATGCCCTTACAGATGATTTAACAAGGCTCTTTACCTCTTTTTCCTCTAACGGCTCTACAAAGTCTTCATTGAGGTTTAACGTGTAATACAGGGCTACTTGCTCCACTTGATGGATCTGCATCATAAAATAGTGATAGATAAATAGAAACTTGTCACGCATCCCACGAACATCATAATTACGTAATTTACAGACAGTCTTTAAATCCTCACTACGAGCCTTGTACAGCGTGTAAGCATTGTACAGGTATTTTAGCTTCCCTTTTTTTTCAGAAGCCCTTACAGGGGCTTTCGATGCCCTCTCAAGCCCAAATGGATAAACTAACTCTCTAAACATTGCCATTGTGTAGATAGCATCTGCATTATGTTCCAATATCGTCACACGTTTATTCGCTTTTGTATTCATTGTCGTTGGTACACGCAATACCCTTGCTATATCTTTCGCACCGTAATCAGCTCCAACATCTGCAAAAAGGTCACAAATATACTGCTGTACTGCACTATAAAGGTTTTTTGTTTGTTTATATTTCCCTGGAACATCCTCAATTTTAAAAATGAGATAAATTCCACGTCCCGAATCAATAATATAAGTCGGTTTCACTATCCGTTCATGCTCGATATGATGCTGTAAAGTATGCATCACATCATCAAACGACACACCGTGTTTATAGTAATCTATGTCAACATAAAAGGCGTTCAAATGACGTACAGAACGTACATTACGTTGGGGCTTATAATATGTATTTACTGACAAATAACAATTCACATCATAATCTATTGCATTTATCCAATCTAATACAGTCACCATACGCTGTTTATAGATACCATCTACTTTTGTGCCAACAGCTACATAACCACCTTCATTGCCTTTGGGATACATCAGTGTACTATAGTCAATTAATATTGCATTTTCTTCACAAACCGTGGTATCATACGTTTGTATATACATTAGAAAAACTCCTTTCTTTAACCTCGTTAGAGAAGGGACATAAAAGCCCCCATGTTCTGGTTTTGAATTCGACACTCTAATCATAGCATAGGGCTTTTTTCTTGCCCATTTTTTTCGACAATACATATCCGTGTTGCAGTCGATCCGTGCCAAAAAGAACGCACGGGCCAACCGCAGCACTCCCTTTATTCCCTCAAATAAACCATTGCCAGTCTCCAACGATTATTTCCATGCCCTAATTCACTATGAACTTGGTTCATGACCGCACGTGTACTTTCGTACAACTCCTTATCATGCTCTGACACCATGCCATAATCGGCTTTACGACCAATTGACCGATTATCTAAAATCCTATCCATCATATTTTTTTGCTCAGCTGAAGCAAGCTGTGCAAAACGGTCACGTGCATACGAATGTCGAAATCCATGACAACCTCGCCCTGCCTGTTCAATCCCTGCTTTTTTACAAGCTGTATGAACCCCTTTGCGCACCGTATCATAAGAAACAGCCACAAGCCTATCTGTTGGTTCTTTCCCTGTTAAAAAGCTCTGTAACGACTCGATAAAATCTTTTGGTACGTCAACCTCACGAAATCGCCCTCCCTTGGTAATGCCTGCCCCCTTTTTATCAGGAATATTTAGCTGTAGCCCTCCGTTTTTCGCCACAAAATGCTCCACACGGATATTGACAGCTTCTTTTACTCTCAATCCAAGTTGGCTCATTAAATCAACGGCTTTCGATACTTCTGCAGAAACTTGTTTTTTTATAGCATCTATCTCCCCAACGCTCATACGAGCGATTTTGCAAGCTTTCGTTTCGTTCTAGTACATAAAGACGGTTTTCTGTACAAAAACCTGCAAAATCGCTCTCACCCTCTTTAGAAGCCATTTTATGACCATGTTCTAAGAGTCGTAAGGACGTTTCCACGTTAATCATGTGCCCTTTGGAGATGCCTTTGTCCTCAAGATAAGCAAAATAGGCTTTATAGTGTTGCTCCGTTAGGTGGTCCAACTTACGAACCCCATGTTCAGCCCTCACCCATTTGACGAAGTTTTGGCAATCTGACATGCTGTTGGATTTTTGCTTTAACGAATGAATGCCTTTGATCCCCTCTTTGCGAGCGTCTTTTTTTCGAGTGTCCAATCATATCAATCGCATCCAATGCAGTCTTCACATCATGCACGATGGATGCTCTCGCCTTGCTATTTCTTGACCTCTGGAGTCTTGTGTCCCAGTTACCAGGTTAACCTTAGCAATACGTAACT
>NZ_CP139094.1:690000-4601350 GCF_050817245.1 Lysinibacillus sp. FW12 | reverse complement strand
ACCAGAGAAAATATTCTCTGGTCTTTTTTGATACCTTAAAATTCAAGAGCACTTCTAAGATTATTAATATATGATTGGCTCACAGGTAATTCACTTCCGTCAATTAATGTAACAATAAAGTTTGATGTTAGGTCTCGTGCCATTTTTTTTATAAAATAAATATTTACAATATAGGAACGATGAATGCGAATAAAGTAGGTCGGTAATCTTAATTGAAGTTCTTTGAGTGTAATATTCGTTTTAAACTGTTCTTTTTCTACATAAAACCATGTTTTTTTCTGCAAGCTTTCTATATGAGATATTCTATCGATTGCTACTGGCTTCCATTCCTCCTCCTGCTTTCCTGTTAAAAACTGAAATGGTTCAGTTTTTTTCTTGGTGAAGGTGGACGGTAAGACAACGACCAGTGCAGCTGGTTTATGATCAATGTATATTGGATAACCCATACCGTAATATGGCGTATCGAATAAGGAATTATCTAATATGGCATCTGTTTTTTTCTGAGTCCGTAGCACTTGCTCCGCAATACTCCCTGGCATCACTTGTTGTCCGATCTCTAGATGAATATTTTGATGGCCTGAGTGAAAGTAAATATAAGAATTATCAACTGCAATTGCAAAGGATGAATCGGCTGGTACCCAGTCTTGCATCATTAAAATATATTGTTGTGAAATATCTTTTGCAAATGAATTTACCTCATTGTTCATTGTAACATCCCCCCTGTTTATAAACAGCCTTCCAAATTTCATCGTTTAAAAAGGTAGTTTTATCCTGAAATTCCGATATTTTATCAAAAAATAGTGAAAATTTAAACACTCTGTTATATATTAATTTACAACAAATAAACCTGTTATGGAACAGTAAATTAAAAGTTTTTTAACAGAGTATATTGTACACAAAGGGGAAGGTGGAATTTCAATATGTCAACTCGTCAAGAAAGAATCGAAGCTTTAGAAAAACAATGGGCTGAAAACCCACGCTGGGCTGGTATTGAGCGCACATATTCAGCTGAAGAGGTTGTTAAATTACAGGGCACAATTGTACTTGAACAAACATTAGCGCAAAAAGGCGCTACTAGACTTTGGAATTCGTTACATGAGGAACCGTTTATTAATGCATTGGGGGCATTAACGGGTAATCAGGCAGTGCAACAAGTAAAAGCCGGATTAAAGGCTATTTATCTATCAGGCTGGCAAGTAGCTGCGGATGCAAACCTTTCTGGACAAATGTATCCTGATCAATCTTTATACCCTGCTAACTCTGTACCAGCAGTAGTAAAACGTATCAATCAAGCACTACAACGCGCCGATCAAATTGATCATGCTGAAGGTCGTGTCGATCAATTTGATTGGTTCGCACCAATCGTCGCAGATGCAGAAGCAGGTTTTGGTGGTCCTCTAAACGTGTTTGAACTTGTAAAGGGCATGATAGAAGCTGGGGCTGCTGGTGTTCACTTAGAAGATCAATTAGCGTCAGAAAAGAAATGTGGGCATCTAGGCGGTAAAGTTTTACTTCCAACACAAAATGCTATCCGTAATTTAATTGCTGCTCGATTAGCAACAGATGTTATGGGTGTAGATACAATTTTAATTGCTCGTACGGATGCAGATGCTGCAGATATGGTTACTTCAGATATTGACCCACGTGATGCGGAGTTCATAACTGGTGAACGTACACCAGAAGGTTTCTTCCGTACAAAAGCTGGTATTAAACAAGCAATTGCTCGTGGATTAGCTTACGCACCATATGCAGATTTAATTTGGTGTGAGACTTCCAAACCATCACTTGAGGAAGCTCGTGAATTTGCTGAAGCAATTCATGCTGAATTCCCAGGTAAAATGCTTGCGTACAATTGCTCACCTTCGTTCAACTGGAAAGCAAATCTTTCAGAAGAAGAAATTGCAGAATACCAACGAGAACTTGGTAAGTTGGGTTACAAATTCCAATTTGTTACGTTAGCAGGCTTCCATGCACTTAACCACTCCATGTTTGAGCTTGCACATGATTATAAAGATAATGGTATGGCTGCATATTCTAAACTACAGCAAGCTGAATTTGCTTCTGAATCCAAAGGGTATACAGCTACACGCCATCAACGCGAAGTAGGTACTGGATATTTTGATGAAATTTCTCAAGTTATTTCTGGTGGTACTTCTTCTACAACAGCAATGGCAGGCTCTACTGAAACTGAACAGTTTGTTTAAGTAACATTTTATACGTGTTTTCCTAAATTCATAATCATAGAATAGTCTCCTCCGTTTCTCCTAAAACGGAGGATGACGAAACTAAAATTGCAAAGGTGGGTAAACAACTAATGGAACAAGCAACAACAGGTAAGCTTAAAATTGTTGGAGAACAGAACGAGCAAACAAAAGAAATTTTAACACCTGAAGCTCTTGATTTTGTTCTTGCCCTGCATGAAAAATTTGATACTCGCCGTAAGGAGTTGTTGGATGCTCGTCAAGAACGCCAAAAACGACTTGATGCGGGAGAAAAGCTTGATTTCTTAGCAGAGACAAAGCATATTCGTGAAGGTGATTGGACAATTGCACCACTTCCAAAGGACCTGCAAGATCGCCGTGTTGAGATTACAGGACCTGTTGATCGTAAGATGGTTATTAATGCTTTAAACTCGGGAGCAAAAATGTTTATGGCATGTTTCGAGGATGCTTCTTCTCCGACATGGGAAAATATGATTGGTGGTCAAATTAATATGCGTGATGCTATTAATAAGACGATAGAATTTTCACAAGCATCCAATGGTAAAACGTATAAATTAAATAAAGAAACAGCAGTGCTTTTAGTTCGTCCACGAGGTCTACACTTGCTTGAGAAGCATGTTCTTGTCGATGGAGAGCCGATTTCAGGTAGCTTATTTGATTTTGGTTTATATCTATTCCATAATGCAAAAAATGCGCTAGCGCAAGGTACTGGTCCATATTTCTATCTGCCAAAGCTTGAAAGTCATTTAGAGGCTCGTCTATGGAATGATGTCTTTGTATTTGCCCAAGATTATATTGGCATTCCACAGGGAACAATAAAAGCTACTGTACTAATTGAAACGATTTTAGCGGCGTTTGAGATGGATGAAATTTTATATGAGCTACGCGAACATTCAGCTGGTCTGAATTGTGGACGTTGGGATTATATTTTCAGTTATATTAAACGTCTTCGCAATCAAGCTGATGTTATTTTGCCAGATCGTGGGCAAGTAACAATGACCGTACCGTTTATGAAGGCCTATACGTCTTTATGCATACAAACATGTCATAAGCGTAATGCACCAGCAATGGGGGGAATGGCTGCACAAATTCCTGTTAAAAATGATGATGAAGCGAATGCTATAGCATTTGCGAAAGTGGCAGAAGATAAACGTCGTGAAGCAACAGAGGGGCACGATGGTACTTGGGTAGCACATCCTGGTATGGTTGCAACTGCAATGGAGCAGTTTGATGCCATTATGACAACACCTAACCAAATTCATAAAAAACGTGAGGATGTACACGTAACTGCAGAAGATTTAGTAGCGGTGCCAGAGGGAACAATTACGCTTGAAGGTCTTCGTATTAACTGTAGTGTCGGTGTACAATATATTGCTTCATGGCTACGGGGTAATGGTGCTGCACCAATTAACAACTTGATGGAGGATGCTGCAACAGCAGAAATTTCTCGTACGCAAGTATGGCAATGGATTCGTCATCCAAAAGGAATATTAGATGATGGACGTGGTATTACGTTAGCATTTGTCCTAGAAATATTGGAAGAAGAGCTTGTGAAGATTAAAGAGGCTGTTGGGGAACAAGCTTATAGCAGTGGTCGCTACATTGAAGCAGCTGAACTGTTTAAATCCTTAATTGAGCAAGATGAATTTGCGGAATTTTTGACACTTCCAGGATATGAAAAATTAGCATAAGACATAAATCTACTATCAGCATATTTCAACTTTCCTAATTCCACTAACATAGCGTGACGGGGTCTGTTCCCCCGTTTAGGCTAAAGAGATGAGCACGATTGAATTAAAGGGGTCTACTAATAAAAGTAAAGAGATTTTAAAGGGGTGAAAGATCTCTTACTAGCTTTGATGGGGAGCTTGTAAGGCATCTTTTATTAGGGGAATCCGCGTTAATATGGTAACGCGGATTTTTTCTATATTAGTTTACGATAGCAAGTACAAAGCCGTCATAGCCTTTTACACCAACTGTTTGTATAGCTGTTGCCTCAATTCTAGGTTCCTCTTTTAGTAGTTCCATAAATTGCTGAATACCGCGTACACGTTCATCCTCACTATTTTTATCAGTTATTGCACCATCACGTACTACATTATCTGCAACGATTATAGCACCTAAATGAGCTAATTGTATGGCCCACTTCAAGTAAGCGGGGTTATTCGGTTTATCAGCGTCAATAAAAATAAAGTCAAATAAGCGCCCTTCATTTTTTAACTCTGGCAATGTTTCTAATGCGTTTCCAACAATAACCTCAATTTTTTCCTCATAACCTGCATTCTTGATATTTTTCCTTGCAACCTTTGCGTACTCTTCATTAATTTCTAAAGTAACTAGTTTACCTTCTCGAGGAAGAGCTTGGGCTAAGCAAATACTGCTATAACCACCAAGTGTGCCAATTTCTAAAATATTTGCTGCGGCTTTCATTTTGGCTAATAAATATAATAGTCTCCCTTGCGTAGGAGATACATCGATCTCTGGAATACTTGCAGCTTTATTCGTCTGTAGTACAGCATTAAGATGTTTGTTTATTGGGAGGAGCTTATCCATAAAATAATGATCTACATTTTGCCAAACATTCATCTCTGTCATCATACAGTCCTCATTTCTTTAATTTATACGTGCAAGCTTGCAAATAAAGTGTATGATAGAATGAATCATAATAAAAATATATTCTAATTATTTATGTATAACTTTAGATTATGAGTAGGAGTAAAATCATGAATATTCATGGCTTAAAATTGTTTTATCAAGTTGCAACTACAGGTAGTTTCACAAAAGCTGCAGAAATATTACGTATAAGCCAGCCCGCTGTTTCGAGTCAAATTAAACGATTCGAACATGAAATAGGAGTACAGCTTTTTAAGCAACAGGGACGAGGGGTAGTTCTCACAGAATTTGGTGAGGCACTAGCGGAGAAAGCTCAAAATCTTATCGCCCTTGAACATCATATTGAAACATTTATAGAAGAATACCGGCTTGCAAAGGCAGGAAATTTACATATAGTCGCTACCTACCTGCCAGCAAATTTTCTAATTCCAAAATGGGCTGCTCACTTCAAGGCTGTAAATGAGCATGTCAATTTAATGATTACAACGACCAATACAAAGGATGCCTTTGAACAACTTATTCATTATAAAGCGGATATTGCTATTTACGGGGGAGGAATGTCCGAAAGACCTAAAGAAATAGAGTGGGAGGAGCTTTATGAAGATGAATTATGGTTTGTCGTGTCTCCAACTCATCGCTATGCACACCAAAACATTACCTTAGTTGAAATGTTTCAGGAGCCGTTTATTATGAGAGAGGAAGGAAGTTCGATGAGAGAGCATCTTTTTTCACTATGCCAAACATATCAGGTGAAACCTCCGAACATTGCGCTTCAATTTAATGGAATTAATGAAACAATTCGATCGGTCATGGCGGGTTATGGAGCGAACTTTATTTCTTCTCTTGCAGTTAGAGAATATGTAGAGAATGGGCAATTGGCTAGGGTTTATGTTAAGGATATCCATGCTATTAAACATAAAATTGCTATTTGTACGAGGAACAATGAAAAGCATAACTTGCTTGTACAAAAATTTATTGAAACCATCAAGAGTTCTCCTATTTGATATGTACATCATGCATAATAGTAGGAAATTTGTTATACTAGTTATATAACAATATGGAGCTGATAAACATGTTCATTCAAATAGAGCCACAATCGGACGTACCTATTTATGAGCAGGTGACACGTCAAATCATTGAAGGCATTGCAAGAGGTGAGATGAAGCCAGGGGATACCCTACCATCTGTTCGGAGTTTAGCTGCTGATTTAGGTGTAAATATGCATACTGTTAATAAGAGCTATCATGAATTAGAAGCCAAAGGTATTATAGTTATTCGGCCAAAATCGGGAGCTATTATAAGTTCTACAGAGGAGCGAGCTTTGACACCTGAGCAATTACAACAAATCGAAAAGAATTTGAAGCCTGTTGTGGCAGAAGGTATGGTGCTCGGCGCAACAGCAGAACAAATTGAGCACATGATGAAAAAGGTGTTCGCTGAATTGCAAATACCAGCAGAGGGAGTGTAGCACAATGCTACTTGGTGTTTTTATAACGATCTACATCATGACATTAGCTTTGCAATTGGTGGTTCCTTATATTGTGCGAGATACTATTGTTTTTGGGGTCACTGTACCAGATCAAAATATTATGCACCCCGTCTTAGCTAAAATGAAAAAGCAGTATGTTCAATTAGTAGGGGTCACTGGAATAGTATTCTTACTCATTATGATTATTAGTTACAATTGGTTAGCCCCTTCTGAATCAATTCAAAGTATCGTTTTATTAAGCTGTCTATTTAGCATGCTTACGGTCAGTATGGTGCTGTACTGGATAAGTCATCAAAAGGTATCAAGGCTGAAAAAGCAGGAACAATGGGGGGTAAATATTAAGCAAGTACGTGCCGTTGATTTAACTGCGCGAAGCCGTGATGAAATGCTACCTTGGTCATTTTTTGCTGTACCTTTAGGAATTTCAGTATTTTTAATCATTTACACAATGCTCCATTACGACCAAATGCCGAATGATATAGCTGTACATTGGGGGCCAAGTGGAGAAGCGGATGAGTGGAGGAAGAAGACGTATTTTACGGCTATTTCGTTGCCGCTTGTTATGCTAATGATGCAATGTATGATGTGGGGAGTTAGCGATTCCATTAAACGTTCTGCAATTAAGCTGGCTGTCAATCGCAAAGAACAATCATTAGAGGACCAGCTAAAAACTCGAAAATATATGAGCTGGCATATATTGTTGATTAGCTATGCTTTAACCATCTTATTAACAGTGTTACAACTAAGCAATATCTATCCCTTCATGACTGTAGGCTATAAGCTATTGCCAGTCTTTATTTCGTTTTTAGTTGTACTGTTTGGTTCACTATTTATTTATATTGTGAAAAAGCATAAACATAAAGTACGCTATGAAGAAAATATTGATTCACAAGTAATGGATGTAGATGAAGATAGGTATTGGAAGGGTGGCTTAATTTATATTAATCGACAGGATCCTTCCGTTTTTGTGGAAAAACGCTTTGGAGTAGGGTGGACGATGAACCTTGCGAATCCTAGAGGTTATATTTTCATTGGTCTGCCTTTTGTGTTATTGCTGTTGATTTCAATTTTTTCGTTATAAAATAATAGTAATTTGTAGGGGGAAAATTCGTTCCATGTGAACGGATTTTTTCTTATTACTGGAGGTAGGCAGATGAAAATTCTTGTAGTCGATGACGATATTCATATTTTAAAACTAGTTACAATTTATTTAACAAAGGAAGGTTATCAAGTGTTATGTGCAGAAAATGCCGAGCAGGCACTAGCATTACTTGAAGGAAGTCTACCTGATTTAGCTGTTGTAGATGTAATGATGCCAGGAATGGATGGTTTTACACTAACTGAGACTTTAACACAAGATTATGACATTCCTGTCTTATTATTAACAGCGAAAGGCGAGTTAGAGGATAAAGAGCGAGGCTTTTTAGCAGGATCAGACGACTATGTTGTAAAGCCCTTTGAACCAAAAGAGTTATTATTTCGCATAGCAGCTATATTACGGAGATTGGATAAGAAAAATCAAATAACGATTCAAGTTGGAAATATAGTGATTGATCGCCGAAGTTTTGAAGTTGTAATAGGAGAAGATACTCTTATTCTTCCTTTAAAGGAATTTGAATTACTGGCCTTATTGGCGTCACGGCCCCATCAAGTGTTTACGCGTAGCTATATTATGGAGCAAGTATGGGGCTATGACTATGATGGAGACGAGCAAACGCTGAATACACATATGAAGCGGATTCGCGAAAGAATAAGTAGGTATGACACTGCTGTTGAGATCACAACAGTGCGTGGTGTGGGCTACAAGCTAGAGGAAACAACATGAAGACTTTATACAGTAAATTTGTAGTGACGACAATGCTTGTCATGATTGGTAGCTTATGTATTGGTTTTTTAGCGACGAATACATATTATCATCAAGTGGTAAAAGAAAAAAATGATGCAAAAAATGTTACTATAGCTCAGGATATTGCGCAATATATTGAAACGGCCAAGCCAGAGGATTTAGATCATTACTTGATGACACTGGGCAAAGTTGGCTATCAAATATATGTAACATCAGGTGAGGAAGGGCAATTTTTTGGTGGAGAATATCGAGATAAAACATTGTCAGCATCTGTTGTTGAACGTGTTTTAAATGGAGAAGTCTATCATGGAATGCGAGATTTTCCAAAGGAAACTTTTGTAACAGGCTTTTTTGCTAATGAACTAATTAATACAATTGGTGTGCCATTTACATATGAAAAAAGGCCATACGCATTGTTCATAAGACCTGATATTCGTTTATTATTTTCTGAGGTGCATACGATACTTGCTGGATTAATGCTCGTTATGACCGTATTGAGCCTATTAGCTATGCTAATGTTTGCTAAAGCATTAATTCGTCCAATTACAAAGCTTACAGCTGCAACACAACAGCTTGCACATGAAAAGTTTGACACTGTTTTAGACATTGATCGTGCGGATGAAATCGGTCAATTAGCGGCTAGCTTTAATACGATGACAGAGAAATTACAAGAAAATGATCGTTTGCGGAAGGAATTTATTAGTAATGTATCACATGATTTTCAGTCTCCTTTGTTAAATATTCAAGGCTATGTAGATCTCCTTAAAAATCCTTTGCTAACTGAGCAGGAAAGACAGGAATATGCAGGGATCATTGAATTAGAAACAAAGCGTCTATCTACATTAACCAAGCAATTATTATTACTAACATCGCTGGATCAATCGACAAGAATGGTAAAACGGGAACGATACAGCTTAGACGAACAACTGAAAGAAACAGTACGAAAATATCGTTGGCAAATAGAAGAGGCACAGCTGCAGATATCATACAAGCTAGATCCAATTCATTATGATGGCGATGCAGGACTTTTGCAAAATGTGTGGGATAATTTGTTGACGAATGCTATTAAATATAATGTAAACGGTGGGCAAATACAAATCCAATTACAAAAGAAAACTACCTCACTAGAAATCCTTGTGGAGGATAACGGTAGAGGCATGACTGCTGATCAATTAGCTAAAGTATATGATCGTTTTTACCGAGGTGACGCCTCTAGAACCACGCAAGGAACGGGGCTAGGACTGGCGATTGTCAAACAAATTATAGAGCTCCATGGAGGCACTATCCATATGGAAAGTGCAATAGATGCTGGTACAAAGGTAACTATTGATTTACCCATTTTGTCATAAGGAGTTCATGTAAAGTTCATGTTCACACGATAAACTGCTACTTAGTTGAAACAAGCTTAGGGGGAGTTTATCGTATGGAACAAAAGTGGAGTATACGCCTTATTCGATTAGCAGCCATTTTTGCCTTAATCGGAACATACTTAGGTTCACATATGTCAGGTTCGGGTAGTTATGAGTATAGACCGATACATGCACATATTTTACTTGTTGGTTGGCTGAGTATGTTTGCGTGGGGTATTTTTTATCGAGTTTTCAAAGTGAAATCACAAAAATTAGTAACCATACATGGATGGACAGCTATTCTTGGTGTTTTAGGATTAACATTAGGCATGTGGTTTTATAATATAAATCCATTTAATTTTAGTAGCACGTTTACATTAGTCTTCTTTATTGTAGGTGGAACTACGCTATTAATTAGCTTCGCTTTATTTATTGTCGTTACATTCATGATTAATCAAAAAGTGGATATGAAAAAATAATGAAACCTACCGTGTCACGATTTGTGAAGCGGTAGGTTTTCATGTTTATTGTATAACTTCTAGAGATTTTTTCAGCCATTTTGAAGCTCTTGGTAATCTTGTGCACCATATCCCTTTTCTTGCTTACCAAGTTTGTTTTTTCTTAAATGAATCGTGACAAAATTCGACAGAGAGATAACACGATAGTTAAACAATTTACTGTTCCTACAATAATATATGAGGGTTTAATCGGAGAAATATCGATATTATTGATATGTTTTGATGGGATTCATCAGTTGAATTGTTGCTGTTACATGATACTATTTGATATAAGGGAAATTCGTCTAAGGAGAGCCTGTCAGCCTATAGATAGGGGATCGAAATAATGAAAAATATTGTAGCTATTATTCCAGCTTATAATCCACAACAATCACTTATTACTTATGTACACCAATTATTAGCAACGACCATTACACAAATAGTTATTGTCAATGATGGGAGTGATCAAAAATATAATGAGCTTTTTGAAGATCTAATGAAAATAGATCGTTGCCAGGTACTGCAGCATAATGGCAATATAGGCAAAGGGGGAGCACTTAAGACGGCCTTTGCCTATTTACGGAAACAATCGAGAATGTATCATGGCGTCCTTACAGTAGGGGCACATGGCCAGCACACATTACAAGACGTGAAGCTTATTTTAACAATGACAAGGGTGTTTTCTGAAGGTATTGTATTAGGTGTACGTAACTTCCATTCCGTTGATAGTACGTTTCTTTCTTATTGGGGAAACCGTGCAACAAGCCTCTTTTTTGAGCTGCTGTATCATCGAAAATTAATGGATACGCAAACAGGTCTGCGATATATTTCGATAAATGAGCTGCCTTGGCTGATGAAAGTAAAAGGTGAAAAGTATGACTATGATACAAATATGCTAATTGCAGCACTTAAAAGAAAGTGTCCGATTTTTGAGGTAGAGATTGGGCAATTACGTGTAAAAAAGAATACGATTATTCATTACGATGAAATTACAAATGCAGGAACGTTAATTACGAGAATGCTTATGAATTATTTAAAACCAAGGAATAGTAATAGCTAGGTTTAAATTCGAAATAATAAGCTAGGATAAAGATTAATGATAAATATAGAACGTAGCGAGTTTAGAATAAAGGAGCAATGGAAATGGAATATTCAGATCAAGTGAAAAATCGTGTAAAGCGGATGGAAGGTCAGCTACGTGGGATTCTGAAAATGATGGAGGAAGAAAAGGACTGTAAGGCAGTCATTACACAGCTATCAGCAGTAAGGTCTGCTGTAGATCGTACAGTTGGTGTTATTGTCAGTACAAATTTATTGGAATGTGTACAAAATGCTGAAGGAGATGGCGAAAAAATGAATGAGGCCATTCAGGAAGCAGTTAATTTAGTTGTGAAAAGTAGGTAACAGTTATGAATTTGTAGTATGAATAGAATCATAACTTAAAATATACAAATATTAGCAAGCGCAATTGGACCCTTAAGTGAGTTCTTTGTGCTTTTTTTGTATATAATGAAATGAAGACGGTTGGAGGTGAGGAATTTGTGGAAGAAATTAGCCATTATCGCCATTATTGTTATTTTTATTGATCCCATTTATTCTGCTGGTAAAGCGGTTGTACAGCAGGTGGTGGATTGGACAAATAATGATGAAATTGAAACTATGCTTCTTTCAACAAAGGAGAAAATTGTGGATGTTACTGCTAGACTTTCAGACAATGCCTCAATTGAAACAGCCATACCCATAGAAGATGTACATGAAGCGGAGGTAGCCCCAACAGCTCCACCAATTAAGAAACCAGAAACGAAGTTAGTCGTGACGAATGCCAAGGAAATGGCGGATGCGATGTATTCATATTATAGTAGTTTTTCACCGAAGTTTGAAATTCAATACAAAGGAAATACCCAACGAATTGAACAAATTGTAGAAGAGGCCTACAACAATGCGATTAAACGAGATGACTATGTTTATGGGCATATTAGTAAACATTCAATCCGATATGAATATGGACGGAATAAGGCTACTGTTTTTGGAGAACAGAGCTATTTAATGACACCAGAGCAGGCAGCATATGTGGAGATGAATGTTCAAGATATTATCGCCAAAATAAGTAAAGAATCGATGACAGAAGTAGAAAAGGTACGAGCTGTCAACGACTATATTGTTGCCAATACTTCTTATACGGATCAAACAAATTCAAGTCCGCATAGTGCTTATACGGTTCTTGCTGAGCATGGAGGGGTATGTCAAGGCTATGCTTTACTCGCACATTCAATGCTTCAAAAACTGGGCATTGAAACGAAATATATCGTAGGTTATGTCGGTCAAGAGGGACATGCGTGGAATTTAGTCAAACTAGATGGTCAATGGTATCATCTCGATACGACATGGAATGATCCAGTACCTGATCGCAAGGGAGCTATACGTTATCAATACTTTTTGGTAGATGATCGCACAATGGCGAAAGATCACTCATGGATAGCTGAAGACTATCCAAAGGCAACTAGTACACTTTATAATAACTATCATGATATGGATTTTCCAGCACAGGTTGGAGATCAGTTATTTTTTAGTAATATCTCTGATAATAATAAGCTATATGTATTTGATATAAAGACCGGTAAGACGAAGCGTGTCACAGATTCTCGCGCACAATACATCGTTTATTCGGATGGTTGGCTCTATTTTAGTAATTATTCACGAGGGGCATATTTAACGAAAATTCGTCCAGATGGCAGTGGGGAGCAGGTATTAAATAGAGAGGAAACGAAAGATTTATTTGTGAAGGATGGCTATCTATATTTTACAACAAATGAATTAAAGAGAATGGCACTCTAATTTTTCGGTATAAGAAAAGGGCAATGACTTATAAACAGTCATAGGCCCTTTTTGTTCGTTCAATCAGATAAGTAATAGGTTGATGCTGACAAAGCGTAATAGAAATTTGAGGATATGTTAAGGCAATTTGTTCTGAAAAGGTTTTTAAAATGAGTGGATTATGCTTAATGGCGCCTCCATTACAATAAAGTGAAAAAGGACCATTCTGATAGCCAATTTTTTTTACCACGGCACTTGCTAGAAGGGCTAGTTCATGAGCAGCTTGTTGTGAAATGTGAATGGCACAAGCATCTTCTTGTTCGACTGCTTTAGCCACAAAGGAGCCCATCTTAGCCAATTGTGCATTAGTATAAGAAGGCTGAAATAACCATTCCGCTAGCTCAGTTATATCTTGGATACCTAAAGAACGATAGACAGCATCTTTTAATAAGGTTGGTTGACCACGCCCATCTTCCATTTTAAATATAGCCCTTATAACCTCTTGCCCTAACCAATAACCACTCCCCTCATCCCCAGCTCGATGTCCCCAGCCCCCAGCACGAACAATTTGCTGTCCATCATAGGCATAGGCGATGGCTCCAGTGCCAGCAATGAGTAATGCACCTGCCTGTCCAGCAGTCACACCAAGTAGAGTAGCTTCTGCATCATTTTCAATAATCAGTGTATCAATTTGTAGCTGTGCGGCCGCAAGAGCCTTGTGAACGATTGCCGTTACCGTTTTATGATCTTTAGGAGAATCAATACCAGCTAAAGCAAAGGTTGCTACAGCAATTTGTGAACGGGGGAATTTTTGCAAAAATGTTTTTATATTTGCTAAAAGTCCCTGTAATATTGCTGTAGCGGATTCGACACCAATTGCTTGATAATTAGACCCCTTAGTGGATGTAGAATAAGGAATGTCACCAGATTCCGCATGAACTAATGCACATGCTGTTTTTGTCGCCCCACCATCAACAATCAGAAGCCATTTCTTCATTGATTCCATTCCTCTAGAAATGTTGATAAGATTTTTTCCGCTTCGATAATGCCATTTTCCTTTAAGCGTACCCATTCATAAAGGGTATGAGTATTCATCTTTGAACGTTCTAGAGCTGCTTTCATAGTGGCTGGAGCTGGACCACCTGGTAATGTTCGTACACCAACGAAAGATTCTGGTTTTAATGTCTTATAAAAGTCCTCTTCTGTAATAGTTAATTCTTTTCCTGTAATTAATTTAGATTGGGTATTAGCAAGGCCCCACGTAAGGCTTGCTAGCGATTCCTCGCCATGAGCAAGTAAAACTTTTATACATTTACTAACAATACTATGTGCTTGTCGAAACGAGATTCCTTCCGAACGTACTAACGTATCAGCAAGTTCTGTAACATTGGCAAAGCTATTTTCCGCACGACTTCTTAACTTTTTCTTATTGACATCCATTGTGACAACGAGAGAACCAAATAATTTGTAAATACCTAGTAAGCGATCGATGGCACGCCATAAATAAGGCTGCATGTCATCCTCAGTATCGACGATATCTCCGAATGGTGTATTATGTACCATCTGTAATACTGTGCCCGCATCGCCAACAACAGCAGATAGTAATGAGCGTGTATGCTCTATGGAAACAGGATTACGCTTTTGAGGCATAATAGAGCTAATTTGTACATACGGACTTGCTAGAGTAAATGCGTTAAACTCCTGTGTAGCCCATAATAAAAAATCCTGAGATGTACGACCAAGATTTAGCGCAGCAAGCTGTACAATACTTGCAGCTTCTGCAATGTAGTCTGCACCTGCAACAGCATCCCACGCATTTTCGATAATGTCATCAAATGCCAGTAATTCACGCATACGTTCTCTACTAATATTAAAGCCTGTCGTCGTTAAGGCAGCTGCTCCCATACTACTACGATTGACAGTTTTATAGACATGCTGCATTCGCTCAAAGTCACGCTCAAGCTGATCAATAACAGCTTTTAAATAATGGGCAAAGGTTGTAGGCTGAGCCTGCTGAGTATGTGTGTAGCCAATCATGATCGTATCCACATGTTCCTCTGCAGCAGCAATTAAATCATCACGTAATGTTAGTAACTCACGCATTAATAATAATAATTTTTTTCTTAATGTCATTCGATAGATGGCGATGCCCATATCATTCCGACTTCTACCAATGTGAAGATTTCCAGCAACATCACCAGCAAGCTCTATTAATTTATTTTCAATGCGGAAAAATAAATCTTCGTATTGGGGACTGTAATCCTCTAAACGATAATAATTTAAGTCTATTTTTTTTAGAGCCGCCCCAATCTGTTTCGCTTCATCTTTTTTTACAAGTCCTTGTTCTTCTAACATTTTTAAATGTGCAATATTAATTTGTAGCATAATGGATAAAAAATTTTTTTTCGCCTCATCATAAGCTGGCTGTAAGACAATTTTTCGATAGATGTTAGAAGGAAAGATCATCCCATCCTCAAGCTGTGTTTTGTTGCGAAAATCTTCAAACATTGTAATGGCCCCCTAATAGATGGCAGCTAGATGGCTGTACCAGCACTGCCCTTTGATAATTTTTCAGAAATAATAAGGACAACTAAAATTAAGCAAATTTGTAAGACACCATAAGCACAGGCGGTCCCAAATTTAAATGCATATAATTTTTGGAAGATTGCTACAGACAATGGAATAGTGGATGTACTATAAATTAGAATGGATGCAACAAACTCACCGAAGCTTTGTACGAGGGCTAAAAGTGTCCCTGCTAATATACCGGTGAATGTTAAAGGAACGACAATACGTCTAAATGTATACCACCAATTGGCGCCTAAGCCACGAGATGCCTCTTCAATCGATTGATCTAGTTGTACAAGAGAAGCGGATGTCGATCGAAAAACAAGTGGTAAATGTCGAATAAAATAGGCTAATGGTAAAATCCAAAATGTACCGATCAATACTTGATTAAAGCTAAAAATACTTTCGGTACTAAAGGCAGCGATTAAATTGACTGCAACTACTGTCCCTGGTAAAGCCCAAGGCACCATAATCAAAATATCGAGTAATGTTTTCCCTTTAAAATTTAAGCGAACCATCGCATACGCTGCGGCTACACCAAAGATAATATTGCCGATTGTTGCGACGACACCCATTTGTATTGAATTCCAAATAGGTCGCCATGTGCGTTCGTCAGTAAAAAGGGCAATATAATGATCAATTGTATAGTCTGTTGGAAGAATTTGTGTCTTCCAAGCACCGTCAACAGAAAAGGATATCAATATCAGAACTAAAATCGGTAAAATTAATATTAATGTGCCAACAAAAGAGGCGATGGTTGCCAAAACTCTTATTTTCTTAGAGGATACCTCTGAACGATGAACACTAATTCCCTTACTGAGATTTTGATAATTTCTCCGATTTTGATACCAACGCATAATGATTAAAAAAGTAATAGACACAAAGGATAAAATCATCGACTGAGTTGCAGCCATCTCAAGATTTCCATTCGTTCGAGATAAATAGATTTGCATCGTCATTGTGCGTTCTACACCAAACATTAATGGAGCAGTATAAGAAGCCATTGAAATCATAAACACTAATAAGGATGAGGCGACAATGGAAGGTGTTAGCATCGGCAAAATAACCTTTGTCCATACGCGAATACGGCCTGCGCCTAAACTTGTTGCAGCCTCTTCTAGAGCAGGATCTAGCCCCTTAATTGCAGCCGAAGCGGTTAAATAAAAGTAGGTATACATCGTGAATGTATGGACGACGATAACTCCCCAAATGCCTTTCAATGAAAATGGTACATGATCTAAACCAAATAAATGCTGAAAGATTCGAGGGAAAATACCACTATCCCCGTACAAGAAAGAAAAGGATAACACACCCACTAGGGGAGGAAGAGCCATAGGAACTAATACTAAAATGGACAGGATCCGTCTACCTGGGAAGTTATAGCGTTCAAGTAAAAAGGCCATCGTTACCCCAACAATTGCGCAGCAAATGACACTAATAATGGAAATGTAGATACTGGTCCATAAAGCCTCTAAGTTTGCAGGGCTAGCTACATTAAAAAACTTCTTATAATGAAAGAGAGCCTCATCACCAGCAAAGCTTTGAATAAACGTTTGATAGAAGGGATAAACCACGTAGGCGAACAACACTAAAAATAGTGGCGCTATTAACACATAGACAAACCAATTGGATTGAAAAATTCGTGTCCAGATACTTTCGTGAGGGGCATTGATAGATTGTTTTTCCATATTGGCTTCCTCCTATTCTCCTAAAAAATATAGTGAGTCATGCGCAATATTGATTGTAATGTCTTCACCGAGCTTTTTTATGTGGTCATAAGAATTGATAATCATTACTTTGAGTGAAAATGCAGTAAAATCCACAATGTAATTCACGCTTATACCTGTAAATTCAACGAAGGTAATTTTCCCTGTTAAGGTGTTATCACCAACACCTAAATGAATAGATTCCGGACGAATTGAAATAAATACTTTGTCTCCAATCATATGCGTTAAAGTTGGAGAGCTTTGTTGCTTTCGCCCAGTAAAAATATGTCCATTGGCTGTTTTCACTTTTATATCTTCGTCATTTATTTCTTGTATTGTGCCTTCGATTAAGTTGGTTTCGCCAATGAAATTTGCTACAAAGCGATCTACAGGCCGATTATATATTTCTTGAGGAGTTCCAATCTGCTTGATATGGCCATTCTCCATGACCATGATTCGATCAGACATAGCCATTGCCTCCATTTGATCATGCGTAACGTAAATCGTTGTCACACCAAGCTCTGATTGAATTCGTTTGATTTCAATACGTGTTTCCTCACGCAATTTGGCATCAAGATTGGATAGAGGTTCATCGAGTAATAAAATGTCTGGCTCAATTACTAGTGCTCTAGCTAAAGCAACTCGTTGCTGTTGCCCACCAGATAGTTCGTTGATTTTTCTGTTGCCATAAGCGGCTAAATGTACTTGTCCTCTAATTCGATCAACTTTGTATTGAATCTCGGCCTTCGAAAATTTACGAACTTGTAAACCAAAGGCAATATTTTCATCAACCGTCATATGAGGGAATAGAGCGTAATTTTGAAATACCATACCGATATTCCGTTTATTTGGTTGAAGTCGAGAGACATCTCGCTCATCAAAAAAAATTTTACCTTTAGAAGGGTAATAAAAGCCTGCTATCATTCTTAAAGTAGTGGTCTTGCCGCAGCCACTAGGTCCGAGAAAAGTAAAGAACTCACCTGCTTTGATTTCCAGGTTTAAATCTTTCACACCATACATTTGGCCAAATTGCTTCGAGACATTTTCGATGTTGACACTTCTCAATGATAAACTCCTCTCTAACAAAGAATCCAGATGATACAGAAAGGTAAAAATTCGCTGCATAAGCCGAATTTTTACCAGTTATACTATTTGCCGCGCCCTTTAATATTGTTATCCCAATACTCCATCCATTCGGCTTCTTTGTCAGACATTAGCTGCCAATCTATATCGAATGTTTTTAAATGTAACTCCTGATACCATTCAGGCATAGCGGCTTTATCAATGTCAGAACGTGTAGGAATTTGATAATAATCATTCGCTAACTGTGTCACCATTTCCTTTTCAAATAGGAATTCTACAAATAGTTTTGCATTCTCTAAGTTTTTCGCATTATTTACAACGGCTACACCATCTACTAAAATAGGTGCTCCACTTTTTGGATAAATATAATCAAAAGGATAATCTGTCGTATATTTCTTTAATAAAATATCTTGAAGATTCCATAAGGAGACACTGCCTTCTTGACGTGTTAGCTTTAAATACAAAGCATTAGGATCCTGTGTATACTCTTTTGTATTTGCGTCTAATTGCAATAACCATTCATAGCCTTTATCTGGTGAATTGGCATCTTGTCGTACAATCATAGAGGAATAGATCGTACGCATTGTCCCTGATGCAAGCACGCCGCGGATTAAAATCTGATCCTTCCATTTAGGATCTAATAGGTCATCCCAGTCCTGCGGTCCTGTTTCTTTTGTCAGTAGATCACTGTTAATCATGATGACTTCTGGTAGCAACATCTCGCCAAACCAACGTCCATCGGCATCTTTATGGGCAGCATCAATGGCATTGATAAAGCTAGGCTGCCAAGCATGCAGTAGGTCTTCATTTGCCCCAACCATGAGTGCTGATTGAGTACCACCCCACCAAAAGTCTGCCTGTGGATTGGCCTTTTCACCACGGAGGCGCTCCAAAATTTGCTGTGCCCCCATTGTTAAAAACTCCACTTCAATGTCTGGATATTTTTCATTAAACTGATCGATCACATTTTGCACCATTTCCTCATCGCGACCTGTGTAAATCACAAGTTTTCCTGATGGCGTCGTAGCTGTTACTTCTGTCTTGTCGCCATCAGCGTTTTTGTCGTTATTTGCTGAATTACTTGTGGAATTTTGCTGTTCCTTGCCGTTACAGGCAGTTAAAAACAATAGCAGAAAGATAAGGAAAAGACTAAGAATATGGTGTTTTTTCATCAACTTCCCCCTTCTTAAAGTAAGTTACTTGCATATTGCAGTATAATACGAAGGGATATCATTAATGTTAGAATTATTAAAAAATTAAACTTACCTTCATCATAGCGAAGCACCAATCCATTAGCAAAGGCATTTTGTAAAGTTAAAAAAACTCCTTGAAAAGGAGTATTCCATTTTCAAGGAGTTTTTTTGACTATTTAAGAATGTACCTCTAAGAAGCTATCTTTTTGTCGACGTTGTGCAACAATCGTTGGTAGCATCATACCTGCAATAACGAGAAGAATCCCGATGATTTGTATAGCTGTTAAAGGTTCATGTAGCACAATAACAGAAACAGTAACTGCAACGGGTAATTCAATGGCACTTAAAATTGAAGCAAGTGCACCACCAATTTTGGGGATGGCTATTGAAAATAAGTATATCGGTAATATGATACCGAAAAGACCAAGGGCTAGTCCAAATTTCCATAAGCCTTGCATAAATAACTTGCCGTTCCAAATAACCTCAGGGCTAAGGAAAATACCTATCATCATAAGGGCTATAAAGGAAACGATTAATACCCTTGATGTTGTTGTAACGCCTTCGACAGGTCGAGAATTGAATTGTATGAAGCAGGCAAAGGTGACGGCTGCCGCAAAGCCGAATAGCCATCCTTGGATAGGGATGCCGCTTAAATCTACATTTAATACACCTGCCGCTAAAATAGTTCCTACAAATAAAATAATGATCGAAATCACTTCAGGGCGACTTGGTAAACGTTTATGTAGTGCACAATCAATCAGCAGACCAATCCATGTAAATTGGAATAGCATGACTACTGCAAGAGAAGCGGGAAGATACTTTAGCGATTCCCCGTATACGATACCTGTCGTCCCAGTAAAAATACCAGCACAAATTAATATAGCTAAGCCTTTTCTGGAGGGCTTTGGTAATTTCCTGTCTGTAAAAATAAAAATAGCTACTACGAGTATAAAGCCAATAATATATTGACTTGATACAGCCTCTGCTGATGTAAAGCCATGTTGCATGGCTACTTTGACAATAGTCGACAAAATACCATAGCTACTAGATGCAATAACGATCAAAAGAGGGTAAAGAAAATTTGTTTTCATATTTTCGTTGTTCACTTCCTAAAACTGTTTCACCATATGATGAAATGGTTCGTCAATTATGGACCATGGCTCGGTAATAACAAAACCTAAACGCTCATAAAGACGGCGTGCATCTTCTTTTTGAGTTTCAACATTTAGTGATAACTTTTTATAACCACGCTGCTTTGTAAGCTCTTCCGCAAACTGTAATAGCAAGGTTCCGATTCCTTTGCCTCGTGCTTGTGGTGATACACATACAGTATCGATATAGGCCTCATCTTCATGGGCTTCTTGATCAATAATGATAGACGGTGCATTTTTTTCTTCTAGCCATTTAACAAGGTTAGCATCCATATCAACGGCTTGTGCGCCAAAATAATAAACGAGAATCCCTAAAATTTGCTCACCTTCAGTTGCGACAAAGGTATTTAAATAAGAATGTCGATTGTCGTCACGTTGAAAAAGAATTGTCAGCTCTTGACTAACGGCTTCGGACGATTGCTCGCCAGTTAAGCGATTTGCAATATCACCAATTGCATCGATTATTAGAGGCACAACAGCATGGGCATCATCTGGTTGCGCTTGTCGAATTGTAATACTCATCTTGAAAATCCCTACCTTTCTATAGGCAAGTATAACAAAGATAGAGAATGACTCAAATTTTCAGACATGCTCTTCAAAGTTAAACCTTTATAGAATGACAATTTTCGTGTTAATCTATAATGACTAGACTTTCAGGAGGACAATCATGACAAAGCAAGAGAAGGATTTTATTTTAGTCTATGGAGATGCTTTTATTGACTATATTGCTGATGATGTAACAAACACATCATTTACTAAATATATGGGTGGCGCAACGGTTAATGTTGCAGCTGGTATTAGCCGTATTGGAGCGCCATCAGCCTTAATTACAATTACCGGAGATGACGAGGGTTCTCAATTTGTGCGTGATGGACTTGCACAAGAGGGGGTAAAGCTAGATTATGCTATATTTAATCCGGCTAAGCGAGTAAGTGGTGTATATGTTCATCTAACAGAAGCGTGCGAGCGAATTTTTAAAGATTATGTCGATGAAACACCGGACTTACAAGTCGAACCATCACAATTAAATGAAGCAGCCTTTAAACACGCCTCAGCTTTAACAGTATGTTCAGGTACTATGTTCCATCAAACAGCACTTGCTACAACTCGAGCTGCTGTAGAAATGGCAAAGGACAAGGGTGCAATTATTGCGATGGATGCGAATATTCGCCCCTTACGCTGGAGTAGTGAGGAAATTTGCCGAGAAACAATAACGTCATTTTTTGAAGATGTAGATATTTTAAAGGTGACAGATGATGAATTATTCTTCCTGACAGAGACAACGAGCTTAGAAGAAGGTATTGAACAACTAAATAGCTATCTTGTCCCTATTATTCTAATCACAGTAGGAGAAAACGGAACTTACGCCGTGCTGAATGGTGAGGTTATCCATGTACCTACTGAGAAAGTAGTGCCAGTGGATACTACAGGTGCAGGAGATGCATTTATGGCAGGTGTATTACGCGATGTCCATTACAATGGCTTACCTACGACGAAAGAAGAACTAGTTCGTTGTACAAGCTTTGGAAATAAATTAGGGGCATTTGCTGCTACGAAAGCAGGGGCATTAACCGCTCTACCGTATTATGAGGATATTAAGCATTTACTGAAATAAACATATGGAGTGGGTAAAGTATGGAAAAAAACTATGATGTTTTAGTAAAAGATCAAATATTCTTTGGTGGTGCAAAGGATGCGGAGGCTGCATTTGCACAAGAATCAGTAGATGTAGTGATAGATGTTCGTGTTAAGGGGCTTTCATCACAAGAGCAAGAAGCTGTATCTTATGCATACAAGCATATGCCTATTGCAGATGAAGATATTGAGGTAGCACCTTCCATTCAACAAGTAGCGAAAGAAATTGCTACAGCCTATGAGGCAGGTAAGAAAGTATATGTCCATTGTGGCAGTGGTGGTGGTCGTGCAGGTGTTGCCGCAACAGCCTTGTTAATGGAGCTAGGAATGGCTAATTCATTAGAGGAAGCGGAAACAGCAGTAAAAAAAGCTCGTCCACAAGTAACCATTCGACCAAAAATGGAAGATGCTTTGCAACAACTATATAAACAAAGCTAGAGATGAAGATGTACCGATGATGGTGCATCTTCTTTTTTATTCCTTGTCATAAAATTGTTCTATACATATTAGAACAAAATTGTTATAGTAAATATATAACAACTAATGGGGTGATCTGTATGATGGAGGAATTAGCGAAGGTGCCATGGGCTGTTATTGCGCCACTTATCATTGTCCAAATTATTTTAATGATTGTAGCACTTATAGACTTACGTAAAATACATGCAACCAACGGTCCTAAAATTTTATGGGTATTTATTATTATATTTGCTAATTTATTAGGGTCCATTGCGTACTTTATTGTAGGGAGAAAGCAGTCATGACAACATTACTTCAAGTAACGGGTTTAACAAAGCAATTTGCAGAGCATAAAGTTGTGGATGATATTCATTTTACTTTAGAAGAAAAGACTTCTACAGCTTTAATTGGTCCAAATGGTGCTGGTAAAACAACGACATTATCCATGTTAACAGGTCTTTTAAAACCTACTGCTGGGAGTGTAAGAATGCTGAATGGGGATGTACGTTCGAATATAGGGTTTTTGCCACAATATCCTCAGTTTCATCCTTGGCTTAGTGCATTAGAGTTTACCGAGATGGCTGCGAGGCTGAATGGTATCACAGCAAAAAAGGCTAAATTAGAAGCACAAAAAACATTGGAGTTTGTAGGGCTAGGAAACGCACAACATAAAAAGATTGCTACTTTTTCTGGTGGAATGAAGCAACGTCTAGGTATTTCCCAGGCAATTGTGCATAAGCCTAAATTACTGCTATTAGATGAGCCTGTTTCAGCATTAGATCCTGTTGGTCGTAGGGAAGTCCTTGATTTATTAAAAGGATTGCAACAAGAGACAACTATTTTATATTCAACACATATTTTAAATGATGCCGAGGAAATGACAGATCAGTTATTATTCTTGCAGGATGGCAAGCTAGTAGAGCAAGGAACATTACGTGAGGTACGCCAACGTTTTGATGAGCAAAGTTATGTAGTTGAATTTAATAATGAAGAAGAGGCAAGGCTATTTGCAGGCCCAACAGAAAGTGTAAAGGGATGCTATGTGTATATAAATATTTTGAATGAAGAGCCAACGATGAAGGAGTTATTGCACCGTTTAAGTATATGCCCATATACGATACGAAAAGTGGAGAGACAAACAGCATCTTTGGAGGAAATTTTCATGAAGGTGGCGAAAAAAGCATGAGGGGATTCAGTGTACTTCTAAAAAAGGAATTTAGAGAGGCTTGGCGGAGCTGGAAATTTCTATGGATACCTCTTGTGTTTGCTCTGCTAGGAATGAGTGACCCGCTGACAAATTATTATATGATGGATATTTTAAATGCTGTTGGGAACGTACCCGAAGGCTTTGAAATGTTAGTGCCAGAATTAATGCCAGTTGACTTAATACAAGCTTCTATAGGACAGTTTCAAACAATAGGATTGTTAGTGATGATGGCTACTTTTGTGGGTATCATTAGTAAAGAACGTGCTAGTGGGATGGCTACCTTATTATATGTCCGCCCGATTTCTTTTGGCGCCTATTTTATGAGTAAATTTATCGTTATGAGCTCAGTTGGCTTTGTAAGTATTTTAGCTGGCTTTGCGGCGAATATCTACTACACTAGTATCCTATACGGAACTTTAGAAGTTGGGTCACTGTTTGCAATCTTTTTTACGTATTATGTGTGGCTACTATTTGTCATCGCTGTAACCTTAATGATGAGTGCCAGTTTTAAAACTATTATAGCTACGACATGTGCCTTTACGGTTATCTTTGTAGGACAAATAGTAGATATGATAGTGGGTCTTTTTTGGACAATATCTCCTTGGAAATTAGCGAGCTATGGAACTTTGCTAGCTCGAGGCACAATGGCGATGTCAGATTACTGGTGGAGCCTGATAATTACTGTAGCACTGACAATGCTCTGTATTAGTATTGGGATCGTCATGATGAAGAAAAATGCGCCTATGACAAAAATATAAAGAAATAAAAACGGTAAAAATCCCTTTTTGACGGATATTTACCGTTTTTTTATTTTAGATCATGCCACCATTGATTAACAAAATTAGGCCAACAAAAAACATAATCCATGAAAGGGCAGAACTTGTACTTTGATCAAAAAGTGATTGAATTTTTCTTAAGGGCTGATGCATATATCGACGGAATAAAAGATGGAAACAAAGCAGGATGATTCCAGGTGTAATCATCATCAAATTGTAACCTGCCAATATTGGTAACCATTCATAGAACGATAAATGATGGCTCGTTAAAATGCCAATTGCTGCAAAGTAAGGGAGAGCTGTTGCAACTTCTAAAATAGAAGTAGTGAAACCTAGGGCTATCATAGCACTAACATGTAAAGTTTTTGGTCTAGGTGCTCCCGTTGTCTTTTTCTTTGGTACTAGCCAACTACCTATGAATAAAATTCCGCCCACAATGGTCATGGTTAAACGAGCAGAGTAGCTGCTTAGCAAATTAGCGATTGGATCAAATATGACATCTAGACCCAGCATTAGAAAAATGCCAGTGCTAAAGTAAAATAGTGCAACAGTTATCAAATAGGTAAGGACAAGTCGCAATTGGTGCTTTTTAGCCACAAGTAATAAATAGACGGTAACACCAATAATAGAGGGACTAAACATATCTAATAAAGCTAAAGCGCCAACCAACAACAGTATTTCATTGCTCATACTTAGGATCACCGAATGCCTTTTTTGTTTCATAAACATGGAAAGCCTGTTCGATAAAATGCAGAAAATCCTCCTCTATGGGATATAATCCAATCTGTTCAGATTTTTGAGGAGACTTACGTATTGCCCACATTTTTTCTAAAAATTCTTCATTTCCTTCGAATTCTACTTGTGACTTTTCCATCATTCGTTTAATAATGTTCTGTACTGAAACTGCTTCAGGGCTCTCATTACTAAGTTGTTCTAACTGACCTAACAAACCAATCCATTCTAAAGTATTGGGATCATTACGATTGACATTAGGAAGTTTTTGAAGAAGTTCTATTTCGGCAGCTGCAAAAATTTGCTTACACAATGCTTGCTTGTTCCCTTGATCTCGATTGGAAAGCTGAATAAATTTTTGAATAAGAGACTCAGTTAACCCTCCCTCAATAGCTGAAGCATTCTTTAATCCGTGTATAGCGTTCTCCATCTGTTGAAGTTTTCTTTGCTCTTCTATTAGAAAAGCTAATTGCTGATCTAAGCTAGCTTCCCAATCCCACGTATTATGAAGAAGTGTTTGAATTTCTTTTAATTTAAATCCTAATGCTTTTAAAAATACGATTTGCTGTAGTGTTTTCAGTTCATTCTCACCATAAATCCTATGTCCTCCATCAGTCCTTGTTGTTGGAAGTAATAATCCGATCTCCTCATAATAACGTAATGTTCGAACAGATATACCAGTTTGTTTTGATACAGTGTGAATCGTAAGCAAAATAACCATCCCCTCTCCTGTTATTGCCATTATACAAAATGACGTAACGTAACTTTCAAGAGGGAAAATACATACAAATGCTAACAAAATTACTTTCTTGGAATTTCCATAACTTAGGAATATAATGGGGATGTAACTCGAAATTTGTCAAATAACTCGGAAAATAAAAAGATCATGTAGAAAGAAGGTTTATACAAAGTGGGAACTGAAAATTCCGATCGTTTTCTGACAGCGTTTAATCGGATAGACCAGAGATTAAGAGATATCGTAGGCATAAAGGATTTTATGCCATTTTATCGGCTTATTGATCAAGCGAAGAAAAAAGAGGTATTAGTGAAAAAATATGAAGATGATTTACGCTCATACGCTGATTTGCGAAATGCCATTGTACATCATCGTACGGCTTTAAACTATGTTATTGCAGAACCACATACTGATGTTGTAGAAAGAATTGAATACATAGATGCTACTCTTGCTAAGCCTATGCTTGTAGGGCAAATGTTTCGAAAGAGAGTCTTTGTTTTTCAAGAGAATGATTCACTAGCACATGTCTTAAAAGTAATTCGCCAACGAAAATATACACAGTTCCCTGTCTATTATAATCGACAATTTAAAGGACTTATCACAACCGTAGGAATCACCAATTGGCTTGCTTCAAAGATGGGTGGCGATCATTTACCGAAAGGTATTCCGACGTTGTATGATATTTTAATGCATGAGAAAAATAGGGTGAATTATAAATTCGTCAGTAGATACATTACGATTTATGAGGCAGAGGAAATATTTAAACAGGGAGTAGAAAGAGGTAGGCGTTTTGAGGCATTATTAATAACGGAGCATGGCAAACCACATCAAAAATTAATTGGAATTATTACACCATTAGATATTGTTAAAATTGATTAATAAAAGAACGAGACAAACAAGCAATTATGGGCTTGAATGTCTCGCTTTATCTTTTAAGCTGATATATAAGGAACCATTTGTTTGAACTTGTGCAAAAAAGACATCCTCAACTGACTGCACGTTTTGCTTTTTTAACTTTTTCATTACCCAGTCTTCTGTTAACTCAAGCTCCACAATATTCTCCTTAATAAGCTGACCATCAGAAATAACCTCAGTAGGTAAATAGGTAGGTGGCGAAACATCTGCTTTAACATCCTGCTTCGTAGCAACTTGTTCAGATGTTTTTTGCAGCACACTAAGCTTCCCGTTTGTTTCAAGCAATGCGTACTGGACGTCCTGTACAGAGAAAATGGCTTGCTCTCGTAGCATCATTGTTAGTTCGTCCATATGCAAACGATTTTTCTTTAAAGCTGATTCTAAAATAAGACCATTTTGTACAACAATCGTAGGCTTGTCATCAATCAGTACGCGTGCCTTTTTAGACTTAATTGTAATAATGGTCATTAAATAAGTTAAAGCACTCCACCAAATAAGGGAAATCATACCGTCTAAAAAAGGCGTTTCTTCTTGTGAGGCAATTTCTGAGGCAATCGATCCAAATGTGATACCCGTAATATAATGGAAGAACGTTAGTTGACCTAATTGCTTCTTCCCAAGGATACGAGCCAGAATAAGTAAGACAAAAAATGAAAGCGTTGTTCGAAGAATCATTTCCCAAAAATGAGCATGAATAAAGCTTTCCATGCATATATCAACTCCTTTTACAGCTGTCGAAACATAGCTTGTGCAAAATGATTGATAGTATGCGACAATCAAAAATAACCAAAATTTATAAGAGCGAGGTGGCAGCATGAATAATCAATTAAATGTGGCAAATCCTATCTATCCAATAATGATTGCAATAGGTGTTGCTCACCTAATCAATGATACGATGCAAGCAGTAATACCAGCGATGTTTCCGATATTCAAAAGTGAGTTAGGACTGACCTTCACACAAATTGGACTCATATCATTTGTCTTAAATATATTTGCTTCTGCCTTACAGCCTATTGTAGGGTTTGTCAGCGATAAAAAGCCAATGCCATATGCGTTACCGATAGGAATGATAAGTTCTTTTATAGCCATTGCTATTATTGCGTTCACAACACAGTATTGGATTATTCTTATTGCAGTATTATTTTTAGGCTTTGGTTCGGCAATTTTTCACCCAGAGGGATCTAGAGTATCATTTATGGCAGCAGGCTCTAAAAGGGGACTTGCTCAATCTATTTATCAAGTTGGAGGAAACTCAGGGCAAGCTCTTGCACCATTGATTAGCGCCTATATTTTTGATATTTTTGGTCAGCGTGGTGCAGCAATCGTATTAGTGGCGGCAACTTTTGGAATTATATTATTAAGTAAGATTGCAGGATGGTATAAGAAACAATTGGAGCAAGAACGTGAGGCGAAGAAAAAACGTGTTTTAGTTTCATCATTGCCACCTTTAACAAAGAAACAAGTAGGGATTGCTTTAACTTTATTGTTTACTATTATTTTTGCGCGATCATTTTATACAACAAATATAACAAGCTTTTACGTCTTTTATCTGATGGATCATTATGATGTCAGTCTACGACTAGGGCAAATACTTATTTTCCTCTTCATGGCATTTGGGGTAGTAGGTACATTTTTCGGCGGCTCTTTGTCTGACAGGATTGGGAGGAAAAACGTCATCATCCTTTCTGTTGTAGTACCAATGCCATTTTGTTTAGCATTACCTTATGTGCCATTATGGGCTGCTATGATCTTTTTAGTCATTATCGGTACATTGATTATGATTAGCTTCTCCGTGACAGTGGTCTATGCACAGGAACTCGTCCCTACAAAAATTGGCACAATGGCTGGCTTAACGACAGGCTTTGCCTTTGGTATGGGAGCAATAGGTGCGATGGTTATCGGTGTATTAATGGATCATAAGGGTATTGATTTTACAATGATAGTTGTTTCGTTATTACCTTTATTATTGTTAGTTGCTTTCTTCTTACCGAAGGATAAACCCGCATCTCCTGTAGTTTAATAAAAAAACGCGTCTAGGACGCGTTTTTTATTGTCTTAATGGGGCTAAAAATTCGGCAGGAAGCTTCTCTTGATCGATCACATAGCCTTCTGAAATATGGACTTCATGCATTTTATCGTTGTAAGTGAACTTGAAAATGCCATTATCAAAATCTGTGCCGATTTCCTTGAAAAATATCCCTTCAATCGATACATATTTAGGGCATGTAAAGGCTACTTTGAAGTCTTCCTGCTCTTTAATTAAGTAAGCACGTACTCCTTTTTCGTATGTTTCATTTGCATCATCATCTGTTGGACGTTGAACAGCAACAATATGAAAATCCACAAAAGGAACTTCTTTTAACAGAACGTTGAGGAAAGAACCTTTAGTAATTTCCTCCCACCTGCTTTGAGCGCTTTGCCCTACGATAATTTGAGAAATTCCATAATTTTTTGCGACTTCTGCAATTACTTTCTGTATGGGGCGTTTTTCATTATCTTGCAAAATGAATTTTTCAACCTCTAGTTCATCTGATAACTTCTTCCACTGCTCAATATAACTAGATTTCTCTGCGTCAAATGCATCAAGGGGTTGCGAATCGACTGAAAGAATATAGAGTGGGCAATCTAGCATGGAGGCCATCTTGTGACCACGACGTATTAAACGTTCGCCATTTAAGCCGTAGTAAACGCAAACTAATATACTTTCATCCAAACGCCCTTTTACATGCTTCATAAAAAATGTACACCTCTTATCTGTTGATATTTTATTAATTTCACTGCTGATTTTGAAAAAATTATCCTAAAACAGCTAAATTCGATGCTGTTACAGTGCATTATGCTCATTTATATTGTATACTTTAAAATGTATAAAAGTTAACGAAAATATATTGGAAAACCCTTGAAGGATAAAGCTTAAATCAATGATTTATAATTATTTAATTTATGCATCATGTGCATCAAAGATAAATTGCTTCCATATGCCACACTATTATGCAGGGAGTTAAAAATATAGTCAAGTGTCTTCATTGTGCTGATATAATTGAGTTGAATTGATTTGCGACCGTATAAATTATTTGATTTTCCACAAGTTATTTAAGCTTGCATCGGGTTAGATGTAACAAAGTAACTAAAAAGGATCCATTTGTTAGGCATTTTAATACCCCGCACCTTCCAATTACAAAAATTTCAAGAATATATCTAATATGTTACTTAGCTTAAACAAAATTCTAAAGTCTTAGCACTTATTATTCCAATTCACCATAAAAATTGCTAGATGATTTTGATTGTAGGAGGTTTTCATTTGGTTACAGTTCTCATTGCGATACTTTTGCCATTTGTTTGTGCTGCTCTAATCCCATTGCTTTATTGGCGACTAAGGCGTGTTACACATCTTGGCTGGTTTGTTTTATCCGTTCCATTCATCTTGTTTGTTTTACTCGCGCGCTATATTCCTCAAATTGCCGAGGGTAAGACGTTTATCCATACATATGAGTGGATTCCCTCTTTTAATATAAATTTCACAACTTATCTTGATGGACTCAGTATGATTTTTGGCTTGCTGATTACAGGAGTAGGTAGTTTAGTCATTTTATATTCTATTTTTTATTTATCAACGAAAGAATCTCTTCATCATTTTTACTGCTATTTATTACTATTCATGGGCGCTATGCTTGGCGTTGTTTTTTCAGATAACTTAATGATATTATACACATTTTGGGAATTAACAAGTGTGTCATCATTCCTATTAATTGCATTTTGGCATCATAGAAAGGCATCACGTGCAGGAGCAAAAAAAGCAATGATGATTACAGTCTTTGGCGGACTATCAATGCTTGCAGGCTTCTTAATGCTCTATGTAGCTTCCAATACATTTAGTGTTCGTGAAATTGTGGCCAATGTAGAAGTTATACGTGATCATGCACTATTTACTCCCGCACTAATTTTAATTTTATTAGGGGCTTTTACGAAATCGGCACAATTTCCATTCCATATCTGGTTACCTGATGCAATGGAAGCGCCAACTCCAGTTAGTGCTTACTTACACTCAGCCACGATGGTTAAAGCAGGTATTTATTTAGTTGCGCGTTTTTCTCCAATCTTTGGTGGAGAATCAATCTGGTTCTGGCTAGTGAGCGTTATCGGTTTAGTAACGTTATTCTGGGGCTCCTTTAATGCTGTTCGACAAACGGACTTAAAAGCTTTATTAGCCTTTTCTACAGTAAGTCAGCTAGGCTTAATTATGAGTCTATTTGGCCTTGGGTCTGTTGGACATTATTATGGCTATGCAGAAAGCTCGATTGTGTATACACAAGCAAGCTTTGCGGCACTATTTCATCTTGTCAATCACTCTACATTCAAAGGTGCTTTATTTATGATGGTTGGAATTGTCGATCATGAAGTAGGGACACGAGATATCCGTCGTCTTGGTGGTTTAATGTCTTTGATGCCTGTAACTTTTACAATTGCAGTAATCGGAAGCTTCTCAATGGCAGGATTACCGCCGTTTAATGGTTTCCTAAGTAAAGAAATGTTTTTTGCAGCTGTATTGGCTATAAGGGATGTAGAAGCTTTCTCTATTGCTGATGTAGGTTTATTTTTCCCATTCATAGCATGGGTGGCAAGTATCTTTACCTTTGTTTATAGTATGATTTTAATTTTCCGTACATTTTTGGGTAAACTACAGCCTGAAAAAATGGATCGAAAACCACACGAAGCCCCATTTGGCATGTTAATTTCACCCATTATTTTATGTTTATTAGTAGTCGGTATCTTTTTCTTCCCAAATGTGCTCGGCCACTATATTTTAGAGCCTGCAATGGCAAGTATTTATCCTACATTTCCGTCCTCAAGTGAATTAACGCCACATATTCATGCATGGCACGGCATTAATGCAGAGTTATGGATGACGTTAGGTGTCATTATTATCGGTATTATCTTATTTAAAACATTAAAAAGTTGGAAGCCACTGTATCGTATATTTTCTCAAAAGTATACGTTTAACACATACTACAATCGATTGATCGAAATTAGTGAAAATGGCTCTGAGAAGCTCACTCGTAAATATATGACTGGCAATTTAACGCATTATTTTGTCTATATATATGTATTTTTCATTGCGCTTATAGCTGGCTACTTTATATGGTCAGATGCAATGACCTTTCATTTTGACATGGACTCGGTCATTGAGTCTTACGAGTTAATTCTTGTGTTTGTTATGATATTTGCGGCTGTTTGGATGATATTTGCAAAGGGCCGGGTTACAGCGATGTTGTTAAATGGTGTTTTAGGCTATTCCATTGCATTTTTCTTTGTTATTTTCCGTGCTCCAGATTTGGCTTTAACACAATTAGTTGTTGAATCGGTAACAACCGCTCTATTCCTTCTATGTTTTAAATATTTACCGGATTTAATGCCTGAAGCGCCTCCTAAAAGGGTGCAATGGTCAAAAGCGGTGATTTCTATTTTTGTTGGGGCAACCGTAACGATGGTTGGATTAGCAGTAGTGCACTACGACCGCTTTGAGCCAGTGTCCACTTATTTTAATGATGCCTATGAGTTAGCAGGTGGTTCCAATATTGTTAATACAATTTTAGGGGATTTCCGTGCCTTTGATACAATGCTTGAGGTTGTGGTTCTTCTGATTGCTGGCTTAGGGGTTTATACATTAACGAAGCTTAAGCCACGAAAGGAGGAAGCGGATCGTGAAAATTAATGATGTGATATTAAGGACAGTCACAAAGGCAGTCGTGTTCATTATTTTAACACTTGGCGTGTACTTGTTCTTTGCTGGTCATCATGCTCCAGGTGGTGGCTTTATAGGGGGCCTTGTGTTAGCTTCTGGCATTGTTTTATTATATCTCGCTTATGATATAGAGACTGTTCATAAAGGAATGCCTTTCGATTTTAAAAAGGTTGCTGCTCTTGGTGTTTTTCTTGCGACTGGAACGGCAATTGGTGCATTGTTTTTCGATGTGCCATTTTTAACGCAGACATATACGTATATAAATGTTCCGATATTTGGAAAAATGGGCTTTTCAACCGTAACTATTTTTGAAGCGGGTGTCGCATTAACGGTTGTAGGTGTTGTTGTAACAATTATTTTAAGTATAAGTGAGGATGAGTAGCCAATGGAATCTTTAATACTTGTTTTAGTCGGTATATTAGTAGCTGTTGCGACGTACTTAATCCTCTCTAAGCAGTTATTGCGTGTAATTTTAGGAACAGCTGTTTTATCTCATGCTGCCCACTTACTGATTCTGACAATGGGGGGTCTTAAAAAAGGGGATGTACCGTTATTAGGGGAATCAGAGGGTCCTTATACAGATGCATTACCACAGGCATTAATTTTAACAGCCATTGTTATTAGCTTTGCTGTTACAGCTTTTGTTCTCGTTTTAGGCTATCGAGCGTACAAAACAAATGGATCAGGTAATTTTGATGAAATGAGAGGTACGCCGGATGAGTAATATGATTGTTTTACCATTAATTGTACCGGTAATTACTGCCATTTTACTGGTATTTTTAAAAGAGCATGTTATTTTACAACGCATCATTAGTTTACTGACTTTAAGCTTTATCGTTATTATTAGCATCTTTTTATTACTAGAGATTCAAGAGCAAGGTGTGATGCGAATTGATTTTAGTGGTTGGGCACCACCTTTTGGTATATCGTTTGTTGCAGATTCTTTTGCAATATTATTAGTATTAGTGGCCAATCTTGTAGCTGTTATTTGTATGCTATATGCAATTTTTACAATGGAGCTTGGATATGAAAAGATGTATTTTTATCCATTTACTCTGCTTATGGTTGCAGGGGTTAATGGTTCATTTTTAACAGGGGATATTTTTAACTTATTTGTATGCTTTGAAGTAATGTTGCTCGCTTCTTATGCATTGATCAGTCTAGGTGGCGAAAAAATTCAACTACGAGAAGCATTAAAATATGTGTTAATTAATATTGTTGCTTCTTGGATTTTCTTAGTAGCATTAGCCTTTCTATATGGTACAGTTGGTACTTTAAATATGGCCCATATTTCTGTTCGTGTCATGGAGGCAGGAGCGAATCCTCTCATTACAACAGTGGCGCTAATATTCTTAATCGTCTTTAGCTTGAAGACTGGACTTTTATTATTCTTCTGGTTGCCTGGCTCCTACAGTGTACCACCAACTGCCATAGCGGCTTTATTTGCGGCATTATTAACAAAGGTTGGGATATATGCACTTGTGCGGACGTTTACATTGCTTTTCCCTAATAACACTGAAGTGACACACATGGCTCTTGGTATAATGGCAGGGATAACGATCGTAGCAGGTTGTATCGGTGCTCTATCAGGGCGCGATGTTAGAACGATTGCTTCATACAATGTGCTAATTGGAGTTGGATTTATAGTCACTGGTTTAGCGATTGGTACAGAGTCTGCTTTACAAGGTGTTATCTATTATTTAATGCATGATATGGTTGCTAAGGCAATGCTTTTTTTAGCGGTGGGCATGATGATTTATGTTACGGGGGAAACGGTCATAGATAAAATGAGTGGGCTTATCCGGAATTATCCCTTTTTTGGATGGATGTTCTTCATCGCCATGTGCTCATTAGCAGGTATACCCCCTTTAAGTGGCTTTTTAGGGAAAGTTTTAATCGGACAAGGAGCAATAGAAGGAGGCCATTTTGTTCTATTAGGTCTAGGATTTTTCTCTAGTTTAATTGTTTTGTATTCACTGCTGCGAATATTCCTTTCCTCCTTTTTTGGAGAAACCATTATTAGCTTGGAAGATGAAAAGCCATTACCCAAGCGAATTTTGCTACCTATAACATTACTGGCTGCTTGTACAATTGGCTTAGGAATTGGAGCAGAGAAATTGGCTCCTTTTGTAACGGATGCGGCAGAAACACTTTATACGCCTTCCATTTATATTGATGCAGTATTAGATGGGGAACTATGGCAAGGTGAGGTGAATAAATAATGGCAATGCAGTTTATATTGAATTTATTTATTGCAACACTTTGGTTACTCTTACAGGATGAAGTGACACCCCAATTTTCGACATTTTTAATGGGCTTTATCGTAGGAGTGGGTATTTTATATGCTATGCACCGTTTTTATGGCACCCAATTTTACTTGCGACGAGTATTTTCCATTATAAAGTTATTATGGCTTTTTAATTGGGAGCTATTTTTATCAAGCTATAGCGTATTAAGACAAATTACAACGCCAAAGCTTACTATTACACCTGGTATTTTCACTTATAAAACAGTATTAAAGGGTGATTGGGAAATTACAGCACTTGCATTATTGCTTACACTAACACCAGGTTCTGTCGTTATGGAAGTATCAGAAGAGGGGGATGTTTTTTATATTCATGCCATGGATATTGAACAGTCCAAAGATGCTGTCATACGCTCTATTGGGAAATTTGAACAAGCAATAATGGAGGTGACACGTTAATGATTGATAATATTTTACTTTTAGCACTGGCTTTCTTTAGTATCTCCATTGCATTATCGCTGTACCGTGTTATTCGTGGTCCATCAATGCCTGATCGAGCTATAGCTCTTGATACAATTGGCGTAAATCTATTATCAGCCATTGCCATCGTATCAATAATTTTAAAAACAAAGGCATACCTAGAAGCTATTCTTATTTTAGGTATATTAGCGTTTATTGGAACAATTGCCTTTACAAAATATATAGAAAGAGGTGTGATTGTTGAACGTAAATCAAATGATTGAGTGGGCAGCAGTCATCCTTATTCTTATAGGTTCAATTGTGAGTATGATTAGTGCATTTGGTATGATTCGCTTACCAGATGTCTATACACGATCACATGCTGCTACCAAAAGCTCCACGTTATCAGTATTAACATGCCTATTAGGTGCATTTATTTACTTTTGGGTGCATGATGGCTTTGTCAGTGTACGTTTAATTTTAGGTATTCTATTCGTCTTTGTGACAGCTCCCGTCGCAGGACATTTAATTTGTCGGGCCGCCTACCGTTCTCGCGTTCCATTAGCAGAAGGCTCTGGAGAGGATGAGCTAAAAGCTAAGCTATTTAAAGAAGAAAAATAAGCGCTGGACCTCCATATGGGGGTCTTTTTTATTAACTCGAAATTTTAATTTTTTACTTACCGAACGATGGATAATATTCGAGCTTTCGGAAAATAGTATAGTAAAGCCTTTATGAAAAATAAATAAATTTACTTATCTGAAAATTATGTATATAATATTTCACTAAATTTTTTTTAGTTTGTCTTGATTATTATTTCAAAAGAGTATATCTTAATTAGCAGATAGATTTTTTATTCTTTAACATGAATAAATATCCAATCGACTATTTTCGAGAAATGTATTCTCATACACAATAAATTATAAATAAAAGGAGAGTATAAATGATGAAGAACAAGTTATTCTTGTTAATGCTTGTACTTGTAATAGGTGTACTTGCAGCATGTGGCAGTAAAGATAATAATGCTAGCAATGCAGGATCAAATAATAATACAGAGGACAAGCAGGTATTAAAAGTTGGTACATCAGCTGACTATGCACCATTTGAATATGTGGACGCAGCGAAAGGCGAAGAAATTATTGGCTTTGATATTGATTTAATCAAGTTAGTTGGCGAAAAAATAGGCGTTGATATGCAAGTGCAAGATATGGACTTCAATAGTTTAGTACCAGCGCTACAGGCAGGAAAAATTGATGTCGTTATTTCTGGTATGACGCCGAACCCAGAACGTGAAAAAGTGGTTGATTTCTCTGATAAATACAATGAAACAGAGCAAGTAATCATTGTTAAAAAGGATAGCGGTATTAAAAAAGAGGCTGATTTGGCTGGTAAAAAAATTGGTGTCCAAACAGCATCTATTCAAGAAAATTTAGGTAATGAAATCGCGAAAAAAGTAGATGTATCAGTAGAAGGACGTACACGTATTCCTGAGATTATTCAAGATATGATGTCTAAACGCTTAGACGCAGGTATTTTAGAGGGTGGCGTTGCGAAAGGTTATTTAAAAACAAATGATCAATTAGAAGCCTTTCCTGTAGAAGAACAACCAGAAGATTTCAAAGCGATCGCGGTTCCAAAAGGAAGCGATTTAAAAGATAAAATTAATAAAGCATTAAAAGAACTAGCTGATGAAGGCAAAATTCAAGAGCTAGAAGAAAAATGGTTAGAAAAAGTTGAATAATTAAAGCATGCGATAGCTCCTATTTGGGCTATCGCTTGTGCTTTTCTTTTTATCAATTCCGCCTCGGCATAACCTCGTCTAGATTTATTTATGAAGTTTCTGTACGTGAGATTGTGCATTCGGTGCAAAAAATAAAAGCTGTATTAAGTTGAAAAAGAAAGGAGGGAGCGCTGTGAATTTAGATTTTACGGCGATTGTTCCCTCTATTCCTTATATTTTAAAAGGGATAGGTGTTACACTTCAAATTGCAATCGGTGCATCCATCATCGGTTTTATTGTAGGTATACTTTTAGCATTATGTAAAATTGGAAAGGTCAATGTTTTACGTTGGTTTGCAGATTTCTATACGTCGATTTTCCGTGGTACACCACTTGTATTACAATTATTAATTATTTATTATGCAGTACCACAATTATTAGATATTCAAATTGAACCTATACCAACAGCCATTATTGCGTTTGGTCTAAACTCGGGTGCTTATATTTCGGAAATTATCCGTGCCGGTATTAATGCAGTGGATAAAGGGCAAATGGAAGCAGCACAAGCTCTTGGTATTCCATATGCAAAAATGATGAAGGATATTATTATTCCACAAGCAGTAAAAAATATTTTACCATCTTTAGTGAATGAATTTATTACATTAAATAAAGAAACAGCTGTTGTAACAGTTATTAGTGCATTAGATATTATGCGTCGCGCCTATATTGTAGGGGGTTCAACATATCGTTATCTTGAGCCATTACTTTTTGCAGGGGTCATCTATTATCTCATGACGCTTGTTTTAACGTTCCTTGGTAAACGAATTGAGAAAGGAATGAGAAAAAGTGATTAAAATTGAGGATTTACACAAATCGTATGGACAGAATGAAGTATTAAAAGGTATTTCAACTGTAATTAAGGAAAAAGAAGTAATTGCGATTATTGGACCTTCTGGATCAGGTAAATCGACCTTTCTTCGCTGCTTAAACTTGTTGGAAACTCCTACAAGTGGAAAGGTAACGATTGCAGGTGATGTCCTTACAGATAAAGGGACTAATATTATGAAAATACGGGAAGAAGTAGGGATGGTATTTCAGCATTTTCATCTTTTCCCTCATAAAACAGTGCTCGAAAATTTAACGTATGCTCCAATCAATGTTAAAGGAATGGACAAGGCTGCTGCAGTGAAAATGGCTGAGGAGTTACTAAAAAAAGTTGGTCTTTTTGAGAAGCGTCACGAATATCCAAATCGCTTATCTGGGGGACAAAAGCAACGTGTTGCTATTGCACGTGCACTAGCGATGGACCCTAAAGTCATATTATTTGATGAGCCTACATCAGCGCTTGACCCAGAAATGGTTAAAGAGGTATTGGATGTTATGAAAAGTCTTGCAGATACTGGTATGACCATGCTCATTGTGACGCATGAAATGGGCTTTGCTCGTGAGGTTGCTGATCGTATTCTCTTCCTTGATGGCGGCAAGCTTATTGAGGACGCATCACCCGAACAGTTTTTCACAGCCCCATCAACACAGCGTGCGAAGGATTTCTTAGAGAAGGTTTTATAAATAACGAAACGCATTTAGCTCTCCTACCTAATCGAGTGCTAAATGTGTTTTTTTATTAAAAGGAATAGGGAAAATTTCAGTTCCTACAAATAGGAAAGGATTTATAGAGACTATATTTTAAAAAACTATGCTTATAATCTAGTGAATTAGTATTGAAGATCTTCTCTCACTTTCGGTAGGATAGCTTATCCCAATCATTCTTTGTAATTTCGGTGCATATACTTACAATCACTCTGTTTTTTGCTTATAATAGAGAAGTCAGAGTTTTTTTCTGAAAAAAGTAGCCACAAAGTGAGCGATTGCGATTGAAAAAATTATTATATGGTATTTTCTTTGTCGTTTTTATAGTCATTTTTTTGTACGTAAACAATCACTGGCTCGTTGTAAGTAAGCATGTGTTCGAATCGGAAAAAGTGCCTGCTAGCTTTGATGGGCTACGCATAGTACAAGTATCAGATTTACACGATGCCCTCTTTGGCGACAACCAAAAAAAATTGATTGCTAAGGTTAAGGCTACGAATCCTGACTATATTTTTATTACGGGTGATGTTATTGATAGCAATCGCTATGATTTAGAACAAAGCCTTCAGGCAGTGAAAGGACTAGTTGCAATAACGGATGTTTATTATGTACTGGGAAATCATGAAGTAGCGACGAATAAGGTGAATGAAATTTATGAGGCGCTGTCATCGTTAGGGGTACATATAATGGCCAATGAATCGACTGTTTTAGAGCGCGACGGGGAGCGTTTGGCGATTGTTGGAATTGAGGATCCGTTAATGGGTAGACCAACAGAAGACATGCTGGACATTGCAACAGCTTATTTACCAGATGACATGTTTAAGCTGTTACTAGCGCATCGACCAGAAGTATTTCATACGTATGTAAATTATCACATAGATTTAGTCTTTTCGGGACATGCGCATGGTGGGCAAGTTCGTATTCCTGGGCTTGGTGGTCTAGTTGCACCAGGTCAGGGGCTGTTTCCAAAATATACGGCTGGTGTCTACGAAGCTGCATCCACTAAGATGGTAGTTAGCCGTGGATTAGGCAATAGCTCTGTACCCTATCGCATTTTGAATCTTCCAGAAATTATTGTGATGGATTTAAAGAAAAAATAAGCACTGCGTTCAATTTACGCAGTGCTTTCAATTTGTTTACGTTCTATACGTTTGACAAGGTATATGCTTATTTCATACAAAATAATCATCGGTATTAACACAAGGAGCTGACTAATGAAATCAGGTGGCGTGATAACAGCAGAACCTACGCCCATTGCGATGTAAGACCAACCTCTTATTTTTTTCATGGATTCAGCAGTTAGTACACCAATGGCTGATAAGAAAAGGGCGACAATCGGTAACTCAAATAATAAGCCAAGTGGTACTGTGGTCATGATTAAAAAATGCATATATTCACTCGCTGATACCATGACATCGAAATTAGTTGCTCCTATGCTCACTAAAAACGAGTAACTTAGCGGGTTTACAACAAAGTAACCGAAAGCTATTCCTAATAAGAAAAGGACTAGCATAATTGGTGCATAGAGACCTAGAAAGCGGCTTTCCTCTTCCTTTAACCCTGGTTTTATAAAACTCCACAAAAAATGAACGAGAAAAGGCATAGAAAGACCAAATGCTAAAGTAGTTGAAATAGTCATATAAAATTTAACGACCTCAAGGGGTCCTAATATAATGAGAGAATGGCCTCGAGTTACAAAGGGAAACCAAATATTGATAGTAGAGAAAACCACAATAAAAAATAAAATAAAAACAGTTAAACCTTTTATAATTTGCTTACGTAGCTCAGAAAGATGTTCAAATAGGGAATTAACAGGTATAAGTGGTTCATCTGCTACATGCTCCTGCTCCTCAACTACTACCGTTGGCATTTCAACTAAAGCCTCCACTGGTGGGGGAGGCTCAGTTTTTGGTTTATCGAGAGGGCTTAAATATTTTCTTTTTCCATCTTCATATGGATCCATAGGAAACCCTCCTACGAAGCATCAGATTTTTTTTCGACCTTTTTCACTGAATCATCATCATCGTCTATAAGCCCCTTAGTGGACTTTTTAAATTCTGCAAACGTTTTACCAACTGCTCCACCAATTTCGGGCAATTTTTTTGGACCAAATACAATTAACACAATGACCAAAATAATGATTAATCCAGGTACTCCAATTGCTCCAAGACCTCCCATAAGTCTTGCCTCCTTTAAATTAAGGTATTTACACTAAAGAACCGCCAGATTGACTATATTTTATAACCCCTTCCGCACAGCGGTATGCAAGTGCTCCTAATGTGCCTGTTGGATTGTACCCACTATTATGTGCAAAGTTACCAGCACTCACTGCGAAAAGATTATCAACATCCCAGTGTTGTAGATAATTATTCACGACGCCTTGTTCTGGAGTTAAACTCATCACTGTTCCACCCGTGTTATGCGTTGTTTGGTAAGGTACGATATTGTAATCCTTAATTTCAGCATTTGGAACAATCGTTTTAGCGCCCATTTCTTTCATAATGTCAGCAGCACGTGCAGAAATATATTTATGAAGCGCACGATCCTGATCTGTAAAGTTGTATGTCAATTGTACTAACGGTAAGCCATAAGCATCCTTGTAGGTTGGATCCAGAGATAGATAATTTTCTTTATGTGGCATAGATGCTCCCTGTGCACCAATCCCGAAGGAGCGTGTATAGTAATAAATAGATTGCTTTTTAAATTCTGGTCCCCAAGTAGGTGTATCTGGTGGTGTCGGATTTGAGCCAATTGGACGGGCACCTGTCTGAGTAAGGGCAAGATTTCCTCCATGAATAAAATCTAAATCACTATGATCAAAATTATCCCCATTGTAGTCATCTAGACACACACCTAAAGAACCTGCTCCCATAAACGTATTGTATTGTTCATCAAAGAATCCAGCAGCACCAGGTAAAATTTGATAGCAATAGTTTCTACCAAGTGTACCTTTGCCAGTAGTAGGATCGTATCTTTCTCCAATGTTAGAGACCATTAATAGCTTGGCATTATTAAAGACATAACTAGTTAAGACAACAGCATTAGCGGGCTGAATGAATTCTTCTCCAGACACGGTATCGATATATCTTACACCAGTAGCCTTATTGCCTTGCTTTAAGATTTCGACAACATTCGAGTTGTAGCGTAAATCAAAATTACCTGTCTTTAAAGCGGTAGGAACAACCGTAACTTCTGCAGAAGATTTGGCACCATATTCGCAACCAAAGCGTTCGCAAAAACCACAATATTGACAAGCATTGATTGTTTCACCATCAGGATTTTTATAAACCTCTGATAAGTTGGCGGATGGCACCATATAAGGTGTTAGCTTTAAGTTTTTTGCAGCTTTTTCAAATTGCGTAAGCATAGGTGTTTTTTTCATAGGACCTGTTGGATAAGGATTTGAACGTTTACCACTAAATGTGTTTTTGTCATCCCCTGAAATACCAGCGGTTTTTTCAAACTTATCCATATAAGGTTCAAGCTGATCATATGTTAAACCCCAATCTTGAATGAGGTAATCCGGACCGAGTTTGTTTGGCCCATAACGTTTATCTGTTAGCGTTTTGATTTGAAAATCATAGGGTAAGAAACGGAAAGTCATTCCATTCCAATGGGTACTTGATCCACCTAGGCCTTCTCCAAGTAAAAAGGAGCCTAGCTGGCGCATTGGCAAAGCCTTCATATTACGATCATTACGGAAGCTTACCGTCTCTTTGGATAAATTTTGCATTAAATCATATCGTATGGCATAGCGGTATTCATCATGAACATTTAAATAATCTTCGGTACCACGCTTTTGTCCGCGCTCTAAACCGACTACCTTTAGGCCAGCTTTGGCACATTCAGCAGCAACGATACCACCTGTCCAACCTACACCAACTGTTACAACGTCTACACTCGGCAATGTTTTAGCCATATTCTAACCCCCTTAATGGTTGCCTAATGGATTAGGCTCAATTTTTTGGAACTTTGTATCTTCTATTTGTGTAATATAAGCCATTTGGTGGCCAGGGAAGCCCTTCATACGCCAGCCATCCATATTACGATTTCCTCCATACATTGGATCGGAATAGGCACCCTCTAAAGTAGCCGCGCGTAAGAGTGTAAAGAAGAATGCAGATGTAACTCCGACCATTTCTATGTCACCCTTTTGAAAGGCTGTTAAAATTTCATCCATTTGTTTTCCATCTAAATCATTAAAGCTTTTTTTATATCGCTTTTGAGCTTCATCCTCCATCGTTTGAATGCCCTGTCTAAAAATCTCTGCTCTTGTTAGGCGACTTTGATAACCTTGTGTAGGGGCACCTACGTCAAATGGCCCTTGCATATACTCTTTAGAGTTACTTCCATAATTACCTGCAAGTTGATGATCGATAAAATAGGGAACATCCAAGCCTATAGCACCTGGCCCTAAATCATCTTCTGGGAAGATGCGTTCTGTAGCATTTGATAAGATACTAAAATCTCTTTCATTTCTAAAAAACATCTTAGCCTTTGGTGAACCAGTAGCCTCATTTGTTGTTCCATGCCCACCATGCTCCAGAGTAGAAGTTCCTTTACCATGGATGTTGTAACCTACTAGCCCTCCTATTAATCCACCACCGACTAATGTACCAGCAGCAATACCTGTTGTTTTCAAAAAGTCTCGACGCGAAACATTGTTTTTGTCTGAACTCATGGAAATCCTCCCCTCAAAATGTTTTAAACTGATTCTATCTTTAATAATCAGCAAAAAATGTGGATTATAATCAATTTTTGTTGGAAAAAGTTTTAATTTCATCCAACAGCGCAATATATTCTGTCTTTCTAAAGCGAGTTTTGTCCTATAAGTTGAAAATTTGTAGAAAATGGTTAGCACTATATCAATAGTATAAATGGTATTATTATACATTTATTAACCAAAATGGAAAACTTTTGTTGACTTCTACTTTTGGTGACTTTACTCTGTAGTTATAAATAAGCGAAATAGTATAGCTAAAAGTGGAAGTAGTGTGATAAAAGGAATGTGGGTAAAAGGTATTGGTGGTAAATTAGTCGTTGCGATCATAGCGCTTGTGTTTGTAACATGTGGTACGCTTGGTCTATCCACCTGGATAAATAGTACGAAGGCAATGAATGAACAAGTGGAATCCAATTTGGTATCCAGAGCAGAGGATGTTTCAAAATACATAGAAGAACACTTCCAGCTAACATTGGTAGAAGTTGAGGCAATTGCTGAGCAAGAGGCAGTTCGTAGTATGGACTTTGCAAAACAAAAACAATATTTGTCAAAGCGTCTTGCTAATAATGAAAATTATTTAGGATTTGGCATTATTAAAGCAGATGGGGTTGCCCATTATTTAGATGATACAACCGCAGAATTAGGTGATCGTGATTATGTAAAAGAAGGCTTTACAGGTAAGTCAGTTATGTCTGACATAACAATTAGCCGTGTAACGGGTGAACCAGTCATTTTAATCGTTTCACCAATTAATACTGTCACAGGCGAGCAAGCTTTATTATTAGCTCGTATTGATGGCTATTATTTATCCAATATTGTAGAGGGCATTAAAGTTGGAGACAATGGTTATGCATTTATGCTCGATGCCAAAGGGACTATCATTGGGCATAATAATCATACCTATGTGAAGGAGCAGAACAATCCCATCGAAGAAGCCGAGGAAACGGGTGTCATGACAGGCAGAGCATTAGCTGCAAAAGAAATGATTGCTAATAAAAGCGGCTACTTTTCGTTTAAAACAGAAGATACAGGAACGAGCTTAATGGGCTTCCATACGCTTAATAACGGTTGGAAAATGGGAGTTATTGCTTTAGAAAACGAGATGTTTACAGGACTATCTAAGCTAAAGACGAATTTTATTGTCACAACCATTATTGTTTCGATACTGGGCCTTTTCATTTCTTTTGCTATTTCGCGTTCTGTCAGTAGACCACTCCGTCACGTGCTGCGTATAAGTGAAGGCTTATCAGAAGGTGACTTTACACAAGAGATTCCTGAGAAATATTTGAAACGAATTGATGAAATGGGGACAATGTCACGTGCATTAAATCGCATGACTGATAATATGCGAGAAATGATAGCGAAAGTGAGCCATGAAGCGACCGCAGTGAACGATGCCTCATGTGATTTAATGGGAGATGTAATTGCAGTCACAAAACATTCTGAGCAAATAGCTGGTGCAATTAGTGAAGTAGACAGAGGGGCACAGAGTCAAACCTCTATGGCAGAAGAAAGTGCCTCAGCTATGGAACAAATGGCGCTTGGCATACAAAATGTTGCGGAAGTTGCTTCAACAATTGCTTCTAATACAGAATTTATTTCCCAGAAAATTAGTGAAAGTAACGATGCAGTGCAGCAATCTATTTGTCGTATGAGTGAGATTCAGCAAGGTACGACAGCTGAGCTAACCATTATTCACAAACTAGAAAAGGAGTCAGAGGAAATTAGCTTAATTTCTAAAATGATTACCGATATTTCTGATCAAACCAATTTATTGGCACTAAATGCTTCTATTGAGGCTGCTCGTGCAGGAGAGGCTGGTAAAGGTTTTGCTGTTGTTGCCGATGAAGTTCGTAAGCTATCAGAGCAAACAGCAGAATCTGCTACTAAAATTAATGTGTTAATTCAACGAGTTCAATCCTACACATTAGAAGTAGTAAAGGCTGCAGAATCTGGTGAACATAACGTGGAACGTGGATTAGCTTCAATCGAGGCAGTAGGAAATCGCTTCGAGGAAATGATACGAGCAGTTGGAGAAATAGCAGGCCAAATTGAAGAAATGAATGCTTCAGCTGAACAAATGTCTGCAAATACTGAAGAAGTTTCAGCCTCTATGGAAGAAATGGCAGCTACAGCACATGCGGCTAGTGACTATGTGCATGAGGTAACAGCTTCCACAACGGAACAGATAAAAACAGTCACAACGATGAATAATCAAACCGAGAAGTTATCAGAAATGGCAAAACGTTTATATGGAGCCATTCAAAAATTTAAATATTAAAGAAGTAGGAGCTGTCGCTGGTGACAGCTCCACTTTTTAATAGTGGGATTCAGCGTTTTGCAATACTTCTAGTAGCTCTTCTTTAGAAATTGTACATTCTCCACCGCCTTGTACCATTTGGTCACTTCCGCCACCCTTACCATTAATAAGTGGTAGTACTTTTTCGGCAATGACTTTCATGCTTTTTGCAACATTTTTCCCTTTTGCTGCTACGAACTGCAATTTGCCTTCATTTTCTGAAGCAAGAAGGGCCGTAACATCTGGATTATCGATGACAATAATACGAGCTATTTTTTGCAATTCCTGCATTGTTCGTTGGTTAAAGGCTGCTGCAACTACATCCTCGTTCCCAGCAACAAGTGCTTTTACTTCGTACGCTAGTAATTCCTCTTTTGCGGCAGCAAGTGCTTTTTCAGTATTTTTTTGAGAGACTAGAATTTTAGAAAGTGCTGTAGCAGCTTCGACCTCTGGTACACTTAATTGACGAGCTACATCAGCTAAAACCTTTTTACGCATAGCAAGCTCGGATAAGACACGTTGCCCACAAACAAAAGAGACGCGTACATTGCCCTTCATTTTCTCGGTGCCAAGAATTTTAATGGCACTAACTTGCCCAGTAGATACAGGATGTGTTCCACCACAGCCGTTATAGTCAAAATCAGGGATGATTACAAGCCGAATATCTCCTGTCACAGCGACTTCTTTGCGAAGATTATAGTTGGCAAGCTCATTTTCTGTAATCCAAGTCGTTTGAATTGGACGGTTTTCTAAAATGATATCATTTGCTCTTGCTTCCGCTGCTGCTAACTGTTGTTCTGTTAGTGTATCGGTAGCAATATCTATCGTGACATGCTCACTTCCTAGGTGAAAACTTACAGTCTGTGCATTGAAAAGTTCAACAAATGCAGCTGTTAAAATATGTTGACCAGCATGCTGCTGCATATGATCAAATCGTCTAGCCCAATTTAATTTGCCATGGACGACACCGTCTAAAGTCGACGGGTCACCTTGAATATAATGACGAATCTCATCGTTAATTTTCTCGACATCTAAGACCTCAATAGCATCCAATGTACCTGTGTCATGAGGTTGTCCACCACCTGTTGGATAGAATGCAGTATTAGATAGCACAACATAATGACGACCAACTTCATCAGTCCCCTTACTGACAATCGTAGCTTCAAACTCACGTAACATAACGTCTTGGTAATATAATAGCTCTTTCAAGAAAAAGCCTCCTTTATGTAGATATTTTAGTCTCTAAATTATTTCCATTTTATTGTGGCATAATTACTTACAGGTGTATACGGCTTTTCTAGTTGACCCATGCTGAAATTGATTTAATATAGAAAGGAACAGCTAAAGATAAAGGAGCTAGCATAATGGAAATTACACAATTCTCAATGGAAGAAATTTTAGACCCAACAAATATTATTGAAGGTAAGCGTTACGAATTTATTTTAGATGTAGAAATCGATGAGGATGATGAGCTATATCACGAAGCGGGTATAGAAATTCGTGTACTGATTGGTGAGAAGGGCGAGGAGCCATTTATTTTAAACTATTTCATCATGGAAAAAGCAGAGGGTGAATATTTAGATTTCGCATTAGAGGATGAAGAGCTAGAGGAAATTTTAACATTCTGTAAGGAAGAAATGGCAAAAGCATAAAAATATTGCAGGGACAGGTAGAGAGTAATATTCTTTACCTGTTTTTTTCTGGAGTTAAGGATTATGTAAGCTTGCTGAAATATATATGTTGTATTAGATGTCTAAACTTAGTTTTAGCGTTCAGGAAATCGGGCAACTTAAATAGCGAGGTGCTTATATGTCAACTTACACAGAATCCATTTTCATAGCATTTTTTATTACTATTATTTTATCATTTGTACTTTTCATTCCATGGCTAATTTATACGTATCGCAAATATGGTTACTTATCGATGTCTAAAACTATTATTATGTTGTCATTTATCTTTTACTTTTTATCCGCACTATGTTTAGTATTACTACCATTTCCATCTACAAGAGATACATGCTCACTGCAGCCTGCAGATACCATTCATTCCAATTTACGATTATTCCAATTTGTTGAAGATATTTTAAAGGACAGTGGAGTTGTCGTGACAAATCCGTCTACATGGCTTGCAATCACAAAACAGCAGGCATTTTATCAAGCTTTCTTTAATTTTTTATTACTGATGCCATTTGGCGTATACTTACGATATTTTCTTAAAGAAAGAAGGTACTGGAAACGTGCATTTATCATTAGCTTTTTGCTAACATTGTTTTATGAGATCACTCAAAGAACAGGTATTTATGGCATTTTTAATTGTGCCTACCGTCTCTTTGATGTTGATGATTTATTACTAAACAGTGTAGGCGCGTTACTGGGGTTCTTTTTAGCACCAATTGTATGGGCATTATTCCCTTCTCATGAAGAAGTTGAGGCTAAAGCGGCTGAAATGGAAAAAAGAGATATTGTTAAACCTATTTCTATTTTGCTGGCACTCGTTATTGATTTATGCATTGCACAAATGATTTGGCTCATAATTGGTGCTCTGACAGGATATAATGGAACTTTTGAGTTTTTAGTAAAAATAACGCTGTACATGTTACTTTTTGGTGTGATGCCAAGCATGCTAGATGGTGCAACACTCGGTATGAAGGTAATGCGTTTTACAATGGTTAATAAGAATGGAAAAAGTATTGTAAGGCAATCGTGGCGTCGCTGTGTTGCAATTATCGCTACGGCTTGTCTATTTGAGGCCATTACAACGATTGGTGGTATTCAATTAAATATCGATTCACCATTTTATGTTCTGCAAATTATCATTTCTCTCTTTGCAGCAACAGCAGGTTTTATACTAACAATGATTATAGCCATCCATGTACTACGCGTCATTGTAAGTGGTGGAAAACGACGTTTATATATCGATCAATACGCAGATTTAATGGCAACAAGGAAAACATAAGGGGGCTTGTAGAATGAAATACGTCATCATCGGGGGAGATGCTGCAGGTATGTCTGCAGCAATGGAAATCTATCGTAATGTACCGGGGGCAGAAATTACCACTTTAGAGCGTGGCTTTATTTATTCGTATGGGCAATGTGGTTTGCCCTATGTTGTAGATGGTCGTATTTCTTCAACTAATCGTTTAATTGCAAGAGATGTCGAGACTTTCCGTGATAAGTATGGCATTGATGCAAGAGTGGGCTATGAGGTAGAAAATGTAGATGTAGAGAAGAAAATTATTACAGGTACACAAGCAAGTGGTGAAGCATTTGAAATTCCTTATGATAAGCTTCTGATTGCAACAGGGGCAAGTCCAGTTATGCCAGTGAAAAAGGGGTCTGATTTAGAGGGTATCCACACAGTAAAAACGATTCCACAATTAGAAGACTTAATGGCTGATTTAACGCCCGCTATTCAACAGGTAACTATTATCGGTGGTGGCTATATTGGGTTAGAAATGGCAGAAACACTACATGCCTGCGGTAAAAAGGTAAAACTAGTTCAACGTGGAAGCCATGTAGCACGCACTTTAGATGAAGAGCTTGCCCAACATGTTCATGAAGAAGCAAAAAAGAATGGTGTGGAGCTATTATTAAATATAAGTGTGGAAGCATTCGAAGGGAATAAACGTGTTGAACGTGTCATTACAGATAACGGCGTTTTAGAGACAGATTTAGTTATTGTCGCTTCAGGCATTAAACCAAATACACAATTTTTACAGGGTACTGGGATAGCACTAGCCAAAAATGGAGCAATTATTGTAAATCGTCATTTAGAAACCTCTATAGAAAATATTTATGCTGCAGGAGATTGTGCAACCCATTTTAATATTGTCAAAGAGCGTTTAGACTATGTACCATTAGGAACAACTGCTAATAAGCAAGGGCGTTTAGCTGGACTTAATATGTCAGGCAAATGTGCGCCATTTAAAGGAATTGTAGGAACTTCGATCTTAAAGTTTTTCAATTTAACAATTGCTACAACAGGCATTAATGAGCGCACGGCTAAAGAGCTTGGCTTCGACTACGAGGCATATAAATTATCTGCTCGACATATCGCAGGCTATTATCCAGGTGCGCAGCGCATGTATATAAAAGTTATTGTGCGCAAACGAGATCAGCTGCTATTGGGAGCGCAAATAGTAGGGCCAGCAGGAATTGATAAGCGTATCGATGTTTTTGCTACAGCATTGTATAGTAAAATGACATTACCAGATTTGCTTGATTTAGACTTAGCCTATGCACCGCCTTTCAACGGTGTATGGGATCCTTTACAGCAGGTGGCAAGAATGAATGGACGTTTATAATGGGAGGTAGAAAGATGGACATTTATGATATTAACGTAACTTTAGAGGATGGTACTATCTATAGCCTAGAACGTTATAAAGGAAAGCCTATGCTTATTGTCAACACAGCTTCTAAATGTGGCTTTACACCGCAATTTGAAGAATTAGAAGGTCTCTATGAGAAATATCAGGAGCAAGGTCTTGTAGTCCTTGGTTTCCCATCGAACCAATTTAAACAAGAGCTAGCGACTGCTGAGGAGGCGGCTTCTCAATGTCGACTGACGTATGGTGTGACGTTCCCGATGCACGAGATTGTCAAGGTGAACGGTAAAGAAGCCCATCCTATATTCGATTATCTGACTTCCCATTCCAAAGGATTTTTAGGTAGTAATGTTAAATGGAACTTTACAAAATTCCTCGTAAATCGTCATGGTGAGGTTGTTGGACGCTACGCACCGGCAGATAAGCCAGGTAGCTTTGAGGATGATATTCAAAAGGTTTTACAGCAATAGATGAACAGGGTTCATGCACAGTTTGTGTATGAATCCTTTTTTTATTTTGATTGAGGAAAAGGGGACCTTCGTGGATGTGTGGATAGAATTCTAGATAATTTACATTGGTAGTAATTTATAAAGCTAATGATTTAAGGTTGTTGTAAGCTTGTGACAAATTTCTTGTAAGTTTGGGGTCGTATACTAAAGTCAGAAAGAAGAGGTGAGCGTATATGACGCCATTATTAAAGGTACAAAACGTTGGAAAAACTTACGGCAAAGGCGCAAATACTTTTACAGCGCTATCGAATATATCATTTGAAGTAGAAAAAGGAGAGTTTGTTGGAGTAATGGGTCCTTCAGGGGCTGGGAAATCTACGCTTTTGAATGTATTAGCAACGATTGATACGCCAACAAATGGTGAAATTATTATTGGGGATACCAATTTAGCACGTATGAAGGACGCTGAATTAGCAGATTTTCGTCGTGATAACTTAGGATTTATCTTCCAAGATTATAACTTACTTGATTCTTTAACAGTACGAGAAAACATAGTTTTACCACTGGCTATTGCAAAGATGCCAACAAAGGCCATTAGCGCAAGGGTTGACCGTATTGCAGGTTTGTTTGGAATTAGTGATTTGCTTGATAAATATCCTTATCAAATATCGGGTGGACAAAAACAGCGTACAGCCTCATCGCGTGCATTAGTGACAGAGCCAAAAATAATTTTTGCTGATGAGCCTACAGGAGCACTTGATTCAAAATCTGCTACTGATTTACTTGAAAGTTTAAGTGATTTAAATCAATCTCAAGCCGCAACGATTATGATGGTTACCCATGATGCATTCGCAGCTAGCTTCTGTCAACGCATACTCTTTATTCAGGATGGGCAGCTTTCTAAGGAAATTCATCGTGGGACTCTAACAAGGAAGCAATTTTTCCAAGAGATCTTGCAGGTGCTATCTAGCATCGGGGGTGGAGTAAATGACGTTATTTAGTTTAGCGCGTAAAAACATTCAGCGCAATTTATCGAATTACTTTTTATATATTGCCTCGATGGTATTTAGTATTGTTATTTACTTTACATTTGTGACGCTGAAATATAATGATGATCTTTCAGCGTTAAAACAATCGTCACAACAGATTAAAGGATTGATGAGTGCGTCATCAGTAGTACTGCTGTTCTTTATAGTTATTTTTATGGCATATTCCAATTCATTTTTTATGAAGAAGCGGAAAAAGGAAGTTGCCCTCTACTCGTTACTAGGTGTTCGGAAGCAAAAAATTGGCTTAATGCTCTTTTTTGAGAATTTAGTTATAGGGCTTGTTTCTTTAGTACTTGGTATTGTTCTTGGATTCTTTATGTCACAAGGGCTATTAATGATTTTAGTGCGCTTAATGGGCTATGAAGTGGTAGGTAGCCTGACATTTTCGATGGAAGCACTAATTAATACGACATGCATTTTTACACTACTGTTTTTATTCACATCTTTACAAGGTTATCGTGTTATTTATCAATTTAAGTTAATTGATTTATTTCATGCTGAAAAACAGGGAGAGCAAATCCCGCGTGCATCATTAGTAGCTGCCTTACTGGGCACAGCGCTCATTGCATTTGGCTATTATACAGCTGCTTCTGATTTGTTTACAAGTAAAATTTGGCGATTCTTTACTATTTTAGGTACGCCATTAATGGTCATCGGTGTTACGATTGCCGGGACATATCTTCTATTCCATAGTGTGAGTGTCTTTGTGCTAACCGCTTTAAAAAAAGCAACATCATGGTCATGGAAAGGGTTAAATTTAATCGGTGTTTCCCAACTATTGTATCGTATCCGAGCAAACGCAAAGTCGTTGTCGATTATTGCTATTTTAAGCGCAACAACCATTACAGCTGGTGGTGGGGTCTTCGGTATGTATTACAATGCAGAAGCAAGTGTACGCCAGATGCTTCCGAATACGTTTATGTGGAAGGGCGATGCAGTTGAATTACCGCAGCAAGAGATTTTGTATAATGAATCGCTGTCAGTGAAAAATCTACGTGTGGATAATGAATTCTCATTTTTCGAATATACATTACTTAAGGAATCTGATTATAATCGTTTAGCTAAATTACAAGGTAAGAATCAAGAACTGCACGTTGCAGATGGTTCTACTGTGTTACTTGATGCAGCCTATGATGAGCGATTTTCACATGATTTTACTAACGAGGACTTTAAACTTGAAAACGGAGATTCCTTCCATGTAGATAAAATGTACACAGAAAGTGTTTTAAACTTTACATCTGCAGGCACAGTACTAGTTGTGAATGATCAGGAATTTACTGCTACAAATGCTGAAGAGGTGACGATTCAGGTTATTGGATTAGACAATGATTTAAAACAACAGACCATATCCAAAGACATTTACAAGCAGTTATCCTCTGAACAGCAAGAATCTTTCTCTAGCGTTCCACAAAGTTATGAGGACAGTATAGCGACAGTAGGTGCACTATTGTTTGTAGGAAGCTTTCTAGGCTTAGTGTTCCTAGCGGCAACAGGTAGTATTATTTATTTCAAAATTTTAACGGAAGCTGAAGAAGATCAGGCGAAATATGCCATTTTAAATAAAATCGGTGTGAATAGTAAGCAAATCTTAAAGACAGTAGCAGGTCAAGTAGCTGTAATCTTTAGTGCACCACTGATTGTCGGTATTGTGCATAGTTCGTTTGCATTACTTGCATTTTCACAATTATTTGGTATGAACATTACAAAGCCAGTAATACTGTGGATGATTGCATACTCAGCTATTTACTTTATTTATTATATTTTTACCGTACGTTCGTTCTATAAAATTGTAAGACAGGGGAATTAATATGAAAAAAGTATTTCTCGGAATAGGTGCTTTGTTTATCTTATTCGTAGCAGGGTTAGTCGTATTAATGACTGTAGACTTTAACCGTTTAAATAAAGACACGTACTATGTGCATATCACAGCTGATGGCGAGGTAGAGGAGTATAAGGCAGATAGCGGTCAAATCTATCAAACATATTGGTACGAGCTACCTGCATTCAATAAAAACGGAGAAGAAAAAACATTCAAATTTTCAGCTCAAAAAAACTTACGTCAGGATGCGTATTTAAAGCTTTATGTAAAAAAAGAAACGGAAGTTACTTCATATGATGAGGTGAAATTCCATGAGTTACCTGCTAAGGTGCAGGACCAAATGAAGTAGAAAAAAGGGGTGTCTCAAAGATTTTTTGAGACACCCCTTTAGCGTTAAAATTTCTCGTTTTGACTTATGCGATTTTCACTTTGTAGATAAATGTTAACACTGGTTCCTTTTCCTTCTTCAGACGTAATGGTAACAGTGCCTCCATGGGCCTCAATAATATCCCTAGCAATGGCTGTGCCTAAGCCGGTACCCGTTGTTTTTTCTGTATTTGTACCTCGGTAATAGCGTTCAAAAATATGTTCTAAATCCTCTGCAGGGATTCCCTTGCCGTTATCAGAAATTGTAATAGAATTCCCATCAACCAACACTTGGACAGCTACATCTGGAGTATTGTGAAGGAGAGCGTTGTGTAAAAAGTTCATGATCGCTCTACGCATAAAATGCTCGTCGATTTGATGGTAACTGTTCTCAGAAGCCGCATTAAACTCGATATTGGCAAGCTCAAATTGTGTTGTATTTAAAGTATCAATAACAATCTCACGAATAAATGGCACCATATTAACTTTTCTTAATGAAAGTGGTAGCTGTTGATGTCTTAAGCGCATCGTCAAGTTCAAATCATCGAGTAGATCTTGCATATGCAATGATTGTTTTTCAATAATTTTGGCGTATTCTGTTTGCTCACTATAAGCTAATTGATCATCGTTCAATAGCTCTGCATAACCACGAATAGAAGCAAGCGGTGTTTTCATATCGTGTGAGACATTACTAATCCATTCCTCCCGCATAATCTCTAATCGTTTTCTTTCCTGTTCATGGGCTGCCAATTCTCGTGATACTTCATTTAAATTTTCAAAAACTGGTTTATATACACCACCAGGAGTTGTAGCAGTCTGATGTTCATGGTTTTTTAAATGGCGAATGCGTTCTATCATTGCATATAGAGGCTTCGTTAACGTACGACCAAAAAGCCAGCCAACTAATGTAGCTACTAACAAGTCGGCAATAACAATGAAAAGTCCGAATTTACCAATAAACTGTAAAAATGATGTGCCGGAAACATGCATGACTAACCGCGAAACATCACTCCTAATACCAATGAGATAACTAACCTCATCCTTAACGCCAATAAAAACAGTCGTATCAGCTTCAAATTCTTTATATTTATAAACCTGGATTAAGTCAATAGGTGCATAGTGTGAAGGTGCCTTTTCTGGTGTAAAGTGTGCATCAATAACTTGACCATTTACATCAAGCAATTGAATCCAAGCATTCCGCTGATGCAACTGTTCAAGCCCTTCTTTATTGATTGTCGCTGACCCATTCTTTATCTCAATATATTGTTGGAAATCCCGTACAAAGTCTTCCTCTTTAGTTGCAGATGGACCATCATAATCATTTGACAATCGATAAGTAAGGAGTCCTACGAAAATGGCTGTATTGACGAAAATAACAATAATGACAATAGATAGTACGGAAAGGAGAAAGCGCGCTGTTAATTTCCACTTCATCCTTGCGCCTCTTTTGGTATGACAAATTTATAGCCAAGTCCCTTTACTGTTGTGATGTAAATAGGTTTAGAGGCATCCTGCTCAATTTTCTCACGTAGACGTCGTATATGCACCATGACCGTATTATCAGAGCCGAAAAAATCCTCTCCCCAAACACGTTCAAACAGTGTTTCCTTACTTAAAATTCGATTAGGATTATGCATAAAGCAGGCCATTAAACCAATTTCCTTAGCTGTTAACTCCAATAAAACCCCATCCTTATGCACTTCCGTTTCATCAGCGTTTAGCTGGAATGGTCCAACCTTTAGTGCTTTTTCCGCAATGCTCGGAGTGGTATCCAGTAGTTGATAGCCGGCTCTACGTAATTGTGCCTTTACACGATAAGCAACTTCCTTTGGACTAAAAGGCTTCGTAATATAATCGTCGCCACCAATGGCTAGTCCTAAAATTTTATCTATTTCCTCATTTTTAGCAGACATGAATAGCACAGGCACATGGGACACCTCTCGGATTCGTCGACATAAATCGTAGCCCTCACCATCTGGTAGCATGACATCTAGCAGGACTATATCTGGATTTGTTTGTTGGAAACTTGTCCAAGCCTCGTGAATGGAGCCAGCTGTATAAATTTGTTTATAGCCCTCTTTTTCTAGACTACGTTTTAGAAGATTAGCTAAATCAGCCTCATCGTCCACGACTAATATGGTTGGTTCTTGCACTTATTCACACGACCTTTCAATTTAAAAGAATCTTTTCTGACAATCATTATAAATGAAATGTACAAGAAAGAGGAAATGAAGCATTGTTTTTGTAAAATTTGACCTAGCTGGCATTCCCTTATAATGAGTTGAGAGGGAGGAATGAAACCTTTACACATTCTAAAGCGTAAAAAGAGTATTACTATTTAGGGGGAATGACAATGTTTAAAAAAATAGCAGCGGATGCACTTGGACTTTCAGATATTGGGGTAGTTGTACCAAAAGAGGATTATGATAAAACGGATGCGGATGATTTTATCCTACATGAAATTGATGAGAAAATTTATTTTCTAATTAAAACGAAGGCAGATGAGTATTGCTTTACAAACCGTGCCATTATTCATGTAGATGGCGAAAGCGCTATGAGTAAGAAGCGATTACTACGACGCTATGACTATTCTATGTATTCCATTACAGATGTTTTTCTCGAAACAGCAGGAACAATAGACCTTGATGTCGAAATTAAGTTTACAATCGGCAATTCTCCACTTTCCATCGACATCCACAAACGCTTTATTGATGACATTAAAGATTTGTATAAAGCACTACATGCCATTAGCTACGAGCAGAAGCACAATGCCTATAAATTAGAGGTAGCAGAAAAAAGCCTTAACATTGCATCATCATCACTTGGTCGAATTGGCAATGACAATATATCTCCAGCGTCGTCATTCAAAGAAATTACAAGCTTTGCGAACAAATGGATGATTGAACATAAAGATAAATATAAAAAAGAAGATTTCTCACATATTTTTGATTTATATATGAATAATTAAATCTTTAGCACTCGGCGTAATGCACGTTGTCGCTTTGCTTTCTCATACATCCTGACAACTGTCAAAGATAAGTATTCATAACACGAACTTTTGGTAGGCTTCTTGTCGAAAAGATTAAATAGCTCTCTGCAAATGTGGAGAGCATTTTTAACATAAAGTTATACATAAAAATCAAACTAGGAGCGTGACGAAAAATGACAAACGAATTGCATGTGCTTGAAAAAGAAGGATTAAAAAATGATGACTTTATACAGCAACCGCAAGCCGCTGAGACATTGTTCGTAAATGAGTTCATCGATGGAATTTTAGATCCCTCACAGAAAATGTTGGGGCCAGTTAAAGATGGTGGGACAATCATTGCCAATACAACACCTGGATGCTGGGGACCCATGCTTACGCCTACTATTCGTGGAGGACATGAAGTAACAAAGCCTGTTTTTGTAGAAGGGGCTGAGGTGGGTGACGCTATTGTCATAAAAATACAATCAATTCAGGTTACATCGTTAGCAACCTCATCTGGACATGATGAAGCCATTACTGATCGATTTATTGGCGATCCGTTTGTTTCCGTCAAATGCCCTGGCTGTGGCAAGCTACATCCAAATACAGTCGTAAAAGGAATAGGGCCACAAGCCATTCGCTGCTCGACATGTGATACCGAAACAGCACCATTTAAAATAACAAACGGCTATACAATGGCACTAGATCATAGAGGTCAAATGGGTGTGACTGTTGGACGAGAGGGTGCTCGCCGAATTGCTCTTGACGCTAAAAACTACATGAGAACACCTGAAAATTCTGTACAAAATCCTGTTGTTGCATTAGCACCAAGCGACTTAGTCGGTGTAATGGCCAGAATGCGACCATTTTTAGGTCAGCTTGGAACAACTCCTTCTAAAGCGATGCCAGATTCTCATAATGCGGGTGATTTTGGTTCGTTCTTGATTGGCGCCCCACATGAATATGCCTTTACACAAGATGAATTGGATGTACATCGTACGGATGGACATATGGATATTAGTCGAGTTCGTGAAGGAGCTACCCTAATTTGTCCTGTGAAGGTTCCTGGGGGTGGTGTCTATATTGGTGATATGCATGCCATGCAGGGAGACGGCGAGATTGCAGGACATACAACAGATGTAGCAGGTATCGTACAGCTCCAAGTTAGTGTCTTGAAAAAGGTAGCATTGGAGGGCCCAATCTTACTACCGAACGTGGAAGATCTACCTTATACAGCAAAGCCCTTTACAAAGGAAGAAAAACGGCGTGCTCGCGAATTAGCAGAGGAGTTCGGGGTGAAACAAGTTGAAGAATCATTTCCTGTATCTGTGGTAGGTTCTGGTAAAACATTAAACGAAGCTACTGATAATGCCATCTATAGAGCTGCAAAACTATTTGAGATGAGCGAGCCAGAAGTATTAAATAGAGCAACGATAACAGGTTCCATAGAGATTGGACGTCATCCAGGAGTTGTCACAGCAACCTTCCAAGTTCCTAAAACAATATTAAAGAAGGTACGAATTTTTAAAACTGTTAAAAAACAATATGATTAATAGTGTTCTTTTTTCGAAAGCAAACTTTTATAGGTTTGCTTTTTTGTATGGTTAATAAAGTATATAAGTAAGCATTTGTCTGAAAAATGAAGTTTAGATTGAATTCTATTGTTGTGTTGATATAATAATTAAAGTTTAACAACGATCAACATGAAAATAGTTTTGAATAGATGAGTAAAGATTAGAAAAGTTGGTGTCAAATGGCAGATTCCTTGAGTGTGGAAAATAAGTTAGAGAAAAAGAATAGTATTAAACCCTTTATATTAAAAATGAGGGGAGGAGGTCATGCGCCATCTCGGACTAATTTCGCAGATGCCTTCACAGGAGCAATTGGTGGATTAATATGTATCTTTGTGCTCCTCTGGCTAACAAGCTTTACAGATGCACCTTGGTTAATGGCATCACTAGGTGGAAGCTGTGTGCTTGTATTTGTTGTCTGGAATGCCCCATTGTCGCAGCCTCGAAATATTATTGGTGGTCATTTAATTTCTGCGTTTATTGGTTTGGCCATGTATGCATTACTAGGTTCGAGCATGCTATCTATTAGTCTTGGTGTTGGGTTAACCATATTTTTTATGGCTTTTCTAGGCATTATCCATCCTCCAGCGGGTGCTAATCCTATTATTATTATTTTAGGAGGCTATGGTTGGAGCTATTTAGTAATGCCCGTATTAATTGGTGCCGTTATTATTGTAATTTTTGGGTTATTGATAAATAATTTACGAGAAAAAAGAAAATATCCACTGTTTTGGTGATGAAAGTTTTCCATCTATGAAGTGTTTTCACTTAATAGATGGTTCTTTTTTTTTGTTAACGTTTTCGTTATGCATATCACTATTTTTTTAGCATATGTTAGTTAAGATTTGTTATATTGAAGAAAGAGTGTTAAAAACATGTATTTTAATGATAGGGGAAGATCTTTGTTGGTCGAATTCGATGGGAGGCTCCAATTGTATGCTGTTGGACTGTGATGAGCAATTATTCAAGGCTTATAAACAAAGAAGTGAAGAGGGTGCTGAAAATTTACTAGCAACATGGCTAGAGGCAGAGTCATATCTGCAGGAAGATCCAAAAATACTTGGAACTTCACTCTCACCCCATTTATTTTTAGTTAATGAAGAAACGGCTAAAAATATTGCCTTTTCCACAGCTCGTAAATATTGGGGTCGTGTATCAACAGAAATGCAAATGTATTTTGACAAATATGGTTTAGAAGCAAAATTTGTGAATGAACGGCTCAATGCTTTTTTCTATACGCAAAAAGGAAAAGAAACTTTTTTTGACCAGCTCTTTGCACAACATACCATAGATTTAGAACGATTAATTTGGCTAGTTTTTGGGAAAAGAATGCAAATGGAAATGCCAGTTAATGAGCTGCAGACCATAATTTTGTATAAGTTTCAAGATGAATATTTAGTGCATATGCTGTATAAACAACATGCTTCATTTTGGCATTGGCTATTTATGAAAAAAGTTTATTCACTGTTTATCCACAGACCTTTAGAGCAATTCACATTTCTTTATGAAATAATGGGTCTTTTTGAGAATTCTGTGAGAAAAAGTTGTGAACATGTGGATAACTTTGTGAATAACTATAAAACGATACTGGATAAGTGTATAACTCATGTGGATAAGCATAATGCTAGCTGTTTGGCAAAGAAACAGTTACGTCTTTATCAAATTGTTACACATTATTGTTTATCAGAGGACGATTATGACAATGTCAAAGCGCTGATAACTTCATTCGAAGTAGAGTGGCGCTACTCCATGTACGCACTTACAGAGAAGGAAAAAGTGTTAATTGCCTATATTTTATTTCATATAGCTAATAGAGAACATCAGAGTGATAAAGTTATACATTATGGCGAGTATTTATTGGAGGACGAACGATTAAATAATTATGCTATCGAAATTTTACTAGAATACAAGGATCTTTTACCAAATCGTAAACCCACACCACCTGCCATTATTAAAAACTATCAGCTTAATTATTTAGAGAATTTATATGCTATACTACTCGATCATTATGTAAAAATGGCGTTTTATGAGGATGGATTACTTTTATTAAAGGAGCACGTACTAGCGTCTAATAAAAAAATTAATGCTTCATTAGTACAAAAAAACTTTAGTAGTGAACAACTGATCGCTATTGAGGCATACGTTCAACAGGACATTGCACTACATGTGAATAACTCATTACAGCATATTGGCTTATCCGTGGAAGAATGGCGACGTAATTATCGACAACCTGAAGTGCCATACCATGTTGTAGCGCAAAGTGCCTCCTTGCATATGTTAAATATTTTAAGAGTATTATTTGTAACCGAGCAATTTGAGCTTTTTGAAAAGTTGATGGAAATTTATAAAAAATATTTGCTAATTGATGATCATTTTGAAAACATGCGCATGTTTATTAGTGCATATGTATAAATAATTGATAAAAAACCCGAGCTATAGTAGGAAACACTCATTTAGTTTTTCCTACTAGTTCGGGTTTGCTGTAGCTAATCTGCAAAGCAATTTTTTAGTCTAAAACGCCTTTTTCCTTTAAGGCTTTGATTTGTTCAGCACTATAACCTAAAGAAAGTAAGACCTCTTCATTATGTTCGCCTAGTTTGGCACCAACATGCTTATATTCTGGCTGTGCACCGTCAAATTTAAAGGGTGATGCTATTTGATTTTGCATCGTCCCATCACTTTTTGGAATAGCTACAATCATTTCTCTTGCCCTTAGCTGTGGATGCTCACATGCTTCTGGAAATGTTAGAACGGGTTCTACACAGCCTTCAAAATCCTCGTTAAATACCTCAAGCCATTCCTCATATGTCTTTGATAGAAATGCATCATGAACTGCCTCTTTAAAACGAATCTGCGTATAGTAGGAATCATTGAAGGTATTATCAATCAACTCTGGAATATCAAGTGCCTCACAGAGCAATTTACGGAATTGAGGTTCTAAACTACCAACAGAGAAAAAGCGTCCATCCTTTGTTTTGTAAAAATCATAGTAACTTCCGCCATTTAATATTTCTTGCTCTGGCTGCGGCACACGACCACCTCCAATAAAGGCAGAGCCGTACATAGCATTAAGGGAGAATACAGCATCTGTCATACTAATATCAATGAATTGTCCTTCTCCTGTTTTTTCACGATGCAAGGCTGCAGCTAGTACACCAATAGCGGCATGCATAGTCCCACCGGCTATATCCGCGAGTTGAACACCCATTGAAACAGGTTTTTTATCCTTATGGCGTGAATAGTCAAGTAATCCTGCTAATGATAGATAGTTATTATCGTGTCCAGGCCGGTTGCTATAAGGTCCTGTTTGACCATAGCCTGTAATTGCACAATAAATAACTTGAGGATTTATTTCTTTAAGTGCCTCATAGCCAATGCCAAGCCTTTGCATGACACCAGGTCGAAACCCCTCGATAATAACGTCGTATTCTTGAACAAGTGTTCTAACAATGTCTATAGCCTCTGGTGATTTTAGGTTTAATGTAAGTGACTTTTTAGATCGATTTAAATGTTGGTGAATATATGCCTCGTGATCATCATCATAGGGTGGCATAATCCTAGTTAAATCAACGCGCTTTGATGATTCAACATGGATCACATCTGCCCCTAAATCAGCAAATATCATTGTTGCCATTGGTCCTGGTAGTAATGCAGAAAAATCGAGAATTTTTAACCCCTTTAAAATGCCCAAATCTTCCAACCCCTTTTTGTGTAGGCTACACGACCATCCCTATGATGGCAGCGCAGCGCTTTTCTCATAATCCCCATTGTGTGAAAAGCGACATAACATTCTGTATTAATACAGTCTATTTTATTTTAATGAGTATTATAACAGAATATATATTAAATTGCCTATGCTATTTTTAATTATAAAATAAACCTTACGAATTTTATATGTCAGAATAACAATAAAAATAGGAAAATTTAGAATTTAGATCCTTTAGCAATTTTCAGTTATTGAATGTTGAATTTCAGATAATTCAGTTAACTTTAGTTTGAATAAAATGAAAGTTTTCTAGATGTCCATATGATTCGGACCTCTTTATTGATACAATCTATGTTCTAGTGTACAAAGGACAGAATTAAACCGATATAATAGGCTCAAATATTGTTATAAATAAAAAACTAATATACATAGGTGGAAGGTAATGAAAACATATCAGTTAAAATTAAAGCATTTAATTATGGGTGTAGCGATGGCAGCATTCTTCTTTACAAGCATTGGCAGTGTTTGGAGCGGATACAGAATGAATGTTGATTCGATAAAGGAAAATACACTTGAGACAAATAGAGTGTATGCGCAAAAACTGGCATCAACGGCAGATGGCTATCTTGATGAAGCCTTTCAACTTTTGGGTTATAGTGCAAATCAAGTAAGTACAAATATGAATGATGAGCATGCGCTAAACCAGGAAACAGAGCGTCTAAGATTGCAAAATCAAATGTTCAATTCTGTAGTCATAACAAATGCAAAAGGTCTTGTCTTATCTGTATCTCCGCCATCAGTTGAAATTAAAGGGGAGGTTTTAACATCTATTGGGGCAAAGGAGGCGTTATCCAAAAAGAAACCATTCATCTCTAAACCATATGAGGCGATGACAGGACGTCTTATTATTTTTATATCTCATCCTATTTTCTCAGAGTCCAACGAGTATTTAGGGATGGTGGCGGGGACTATTTACTTAAAGGAACCTAATGTCTTTCAAACGTTACTTGGAGAACATTATAGTAAGGATGGCTCCTACGTCTATGTAGTAGATTCTGATGGACGCGTAATCTATCATCAGGACCCAAGCCGTATTAATGATGTCGTAACAAAAAACAAAGTGGTTCAAGCTGTGATGTCAGGCAAAAGTGGGGTTCAATTAGTCGAGAATACAAAAGGAGTAAAAATGCTAGCTGGCTATAGTGCAGTCCCTTCAACAGGTTGGGGAGTTGTTGCTCAAAAACCTTTAGAAGTAGCATTAGCCCCTTCATTTGATCGTGTACAGGAGGTCATTATAAAATCTGTACCGCTTATGGCTGTTTCAATTATTATCGTCCTTTGGGCTGCAGCACGGATAGCCAATCCGTTACAGCAATTAGCTATTTTAACAGAGGAAAGTCTCGATAAGAAGGATGTAGAGGGGTTAAAGTTGGTTAGTGGCTGGTATTTTGAAGCTTATTCTTTGAAGAATGTGTTGATTCGGAGTTTATCATTTTTACATGGACAAGTCACATTTTTCAAGGACCAATCAACCGTCGATCCACTAACGGGTGTTACGAATCGACGTACAATGGACTCCGTACTTGCAGAATGGTCTGCAAGTAATGTACCTCATGCGTTTATTCTGTTAGATTTAGATCACTTTAAAAGTGTCAATGATACATATGGTCATGCCGTTGGGGATAAAGTATTACAATTTTTAGCGAGGCACATGGAGTCTGTAGCACGTGAAGGCGATATTTGTTGTCGCTATGGTGGCGAGGAATTTGTTATGCTACTGCCGAAAACTACGGCAGATGAAGCGGCACAGGTAGCAGAGCAATTACGTGAAATTTTATCCACTACAGAAAGCCCCTGTGGTAAACCAGTAACGTTATCAGCAGGAATTGCTGTGTATCCAGAGATGGCCGATTCTACAGAGGCATTAATTGAAGCGGCAGATAGTGCATTATATCGAGCAAAACAAGCAGGGCGCAATCAAGTAAAAATTGCTGAGAAAATTTGAATAAAAAACTTATAACAAATGGGCTTACATCTCTAATTTTTGGGGTAATTGATTAATGCAAACATCATTTGGGCAAGCTACTCTTAAGTCATCCGCCAAATGACTTCTCAACCATGTTCAAATGATATGTAACTCGGGTCACATCTCTCGATCGACTTGACAAGACGTAAGGTTATCCCCCTTTCCCTTATGACACCCAAGTACGACTAGATGTATGCCTATATATCGTGAAAGCCAAGAGAGCACCGATGCTCCTTGGCTTTTTTATGTTTTCGTGAATGTTGCTTGCCGGAATGGGTGCATTGATCACAAATGGTGTTAATCTGCTCTGAGAGTGTGTGGAGGTGATCCAAACGAGTCAGGAACCGCTCAAAGGAAACAAGGAAGTGATCCAAATAAAGCAGCTCCCGCTCATAAGTCGTTTGAAGGTGATCATAAAAGGGAAGCCCCCGCTCCAAAAAGGTGAGAAAGTGATCATAAAAGGGATGTCTCCGCTCCAAAGTGGAGAGAAGGTGATCATAAAAGGGATGTCTCCGCTCCAAAGTGGAGAGAAGGTGATCATAAAAGGTATGCCTCCGCTCCAAAAGGACGTGAAGGTGATCATAAAAGGTATGCCTCCGCTCCAAAGTGGAGAGAAGGTGATCATAAAAGGTATGCCCCCGCTCCAAAGTGGAGAGAAGGTGATCATAAAAGGGATGTCTCCGCTCCAAAGCGGAGAGAAGGTGATCATAAAAGGGAAGCCCCCGCTCCAAAAGGACGTGAAGGTGATCATAAAAGGTATGCCTCCGCTCCAAAGTGGAGAGAAGGTGATCATAAAAGGTATGCCCCCGCTCCAAAGTGGAGAGAAGGTGATCATAAAAGGGATGTCTCCGCTCCAAAGCGGAGAGAAGGTGATCATAAAAGGGAAGCCCCCGCTCTAAAGCGGAGAGAAAGTGATCATAAAATGGGAATCCCCGCTCATAAGTCGTGAGAAGGTGATCTTAGAAGGGATACCTCCGCTCCAAAGTGAAAAGAAGGTGATCATAAAAGGGATGCCGCCGCTCCAAAAAGGTGAGAAGGAGATCATAGAATGGATGCCCTCGCTCTAAAGTGGAAAGAAGGTGATCATAAAAGGTATGCCTCCGCTCCAAAGTGGAGAAGGTGATCATAAAATTGATGCTCCCGCTCCAAAGTGGAGAGAAGGAGATCATAAAATGGATGCCCCCGCTCCAAAGTGTAAAGAAGGTGATCGTAAAATGGATGCCTCCGCTCCAAAAAGGTGAGAAAGTGATCATAAAAGGTATGCCTCCGCTCCAAAGTAGAGAGAAGGTGATCCTATAAAGGGAGAATCCGCTCAAAGGAAACGAGAAAATGATCCAAACAAACCTCCCCTCCTTTGAAAAGGTGAGAAGCTTAACAGAAGCGTAAGACTCCCCCGAAAAGTAACATGAAATCGAAAAGAGAACCCCTTCAAAAACTCATATGATTATGAAGAAATTTACCTAACTATTTTCGATTTATCTATGAAGGTTCACTAGCTTTTGGTCGATATAAAGAGTATGAGGAAAATGATAATTGTACGTATCAAAATACATAAGTGAAAGGAAGAGTGGAATGGATAAATCTAAAATCCAAAAAGTAAATAAAGCCTTGATTGCAACAGTATTTGCTTCAAGTGGGATTGCTGTTGTAGTGCCTTCACCACAAAAAGCGGTAGCGGCTACTTCTCCCTTTACGGATATTAACCAATACTCGGATAATTATAATGAAATATTAAAAGCTTATTCTCAAGGTATAATGAGCGGTTTTTCGGATAACACTTTCCGCCCAAATGTAAGTGTAACTCGTGGAGAGGCAGCGAAAATGCTGGCTACAGCGTTAAAATTGGATACGAAAAATATCCAAGATCCTTACTATAAGGATGTACCGAAGGGCAATCAGTATTATAAATATGTAGCGGCATTACAAAATGTTGGCATTATGTCTGGTTATTCAAATGGCACATTTATGCCAAATGAAGTGCTTACTAGAGGCGAATTAGCCAAAATGGTTGTAGTTGGATTCCATCTAGAGGTTTCTCCTACATACAATAATATTTTCAAAGATGTGAATAGCCAAACAAGCAATGCTATCTATATTCAAACTTTAATCGATTTGAATATTACGAAAGGCACAACGCCTGTTACATTTTCTCCATTTGATCCTGTAACGCGCGGACAGTTTGCTTCATTTGTTGTAGGTTCACAAGAGAAGAAGGATAATGAAACATCGTACAAAATTACAAATGTTGATGATGACGCTGTTTACATAAATGGGAAATCTTATTCGATTCCGGAAAGTTTATCCCATATCTTTAATGACTATAATGCACCTGTATTAAAGGGTGCCTTTATTGAGGGGGATCTTTCGGGGAAAAGTATTCGCTCCATCTCAAAATTAACGATTAATGCAAGTGGTACAAGTTCAAGCTTCCTTGATTTCGATGGTGATTATGGATCATTAGGCGCAACGATTGTTGTAAATGGTAATTATATTGAGTTCTCAAATATGACGATGACAGGAACAATGTTTGTCAACGAAACCGTTCGTCCACCGTTGCATTTAGGGGCTACACACAATCAGCCATTAGCTCTTGGACGCGTGGCAAGCAACAATATCTCATTTATTAATTGGTCAAATCCAGATAATAACAAAGGTGAAGATTCGCCAAATAACAATTCAAATGATCTTCAAAATTGGACAAACCCAAAACCTGATAAAGATAAGCCATTCGTCAACTGGTCTAAAGAAAAGCAGGAAATGAAAAACGTTGAAAAACATCTTGAATTCTATAACAGTAGCGTTTCTCGATTAGTTGTATCGCAAACAGGTACAAAGATTGAAACGAATACAAAACTCCCTCGTGTAGACATCATTGGAAATGTAAGAGAGTTTGAAATTCAAGGTGATATCGGCACGTTAAATCTGAATACAGAAACGAAGCTTACAATCTACGGTTCAGGAAATATAGATTGGATTAATTACAATAGCTACACAGATCTTGAGCTATATATTGATGGTCGTATCGGCACATTATTTGTAGATAACTCATATGGAAAAATTGATATTGGCGACTATACGTATATCGATAAAGTCATCTTACCTAAAGATGGATCACCAAATAATATCTTCGATGATTTCCTGGATGATAAAGATAATATCGGCAATATTACTGATCCAGATGGTAAACCAATTGATAAAGACGAAAACGAGAATCAGGTTCCAGGTGATAAAACAAAACCGATTGTTAGTATAACGAATGTCAAAGTACTAAGTGGTAGCGAGATTCAAGCAGACTTCACATCAGATGAGGTTGGTACGTACTACTATATTGTGCGTGAAAAAGGTGAAGAGGCACCAAATAAAAGTGAAATGGTCAACCGACTCTCCAATAAGAACGTGGCACATGGTACGGGGGCAGCTATCAAAGGAACAAACTCAATTAAGGTTTCTAATTTAGGTGAGAAAAAAGAATATGTCATTTATATTATGGTAGTGGATGGCTCGAAAAATGCTTCGGATACTGTGTCACAATCGTTCCAAATGAAAGATGGAACTCCTCCAGTAGTCAAATCCCTACAAGTTACTCCTTTACATGGAGGCACTCGAGCTGAATTTACTTTTGCAGCTAGTGAACCAGGAGATTATTACTACTATGTACGTAAGAAAACAACGACAGCTGACCCAACTACAGTGGATATTATTGCTAACCATACAGGAAAAGGTGAAGCAAAGGCTGGTGAGCTTGGTATAAAAGGACTGTTAACAGGTTTAGAAGCAGAAACAGAGTATCAGCTTTATGTTGTGATGAAGGATAATTCAGGTAACTTCTCGGTTGATCCTGCTGTGGTGAAGGAATTTAAAACGAGTGAGCTTGATAATATTAATCCTTATGTTGAACAAGGAAAATTAGTAAGGAAAAGCAATAATCAGTTTGAACTTACTGTGAGTGAAGCATTAGATCCAGTGAGTGCTAAAGATGTAAATAATTATTTATTAACAGGGACAGTTATTGTCAATGTATCAGGAGAAAGAGGTATTAAACCATCTGCTGTAGAGTATAAACCAGGGGATAAGAAAGTACTATTAACCATCCCATCTGATACAGGGTTCGTTAATGGTGATACATTACGCGTTACAGTATTACCAGGTGTTAAAGATTTAGCAGATAATGCGTTTGAAAATACGAGCACAGTGAAGCCAGGTAACCCTGTTCGTAACTATGCTGAATATAGACATGAAGATACTGTAATGCCAGTTATAACAATTGAAAATACAGTTAATAAAGCAGATGAATCTGATGGTTTCCGACGAGCAGAAATCGAATTTAAGCCAAATAAGGCCGGGACGTATTATTATATGATACTACCAAATACAGTAGTAGATAATGGCGAAACGAAGACCTTCCAACAGTATTTATCAGATCATAAAATTACAGAACGTGATTTTATTAATGAATTTGCAGGTGATTCTAATCAATCTGGTTATTTCCAAATTGGTGGGAAGGATATTTATATTCAACGCGGTTCAGGTACAGCAGATTTAGAAACAGAAACACAAAAATTCCCTGTCTCTATTGAACAAAGTAAACTTGATCCCTTTAATAGCTATTCCGTTTACATGGTGTTAAGGGATCGTGGTGGAGAACTTTCTAAAATTGCAGGTCCTAAGACGGTATTTGAAGATACTAAGGCCCCATTAATTCGTAATTTAGAAATTAAACCAAAAGAAAATGATGATAAAAAAGCAACGATTAGCTTTGAAACAAATGAAACTGCAAAAGTTCATTACTGGTTTGTTGAAAAAAGAATTAAAGATAAGGATGGCAATTTAATCGATAATCCTGATGCTAATTTAACTGCACCAGCAGATGAAAAATATTTAGAAACAAAGCTTAAAAATAGCCCTTCCGTAGAAAAGATAGGAAAAGGCCTTTCAGGAACAGTAGATGCGACAGGTGTAACTCTAAAGCCACATACTGAATATATCGTGTATGTTGGAGCAGAGGATACTCCTGGTAACTTTACGATATATAAAGCTAATGATCCATACAATGATCACGATAGAACACCAATAGGATTGATGAAACAAGATTTCTACTCTGATGGGACACCACCAAGCATAGGCATGGTTTCTCCATTGGACAACAAAAATTACCCAGGGCTTATTTATCGTAATAGCGATGATACATTTACCATTACTTTTAGTGAAACAATTATGCGTAATGAAAATGGTAAGTCTACACTTGTGAGTACAGGTGATACTGTTGTTGTTAACTTAGCAGATATTATGAAGATTACGACAAAAGACGCTAATGGGAATGAGGTTGATGTGACAGCTAAATACGAGCCTGTTACTTATACTACTGGAACAGATACAACGAAAGCTAGTAAGCTCATTATTAAGCCAAAGACATCCAATGACGCAAATCAAACAATAACAGTTACAATGAAAGAGGATACTCGCGACTTTGTGATTCCTGGTTATGAAGGACATAAGTTCGTTAATACGGGTCAATATTTATACAGAACATTGGATGCGAAGTTTATGGAAATAAAACTTGGCTACTTGAATACCGCGGGTGACGATAGAAAAGTTCAAGCGACATTTGATTTACTAGGATCTGCTCAACAATTCTACGAAAATGGCGAATCACTGAAGTACTATTATTTATCAGATCCTGCAGGAACAAATGAAACAGTTATTGCAAATAGAACACCTTCACAAGTAATTCAAGCGGTTGTGCATGGTACAGACAGTTCATTAGCAAAGGGCACAGGAACAGTTGCTACTAACGTTGCTCGTGTTACAAAAGAGCTAACACATCCAGCTAAGTTCTTCAACGGTGACTGGATGACAATCGTATTAGAAGATAAGTATGGTAATTTCCATAAGTTCTCCGCGAAAGTCGGTTATAAAGACCCTTCAATTCAATAATTATAAAAAACCAAGTAGATTTATATAATCTACTTGGTTTCATTTTGCAAACATAGCCTTCCCCATCGAACTTCACACAATTAGTATATTAATGAGAGTGTAGTGTTTCATGCATTTTTGACTGTTGGTCAGCTCCGACTGGCATCTCTGTCGGTTCTTTATATCTAGTTTTGACGAGGAGATGAAGATTATGCTATCCTTCCTAAGTTCAGAGAATCAAGCTATTTTTTTAGTAGCGCATTGTCAGTCTTCAAAATGGAGATTGTCTGCTACAAGATGATTGAACCAATCGGGTTTTCCTCATAAATCAAATATATTTTTAAACATTATGCGATAGAAGGCATTAGCTCATATTCTAAAAAAGGAAGTACTAAAGAAGCCAACATAGAAGTCAACTTATACCTTGAAAAAGTTAATTTCTTATAAACCAGAACATCCCAGGAGTAGTCGTTTGGATAATATGGCGATTACCACTAACGGTAAAGTCGGCTGGAACTTGCTCACCAAAACCATCTGAGCGATAGAAGGATGAATTAGCTGGTAAGCCTTCCAAAATTATTTCCATATTAGCATCGAATATCACAGGTACCTTGTTTAATGTAGCTGTAAGTGTAATGCGATTTCCTCTTTTTGTAACTTGAATGTCCATCACGCCTTCATCCTCATTCACTAGCGTATAGAGTGGAGGAATGATGATCGTCATTTTATCTTTTGTCGTGAGAATAAAGCGTTCTGTATCAATCTCTGTCTCAGCAACATTAATTTTGGCTTTATAGGTATTTTTGTTTTTTGTCATAGCTGTAGTTTTACCTGGAGCAGCTGCGACATCAGAGAGAACGGGTTTTTTAGGTACGTTGTCTTTTGTAGGGAGTGTATATTTACCTTGTACAAAATCAACTAAAGTCCAGACATTCGGCACTAGTTCCTGTTGTACAGGTGTTAACGCTTCAAAGGCTGTTTTAACTTCCTGAACATCATGAACCGTGGATGTTTTCGGCGATAGGGAAGCAATGGCATTTTCAACTTCCTTTGCAGCTATTTTATCCTTCGCCACAAGCAGTTCAGCATCAAGTAACTTCTGCTCGATCCCTACAGGTAAAGAAACATTGGTAAATCTCCGCAATGCATTAAGCTCCGCCCTGGCATCGGCCACCTCTTTATGGAACGTCAGGCGAGATGAATTAAGTAGTTGAATTTTATTGACCACTTTATCAACAGATGTATTTGGTGTGATATAGGACGTTAATATTTTTTGCGCAGAGGCACTTACATAAGACTTTTGCGCAGCGTTTAATGTATTATACCAATCGCGTGTTTCAAGGACATTTTGATAATAATGAACAGATGATGATTCTACAGAATTTAGCTTTTCTTCAATTTGAGCAGCTAGTTTACGGTAAGCCACTCTCGTTTGTTGATGTGCTGATAAGGTTGAATAGTTCGTCACATATTGTTTTTCAACTTCCGTCAACGCATTATATGCTTTAAGAGCTGCCTCTAAATTTGGTTGGAAGGTAGCAGTTGTATTGTTTATGTTGTTAATTAGTTGTATAACATTCGAGACGTTAGCATTGTAGTTGTATACATAGGCAGTTCTTGAATGGTCAGTCAAATTAGCTGCCGATGCTGGCGCACTGTAAAGTAGTGAAGGAACGGCCACTAAAGTCAGCAAGGCCAATCTTTTTTTGTTTTTCATCTTGGAGAATCCTCCTATTTTAATTGTTATTGTATGTGGAACTATAACCCAACTAATATCTGGTATTATACTAATTTTATCATAGCCTAGGATTTTTTTATGCATTTTTTGGATGAATAGGTATATTGGTTATAAATTTAATTTAAGAATGGCATAACTTCAGTACCTATAAAGGAAATCAGACTGATTAAGATAATAGAAATATAGTGAAAAAACAGGTGATGTAAGGTTAATACATTGCCTTTTTTTTTATGTAGTAGAAACCTGTGTATCCAAAGGCACAATGAATAAATTTGAAGCAAACCTTGCTACAGACATCAACAATGATCTTCATACCAAAATAACTTTAACATGTGCACAACTTGTAGTGATGGTGATCCTTATTTAACGTGGTCTTCTATATGGAATGACAAAATTAAGCTTCCTAGCTGGCAAAGCAGCTCAATGGGCTTAAAAAGGATTTTGGGAAGCTGCAAATTGAATAGTGAAGGGAGACAATTGCGTAACCTTAGTCTTCTCTTCTACGAATCGACGGATAAAACAATCAAAGTAGCGGATAGAATGATCGAATTAATGGATAAATCAAAAAAACTGATGGATAACCCTAAAATGCACTCAAGTGAACATCTAATGTCCAGAAATTGTTGAGAATGGTGTTATAAATTTATAGTGTTATTTTTGTGAGGATCACACGTGCAATTATCAAAAGTGACTAGGCATCTTATTGCCTGGTCGTTTTTTATTTTTAGCACAATTTGTTCAGAAACTGTTCAGTTTATTAACGTAAGCTAGAAGCTATAAAAGAAGAGTGACTATAGGAATCACAATAGTTTGGCAGGTAATGAACAAAAAGGATGGTACATCATAATGGTAGTATGGCGTCAGTATTTAGTTCCAGAAACACAGGCAGCTAAAGTGACTTATGGAAAACAAAATACAAAAAAATATATTATTATTCATGAAACGGATAATGAGAAATCCGGGGCAGATGCGGATGCCTACGCCCGTTTACAATATAATGGTCATTATAGGGAAGCTAGCTGGCACTTAACGGTGGACGATAAAGAAGCGGTTCAGTCATTTGCGTTTGAATATGCATGTGTGGGGGCAGGATCAGCTAAAGGCAATTTACAAAGTATCCAAATAAACATTTGTGTCAATTCAGACGGAGATTATTTACAGGCTGTAAATAATACAGCTGATATCGTTGCAAGGATCATGAAAGAGGAGAACATTGCAATTAACAACGTAGTTCAGCATCATTATTTCAACAGCAAAAATTGCCCTAGAAAAATGCGCGAAGAGCGAGTAAAGTGGATGCAGTTTCTTTCAATGGTTAGAAATGCTTCGCACGGTACTGTGAGGAAGAGAAATTCCGTAAATGCTACTACGAAGTATTTTGTCGTAACAGGCCTATATGAAACTCAACAAGCTGCTGAAAATGCACATGATGTGTTAAAGTACCGGTTTGGCTGGGATGCCTATATTGAACAATTAAACGACAAATGGAGAATTAAGGCCGGAAAATTTATAAGCAAAACGGAAGCAAAAGTAGCGGAGAAGAAAATAAAAATCGCACAACTTTCAATGATAACAGAGGTAGTGGCTGACTTAACTGAGTGAAATTGGTTGTTCAGGAATTGTTCAGAACATTGTAGTAAGCTAATTTATGTAATCTTGTCAAATGTCTTAATCCTTAAACAACACAAGAAAGACTAGGCCCTTTTGGGAGCCTAGTCTTTTTTGGATTATCTTGCAGACAGAAAGAGAAGAGAGCATATGACTGAGAAAAAGACTAATTCTGATTTAGAAACAAACTACAGGCTAGAAGGGCGTGCAAATTTCAAGTCTATTACTGTTCGGGCTATAAACTGTTTATAGTAGATGTAGAACAGTGGCTTCTAACTTCAAGACATTGACGCCAATCGAACAAACAACATTGGATGAGCATGAAAACATTTTTCAAATGTATACTGGTGATTATTTAGGTTATTGTGATTTTTTATGGGCAGAAGGTGAAAGAGAACGCTTAAGACGTCTGTGTAGCACCATGCCCATCAGCTAAGTGAGTTTTACATAAAAAATGAAAATTATCTTGCCGCCTTAAAGGTGCAGGAAAAAGTTCAATCATTGTTTTCTGATGCCGAGGAAAACTACTTCACCTTGATGAAGCTATATGATCTTCTAAATAACGCAGCTGCTGTTAAGGAGCAATATTGGCTATTATAACATTGGAAAGGACTCTGCGTAGCGCAGATTCCAATTTTTATTTCCAAGATGTTCCGATTATTAGTATGCTGTTTTATATTGTCCTCTATAAACAGAGATTGCACGGTCTAAATAATCAACTGAACTTGAAACATCATATTGTGATGAATTGCTATTAGATATAATTCTTTCAGCATATGAAATAGCTGAGTAGAGCTCATCCCATTCTCTTTGAGTTGTATAAAGAGTACCCGCTGTCAAGCCAGCTCCATTTTCAGAGACAGTAACCCGTACACTATAAGCATAATTCACAAGTGATTGTAAATTAGTTTTATCGATATAATACCCGTTATTCCCATACTTATAAGCATTCTTATAAGTCCAAATAGCATTGTTTAAATTATTAATAGCATTAGCAATATCCGTTTGAGTAGCATAATAATTATTAACAACTGCTTGGGCTGATGAAACGGCAGATTCAATTGCGCTCAACTCAGCTTGCGTTGTCCAAGGAGTATTGTAAGAAACATCCGTGCCATTGTACCAAGAAACGGTTACATATTGGACAGAATAAATTAATGCTTGTAGAGAAGCTTTATCGCCATAGCCATATTTTGTTCCACTTTTTTGAACAGCTTGATAAACAGCTAAGGCATTTTTGTACTGAATAATGGCATTTTTCACTTGTTCTTGGGAAGCACTGTTGTTGTTTGCTACAGCTCTTGCGCTTGCTACTGCTGAATCAAAAGCGTTTCGCTCAGCCTGTGTTGTCCATTTGTCAGTTGATAAAATATCATAGCCATTTACAGATACGTGTACATACGGTGAGGATGCTAGTAGTGTATTAAGCTCTTTTTTATCAATAATTGGAAGAGTAACGGAAACGTTTTTATTGTCCACTTGTACATTCCCTACTTGATGTCCTGAGTCTAACGCTACTTTAGTACCACCTTTTACAACGATTTGATCAATTTTCCCTTCACCATAAAGGTTAAAATCTTTGTCAACATTAATTGTAAGCTTTTCTACATTAGACATCATATCAAAAATAGTAACTTTTCCTACTACATCCACTTTTGAAAGTGTTTGATCAGAAGATACATTAACTTTAGTACGAGCCAAATTAATGTCTGATGATTGCATATCAATTAAGGTTACGTATAACCAATTTACCTTTTTCGTGACATTTGGTTTTAGTGTAATTGTATCACCCACTTCGACATTATTGAGTGTAATAGCTTTTTTTACTCTGTTTGTAATGATCAACTGTCCATCAACATTAACATCTTGAACCTTTACATTGTCTGCATTTACAGTGAGATCTCCAGAAATTTCTGCTTCACCACCATCAAAATAAACAGATTTTTTGCTTGTTCCTGCTTTGTTTAATGTTAATGCCGTAACGTCCGTAATTTGGCCATTTTTTACAACAATAGTAGCTTGGGCATTCGTTAAAGCTGTTTTGTTAGAGGTATGAAAAAGAGACTTTAATTCTTTATGGACTCTGAATGTACCGTTCGATGTGATGACCGTATCTTTTGTAAGATTTCGGATAGATACAGATTCACCAATGGCCTTTTTTGTTGCTGCTACTTGAGTTTCATAGGAAATTACTTGATTTAATGATGTAGCGGCACTTACAGAGGACACAGGTATTACTAGCGTAGCTGTAATTGCCGTGGCCATTAATGTTGCTAGAGCTTTATTTTTCATGCAAGTCACTCCAATCACTTTACTTACTAGATAATATATCATAATTTTCTAAAATTTAGAATTGCAAGTGGGTATTATACTATGAAGCTCTATTCAAATAAGTCATAAGTCCTTTCCTTTGTAAAATGAGTTATTGGCGAAATATCGGTATTTCTCTCTATTATTATGTAAAATTTCTACTTTATTCGATAAATATTTTATTGTGATACGATCTTCCATCCTTTATCATTATTATAAAAAAGGGGTGTTAGTGGTGAAAAAATCGAGGGGTATTGCATTAAAACTATCTTCCTTAATTATAGGATTATTTTTAGTATTATTTTTATCCTATACAGTGACCACGGGCATTATTATAAAAAAACAAAGTGTTGAAGACGCAGAGCATGGAACATTGCAAACGGCTGAATCTTCAGCAGCTATTATGAGTGAGCGTTTTAAGAAAGCCAATACAACATTACATACGACAAAGCGCATTATTGAAAGCATGGAGAAAAATAATACATTATCAGCTCAGGGCATCCTAGACATGATGAAAAGTAATTTAGCTAATAACGATGATTTACTTGGGGTTGGAGCTGTCTTTGAGCAAAATTCTATTATGCTGAAGCCGAATGATGAAGCTACTTTAGTGGATTCCAAAAATCGATTTGGCCCTTATTTAAGTAAAAATGGTAATGACATTACGACAGCTCTTATTGAAGGTGTCGATGATAAAAGTGTTTCTGAATGGTATTGGATACCAAAAGAAGAGGGACGCGCAGTTTTGACTGAACCGTATGATTATAATGTAAACGGACAAACCGTTTTAATGACAACCATTTCGGTGCCATTAGTCAATGCTTCTGGTTCATTCTTTGGTGTACTGACAGCAGATGTTTCTATAGATTTTTTAAATGAACTAACAGAATCGGTTGCACCAGAAGGTGGTTACGCAGCCATTATTACGAATAAAGGTATACTGACAGCCAATAGCTTTGGTAAAGAGCTAGATGGTCGCAATATGCAAGAGGATCCGACTTGGAAAAGTATAAGTAAGACAATGGAAAATGGCGAGCTAACAAATATGTACATTGATTCTAATCAGCTAAAGGAAAGGGCTTATAATGTCTTTGCTCCAATGATATTAGAGGATATTGATGAAACATGGACAGTTCAAGTCGTGTTACCCGAATCAAAAATACTAGAGACATATAATCACGTATTCGTATTTACGATTATTGCCTCCATTATTATGGTAATTTTAATGACAGCTGCAAGTGTGTTATTCATCTATAAACAGCTAAAGCCACTCAAGTTTTTACGTACATCTATCGAAACGGCAGCAGAGGGAGATTTAACCCAAAAGGTGGATGAGAAGTATATTAAGGCTGATGAAATTGGGGCAGTTGCATTAGCTTACAATAATATGCTAGATAAAACCAATGGTGCGATTCAAACCGTATTGAACTCTACTACATTATTAAACCAATCGTCCAATCAAGTACATGAGGCCTTTAATGAAATTGTAGCGTCTAGTCAAGAGGTGTCTGTTGCCATCAATGAAATTGCACAAGGCGCATCGAAGCAATCTGAGGATACGGAAGAAACGAATTATCGAATCATGGATTTATCTGAACAGATTGATGCCATTACAGCTCTTTCTAATGAAATGGATGAACTCTCTCATAAAACGAACGAAACAACAGAAAAGGGATTGTACGAGGTTGAAAGCTTACGTGAACGTAATATAGAGACAAATGAGATGAACGGTCGTATTCAACAACAAATCGAATCATTAGCCTCTCACATTGCGAATATTAATCATATCATTGCTTCGATCCAAAGCATTACTGAGCAAACTAATCTATTAGCTTTAAATGCAAGTATTGAGGCAGCACGTGCTGGTGAACATGGTAAAGGATTTGCTGTCGTTGCAGAGGAAGTAAGAAAGTTAGCCGAGCAATCTAAAAGTGAAACAGAAATTATTAAGAATACAGTAGAAAGCATCCTTGAAAATTCACAGCAAACAGTTGCTGTCATTGCATCTAATGCGGATTTAATGCAATCTCAAAATGAATCCGTACAAAGTACACAACTGGCATTTAAAGATAACAGTGATTTGTCACGTTCAATTGCAGCCTCTATTAGTGAATTAATGAGTAAGCTATCGAGTATGTTAGAGCATAAAAATCAAGCGATTATGGCCATCCAAAGCATATCAGCAATTTCAGAGGAAACGGCTGCCTCAGCTGAACAAGTAAGTGCATCTGCAATGGATCAACAAGCAGAGTTACAAAAAGTAGCCGAGTCTATACAAAATATGAACGATATTTCCAATGAACTGCAAGAAGTCGTGAATCGTTTTAAATTAGCGTAAAATGAAGGGCTGCCTAAACAAATAGGCAGTCTTTTTTTATTGGAAGAGACATTGACCTAGTAGAAATTCGGCACTACTATAAAAGAAGGGAAGGGGGTCATCGAAATGATGTATCTCGGAATGATTTTCTTTCAAATTGTTGCACCTATTTTAGTGTTACTTATAGTAGGTGCTATCTTACAAAAGAGATTTCGCTTTAATTTAAAAGCGTTGTCTCAGCTTATTACATATTGCTTTATGCCAGCAGCTGTTTTTGTAAATTTATATGAGACGAGTGTAGAGCTGTCTGTACTGGCAGAGGTCGGATTGTTTATTGTGCTTTTTATTGGGAGCCAAATGCTACTCAGTCACCTTTTTGCGAAGTGGCTTGGTTTAGTTAAAACAGAGGCAGCAGTTTTTAAAAATAGTGTTGTGCTCATTAACTCTGGGAACTATGGCATTCCGGTAGCTCAAATGATTTTTGTAACACAACCTATTGGTGTAGCGATTCAGGTCATCCTTGTAATCTTTCAAAATATGACAACTTATACATATGGTTTGTATAATTTAATTTCCTCTACCAAATCAGGAATGACGATTATTAAAGATTTTTTTAAAATGCCCATCATTCATGCGTTGATTATTGGTGTAGCCATGAACTATTTTAATATCGGTATTCCACAGTTTATTAAAATACCAATAGACCATGTAGCAGATGGCTTTATTGCTGTGGCACTAATCACGTTAGGTGCGCAATTATCGCAGCTTGAAATCAAATCTATGTTTAATAAAACGGTTTTCGTCAGCTGCTTCACACGTTTAATTGTCGGACCAGCCGTAGCTTTAGCCATTATTTTTTTATTGGGGTTAGATGGAGTTGTCGCTCAATCACTATTTATAGCCAGTGCTTTCCCGACATCCCGCAATAGCTCTAGTCTAGCATTGGAATACGATGTGGAATCGGCAACAGCTGCCCAAACTGTTTTATTTTCAACTATTGTCAGCTGTATAACGGTAACAATAGTGATTTATCTTGCGGACGTATTATTTGCTTAATCGATAGAATATTAAAAAATAATGAATGGAAAACTTCCATCTCATAGTAATATCTGCTACACTAGCATCAAACTAAATAGTATTAACTAGGGGAGTCTGATGAGTCAGGCTGAGAGGGAAACGCTTAGAGGTTTCTTGACCCTTTGGACCTGATCTGGCTCATACCAGCGTGGGAAAGTTAAGAAACTATTGCATAGTATGTGTATGCAATTTCTACCTTTACATTCGTGGCCGGATCCAAATAATTATTTTGGATTCGGCCTTTATTTATTTGTTAGGGTGAGCTAGATCCGGTCCTTGTAACAAAAAACATTTAAGGGAGAGAAGTAGCTCATGTCAGCAATTAGTGAAAAGAACATTACGATTATGTCTAGCTTTGAAGGAAGCAAAAAGGTGTATGTTGAAGGTTCCCGTCCGGATATTTTAGTACCAATGCGAGAAATTGCATTAAGTCCGACAACAGGAAGCTTTGGAAATGAAGAAAACGCCCCTATTCGAGTATATGATACGAGTGGTCCCTATACAGATCCATCTTATCAAGTAGATATTACAAAAGGTTTACCTGCCTTACGAAGTGGATGGATTCAAGAGCGAGGAGATGTAGAAGCATATGAGGGCCGCTCTATAAAACCGGAGGATAATGGTTTTCATCGTGCAGATGATCCGCGTAATCATGAAAATGTCTTTCCTGAATTGGCAAGAAAGCCTTTACGAGCAAAAAAAGGGAGAAATGTAACGCAGCTGCATTATGCAAGACAGGGAATTATTACACCTGAAATGGAGTTTGTAGCTATACGTGAAAATATGGATCCAGAATTTGTCCGATCTGAAATTGCAGCTGGGCGCGCTATTATGCCTTCTAATATTAATCATCCAGAGGCGGAGCCAATGATCATCGGTCGTAACTTCCATGTGAAAATCAATGCCAATATTGGGAATTCCGCGGTATCGTCTTCTATAGCAGAAGAGGTTGAAAAAATGACATGGGCAACACGCTGGGGTGCTGATAATATTATGGATCTTTCAACAGGTAAGCATATTCATACAACGAGAGAATGGATTATTCGAAATGCAGCGGTACCAGTGGGAACAGTGCCAATTTATCAAGCATTGGAAAAGGTAAATGGCGTAGCAGAGGATTTAACGTGGGAAGTTTACCGTGATACGCTTATTGAGCAAGCCGAGCAGGGTGTAGATTATTTCACGATTCATGCAGGTGTACTATTACGCTATGTTCCCCTTACAGCTAATCGTGTAACGGGAATTGTATCTCGTGGTGGTTCTATTATGGCACAGTGGTGTTTATATCATCATCAAGAGAATTTCCTTTATACTCATTTTGAGGAAATCTGTGAAATTATGAAGACTTATGATGTTGCTTTTTCTTTAGGTGATGGCCTACGTCCAGGTTCAATTGCAGACGCCAATGATGAAGCCCAATTTGCAGAGCTTGAAACACTAGGTGAACTAACACAGATTGCGTGGAAACATGATGTTCAAGTGATGGTGGAGGGGCCAGGTCATGTACCGATGCATCTGATTAAAGAAAACATGGACAAGCAATTAGAAGTTTGTAAGGAGGCGCCTTTTTATACGTTAGGTCCACTTACAACGGATATTGCTCCAGGCTATGACCACATTACATCGGCTATTGGGGCAGCGATGATTGGCTGGTTTGGGACAGCAATGCTCTGCTATGTGACACCAAAGGAGCACCTTGGCTTACCTAATCGCGAGGATGTTCGAGTGGGAGTAATTACGTATAAAATAGCGGCACATGCGGCAGATCTAGCGAAGGGGCATCCTGGTGCACAACGCCGAGATGATGCACTATCAAAAGCACGTTTTGAATTCCGCTGGCGTGATCAATTCAATCTATCTCTCGATCCAGAAAGAGCGGTGGAGTATCATGATGAGACTCTGCCAGCAGAAGGAGCAAAAACAGCACACTTTTGCTCTATGTGTGGTCCTAAGTTCTGTAGTATGCGAATTTCACAAGATATTCGAAATTATGCTAAAGAAAAAGACTTGAATACGACAGAAGCGATCCATCGAGGTATGAAGGAAAAGGCAGAGGAATTTAAAAAAGCGGGTAGTCAGATTTATCAATAATGTAAAAAAGGCTTGTGTTGTAGTATCGACACAAGCCTTTTGTGATTAAAAAACTCCATGTGAGTGAAAAATTCACATGGAGTAAAAATTGGATTTGGATATCAATAATAAGTGGAATATTAAACGTTTGTTGGTTGTTTTACATATGGGTTTGTAAGATCCATACCTTCTAATGAAAGACCCATAGCTTTTGCTACACCTTCACCATATGCTGGATCTGCTAAATAGCAGTGAAGGATGTGACGGCGCTTGATGAATTCTTCAACAGAAGCCATATCATTTGCCGTATTTTCAAATAGACGTTGTTGCTCTTCTGCCGTCATAAGTCGGAATAGTTTACCTGGTTGTTCAAAGTAATTGTTGTCGTCTTCACGGAAGTCGTGAATACCTGCATGACCATCGATACGTAATTCAGGCTCTTTATAGTCTAAGTTATGCTCCCATTCACCATAGCTATTTGGTTCATAACCTAATGTTGAACCAAGGTTGCCATCAAAACGCATTGCACCATCACGGTGGAAAGTGCGGAATGGACATTTCGGTGCGTTAACAGGAAGCATATAGTGGTTAACACCGAGACGATAACGCTGTGCATCTGCATATGCAAAGATACGACCTTGTAACATTTTATCTGGTGAGAAGCTAATACCAGGAACAATATTAGACGGTGCAAATGCAGCTTGTTCAACTTCTGCAAAATAGTTGTCCGGGTTTTTGTTTAACTCAAACTCACCCACTGGAATTAATGGGAAGTCTTTTTTATACCATACCTTTGTTAAATCAAATGGGTTGTATGGTAGCTCGCGAGCTTGCTCCTCAGTCATTACCTGAATGTACATTTTCCATTTAGGGAAATCGCCTTTTTCGATTGCTTCATATAAATCACGTTGTGAAGATTCGCGGTCTTGACCAATGATGTCATTAGCCTCAGCGCCAGTTAAGTTTTTAATGCCTTGCTCTGTACGGAAGTGGAATTTAACCCAAACACGTTCATTATCAGCATTGATAAAGCTATACGTATGAGAACCAAAACCATGCATATTGCGGTAACCAGCTGGAATACCACGGTCAGACATTACGATTGTCACTTGGTGAAGTGCCTCTGGTAATGAAGTCCAGAAATCCCAGTTAGAATTAGCGTTTTTCATATTTGTACGTGGGTCACGTTTTACCACGTGGTTTAAATCTGTGAAGTGTAATGGGTCGCGGAAGAAGAATACAGGTGTATTGTTACCTACTAAATCCCAGTTACCTTCTTCTGTATAGAATTTAAGAGCAAAGCCACGGATATCGCGCTCAGCATCTGCCGCACCACGTTCACCTGCAACTGTAGAGAAACGTGCGAACATTTCTGTTTTTTTGCCAATCTCTGAGAAGATTTTAGCTTTTGTATATTGAGTAATATCATGCGTTACAGTAAAAGTACCAAATGCACCTGAACCTTTTGCGTGCATACGACGCTCAGGAATTACTTCACGGTTGAAATTTGCTAATTTTTCAACTAACCATACATCTTGAAGTAAAAGAGGGCCACGTGGACCTGCTGACATAGAGTCATGGTTACTTACTACTGGAGCGCCACCTGCTGTTGTAAAACGACGGCTACGATCATTTGCGTTTGTCATATTAGTTTACCTCCTGAAAAAAATGTGAGTCAAACTCTTCATCTATAACTATAACAAATATAAAATAGAATTGCTAGTACATTATAATAATTATCGTTAAAGAATTTATATATTTAAGTATAAACTATAAATATATGCGCTATACAGAAGTAATATACATAGTTTTTCACTTGAATTTTGCTTAGCTAATCTCAATTTGTAAAGTAATAAAGAGAAATGACTGCGTTAAAAATATCTTTATTGAAAATAAAGTGAGCTAATTGAAAACTATTTTAAACAAACTTTTATTTTTTTCTATATCGGTTTGGCGTAATACCAGTTTGTTGTTTAAAGATTTTAATGAAATAATTTGGATCATCGAATCCATTTAAATGAGCAATCTCACTAATTGCAAAATCTGTTTCTAGTAGCATTTTTGTAGCATGATGAATTCTAACTTGCTGTAAATAGCGCTTAAATGGCAGGCCTTGCTTCTTAGAGAAAATCGTACTTAAATAATTAGGACTAATTCCGAGCTTATGAGCAACAAAGGGTAGAGATAATGCACTATCTTTAAAGTGTTGATCAATTATTTCTAAAGCTAGTTCAACATAATCGGCTCTTTTCTCCATCCGGGCTTCTCTTGCTAACTCGATTAAAGTTTGTGTAAAAGAAATAATGCTGTTGAGAATAGTATAAAAAATAGGATGCTCGATAATGATGTGAAATAGCTGACGATAGTTTTGTTCAATAACAGCTTTTTCATGTAATTTATATTTCAACATAAAGCGCCGGATTTGTGCTAAGACACTTGTCAGATGAATACGTAAATCATCTTGTTCATAATAGATTCCCTCATTAGAAAGTCGATATAAAAAAGTTTTAACAGCCTCTAAGTTTCCATCTTCCAAACTACTTATTAATAATTGTTGCTCCTCTGGTGTTAGTAATGGATCAAAGGGCTGTGTTTCAAATTGTTTGCTGGCATAAAAAATATGACCAAAGCCTTCGTAAAAACTTTGATGTAGTGCACGCTTTGTTAATGCATACATATTTTTAATGGTTGTAGGTGTTCCATCATATATCCCGATATTTAAAGAACTATTACTAATCAAACGCCATTCCTTCATTAACGTTCGAACATCCTTCTCCACCATTTTTATATCGTCTGTGTCAAAAAGACATACGATTTTATTGGATAGAGGATATGTTTTCATATGGAAATGAATTGGAGTTTGTTGGAGCCAAGTGTAGAGCTTATTAAATGTCTCGTGATGCTCGGGTTCAATCATTGTAAAATGCAAAGTAGGTTCAATAGAGCTAGATTTGTTATCTAAAAATAATTGATAATAAAAGGAATCATTTGTCGCCTCTTGTGCATAATCTGTAATTTTTGGTGTGCGAAGAGAAATGGCAGCGAGTTTTTGCTTTAATAGTTCTAAGTCAATTGGTTTCACAAAAAGATGGGCAACCTGTAAATCAATTGCTTTTAATGCATTTTTAAATAGGGGTTCTGTCGTCATTGCTAGAATGGCACCGGATAGTTTTTGTAAATCTCGATAAAGAGCGTTTAAGCGATTATTAGGAAATAAATCGATATTTAAAAGAATCGCATCTGGTTCAAATTGTCGAATACTTTGAGTCACTTCTGAAATACTTGTACACATTTCAATAAAAACATCTCCAGGAAAATATGTATGTAAAAACCATTTTATGCCTGCTAATTCGGTTGGGTCACGATCAATTAATAACAGCTTCATACCATCAATCCTCCTTAAAATATTCTAGTTTCATATAAGATTACGATTATATTAATAAAAATAACATAAGAATCTGAAAAAAGTCTTGTTTTCTCTTTTAAAATTCTCTATATTCTGAAAAAGGTAGTTAGTACAATGTAAATAGAGTAATTGAACAACTATCAGCAACATCGATTTTTGCAATGAAAACGCTTAAAAGTGTTTTAATGCTGATGTTTTAACTATTACGATGAAATAAATCCCCCCAGTGGATTTCGCAGATTTTGAAGAGGAGCTTTTTGAGCAATTTCGAGAAAATCTGGACGCATTGTTTTTCTACGTAAAAGCTAAGCGTCAACGGCTATGATGCCGAGGCGTAATTGATTTACATAGTTACATAAGGGAATAGGAGGATGTCATGTGAATTCGATCATCGAGCTTGATGGCAATACATTAACAAGACAACAAATTGAGGAAATCGTAAAGGGGCAAGCAACTGTAGCACTTTCTGCAGATAGTTTAGAACGAATTCGTTTAAGTAGAGAGCGTATCGAAAAACGTTTAGCAGAAGGGCAAACGATTTATGGTGTAAATACAGGGTTTGGAAAACTCAGCAATATAAAAATTGAAGAAGAAGATATTGAATTATTACAGTTGAATTTACTACGTTCAGATGCAACGGGTGTTGGTGAACCATTCCCAACTGATGTTGTACGCGCAATGATGGTGTTACGTGCTAATGCATTGGCTAGAGGATTTTCTGGTATTCGTGAAGAAACCGTCCAGCTGTTATTAGATCTTATTAATAAAGGCGTGCATCCAATTGTTCCATCACAAGGTTCGGTAGGAGCAAGTGGTGATTTAGCGCCATTATCCCATTTGGCATTAGTACTAGTGGGTGAAGGTAAGGCAGAGTTCAACGGAGAAAAAATGAGTGGTAGCGAGGCGTTAAAGCAAGCTGGATTAACACCAGTTCGACTACAAGCGAAAGAGGGTCTGGCACTTGTTAACGGTACGCAAGCAATGACAGGTATTGGAGTTTTAACGGTCAATGAAGCTGAACGAATTGGACTTGCAGCAGATATGGCGGCTAGTTTGACGCTAGAAGCATTGAAGGGCATTACGTCAGCATTTGATCCAGCGCTATTAGCTGTAAGACCACATCCAGAATTAGAGCTGGTTGGTGGACGTATTCGTAAGTGGCTTGATGGTAGTAAACGTGTAACAAAGCAAGGGGAAATTCGCATGCAAGATGCGTATTCGCTACGCTGTATTCCGCAAGTACACGGTGCATCTTGGCAGTCATTTTTCTATGCAGAGAACCGCGTTCAAACGGAAATGAATGCTACGACAGATAATCCGATTGTATTAGAGAGTGGTGAAGTATTGTCGGGAGGTCATTTCCATGGTCAACCGATTGCTTTAGCAATGGACTTTTTGAAAATTGGTGTAAGTGAATGGGCTAATATTTCAGAACGTCGTACAGAACGTATGGTAAATCCACAGCTTAACGAAGGCTTACCGCCATTTTTAGCGACAAATCCTGGAATTGAATGTGGACTGATGATTGCACAATATACAGCGGCTTCCATTGTCTCAGAAAATAAAGTCTTGGCACATCCCTCTAGTGTGGATTCTATTCCGACATCAGGCAACCAAGAGGATCATGTGAGTATGGGCACAACTTCGGCTCGTCAAGTACGTCAAATTGTTCACAATGCGGCTCGTGTTATAGCAATAGAGTTGATTTGTGCATCACAGGCAATTCATTTAGATAAAGCGGAAGAGCAATTATCTCCAACAACTCGAAAGTATTTAGAAAAAGTGCGTGAATTCTGTCCACCATTATTAGCAGATCAACCAATCGGTGATGAAATTGAAGCATTGGCTAAGTATTTATTAGCAAGTGATGATCTAGTTAATGAGTATGTGTAAATTAATTGAATAAACTTGTTAGAAATTAAAGTTAAAAGCTCTTTCTAAATAATATCTGAGGGGGACTTGGATGGAATTTCAACAACAAGAGCTGAGGCAAGACTCGGTTTTCCGAGCTTCCTCCGCTTTGAAAATGATTATATGCAGTTTAGTCGGAATATTCAGTTTCTTTGTTTCGTTTGAATGGCAAGGCAAAGATACAATCTTAATCGATCATATTGTGAACTTTATCCGTGCAGAGGTACCACTATTGGTGACTGCATATGTTCTGATCATGCTCGTAGGGGGAGCATTACTTCCATTTTTAACTAAAAAATGGAATAACTCAATTGTTAGTATTGTGTTATCTATTTTTAAAGTGTGTGGAATGGTAGCAGGAATTTTATTAATTTTTAATTTAGCACCGGGATGGCTAGCGAACGAAAGTATTGGACCGTATTTGATGGAGAAGCTTATTAAGCCTGTAGGAGTACTGATTCCAATTGGTTCATTATTTCTAGCACTTCTTGTAAGCTATGGGCTACTTGAATACATTGGTGTGTTAACGCAACCGTTTATGAAGCCAATCTTTAAAACACCTGGACGGTCAGCAGTTGATGCTGTTGCCTCATTCGTGGGTAGTTATTCGGTTGGTTTACTTCTAACAAACCGTGTCTATATGGAAGGGCGTTATACAGCGAAAGAAGCTGCTATTATTGCGACCGGCTTCTCTACTGTATCGGCAACGTTTATGGTAGTCATTGCGAGTACGCTTGATATTATGCAGCATTGGAATGCATTCTTCTGGGTATCGCTCGTAGTAACATTTGTGGTCACGGCCATAACAGCTCGTATATATCCACTTCGTTCAATGAAGGATGAATATTACCAGGGTTCGACACCTATGCCCGAAAAGATCGTTAAGAAGGATCGTTTTAAGGAAGCTTGGCGACAAGCGATGGAGGCTGTAGAGCAAAACCCACCTTTATCCAAAATTTTATGGATGAATTTGAAGGATGGTTTCATTATGGCAATGGGTGTTATTCCTTCTATTCTATCAATAGGTTTACTTGGATTGGTTCTTGCGACGTACACGCCTATTTTTGATTGGTTAGCTTATATTTTTGTACCTTTCACTTACGTACTACAAATTCCAGAGCCATTTTTAGCAGCCAAGGCACTATCTTTATCGCTTGCAGAGGTATTTTTACCAGCACTTGTCGTGACACAAGCACCACTCGTAACAAAATTTATTGTAGCAGTAGTATCCATTTCGGCTATATTGTTCTTCTCAGCCGTTATTCCACTAATTTTATCATCTGAAATTCCATTGACGTTGCGTCAAATTTTACTGATTTGGTTTGAGCGTGTCGTATTAACTTTAATTATCGTAACACCTATAGCATTTTTACTATTTTAAAGGAGAGTGTTTTGTATGGTATTCAAAACAGAAATTCGTGCACCACGTGGAAATGAACTAACATGTAAGGGTTGGACACAAGAAGCAGCTATGCGTATGCTAATGAACAATTTGGACCCAGAGGTTGCAGAAAACCCGGATGAACTGATTGTTTATGGAGGTATTGGTAAGGCTGCCCGTAACTGGGAGAGCTATGAACAAATTATTGCTTCTTTAAAAGAATTAGAAAATGATGAAACATTGCTCATTCAATCTGGGAAGCCAGTAGCTGTTTTCCGTACACACGAGCATTCCCCACGTGTATTAATTGCCAATTCAAACCTTGTTCCTGCATGGGCAAATTGGGATCATTTCTATGAATTAGAAGATAGAGATTTAATGATGTATGGTCAAATGACTGCAGGAAGCTGGATTTATATTGGTGCTCAAGGTATTTTACAAGGTACTTATTTATCGTTTGTTGAAGCAGGGAAAAAAGTATTTGGCACTGCGGATTTACGTGGTAAATTCATCCTTACAGGTGGTATGGGTGGCATGAGTGGTGCACAGCCATTAGCTGGAAAAATGGCAGGAGCTGTAATTCTAGTTGTTGAAGTAGAACGTGCACGCATTGAACGTAAAATTAAAGAAGGTTACTGTGATTACATTGTGGAAACGGTGGACGAAGCAATTGCCTTAGTGAATAAATTACGTGACCAAAAAGAGCCTGCATCAATTGGTCTTGTTGGTAACTGTGCAGACGTCAATCGTGAACTGCTAAATCGAGGGATTATTCCAGACTTTGTAACAGATCAGACATCTGCACATGACCCTATTAATGGCTATGTACCAAACGGCATGACATTTGAAGAAGCACTAGAACTGCGTAAATCAGATGTTAAAACATATGAACGAAAATCGAAAGAAACAATGGCAGAACATGTGCGGACAATGCTAGAGTTCCAAGAAGCGGGCGCTGAAGTATTTGATTATGGTAATAACATTCGTGCATACGCTAAAGAGATGGGTGTAACAAATGCCTTTGATTTCCCAGGCTTTGTACCAGCATATATTCGTCCATTGTTCTGTGAAGGCAAGGGTCCATTCCGTTGGGCGGCTCTTTCAGGAGACCCAGAGGATATTTATAAAACAGATGCACTTGCGAAAGAGATGTTCGCTGAAGATGAAGGCCTTGTTAACTGGATTGATATGGCGCAAAAAATGGTTAAATGGCAAGGCTTACCTGCACGTATTTGCTGGTTAGGCTATGGTGATCGCCACCGTTTTGCATTAAAAGTAAATGAAATGGTTGCCAATGGTGAATTATCAGCGCCAATTGTCTTTGGCCGTGATCATTTAGATTCAGGTTCAGTGGCATCGCCAAACCGTGAAACAGAAGGAATGTTGGATGGTTCGGATGCAGTATCCGATTGGCCAATTTTAAATGCTCTTGTCAATACAGCGAGTGGTGCAAGCTGGGTAAGTGTACACCATGGTGGTGGTGTTGGAATGGGTTATTCCCAACATGCAGGCCAAGTGCTAGTAGCAGATGGATCTGAGCTTGCTGCAGAAAAAATTGCACGTGTATTAGTTTCAGATCCAGGGATGGGCGTTGTTCGTCATGCAGATGCAGGCTATGACATTGCTATTAATACAGCGAAAAACAAAGGTGTGCATATACCAATGTTAAAGGGTGATGTGAAGTGACCATTTTAATCAAGAATGCCAATGAAGTGATTACATTAAAAAGTAACATACAAGGTCCGCGTACGAAGGAACAAATGCGTGAAATTGCAGTGCTAGAAAACGGCTCTGTTCTTATTGAGGCAGATCATATTGTTGCTGTTGGAGCTTTGGATCAACTAGAGGTAGACTTTCCTGATTTAGTAAAGAAAGCGGAGACTATTGATGCTTCAGGTAAGATAGTTATGCCAGGGTTAGTTGATTGTCATACACATTTAGTACATGGTGGGACTCGTGAACAAGAGTTTAATATGCGACTTAATGGTTCTACCTACATGGAAATTATGAATGCTGGTGGTGGCATTCACGCTACAACTAAACGTACACGGGAAACTAGCTTTGAAGATTTATATGAAAAAACGATGCAACACTTAGATGTATTTTTAAAGCATGGTGTGACAACAGTTGAAGCGAAATCAGGCTATGGCTTGGATTGGGAAACAGAAAAGAAGCAGCTGGAGGTAGCAAAACAATTACAAGCTACACATGACATTGATGTCGTGAGTACATTTATGGGAGCGCATGCAGTACCGCGAGACTATAAAGGTCGTGAGGATGAATTTGTTGATGTCGTCATCAAGGATATGTTACCTAAAGTGGCCGAGCTAGAACTAGCTGAATTTAATGATGTATTTTGTGAAAAAGGTGTATTCACACCAGAGCAATCTCAACGAATTTTAGAAGCGGGGAAAGCACTTGGTTTAACCCCGAAAATACATGCTGATGAAATCGAGCCATATAAAGGTGCAGAGCTTGCTGCGGAAGTAGGGGCAATTTCGGCAGAGCATTTGTTAGTGGCATCGGATGAAGGTATTAAAAAAATGGCTGAAGCAGGTACAATTGCTGTCTTGCTACCGGGAACAGCATTCTTCTTACGGGCACCATTTGCAAGAGGACGCCTAATGATTGATGAAGGGGTGCCCGTAGCAATCTCAACGGACTTTAATCCTGGATCATCTCCGACAATGAGTCTACCATTTATTATGAATTTAGCTTGTATGCATATGGGTATGACATTGGAGGAAGTATTAACAGCTACAACGATTAATGCGGCTTATGCACTGAATCGGGGCGAACAAATAGGGTCCCTTGAAGCGGACAAAAAAGCGGACGTTGTGATTCTAGATGTTGCTAATTACAAGCAATTACAATACTTCTACGGTATGAACCATACACATACGGTCATCAAAAATGGTCAAGTTGTTGTGCAAAATGGAATTCTGCTGAAAGATCAATAATACTATGGGCATAAATAAGGCTAGAAAGCTTTATTTATGCTTTTTTTATATATAGGTTGCAATTACTTTGGTAATAGATTATAATCGATCTAAATAGTAATTCATAAATTACAAATTACTAAAACCTTGTTATTGATTGAAGGGGTTACTCAATGAAAAAATTTCATACTGAAGAAGAAGTGCTTGCGAATTATGATTCTTCAAAATATCAAACACCTGATGGGTATACAGCGGATATTGCTATTTTTACAATTACGTCAGAGAAAATAGAAGAAAAAGCACCTCCTCAAATGACACTGAAGATTATGTTAATTAAGCGTGCGGCAAAAGATGCTGAAGGAAACCCGAATATTGAAGGGGGAAAATGGGCACTTCCAGGAGGATTTGTAGATGCTGTTCAAAAGGAAACAGCATATATCGCTGCTAGAAGAGAATTAAAAGAAGAAACAAATGTAGAAGGTTTACATGTACAACATTTTGGTGTTTATGATGAAATCGATCGAGATCCACGTGGTTGGATGATATCGAATGCGTTTTATGCAATTGTTCCTGAGACATATATAGAGCAACGCCAAGCTAATGATGATGCTGATGATGTACAGTTATTTGATATAGAAAATGTATTTTCGCTACAGTTAGCTTTCGATCATCGAAGAATTATTACAGATGCGTTGGAATTTATTAAAAGGGATATGATACAAACGACAGTTGCCAAAAACTTTTTACCACAAGAGTTTACTTTATCTGAATTACAGCGGGTGCTCCTGACAGTTGGAGAAGATCCTCGAATTTCAAATGATTCAGTATTTTTTACAAAAGCACCTAAATTACCTTTTATCCAAAAAGTGTTAGATGAGGAAGGTAAACCGAAGAAAACGAAACGCAATTCATTTAGGCCTTCACAACTTTATACATTCACTGATTTTGAAATAGTGGAGTCCATCTATCATTAGGAAAGAGCCATCTTTCCTGATTGTTTTAAATGAAGTAATTTGTAATTTTAATATTACTAATTAATAAAGTGGAGTGATGAGACGATGATGAAAAAACGTGCATTAATTAATATTGATTATACAGTGGATTTTGTAGCGACAGATGGAGCTCTTACTTGTGGAGAGCCTGGGCAGTTACTCGAACATACAAATGTTGAATTAACAAAGGATTTTATTAAGAACGGTGATTTTACAGTTTTTGCGATAGATGTTCATGAACAGGGGGATGTCTACCATCCAGAAACAAAGCTATTCCCACCACATAATATTCGAAATACAGAAGGTAGAAATTTATATGGTGCATTAAAGCAACTATATGAGGCAAATAAAGAGCAGGATTGCGTCTATTACATGGATAAAACACGCTACTCTGCTTTTGCAGGAACAGATTTAGAATTGAAATTACGTGAAAGAGGAATCACTGAGCTTCACTTAATCGGCGTTTGTACAGATATCTGTGTTCTTCATACAGCAGTAGATGCTTATAATAAAGGGTTCGATATTGTCATTCATAAAGATGCTGTTGCCTCCTTTAACCAAGCAGGACATGAGTGGGCATTAGGGCATTTCGAGCACACGCTCGGTGCCACTATTATTTGACAATAAGGGATGGAGGAGAAAACATGAAATATGCAGACGATAGCTTCATGTTACACACAGATTTATATCAAATTAATATGGTTCAAGCTTATTGGCAAGATGGTGTTCAACAACGAAAAGCTGTTTTTGAGCTATATTTTAGAAAACTTCCATTTGGCAATGGCTATGCGGTATTTGCTGGTTTGAAAAAAGTGATCGATTTTATTAATAACTTTAGATTTTCCCAAAGTGATATTCAATATTTACGAGAAGAGGGGAAATATCCAGAGGATTTTCTTCAATATCTGCAGGAACTTAAGTTTACAGGAAGCATAAAGGGAATGAAAGAGGGTGAACTTGTCTTCGCCAATGAACCTATCCTGCGAATTGAAGCACCATTGGCAGAGGCCCAATTAATCGAAACCCCTTTGTTAAATATTGTGAACTACCAAACGCTCATCGCCACAAAGGCTTCACGTATCAAGCAAGTGACAGATGAGGATATTGTTATGGAGTTCGGCACTCGACGTGCACATGAATTTGATGCTGCAATTTGGGGTACTCGGGCTGCTTATATAGGTGGATTTTCTGCAACAAGTAATGTGAGAGCGGGGAAATTGTTCGGTATTCCTGTGTCAGGAACTCATGCCCATGCAATGATTCAAACCTATCGAGATGAGTATACTGCTTTTAAAAAATATGCAGCAGCGCATAAAGACTGCGTTTTCTTAGTAGATACTTATGACACGCTACGTTCAGGCGTTCCTAATGCTATTCGTGTGGCAAAGGAGCTTGGAGATCAGATTAATTTTGTTGGTATTCGTTTAGACAGTGGCGATTTAGCCTACCTTTCAAAAGAGGCAAGAAAAATGCTAGATGAAGCAGGGTTTACAGAAGCTAAAATTATGGCTTCGAATGATTTGGACGAATATACAATCATGCATTTAAAATCGCAAGGTGCGCGAATCGATGCATGGGGCATCGGAACAAAGCTAATTACAGCCTACGATCAAGCTGCTCTTGGTGGAGTATACAAATTGGTTTCTATTGAAGATGAGAGGGGAGAAATGGTTGACACCATTAAAATTTCAGCAAATCCTGAGAAAGTAACTACACCAGGGCGTAAACGTGTTTACCGTATTATTAATAATGAGAATGGTCATGCTGAAGGGGACTATATTGCATTAGATGAAGAAAACATAGAACAAGAAGAAAGATTAAAAATGTTCCACCCTATTCATACGTATATTAGTAAATTTGTTACGAATTTTTCAGCAAAAGAGTTACATGAAAGTATTGTCGAAAAGGGAAAAGTGATTTATGAGGAGCCGACTCTTCAAGAAATTCAAGCATATGCGAAGGAAAATTTACGTTTGCTCTGGTGTGAGTACAAACGAACAATGAATCCAGAAGAGTATCCAGTCGATTTAAGTCAAGCTTGCTGGGACAATAAAATGGCAAGCATACAGACAATTAAAGAAAAAATCTCACAAGGAAACAGCAGGAGGTAGATAAAATGGCGAGGATAGGTATTTATGGTTCATCTTTTGACCCTATTACCAATGTTCATCTTTGGACAGCAAGTACGGTCGCACACCGCTGTAAATTAGATAAAGTTATCTTTTTGCCATGCTCAAATAAACGCAAAGATAAAACGATAAAAACCGCTGATATTCATCGTTGGAATATGCTACAGCTCGCTATTGCTAAGGACGATCGTTTTATTGCAGATTCCTATGAGATGGACCAAGAAGGCTGGAACATCTACACATATGACACGATGAAATACTTTAGAGAAAAACATCCAGATGATGAAGTCCATTTTATCATGGGGGCTGATTTATTAGTGGATATTGGTGCAGGGCTGTGGAAAAAAGGCGACGCATTAGTAGCAGAAAATAAATTTATTGTAATGGCAAGACATGGCATTGATATGCTGTCCACGATTAGTCGTTCTCCTATATTAAGGAATCATGATGATGGTAGATTCCATCTAATCGATAAAGGGCTAGCGATGGAAATTAGTTCTACCTATATTCGAGAAGAATTTGCTATGCGGGGAGAACCAAGATACCTCTTGCCTAATGCATGTTACGACTATATTAAAGAACATCATCTTTATCAAAAATAGTAAAGTACGGTTAAAAGTGTGGATAGGTGCCACACTTTTTTAATTTTGAAAAGATGGTGAATTTTATCATATGCTCCTCTAGGTAAGCTATAATAAAAAGAGCAATAACATACAATCTTTTTGCTGGTAATAATTATAATGATTAATGTTAGAAAGGAATTCATGGATGTGCAACTTACATTAACATTTCTTATTTTAGGAGTAACGATTTTCGCATTTGTGACCAATAAAGTACGGGCAGATCTTGTAGCAATTGTGTCACTTCTAGCATTTGTCATTACGAATATTTTAACGCCGGCCGAGGCATTAGCTGGTTTTTCTAACTCTGTCGTTTTAATGATTGCAGGGTTATTTGTCGTGGGTGCAGGAATTTTACGGACAGGACTTGCAGGAATGGCAGGGCAACTTTTACTTAAGTGGTCTGGTAATAGTGAGCTAAAACTATTTGTGTTACTGCTTATTATTGTAGGATCAGTCGGTGCCTTTATGAGTAATACCGGTACTGTAGCACTAATGATGCCGATAGTCGTGAGTATAGCAATTAGTATGAAAGTCAGCCCTTCTAAATTTCTTCTACCACTTTCATATGTAGCAAGTCTTTCTGGGCTGATGACTTTGATTGCATCACCAACAAATTTAATCGTTAGTCAGTTATTGGTCGACCGAGGCTATCATAAACTTGGCTTTTTTGAAGTGACCCCTATTGGTATTATCGGGATGATTGCGGGGATAACTTACTTAGTACTTGTGCGTAATATTTTGTTACCAAAGGATCGTAATCGAACTCAGACAAATGAGGGGTATAAACTTTCACCTAAGAAAATTATTAAGCAATATGATTTAAATAATCGCCTATTTAAAATCTCTGTTCCTGATGAATCACCTATTATTGAAACATCTTTAGCAGAATTAAAACTGCCAGCTACGTATATGCTTTGTATGATGAAAATTCATCGTAAATCTCAGGAGGGCATTAACTTATTACCGATGACTTATCAAGAAATGGCTGGTCCAACAAGTGTTATACATGCAAAAGACGAGCTATATGTTCAAGGTGAAGAAGAGGATATTCGTCGGTTTGTTGAGGATTATCAGCTTGAGATGCAAGGATTAGTAGAAGGAGAAGCCGACGAACTAGTATCGAAACATCTTGGTATTGCAGAAGTATTGCTCACACCTAATTCAAGCTTTATCAATGAAACGGTCAGCTCTCTTGGATTCCGAGAAAAATATAACTTAAATATCATTGGTATTAATCGTAGAGGTGGCTATAAGCTCCAAGATATGGTTTCACATAAATTGAAATTTGGAGATGCGATATTAGTGCAAGGAGCATGGGATGAAATTCTTTTGTTAGCAAGAGAGACCCAGGATGTTGTGGTTGTCGGTCAGCCTAAGGAACATGCAAGTGTAGCAGCGGCTACAGGCAAAGCTGGTATTGCAGGTATTATTATGTTGTTCATGATTTTTTTGATGGCATTCGAAATTTTTCCTGCTGTCATCTCGGTCATGATTGGTGCTGTCCTAATGATATTGACGGGTTGTTTAAGAAACATGGAAGATGCCTATAGCAATATGAATTTTGAAAGTATCGTGCTTGTAGCTGCTATGCTGCCAATGGCGACAGCATTAGAAAAAACAGGAGGCATGGCTATTTTATCTGATGGGATCATCAATGCTCTAGGCGATTTCGGACCTTATGGTGTACTAATAGGTGTTTATATTTTAACTGCTGTATTTGGTCAATTTATTAGTAATACAGCAACTGCAGTATTGTTTGCGCCGATTGCCATGAGTGCCGCCATTGCAATGGATGTAAGTCCCACAACATTTATGATTGCAGTTGCGGTAGCCGCAAGTATGGCATTTGCTACACCAATTGCTTCCCCAACAAATGCACTAGTAATGACAGCAGGGGGCTATAAATTTATGGACTTTGTCAGAATAGGGGTTCCATTACAAATTGTTATGTTCATTGTCATGATGGTAGCCATCCCATTCTTTTTCCCATTTTAAAATCTCAGGCTATCCATCTAAAGGAATCGAGAAGTACTTCTCGATTCTTTTCTAATTGATCACGTGGAGTAGATTTGATGTTTCGTCCGTCATAAATGTAAATGAAAAAGAACATAGAGAAAGTCTCAACTTTTTTTAGTCTATCTTTAGGTTGAAAACTCAATTTTAATATTCAATTATTTTGATTATAGTTCTAAAAAAACTACTAAATTATTATCGAGGGATATGCTAAAATAAAATACAACAGCTAGTGAAAACATCTTTATTAGCCAAAATATTTTATGTTATTAATATAGGAAGTTTTCCTGCTTTGAGAAAAAACTTAATTTTTTTTTAGAAAAAGTGTTGACCTTTTAAAAATAAGGGTGTAGTATTATACAAGTCGCCACGGTGACACGCTAAAATAAAGCAAAACATGAACCTTGAAAACTGAACAAGCAAAACGTAATCAATAAAGTTTTAAGTAACTAGTTTTGGCTAGTGAACGAAACAAAATTTTGGACATCAAAATTGATGCCAGCAAAACAATTTGAGCTAATCAAATTTCTTTTATGGAGAGTTTGATCCTGGCTCAGGACGAACGCTGGCGGCGTGCCTAATACATGCAAGTCGAGCGAACAGAGAAGGAGCTTGCTCCTTTGACGTTAGCGGCGGACGGGTGAGTAACACGTGGGCAACCTACCTTATAGTTTGGGATAACTCCGGGAAACCGGGGCTAATACCGAATAATCTGTTCCACCTCATGGTGGAACACTGAAAGACGGTTTCGGCTGTCGCTATAAGATGGGCCCGCGGCGCATTAGCTAGTTGGTGAGGTAACGGCTCACCAAGGCGACGATGCGTAGCCGACCTGAGAGGGTGATCGGCCACACTGGGACTGAGACACGGCCCAGACTCCTACGGGAGGCAGCAGTAGGGAATCTTCCACAATGGGCGAAAGCCTGATGGAGCAACGCCGCGTGAGTGAAGAAGGTTTTCGGATCGTAAAACTCTGTTGTAAGGGAAGAACAAGTACAGTAGTAACTGGCTGTACCTTGACGGTACCTTATTAGAAAGCCACGGCTAACTACGTGCCAGCAGCCGCGGTAATACGTAGGTGGCAAGCGTTGTCCGGAATTATTGGGCGTAAAGCGCGCGCAGGCGGTCCTTTAAGTCTGATGTGAAAGCCCACGGCTCAACCGTGGAGGGTCATTGGAAACTGGGGGACTTGAGTGCAGAAGAGGAAAGTGGAATTCCAAGTGTAGCGGTGAAATGCGTAGAGATTTGGAGGAACACCAGTGGCGAAGGCGACTTTCTGGTCTGTAACTGACGCTGAGGCGCGAAAGCGTGGGGAGCAAACAGGATTAGATACCCTGGTAGTCCACGCCGTAAACGATGAGTGCTAAGTGTTAGGGGGTTTCCGCCCCTTAGTGCTGCAGCTAACGCATTAAGCACTCCGCCTGGGGAGTACGGTCGCAAGACTGAAACTCAAAGGAATTGACGGGGGCCCGCACAAGCGGTGGAGCATGTGGTTTAATTCGAAGCAACGCGAAGAACCTTACCAGGTCTTGACATCCCGTTGACCACTGTAGAGATATAGTTTCCCCTTCGGGGGCAACGGTGACAGGTGGTGCATGGTTGTCGTCAGCTCGTGTCGTGAGATGTTGGGTTAAGTCCCGCAACGAGCGCAACCCTTGATCTTAGTTGCCATCATTTAGTTGGGCACTCTAAGGTGACTGCCGGTGACAAACCGGAGGAAGGTGGGGATGACGTCAAATCATCATGCCCCTTATGACCTGGGCTACACACGTGCTACAATGGACGATACAAACGGTTGCCAACTCGCGAGAGGGAGCTAATCCGATAAAGTCGTTCTCAGTTCGGATTGTAGGCTGCAACTCGCCTACATGAAGCCGGAATCGCTAGTAATCGCGGATCAGCATGCCGCGGTGAATACGTTCCCGGGCCTTGTACACACCGCCCGTCACACCACGAGAGTTTGTAACACCCGAAGTCGGTGAGGTAACCTTTTGGAGCCAGCCGCCGAAGGTGGGATAGATGATTGGGGTGAAGTCGTAACAAGGTAGCCGTATCGGAAGGTGCGGCTGGATCACCTCCTTTCTAAGGATTATTTCGGAATACAAACCTAGGGTTTGTAAGATTACGTTTTGCGTTCAGTTTTGAAGGTTCATTCTTCCGAATGAAATACTTCAAAACTTGTTCTTTGAAAACTGGATAAAACGACATTGAAATTGTAACAAACACATTTATTTTTTAAGTTTTTTATAGGCTTAATAACATTAGTAAGGTTTCAAGACACAAGCAGTTCTAGGAAGCAATCGAGTGAATGAAGGAGCGTACTTCAGTACGTGACTGATTGAACGAGTGAAGCTGACAACGAAATGCGATGTGTATTGAAAGCTGTAGGTTAAGTTATTAAGGGCGCACGGCGAATGCCTTGGCACTAGGAGCCGAAGAAGGACGGCACTAACACCGATATGCTTCGGGGAGCTGTAAGTGAGCTTTGATCCGGAGATTTCCGAATGGGGGAACCCACTACGTTTAATCGCGTAGTATCTTGACGTGAATACATAGCGTCTTGAAGGCAGACCCAGGGAACTGAAACATCTAAGTACCTGGAGGAAGAGAAAGAAAAATCGATTCCCTGAGTAGCGGCGAGCGAAACGGGAAGAGCCCAAACCAAGAGGCTTGCCTCTTGGGGTTGTAGGACACTCTATACGGAGTTACAAAAGAGCGAGTTAGATGAAGCGACTTGGAAAGGTCCGCCAGAGCAGGTAAAAGCCCTGTAGTCGAAAGTTCGTTCTCTCCTGAGTGGATCCTGAGTACGGCGGAACACGTGAAATTCCGTCGGAATCCGGGAGGACCATCTCCCAAGGCTAAATACTACCTAGTGACCGATAGTGAACCAGTACCGTGAGGGAAAGGTGAAAAGCACCCCGGAAGGGGAGTGAAAGAGATCCTGAAACCGTGTGCCTACAAGTAGTTAGAGCCCGTTAATGGGTGATAGCGTGCCTTTTGTAGAATGAACCGGCGAGTTACGATTACGTGCAAGGTTAAGCTTTAGAAGGCGGAGCCGCAGCGAAAGCGAGTCTGAATAGGGCGAAATAGTACGTGGTCGTAGACCCGAAACCAGGTGATCTACCCATGTCCAGGGTGAAGGTAAGGTAACACTTACTGGAGGCCCGAACCCACGCACGTTGAAAAGTGCGGGGATGAGGTGTGGGTAGCGGAGAAATTCCAATCGAACTTGGAGATAGCTGGTTCTCTCCGAAATAGCTTTAGGGCTAGCCTCGTGATGAGAATACTGGAGGTAGAGCACTGTTTGGACTAGGGGGCCATCCCGGTTTACCGAATTCAGACAAACTCCGAATGCCAGATATTTATACACGGGAGTCAGACTGCGAGTGATAAGATCCGTAGTCAAAAGGGAAACAGCCCAGACCACCAGCTAAGGTCCCAAAGTAATCGTTAAGTGGAAAAGGATGTGGCGTTGCACAGACAACCAGGATGTTGGCTTAGAAGCAGCCATCATTTAAAGAGTGCGTAATAGCTCACTGGTCGAGTGACGCTGCGCCGAAAATGTATCGGGGCTAAACGATTCACCGAAGCTGTGGATTGACATCTACGATGTCAGTGGTAGGAGAGCGTTCTAAGTGCGTTGAAGTCAGACCGGAAGGACTGGTGGAGCGCTTAGAAGTGAGAATGCCGGTATGAGTAGCGAAAGACGGGTGAGAATCCCGTCCACCGTATGACTAAGGTTTCCTGAGGAAGGCTCGTCCGCTCAGGGTTAGTCGGGACCTAAGCCGAGGCCGACAGGCGTAGGCGATGGACAACAGGTTGATATTCCTGTACCACCTCCTCACCGTTTGAGAAATGGGGGGACGCAGTAGGATAGGGTAAGCGCGCTGTTGGTTATGCGCGTCCAAGCAGTAAGGCGTGTGTGTAGGCAAATCCGCACACTGTAACGTTGAGCTGTGATGGCGAGTCCGTATGGACGAAGTTCCTGATTTCACACTGCCAAGAAAAGCCTCTATCGAGGTGAGAGGTGCCCGTACCGCAAACCGACACAGGTAGTCGAGGAGAGAATCCTAAGGTGTGCGAGAGAACTCTCGTTAAGGAACTCGGCAAAATGACCCCGTAACTTCGGGAGAAGGGGTGCTCTTGAGCGTGCAAGCGCATGAGAGCCGCAGTGAATAGGCCCAGGCGACTGTTTAGCAAAAACACAGGTCTCTGCAAAACCGTAAGGTGACGTATAGGGGCTGACGCCTGCCCGGTGCTGGAAGGTTAAGAGGAGTGGTTAGCGCAAGCGAAGCTGCGAATTGAAGCCCCAGTAAACGGCGGCCGTAACTATAACGGTCCTAAGGTAGCGAAATTCCTTGTCGGGTAAGTTCCGACCCGCACGAAAGGCGTAACGATCTGGGCACTGTCTCAACGAGAGACTCGGTGAAATTATAGTACCTGTGAAGATGCAGGTTACCCGCGACAGGACGGAAAGACCCCGTGGAGCTTTACTGTAGCCTGATATTGAATTTTGGTACAACTTGTACAGGATAGGTAGGAGCCAGAGATCTCGGAGCGCCAGCTTCGAAGGAGGCGTCGGTGGGATACTACCCTGGTTGTATTGAAATTCTAACCCATGCCCCTTAGCGGGGCAGGAGACAGTGTCAGGCGGACAGTTTGACTGGGGCGGTCGCCTCCTAAAAGGTAACGGAGGCGCCCAAAGGTTCCCTCAGAATGGTTGGAAATCATTCGTAGAGTGTAAAGGCACAAGGGAGCTTGACTGCGAGACCTACAAGTCGAGCAGGGTCGAAAGACGGGCTTAGTGATCCGGTGGTTCCGCATGGAAGGGCCATCGCTCAACGGATAAAAGCTACCCCGGGGATAACAGGCTTATCTCCCCCAAGAGTCCACATCGACGGGGAGGTTTGGCACCTCGATGTCGGCTCATCGCATCCTGGGGCTGTAGTCGGTCCCAAGGGTTGGGCTGTTCGCCCATTAAAGCGGTACGCGAGCTGGGTTCAGAACGTCGTGAGACAGTTCGGTCCCTATCCGTCGTGGGCGTAGGAAATTTGAGAGGAGCTGTCCTTAGTACGAGAGGACCGGGATGGACACACCGCTGGTGTACCAGTTGTCTTGCCAAAGGCATCGCTGGGTAGCTATGTGTGGACGGGATAAGTGCTGAAAGCATCTAAGCATGAAGCCCCCCTCAAGATGAGATTTCCCATTACGCAAGTAAGTAAGATCCCTCAAAGACGATGAGGTAGATAGGTTCGAGGTGGAAGTGTGGTGACACATGGAGCTGACGAATACTAATCGATCGAGGACTTAACCAAATTGTTTGAAGCATTCAATGTACGTTTATCTAGTTTTGAAAGAATAACCTTTCAACTGAATAAGTGAAGTGATGATGGCAAAGAGGCCACACCCGTTCCCATACCGAACACGGAAGTTAAGCTCTTTAGCGCCGATGGTAGTTGGGGGCTTCCCCCTGTGAGAGTAGGACGTCGCTTCGCTTATTTTTTGTGGAGGATTAGCTCAGCTGGGAGAGCACCTGCCTTACAAGCAGGGGGTCGGCGGTTCGAGCCCGTCATCCTCCACCATATGGTCCCGTGGTGTAGCGGTTAACATGCCTGCCTGTCACGCAGGAGATCGCCGGTTCGATCCCGGTCGGGACCGCCATTATTTTTGCCGGTGTAGCTCAGTTGGTAGAGCAACTGACTTGTAATCAGTAGGTCGTGGGTTCGACTCCTATCGCCGGCACCATTCCCTTGGAGGGGTAGCGAAGTGGCTAAACGCGGCGGACTGTAAATCCGCTCCTTAGGGTTCGGCGGTTCGAATCCGTCCCCCTCCACCATTTTAGGGGCATAGTTCAACGGTAGAATAGAGGTCTCCAAAACCTTTGGTGTGGGTTCGATTCCTACTGCCCCTGCCAGGTATTGAGGTACTCGTTCATATACAGCTGTTATGATTTATATAGTGGCGATTGTGGCGAAGTGGTTAACGCATCGGATTGTGGTTCCGACATTCGTGGGTTCGATTCCCATCAGTCGCCCCATTTCAACATTGGGGTATAGCCAAGCGGTAAGGCAACGGATTTTGATTCCGTCATGCCTAGGTTCGAATCCTAGTACCCCAGCCATTTTTTTCTTTAACGAGCCATTAGCTCAGTTGGTAGAGCATCTGACTTTTAATCAGAGGGTCGAAGGTTCGAGTCCTTCATGGCTCATCATTTTTATTTACTAAGCGCCCGTAGCTCAATTGGATAGAGCGTCTGACTACGGATCAGAAGGTTATGGGTTCGACTCCTGTCGGGCGCGCCAATAAATGTATTTTACGGAATGTAGCTCAGCTTGGTAGAGCACTTGGTTTGGGACCAAGGGGTCGTAGGTTCGAATCCTGTCATTCCGACCATCTTTTATTTAAATGGGGCCTTAGCTCAGCTGGGAGAGCGCCTGCCTTGCACGCAGGAGGTCAGCGGTTCGATCCCGCTAGGCTCCACCATTTCAATATTTTTGGAGGTATACCCAAGTCTGGCTGAAGGGATCGGTCTTGAAAACCGACAGGCGGGTAACACCGCGCGGGGGTTCGAATCCCTCTACCTCCTCCATTTCGGGTCAGTAGCTCAGTTGGTAGAGCATTAGATTGAAGCTCTAAGTGTCGGCGGTTCGATTCCGTCCTGACCCACCATTATTTGCGGGTGTAGTTTAATGGTAAAACCTCAGCCTTCCAAGCTGATGTCGTGAGTTCGATTCTCATCACCCGCTCCAAAATGGGCCTATAGCTCAGCTGGTTAGAGCGCACGCCTGATAAGCGTGAGGTCGATGGTTCGAGTCCATTTAGGCCCATCATTATTCCGAAGTAGCTCAGTTGGTAGTAGCACCTGACTGTTAATCAGGTTGTCGCAGGTTCGAGTCCTGCCTTCGGAGCCACGGCCCGTTGGTCAAGTGGTTAAGACACCGCCCTTTCACGGCGGTAACACGGGTTCGAATCCCGTACGGGTCATCAAGCATGTAGCACAGATGTGTGTTACATGCTTTTTTCTATATGTAGATGTTCAACCAAGACTATAAAACCATTAAAAGGTTCTGTAGCTTTTTTATGGTGAACATAGGACAGTATAAATGCTTTAGCTCATTTCAAGGTCCTGTTCCATTTATCAATCACATGTTTCACCCACTAATAAATTTGAACAAACTATTTCATATATGCAATATGTATGTTTTTTCAACAGCTATTTTCATGGTGCTTGCCGTATCGTTGCTCTAATATGAGGGTAAGTGGAGGAATCGATATGAGTATACAGGAGATAGAGCAATTCTTAAGTCAATATCAGAAAGAACAAAATAAATCAGATCTTTGGTTAGAGAATAGATTGCAAGAGATTAAGAGTGAAGGTGAATATTACCCCACAACAGAGGAACTAGTTTTTGGAGCACGTGTCGCATGGCGTAATAGTAACAAATGTATTGGACGCTTGTTTTGGCAGTCATTGCATGTAGTAGACGCACGAGATCTTTTAGACGAAGAGGATATTTTTCGAAAATTACTAGAGCATATCGATTATGCAACAAATAGTGGGAAAATCCGCCCTACAATAACCGTGTTTGCCTCAGATCGAGTACGGATTTGGAATCACCAACTTATCCGTTATGCGGGCTATGAAACGGAATTAGGTGTTATAGGTGATTCTCATTCTGTTGCGTTTACACAAGTATGTGAAACGCTAGGCTGGAAAAGTGAGAGAACAGCTTTTGATGTGTTACCACTTGTTATACAAGTAGATGGGCGAGCTCCAAGGCTGTTTACAATTCCAGCAGAATATATTTTAGAGGTGCCAATCCGCCATCCAGAGGAAGCTGAAATAGAAAAATTAGAGATGAAATGGTATGCTGTACCCATTATCTCGAGTATGCGTTTTCGAATGGCAGGCATTGATTACCAAGCTGCTCCTTTTAATGGTTGGTATATGGGGACAGAAATTGGAGCACGTAATTTAGCTGATCATGACCGCTATAATATGCTACCAGCTATTGCTGAGATTTTTAATCTTGATACAACCAAACAAGCTTCTCTTTGGCGTGATCGTGCATTAGTGGAGCTTAATATAGCAGTTCTCCATTCCTTTAAAGAAGATGGGGTAAGCATTGTCGATCATCATACAGCGGCTCAGCAGTTTAAATTGTTTGAGGAAGCAGAGCTATCGGCTGAACGGGAAGTTACAGGCAACTGGACATGGTTAATTCCACCGCTTTCACCTGCAACAACGCATATTTTCCATAAGCCCTATGTAAATGTCTATCATACACCAAATTATTTTTATCAAAAACCATGCTATTAACAATAGAAGACTCTTCAATTTCCTATCAGTAAATTTATCAATTAATTGTATTTTAAGAAGAGGGTGATCCACTATGTTGGAGCAGCAAATTCCAGATATCCCGTGGCAACAATTGACCACACCTTATGGAAGAGGCGCAGCCATTCCGCAGCTGATTGAAGAGGAAAATTACCGACAACTAGCTGAGTTAATTGAACATCAAGGTACACTTTGGCAGGTGACACCATGGGTTTTGTTAATCCTTTTAAAAAAGCTGGGTAGTCAAGATAAGGAGGATGTCTCCTTACAAGAAATTGAACTTTATTTAGCCGTTGCTCAGGCGATTACTGTGGATTATTTAGAGCCAACACAAACTGTTCAACCCATGCAGAAGCTGCTAGATAGAAACTACTTATGGACAGAAAATGAAGAGGATGACGATCAAGAGTGGGAAAGAGAAACGCCGACGGGCTATGAACAGACAGCATTTTTAAGCTATTATTATTTCAGCTATCTACTCTTACAAGAGGCTATCCCTAGTTTAACGGCTATTACAGTGCACAATAACGAAGCAGCAGACCGTCTTGCGGAACTGCTAAGGTTATTAGAGCAGCTGAATAAATAGGTTGATAAAAAAGCAGATGAGAAACATATGCCATTTCCCATCTGCTCCAATTTAATGGACATATTCATCTTTAGAAGCTCTCATTGAGCAGAAGAAAAGTACCATTGCCACAACTACAAAAAGCCAGCCAGCAATATCCCAGCCACCGAATAAATCGTGCAAGTAGCCAAAAAGAATAGGACCAATTGCGGCAAATAAATACCCTAAAGATTGTGCAAAGCCTGATAAATCTGCTGCTTCAAAAGCCGTACGAGTGCGAAGGGTGAAAAACATCATGGCTAATGCGAATGAAGAACCACCTGCTAATCCTAGAAGGAACATCCAAAGTACTCCAAGACTTGTCCATTCCATTACAACACCAACAAATCCTACTAAATAGAACGACGTAAACATCAGTACAAGAGGTCGCTGTGAAGTCATTTTACTAGCAATAATAGGCACAGCTAATGCCATTGGAACTTGAGAGAATTGCATGATAGAAAACATCCAGCCAGCCTTGTCAGGAGCTAATCCTTGGGCAATATAGATTTCAGGAATCCAAGCAGCAGTCGTGTAGAATAATAAAGACTGTAAACCCATTGCGCCTGTGACGGCCCACGTAACAGGTGATTTCCATAGTGGTGGACCTGACTTTTTAGATGAGGTAGTTGGTTCAGGTTTATTTGATTTTAATTGAGGTATCCAAATTAAAATCGTAACGACAACAAGTACAAGAGCAATGGCCAAAGCCCCTTGCCAGCCTAATGATGAATTAGCTATTGGATAGCTAATACCTGCGCCAAGGCCAGCAGTTAAATTCATGGACATGGTGAAGAAGGCCATCAGTAAGCCTACATGGTATGGAAATTTCAATTTTAGTAATCCTGGAATTAGTACATTTCCGAAAGATATTGCTACGCCAATTAGCATAGTACCAAATATAAGTAATCCTGTTGTTCCAAGTGAGCGTAGAACTATCCCTAAGGCCAATAGAATAGTGGATAAAAATAAAGTAAGCTCAAGCCCTAGTTTGCGTGCTACGATAGGTGCAAAAGGCGATATGATGGCAAAAGCAAGCAATGGAATAGTTGTTAGAAAGCCTGCTAATACATTAGAGATACCAAGATCATCACGGATAAAGGATATGATTGGACCAACAACAGTTAATGGCATTCGTAATGTAGAGGCAATAAAAATAACCCCAAAGACTAAAAGTAATGTTGTTCCTTTCCAGCTAATTTTTTTACTTGGATAACTAGCGGAATGATCATTTGTAGTCAAAATAACTCCCCCCTGTTATTAACCATTCTAATTGAACTACTATAACACTTTATCACACTATTAAAAATAGTAGAAGATTCATAAAATACAGAACATTTTCCGTGTTGTTGAAATGTCTATGGTCTTATGTTAGTATAATAATCATCATAAATTTAATAATTATATGCCTCATGTTTGTATTGAGGTAGAGGTCGCGATATTTATAAGTATGCTAATTGAAATGACAAGCATTGATGAGATTAGCTGAAAGGAAATATTGCCGAAGTGTGAGGGGACTTGAAAACCTCATGCTGGGGCTGTCTCCGAAAGGAACAGAACTGTCACGTTTGTACAACGTGTTGAGCTATCATTTAGGAAAAACTGAGGATTAACTTAGCCATCACATTGTTCATGTGATGGCATTTTTTTGCCTCATAAATAGGAAGGAAGCTATATCGTGAGTGAAATAAAAGTAAATCAGCTCGGTCATAACGAACCAAAGCTGAAAAAAGAATTAAAAAGCCGTCATATTACAATGATTTCTTTAGGCGGTACAATTGGTACGGGGCTATTTTTAGCTAGTGGTGGTGCCATTGCACAAGCAGGGCCAGGAGGCGCATTGCTTGCCTATGCCTTAATTGGTGTTATGGTGTACTTCCTAATGACGAGCTTAGGAGAGATGGCTGCTTATATGCCATCATCAGGTTCATTTAGTACGTATGCAACAAAATTCGTAGATCCAGCACTAGGCTTCGCTTTAGGTTGGAACTATTGGTATAACTGGGCAATTACGATTGCAGCAGAAATTGCAGCAGTGTCTTTAATAATGAAATATTGGTTCCCAGATAGCTCATCAGCACTTTGGACAGTATTATTTATTGCTGTTGTGCTAACGTTTAATTTACTTTCTGTAAAGAGCTATGGTGAAAGTGAATATTGGTTTGCTATGATTAAAGTAGCAACGGTCATTGTTTTTATTATTATTAGTTTATTAATGATTTTTGGTATTTTAGGTGGTCAGGCACCTGTAGGCTTCACAAATTTCTTTATTAGTGATGGGCCATTCCATGGGGGCTTCCTTGCTACCTTTGGTATTTTCCTGGCTGCAGGGTTTTCATTCCAAGGAACAGAGCTTCTAGGTATAACAGCTGGTGAAACTGATGATCCAGGTAAAAATATTCCGAAAGCTGTAAAATCCGTATTCTGGCGTATTCTTTTATTCTATATTTTAGCAATTGGTGCAATAGGAATGCTGATTCCTTTCACAGATGAGCGCTTATTATCAGAAGATATTGCAGTATCACCATTTACATTAGTGTTTGATCGCTTAGGTATCGCCTTTGCTGCGTCGTTAATGAACGCTATTATTTTAACGGCTATGCTATCAGCAGGTAACTCAGGGCTTTATGCATCATCTCGTATGTTATGGCAATTAGCGGTGGATGGTCATGCGCCTAAAATCTTTACAAAGCTTAGTCGCCGTGGTATTCCAATTTACGCGCTACTAGCAACATTAGCTGTAGGCTGTTTAGCATTTTTAGCGTCATTTTTCGGTGACGGTGTGGTGTATATCTGGCTATTAAATGCCTCTGGAATGTCTGGCTTTATTGCATGGCTAGGCATTGCATTTAGTCATTATCGTTTCCGTCGTGCATTCGACGCACAGGGCTTAGATCCAAAGCTATTACCTTATAAAGCAAAATTGTATCCATTCGGACCACTATTCGCCTTTACAGTTTGTATGATTGTGGTCATTGGACAAAATTACACAGCCTTTACAGGAGACAAAATCGATTGGTACGGTATTCTAGTTTCTTATATTGGAATTCCATTTTTCTTACTATTATGGTTAGGCTATAAAATTAAACATAAAACAAAAATGCTTCCACTTAATGAGTGTGATTTAAAAGTGGAGGATTAAATAGAAAAGCTGTTCTGTATACCGTTGTATGACGGTTGATAGGACGGCTTTTTTATATTTGGGCGTTAAATTTATTTCTTAATCTATATCATATATATGGTAATATACTATAGATGTGGAAAGTCATACTAATGGCTTTTTAGTTAGGAAGAGGTGCATGAAAATGCAAAAACATATTTTACTAGTTGAAGATGATGAGGCTATTCGTGAAATGGTAGAAAACTTTTTACTATTGGAAGGCTTCGGTGTTACAACTGCAAAGAATGGAGAAGAGGCATTACAGTATTGTTTAAACCATTCATTTGATTTAGTTATCTTAGATATTATGATTCCTAAACTTAATGGATTAGAAGTACTAAAAATAATTCGAGAACAAGCAGCGCTTCCTATCATCATTATGTCAGCAAAGGATAGTGATGTAGATAAAGCTTTAGGGTTAGGCTTAGGTGCAGATGATTATATTGCTAAACCATTTTCTATGCTAGAGTTTTCTGCTCGCGTAAAAGCCGTTATTAGACGAGCAACCAAATATTCTAGTCAAGTGGATAACAAACAAGATGTAGTAGTGATCGATAATTTAACGATAAATATGATTAACTTTTCTGTAGATAAAGATGGACAAGAAGTGAAACTAACATCTAAGGAATTTGCCATTTTAAAATTGCTTGTAACAAATCGCCAGCGAGTTTTTACTAAGGAGCAAATTTATCAGACAATATGGAAAGATACTTACTACGGTGATGAAAATATTATTAATGTACATATAAGAAGACTTCGCGAAAAAATTGAAGATGATCCGTCTAATCCTCATTATATAAAAACGCTGTGGGGAATTGGCTATAAGTTTGAGGGATAAAATATGACGTTATGTCTATTATTAATTATTTTGTTGCTGGCGGGTATTATTCTTTATCAAAGAAAAGTAAAAAAAGAACAAGATGATACAATCCAATACATGCATGAAAAAATACAAGCAATTGTTAATAAACCAACTAATGAAAAGGTTTTAGTTGCTACGACAAATCCAGAAATTCAGCAATTACTGATTACAATAAATGCCTTATTGGATGACAAGCAAAAGGTTCTTGCTACACATCGAAAAATGGAAGATTCAATGAAAAAGATGTTGGCAAATATTTCACATGATCTTAAAACACCTTTAACAGTTGTATTAGGCTATATTGAAATACTTCAGCTTCAAAGTTCAATTAGTGAGGAAGAGCGACAGCGATTACTCACTGGTGTTCATGCTAAAACATTAGAAGTATTAAAAATCATTCATACATTTTTTGATCTGGCAAAATTAGAGGCAGGAGATGCAAATTATCCAATCACGAAAATCAATGTTTGTGAAGTATGCCGAAAAAATATTTTATCCTTTTACGATATGGTCACATCGGTGGGATTAAATATCAATATTTCAATCCCCGAACTTCCTATGTATGCCCTTGGTAATGAAGAAGCGTTAGATAGAGTTCTAAACAATCTATTATCAAATGCTATAGCTTATGGAGCGGATGGCAATGTGATTGGCTTAACCGTAAGAAATGATGAGACAAACATTTATATTGATGTGTGGGATCAAGGCAAGGGCATTGATGAATATCATATAGATACTGTTTTTGAAAGAATGTATACACTAGAAGACTCTCGAAATAAATCCTTCCAGGGAAGCGGCCTAGGTCTAACCATTACAAAGCGTCTTGTGGAAATAATGGATGGTTCCATCCAGCTATCAAGTATTCCTTATAAAAAGACCATTTTTACAATTGCTTTAAAACGAATGATGTATTGAATTCACACTGCCTGTAGAGCTTTCAATGCTTTACAGGCTTTTATTTTGCTCTTAAGAAATTTGTAAGAATCAAGTAATTAATTAGAGAGGTTCATTTTTTATAATGAAACTAGCCACAATTGAGGGAGAGATTTACATGACATACATTGTAAAAACAAATCAGCTTACGAAAGTGTACGATGGTAAAGAAGTGGTATCCACTGTCAATATGAACGTCAAAAAGGGAGAGATTTATGGATTTTTAGGTCCAAATGGTGCAGGTAAAACCACTGTCATGAAGATGCTAACAAATCTGACGAAGCCAACAAGCGGGGATGTAGAAATATTTGGCGAAAAGCTGACGGATCGATCCTATGAAGTACTAAAAAGAATGGGAACGATTATTGAGTATCCTATTTTCTATGAAAAATTGACGGCTAAGGAGACCTTAGAACTGCATTGCGAATATATGGGGTATTACGATAAAAAAGAAATTGCTCATGTTCTAAATTTAGTAAAATTATCAAATACAGAAGAGAAACGTGTAAAAGACTTTTCTCTAGGGATGAAACAGAGACTAGGCATTGCACGTGCCATTATAACAAAGCCAGAACTTCTTATTTTAGATGAACCAATTAATGGATTAGATCCTGTAGGGATTAAAGAGTTGAGAGAGCTCTTCAAAATGCTCTGTAAGGAGTATGGTATTACGATTATCATCTCCAGCCATATATTAGGGGAAATTGAACAATTGGCTGATACAATAGGTGTCATTAAGGATGGTAGGCTACTCACGGAAGTTACAATGGAAACAATTAATCGTAATCAAGCAGATTATATTGAAGTCATTGTCAATGATGGCAAGAAGGCAGCTTTTATTTTAGAAAGTGTATTGAAGATTGCTAATTTTAAGCTGATGGACGACAACTCTATTCGAGTTTATGATTCGACAGTATCCCAAAAGAGCCTAACAAAAACATTAATTGAACATGACATCGAAATCGAAGAGATAAGCAAAAAAACAAGCTCACTAGAGGATTATTTCCTAAAATTAATCAATGGAGGAGTTGTCCATGCTTAATTTAATGCGTTTAGAAATGAAAAAGTATCATTTAGGCTCATATGTTAAAGGTGCTATTATTGCTAATTTTATTATTCTTGGATTTCTATTTTTGGTAGTAGGTATTTCCAAAGTGGAGGGGGACCAAGACCTTGAAAATTATCAGGTTGCTTTAAGTGTCATTGAATCAATGATTAGAGTCGTCTTTAGTATTTTTGCTTCTACGTTAATAGCTAAGTTGATTATCGGAGAATATAAATTTAAGACCATCACCTTAGCTTTTATGTATCCTATAAGTAGAAAGAAATTAATCGTCGCGAAGCTTGCCATTGTAATGCTTTTTACGTTTAGTACGATCATCATTTCAAATGCTTTTATTACAACGACTTTCTGTGTTATTAGTGATAAATTTGATTTGATTCCAAATGGACTATCAAGCTCATTAATCTTACAACACATTCCTTCCGTATTGATGAATGCGATTGCTGCCTCGGGTATAGCTTTAATCCCATTGTATTTCGGAATGAGAAAATACTCCATACCAGCAACTATTATTTCATCGATTATAATAGTATCTCTGACTTCGTCTAATACAGGTAACTTTACGTTAAACGATATTATTTTTATTCCTATTACTTTAGCAATTGTAGGTCTAGGCATTGCCTATTTAGCCATTAGAAATATTGAAAAGGTGGATGTTTAATCAAAAAAATACCAGGTACTCATTCTATCTACAGAGTACCTGGCTTTTTATTATCCAAATATTGTTTCCCACAGTAAGTAAATATTCAGCGTAACAACAATGACTACGACAAACCAACCCAAAATTGTTGTAATACGGTGATTAACTAGGCTACCCATGATGTCTCGTTTACTTGTAAACATAACAAGAGGGATAAGTGCAAAGGCAATACCAAATGATAAAACAACCTGACTAAGAACTAGAGCATAGGTTGCATTCACACCAGATGCAATGATTGCAAGTGGAGGTACCATGGTAATTGCTCTACGTAAATAAAGAGGTATTTTTCTTTGAATAAAGCCTTGCATGACTACATCACCGGCTAAAGTCCCTACAGAGGAGCTAGCAAGCCCTGCAATAAGTAAACCAAGACCAAAAGAAATGGCAGCCAATGGGCCAAGAGCCTCTTTTAAGCCGTTATAGGCAACATCTAAATCTTCAACTACAACGCCTTGTGTATGGAATACTGCTGCGGCGATAATAAGCATGCTCATATTAATAGCTCCAGCAATAATCATAGCGATGATAATATCAATAAATTCAAAACGGAAAATGCGTCTTTTTTCTTCTTCATTACGACCAATAATACGGCTTTGAGTTAATGAAGAATGTAAGTAAATAGCATGAGGCATGACGGTTGCACCTAAAATACCTGTTGCTAATAATAGTGAATCTACACCTTCAAAGTGTGGTGTGAACATGCCAATCGCCACATCGCCCCATGCTGGCTGCGCTAAAAATGTTTGGAAGGCAAATGCTAATACGACAATTAAAACCATACCAGAAATCCCCGCTTCAAAGGCTCTGAATCCTCGTCTTTGGAGTTCTAAAATAGCAAATGAGCCAACCGCTGTAATCAATGCTGCTGGTAGCATTGGAATATTAAATAACAAATAAAGCCCTAAGGCTGCACCGATAAATTCAGCAAGGTCTGTGGCAATGATAACTAACTCTGCCTGAATCCAAAGGAATATAGAGGTTTTTTTAGAAAAATGCTCGCGTGCCACTTCAGGTAGGTTTTTTCCTGTCGCGATTCCAAGCTTTGCAGATAAGGATTGAATTAAAACAGCCATTAAATTGGAAAAGGCAATTACCCAAAGTAGCAAGTAGCCATATTGTGAGCCTGCTGTTATATTTGTGGCAAAATTGCCAGGGTCGATATAAGCTACGGCTGCAATGAAAGCGGGCCCTAAAAACGGTAAAAAGCGTCGCCAACCTTTTATATCTCCGTCTAAAACAGCCTCGGCTGGCGATTTTGTGACTCGTTTATAAACCATATTGTTCCCTCGTTTCAAAAAGTATCATCAACGAAATAAAGTTTCCTATAGGAAAATAAGATATTAGTATTCTAACGCTAGGAATAAAAAATGTGAAGTGGTTTGCATTATCTTTTGTTTAATAAGTATGGACAATTCTCATCATTTTCTAATTAGACTTTCACCGCTTGCATCGTTTACGATGAAAAGAAAAGGTGAAGGATGGATTCGACATGACCAATCGAATTTTAATTATAGAAGATGAAGAAAAAATTGCGCGAGTGCTACAGTTAGAGCTTCAATTTGAAGGCTATGAAGCAGTAATGGCTCATACAGGAACAGACGGTTTACTTCAATATCGTGAGCAGCAATGGGATTTAATCCTACTGGATGTCATGCTACCTGAGATGAGTGGTATTGACGTACTAAAGCGAATTCGTGCAACAGAAACCCAAACACCTATTATTATGCTGACTGCCAAAAGTGAGGTGGAGGATAAAGTAAAGGGGCTAGATTTAGGCGCCAATGATTATGTGACAAAACCGTTTGAAATTGAGGAGCTGCTTGCGCGTATTCGCAATGCTTTACGTTTTTCACAAAAGGCTAGTCCAAAGCAAGCTGCTCTCACATTTGGACATTTATCTATAAACGAGCAAACAAGAGAAGTTGTATATTTTGATAAGGAGATTCAACTGACACCCCGAGAATATGATTTGTTGTTCTATTTACTGAAGCATCCAAAACAGGTACTGACTAGAGAGCAAATTCTAGAGGCTGTATGGGGCTATGATTATTATGGAGATACAAATATTGTAGATGTTTATATTCGTTATGTCCGACAAAAGCTTGAAGCTGCTAATGCAAAGCCCATTATTCAAACGGTTCGTGGAGTTGGGTATGTGCTAAAGGAACATAGCTATGAGACTTAAAACAAAAATTCATTTACTAACAACGATGCTCATGCTTGTCATTTTAGTGGCAACTACTAGTGGCATTTATTTTTTGTATGAGAAATTTGCCTATGATACGGAATACAATCAGCTCCAGTCACGGGCAAATGATTTAAGCTCTACACTGAGTCAGTTAAAAGCACAAACCAACCTCCAGCAAGTATTAAGGGCATATATGCCAACGGACGGTGCTGTCTATATTTATGATGGAGAGCGTTTGAAAACAAAGGTTCAGGCTACACTTGAAATGCCAGAGGTCCCTTCCATTACCTACACGATGCCTACCATTTGGATAGACGGAACAGTTGTAGACATAACATTACAGCAATCCATGGAAGAGGTAGAGCAGACATTAGACTTACTAAAGGTGATCTTAGTCGTTGTATCTATTATGGCAACGCTCCCCATTTTCTTAGCAAGCTTAGTACTTGGGCGCTTAATTTTATTACCACTAGAGCGTTTAAACATTACTATGCGTAAAAGTGCAGCGACAGGGAAATATGAAAAAATAGATATTCCTGAAAAGGGTGGAGACGAGTTAACAAACATTAATCGTACCTTTAATATGATGATGGAGAAGCTTGAACAGCATTATCAAAAGCAACAAGAGTTTGTTTCAAATGCTTCCCATGAGCTAAAAACGCCGATTACCGTTATTGAAAGCTATGCAAAATTACTCCTTCGAAGAGGCTTTGATAATCGTGAAGTTGCGCAAGAATCATTACAAGCGATCGCTAATGAATCGACTCGCATGCATGAGATGGTACTACAATTGCTAGAACTAGCTAAAAATAATGAGCATCTGGCTATTCATTTGGAACAGCTAGAGCTTGAACCATTCTTGCAGAAAGTTGCCTCACAAATGCAGCAGGCCTATCATCGAACATTTATAGTCGATGCGAAGCTTCCAAGATTTATTTATAGTGATGAAAAAATCTTGAAGCAACTACTTTTTATTTTGCTCGATAATGCTAGAAAGTATAGTGAGGATGAGGTGCGTATTCTTACAGCAGAAACAACCAATCATGCCTGCATTACCATCCAAGATTTTGGTATAGGTATTCCAGAGGAGCACTTACCTCATTTGTTTGAGCGTTTTTATCGGGTAACAGAGGATCGAAATCGTAAGACAGGTGGCTCTGGATTAGGGCTTGCGATAGCCCATGAGCTTGCAGAACAACTGGGCATAACCATTGATGTGAAAAGTACACTTGGAGAAGGAACAAGCTTTACCCTATGTATACCAAAGGAGGAGGAGCAATGAAAAAATGGGTTCTGATAATAATTGTTATTCTCCTTCTTTGTAGTGGAACGCTGTGGTTTATTCAGTATCGCTATTTTCATGTTGAACCACTTAGCAAGTCAGAGGCTATAAACCATATTGAAGCCATCTATAAAGCCCATGTTACGCAGGTGAAGAAACAAGGAGACATCTATGAAATGTTTTTTACACGTGACAATGTCAAGTATATAGCTATGCTAGATGCTAAAACACAACAGGTAACTGATTTAACAATAAAAGAAGGACAAACGAAGTTATTGTTAACTGAAAAGCAAATAAGACAAATGGTAAAACAGAAATATGGTGATGTTGAAAGTATCAAGTTAACAGATACCACTTATACGGTACGTGTTGAGAAAGAAAACCAACAAAAAGATTTAACTGTCAATGCCTACTCGGGTGAAATAGTATCGGTGGAAAATGTTGAGCCGCATAAACCACCTGTAGAAGAACCTATAATTACTGAACAACAGGCTATTCAAATAGCGCTAGGACAATTGACGGGGGAAGTGGACTCAGTTGATTTTGAAGAAACGGCAGAAGGTGGTTATTATTTAGTTGAAATTGAAACACAGGATGACGAAGCCACTTTTCAAATCCATGCTGTTTCAGGGGAAGTTCTGTCCATTACATGGGATGATGATCAATAATTCATTCTCATGAAATTCTAATGTTTCTCTTATAGTTCTATCATCTTTGCTTGGTAAGCTAAGAATAGATAAAACAAAGGAGAGATAGATATGAAAAAAATGATTATGATTCCAGCATTAGTAGTTACACTTGGGGTTGGTGCAGCGATTGGCTCGACAACATTATTATCTGGAGATGCTCAAGAAAAAAAGGTGTTAACAATGCAAGAGATTGAGAAGAAGGCCCTTGCAGTAGTTGATGGTACAGTAGCGGATATCGAGTTTGACAAAAATCAGTATCGTTCTATTTATGAAGTAGAGGTCTATACTGATACAGAAGAATATGATTTAAAATTTGATGCTTATACTGGGAAATTACTCAAGCAGAAAAAAGAACGTCGAGATAACGATGATATGGACGACAATAAACTAGCAACTACAGTAACTACTAACATTACTAAAGAGCAGGCTATCGAAACAGCCTTAAAGAAAGCAAAAGGTACTGTAACAAAAATTAAGCTCGATGATGGCATCTATGAAATTGAATTGAAAGATGGTCAATATGAATATGAAGTAGATGTGGATTCTATGACGGGGAATATTGTTGATTTTGAACAGGATTATAATGACTAATATAGAGAGCTACTGTAAAAGTAGAGCATACTTTTACAGTAGCCTTTTGCTGTTCTGAGAGTATTTGCTTGGCATTCGTAGGTAAATTCCAAACGATTTCGGAAAAAAGTCTATGTTTTTCTCTCATAAAAGTGAAAAATTTTCTTCTTTACTTTTTTAATTGACAGGCGTAATATGACATCATTATAAAAGTTTCAAATTTCTAAATCGCTGAAGCAACTAAACGCGGGGGACCCATTTTTGACGGATAGCATCAGCCATCCTTGGGGTGAATCTCTTAATTTGAAGAGTAGGGCTACTCAGGCCCGAATCCGACAGCTAACCTCGTAAGCGTTAAGAGCAGAAAAGTTGGAGCTTGGCAGACGGATGAGCGTCTACAAGTCTTATTTAGTGATGACTTGTAGGCGTTTTTTGATCTTATTTAGAAAGGCGAAACACACTCTATAAAACTAGAAGGTGTTTAACAATGAAATCCTCATTCAAACGTTATGTAATCGGTAAACCATTAAGATCCGATGCGTTAGGGGAACAAAAGCTTAGTAAAACAAAGGCATTAGCCATATTATCATCAGATGCCTTGTCTTCAGTAGCCTATGGACCAGAACAAATTTTAATTGTCCTGATGACAGTGGGTACACTTGCCCTTTGGTACTCTCTACCAATTGCTGCTGGAGTCGTTATCTTGCTTGTGGCACTAATTCTCTCCTATCGTCAAGTTATTTTCGCCTATCCACATGGGGGAGGGGCCTATGTAGTATCACGGGAGAATTTAGGGGTAAATGCAGGTCTTGTGGCTGGAGGGTCCTTACTTGTTGATTATATTTTAACAGTAGCGGTAAGTGTATCAGCAGGTACAGATGCCATTACTTCGGCATTTCCAAGCCTCCACCCCTACAATGTACCCATTGCTATATTCTTTGTGGTTTTTTTAACAATCTTAAACTTACGTGGTGTAACAGAATCTGCTTCTATTTTGGCATACCCAGTCTATCTGTTTGTAGGTGTTATGCTCTTGTTAATTGGAATGGGGCTCTATCATGTCGCAACTGGTCAGGTGCCAGCAGAGCTACATCCAAAGGTCGGTACACCGGTTGCAGGAATTAGTTTATTTATTTTATTAAAGGCATTTGCATCAGGGAGCTCAGCTTTAACAGGGGTAGAGGCTATTTCAAATGCCATCCCTAATTTTAAAAATCCTGCTCCTAATAACGCAGCTAAAACGCTTTTAGCAATGGGTGCTATTTTAGCCGTTTTATTTATAGGCATTGTTAGTTTGGCTTATTTTTATGGGATTGCGCCAACAGCGGAAGCTACAGTTGTTTCTCAACTTGCAGAAGCGAGCGTAGGTAGAAATCTATTTTATTACATTGTCCAGGGTACAACGGCAATGATTTTAGTTCTTGCTGCAAATACAGGTTACTCAGCATTTCCTTTGTTAGCAGTAAATTTATCAAAGGATGGCTTTATCCCAAGAATATTCCAAATTCGTGGAGACCGTCTTGGTTATTCAAATGGCATCCTGATGCTAGGTGCAGCGGCTATTGTCTTAATCATTTTATTTGATGGAGCAACTGAGCATTTAATTCCACTATATGCTGTAGGGGTATTTATTCCGTTTACATTAGCGCAAACAGGAATGATGCGAAAATGGTGGCGTGATAAACCTAAAGGATGGATTGCAAAATTTACGATCAACACAATTGGTGCTGCTATTTCTTTCATCGTAGCGATGATGTTTTTTGTAACAAAAATGCCTCAAGTATGGCCAGTGTTTATCTTTTTACCAATTATTATTTTTCTATTCCATCGGATTAAGCTCCATTATCAGGCCGTTGGAGAACAATTAAGATTAAATCATGAGGAACTAGCTGCTATTGAGGGGAATGTTTTTATTGTACCAGTAGCAGGTATAACGAAAGTTGTTGAAAATTCCCTTCATTATGCGAAATCATTACATGTTGAGAAGGTAATTGCATTTTACGTAGCCTTCGACCAAGCGGATGCAAAGGCTTTTGAAGAGAAATGGAAGGCCTGGCAACCAGATGTACGACTAGTAACTTATTATTCACCATATCGCAGTATCACACAGCCATTGATTAAATTTATTGATAAGGTAGAACATCAATGTACGAAGACAGGTCATAAAGTAACAGTTGTCATCCCACAATTTTTACCGAAAAAAGGGTGGCACCATATGCTACACAATCAATCTAGCTTATTAATTCGTACGACACTGTTATTTCACAGAAATGTCGTCATTATGACAGTACCTTTCCATTTATCAAAATAATGCTAGCAAGCTAGAAAATAGTCTGTTATAATCAGTACGTTGATTGAAAACACGAACGTTTACAATTGAAAAGTTGCAGAATACCATTAAATTCCGAAAAATTAAACTTTTTTCAATATGAGATATAAGCTCTTACCGAATAAAGTGATAAATTGGTTATTCTGATAGTTTCATACAATCCACTCATATAATAGCGAGAATAGGGCTCGCAAGTTTCTACCGATTTACCGTAAATAAATCGACTATGGGTAGCAATGCTTTTAGAGAACTTCAATTTAATGATGTTTTCTATTCGTTTCGACGTTTTTACGCTGAATGCCTTGCTCCACTCGTAGCTGAATGGAAACAAGACATCCAGCGTTTTTTTATTATTATTAACGAAAGAAGGATATGAAAGAAATGAAGTTATTACACGACAAAATTATGCAAGAAGGTAAGGTTTTATCTTCATCAGTATTAAAGGTAGATTCATTTTTAAATCATCAAATTGATCCGATGTTAATGAAGGAAATTGGTCACGAATTCGCAAATCGTTTCTCTGATCAAGTTATTACTAAGATTTTAACAATTGAATCTTCAGGCATTGCGCCATCTGTCATGCTAGGCTTAGAAATTGGTGCACCTGTAGTATTTGCTCGTAAACGTAAATCTTTAACACTTTCAGATAACCTTTACTCATCAAAGGTACATTCATTCACAAAGAATGAAACAAATGATATCTCTGTATCACGTAATTTCTTAAATGAAGATGACAATATTTTAATCATTGACGATTTCTTAGCAAATGGTGAAGCTGTCAAAGGCTTACTTGATATTGCTGCACAAGCTGGTGCGAATGTTGTGGGTGTGGGCATCGTTATTGAAAAGGGCTTCCAAGATGGAGGGAAATTATTGCGTGAACAAGGTGTTCGCGTTGAGTCATTAGCGATTGTAGACTCTCTTGAAGATGGCAAAGTAACATTTGCTGCGGAGGCTCGCGCGTAATGAATACCTTTAAATCAACGACGCTAGCGATTCAACATTTACTTGCGATGTATGCTGGAGCCATCTTAGTGCCACTAATTATTGGTGGGGCAATTGGCTTTGATTCAACACAAATGACGTATTTAGTGGCGATTGATATTATGATGTGCGGGATCGCAACACTTTTACAGGTTTATTCAGGTAAATTTATCGGTATTGGCTTACCAGTAGTACTAGGCTGTACATTCACAGCAGTAAGTCCAATTATTGCTATCGGTACAAACCCGGAGCAAGGTATCACAGATATTTATGGTTCTATTATTGCATCTGGTGTAATTGTGATGATTATTGCTGGCTTCTTCGGTAAGCTTGTGAAATTCTTCCCACCAGTAGTTACGGGATCGGTAGTTTCTATTATTGGTATTTCCTTATTACCTGTGGCTTTAAACAATATGGCTGGTGGACAAGGTGCTGAGGATTTTGCCTCTGCTTCTAATGTTGCTTTAGCGTTCATTACATTAGTCATTATTTTAATTGTTTATCGTTTTTCTACAGGGTTTGTCCGTGCAATCTCGATTCTTATTGGATTAGTAGTCGGTACTATTTTAGGTGCATTCATGGGTAAAGTAGATTTTACGCCAGTAGCAGATGCTGATGTATTCCATATGGTTCAGCCTTTCTATTTTGGAATGCCAACTTTTGATGTGACTGCAATTATTACCATGACACTCGTAGCAATGGTATCTTTAGTAGAGTCATCTGGTGTCTATTTTGCACTAAGTGATATTTGTAATAAAAAATTAGATTCAAAGGATTTAGCTCGTGGCTATCGTTCTGAAGGTCTTGCTTCAGTAATCGGCGGGATTTTCAATGCTTTTCCATATACAACATTCTCACAAAACGTGGGGCTAACTCGTATGTCAGGTGTAAAAGATCGTAAAGTTATTTACATCACAGGTGGCTTACTTGTAGCACTTGGCTTCCTACCAAAAATCGCAGCGTTAACAACGATTATTCCAACATCTGTACTAGGTGCGGCGATGCTTGCGATGTTCGGTATGGTGATTACACAAGGTATGGGCATGCTTGTACCTGTAATGAATGAATCAGCAGAAAACGCGATGATTGCTGCGATATCAGTAAGCTTAGGTGTTGGTGTATCTGTAGTTCCTGGCATTTTTGATGCACTACCAACAAGCGTTTCAATTCTTACATCTAATGGTATTGTCTGTGGTTCTGTCACAGCAATTATCCTTAATATTTTATTCAACATGATTGGGCCTAAGCATAAGGAAGACCCAATGCATGGGGAAATATAGGCAAAACTAAACAACATTCATCTAAATACCTCACTTATTTTGATGAAAAGGCAGTTGTCACCTACTTTTATCTATTGATATAGATTTAAGGAGGTGACATTTTAGTATGTAAAAAAACTATTGTTCATTTTTTAAATGGTAGTCGCGGCTGTTCGTCTTGATAGCTAGAATAAGTCCAACCGCTATTCTCCATCTCTGAACATTGCTTATCTTTACAATAAAAAATATATGTCTGTTTATCTGTACGAACATTTACTTCAAAATAATAAGGGAATACGCCGCCTTTATTCTTATCGATACTTGTATCAATAGCGATAACTTTCTCTTGCGAAGCTATTTCTTTATATTTTTCACTTGCCACTGTTTTTTGAACCATTTCGCTTAATATAACACGTTCCTCAGCATTAGCTTCATACCATTGATCAAGCAAAAACCATTTTCCCAATATATATAAATTTGTGCTTAAGCTAATGATAAGAAAAATAATTATCATTTTCTTCTTCAATATTTTACATCCTCCTTCTTTAAATATTCTTGAATAATACCATATCACACATTAAGTGTAAAATTACACTTATACCTCATAAATTTTTATACAGTTGTTTAAAATGTTTAACATTGCTGCTTGAAGGGAATTTAAAATTAATAGAATGTAACTTTCTATTTCAACATACACTTATATATAATTACTCTCAGAAAGGTCTAGAATAAATGCAAAGTATCGTGTTAATTTTAATCCTTCAACTAGTTTATGTACCTTTTTTAACATTACGTACAATATTTTTAGTAAAGAATATTACTTTCCTTGCTGCGATATTTGGTATGTTGGAGATGTTAGTGTATGTATTTGGCCTTTCGCTCGTTTTTAGTGGAAAACAAAGTATGTTAGCTATGGGCGTTTATGCGGTTGGATTTGGATTAGGAATATTTTTAGGGGCCAAAATTGAACGTAAGCTAGCAATAGGCTATGTCTATACGACCATCAATACGCAAAATAAGAATGAGGAGCTTGTGAGATTTCTTCGTAATGAAGGGTTTGCGGTTACGATTTATATTGGGGAAGGGCGAGATAGTAATCGCTATAAATATGAAATATTAACGAAGAGGAATCGTGAGGGTGAACTCTTTCAAATAGTAGAACAGTTTGAGCCTAATGCATTTATTATCTCGTACGAACCAAAGTCATTTAAAGGTGGGTTTTTGCTTGCTCGTATGAAGGCCAAGCACAAATAAATGTGAATAGAGGGACCTCTGCTAATAGCCGAGGTCCTTTTTAAAATTGAATTTTGTTTCAACAAAGCTTTTAAATATGTCAAAGTCTGTGTAGACCATTTCCTTGTAGCTCATGGCTTGTAAAATTGTCTGCTCAATAAATATAGTACGATCTTTACCGATAGCCTTTAAAATCTCTTCCTCGCTGTGATAGGTAAAAACATGAGAATAATCGATATCAGCGCGAGCATGTATTTTGGCAGCTATTTTTCCCATAAGTGATGTTGTTGTAAAATAATCCTCTAAATCCTTATAGTTTTTAGGCTTAATCTTCTTTTTATAAGGAGAGCGTTCTCGAATATAAAATTCTTGGTTATTCATCGTGATATAGGCTAAATGAGGGTCCTCTAAATGATGCATAGCTTTTTGTGTACCCACAACACGTGCTCCTTGGTGCTCATAATGATCCCAAAATTGCTCTTGATAGGGGAGGAAATAGGCAGGAATCGCTGTACGTACTTCTTTCATTTCTAGCACTAAATCATTTTCTTCAGATGTAATTTTTTTATCTTCCACTAAAATATAGTAACGTTTTAGACCGATAGAAGCTGTGCCAGAGCCATGCTTATAAGCAATATCCTTAATTTTATAAGTTGGAAGTGCGTTTGCTATGGCACTGTATTCCTCTGAAGAGACTGGTTGAATTTCATCATTCCATAAAAAAGCTCGTTGGCCATCTTCACTCTTATATGAAATATCCTCTAAAAAAAGAGAGTGTGGACGTTTTTCAAGCTTTTTCAAAAGTTTTTTAGCAGGTCCTTTAGTATTATCCTTTGTAAACATCAGTGTTAGTGGATCATCTTTTTTGCGCTGAAACCGTTTTAGTTGATCGATATAGCTATTGAGAAAATATTGAATAGCCGTTTCTTGGGTTGCCTTATGTAAGTCTTGTTCTTCTAAATAGAGTGCAATACTGACGCTCATTCGAATAATATCGTATAAATAAGAGCCGACATAGCCCTCATCGAAATCATTGACATCAAAGACAATGGTGCCTGCTTCATTTTGAAAGGCCCCAAAGTTGTCCATATGCATATCACCTTGAATCCAAGTTGGCCTACTGTTAGGAGTATGGAAGATAGAGGTAGTCTTTGCCATATCAAAGTAAAATAGATAGGCACTTCCACGGAAAAAGCGGAATGGACTTTCTAGCATTTTGCGATATTTTTCTAGGCGCTGTGCCTCTGTTAATCTTATTCGCTGCACATCAAATTCCTCAAAGATTGTTTCTAATTGCCCTTTTCTTAAATGTATTCTAGTATGTTTAACCTGTTCTAATAAAGCATGCTCCATAAGGAACCCCCTTTTTTAAAAATCAAATTTTACTTGTATTTACGGGAAATAATAGAATAAGTTTCGAAGAAATTTAGCAAATATACTCGATAAAAATGATCATTCATCTAAGGTTATTTCATAACATGTTCGATTACCTATTTTCATACTATAAGACATGCGTAATTACGGAGGGGGGTTGTATGTATTTCTTTACAAAAAGTCTTGTCATTATAATAGGAAGTATTTCTTTGTCGTTAGGAATTAATTTATTTTTAACGCCTTATGAAATATTAGATGGAGGAGTAGTTGGATTTGCGCTAATTTTACATTATTTATATAAGCTAAAAATCGGTTTAATGATTATTGTCATTAGTATTCCCATTTTTATTATCGCTTGGTTTAAATATAGAGCCTATTTTTTCAATAGTATACATGGCTTAATAATGTCTTCCTTCATTATTGATTTATTAAAGCCTGCCCGTAATCTTGTTCAAATTGATGCGCTTTACAGTGCGATTCTTGGAGGCATTCTTGTAGGGTTTGGAATTGGTCTGATGTTGCGATTTCAGACAAGCACTGGAGGGACAGACTTAATCGCTCAATTTATCTGTGATAAAACAGGTATTAATGTGGGGATATTAATATTTTTTATCGATTCCATCGTTATTGTTATAGGCGGCTTCCTATTATCCACTTCAACCTTTCTATTATCCATTATTACCGTTTTAGTAGTAGGTATTACAACAAGCATCATTACTAGTCGAGCTTAAAAAAATAGTTCCAGTTTTAAACTGAAACTATTTTGGCGTTTGATTTTCTAGTGTTTTCATAAGCTTCTTTTTAGGATGTGCTGGTTTGACTTCGGCAATTAGTATAGCCAATAAAATGAGCACTGCGCCTACGACCATACGGCTTGTTAAAATTTCATGCAAGAAGATGACGGATAGTACCATACCGAAGAAAGATTCAGTCGATAGGATAATCGCAGCTTTAGTGGCCGTTGTGTATTGATTGGCCACATTTTGGAATAGATAAGCAATCGTCGTAGAAAAAATTCCTAGATAAATAAGAGAATAGATTGCTTCTTTTTCAAATGATGTTGGGATTTCGCCTTGGCTAATGACGACTAGAACACCTATAAGGGAGGCCGTGAGAAACTGAATAATAGTAAGAGCAATGGCATCTTCCTTTTGAACAAAAAGGTTTGTACAAAAAATGTCAAATGCAAAAGCAACGGCACAAGCTAAAGAAAGTGCATCACCCACATTCATTGTCAATGAGCCCTGTAATGATAAAAAGCCAATTCCAACGATTGCCATTATCGAACCAATGATTTCATAGCCATCAATGCGGCGCTTATAAACCGCATAGGCAATTAAAGGAACAATAATAACATTTACGGCAGTTAAAAAGGCATTTTTAGAAGGTGTTGTATACTGAAGTCCGACTGTTTGAAGGGCGAATGCTATATATAGAATGGTCCCTAATAAAGCTCCTTTCCAAATAACCGATTTTGAAGCTTTTTTTAATCGAGAGCCAAATAGAACGGTTAATATAATCGAAGCTAATAAAAATCTACCAGCCATTACTTGATAAGCTGTTAAATATTCTAAGGCAATGGCTGTAATAACAAATCCACTGCCCCACACGATTGCAGTAATCAATAGCATGCCATCTGCTATGTAAGTTTTCATATGTTTCTTCCTCCTGACTTCAATAGAATAGCATAAGAGTGAAGAAAAGGTTTTGATTTTATTTCTAAATATTCAGGCGTTTTTTTGTACTTATTCCAAAGTAATTATTCGACAGTCAATTTACTATGTAATAAGTACAATTTAACGGCTGCAGCTAGGTGTTCATAAAAAACATAATCATTATCTTCTAGTGCTACTAATTGACGTATTTTAGCCATACGATAGCGAATTGTATTGGGGTGACAGAACTGTGCCACTGCGACTTCCTTAATATTTCCTTTCTTAATGATATAGGTTTTGGCAGTTTCCATTAAATCTGAATCAGCCTTATCATCAAGTAATGGGGCTAAAAAGGAATTTACGTAGTCCATTGCAAATGTTCGATCTTTACGATACAACTCAATTAATAAGCGTTCAGATGCGAGATTGTTATAATGACAGCTAGGTAGTCTATCAATTTCAGCTAAAATACTGGCAAAGAAAGCTTCGCGTAAGGCGCTGGGTAATCCTGTTTCGGTATCGTAGCTACTACTATAGCCAAAGGTGATTGTATCAGTTGGTATGGCGTATAGAGCTAACCATTCATCTAAAACTTTTTCAAATTGAAACTGCTGAGATGCATGTGTCATGATAATGAAAAGGCTTTGTTTATAGGAACAAATTAGACCCGATTTTAATAATGGTTCTAATGAAAAAATAGATTGCATCGAGCTATGATGGAGTGGGTCACTTGTACGCAAATTTGCTGCAAATACATATTTTTCAAAGGGCTTATTAAGTTGCTGTAAAATGGATTTGATTTGCTCTTGCGTAACATCTTCTTCCATTAATCTTCGTAAAATAGTTTCTAAAAAGAATGAGTAATCCTGTGTCTTGGCATAGGCCATCGTTTCTAAAATAATTTTTTCAAAAAATTCATCTCCACCGAATCTAAGTATAGGGAAATTTTGCTCTTCAGCGTAAGTCAAAACTTCTTCAGGCAAGTCCTTGAAAATGACAGGCTTATAAGCTAAGGCACTCGCCCCTAGCTCAATCAAATTTTTGACAGCATTTACTAAATACTCTGGTTTTTGTTTTGCAAACAATAAACTACTTAAAACAACACTATGGGGCGTGAAAATCGTATCTCGAACATGGGGTATGTCCGGTGAAAATTCAAAGTCTAAAATTTCCACATTTTGAACAGCTTTATGCAAACCGTTGTGCCCAGCTACAACGGTGAAATCCTTAGTAATCGGTAATTGTAAAAAATTCTCTACATTCATGAGTACATCATTGCCTTTCCTATAGTAAGCTTCTAGCTTCTATTATAGAATTACTTGTTTATAAAAAACCATTAGTATTCACACTTGCTTGTATCCACCAAAAAAATCTGCTCATTCAGGGTATCCCGTGAAGTGAGCAGATTTTTTTCAAAACTATCTTTTAAATATTAATAAAAATATTCGGCTTTCTATTTCGTAATGGGTTAGTTTGTTCAACTGCATATCCTACATTTAATATACGTCCTTCTTTAAAGGCAGGCCCTATAATTTGTAAGCCAATTGGTAAGTTCCCTTTGAAGCCGCAAGGAACGGAAAGTGCAGGTAATCCTGTTAAGTTGCTAGGGCCAGTAAAGCGAATAATATTATCAATTAAATCCACTTTTTGACCATTCAACTCTGCGAAATCATCGCCAATCGTACTTGCCACAACTGGTAGGGTAGGGGTAATGAGTACATCTACCTCATTAAAAATTTCAGTAAACTCTTGCTTAATTTGACGTCGTACCTGTTGAGCTTGTAGGTAATCAACTGCAGAAGGTAATTCACCAAGCTCAAATAGTAGACGTATATCATCCCCAAAATCTTGTGGTCGCTTTTGTAAATCTGAATGGTGTATAGCTGCTGCCTCTGAAAGGGACGTAACAAGCTCCGCCCATTCTGCATATTGTAAAGAAGGAATTCGGACCACTTCTACTTTTGCACCTTGATCCACTAAGCTTTGAATGCTTGCTCGTACAGCTTTTTCCACTTCAGCATCCACATTTTTAAAGAAGTATTCTTCATTAATTCCAATCACTAAATCCTTAATATCTCCAGATAATTGCTGCACATAGTCGTCCGTTGGGACATCAATGCAAGTAGGGTCTCGATGGTCAAAGCCAGCAATGACTTCAAGCAAGCCTGCTGCATCCTTTACGGTCTTTGTCATTGGACCAATATGATCTAAGCTCCATGCTAAAGGATAACAGCCATATTTACTTACACGACCGTGTGTAGGTTTTAACCCAACTATGCCACAAGCAGAAGAAGGAATTCGAATGGAGCCTGCTGTATCCGTCCCTAGTGAAGCTACGCTTGCCCCAGCCGCAACAGCTGCTCCAGAGCCTCCGCTTGAACCACCAGGAATTTTATCTAAATCCCATGGGTTGCGAACAGGTCCGTAATGAGGGTTGTTATTGGTAATGCCCCATGCGTATTCATGCATGCTTAATTTTCCGGTGAATATAACGCCAGCGTCTCGAAGCTTTTCAACAACTGTTGCATCATAATGAGAAACGAAGTCCTTATGAATTTTTGAGGACATCGTTGTTATTTTATCTTTAAAATACAAGTTATCCTTTAAGGCCATAGGAATTCCATGATACATACCTTTATAGTGGCCTTGGAGAATCTCCTGTTCAATTTCTTTTGCCTTTGCTAATGCTTCTTCCCGATAAAATGCCATATAGGAATTAATTTTCGGCTGACTTTCCTCAGCAAAGTCTAAAATAGCTTTTGTTAATTCCACGGGGGAGAGCGTCTTCGATGCAAGTAAAGGTGCCAGCTCTTCAACGGATTTTAAATGTAAATCAGTTGTCAATATGATCACCTCCAGGAATATTACGTACAGCGATATCTGCATCATCAATCGCAATACCTTCTAAATTGCTACGAAGTGACTGCATACCTTCCCAGCGTGTTTTTAATAGTTCAAGGTGTTCAGATTTCGGTGTAATTCCTTTGTTCTCCAATAATTGTTGAATAGACAAGCTCATTAACAGGATCCTCCCTTGAATAATTTTTTATCTAAATAGGTTTCCCTATAAAGATCGATCAGGTAAAAGCACAAAAAAATATAATAGGTAATATAAACCTATTATTACAATCATACACTAATAATGGTTTATATCAATAAATCATTTGTAATATATTGAATATTATGAAAAATGTATTATGAGAAAATATCTCAAAGTATAGTACGGGGGCTTACACTTTTTACATACCATTCACAGTCTGTTTACAATAAAAGGGTACAATGAACCATAATAACCAATTGAAGAGGTGCAAGAATGGAGTCTACAATGGGACAAAGTATAAAAACAAGGAGTATATTTTCCTTTTTAAAATATTTATATGGGCAACATCAAAGAAATTCATTATATATGAAACGTTTAAAAGCGTTGAAACATATTATTCAGCATAATGATTTACATACATATTTCCAACCTATTGTAGATTTACAGTCAAAGCAAACGATGGGATTTGAAGCATTAAATCGCCCAGTTCCATCAGTATTATTTAATAGTGTGGATCAGTTCTATGAGTTTGTTGGGCAAACAGATTGTGTTTTTTTATTTGAGTGTTTTTGTAGGAATCTTTCCTTACAGCGTTTCAAGGAGCGTATGCATAAAGATGTGAAGGATACGAACTTCTTAGTATTTCTTAATATACATCCGAATGTGTTAGTAGATAAAAAATATCACAGTGGAGAAACGCTACAATTACTTAAGGAGCTGGGCATTAAACCTCAGCAGGTAGTATTTGAATTAACAGAGCGCAGTGCTGTAATAGATTTTGAGGAATTCGAACGGGTGTTGTCACATTATCGATCACAAGGTTATCGCATTGCAGTAGACGATGTAGGCTCAGGTTATAATAGCTTGAAAACTCTTATTTATTTAAAGCCAGAATTTATTAAACTTGATCGTTCGTTAATTCAATTTATCGATCAAAATAGCGAGCAGCAACAGCTCGTTACCTTATTGATGAAATATGCTGAACAGGTGAAAACAAAAATTATCGCTGAGGGGATTGAACGACAAGAAGAGCTTGATTATCTGCATCGTATAGGCATTCATTATGCACAAGGTTATGCGATAGGAAAGCCATCAAAGGAAATACATTTGGGAAAAATAAGGGTGGGTGACCATGAAGATAGGGGAAGTCATTGAAAAGGTTCCGTGTATTGATGAATTTGTGAAAAATAACGAAGTAGATGTACTTTTTATGAGTAATCCTTCATTGCGAAGCATTGTAGTAGTTCGTGATGAAAAACCAATTGGACATATTACACGTACACATTTCTATCAAAAAATTGGTACTCGCTATGGCTATCATTTATTTATGGGACGCCAAAATCAACTTATCATGAAAGAAAACCCTTTAATTGTAGATCGTAATACACCAATTACTGAAGTGAGTACACTAGCTATGTCTAGACCTCCTGAAGATTTATATGATGATGTCGTTGTCACAAAAAATAACTTATATGATGGTTTAGTTAGTATTCGAGAGTTACTATTAAAGCTTGTTGATACACAAGTAGCCATTGCAAGCTTCTTAAATCCTTTAAGTAGCCTTCCCGGGAATAAATTAATTGATGAAAAGCTAGAGGAAGCATTACAGCTATCACAATATAGCTTAATCTATTTTGATTTAGATCATTTTAAATCCTATAATGACACATATGGTTTTAATAAAGGTGATAAAATTTTAATGTATTTAACAGATATACTAAAAAGACATATCTGTGGGATGGAAGATTTTTTAGGGCATATCGGTGGCGACGATTTTGTTGCCATTCTACCTCATTATGAAGTAGAAAAGATTTGTCAAAAGATTATAGATGACTTTGATGCCAATATTGTAAGTTTTTATGATATTGAGGATTTAGTATGTATTCAAGTGGCCAATAGAGCAGGTGAACTAGAACCTTTAACATGTACGACCTTATCTATCGCCGTTATTACAAACGAATATCAGTATTTTAATTCCGTTGAACAATTGTCCAATGCGGTCACACATATCAAAAAGCAGTGTAAAAAAATCGCAGGAAGCTGTTACCTCATTAATAAACAACAAACCTACTTCGTCCATTAACTTAGTGCATTTCGCTAGGTTTATTGCTGGAGCTTTACTATGAATTTTTAAAAGCTTAGATGTAAAATATATGAATTTTTGAATAAAGTTTCTATATAAAAGGGGGGTTTTTAGATGGACTTAAGAAGACTGCATATTTGGCAGCCTATTACTTGCTTGGAGAGGGCTCAAGTCGTTAATGCTTCATTAAATTATACAGATTTAGGGTTATCCTTAACATTAATAGATCGAAACAATACGGAAGTTGATATTATTTATGATAAGATTTCCCCAATTCAAGATTACGTTTGGTCATTCCGCTACACTGGAGAAATCCCTCGATCTGATTTAGTGCCCTTAGTCGATGAAGCATTGCAACAAGAAAATGCTATAAATTTTTCAGCAGAATGGTTTTATAAAATGAGCCATTCAGATTATATAGCATGGTTTGACCAACTTCCCTGGATTGGGAGCAAAGAAATTCCTCACGTTGAACATCATATTTATTGTTTTAATGATGGTGTTTTTGACATAATTAGCGACTATGAACCGAGATTTGTCATTAGAAATGAAGCGATATAAGTAAACCTATAATGCTGCCTCTAGACTGTTAGTTTTTATAACAATCTAGGGGCCATTTATCATTTGTCACCAAATGTAGTACCAGTGACTAAACTATCTATACAATCGCCTGCACATATGCTGATGATCTTGGTTTGTTAAATGTCTTTTATAATAAAGCGTCAGGAGCAAAAGGATGATTGTGATTCATTTTTTGAGGGTATAATCATAGGCAAAGAACCATTTCCTTTAGGAATTTATTAATCTTAATAAAACATACTTGAATTATAGGGATTATGGGTATATAATTCGATTACATTAATAATAAAACATCTTAGGAGGCATTCCATTGTCGAATTTACAAATCATTCTTAACGTAGCAGTGTTGCTTGTGTTCGTTGGAATTTTATTTATTATGAATAAAAAACACGTCAAATTTTCAAATCGTGTTTTTGCAGGCTTAGGTTTAGGGATTGTACTTGGCCTTGGACTTCATTTTATCTATGGTATAGATTCTGAAGTACTAGCCAAAACAACTTCTTGGTACAATATTATAGGTACTGGGTATGTTAAACTGCTACAAATGGTTGCAATGCCTTTAGTATTCATCTCCATTTTAATTGCCTTTACAAAAATGAAAATTGGCAAAAACTTTGGGAAAATGGCAGCTCTTATTTTAGCCATTTTAATTGGTACAACAGCCGTTTCGGCAGCAGTAGGTATTCTTTCTGCAACGGTATTTGATTTAGATGCAACACATATTTTACAAGGTGAAGCAGAAACAGCTCGAGGACAATATCTTGAGGAAAAAACAACTGGCTTAGCAGCACCGGATTTACCAACTCAAATTGTTGAGCTATTCCCAGCAAATCCCTTCCTTGATTTAACTGGAGCTCGTTCAACATCAACAATTGCTGTAGTAATTTTCTCAGCATTCCTTGGTTTTGCTTACTTACGTGTGGCACGTAAAGATGAAGGGACAGCAGCTACAATTAAAAAAGGCTTAGATGCTATTTATGCACTAGTAATGGGTGTTGTAACAATCATTTTACGTTTAACACCATATGGAATTTTAGCTATTATGGCTCGTACGGTTGCAACATCAGATTTCGGTGCCATTTATAATTTAGGTAAGTTTGTGATTGCTTCTTATGCGGCGCTAATAATTGTTTTCTTAGTACATTTATTAATCCTAACATTAAGTGGATTAAACCCAGTTACGTACGTGAAAAAATCAGCGGAAACATTGTTATTTGCCTTTACATCACGTTCAAGTGCTGGTACTTTACCAATGAACATTAAAACGCAAACAGGCCGTCTTGGGGTATCTGAAGGTATCGCAAACTTCTCAGGTTCATTTGGTTTATCAATCGGCCAAAATGGCTGTGCTGGAGTATACCCTGCTATGTTAGCGATTATGATCGCACCTACAGTAGGTATTAATCCTCTTGATCCTGTGTTCATTATTACAGTCATCGCAGTAGTAGCCGTTAGCTCCTTTGGTGTAGCAGGTGTTGGTGGTGGTGCAACATTTGCAGCGATCCTTGTACTTTCAGCTCTTGACTTACCAGTTGCACTTGCAGGTGTATTAATCTCTGTTGAGCCTTTAATCGATATGGGACGTACAGCTTTAAATGTAAGTGGTTCAATGACTGCTGGTGTTACAACAGCACGTATTACAAAAGAGCTTGATACAGAAATGTATAATAATAAAGAATTAGGTGCGCAAGTAGCAGACCTATAACATAAAAAAAAAGCCCCTTTAAAAGAAAAATTTTAAAGGGGCTTATGTTTTATATTATTTTTACATAAAAATCTTTACCATTAATTATCTCAGCTATCTCAATATTATAATGTTGTTTATAGTATTCATAAATATTGTAGGCTAAACCGGAGTGTCCATTTAAATAGGTTCCCTTTTTAATCTCTTTACGCGGATTATGGAAATCGAAATATAAGCGTGAATCATTGCTCATCGTATTTAAAATAGCTGAAAATTCCTGTTCCTCAATATGAATTCCACGTGTATACCGACATTCTCTACGATACGTATCGTGAGTGACATTAACAGGAGAAGCTTCAAGAACCATTTCAATATGTTTATTCAAATGATACAGCTCCTTTCAATTTATTGGTAGCATTCATGAAAATAGTAGGCTACAAAAAGGAATAACTAATTATAGTATATAATTGTCAGAAAATTATAGCAATATTTTTCTACCAGTCTTGCTGTTGTATTTCTTCAGCTATCACCTGTAAATCATAGGCGTTTATTGTTAAAAGAGAATAGTCATGAGATTCCATATATTTTTCTGCAAGACGTTTAATGTACTTTGGAGAACCTTCATTTTCTTCATCGTAAATTAATAAAAGACCGTCAGTATTTTGAATAATAAATTTATCCTTCTCAATAAATTGCCAAGGTGCTTCGTACGGTTTTTTGGTCACGCTTGTAACAAAATCGGCTTGGGCAATTAATGCTTGATACTTTTCCTTTTTAGGGTCTTGCCAATTCTTCTCCTGCTCTAAAAAGGGCGTTATAACGGCATATTTTAAATTTGGATATTCCTTTTTTAGCATTAAAACAACTTCAGCACTCCAAGATTCGACGCCCTGCTGTCCACTAATAATAACCCATTCCAGTCCTTCATCCAGTAGTGTACGTAAACGAGCTTCTAGAGCCTTTTTTATAATGACAATGCCAGGGTGTTTATCATTAAAAATACCAAGTTCATGTGGCTTATAGCCAGTAATCATCATACGCTGTAACAACAAAATGCCCCCTAAGCTGTATAGTTGTAGTACTTACTAGTATACAGTAGGGGGCAAATGAAAATGAAATCTAATGTGTAATTTATTTGAATGCAAATAGTGTTAAAATTACTGCTACAGTCGCACAAATACCCAAAAACCACCATGAGTCTGTAAAGTCTTCTTTAGAGTCACTATTCATAAAAATAATTCCTTTCTATTTTAGTCTTGTTTTACCTGCCCAGACCAAGACCAATTTGTCCATATCCGTAAAATTGTTTCAAATGGACCACGTTTAAATTTCTTTAAATAGGCTAGGCTGAAAACACATTGCAAGCTATACACAACGATTCCAAATAGGATACCGCCAAAAACGCCTAGTTTGCCGTATAATCCAAGGCCATAGCCATAAAAAACAGTTGTACAAATAATGGTTTGTAGTAAATAATTGGTTAATGACAGTTTGCCTACGCTCTCGAATGCAGGAGCAAGCAGTTGAACAGGGCGTGTTTTATAAATCAATGCTGCAAGGCAGACATAGCCAATCGCTAATAATTGCGAGCCACCCATTAATAAAATGGAAGAAAAAGCATTTTCTATAAAACTAACACTTTTACATACAAGTCCAATAGGAACGAGGAGAGCACCTAGTTTATACCATTTCATTTCCTTATCCATCTCCACAAAGGCTTGCTTCTTAGCAAGTGCCATGCCGAAAAGGAATAGTGGTGCGTAGAACATTGGTGTAAAAATTAATAAAATAAAGATGAACGCCGGATCTTCCATTCCTGGTGGTTCTACATTTGCACGGAAATCAAAAATCTCTAAATAGTTTCCATTAGCGTAGATAGCATCTGCTTGTTCAATGTAAGTATCTAGCTCCTTTTGTTCCTTTTTAGATACTTCCATAGAGCCGTATGTTAACGCTGTTGTTAGTACTAAAAGGATACCAGCCCATATTAATAGAGTTTTTGGCTTACGATTAATAAAAGGAATCAAGAATAAAGTCATACAGCCATAAGAAAACAGAATATCGCCTTCCCATAAGAAGATGGAATGAAGTAAGCCAAGAGAAATTAAGCCTGTTGCACGGCGTAAAATAGACCAGCGGCTTTTATTCTTTTTTCTGCGGATGGATTCAATTAATTTAATAAGCGAGAAGCCAAATAAAATGGTGAAAATGGGCATAAACGAGCCTTCAATTACAATTTTCACAAAATATAAAGCTCCGTTATCTAAGGTAGAAAGATTTTTTAATTCATCTTTGCCATACATCCCAAACTGGAAAATCAGCAAATTTGCCATTAAGATGCCAAATAAACTAAATCCACGCATTGTATCAATGAAGGTAACACGATTAGTTGTCATTGCGTTTTATCTCCTTAATTGGTTATCTTATACATATAATAGTTGAGGAAGCTTATGGTGAAATAATGACTACCTTAAAGTAATCTTAAAAGTAGGTGGAAAAATGCAGGAAGCATCAATTTTAGTGTTAGAGGACGAACGTGCAATTGCCGAAATGATTGAAATTATTTTAAGAAAAGAAGGAATTGCCAATATAACATTATGCAACACGATAGAAGAGGCAAAAAACGAGATTAATACTAAACCATTTGATTTCTATCTATTAGATATCATGCTACCAGATGGTAGTGGGTTGGATATCGCACATATCATTCGAGAGAAAAGTGATGCCCCTATTTTTTATTTAACAGCAAAAAGCAGTGACGCCGATAAGCTCCGAGGTTTTATGAATGGTGCAGATGATTATATTACAAAACCATTTAACCCATTAGAACTTGTGGCAAGAGTGAAGGTACAGCTAGTACGTTATATGAAGAAAAAGAATGTTCAAGAAAATCACATTTTTACTTGTAGCCGTTTTACATTCGATATTGACGCAGCAGAGATTCAGGTAGATGGCGTAAAGGAAATGATTAGTGGCCGCTTATTTCATTTATTAAAATATTTATGTGATAATGCAGGGCAAGTGTTATCAAAGGAACAAATATACGAGAGTGTGTGGGGAGATTGCTTGTTTGATGATAATACAGTAATGGTACATATACGCAAACTACGTGAAAAAATCGAAAAAAATCCTGGAAAGCCAACATGCATTATAACGGTCCGAGGCATTGGTTATAAACTTGTTGGGGATGTTTCTTCATGAAGCCTGCTGGAAAATTAACACTCCGTTTTGTTTCATATTTCATCATATTTTATCTCTTAATTATTTCAGGCTTTATTATGAGCTTGGTATTTTTCGCCATCTTTATTAATGATCGTGTTGGTGACAATATTCATGTTATGAGCTCCTTTGAAATTGAAGATGATGCTGTTGTTGAAAAAGGACAAACGGTTAAAATAGCGGATTACTTAGTGAAGCGAGCAGAGGAAAACGTAGGACAGCTATACTTATTTGATCAATCCATGACCATTGTTGATTACACAGGAGATAGTTGTGAATTATGTGGAAAGTCCGATAGCGAAATATTAGCATTGAAGCAACCGGGTATGCATACATGGGAACTCCCGAATTACTACTTATTATTTATTCCGACTTCGCCTGTTCAACCTTTGTTTGAAGAGGCCTTCGAAAATTGGGTTTCAACAGGGGACATTTCTGCCGTAACCTTGCAACGTTTAAAAGAAAATAAGGCGAGTGTTGAAATCTATGACGAACAATGGAATCGGACGGATGTCATAGGAAAGCGTTATGATAAGCTGAAGAAGCCGCAATTACTCGAGGAAAAATATGATATTTTCGAGCATGAGGAGCTTACACAAAGCGTAGCCCTAGCTGATGATGCCACTTTTGTTGTGCGAATGCCTAACCCATCCTATAAGCCATTTGAAGAGCCCTTTAATAAGGCGATGGTATTGTTTGTTTCTATATTCTTCGGTGGGCATATTATTTTGATACTCGGCGTGATCTTTTTATCCATTAGTATTTCACGGCAATTTGTGCGACCACTCGTTTATGTTATTTCGCGTATTGAGCGACTGACACAATTTGATTACAGAGAAATAAGTGATAAAAAAATTCATCATAACAAAACGGGGAAGCTCAAGCGGAAATTTAAACTGTTCCAGCCTGTAGAGGAATCACTCAATCATTTATCTGAACGACTTAATTCAAATGAAAGACAGATCAAGCACGCAGAGCAATTACGTGAAGAGTGGATAACGGGCTTATCACATGATTTAAAGACGCCGTTAAGTTCAATTTATGGCTATTCCACAATGCTGGCATCGGAAGATTATGAGTGGACCAAGGATGAGATGCGTATTTTTGCACAAACGATGCAAGAAAAGGCGACCTATATGGATGCGCTCATTCAAGATTTAACCTATACGTATCAATTAAAAAATAAGGCCATACAGCTGGATGAAGTATTACTGCCGTTAGCAGCATGGTTACCACAGTTTGCAGATGAGCAGGTAAGTGTGAAAGTTTATGGGGATGTATTGCTGCAAGCAGATGAGCTTTTACTCAAGCGAATTATGGATAATTTAATTACCAATGCGAAAAAGTATACGCCCGAAGGCACAAAAGTAATTGTAGAGGCACAACATACTGGTAAAGAAGTGATGCTAACCATTGCTGATCGAGGTCCTGGCATTCCTCAGGAGGAGCTTGATAATTTATTCGAGCGTTATTATCGTGGTACTAATACGACTGACGATATAACGGGAACAGGACTAGGACTAGCCATTACAAAACAGCTCATTGATTTGCATAATGGCACCATTAGTGTTCGTTCTGGCCAAGGTGGAACTATTTTCGTTCTGAAATTTCAATGCCACGAAGGCTGATTTTCATGCAATCCAAAGACATAAAAACCATGAAGTTGAATCTTAGAGTATATTTCATCATAGTAAAGAGGTATCAAGAATTTTTGATACCTCTTTTTGTATTTATTTATTTTTCGTACAGCGCTCAGCTGGTTGTTCAATTTTTACATAGCGCCACAAGTTATTGGCGATGTCGCGGGCTTCTGCGATATGTTCTGTGCCGACAAAAGCCTTACGGAAAGGTGTAAGAAGTGATTCAATAATAAAAAGTTTTGGCTTTTCGCTCTGTAGTTCCTCTAATAAGAATTGAGCATATTCTAAACCTTCCATTGTTTCGTTTTTCGATAATCCCTTCGTAAACCCCCGTAATTGTTCAATAACCATTTCCTTTGTAACCGTTTTATAGTTCACCACATTTTGAATGGTATTGATCATTTCAACACTTACGATGATTTCTTTCGATTCAAGCATAGTGGGTATAATTACGCTTATATTGCGCAATGCTACACGTACAATGGCTTCTCGATTGATATATTTATAATCGGCAATAAAGACGGCACGCAGTGTAAGGTTAATCATTCCAAGCGTTTGTACAGCACACTCATAGCTAATAGGGCTAATCTCTTCGCCAAAGACTTGTACTAGCCGATTGGCAAGCCATTCCAATTCTTGTAAATGGTAGTTGATAATGATTTTTTTTAGTTCTTTATCTCTTGATTGGAAAATGGATTCAAAAATTTGTATTAAATTATGTTCCCGATTGACATACATGAGTACAGCAACTTGCTGTGTCAATACTTCTAAATCTGTTGGATCCTTACCATATATAAGTTCATGGCGGCGATTACTTGCTTCCTCTCGTCCTTCGTCTAAAATGGCGATTAAGCATTCGTTCTTTGAAGTAAAGTGATTATAAAATGTACCTTTCGAAATCTTGGCCGCATTGATGATGTCGTTAATCGATGTATCTAGAAAACCTTTTTCAATAAAAAGTTCACGGGCTGCTGTAATAATCTGTCTTTTTCTTTTGTTCATGACCTCACCTTTTTTATAGTATTATACTCTTATTCTACACTTAAAAAGCCCATATATCAACGTTTGTAAAAAATATAAACTTATTTGTTGAAAAAAGTAGACTACGAGTATAAAATAAGTTTTATCGTAAAACACAAGAAAGAATTGAGGGATATAAATGAATAGTGAGCAAACAATGAAGAAGCCCCCTTATGGCATGATAGCTATTCTATTTGTGGGTGCTTTTGTTGCTTTTCTAAACAACACATTGCTGAATGTGGCATTACCAACAATCATGAAAGATTTTGGAATAACATATTCAAAGGTACAATGGCTAGCAACAGGTTATATGCTAGTAAGCGGTATTTTAGTTCCTGCTTCAGCATTTTTTGTGACACGCTTTAAAAATAGACATCTATTTATAGTAGCGATGTCCGTCTTTACAATAGGTACAATTATGGCAGGCTTCGCACCAAACTTTGGTGTGCTTCTAGCAGGTCGTATGGTGCAGGCAGCCGGTGCATCAAGTATGTCACCACTTTTAATGAACGTTATGTTAACAAGCTTCCCGAAAGAAAAACGTGGGGCTGCGATGGGTATATTTGGTCTAGTTATGATTATGGCGCCAGCAATCGGTCCTACATTATCAGGGTACATTGTTGAGCATCATGATTGGCGTATGCTTTTCCAAATGATTATTCCTTTTGCTTTAATTAGTTTATTATTTGGTGTTTGGAAATTAAGAAACGTGATGGAGACACGTGAAGTTCACTTAGATTTCCTTTCAGTACTTTTATCAACAGTTGCCTTCGGTGGTATTTTATACGGCTTTAGTACAGCAGGGGATAAAGGCTGGTCAAGTCCATGGGTATATGGCACAATTACAGTTGGTTTCATCGCATTAATTATTTTCGTTGTTAAACAGCTGAAAATGGATGAACCATTGTTAGAATTACGTATTTATAAATATCCAATGTTTGCATTAGGGTCTGTCATCTCCGTCATTGTCTCTATGGCGATGTTCTCAGGGATGATTTTAACACCAGCTTATGTGCAATCTATTCGTGGTATTGAACCATTTGAAGCAGGCTTGATGATGCTTCCAGGGGCACTTGTAATGGGGATTATGTCACCAATCACAGGTAAGCTTTTCGATAAATTTGGTCCACGAGTGCTGGCTATTACTGGTTTAGTCATTACGACGATTGCAACATTTGGTTTAACAAAATTAGAAATTGATTCAAGTTACACATATATCGTATCGATGTATACAATTCGTATGTTCGGTATGTCAATGGTTATGATGCCAATTATGACAAACGGGTTAAATCAACTACCACAAATTATGAATCCTCATGGTACAGCTATTAACAATACATTACAGCAAGTATCAGGAGCAATCGGTAGTGCGATCCTAGTTACATTTATGAATAATCGTACAAAAGTAAAAGCTGAAGAATTAGTTGCAGAAGCAAAAGCTAATGCTGCACAATCAGGTGCGGCACCAACACCAGAGCAAATGCAACAAATGCAAGATCAAATTATGCAAAATGCGCTATTAGATGGAATCACGCACTCCTTCTTAATTGCAGCAGGCATAACAGTAATTGCGGTAATTCTTGCGTTCTTCTTAAAGCGTGTAAAAGTTGAAAGCGCAGCATCTTCAATGGATTTAAAAAAATCAACTAAATAATTCATAGAATTCCCATTAAGTAATCATTTACTTGGTGGGGATTTTTTATTGCTCAATTTTAAAAAAAAATTTTAGGATTTTTGTTATTTTTCATCATTTAATTTTATATGATGATAATAAAATTTACTGAAAATTTAGATATTTACACAATGAGGTGTTTGCTTGATAGATGCATATATCAATGAATTAGTGCAAGAAAAGAAAATTCCAGGTGCCGTATTAATCGTTCAAAAGAAGCAAAGAAGGATGTTAACAAGCAGTTATGGAGCTTATACAGGTGAAGATGATAGAGAGCTAGCCATTGAAACCGATACGTTGTTTGATTTGGCTTCCCTAACAAAGATTGTTGCAACTTTACCAGCAATATTATTGTTGATGAGCCAAAATCAATTAATGTTAAATAGGCCAATTCAATTTTTCCTACCAGAGTTTAAATTCTCTACTATTACAATCCAACACTTGCTACAGCATTGCTCCGGTCTGCCGGCAGACTTAACCCCGGTAGTGGAAAGACATCATAAGCGCGACATCATGAAGGAGATATTTGCAAGTGAAGTTGTATGTCAGCCAAATGAACAAGTGTTATACAGCGATTTAGGAATGATTTTATTAGGAAAGGTAATTGAAAAAGTAACTGGAAAGTCTCTAAAAGGTTTTGTAGAGCAAGAAATTTTTATACCATGGGGCATGCATCGAACTTGTTTTCAACTACCGAAGCATAATAGAGGACTTGCAGCAGCAACAGAAAGAGTATCCGGTAAATTTGTACAGGGGATTGTACACGATGAAAAAGCGCTGTTACTAGATGGAATTGCTGGTAGTGCAGGTTTATTTTCTTGTGCAGAGGATTTAGCAAAGTATGCGGAAATTTGGGTAGGAACCAGGCAACAAAATGTAATACCGTATCAATGGCTCAAGCTGGCCTATACAGAAGTGTTTAGAAATAGAGGATTAGGATTTGAAGTATGGATGGGGGAAGATTCAACATTTTGTTTTGGCAGGAGGTGGAGCAAGGGCTCATTTGGTCATACAGGATTTACAGGCACAAGTATTTGGATGGACCCTGTTCACCAGGGATTTGCTATTTTTCTAACGAATGCGGTGCATTATGGGAGGAAAACAAACATGAGAAGCATTCGGGAGAGGCTTCATACGATGATTTATGAAAAATTACTGATATGAAGGGTGGAACGGACATGAGACAAAAGAGTAAATGGTTATTACCGTTTCTTTTATTATTCGTTGTAGCTTTAGTAGGCTGTAACTCTGATGAGGAATCAACGAGCTCCACAACACCTAACAAGGAGGAGGAACCGAAAACAGAAGAAGTTTCGCTAACTATAGGGAGTTGGCGGACAGAGGATGTTGCTAAATATGAAAAAGTCATTGCTTTATTTAATGAACAACATCCTGATATACACATTTCATTTAACCCAACTAAAAATACAGAATATAACACAGTCCTCAATACAGCTTTACAGGCTGGTGAAGGGCCGGATATTTTTCACTTACGGCCATATGCAGCTGGATTAAAGCTTGCTGAAGCAGGTTATGTTGAGAAAATTAATGATTTAAATGGATTAAGTGCATTCCCTGAAGAAGCATTAATGGCTTCTCGTGATGAACAAGGGAATCAATATGGTGTACCGATTAATTTAAGCTCAACTCAATTTTTCTATAATAAAAAGATCTTTGAAGATAACAATCTTGTAGTTCCATCTACATGGGAAGAATTCATAGCATTAAATGATCAATTATTAGAAAAGGGTATTACACCAATAGCAATGGGTACAAAGGAAGGTTGGTTATTGTCGTTGCTACACGGTATTATAGGTCCAGCAATTTATGAAGGAAATGACTTCTATCAAGCTGTACTTGCGGGAGAAAAAGATTTTACGGATGCGAAATTTATCGAATCGCTTCAAGTAATGAATGACTTGAAAAAGTATTTCCCAGCCAATTCTGAAGGATTAGGAATGGATGATATTCGGACATTGTTTGCTTTAGAAGATGCAGCAATGTTTCCGCTAGGTAGTTGGGAAATTCCTGTTGTGTTAGAAATGAATCCAGATTTAGAGTTAGGCTATTTCCCAATTCCTTCAAAAGAGGGCAATAAAACAGTAACAACTTGGGTAGACGGCTCATTTGCAATTAATGCAAATTCAAAAAATAAAGAAGCAGCGAAGCTATTCCTAGAGTTTTTAACATCGAAGGAATTTGGTGAGTTATTTGTGAAGGAATTTTCTATGATTAGTGCTATTCCGGGCATTACCTCTGATGATGCATTACTAAATGACATTAGTAATTCGACTACAAATGAAGCAACACCATATATGTGGGTAACTAATTTCACGGGTGGGGACCCAACAACGAAGAGCTTACTGGAAAGTGAGCTTCAAGGTATGTATTTAGGCCAAGTAACGCCAGAAGAGGTAGCTACAAAGGTGCAGGAAAACGCTAAAACTTGGTTTGCACCATTTCAAAAATAATTCAACCATGAAGCAAGACCCTGAAGCGCCAACTAAGGAGTGTAGGGGTCTTCTTGGCACAATATTATTAAAAGGGCGGCTGTTCATTATGAGAGAATCTACAGCTTCACCGTTAAGAAAAAGGAAATCTTGGGCGAGATGGACTATCCATCTATTCCCTATTCCTGCGTTAATACTGTATGGAATGTTTGTACTTTATCCGATTTTAGCAGCATTATCCTATAGTTTTTTTGAGTGGAAAGGGATGGCTCGCGGAAATTTTATCGGATTCAAAAATTTTGTGACGCTTTTTACGACAGAACCATATGGCTCCCTGTTTTGGAACGCCTTCAAACATAATGTCCTATATTTTATCCTGCAAATGATTGTCATGAATGGATTAGCATTTTTTCTTGCGTTTATTATTTATCAAAAAATTAAGGGAGCTGAGTTTTTTAAGGCAGCTTTCTTTTTACCCAGATTATTATCGGTTATTGTAGTAGGTTTCCTATGGAAGCTCATTCTGAATCCTAATTTCGGTACGTTAAATGTGATTTTAGAGAAACTCGGTTTGGAAACCCTACAAAAAGCATGGCTTGGTGATCCTAAAACAGCTTTAATTGCCATTATTTTAGTTAATTGTTGGTTTGGCTTAGGTTTTGGCGTTTTAATTTTTCTTGCAGGTTTTCAGGGGATACCAAGTGAGTTAGTTGAAGCAGCAAAGTTAGACGGCGCCAAAGGATTTACCTTATTACGCACCATTTATTTACCTTTAATGGTGCCATCGATTATGATCATGGGCATTTTAACATTTATTCAATCCTTTGAGGCATTTGAACTTGTTTATGCAATGCAAGGCTCCATGGGAGAGCCGTATTACTCAACAGATACATTAGCTGTATTTTTCTATCGCTTGGCATTTGGTAGCTCTACAGCTTCTGGGGCGACAGCTATAGGTCTAGGGTCCGCTTTAGCGACCGTATTATTCCTCTTTATATTAATTTGTACCACACTATTTTTACGTTTTGCTAATAAAAAGGATGTTCAAATGTAGGGGGGAGTATATGAAGCAAAGTGCCATTTGGGTTCGACCGCTTTACTACCTTGTTGTATTTACGGTGGCGACCATCAGTTTATACCCTATTTTGTTAATGATTTTGTCTTCCTTTAAGAAAAGTGTGGACATTTACAAAGATCCATTGGGCTTACCGACTAGCTTTAGCTTAGATACTTACCGCACATTATTATCTAAAATTCCATTTACTACGTATTTTATGAATAGTATGTTTGTGAGCATTTTATCCGTTGTATTAATTGTTGTTGTTTGTTCATTGGCTTCTTTCTATATTGCTCGCTTTAAATTTTCTTGGAATCATGCATTATTCTTTATTTTCTTATTAGGTATGATGATTCCTATTAAGTTAGGGATTGTGCCGCTCTTCATTTTAATGCGTGATTTAGGACTGATTAACTCTTTATGGTCCTTAGTTTTAATGAATACAGCGACAGGAATTCCATTATCAATGCTAATATTAACAGGATTTTTTAAAACGATGCCATATGAACTTGAGGAGGCTGCTCGTATTGATGGAGCAGGGAATTTAAAAATCCTTTGGCATGTCGTATTACCGTTAATGAGACCAGCACTTGGTACAGTCGTTATTATAAACTTTATCGCCGCATGGAATGATTTTTTCTTCCCACTTATTTTTATTACGGAGAAGATGAAACGAACTATACCAGTAGGCATGATGTCGCTCTTTGGAGAGCATTCAGCAGATTGGGGCTCGCTCTTTGCAGGTCTAACATTAGCATCGTTACCTATGATTCTACTATTCTTTATTGCTTCAAAGCAATTTATGGAGGGGTTGACGGCTGGTGCCATTAAATAGGCCATACATTATTGGGGTAGATGGTGGTGGTACGGGAACTCGGGCAGTGATCGGTACACAAAAAGGAGAAGTGCTAGCCATTGTTGAAGGAGCAGGAACAAATATGAAGTCAAAGCCACCAGATGAGGTAAGGCAACAGATTGTGCAGCTACTAGAGCAGCTATTACAAAAAGTTAGTGCCACAAAGAATGATATTTCTACAGTCTTTCTATGTGTGGCGGGAGGGGATCGACAAGTAGATAAAGATCGATGGGAACGATGGCTGGGCTTTTTATTCCCTGCTAGCACCTGTCAGATAACGATTACCAATGATGCAGTAGCTGCGCTTACTAGTGGCACTTTTACAAAGCAAGGGGTTGTTGTAATAGCAGGAACGGGTTCCATCGTATATGCTATCGCAAAAAAACTTCAAGTTAGTCGTGTCGGAGGATGGGGTTACTTATTAGGTGATGAAGGCAGTGGCTACTATATTGGGCAAGAGGCATTGCGTGCTATTGCACAACATTATGATGTTTTTGGTATGAATGGTGATGTGTTTACAGCGACTATTTTAAATCAGCTATCATTAACCAATCCTGCTGACATCATTACGCAAGTTTATGAGCATCCTCAGCCTCGTGTACTTATAGCCTCCCTAGCTCGGACGGTGTTACGTTTAGCTGAACAACAGAATGCTAAGGCGGAGAATATCATCAAACAGGCAGTTCACCATCTAGTTCAATTCATCCAAACGATGTTAATAAAAGAACCACAGGTAAAAAACCTGCCCATTGTCCTATGCGGAGGCTTATTTGAAAATCTTTACTTTGTTCAGTGTTTTCAAATGAAGCTGAAACAAGCTTCAATCCATAATCGATTAATTCAACCTGAAGTACCACCTGTTATAGGGGCATTTATTAATGGGCTTTTCAATGAGGGAATTCAAATGACAGAGGCTTTACAACGAACGATAAAGAAAACTTGGATGAGCATTCACGAAAATAGTATGGGGGGATTTGATCATAATGGAACGAATGACAAAACTGACGACTGAAGGCTATCATCCAGATACGGCAAATTTAGATTTAATGAGCACTGCTGAAATTGTAAAGCTGATGAATGAAGAGGATAAAAAAATACCGCAAGCAATAGCTAAGGTCTTGCCTGCAATTGAACAAGCTATAATAGCCGTTGTTCAGGCACTTAAGAACGGTGGGAGATTATTTTATGTAGGTGCAGGGACAAGTGGACGTATTGGGTTGCTTGATGCGGTGGAATGTCCACCTACATTTAGTACGTCCCCGAAGCTTGTGCAGGCTATATTGGCTGGAGGATCAGAGGCGGTAATGATAGCTATAGAAGGCGCCGAAGATGATCTATCTTTAGGAGAAGCAGAACTAAAGAAACAGCAGCTAACAAACCGCGATGTAGTGATCGGTATTGCGGCAAGTGGTCGAACTCCTTTTGTGAAGGGGGCATTAATTTATGCTCAGCAACAAGGGGCTAAAACAATTAGTTTAGTTAGTAATGCTCATGCGGTTATTAGTCAGTACGCTGATATTAAAATTGAGGTGATTACGGGACCAGAAATTTTAACAGGTTCTACAAGATTGAAGGCTGCAACCGCTCATAAACAAATATTGAATATGATTACAACGGCTTCGATGATTAAACTCGGAAAAGTTTATAAAAATTTAATGGTGGATGTCCATGCTAGTAACTTTAAATTACGAGAGCGTGCCAAACATATTGTCTGTGAAGTGACGGGTGTTACTTATAGTCAGGCTGAAAGAGTTCTGGAGCAAACCAATTTCCAAGTAAAGCTTGCGATTGTGATGCTCTTGACGAATACAACTATTGAAGAAGCAACAGAATTACTCGCTCAATCCGAAGGGCACGTGCGTAGAGCGGTGGCGCTAAAGAAGTATTGATGAAGAAGGTGCATGGATAACCTCCTTTTATCTAGAGATGGGGCTGGAAAAATGGAAAAAATAAATGCTGGTTTAATTATGCTTGCTGAAATGCACGAAAAGCTTCCCCCCTCCGAAAAGAAGGTGGCAAGCTATATATTAGCACATCCAACACAGGCAATAAAAATGACTGCGGTTGAACTAGGAGAAGCTAGTCAAACAAGTAGTGCGGCTGTTATTCGGCTGTGTAAATCTCTAAATATTAGCGGTGTTCAAGAGCTGAAATTACGTATTGCTGGTGATTTACAACATACGATAACTGTAGATCGAGATATTGAGGCAAATGAAGCATTACCATCGATTGTAGAAAAGGTAACGATACAAAGTAGTGAAATTTTAACACAAACAGCTAATTTAATAGATATAGCTGAATTAGAACGTGCGGTATCTGCTTTATCGCAAGCACGCAAAATTATTTTTTTTGGTGTAGGTGCTTCAGGTATAACAGCAATGGATGCAGATCAAAAGTTTTTAAGAATTAATAAAAATAGTAGGGCATTTATGGATTTACACTTAGGAGCTACTGCGGTTGTTAATGCGCAGAAGGGGGATGTAATAGTAGGGATTTCCTTTTCTGGGGAAACACATGAAGTGGCAAAAATCCTGGAGATAGCTAGTGAAACACCTGCAACTACAATTAGTTTAACACGCTATGGAAGTTCATTAGTTTCTAGTTTAGCGGATATTTCTTTATATGTATCTCCAAATGTTGAAGCAACCTTTAGAAGCGGTGCTACATCATCACGTCTTGCCCAGTTGCTTGTCATTGATATTTTATTCATGGGGGTAGTGACAAGTGCCTATGAACAAACAATAGACTATTTAGACGAAACACGTACCATCATTCAAGGATTGCAAAAAAAAGTGGCTAAACGAAAAAATAGAATAAAATAAAACGAAGACGATCAAGATTCATAGCATCGTCTTCGTTTTTTATAGTTTTGTTTATATCCGTTCTTCTGTTTCGGGGTCGAAGAAATGAATCTTTTCTTCTTTCATAACGAGCGTTACGACCTCAGTTGGTTGAAAATTACTATCAGCTTGAACACGCGCAATAAATGGCTGAGTTACTAAAGAAGAATATAAGAAGGTTTCTGCACCGAGCAATTCAGCAACATCAACAGTTGCTTTGAAAGCAAAAGGGGAAATGATATCAGTGATTTGTAAATCCTCTGGTCGTATTCCCATAACAATTTCTTTCCCTAAATAATTTTTTCTCTGTAATAATGGCAAGTACTTGGGAGGGATAGGGAAGCTTTGACCATCTAAAAGAATCTCCGTTTCTGTAAGTCGACAATGGAATAGGTTCATAGATGGTGAACCGATAAAGCCTGCCACAAACATGTTATGTGGTGTATTATATACTTCTTTTGGTGTCCCAATTTGTTGAATAAGCCCATCTTTCATCACCACGAGACGTGTAGCCATTGTCATAGCCTCGGTTTGATCATGAGTAACATAGATCGTTGTTGTTTGAATTCGTTGATGGAGCTTTTGAATTTCCGCACGCATTTGCACACGTAATTTAGCATCCAAATTAGAAAGAGGTTCATCCATTAAAAATACCTTCGCTTCTCTAACAATAGCACGGCCAAGAGCCACACGTTGACGTTGTCCACCTGATAAAGCTTTTGGCTTTCTTTTTAAATAATCCTCTAATCCTAAGATTTTAGCAGCCTCTTTGACACGGCGATCAATCTCTTTTTTATCGACCTTCCGGAGCTTTAAGCTAAACGCCATATTATCATAGACGGTCATATGCGGATATAAAGCATAGCTTTGGAATACCATTGCGATACTTCTATCTTTCGATTCCACATCATTCATTAAGATATCATCAATAAAAAGTTCCCCTTTGGATATATCCTCTAAACCAGCAATCATACGTAATGTTGTAGTCTTTCCACAGCCCGATGGACCTACAAACACAATGAATTCTTTATCATGAATATGCAAATTAAAATCAGTTACAGCCTGGACATTTTTATCGTATATTTTATAGATGTGCTCTAGCCGTAGTTCCGCCATACACGCTACACCCCTTTGCAAGTCATACTATCATTGTAAATGACTTCTTAATTGAACGATAGGGCAATGGTGCACAGTGGTGGGGGTATAAATTGTGCAGTTGACCTTAATGTGACTCCAAGAAAATAATGGCGAGATAAACCTCTAGTCGATGAGAAAATTGCCTAATGTCCTTTTGTGTTAGTTGCTGGAATTTTTCTAAGCGATTTTGTAGTGTATTACGGTGCATATACAACTTTTTTGAGGCTAATGTGATATTACCTTCGTATTCTATTAATTGTTTTATTGTATGAAGTAAATCAGGCTGAGAGGTAGCATTTTTTAAGATAGAGGAGATAAAAATACCTTTCGCTTGAGGCTCTGTATGCTGAGCTACGTATGGCACTAAAAGCTCTTGCTGTGTGAGCACATGCTTATTTGTGTAAGTCCAAATCGATTGTTGTAGCTGGACATACCAGTTAAATCGCTCCTTTGTCGTGCTAATGTCTTGTATTACATCAGAAACGAAGATTTTAAAATGAACCTCAATGTTCTCTATTAAAGGGTCGAGATAATGAGCAAGGTTTAATATTTCATTGCCCTCGATACATTCTATAATGGTGAATAATTGGGGATGAAGTGATATCAATAGAATATCCTTTCCCAATAAAGCTTCGAAGACTTTTCGTAGTAAAGATGGTGCTGTAAATGCTTTGTCAAAGTGGAGAAATATTAAACGGTGCATAGGAAGGACTGTAGGAGCAACATCCGACTTATCTGTTAGATATTCTAACCAGACAAGGTCATAGTCATTTGGCAAAGCAATAGGGCCTGAGAAAATTTGCAATAGCTCTAATTCACTTTGTGTTATCGTGTGTTTTGGAATTTCATAGAGCTGATTATTAAAATTAAATACATAGTTTTCATCCGTTTTATTGGAAAAGGGGCTTAATGAAGGGAAGCGTTGCTGTAATTTTTGATAGTCCATACATACAACTCCTTTTAAATTGAAAGAAAAATAGGTCGAATTCGTATAGTTATATATATGAAGAAATATTTATAGTAATCATACAAAAACACGAATATTAGCTAGTATGATAGTTTACATACCTAATGCTAATATCCGTGTTATCCTTTAAGCGTCTTTTTTAAATAACTTACCTGGCCAGAATGCATATTTACCAAGTACTGTTGTGATTGCTGGAACTAGCAATGGTCTTACAATGAATGTATCGAGAAGCACACCAATCGCTGTTACAACACCAAATTGTACAAGTACCTGAATCGGTAATGTGGCAAGAACAGCAAATGTACCTGCTAAAATGAGGCCAGCAGATGTAATAACACTTCCCGTCCGAACTACACCTTCTTCTACAGCTGTTAAATGATTGACTGTTTTACGTTTTTTCCAAATTTCCGAAATCATAAAGATATTATAATCTTCTCCGAGTGCGACTAAGAACACGAAGGAATACAGTGGGATAGCTCCAGAAATGGCCTCTGCCCCCATGATGTGGTGTAAGATTAACCATCCAGCGCCTAATGCACCGAAGTAAGAAATAATAACGGTTGCTAATAAATAAATAGTAGCTGTAATGGAACGCAAATAGACAAACAATAGTAATGCGATTAATGCAATCATCGTTGGCATGATCACCGTTTCATCACGCTTAGTTATTTGTTTTGTATCATATTGGCTAGCAGTTTCTCCACCAATCCATACATGCTTCTCCGCATTAGTAAGTCCTTGATCCTCCAAAATTTTAATAACCTTAGTTTTAAGATCAGGAATACGGGCTAATGATTCCTTTGCGTATGGGTTGGCATTTAAAGTGAGTTCGTATAATTGAATGTCATTATTTTTTTCGCCTGTTCGTACATCTTCAACTCCATCAATATAGGAGATTGCTGTAAGTTGCTGCTGTAAATTAACATTAGCCCCTTCAGTATCAATAACTAATTGCACAGGTGCTAATTCTCCAGGCGAAAAATTTTCTTCTATTAATGTAAAACCTTCTCGAGACGGCATATCTTTCGGGAAGGATGACAGTAAATCAAAGGTATATTGAATACGTGGAACAAATGCTGCTAATCCTCCCAGTAATATTACCGTTATGGTGATAACAATCCATGGCTTATGCGTAACAAAATGTCCGATTTTATGGCTAACCTTATGGGAAGGCTTATGTTGTTTCTTACCTTTTTTAGTGGCCATTTGCTCTGTACGGGGGATGAATGGAAAGAAAGCGACGCGCCCTATTAGTACAAGAATAGCCGGTAGGACAACAAGAGCAGCAATTCCCATCACCAGCACGCCAAAGCTAAATGGGACAGCAAAACGCTGAAATGCACCATAATGAGCAAGACTGAGTGTAGCTAGACCAATAACAACTGTTAAGGCACTCATTAAAATAGCACCGCCTGATTCTTTGACAGCCAGCTTCATAGCGGCAGTCTTATCCTCCACATCAAAGAGAATTTCTCTATATTTAGATATTAAAAATAAACAATAGTCAGTCCCCGCACCAAAAAGTAAAACAGTCATAATAGAAACTGCTTGTGAATCCTTATCAATCCATCCATGGTCAGCAAAGAAACCTAAGGTCGGACTGATAACACCATAGGCAAGCCCAACAACAAGTAAAGGAATAATAGCTAGCAATGGTGAACGGTAAATAATAATAAGTAATACTAAAACAAGTAATACTGTTGCTATTAATAGTTTTACATCTGCTTGAGAAAATAAACTAACAGCATCTGTAGCAATCCCAACTGGTCCAGAATAACGCACATGAAGTCCATCACTGGAAAGTTCTTTATCTTGTTGGACTTGGTAGCGCTCCATAATCTTTGTTAGATTATCCAAACTATCCTGTAGCAAATCTGTCGCGACTCCTTTTTCAAAAAACACAGGTGTTACTATTGTGGTGCCATTTTCGGAAGTAGAAGCCATTAAAGCTTGAGTTGGCATTTGGTCAAATGGTGGGACAAGAGTTTGATGAGCTAATGGCTTTGCCGAAAGCTCGCTGTAAACACGCTGGATTGCTGAAAAATCATCGGATGTTAGACCACTGTCACGATGCCATACTAGCAATAAGGGTGTTCCAGCATCATTAGGAAATTGCTCTGCAATAATCGCTGCCGCTTGTTCAGACATTTCAGTGTCAGGTAAATTTTTGCCCGACTCGCTTTCTATGCTATTGATTTGTGGCCAAGCAAATGACAGCACAACTACTAATAACACCCAAAAAGCTAGTGCTACTAATCGCCCCTTTTTACTTGCAACCATTGAGCCCCATTGCTCAAGTGGATGTTTTTTCATCAAAAGACCTCCATTTCATGTAAGTGACTTAATTATATATACTAGAAGGTTAATTGATCAATCAAGAAATATTAATATGTTATAATATGTGTTAAAACAATGCTTTATTTAAGGAGGCGAACTTGATGAAACAATCACCGCGTGTTCTCGGGAGACCTCGCCATGATGAAAATGCGAAACCAACAAAAGATATTGTTCTTGAAACGGCCACAAGGCTTTTTATTAAAGAGGGCTACAAAAATGTGTCGATGGATGATGTAGCAAAAGCTTGTAACGTAACAAAGGCGACTATCTATTACTACTACCCAACTAAAGGCGAGTTATATACATCTGCATTAATCGCAATGATGGATCGTATCAAGCTATCTATCCTACAAATTTTAGAGCAGTCGAAACCATTTAAAGAACGGCTTGAACAGCTTGTTGAGATTCATTTATCAGCAACAATCGATATTGATATGAAAAATTTTATGAAAGAGGCGGCCATTAATTTATCAGAAGACCAGTTAAGTCAAGTTCATGCTTCTGAAAACAGAATGTACCAAACGATTGAGCGAGCCATGGAAATGGAAATGGATAAGGGTACTATTAGAAAAGGAAATTCAACATTTTTTGCCCATACCTTCATGGCACTGATGTCTGTAGGATATTTTAAAGATGGGGATGGAAATAGATTATTTCAAACAGAGGCAATTGCTGCAAAAGAAATAGTGGAATTTTTCTGGCTTTCTGTCCAAGTTTAAGACTAAATTTTAGGTGAAAACAAATGGAATCTTCGTAGAAATAGCTTGCGCAAAATTCCTAATAGTATTTTTTTACATCTAGGACAAAATACAAACGTAAATACAATAAATAGTTGACGAAATCAATGAATTTTGAAAAGATTGTCGAAATTGTGATTTAGCTCATTGAAATAATGTACAAACAGCCTTATAATGAAGGTTGTAATGTCACCAAGACAAGATAAGGATGGTATTATGATGCGCTTTTTGCGGTTTAAAGTAAACATTGTAATAACAAGTCATACGAAACGCTATCCAGCCCTTGTGACTGGTGAATGTGTAAGATATACGCTGTAACGACTGTTAAGTTTTACCTTAATGGTCTTTTTTACATGTAGGCAATAAAAAATAGTACTAGTGATGGCAAAGGAGAGTTCAAAATGTCAGAAACGAATAACCAAACACAGGCTGAGCAAGTAACTGTGAGCAAAGAACAATTAGATGTGCTAGATCAATTATTAAAGCCTGAAGTTCAAGAATCTCTTACAACTTTAGTTGAGCAATTACCAAAGTTAACTGAAATGATGACATTATTAACGAAATCATACGAGTTTGCTCAAGCTGTTGCAACAGACGAAGTGCTTAAAAATGATACTGTTGGAGCAGTAACAGAAATCGCTGGACCTGTAGTGGGCTCTGCGAAAAACCTTGCAGCAACTGCAATTGAAGCTAAAGACCGTGCAGCTGAAAGCCATGAAGTAATTGGTTTATTCGGTCTTGTGAAAATGTTAAAAGACCCTCAAGTTCAAAATGTTTTCCGTTTTGTTAATGCTTTCTTACAAGTAAATGCAGAGCGTAAAGCTAAATAAGACTCAAGGTAAATTCAATTCGTAAGGACGGAGGATTAATTAATCATGTCAAAAGAAATCGTCATCTTAGGTGCAGGTTATGCTGGCGTTTTAACTGCATTAACAGCACGTAAGTATCTATCAGCTGATGAAGCTAAAATTACTGTAGTAAACCAATTTCCAACACACCAAATCATCACTGAGCTTCACCGTTTAGCTGGTGGTACAATTGCAGAAGGTGCTGTTGCTCTACCACTTAAAAAAATCTTTAAAGGTTTAGATATCGATCTACACATTGCGAAAGTAACAAAATTCAATGTAGATACTAAAAAAGTTGATTTAGATAATGGCTATACATTAACTTACGATACACTTGTTGTATCTTTAGGAAGCCAAACTGGATTCTTCGGTATCCCAGGATTAGAAGAAAACTCAATGGTACTTAAATCAGTAAATGATGCCAACAAAATTAACAAGCATATTGAAGACCGCATTAAAGCATATGCTCAGTCTAAAGATGAAGCAGACGCAACAATCGTTATCGGTGGTGGCGGTTTAACAGGTGTTGAGCTTGTTGGTGAAATCGTGGACAACTTCCCGAAAATCGCTGCAAAACACGGTGTTAATTTTGCTGATCTTAAAATTAAGCTTGTTGAAGCTGGTCCAAAAATCTTACCAGTACTTCCAGATACACTTATCCAACGCGCTACTGAAAGCTTAACAAAACGTGGCGTAGAATTTATTACTGGTACGCCTGTAACTGGTGTGGATGGTAATGTTATTTCTCTTAAAGATCGTGAACCAATTGTTGCCAATACACTTGTTTGGACAGGTGGAGTTGCTCCACTTCCAATCGTAGGCGAATCAGGTCTAGCAGCTGATCGTGGTAAAGCAACAATCAACGAATTCTTACAATCTACATCTCATGAAGACGTATTTGTTATTGGTGACGCGTCTGTTGCATTACCAGCAGATGGTGGTCGTCCGCTTTACGCTCCAACTGCACAAGTTGCTTGGCAAATGGGTGAATGCGCTGGTTATAATGTATTTGCACAATATAAAAACCAAGAAATGAAACCATTCTCAGCAGTTAACTCTGGTACACTTGCAAGCTTAGGTCGTAAAGATGCTGTTGCTACAATCGGAGCTAGCAACACAGAGCTTAAAGGTCTTCCTGCAACATTAATGAAAGAAGCTTCTAACATTCGTTATTTAACACATATTAAAGCTTTATTCGGTTTAGCATATTAAAATAGTGAATTCCCTTAAATGCAATTTTGCGTTTAAGGGGATTTTTTTTGTGTAAAAACCTGGGATATTATTGATTAATCGTAAGGTAATGGATAAAATTAATTGGATAGGAAAAATTTACTTGGGGTGATAGGACGATGTTCACGATATTTCGATCAAAAGAAGAGGATGTTGAGCAATTTAAAAAGAAAATTGATGAGCTAAATGCGACATTAGATAAAAAAGACCATGAATTTCAATTATTTTTAAATCTGTTACATAAGGAAATCATTGAAACTATTGAACAACATAACAAGGTAAATAATCAGCATGCAATTTTAGGAGAAATGGTTGCTGATATTGTGGGAGAGTTTAATAAAGTAGAGGCAAGCACAATTCAATCTAAGGAGATTTCTGAAAACGCACTAGATAAAGGCAATGTATTAATTTCTTCATCCGATCAAATGATGACATTATCAGTAGAAAGCAAGCAAGCTGTCCATGAAGTTGAACAGCTTATTGATGCATTAGGAGAGCAATCTCAGAAAACCTCTTTAAGCATGAGCCATTTAAGTGAACGATCCAAGCAAATTGCAGAAATAGTAAATGTTATTGGGGAAATTTCAAATCAAACAAATTTACTAGCTTTGAATGCATCAATTGAAGCAGCAAGAGCAGGGGAGCATGGTAAAGGTTTTTCAGTTGTTGCTGAGGAAGTTCGGAAATTAGCTGAAAACACGAAAACTAGCACAGAGGATATTGCAAATTTAACAAAGAAAATTGAGGAACAAATTGCACATGCTTACGAAGATAATAAAAATAATATGCAGCTAGTAACGGAAGGTATTGATAAAAGTGCTAAAACCTCAGTGAAAATTGATCAATTACTACAAATTATGACCAATGTTCAAAGAGGAATTAATGAGCTATTAGATTCCATTAAAGATCAAAAACTATCAAACGAAGATGTGATGCATAAATTTAAAACGACAACAGCCTTATTCGATGAAACTAATCATGTCCTAACAAGCCATATTGATGAATCCGAAATTGTGACGAAAAAACTTTTAGCAGCAGTAGAGCAAGTAAAATATTTCCCAACTGAATAAATAAATAGGTTACACTATTGAAACCATTCTAAAATTTTAAGGTTTAATAAAGAAAACCCTGTATAGACCTCCTAAAGTGTCTATTACAGGGTTCATTTGTTTATTTAAAATCGCCAACTTTTTCTTTTAAAGCGGCTAATTGATCTGGATAGTTCTTTTCAGTAATGTCATTCCATAATTCTGCATCTTTTATACCGCATCTCTCTGGAATAAATACTGGATCAAGCCCCATTTTCTTTTGCTCCTCATAATCTCTCAACGTAGCAATACCTGGCTTTGTTAATAGGATAATAGCTATTAGGTTTAACCAAGCAAGGGTTCCTACACCAATATCCGCAAGATTCCAAGCCGTCGAGGATGAACGAATAGTACCGAAAAAGATGGAGATAACCAATAGTACCTTTACAACAACTGAAATAGTCCCAAAGTTTTTACTGTTTTTAAATAAGTAAGCAACATTACTCTCTGTATATACTCCAAAAGCAAGCATTGTAGTAATGGCAAAGAAGAATACAGCGATTGCTACAAACGGGCTTCCTAAGCCAGGAATAAATGAGTTAATAGCCTCTTGAGCGAAAGCTGTACCCGCTTCAACTCCAGGAAGATTCTCGACTATAAATCCACCGTTAGGATGGGCGATATTGTAACTACCTGTAGAGATAATCATAATGGCTGTAGCTGTACAAACAAGTAATGTATCTACATAGACAGAGAATGCTTGTACAAGCCCTTGTTTGGCAGGGTGAGATACTTCTGCGGTACCAGCTGCTTGTGCTCCTGTACCTTGACCTGCTTCATTTGAATAAGCACCTCTTTTTACTCCCCACATAATGGCATTCCCAAAAACAGCTCCGAATGCAGCATTTAAATTAAAGGCAGAGCTAAAAATTAATGCAAATATAGCAGGCACTTCTTTTATATTGATAAATAAGATAACGAACGCAAGAAGTATGTAAGCTGTTGCCATAAACGGTACAGCATACTCAGCAACTTTACCAACCCTTTTGATTCCGCCGAAAATAGCAAATCCAAATATTGCCGAAACAATGATACCTGTGATTATTGGTGAAATCCCGAATGCACTTTTTGTAGAATCTGCAATGTTAAAGGCTTGGACACCAGAGCCAGTGAAACCAGTTGCTAAAATAGTAGCAATGGCAAACAGTATAGCAAATGGCTTATTCTTCAGCCCTTTTTCGATGTAGTAGGCTGGTCCTCCACGATACTCGCCTGCAATTTCTTGTTTCCAAACTTGTGCTAGAGCGGATTCAATATAGGCAGCACCAGCACCTAAAAAGGCGATGACCCACATCCAAAATATAGCTCCTGGTCCTCCGAAATAAATTGCTGTCGCTACACCGGCGATATTACCAATACCAACACGGCCACCTAATGCCATAGCAAAACTTTGAAAAGATGAAACACCATTTGCTGATTTTTTCCTATTAAACAATTGTTTAATCATATCTTTGAAAAGACGTAGCTGTGGAAACTTCATGAGAAGTGAAAAATAAATTCCTGCTCCTAAACAAAGATAAACTAAAGCATTACTCCAAATAATCCCTGCTATTTTCCCTGTTAAAGCGGCAAAATCCATATAACAACCTCATTTCTATATTCATCCTAGATACATTGGTGACAATTCAAATTAGAGATAGTGAAAACCATTTTGAATGAAGTTTTTCTTACAATAAGCTTTTAATTAACGTATCAATCATCATAGGCATTTCTTTAAAAGCACTATCTACATGTAATCGTTCTGTTTTTTGGTGTGCATCTTTGCCAAATGGACCGACATTTAAGACAGGGCCTTGGAGGGCTGTCATTTCTTTAAATGGAATGCTATACGTTTCGCCCCAGACAGGTGTATTTCGTTCAAAGGCTAGCCACTCATTGGATGCATCTGAATAGTTTACATAGCTTAAATCACAAATCCCGTTAAAATAATGAATTTGTTCTACTTCAACGCCAAATGTTTGGGCTGTCTTTTTCATCAATTCAATCGACTGTTTTACTAGTGGATGATTGGATGAATTAATGGCAGGGTAGTATGGTGGTGCATATAACACAACCGTCGCTGGTGCTAATTCCTGACAGCGAATCATGAGCTGGTCTACGATGCGAATGGATTTTTCACGATCATCCCATTCACTATGCTGTAGAACTTGCTGTTTAATTGCTTGTACTTCTTCAGCACCTAATTTTTCGATGGCATGTTCCAATAGAGCTTCGTAACGTAAAACCTTTACCTTGCCTACGCCCTGTACATTTTCTCGTGTACAAATTTGCTCATAGTGGTCATTACAAGCAGCCATAGCTTCTAATGCAACCTGTTCAAAAATAGCCATCACTTCTGCAGCTGTACGTTTTAGCAAAAAGACATTGTAAAGGGCTGCCGCACGGTAGGGCGTTTGTGTAGAATATTCCATTTTTAAATCTTTTAATTGTAACGAGACGGGTAGTGGTGTACTTTCACCTAAATCGCTTTCGCGGAAAAGTGGATTCCACTCCATATGCTGTGTCATATAGGAAGCAATAAAGTTAGCAGTCATGCCTTTTAATGGCTCACCAACATGGGTTTCCTTCCCATAAAACAGGGCAGCGGGCATGATCTTACCAATGGTCCCTGAATAAATATATTCATTCGTATCAGATGGTCCTTGTGAGAAGGACGGTTCACTATTTAAAAATAATTTATACGTTAAACCATGTTGTTCTCGTAGTCTTACAAGCTCTACTACCGCTGCTCGCATACCTGCAGAGTTCACTTCCTCATCCGGCACAGCTGTCAATAATAGATTGATCGGCCATTGCTCAAAGCTAGCTTTTTCAATCAACTGCATATGTAACGCCAGACCCATTTTCATATCCATTGTGCCGCGGCCAAATAAATAATTACCAGACTCCAAATCAATTCGAGCTGCCTCTGGCAAATCTTTTTTATATTTCGGTTCCATTAACTTTTTAGTTAATTCCTCTGGATAAAAAGCTAATGGCTCTAGCTCTCCATATTCCTCCGTATGCACAGTATCAAAGTGGCTAATTAACACGACTGTTTCCGTTGCCGCTGGATGCTTATATAAGGCTGTTACAGCATTTCTTCCTAAACCGGCATCATGTAATTCAATATACTCAGGATGATTTTTATAATATGGAAGCGTTAACAATTTATCTTTTAATTTATAGGCAAATTCATTTTCGCCCTTTGTTAGTGTTCGACTTTCCCAGCTAACAATTTCACAAAGTAGGGCACGTAGTTTTTCAGGTGTATTCCACATAAAAGTATTCATAAAATTTCTCCTTTTATAGTAAATTGTAATTTTTTGAAAATTATATAAATCATAAAGTGTGTTATTTGGATTACCTTTAATTTATAAATTCCACTATACGAAATTTAATCTGCATAATGGAATATAAATTATCGTAAAGGGAAAATATAAAATTGTCAATTTTAATTTTTAAGAATACTTGTAATTTTCCGTACTAATAGTGATTTCCTCTAGACATATTTCATCTAGCATCTATTTAAATATTTAAAAATTAGTTAAAATAAAATGAAACTACATTCAAAAGCAGGGGCTACATGTTAAATTTAAAAAGCACATGAAAGATTTGATAATTTGCATGAATTGTAATTTCTAAATTATTCCCCTAACAGCTATTTTAGATCTGTAAAGCTTTAGAGTAGAGGTCATATAGGATAATGGAAGGGAGAAATGGAATGATACAATCAATAGAAAGAGCAATGGTAGTTATAAATATGCTAGCAAGACATCCAAAACGGTTTTTTTCTGTGCAGGAAATTTTTAATGAAACAGACCTACCAACTAGCACAATTTACAGAATATTGTATACATTAGAAAACTTTGATTTAGTAGAGAGAAATGATAATAAAAAGGAATTTCGACTGGGCTATACATGGTTGCAACTTGGTATGAAAATGTATCATGAAACAGATATCAGGGAAAAAGCGCATCCTCTCTTAGAAAACCTTGCCTATAATGTTCGTGAAACGATCTACTTAAGTATTGCAAAACAGTTTGCATCCATTATTATTGATCGAATTGATAGTCCTAAAAATGTACGTATTATTGATATGATTGGTGAGAAAATCCCGTATCCTATCGGAGCTCCTAATAAAGTGTTGCTTGCATTTTCTAGAAGTGAGCTACAGCAGCAATTTTTAAAACAACTTGAAGAGCAAGAGAAAGAAGAATTGATTGAGAAGCTCAATGGTGTGAGAGAAAAAGGATTTGCCATAAGCTTTGGGGAAAAAACAAAGGGAACAGTATCAATAGCAGCACCTATTTTTGATTCAAATAAACAACCAATTGCAGCAATCAGCGCTGAATGCTTTGAATATGATACAGATGCTGAAAAATTGGAGAGTATAACAAAAGAAGTAATTAAAACAGCACAGCAGCTTTCATTTGAATTAGGATATATCTAAAACATTCTCCATTTTAATAACCATCTAATGTCAATGTATAGTAGACGTTAGATGGTTAAATTTTTTTAAAACACAAATGCTTCAGTTTTAGAAAGAATGGTTATTTCCTGCTACTCTCAATGCCTTGGTAATAGCGTCTTTTCGAAGGTCGTGTAGTTAACAGTAGTAGAATAATAGCGGTTAACAACATGAAAAAGGAAGCACTAACGACAACTGCACGGATTGTCATCCATTCAGCAACTAACCCAAATACAGCGGTGAATATAATGATAAAAAGAGCTTCAAAGAATCCGTAAATACTTCCAATTCGCCCCATGCTCTTAGTGGGAATGTTATTTTGATAAAATGTATAAAACCCTGTATTCGCAAAAGCAGTTGCAAATGACAATAGAAAGCATCCTAAAGCAGCAATAAGAAAAGTAAAGGATGAAGTAAAAACCAAATAACCTACTGCTGTTAAAAGAGAACCCATACCGATGAGCCATGCTGTAGGAATTTTTTCGACAAATGCTGAATTGGTTATAGAGCCAATTAACACACCTGCTCCTGCGAGACTGACTAAAATTCCATATTGTCCTTCTGACAATGCAAGAACTTGTGTTGCAAAAGCTGCCTCTAAAGAATCGGTTGCTGTCATCAAAACGACGGTAGTACTAAACAACAAATAGATCATCATGACGTAGCGATTTTTTAAGCTAAAACGTATGACCATTTGCCAATCATATAGTAAGACTCGGTAAAGCGATGCTTTTTCTGTTACATTATCAAATTTTTCATTAGCTTCAACATTAGGCATCTTAAAGGTTATACAGGCTGATAGACATAAAGCAATTGCATTTAAGTATATGGCCATATTGGGTGTTCCAAGTGTAAATAGTAAACCAGCAATAGCAGGACCAGTTAAAAATGCCCCAGAATCGAGAAGGCTACGCAGGGAATTAAAACGTTTCCGTTGTGCATTAGGGATCAATTTAGTGATATAAGTCATAGATGTTGGATGATACATAGTGCTAGCTACTGTAATGATAAAGACTAAGATATAAATTGATACTAAGCTAGAAAAGAAAGGGAGTAAAACGATTAGTATAGATTGAAAAAGATTTAAAATAATCATTAAATTTTTTTTATTAAAACGATCGATTAGGCTTCCTGACCAAAAATTAGTGAGCAAGGATGAGCATGCTCTTACAATATATAAGCCAGAAACAGCAAGAGCTGATTCTGTAAGCTTCAAGACAATCAGATTTAAGGCAATAAAATAGATCCATTCACCAATACTAGAGATACCAATACTACACAATAGGATAGCAGGATAGCGCCAGGCCTCTAAAGATTTTTTCATATAAATTCCTCCTTCAGCAAAGTCGTGATTTGCAAATAAAAAATCCCACCCCCAAGACGTATAGTCTTAGGGACGAGATTGTGGAATTTATACTCACGTGGTGCCACCCTAGTTCACTATTATGTCACCATAATAGCCTTTTCAGTACGACATAGTGCCTATGCTTATACTGTAACTCTATAACGGGAGTTCCCGTCGCACCATCAGTCAAATAGAAATCCAATGCGCTACTCCGAGGCTTGTTTCAATAATTCGTTCTTGCTCGTTTTCAGCAACTCGAGCTCTCTGGGAAGAACAGCCTTATTTACTCTTCTCTTCTCTGTATTTTTGATAGTGTAGCATAGATAGATATTTCTGGTAAATAACCCGTTGGAAATTTAGTTAATTAATTTGCAGAAATGCCTTTAATTGTTTCATTAGCGACTGACAGTACTGAATAGTGAGCGCTATATTAGAAGGGATTTCAAGTGAATGATCAAGATTTTCGAAAACAGAAAGTTTATGTGAAGTTAATTGTGCTATTTTTTCCTGTGAATAATGGGGGTCAGCTGTGCCAATTGCCAAAAAGGCATGTTTGTCTAATAGATTTGTCAATGTATGTTCCAGTGACAACAGGGGTGTAAAGAGCACATAATTAGCAGGGATCAAGGAAGGTCGCTGCATATAAAAATCGATAATAGGCATGGTACCTAAAGATTTCCCTATGTAAATAACATGTGTATAAGGTTTTGTTTGTAAAAAGTCTTCTACAATAGGATTGACAACGCTATAAACCATATTCGAAATAGCTTGAGGCTCCTGCTCGAATTGCTGTTGTGCAAATGTATAATTAATTTGAATGACATCATAGCCGAGTTCTAGCACAAGTAACCTTGAATAGTAAAGAATAGGTTTGTCATAGCTATAGCCAGTCCCAGAGAACATAAAACATATTTTATCGCTATTGTTATCAAAAAAGTTGTAGGATATACCGTTGTACATATCTTGCTTCGGTTTGATTTTCATGTAGGTTCCTCCATTATTTCTATATTTAGTTTATAATTTACTATAACAAGGAGGGGGAAATAAATGAAAGCAATTGTTATGAATGAGTTTGGTGGATCTGATGTTTTAAGATATATAGATTGTCCTAAGCCTACTATCTCTGAAGGAGAGGTTTTAATACGCACTTCTTTCACTAGTGTCAATTATGCAGATATTAAAAACCGTTCGGGTAATAAAGCGAAGGCAAATTTCCCGATGATTCTAGGCTTAGATGTTGCTGGTGTTATTGAAGAGGTTTTCGGAAATAACAGTGCTTTTCAAGAGGGTGACCAAGTCATTGCATTCCCCAAAAGTGGCGCTTACGCAGAATATGTGATAGCAAAGGAGCAATTAGTTTTTAAAGTTCCAAGTAATGTACCTTTTGAAAAGGTTGCAGCTGTACCGACTGTTTCTTTTTTATCGTATATCTTAACACATCAGATAGCACCCATTAGTCAACATGATGCTGTATTAATTCATGCTGCTTCAGGTGGAGTAGGGACAATGCTCATCCAAATGGCAAGAAAGCTTGGTGCAAAACAAATTATTGGTACGGTAAGTAATTTAGAGAAGGCTACAATTGTTGAACAACTAGGTGCAGATCATGTCCTCATATACGATCAATTTAGTAATCATGTCAATAAATTAACAGATGGCCGTGGTGTTGATATTGTATTCGATTCTATTGCAGGAGCTATAACCGAAGAAAGTTTGGCTTGTTTAGCACCTTATGGGACACTGGTGCAATTTGGCAATAGTGGAGGCCGTGCAGGAAATATTAAAACATCAGATTTACATAGTAGCTGCCGTAATATAAAAGGGTTTAGCTTAGGCACAACTAGAGCTTCAAAACCAGAGATGTTACAACAAGTTGCGCAGGATATTTTTACTTTATTAAAAGAAGACAGCTTCCAAGTGCCAATTGCTAAAGTGTTTAGTTTAGAGGAAATGCAAAAGGCGCATGATTTTATGGAAAGCCGTCAGCATCAAGGGAAAATACTAATTAAATATAAAAAAGTAAGGAAAAGATGACACTCTTATAGCAAAGAGTATCATCTTTTTTAGTGCTGAAAAACAAATCAATCAACCAATAGCGATTTTACGCGCAAAGGGTTTATCGTCCCACATAAATCTTTTTAAAGGGCTATTTTGCTCCAACACTTTTGCACCATCTTTTTTCATCAACATTCTAATTCATTTAATTTTTCATAAATACGTCTTTTTCGATAGAGCATAATGCCGGTTTCTGCAACATCCTGTATCATCCCTTTATTGGCATAAGCTCCAAAAACCATCCCTGCAATAGGAATCATCTGAAACAGCTTTTTCCAGCCAAGTTGATCGCGATATGTGTAAAAAACCTCCTGCCAACCCTGAAGCTGAGAAATCATGTTGTCCGAAGCTTTTTTTGTGCTATTCATTGTAGAAAGCTCCTGTAAAATCGCTTCTTTACCAACAATATCAGCAGAAGTAAACTGAAGGCACTTCACAATAAAAATACGCTCCATTTTATCATTCGGATCATAGCCATGAATCATGGCAATTTCCTGCAATGTTTTTAATGCTGTTCCTAAAATAACAGGAATATCAATAGCCAACGTAAAGATTCCACCAAAGCCAGTAGAAGCTCCCTGAACAGTAGCAAACTTTACACGCTCATTTTGCAATTGATCGCTAAGAGTGATCATGTCTTCTAATGGGATTTGACCGATATCAGCAATGGTCAATATGTGTTGAGTGGAAGAGTGGTTACGGATTTTTTGCATCATTGCTTGCTCACTAATTAAATACTTTCCTCCTGATTGAATATAATTTCCCAATTCATCAACCAATAAAGCGATTTTATTTTGAATAAAGGTTGGTGTCATTTTATCTAAAAGCTTAAAAGGTATTCGTCCTAACTTTTCCCAAAACCATAAATCTTTTTGATCTTTTTCCCATACTTTAATTTCCTGTAAATGCTGTTCTAATTGCTCACGGTTCTCCATCTCGTTTAATCCCCTTATGTGTCCATTTAATTTTAATGATTTAGCATATGTTATTTATTTAAGGTCTGCCGAATCTAGATCTAGCCTCCAACGGATGTCTCAGATTTTGAAGAGGAGATTTTTAAGCCTTGCTCGATAAAATCTGAACGCTTTGTTTAGCTGTACCAAAGTGATCTATGCAGAATCTGAGGCTTAATTGATATACGAAAAAATGTTTTAAAGGTTTCGCTTTATTTAATGAGTATTTCGACAAATAAAGAATAAGTCAGCGTTGCCAAACAGAAGCAAGCAGCGCAATGCCATCATTAATTTGCCCAAGTGTCAGTCCACCGTAACCAATAATGACCATTGCCTCATTGGTTCCATTTTGATAGGCAGTAGAGCAAGGGTAGACACGAATGCCTACTTCTTGTGCAAGCTGGATCGCTTTTTTCTCAGTAAGATAATGAGGTAACTTCAAAACAATATGGAGCCCTGATTTTTCACCGATTACCTGAAAGTCATTTGAAAAATGCTGAGAGATAGATGTCAGTAATGCTTGCTGTTTTTTACGATAAATTGTCCGCATTTTAGCCAAATGTTTATCGAATTGTCCTTGTGCGAGAAAATCTGCTAAGACAAGCTGGTCTACTTTGGAGACAACCGATTTTTGCTCTTGGTGGAAGGTCATAAATGGTGCGACTAAAGATTTTGGTAGAATCATATAACTTATGCGTAATGATGGGAGCAATGTTTTCGAGAATGTTCCGAAATAGATAACGTGTTGAAGCTGGTCCATCTTAGCTAATGAAGGGATTGGAAGTCCCTTAAACCGAAACTCCGAATCGTAATCATCTTCTATAATAAGAGTCTCGTTCGAGATAGCCCATTGTAACAATGCAGCTCTTCTTTCCATTGTCATAATCATGCCCAAGGGGAATTGGTGAGCCGGTGTTGTGTATAACATGTGAATTGTTTTTAAGGGAAGTGTTATTCCCGAATTATCCACAGGAATTGCCTCTGTTGATAATCCACACTGCTGTATGATTGCACGTACTCGTTTAAAGCCTGGTTCTTCTAAACCAACCCGAGTTGTTGAACCAAGAAAAAGACAGAGGGCTAAAAGCTGGCTTTGCGTACCACTATAAATAAACACCTGTGAAGCGTCACACACGACCCCTCGGGAGCGTTCTACATAGCGGGCAATCTCCATACGTAAAACAGTTTCTCCTTCCCAAGGGCTTGTTGATAAGTTGTCGCAATTAAAATGCTTTTTCATGAGCTTGTGCCAAACAGCGTAAGGAAACGCTTCGTTATCCACATGGCCATTAGTAAAATCGAATTGTATGTTATCTTGGGGGTTGGTTGTGCTTGGAGCAGCAATTTGTTGTTCGACATGCTGCTGCAGCCAATCAAATTCAAATGGAGCAATGTAATAACCGGATCGTTCTTTGCTATAAATATAGCCTTCTGCAAGTAATTGTTCATAGGCTTCCTTTATAGTATGCACACTGACATCCAGCATTTGAGCAAGAGCACGTTTTGAGGGCAATTGCTCATGAGCGAGTAATCTTTTAGTTAAAATAGAGTGCTTTATTTCTTCATAGATTTGTATGTACTTAGCTGAATTTCCTGTAAATGAAATAGAGAGCTCCACATTCAAAACCTCCTTTGGTATGGTCGTTTTTTTAATAATTGGATATATCCATCATATCAATTTTGCCGTTAAATAAGTAGAAAAGGAGTGAAGTGTAGTGGAATTCATTACATTAGAAAATGAAGTAGTCAAACTAAAGCCTTTAGAGTTAAGCGATATTCAAGGACTTCTAGAGGCAGGTAGTTATCCAGAGATTTGGTCACATATGTCCACAACTATAGAAAAAAGGGAGGATGTGAATAACTTTGTGGAAAACGCACTACTTACAAGAAGCGGTAAAACTGAGTTTCCTTTTGTGATTGTGGATAAACAATCGGGGAATATTATTGGCTCTACTCGTTATATGGATATTGATGACAAGCATCAACGACTAGAGATAGGGTATACATGGCTGACACCCGCATACTGGCGCACAGCTATTAATACCCATTGTAAATATTTATTATTACAATATTGTTTTGAATACCTTCATTTACAACGAGTTCAAATCAAAACAGATCATGAAAATATCCGTTCTCAAAGAGCTATTGAACGTATAGGTGCCACAAAGGAAGGGATATTGCGTAATCACATGATTCGCAAAGATGGGACAATTCGGCATACAGTGATGTATAGTATTACGATTGAAGAATGGCCACAGGTGAAAAAACATGTAGAAGATTTATTAGTGCAAAGTAAATAAATAAAGGTATAAAATGGAATTTAATTAATCTTTAAATCCGTTTTTTCTTATAAAAAGTGTCAAAAAATAATAGGAAGGGTAGAGTACCTAAAACTTGAAAGAGGGTAATCTACTTGAAACCAAAATATACTTTAAGACAAATTTATGGTGATAATGCTGTGTATACACCAAGAACACCGTATAGTGATAATCCTTGGATGATGGATGATCCTCATAAGCTAGATGCTTTAACCTCAAGAGAAGTAGCTATTGCTGATATCCCCGTATTAGTACACCGAGCCACACAAACAGAAAAAGCTCAAGAGCTACATGAAGTGGCAGGGTTACCTTGGGTTGAACAGCCCTATAGTTATGAAACCAAAGAGGAATATTTGGCACAAATTCAATCTTGGTGTGAGGAAGGAAAGACAATTGTTTGTCAATATATCCATGACTTGGAGCACATGGATCGTCAATGCTATTGGATGGATGCCGAGAAATTTAATGAGCTGAATACAAAAGCATATATCGATCATCTAATCGACAGTAAATTCGTGCCGAGCCGTTTAAATGTTGAGACATATAGACTTTCGGATGCCATTAAAAATTGGCAGCCACCAGTTGTACTAAAGCCCGGAGATGATTCTCCAACATCTGGGGGGTATGGTGTCATCATCTGTCATAATAAAGAAGAGCTAACAGAAGGCTTACGGCAATTTCGAATGACCGGTACGGAGAGCATAATTATTGAGGAACTTTTACAGACAAAGGACAATTATAGCTGTCAATTTGTTTATTCAGAGGAGCTAGGTATTCAATACTTGGGAGCCTCTCAACAAATTACCGATGATAATGGCATTTATGAAGGGAATATTATAGTAGAAAAAGTCCCTGAAAAAGTTATTGAAGTGGGAAGACATATTATGGAACGTGGTGTTGAAGAAGGTTTTGTTGGAGTGGCTGGCTTTGATTTAATCGTCACGGAGGCGGGAGATGTTCAAGCCATAGACTTAAATTTTCGTCAAAATGGTTCTACCTCTATGCTGATGTTTCATGAAGCTTTAGGGAAGCCCATTAATAAATTTGCTTCTTATGCAGCACCAAGCCCGGAAAAGAATAAGCACTTTTTTCAAACAATCAAGACATTGATTGAACAAGGGACGTTGTTTCCGCTATCTTTCTATGATGGCGATTACTTTGAAGAGCCTATAGCATCTAGATTCGTTGGCATATGGTATGCTGATACACTAGATGAAATTGAAAAGCTAGAGCAGAAGTTAGTGTATGAAGAAGAAAAGAATGGTCATTAATCGACCATTCTTTTTTTATAGATAATTGCCGCTAAAATCCAAGAAAGAAGAGACCATACAATAATCGTAATCATAGGAATAATCACATCTGTCATAGTGTACTTACCTTCTAATGCTTCCGCTAAAAGTAATAACTGTGAGCTTGGGAGCCATTCCGCTAATTTTAAGATTGGGTAAGTCGAAGATAGAGCTAAGGCCATAGGACCGAATGAGAAGATCAACATTATAGGCAGCACAATGATAGATGCTTCCATGATTGATTTAGCAAATAATCCACAAATTGTACCTAGAGCAATATAAAACACAGCAGAAAGTAATAATGCAATTGCTAAGATAAAAAGGTTCGCAGGTTCGTAGCCAACTAGAAAAATAGCCAGTGCTACAGAAACAATTGTAATAATTAGAACAAACAAGCTTTTACCAATCAAAATATCTCCAAGTGAGGCTGGGGAGAGCATGAGACTGCGAAGAGTGTTTTTTTCTTTTTCTTCTGCAATTAAACTACATTGTACGTAGGTGGTCACTATGGAGAACGTTAAATTAATTGGTAAGAAATATATGTTAATGGTATTTGCACCTGTTTGATTATATAAAAATGCCATTACAAGTGGTAATAACACCATAGATGATACAGCATAGTTACGTGAGAATTCCTTATAATCCTTCATCAATATAGCTTGAATACGTGTCATCGAAATATTCATACTAAATCACTCCCTGTTATTTGCATAAAAATGTCACCAAGTGTTGGCTCGTTTGTATAGATACATCTAACTTGCTCTGATTGCATCCATTGATATAATTTTTCTGCATCCTGAGCACCATTTTCTATAATTTCCTGAGCACCATTTTTAAGCTCTACTGTAATAGTGTCAGTACCAAATTCTTTTTTTAGGTCTTTTGGAGCTCCTATTGCTCGGATTTTCCCTTTATGGAGGAAAGCAACACGGTCACAAAGTATTTCTGCCTCGCTCATATCGTGGGTTGTTAAAAAAATAGTTGTCCCCATATCATTTAATCTTCTTAAGCCATGATAAATATGCTGCGTATTGACAGGATCAAGTGCAGAAGTAGGCTCATCTAAAAACAATAATTCGGGCTTATGCATGATGGCACGTGCAAGTGTAACACGTTGAATCATTCCTTTTGAGAGCTGACTAATCTTCTTTTTTCGGTCTGCATATAAATTGACAAAGTCTAAAGCTTCTTTGACAGCAGAATTAGGTATCTCATATAAATTACTGTAGAGTAATAAATTTTCCTCAATAGATAGTCTTGTGTACAGTCCACTATTATCTGTTAAAATACCAAAACGTTTTCGATTTTGACTTTGCTTCATGTCAGTTGCTGGCTGACCAAATAATAGAACATTGCCAGCAGATTTATCTGTTTGTGCGGTTAATATTTTAATAGTAGTAGTTTTACCTGAACCACTCGGTCCAAGAAAGCCAAATATTTCGCCTTTCTGAATAGTAAAGGAAACATCTTGTAATGCTGTCTCTTTATTAAAAGTTTTTTTCAAATGTTGCACATCAATCACTGCGTTCATGTGTAACCTCCTGTTTGTTGTTGATGTCTATACTATAATCAACAACAGTAAGGCTCACAGTAAAAATTGCGTGAAAGGCAGAAAAATGACCTTCAGTGGAACCTTATTAAAGGTGACAGGAGTCGTTTATTTCCTGGGAAATCTACTAAATTCCGAGTATTTCCTTTAAATCTGCCAGTTTATTTTTCGACAGGGGAACTACTGTCTTTTCTGTACTGTTGAGTGCTAGGCTATAGCTATTGCGTGTCCATGTAATGATCTCTCGAACCTTTTGTAGGTTAACGATATAAGAACGATGACTTCTAAAAAAGCCGAAAGGTGTCAATTTTTGCTCTAGCTCATTAAGGGATAAAGAACATGGGTATGCTTCACCAGCAACAAAGACAGAAACAACCCCATCAACACTTTCAATATAATCAATTTCAGGTGGATTAAATAAAATAATCTTGTCATTTTTCTTTGTAGGAATCTTATCAAGCCGAATTGGTGCGCTCTCAAATGGCTGTGGAGTATGTTCTAGCTCCTCCTCCTTAACATCCAATGTATGTAAACCAGTTCCATCTAGCCTATGTATAACCGTACTTGTAATCATTAAGTCTTCCAAATTATTCGAGAGTAAAATAATGCTTTTTTGTTGCTCGACTAAGCGTTTTAATAATTTTTGGATATTTTGTTTAGAAAAATCATCAATGTTTTGAAAGGGCTCTTCTAAAACTTGCATAGGCGATTGGTGGAGATATGTAGTCAAAAGCTTTAATCGCTGTTTTTCACCAGTAGAAAGTTTATGGATTTTAGTGTTTTTTTGTTCCATAAGGCTAAGTAATTTTAATAAATTCTCTTTTTCCCTAGTTGAATGATGAAAAAGCTTTAAAAAAAACTGTAAATGCTCGAGGACAGTTAGGCGCTCATACAAGGCACTCTCACGAAAGTATGTAAAAGTATTCTTTTGCTTCATAAACCATTGCATCAATGTATGTATTTTAGAAACATCAGTGTAGATCCCAATGATTGTACCAGGTTGTAAGGACAGGTGAAAACTTGGATAAATAACATTACCTCCTTCAATATAGGGATCAACGTCAATATTAATGTTACGTTCCATCTTTGTTCCTCCTAAATTTTGTTCTCTTGTAAAAAGCTTTTAATGTCAGTTTGTGCTTGTAGGAAGCTACTGTAGCAATAATTAGAGTTGGACGCATTCATAAAACCATGAAGCCCCTGATATTGTTTCAGATGGACATTTGGTATGCTCACAAGTGCTTGTTTTAAGGTTTTAACATCAAAGCTACTTTCCTGACTAGGTAAAATAACCAAGGTTGGACAGGAAGGTCTAACATCTATATATTGACGTATACGTGAACCATAAACACAAACGATTCGGTGGAGGGGAAGTGCTGATAATCTCCAAGCTAAAGTGGCCCCTACACTATATCCAATTAATACTACTTCTTCGTAGTCTTCACATGCTTTTAGCAGTTTTTGTGAAAGTAATTCAATAGGAGTATCGAATCCAACTGTCTGTACGAAAAAGTCATAAGCTTGTTTTTCCTGTTCATATGGAAAGGAAAGTCCCTCTGGATAGAGCGAAATACAGGTAGTAGTTGTGTTGTCATCACAGTAAGCTCTCTCCTGTTCTTTAATAAAATGATTTACCCCATATATTTCGTGTAATATAAATAGTATCCTTTTCATGATTACCTCTTTAACTTTTTCCAATAGTTTATCAAAAAGTAACGTTAACGTATATTTTGGAAATTTATGAATGTTCCTTTTTGAAATGAAAAAAAGCTGTCCGACTACTCGAACAGCCTTTTTCAATATTAGTATGATTGAACAAATAAACGATAAAGAATGGACGCGATAGTAGCGCGAGATAATGTGCTTTGTGGTTCGAAAAGTTGTTGTTTATCTCCTGTTAAAATTCCAGCTTGTTGTAAGCTATAAATGGCCTCTTTAGTATGAGCGGAAATAGCAGCATCATCCTTGAATAATAGCTTTGGCTGATGCTTTGATAATGGTTTTTCTATTAGCTTTGTAAAATTATACAAAATTACGGCAGCTTCCTCTCGGCTAATAGGTTCATGAGGCCTAAACTTTCCATCTGTTGAATCAACTAGCTTATGTTCATGAGCCCAAGCAACAGCTTCAGCAAAATAATCATCTGGTTTTACATCTGAAAAAGGGGCTTTTGTTGTAGTGCTAATCCCCTGTGCTCGACTGAGAACAGTAATAAATTGTGCTCTTGTCAGTTGTGCGTTTGGATAAAACTGATTTTTTGTGATGCCATTAAATATCTGAGTGCTTGCTAAGTATTCAATAGCTGTTTGAGCCCAGTGTCCTTGTATATCTGAAAATGTACTGTTATTCGAGTTGCCAAATGTAAAAGCAGTAACAGTGCCACTAACCTCGTGGGCAGCAAGTAAAGTTGGAAGTCCAGTAATACTTGTGGATGCAGGAATAAAGGTTAAACCTTCTGGTGAAACATCTCCCTTTATGTTTTCACTAAAATCTCGTTCATTGAAATATTGAACAAACTCTGGAGCATCCGGCTTTGTAATATCATACATCATAATGCCACCAACTCGTTCTATACCGATAAAGGCATACGTACGATCACCAATTTGCCCGATTTTTACATCCTCTGGTTCAGGTCCTTTTTTACCGCTGCGATTATCAAGCTTAGTATTATTATTGGAAGCATTGAAGTATTCAGGCAATGAATCAGCAATGACTTTTTCAAAATCACTACCGCTATCATAGATCTGTGTCATTGTATCGGCTTCATAGATTGAGAAAGACCGTGCACCGAAGCTATATAACTTTCCTTGTTGTAAACCATCATAATCAGATGAATCAAAAAGAACAACATCATTTCCTTTTAATTCCGTTTCTTTTTCATTTATGTAACCATTCCAATCACGTGAATCGCCTTCATTTGCTGTGACTAAATACGTTTTACCATTTACCTCGTAGGATGCAATTCCATCAGGCATATAGATTCCAAAAAGATTCTCTGTAGTAATATTGATTTTGTTATCTTTCATAAAATCCAGAGCATTTTTTTCCTTACTATGATCCTTAAAACCTAATGGTTGTATATTTATCCATTCACCCATTGTAAGATCTAGAGTAGCAATAGCATTTGCTTCTTGTAAGGTAATATAGGCTTTATCACTCATACGATTGACAGCTATATATTCTGGTTCAAAATCAACGGACGGATTCGTTTTCTTCTTTAGAATTATTCCTTTAGCCACAAGATCCTCACGTTGAGCGTCCATAGCCTTAAAAGTTATGTTTTTAGCAGTGGCTTTTGTCATATCAGTTGAGAGCTCAATTATACTGACGCTGCCTTCGGGATCTGTGGCCATCTCATAACCTTCTCGGGGTTCACCTTCATTTGCTACAAGTATCTTCTTTCCATCCGGGGTAAAGGTGATCATATCAGGCTGTTTACCAGCTTCCACAACATGAAGGATTGTACCACTGTAATCTAACAATACAGCTAATCCATTATCATTGTAGTCTGCTGCTTGTACTGCGGCTGCGATGATATCCGATTCCGTGCTAATACTAATACTTGTCACGTCCCCATATGAGAAGTTTGGTTTTACTTCTTTTAATGCCTTTTCAAGATTTATGAATTTCTCTGCTTTTAGGGTAGTAAAGGGCGTATTTTTTTGTAAAGGGACAACCTCAATTTGCTTAGTCGTCCCGTTGATCACATAATATTTGTGATTGTCAGCATTGTAAGCAACGATTTCGGTTGCGCCGCCATCCTCATTTTTTACACCAGAATCATACCGAGAGGAGACATTTAAGGTTAATTCAGACGGTATTTTTTCTACCGCATAGGATTGATTTTCTCCCACTAAAAAGGAAGCTAAAGCTATAGAACAACCTGCTGCCATTGCGGCTAATTTTTTATACTTCATACATATTAAACCTCCAATTAAAGTTAGTTTAAGCGTACATGTCCAATGTAAAGGCCGTATAAAGATTAATTAAAGAATAGTAAGATTTAGCAAAATATAAGGTTTTCATTATCATTTTAGTTGATAATGATTATCATTATCGTATAATGAGGTAAGGAGGAAATATAAAGTAATTTTTGTATATGAAAAGTAAACAGTTAGAGCTGTAAGTAGGTAAGCCAATGCTATGGCCTTGGGATAGGAATAACAAATGAAAGGTGTGTTAAATATTGTTAGAACAAGAATTGTATGATGTAACAATCATTGGTGGGGGACCTGCAGGTTTGTATGCTAGTTTTTACTGTGGTTTACGTGAAATGAAGACAAAGTTAATTGAATCACAGCCACAGCTTGGTGGTAAAATCCATGTTTACCCAGAGAAAATGATTTGGGATATTGGAGGAGTTACGCCCATTTCAGGTGGGCAACTTATTAAACAATTAGTCGAGCAAGCCTTAACGTTTAATCCTTCCATTTATACAAATGAAAAAGTGCTGTCAATTGCCAAAAATAAAGAAGGAATTTTTGTCGTTACAGCTGAATCTGGAAATATTCATTATTCTAAAACGGTTATTGTTGCTATTGGTGGTGGCATTCTGAATCCTCAAAAAATCGAAATTGAGGGAGCTGAACGCTTTGAAGTATCGAATTTAAACTATACAATCAAATCCTATGAAAAATTTAAAGATAAGACAGTAATAATATCTGGTGGTGGTAATACCGCTGTAGATTGGGCATTAGAGTTAATGGAGGTAGCTTCCAAGGTATACTTAACTTATCGAAAAGATAAATTGTCTGCACATGAGGCTCAAATAACAGAGCTTACGAATAGTGCCATTGAGTGTCATTATAATTCTGAAATTACCAAGCTCATTGCAGACGATCAAGCAGGAATGATTAAAGCGATTGCTTTAACGAATCATGAAACAGGCACTGTAACAGAAATTCCTGTCGATGAAGTGGTTATCTGTCATGGCTATATACGTGATAAGGAGTTATTAGATAATAGCCCGCTAGCCATTGAACGTAAAAATGACTATTTTATTGCTGGTTCAATAAATAGTGAATCTTCCATTCCGGGTCTGTATGCTGCAGGTGATATTCTGCATCATGCTGGTAAAATCCATTTAATTGCTGCAGCATTTCATGATGCATTACATGCAGTCAATAGTGCGAAGAAGTATATTCAACCTGATGCTTCAGAGGGTGGTATTGTTTCCTCACATAACGATATATTTAAACAACGTAATCGCAAGCTATTGCAGGAAAGTTTAAAATGATAATTCCTAGGAACACTAATAAACTGTTGGTGTTCCTTTCTTTCTGTTTTCACATGCTTGATGAGGAAAATGATGTTCTATAAAATTGCCCCACTTAGTTGTTTTTTATCGGAAGGAACATAGATTTCCCTTTTTTGGACAACCTAAGCTAGAAATAATGACATGAGGTGATGATCATGAAAATAGAAAGGTCGTCCGAGTGGGAAGAAGGATTTGTTAATCGATTAAATCATCTTGAGAAATGGCATAGCTGGACATTGTATAAGATGAATTATGATATTGTGAAAATGAAATTGATTCCTGACTTTACAGGATTACAAGCTACGAAGTATTTACCTAATTTAAAGCCGCTGACACATCAGCTAGAAGCAGCTGAAACTGTAATTGAACGCATGAATGGAAAGGCTATCTTAGCTGATGAAGTAGGTCTTGGTAAAACGATTGAAGCTGGTTTAATTTTAAAGGAGTATCTCATTCGAGGTCTTGTCAAAAGGGCATTAATTTTGGCCCCTGCCTCTCTAATTAATCAGTGGATAGAAGAGTTAAATGTTAAATTTCATATACCTGCCATCGCCTATAAAAAAAATTGTCCGATAGAGCGCTACGATGTCTTAATTATGAGTATGGATACAGCAAAAAAAAGTCCTCATAGAGAGCGTATTTATGAGCAAGATTATGACATGATTATTATTGACGAGGCACATAAATTAAAAAATAATAAAACACAAATTTATGAATTCGTTCAAGGTTTAAAGAAAAAATTCTGCTTATTATTAACAGCCACACCTATACAAAATGATGTGTTCGAATTGTTTTATTTAATCTCATTATTAAAACCGGGTCATTTAGGGAACTATGATACCTTCCAATCGGCATTTTCAGCTAGTAAGCATCATTTAGAACATGATGATTATTTGAAAGAATTAGTCAATCAGGTTATGGTGAGGAACCGAAGAGAAGATACGGGTATAGAATGGACGAATCGTTGTGTTCAAATTGTACCGATTACTTTTACGGACGAAGAAAGAGAAGTTTATGATATGCTTGGAAACCTTGAAAACACAGGATCATTTTCATTAATTACATTGCAAAAGGAAATGTGTAGTAGTAAGGAAGCGACAGCATTAACATTAACAAATATGCTGGAAGAGCATGCACAGTCACAAGATATTGAAGCAATTATAGCAAAGGTAATGGCTTTAAAAGTAAATTCAAAAGCAGAAAAAACGCTAGAAATTGTGAAGCAAGCAAATGACAAGGTTATCATTTTTACTGAATATCGGGCTACACAAATTTATCTACAGTGGTATTTACACTCTAATGGTATAACGAGTGTGTTGTTTAATGGTAAATTTAATAAAAGTAAACGAGATTATATGAAGCATCTTTTTAAAGAAAGAGCACAAGTACTTATTGCTACAGAGGCAGGTGGAGAGGGGATAAACCTTCAATTTTGTCATCATGTTATCAATTATGACTTACCATGGAATCCAATGAAGCTAGAGCAAAGGATTGGTCGTGTCCACCGTTTAGGTCAGGAGCATGACGTCCATATTTATAACCTTGCTATCGAAAATACCATTGAAGAAAAAATCTTGGAATTACTTCATACAAAAATAGATGTGTTCGAGAAAGTGGTTGGTGATTTAGATGCCATTTTAACTAACTTTAAAGAATCCGTATGAGGTAAGGAGGAGCAGCCATGTATCCGCAACAAGTCCATCACTATTTAAAGGAATTTTTTTCTGAGAATGACTGTGCCATTTTGGTAGAAGAAAATCATTATTTAACGGTGCAACTAACAGTAGATATTGATAAAAGAATTATGAATAGGCCGTTTTACTGGCAGTATATAGAAGCGACGAATAGTGAGCCAAACCCAGCTCAAGTAACCTTTATTACAGATCAGTCAGCACTATCAGGCAATGTATTTGGAGAGGCAATTCATTACGGTTCGCCACGTCTAAATCAGCTATTTTTAGCGACAAGGGAGCTTGGTGCATATGTACAATTGTTTGAAAAGGTTGATCGAGATATGGGACAGGTCATTTTAACGCCCTGGCTAGGCGTTAATTTTAAAGTTTCCTATTGCTGTGATCGTACGAAAGAAATGCTTTATTCATTTGGTATCAATTTATTAACGGGTGTTATCAAGGAGGATTTTCATGAAACGATTTGTTCTTCGGATTTTGACACAGAACCCGCAGACAATGTATTTCATGTGCAATATATTATAAAGCCAACGCGAGCGCTTGAAAGATTAAAGGCTACAATAGAGTCAATTATTGAGCAGGACGATCATTCATGGGCAAATGAAGCACAAAAACGATGGCAACGAGATCAACGAGTTTTAGATTATTTTTATGAAGATGTAGAGGAAAAACCAGAATGTTATGAAATTGAAAGAAAAGCATTAGAGGAGCAATATGAATCTAAAATTAAAATTGACATAGTGAATGGCGGATTATTTTATCTCTTTTAAGAAGGAGCTGTCTGAAATAAGGACAGCTCCTTTTCTTTTATGAATCTTCAACCAAGCTCTGTAGCTGAGCCAATTTATTGTCCCAAAATAAATGGAAATATTGCAGCCAATCTTCAATTTCTTTTAAACGCTCGCTATGCAGCGTATAGATTTTCTCTCTACCCTTTTTTTGGGCAGAAATAAGCTCTGCCTGTTCTAATATTTTTAAATGCTTCACGACAGCAGTTCGACTTATGTCAAAATGCTCGGAAATATTAGAAATGGGTCTATCAGTTGCTGCAAGGAGCTGTAAGACATTTCTTCTTGTAGGATCAGCAATTGCTTGAAAAACATCATACTTTACTGCTGATTGAGACATTAGGATTCGGCAATCTCTTTTAATTTTTGATGAATAATCATTGTCCACCCGCCATCCATTTTTGTACGGATAGCTTCAGCAGCTGTGTTGGCTTTAGGGATAATATGTGAAGCTTCCTTCCAGCCTCCATGTGTTAAGGTAAATTCAGTTTGCTGTCCTACTTCTTTTAGCTCAAAAGTTACAAACCAGCCATCCTCATCCCAGGCAAATCGCAGAAAATGTGGGGCATCTACACGTTCTACCTTACAAGGTGAAGGTCCAAAAGGTGATTGAATAGTGAATTCGTGGCCTTCGATAGGTTGAAAATCATTTGGCATAAACCAAGTAGCAATCTTTTCAGCCGTTGCTACTGTTTCCCACACTTTTTCAATAGGGGCGTTTAGTGTAATTGTTTTGACAATATCCTGTAATTGTTCAGTCATGTTGAGTTACTCCTTTGTTGATGATATATAACCATAAGGTGTTATGAATATATAACACCTTATGGTTATATGTCAATAAAAATAATTTCTATCTTTTTGTAGGGCGATGCTTGTGCTACAATTAATTAAAATTTTCTGACAGATGGTGAGGGGATTTTATGGTCAACATATCTGTGTTCTTAGTTATGTGCATTTTGCTCATTATTTTACCTGGTCCTGATACAGCCATTGCCACAAAAAATACGTTAACTGTAAGTAGAAGGGGAGGGTTGCAGACAATAATAGGTTCTTGTTGTGGTTTATTGATTCATACATGTGCAGCAGTTATCGGACTTTCAGCTATTATTGTGAAATCTGCCTATATATTTGCCGTATTAAAGTATGTTGGAGCGGTTTATTTATGTTATTTAGGTATAAAAACCTTGTGGACACTTCGAACAATACGCACACAACCGCCTGTTGTAGAAGATGTGGAAAGCATGGATCACAAATATTCTCAGCAATCTTGCTTTAAGCAAGGGTTTCTAACAAATGTGACAAATCCAAAGGTCGCTGTATTTTTCCTAACATTTCTTCCGCAGTTTGTGGACGGTACAAGCGGGACATTTTTTCCTTTTTTAATAATGGGTTTAATTTATACAGCATTAACCATGTTATGGTTTGTCTTTTATGTCTATCTTTTAGATCGAATTAGCGCATTTATGAAAAGGCCATCGACGAAGGCTATTATCGAAGGGGTAACTGGCGCTGTGTTAATAGGCTTTGGAATTAAATTAGCATTAGAAAAAGCCCACTAATTTTGTTGGGCTTTTCTAATGTAATATAAAATGTTAGAAGAAAAGGAATCCTATGCTAATAATGATTCCGGTATAAATTAAAATAAACAAACAGAAGCCCATAATATCTTTTGCCTTTAACCCAGCAATAGCAAGAGCAGGCAAAGCCCAAAATGGCTGAATCATATTCGTCCATGCGTCTCCCCATGCAATTGCCATAGCTGTTTTCGCATAATCTGCCCCTAATGCCGTCGCAGCATCTAACATAATAGGCGCTTGCACAGACCATTGTCCACCACCTGATGGAACGAAGAAATTGACTAATCCTCCTGAGAAGAATGTAAATAGATAGAAAGTATGTTCATTGGAAATACTCACAAACCATTGAGAGAACACTGCAGCTAAACCTGAATCTGTCATCATTCCCATAATGCCCGCATAGAAAGGAAATTGAATAACGATACCTGTAGTTGTTTTAATGGCATCCTGTGCTGCCGCAAGGAAACGCTGAGGAGTACCATGAAAAATAATGCCCAAAACAATAAAGATTGTATTGACTACATTTAAATCTAGGGCAAAGCCTTTTGTAATAAAATGATGAAATAAAAAGACAAGTCCAATTAAACCGATTAATATCGTTAAAATATAGCTACGCTCCGAACGACTTGCGAAGTTATTTTCTGGCTTAGGTAGTGCGACTTTTTCTTCCTCTAATAATGAGGGCTCAACTTCAATTGTATCTTCGTCCTTTGGCATCATCCAGCGATTAAACAAAGGTAAAGTTAAAGCTATTACAATAACAATAAATAAGTTATACGTTGAAAATAGTGTAACATTTGTTGGTATAACACCAATTAAATTTGCAAAAGGATGTCCCTCAGTTGCAATGGACAGGGGAATAGAGCCTGCCAATCCTCCATGCCAAATGATAAAACCCGAATAAGCACTAGCAATTAATAAGCGGTAATCTACTTTCTTTACATGACGAGCAATTTCCTTTGCAAATAAAGCCCCAATGACAAGACCAAATCCCCAGTTAATCCAACATGCTATAAGTGATATGAATGTTACAATAATAATGGCCATGCTTGGTGTCTTTATTTTACTAGCTACAGCTGACAACCCTTTTTTGAAAATTGGGCTATTTGCCAGTATATGTCCAGCTGCTAACACAATGACCATTTGCATCGTAAATTCTAATAATTTCCAAAAATTACCTCCCCAATAAGTTACCATTTCGAGAGGTGACGAATCAGTAAGAGAGACCCCTAATAACAGTACTAAAACTGTGAGTATAGTGACAAATATGTATGGGTCGGGTAAATACTTTTCCATAATAGTATTTGAAATCTTTGTTAATGTTTTCATTCATGAATCCCCTTTCTTTTTTTCTGCATCCCCTACACTTAATATTACATAGAGATTATTGCGAATAAAGAGAAAATTTGTATAAGGTACGATAAATAAAACGTGAAATAGAAATAGATGTTTTGGGATTTTAATAAACGTGACCTAAATTAATGTTATTGTAATCATATGAAAGCCTTACAGCTATAGTATTCGGATACAAATTTTTTTAGAAGAAGGACTAGCAATATCAGAGAAGAATTTATTACTATATAGGAGTTTTTTAAAATAATTCATAACAAATTAGAATAAATGAGGAAGATGTTTATGGAATTACGAGATTTAAAAGCTTTTATGGCTGTGGTTGAACATGGAAGTTTTACGAAGGCAGCGAATGAATCGTTTGTATCGCAGCCTTCATTAAGTAAAAGCATTAAAAAATTAGAAGATACATTGCACGTTGAATTGTTAAACAGATCTACACGTAATGTAGAGTTAACAGATGCTGGAGATATAGTCTATAAACAGGGGCAAAAAATAATGCGCTCTGTACATGATTTGCATATTTTACTGGATGATTTATTACATATTAAAACTGGCTCAATCAAGTTAGGAATTCCACCTTTAATTGGTACATTATTTTTCCCGAAAATAGCTAGGGACTTTCATCAACAATATCCAGAAGTCCATTTAGAGCTGGTAGAACGAGGAGCAAAAATGGTAGGTACGTTAGTAGAAAATGGCGAGGTGGACATGGGAATAGTTGTGCTGCCCACTGATGAAAGGAAATTTTCAGTTCAGCCATTTGTAGAGGATCAATTTTTCGTATTTATTAATGAATTACACCCATTAGCTCAACAACAACATATACAATTACAAGATTTAAAAAATGAAACTTTTATTATTTTTGCTGAGGAATTTGCATTACATGATTATGTTATTAAATCATGTAAAAATGTTGGGTTTACACCCTATGTGGGCTATAAAAGTTCGCAATGGGACTTAATAGTTGAACTAGTTTCCTCCAATTTAGGTGTGACACTACTGCCATACTCCATTGCTGCCAAACAAACAAATACTAATGTCAAAATTCTTCCTCTATATAATTTTGACATGCCATGGCGTCTGGGAATTATTACAAAGAAAAATACATATCAATCCTATGCATTAAAACAGCTACTCAAAACGGTTCGTATGCAAGAAGATAAGTGATTTATTCTATTTAGGAATAAATAGTATTCAAATTAATTCCTTTACTTGTAAAATAGCAATGATGTAGAATTTTCCTTAATAAACGAGCAAATTTGGGAGGTTTCGAGATGGGGAATGGGAAGGTATGGAGTTCGTTCGAAGATGCTGTTGCAGATATTAAGGATGGAGATACATTAGCTGTAGGAGGCTTCGGGCTATGTGGTATACCTGAAAAGTCAATTGCAGCATTAGTCCAACAAGGAACGAAGGATTTAACGGTTGTTAGTAATAATTGCGGTGTGGATGATTGGGGACTTGGCTTACTGTTAGCAAATAAGCAGATTAAAAAAATGGTTGCTTCCTACGTAGGGGAAAATAAAATTTTTGAACAGCAATTTTTAAGTGGTGAACTAGAAGTAGAATTAACGCCACAAGGTACACTTGCTGAACGACTACGTGCAGGGGGGGCAGGAATTCCGGGGTTTTATACAGCTACTGGGGTGGGAACGCCAATTGCTGAAGGAAAAGAAGTAAAGGTTTTTGATGGAAAAGAATATATTTTAGAAGAAGGAATTGTTGCTGATTTTGCCCTTGTCAAAGCGTGGAAGGCTGATAAGCTAGGAAACTTAGTATACAGAAAAACTTCGAGAAATTTTAATCCTTTAGCTGCTATGTCTGGGAAAATTACGATTGCCGAGGTAGAAGAGATTGTTGAGGTAGGCGAATTAGACCCAGACCATATTCATACACCAGGGGTTTTCGTTCAACGTGTGTTAGTAGGCGAAAATTACGATAAGCGTATTGAGCGTTTGACGGTGAAAAAGGGGGAAGCATAATGGATACAAGACAAAAAATCGTCAACAGAGCAGTGAAAGAAATAGCAAATGGTATGAATGTCAATTTAGGTATAGGTATCCCAACACTTGTTGCAAATGCAATCCCTGCCGATTACGATGTGCTGTTACAATCAGAAAATGGTCTTCTTGGTATTGGCCCTTACCCAGCTGAAGATGCGGTAGACCCTGACTTAATTAACGCTGGGAAAGAAACTGTCACCGCAGTTCCAGGAGCATCCTTCTTTGACAGTGCAGAATCATTTGCCATGATACGAGGTGGCCACATCGATCTTGCTATTTTAGGTGGTATGGAGGTATCTGAAACAGGAGACCTTGCTAACTGGATGATTCCAGGAAAAATGGTGAAGGGTATGGGCGGTGCTATGGACCTTGTTGTCGGAGCCAAAAGAGTAATCGTTGTAATGGAGCATGTGAATAAAAATGGAGAATCAAAGATTAAAAAGCAATGTGAGCTACCACTAACAGGTAAAGGGGTAGTGCATCGATTAATTACAGACTTAGCTGTATTTGATTTTACACAAGAGGGTATGAAGCTTATAGAATTAGCTGAAGGTGTTACTTTAGAGGAAGTAAAAGAAAAGACTGCTGCATCGTTTAGTGTAGCTTTAGCCTAATAATTTCAGACCTAGGACTGTTCCCTGAATGATTGTAGACATCCTACAATAAACTAAAAAGGGAGCCATAACGATGAAACAACAATGGACAAATGAATTAGCAGTTGCACAGGTTAGAATAGCAAGACCCACAGATCGAATCAAAGAAATCGAACGTTTTTACTGTGAAGGTGTCGGATTAAAGAAAATTGGTTCTTTTACAGGACACAGAGGCTATGAAGGTATAATGATTGGCCTACCAAATGCAAGCTATCATCTAGAATTTACTGAGCATGTGGAGGGAAGTCCGTGCCCAGCACCAAGTAAGGACAATCTTCTAGTGCTTTATATTCCAAACAGCGAAATGATTCGGCACATTTCAGATAGACTAGCACTCATGGGATATCCTGAAGTAGAGCCTGAAAATCCTTATTGGGCAGAGAAAGGGGTAACGATTGAAGACCCTGATGGTTGGCGATTAGTATTAATGAATACTGAAGGAATTTAAATAAAAAATAAGAGCACGAGCTATCTGATATAGTCTCGTGTTTTTTTATGATGTAAAATACCCTAGATAGTATATACGAAAAGCATGGCAAAGGAATTTGGTATCCAACTCACTCCAAGATAAAACGGCCTTTTATATTAGAAGGTATAAAGCGGTATGTAAAATAACATGAAAGATACCCCTGCATGTATGAACTGCCCCGTAAAAGTTAGACACCAATCTAACTTTTACGGGGGTTTTTTTATGGCAAAAGTAAAGGCTGAACAACGTATTCAAGCAGTCCAGCGATACTTAAATGGAGATGAATCTATGATTGAAATCGCAGAAGACATCGGAGTGACAAAAAGGGTTGTAAGTGAATGGGTTCGCCGATATCAAAAAAATGGTGTAGAGACTTTCTTAAAGTCCTATACAAACTATTCAGCTGACTATAAAATGAATGTACTAAATTATATGAACGAGACAGGTACATCTTCAGTTGATACAGCTGCTCTCTTTAATATTTCATCTTCTGGCTTAATTCGGGGTTGGAAATTAAAGTTTGAAGTTGGTGGTTATGATGCTCTTGTTTCCAAGAAAAAGGGGCGTCCATCCATGAAAAAAGACACAAAAAGAACAACGAAATCAATACCAGCTGAAGGGTCTGTTGAGGCGTTAACAGCACGTATTAAACAATTAGAAATGGAGAATGCCTACTTAAAAAAGTTGAATACTTTAGTTCAAATGAAAGAAAAATTACCAACCAAATCAAAGCGCAAGTAATTTACGAACTAAAGGAAATCTATGAAGTGGTGGAATTAATCAAAGTCGCTGATATTCCACGTAGTACGTATTATTACTGGGAAAAGCGTTTGAATCGTACTGATAAATACGCTGATGTGAAAGTCGCAATTCAGTCCATTTATCATGAACATAAGGGACGTTATGGCTATCGTCGGATTGCTAAAGAACTTAAAAAATACGGCATTGTTCATGATCCCAAAACGATTAACGGTTTGATGAATGCCATTGGCATAAAATGTGAAGTCCGCATGAGGAAATATCGTTCGTATAAAGGAAAAGTCGGAAAAATTGCCCCAAACATATTACAACGTGATTTTACAGCGAAAAAAATGAACGAGAAATGGGTAACAGACGTGACAGAGTTCCATCTATTTGGTGAGAAACGCTATTTATCACCAGTCCTTGATTTATGTAATGGCGAAATTATTGCATACACGGTAATGAATCGTCCAGTGTATAACCTCGTCCATGATATGCTAGAACAAGCATTGGAGCGCATTCAATCAGGTGATCAAGTCGTTCTTCATTCGGATCAAGGTTGGCACTATCAAATGAAAAAGTATCAACGAACCTTAAAACAACATGGGATTACGCAAAGTATGTCCCGTAAGGGCAATTGTTTAGATAACGCAGTCATAGAAAATTTCTTTGGCTTATTAAAATCTGAACTCCTGTATCTACAAGAATTTGAATCCATGGCACATTTCGAACAGGAACTTCATGACTATATTCACTATTACAATCACAAACGAATGAAGGCAAAATTAAAAGACCTAAGCCCGGTGGAGTACCGAACTCAGGTCTTAGAAGTAGCTTAACTAAATATGTCTAACTTTTTTGGGTCAGATCAGTATTGCGTGGGTATCTTTATTTTGATAGCACCTTAATCCTCTAAAGCTTCATCCTCGTGATAGTGAGTAGCTGCGGATTCAATATCAACCTGTAGATAGTTGGCCCAATCCACTTCGTTAAAATCCTCTTCACTAAAATAAATATTCAAGAGCTCTGTCATCGTTTTGTCCCCGTCAGGCTCAGTAAGAGGAGCAAACCAAGTAATAGCTGGTGTTTTCACGCTTTTTAGTTTGGATAATTCAGCAAAAATCTTAGTGGAATCCTTCAACATCTGACTTTTTGAGCCCTCTGTTACATCTGTATCTTGAATGGAAATCGTCACAACACCTTTGGATTCTTCTACAGAGAACTCATTTTTAACGATTGCACCCACAATATCTTCCACAGTAGTATTTTGATCAACTGCCACTTCCTTTGGTTCTGAACTTTTGCCGCAAGCCGTTACTAATAGTGAAGCAAATACTAGAAGAAAAATTAATTTTTTCAATATCATAACCTCCCTTGTTACTCCATATATGCGCAAAATGAGAGGGAATTATACTTTATTAGAGAATGTTACAAATACTTTTTATTTGTAAAATATAGTTTAGTTTGGGCGAAATCATTTTTGTTCTATTGGGGCCCACAATTACTTTACACATATTGGGTTGATTGTTAATATAATGGCTCAATAATATTGAATGAGTTACTATGCTTGCTGCATCCAAAAAATGTCGATCAATTCGACAAAAGGCGGATTGCACAGGCATACATAAGAATGGTCAAAAGGGGAGTACTAAAAGTAAAAGCTCTTTTAATAAGGGAATGATTTATGCTTTTCTCACCGTTGCTAATGAGATTGTTGCTTTGCCTAATAGTGAAAATGTAAACTTAGGGGTATCAGTGGGAATTATAAGTTACATTAATAAAAAACTCACCCTCCATTGAGAAGGGTGAGTTATTAGAAGCCTTGTGGCTGTAAGATCAAATTAAAAAGCCGCGAATGCCGTAGTTATTATAGAAAGTTTTAAACCACCACTCCTCAAATGAGTTGTTACACGAAAATTATTTATAAATAATAGCAATAAATGCCGTTAATAAAAGCTTTTTAAAAAGTATTTATCATTAATTATCGTTGATTACAATTATTTATAAACAATTTTAACACCAGTTTAACACCAATATAGCACCAGTTATTTTAACTGGTATTAAGATTGTTTTTTTACTTTAAAGAAGTTATCTAATTTGTCAGCAGCTGCACGATCGGCAGATTTAAAAGCATGTCCATAAGTGTTCATTGTCACTGAAATATCAGCGTGTCCCAAACGTTCACTAATAATTTTAGCATGCACACCTTGTGCGATTAATAATGATGCTGAAGTATGTCTCAAATCATGTAACCTAATGTACTTAAAGTTATGCCCATCGATAAAATTTTTCCAATGTTTAGAAGGGCTTGTTGGATATAAATGAGTACCATCAAATGAATGGAATAGCCATTCTCTATCTTGTTCTATCCATTTACCACCTTTTTTCAATTTTTCTTTTGCCCAATGTATACGATATGCTTTTAATTCTTCCATAACTGACTCAGGTAATGTCACATAACGTTTAGATTTTTTGGTTTTAGTAGCTTTGATATGTGGACCTTGTTTAGTCAAAACAATAGATTGGTGAATGTATATCTGTTGATTCTCAAAATCTACGTCTTTCCACTCTAAACCTAACAATTCTCCTTTCCGTAATCCGGCAGCTAGTGCTAAAGTGAACATCATTTTCCATAGTTCAGGTTCACTTTGTAACATATACATTAATGTTTCAATCTCATCTTCTTCATAAATTTGCATTTCTTTATCAACATCATCAGTATCGCTTGGACGAGGCTTTTCAACTCCATCCATAGGGTTGTTAGATAAAACATTCCACTTCACAGCATACTTAAATATGCTTTTTAATGTTCTATACACATCTTGTTTACTATGATAGGTTACTGGCTCATCTTTGCCATCATATCTTTTCATATCTCTCACAACGGACATAAGATGGAATGCGTTGATTTGATCCATTGGCATATGGCCAATAATAGGATTTATATGAAGTTCTAATTTCCGCTGATGATTCCCATAAGTGGTTAAAGCAAGAGTTGAGGCAAAATCCTTTTCCCATTGTTCTGCAAAATCTTTAAAAAGGATTTTTTCTACCTTTACATAATTTCCTGACAAAACTTCATTTTTGAATTTTAGATACTCTCGATCTAAAAATTCCTTTAACTGCTTTGGAGTCATTTTTTCTTCTATAGTAATAGTTTTTGTCTCACGTGGATACCTACCTTTTGCATCTTTAGGTAAATAAACAGTGAAACGATATGAATTTTCTCCACGTTTTACGATACTTGCCATTTAAAATTTCTCCTTTCGATTTAACTTTCAGATATGCTCTAACTAATCACCACCTTTAATAGAATGCATGTTCTGTTTAGGGTAAAAAATTTTTAAGAAATTGTTCTGGTATTCCGTATGTATTTATTGCTTCTTCATAAGTAATAGGATTGTCATTATCAGAAAATAGTAATTCAACAGCAAATAGATTGGCTTCCGTTTCATATTTATCTGTTGAAAAAAATGTGTTTGCTTTTAAAAAAGCCATGTTGTGCTCAGGATGTTGGATAACGTGACCGAGTTCATGAGCACAAGTTAGCATTTGTTTTTCATAGGATAAATTCTTATTTATATGGATAATAAAGGTTCTGTATAAATTACTGAAATAACCCCACGAACTCCCTAAATCTTCATATACAATCGTTATATCCATAGCCTTGGCAATTTTAAAAGGATTAGATGTGCCGTACTTTTTTATTAATTGTTTAATCAATTTATTTGTATCCATAACATCACGCCTTATCTACTTATCGATACTTTTTAGGAGTGAATTTTTTCTTGGCAAGTCTCTTATGCAATCTCAAAGCATTTCTCAATGAGGTAATGTATAGTTCCCTGTCCTCTTGATCCATTTCATCTAATACTCGACCATCGAATGATGCAAGACCGAGTTCACTTTCCGCACTGTTAAGGATTCGCTCCAGATCTCTTTCGATATCACGTTCATCTTTTTCTGTTAAATCGTAGTAACGTTTTTTATCTGTGCGACCAAGTAAGTAGTCAACAGATACATCAAAATAATCTGCCACCATTTCTAACTTATCTGTACCAGGGGTAGATGTATTCCATCTTCTGATTTGACCATTAGAAATGCCAATATTTCTTTCAACCTCAGCAAAATTAGTTTTTTTCTCGTCACATAAAAGTTTTATTCTTTCAACTAAACCCATTAGTATCAGCCTTTCATGAGCTTATGAAGAAAATATAATAACTTTTAAGTCATTTTAGTTTGACAAATAACTTTTGTGCTATTATACTGTGTTCATAAGCTAAGTTATTCGCTTTAAGACAATAGAAAAGACAACCTATATAAAATCATTTTATCGTTGGGGAACGGTTCAAAATGTTGATTTAACAGGCTTTTTAAAGTCTTATTTAGCTATGCACAAATAATAGCATATAAGTTATTTTAGGTCAATGTCTATAGTCAATTTAGCTAATAATTTAGCTTATATAATAATCAAAGCGCTGTGATACCGAGCCGACGACGGTATGAATTTTTAATAAAGTGAGGTGAGAAGGATTGAGTAAGAAAAAAGAAACCCCTGCATTAGCAGAGGTTAAAGAATTAAGAAAGTTCATCAATGTGAACGATGTAAACGAACACCTAAAGCAAGGATGGAAACTACTTGCAGTCCATCCTCATGGTAACAACTTTTACTATTTACTATTCAAGTGATTCTCTTTCTTTTCTTTGCTGCTCAATTTCACTGTTGATGTAGTCAGCTTCAACGGCGGATTGAGGATAACCTAGAGAATAAACGAATGCAGGGCTGTTATCTTTGATTCCTGGAAGAACCGATAACAAAACCCAGTTTTTATTAAGTAATTCATTTACTTCATGGAAATCAGTTACTTCAATTGTTTTTGTTATTTCAGTAAATGTAGTCATGATATCACCTACCTTTCAGAAATAGTTTAACAGAAAGGTAATCGTAGGGAGGGAAACAATTTGAATTTAACAGTCATTCAACTACGTGGTAAACGTGTTTTAACAACAGCACAGCTTGCAGAAAATTATGAAGCTGAAGAAAAATTAGTTCAGCAAAATTTCAACAATAATAAGGAACGGTATAAAGAAGGTAAACATTTCATTTTGCTACAAGGTGAAGAATTGAAAGCCTTCAAACACGACTTCGAAAATTTAGGGGTGGTTAAAAAGAACACATCCTCGCTCTACCTATGGACAGAAAAAGGTGCGTGGCTTCACGCTAAGTCATTAAATACAGATAGAGCGTGGGAGGCTTATGAATTGCTTGTGGACGAGTATTACAAAGTGATTGAGCAACCGCAATACAATAGTTTAGAACTCGCATTAAAAGCAGCACTTGAACATGAACAGGCTATCAAAGAAATCAAAACAGATGTGGACTACCTAAAAGGCAATATGCGGATAGATGGTCTACAACAACAAGAAATCCAACAAGCTGCCAAACAATCTATTGTACAAGCTTTAGGCGGTAAAGATTCAATAGCTTACCAAGAAATTAGCAAAAAAGTGTTCTCTGCATTTTGGAATGAGTTCAAGCAATATTTTAAAGTTCCAAGGTACGGAGATATACCAAAAGTGAAGCATGAGGAAGCGTTAAGATTTATCAGCCTATGGCGTCCATCCACATCATTACAGATGGAGATTGACAGTTGCAATAGCCAAATGGCTTTTGAGTGAGAAAGGAAGTGTAAGTATGCCAGAAACAATGGAAGCACGCAGAAGAATCCTTGAATACAAGGAAAGTAAAAACATGACCTATGAACAACTAGGGTTAATGGTCAACAAAACACCTGTGTATGTACAGGAAGTTTTAACAGGTAAGAAAACAGGTCCGCGTGCTAATGAGTTGGTACTTAAAATCATACAAGTTTTTGGGATTAGGTGAGGTGAAGCATGTGGAAAAACTCACTATGTCGGTAGATGAAGTTGCAAGTGAATTGGGCGTTAGTAAAACAACTATTTATACTATGGCGCGCGAAAAAGAAATTCCTCATACAAAAGTGAGAGGAAGAATTTTGTTTCACAGACCTACAATTGAGCATTGGTTAATCACTAATACAGAAGGCGGTGAACCCAAATGAACACAACCAACCTACAGTGGCTAGCAATGTCTGCAGAGGAAAAGCAATCAACGCTTAGAAAAGTAGCGAACCTATTGCGATTTAGCAAAAAGCGCTTTAAACAACATGCATCACTAAGTGTAAAAAAGGCACTAAATAGTCATTTAGAAGTATTAGATGGTATGAAAGTGATATTTCCAGTCGTAGGTTCGAGATTTGGAGAAATACCTTTTTATATGGTAAATGGTAAAGGATATTTCTTAGACACAGTAGATAAGGAATGGTGTGAATAGAGGTGACAGAAACAATGAACGCAATTGAAGCAGTTAATCATTATGCCCGACGTGGTGAGCGTGTGGATGGGGTATTACAGCATATCGTCACAAGTGAGATTAATAGATTACGTCAGGCACTTTCATATTACGCTGATAAAAAACATTATGAGCTTTATTGCATAGGTGAACCTATTCCATGTGACATAACAGAGGATCATGGACATATTGCTCGTCAAGCATTGGAAGGCGGTGATTGATTGCGTATAGGCAACACTCATGCTGATGTTTATGACCGTGAAATTGATTACTGGCGAGACATTGAGGATGCACAGAATGCCCAAATAGAGGCACAGAAAAACGTGTCAAAGGCTCAAACCCATGACAATGCAGTATACAAGGAAGGTGAAAAGGGATGAAGCTACAACCTGCAGCTGAAATGAAAAAAGTAAGTGTCAGCAACTTTGACAAATTAAGGGCTGACGCATTGCAAAGTGATGATTTCAAAAACCTCGTTAAAGGCATTGAAAATCAAGCTGAAAAAGGTCTTTGTGAGTACACATATTACAACAATGCCAATCATCAAGTTATTGCCATCTTCCAACAGGTACTACTAGAGAACGGCTATAAAGTTGGGAAACATATTTCGGGTTTAGGTCTAAATATTAAATGGTAGGCGGTGAATTAGGTGTTTGATTCTATATTGAAGGCTGTTACAGCACTTGCAATACAAGAGGGGCTTTTAGTAGAAGAAGACGGTGTTTTATTAAGTCAAAATACTATCAATCTTGTAAATGAAATTGAAGAAATGAACCGTCAACATCTGATTGATAAGGCCTTAGCTAATAATGATCGTGCGTTGTTCATGCGATTAACTAGTTGAAAGGTTGGTGTCTTTAATGGACAAAGTACAAGTTACGCAGGAAATCGTAGATGCTGTTAAGGAGTGTGAAGTACTTAACAAAGCATTCTTAATACGAGAAATAGGAAATGTATTTTATGGAACATCTGCATCAAGTGTTCATGCAGGTAATCTAGCCGATTTACTAAAAGCTCATTATAGCCTAGAGGAAGCAGTTCAAATTTGTTTTGGTGAGTATGTAGTTGTAAAGTCTCCAGAAGAATTAATTGCTGATTTATATAACGCTAAGGTGAGTAACTTTTGGGCAGTTCACCAAGAAGGTGTAAAGCAGGGCATTAGGTATGTAGCTGCAGCATTAAACTTAAAAATCAAAGGAGTGAATTGTTAATGAAATCAACAGGTATTGTTCGTAAAATTGATGATTTAGGTCGTGTGGTTATACCAAAGGAAACACGTAGAACTTTAGGTATTGAAGAAGGAGATTCATTAGAAATTTATACTAATGGAAATCAAGTTATCCTTCAAAAATACCAACCTGAAACAGAGAAAGAAGATGTAATTGCTTCTCTTAAAAAGTTGTCTAAAGGTGCTAAAAGTGGTTTTGCATTAGAAACTATTGATCGTGCAATTAAATTAATTCGGTAGGTGATAAAAGTGAATGATTGTCTTTTAGAGGTTTTAGGTGATTATTTCGTAAAACACAATATGGCCAATAAAGGTTGGAAGTTTCATGAATTTGTTGCGGAATGGCAACGAGGAACAATTGAAATGGTAAAGAGGTGATAGACATGTCTAGAAATCCTTATGACTACTACATTACTGAAGAAGATTATGCATTAGCAATTAGTAATGGAATTAGTAATAGCACTTTAGAATATCGGATTAGAAGTCTTGGCTGGTCGAAACAAAAAGCACTCACAACAGCAGTTCAGAAACATAAAAAATATCCATTATGGGCACTTGAATTAGCACAAGTGAATGGGATTCCATACAAGACATTTAAAAATCGAATTTTTAGTGGTTGGGATTTTGAAACGGCAGCAACACGAAAAATTGGGGAGTCCAATCAAAGTAAAAAAAGGAAGTATCCAATTGAAATTATTGAATTGGCTGAGAAAAACGGAATATCCTATAGCACTTTTTCAAAAAGAGTAAACCGTTTTAAATGGGATGTCATGAAAGCAGCGACAACTCCCATCATGTCTAAAGAACAGAGTTTAGCTAATGCACGTAAGAAAAGCACCTTTAGATTGGGAATAGAATCCTTCTGGAATGAAAAAAGACCACTTAGCAAAGTGACCTAGAACCAACAATTTATTAATTTAATATATCACGAAATGAGGAAAATACCCTGTGGAAATTAAATTCAATCAATTAAACTTGCAAAATTTTAAAAGCCACAAGGATCTCGTAGTTAAGTTTGGCGACATGACTAAGATCCTCGCGGATAATGCAAAAGGTAAAAGCTCCATTGGTGAAGCAATTACATTCTTATTATACGGTACTGACTTGGTTGGGAGCAAACTAGATCCAACACCAATAACATATCAGGCTGACAATACGCTTGTAACACTACATTTAAGTGTTGAAGATGGAGAATTGCTTTTAGGCCGTGAAATTGTGAATGGGCGTAATAAGTTCTATGTAAATGAGGTACCTTCCAAAGCAACTGAATTTAATGAGGTAGTAGAGCAGCTATTTGATAAGGATTTATTCTTATCACTGTTTAATCCGAGTTACTTCTTCACGTTACATTGGGAAAAGCAGCGTCAAATGATTTTAAAATATACAACTGCACCTGCAAATAAAGAGGTATTAAAAGAGCTAACCAAGCCACAAGCGGACAAGTTGGCCACATTAGTCAAAAAACATTCTTTAGAAGATTTAGATAAGATTCATCGATCCAATAAAACCAAACTGGAAAAGCAGTATATAGCTGCACAAAGTCGGACAAAAACATTGAAAGAGCAATTAGAACAACAAGCTCCAACTGTGCCTTTGGATTCGTTAAACGTGGAATTGAATCAACTTGTTAAAGAACGAAATGCTATAGAAGCCGTGACAGATAAAGCGCAGGATACAAACGGCCGAATTAACAGGCTTCATACCGAAATTCAATTATTAACAACAGAACGTGATCGTATCAAAGAAACCTTTAATCAGCTCAAAAGTGAACGGATACAAGATACTTGCCGTGTTTGTCACCAACCTTTACAAGATGAAGCTATCAATGCTGTAGAGGAAGAAAAAGAGCAACGTATTCAACAAATAAAGTCGAAATTCCAAAAAGTTGTAGATGAACGAAAAGCATTGGAAGAAGAACTTAAAACACTAGAATATGTCGATGTATCAGAGCAAATGGAAAAAGCTCGCTTACTTCAAGAAAAGATAAATCCAATAGAATATGAGATTTCAAAGCATAAGCAGTATGAAGCATTAAAAGAGCAGGTTGTTGCTGCAGAAACTAATGAAAAAGATACGCTTGAATCCCTTAATGAGTCTATTTTTTTCCTGGATGCCATTAAGGATTTCAAGGCAAAAGAGGCGGAATTACAAGTTAAGAAGGTTCAAGACTTGTTCGAAAATTTATCAATAAAACTGTTTGAAGAAGTGAAGACGACAGGTGAAGATAAACCAACTTTCATTGTCCAAATGGATGGTAAAGACTATATGAAACTTTCATTTAGTGAACAAACTAGGGCGGGCCTTGAAATTCGTGATGTGTTGTCAGAGCAAAGTGATCTTATCGTTCCTTGTTTTGTAGATAATGCTGAAACAATTACTAAATTCAAAGAGCCGAATGGACAATTAATCATTAGCCGTGTTGTTGAAGGTAAAGAATTGGAGGTCATGTCTGAATGAATGCTAAAGAAATCACAGTCGGCTACACATACACCAAAAATCTAGGAAACTTTGAAAATGTGAAAGTAGATGCAGCTGTAACAATTTCGGTAGAGCCTGGACAAGATATAGATGCACTTTATGACAAAGCATATGAAAGTATGAAAAAACAGGTCAAAAACGGCCTTAATAAATTTACGGAGGTACGCTATTAATGAACAGAAACTTACCAACTTTAACACCTGAAATTACGGAGGCTTTCGCCCCTGCAGTATTAGAAGTCATTCGCAATTCGATTGCACCTACAGCTAATGATCAGGAATTTCTATTATTTGCTCATAAAGCTGCATCATACGGCTTAGACCCATTTAAAAATGAAATTTTCTTTATCAAATATGGTAATCAAGCACGTATTCAATTTGCAGCAGAGGCTTATCTTTCAAAAGCGCGAGAACAAGAGGGCTTTATTCCACCTGATACACAAATGGTGCATGAAAATGACGAATTTAAAATTGCTATGAATAAAGAAACAAAGCAAATGGAAGTGGTACAACACGAAATAGGGTTTCCGCGTGGAAAGATTATTGGAGCCTATTCAGTTGCTTATCGTGAGGGCTATCCACCTGTAACGGTCATTATGGACATTGACGAAGTTGCTCATATGTTCACAGGCCAAAATAAAGATAACTGGAATAAGTGGACAAGTGACATGTTTGGCAAACATGTTCAGCAACGTGCATTGAAAAAACAATATGGATTGTCATTTGAAGATGTAACGATTACACCAAATGATACACCGCAACCTGTTAAACAAGTACGTAAAGATATTACACCTAATCAGGAACAGTTAGAGCCACCAGTTGAACAGCCTGTACTAACTCGCGCTGACGAATTACGCAAGGAAATTAATGCAAGATTGAAGAAGCTTGGCATTACAACGAAAAAGGCTGTACAAGAATACCTGGATAAAAATGCTCCAAATATTGATCCTGCAACAGCAACAGAGGCTGAAATGGTTGGCTTGATTGAATTGCTAGATTTAAATATCGAAATGCTCGATTCACAACCTAACAATGATGACGATTTACTCGAGTAAAAACTATGAAACTACCACAAACAATAGTTTATGAGAGAAATAAGGATTGTAAGCTGTGTGGGCAAGAAATGAATGAAAATGAATACAACCTATACCGTGGGCTAGAAATCTGCTCACGGTGCCATAAAGAGCTGGAGGGTAGGAAATGAAAGTTGACATCTTAGCAAGTGGTTCAAGTGGAAACTGTATAGCTTTAACAACTAATGAAACTACCATTCTTATCGATGCAGGCATTGCTAAAACGAAAATAGAGAAACGGCTATTGGAAGTTGGTATATCGCCAAGTAGTGTCAAAGCAATCTTTGTTACACATGCACATAGCGATCATATTAAAGGGCTGCCATTGGCCAATAAATATAAAATTCCTGTTTATGCTGGCGAGCGTGAATGGAAAAACATCACTACTGTTGAGGATGATTTAATTAGACCGATTGGAGTTGGAGGTGTTTTCGGTTGCGGCCACTTTATAGTAAGCCATTTTAATGTTCATCACGATGCAATCGATCCGAGGGGATATGTTGTATGGACTTTAGATAATTTTAAAGTATCTATTTGCTTAGACACTGGCCTGGTTGATAAAAGCATGTTGAACGCCATGAGGCATAGTGACATTTACATCATCGAAGCTAACCATGATCCAAGAATGGTTGAAGCTTCTGATTACCCTAACAGCGTTAAAGCGAGGATATTGAGTCACGTTGGCCATTTATCAAATGAACAAACGGCACAAGCCCTTAGAGAGCTTGTAGTAGGCAAAGGTGAACGAATCTATCTTACACACTTAAGTAGCAAGAACAACCTCCCTACGCTTGCGGAAATGACCGTAAATAGGGAGTTATCGAAAATAGGATACAAAGCAGGCAATCACTACGAATTGGAGGTCATTTAATGCATCCTTATGAATTAATTTTAACTGCTATGTTGAGATTACAAATTGAAAACATAGAGCTAAAAAGGCAATTAGAGTCCATTCAATCTAAAAGTGTTACTGGATCAGTTGCGGATCGCATTGATGAGTGGTTAAACAGACCATATACAGGTAGTAGTCGCAAAGATATTGAGGAATTTTCAGAGGAACTCATTGAATACATGAGCAGCCAATTGAAAGCATGAATAGGGTGAGTGATCATGGCAAGTCCACAACTCAAAAATGGGCATACACGGATTGCCAATGAAATCTTCGATCATATCATGAAGACCAATCTCAATGGCACACAATTCCGTTTGGTGTTGGCCATTTGGAGATATACTTATGGTTTTCAGCGAAAGACCAATGAAATGTCCACAAGCTTTTTAACAAAAGCAATTAATGCCAATAGAACACAAGTAAATAGAGAACTAGCAGCATTGATTGATAGAAACATAATTTCAGTTATTGGAATTGGTTCAAAAGGAGCGAGAATCATGGGATTTAATAAAAATTACAAAGAGTGGGATGAACAGATGCCATCTAAAGAGGTAGATCCTGAAATCCCTGAACAAACTAAGCAAGTTAAAAAATTAAAATACGATGAAGAAAATTCCTATTACAAAATGGCAGTCTATTTTCATGAAAAAGTTGCTGCAGTTGCAAATGAGGCTGGCATATCTCATTTAATTAAAAAATCCAATATGCAAACTTGGGCCGATGATATGCGAAAGCTAATTGAAATAGATCAAGTTGATAAGCACTTGGCAAAACAAGTTATGGATTGGGTAACGCAAGATTCATTTTGGCGTACCAATGTTTTATCCGCAAAAAAACTAAGAGATAAGTTTATGGAACTAGCAATAAAAATGAATGCTGAAAAGAAACCTGTTCAACCAAAGCAAAAGTCTCAATATGATCCGAGAGATAAAGAAATAGAGTTCCAACGTTGGATGCAAGATGGGAATGATCCGAATGACTTTGATTGGAGCAACTGATTATGAACTTGATGCAGAAATATCAGTGTTGGGAGCTATATTTCTTGAACCTGATGTAATCAATGACATCGTTTTTTTAGAAGCAAGAGATTTCATAAGCGCACGTCACCAACAAATTTTCAGAGTAATGAAATGGTTGGATGATAGAAACCAACCTATAGACATTACAACAGTTACCGAATTGTACATGCAACACAATAAAATGGACGAAGTAAGCATTTCTTATTTAGCAGAACTAGCCGTTTCCTGTCCTACTGCATCGAATGTTGTATCTTATGCCAATATTGTTCGTTCAAGGGCTATAAGAAGACGTGGAACAGAAATAGGGCAAAAAATTATGAATCTTGTCCATGAAGATTTTGAAACAGACGATGATTATTTTGCTGAAATTGAAAAACTAGCTTCGGAAGTAAGGCCCGAAGATGATGGGAAAATGCAAAGTTTAAAGGATACACGACAAGGGTACTTTGAACATCTTTTAAAACGAGCTGAATTTATTCCTACTGGATTTAAACAATATGACAAGTGGGCGCATGGTCTTTGGAGAGGATGGTTGTTTGTTAGCGCTGGACGTCCTAGTGTTGGCAAAACAGCTATGCTACTTCAAAGAATTATGGGGGTTGCAAAAAGTGGGCCAGTGATTGTTTTTAGTCAGGAAATGGACAAATACCAGTTGTATGATCGCATGATAGCAAATTCAACAGGGATTGCATATGGCCGCATAAAAAACAAAGAGCTTAAGGTAGAAGAATTGGGCATGATTGAGTATGCGTATAAAGAGCTGGAGAAGTTGCCGATTTTCGTACAAGATTCAAGTGGTGTCACAATCGAGGAAGTGAGAGCAACAGCAAGGCGGTTTAAAAAGCGATACGGACAAATAGCTATGATTGCTGTTGACTATTTGCAAATTATGAAAATTCCACAGAGAAAAAATGAAACTAGGGCGCAAGCAATAGGAAATGTAACGACTACTGCCAAGCAGATAGCGCGTGATATGAATTGTTGCTTTATGATGTTATCTCAAATGACCAGGGAAAGCGACAATGTAAAAAAGCCGCAGCTATCACACTTGAAAGAATCATCATCTATTGAACAAGACGCTGATATTGTTGAATTTTTATGGCATGATCCAGCTGACAAAATGCCACAAGGGAAAGTCATACAACAGTTTTTTGCAAAAGGTCGAGATGTAGGGATGAATGAATTTAAGTTGCTATTTATGGGGTGGAAACAAAAGTTTATCGAATTGGATAAGCAATAGAAAGAAGGTTGATAACATTGCATACAGCAAAAGTTTTATTCCAAATTCTATGTATTATGTATTGGATTGTCTTAGGATTATTGGTTCTTTTTAATATCTATACACCTTCAAGATACATTTTAGCAGCAGCATTTATTATGTCAGGTGTATTAATGGCCATATTAGTATTCGCTAGTGTTCCAATAACAAAGGTGTATATCCACCAACTTTGAAATAAAAAATGGAGGATCGTTATGAGATTCATTGGTTTAGATCCATCGACTAAAACAGGATTTGTTGCACTTGATGAAAATGGCCAGGTACTAAGAGCCAAAGAATTAACAGGCATAGGTGATAAAGATCCTTATCGAATGATTACCCTTATTGACGAAGTTATGGCCCACATGCAAAAGGGTGACATCATTACAATTGAGGGATTTGGATTTGCAACACAGCAAGGCATACAACTTGGTGGGATTGGTTGGGGTATGCGAATGTCTCTAACTAGACGAGGCTTTACATACTATGAAGTTGCTCCTAATGCTGTTAAGAAATTTGTAGGTGTAACAGGCTTCACAGGCGAAGTTGGGGATAAAAAACGCCTTACTGGTCCAGAAAAGAAAAAAGTCGTTATGAAAGCTGTAACAGATCATTTTGGCTTCTCACATAAAAGCGACAATGTTGTAGATGCATATATTTTAGCTCAAATTGCAAGAATCATGTACCAGTTTAATAGACCTGATTTTATTGGTTGTCCTGTCTATCAAGCAGAGGTAGTTAAATCGATATTAGGAAATAAAACAATTGAAATGGAGAGTGTGAAGAATGGCTAAAGTTGAAATAGATGTCCTTTTTAAAAAGATACAAAAGGATGATAAAAAAGAAGTTATAGAGTTCCATGTATTAGGTGATGAAACACCTCATAACTCTGAATTAATTGGTATGGCAGGTAGCATTGTAATAATTGGAATTGGTGATGTTAAATTATCTGCAGAGTGTAAATCTGTTCAGCGCGATAGCAAGAAAGTCGTGCTGAAATTTGAAGCCAAAGGCGATAGTGAGGAAAAGACTATCAAACTATATCCAAAAGCAGGCTTTAATGTGAAGCTTTCTCTTGAACAAAGCCAAATGAGCATTGAAGAATTTGAGGAAGAGCATGAGGGTATTGAATATAAGGTTGATGGAGATGGAAGTGTGTCGGTACCAACTGATCAATTGACCATTGAAGATGTCAATGAGACAGAAAATGATGATGATTTACTAGATTGATACTAATTGCCCTGGTAGATGCCAGGGTATCTTTCTTGTAGAAGGGGGAAATCTGTTTTGGATTTTGAATTGCCTGAATTAGATAGAAAAGCAACGCAAGCAGCTGTCGAGCGAGAATTAGAAAAATACCGCATTTTTAAACATCTAACATTTGAAGAAAAAGAAGCAGCTACCACATCACATATTAATGACATTGGTGGAGGTAAAGGCAATTTAACAAGTGATCAAACAGGCTCAGTAGCTATTTACAACGTTGACGAAAAGAGTGCAAGACGTAAATATTGTGAGCGTGTAGAACGTGCTGTAAAAAGGCTGCCACCGATGGAAAGATTCTTGATTGAAACAAGATACATGGCTGATGATGCCGAGTACTTAACTGATATGAAAGTCTATTGTTTTAAATTCCAACCACCTATTTCTGCCACTACTTATGACAAAATACGTTGGAAAGCTTTTTACAAATTAGCCTTGGATCTAAACATTGCTCGTACGGTGTAGAAAAAATGTAGAAAAATAATAGAAAAAAACTAGAAAAATAAAATGAAAATATTAGCAATTAAAAATGAAGCATTTGGTTTTATTCATGTTAAATTAATATCATCGGGAATTGATTAAGGGAGACCTTAGTTGATTCCTTTTTCATTTTCATAGTGTTGACTGTCGCTAATTAGCGTCACCTTTTATGTCGCGGATTAGCGTCTAGTAGTGTCGCGGATTAGCGTCTAGTAATGTCGCTAATTAGCGTCTAGTGAAACGAGTTTCTTCTATATATGCAAAATCTCTAAAGAAAACAATAAAGAAAACAATAAAGAAAACTAACTAGCAAATACATTTTGCTAGGAAGAATTCTATTTAAAATTGAAAGGAGCTATTAATAATGAAAGTACCAATTCGCACAACAGCTAATGGAACTGAATACTGGGATAGTGAAGCTAAAAAGATATTGTTTGTACCTGCAGGTGAAAAGCCAGCATTTGAAGTTACTGAAAGTCCAGAGTCTATGATTATAGGAATAGACTTATCAAATGGCAAAGATACCACTGTCATTAATGGTCAAGTAGTTGAACCACTATTTAATTTAGATGGCATGACTGCTACACAGTTGAGAGAGTATGCAGAAGAAAACAATATCGAAGTACCAGGTAATCTAAAGAAGCCTGATACTATTCGTGAGTATATCGAAGAACAGTTAGCAGTTGATGAAGATTGAAGTATTGTAGTGAGCAAGGATGCCGACAGCTAATCAGCAAAGGTCGGTACTGTGATAAGCATAGAAGGAAGAAAAGGAATGTAGGTGCCAGTAATAAGCCGTTCTATAGCACAGAGGCATGGAGGGATTTAAAGGCTGAATGTTATCAGCGAGATAAAGGAAGATGTACACGATGTAATAAGTTTGTGTTTGGTAAGACAGCACAACATCATCACATCATACCGATCAATGAACGTCCAGACTTGAAGCTTGATCCTAACAACGTCACGACACTGTGTCCTACATGTCACATGATCGTTGAACATGAGACAAAACCGAAGCCAAAACATAATTTTAAATGGTGATAGCCCCCCTACCAATTTAATTTTTTGGCCATTTTGCTGTAGACCGTATGAGCATGTAATTGCGCGCCTCAAAAAGATTTTTTGAAAAAAATTAAGTGTGACAAAGGCAGGTGAATAGGTATTGACCAAAAAACATGAACAGGCATTTGAGCTTTTTAAAGAGAGTGAAGGAAGTCTTTCAAATGCAGAAATAGCAACGGCTGTTGGTGCTGCAGAGTCTACGGTTAGAAAATGGAAAAGTCGCTATAATTGGCTTGAACAATTGGGCTTAGTTCAGAATGTCACAGTAGAGGAAAATGAAAGTGTGACAAAAAGTAAACCTTCTAGTCGTGAACTGCAGCACAAACGGATAATAGACTCATTGGTTGAGGCTGGAACCTATTCACCTGCTTTGGATTTGTTAATTGAAGTGTACCTGGATTGTTTCGAAGAATATGAAAAGGCAAAAGACGTTGGTGAAAATACTGAAAAGCTTAGAAAAGAATTAGCCCGATTACTTGGCCAACTTGGATTAGATGGCAAAAATAAAGATCTCATTAAAAAATCAGGAACATTACTTGCGAAAGGTGACGAGGAAAAGAAAAAAGATCCTGAGCCTGAAAGTGAAAGTAGTAAACTTGTACAGTTTAGACAAAGGAAAATGAGATCATGATAGATTTTGAAGTAAATTATGCTGATGAATTTGTAAAAGAGTTTGATTCTAATCCAAAAGCTTATCCACACAGCATTAAATTAATGGTGAAGCGCTATAAACGGTGGAAGAAGCGAAAAGATATTTGGTTTGATAATGATAAAGCCAATGACATGCTTTATTTCACTGAAACTTTTTTGAAACATGCTAAAGGGCGATGGGCTGGCCAACCTTTGATTTTGGAATCCTGGCAGAAGTTTTATTTCGCTAACATTTACGGATGGCAGCGAGAAAATGAATTTGGAAAAGCTGTGCGAGTAATAAGAAATGCATATCTGCAAGTGCCAAAGAAAAACGGCAAAACAATTATGGGGGGCAGTCCTGTAATTTATGGGATGTACGGCGAGGGTGTTAAAGGCGCTGACTTCTACATATCTGCAAATACATTTGAACAATGTCAAAATGCTGCTATTCCTATTGCGCTTACGATAGAAAACAGTCCTGACCTCAGACCAGGTACTCGAATATACAAGGGTAAGGAAGATACTATTCGATCTGTTAAATACACCTTTGTTGAGGATGGAATTAAGTACGCAAATACTTTGAAGGTACTCACTAAAGATAACGCAGGGAACGAGGGTAAAAATCCATACATCAACTATTTTGATGAAGTACATGCTCAAATGGATCGTGAACAATATGATAATTTACGTTCAGCACAGATTGCCCAGGATGAACCTTTGAACATCATCACAACAACGGCTGGAAAACAAACAGGGGCATTAGGTGCTCAGATTCATGCTTATGCAAAAGAAGCTATGAAGAACGATAATGATGATACATGGTTTGTAATGATATACGAACCGAACAAGGGCTATGATTGGGAAGATCGCGAAGTGTGGCGCATGGTAAATCCGAATATTGGTGTTTCTGTAAACATGACATTTTTAGAAGGTGCATTTAAAGAAGCGCAAAACAACAGTTTTAACCGTGCTGAATTTTTATCTAAACACTTAAATGTATTCGTCAATTATGCCGAAACCTATTTCGATCTTGACCAATTGGAAAAAATGCTTGTTGATGATCTTGGAGAGGTTGAAGGATTAACATGTGTTGTTGGTGTCGATCTATCAAGGCGTACCGATTTAACGTGTGTGGATATTAACGTACCGACATTTGATGATGATGGCGAACCAATCTTAAAAGTAAAACAAATGTATTTTATTCCTGAGTTTGGGATTGAAGAAAAGGAACTGCAGCGAAATGTTCCATACAGAGAGCTTGCAGAAAAAGGATTTGTGACGTTATGTCCTGGTAAAACAGTAAGTGAAGATATGGTAAATGAATATGTCGAGTGGGTGTTTGATAATTTTGATTTAAGACAAATAAATTATGATCCTGCATTGGCGGAAAAGCTTGTTGAACAGTGGGAAATGTTAGGTATACCATGTGTAGAAGTGCCACAGTATCCAGCTGTAATGAATGAACCATTTGATGATTTTGAAATACTTCTTTTACAGGATAAAGTCATAACAGATAATCCATTACTTATTTTCTGTGCATCCAATGCCAAAGTTATAACGAATATAAATAATTTAAAAGCGCCATCCAAGCGAAAAAGCCCAGAACATGTCGACGGCTTTGTCGCTTTTTTAATTGCTCATAAAGAGACATTAAACATGATGGCAGAAAGTATGGACGGTTTAGACGAATATGTGAAATCAATTTATCGATAAAGTGAGGTGAGATAGTGGGAATACGTGATAGGTTTTCAAGGTATTTAGTACGACAAGTTGAAAAGCGAGGCTTAATTGAGGATTCATTAGGTGGAAGTGTTCGTGTAAATGGTTGGGTTGCTAATGATGAAAATATTTTACATTCCAGTGATGTGTATGAATTGATGCAAGACATAAGTAATCAAATAGCATTGGCCCAGGTAGTAGTAGAAGACCAGGAAACAGGCAAGGACATCACGAACCATCATATTTTAAAACTGCTACGTAATCCGAACAAATATTTAACAGGCACAGAATTTATGAAGTTGATGGTAAACACCTATTTAGTAGAGGGTGAGGTTTATCCTTTTTACACAGGTAAGGAGATTCATATTGTATCGAATGTAGACAGTGAATTGGACAGTAATTTAGAGGAACATTTCAAAATAAACGGTACTGAAATACCTTCAACAATGATTCGGCATATTAAAAATGTCGGCCTCAATCATTTAACAGGTGTCGGCCTAAAACAACTAGGTAAAGACACCTTAGAAGGTGTTATGAGCGCTGAGAAGGTGCTAACAGATAAATACAAAAAGGGCGGCATTCTAGCATTCTTATTAAAACTAGATGCTCATATCAATCCGAAAAATGGCGCACAATCGATTTTGATTAATTCGATCCTGGATCAACTAGAAGGAATTGATGATAGCCGCACTATTAAGCTCATCCCTTTAGGGAAAGGTTATTTAATCGATGAATTAAAAAGCCCAATCGATGATGCCAAAATACTTTCTTACTTAAATGTCTATAAAAAGGATCTTGGAAAGTTCTTAAATATCGATGTTGAGACTTACAGAGCCATGTTAAAGACAGATTTAGAGAAAGCCATGATGTACTTACACAACAAGTCAGTTAAATCCATAATGCAAAACTTTGAAGACCATTTGAGTCTTCTTTTTTTCGGCCCAAATTCGAATTTACGGCTGAAATTCAAGATTAATATTTTGGACTTTGTACCATACAGCACGAAAACAAATATTGCTTACAACCTGGTTAGAACAATGGTCGCAACACCTGATGATGCTCGCGATAATTTATTAGGCTTTGATCGCTTATTCACTGAGGAATCGATGAAGCTTTATATCTCGAAGGATTTAATTGCAGGTGAAGACATTAATAAAGCGACAGACGACAGCTTGAAGGGGGGTGACGATGGTGGCCAAGCAAAAGGAGATTCGGACGCTTGATATACAGGGGCTTCAAACGAGAAGCCAGGGCGATAGTGAGTCAAATGTGATTGAAGGTTATGCAGCTGTATTTAATTCACCAACAGATATATGGGGCATGTTTACAGAAATTATAGCGCCAGGCGCTTTTGCTGATGCAATTGCTTCAAATGACGACATACGCGCTTTATTTAACCACGATTGGAACAATGTCTTAGGAAGAACCAAGAGCGGAACATTGCGCTTGTCAGAGGATGCTAGAGGGCTTAAATTCGAAGTTGATTTGCCAAATACAACGTTGGCTAGGGATTTATCAGAGAGTTTAAGACGTGGTGATATTTCGCAATGCTCGTTCGGTTTTGTTCCTACAAGTGAAACATGGGATTATGAACCTGAAATACCTGTTCGAACAATTAACACCGTAGAGTTACATGAAATTAGTGTCGTAAGTATTCCAGCGTATGAGGATACAGAAGTATCATTGCGCTCCAAAGAAGCCAATAAGTCGATTGAATTGCGATTGAAGTTAATACAAAAAATAAACTCAGTTTTGGAGGAAAACAAACATGAATAAAAAACTATTAAAGGCATTACAGAAACGTTTAAAAGGACGTTTAACAGAACTACGCTCACAATTAGAAGCTGGTGATATGGCAGAGGATGCAATCGAAGGTGTTACCGCTGAGATCGAGGAAATTTCTGCAGAGCTTACAGAAACAGAACAAGCGCTTGCTGATTTAGAAGACGATCCAGGTAATGAAGATCCTGAGAATCGAAGCGCTAATGATCCTGACGAGGAAGAAGAGGAAGAAGAGGAGGAAGATAAGGAAAAAACTGATCCTGAAAAACGAAGTGGCATTTCGCAATCGGCACAAACTGCAATTAACGCTATCGGAAATGCTTTATCAACACGTAACGCTAAATCTACTAAGAAACGCGAAGCTGAAATTCGTTCAGCGTTTGCTAACTTTGTAGTCGGTAACATTTCGGAGTCAGAGGCTCGTTCACTTGGTATTGAGGTGGGGAATGGTTCTGTAACAGTACCACAGGTTATCTCAAAAGAAGTCATTACCTATGCACAAGAAGCCAATTTACTAAGAAAATATGGCACTTATGTTCCGACAGATGCCGATATTAAATATCCTGTACTAGTTAAAAAGGCTGCAGCTAACGTAAACAAGAAAGAGCGCACAGCTGAAATTACAGAAACAGACATCGAATTTGATTCTATCGATCTTGATCCAGCTGAATTTGATGCACTTGCCACAATCACGAAAAAATTATTAAAACGTACTGGTGTAAATATCGAACAAATTGTTATTGATGAATTGAAAAAGGCGTATGTCCGTAAAGAAATCAATTACATGTTTAATGGTGATGATGTAGGAAACGAAAACCCAGGGGCTTTAGCAAAGAAAGCAGTTGCTTACTATGAGTCTGATGCGGTGTCACTTAATACAGATGGGTGGTCACAACGTTTATATGCTCAATTAGTTAAAATGAAGGGTCAACCTGTTACAGAAGTGCTAAAAAAATCAATGTGGATGGTAAACCGTGCTGCATTAACGGTATTAGAAGGTATGACAGATACAACAGGTCGCCCATTACTTTATGAAGCACCAAATGGAGCAGGCTACAAATTGCTAGGGCATCCTTTAGACTTCACGGATGCAGTTGATGGCGAAGATCCAACAAAGCCAGTGTTCTATTTTGGTGACTTCTCTGCATTCTACATTCAAGAAATTAAAGGCGGAATGGAATTACAAAAATTAATTGAGAAGTTTAGCGGAACAAATAAAATTGGCTTCCAAATTTACAATCTTATTGATGGTCAATTAATCTATTCGCCATTTGAGCCAGCGGTTTACCGTTATGAAGTAGGAGCCACTAAACCAGGGAGCTGATTAGATGGACGAACTATTAGAACAATTTAAGGAACATATTCATGAGGATGGTGAGGGAGATACTTTACTGTCCTTTTATTTAAAAAATGCCAGGCGGTATGTGAAAAAAGCAACAGGTTCCGAACAAGAATATTTGGTATTAATGGTTGCGGGAATTATGTACGAATACCGCGTTGCAGAAGATGAATTAAAAAAGGCGCTTGATGCAATTACACCTTTTATAGTTTTGGAGGCGTATGATGATGCCGAAACAACAAGTCAATAAACTGAAAAAAAGAATTAGTATTTTGGGTAATGTTGAGGTTGAGGATAGGTTAGGAGAAACAACTTATAAATTTGGACCTATCAAAACAATATGGGCTGAAATAGTACCTCAAACAGGATCACTTCATAAACAAGTTGCTGATACCATCCTTACTAATGTTACTCATAAAATTAAGGTACGTTACACAGCTGGGAAAGACATTACAAAAGAAATGCAGATTCAATATAAGGAACATATATTTGAGATTAAATATATTTTAAATCCTTATTTTGAAAACAAATGGCTAGAGATCTTTGTCCAGGAGGTGTTGCAATGAGTATTCAAATGAACGGCTTAACAGACTTTCAAAGAGATTTATTTGACGTTGCCACTAGGGAACTACCTAAAGAAGCTCCAAAATTAATGCGTAAAATTGGCTCGAAAGCAAGAACTAAAGTTGCTAAAAAAGGACGTTCATTAGTGAAGAAAAAATCAGGCACCTATCATAAAAAGTGGAAACGAGGCAAAGTTTTTGTTGGTTATCAAGGTGAATTAGTTGTACGTGTTATTAATTCAGCACCTCACGCTCATTTAATTGAGAATGGCCATAGAATGGTAGATCACGAAGGAAACGAAACAGGTGATTTTGTGCCAGGTAAGAAGGTACTTGATAAAGGTATGCGCGAATTTGAAAGTTCAGGTGACGTTGAAAAAGAGACAGTAAAATGGCTAGATGAATTATTGAGGAAGAAAAAGCTATGATTACATTTGAAAATATTAGGGCAACAGTGACCAAAAATTTAAAAGCAAATTTCAACGGATTGAAGGTATCAAGTAAATCTGTAAAGGATGGCTTTACAAGACCATCTTTTAAAGTGGAATTAGATAATGTGAAGCGTGAGGGCTATTTAACACAAGTTGAAAAGTCTTGCACGGTTCGCATTTTTTATTTTCCTTCAACAATCGATGATAACGCAATTGAATTGTTAGATGTTCAAGAAGCTTTAGGGAATTTATTTGATCTTAAATTTACTGTAGAAGATCGCCATTTGGATATAGTCGAACCTAATTTTGATGAAATAGATGGTGTGCTGCAGTTTGAATTTGATATTCAATTCTTTGATGGCCGTGAATATGGTGAGGGCAGTTCAGGCGGAAATATTGAAGATGAAATTAAAAATGGCAAAGACTTTTATGAAAAATATCCAATTGAGCTTATGGGTGAATTGGATGATGAGGAAGGGGATTAAAGAATGGGCCTACCACAAATTAATATTGAGTTTATAGGTAAAGCCGTTACAGCAATCAAGCGAAGCCAACTAGGTATTGTTGCTTTGGTTCTAAAAGACGATGTACAAACTGCTGATACTGTGACTTACAAAAGCATTGAAGAAGTACCAACAGATGGATGGTCGCCTGGAAGTTTAGATTACATTCATCTAGCGTTTATGGGTACACCAAGCAAAATTATTATTGAACGTTTGCCAACAACAGCAACGGATTATAACGCAGCATTAACACGCTTGAATAACAAGCGATTCAATTACTTGGCCGTACCAGGCATCGAAGACAAGGATACAACAAATATTGCAACTTGGATTAAAACAAAGCGTGACATTAATAAGAAAACGTTCAAGGCAGTATTGCCAAACAGTGAGGCAGATCATGAAGGAATCATTAATTTCACAACAACTGGAATCAAAGTCGGTGAAAAAGATTATACGACTGCAGAGTATACAGCACGAATTGCTGGCATCTTAGCAGGTTTACCATTTACCCGATCATCTACCTATTACGAATTGAATGAGATCGATGCTATCACAGAAATTGAAGATCCTGACGCGGCTGTTGATAATGGTGAACTTATTCTTATTAACGATGGCGAAAACATTAAAATCGGACGAGGGATTAACAGCCTGACAACAACAACAGGCAAAAAGACAGAAGACTTTAAATCGATTCGTGTCATGGAAGTACAAGATTTAATTAAAGATGATATTCGCACCACATTTGATAAACATTACATCGGTAAACACAACAATATTTATGATAATCAAGTGTTGTTTATTCGATCTATCAACGCTTATTATGACGGCTTGGAAGGTGAGGAAATACTTGATCCGAACTTTGATAATAAAGCTGAAATAAACGTACAAAAGCAACGTTTAGCATGGGAAGGTATCGGCCAAGACACGACAGATTGGGACGATCAAAAAGTAAAAGAAATGTCCTTTAAAAAGAATGTATTCTTAGCAAGCAATATAAAAATTGTTGATGCTATTGAGGACTTAGATATGGATATTGCTATTTAAAGGAGGGATTGACACGTGAGTAAAAAAATTAAATCTAATCGCGTTATTAATGGATCATTTGGCAGCGTATGGATCAACAACGAAAAATGGCTTGATGTTGAAGAATTTGAAGCTAAAGTGACAATCGATTATGAAGATGTCAACATGGCCGAAGATTTGGCGACACGTAAAAAAATGACAGGTTGGACAGGCGAAGGGAATTTAAAAGTAAAGAAAGTGTATAGCCGAGGGGCTAATTTGCTAGCAGAGGCAGTTAAAAAAGGTATTATTCCTGATATTAATATAGTGGGTAAATTAGCTGATCCTGATGCTTTTGGTTCGGAGCGAGTTGCTATTAATGAAGTTACGTTTAGTGAATTTATGCTTATGCAATTCGCTCAAAAAACAATTGGCACAGAAGAATTACCATTTAGTTTTGCAGACTATGATCTTATTGATTCAATTACAGCCTAAAACATATATCGGAGGGAAATTGGAATGAGTGAATTAACTAAAAAACGATTAACACTTACAGATTTGATGAAAGAGAAAGAAAAATACCAGGTGAAGGATGATGTTACAGAGATTGTGTTTGTAGAACGTTTAGGCGTTGAAGTAGTCTTGCGTAAACCTGAAAAATCTTTATGCGTAGATACCATGAAAATGGCAAGAGATGAAAACAATGATACGGACGCTGACGAGTATATGGTTTTTAACACAATGATAGAGCCAAATTTAAAAGATCCTGAATTAAAAAAGGCATATGGCTGTACATTACCGACTGACATTGTATCTAAGATTTTTGAACCAGGTGAAATCTCTTTACTGTCTGAAATTGGTTTCGAACTTGCGGGATATAAAAAAGGCGGAGTTAAAGCTATAAAAAACTAATTGATAGTGATGATGATTTTTATTTTCTTCATCACTATGTACAAAAAGGGCGTAAACTTGACGAGTTATTGAATTTACCTTATGACGAAAAGTTATTCATGATGGCAAGTATTGAAAAGTATTTAGAAGAAAAAGAAATGGAAATGAAAGCTAGAGCGCAAATGCTTTAGCTTTTTTCTTATGTAAGGCGGTGAGGAATTGGGAAGACGGGTTATATCTGCAGTCCTGTCACTACAAGATCGTGACTTTTCTAGCAACTTAAGACGCGCCAGTGATCGAGCCGATGATTTTGGCCGAGGTATTGTACAAGTAGGTAATAAAATAGAACGATTCGGCAAAGGTGCTGTCAATGTATTTAAAACGGTTGGAGCTGGTGCGGCTGCTTTAGGTGGTGCAGGGGTTGCGGCATTAGGGGCAGGGGTAGCCAAGTCCATCTTTGACATGGATGAAGCTTTTTCAACTTTACAAGCTCAAACTGGGGCAACTGCAGAACAAATGGAAGTGTACGGAAGTGCTGCAAAAGATGTGTTCAAAAAAGGGTACGGTGAAAACATTGATGAAGTAACAAATGCTTTAGCGCGAGTAAAACAAAATATGCACAATATCGATGATGGGGAACTTAGTAATGTTACTTCTAAAGCAATGTTATTAGGTAAAACTTTTGATTCTGATGTAAACGAAGTCACTCGCGGTACGAACAATATGATGGAAGCGTTCGGCATATCTGCAGATAAAGCATTTGACTTATTTACTGCGGGTGGACAACGAGGGCTTAATTTCAGTAATGAAATGTTTGATAATGTTGCAGAGTATTCATCCTTATTTGGAGCTATGGGGTATTCGGCAGAAGAATATTTCGGGATCATGGAGCGAGGCGCAAAAGCTGGCGTATACAACTTAGATTATGTAAACGATGTTATGAAAGAGTTTCAGATCCGCATTAAAGATGGCTCGAAATCAACAGACGAAACCTTTTCAGCCATGAGTAAATCAACTTTTGATTTATGGGAGGCTTTCAATAGAGGTGAGGCTACCGTTGCTGATGTTGCTGGGGCTGTCACAAAAGAGCTTGAAGGAATGGACGACAAGGTTGAGGCTAATCAATTAGCAGTAGCGTTATTTGGTACAAAATTTGAAGATCTCGAAGCAAAAGGCGTTTATGCAATGCTTGGAGCAAAAGACGCTATGACAGGCTTTGAAGGTGCAACAGATAACGCAGCCGCAAAAGTGGAAGGGAGTCTTAAAAATAGGTTAGTTTCATCCTGGCGAGAGCTGCAGGTAGGAATAGCCGATGTTGTATATGGTGCAGGAGCGCAGGAGTTTTTAGGAGCAGTTGCACAGAAAGCCGATGAATTGGTGCCTAAAATTCAAGGCATCGTAGAAAAAGCATTTGAATTTGGTAATACAGTTCGTGAAAATTGGGGGCCAATTAAAGAGACACTTATTGGCGTTGGTACAGCTGTTGGGGTTGTAGCTGCAGGAATGGGTACTTTAAAAGTCATTCAAACAGTAACAACTATGGTTCAAGGGTTTAGAACAGCTATGGGTCTAGCAACAGCTGGACAATGGGCCATGAATACGGCCATGCTTGCCAGTCCTTTGACATGGGTAGTCGTTGGAATAGCTGCAATAGTTGCGGCAGGTGTTTTGTTATACCGTAATTGGGATCTCGTAAAACAAAAAGCGAGTGAATTGTGGCAAAAATTACTTGATAATCCATTGCTGGCCCTTGTAGCTGGCCCATTCGGAGCGATCATTGCTGCAGGTATAACGTTATATAAACATTTTGACGATGTGAAAAGAGTTTTTAATAGTTTTAAAGATGCAATTATGAGCTTTAAGGTACCAGGATGGGTTTCGAAAATTGGAGGGGCTATTAGTGGTGCAGCAAGCAAGGTGGGTAATTTCATTTCAGGATCACATGCTAGTGGTTTAAATCGTGTGCCATACGATGGATACATTGCAGAATTACACAAAGATGAAATGGTTATTCCAGCTAGACAATCTGAAAGGATTCGAGCAGCTGGCGGATCAATCGATAATGTAGATCAAATGGTACAATCAACGCCTGTTGCTGTAACAACGCCTGCAGGAAGTACACCACAGCCAACAGCTTCAAATAATGGCGGTGTACAGGTAATTATTCAAAACTTAAATGCTAAAGGCGTTACAGCAATGGAAGTAGCCAATGAGCTTGTGCCATTATTACAATTACGATTAGCTAATTTATAGGAGGTTGGATAAATGGACATTTTTCTAAGTACGATGGATCGCAAACAAATTATTCAACTTCCTATAGTGCCTGCAGAATTTAAAATACCTAGCCCTGTAAGTAATGAAGTCTTTACAACAATTAATCAAGGCGACATTAAACTGCTTGGTCGTAGAGGATTGAAATCACTTACTATTGATTCTTTTTTCCCTTCTAAGGTGTATCCATTTTCCCGAAACAATAAATATTTTGGGTGGGAATATTACGAGATCATTGAGGGTTGGATTGACAAGCGAATGCCAATTCGATTAATCATGTCGAACACACCAATTAATATGCTCATGACAATCGAAAGCTTTGAGGCAGGACTTCAAGACGGATCTGGTGATGTTTATTATTCCCTGGCACTTTCAGAGTTTAAAGAGATTATTTTAGAAACAAAGAAGGTGAAATGATGGCGCATGAATTATGGCTAATTAAAGGTGAAACCATGACCAATATTACGCCTATGCTTGGCACATTAACCTGGCGCAGCAACATGGAGGAATTAGGGGAGGAAATTAATTTCAGTATTGCTTTTACTGATACGAATTACTTTCCAGTGAATCCATGTGATATTGGTGATATGGTGGCCCTTTACAACAACGGCAAAGAAATTACACGGGCTATTATTGTGGACGAGCTGAAAAACGGCAGATCACCTATTGCTTATGTTGCCTTTGATTATGCCTTTTATCTAAATAAATCCACAGCTGTATATCAGTTTAATAAACTATCTGCAGATGCTTGTATCAAGAAAATCGCTAAAGATTTCAATATCCAAATAGGTAAGATCGTATCAATTCCTAAACCTATTGAGAAAATATTTAATGATAAAAAGGTAAGTGAAATTATCAAAGAAATTCTTACTACTGCAGAACAATCATTAGGCGTGAAATACCTCATGGAAATGCGACAGGGTAAACTATATATCGAAAAACAAGGTGATGTAGTGGTAACAGGTACATTTCGATTGTTTGAAGGTGGCCCAAAGTACGATATTCATTCAGCTCTTATGAATCCTTCTAAAAGGCGTAGCATTACAGAAATGGCTAATACAATTCAGGTTGTTGGAAACAATGACAAAGTGGTTTTAACCAAGTCTGATAACAAAATGGCAGAGAAATACGGCCGTATTACTAAAGTGGTGAAGCTAGATCAGAATGAAAAGAAAAGCGCTAAACAGATTGCAGAAAACGAATTAAAACAGTTTTCAAAAGTGATAGAGGAAAATAGCGTTGATTTGATGGGCCATGATGATTTTAGAGCAGGCCGTCTATTTGCACTAGAAGAACCAACCACAGGTATTAAAGGTACATTTTTAATTAAAGATGTGTTGCACACGATTAGTAAAGGCATTCACACCATGAAGCCTACATTAGAGGTGAAGTAAATGGATCCTATTACAACTTTAGCAAAGATGCTAAAAGATAATGAAAATCCTAAACCTGTGTCAATGTCTACAGGTATTGTTATTTCAGCACCGCCAAATGCTCAAATACGGTTAAATGATACAGTCATTCTTGGTAACAGCCAATTAGTTTATGCTGCTCATGTTCTTGAAGATTATGAACGTGAAATTGAGCTAGAGGGTGATATTCGATTTACAGATAGTCAATTTCAATCATTTGAAGCGAAAGAAGTAAAATCTAAAACAAAGGACACGCTCAAAGAAGGTGACGAAGTAATTCTGTTACCAACTGCAGATGAACAGCTGTATTTTGTTGTAGGTAAGGCGGTGAGGTTCGAATAATGTTACCTAAAATAACGCAACTAGAATTTGATAAACAGGAGATTAAAACGGACTTGCCGCCACTTGGTAAGTCTTTTTTATATGACTTTGGTAAAGGCGATTTTGTATTTAAGAATGGGAAAATGGTTGAAGTTCACGGCTTGGAAACCTTAAAACAGTGGATCTTAAAAGTGTTAAAAACAGAGCGCTTTCGCTTTAGGATTTACAAAGACATTCCGTATGGTGTGACATTAGAAGATTTAATAGGTTCTAGCCTACCACGCGCCTTTATTGAAGCAGAAATAAAACGAGAAGTCACAGCGTCCTTATTGGAGCATACACACATTCAAGAGATCCAGGAATGGCAATTCAGCCATGATGGAAAATGGATGCGGATAAAATTTAGAGTCGTCACGGTAGAGGGAGCATTTGAAATTGACGAGCCAGTAAAGAAGGTGACAGCGTAGATGGAAGATGAAAAAGTCATACATGACCGTATGATGGTCAATATCAGCAATGAATATGACAAGTCAAAAGGTAATTTTGTTTATGACGTAACAAAGCCAGTTGCCGTTGAATTTGCTGAACAACAAAAGAAGATTGCTACAGTACAAGAAAAGCTAGACATTGAAAAACTAACAGGTGACGAACTAACTAGAACAGTTTATCAGCGCACAGGTATTAGCCGTAAACCTGCTACACAAGCCACAACAACGGTTATTGTTTCGGGTACAGCTGGCACGGCGGTTAAAGTTGGCGAGCTGGTAGGTACAGACACGCTTTTATACACTGTCATTGAAGAAGCAGTTCTTAATGAAAGTGGGTTTGCTCATGTTCGTGTTCAATGTAATGAGTTCGGCCAAATAGGAAACGTGCCAGCAAACACCATTGTAAATTTCCCTGCATCTATTAATGGCCTTGTGAACGTGTACAATCCTGATCCTGTCGTTGATGGCTACGATGAAGAAACAGATAATGATTTACGCGAGCGCTATTATGATAAGCTGCAGCGTCCAGGTAAAGCAGGAAACAAATATCATTATCGTGAGTGGGCGTTAGAAGTAACAGGCGTGGGGGATGCAAAAGTATTTCCGCGATATAATGGCCCACTATCGATGAAAGTGGTTGTGATCGATGCGAACAAATTACCTGCAACGAGTGAATTAATCGAAGCTGTAAGGGAGCATATCGAAGTAGAAATGCCTTTTGGAGTGGATGATCTGAATGTAATACCTGCAGAAGCATTGTTAATTAATCTTTCAGTAGTTTTAACATTGATGCCTGGATATACAGAGGAAGTAGTCAAAACAAATATTAAAAAGAATATTACAAAGCATTTAAAAGAAATAGCCTTTAAGACTTCATTTGTGAGTTATGCAAAGATTGGGGCGCTCATTATCGAAAGTGAGGGGGTTTTAGATTATCAGGATCTATTAATCAATGGATCGACTGCTAATGTAGTTATTCCTGATGATGGGGTGCCAATAATGGGAGGTGTAAATGAATGAATCACATGACCGTGTATTTAAAAAATAAAGTGCTTACGGACAATTTAAGAACTACGCCAGTCTTTGTTGCCTTGTTCAATGGCGACATTGAAGTAACTGCAGCTAGCTATTCGCGTCAATCTGCAAGCTTTACAACGCCCACAGATGGGCAAACATCGAACAGCGCTGATATTCTGTTTCCTATAGCTGCAGAGTCTTGGGGAGATATTACACACATTGGGATTCTTGATGCAAAAACAGGTGGCAATTTGCTGTTTAAATCACAAGCGGAATTTACAAAAAATATCGATGTATCAAGCCAGTACAAGATTCCTAAAAACTATTTAATTGTCCGTTTAAGGTAGGTGAGGACAAATGCATGCAATACCGCAATCCGAGTGGGGTCAAGTATCAGTCTTCACCTGGGGAGAGCTATCAGCGCACCAATGGGAATGCTTTAGACTTGCCTTGATGATTACCGAAACAGAGCTGCAGACGCAAGGTGTTTCCATTGCTTCAACAGGTGCAACGAATGAGGTAATCACAGAACAACTATCGCAAGGCGTAAAGGTGGTTCAATCGCCTATTATCATGCAGACAAGAGCTGAAATGATTACAAGCATTGTTGTTTCTACAAAAGATTATCTATCGGACATGATGAAGTATTTACCCTTGTATGAGCGTAAATCAAATGTCTTTAGAACAGTACTTACAGCTGATGATCGAGAGTTACGAAACACAGAGCAACAGCTTGAAATTGTGAACCGTAACATTTTTATTGATACGGCTATAGAAGCATTGCCTATTTATGAACGTGATCTTGGAATTAAACCAAATAGCACATTACGCTATGACCAACGCAGAGAGCAAATTTCATCACGAAATCGCGCAAGTTTTGACCAAACAACCGAAGAAACCATTAAAGCTGTAGCAGCTGCATATAGCAACGGTGAAGTAGAAATTAATACAACTAATACACCTGGCGTATATGAGATCAAATTCACAGGTACGAAGGGCATTCCTGATAACTTGGATGGCCTGATGCAAGCAATAGAAATCATTGTGCCAGCTCATTTAGAGTTTGGCTATGTGTACACCTTTAACGTTTGGGACTTTGTGAAAAATCGTAGCTGGGGAAGTGTAAGCAATTTAACTTGGGATGATATAAGAGTATGGGATGGGGTGAGCTAATGAAATATACACCGACTTTAAATTTAAAGAAACCAGAGGGTACTGAAAATGTCTTAATATCAGATATTAATGAAAATATGGATGTCTTGGATGCTGCAGTAAGTGAATTGCAACAAGGTACAAAAGAAATTCCTGATTTAGAGACAGAAGATAAAACAATGTCAGGCGCTATTAATGAGGTGAAAAATGAAGTGAAAAGTCATGTCATCGATCCAATGCCTCACATGTTTGTTGACAATGGAAAAAAATATAGATGGGGGTTTAGGACAGTAAACGGTGAACCTCAAATTATTAGCGAGGAAGTGATTTAATGAACATTATTGATTTAGCTACAAAGACTATGCAAACAGCTATTAAAACTGTTGTAGATGGTATTAAAACAACTACTGACACAACAAAAAATGGTGTAGACGAGATTAAACAAGGCGTAGGAAACATTAGTAATCAAATAGCAAATAAAAATGCAGGTAAAGTAAAACGTTCCGTAACATTTTTAGCAAGTGGAAGATTTGCCGTTCCCGCTGGTGTTACAGAGGTATATATAACAGGCGGTGGCGCAGGTGGCGGAGGTGCATGTGGATTAAGGGATAGTCAAGGCGGTGCTGGTGGTGCTGGTGGCGTAACTTCTTTTGGAACGGCACTGACTTTAGCGGGCGGTGGTGGCGCACAACCTGGTGATATAGTAAGACAATTTCCAGGTGTTGCTGGAGGACAAGGGGGTCAAAGTGGTGGTATAACACAGTCTGAAGACCAAGCTATTGGTATAGGAGGTTTTGGAGGTAATTCTGGACCGTTTTTTGGCGGAATCGGTCGTCAATATTCTGCACCATTAGTACCGTATGAATCACCGAATTGCCACGGTGGTTATTGTTCTGGGGGTGGCGGAACGGTCATTACCTATTATGCCCCTGGCGGCGGCGGTGGTGACTTTGTTTACCAGCGACCGATTGCTGTTACTCCTCTTTCATGGGTAGATGTGACAATAGGAATTGGTGGAGCTGCTGGTTCAACGATTTATAATGGATTTCCTATATATGCTGGTCGCGGTGGAAACGGAATTTTAATTGTGGAATGGTGGGAGTGATTAGATGAAATTTGCACAAATTTTGTATGATAAAGCACATTGGATTTTTGAAGCTGATGAAAAGCCCGAATTTGCACCAAATATTATTTTGGTTGATATTACAGAACGTGATGATATTCAAGAAGGATGGGATTATAACAGTGAAACAGGCGAATTTACAGCGCCAGTTATACCCGATCCAACACCTGTTGAACCTGCGCCAACAGTTGAAGAAATGCAGGCGCAAACGCTAATCAATACAGAATACTTAATTGCCATGAATAAAATGGGCATCGAGGGAGGAAAAATGTAATGAAGGTATATGACTTATGTAAATTTTTAATTGATCGCCAACGATACAGCTATGATGACATGCTAAAGAAAGTGAATGTATTCTATGCTAACAATCAGCTGGCTGATGAAGAGTATACACAACTATTAACAGATATGGACTCACAGCAAACGCAAGCATAGGCTTAGCGTTATTTTTATGCCTTTCACAGCTTTGTGAAGGGCTTTTATTAAGCCTAGGGGGTATTTATGATGGATGAACAAATCTTCAACATTTTTTTAAAGGAAGGTGGATATGCACTCCTTTTTGTGTGGATGCTTTTCTCAACAATGAAAAATAACAAAGAAAGAGAAAAAGAGTATCAAGATGTTATTAAACAAAATCAAGAGGTCATTTCAGAACAAGCAAAAGCATTTTCTTCATTGTCTAAAGATGTTTCAGAAATCAAACAAATCATTGTAGATGAAAAGAAAGGATGATATTAAATGACTTATCCAATTGAAAAACGTTTAATGTCTGGATTACCAAACGCTCGATTAGAAGCTATTAAATATGTAATCGCTCATGAATCAGGAAACCCAAACAATTGTGGTCCAAACGCTTTAGAAAACGAAATTGCATATATGAACCGAAATAAAGCCAATGCATTTACCTCTCATTGGGTAGGTGGCGGTGGGCGTATCGTTCAAATTGCACCTGTTAATCGTGTACAGTACGGTTGTGGTCCAAAAGGTAATCCACTTAGCTATGCCCAGGTGGAATTGGCTCGTACTTCTGATAAAGAGCAATTCAAGAAGGACTATGCTGCTTACATCTGGTTGTTACGTCAACTTGCTAAAGAGGCTGGAATACCTGTTGTGTTGGATGGGGCAGGTAACGGTATTAAGTCACATCGATGGATTACAGATAATCTTAAAGGTACAACACATAGAGATCCGTATTCGTATTTAGCGAGTATGGGAATCTCCGAGGCACAATTCAAGCTAGACATATTAAATGGCTTAGAGGACGTAAAAGAGTCACAGATTACAGAAGCAAAAGTAATGCTTAATGATGGTAAAAGCATTCCTGCTGTGATTATAGATGGTAGGACACACGTTCAAGTACGTGAGCTAGCCGATCTTTTAGGATTAAAACTTGTTTATAACAATGAAAGTAAAATAACAAAATTATACGAAGTAAAATGATAATATCAGCTCTCTTGTAATTCAAAGGCCCATTACCAATTAAGGTAACGGGCTTTTTTATTCTTCAATTGTCTCATCAAAAGTTTTTCTTCCTGGATTTATTTTATTAACATGAACATTAATTTTACTTATTGAATCTTCCGTTAAAGGTATTTTTCCATTATGCTCGATTTTTTTCCACACCTTCACATTACTTCTGTATAGATATTCTGATAAACGATATACATCAGCATCTAATTTTAGACCTTCTTGATAAGTTTCTTTAACTTCTTTTTCTATTTGTTGTGCGATATTTTTTCTCACTTCATCCGTAGTAATCTTTCCTTTGAATCCATTGAGTGTTCCTTGTATTTTGATATCAATTTCAAATTCAACTTGATCGTTTTTTTTAACAATGGGCTTAACTTCGAGATTTAATTTATCTAAATCAACGGTTAGATAATCTCTTTCATCACCTACTAATTTAAAAGTGACTTCTCCCCGAATCGTATCTTCATTCATCCATTGATTACCTCTTGCTAAGGAATCTGTAATAAAACCTTTAACCCCATTTTTTGTGAGAATACCTATGCCAGAAAAAGTAGTTTCCTCCATTAATTCTTCATCATTTTCCCAATTTTTCTTCATTGTCACATAAGGTATAGCAATCTCATGGTTTGGTTCATTTAAACCAATAATTAATTCCCTTAAATTTATAGGTTGAACAAATGATAATTGTTTAGTAGTACTAATTGGATTACTTAATTTTGAAGCTGTCAAAGAATTACGCAAAATTGGTGTTACAAGCATTAAGTCATTAATAGGGTCCTTTGTGCAATAAACCCAAATATGATATCTTGTTTCTCGAAAACGAATAAAAGTATCAATAACAGGAATGCTTCGTTCATTTTCCATGGCACGTTCTGATAAGATTAGGTATCTCATATGTCCCCAAAAGATCTCTTGATCAGATGAACGGTACAATTTATAAATCGCTTCTTCGATTGTTTTACCTTCAGCATACCCGACTTCAGCAGGTTCAACATCACCACCAGATTGCTCTGATCTAGCTACATCAGCAAAATTGATAATTTGTAAGTAGACTTTATATTTATCATCTTCAAAATCAACTCCTACAGCATTGATATAGTACATCCTTTGAGGTTCAGTTACATCCCAACAGCCTGAGAGGAATAAAGCGATTAAAATAAGTGGAAAAATGGATTTGTAATTTCTGTTCATTTTTTCGCCTTCTTTTTTTGTTGTTGTTTGTTAAGTATGCACCCGATAGATTTGTTCTAAACAAATAAAGGATCCCTTCTAAATCTAGAAGAGATCCAAGGGTACTTCAGTGGTAGAAAGAAAAAACCACTCAAATGAGTGGCTTTATTTTTATTCTAATCCTAATTGAGTTTTGTTCATCAATTTTCCGCCCTGGAACATTAAAGATGCATTACCACCTAATGATTTACCATTATAGCTATACATTACTACATCTCCAGATTCAGATACAACCGCACCTTCACCACCAAGAATCTCAAATACTTGTTCTTTAGTCATGCCATTTTCTAGCTTGTTAAATTGCTCAAGGGTAATTTCAATATCCGAAGTTTCCACACCAAATTGAGATTTGTTGATTAGTTTGCCACCTTGGAACATCATAGTAGAAGATGCCATGACACCATCAGTTTCAAATTCATACATAACTGTGTGGTGAGGTTCACCAGCTGATCCCGTTTCAGACATTATTTTACCTTCAGCACCCACAATTTTTACTACTTCTTCATAGGTCATGCCATCTTTAATTTGTTTGAACTTTTCCTCAGTTAATTTGCCATCTTCTTTAGTAGCTGGTGCTGATGTCTCTTGCTTAGAATCAGTAGAAGTTTCAGTAACTGGTTTTTCATCTTTTGTTGACTCATCCTTTGTAGTAGTTTCTCCACAACCTGCTAGTCCAAGACTTAATACTAACGCTGCACTAAATACTAATTTTTTCATTTGTAAATTCCTCCCTCTTTATTTCCATTTTAGGGAATCAAGAGACAAATGTACATATAAAAAAACAGACAACCTATGTTAGTTATCTGCTTTCTCTTTTATTTCATATGTCACGACTGCTTTAATGCCATCTTTATTTCTAGTCGTCTTTGTATCAAAGGATACATACAATTCATCAATTGTATAACCTTCATTTAACTTCGCTTTAAGAGCATCTCTCAATGCCTTCTTTTGTATATTCGAGATTTTTGTTACCAACTCGTTTAATTCCATCCCCATCACCCCACAGATTATTTCAGTTCAAGTATTTCGTTCATATCAGTTATTTCAAGGGCTTTACATATTATTGCAAGTTGTTCGCGGTTAATGGTGCTACGTTGATTGTTTACAATTTCGCTAATTGCATTTGGTCTAATAGAAGTCATTTCAGCTAATTGCTTTTGAGAAATCCCACGTTCATCAATGATTTTCTTTAATTTTACCTCAATCATTTTTCCACCACCTATCATTTAATATCATAATCCCATTATAACACCATATCGCTATTTGATAAATATTTTATTCCGTTATATTGACATATCGATATGTCAATATTAATATGTATATAACGATATATCGATATTTTATGATAGTGAGGTGAAAACGATGGCATTTGAATATTTAGCAATTTACAAAACATTTGAATCAGTAAAAGATATGGACACAGCTGTTGAAGAACACATTGCGGCTCATTACTACATTTTAACGGAATCAGAACGTGCCATCGTTTTTAAACTTGCTTCTCATAGCTTAGAACATCCAGGAGCTTGCCACCTGAAAGCTGCCACAATTGCTTCAGCATTGGAGATCAGCACTAAGACAGTATATCGGAGCGTTAAAAAGTTAGAGGAATTAGGCATCATCGAAAAAGTACCAGGAACGAAATTAAATGGCATCAAAGGGGCTAGTATTTATTGCATTTTACCTTATGTCCCATCGAGCGTGTCCCAACGAGAAACAGCTCAGGCCATTAGTAATGACGCGGTTTCCGAGACTTTTACAGAAAACCAATCATCTAAATCTTTTAATCATTTATCTTTTAAAACAAGCACTTTACAAGAAATATATAATAATGTTCACGCTGAAAAAGAAGCTCATAAGGAATGGATGAACGAGTACCAAGTGATGTTATTTGATTTCATGAATAGCTTGCCATTAGCTGACAATTTGAAAGATGAATTGCACAAGGTTGTAATGGCTTCACAAGTAAATTCTGTGGATGAATTTATAAAAGCTAAGAACGTGCTATTTAAAATTGCTATGGATATTAAAGAAGGTATTTTAACTATCACTAGTACATTAAGAGCCGTATTCACAGGAGCATATAACAAGGCTGTAGAGCGTTCTAGTATGAAGCAATATAAATCATCATCTATAGAAGAAACAGCTAATAGAGAGCGTCCAGTACCTTTCTATAACTGGCTAGAGGATAGAGATAGTCGCGTAGAAATATGTAGTAGACCAAACTTAGAAAACTGGCTGGAATGGTGAAAGGGGACAGAATATGACTCATTTTGAATATATGGAGCAACAAGGGCAATTAACGATTTTTGATTTTCTTTCGGTCCAAGAATCGGACCATAAGCTAAATGTGGACCGATTGCCATCCACAGATGTTAATAAAACTGTTGATAAGAAGAACGCCATAATAGAGTCTCGTATAAGAGTTTGTATTGTGCGGAGATAAGAAAAAGACCACCCAGTTGAGTGGTCTGTGCTATTATTTATCATTAATTATCGTGAATTTTAACACCAATTTAACACCAAGTGATGTTTTGGTAATATTTTTAAATGGTTTTTAAACTTTCGTAAATAGCTCTAAACCCTTGGTACATCTAAGTTAGAGTAAAAGCCGCGTATGCCGTAGTTATTATAGAAAGTTTTAAACCACCACTCCTCAAAGTGGGTGTTCGCAGAAGCTTTCCTGCTTATCCTCATGCACCGTAGTGTGAGGCCCGTCATTCCAACTCCAATAATAAAACTCCCTTTTACAGCTTAAAGGTTAAAACTTAATATTATACGAACAATGCAGCCTTTATGGATATAATAAAGCATGAGCGACAAACATGCAAGTAAGATGATTACAGCAAATTAGTCAATGGGCAAGCGTTCCAAAAGATGAAATAGGTATCTAAAATGGCTTGCAAATAGGTGCTATTGCTTCATATTTCTTTCACAAATGAGAACGGAAAATGCGAACAACCTTTGCTTATTATGGTTGACTATGTAAAGATAGGAGCATAAAGAGGATTTTCCTAGTTAAAAAAGTAGAAGGGGGAAGCACATTGGCTTATCCAAATTGTCCAAATTGTCATTCTGAATACACATATGAGGATGGAACAAACTTTGTGTGTCCTGAGTGTGCTCATGAGTGGAGCAAGGACACAGCTGAACAGGAATTAGATGCACTGATTGTTAAAGATGCAAATGGTAATTTATTAGCAGATGGCGATTCAGTTACTATTATAAAGGATTTAAAGGTTAAGGGGAGTTCTTCCACTTTAAAAATAGGGACGAAGGTAAAAAGTATTCGTCTTGTAGAAGGCGATCATAATATTGATTGTAAAATCGATGGCTTTGGCGCTATGAAATTGAAGTCAGAATTCGTGAAAAAAGCATAATAAAAATCAAATGCACCTAAACGTGGTAACAAGTTTAAGGTGCATTATTTGTCTACTTATTTGAAAATCCTGCGTAAAAGAATGGCAAAGGCTGCGCCTAATAAGGCAAAAATTGTATGTAAAAGAGCAATGTAGCCTGCTCCAACTATCAATGCTCCTATTTCTGTTAAGGAATAGCTGGTAGTATAGAGCTCATTATTTAAATTGTTAATAATGGCCCAGACAAATACAGGAACGGAGCTAATAATAAAGATAATCCAGATATTTTTATAGAAGAGGTATGAAAGGCAACCAAAAAGTGCATAGGAGATGACAAAACCCTTTTGATTGCCGAGCAATGATGAATTAATAGCAAACATAAAGGATAATACAATAAAGACAATATGAAAAAAAGATAATGTTCTTTTCATAGGTAAATATTCAATTGGGAGTTGCTTTGAACTAGTGAGCTGCTGACATTTTTGACAACTTTCTAAATGCTGTTCTATAAATGCTATAGTCGGTTTCTGGAGTGCTTGTTTCTTATAAAGAGGTATTAAATCTTCTACAATTGAGCATTCTTGTGACAATACTTTCCCTCCAATCAATCTCCCCTCATTATACGACTTTTTTTAGAAAATAAAAAAAGCCTTCCGTGAATTTTTCAATCGGAAAACTTGTACATGCCACTTATTATTTTGCTGTTAAAACTTCATTTGTTAATGTTTGAATATCGATATGTGTTTTTTCCTTTACGGCATCCTTTAAAATTTCTGTGCGGAAATACTGAACGCTTGCTTCAAGTGGAATCGCTAAAAGCTTGGAAAGGGCTGATTGATACATATAGACAAATTCCTTGTCCGTGTTGCCACGCTTTAATTCGGCAAACGCTTCATAAAATTGATCGAGCTTATCCGCGAATTCGAGTAAACGGCCTTCTAAAGTATTGTCCTTACCTTCCTTCATACGTTCAAAGAATATTTCCTGAAACTCCTGTGGAATTTCATTAATAATAAACTTTTCCATCATCTTTTCTTCCACATGTGCTAGCATTTGCTTCAGCTCTGGACTAGCGTGTTTTACTGGTGTCTTAATATCACCAATAAAAACTTCAGCAAAGTCATGGTTGATGGTTTTTTCATATAAAGACTTCCAATTAACTGTAGCACCGTTCATTTCTTCTAACGTTGCAAAAAACATTGCATATTGTGATACTTTCCAAGAATGGGCAGCCACATTGTGCTCCTCGAACTTAAAGCGTCCGGGGCAACGAATAATACGCTCTAAATCATTAAGGCTTGTAAAAAATTGATGAATTCCTATAAAAATCACTCCTTTTTGTTCTATAAGTGCATGTTACTATAAACAATACCCTCTTTGCGTGGATTTCAAACAATTTTACAATGATTCAAGCTGTGTTTACAAAGGATTCACAATTGTCGACCAAGCTGACTTAAGTTGGATGCTATAATGTAGAGGACTGATGAAAAGGGGAGTACCATCATGTTTTCCATTTATACACTTCTTCTTTATATACATATTTTAAGTGCTGTTCTTTCGATTGGGCCTTTGTTTGTTGTACTAACTGTCGTTAAAAAAATGCGAATAGCTTCCAATGATGAAATGCCACCTTATATAGAAGCTTTTAAAGGGGCAATTACTATTGTCAAACATTCAGGACATGTTCTTGTAGTATCAGGTATATTGCTAATGTGGCATGCTGGCTATCATTGGCGTACTTCATGGATTGTATTAACTTTCCTTGTGATGTTTGCCTCGATTGTATTTTTAGCTAGAGCTTTTAAACCTACATTACGAACATATAATACACCTGCTTATAATCAACAACAATTTGTTTCACTTTTACAGCGTAAAACATGGATGTACATTTTACTACTATTAATCATGCTGTGGTTAATGGTAGCTAAGCCAATTCTTTGGTAAGAAGAGGCTGAGAAGAAGCATCTTAGCTAATAAACAACCCGACCTATTTTTTAGAAACGCTCATTTAGTGTTTCATGATATAGGTCGGGTTTTCTGTTTCGATAGTTATGTTTACTCTAAAAATTATCTGGCTTCTAGTTTACTAGGCGTTTAAAATAGCTTTTTCGAATAAAGAAATAACTGATGAGGAACAGCACAAAGAAACAACAAGAGCTGGCAATCGAAACTTGTAAAAAAGCTGTGGAGACCATAGCTCGCATGGCTACTAATGTAGTAAGCAATAGTGTAATGGCTAAGGTGAACGGTACGAAAATAAGAATCGCTAATTCTTTTGCAATAATGGTAGCTAATTCTTTTTTTGAAAGTCCGAGCTTCCGAATGCCTATATATTTATTCTTTTCCTGCATCAATGTTGTTTGTAAATAGAAATATAAAATACTCATCGCAGCACTTAAGAAAATTAAGCTTAGCATGGAACCAATGAAGAACATCACACTTTTAATAAACATTTCTGTATTATATAAGTCGATTTTCGAAGTAAAGTAACGTTGTCCTGGTAAAGAAGGTATGTCTTCTGTAATTGTATTCGCCAATGCCGTATGCGCTGACCAATTATCTAATTCATAAATATAGGTTTTATAAACAGGATAATCAATGGCTTGGTAAATGTCATCAGGTACAATGAAATAGCTATTCTGAAAACCCGTAGATAACAGGTTTTGCTCATTGATGTTCGCTAATTTGAAAGATTTTATATACTTGTCACTAGCATTTTGGGTGATGGGTAATACACCTCGGCTTCCTGCAACAGCAATAAATTCATCTTTACGTAGGTCATTGTCCTGTTGCAGTAACAAGTTATAATCAGATAATGCCATATAGCCAAGGCGTTGATCCTCATTTGATTTAAATTCAATAAAATATTTGTTTGCTTCCACTGTTGCAAGCTTTGTTTCAAGATAATCAAGATCTTTCTTGACCATATCAGCATTTACTTTTGGATCAGCGATGTATTGGAAGCTGTACGGGTAATTTTCTTCACTATCCTTTTTTACATTGTAATAAGAGCTAAATAAAATACTCGTACATAGAAAGACACCGCTTAATAGAATTGTGATTAGAAATAGCATATTTGCATGGGATTTCATTTTTGCATTTAAATTAGACGCCAACAGCATATTTGTTTTACGTAAATATGCTGGTGACTTTTCAAACATTATTAAAAACAGTCGGAATCCTTGAGTAATGACGAAGTAAATCGTACAAAGAATGCTAGCAAAAAATAAAAAATAATAGATAACACCTAGAGACTCTACAACGGCGTGCTCGATTTTTAGTATATAAGCTAACATGACCGTCATCACACTACTCACTGCTAATAAAATATAGTGTGGTTGAATCGATTTTTCGATAACCGTATCACTTTTTAAGAGCTGAATGGAGGCTTCTTTATTAATAAATTTAGTGACGACTTTAGAAATCACAATAAATAAGATCAAAAACAAACCAATAGTTAAGCCGATCGCTTGTAGAGGTAAATACATACCGAACGTTTCTGCCTTTAAAACAACTTTTGCTCCCATTAAAAAAAGGGGAGTAATGACTAGTCCGAGAACGATTGCTGCCATAATGGCCAAAATGCCAATGAACAGATTTTCTCGGAATATAAGTTTCCGAATTTGCTTCATGGAAGCCCCTGTAATCATAAAGATTCCGAGCGTTTTTGTCTTTTTCCGTAAAAATGCCATAATCGAGTAGGTAATGTAAATAAATGAAAATAAATAAACGAGCATACTAGCTAACATCAATGTAATGCCAAGTGTCGAATCTGGATCTAAACTTTTCAGACTAGGATGAAAGACGATAACTGAAAAAAGAAAGAAGATAATAATGGAAAACATACTACTCAAGAAATAAGAAACATACGTCCATTTATCTCGTAATATATTCTGGAGGACAATATGATTAAAGCTCATGATGCCCACCACCTAAAAAAGCAAGCGTGTCCATAATTTCTTGGTAAAATTGCTTACGATTGTTGCCACGATGTATTTCGTTATATAATTTGCCATCTTTTATAAAAATAATACGATTAGCAAAGCTTGCTACATAAGGGTCATGAGTCGCCATAAGAATAGCTGTTTTTAGCTCTTTATTAATAGAGGTAAATAAGCTCATCACATCATTAACAGCCTTGGAATCTAAATTCCCTGTAGGTTCGTCTGCCAATAATAAATTAGGCTCATGGATAACAGCACGAGCTATTGCTACTCGCTGTTTTTGCCCGCCTGAAATTTCATAAATTCGCTTGGGTAACAGTTCCTCAATATCAAGAAATTGAGCTACATGCTTTAAACGTTGAGACATTTTTGAAGCAGGTAAGCTATCGAGAGTTAATGGCAATAAAATATTTTCTTTCACTGTTAATGTATGCACAAGATTAAAGTCTTGAAAAACGAATCCTAATTCAGAGCGTCTAAATTTGGCGAGCTCCTCATCATTTAATACATACGGATTTTTATTATTTATGACGATATCACCAGCAGTAGGACGATCAATAGTAGATACACTATTTAAAAATGTTGTTTTTCCACTACCTGAAGGTCCCATGACGGCAACAAATTCCTGTTGTTGTAACTGAAAATCGATGCCGTTTAATGCTTTATATGTGATTTCTCCACTATATTCTTTTTGTAAATTGGTCACGTGAAGTATTGTGTTTTCCAAACTGAAACAACTCCTTAATGTTGATTAGATAACTTAAGTAGAAAAAAGGAGCGGTGCTTAACCTATTTCACTTGATGACATGAAGATGACAAAGTTGTCATCTTTTTAGACTGTTAGAAAAATTGATGGAAAAAGTAGTGACTCGGTCAATGGATTGTATGGAGAAAGGGTGCTCTAGCGCTGTTAAAACCTTTTTCACTAAATAGAGTCCTATGCCGGTTGCTTCTCCACCGATTCTTCCCTTACTTCCCGTAAAAAATAAATCAAAGACTCGTGCTAATTCGCTAGTAGGAATAGTTTCTCCTCCATTTTTTATGTGTAGAGTTACCTTGTCGTAATCGATTTGAATAGTACTTGCTATCTCACTATATTTAATAGCGTTATTTAACACTTGGTAAAGTACAATTTTTAACCACTTTCGATCTGAATAAATAATTTGGTCTTCGGCAACTGTCATTTTAGGGAAAACTTCCTTCGTGATAAAGTAATCCTTCAAATCATTGACAACTTCTTGGACAAGTCCTTTTAAATTAATGGATTCGATTTTTAAATCAGCCACTAAATTAGACGTACGCTCATACGTTAATAGCTGATTGAGTGTAAACGTGAGTTTATCGCATTCTTTACTAATTGTTTGCCATTGTATTAATTCGTCTGAAGACTTGTTAGAGGATGATTGTATGATTAACTGAATGACAGATAGCGGTGTCTTCATTTGATGTGCAAAATGTGAAAGAACAAGATGTTTTTCTTGTGCTTGCTCCTCTAAGCTGTGTTGTTGAGTTAAAAATAAATACTGCATTTGTCTCAGTTTTTCGCTGTAGGCTTGCTCAATTGGTGCAAGAGGTTCAAATAAATTCAGGTCTTCATAGGCTTGCACATTTTTTTGTAAATGAGTATATAACTTTCTTCTACGATAATAACGACCTAGTAGCCAACTACTAAACAGAAAGCTGACAAGAAAGATAAAATAGACATAGTGTGAGGTGAAATCATCCAGTTTATGAATAATCCAAGGCAATAGTAAAAAACTTAAGCAATAGAGCATAATAATACTTATATGATCACGAAAGAATAACTTCATCGACCTGCCTCCACTAATTGATAACCAAGTCCACGAATGGTTTTAATCTCAAGCTTTGAGTGAATGGCCTCCATTTTTCTACGGAGTCGACCAATATTCACTGACAATGTATTTTCCTCCACGAAGGTTTCATCATCCCAAATGGCGCTTAATAAATTTTGACGTGGTACAACGTTAGGAAAAGCTTCGAATAATAACTTGCTAAGCTGCATTTCTTTTAATGTTAACAAGCTCTCATTGCCTTCAGCTTGAAGACGAACTGTATCTGGATTTAATGTCGTATTGGCTATTGTGATGGAAGAGGATTCTGTTAAAGCATACTCACCATATGTACGTCGAAGTAGACCATTAATCTTAGCGATAAAAACGTCTAATGAAAAAGGCTTTGTGATAAAATCATCTGCACCATTTTCTATTCCATATACTTGATCAATATCATTAACTCTGGCTGAGACAATGATGATAGGACAAGTTGAGAGCTGCCGGATTTTCCTTGACCAAAAATATCCATCGTAAGTAGGAAGATTAATATCCATAATGACTAAATGTGGCTGAATGGTATTAAATTCTTCTATGATGTGTGTAAATTGCTGGACAGTATGACATTCATACTGATATTTCGTTAAATGCTCAACAATCAGTGAAGCTATATTGGCATCGTCCTCTATTATGTAGATTTTGTACATATTGATCGACCTTTCCTTAGTTCTGTATTTAAAGTGTACCCTTATTTCCATTAATTTTTAAAATGGTAACTCAGTGAAAAAAGAGCTAGCGCAAACTGCATAAAAAGATAGTAGGTTAGAAATAGGTTTCTTTCAACCTAGTCAATATATAAATTTGAAATTTTTTACATAAATGATTACTTTACGCATAAATTAAACGGCGCTTTATAGTGATTATAGTTCTATTTACTTTCCTTTTTATATTTTAAAAGAGTAAAACTGGATTAGTTTTTAAGTTTTCTTTAAGAAGTATGGCGTATGATAAATATATGAAATCTTATAGTTGAAGTCGGAACATAGATAAAATTTAACGAAAAAATCACCTCAATGGGAGAAATGGTCTATTGTGAGTAAATTCAAGTTAAAGTTATCATTTCTTATTGTTAGTATAACGATAATCGTTGTACTTGTTACGTCTAGTGTTAGTATCTGGAGTAGCTATCGAAATTTCAATGAAATTTTGAAGGTAAATAAAACAGACATGCAAGAAACATATGTAATGGAAGTATTGTCCATTACTCAAGACTATTTACAGAGGTCTGAGAAAGATGAAATCGAGCTGTATATGGAGCAAATAGTCGATACTTTACTTGAGGAAAAAGAAGTTTCTTTTAGCTTGTTTTTTAAGAAAACCATTGTCCCTATAATATTAGTAATAGCTATTATGCTTGGGCTAGTTATATGGTTAACGATAAAAATTACGCAGCCTCTGAAAAATCTTACGAAAAAAATGGAACTAGGGGAAGAGATAAACGAGAACGATGACATTACTGCATGGTATTATGAAGCGAAGATGTTGAAAAATTATGTACAAAATATGATGATTTGCTCACAAAGTAAAATTGCTGATCTAACGGAGCAATTGAACTTAGACTCATTAACAGGCATTCCCAATCGTAGAAGAATGGATCAAACTTTACATGAATTAATTGTTAATAAAGTCCCGCATGCCATCATCTTAATAGATTTAGATGATTTTAAAAGTATTAACGATACATATGGTCATACAGTAGGAGATGAAGTGCTAAAAGCATTTGCTAATAATATGCAAAACATTGTGGATGAACAAGGTTTGTGCTTTAGATATGGTGGAGAAGAGTTTATGGTCATCTTGCCTTCGAGGAACATAGACGCTGCTATACAATTAGCTGAAAGACTCCGAATTAAACAGGCTATACAAGAAACAGCATGTGGTAGACCTGTAACCATGTCTGCTGGTATTACTGCTTTTACACTGAATATCCAAAGTCCTAATCAATTGATAGAAATAGCAGATCATGCTTTGTATAAGGCCAAACAATCAGGAAGAAACTGTTTATGTGTAGTAAGGAATATGAGACAAATGATTATTAAATAAAATGTGTAAAAGCATGCTAGTGTTCAATACTAGTATGCTTTTTAGTATTTTATTATCCAAAAATTAAATCGAAACGTCTATTATTGACCCTTTATATGGATGTGTAGGGACTTGCTGCTGAGGTATATCTTGCAGTAATTCAATTGCTGCAGATGTATTTAAATTAAGTGCACTCTGCATGACACTCGACTGGACGGTTTGTTGCAGCTCCATTAGCTGGGATGACATAAGTGAATTAATTTCCATTTCTACCTTCCCTCCTTTTCTTTTTTTATCGGCTTAAAATAGCAAGTATCTAATATGAAAACAGATAAACTGAGCAACTAAATTATAGATTCTCCCCGCTTAAATTATTGAAATTTCCAAAAAAATCATCGAAATTGTATATTTTTCCGTTTTTATAGTAATAATTCCTAATATCAGGCAGACAGTCCTGAGTTATTAAATTGCAAAGTTATGGTTGCTTTCATCAATAGAGTATTTAACTCTAGTGTGCTAGCAGCAGATTTGCAACAAATAATAAAATAATGGAGGTATTACTAAACATGAAGAAAAAAGCATTAGCTTTAGCAGTAGCAATGACCTTTGGTTTGAGTTTGTATGCTAGTCCTTCTTCTGCTGAGGACAAATCGCCAGGCAGTATATTATGGGCACTCCCTCAAATTTATAATTTAACAGTTGGAGAGTTCCAACAACTAAATGAGATGGAATCGTTCTTGTTTTATCCAGAACAAGATCTAGTGAAGGATACGACAAAAGTGGAAAAAACGTCAGAAGATGAATATATCATTAGAGGCGGTGACACATTATTTTCGATAGCCCGTACAAATGATGTAACTGTAGATGAACTAAAAGCGTGGAATAACCTTGCTTCAGACTTAATTTTAGCGGGTGAATCATTGGCAATTAAGGCTTCGGCAGCAAAGCCAAAGCCAAAGACTTCCGAGGGAACTGCACCTACTAAAACAGTTGCAACAACAAAAACGAAAGCAGTAAGTGCTCCGTCAAATAGTTCAGGTAAAACATTAACAATGCGAGCGACTGCTTATACAGCATATTGTGAAGGTTGTTCGGGAATTACAGCCAATGGAACAGATATTAGATCGAATCCGAATTTAAAAGTAATAGCTGTGGATCCGCGGGTTATTCCTCTAGGTACAAGAGTTTGGGTGGAAGGCTATGGGGAAGCAATAGCGGCTGATACAGGGGGAGCTATTAAGGGCAATAAAATTGATGTCTTTATTCCTACTGAGGGACAAGCACTTCAATGGGGTGTTAAAACAGTAACAGTTAAAATTTTAGATTAAGTGTAGAGGGGATTTCTCAAGTCTTGGGAAATCCTTTTTTATATGAGTGTATCAAATATTTTTGTATGGAAAGCAAGCGTCAGGTAAACGATTATGTAAAGACGAAATATAATAATTTGTGCATAAGAAATGGATAAGTTGGAAACCATCAAAAATAGAGGAGGTATTTTTATGAAAAAAATAAGCTTGATTGGCCTTTCTTTATTAGTTTTCGTTGGTGGTTGTAGTTTTTTTGATAAGAAAGAAGAGAAGGTACCAGTAAATGCAGAGTCGTCTCCATTAACAGCGACTGCAAAGGTAATAGGGGCAAATAACGAAAGTTATGGTAATGCCTATTTTCAGGAAGAGGATACTGGAGTAAGGATGACGTTGGCATTAACGGGCTTACCGCCAGGCACGCATGGCATTCATATTCATGAAGTTGGAAAGTGTGAGCCACCAAAATTTGAATCGGCTGGTGGACATTTTAATCCCACAAATAAGGAGCATGGCAAGCTAAACCCTAAAGGCTATCATTTAGGTGACTTACCAAACTTAGAGGTTGGTGAGGATGGGAATGTTGATTTAGATTTCCTGGCAGAAGGCTTGACCTTACAAAAAGATCAACCTAATTCGTTACTTGATAGTGATGGAAGCGCAATTGTCATCCACGAATCAGAGGACGATTATAAAACAGATCCTGCAGGTAACTCAGGTGCAAGAATTGCTTGTGGGGCCATTCAATAAAATACTGTATTCAACTGCATCTAAGCTTAGATGCAGTTTTTTTGAACTGTTTATAGATATTCATTATTTATACATATGGCATCTGTATTTATTTTATTAGAAAAGAAATTTTACGTTTAGGATAGAGAAAAAAGCATTAAATAATAGACTATTTATATTGTAAATTAGTGGATAATAAGTGGTATTTCATAATTATAAAATTCTGAATTTACTATAAATATATTGACATTATTATACAAGGTTTGATAATTTTAAATAGATTCTTAATTATAACCAGAGGGGGAAGGTTACTATGAAGAAAAGGCAATTTAAATTATTAATGCTATTGAGTATCTTCGCGCTATTAATTTTAGCTGCATGTGGATCAGATAGCGGCAGTGGTTCAAAGGACACGAGTGGAGATGACTCTGCATCATCCGATAAGCCAGCTTCGGATATTAAGTTTTTAAGCTTACTAACAGGTGGTACGCAAGGTACTTACTATGCACTTGGCGGAACTTTTGCCGATTTAATTTCGACAGATACAGGTATTAAAACAACTGCAGAAGTATCTCAAGCTTCGGCTGCCAACATGACAGCCTTACAAGAAGGAAAAGGTGAAATTGCATTTGTTCAAACAGATATTGCTTATTATGCTACTGAAGGGAAGCTCATGTTTGAGGGGAATAAAATTGATACCATTTCAGCTTTAGGTGCACTTTATCCTGAAACAGTGCAACTCGTAACAACTGAAGCTTCAGGTATTAAATCATATGCGGATTTAAAAGGGAAAAAGGTGTCTGTAGGTGCTCCAGGCTCAGGTACATATGCTAACGCTGAGCAGTTACTTGAAATTCACGGCTTAACAATGGATGATATCAAGGCTCAAAATCTTGATTTTGGTGAGTCAACAGATGGTCTTCAATCTGGCCAAATCGATGCAGCATTTATTACAGCAGGTACACCAACGGGTGCTGTAGAAGCATTAAATGCTACAACGAAAGTGAATATTATCGGAGTAGATCCAGGTAAAGCCGATGAAATTATTGAGAAGTACCCTTACTATGCAAAAGATACAGTAAAAGCTGGAACATATGGAATTGCAAACGATGTGGAGACTGTTTCAGTCCTTGCAATGCTAGCGGTGAAAAAGGACCTTCCAGAGGATGTTGTCTACTCAATGACTAAAGCTATTTATGATAATACAAATAAAATTTCTCACGATAAAGGGAAATTTATTAAAGCTGAAACAGGATTAGATGGCATTAGTATTGACATTCATCCAGGTGCTCAAAAATACTTTGATGAAAAGAAATAGTGTGAATTGTTGTTAAAACTAGCTTTTTAAAAGAAACGAAGAGGCTCGATTGCATAAAGCTTCGAGCCTCTTTCTTAAGTTGTAGATATAGGCGAGTAGCTTTTAAAGTGGGTGAATAGAAAAATATGCGTTGTAGGAAATTAATTATAGTATTAGCTTTATTAAGCTTTTGCCTATGCATTTTTGTATTTCTTCCTCTTCAAAAGGTGTTCACCTTTACAGAAACACGTGCGGAACATCCGAATGTTCACTACATACCCATTTCAGCTGAGCAGAAATTTCAAATAAGATATACCCACTCCATACATAAATCAGATGTATGGGAATCCTATCAAACTGTTCAGGGAAATCGTATTCAAATGCTAGAGATGGAATATGAAGATTTGGCGATTGGTATGCCTGGCTATGCGGAGGAAAACCAAACTTTAATTCAAAGAGATGGTAAATATGTACTTCAGTTTGATAAGAACAAGATAATTGATGATTTTACAATTTATATTGGTGATTTAGATTTAGATCTTGTATTGATTTACGAAGATGTGGAATATGATTTAAAAAAAGATTTGGGTAGGGGAAAGTCCTATTTATTTAAAATTAGGCGACTATCGCTTTATGAACAGTGGAAAGGAGTAAGGATGAAATGACAACACAGGAAAAATCGCGAAAAGAAGAGCGAGTAGACGAATTTGAGCAAATTTCTGCTGAAGAGCAACAAGCCATACTTGAGAAGTATGATATTGAATCAAATGTAAGAACAGTTACGGGTGTCATGAAGCATATTATTTTCTTTGGTCTTCTAGCATTTTCATTGTTCCAATTATATACTGCAATATTTGGGCAATTTCCTGCACAAATTCAACGTACGATTCATTTAGGCTTTGGTTTGACACTTATTTTTCTATTATTTCCAGCTCGAAAAAAAGCGCCAAAGCACAAAGTTGCATGGTTTGATTATCTATTAGCTCTATTATCTATTGCAGTAGGTTCTTATTGGTCTATGAACTATACGGAGCTTGTGAATCGTAATGGCTCTATTACACAGATAGATTTTATTGTTGGTCTGATCGCTGTTGTTTTAGTGCTTGAGGCTGCTCGACGTGCTGTAGGACTACCGATAACGATTATTGCAATTGCATTCTTAATTTATGCATACTATGGTCCATATTTCCCGGCATTTATGGCACATAGAGGTCAGGATTTAGAGAGCATTGTGAACCTCATGTACTTTACAACAGATGGAATATTTGGTACGCCAATTAGTGTATCAGCAACGTTTATTTTTGTCTTTTTACTCTTTGGAGCATTTCTTGTCAAAACAGGGGTCGGTCAATATTTTAATGACTTAGCAGTTGCATTAGCAGGTAAATTAATGGGTGGTCCTGCAAAGGTAGCTGTATTTTCAAGTGCTCTACAAGGTACCATTTCTGGTAGCTCTGTTGCTAATGTAGTAACATCAGGCTCCTACACGATTCCTATGATGAAAAAATTAGGATATCGTAAGGAATTCGCTGGTGCAGTGGAAGCGGCAGCATCCACTGGTGGTCAGCTCATGCCTCCAATCATGGGTGCAGCAGCATTCCTAATGGTGGAGTTTATTGGGCGTGGCATTACCTATTGGGATATTGCCAAGGCTGCAGCAATTCCAGCTCTTTTATATTTTACGGGTATATGGATTATGACGCATTTTGAAGCGAAAAGAGTTGGCTTAAGAGGTCTACGAGACGATCAAATGCCTAATCGACAAGAGGTATTTAAGAAAATATATCTTCTATTACCAATTGTAGCTATTGTTGTCTTGATGTTAACGGGAACACCAGTTATGCATGCAGCTTTGTATGGGATTATTATTTCAATTGGTGTTGCTATGTTTAATAAGGAAACACGTCTCAAACCAAAAGATGTAATTGAAGCATTGGTTGAAGGTGCTCGAACTGCCTTAGGTGTGGTAGCAGCAACAGCTTGTGCGGGGATTATTGTCGGAGTTGTCGTAAAAACAGGATTAGGTTTAAGTCTAGCAAATAGTTTAGTAGCATTAGCTGGTGGTAGTATTATTTTGACATTAATTTTCGTAATGATCGCTTCCCTTATTCTTGGTATGGGTGCACCTACTACAGCAAACTATGTTATTACATCGACAATTGCTGCACCAGCTATTGTGGCATTATTATCGCCAAATACACCACAGGAATTAGTACCGATAGTGGTTTTACTATCAGCTCATTTCTTCGTGTTCTATTTTGGTATTATTGCTGATATTACACCACCAGTAGCTCTAGCGGCTTTCGCGGCATCAGGTATTTCTGGTGGCGATCCAATCAAGACAGGGGTTAACTCAGCGAAGCTCGCAATTGCAGCATTTATTATTCCATATATGATTGTCTTTTCTCCAGCTTTATTAATGATTGATACGACAATTCCGCAGATTTTATGGGTAGTATTTACTGCCATCACCGGAATGGTGGCGATCGGTGCGGGAGTTATTGGTTACTGGTATCGCAAGCTATATTGGTTTGAAAGAATTATTGTTATTGCTGCAGGGCTATTACTTATTTATCCAGAGAAATTTTCGGATTGGGCTGGTTTAGCAATCTTTATTGTGATGTTTGTCATTCAACTTTTATCACATAAAAAAGGGAATCAGAATGATAACACTGGCCTAACAGTTTAATAAATTTTTGCCTTAAGATTTTAAATCTGCTCAATCAATAGCTGGCTACTAATAGCCAGGTGTTGGTGGGCAGATTTTCTTATGTTTTTAATCTAATATTGAGATTGGTTTTATATTTATAATGCATAATGTGTATTATTTATTGCTTTTTGCTAAAATCCTATTGTATAATTCTTTTATCAGAAAATTCAATTAAATTAGGAGTGATACAATGGGTAAACTATTAAATTCTAAATTTGAGACCTATTTAATGGATCAAGAGTTTGAGTCACATCAAGAGGAAGAGAACAATGAGGAGCAAATGGCGGACATTCAGTATGAAGAATATCCCGAAGGATTTTTTACAAGTTTATAATGTTTTTTTGATGGGCTATGTTGAAAGTGATATTAACTTTTAACATAGCCTATTGCATTGTAAGCCTCGATTTTTATCTTAATTGCTCCGCTAAATGTTCAAAAAAACTCGACGCATTTACGTAAAGGCGTAAACACCTTTCTCTAAGCATATTATAGATAAGATCATTATTATATTTTGTTTAGGTCCAAAGACATATGTACTTTTCTGAAATAGATTCATGTATAATGGGAAACAAAAATGCGTATAGAGGTGTAGTTATGTCAAAAGCTATAACAGTAGAAGAAACGATTTATCAATGGTTTGATCATTTTCATAAATATCCAGAAGTAAGCTGGAAAGAGTTCGAGACAACTAAAAAAATTGCTTCGATACTAGATGAGTTACAGGTTACTTACCGTTTATTAGGAGATGTCCCTGGTTTAATAGCTGAGATTGGGACAGGTGATGAAATCGTTGCTGTACGTGCTGATATCGATGCTTTATGGCAAGAAGTTGATGGGAAATGGCAGGCCAATCACTCTTGTGGCCATGATGCTAATATGACAATGGTTCTTGGTTCCTTATTACTACTGAAAGATCGTCCGTTAAAGCATCGTGTTCGTTTCATTTTCCAGCCTGCTGAGGAATTAGGAAATGGTGCTTGTGCAGCCTTTGATCGAGGAGCAGTTGATGGGGTAACACATTTATTTGGTGTGCACTTAAGACCAATTGAAGAATTGCCGCTTGGAAAAATTTCGCCAGCTATCCATCACGGTGCTGCTTATTTTTTAGAGGGTACTATTCAAGGGATTGATGCGCATGGTGCAAGACCACATCAAGGTAAAAATGCCATTGACGTCATTATGGCTGTACAACAAATGCTACACAGTATTCATTTATCACCATTTGAACCGCACTCCGCCAAACTAACAAAAATTATTGCTGATGGTGGTAGTACAAATATTATTCCCGGTAATGCAAGCTTTTCCATGGATATTCGCGCACAGCATAATCAACAGCTCGAATTGCTCCGTAGTAAAATTGAAACTGGTTTAAAATCAATACAGCAACAATTTGATATTGATATGGGGTGGAATTGGTTAGATTTCACACCAGGTGCTGAAGTTTCACCAATTGCTGCAAAAATGGCAAAGGATGCGATAATCGAGACATTAGGTGAGGAACATTTAGCGGATGAAATAACTACACCGGGAAGTGATGATTTCCATTTTTATACTGTGAAAAAACCAGAACTAAAAGCGGCGATGATTGGAATTGGGGCAAACTTAACGCCAGGTTTACATCATCCTAAGATGACATTTGATCGAAGTGCTTTGATAGATGCTGCAAAAGTACTTGCGTGTGTATTAGAGAAAAAACCTGAATAAAAAAATTTAAGCTATATGAAAAAATGTAATTATTTTTTCATATAGCTTTTTTTTGCATGAACATTTTTTGAAATGCATGGATATTCAAGGGTTTGCATGGTTTTTTAATGCTACTTGAAAGCGTTTTATTACGCTTAAATAAAGAGATTTGCTTGAGAAGCATAATTTTTTTGCGTTGACTTTTAATTTTTTGAATATTAAGCTAAAAAACGTAAAAAATTATTTGCGTCTTTATAAAACCTAAAAGGGATTTGGTGCAAAAAAAGGGGATGGGACGATGAAAAAAGAAATTAGTGCATTTTGGGCGCTTCTCACATTTGCAATTATGATTATTACAATGTTGATTACAGTAGTTGTATTAGAGCAAAGTCCTCACGTACCATTAATTGTTGGCACAACTGTAGCAGCAATTGTTGCCAAAATACATGGATATAAGTGGTCTGAAATTGAAGAAATGATGTATAAGGGTATACGTCTTGCATTACCAGCAGTTGTCATTATTATTTTAGTTGGTTTGACAATTGGCGCATGGATTGGCGGAGGAGTCGTAGCAACAATGATTTTCTACGGCTTAAAATTAATTTCTCCAGCTTGGTTCTTAGTGACAATCATGCTATTATGTTCAATCGTGTCATTAGCTATTGGTAGTTCATGGTCGACGATGGCTACAATTGGTGTCGCAGGTATGGGTATTGGTTTAAGTATGGGTATCCCAGCTGCCATGATTGCTGGTGCAGTTATTTCAGGATCATACTTCGGTGATAAAATGTCACCGCTATCAGATACAACGAATCTAGCGGCAGGCTTAACAGGAACTAACTTGTTTGACCACATTAAGCATATGTTATATACGACAATACCTGCATTAGTTATTGCTTTAGTTGCTTTCGGTATTATGGGAAGAAAATTTGCTGATATATCAATGCAATCAGAAGAAATTTTAACAACACTAAAAGTAATGGAAGAAAGCTTTGTCATCTCACCTTGGTTATTACTTGTACCAGTTGGTGTTATTGTATTAGTGGCAAGAAAGGTTCCGGCTATACCAGCTTTAATTATTGGGATTGTTTCAGGTTTCTTGCTTCAAATTTTTGTGCAAGGTGGTACTGCAACTAGTGCTGTTCATGCACTTCAAGCAGGATTTGAAATTTCTACAGGCAATCATATGGTTGACGACCTATTTAATCGTGGTGGTTTAGACTCTATGATGAATACGGTTTCAATGACAATTGTAGCGATGACATTTGGTGGAGTGTTAGAATATTCAGGTATGTTAAAGGCTCTCATGAATCTTGTGTTAAAATTCGCTAAATCTACAGGTAGCCTTGTCGCTTCAACGATTGCTGCATGTATTACAACAAATGCAACATGTTCTGAGCAATACATTTCCATTGTTGTCCCTTCACGTATGTTTGCAGGTGTTTATCAACAACGTGGTTTACATTCTAAAAACTTATCCCGTGCATTAGAGGATGGGGGAACATTAACATCTGTATTTTTCCCTTGGAACACATGTGGTGTGTTTATTTTAGGTACTTTAGGTGTAGGAGCTATGGAATATGCACCATATGCTATTATTAATTTTGTTGTACCAATCATTTCAATTATTTATGCATATATTGGCTTTGCGATTGTTAAGCTGACTCCAGAGGAAATAGAAGCTGCGGAGCAACGTAAAAAAGAACAAGAATTTAATGATGCTGATAACATGGTAATGGTAGACTAATTTTTAAAATTATCTTTATCTTACAAGTTCAAAGAAAATTCTCGCAGATTATGAGGTCTGCGAGAATTCTATTTAATAGGTTGCAAAATTCAATTCATAAATAGTGCGGGGGCGACCTTGTTGATGAGTCATCTCTTCACCTACAACTTTTGCATAGCCATTATCAACTAATTTTTTGATAATACGTTCTGTTGTACGTCGAGTTACCTGCAAATATTCAGCAAGATTTTGTGAAGTAAATTGTGCCGATTGACGTTCATGACTAAAATTAATTAGTTTAGAAATATTTAACGGACTAAGGCTGGTAAGCTTTGCCATTTGTAAAACGTAAGGATCATCTGTTTTTAAAGAAACTTTACCTTTAGAATTAGGAAAAGGCCCTAATAGACTTTTATGTTCATCGAGAATATAGATTTCGGAAGGTTTAGCAAATGTTAAAGCATATTGAGCATTTTGTGTGGCTTCCAGAATGGAGTGCCCATAGCCAAATGCTAGTTTAAATGGTTGTTCGATTTGCTGTATGAGCTCTTCCAGGTTTTCCTTTTCTAGAGCATTTTGTAGATGTCCAGCTGTTGTATATAACTCAAAGGTATGCGCTGATATTTGCTTATAAGTTGAAAAGGTTGCCTTTGCAATTTGACTTAAAATAGTTGATTCTATAGATGAATCTTTTGGAATTTCTAATAGACCCACAACAGCCTTAAACGATTCTGATTTTGTTAATAATGATTTAGATTTAGTTTCTTCAAGACATTGAATGATAGAATTTTTTGTATCTAACATGCGCATTGCTGGTATTTGAAGTGCTTGTAATTCATCAAAAACACTATGAATACTTGTGATGACAAAATCAATGCTTTTGGTATTCCATAAGGCCATGTGACGCTGTAAAATATTCTCGGTCGGTTCCGTAATCGATATGTGCTGAACGTGTGGCTTTTCGCCCGTATACTCTATTTCTGCTAAAACATTATCAACAAAGGCTGGATTCATAACATCAATGGAAATTCTGTCGATGGGAACAGTATGTTTAGCTACTAGCGATAAAAAAGTTGTTGAGATGGCTGTTTCATCTTGTTTAATATAATTCCAAGGTATGGGTATTTCTGAAAGTAAAGATTGAGCATGCAAATAGGGTAATGTACCTCCAAATAGCAGTGCATCACATGGTTTAATTTGCTTTACCAAAGTAGGTGCTTCAGATGGATGCCTGTAAAGATAAAATTCTAATTGAATATCGGTTACGTTTTGTGCGATACTAATAATACGCTTCATAAATGCTTTAGAACAAATAATCGCTATTTTGGTAGACATGGGCATCGTTCCTTTTCTATTTTTTTAAATATTTAGCGACGTATTAGCGACAACTTTAACGACAGAGGAGACTGATTATGATGAAAATCCAACAAGTAGAAATTTTTGCTATACATTTACCGCTAATTGATCCATTTATCATTAGTTATGCTACATATGATACAATGCCTTCTATTATTTTAAAAGTAACAACTGATACAGGTATTGTCGGGTATGGAGAAGCTGTACCTGATGAGCATGTAACAGGTGAGTCATGGGAAAGTACTTATGCCGTACTGAAACATCAACTTGCCCCTGCGATTATCGGGGAAAATCCAATGGCCTTTGAAAAACTACACGATAAAATGAACAAAGTGGTGAAAGATGTACCTGCTGCCAAAGCAGCTATAGATATCGCTTGCTTCGATATCGCTGGGAAAGCATTAAACGTACCTGTATATCAGCTTTTAGGCGGTCGTTATCATGAAAAATTCCCAATCACTCATGTACTAAGTATTGGTGCTCCTGAAGCAATGGCTGAAGAGGCTGCTAATCGAGTTGAAATGGGCTATCGTTCCTTTAAGATGAAGGTAGGTACAGAGGTAATGAAAGATGTTGCTCGTATTAAAGCGGTACGTGAACGAGTAGGTGAAGACATTGCTATCCGTGTGGATGTAAATCAAGGGTGGGGGAATGCAGCAACTACTTTACAAGGATTACGTGCAATGAAGGATTTAAATATCGATTGGTTAGAGCAGCCAGTAGATAGCGAAGATATTGATGGAATGGTAGAAATTAAATCAAAATCTGATGTGACATTAATGATTGATGAAGGTCTTCGTGGCGTACGTGAAATGCGTGAAATTATTGCTAAGCGTGCAGCGGATAAAGTGAATATTAAATTAATGAAGTGTGGAGGCATCTACCCTGCTATGAAGCTTGCTGTTATGGCAGAGATGGCAGGTATAGAGTGTCAAATTGGTTCTATGGTTGAATCATCTGTTGGTTCTGCTGCAGGTTTCCATGTAGCTTTCTCGAAGAAAATTATGACAAGTGTTGAACTAACAGGCCCATTAAAATTCTCTAAAGATGTGGGCAACCTGCATTATGATGTTCCATTTATTTGCTTAAACGAAGAAGCAGGCTTAGGTATAGATGTAGATGAAGATGTAATCAAGGAATTATGTAAATTTTCAACAGTTGTAACTGCTTAAGGAGGCGTAAGATGGAAAAGATTTATGAAGGTATGCTTGGTAAGACACCTTTTTTTGTTACAAAATTAACGCCTCAGCATATACAACAAATTGAGGAGCTGCAGCATGAGGTCTATGAGGCATTAACAGATCAAAGTATTTTACAGCCATTAAGTACAGAGGAATTTGAGTATATTTTAAATGGCAATGGAATGATGATTGGTGCTTATGTTGAGGATCAATTGATTGCCTTTCGAGCACTGTTAAATCCACCTATTGATGAAGAGCATCTTGGCTATGATTGTGGAATTGAGGAGAAGGATTTTCAACGTGTTTTATATCAAGAAATTTCCAACGTTTCACCAAAGTATCGCGGTTATGGCTTACAGAAAACATTAGCTACTGTAGTGATGAATAGCATCGATTTAAAAAAATATGATTATGTTTGCTCAACCGTAAAGCCATATAATATTCCGAGTTTAAAGGATAAATTCTCGCAAGACCTCTTAGTTAAAGGCTTGAAAATTAAGTACGTAGATAAGCTGCGTTATATTTTCTATAAAGATTTAAGACAAGATTTGTCCCCAGTATTTACTGAAAAACAAGTACTATCAATGGGAGATATAGCTGGACAACAGCAACTCTTAAAACAAGGTTTCCTTGGTACGACTATGTATGAAGAAAACAATGATTGGTTTGTTGTATACGAAAAATAAAGTAAAAGCCTTACCTGACACAAAAGTTTTGTGAAGGGTAAGGCTTTTTTACGAGGCTCTAAGTTATTTCTTCATTGGGCAAAAACCACAGGCCATTAAGCCAGGGATATCTTTAGAAAAACAACATGATTTTCTTACAGGCAAATTGATTAAATTTGTGGGGCTTTGACCACCTGTATATTGTGCCCACCAAGATTTGTTGGAGAAGCGTGCCCATGTTTTAGGGTCCTCTAAAATTTCAATATCCTCCATAGCTTGATCAGCTAAACCAGGATTAGATAACAATACATGATAGTGCCATAGCAAATATCCGAAGAAATTTTCCCAAATGGTAAGAGGGGAAATCGATGTTACTTTCCTTAGTTGTTGGACAATTACATGCCCATCGTAAAGGATTTTCTCTATGACTGTTTGACGCTCATCTTCATCGACATAACGCCAATCATTTGGATTAGCGAACATGGCAACGGTAAAACTATTGAATTCCTTGGCCGCATCGAAACGCAATTCAAGTGGCTTACCATCCCATACTTCGTCATAAGCGGCAAGCATATAAAATTGCATAGCAAAAAACATACCATAGCGGCGTGCAAAGTGAGAAATAGCGGCAGTTTCTGTTGCGGCATCAGTTATACCCATCATGAGATTTAAAAAATCAGGGTGGTAAAAGTCTTTATGTATATCAGCTAATGTAAATAAAGTCCGCTTAGGCTCAGTTGTATAAATACTATAGGAGTTTAATTGTTGAACTTGATCCATCGTTAAAGCTGGCATGGTAATCCTCTTTTCTTAGAACTTCTGTTAATTTCATTATAAAGTAATCAATTTTGCTTCACAAATAGTATGCCATATAGTAAAATACATTAAACATATAAGAAAGGTAGGGTTTATAATGTCACAGGTTCTTGCCATTCCAAGACCGCTAGTTCGATTAAATCAATGGACTATTCTTTTAAGTGTGATTTTTACATGGATAACCGGAGTTACATGGCTATTAGTTATTCCTCTTGCTGCAAATTTACTAGGCCTTTTATTCAACTATAACCCAATTATTCGCGTTGGGAGGCTGTTTTTAAAAAAAGCTCCTTCTGCCTATATACCAGAGGATGCACAACAACAGAAATTTAATTCCAGCATTGCTAGCTTTTGTTTAGCAGCCGGTTTAATAGGATATCTATTAGATTGGCAGGTCCTAGGCTATATCTTTACTGGTATGGTTGCAATAGCCTCATCCATCGCAATTGCCGGTTTTTGTATAGGTTGTTTTCTTCATTTTCAACTGAAGCAATGGCAATATCGACGTTCGTTAAAAAAATCTTTTTAAAAAAAGAAAAAAATTATTAGATAATTGTTGACAATTTAATTGATAATGATTATCATTATCGTATAAAGATTATTCCTCCTCTACAATACAGTGTAGAGAGGATGAACTTTAGCTACTTTTCTCCAGAAGTTTGCTAGTTCATGATTACGCTCCTAAAACCCCCCTCATTTTTTGGGAACGTGAAAATCTCAGACGACTCATTCTAATTTTAGAATGGAGTCGTCTTTTTTTGAAAATCATTGCGCATTGTTGTAATTAATATGGCAACCACTAGAGGAGTTATTCATCATTAGAAGATTAACACGGAAATGTGCATCTTGGTTCTTGATCTGAATTGGAAGAACGACGATGACATCTGTGACCAACGAAAACTTCCGCCCACAGTGAAATGTTACGAAGAAGTAGTTTGCTGAACAGCGTTTTTTCTCCCAAGTATCATTGTATAGTAACTATGTAGTAACATGCCCACAATGATGACACCAAGACCTGCTAATGCAAGCGGGTTAGGGAAGGCAATTCCTAATAATAATACTTCACCGATTATAACAAAAAGAATTTCAGTTGATTGTGTAGCCTCAACTGCAGCTAATTTGCCTTGATGGTCTCTTACGCGGTCTGTTGCGATAAAAAATAATATGGTTGCAATGACTCCAGAGCTAATGCCAACAAGTAACGATTGGAACATTTGGCTTGCTGAAGGCAGGCCGACAGTAAATATGGCATAAATAGCCATGATGATCCATGCTGGCAATGAAGCAATCGTCATGCCTAGTACACGCTGAAAGGTATCGATCCGTCCCCCACAAACTTCCATCATCTTGCGATTTCCAAGAGGGTAAGCAAATGCTGCGACGATGACAGGTAAAATACCAAGCATTAAACTTCTAAATGAAACGGATTGTGCCTGCGGTATTTGTATTAGCAGAATACCTACTAAAATGACACAAGAAATAAGAAGAGAAATGAAAGGGATTTTTTGGCGCACTGTTTTACCAGCAATAACTGAAACGAAGAGGGGAGCTAATAATACACCAGCAACAATAGTAAATTGCCACGTGCCAGATACGAGCCAACCTGGACCAAATGCTGCAGCAAATGTTAATGGTGCATAGAATAAGACAAATCCCACGAAGCTCCAAAGTAGCCATGCTATAGGCTGTGCTTTCATTTCTCCAGATAAATGAGTAAAGCCTTTCCGATAAAAAACGATGATGAGTAAGAAGGGTAGCATGAAAAAGTATCGAAGTGACGCACTCCATAGCCAGCTACCACCTTGCATTTCCATTGCATGATTTAAAATAAAGGTCACGGCAAAGAAAAGTGATGCTAAAATGCCTAATGCAATTTCTTTCATAAAATCACCTCAATTTTAGTTTTAGATTCTTTTATGTAATTAGAAAATTCAGTAATTAATGCTGAAAAAATTACGAAGAAAGGAAAAAACCTTTCTTCGTAACTATAACATTATCAATTATGTCCCATCGAGTCCAGATTTTTTTGAGTTTAATCAATCTGTGACATTTTAACAGGTGAGTGGGTGGATCACTAATACATACCTATTATTTTGCTTGTTGTTCAAATAGCTGAACAATTTCAATAATAACTTGTGTTGCCTTTTCCATTGTTTCAGCAGATACATATTCAAATTTCCCATGCATATTTTCGCCGCCAGCGAAAATATTTGGTGTTGGTAAGCCCATATAAGACAATTGTGAGCCATCTGTACCACCACGAATCGGCAAAGTATTAGGTGTAATATCTAATTTTTCCATTGCAGCACGTGCAATATCAACAATTTCTTTTACAGGCTCAATTTTTTCGCCCATATTATAGTATTGATCTTCAATTGTAATGCTTAAAGCATGTTCTCCAAATTGTGCTTGAATTTTAGCTGCAGCATCACGCATTAATTGTTTTTTCTCTTCGAATTTTTGGCGATCATGGTCACGCACGATATAGGAAAGCTCTGTATGTTCAAGAGCCCCTTTAAAGCCCATTAAATGAATGAAACCTTCATAACCTTCTGTCTTTTCAGGAACTGCTTCAGCAGGCATTTCATTTTGGAAGGCAATTGCCATTGTAATAGCATTGACCATTTTATTTTTTGCTGAACCAGGATGTACACTTGTTCCTTTTGTAACAACCTTTACACCTGCCGCATTGAAGCTCTCATATTGTAACTCACCAAGTGGTCCACCATCCATCGTATAGGCATAGTCTGCTCCAAAAGCAGCTACATCAAATTTATGTGGCCCACGACCAATTTCTTCATCTGGTGTGAAAGCTACACGAATTTTACCATGTTTAATAGTAGGATTTTTAATGAGGTACTCCATTGCTGTCATGATTTCAGCAATACCGGCTTTATCATCAGCCCCTAGCAATGTAGTACCATCTGTTGTAATAAGGGTCTGACCCACGTAATTTTTAAGCTCTGGGAAATCTGTAGGGGACATGACTAAATTTTCATTTAATTGAATGTCTCCGCCATCATAGTTATCTACACGCTGTGGATTTACATTGGTACCTGTATAGTCTGTAGCTGTATCAACATGTGCTAAAAATCCGATAGTAGGTACATTTTTATCTGTATTTGCCTCTAATGAAGCAAATAAATAGCCATTTTCATCTAATGTAATCTCTGTTAAACCAATCTCGGCTAGCTCATCTTTTAAAACATGTAGTAGGTCAAATTGCTTTTGTGTAGAAGGAGTAGTTTCGCTTGTGAAGTCTGATTGTGTATCAATTTTTGCATAGCGTATTAATCGTTCAATTACTTGTTCTTTCATAAGTATGGCCTCCTATTGTGTACGTTGATTTTTTTAGCGGGTGTCCAAAATTTGCTCAAAGAAGTTTGAGCCTTTGATGGATGTCACGGAATCGGGCTTTGTGCGATCACAAAGCCAGTTCCGGACGTAACTATGCCAAGTCATAATTGATATTATTGTACCACTTTACTTCGGATTTCGGAATATTGAAGGATACTTAATGCAATAAACACTTGGGCGCTATAATAAGTCAGCATAATTACTTCATGTGAAAAAGCTAGTGGTGTAACAAATTTATTAATAGCTAAATAGGAATCGGAAGCAATAAATAACAGAGCCCCAATTATTGCAAATTTAGAGCCTGTTCTTATAGCTGTCCAGCCCATCGTTAAAATCACCGAAATATAGGCAATCACGGCAATGCTAAGAATTGTTTCACCTGTTTTCAAGACGGAACCTGCAATCCATATGGCCATGCAGACACCGTAAAGTAGTAGCGTTATTTTAGCCCAGGTTGGTACTTTCTGTTCGTTTGTGGTAGAGAAAGCAAAAATATAAAAGACATGACCAATAAGAAAGCTAGTCAGCCCAATTAAAAACCACTGCAATGTATAGTCGCCAATCATACAAAAAATAAGCCCAATAATAATTAAAAGTTGGTATTTTTTAATATGTAATGGTTTTTGAACGGCAGCTAAAATAATGATTAACAACATTGGAATTACTTTAAATAGTAGTTTTAAACTTTCGGCAATATGGGAAAAAAGAAAAATATAATAAAGACCAAACAAGATTATGAAACCTATTAATATTTTTTTAAACAAATTTTTCAGCTCCTTTCCTTTTGAAATTCAATATTTATGGTAGAATTCCTTTCTGTACAACGTATGTATGAAACTTTTTTAGTATGTAACCGTAAATAAGTAGACAGAAAGTTGAAGAGAGGATGAACCAAATGACTAAGCTACTGATAGCTTCTGCAGTCATTGCATTAATCGCGAGTGTATTAGTAACACCGCTTATTACAAAGAAGCGAGAAGATGGTAAATCGAGAAAGGTGATCGGATATTTCTTTATTGGCATCTTTGTGCTAGGATTTTTAGCCACAGGTATCACACTATATGTAACAAAAATTGATGTAAATTGGCTTGTTTTTTGGCCAGCAATAATTTTATTATCGCTAGCAGGTGCTCTGCTTGCGAGTGGTATTGAACGGAAGATTAAAGGAATTTTATTTTTAGCAAGTTTAGGTGTAGCAGTTTATGTATTATCAGCACCTTTATGGAATGCTAATGATAAATTTAATTCTTCAGAAATGAAGGAAGAGGTTGAAATAAAACCTTTCGATGAGACACAAACACCTGCGAGTGTCCCACCAAAATTTGCTCGTAATAAAATGAAAAAGGCATTCGGTCAAGTGCCAAATACTAGTTACTATGAGTTAGGACGTTTACAAATTCAAAAGGTGAAGGGTGAATATGTTTATATCGCACCAGTCGAGTTTTCTGGGTTCTTTAAATGGATGAATGGTGATACAACACCAGGCTACTTTATAATGAGTGCTACAGATTCGGCGGATAACCCTAAGTTTGTAAAAGAAGAAATGAAGTATGTTCCTTCTGCTTATCTAAATGCTAATTTAGAACGTCATATTCGCCTACAACATCCATTCCTTATTTTTTATGGGGATGTTCAACTAGAAGTAGATGATGACGGAAAGCCTTATTACATTCGTTCCTATGGTGAATTTATTTCAGCACGAAATGGCTTTGATGTGAAAGGGATTGTCTTAGTAGATGCACTGACAGGGAAATCAGAGGTGCTTAAACTGGACCAAATACCTGAATTTATTGATGGTGCAGTATCTCCAGAGACAGTAAGCTTACAAAATAGTTATTTCGGTAATTATGTTCATGGTTTTTGGAACAGTATGTTTGGTAAAAAGGATGTAAAAATCCCTTCCGATGAAGGAACAGAATCGAATGTTAGCCCAATTTTCGATGAGAAGGGTGATATGTATTACTTCACAGATTTTACAAGTCCTAAAGAAGGCGTAGATTCCATGCTAGGGTATTCCTTAACAAATGCACGCACAGGAGAAGCCACATATTATACAGGGAATTTAGATTCAAGTTATATGGATTCACAAGGTAATTTACAAATTATTGAGAAGAAATTTATTGAGAAAAAATGGACTGGTGAAATGCCAGTGCTATATAACTTTTATGGGGAAGCAAGCTGGCTAACCGCGGTGCTGGATTCCAACGGCTTTTTACAAAACTATTTCATTGTGTCTGCTGCCAATCCTGAAATCTCCGTTTATGCTACTACTCCTAAGGAGGCACTAAAATTATATAAAACTGCATTAAGCCGTGGAGGAAATACAGTTGACGGTAGTTCAAATGCTGAGGAGAAGCAAGCTAGTGGGAAAGTATTACGTGTGTACAAGGAACGTTTAGGAGATTTTACGACAGTTTCTTTCTTATTAAACAATGGTGAAAATTATTTAGTCAGTGCTGAAACAGAACCCCTAGCCATTTATTTACAAGAAGGTGATGAGGTAATTATCACGTATGGTGATACAGGGGAACAGTTCTTACCAGTTCGATCCCTCATCATTAAAGGGTTACAATAAAAAAACAAAAGACGATCTTAGGATAACGAAGATCGTCTTTTGTTATGTCGATTGTTTTTGAATGGAGGTAAGCATTTTGCCTCTATGGTTCATAAAAAGTGTCCTTGCATGGTCATTTAAAGTAAAAATTTGTTGTACATAGTCTTGTAGCAATCTATCTTCATATTCAAAAGAATGATCATCTTCATTTTCTAAAATATAGGATAATAGAAGTGCATGTAAGACAGCCACCTCTAGATTTTGGGTATTTGTAATAAACTTCAAATTTAGAATAGAGGTGTGGGAAACAAATTGATTAACATAATCAATAGCATTTTTATACAGTGTCAAATTAACACGTGGCTCTAACCGCTTTCTTAGCTCGGTGCACGCATTATTTAATTCTTCTATTTTTAAAAATAAACCTCTTACACTTCTCTTATGCTGTTGTTCTAAGGTATGAGCAAGATGTTTATTGATATGAGACATTGTTAGTAAAACTCCTTTCTTCAATAGGGTTCATTTATTAATATGAATGGAATAGCTGGAAATGGGAAGAGTCTTTTCGTTTAATTTGAAGCAGTCTTTACTCTATATATCGAGACAAAATTACTAGATTTAATATAGAAAAGTGATGACATTATGAAAAAAATGGGGTTATTATCATACGATAGTAACCCCATTATGTTATTGAAAAAATCACTAGTATAAAAAGAACGTTGGCAGGAGGGATTTTATTTCCGTTCCCCCAGCTTCAAACAATCATGCTGCATTTACTAGCAGTAGTAAACAAAATCAATAAGTCGTTATGATACTGAATATAAATATTAGGTCTCTTGGTAGTTCATAGTAAATTACACTGAGCGTAATCAGTTAATTACTTCCAATTAAATCCTTTTGTAGCTAAAAACTCTTTGATATGAGGACGACGTTGTTCGACTAAAAAATCAGCCATTTGTTTTGTCCAATTATCAATTTTTCTATTTGAGGATCGGTTATTATAATACATCTCCATTGTCTCATTATAAGCTGGTAAAAGCTCATCATACTTGTCTACATTGTATCCGTTTTCATGTAATACGGCAGACACAGGTAAGCGTGGTTTGACTTCATTGCGTCGTGCTGGTACGCCAATTGTTAGGCCGAATAAAGGAAAAACGTGATCAGGTAGATTAAATAATTCACTTATTTCGGAAGGATTGTTACGTACCCCTCCAATATAGCAAATTCCATACCCCATTGATTCTGCTGCGATCACAAAGTTCTGTGCAAACAACGATACATCAGCTACACCCACTAGAACATTTTCAGCAGAATCTGCAACTATGTCTACACCTTCTAGTTTTCCAGCCATTTGAAGACGCTTGAAGTCAACGCAAAAGACAAAAGCACCACCAGAAGTTTCATATTGACGAGGGTTACCAGAGAGTAATCCTAATTTCTCCTTTTTGTCTGCATCTGTTACCCATATTACACTATAGGCTTGGACAAAATGTGATGTGGCAGCCATTTGTGCTGTTGCAATTAAATCCTCGATGATTTCTCTTGAAATCGGATTGCCATCATAAATACGAACCGAGGAATGGTTGCGTAATAATTCTTTAACCATTTAAATATTCTCTCCTTTGTGTCTTATCTATATCATGAGCATAGCACGCTTTGTTGTCAAAATCGAATAAAGAGGGATTTGTAGTTATATTTAAATAGTTTGTAAATGTAAAACTTTATTTCTTTTTCTTAAATGCAGATGTGACTTTTGGCTCTGTGCCATTTACTAATCGTTTAATATTTTCAATGTGCAAAATAATCGCTATGCCAAATAGAAGGACAGCAATAACAGTAGGACCGATTCCAGGAATCCATAAATAAGTTGCTGTACAAAAAACGAGATAAAACTCAAGTACTCCAACAATTAAATAGTTTGTTGCCAAAGATAAAATGACAAATAGAATAAGTGCAAATAAACCTATTTTCCAATCAACAGCAAGTAAAATGCCAATAATGGAAGCAGTACCTTTTCCACCATTAAAGCCCATATAAAATGGGAAATTATGACCTAAAATAACCCCTGCAGCCATCATGTAAGTTAAAAGCCATATTTGTCCTTCGGTTAAATGTATAGCATCTGCTAAATAAATGTGTGCGCCGATAATGGCTACAACACCTTTACCAATATCGATGAGAGCTACTAAAACGCCATATTTCCAACCTAGGGAAAGTGTAGCATTGGATGCACCAGCATTACCATGGCCAGCTTTTTTTAAATCAACCCCAGATAAAAATTGTGCCACTTTAGAGCCGTGAATACAGCCAATTAAATATCCAACTAAGAGAAAAATAATCACGGCTTTTACCATAAAAATACTCCCTTCAAAATTTTTTCTAAAATAGTGTATGCGTTCATAGTACGTAAAAGAGCAGACAGAAGTTTCGGAAAAAATAAAATTTACATGTTGACAGAAAAAAACTCTATGTTTATACTGTGTAACAACGATGGAAATTGAATCTCATACTCTTATCAAGAGCGGCGGAGGGATAGGCCCTATGATGCCCGGCAACCAGTAAGTGATGAACTTACTAAGGTGCTAATTCCTACAGATTCTTACTTGGATCTGGCAGATAAGGGGAGGAAAACTTGCAACCGCAACCCTCTTCTTAGCTGAAGAGGGTTTTTGTTTTCTACAGAAAAATCCTCCTCATCTCCGGTGCCATCGTAAAAAAATAACCATTTGGAGGTACACAATGACAAATTTTAAACCAGAAACATTGTTGTTACATGGTGGTCAAGAACCAGACCCAGTGACAGGATCTCGAACTGTTCCCATCTATCGCTCAACGGCATTCGTTTTTAAAGACACTGCTCATGCGCAACGTCTTTTTGCCTTAGAAGAAGCAGGGAACATTTACACACGCATTACAAATCCAACTGTTGATGTTTTTGAAAAACGTGTGGCTTTATTGGAAGGTGGAACAGCAGCAGTAGCACTTTCATCTGGTGCAGCGGCTATCGCATTTTCCATTTTAAACCTAGCTGGAGCTGGTGATGAAATTGTAGCAGCTAGTTCTTTATATGGCGGTACTTATAATTTATTTGCTAACACACTACCAAACTACGGTATTAATACAATTTTTGTAGATGAAACAAACCCAGACAATTTTAAGGCTGCAATTACCGATAAAACAAAAGCTATTTTTGCTGAAGTTTATGGTAATCCAAGCTTAAAGGTTTTAGATATTGAAGCGGTAGCTAAAATTGCACATGAGAATGGCTTACCATTAATTATTGATAGTACGTTTGCTTCTCCGTATGGCTCAACACCTATTGAATATGGTGCAGATGTTGTTGTTCATTCAGCCACTAAATGGATAGGTGGTCATGGTACAACTTTAGGTGGAGTAGTGGTAGATGCTGGTAAGTTTGATTGGACTAGCGGACGTTTTCCTGGTTTTACTGAGCCAGATGCTTCTTACCATGGCTTACGCTACGGCATTGATACGGCTTCAGCAGCTTTTGCTACGAAGCTACGCGTACAGCTATTACGTGATTTTGGTCCAACATTGAGCGCAGACGCAGCCTTTAATTTGTTACAAGGTTTAGAAACGCTTCATTTGCGTATCCCTAAACACAATGAAAATGCATTGGCAGTGGCTGAATATTTACAGAACCACCCATCTGTGGAGTATGTAAATTATAATGGCTTAGAAGATTTCCCAACACATGATTTAGCGAAAAAATATTTAAGAAATGGCTTCGGTTCAGTGCTCACATTTGGCATTAAAGGTGGACGTGAAGCCGGACGAAAGCTTATTGATAGCGTGAAGTTATTTTCACATGTAGCAAATGTAGGAGATGCCAAGTCATTAATTATTCATCCTGCCTCAACTACACATCAACAGCTCTCAGCAGATGAATTAGTTCAAGCTGGAGTAACCGAATCGCTTATTCGCTTATCCATCGGTTTAGAGGCAGTAGAGGACATTATTGCAGATCTAGAACAAGCGATTACGCAGGCAACAGCAACTGAACAAACAGTAAAAGCTTAAGTAAAAACATAAGGGAGAATGTTGTAGCGTTTACGTATTTTCTCATTCGATTTGCCTCATTTGGTAATACTTCTAACGTTACTACATCAGTCGAGTAAAGTCTCTGTTGATTATCAGAACCTTTTGAAAAATAATACCAAGTATTTTTATATGTATTATTGACTTAGTTAAATCCTTGTTATATACTAGGGAATAAGTTAAGGGTACGAAATTCTTGTTATAAAGGTAATGTTTTCATAAGTGCTCCCCCACTTTTGAATAGATGTGGGAGAGTAGTTACTTAGCCAGTAACTGCTCTTCCCAAAAACTGATGATAAAGGAGTGTTTGAAATGGGTAATATCTATAGTGCACAAAACATTGCATCCTATCTAATTTATGAGCTAAATGAAGGGCATGTTTTTGTCAATAATTCATCCATCCAACACCTCCTTGCATCGGTTGAAAGAAAATGGCAGCAAGTCTTTGGTCATACAGCATTTCAAGAGCATGTTGTTGCTGAAGAGGAGAGCTATACGATAAAGGAAGTTTTCGAAGCATATAAACATTACGGTGTAAGCCATATTCCACTTCCTGCGACAGAGTTTTACTTAAAGTATGGTACTTTTCAATTAGTGGAACGAACATATGCAGTCCCAAATTTTAAAGAAGAAGAAATTAGTCTTGTTCAACAAGCTTTAACACAATATCGATATCAGTTGCTTTCAAAAGCAAGTTGAACCCCCCTCATATATAAGCTCATTCTCTACTGCTACAGGGAATGAGTTTTTTCTTTAGAGGTCCTTAAAATAATAACAAGATTATAGGTGTCCAAGCATACATATATAATAGAAGAAAGACATTCATCTATTTAAATGTAAAGAGTCAATTTTTGTTCAAATCTTATGGATTAATCGAAAAAACGTATAATAAGGGGAATGAAACCGATTTCTTTTGCACGTCTAGAGAAAACAAATGTCCTTCCTAGAAAGATTTTTCTTGTGAAAAGTATGTATTTGCGATACAATTTTCTTTAAGTTAAATTTTGAATTGTTTGAATTTGTGTGTGTTGCTACACGTACTGAAATAGCAAAACTCATACGAAGAAGAGTTGACTAAAGCCTGCGGTGGGTGTCAAATGATCATGACACAACCCCATGGAGAAATTAGCTTTGATGAAACTGCGGAATGTAAGTTGGAGGGAATAACAAGAATGGCAACTATAAAGGCAGCGATTTTAGGATTTGGAACGGTAGGTCAGGGCATCTATCATATATTAAATGAAAAGCGAGAAGAGCTAAAAAATAAATTAGGTATTGAATTAGAAGTTGCGAAGATTTTAGTGACAGATGCTAGTCGTGAACGTGTGCCAGGAACAGCACATTTGATGACAACGAGCATAGATGATGTCTTAGCAGAACCAGGTATGCAGGTTGTGTTTGAAGCAATTGTAAATGAAGAGCCTGCATTCAGTTATTTAAAGCGAGCAGTTGAGCATAAATGCCATGTTATTACAGCCAACAAAGTGATGTTTGCTAAACGAGGTTTAGAGTTACAGGATCTTGCAAAGGCAAATGGTGTTTTTGTAGGCTATGAGGCAACTACTGCTGGTGGCGTACCTGTTATTAAAACAATGAAAAATATTTTACTTGTTAATGACGTAAGTCGTATACAAGGAGTCTTAAATGGCACATGTAATTATATTTTAACAAAAATGCGTGCACAGGGCTGGTCTTTCGAAACAGCTTTAAAAGAGGCACAGAGCTTAGGGTATGCTGAGGCAGATCCATATAATGATGTTTCTGGTCAGGATGCCTTTAAAAAATTAATGATTTTAAGTGCTTTGGCTTTTGGAGAACAGCCAGATTGGGCTGATGTAGAGGTCATTGGAATAGATAGTATCTCGGCTGAACAAGTACGTGAAGCGTGTGAAAATGGTTTGCGTTACCGCCATGTAGCTGAAGTGGAGAAACTGGCTGACGGTAAAATTATCGCTAAAGTTGGTCCACAACTTGTTGATAAAGAACATCCACTCTATCCAGTCGATGATGTGTTCAACGCAGTGGCATTAGAGACTAACTACATTGGCACATTAACATTAGTAGGTCCTGGAGCAGGAATGTATCCTACCGCTAGTGTCATGGTAGAAGATTATGCCGAGATTATTGGGAAAAGAGCAGGATTTGTTGTAACGATTTAAATTAACTTATTTCATTTAGAAGCCCACCATTCAACAATGTTTAAATTGTATGAATGGTGGGGTTTTTTAATCCTCGTCTTTCACATCAATATCCTCTGGAATAGGGGTAGATCGCCAAATTTCGATTTCCTCTTTAATTCGTTCCAGTTGTTTAAAATAAGTACTAAATTGACCGCTATTTATTAGTATTTGTTGTCCATCGTAAACTGAACGGATGCGCCCCTCATATACTAGACGCATTACTTGATCCTCAGGCATGCCAAGGTCAATAGCTGTCTCTGCAATTGTTTTATACATATGATTCGCTCCTTTTACAGTATTTATTATAACGTCCATTCAATAGAAAGCATACTGTGCTATATGAAAGATAAAATAAAATGGTAATTGTTTGATTTTGGATAAATATGTATTATAAATATCATGAAGTAATGAAGCGAGGATGATTGATAAAATGTTAAATCCATTGTTTGTATTACTTGCAGCCATTTTGTGGGGCATGACAGGTACGGCTCAATCGTTTTTAGATCAAGGAGTATCTCCGATTGCGGTGGCCACAATCCGTTCTGCCATTGGTGGCGGTCTATTATTAGCCATCGCTATTTTGTTACGAAAAATTGACCTCCGAAATTGGTCATGGAAATGGACGATTTTAGCTGCGGCTAGTATTGCCCTTTTCCAAGGACTTTTCTTCTCATCAATACGTCTAACAGGTGTTGCTATTGGAACAGTTGCAACAATTGGGAGTGCGCCAGTGTTTTCTGGTATTTTAGAATGGATCGTTTGGAAAACGCGGCCCACATTGATATGGGGTCTTGCTACACTTATGGCCATCATCGGATGTCTTTTATTATTTATGAGCAATGGGGATGAAATAGTTCATGCTGGTGGATTCGCCCTTGCGCTTTGTGCAGGCTTATCCTTTGCATTTTATACAAATATAAGTAAAAAATTAATGGCACAAGCAGATGCATTACCAGCAGTCGCTATGACATTTTCGGTTTGTACGTTGTTTTTACTCCCGTTTTCTTTAGAAAGTGGATTTGCTTGGCTAGTAAACATACACAATTTATGGACAATGCTGTTCATGGGAATCATGTGTACAAGCGTAGCGTATTTACTGTTTTTAAATGGTCTGCAGAAAATTAGTTCATCCACAGCCGTAACCCTTTCATTGGCAGAACCATTGACTGCGGCTATACTAGGTGTATTTTTGATTGGAGAACACTTAACTATAGTGTCCTGGCTTGGTGTAGCAATGCTATTAGGAGGTATTGTTGTTTTAACACTAGGTGGAAGAAAAAAACTAAAACCTTAAGAAAATCTTCATTTTTATAATAGCTGGTTTTTAAGATTTGAAAGGTAGACTTATATTTGAGAGCGAGGTGTATATCATGACGAAATTAACAGTTCTTGTTACAGATGACGATCAAGATATTCGTGATGGTATTGAAATCTATTTAAAAAATGAAGGCTATCATGTCATTAAAGCAGCAGATGGCTTAGATGCATTAAAAAAGCTAGAGAACAATGAAGTACATTTAATTATTTTAGATATTATGATGCCAAACATGGACGGAATAACGGCTACCTTTAAAATTAGAGAGGAGCGTAATATTCCAATTATTATGCTAAGTGCGAAGGCGGAGGATGGCGATAAAATCCATGGATTATCAGTTGGAGCTGATGATTATGTGACAAAGCCATTTCACCCATTAGAATTATTGGCACGGGTGAAATCGCAACTACGACGCTATGTTCAACTAGGGACGTATAGTGAAGGTGCTACAAAGGTAGAAATTGACGGACTTGTTCTTGATGAAGAGGCTAAAGAAGTCATATTAGAAGGAGAACCAGTTCGCCTTACCCCGATAGAATATAAAATTACAGAACTATTAATGAAAAATGCAGGGCGTGTTTTTTCGATTCGAGAAATTTATGAACGGGTTTGGAATGAGGAAGCGTACAATGCTGAAAATATTGTAGCTGTTCATATCCGGAAGATCCGAGAAAAAATCGAAGCAGATCCGAAAAATCCGCGCTATTTAAAGGTGGTATGGGGCGTTGGCTATAAAATGGAAAAATAAAATAGAGAAGTATATGACTATTGCAGGATTTATTGCAGGAGTTATTGGGCTTATTTATTTTGGGATTTATGCCTATCAAATCGTCGATTCTCGCTCCTCAGAGGTTTTACAATTGTTAGAAAGAATTTTTTAGAGGAGTGTAAAGAGGGATGATAAAAAAATGGAGATCTCTTTTCGTTTTAATGTGTTTAATCTGGACGATTTTCGGTATTTTTACATTTTGGCATGTAGGTTATCAGTATATTGGTAAATCATATTTCGATTCAGAAAATTTCCAGCATGAAATAGATAATTTCACTGCAGAATTAGGACCTTTAGTAATAAATGTACCGAAGGCAGAGGATTTAAAAAATAAAATAGAAATTACCCAAACTGAAATAGAGGATCATCGTAATTACTACGGCACATTGGGACAGCAAATCGATAATATTAAAGCACAATACGAACAGCGTATTCAGGAAGCTATAGATGCCAATGCAACTGAATTAAAGACTAAGCTAGAGACTGAACGCGATAATAAAATTAAAGATATTACAGCAAATTTTGAAGATGATGAGCATGTACGAAAGAAGATTCTTGCTGAAAAAGAAGTGCTCATTGATAAATATATTAAAGACGTACAAAGTGAAGCCAAAAACTTTGAAAAAAACTTTGACTATTGGTCTTATGAGTTGAAGAATACGGAAACAGGTAAAACATATCGTGCTGGTGATGTTACTGAAAGTAGTGCCTATAAAATAAAATATACGGAGCGAAATCCATTATATGCAGGTAACATAAGTAATAATTTCAGGGATACTTTTTACCGTACAGAAACATATGTAAATGTAGATGACCTTTATGAAACAACTGAATATACGGGTGTCTTAACGATTTCAAAAAAAGCAGTGCAAACATTAGGCGTTATGCAGGATTATAGTCGTTTTCATCGAAATCAATATACCTTCTTCTTAGTATGGCTCACTAGTATAGTAACAGCATTCTTTGTTTGGAGAGGACGTAAGGGTTTACTACAAACTGTCAAGGATATGAAGGAAAAAGAGATTTTAACTAAAGTTAAATTCGACTTTCAAGTTGTTTTAGTATTGATCACAGGATTTATATATCTTATTGCGTCTCAAGTTGTTTTTGAATCTATTGAATACACTTACGAATACAATTATCAACATAATTATGTGCGCTATATACTAGATCTTGCCTTTAAATTAGGTGTGTTATTTGTAATTGGCAGTGCCTTCTTTGTGCAGTTAATATGGTTGTATACAAGAGTAGATACTTTGAAAAAGCTAGAGGAAAATGTAAAATCGAGCTATTTATGGTCACTTGGGGATTCGATGACTGATTTATTTATCAACCGTTCGATTGCATTGCATTCAATTGTGATGCTCGCTGCAGCCTTCTTTGGTGGAGGTAGTCTTGTCGCTTCAATGTTAAGAGGAGGAGCTTTTCAAGTTCTTGTCCTTGGATTGTGTACGTTCGTAGGAGTTCCAGCATTAATCGTTTTTCTATCAAGAATGGGTTACCTAAATCGCATTATGAAGGATACGAAGGATATGGCTGAAGGACGGTTAAACCGTGATGTAAAGGTAAAAGGCAAATCACCGCTTGCTGGTCATGCGGAGAATCTTAACCATTTACGGGAAGGTGTTCGTACGTCAATGCACCAGCAGGCTAAAAGTGAACGGTTAAAAACAGAGCTAATTACCAATGTGAGTCATGATTTACGGACTCCTCTAACCTCTATTATTACGTATACGGATTTACTGAAAAACCCTACGATTACAGATGAAGAACGTCAGCAATATATTCATATTCTTGATAAAAAATCTGAACGTTTAAAAGTGTTGATTGAAGATCTCTTTGAAGTATCAAAAATGGCAAGCGGGAATATCGAGCTTCAACGAAGTCGTGTAGATTTGACACAGCTTATTCAGCAAGCGGTGGGAGAACATAAGGAAGATTTATCACAGTCACGTTTAGATTTACGAATGACGATGCCTCATGACCCTATTTATGCCTATGTGGATGGTCAAAAATGGTGGAGGCTTATTGATAATTTAATTGTTAATGTCTTGAAGTATGCGTTAGAAGGGACACGTGTATATGTAACGTTAAAACGTACGGCAGATGGTGACGCCGAATTCACAGTGAAAAATGTAGCGAAGTATGAAATTAGCGAAGATGCTGATGAATTATTTGAACGCTTTAAACGGGCAGATGCTTCACGACATACAGAAGGCTCTGGACTTGGATTAGCTATAGCACAGTCCATTGTTGATTTACACGGAGCTAGAATGACTATTGATGTCGATGGTGATTTATTTAAAGTAACAGTTCGTATTTCGGCAGTATAATGGGAAGATGGTGGCAGAGGTTTGCCACCATCTTCTTTATATTATAAGCCTAAATTTTTAGCGATAATAACTTTCATGACTTCATTTGTTCCAGCATAGATGGACATAACAGGAATATCTCTATACCTACGGGCAATTTTGTATTCCTCCATATATCCATAGCCGCCATGCAATTGCATACATTGTGTGGCAAGATTACGTGCATTTTCTGTTATCCAGTATTTTGCCATTGATACTTTAGTAACGACATCTTTACCTGCTATATGGTCTTCAATCAAAGATTCTAAAAACGCTTTGCCAAGCTCAATTTTAGTTGCCATTTCAGCTAGTTTAAATTGAGTATTTTGGAAGTCTCCAATTGTCTTACCAAAGGCTTGGCGCGATTTTACATAGTCAAGCGTTATGGCAAGCATATCCTCTGCGGCTGTTTGAGCAGCAATCGCTACCGCTAAACGCTCTTGTTGCAGTTTTTCCATCATATAGTGAAAACCTTTGCCTTCTTCTCCTAGTAGGTTTTTTACAGGCACTCGGCAATCTTCAAAATAGAGCTCTGCTGTATCTTGGGCATGCATGCCAACTTTTTCGAGTTGTCTTCCTTTTGTAAAGCCAGGAGTACCTTCTTCAATGACAAGTAGACTAATTCCACGATGCTTTTTCTCTGCCTGTGGATTTGTCTTCACTGCAACAACGACTAAGTTTGTATGAATTCCATTGGTAATGAAGGTTTTTTGACCATTCACTATGTAATGGTCACCATCGCGAATAGCTGTAGTTTGGATATTGGCTAGATCTGAACCTGTACCAGGCTCGGTCATCGCAATAGCTGTTATAGAGTCGCCTGTCACACATTTAGGTAACCAGCGAGACTTTTGGTCATGTGTACCATAGGCCTCGATATATGGTACAACAATATCATTATGCAGGCCCACTCCGATCAGGCTGGAGCCTATCCGTTCAAGCTCTTCTTGAATGATAACACCAAAGCTGAAATCCAGCCCCAGCCCTCCATATTGCTCTTCAACCTGTGGACAAAGATAGCCCATATCACCGAGCTTACGCCAAAATGAAAGAGGAATAAGATGATCCTTTTCCCATTGAGCATAATGTGGCTCTGCTTCTTCAGCTAAAAACTTACGAAAGGTTTTACGAAATAACTCATGCTCTGTTGTTTCAAATTTATAACGTGTCATTTGATATAGCACCCCTTTTTGATTCGTAAATGTGTAAATATTCTGTCTTATTGATCATGTTACTGGAAGATTTGTGAAAATAAAAGTAGCTTTTAGTGAGGAAGTGACGAAAATGTCATCTATATACAGTGAAATGTCATGTAATACGATAGAATTCAAATAAACGAAAAGATAAACTTATATTTGTAAGCAATTTAAAGTGGCTAGTTTCTATTTTCACTAGAAGATTATTCAAATGCTTCATGTAATAGGATTGTTAAGTAAAATGATATAATCGACTAAATATAGAGAAAGTAGAGGACGAAGTTATGCCAAAAGTAATCGGCGGTTTACTTTTAATTAGTGTTTATAGTGCGTTGACTTTCTATTTAGGGTGGGGAGTGAAGCAGTGGCTTGTAGCTATGGGGTGGTTCCGTTATCCAGTCCTATTTTGGTTACTATTATATATTGTGGCATTTAGTATTATAATCGGAAGGCTACATGAGTCTTTACGCTTCTTTTCGGTGATCAGCAATTATTGGATGTTTATCTTTGAGTATGGATTATTACTATGTTTAGTTGCACAATTGATTATTTGGTTAACACCCTTTAAAAATGTACAAATAATTGGTAGTATAGCAGTTGCTGTGCTATTAGTATTAGGTATCATTGGCTCTTATTTAGCCTATTCTCCAGTTGTTCGTCATTTAGAGATCGCGGTTGCAAAAAAAGACAGTGAGCTTCATTCAATGAGAGCTGTTGTGGCATCCGATTTTCATTTAGGGGTTTTATCGCATAAAAGGCATTTGCAACGCTTTGTTAGCTTAGCTAATGAAGCACAGCCAGATATTGTGTTGTTAGCTGGTGATATTGTGGATGATGATCCAAAATGGTTTGTACAAGAGGGAATGGCGGATGTCATGAAACAATTAAGGGCTACATATGGAACGTATGGTATACTAGGTAACCATGAGTATTATGGCAAAAAAATCCCTGAATTTATAAGAGAAATGGAAAATGCCAATGTAAAAATACTGCTAGATGAAACAATTCGTATAGAAAATGCGTTTATATTAACAGGGCAAGAAGACAGGACGAACAAAGAAAGAAAACCACTTGAAGATTTAAAGTCTACTGATAATTTACCTTGGCTTGTAATGAACCATACACCTGACGACTTGTTGACACCTTCGAAAATGGGTGTTGATTTACATATGTCAGGTCATACGCATAAGGGTCAGCTATGGCCGAATCAGTTTATAACAGCAAGAGTATTTGAACTGGATTATGGTTATAAGCTGAAGGAGCACATGCATACACTTGTTTCATCAGGATATGGCTTCTGGGGACCACCTATGCGAATTGGTAGTAGATCAGAACTGTGGGTAGTAGATATAAAATTTCAATAATAAGTTGAAATTTTGAATTGGACTACTTAGGCGAATTGGCAGTAGTATAGAAAAACGGAGTATTTTATAATAAGTGGGTATTTTATTAAAAAAGGTAAGGTGACATGGTGGAAATTATAGAGTTATTAAAAGCATTGATATTAGGCTTTGTTGAAGGTATGACAGAATTTGCACCAGTATCTTCTACAGGTCATATGATTATCGTAGATGATATGTGGTTAAAGACAGAAGAGTTTTTAGGAAAATATCCTGCGAATACATTTAAAATTGTAGTTCAACTTGGTTCTATATTAGCAGTTATCGTTGTTATGTGGAAACGTATGTTGAGCCTCATTGGCTTATACAATATAGATGGACAATCTAAATCTATGAATGGCCGTTTTAACTTATTGCATGTCATTGTTGGGATGCTACCTGCGGTTGTCTTAGGTTTTGCATTCAAGGATTTTATTGATGACCATCTTTTTAAAGTAGAGCATGTTATTTATGCATTGGTAGCTGGGGCAATTCTAATGATTGCGGCAGATAAATTGGCACCGAGAAAGCCAAAAGTAGATTCTCTAGATAAGATTTCATATGGATTGGCATTTAAAGTAGGGCTAGTACAATGTCTATCTTTATGGCCAGGTTTTTCCCGTTCAGGCGCAACAATTTCAGGTGGGGTACTATTCGGTATGAGTCACCGTGTTGCAGCTGATTTTACATTTATTATGGCAGTACCGATTATGGCAGGTGCTAGTCTAGTATCTGTTTTGAAAAACTGGGATACTTTATCAATGGACTATTTTGGATTCTATGCTGTCGGATTTATTAGTTCATTTGTCTTTGCATTATTATCGATCAAGTTCTTCTTAGCACTTATTTCAAAAGTGAAATTAATGCCTTTTGCGATTTATCGTTTAGTTTTAGCTGCTGTTCTTTGCGTAATCATTTTCATGTAAAGTTAAAAGTCACTCTTCTGTACAAGAAGGAGTGGCTTTTTTGCATGCCTTTTCTGAATACATCTTTTTGAAATGAATATCATTGGGTTCAAAGTACTTTTTGTGGTGTAATATGATAACTGTATCTTCTGAAGAATTAGAAAGGGTAACCAATCGCTTAAATTCAACAATCAGAGAGTTATAAAAATTAGCTATGCATACAATATATGCATAGCTTTTTAATACAAAGGTTTAGGATAGAATGATTTATTTCAAGGATAAACTAAATAAATAGGCTGATGCGGTAGCACGCCATTAGTATAGATAAACTGTAACTTATAAACCTCTAGAAAATGATTGTTTTAAGTGTTACGCTAAAGGCGAATTAGGGAAATGAGTAGAGGGGTGTTTGGAACATGAAAAAGAAATTATTTATAACACGGAAGTTTCCTACACATATTGTTGAGCCGTTACAGGAGTATTATGAAATCTCACAGTGGGAAGAAGAGGAGATTGTGATTCCACGTGACAAACTGCTAGCAGCTGTAACTGATTGTGAAGTGCTGTGGGTAACGATAGCAGATCAAGTAGATGAAGAGTTACTTTCTTACGCTCCAAATTTAAAACTAGTGACGAATTTGGCAGTTGGTTATAATAATATCGATGTTAAAGCTTTACGGAAAAAAGGAATTATGGCAACCAATACACCTGGTGTCTTAACCAATACGACTGCGGATTTAGTATTTGGTTTACTACTAGCTACTGCGAGAAGAATTCCGGAAAGTGAGAGGTATTTACGGGAAGGTAAATGGAAAAGCTGGTACCCCATGCAATTGGTTGGTAAGGATGTATCTGGAGCGACAATAGGAATTATCGGTATGGGCCGCATTGGACAAGCTGTTGCAAGACGTGCAAAAGGTTTTGAAATGAAGGTTCTATATAATAATCGTAGACGTCGTCACGAAGCGGAAGAAATGTACGGTTTTCAATATGTTTCATTGGAAGATCTTTTAAAGCAATCTGATTTTGTAGTGATCATGACACCTTATAATAGTGATACGGAAGGCCTTATTGGAGCACAAGAATTAGCTTTGATGAAGGATGATGCTGTATTAATAAACGCTTCCCGTGGTGGAATTATCGATGAGGCTGCACTATATGATGTTTTGAAAAATGGAAAGCTCTGGGCAGCAGGGCTTGATGTGTTTGAACAAGAGCCAATTGCGATGGATCATCCATTATTAACACTTCCGAATGTCGTTGCGCTACCACATATCGGTAGCGCGTCTTTAGAAACGAGAACAGCTATGTTAATGTTAAATGTGAAAGCCTTAATGGCATATGGGCAGGGCAAGGCAATTTCGAATCGAATCGATTAAAAATTGGAGCATATCACTGTGATATGCTCCATCTTTATTATCTATTAAATAAATCGAATATACCGCCGATACCGCCTTCGCCCTTAGACTGGCCGCCTCCGCCTTGTGAAATTGGCGCTGCTGCAAAGACACGACTTGCTAGACGGCTAAATGGTAATGATTGTACCCACACTGTTCCCGGGCCGCGTAATGTAGCAAAGAAGATTCCTTCGCCACCAAATAATGCTGTTTTTACGCCTCCAACCATTTCAATATCATAATCTACATTAGATGTCATTGCCACTAAACATCCTGTATCCACACGTAAAACTTCTCCTGGTTGTAACGTTTTTTCGTGAATTGCTCCACCTGCATGAACGAATGCCATGCCGTCACCCTCAAGCTTTTGCATAATGAAGCCTTCCCCACCGAAGAAGCCTACACCGATTTTTTTCTGAAATTCAACGCCAACAGATACACCTTTAGCTGCAGCTAGAAATGCATCCTTTTGACAAATGATCTTACCATTTAGTTGGCTTAAATCCATTGGTATAATTTTACCAGGGTATGGGGAAGCAAAATAAACATGTTTCTTACCTGAGCCAACATTTGTGAATGTCGTCATGAATAAGCTTTCACCTGTAATAAGTCGCTTTCCAGCACCTAGTAATTTCCCCATTAGACCACTTTGCTGGCCACCACTTGAACCATCGCCAAAAATAGTTTCCATATGGATAGAGTCATCCATCATCATTAATGCCCCTGCTTCTGCAACAACTGTTTCTTGTGGATCAAGCTCAACTTGCACATATTGCATGTCGTCACCAAATAACTTGTAGTCAATTTCATGATTATTCATAACGGAATTCCTCCAAAAGTAAATTTATTGATATTGTATACGATTATAAGACACAATGGTTTCAATTAGAAATTAAATATTTTAGAAAAAAAGGGAATTAACTAGAAAATGTCGAATATAAAAAACTAGAATGTGTATTATTTATTTTCATTTAACTAAGGGTGTTGTGAATATACATAACCTTAAAGACTTCTATTATTAGAAGTCATCCTCTCAATGGAGGGATTAAAGTTAAGTGGAAATAAGGCCTCTGGCAGTTGTCACTGATCATTATGTAAATAATAGTATTACAAGGTGCAATGTATATTGAAAATTCGGAATTTTGACATATTTTATCTTCGCACAGTGGAAAACACCTCCTCTGTGGATGGTGGATCACCGATGTAATAAGTCGATTTTTTCACTATGGATTTAGTCTGAAGATAAAGCTCTGGCAGAAGAATCGGATTTTCAAAGGAATTGTATAATAAGACAATTCAAAATCCGGACGTAATCGCCCAGGAAAACTAATTCTGTTTATATTTATAGACTCTGTACCTATGGAATACGACTGTTACAATAGCCGAGGCATCATAGAGTATTTCAGGGGGTGTATGTAGTGGAGATTAAAAACTATATCGGTGGTAAATGGGTCACACATTCACATTTACAAAGTATAGCAGTGACGAACCCTGCAAATGGTGAGCAGCTTGCAACTATACCACGCTCGACTTCAAATGAGGTAGATGAGGCAGTTGCTGCTGCTAAGCAAGCACAAAAAAGCTGGGCACTTATACCAGCACCAAAACGTGCAGACTATTTATATGCCATCGGTCAAAAAATGAAAGAAAAAAAGGAATATTTGGCGACCGTTTTAACAAAAGAGATGGGCAAGGTAATCGAAGAGGCTAGAGGAGAAGTGCAAGAAGGAATTGATATGGCTTACTATATGGCGGGTGAAGGTCGAAGATTGTTTGGTGAAACAACACCTTCTGAGCTTGCCAATAAATTTGCCATGAGTGTAAGAGCACCAATTGGTGTTGTTGCACTTATTACACCGTGGAATTTCCCAGTAGCAATTGCTACGTGGAAGTCATTTCCTGCCATCGTTGCGGGAAATACATTCATTTGGAAACCATCGAACGAAACACCAATGATGGCCTACGAAATGGGCAAAATTTTTGAAGAGGTAGGCTTGCCAGATGGTGTAGCTAATATTGTGTTTGGTACAGGTCCTACAGTAGGGACGGCTTTAATTGAACATCCTGACGTCAAGGTTATTTCCTTTACAGGTTCTACTACAACGGGTAGTAAAGTAGCTGAGCTTGGTGGCAAGCATTTAAAAAAGATTTCTTTAGAGATGGGTGGAAAAAATGCAGTCATTGTTATGAATGATGCTGATCTACAGCTAGCTACAGAAGGGATATTATGGAGTGCATTTGGTACTGCTGGACAAAGATGTACAGCATGTAGCCGAGTGATTGTGCATAAAGATGTAAAAGAACAATTAGAAAAGCGTCTCTTAGATGAAATGCAAAAGCTAACCATTGGGGACGGTTTAGATAAGGGCGTTAAAATAGGGCCAGTAATTAATAAAGCTGCACTGGAAAAAATAAATCACTATGTGCAAATAGGCAAACAAGAGGGTGCCACATTATTAGCAGGGGGCAGAATATTAAATGAACCACCTTACGATAAAGGATTCTATTATGAGCCAACACTGTTTACGAATGTGAAACCTGATATGATTATTGCCCAAGAAGAAATCTTTGGTCCAGTCGTTTCTTTGATTGAAGTGGCAAATTTAGAAGAAGCAATTGAAGTAAATAATGGCGTGAAATTTGGCTTATCAAGCTCAATTTTCTCGCAAGATGTGAATACAATTTTCCGCGCACAGCGTGACTTAGACACAGGTATTGTTTATGTAAATGCCGGCACAACAGGTGCTGAAATCCATTTACCTTTTGGAGGCACAAAAGGGACTGGAAATGGTCACCGTGATTCAGGTGTAGCAGCTCTGGATGTATACACAGAATGGAAGAGTATTTATGTAGACTACAGCGGTAAATTACAAAGAGCACAAATCGATACAGAGTAACAGATCAACGAAAGGGGATGTTCTTGATGAAAGTTGTTGTATTAGGTGCAGGTTTAATGGGTAAAGAGGTAGCTCGTGATTTAATAAAAAACGATAAAGTTGAGCGTGTGTATTTAGGGGATATCGATGTAAAAGTTGCACAGGATTTTGTAGACACACTAGATACAAATAAGGTTGAGGTTGTAGAGCTACACGCAGAACGTGACGATTCGTTAATGGACGTTATTTCGAAGGGTGATGTTGCCGTCAATGCATTGTTTTATTCGTTCAATGAGCGAGTAGCAAGAGCAGCCATTGAGGCAGGTGTACATTCCGTCGACTTAGGTGGTCATATCGGTGGCGTTACAGAGAAGATATTGGATCTACATGAGGAAGCCAAGGCAAAAGGTGTTACAATCATTCCTGACCTAGGTGTTGCTCCAGGCATGGTCAATATTCTAGCGGGGTACGGTGCCTCGAAATTAGATGAGGTCGAATCTATTAAACTATTTGTAGGTGGTATTCCAACTGAGCCAAAACCTCCACTCCATTATACACGTGTATTTTCTTTAGACGGCGTATTCGATCATTATACTGAGCCTTCCAAAACAATTCAGAAGGGCAAGCTTGAAGAAGTTCCATCCCTATCAGGCGTTGAACCTATTTATTTTGATGGTTTCGGTGTGCTTGAGGCATTTTATACATCTGGAGGCATCTCCACTTTGTATAAGACATTCCCAAATGTCCGCACACTAGAATATAAAACAATCCGCTATAAAGGCCATGCAGAGAAGTTTAAACTTTTAGCTGACTTAGGATTCCTTGATTCAGCAAATAAGGTAGAAGTGGATAATCAAGAAGTACCTGTCCGCGCAGTAGTACGAGAAGCACTTAAAAAGAAACTTGAACTGGGAACAAAACCAGATGCTGTACTATTACGTGTTATTGTAGCTGGTGAAAAAGCACAGCAACAAGTGACATATGAATATGAAATGGTTGTACGTAAGGATATGACCATCAATGAAACGGCAATGGCACGTGCAACCGCTAATACCATTTCGGTTGTAGCTCAAATGATTGGTGCAGGTGCTATTACAGAACATGGTGTATTCGCACCTGAAGCTATAGTGCCCGGTGCTACGTATATTGAAGAGATGGCTAAACGTGGCGTAGTGATTAAAGAGACATCTCATAAGTCTGCAATGATTGTGAAATGGTAGGTGCTAACCATGAACTTTGAAATGTCCAGTGAGCAAGAAATGCTACGAAAAACAGTAAGACAGTTTGTTGATGAGGAAATCATCCCCTATATTGCAAAATGGGACGCGGCAGGCGGCTTTGATGCTAAGATTTGGTCGAGACTTGCAGAACTTGGCTTAATGGGTGTTTGTGTACCTGAACAATATGGTGGAAGTGGTATGGATTATAACGCTCTTGCCATCGTTTGTGAAGAGCTTGAACGTGGAGATACGGCGTTTCGCACAGCCGTATCCGTCCATACAGGATTAAATAGCATGACCCTTATGCAGTGGGGGACTGAAGATCAAAAGCAGCGATACCTTGTTCCACAGGCAAAAGGTGTTCGTATTGGAGCATTTGGTCTTACAGAGCCAGGCGCTGGATCTGATGTAGCTGCTATGTCTACAACGGCTGTCCGTCATGGTGATCATTATGTCCTCAATGGACAAAAAACATGGATTTCCTTATGTGATATTGCAGATCACTTTATCGTTTTTGCTTATACAGACAAAGCGAAAAAACATCATGGTATTAGTGCCTTCATTGTAGAGCGTTCTATGGCTGGCTTTACATCAAAAGCGATTAAAGGTAAGTATGGTATTCGCGCTGGTAATACAGGCGAGCTCTTTTTTGAAGATTTACGTGTACCAATAGAAAACCGTCTTGGCGAAGAGGGTGAAGGTTTCAAAATTGCCATGTCTGCGTTAGATAATGGTCGTTTTACGGTAGCGGCTGGTGCAGTTGGTTTAATCCAAGCCTGTATAGAAGCTAGTGTGAAATACTGTCATGAACGAGAAACATTTGGCAAGCCGATAGGAGAGCACCAGCTCGTTGGGCGAATGCTTGCTAATATGGAAGCTGGCTATCAAATGAGCCGACTTCTTGTCTACCGCGTTGGAGAATTAAAAAACAAAGGTGTTCGAAATACAAGAGAGACATCTTTAGCAAAATGGCAGGCTTGTGATTTTGCTAATAAGGCTGCAGATGATGCGGTACAAATTCATGGTGCGTATGGTTATTCAGACGAATATCCTGTGGCTCGTTATTTACGAAACTCAAAAGCACCTGTTATTTATGAAGGAACGCGTGAGATTCATACCATTATGCAGGCTGATTATGTTTTAGGCAAACGTCTAGATAAGCCGTTAACTAAAATGTTGCCTAAATGGCCATTTGAAGAATAGAACGAGAGGGGAATTATTCCCTCTCGTCTTTTTTTTTGTGTGAAGCCCCTGTTAAAAAATTTCAGAAAAATGTAACTTTCCAACCTTTTGCTAGTCTAATTGATAAACAAGTATATGAAGGGAAGGATAAATGATGAAAAGTAAGTGGTTGGCAATTATGCTGATTGTCGTTCTAGCTATCGTGCCTGGCATTTTCACATGGACGATTACTACAGATGTTACTGCAAAGGCAGCAAGCACAAGTATGGCCGAGCAAAGCTGGCAAGCATCTTTTTCAGTTGCTTTAAAGAAAAACAAGATAACTAAAGACTATGTCTTTATTACAACAGAAAAAGGTCAAAAAGTACCCGCAACAATTGAATTGCTAGAAGATCAGAAAACATTAGTTGTAAAGAAATTAAAACCAGGTAATTATCAATTACATGTGAAGAAAGAAGCATTCTCACAGGGGGGATTAAATGTCTCATCACAAGTTATTCCATTCACCATTATAGAGACGTTAACTGCTGTAAAATCTGAAAAAGAACTACAACAATATTTCAAAAAACTGTTGTCGACTCAAAGAGTAGGAATTAGAGAGGAAGAAAAAGCAGATAGTGCGACTAGTTCAGCGGTTGAAGATAATGCAACAGCTAAAAACGAGTCTACGACCAATAATCAAGTAGAAGGGGTAGAAGAGGGTGATATTGTTGTCGTAAAAGAGGGCTTTATTTACAGTGCGAAAGATCAAAGCATCACAGTTGTGAATGCTAAAGACCCTAAAAATTTAAAATTGACTACGAGCATTAAACTGAAAGAATCACGATATATTTCTAAACTTGCATTATATGACAATTTATTAATTGTCATTGGGGATGAGTATATTGAAAAAGCAGGTACAGCCATGGTAACAGCCTCCTTTTATGATATTTCGAATCCAGGCAATCCAAAGCATGTACGAGATGTTGGGCAAGAGGGCTTTTTACAGGATATTCGCATTACGAAGGATACATTATATTTAATTGGTAATATGTATCCGAATTATTGGATGCTCCAAGAAGATGTAAAAGCAGATTTAAAACCTAAAACATTTGATAGTATGGTAGGCACAGCATACAAAAGTCTACCTTTAGAGAAAATCTCGATATTACCTAATACAATGGATGGTACTTATAGTTTAATTACAGCTGTTGATTTAAAAAATGGGGCTAAGACAACAGCCAATACAAAGGGGTATCTGGGTGGTAGTAGTGGTCTTTATATGTCGGAAAATGCTCTGTATTTAACGACTCCAATATATGAAAGCAATCATGCGGCTTCATCAGATAAACGTGCTATGGACATGATTTGGTTACCACGAGCAGCAGACACTCAAATTTTTAAGTGGAATGTAGATGGAACGACTTTGAACTTTGCTGGAAGTACGGAAGTAAAAGGAACCGTGTTAAATCAGTATTCAATGGATGAATACAAAGGCAATTTCCGAATCTTCACAACAGAGGGGAATACATGGGATGAGAAAAGTACTTCCTATAATCACCTCTTTATTTTAGATGAACATTTAAAAGCACTTGGTTCAGTGAAAGATATGGCACCTGGAGAAAAAATATATTCTGCACGTTTTATGGGGGAAAAAGCATATGTGGTGACATTTAAACAAGTAGATCCTCTGTTTGTCATCGATGTAGCCAACCCGAAAAAGCCTGCCGTACTTGGAGAATTGAAGATTCCTGGCTTTAGTAATTACCTGCATCCATTAGATGAGACACATTTAATTGGCATTGGTTATGATACAGAGCAACGCTATGATGCTTATACGAAACGTAATTTTACTGTGACAACGAATATGAAGATGTCACTTTTTGATGTATCAGACTACCGTAACCCGAAAGAGCAGTCGACCGTTAAAATTGGTGGGAAAGGGTCATACTCTGATGTCCAGTACAATCCAAAAGCACTTTTCCGTCATGAGCAATACAACTACTTTGGCTTCCCGGTAGTGCTGTATGAGGCAGGTAAAGGGGATGACATTGTTTACCAAGGTCATGGAGCTCAAATTTACGAAATTACTGCAGACAAAGGTATCGTATTAAAAGGGAATATTATCAATCGTTCTACGAATGAGCCATATGAAAATTGGGAGCAGGTTGTACAACGAGTTGTCTATATAGATGACGCATTGTATACAGTAGCGCGTAATGAGGTAAAGAGCTATCAATTAAATAACTTTAAGCCATTAGATACATTAACATTCAAATAGTAAGAAAAGTCCAATGAATCCCGTTAAAAATTCATTGGACTTTTTTAAATTTAATTGTTGGGAATAATACATCCTATTGGCGATAGGGCATAATCTCAGAAACTGTCACGAATTCATAGCCTTGCCCTTGTAAATAAGCTAACACCGCATCTAGTCCATCAGCAGTCGATTGATGAATATCATGCATTAGGACAATGGCATTATTGTGTAAATTATTTTTAATATTTGGCAGTAATTGCTGCGCATTGCGATGTTTCCAATCTAATGTATCAATTGTCCATAACACGACAGGAATAGGAATTTCAGCGTTAATCGTATCATTCGTTGCCCCATAAGGTGGCCTAAAAACTGTGGCACCGTGATTAATAGCTTTCTCGATTTCAGTAGCTGTAGAATTATACTCTTTCATTACTTGTTCTTGCGTAAGCTTTGTTAATACAGGGTGATTCCATGAATGGTTGCCTATTTCATGACCACGTGCAAGAACATCTCTGGCAATATCGGGATAATATTGTACACGACTACCGAGCATAAAGAAGGTAGCTTTTGCTTGGTACTTATCAAGGATATTTAATATTTGTTCTGTTACTTTTGGGTGGGGACCATCATCAAAAGTTAATGCTATACGCTTTTTATTGGGATCACCTGTAGGCGGTGGATTTGTTGGTTTTACATTTTCCATAGCGATTTGAAACTCTGAGGCTAACAATGGATTAATAAGCGAAAGGGGTAGTTTCACTATTGGGGCTCCGGCTGCTCCACTAGCAATCTCATATTCATCGAAATAGAATTTCAAGGAATCGTCGACAATAGCAAAACGGTTGAAGTTCGACCATTTCGGCTCCGTTGCTTTCAATAATTCATCAGGAAAAAGCGCATCCTTTATTTGGAGGTTTTTTTGCAAATCTTTCCGTACATTTGCTGCTAATGTTGTTAAGTTGTTCTCATCATTTTGCAAGAGTGTTTGGATCGAAATTTGCTCGCCAGTTTCGTTATCAATAAAGAATGTTTTCGTTGAAATTTCATGATTAGCTCCACCTAGGTACAGCATTTTTGTTAGCACAAAGGAATAATAATGCTCTCGGTATGGAAAAGTTTCCAGACTAATATTTAATTCACCCATCGCTGCCTTTTCTTTATTTTTTTTCATAGATCCTAGATAGTTTTCTTTTGAATCCGATATGTATTGTAATACGGCATCATTAAAAACTTCGTTATCTGTTTGAGGGTAGTGAATAGCAAAAGGTGTTCGTTTATCATTAGAAACGTCTGTAACAATTCGTATACCTGGAAACGCAGAACTTTCTGTTGTTAAATTACTATTTACCGATTCTGTATCGGTTTCTTTTGAAGCACTAATCTTTTGAAACTTAAATTCATCCTTTGAAAGGATAATAACAAGTATAATGGTTGTTAAAGTTACAATAAGGCCCAGTAATAAAAAATCAATTATTGGACCACGTCTTTTTCTGCGTTCCTGCATGGTATTGGGTACGCTCCCCTCTTTTTTATTTTCTATACAATCAGACGTGTCAGCCATTAAAAAAGTTATACAAATCTATAAACTTTTAGTGTAAATTTATAGAAATTAATTTACGCCAATTTTCCTTCTTCTAGGTAGTGAATAATATGTAGTTGTACTTCTTTTTAAGTGATTGTAAAATACCTACTGAAATAGAAGAACCCATGCTCAATAATTGTTAATCGATAATAAAATAAATTGAAAGAAAGCCAAAATTTAATACTGAAATTTTCAGTTGAGTTTTTATTGGCAGTTCGATAATATTGGCAAGGAACCTTTAGAAGGAGGCAGATAGCTGTAATGGTCATACAAGAAGCGGATATTGAACTTACAATTGACTGTTTGTTACTTGCAGGGCGTATTATGATTGAAAGTGGTGCAGAAACATACCGTGTGGAGGATACGATGCTGCGAATGGCACATTCTCAAAATATGCCGAATGCTCAATGTTATGCCACACCAACTGGAATCATTTTTTCGTTAGGCAAAACTCAGCCAACGAGAATTACATCAATTTCCAGCAGGATGACAGATTTGCAAAAAATAGCCTTGGTAAATTCAGTATCTCGGAGACTCACATCTCACATCATAACATTAGAAGAAGCTTATGACGAGCTAAAGTCGATACAAAAAACAAATTATTTTTTACCAACGTATTTACAAGTTATAGCAGCTGCACTTGCAAGCGGTTGTTTCCTTATTATGTTTAAGGGAGGATGGTCGGATTTCCCTGTAGCTTGTTTAGCGGGTGGGTTAGGTTTCCTAGTGCTTGTGATAATCAACCACTTAACAAGGGTTAAATTTTTCTCTGAATTTACGGCATCACTTGTTCTCGGCTTTGTTGCCTTCTTAGCAGTAAAGTATGGATATGGTAATGAATTGGATAAAATAATTATTAGTTCTGTCATGCCACTCGTACCAGGTATTTTGATAACCAATGCAGTTCGTGATTTAATGGCGGGGCATTTTATGTCAGGGATGGCAAAGGGAGCAGAGGCCTTTTTAACAGCCTTTGCCATCGGTGCAGCCATTGCCGTCACTCTAGGGTTTTAGGAGGCGGACAATATGGATATGATGGACATTATTATACAAATAATTGTAAGTTTTTTTGCGACTGCTGGAATTGCCATTATTTTTAACGTTCCTCGAAAAACACTCCTTCATTGTGGTCTTGTTGGAGTAATTGGCTGGATAATTTATTTTGTGTTAACAGAGCAAGGCATGGATGTTGTCAAAGCTTCTTTCTTTGGCTCGTTTGTCATTGCTATAGTGGCACATTTATATGCTCGCCGATTTAAAATACCGATGATTATCTTTATTGTAGGTGGAATTATACCGTTAGTGCCCGGGGGTATGGCTTATAATGCCATGAGAAATGTGGTAGAGGATGATTATTTACAAGGCTTACAATATGGCTTAAAGGCATTTTTAATTACAGGTGCGATAGTGATTGGACTTGTCTTTGCTGAAGTAATTATTCAACTTATTTTCCGTTCAGTTCGTTCAAGTAAGGTAAAATTACAAAAGGTCTATAAAAAGTAAAAGGAGGCTGCGTTTATTTTTCAACGCAGCCTCCTTATTCACTTATTTTTGCTTACTAAGTAAATCCTCAATTTCATCTGGTGTAACAGGCTTACTAATATAATACCCTTGAATTGCGTCACAGCCATAAGTAATTAATAAATCAGCTTGCTCAGCGGTTTCAACACCTTCCGCTACAACTTTCAGTTCCATAGATTTCCCTAGCTGTACCATACCGTGCATAAGCTTTTGGGTCTTTTCAGATTTTAATAGTGAATTCGTAAATGTTTGATCAATTTTCAAAGTATCTATTGGTAAAATTTGCATATATCTAAATGAACCATAGCCAGTTCCAAAATCATCTAAGATGAAGGAGATGCCTTCGTTTTCAAGCTTGCGCATTTGTTGTGCAATAGAAGTTGCAGCTTCGGCTTCTAAAGCAAATTTTTCGGTAATTTCAATTTGTAGTAGATTTGCCGGACAACCAGTTTTTGTGATCATTTCAAGAATGGATTTAGCCATATTTTTATCACGAAACTCTCGTACAGAAGAGTTAATTGATATTTTTAGATCATGTCCAGCTTTTTTCCAAAGCAATGCCTGCTCACAGGCTTTTTCGAGCATAAAGGAGCCAATGTTGTTAATCAGACCTGTTTCTTCTGCAATAGGAATTAACTCGTCAGGTGAAACAACCCCAATTATCTCGTCTTCCCAGCGTACGAGTGCTTCAACTGCTGTAATTTTCCCAGAATAAACATCAATTTGTGGTTGATAGAGTACCTTTAAATTCTTTTGATCTAGTGCTTGAAGTAAACGCTTTTCAATTAAAGCTTTACGATTTAAAGCTTTATGTGTTGCTGTTGATAAGGAAACAATTTTGTCTCCACCAGCTTCACGCACCGTAGAAATGGTAGCAATAGATGCTTTCATAAGCTGAGAGAATGTTGTTTGATCCTCTGGGTATCTTGTGATGCCACCACTAATAGAAATTGGTACTGCAATATTGCCGCTATAAATAGGATGCTGCTGTAAGTAGGATAAAAAGCCTTGAATAAACCACTCACTTAAAGGTGTGATGACAACAAAATCATTTTCATTTATTCGAGCCATCGTACTATCTTGGAAATACATTTTTATACGATTTGTAAATTCAATAATAAGGCTTTGCTCTATTTGTTGATCATGTAATTCTTTTAGCGTATAGAATTTATCAATACTTAAATAAACAAAAGAAAAGTGTCTTTCGTCATCAATCATAGTGGTAATTACTTTTTCAAGGCGATGCGCATTCATCAACCCTGTTTCTGTATCAATATAAGCGATTTTTTCCAATTGATGTTGGATGGTCTTCGATTTAGTAATATCCTTTTCAATTAAGAAAAATTGTTGTTCATTTGTTTCAAGATTAAAGGTAGGGATAGCTGTTAGCAGTACCCAATAAGATTGTCCCGTTTTTGTAATTTTTTCAACTTCCCCCTGCCACGTATGACCATTGTTTAAATTACGCCAAATAGTATTGCTAACTTTTTCACTTTCATCATTATCAGGGAACAATTGCCAAAATGTTTTACCGATAACACGCTTAGGTGTCCATTGGCTTGTTTTTAGAAATTCATTATTACATTCTAAGATAAAACCATCTTGATCGAGTGTTACAGTCATGAATGTAGCGTCTAAACCTTGCTTGAGATTTACAAATGTAGTGCAATCTGAAACAGCATTTGTCATTAATTCTGGTAGCATAAATATCATTAGAATAAAGCGCTCTCCTTCTTCTATAAAAGGCTTAGTAAGCAAAGCTGTCGTCAGTTCCATATTTGAGGTTGTCTGTACTGTAATTTTATCTAGATACGTGCTGTCCTCATTTTGTAAAATAGATTGAAATGTTTCTACAGGGAGCTGGCGTAGTAGATTTTCGTGTATAGATGGAGTAGTATTTCCTTTAACATCATTTACTGATAATTCAATCAGATGTTCAGCGCTCTTTCCCCAGATAGTCGCTTGTCCATCTTGATTGATGATAATTGCAGGAAAAGGAAGTGAATTTAAATAATGTTCATCAATCGTAAACGATTTATGCATGTGACTCATGATTATTCGATCTCCTTGGGTAATCAATATATACTAATATTATAGATAATTATCGGGAATTAGTCATTATGAATATAATTGTAAATATTTGATGATGAAAAAATATGGGTCTTTTCTCGTGAAATATATGAAAAGATTTGAAGAAAAATAACAGTTTTTAGTACGTTTATAGGAAGCAGGATTGGTATGAAACGGTTAAAAGGAATAGTATTTATTGTCTCGGGAGCTATATTATGGGGAGCAACTGGTCCTTTAATGGAGTGGTTACTTAACCATACACCGTTGACAGTTTCCTTTATGTTAACAATCCGTTTAACGGTTGCAGGTATATTACTACTTACATATTTATTGTTAACTGGAAAAAATATTTTTGGTATTTGGCAGCAAAAACTTTGGGGCAGACAGCTTATTATTTTTGGTATAGCTGGGATGCTAGGTGTACAATTTGCATTTGTTGCAGCAATTAACGAAAGTAATGCTGTACTGGCAACTCTCCTGCAGTTTTTAGCGCCTATATTTGTTGTGGCATATGTCTCTCTTAGTTTAAAGAAGATGCCACCAAAATATCAAGTATTAGGTATTATTGGTACCCTTATAGGGTTATTTTTATTACTAACGAATGCTTCATTTGAGAGTTTGCTAATTAGTCCAAAAGCCTTGCTGTGGGGGATTGCGGTAGGCTTAACATTTGCCTTTTACACATTATACCCTGCACGCTTAATGAAGGAGTGGGGAGTGTTATTAGTAGTTGGTTGGGGAATGCTCGTAGGTGGCTTCACATTAGGCTTAGTAAGCCGTGTTTGGCAGTCCAACCAATGGGGTGTTTTAACAGATTTTAAAATCCTCATATTATTAGCTGCTTTAATCTTTTTTGGAACAGTAGCCTTTATTTTGTTTTTAAGTAGTATGAAATATATTACGGCAGTTGAAACCAGTATTCTCTCCAGTATCGAACCACTAACAGCAATGATTATTTCGGTTATTGTATTCGGCACCTCTTTAGGTTTCTGGCAATTAATTGGAGTATTCGTTATGCTTGTTTGTGTAACTTGGCTTTCAGTAGCGGGTGAAAAAGCATAAATCTATTATGAAGTTAGGAGTTTTTAACTATAATAAAGTTGATTCTTACAACAAGGGGGAAAGAATATGAAAGAAGTTTTTTCCTATGTAAAACCATATAAATGGACAGCCATCTTTGCTTTATTTTTAATGCTTTTAGAATTATTTGTTGAGCTTGTGCAACCCCTCATTATGGCAAAAATTATTGATGAAGGAGTACGGGCTCAAAATCAAGGGATGATTATGCAATGGGGGGCTGTTTTACTTGCTTTATCATTTACTGCCTTTATGGCAGGAATCATCAATTCATATTTTTCATCCCATACAGCTCAAAGCTTTTCTTATGACCTAAGAAATGCCATGTTTGATAAGATACAATCCTTTACGCTAGCAACCTATCAAAAATTTTCTACTGCTTCTCTTATTACAAGATTAACGAATGATGTTACTCAGGTACAAACGGTGCTATTTATGAGCTTACGTATTATGCTCCGAGCACCACTTGCTGTTATAGGCAGCATTATAATGGCATTTGTTGTGAATGCAAAGCTGGCATTATTTTTAGTTATTGGTGCACCCATTATCTTTGTTTTTCTAATTTTTATGGTGGCCAAGGGTGTTTCATATTTTGGACGGGTACAGAAGAGAGTCGACCGTTTAAATAGGGTTTTACAGGAAAACTTACAGGCAATTCGATTAGTGAAGGCTTATTTACGAGGAACGTATGAAGCTACGCGCTTTGATGAGGTTGCTTCTCGCTTAAAAATAGATACTGTAAAAGCGTTAAGAATAATGGAATATATTATGCCCGTACTATTATTCATTATGAACATGAGTCTGCTCGCAGTCTTATGGTTTGGTACAAAGCAAATTGCGTCAGGAACTACACCGCTTGGCGATATTGTAGCTATTGTCAATTATGCGATGCGTATGACTGGCTCATTTTCAATGTTTGCATTTATTATTATTTTTTATGCACGAGCGAAAGCTTCTGCAGAACGAATGGCAGAAGTCCTTTCTATGGAAAATGAAGTAGAAGATACGTCACTTTCTGAGGAGGTAGGTCATCCTTCGCGCTATGGGGAGTTAATGTTTGAACATGTCAGTTTTACTTATCCGGGGGGAGATGCACCTGTCCTGTCAGATGTGAGCTTCCAAGTTAAGTCCGGTGAAAAATTAGCGATTATGGGGGCGACTGGTGCTGGAAAATCAACATTGTTGCAGCTTATTCCTCGTTTTTATGAAGTAACGCACGGAAGAATATTGGTAGAAGGGCAGGATGTTCAACACTGGGAATTGCAAGAGCTACGCGAAATCATTGGCTATGTTCCACAGCAATCGTTATTGTTTACTGGTAGTATTGCTGATAATGTACGTTGGGGAAATGTAGAGGCCGAAATGGATGCTGTATTACAGGCCACTATGCAGGCACAAATACATGCGTCTGTTGAAGATTTTCCAAATGGCTATGATACCAAGGTGGGACAAAAAGGTGTCAATTTATCGGGAGGACAAAAACAAAGGCTATCGATTGCTAGAGCCCTTTTGAGAAAAGGACATATTTTAATGCTTGATGATAGCACAAGTGCCCTAGATGTAAAAACCGAACAATCATTATGGGAAGCATTGAGTGAAGAGAGGGCAACAATGCTTGTTGTCACGCAAAAAATACGTACGGCTAAAGGTGCAGACCGCATTTTACTAATCGATGCGGGAAAAGTAGTTGGATATGGCACACATGAAGAGCTTTTACAAACGTCAACACTCTATAAAAAAATTGCAATCTCTCAACAGGAGGTGGAGGATTAATGGGATTTTTCCAGAAACCTTTTGGCTATGAGCCGATATTGACAAAAGATGATTTGAAGCAGGTTGTGCAGAAAAAAAAGGGACCTCGTGCATCTGATTGGAAAAGTACATTGCTGCGATTATGGAAAATTGTTGATGAACAACGAGCACTCCTCATCGTAGTACTTCTACTAGTGATGATTAGTTCGGTGTTAGCTTTGGCTGGCCCCTATTTAATTGGTCAAATGATCGATCACTATGTTATGCACGGCAAGCTTTCTGGACTAGGAAAGGGGATTGGCTTTTTAATTGGTATTTATGCCTTGTTAGCTGTCTCACTCTTCCTACAAAATTATTGGATGATCGGGATTGCACAGCAAACGATATATAGACTGCGAACAAGTGTATTTGCTCATTTTCAACGATTGCCCATTGCATTCTTTGATCGCCGTCAGCATGGCGAATTAATGAGTCGGATGACAAATGACATTGAAGCTGTTAGCTCCACATTAAACAGTTCTTTTATCCAAGTGTTTTCAAGCATACTTACGCTTGGTGGAACCGTTATTATTATGCTCAGTTTAAGCCCATTGCTGACAGTACTGACGATGACAATTATTCCACTTATGTTTTGGGCCATGCGTTGGATTACACGAAGGACAGCGCCCTTATTTAAAGAGCAGCAAGCCGCTCTTGGAGCCTTGAATGGCATGATAGAAGAAACTATTTCGGGGCAGAGGATTGTTAAAGCTTTCTCACAAGAGGAACGAATGAAAGCGGAGTTCCGTGAAAAAAGCTTGCGTCTAAGAAGAACAGGTTTTTGGGCACAGACTTACTCTGGTTATATCCCAAAGGTGATGAACTTCTTAAACAATATGAGCTTTACCATTGTAGCAGGCATAGGGGGAGTGCTCGCACTATACGGGCATGTATCGATAGGTGTTATTGTTATATTTACTGAATATGCTAGGCAATTTACACGTCCATTGAATGATTTAGCAAACCAATTTAATACGGTACTATCTGCTATTGCAGGCGCAGAACGAGTATTTGCCTTACTTGACGAACAACAAGAAGAGGAAACTGTTTCAGCTCAAAAGCATCAGTTATTGGGGCATGTGGCATTTAAGCATGTGTTCTTTAAATACGAACAAGAAGAGGAAGCTTATACATTAAAGGATGTTGATTTTAAAGTGGAGCCAGGACAATCGGTAGCGCTTGTTGGTGCTACAGGAGCTGGGAAAACGACAATTCTTCAACTTATTGCACGGTTTTATGAGGTAACAAAAGGTGAAGTATTATTTGATGGCATAAATGTGCAGCAAATAGATCGACAATCCTTACGTTCTCAGATGGCTTTTGTTTTGCAGGACCCGTTTTTATTTGAGGCTTCTGTGCGTGAAAACATTCGTTATGGTCGGCTAGATGCCAGTGATGCAGAGATTGAAGAAGCTGCCAAGCGAGCTAACGCCCATGATTTTATCATGAAGCTCAAAGATGGCTATGAAACAGTTCTTGCTGCAGATGGACGCGAGATATCACAAGGTCAAAAGCAATTGCTTTCTATAGCGAGAGCACTTATTGCTGACCCGAAAATTTTGCTATTGGATGAGGCAACAAGTAGTATCGATACTGTAACAGAAATGGCAATACAAGAGGCGCTTGATACATTAATGCAAGGACGCACAAGTTTCGTTATTGCCCATCGTTTAAATACTGTGCATAATGCCGATTTAGTTTTAGTTATGCATAAAGGCAAGTTGGTTGAAGCAGGACCTCAGCAAAAACTGATCGAATCTGGTGGTCTTTATGCACAAATGCTTCATTCATCCTCCCATCATCTTGAAGAATAAGTTAACGTAAATAAATGAATAAAAACAGAAAAACCAAACTATTACGGGACACTAAATTGGACATTTCCCACAATAGTTTGGTTTTTTCTTTAATTTATCCATTTAGCCTCTTGTTAGTTGAATTGCAAATGTTATTAATTTGAATAAATGGTATAATAAATGTAAATTATTATATAGTATGAATGATTGTATAGCTTAAAAGTAACTAAGAAAAAAGATTAAATATCTCTAATTTTGTGAAATAAGTATATTATTTTATATCTATGATTTCTAGTAAATTTCAGTCATTTCATTGAACTTTTATAGTATAAATCCTTTTATTATTCCGGTTTTTGAAGTAAAATTCTGATTAACAGCGGTATTAATATATTTTGTTGCCAGTTTATTTTCATTCTTGCTACAATAGGGCAATAGTCTGACATAGGAACGGAGTTAAAGATGAATATTTCAGTGATGACAGTGTCTTTCCCATTAGATGGAGAAACATTGAAGGAAGTAAAATTATTATGTGAAGAAGCAACAGTTCATGATTATCGAGTATACGAAACCATTATGAATGTGCCTATGGCCAGCTCTTTCGAATCAAAGGGTTTTATGGTATTGGCGTACGAGGATGATAAAGATTTGTTAGTTGGTGCTGCAAGTGCCATTGATTTAATTGGGCTTCATACATACGAATGGTCATTAGTGGTGACACCTGCCTATCGACAAAAAGGTATTGGAACGGCATTAGTTGAGAGTATCCAAGTGGGACTAGAGGAAAGAGGAGCAGAGGGACAATTAGCAGTCGTAATTGATGGCTCTCCTTTTGGGCATACATTCATTGAACAAAAAGGGTTTGCTTACAGTTTTTCAGAAGCAACCTTAGAGACTAAAGCAGAACCAGTAGCGTTACAAAATGATATTAACATTCAACCTTATGATGGTGAGGAGGCAGAACTAATCTCTATTTATGGTGAGGCGTTTGGCGATTTACCGGAAGAATCTAAGGAACTCATTGCTTTTAACACTACTACTAATGGACGAAAACTTTGGGTTGCATATCGAGATGGTGATATGGTTGGAACTGTAACGACAGCTAAGGAAAATGAAATCCAGTGGGTAACTGCTCTTGCTGTTCATCCTAATTATGAAGGACAAGGTATTGGAACGGCACTTCTTTCTTTTTCAAAGGATTATGCGAGTAAAGTTGGCGCAAAATTTGTCATGCTCGACGTAGAAATCGACAATAAAAAAGCACTATCTGTCTATGAAAAGGCTGGTTTTATGAAGGCACAACAAATTGATTATTATGTAAAACAATAGGAAAAAGGGCGATGAGTGTTAGTAAACATCAACTCATCGCTCTTTTTTAGCATAATTACCTACTATCTTCATATAATATTAATAAGCTTTAAGAAAGGAGTCGTGATCATGCGCATGCCAGCATTGCCTAAAAAGAAGTCTCCTCCAAAGGAAGCCCCTAGTTCATGGTGGAAAGTAGTAAAAGCTTATTTATCGAAAGGGAAGTTTTATAGATTACCACCAAGAAATTGATGATCGATAAAAAAGTCGCCTTCTAGCGACTTTTTAATTTTCCAATAAAAATGTATTTTTGGATGGGCCTATTAAGTACAGCTCATGCATTGCTCGTGTAAGTGCTACGTAAAGTAGCTTTCGATCAATTGGCGTATCATAGAAAGGTGTATCAAATGCAGCTACAATCACTGCATCAAATTCAAGTCCTTTAGCTAGATGACTTGGTACAACAAGCAACATTTCCTGATTAATCGATTCGTTTTCAGTTAGGAGCTGTGAGGCAATATCGCTCATTTTTAATGTCTGATACATCGTGATAGCTTCCGCTGTAGTTTTGCAAATTAAAGCGATGGAACGATGACCATTTTGACGAATAGCTTCAAAGATCTCTTTAATTTTTAAAGCATCGAAATGATCAGCTTGAATAAAACTTGGTACATTACCGTGACGAACAACTGGCTCTACCAAAGGAAGCTGTTCACTCATTTGCGCTAATATTTGGTTAGCTACTTCCATAATTTCGATGGTTGTTCGGTAGCTTTTTTGTAATGTTCTGAAACTTGCACGTGGAAACAAGCTTTGGACAGGCTCCCAAGCTGTTAATGAACGATAGCTGTGAATCCCTTGGGCTAAATCACCAACCATTGTAAACATATCTGTATCGAGACCTGTTTTTAAAGCAGCAAGCTGGAATAAACTATAATCTTGTACCTCATCGATAAAGACAACACGCATTTTCCATTCATCTGGGATGCCTTTTAGACGGGCTTGTAAATAGTATAGTGCAGCCAAATCTTCAAGTGCCCAATGTTCTTTCCGGTGTGCCTGTAAAAATTGTTGTTGTTCGAGATAATGCCATTCAGGAGCCAGCTCTGCTAAAAGTTCTGCATCAGTGAGAAGGGTGCGATAGAGTGTCTTGATATTATGTTTAGTAAAACGTCGCATATATGCCGTTGCAGTGGTTTTCGTTTCTTTTTCAATAGCTGGAATACGTTCATCGCGTTCATCGATAAATTTAGTAACAACCCGTCTTCGTTTTTCATCATCCCGAATACCATTTAAAGCTTTACCCAATGCTTCATCATACTTTTTATGAAGTGTTGCTAGGACAACTTGTTTTTTTTGACGGACATGGCTTGTTAACACCTTCTTAATATGGGCAAGGCGTTTTTCGATAGGCATATAAGAAAACTCATATAAAAACAGCTTCTTTAAATGGGAAGCACGCATGATACAGTATTTTTCAATATATACATCTTCAAATTGCTCTGCAATCTCCTGTTCTAGCTTTTGAATGTAACGTTCGATGACATCACGATAATAAAGAGAGCCTTTCATTTCAGCGATCCATGCAGTTGGCTCCTGATTTCCTCCAGCAACAAGCGATTCTAATTGCTCATTCGGATTTTGAAGTTTTAGCTTTAATTTAGTGGCGGAAAGAACGTAGTCTGTAAAAGTAGTTTGGCAAATTTTATCGACACCGAGCTCTGGTAAAACATCTCCGATATAATCAATAAATAACTTATTCGGTGCTAAAATCATGAGCTGCTCTGGATTAAAGTTCTCACCCATTGTGTAGAGGAAGTAAGATATACGGTGTAGAGCGATTGTTGTTTTTCCACTACCTGCTGCACCTTGCACAATAATTGGTTGACGAAGGTGTGCTCGGATAATGTCATTTTGCTCCTTTTGAATTGTCGAGACAATTTCGGTTAGTCGAACATCTGCTTTCCCAGCTAACGCTTCTTGCAGTAGTTCATCGTTTGTTGTTAAGTCAATATCACGTATATCGAGTAATTCGCCATTCTCAATCTTGTATTGTCTTTTAGCATAGAGATGTCCTTTATGAACTTCTCCGCGGACATCATATTCCATATCGCCAAGACGTCCATCATAATAGACATTGGCTACAGGAGAGCGCCAGTCAACAATAATGGGCTCATGGGTTTCGCGATGAAAGAGTGAGGTTTTCCCGATGTAGAGAAATTCCTCTGGATCGCCTGTCTTTTGGAAATGAATTCTAGCAAAGTATGGCTTCTTACGAACAGCTTCTAGGCCTTCCTTTTGGTTACGAGCCATTTCAAAGAATCTGGCATTTGTTAAGATATTTAAATAACTTAAACTTGAATCTAAGTAATCAAGGTCAGCCATAGATTTACGAATATTTTCCTGGGCCGATTGTAAATCTCTTTGTGATTCATTGAGTATTTGCTGCATATATCTTTGGGTATATGCCAACCGCTCTACTTCAGCCTGAAAATCTGGATGTTGTACAGTCATTTTTAGCACCTCCTAGGTACTTACAATTTCAAAGTAGATTATCATACTACTATATATAATATTTACCATCAAGTGAAAGCAGAAAAGTTAATTATGCTACTATTACATTGAGGTTTGGAAAGCTTTATTTTTTTAAGTTTCTTTAAAGGAAATAGAGGAGGTTAATGATTTTGGATATTTTTGCACATAGAGGTGTCTCGGCACACTACCCAGAAAATACAATTGCGGCATTTCAAGCGGCAGCTAAGCTTCCTATTGCGGGAATTGAGCTAGATGTTCATTTAACAGCAGATAAAGAGGTGGTAGTCATACATGATGAAACAATTGATCGTACCTCTAATGGTTCAGGCTATGTGAAAGATTTTACATTACAACAGTTACGTACATTTGACTTTGGTTCGTGGATGTCGCCGAAATTCAGCGGAGAAACGATCCCTACGCTAGGAGAAGTATTGGAGCTGTTTGCAGGTACAAATCATCGAATTAATATCGAGCTGAAGACAGATATTATTTCATACGAAGGAATTGAAGCACTTGTTCTCAAAGAGGTTGCAGCACAGCAAATGACAGAGCGAGTCATTATTTCATCTTTCAACCATGAATCCTTACAAACCGTTTCACAAATTGCGCCATATATCGAAAGTGCAGCATTGTTCGCAGAGGTTTTAGTGGATTTTACGACTTATATTGCTCTCATCCCAGCTAAAGCACTACATGTTAGTCTACCGACAGCCTTTCGCAAATCAGTTAAATTAGCATTAGCTGAAGGGGCAATCGTTCGTGTTTATACAGTTAATGATGAGCGCCATGCCCGATCTTTGCAACAGCTTGGTATACACGCGCTATTTACAGATGATCCTGAGAAAATACTTCTTGCCCTTAGCTAGAGCAATGGGGGTGCTAGGAGACATCAAGCTTCCGTGGAATAACAAGTTATTATAGTAATACCCACGGGAAGCGGCGTCTTCTATAAGATGTGTACTACCATTTAGCGCGATGTTCCTCAATGCCTCCAAGCATCTGTTGAATAACCAGTGTTTCACCATTATCGAGTAAAATGGAGCCATCATAATAACCAAATAGTTGATGTACCTCTGATTTAACCAATTTCGCATTTGTTTGAGCAACACGTTCAAAAAATGGAGAGAATGTTAGTGAGACTTGATTAGAGAATTTTGTTTTTACTTTCCAGCGCTGCATATAATCCTCGGAATCATATTGAAACAATAAATCCTCATGTATTTTTGTCATTTTACCATCCACAAAAATTGCATTTTCAGTCATGCCAGTGCCGTCTGTCCATTTACCTCCTAAATTAAGTCCAATGCGTCGTCCACGAACCCGCTGGGAAGCCATTCCCCAATTCCACAATGCCTCACGGGGCCAAATACCTCGTCCATAATCTAACACTGCAAAATTTTCTTCAGCTGAGAAATTAAAACGTCGAGTACCAATTGTGACAAAACCTGAAGTTGGTAGTATATGATGCTTACCTGTAAACTGAAATGTTTTACGATTCCAAGGGATGACAACATTTAAAGTTTCGTCTGTAGGAGGATGTTGAATAATAAGCTTTGCACGTAAAACGTCTCCATCAAAGTTTGGTATGGAAACCGATAAATGGGTTTCATTTTGAATAAATAATTGATCAATCATCATTTCGCTATTTTTAAAGGAAACGGATTCTAAAACCTGTGAAGGCATTTTTAATTTACCACCGAGGGGAATTGTAATCGTTTTTTCGAAATAGCGCTGTGTTTCATATTCAAGAAAATAAACGAAGCAGACTGCTGCATAATCTAGATGACTAATTGTAGCAGAGAAAAGGATTTCATCACCATAGACACACCAATAGTTCCATTTCTTTTTACGCATGATATGACCGCTTAAATTACTATTAATGAGTGGTTTACGTGCAAATCCGATGGCTGCTGGATTTAAATTACCCTTTTTATCGCATAAAAGAGTTGGCTGCAAAATTTCTTTCTCAGCATGCTGCTTCACATTGAACATCCCTTCTGGTCATTAAATAAAATCTACATTTCTTTAAACCTTATTGTAGCAAAAATGTTCTTGAAAATGGAAAAGAACATGCTGATTATAGCTGTTTTCAGGTAAGAATAAGAGGAAGGACCTAACTAATAGAAATATATAAGTAGACATATGATGGCATGAGGAGGGGATGTATGGCGAAAATGTATAACAGACAGGCTGCTGTTCAGTATGCCAATTTATGGTGGAATAGACGTAATCCTGCGTTTCCTAATTTTGATGTTGATTGCACAAATTATATATCTCAGTGCTTACTAGCAGGCGGCGCACCAATGCGAGGAGCACCTAGCAGAGATAAAGGGTGGTGGATGCAACAAGGGAATTGGAGCTTTAGCTGGTCCGTAGCCCACTCATTAAGATGGTATTTAGAGGGATCTACAACTGGATTAAAAGGCACGCGTGTGCAATATGCTGAGGAATTAGAGCTGGGAGATGTTATCTTTTATGATTTTCAAGGAAATGGAAGGATCGACCACTCTGTGATTGTCACAAGCATTCAAAATGGCATACCTTATGTGAATGCGCATACCTCGGATAGTATTAATCGACCGTATTTTTACGAGGACTCTACAGCCTATACACCGAGCATGACTTACTTTTTCTATCATATAGACGACAGCTTTGCATAGGAAGAGGTAGTGTTAAAGCAATCATTTTATGATAATGTGAAAGATAGAAGAGATAATTTAAATATGTTGTCTTGTGGTAGAAGGAGAATAGATATATGAGCGAACAAATTTTATCTGTTAGAGATGCAATTATGCAACGACGATCCATTAAAAAATTTAATGGTCAGCCTGTAGAGCGTGAAGATTTAATGGCTATTATTGATGATGCAGTATGGGCCCCGAATCACGGTAACCGAGAGCCTTGGCGCTTAGTTGTAGCTTGTGGAAAGGAAATTGTAGATCTGCATCATTTATTACGTGACCTGACTATTCCAAAATGGCAGGAGCTTTCAAGTGAAGATTTAGCAAAGCAAATGATGAAGTTTACATTACCAGGTGGTTATGCCTTTGTTATCGTCCCAGAGGATGCACGTCAAAAAGAGCGTCTAGAAGATTACGCTGCTGCAAGTACCTTCATTCAGAATATACAATTATTGGCGTGGGATAGAGGAATCGGCTCTTGCTGGAAAACACCAGCGTTCTTAGACAATCCAAAATTCCGTGAGGCCCTGAAAGTTCAACCAGGAGAGCGTGTCATTGCCATGCTACAAGTTGGCTATTTTGATGAAGTGCCAAAAGGTAGAGAACGCAAACAGGCTGCTGAAATTGTCACTGTGTTTGGTGAGTAACAAAAAATCCCTTCGCTAAAAAGCGATGGGATTTTTATTTGTTAGAAACTATTATTTTTGTAATTCAGCAACCTCGAATAAATAGTCACTTAAAACACGTAAGCCTTTATCGAAGTTTTCTAGATGGAAGTGCTCGTTTGGTGCGTGGAAGTTTTCACTTGATAGACCAAAGCCCATTAACACCACAGGTAATGCTAAAATTTCATCAAATGCAGCGACGATAGGAATAGAGCCACCACCACGTGTGTAAGCAGTTGGTACATTATACACTTTTTCATAAGAACGTCCTGCTGCTTGGATAAATGGATGGTCGAATGGAGTTAAGAATGGACGACCTTTATCGAATTCAGAAATGTTAATTTCCACACCAGCAGGCTTATGCTTTTCAACATGCGCTTTTAAAAGGGCGACAATTTCATCAGGCTCTTGGTTTGGAACAAGACGACATGTGATTTTAGCGCCAGCTTCAGCAGGTAAAACTGTTTTGATGCCTTCACCAGAGAAACCACCAAATACACCATTCACCTCAAGTGTTGGACGTGCCCAAGTTCGTTCTAAGTATGAAAACCCTTGTTCACCGAATAATTCTTTTACGCCAACTTCCTGTTTAACTGATTCTTCATTAAAGCCAAGTTCAAGGTAAGCTTCACGTTCTTCCTCTGTTAAAGGCAATACTTTATCGTAGAAGCCATCAACTTGAATTGTTCCATGTTCATCACGGAAGGATGCTAAAATTTCAGCTAATGCATGAATGGCATTTTGTACGCCACCACCGTAAAGTCCAGAGTGTAAATCTCCCTTAGCCCCACGAACATCAATTTGAATGCCTGTTAAACCACGTAAGCCATAGCAAACCGCAGGCTTACCAGGACCATAGAGACCTGTATCAGAAATTAAAATTAAATCTGCTTCTAATTTTTCCTTATTTTGCTCTACATAGGCTGGTAGGTGTGGGCTGCCGATTTCTTCTTCGCCTTCATAAATGAATTTAACGTTAACTGGTAAAGTCCCCGTTGTCGCAAATAGTGCCTCAATCATTTTTAAGTGCATAAACACTTGCCCTTTATCATCACTAGCACCACGAGCAAATAATTTATTGTCACGAATTGTAGGATTAAACGGCTCACTATCCCATAAATTTAATGGATCAACCGGTTGCACATCATAGTGGCCGTAAAATAAAATCGTTGGTTTTCCTTCAGCGTGTAGCCAATCTGCATAGACAACAGGGTGCCCAGCTGTTTGGGTAATAGAGATATTTTCAAGATTTAGTTTCTCAAACGCACTAGCTAACCATTGTGCGGCATGTTGGATATCTTCCTTATGTTCAGATAAAGAGCTAATACTTGGAATTCGTAAAAATTCCTTCAATTCATTTAAATGTGCTTCACGATGTTCTACAAAATAAGCATCTAATTGCTGTAAATTAGTCATCTAGCATCCCTCTTTCTAATATTTCGATAATAGAAATAGTATAGCATATCAAAACTCGAAAGTATTGATAGCTGCGATTCTGATTTTATGATTCAGAGGGAGTAATTTTTTCTTTCAGCATAGATGCCTGTTTCATATATAAAAGACACTGTTGGCTCAACAGTGTCTTTGGGAGGATCTTCGCCACCGGGGGTTAATTCGGTTTGGTGGAGATCTTTTATTTGTTAGCTCATCTATGAAATTTGTAGGGAAGATGAGTTTATATTAACTCTTTTTTGTTTTACTGCTACTAATGTTTGGTGATGGTGGTGAGTTGTAGACACGTGAATAGGGTGGGATTGAATTCATTAGCCAAATATTACTGCCTAGCACTGAATCATGGCCGATCGTCGTCTCGCCACCTAAAATTGTTGCACCTGCATAAATAACGACATTATCCTCAATATTAGGATGTCGTTTAATTCCTTTAATTGGATTACCATTTTCATCAAGAGGGAAGCTTAATGCCCCTAATGTAACACTTTGATATATTTTGACGTTATTGCCGATGTTACATGTTTCACCGATAACGACCCCTGTGCCATGGTCGATAAAGAAGGATTCTCCAATTGTTGCCCCTGGATGAATATCGATTCCTGTTAAACTGTGTGCATACTCTGACATAATACGTGGCACAATCGGTACGCCCTGTTCATATAGCTCGTGTGCAATACGGTGAATATATACAGCTACGATTGATGGATAGCTTAATAAAATCTCCTCTGTAGAAAGAGCAGCCGGGTCACCGTTGTATGCTGCCTGAATATCTGTTTGCAAAATTTTACGGATATTCGGGAATTGTGAGATTAACTTCATTACAATACGGTCCGCATCCTCTTGACACGTGCAGTTGTCTGTATCGCTATTATATTCCATATTGTAAATTAATACTTTTTCAATGATATCACGTAAATCTAATGCCGTTTCACGCAGTTTATTACTACTTACAATATTAATTCGAGTATTATCGATCGGTGGAGCCGTATGAATACCTGGGAACAGCACTTCGTGAAAATTATCTAAAATTTTATAAATTTGATTGCGCCCAACAAAGCCTATTGAATTTTCGATATCAACATATTGCCGGTTAATATCGTTTAATGAACTTGTGATTTCTGGAACTTTTTCATTTAGCCAATCATTTAAATTCATAAATAAATCACACCCTTCACTTTCATAATATAAAAATACTGATGTAATAAAAGTATATAGCATTTCATCCATTTATGAGATAGTTATTCAAATTCTTTTAACAAGTATTATTTGAGAAGAAGTGTAATAAGTCTATATACAATATTTATATTTATTTGTAGATTACTTTTTTATTTACCTCTGAAAAACTTGTAATTAAAAGGGATTCTCCTTTTGCTGTCGTTTGTTTATCCCCGCTAAAATGAACATACCTCAATATATTTATAAAATTAAATAATAACCTTATATATTTTAGAATTAACTAAAGATTAAAATGCCTGTAGAGGGAGGAGAGTATACTAAAAGTTCATTTATACAAATCACAAAGTAGGAGGATGGCAGCATGGAATTCCTTGTTGTGATAATCGGAATTATTCGATAAAAATCAGGGGGTATATGATGAGTAACGCAGAATTTAAAAAACAACTACAAGAATGGCGACAACAATTACACAGAATTCCTGAGACTGCTTTCGAGGAAGTAAAAACATCGGCTTATATAGCACAAGAACTCAAAAAGATGGGTTTAGAGGTACATGAAAATATCGGGCGTACAGGTGTTGTAGCAAGCCTTACTATTGGAGAAGGGAACGGGATTATTGGATTACGAGCTGATATGGATGCATTAAATCTAATGGAAGTGAAGAAACTTCCTTATTGCTCAGAACATCAAGGAAAAATGCATGCATGTGGACATGATGGTCACATGACTACTTTATTAGGAGCCGCTAAATTACTTTCTACTCGAAAAAACTTTAATGGTACTGTTCGATTCATCTTTCAACCTGCTGAGGAAATTGGAAAAGGTGCTCAAGCGATGATGGACGATAAATTATTTGAACGCTTCCCAGTTGACGCAATTTACGGCCTGCATAATATGCCGGGATTACCAGTTGGAACGATTCATACTAAGTCAGGTCCGATCATGGCTAGCGAAGATAACTTTGTTATTCGAATTAAAGGAAAAGGCTCACATTCATCAAGTCCACATATGGGTATTGATCCTTTAGTAATAGCAGCAGAAATTATTCTTGCACTTCAAACAGTAGTGTCGAGAAATCTAGATCCGCTTCAAACAGCAGTTGTATCATGTACAGAAATTCATTCAGATGGAATTCGAAATGCAATTCCCTCTAATGTAGAAATTAAAGGAGATACGAGGAGCTTTACTCCAGAAGTTCAAAAACTTTTAGAAGAAAGAATGAGAAGTATTTGTGAAAGTATATGTGCCATGCACGGTGCAGAGTGCGAATTTGAGTATACTCATGAATTTTCACCGACAATTAACTGGGATGAATGCAATGAAACGGCTATCATAGCAGCTAACAATGTTGTTGGTGTAGAAAATACAAACAGTGATTGTGTACCAATCATGGCCTCGGAGGATTTTGGTAAATTTATAGAGGAAATTCCCGGCTGCTTTGTATTCCTTGGAAGTAAAGATGAAGATGAAGAAGTCATTCCACTGCATAACTCCCATTACGATTACAATGACGCAATCTTAGAAACAGGTGCTGAATTCTTTGCTGAAATTATTAAACTATGTCTAGCAAAATAATAGATTGCTTACAGAGAATTGGAGATGATTAAATATGAAGTTAGTAAAGCTTAATAGAAAGAAAAAACCTAGTATTAACATTGATTTTTTAGGCGTAGAGGAAGCTCAAAAAGTGCATACATTTCACAAAAGTTTCCCACAGTATGAACCAACACCTTTAGCTGTTTTAAATAAGTTGGCTCAGGAATTAAATGTTAGCAAAGTATTTGTCAAAGATGAATCATATCGCTTTGGATTGAACGCATTTAAAGCTTTAGGTGGTTCCTATGCGATTGGACAACACTTAGCAAGTCAATTAAATATTGATCCTGCCAATGTATCTTACGACAAGCTTGTTTCACCTGAAGTGAAAGAAAAATTAGGCGAAATAACTTTTATTACTGCAACTGATGGAAATCACGGCAGAGGTGTCGCATGGACAGCAAAAAAATTGGAACAAAAATCTGTTGTGTATATGCCTAAAGGATCTTCTGAGGAAAGATTACAACATATTAAAAACTTAGGAGCTAATGCATCTATTACTTCTGTTAATTATGATGATACGGTTCGTTTAGCTGCTGAACATGCTGAGAAAAATAATTGGGTATTGGTCCAGGACACGGCATGGGAAAACTACGAGGAAATACCAAAGAGAATTATGCAAGGCTATATCACAATGGTGGTAGAAACATATGAGCAGCTTAAGGAGATAGGTGAAAAGCCTACACATATCTTTATTCAAGCTGGTGTTGGCTCACTAGCAGCAACAGTTCAAGGTTTCTTCGCAAACATTTATGGTGAAGAGCGCCCAATTACCGTTGTTGTAGAACCAGACAAGGCAAATTGTATATTTAAAACGGCGGAAGCAAATGATGGTGAACTACACTATGTAAAAGGTGATATGGATACCATTATGGCAGGGTTGGCTTGCGGTGAACCAAGTACATTAGGTTGGGAAATTTTAAAAGATTATGCTGACGCCTTTCTTTCCTGCCCAGACAACATCGCTGCGCAAGGAATGAGAATTTTAGCAGCACCGATTAAGGGTGATGTACAAGTTATTTCAGGTGAATCTGGGGCAGTTGGGGTAGGGGCTGTAAGCGAAATTTTAAGACGAAGCCAGTACGCAGAATTAAAGGAACAATTAAACCTTACTGCAGATTCAAAAATTCTATTCTTTAGCACGGAAGGTGATACGGACGCCACACATTATAAAAAGGTTGTATGGGATGGGGCATATTCAATATAAACCATCCTATAGGAGATAGCATAATGAGTATTGAAAAAGTATCAACAGATAAGGCATCAGCAGCAATTGGTCCTTATTGACAAGCAATTAAAGCTGGAGATTTTTTATTCGTGTCATGGCAGCTTACTATAAACCCTAAAACAGGAGAGTTTCCAGAAGGGGGAGTAAAAGAGCAAGCTCATCAAGGTTTTAAAAACATAAAAAGTATTCTAGCAGATGCAGGGTTTAATTTTACAAATGTAGTGAAAAAAATCATATTATTAAATAACATCAATGATTTTGCCACAGTAAATAAAATTTATATGAAATATTTTGCTGGTGATATTTTACCTGCTCATGCAGTTTATGCAGTGGTGTTTACCAAAAAATGCATTAGTAGAAATAGAGGTGATCGCATACTACAGATAAAATATATTTTCCTAAATTAAAGGTTTAAGTCCGTTGTTTAATAGGACTTAAACCTTTTAATTTGAAGGTCCGTTATTTAAAATCTTTTTTTGATAGGCTAATGGAGTCGTACGCATTATTTCTTTAAATTTGCTAATGTAATAACTCGTACTATTAAATCCTACTTGATAAGCGACTTCCGTAACAGAAAAATCACTTCGCTGTAATAAATATAAGCTTTTTTTAATGCGATAATCGATCACATAATTCAAAGGGCTCATTTTAAAATATCGTTTAAAATATCTACAGCATTCCGATTTACTAAGCTGCCCTGCACGTGCTATATCTGCTAACGTTATCTTTTCCATATAATATTGATGAATCCAACTTAGCATTCCTTTAACTCTATTGTTTTTCAATTCTTCTGATTCTATAAATTGTAATTGAAAACCACTAGCGATTAAATTCCTCCAAATAAACGTTAACTTAATTGATATATCAACCTCATATTTTTGTGGTTTTTGATCAATATATTGATATATTTGATAAATAGCATTTAAGATATTCTTTCCCCAAAGTTCATCCGTATTTATTAGGATATAGGGTAAATTAGTTGCTTCTATATACGGTTTTACATAAATATTATAGAGCTCTTGCGATAAAATATAGTGAGGAGAGACGTTTAAGCAGATAAAAGTGCAACTTGTATTACTTTTTGACATATGCAATCGACCGCTATTTATAAACAAACCATCTCCTTCTTTAAGTTCGATGTATTCCTCATTTACTTGAAAAATTCCTTCACCCTGTAAAACGGAAACAAATTGAATTTCTTCATGCCAATGAAGGGGAACGTAACCATATATATGATTAGAGTTATCGTTTGAGATGACTGATTTATAGCATGCAATGGGCATAACAAAAGTATGATGTTTTGTTAATTCTCTTAAATTTTCATCAGTTGATACAATAATCTTTTGCATAAGTATCACCTCAATACTTTTCTTTTGGATTATTATAATTAATTTTTTCTTTTTTTGTCACTTATGTTAGCTGGTTTTCAAACCTAAAAAAAAGCGCCTGAAATTCGGAAAAAACCGAATTCAGACCCTTTATGTTTATTAATGAGCAGTGTAGCCACCATCGACAAGTAGAGTTGTACCATTGACAAAGCTTGAGTCGTCGCTCGCTAAGAAAAGTACAGCTTTGGCAATTTCTTCTGGTTTACCGAGACGACCTTGAGGATGAAGGGACGCTAAATATTCTTTCTTTTGAGCATCTACTTCAGCAAGTAAGGGTGTATCGATATAGCCAGGACATACTGCATTTACACGAATGCCTTGTTTAGCGTAAGCTGTACATAAATTTTGAGTTAATAATTTTACTCCGCCTTTTGCAGATGAATAGGCTGTAGGATTTGGTAAGGCAACGAAACTATGAATGGAACCAGCATTGACAATAACGCCACCAGTTCCTTGGGCAAGGAATTGTTCAATTGCATATTTATCAGAAAGAAATACACCTGATAAATTAATATCAATGGTTCTTTTCCATTTTTCGAACGATAGCTCATGTGCCGGTGCATCATCTGCTACGCCAGCATTTGCATACATAATATCAAGTTTACCGTATTTATTAACTGTTTCCTTAATCATATTTTGAATGTCTTCTTCGTTTGTTACATCTGTTTTTATGAATAATGTATCAAAACCTGCACCATTTAATTCTTCTGAGATACTTTGACCACGGTCAGAAAAATCGGCAATGACTACTTGGGCACCTTCTTGGACAAAGAGGCGTACTGTAGCCTCACCGATACCACTAGCACCGCCTGTTACGATCGCTACTTTATCTTGTAATTTCATTTTAAAGACCACCTTTATTGTTATTTTGCAGTTGCTCCACCATCAATAACGAATTCAGCACCGGTTGAGAATGAAGATTCATCAGAAGCTAAAAATAGAACGGTTTGCGCTACTTCTTTGACAGAGCCTAAACGACCTAATGGGAACAAGTTTTTCCCTAACTCATCTTTAGAGCTTCCTATTGATGCTGATGCATAATCTGCCATACCTGTATCAATATAGCCAGGATGAATAGAGTTGACGCGTACACCATATGGGGCATATTCCATTGCGGCATCTTTAGTCATAATGCGAACAGCGCCTTTACTAGCTCCATATAATACATGTCCAGCAGCGCCTGTTAGACCAGCAATAGAAGAAGCATTTATAACAGAACCTTTATTTTGTTTAGCCATAAGTGGCATAATGTGCTTCATACCTAGGAAGACACCTGTTACATTAATGGACATTAAACGATTCCAATCAGATAGTTCGATCTCAGCGAGTGGTTTAATAATATAAATACCCGCATTGTTGAATAGGATATCTACTTTGTTAAATGTTTTTATTGTTTCGTCCGCGACTTTTTTCCAGTCATCTTCATTGCTAACATCATGACGAACAAATAATGCTTCTCCGCCAATAGCTTGAATATCTCGGATTGTGTCGTTACCAGATTGTTCATTTATATCAGTAATGACTACTTTTGCTCCTTCTTTAGCAAATAATAGTGCCGTTTCTTTCCCGATTCCTGTACCTCCACCTGTAATAATGGCTACTTTATTTTCCAGTCTCATTGCTAGCACGCACCTTTCATTATTTCGGTTTTATGGTTACCTAAGGATTCAAAAGTATTCGCATTGTTTAGCGATACTTTCATCTTACTCCTTTCAATTTGAAATACTATCCTATAAGATGCTGTATAATATAGTGAGTGAATATCCTCCATTTATAGGGGTATTTTAGTGTGAAGGAGAAGATTTTCCTATGACGCATCCGTTTCAGTCAGTTGAAGAAGTAACACTGCAGGAATTTGTGTTATTTATTAAAATTCATCATAAACAAATTGAAGAGAATACAAATATTTATCTTAATCTAGAACCTTCTATAGCCGAATCTGATCAAAAAAGGGTAGCTATGCTACTAGATTCGTTTTTACGCTTAACGACACATACAAACATTGATGAATTAAATGAAGATGATAAATCATTTTTTACTACGTGGCTTCAATCACAGCTGTCTATTATTGATAAGAAGAGCTTTAATTTATTTCAATTAATTTTTGAGAAAGCATTGATTACCTTTATGATTCAGCAAAAGAGTAGCCGAACGAACGCCATCTTAATGTATGTGCTATCAAAATTTACGTTTCTAGTACAGCTTTACTATGGGGGAGATCACAATGCTAATTATCGATCTACAGATAATCAGAAATTGAAGTATTTACAGTTACTGGATAAGCTTGATAAATTGTTGATTAGTTCCACAGGTTATCAGGACTTAGCCTATATTTTAAAAAAATGCGAAGAGTATTTTAGTTATAAAAGATGCGTTTTTTACGCTTATGTCCCATGGTCCAATCAATTTTATGGAGTTATTGGAGCAGAGCTTTCTAAGGTGCAAAGTATGAAAGGGCAGCTAACTGGGGATAACACGATACTTAGTTCAAAAAAACCCATTTATTTAAAAAACCCTAAAAATTACGTGAAGGAGGAGCATATTCAGTTATTTAATTTATCCTCCATTATTTTTATCCCTATTATGCGACGAGACCAGTTATTTGGATGGCTGACATTCGATCAGCTAGGTGAAGAATTTGATTGTACAAAAGAAGAGTTATTGCTTCTAGAAGAAGTGGGAAATCGTCTAGGGTTATTTTTATCGCGTAAGGGTGAGAAGGTAGAAAAAAATACAGAGCTACATTTAACAGAAAGGGAGTCAATGATACTTGGTTTGCTTGCTGAAGGCTATGACAATAAAAAAATTGGCGGTTTCTTGTTTTTAAGTGAGCATACAGTCAGAGATTATGTAAGTAGTCTAATGACAAAACTCAAAGCGAAAAATCGAACACAGGTCGTTGCCTCTGCTTTTCGTCTAGGACTGTTAAGCTAAACAAACACATGCACTTCTGCTAGGAGTGCATTTTTAGTATGTTGTCTACCTAAAATGTCTCAACACCTTTCTGAAAATAATTATTATTTAAAATATAGTTATGAAAATAGGGAAGTATTGTCATCTAGTTATCCGCTGCAGGGAAAGAAATATAGTAGTAAAACAATTTTTACGAATATTACAAGCAAAAGCGTTTAAGCTTACACGATTGTAATGAAATTGAAAGCCAATGCGATAGAGTGTAATACATTATTTTGCGAGAATGTGTATAGAAGCAAGAACAAGAAGCGGAGGCATACACAATGAATGAAAAATTAGAAGGCGTATACGAGGAGTACAATCGTTATATATATCACTTATGTTTAAAACTAACTCGCAATAATGTAGAAGCTGAGGATTTAATGCAAGAAGTTTGGGTTAAGGTTGTACGCTATGAAGACAGCGTTGCTGAGGTGGAGCATATTAAAGCTTGGCTGACAACTATTACAATGAATACTTTTAGAGACCGCTATCGTAAAAAAGTGCGTCGTAGTAAATATATGATGAACCAACCTGAAACATTAGACGTACCGATTTTAGATTTGGTTCCCAATAATGATATTTCAACAGAAGAAAAAATTGAAAAGGATATTGTCACAAAACTAGTCCAAGATAAAATGGAGCAATTAGATGCCATTTATCGAAAAACTTTATGGTATTTCTACATAGACCAATATTCACTTGCAGAAATCTCTACGATTATGAAAGTTTCCATAGGAACTGTGAAGTCTCGTTTGTTCCGTGCAAAGGCTCGTTTAAAAGAAATGCTCATGTCGGATACAGCTATTGTGGAATCTGTGCTACCAGCGTAATAAAAGCCGATTGGTCGCCTACCACAAGTACTTAGACAGAAGTATTCGTTCGGCTAATCAAAAAAAGATGCATTCGCAAATATTTGCGAATGCATCTTTTCATGTTGTGAAAGAAATGAGGTAACTAATAGAATAAGACCTTTTGACTGGGCTGATTTTCGTTCCGCCAGCTCCCATTTCAGGAGAGAGTCCGATGAGTCATTTCACTTTGTTCGCTCAAGGGTCTCATCTGTGAGGCATATCCCATAGAAGTGACATTGTCTCCTCTCCAATCAACTAAGCTACAAAGGCTTTATGCTCATTATAACTATTTTTAGAGAAAGGAAAGGCTCTCTATAATTAGTCACAATAACAATAAAATGAGTAAACACTTTCATTTTGTATGCGAGACCTTTGCCGAAAAATAACATTTTTTTGCGAAAGGGTAAGCCTTTTTTACCTTTTACAAAAATGCTATAGATTGTTTTGAGTTCTTTATTCTGATCGATTCGTCTCAACATCCAATAGACATTTAGAAAAAATATTTCGTAATGTTTGCAGTTCTTCTGCTGTTAGCATCCCAAACATATTGTTAATAATTTCGCTCACTTGTTGACGAGATTCTTTTAGGATATTTTCTCCTTCAGCAGTTATGACAAGTTGAGAAGCTCGTCGGTCTGTAGCGTGCTGTGTTTTTTCAATAAAGCCTCCATTAATAAGCTTTGTTGTTAACACTGTGACGCCACCAGTGGTTACTTTTAACCGCTCAGCAATAGCAGAAGGGCGTTTTGGGCCCTCCTGCGATAAGTAGTCTAAAATTAAAATATGGGATTTTGAAAAGCCGAGCACATTATGATTATTCCACTCGTTTGCCCACTTACGCTCAATAGATGAAACGACTTCAAACAATGAGGTAATGGCTTTTTGTTTTTCTTGATCCATAGAAGGTCATCTCCAAAACTGTTTTAGCTTTCTTGTGCCAATCTTGTCATCGCATTTAATTCGTATGCACGCACTTTACGTGGGATAAAACGACGGATGTCCATCTCATTGTAACCAACTTGAATACGTTTTTCATCTATTAAAATAGGGCTTCGCAACATTCTTGGGTGTGCCTGGATAATAGCGAATAGCTCTTGAATAGAAAGTTGTTCAATATCGATATTTAAGTTTTTAAAATCATTCGAGTTAGTTGCGATAATTTCATCTGTGCCATCTTCCGTCATACTTAGAATTTCTTTAAATTCTGCAAGAGTAAGAGGGTGAGATGTAATACGTTTTTCTTTATATTCAATGTTGTGATCTTTTAACCATTTAAGTGCTTTTCTGGATGAAGAACAGCTCGCTTGTGAGTAAATTGTAACTGTCATTCTTCATTCCTCGCTTTCTTTTTTAGATTATATTTTACAAATAGCTTATTAGTAAGTTAAGTGGTCTATATATATCTTACTAGTAAGCTATATATAAATCAATAGTTAATTGAAATATTTTCTCAATAGCAAAATATTTTTTTAGTTATATTAAGTATACGAAGCATACAGCAAAAGGTTTCATTTATTCAGCTTACAATGATGTAAGTATAGTGTCTTGGTGTAATGAGTTTTGGGTTACCCACGGGCTTGTCCTAGAGGAGAGAGATTATAAAATATAAATGTAAATTGTTAGTCCACTGATTATATTATGTTTAAAGATGTCTAATTATACATAGTAATTTCAAAAAAATTAAAAGAGCAGCCCCTATAATATGTGGGAACTGCTCTTGATATTAGCTTTGTTGTCCAGAAGTGAACCAATCTTGTACATTCCAAACCTTTGTTACTAGCCCGTCATAGAATTCTGGTTCATGGCTTACTAGTACGATGGTGCCTTTAAATTCTTTCATAGCACGTTTTAGTTCATTTTTTGCATCTACATCTAAATGGTTTGTCGGTTCGTCAAAAAGAAGCCAGTTAGCTTCTTCCATCATTAATTTACATAAACGAACTTTCGCTTGCTCACCACCAGATAATGAATTGAGTGGGCGTGTAATATGGTCCGTTTTTAAACCAGCTCTTGCTAAAGCGGCACGAACCTGCGCTTGTTCCATAGAAGGAAAGGCATTCCACACATCATCAATTGGAGTGATTTTCTCTGCTTTAACCTCTTGCTCAAAGTAAGATGGATAAAGGTAATCACCTCGAACCACTTTCCCACCAAGGGGATTAATTTTCCCTAGCATCGTTTTTAGTAATGTTGATTTACCTACACCATTCATGCCAACTAGCGCGATCTTTTCGCCACGTTCAATGGCAAAAGTTAGTGGAGGAAGCAATGGCTTGTCCTTATCGTAACCTATGACTAAATTTTCAGCCTCTACAACATAGCGGCCAGATGAACGTGCTTCTTTAAAACCAAATTCAGGTTTTACAGCCGTCTCTGGTCGATCAATTCGTTCTAAACGATCGAGCTGCTTAGCACGAGATTTTGCACGTCCAGTAGTAGAATAGCGCGCTTTATTTTTAGCGATAAAGTCCTCTTGTTTCTTGATAAATTCCTGTTGCTTTTCATATGCTTCAATATGCTGGCGTTTATTAATTTCAGCAAGCTCTAGGAATTTTTCATAGGTTGCTGTATACCGCGTTAATTTGGAAAACTCAAGTTGGAAAATAACATCCACTGTCTCGTTCATAAATTCTGTATCATGTGAAATTAAGAGGAATGCATATGGATAGTTTTTTAAATAGTTCTTTAGCCAAGTAATATGTTCCTCATCTAAATAGTTCGTAGGCTCATCTAGTAATAGGACTTTCGGTTTTTCTAATAACAGCTTTGCTAGTAAAACCTTTGTACGTTGTCCACCAGAAAGGGCAGCTACATCACGTTCTAAGCCAATGGCATCAAGACCAAGTCCGCGTGCAACCTCTTCAATTTTCATATCAAGAGAATAGAAATCGCCCGCATCGAGTGCATCTTGAACTTCCGCCATTTGCTCTAGCAGAACCTCTAATTCTTCAGGTGATGCTTCTGCCATTTTCCCTGTAATGTCATTTAGCTCTTCTTCTTTTTTATATAATGGTAAAAAGGCATCGCGTAGCACCTCACGCATTGTTCTGCCAGCAGTTAGTACAGTATGTTGGTCAAGATACCCATAATGTGTACCAGGAAGCCACTCAACTTTTCCTGTATCATGAATTGTTTGCCCCGTTATGATGCCCATTAATGTAGATTTACCTACACCGTTAGCTCCTACGAGTCCAATGTGATCACCTTCTACTAATCGAAACGAAACATCTTTAAAGAGTGTACGATCACCAAAAGAATGACCTAAATTTTCAACTGTTAATATTGCCATATTAGTTCCTCCAACTATCCTTCGTGTTTACATTTTATAGTTCAGCTAATTGTTTATTAAGTTCTGCTAGCTTAGCTTCCATATTAGCAAGGCGTTGCTCTGCTTTTGATACCTGATCGTTGTGCCCAGTAGACTCTAATTTTTCGATATCACCTTGTAAATTCATATAGTCCATTTTTAACTCTTTAATTTGGTATTCAATATCGCTTTTTGTTGGCATGATTATGACTCCTTTATGAGAATGTTTGTATAGCGAATGCGTGTAAAAGCGATGGAGGTTTTTTTGAGCCCCCACCGCTTATAATTTAAATCAATCGGGTTCTGATAATTTTTGAATCTGCCTATGTTCCAACTTTCACAAGAAGAGCTGGAGTGAAAAATTCTTATATATTGTATCATAATCATCTTCGAAGTAGCACTAAGTAGAAGCGATATTATGACGATCATAAGCAAAATCTAAAAGTAAAGCTTGGAGTGTTTCGTTGTTTGCTGCAAGATTGAGTTGTCGCTGCTTTCTTACAGCCCGTTCACTGCGAGCTTCATGTAAAAGGAACTCCATAACAGCATTTTGGATTTGTGATTGCTTCATTTTACGACCAAGTCCAAGATGAATGAAGCCGTTATGCTCCCGAGGGAAAGCATGTAGTAGTTCAGCTTCAGTTTGTGCAAGTGTAATGCAGGGCACACCATAAGAAGCAATTTTATAAGGTGTATAGTTAGCATTACAAATAATGACATCAGCTTTCGGTAATAGTTTAAGGAGTGCGTTTTTATCGCGAAGAATAGCGGTATTGCGACGACTTAGAACCATCATTTGCAAATCATCTGTTGCATGGCGATAGCTATCGTCAATCATAACTGTAATTTGTAGTGGGATTTGTAGTTGAGTTAAGTGTCGAAGTGTTCGGTAGGTTAAATTATGCTCGTCCCCATCTTCGAAAGCAACAACGATATGGGGAGGGTTTTCAGGTGTTTTATTGTCAGGGATGTCGTCAAACTGTTGATAAGCTTCTGGTAGTGCAAAAACAAAACTTCCGCCAATATAATGCGACGGTAAATAATCTTTAACTTCTTGATAGAGTGCTAGTAATACACAATCACAGGCTTGACCACCTTCACCAAAGTCATCGAAGTGAATAATGGTTTTACAGAAAGGTCGTAAATCTTGTACTTGCCAGCTTTCAGAGTTACGCCCATCTCTGACAATTAAATCAGGCTGAATTCCTTTAATTTGCTTAGGCAGTTCGTTAAAATGGTCAAATAAAATAGGAGAAAGACCTTCATTCATTAAAATTTGAATACCTTCATTCGAAGGAGTCTTTACAAATATAAGAACTTTCTCATTAGTAAGTAGCTTAGCTAATGTTGAAACCCGTTCAAAAGGATACAGCCCTTTATCAATACAGCTTTCAATAATGAAAACAATCGTTTTTTTTGGTTCAATTGCTTGCGTTTCTTTTTGCAAATGTATCCCACCCTTTCCTCTGTCTCTTTAAATTATGGCGAAGAAAGAACAAGTATGTGTAAAATTTAGGATTTGGTCACGATGGACTTTAGAGAATCTTCTAAATTGCTATCTTGAAGGACATCATAATTAACTTTTTAATCATCATAAAATTGGTCGATATATATAGTAAGGCCAAGATAAGGAAAGAAACATACGTTAATGTAAATTATGGAGAAGGAGGGGAGAAGCATGAGCATGCGTGCGGCGATTGTTGTAGGGGCAACAGGTTTAACGGGTTCCTCTCTTGTTGAACAACTATGTAACAATAATGAATATGTTTCAGTAACAGTTATTGCACGGAGAAAGCCAACTTTTACACATCCAAAGCTAGAAGTGAAAATTTGTGATTTTGATCAGATAGAAGAACAAGATATTGAATTTGCTCATGAATTGTATTGTTGCTTAGGAACAACTATAAAAAAAGCAGGTTCTCGTGAGATGTTTGAAAAGGTAGATTTTGAATATCCATTAGCAATTGCCTCCTTAGCAAAAAAACGTGGCATTCCTCATTTTATCGTCATCACAGCAATGGGAGCCAATGAAAATTCGCCTTTTTACTATAATCGGGTTAAAGGAAAACTAGAGCATGATTTAGTGGAGTTGGGTTTACAGAGGCTTTCTATTATCCGACCATCACTGTTAGTAGGAGATCGGGATGAATTTCGATTAGGGGAAAAGGTAGGAGAAAAACTATTAAAGTTTGCACATCCTCTACTAATAGGACCTTTTAAACGCTCTAGAGCAATTGATGCCTCACAGGTGGCTAAGGCTATGATCATCATTGCCTTATATGGTAAGCAGCAGTCAGTCACTATTTATTCGTCAGATGAATTAGCAACATGCGAGTATCCCGAAGCTTCAGAAGATACCATTTCAAGAGAGGTATTATTTAACTGGGATAAGCTACATGAAGGCGAGAAAGTAAATCGTGATGTAGTTATTAATCGAGATAAATATAAGCTTGAGGAAACAGTTATTGATAAGGAAGTCCATTTTCGGCATCGCGATCAAGAGAAAAAATAATGTAAATAGTGTTTCCGTTCCGCCTAAAGACTGAAATTGTTCCTTTCCACACTACAATTCTTTCCGAGCCACTTTTCATTTGTTACAATATTATTGTAGAAGATGAATGTGGAGGCAAAGTAAAGATGAAAATTTTACTCGTTGATGGCACAATGTTTGGTCGTAAAACAGGTGCTATTTTAGAGCAAGTGGAACAATATATTAAAGAATTAGATGCTAGTTTCGAGTTAGAAATGATGCATTTTAGTCAATATAAGCATCAAATTGTGGATGGTTCACCACTCAACGATGATATGAAGAAAATGATTCAACAATTTGAGGAAGCAGACGCTTATATTATTGCAACACCTATTTTTCAAGCGTCCATTCCAGGTGTTTTGAAAAATGCTTTCGACTTCTTACATCCTAAAACAATGCGTTATAAGCCAGTATCCATTGTTGCGAATGGAGGCACATATCAGCACCATCTTGTAGTCGAAAATCAATTAAAGCCGATTTTGGATTACTTCCGTGCTCTTGTAACGCCTAACTATGTATATACACACACATCACATTTTGATGCAGATAATAAAATTGTAGATGAAGATGTGCACAGCCGGTTACGTGAATTAGCACGTGTATTTGTTCAATATTGCGAAATGAGCAAGAATTTGCCGAAGGAAACAATTGATCAACATTAAAATAACCCTTGTACGGTGGTAAGAAATCACTGTGCAGGGGATTTTTCTTTGTAAGTATTCTTTTGGGATGTGATAAAATAAAACTTTAGTGACACAGGAGGGAGGGCTGCTCATGCAGGACATCGCTTTACTAGAAAAACAACGCTGTAATCTTATTTTGACCAATAAGGCGAAGGAAGCGGTAGAGGAATGCTCAGCAAACGAGCATGCCTTTTTTGCGTTACAAAGATCTTTTACCGTCTATATTGAAAAACGGAAAGCTAAAACAGTTGGTGAAACATTTTTATCCATCTATTTTAATGCGCAAGACAATGAAAAATTACACGATTTTCTTGCTGAGAAAACCGTTATTATGGATTGTGTGCTAAAGGTGGAAGGATTGCTAGCGACAAATATTCGTTTTGTCCATATGCGTGGGCCAATCAATACAAATCGTCGATTAGCAGCTGCCTTGCAATTTGTTACAAAACCTAACAATGGTGCAGGTATTCCGCTAGAGCTTCATACGAAAATAAGACAGCTTCCAATAGCGGAAGAACGTACAGAATATGTAAAAAAACGTATAGCTAGTTGGGAAGGCTATTTAAAAATCCAAGAACGCGATGCGACCATTGACGATATTCATAGCGAATTTAAGCAAAGCTATTTTAACGAGGATTTTACACGGTTAACCATTGTATGTCCCTACATAAAGAATAAAGAATGGAAGCAGTTAGAAGGATTAAGTGTAAGCATTCAAGGGGTTCGCGGTGAAATTGGACAAGTTTTAAAAGCGAACGCTGGAAAGCAAACAGTTGAAATTGATTTAAAACCTTTCGTTCAGGATTTAGCTCGTAAAGATCAGCTTAATCTACGCTCGAAACAAGCAAGTTTCAGTAATTTTGCGACACTAAGTCAAATTAGAAGACTACGCAACGGCTTTACAAAGCTAGAGAAGGGAGAGGCAGTGAACCCTAATCTAGAAACAATCCTGTTTGAACGGCGTCCAACAGTCCGAGCGTCCAAGCTACGAGAAGATATTGAGTTTCATAATAACTTAAATGAATATCAACGACGCGCTGTTTTAGGTGCATTATCTGTTGAGGATTTATATGTTATACAAGGTCCTCCAGGTACGGGGAAAACAACCGTGATTTCAGAGATTTGTCAGCAAAATGTAAAGGCAGGTTTAAAAACACTTGTTGCGTCGCAATCAAATTTAGCAGTCGATAATGCATTAGGACGGTTGCTATCCAATCAAGAAATTCGTATTTTACGATATGGTAGAACGGAAAGTATTGAGGAAGAAGGCAAAAAGTTTATAGAGGAAAATGTAGCTCTTCAGTGGCGGGAACAAACATTGGCGGCAATTGAAGAGGCTATATTGGTATTCCCAGAACGTGAGCAAGAGTTAAAAGCAAACGTTGAAAAAGCACAAAATGAACTAGAAAAATTAGAGCAATGGCTAGAGCAACTAAGACAGGAAATAGCTGCAAAAGAGCAAGCGGCTATTGATGAACCTATTTTACAGCAGGAAATTCAAGCATTAAAAAAAGAATTAAAAGCTGCTAAGGCGGATCAACAGTCAAGTGAAGCCCAAAAAGATCATTATGAGAAACAGCTTGCACAAATTGAACCAATTGTACAGCAGCTTGAGCAGACACTTGCAGATTATCCTTCTGTTGAGCAATTACAACGTACGATTCAAGAAACTACACGTAAAGTGGAACAACTAGAAGCGGCAGCTCAATATAAGGAATTGCAAGAACAAAAGCAGCAGCTAACACAGCAATTTCAAGAAATTCAACATAAATATGAAATCGAAAGTAATCGACTAGTTATCATGAAGGAAGCACAAAAGTATATCCATACATTAACATCCTTTGAGCTAATCGAGCGATTTTTACAACATTATCAAATTCGCCCTTCTCATGTACTGTCACATCAAATGAATCGCTTAAAACATTTAGAAGATGCCAAAGATTTAGAGGCATGGTCCACAATCAATGCGCGTCTACAAAAGGCAATTGCGAAGTTAGAGGCTTTAGTTACTCATGAAGTCAAGGAACGAGCATTTGCTAAAAGTAGATTGCAACCAGTACAATCGTTTTCTTTGCAAAACCTTACAGGTGTATTCGCACAGTTAAACACTGCGTTTCAGGATGGCCAAGCACCAGCAAATGATATGATCGAAAGTTATTTGCTTGGGCTATATATGCGTCGTGATTACGTTTGGCAAAAGGGAGTAGCACTAAAACAACAACAAGAGCATAAGGATCAGGAATACGATTCTTTCCGAAAAAATCTCATGACTTTAATTCATCAGGAGTGTGCAATAACTAGCTTTGATGTGCAAAGTTACCAACGACAGCTGCAACCATTTTTACAGCATACAGAGCGTTTACAACAATTAGCAAATACTTTTCAAATTGCTGAGGAGCCAGAAGAATCAGTTGAATATTTAAAGATACTTTCAGCACAATCTCGAGAAGCTCTACAGCAAGCAAGTAAGCAGCTAGAGACAGTGGAACAGGCAAAAGTACAACTTGTGCCAAAGCAAGCCTCACTGAAGACTGTCACATCAAGCTTACATGATATAGAGCAACAGCTAACACAAATGGAAGAGCGGATAAAAGACATTAATATAGCTGGATTGAAGAAAGAAAAGCAATTAGCAACATATACAAAACTTTTGCAATCAACGCCAGAGAGAACGGCTGAAGAGGTGATGGAAGCTATTCAAACTTCCAAACAAGCAATTGAAACATTGCACAGGCAGGAAAAACAGCTACCACTTCGCAAAAAGCTACAAGAACAGTGGCGTGAAAAACTTCAAAACGCAACAGAATATGATTTAGATGAAATTCGAAAATTGTATGTGCGTCATGCGAACGTTATTGGAACAACATGTGTAGCGTCCGCAAGTAAAGAATTTATGGAGAATTATCCTACTTTTGATGTTGTCATTATTGATGAAGTTTCAAAGGCTACACCACCAGAGCTACTACTACCAATGCTTAAGGGAAAAAAAGTTATTTTAGTAGGTGATCATCATCAGCTACCTCCACTGTTAGGAGACGATACGCTGGAGGAAACTTTAAAGGCGATGCTAGAAGAAAATCCGAATTTTGAAGGCGCACAAGAATTGAAAAATCTATTACGAGAGTCATTATTTGAACGTTTATTTAATAATCTGCCTCCAACACATAAACAAATGCTAGCACTCCAATATCGTATGCATGAAAAAATTATGCAAAGCATCACACCATTTTATGCGAAGGAGGAAAATGGTTTACAATGTGGTTTACCAGATTCAGATGCAGCAAGGGATCATGGCTTAGAGGGGCAATTTGTAAAACGACATGATCATTTACTTTGGATTGATATCCCTACTGAAAAACCCTATTTAGAGGAGCAAGTGAAGGGTGGAACAAGTCGTTATAATGAAGGAGAGTTACAAACAATCCGTCATATTTTATTAGACTTAAATGATGCAGTTAAGGTAGCAAAAGAAGCAGGACGAATACCGCAAGACGCAAAGAAAAGTGTCGGTGTCATTAGTTTTTACGGTGAGCAGGTAAAGAGAATAAATCGTCTCCTACAGCAAGAATTACAGCTACCGCATTTGCAGTTTAGAACAGGAACAGTTGATAAGTTCCAAGGTATGGAAATGGATGTTATTTTAGTGAGTATGGTTCGAAATACTCCTAAGGGGGGAGACATCGGCTTTGCAAAAGATTATCGTCGCTTAAATGTCGCGCTATCTCGTGCCCGTGAGTTACTATTGCTTATTGGCAGTGCTGAAATGTTTGCGAAACGTGCAAAACATCAAGATACAAGAGAAATGTATACTAATTTATTAAATACAGTAAAATCCTACAACGGCTTGCGTAATCATGAAGGATTGGTGATGTAGATTGTCAAAATTACAGCAACGGCTAATGCGTGAGCTTCAACAAAATCGCAATATTAAGATTGTCAAAACTGCTGAATGGTGTATTCCCATTAGGACAGTAGAAGTAATGTATGAGCCTGTGCGCCGTTCGACAATGGATGTCTTAATGACCATGCTACTAATAAGCATCCAAGAGGCTGATTTTGAAAGTACTCTTGAATTGAGTGAGCTTTTGCTTGTAGATCCATTATTTATTGAGGATTTGGTTTCTTTAATGGTTCGAGTCAACCTTATGAAGAAAGAGGATAACTATTATAGGCTAACTGAAAAAGGACAGCTGCAGCTTGAACAGGGAATCTTTGAGGAAGAGCTAGAAATAGAAAAGACCACGCTTTACTTCAGTCCTTGCCATCAATCATTTCTAACTATTGATGCAGATAATAGAGAAGAATACGATGACCTACCAGAGCTATATCGTTATATTGATAAAAAGGCAGAACAACAGGAGCAGTTTGAAGAATCACTGGTGATAGCAGCATTACAAGAGGAGAATGAAGAGGAAGTGGGCAACTCCCAAAAAGTCATCACAAAAATTGTTCAAACGGAAGCGCAACAAATTAATGATAGCCCATGTTTAGAGTTTGTTCTTTATGATAAAGAACAAGATATACTATTTGTGCGTGTGTGGAATACGTTTCTCAATCGATGGGATCATTATCTTGAGCAACAGCTTACTGACAAAGAGCAACTAACATGGCGAGAGCAATATTTGTCTTGATTCAGCAGAAGTTCAAAATCTAAAACAAAAACGAACGTGTATCGCGTTCGTTTTTTTGTGTTTTCACGATAAATTAAAAAGTCGGGTGATAATTGGAATATTTTTTCGATAAAATACTGCAAGAGTGTACATTTCAACATGGTTAAGGAGGGGACCAGATGTTAACGATTAGTTTATGTATGATTGTTAAAAATGCACAATCTACAATTGAAAGATGTTTAGATTCGGTTCAGCATATAGTTGACGAGATCAATATCATTGATACAGGTTCAACTGATCGTACGAAGACTATTATTCAGAATTATACCTCTCGAATTTATGATATTCCTTGGTCTGATCATTTTGCCAAGGCGCGTAATTTTTCCTTTAAACAGGCAACAAAAGACTATATTTTATGGCTTGATGCAGATGACGTCATAACAAAGGAAAACCAATACAAGTTCAGTCAATTAAAGCAATCTTTATTTCCTTCTATTGACGCGGTAACGATGGATTACTACCTATCACTTGATCATGATGGAGTAGTAGAGTGTAGTAAACGAAATGTTCGTCTAGTAAAAAGGGCAAGTCATTTTCAATGGGAAGGTGCTGTTCATGAGGAATTAAAGGTATCAGGTCCGTTTTATCATAGTGATATAGCTATCACACATTTGCCATTATCCAGAGATCTTTATCGTAATATTTGTATTTATGAAGGTTTACTAAAAGAGGGACATTCACTTTCAGCAAGAGACCTATTTTTTTATGCTAATGAACTAAAAACGCATCAACGTTACTTAGAAGCGATCAATCAATACAATACATTTTTGGATCATGATTTAGGAACAGTAGATGACCGTATTGAGGCTTGCTTACATGTTGGGGAATGCTATCGACGCTTACATGATGATAAACAGGCCCAGCAAGCTATTTTGCAATCTTTCTTATATGATCGACCAAAGCCAGAAGCATGTTGCCGAATGGGCCAATTTTTTATGGAACAATCGAAATATAAAGAGGCTATTTATTGGTATTCCCAAGCTCTGCAACAAGCTCCTGTTGATACGATGACGATCCAAAAATGGGCTTACTCAACGTGGATTCCCCATTTGCAATTAAGTTTGCTTTATAGGGAGTTACGGTTATTTGAAAATGCCTATCAGCATAATTCAGAGGCGCAAAAATGGAAACCAAATCATCAGGAAATAATAGAGAATGAAAAATATTTGCTCAGACAATTAAAGAGTTAACTACTTATTATGGGAATGGCACATCTATAAACAGAACATAAATAGCTTGACCAATTAACACAGATACACCAACAACAATCGTCATAAAAATCACATTCCGTGGTCTAAAATTTTTCGCTTCCATTCTAATAAATCCTCCTTTAATATAAAGAATATTCGGTCAATTCAAGATATGTTTTGAGGATTTGAGTATGCATAAATAAAAGAGCAAATTTACACTAAATGTAAATTTGCTCTTATGTTGTAGAAGATAGTGATGTTACAGCAAAAGAACGTTTAGCAAGGCGAGGGAGGTGATTTCCTTTCCTCCGTCATCCTTTCTAGGCGCAATATTTGCTCAGTTTGCTTAGTCGAATTTTAAACCTTTCAATGCTTCAGCAAGTGCATTGTTCACTGGTTCCTCATTCTTTTGTTGCTTTAAGTACTTTTGTACGGAGCGTTTATCTACCTTTCCTCCGCCTTCTTTTTTACGTCTTGCCTCAAAGGCTGATAATTTTTCACGATAGCCACATTTACAAACGAAAATTTGACCATCGCCTTCACCGCGAAGCTCTAATTTTTTATGACATTGTGGACAACGTGCATTTGTTGTACGTGAGACATTTTTACGATGACCACACTCACGATCCTGACAGACAAGCATTTTCCCCTTCTTACCATTTACCTCAAGCATTGGTTTTCCGCAATCTGGACAGGATTTAGTCGAGATATTGTCGTGTTTATATTTTTTGTCGCTGCCCTTAATTTCAGACACAATTTCTTGTGTATAATTTTTCATCTCGCTAATAAATACATCTTTTTTGAGCTTGCCCTTTGCAATGAGCTCAAGCTTTTGCTCCCATTCAGCCGTGAGGGCAGGGGACTTTAATTCCTCAGGCACTAAATCAAGTAGTTGACGACCTTTAGAAGTAATATATATATCTTTACCACCACGTTTTTCGATTAAGAAGGAATTAAAAAGCTTATCAATAATATCAGCTCGTGTTGCCACTGTGCCAAGTCCACCCGTAGATTTTAATGTGTCTGCTAGTTTTTTATCATTTGTTGCCATGTATTTTGTTGGGTTCTCCATCGCTGATAACAGTGTAGCTTCATTAAAACGAGCAGGTGGTTTTGTTTGACCAGATGTTTGGGCAAGCAATTTTATTTTTAATATATCACCTTTCTCAATTCGTGGTAGTATTTGTTCCTTTACATCATCCGTCGAGTCGTCATCATCGAAGCGATGTTCATAAACTTCCTTCCAGCCAGCTGATAAAATTGTTTTTCCGCGGGCAATAAAGCTTTCATCGCCTATTTTTGCACGTAATGTTAATTGCTCATATTCAAAAGCAGGAAGTAGCACCGCTAGGAATCGTTTCACAACAAGATCATAAATTTTACGTTCTTTATCTGTAAACGCAGAATAATTTACAAAACCTTCTGTTGGAATAATGGCATGGTGATCTGAGACCTTACTATCATCGACAAAGGCCTTTGTAGGCTTGATTGGTTTAGTAAGTAGTTTGTTAGCGATCGAACGATACTCACCGATGCCACACGCCTTTAAGCGTTCAGGTATTGTTGCCACGATATCTTGAGAAATAAAGCGAGAATCAGTACGTGGATATGTTAATACTTTATGTTGTTCGTAAAGCTTTTGCATAATATTCAGCGTTTCTTTTGCAGAGTAGCCGAAAATTTTATTGGCATCACGCTGTAATTCCGTTAAATCATAGAGGCCTGGAGCATACGATTTTTTAGGTTTCTTTTCAATATCAGCAACGATGGCATTGCTATTTCCAAGTTTCTTAACTAAGATATCAGTTTTTTCTTTATCAAATGAACGGCTATTACCGTTTGCATCCTGCCATGTAAGCTTCAAATTGTCAGTCGTTTGTGCTTCTATACCATAATAAGTTTGGGCTTTAAAATTTTTAATTTCATCCTCACGTGCGGCAATAATAGCGACCGTTGGCGTTTGGACACGTCCGCAGTTGAGCTGTGCATTAAAGCGAGTAGTTAAAGCACGAGTTGCATTGAGCCCGATATACCAATCAGCCTCAGAACGAGCTACAGCAGATGCATAGAGGTTATCATATGCTTTGCCAGGCTTTAGATTGGCAAAACCATCTTTTATTGCTTTATCGGTTACTGAAGAAATCCATAAGCGTTTAAGTGGTTTTTTAATCTTTACTTTATCAAGTATCCAGCGTGCTACTAATTCACCTTCACGTCCAGCATCTGTCGCAATAATTACTTCACTTACATCATTGCGTGTAAGTTGGCTTTTGACTGCATTAAATTGTTTACCAGTTTGTTTAATGACAGTTAATTTTAATCGTTCAGGAAGCATTGGTAAATCTTCAAGATTCCACGTTTTATATTTCACATCATAACTTTCAGGGTCAGCTAGTGTTACAAGATGTCCAAGCGCCCAAGTAACAATGTATTTATCTCCTTCAAGGAAGCCATTTCCTTTTTTAGTACACTTCAGCACACGTGCAATATCACGTGCTACAGAAGGTTTTTCAGCGATTACTACGCTTTTTGCCATTGTTAACACCCTTTCATAGTTCCATGGTTTTAAATATAGCATAGGTTGAGTGGGTTGGCAGTTTAACTGAAGCGAAATTTGTTAAATGTCGATGGAAAGATCTTTAGCAATTGAGATGATAAAACTAAAATTTCAGAAAAAATATTGAATTCAGAAAATATGTATGTTAGGCTAGTGTACATAAAAATGAAGTGAAGGCTTCAAAATATAAATAAAAAAGGATGCGCTTCTTTTATGGGGAACCAAACAATTCAGCAAATGATTCAAGAGAAATATCAAGAGTTGTCCAAAAGTCAACAAAAGGTAGCTACATTCATCTTAAAAAATTTACAGACAGTTGGAGTTCACTCCGCTTCATATGTAGGGGAAAAGGCTGGAGTAAGTGAAACGACAGTTATCCGCTTTTGTTATGCGTTAGGCTTATCTGGTTATGCACAATTGCAACGTCAAGTGACAATGCATTTATTTAATGAAGGAAATGCAAGTAGTTTGCAAAATTATTTGCAATCTAAGCAAGCTCTTTTTGAAAATCCACGTTTTTATGTAAAGACTATGGAAAAAGATGCATCTCGCATTTTAAATATGGCTAAGAACATTCATGAGGAAGATTTTAATCGAGCTTCAGTATTGCTCCATGAGAAGAAAAAAATATATATTGCAGGGAATGGCTCCTCCCATTTAGCTGCACAATGGCTTCATTTTACATTAAATCTTTTGAGACCAAATGTTGTACTGTTAAATTTTGAGACAAGTGAGGTCATACGTGCTATCCAAGAGATTGATGAGGATAGTGTAGTAATTATTTTATCGTTCCACCGTTATTTTAAAGAACCGATCCAATTTGCAGCTGAATTACAAGAAAAAAAATGTGAGATTATTGGCATTACTGATTCTCAAATTGCACCTATTACACAATATGCAACCATTACCTTTGTGAACGAACAACAACAAGAAGTGTCCACAATAGATGCTATGCCAGCACTCATAGCATTTTTAAATACTCTAATAGCTGGGATGACTGCACAAGATCATGACTATTATGAAAATCAACGCGTAAAATATGATGATTTCCAAAATAGCTTTTTAGCAAACCGATGGAGTTGACTACTATGAATCAAGTATTACAAAAGTTACAGCCACGTCTGGCAAATATTTTTAAACATTTACATGAACATCCGGAAGTTAGTTGGCAAGAACACAATACAACGCACTATATAGCAAATTTATTGAGAGAGGCCCAGATGGAGCCGCAGCTTTTTGAAGATATGACAGGACTTTATGTTGATATTGGTAAAGGAACACCTAGAGTAGGGTTTCGCACTGATATAGATGCACTTTGGCAGGAGGTGAATGGTGTCTTTCAAGCTAACCATTCTTGTGGACACGATGGTCATATGACGATGGCTATTGGAACTGCATTGCTGTTAAAGGAAATGGAGCATTTATTGTCAGGTGCTGTACGCATTCTATTTCAACCTGCTGAGGAAAAGGCACAAGGAGCCCGCGCATTTGTCGAAAAAGGTATTATAGATGATTTAGATTATTTATTTGGTGTTCATGTTCGACCATTAAAGGAATTACAGGATGGGTCATATGCGCCAGCATTATACCACGGAGCAGCAAAGCTTTTTACAGGGACCATTATTGGGGAAGAGGCACATGGCGCACGACCAGAACTTGGCATTAATGCAATTGAGGTTGGAGCAGCGATTGTCGAAGGTCTTCAAAAAATTTGGACGGATCCAACTATCTCTGCCTCTGTCAAAATGACACAGTTTAATGCAGGAGGCACCTCCACAAATATTATTCCTGGTAAAGCTAGCTTTAGCATTGATGCACGAGCCCAAACAAATGAAGTGATGCAGGTAATCACAGAGGGGGTGGAGCGTGTAAAAGCGTCTGTTGAAGCGATGTATGGTGCCAAGATTTTTTTACAGGTCGATGCTCATATAGTGGCAGCATTGGTGGATGATGAAGCCTTACAACATATGAAGGAAGCTATTATTGATGTAGTTGGGGAAAAGGCTTGTGCTCCACCAGTTGTTACACCAGGAGGGGAGGATTTTCATTTTTATACCTATGAACGTCCGAAGCTTAAAGCTACAATGCTTGGATTAGGCTGTGGGGTTACTCCGGGCTTACACCATCCGCAAATGACCTTTAATCGAGATCGGCTTTTAATAGGTGTAAATATTATTACAAGGGCTATTTTAAGAGCATTATAAAGATATAGAAAGAAGAGATAGCTATGATAGAGATAAGAGAAATCAAAACAATAGAACAACTTGAGCAAGTTCAGCAATTAGAGTTTGATGTTTGGGGCATGCCTGCAATTCCTCTCCATCAAACGCTTACCGCAGTGAAAAATGGGGGCATCGTTGTAGGTGCCTATCAAGAAGATAAATTAGTCGGTTTTAGTTATGGTTTTGCGGGTTTTCGAGAAGGCAAAAGCTATCTATGCTCACATATGTTAGGGATTGATGAAAAATACCGATCACTAGGTATAGGAGAAAAGTTAAAGTATGAACAGCGAGCTATTGCTATTGATCGAGGCTATGATTTAATGGTATGGACATTTGACCCTCTCGAAACCCGAAATGCTTATCTTAATCTATCTAAATTAAAGGGTATTTGTTATACCTATATAGAAAATTGCTACGGTGAAATGGAGGATGGCTTCAATAAAGGGTTGCCCTCTGATCGATTTGAGGTGAGCTGGCATTTAACTTCAGATTATGTGGTGAATGACATTGCAATAGAAGTAGCGAATGCAATACCAGTGGCAAGCTGTGAACTTACAAAGCAGGGTTTATTATGTTTAGAAATGACTGAAAATTTGGAATTTAAGGAAGGGATGTATACGCTACCTGTTCCTCAGGACTTTCAAGCCTTAAAAGCACAAAATCCTAGCTTAGCATTGGATTGGCGTTTCAAAACAAGAAATATACTAAAGCAGCTATTTTTAGCAGGGTATGCCGCTATTTCACTGCAGCAACAAGAATACTTTAACGAATATGTTTTCGTGAAAAAAGCAGCTTTAAATTTGGAAGGGGCAAATTAAAATGAAAATTACAGAAATCACAATACGACAACTGAAGATGAAATTAAAAGCACCGTTTACAACAAGCTTTGGCACGTTTGATGAGAGGGACTTTTTAGTCCTTGAGGCTAAAGAGGAATCAGGCTTAATTGGTTGGGGAGAATCAGTTGCCTTTCATTCACCTTGGTACAATGAAGAAACACTCCAAACAAACTGGCATATGCTTGAAGACTTCCTCATTCCTCTTATTTTAAATAAAGAGATTCATCACCCTGATGAAGTCAGTCAATTATTTGAGCCCATTCGTAAAAACAATATGGCGAAATCGACGATTGAAGGAGCAATTTGGGATATATATGCGCAGCAAACTGGCCAATCCCTAGCAACAGCACTTGGTGGTAAAAAGGAAAAAATTGAAGTAGGTATTAGTATTGGAATACAAAATTCAATCGAGGAGTTAGTTGCGTTAGTTGACGGCTATGTTAAGGAAGGCTATAAACGCATGAAAATCAAAATAAAACCAGGCTGGGATGTAGAGGTTATGCGTACATTAAGGGAAACGTTTCCTGATGTAGCCTTTATGGCAGATGCCAATTCAGCCTATCGTCTAGAAGATGCTGAAATATTGAAACAACTTGATGCATTTAACTTAACAATGATTGAGCAACCACTTGCTTCAGATGATATTATCGATCATGCTTCATTGCAAAAATTAATCGAAACACCAATTTGTTTGGACGAAAGTATCCATTCATTAGAAGATGCACGAAAGGCTGTAGAATTAGGTAGCACCAAAATTATAAATATAAAAATTGGTCGTGTTGGTGGCCTAACGGAAGCAAAAAAAATACATGATTATTGTGAGGCCCATAACATTCCTGTATGGTGCGGCGGCATGTTGGAATCTGGTATTGGTCGTGCGCACAATGTGGCCTTAACAACGTTGTCGAATTTTATATTACCAGGAGATACTGCCGGCTCTAATCGATATTGGGAAAAGGATATTATCGAACCAGAAGTAGTTGTAAAAGATGGTTACATTGAAGTACCACAGCAAATAGGAATTGGTTATGAAATAAATAGGGAAACGGTTAGTTCCTTCACAGTCGCACAGAAAACATATCAATAATTAGACTTAAGTTCATATAATAGAATAGTAGGTGTGCTATGAAAAAAAGTTGGCAGATAGGTGGAGCATTTGTAGGCTTAATTGTTGGTGCAGGGTTTGCATCGGGTCAGGAAATTATGCAGTATTTTACAAGCTTTGGCTTGTACAGTATTATAGGTGCCATTGTTGCTACACTTGCCTTCGCATTTTTAGGGATGAGTTTAGCACAATTAGGGACAGATCTACAAACAACATCACATAAAGAGGTTATCTATCATATTGGAGGGCGATATGTAGGCATTATTTTAGATATCGTTATCACGTTTTTCTTATTTGGTGTTGCTGTAGTTATGTTTGCTGGGTCAGGATCGACATTTCATCAAATGTTTGGCATCAATCCAGTGGTTGGTAGTATTTTTATGGTCGTTGTAACCATACTAACCTTACTATTAAATGTTAACAATATTATTAATTTAATAGCATTAGTGACCCCTTATTTAATGGGTATCATTTTTATTATTTTGATATATTCCATTTTTACAATGGATATATCCATCGCAGAGCAAAATGCTTTAGCGAAAGCACAACCGTCTGCAGCGTCTAATTGGCTAATGGGAGCGTTGCTTTATGTTTCCTATAATATCGCTGCTGGTGCTGCAATGTTAATTGTGATGGGTGGAACAGTAAAAGACCGCAAAGTTGCTGGCAGAGGAGGACTACTTGGCGGTTTAATGCTTGGTGTGTTAATTGTACTAATCAATATAGCCATGTTTGCTAAAATAAATGTTGTTGATGGAGCAGCAATGCCAACATTACAATTAGCAAAACAAATACACCCTATAGTAGGTGTCTTAATGTCCATTGCTTTACTAGGCATGATGTACAATACTGCGGTAGGAATGTTCTATTCATTTACAGTTCGATTTATTGCGCCAGACCATCAATATTTTAAGGTTAGTATTGTAGTTATTGGATTGATAGGTTTTGCTGCAAGCCTAGTAGGATTTACTACATTAGTTGGTAAAGTCTATTCCACAATGGGCTACTTAGGTTTCGCCTTAATTGTTGCTGTTATTATTTCATGGCTCCGTAAACTACCGAAAGTTGTATAAAAAGGAATTTTCCCTTGTGTTAATGCGAGGGAAATTTTTTTGTATTTTGTAATGAAAGAAAGATGTACATCATACAATTGATTTGTGTTTGTGAAATCCTTTAATTCTGTTTTAGGTAAAAATTATGCTCGAAATTATAGAAAAAAGCTATTTGTTGCTAGACACCAATTTTTGAGAATGCTATATTTATATTGTCATAGTATTTTTATAATTAGGAAAAAACAGAATGCTTTATGGATTTAAATACTTTTTCCTGATTATAAGGAGTGATGGAGTATAGAGCTAGATGAAGGATGATAGGTGCCTATGGTAAAAAAAACGTTAAAACAAAGAATTGTAGACGCTTCAGTTGAATTGTTTCAGCAAGATGGTTATCACAATGTAACTGTCGATCGCATTGTAGAATACATTGGGGCATCAAAGGGTGGGTTTTATCATAATTTTAAATCAAAAGAAGAACTGTTATATGAAATTCATGATGTCTTTATTTCGTATGTTATTCAACAATCACAGGATGCATATGACAAATATGATACACCCATCAAACGTCTATGTGCCATGCTACAAACGCTGACACAAGTATTCGATATGTATCAAGCACATATTACAATTTTTTATGAGGAGAGTCGCTCACTTTCAGATGAATATAGTGACACGATTCATAAAAAGCGAGACCACTATCGTGATATTTTACAAAGAGTGATAGCCGAGGGTCAAGAAACAAAAGATTTTCGTACAGAATTACCTTGTACAATTGTCACAATGGCAATTGTTGGGATGATTAACTGGACATATAAATGGTTTAAGCAATCAGGGCCATTAACAATGGAGCAAATTACTGAAGTTTTTACTGATATGGTATTACGTGCGATTGTAACGGAACAAGCAATGGAAGAAGCGAAGCAATTTATGATAAAGGGGTAGCCAGTAGGAAACGCTGGTTTTATTATTTGTTTTTACAGACCGACTAGTCGGTATTTGCTTGTCATTAAGCTACATCTACTATGACAAATTGAACATTAGGGGGATTAGGGATGAATTTTGAATTAACAAAAGAGCAAGCAATGATTCGAGACATGGTGCGTGATTTTGCTGAGAAAGAGATTAAACCGTATGCTCGTGAGGTTGATGAGACATCAACAATGAGAATAGAGAGCTTTAAGAAGATGGCGGAACTAGGTTTATTGGGTATCCCATTTCCTGAAGAATATGGTGGTTCAGGTGGGGATACGGTGTCCTATGCTTTAGCTGTAGAGGAGATTGGTCGTGCATGTGGGGGAACAGGGTTAAGCTACGCTGCTGCTGTTAGCCTAGGCGCTTCGCCAATTTACAACTTCGGTACAGAGGAGCAAAAGCAAGAATGGTTAGTGCCTTTAGCAAAGGGTGAGACATTAGGAGCATTCGGTTTAACAGAACCCAATGCAGGTTCAGATGCTGGTGGCACGCGCACCACAGCTGTTATTGATGGTGATGACTACATTATTAACGGAGAAAAATGTTGGATTACCAATGCAGGGTACGCTCGACAAATTATTGTAACTGCGGTAACTGGTAAACGTGAAGATGGAAAAAAAATTATTTCTTCTATTATTGTGCCAACAAATACACCTGGTGTAACGATTAACTGTAATTATGACAAAATGGGTGTTCGTGGCTCCAATACTTGTGAGATTGTGTTGCAAAACGTTCGTGTGCCAAGAGCAAATCTTTTAGGGGACGAAAAGCGAGGCTTTAGCCAGTTTTTAAATACACTTGATGGTGGACGTATTTCGATTGCCGCTCTTTCTGTTGGGATTGCACAGGCTGCTTATGAGAAGGCACTAAAGTTCGCAAAGGAACGTGAACAATTTGGTGCGCCTATTTCGAAGCTACAAGCGATCCAATTTAAATTAGCTGATATGGCGATGGAAATAGAGCTTGCTCGTACATTAGTACATAAGGCGGCATGGCTGAAAGATCAAAAGAAACCATTCGGCAAAGAGGCTGCAATGGCTAAACTATTTGCTTCTGAAATGGGCTTCCGTACATGTAATCAGGCAATTCAAATTCATGGTGGTTCAGGGTATATGAAAGAATACGATGTAGAGCGTCATTTACGTGACATCAAGTTAATGGAAATAGGTGAAGGTACATCTGAAATTCAACGACTCGTCATTTCTCGTCTAATTGGCTGTTAATTCTATTTAATTATGCTTCGGCATAATTTGTCCCGAATCGGCTTTGTGCTTGCACAAAGCACTCCTTTCCGATTCCACGGCATTCGCCGAAGGCTTTCACTTCTTTTAGTGGGTGTTTGGACATCCGCTGAAAGTAGCTTGAATCCGCATTTATCTCATCACCAATAGAGGTGGGAGATCTCTGCTGAAAGAAGTAAGCATAAATATAAGGGGGATCTTAATGGCAGAACTGGTGTATCAAACAATTGGTCAATTGCTAGATGAACAATCGAAAAAGTATCCACAGAATGAAGCTTTAGTTTACGCTGATAGAGATTTACGTATGACTTATGAGCAGCTAAATTATCAAGCACGACTTGTTGCGAGAGGTTTAATGGCTTTAGGAATTGAAAAGGGTGACCATATCGCGGTGTGGACAACGAATGTTCCGGAGTGGGTACAGCTTCAATTTGGTACAGGGAAGATGGGTGCGCCCATCGTTACGGTCAATACTAATTATCGTGCAAGCGAGTTGGAGTATTTACTTAAACAATCTGATGCCAAAACGATTTTTTTAATTGAAAATTATCGAGACCATTCTTTTATTAATACACTACAAGAGTTATGTCCAGAGCTTGAACATTGTGAACCAGGTAATTTGCAATCAAAGCGACTGCCTTTATTAAAAAATGTTATTTTAATCGGCGAAACTAAATATCCCGGTGTACTAAATTGGTCAGATGTATTGAAGGCTGCAGAGAAAGTGACTGAGGAACAGTTAGAACAAAGAGAGCAATCTCTACATTATGATGATGTCATTAATATTCAATATACGTCTGGTACAACAGGCTTTCCTAAAGGTGTGATGTTAACGCATTTTAACTTAGTTAACAATGCTGTCAATATTGCGGAGTGCATGCGTTTAACAGCGGAGGATCGTCTATGTATTCCGGTACCATTTTTCCACTGTTTCGGTTGTGTTATAGGAACTTTAGCTATTACAACAAGTGGGGGAACGATGGTACCTGTGCAGGAATTCTCACCGGAAGAGGTGCTAAGAACTGTTCAACAAGAAAAATGTACAGCATTACATGGTGTACCAACGATGTTCATTAGCGAGCTTAATCTACCAAACTTTGCGTCCTTCAATCTTTCGACCTTACGTACAGGAGTGATGGCAGGTTCAAATTGCCCGATAGAGGTCATGAAAGCAGTTATTGAGAAAATGGGTATGACAGATATTACAATCTGCTATGGTCAAACAGAATCATCGCCAGTTATTACACAGACGAGAACAGATGACCCGTTAGAGTTAAAAGTGGAAACAGTTGGCCGTGCATTACCCAACTTGGAAGTGAAAATTGTTGTTCCAGGTACAACGGATGAAGCGCCTAGGAATGAACAAGGCGAGTTATGTACAAGAGGCTACCATGTAATGAAGGGATACTATAAAAACCAGGAAGAAACAGAGCTTGCTATTGATCAGGAAGGCTGGCTGCATACAGGTGACTTGGCAACAATGGATGAAGCTGGTTATGTGCGTGTGACAGGTCGTTTGAAAGATATGATAATTCGCGGAGGAGAAAATTTATATCCTCGTGAAATTGAAGAATTTCTTTATACACATCCAAAAATTTCAGATGTCCAGGTTGCTGGTGTACCCGATCCTATTTACGGAGAGGAAGCGGCAGCTTGGATTATTTTGAAAGAAGGGGAGCAAGTGACCGAAGAAGAGATTCGAGAATTTTGTCGAGATAAGATCTCTAGACATAAAATTCCAAAACATATTTTCTTTATCGATAACTATCCAATGACTGCATCTGGAAAAGTTCAAAAATATAAATTACGAGAAGATTTTATGATGACCGTACAGTAAGGGGGGCTAGTGGATATGTTCAACAAAATATTAATTGCCAATCGTGGGGAGATTGCTAGACGTGTGATTAGGACATGTAAGCGCCTAAATATTCATACGGTTGCTATATATTCCGAGGCAGATGCAGAAAGTTTGCATGTAAAGGATGCAAATGAGGCTTACTGTGTTGGAAAAGCACCTGTTGCACAGAGCTATTTAAATATTGACCGTATTCTTGAAATCGCAAAAGAAAGTGGCGTAGAGGCCGTTCATCCTGGATATGGTCTACTATCAGAAAATGCAGAGTTTGCGAAGCGATGCACAGAGGCAGGTTTAGTATTTATTGGACCAAGTGCTGATGTAATAGCTTCAATGGGCAGTAAATTAGAGGCTCGTAAAACGATGAAAGCTGCTGGTGTGCCTATTGTAGAGGGAGTAGAACATCCTGTCAAAGATGTAGCAGAAGCTACTAATATCGCCGAGCGTTTAGGTTATCCAATTATGTTAAAGGCCTCGGCTGGAGGTGGCGGTATCGGTATGCAGCTTGTTGACAATGCTGAGGAACTAGCCAAGGCTTTTGAGGGAAATCAAAAGCGTGCTCAGTCATTTTTCGGTGATGGCACAATGTATATGGAACGATTTATCGCCAATCCTCATCATGTAGAAGTGCAAATTATCGCAGATCATCAAGGTAATGTCGTTCCTTTATTTGAACGTGAATGCTCTATTCAACGTAGAAATCAAAAAGTTGTAGAAGAAGCGCCATCACCGTTTATTTCTCAAGAGACTAGAGAAAAAATGCTTGAAGCATCAGTTAAGGCTGCAAAGCATATTGGCTATGTCAATGCTGGAACAATAGAGTACTTGGTAGATGAAAATCAAAACTTTTACTTCTTAGAAATGAATACAAGATTACAAGTAGAGCATCCCGTAACAGAGGAAATTACCAAGCTTGATCTAGTAGAAGAGCAATTAAAAATTGCTGCTAAGCAAGCTCTAACATTTACGAGAGAAAGTATTACTAAAGAAGGGCATGCCATTGAGGTGCGTATATACGCTGAAAATCCTTCTACGTTTTTCCCTTCGCCAGGTACTATTACAGCGCTTGAATTACCAACAGGTGAAGGGATTAGACATGAATGTGGTGTCGAAGCAGGTTCAGCCGTAACACCATTTTATGATCCAATGATAAGTAAGCTAGTAGTGTGGGGAGAAACGAGAGAAATTGCCTGTGAAAGGTTAATCCAAGCATTAAAAGCATATAAAGTCGAGGGTATTCAAACGAATATTCCAATGCTATTGAAAACTGTGACACATAATCAATTTTTAAAAGGCGATACAACAACTAAATTTGTAGAGCAATATTATTTACCACAATTAGCAGAAACAAAATAGAATTTCAATGCATTCGTGCTTCTTAGAAAGGGCGAATGCATGACTAAATAACGAGGAGCGAATGACAATGGCAACAGTAAAAGCAAGCATGGCAGGTACAGTGTGGAAAATCGTTGTAACAGAAGGTGAGAAAGTGACAGCAGGTCAAGATGTAGCTATTTTAGAATCAATGAAAATGGAAATTCCAATTGCTGCAGAAGAGGATGGCGTGGTGACAAAAATTATCGCTAATGAAGGAGATTTCATTAACGTTGACGATGATATTTTAGAAATTGAATAAGAGGAGGCCTCTTTATGCAGCTACCTAAGCATGTCATGATCAAAGAAGTGGGTCCCCGTGATGGTTTGCAAAATGAAAAAACACATATTACCACGGTAGATAAAGTACAACTAGTCAATCTATTAAGTCAAACAGGATTAAGTTACATCGAAGTGACTTCATTTGTTCATCCGAAATGGATTCCTCAATTGGCGGATGCAGTCGAAGTTCTTCGAGCTATCAAAAGGAATAAGGATATTACCTATGCAGCACTTGTACCCAATATGCGTGGCTTAGAACGTGCATTACAGGCTGAAGTAGATGAAGTTAGTATTTTCATGTCTGCAAGTGAGAGCCATAATCAAAGCAATATTAATAAAACAATAGAAGAGACCTTTCCAATATTAGAGGAAGTCGTTATAGGGGCAAAAGCAGCAAAGAAAAAAGTTCGAGGTTATATCTCAACAGTTATTGGTTGTCCCTATGAGGGATATATCCATCCAGACAAGGTACTGCGTGTAACGGATAAATTACTGGAAATGGGCGTGGCTGAAATATCACTTGGTGACACAATTGGTGTTGGTGTACCAACACAGGTTGAGTATCTTTTAGAGGAATTACTAAAAAGATATGTACCTGAAAAGTTTGCCATGCATTTTCATGATACACGAGGCACGGCACTAGCTAATATTATGAAATCCTTAGAAATGGGGATTACAAAGTTTGATAGTGCACTTGGTGGATTAGGGGGCTGTCCATATGCTAAGGGAGCTTCAGGAAATGTAGCTACAGAAGATTTGTTGTATTTATTCGATGAGATGGGCATTGAAACAGGAATAGATCGCCAGAAAGTGCTAGAGGCAGCACTCTATATTGAAGAGAAATTAGGAAAAGCTGTTGCATCGAAGCAAATGGCCATTGTCCGTAATGAAAGGAGTGCAAATCAACTATGACGCAACTTGTTCGTTTTGAATTACTGGAGGGGAGTGTTGGGCTTATTACCCTTTCGAGGCCAGAAACTGCAAATGCAATGTCTGTTCAGTTACTTCGTGAGTTGTCAGACACACTTGATCAAATGAATGGAGATCCTGCAGTGCGTGTAGTTTTACTGACAGGTGAAGGGGAAAAGGCATTTTGCGCAGGCGCTGATCTAAAAGAGCGCAAAGGGATGTCTGATCGCCAAGTAAAGCAAATCGTGCAACTAATTGGGTCGACGGTGGCAAAAGTTGAGACACTTGCACAGCCTGTCATAGCAGTGCTTAATGGCGTAGCTTTTGGAGGTGGTCTAGAGTTGGCATTAGCTTGTGATTTACGTATTGCCGCTACACATGTCCAGCTAGGTCTAACTGAAACCTCTCTCGGAATTATTCCAGGTGCTGGTGGAACACAACGGCTTCCACGTTTAATTGGCCTAGGTAAAGCGAAGGAATTGATTTATACAGCACGTAGGCTGAATGCTGAAGAAGCTAAAAATTACGGTATTGTTGAGCATGTTTATGAAGGACATGAGGTAATGGAAAAGGCACAACAGCTTGCGCTGGAAATGGCTAAAAATGCACCACTTTCTTTAGTGCAAGCTAAAGTCGCGATCAATCAGGGTGTTGAGGTAGATTTAGCTACCGGATTAAAAATTGAATCACTTGCATATAGTGCATTGATACCAACAGAAGACCGATTAGAGGGCTTGCTGGCTTTCCAAGAAAAGCGAACACCACAATATTCAGGGAAATAAAGCACTAAAATATTTCGGTGTAATTGATTGGGCAAAGGGAGGAATAAACATGAGCAATATCTCGACTGAAAATACACCACCTACAATGAAAGACAAAATTTTAACAGGTGGTTTACCAAAATATCATGATAAAAATGCACAACAAGGCAAGCTATTTGTACGTGAACGTCTTGAACTATTACTAGACGATGGTCTTCAATCAGAAGATGGACTTTATGCAAACTGTTTGGCGGGAGATTTGCCGGCAGATGGTGTTGTTACTGGTATTGGTAAAATACATGGACGCACAGTTTGTGTGTTAGCCAATGATTCTACTATTAAAGCTGGCTCTTGGGGAAAACGCACAGTTGAAAAAATGATTCGTATTCAAGAAACTGCTGAAAAGCTAAATTGTCCATTATTATATTTAGTTGATTCAGCAGGTGCACGTATTACAGATCAGTTAGAAATGTTCCCAGGACGTAGAGGTGCGGGTCGCATTTTCTACAACCAAGTAAAGCTGTCAGGAAAAGTTCCGCAAATTTGCTTACTGTTTGGACCTTCTGCAGCAGGTGGTGCTTATATTCCTGCATTTTGTGATATCGTGGTCATGGTGGAAGGCAATGCTTCAATGTATTTAGGCTCTCCTCGAATGGCTGAAATGGTGATTGGTGAGAAAGTAGATTTAGAAACAATGGGTGGCGCAAAAATGCACTGTTCAGTCTCAGGCTGTGGAGATGTGCTTGTCAAAACAGAACAAGAGGCTATTGCTTATGCTCGTAAATACTTAGGCTATTTCCCTAATAACTACGCAGAACGAAGCAAAGTAGAGACACCTAAACCACCTGCTTCATTTGATAAATCTATTGAGGAATTAATCCCTGAAAATCAAAATGTTCCTTTCGATATGTATAAATTAATTGATCGAATTATCGATGAAGATTCGTTTTGTGAGGTAAAGAAATTATTTGCACCTGAACTAATTACAGGTCTTGCACGAATTAATGGGCAATCAGTAGGCATAATCGCTAACCAACCTCGTGTTAAGGGAGGCGTGCTATTCCATGACTCGGCTGATAAAGCAGCAAAATTCATCTCACTTTGTGACGCATATAATATTCCCCTGTTATTCCTAGCAGACGTTCCTGGCTTCATGATAGGTACACAGGTAGAGAAAGCAGGAATTATCCGTCATGGTGCAAAAATGATTTTTGCTATGAGTGAAGCAACTGTTCCTAAGCTAACGGTCATTGTTCGTAAAGCATATGGGGCAGGTTTATACGCAATGGCAGGTCCAGCATTTGAACCAGATTGCTGTATTGCATTATCTAATGCGCAAATTGCCGTAATGGGGCCAGAAGCAGCGGTCAATGCTGTTTATGCTAATAAAATCGCAGAGCTTCCGAAAGAAGAGCAAGCAAGCTTTATTGCCGAAAAGCGTAAAGAGTACCAAGAGGAAATAGATGTGTATCGTTTAGCATCAGAGCTCATTATCGATGATGTTATTGAGCCGAATGATTTACGCAAAGTACTAGAAAATCGCTTAGAGCTTTATATGTCAAAATACTTATTATTCTCACAGCGTAAGCATGGGGTAAATCCAGTATAACCATATACTTAATTGAAGGGCTGTCTCCGCTATTAGGGGCAGCTTTTTCAATGTTAATTTTTTCAGCTACTTGCATGGTGTAGAGTAGCATATTAAAATATGAAAAGGAATAAAGGGAAGTGGGTGTTAAGCTTGTCTAAAAACAACATAACGGATGTTCAGGGTAATGCTAAGCTCCCATTACCATATCGAGATGTCATTGATACATATTATTTGCCATTAAAGGTCACGGGTTGGATTTTATTTAGTATTTATTCATTTATAGCTTTTTATAAGTTAGTCATTGATCGCTTAGTAAATGTCGTAGTTGTTTTATTTAAGGGTGATTATTCTATAGGTGATTTAGGCTTGTTTGATTATAGTAGCTGGCGATTAACTACGAATTTTGTTCCCTTTGAAACGATTCTCCGCTATATAAACTATTCTCAATATTTTAATTGGGATATCATAATCGTAAATCTTCTTGGTAACTTATTAATTTTTACTCCAATGGGCTTTTTATTGCCATTATTATCGAAGAAATTTCGAAAAGCATGGGTCATTATTTGTTTGGGCTTTTTCGCAAGTCTATCAGTAGAAACCATACAATTTATTTTTACGGTTGGCTCTGCTGATATTGATGATTTAATTTTGAATACAATTGGTGCATGGTTTGGTTATTTAGCTTATAAGGGCATATTGATTAGACCAAAAAAGTGAGAAAAACAGTCCTGTTTTAAGGGCTGTTTTTTATATTGGTGAAAACTTTACTGAAATAGAAATGAAAATTGTCAATGAACGAAGGTCTTTATACCTAATGAAAAAAATAATTAATATCTCTTTAGGTGGTTAGTAGTCATTTCTACTTGAATTTAATAATGAAAATTCCGATAATGAGTGTACAGAAACTGTTCAGATGTTATAGATATAGTGTTAGAAGATATGTTCATATCTAGTATCTTATTGGCATATGAAAATAGAAGGGCGAGGTGAAAACTATGAAAATATTGAATTCTATGGAGCAAGACAGAGTTTCATCGCAATATAATCGTAAAAAGATCTTGCAACGAAAAGAGGCTGGAGACGCCTATCGAAAAAATGCCATGTATTTTCAGCCAAAGAAAAATCCATTATTGCTGGAGCTTGAAAATTTACTTTTAGGGCGTACAGATCAAGACTTATATGAGCAACAACAAGAAAAGGCAAAAGAAGTAACGCCTCAACAGCAAGCAATAATGGAAGATTTACAACAAACCGAAGCTTATGTACGTGCACATGAGCATGCCTATAAAGCAGGGGCTACTGATAACATTGATTCTTCTGCTGTATCCAATCTAGAGCAAAATGACACATTACAAATTTTAGAGCAGGTACGACATGCAGCATTAGCACCGACAGAGCCTTCACCGCAAGATTTACGTGTGGTACAAAGTGTCAACGCGCAAATACAGCAAATGTTAAATAATTCGCATTCTGCAGATGACATAATAGAAGATGGTGAGCCATCTTTTGTACGTGACATGATTGAGGTAAAGGTTCCTGAACGTTTCTCCAAGGAATTGAATTTGGACCCATTTGCAGATACAATTTTCGGTAAGAACTATGAGATTACATTTAAGTTGAGAACATTCAAACAGGCCTCAGAAAAATATGTAGCTCACGTTCAAATGACGAAAAATGGCTATCGCCCAGACAAGGATCCTATGTTCTCTTTGATAGCCTGATGCTGTAGATAGGAGATTATTGACATGGCAAAGGCAAAGCATGCGAAAACAAACGCAATTCGATTATTAGAACAACAAAAAATCCATTTCGATGTGATTGAATATGAAATTGGAGACGGTCAGGTTGATGGTGTCTCTGTTGCTGAGAAAATTGGTCAGCCTGTTGCTCGTGTGTTTAAAACACTAGTAGCAAAGGCAAGCGCACAAAAGCTTTTTGTATTTGTCATTCCAGTGGCTGAAGAGCTGGATTTAAAAGCTGCTGCAAAGGTAGTTGGGGAAAAGAAAATCGAAATGCTCGCGGTAAAAGATTTACTTGGCTATACCGGCTATGTTCGTGGTGGATGTTCCCCAGTAGGAATGAAGAAATTATACCCAACAGTCATTGACGATTCCGCACAAGAGCAAGGTAGTATTATTGTGAGTGCAGGGAAAATAGGCATGCAAATTCATGTTCAGTTAGAGGATTTAATAACTGTTACAAAGGCGCAGCTTGCTCCAATTACAACTACCCATGCGTAAGAAAATGGGTAGTTATTTTTATGTATGATTAATACTGTAGCAAAAGCAAGAACTCTCTATTTTCATAGAAAATATGATACAGTAGTGCAATATCATACATAGAGAGAAGGGTACGAAATGCGGAAAATAATGGGGTGGCGTTGGGCATTCTTTATTGGAGGCTTAATTGTAATGTCACTTGGCATCACAATGTCCATAAAAGGGAAAATTGTTGGTACAAGCCCTTGGGATGTCTTGCATGTTGGATTATTTCAAAACTTTGGGCTAAGTATTGGGACATGGTCAATTTTAACAGGGCTTTTTATAGTTGCTTCAACATCTATTGTGTTGCGCGAATGGCCCAAAATAGGCACTTGGTTAAATATGCTGTTAATTGGCTCATTTATTGATGTATTTAACTGGCTATTGCCGTCAACAGATGTTTACAGTCTTCAGATTACATATTTTATCATTGGTTTATTTGTTTTAAGCTTCGGCTGTGGCATGTATATTGCGCCAAATATGGGGGCAGGTCCACGTGATACCTTAATGATGATCCTTGTTGAAAAGTTTGGTGGATCCATTAAAACAGCTAGAATGGGTATCGAGGTTTTGGTGACAATTGTAGGCTGGCTTCTAGGTGGGCCGGTAGGAGTGGGCACGGTATTAATTGCTTTAACTTCAGGCTATATTGTGCAGTATTCATTACCATATTGTCGTAAGCTTTTAATGAAATGTATTGGGAATATAGAGGGTATGAAGCCATTCTATTAAATTAAGAAGCTACTTTTATCTGTCAGAGAGAAGAGTAGCTTTTCATCTTTTTTAGCGTTCTTTCATATAATGCAGGGCAGAAGCTAAAGGAGGAACGACATTTGAATGGAAATGTAACATATTATTTTGGACACGCATTGACTGGGCAAGGTGTGAAACATTTATATAAAGAGATGATGGAAGAAGCGGAGCTTGTTTATTTTTTGCAAGGCGCGCCAACTTTTAAAGGGTCAGAACTGTTAAAAGAGCTAGGTTATTTTTATGTTAAACAAGGCTTTGCAGTCGAGTGGTTTAAGCACGCTTTATTAGAGGAGGTTGTTGAAGCCGTTTATGTAAAGGGCTGTAATAGACTTTTTGTATGGGCCTCTGAATGGAACATTGAGCCAACGCTGCTCGGTACAAAGCATCGTGTATTATCCTTTTATGATTGTTTAGAGGATGTGCAGCTTGAAAAGGTTGGTGAACAGCTAGCTACGGCAATGGAGGAGCGAGCAACATGGCGTGATAAATGTATTGCAAAGCTAAATCATGCAATCAAGCTTCATGATGATTGGGAGGTTGTCACGCAAAGCTGTATGAATTGGCAGGCATTGAATGAACAAGTGGAAAATTTAAAGACAGAGGTATTCCAATCCATTGTCTTAAATAAAACAGGCATGAGGACACATCGTTTACTTGGAACATTAACTCCTAGAGGTGCCGAAAATACAGTTGAAAGTATTACAAAGGGCATCACGACTAGATTGATGATTAAAGGCAAGCCTGGTACAGGTAAATCTTCATTAATGAAGAGCTTAGCTGATGAAGCGAATGCGAGGGGACTTGATGCACAAATCGTCTGGTGTGGTTTGGATGCAGGATCAGTAGATATGGTCATTATTCCAGAATTGAATTTTTGTATCTTTGATAGTACAGAGCCCCATGTCTTTAATCCAGAGGATGGTCGATTAGGGGATAAAATCTTTGATATTGGGCAACATTGTGCACTTTCTAATGAGGCTGAAACGGCCATTGATTTAGTACGTACCCAATATAAAGAAGCGATACAGGATGCGATGGGGCATTCAAAGCGGTATGCAGAAGCAGAATATACTGTTCGCCGGCTATTTGATAATTGTCTATCAGCATCATTATGGCGTGAAAGAACAGCGCCACTATTCGAAAGATTAACAAAGTAATTTAGCTAATGGCTTGCATGTGCTAAACTAGGAGCTAGAACAGTTTTCCTAGGAAAGGATGATACGCTTGTCAAAAGTATTGAATGCATTTTTAGATGAAAACCTACAAGCCTTACATGAACAAGGCTTATACAATGAAATTGATCCAGTAGAGGGCGCAAATGGCCCAATTATTCAGGTTCGTGGCAAAAATCTTGTTAACTTATCCTCTAACAACTATCTTGGATTAGCAACTAATGAAGAATTAAAGCGTATTGCCAAAGAGACAATTGAACAATACGGTGTTGGAGCAGGTGCTGTTCGTACAATCAACGGGACACTTGATCTACACGTTAAATTAGAAGAAAAGCTTGCTGAATTTAAAGGAACAGAAGCGGCTATTTCCTATCAATCAGGCTTTAATTGTAATATGGCAGCAATTTCAGCTGTCATGGATAAAAATGATGCAATTCTTTCTGATCAATTAAACCATGCATCTATTATCGATGGTTGTCGCTTATCAAAGGCAAAAATCATCGCGTTTAATCACTCTGATATGGATGATTTACGTGCTAAGGCAAAAGCGGCGAAAGAATCAGGATTATACAATAAGATTATGGTCATTACAGATGGTGTCTTCTCAATGGATGGTGATATTGCTAAATTACCTGAAATTGTGGAAATTGCTAAGGAATTTGATTTAATTACGTATGTCGATGATGCCCACGGTTCAGGTGTAACAGGAAAAGGGAAAGGAACTGTGAAGCATTTTGGATTAGAAAAAGAAATCGACTTCCAAATTGGTACACTGTCAAAAGCCATTGGTGTTGTGGGTGGCTATGTTGCGGGTAAGAAAAATTTAATTGATTGGTTAAAAGTACGCTCACGTCCATTTTTATTTTCTACAGCATTACCGCCAGGCGATGTAGCAGCGATTACAGCAGCTGTACAAATGCTAATTGATTCCACTGAGCTTCACGATAAGCTTTGGGATAATGGTAACTATTTAAAGGCCGGTTTAGAGAAGCTTGGCTTTAATATTGGTGAGTCTGAAACACCAATTACACCTTGTATCATTGGGGATGAAAAGCTGACTCAGGAGTTTTCAAAACGTTTATTCGAAGAGGGCGTTTATGCAAAATCAATTGTCTTCCCAACTGTTCCTAAAGGTACAGGACGTGTTCGTAATATGCCAACAGCTGCACATACAAAAGAAATGCTTGATGATGCGATTGCAATATATGAAAAAGTTGGTCGTGAGTTAGGCGTTATTCAATAAGAAAAAGGCTTCCTCAGAGATGGGGAAGCCTTTTTTTATCAGTTTAACTGGACAGATGGTAAAAATGAGAAATCACTTTATTTCGAGCCAATAATTTTTGCTGCTCTTAACTGTTGCATGTCTTCATCGGTAATATTCAAAGCTCGTAATATTTCTTCATTATGTTGTCCTAAAGTAGGAGCTGCACTTGTTAGCTGACCAGGTGTTTGTGAGAACTTAGCTGGGAAGCCTAATGTACGCATTGGTCCTGCAGTTGGATGGTCATAGGACAAGACCATGCCTCGCTCTAAAATATGTGGATCATTCAATGTTTGATCATAGGAGTAGATAGGACTTGAAGGTACACCATGTTTATCTAAAAGTGCTAGCCAGTAAGTCGCTTTATGCTTCACTAATTCGCTCTCAATTTCTTTCTCTAGTACTTTCACATGTTGAGCACGAGAATAGTTAGTGGCAAAGAGAGGATTGTTTAACCAATCAGGTCGGTTGACAACCTTAGTCGCAAAAATCTCCCACAGTTTTTGATTACCTGCACCTACTAAAATATAGTCATCCTGTGTTTTGAAGCCTTGATAAGGAGCCGAAACACGATGAGCAGTGCCTGTCCGTTCGGGTAACACGCCTTGTCCAAAGTAAGCAGCCGCCTCCCAAACAGTCCATGCAAGTCCGGACTCTACTAAAGAGACATCTATATATTGCCCCTCACCACTGCGCAGCTTATAAATATAAGCCATCAAAATCGATTGTAATGCTGTTTGAGCAGCAGCAATATCATTGACGGCAAAGCCTACTTTTACAGGTCGGCCTTCCGCTTCGCCAGTCATATGCATTAAGCCACTTAATCCTTGGGCCATAATGTCATAGCCACCTTTTTGGCTATAAGGACCTGTTTGACCATAACCTGAAATGGAGCAATAAATAAGGCCAGGGTTGATGTTCTTTAAAGTGTCATAATCAATGCCAAGCTTTTTCGTGACACCAGGTCGATAGTTTTCTACAAGGACATCTACAGATTGAATAAGCTCTTTGAATAATGCTAGTCCCTCAGCCGTTTTTAAATTGATACAAACGCCTTTTTTATTGCGATTGACCATCATATACATATGGCTTTCTTCACTAATAAAAGGACCCATTGTACGTGTATCGTCGCCATTAGGATATTTTTCGATTTTGATTACTTCCGCGCCCATATCTGCTAGGACCATTGTGCAATAAGGACCAGCTAATATTTGGGATAAATCAACAACTCTTATTCCCTTTAATGCCTGTTTCATTTATCTTCAGTCCCATCATTTTTGACTAATGTGATGTTACGTAACCCCTTGACTGAGGTCACACCAGCTAACGCGATGGAAACCTTTAGCTCATCATAAAGATTGGTCATCACTTTCTCGACACCTTGTTGTCCATTAAGAGCTAGTCCATAAACAAATGGACGTCCAATCGCAACAGCATCTGCACCTAAAGCAAGTGCTTTTAGTGCGTCCATACCACGGTACACACCGCTATCTAAAATAATCGGAATTTGTCCATTTACTGTCTCTACAATAGCAGGAAGGGCATCCAGAGAACCGATCACACCATCTAGTTGACGACCACCATGGTTGGAAACAATGATGCCATCGATGCCATTGTCGATTGCTAACCTTGCATCTTCAGCATGTAAAATTCCTTTCAATAATATTGGAAGATTAGTGCGTCGCTTTAACTCTCGAACATGTTCCCAATTGAGTGTGGGGTGGAAGACATTTTTCAGAACCCCCTGTACATAGGACTCAAATGAATCATCAGGCAATGAGGCAGTAAAAACAGGATCATTCATATAATTTCCTTTTGCATAGCCTAGCTTTAGTGGTGAAAATTGGTTGCGCACATCTTCTTCTCGCCAGCCAAGCATTACCGTATCAATCGTTAAAACGATTGCTTCAAATCCAGCTGCCTCTGCTCGTGCAGCCATACTATACGCAATTGCCTCATTTGTAGACCAATACAATTGGAACCATTTTGTTGCTGTTGGAGCAGCTTCGGCAACTTCTTCAAGCGCATAAGTGGAAACTGTACTTTGAATATATGGAATATTTAAATGTTGGGCAGCACGGACAACGGCAAGCTCTCCCTCATCGTGAACCATACCATTCATGCCAACTGGAGCAAAAAGCAATGGAGTTGGGTAGGTTTTACCAAACAAATGAATCGACGTATCAACATTAGAGACATCATTTAAAAAGCGGGGTACAATGGAGTATTTTTTAAACGCTGCACGATTGTTGTGTAAAGTTTGTTCACCCCCAGCACCTGAACGTATATAGCCGAAGGGTCCAGCTGCTATTTTTTCTGCAACAGCCTTTTCTAGGTCAGCAAAGCAAATGGGAAAGGGGGCTTGTGCAGTAATATTCTTTAACAGTAGATCGCCATCAGTCGTGTTTGTCATCGTAACTACCTCACTTATTTATTGAAAATAGGCTTTCTTTTGTGTAAAAAGGCTTGAATGCCTTCGTTATAATCGTCTGAACTAAATGAATCAAGAACGGTTTGGGCCAGTTCTTCGTTCTCTTCGTTTTCACCATCTACAATCGCCTGAATGATTTTTTTAATGCCTGCATTTGCAACGGATGATTTACTTAATAGATGCTCTGCAAAATGCAATGTGGCATTTTCAATATCCTCTGGCTCATGTAAGGCTGTGATTAAACCAATGCTTTTTCCTTCTTCCGCTGTAAAAATGTTGGCTGTATATAAAATTTCCTTTGCCTTGGCGACACCCACAATATTGATTAAGCGTTTAGTGCTTTCAAGATTATAGACAATACCAATATTGGCTGCCGTAATACCAAGCTTACTATTCGGTGTGGCCAATCTAAAATCACATGCGTTTGCTAACTCTAAGCCACCGCCAATCGCTAAGCCCTGAATCATTGCAATGGTAGGGTGCGGAAATTTATAAAGCGCATCAATGGCTTTTAAAGCTATATCGTTATAGGCTTTGGCATTGTCAGCAGCATAACGAATATCTAAAAACTCACTAATATCTGCACCTGATGAAAAGGCAACTTCATTGATACCGCGAACAATTAATAGCTTAATAGAAGGATCTGTACGTAACTGCTCAAGCTGGTCTACTATGGCTTGAAACATCGCCCTCGATAAAGAATTACGTTTATCAGGGCGATTTAACACTAACGTTGCGATATAGCCGTTTTTTTCTACGTAAATTTCAGTTGTCATCGTCATTCTCCTAGTCTTTCTTTAATTTCGCAGCAAAGCGGTTGCCGATGGATTGTATGCTTTGAACAAGGATGATTAAGATAAAGACAGTGGCATACATAACATCAACCTCATAGCGTAAATGACCATAACGGTAGGCAAGGTCACCTAATCCCCCTGCCCCCACCATTCCAGCCATTGCCGTAGCGCCAATTAAGCCAATTGTGGCAATCGTTAAGCCTAAAATAATCGATGGGCGTGCTTCACGTAATAGGACATGCCAAATAATATGGCGACGTTTTATGCCCATTGCTGTATAAGCTTCTACCACACCTGAATCCACCTCTAAAAGAGCAGATTCCATTAAGCGTGCAATATAAGGAGCTGTATAAACAACTAGTGGGACTATAACACCTTTAACACCAATCGTTGTACCAACAATTAATTTGGTAAATGGTAAGATGAAGAATAATAAAATGATAAATGGAACAGAACGAATAATATTGATGATGAGATTAAAAAGCTGATAGATAATTTTATTTTCAAAGGATTGACCTGGTCGTGTTAAAACGATTAATAGCCCTAAGGGAATACCAATTAGAATGGAGAAGAGTAGCGAGATTCCGACCATTTGGAATGTTTCGATAATTGATTTTCCAATGACATCTGACCAATCTGAAAAGAAGCTTTGAATACTACTCATTGAATTCGCCTCCTAATTCTTCTACCGCAACACCATTTTCTGTAAAATAGGTTAGGGCCTTTTGGACGATATGGGTTTCTCCATGTAAATGCACCACGATGTTCCCAACAATGCCGTTTTTTAATTCAATAATATTAGCTGTTAAAATATTCGGTTGCACATCGTACACCTTCGTGACTTCTGCTAGTAATGGCTTACCCGTACTTTCACCAAGGAATGTTAAACGAATGACACTTCCTGAAACGTTTAACTGCTCAATGAGTGAAGGGGATAAATTACGCTGAGAAATTGTATTTAAAAACTTTCTAGTAGTAAGGTGCTTCGGTTTTGCAAAAAGCTCAATAGCAGTACCAAACTCCACGACCTTACCTGATTCGAGAACAGATACCTCATCACATATTTTCTGAATGACATTCATTTCATGTGTGATGAGTAGGATCGTAATGCCTAACTCGCGGTTAATTTTTAACAACAATTCAAGGATGGCCTCGGTCGTTTCAGGATCGAGTGCACTTGTTGCCTCGTCACTAAGTAAAATCTCTGGCTCTTGTGCTAAGGCACGTGCAATAGCAACTCGTTGCTTTTGCCCACCAGAAAGTTGATTAGGATAGCTATCCAGTTTCTCTGTTAATCCTACAATTTCGGCGTATTTTGCTACACGGTTTTTTACTTCCTTGTCGTTATAGCCTAGTAGTTTTAAAGGCACGGCAATATTGTTGTAAACTGTTGCAGTTTTTAATAGATTAAAATGTTGGAAAATCATTCCTATTTTTTGTCGTGTTTGACGTAATTCATTTAGCGAAAGGGCTGTAATGTCCACATTGTCTATCAGTACTTTTCCCGAAGTAGGACGTTCCAGTAAATTGACACATCGAATAAGTGTACTTTTACCAGCACCACTATAGCCGATAACCCCATGAATTTGTCCCTTTTTCACATGAAGATTGATTCCATCCACAGCTTTAATGATCCCTTTTTTCGTCTTAAATTCTTTCGATATATTTTGTAATTGAATCATACGATATTGCTCCTTTCTCGTCCTTCTAAAAGTGAGAATCTGCTCGTTTTCTCATGAGGAATACGGCAGATTCTTCTGCTAATAGAAGCATATTACCAGCTAGGAATCACAGAACCTTTGAATTCTTCTTCAATGAATTGACGTACTTCCTCAGATTGGTAAGCCTCAACAAACTTTTTAATGGTTGGGTCGTTTTCATTTTCAGCACGTACTACAATGTAATTCACGTATGGTGAGTCAGTAGATTCTAATAGAATAGAGTCTTCTTTAGGATTAATGCCGGCTTCTAGTGCGAAGTTTGTATTAATGGCTGCTACATCTACTTCACTAAGCTGTTTAGGAATTTGAGCCGCCTCTAGTTCAATGAACTGTAAATTCTTTTTATTTTCTTCAACGTCACGGATAGAGGCTGTTAAGTCTGCACCATCCTTTAGCTTAATATAGCCAGCTTCTTGTAAAACAAAGAGGGCACGGGCCCCATTTGTTGGGTCGTTCGGTAAGCCAAATGTGGCACCATCAGGAATATCATCAAATGATTTATATTTTTCAGAGTAAATACCCATTGGATTTAAAATAGTTTTGCCTACTGGTACTAAATCTGTATCGTGATCTTTATTAAATGTGTCCAAGAAAGGCTCATGTTGGTAGCTGTTTGCATCGAGATCGCCTTCAGCTAACGATGTATTTGGTAAAACATAATCAGAAAACGACTTTAGCTCAACTTCTAAGCCTTTTTCTTTTGCTACTTTAGCTGCTACTTCTGCAATTTGCTCGTGTGGACCAGAAGTGACACCAACGACGATTTTATTTTCATCGATTGCCTCAGCTTGACCTTTACTATCTTCTTTAGAGCCACAGCCTGCTAGAGCTGCTACTAATGTAAGACTTGCTAAACCTACTAAAAATTTATTTTTCTTTTTCATGAAAATGACCTCCAAAATGTTTTTATCGGTTTTTTGAAAATAAAAAAACTCTCTTACAAACTAAGAGAGGCTCATGAAAAAGACGTCCTCTCTTATCTATCAAACGAAATTCGTTTGCAGGATTTAGCACCTTCCTTTTAAAAAGGAGGTTGCCGAGCTTCATAGGGCCAGTCCCTCAGCTACTCTTGATAAGAGATTTATAATATTTTTTTGTAATTCCGATAGAACTAATATAATTTATGGGGTATAGTAAGTCAATAAATATTTTTAAAATTTTTTATATTATTATAATTTTTTGTTATGAAAGAGGGAGAACAATGTCTGTAAGAGTAAATTATGGAATTGGTTCATTTGGCAAGGTTATTAGTGCTCGTATTCTAATGGGGACAGACATCATGGAAGGAATTGAGGCGCTCTGTGAGGAGAATCAAATAGAGTCTGCTACAATTGTAAGTTGTATTGGGAGCTTCCAAAAAAGTAGCTTTGTTTATTTAGTACCTGATGAAACATCGCACATTAAAGTCCGTTTTAGTGAAGTCATTGAAAAAGAGGGACCACTCGAATTTATTCAAGGATCTGGTGTTGTCTGTAAACGAGATGGAGGATATGAAACACATTTCCATGGTTCGATGAGTGATCAATGGGGTGTAGTATCAGGTGGACACTTTCTGAAAGGTAGAAATCCCGTTATTACAGCGGACATTGTACTGGCTGAGATTCAAGGCGTTCAGCATATTCGTAGATTGGATGAAGAAACAGGCCATATACAATTTTATCCGCTAGAGCAAGGTTTAGAGCTACCAAGAAAAATCGAAAAATAGCATGCCCTGTAGAGAATGTATGCTACAGGACATAGTAGTATTAAGCGGTAAATAATTGTAATTGTTCAATTCTGTGAATGGCTTCACGTAAGCGTTCCTCGCTGACAAGTAAGCCAACACGTATATACCCTTCGCCATATTGACCGAAGCCATTGCCTGCGGCTACTGCAATATCAGCTTTTTCTAGCAATAAATCAGCAAATTGTTCACTAGTGTAGCCTACAGGTACAGGAAGCCAAGCAAAAAAGGAGCCCTTCGGAGCCGTAACTTGCCAGCCAATTCTTTGAGCTTCTTCAATTAATACATTTCGACGACGTTCATAAGTAGCCCTTAGTTCATCTGCACATTCTTGAGAAGCTGTTAGTGCCACTGCTGCTGCTTGCTGAATTGCAGGGAATTGACTACAAAACAAATGATCTTGAACGAGATTAATAGCCGCAATAATATCGGCGTTACCAACGGCGAAGCCTATACGCCAGCCAGCCATATTAAAGGTTTTCGATAGTGTATACATTTCAATACCAATGTCTTTTGCACCCTCTGCCTGTAGGAAGCTAATAGGTTTATTGCCATCAAATCCTATTGCCCCATAAGCAAAATCATGTGATACGATAATATTATGTTCCTTGGCAAAGCGAACAGTCTCTTCGAAAAATGCCAGTGTTGCTGTACCACCTGTAGGGTTATTCGGGTAATTTAAATAAAGTAGCTTGGCTTTTTCTTTCACTTCATTAGGTAATGCATGATAATCAGGTAAGAAATTATTTTCAGCAAAAAGTGGCATAACCTCAAAATTTACATCACCTAATACTACACCTGATAAGTAGTCTGGATAGCCTGGGTCCGGTAATAGCATGGTATCACCAGGGTTTAATACGGCTAGAGGTAGCTCAACAAGACCTATTTTTGTTCCGCCAAGAATTGCTACCTCCGTGTCGGGATTTATATCAACATTATATTCCCGTTTGTAAAAATTGGCAGCTGCCTGGCGTAATTCGGCGATACCACGAAACGGCGAATATTTGTGATTTTGAGGATTGTCTGCTGCTTCCTGTAATGCTTGAATGATGTGAGGTGGCGTCGGTTGGTCGGGATTACCTTGCCCGAGATTGATGACATCACGTCCCTCCTCTAGGGCACTGTTTACTTTTTGGACGAGTGCCGCAAAAAATTGGGGAGGTAGTTGCTGTAGTTTTTTAGAGAATTCCATGCATGATCACCTTTTTCAGAATATAATAATTATTATTGAAGAATATGAAGCAAATAGTATTACTTTTTCTGTTAATTGTCTAGAGGAGGAATAGATATGAAAATAGGTTGTATTCAATTAAACGTTGGCTTTGGCAAAGTAGAAGAAAATTTTGCCCGAGCAGAAAACAAGATTCGAGAAGCGGCAGAACAAGGTGCAGAAATCATTGTGCTACCTGAAATGTGGAATACAGGCTATGCACTAGAGAAATTGCCTGACTTAGCAGATGTCAATGGTGAGCGAACGAAAGCCTTTTTGGCACACTTAGCGAAGGAACTTGGTGTACATATTGTAGGTGGCTCCGTATCAATAAAAAAAGGCGATAAATTTTATAATACGATGTATACATTTGATTGCCAAGGAGAGCTTGTAGGGGAATATAGTAAGGCCCATCTTTTCCGTTTAATGGACGAGCATCTTTATTTAGAAGCAGGGGATGAAATGAATCGTTTTGCTTTAGGAGATATTGAGGCTGCTGGTGTCATTTGCTATGATATTCGTTTCCCTGAATGGTTACGTGCCCACGCCTTACAAGGAGCAAAGGTATTATTTGTACCAGCACAGTGGCCGACACCAAGGATTGATCATTGGAAAACGCTACTACAGGCTCGTGCGATTGAGAACCAATGTTTTGTCATCGCAGTTAATCGTATTTCAAAAAAGGTAGAAAACTTTAATGGGCAATCTATGATTATTCAGCCTTGGGGTGAAGTACTTTGGATTGGTGCTGAAGATGAAGAAGTAGCGGTCATTGATGTAGACTTTTCTATTGTCGATGAAGTACGCGGAAGAATCCCAGTTTATGACGATCGTAGACCTGGACTATATCAGGATGTTGTTGTGAAAGGGTAGTGAAGAGGCACGCTCAAAAGGGAAGACAACCTGCTGAGCGTGCCTACTTTTTTAGACCTTCTCCTCAATTAATGAATTTGCCAATAGCATAAACTCAAGTGTGATGCGGTTATGTCCTTTCATAAAATTTTTACCTAATAAACCTTCAAGCTTTTTTAATCGGTGATAGAGGGTTTGACGAACAATAAACAACTGATTGGCTGTTTGTTGTTTGGAGCCATTTGTTTGTAAATACACCTGTAATGTTTCGAGTAGCTTACTATTATATTTTTTATCGTACTCAATCACTGGCTGAAGATAGTCGTAAATTACTTCCTGTAAATTCACCTGCATTTGTAGCTTATAAATTAAATGATATAAATGCAGATCATCATAAAAAAAGGAGGAAGTTTGTACTTTACGGCAAATATATAAGGTTTCTATGGCTGTTTGATAGCTTTTCGGAATTTCCTCTACGTTACAAACGACTTTCCCAACGGCTACTTGAAAGCCTTGTGTCTGTTGCTTCTTATAAAAATCAGTTTTAGGAAGTGTAGAAAAGATGTTATTTAATATGTCACGAGTTGCTTTGCTGTCTTTTGTATGAAGTAAAATAAAAATAACATAGCTCTTTCTTTCAAATAAAAATGGGATGAAGCCATGCTGTTCAAAGAGATTTCGATAATAGAGTTTACTATAGACGATATCTTCCTGTGCTTTCGGCAATGTATGGGGAGAGGCTAAAATAAAAATAGTTCCACTAGATTGTTGATAGCTTGAGTAATGTGTATCAATAAATTTAAAGATTTCCTCCTTAGAAAGTTTTTGATCAATCCAATCTGCTAAAATGGTTGCATCCTCTATATTCTTCTTTTCCTCGATATAGAATTCCCGCATTAATAGTTGCGCTAATGCCGTTGCTGTACGATCTAATATTAATAATTCAAATTCTGAGAATAGCCCATCTTCTCGATAGAGTGTTAGGTCTGCATAATGTTCATCAAAGATGAAAATAGGCTCATGTTTAAATTGTGGTGCAGATTTGTGCAATGTTTCTAATTGCTGCCGTTTTTTGTGTCCTATATTAGGATAAAAGATAGGCTCTCGCTCTTTAATAGCAAACATGATTTGTGTCTTTAATTCGTTATACATATTTTGCAAAATATCGTCTGTGTTCTGTCCTAAGACTGCATTTTTGTTCAATGCCTGTGAGTAAGATTCTAGCGAAGAAATGAGTAAATATTGCTTATTGATAATTTGGCTATGTAAATCCTGTGTAATACGAACAAAAGGAACTGCCTCATGAAAAACAATAATGGGAAACTGATGATAGTTAGCAAGTGCTATGATTGCTTCAGGAACTGTTTGAATATAGGAGCCATACTCAATACAGAGAGCGGCACATTTTTTTTGAATAAGGGCTTCTACAAATGCCGCAAAATCCTCAATGCTATGCTGTAGACTAATTCCTGTTGTTAATACTAGTTCTTCACCGACCAAAAAATCATCAACTTGCACGATTTCAAGAACATGTACCCATTTGACAATCCTTGATAATCCCTCGTAACCTGCTACAACCTCTGCCTTTTGAAAATATTTATTTTCCAAAACATCTAGTACTTTTAGTTGAAATGGACTCAATTTAGCTCCTCCTTTTGACATGATTAAATTAAAATGATTTTCTATAAATTCTGTTTAATGTTGTGTATTTTCTTATAAAATAGCAATTATTTTATTTTAAGAATATTTAGTCTATTTTACATTATGTTTAAAACATATGTATAGAATTTTACAGTTTGTCTATTACTTCAACGTTATGAAACATGTAAGATTTTTGTAAGCGATCAAGTAATCTAATAAAAGAGGTGACAGATATGGAGCAACAAACGCATTTACAAAGAGGGTTAAAAAAGCGGCATATGACGATGATTGCTATTGCCGGAGTAATCGGTGCAGGACTGTTTATGGGAAGTGGCTCGGTTATTAATTTAGCTGGTCCTGGGGCAATTTTATCGTATATATTCGCAGGAATTATCGTTGTGTTAGTTATGCGTATGCTGGGTGAGATGGCGGCTGTCAATCCAACGAGTGGGTCGTTTGCACACTATGCACATGAAGCCATTGGTCCATGGGCAGGCTTTATGATTGGTTGGCTGTACTGGTTTTTCTGGGTTATTGCCATTGCATTAGAGGCAACAGCAGCGGCAGCAATTATTCAGTATTGGTATGATGGGATTCCTTTATGGCTATTAAGTCTGTTGTTAACCGTAGCACTTACTTTAACAAATGTTGTTTCTGTCAAAGCCTTTGGTGAATTTGAGTATTGGTTCTCTCTTATTAAGGTTGCAAGTATAGTAGTGTTCCTCGGTCTTGGAGCATTTATTATTTTTGGCATTGCACCAAACTTTAATGCAGTAGGTATGACCAATTTAGTTGGGCAGGGTGGTTTTTTACCAAATGGTTTTGGTGCTGTGTTAATGGGTGTTGTTATCGTCATTTTTTCTTTCATGGGAACAGAGATCGTAGCTATCGCTGCTGGAGAATCAGATGAACCTTTAGCGGCCGTAACGAAAGCAACCAATTCCATTACTTGGCGTATTTTAATTTTCTATGTAGGCTCTATAGCGGTTGTTGTGACACTTTTACCTTGGCATTCTTCAGATATTTTAACAAGTCCTTATGTAGCGGTTCTCGATTATATTGGGATTCCTGCTGCCGCACAAATCATGAATTTTGTTGTTTTAACAGCCGTGTTATCATGCTTAAATTCAGCGCTTTATGCAACTTCACGAATGGTATTTTCTCTAGCGGAGAAAGGGGAGGCCCCAAAAGCATTTTTAAAATTAAATAAAAAAGGTGCTCCTGTAAATGCCATTTTAGCAGCAACATTTTTCTCTTATATTGCAGTTATTATGAATTATGTTTCTCCAGATAAAGTTTTTATGTTTTTACTAAGTTCTTGTAGTGCTATAACGCTCATTCTTTATTTAATCATTGCCTTTTCACAATTAAAAATGCGACGGAAGATTGAACAGGAAAACCCGGAGCTATTAAAGGTGAAAATGTGGTTATTCCCTTATTTAACGTATTTCACAATACTAGCAACAACAGCTTTATTAATTGCGATGTTCTTTATAGAGTCTATGCGCTCGCAAATTTTATTCACATGTGTTGTCGTTGCAGTTGTGATGATTTTCTATATGCTTACGCAAAAGAAAAAGACAGTTAAACAAGCCGATGAATCAAGCTCTATTTTCAGCAAGGAAGAGTTTGATTTTGAACAATAATACGATGAAGGAGTGGTCTCATTATGACAGTTCAGCAAGAAATGAAAACGCTAACACATTTTATTAAAGGTGAAGAGGTAGCCGGTACAAGTGGTCGATTTACAGAAGTGTATAACCCATCCACAGGTGAGGTCATTGCAAGAGTACCTCTTGCTTCAAAAGATGAAGTAAAGCATGCTATTCAGCTTGCAAAAGAGGCCTTCCCAGCATGGAAAAAGACATCAATAGGTAAACGAGTAGAAGTGCTACATCGTTTCCGTCAATTGTTAGTAGAAAGACAGGATAAGCTAATCAATATGATTTGTCAGGAAAGTGGTAAAACAAGGGAAGATGCAAAAGGTGAGATTGTTCGTGGTATTGAATCAGTTGATATGGCAATCAGTGCACCCCAAATGCTAAAAGGGGAGTATTCCGTCAATGTAGGTGGAAATATTAATGCTTTTTCTGCCAAATCGCCACTCGGCGTAGTAGCAACCATTGCACCATTTAATTTCCCTGTTATGGTACCACTTGCTATTACAAGTATGGCAGTTGCTGTAGGGAATGCCGTTATATTAAAGCCGTCTGAGCGCGTTCCTATTTCTGCCTTATATTTAAGCCAATTATGGAAAGAGGCAGGACTTCCAGATGGTATTTGGACAGTGGTTAATGGAGATAAAGAGGCAGTCGATGAACTATTAGAAAACAAAGAGATACAAGCAATTTCATTTGTTGGCTCAACGCCTGTTGCTGAATATATCTATCAAACTGGAACAAAACACAATAAACGAGTTGCAGCATTTGGCGGTGGAAAGAATTTCATGATTGTTATGCCAGATGCCAACTTAGAACAAACAGCCAATGCCTTTTTAGGAGCCGCATATGGTGCAGCCTCTCAGCGCTGTATGGCTATTTCAGGTGCACTTGTTGTAGGTAAGGATACGGAACAACGTTTTACAGAAATATTGAAACATAAAATATCTCAACTTAAGGTAGGGCCATATACAGAGCAAGATGTCGACTTTGGCCCAGTCATTACTAAACAATCGAAGGAAACAATTATACGTTATATCGATGGGGCAGTCACTGAAGGAGCAAATCTTGTCATCGACGGTAGACATCCAAAAGTATGCGAAACGTCTAATGGTTTTTATCTTGGTCCAACACTACTGAACAATGTGACACCAGAAATGACGATCTTTAAAGAAGAGGTTTTTGGACCAGCGCGTATTGTAGTAGGTGTAGATACATTACAAGAAGCGATTGATCTCATAAATGACCATGAACTTGGTAATGGTGTAACCATGTTTACAAGCAGTGGAGCAGCAGCACGTAGATTCCAAGAAGAAATAGAAGTTGGCATGGTAGGGGTTAATGTACCAATACCAATTCCTGTTGGCTATCACAACTTTGGGGGATGGAAACGCTCTAAATTTGGTGAGGGGCATATGTTTGGACCAGATCAAGCGAGATTCTTTACAAAAGCAAAAACCATTTCTGAACGCTGGCCAGATGAAACTGAGGATACAACAAGTTCCTTTGCTTTCCCAAGCAATAACGACGCGAAAAGCTAATGCAGTGAAAATAATAAGGAGGGGTGTTTGGCTATGACGCAGACAAATCTTAAAAGTGATGTATTAACAAAGGATGAGCAATATGTATGGCATTCAATGAAACCGTACAATCCACAAGCCACATATGTAGTGGAGAAATCTGATGGTGCCAGAATTATTGATACAGATGGTGTGGAATATATTGATGCGATGGCTGGGCTATGGTGTGTCAATGTTGGCTATGGACGTAAAGAATTAGCCGATGCTGCACATGAGCAAATGATGAAAAATGCGTATGCTCCCTTATCCCAGGGGCATTTGCCAGCAGTCGAACTAGCCGAAAAGCTAAATGACATGCTTGGTGGAGATTACGTTATTTTCTTCTCTAATAGCGGTTCAGAGGCGAATGAAACAGCTTTTAAAATTGCTCGACAATACCACCAGCAAAAGGGACAAAGCTCTCGCTATAAAATTGTCTCTCGCTACCGTGCTTATCATGGGAACTCATTCGGTGCATTAGCGGCAACAGGGCAGGCGGAGCGCAAATATAAATATGAGCCACTATCACCTGGGTTTATCCATGTTGCACCACCTGATCAATATCGCGAGTATGAAAGTGATACTATTGCCCCATTAGATTTAGCGAGTGTAAAGGCTGTAGACAAAACGATGACATGGGAGCTAGGCGATACCATTGCCGCCATGATCTTAGAGCCCATTATTACAGGTGGCGGTGTTATTATGCCACCGGAAAACTATTTAAAAGGCATTGAGGCAGTATGTAAAAAACACGGTGCTTTAATGATTGTCGATGAAGTTATTTGTGGCTTCGGTCGTACAGGGAAGCCTTTTGGATTTATGAATTATGGAGTAAAGCCAGATATCATTACGATGGCTAAAGGAATTACAAGTGCCTACTTACCACTATCTGCTACTGCGGTAAAACGCGAAATTTATGAGGCGTTTACAGGTTCTGATGCATACGGCTATTTCCGCCATGTGAATACATTTGGCGGCTCCCCAGTGGCATGTGCAGTAGCATTGAAGAATATTGAAATTCTTGAACAAGAAGCATTGTTCGAGCGATCCAAAGAAGTGGGCGCTGCCACATTACAATCTTTACAACAAGAATTGCAGCATCATTCAAATGTTGGAGATGTGCGAGGAAAAGGCTTATTGATTGGGATTGAATTAGTTGTTGATAAAGTCTCGAAAGATCCTTTAGCGGTGGAAAAGGTGAATACTGTCATTGCGAAATGTAAAGAGCAAGGGGTCATCATTGGGAAAAATGGGGCAACCGTTGCAGGGTTTAATAATGTTTTAACATTATCTCCACCACTTAATATTTCAAAAGAAGATCTGGAACGCATACTTGAGGTTGTTGTGGATAGTATAAATCAGCTGTAAATAATTGCTGTCTCTTAAGTGAAGTTTAAGAGACAGCTTTTGTATTTTAAAGCATGACAAAGGCGAGACGGATAATCAATACAGATAGAATTACGCCTGTTATTAGCAATAATAAAAGAATTCGCTTTTTTAATGTAATATTCATAAGTTTCCATCTCCTAATCCTCTACCTTAAACATATAACCCTTATAAGATTTATGAATAATCATGACGATTCCCATAAGCATGAAATTCGATAACAATGAACTACCACCATAACTTAAAAATGGTAAGGTTACACCTGTGACAGGCAGGAGACCAATCGTCATACCAATATTTTGAGTAATTTGGAAGGCTAGTAAGCTGGAAATCCCTGCGCCCATTAAAGTCATAAAGGGGTCCTTCGCTTCTACTGTAATAAGAACAATACGGTAAATAACGAAAAATAGTAGGGCAATCACAAAGGCTCCACCCATAAAACCCAACTCCTCCGCTATGGCAGAAAATATAAAATCGGTGTGCTTTTCAGGTACATAGACATTGTTGTTGAGATAACCCTTGCCTGCTAATTCCCCAGATCCGATGGCTAAAAAGCCTTGGCGAACTTGAAAAGATGAATCTGTATATTCATAGGGCTGAAGCCATCCATAAATCCTAGAAACTTGGTGTCCTGACAAGGAACCTAAAATTTTCTCTGTAAAAAATTCGTTAAATCTGACATAGAGCACTAAGATAGTACTAATTATCACTAATGGGATGGCAGTAAAAATGACAAGAAGCTTTTTTTGAATACCTGAAAAGAAGATCATTGGTAAGTTCATTGCCATATACAACATTACCATTCCTGTATCGGGTTGTTTATAAACAAGAAGGGTAGGAGGAAGGACAATAAGCCCGATTTTTATGAGTAGCCATAGATCGGCTAGATAAGAGGGGCGTACATTTTTCTCTTGATGTGCAATAATGACCTTACTCACAACAATTAAAAAGGCGAACTTTAAAAATTCTGATGGCTGGAGAGAGCCTAAAAACGGTATTTGATACCAAGATTTAGCTTGATTGATGGTCCTAGCTATACTCTCTGGTGCAATGATTAGTCCAGCCGTTAATAGTACTATCAATCCATAAAATGGCCAGCCAATCCTTTTTAATTGTTCAATATCAAGTAGGGAAATTCCAAACATGATAAAAAAACCAATAAAATAAAATATAAATTGCTTAATAATGAAGGAACTAGAATATTGAGCGAAGTTGACACTACTAGAATGGACAAAAAGGCAGCTAATACCACCTAGCAGAAGAAGACTTACTATTAAACTAACGTCCAATCTCTTGAGTTGCGACAAATGTAACACCTCCATTCTCTATATACTATAAACGTTGGGAATGCATGGAAGGTTTCAGGAAGTGAATTGGTGTTAATTAGGATCAATAGTATGAAATAAAAAGTATATTAAATTACTTATATAGAACTATCGAATGGGCAAAAACTCTTAATTCTTCGCGTAATCTTTACAAAAACATAACACTGGCTTTATATCCTCATACTATTATTATTGGTAAGAGTTGGAGAAGGAGCCAAGGATCATGCATTTTTTTCGTTTCATAAAGGTGAAGGACAAGTTACTTGTACTCATGATTGTTTGTGTATTATCGAATGTATTGCTAGGTGTGTTTAGTGTAGATTATTTGAGGAAGATGTCGTGGCATGCAAGTGAGAGTTACACACAGGGACTTGTCCCAATTGGTTTGCTAAATGAGCTTGAAGAATCACAGCGTCAACTAGACTTTATAGTAGATTCTAAGGGTGATTATCAAGAAATGACTGTCGTTTTAAAAGACATGACTATGCCTGTTGAGCAACTAGATAGCCAGGAAATCGATAAAAAAATGAGTCATCAGATCAAAAAATATAAGGCTTTGTTCAAGGAGCAGGAAAATTTGATTGAGGACTATAAGCAATTGAACCAAGGAGAGCTAGAGCAGTTTTATTCGCAGACTTTTCTACCCATAAGTCAAGAAAGTCATACATTATTAGAAGAAACACAAAATTATTTAGTTGAAAGAGCTAAAGATCGACAAAAATCTTATCAGAAAGATGTGCAATTTGGATATTGGTTACTAGGGGGTGTATGTTTAACGGTTGTGATGCTTGTCATTCTGATCGGATTTATTGCAACCCAATCAGTCAATGTGCCAACGCGCCAATTAAAGTCATTATTAAAACGAGCAGAGCAAGGAGATTTCACTGCAAATGCTAGTTATGTGGCCAATGATGAGCTTGGTGAGGTAGTATTGTCGTACAATCAAATGACTACTGAGGTGAAGCGCTTACTCCATACTGTAACGGATAGTGCTTATGAAGTAGAGGAAATGACAGGTAAATTACAAGAATCCTCAGAGCAATCATCAACAACAACGTTAAAAATTGCAAAGGATGTACAATCTATTGCTGATTCAACGGCAGCTTCTACTAGCAAATTAGCTTCCAATACGGCTTCCTTAGAGGAAGTTTTACATGATGTACAGGTCATCTTAGAGAAAGTGCAGGTCGTGGAAAGCTTCGCACATCATACAGCACGAGATGCAGAAAGCGGAACAGAAATTGTACAGGCTAATTTAGCACAAATGAAGGCTATTAAGGAGGCTGTTGAAAAATCCAATACAGCGATCTTTAATTTGGTTGAGCGTGCATCATCGATTGATCAAATGATTGAGGTCATTGAAAAAATAACAGCACAAACCAACTTATTAGCGTTAAATGCATCTATCGAAGCTGCTAGAGCAGGAGAACATGGAAAGGGATTCGCGGTTGTTGCTAATGAGGTACGCAAGTTAGCAGAACAGACGGTCCAATCAACACAAACGATTACATCCATTGTCCAGAATATCCATTTAGATTCGAGCTATGCCGTACAAATGATGGAGGGCGTGTTGGTGGCAACTGAAAAAGGTGTTGCTGTAACAGGGCAAACTGCGTCAAGCTTCGATCAAATTTTAGAAAAAGTACATACTATTAAGCCTTATATGATGGAAGTAACTGCCACTGTTCAAGAGATTGCCAATCACACAAAGACAGTAAGTGAGGATGCTGTTATGTTAACAGCTTTATCGGATACGAATACCGTGTCTACTAAGCATGTTGCTACACTAACAGCAGACCAATTGGCAGCACAGGAACAATTCAATAATTATATTAAAGAATTGCGCAAAGTATCAAAAGTTTTGCAAATAGCTGTAAAACGTTTTTCGATATAATTTATTCTCAAAGAAAAATGTTGAAAGGGAATCTCCTATGAGAAAGGGGATTCTTTTTTTGTTTGTTTATAAAATAGAGTTAACAACAAAATGTGTATCCTTCAGATGTACAAATGTGTTTTATATATTTTTGTAGCACAATATTTTTTATGAGTTCATATACTGAAAGTAAGGGATTGTTTGTTCCTTTTAAGGAATATCGTTAATATAATTGTTGTATTTTCAAAACGAACACATTATAATGAATTTCATTGAAAGTGTTATTAAATCAATGTTTATCAATATATTTTTGTACTTTCCATAAGTACAATTGTTCACATGTGGAGGTTTTGAGAAATGAAAAAGATAATTGTTACTGGGGCACTTGGTCAAATAGGTTCTGAGCTTGTAGAAAAACTTCGTGGTATTTATGGAGAGGACAATATACTTGCTACAGATATTAGAAAGCTTGAACATACTAAGGGCCCATTTGAAATATTGGACGTGACAGATGGACAAAGAATGCATGATCTAGCAAAGGATTTCGGTGCAGATACGATGATGCATTTAGCGGCATTATTATCTGCTACTGCTGAAAGAAATCCATTGTTAGCTTGGAATTTAAATATGGGTGGATTAATGAATGCATTGGAAGTTTCACGAGAGTTAAATATGCAATTTTTCACGCCAAGCTCTATTGGAGCATTTGGCCCATCTACACCGAAGGAAGATACACCGCAGGATACTTTGCAACGACCAACGACAATGTATGGCGTTAATAAAGTAGCGGGTGAGTTACTATGTGATTATTATTTTAATCGTTTTGGCGTTGATACACGTGGTGTACGCTTCCCTGGATTAATTTCCTATGTAACACCTCCAGGTGGTGGTACGACTGATTATGCGGTAGAGATTTTCTATGAAGCGATCGAACAGGGCAAGTATACATCTTATATCCAAGAGGGTACGTTTATGGATATGATGTACATGCCAGATGCTTTACAAGCTATTGTAGATTTGATGGAGGCAGATGGTAATAAGCTAGTTCATCGTAATGCTTTTAATATTACAGCAATGAGCTTTGAACCGTCGCAAATTGCAGCTGAAATCAAGAAACACTTACCGAATTTCACAATGGACTATCAGGTGGACCCAGTGCGTCAGGCTATAGCAGATAGCTGGCCAAACTCTTTAAATATAGAAGCAGCCCAAAAAGAATGGGGCTTTAAAGCAGAGTATGATTTAGCTAAAATGACAGTTGATATGTTAGAAAAACTGAAAATTAAGCTGCATAAAAAGGCAATTTCATAATAGTGTAAGCTACAGTGTTTTAGAGGTAAATCCTAATGGCAAATAATATTACAGAAATTTACTAAAATAAAGTAAAAAGAGCGATGTCCCAAAAAGGGAGATCGCTCTTTTACAATACTATTTTGTTAACATATGGAAAACTTGTTCAACGTCTTTATCACCACGACCTGAGATATTAATAATAATGCTTTCCTCAGATGGTAAAGTTGGTGCTAATTTTAGAGCATATGCAACTGCATGTGAGCTTTCAAGGGCAGGAATAATACCTTCGACCTTTGAAAGTACTTGAAACGCCTCTAGAACTTCTTCGTTTGTAACAGTTACATACTCCGCACGGCCAATTGTTTTTAAATGACTATGTTCTGGACCTGCTCCAGGGTAATCTAGACCAGCTGCAATTGAATATGTTGGTAGGGGATTTCCTTCATCATCTTGTAACACTAAACATTTGAAGCCATGTAGCTCCCCAGGCGTCCCTTCGTTTAATGTAGCAGCTTGATCGGGTTCGATTCCAATAAGACGAACGCTTTCATCTGCAATATAATCAGCAAATGCTCCAATGGCATTACTACCACCGCCGACACAGGCAAGGACGGCTGTTGGAAGCTTTCCTTCCTTTGCTAAAATTTGCTCACGACTTTCACGGCTAATGACAGATTGAAAATGTTTAACCATTGAAGGGAAAGGATGTGGTCCAACTGCTGAGCCTAATAAATAGAATGTTGTTTCATAGTTTTCTACTAAATCAGCGAACGCTTCATCAACCGCATCTTTTAAGCGGCCTTGTCCTTTATCAACAGCTACTACTTTCGCACCAAGAAGCTCCATACGAAACACATTTAATGCCTGACGTTTTGTATCCTCCAAGCCCATATAAATGGTGCAATCCATTCCGAACATGGCACAAGCAGTTGCCGTTGCTACACCATGTTGTCCAGCGCCTGTTTCGGCAATAACGCGATTTGCTCCCATACGTTTAGCTAGTAAAATCTGGCCTAATACATTATTGATTTTATGTGAGCCTGTATGGTTAAGATCTTCACGTTTTAAATAAATTTTTGCGCCACCTAATTGCTTTGTTAAATTTTCTGCAAAGTAAAGAGGGGATTTACGTCCAACGTATTCACGGAAATAGTAATCCAATTCTTTCTTAAAGTCTTCATCGTCTTTAAACTTTTGGAAATTCTCGTCTAAAATAGTTAAGACATTTTGAAGCTCCTCTGGAACAAAGCTTCCTCCAAATTCACCAAAATAACCTTTTTTCTCTACTACTGTACTCATCTTTACTCGACTCCTCTATGCTAATTTTCCATAAAAAAAAGCCACTCCAATCCTCATAAAAAGGACGAGTAACCGTGGTGCCACCTTGATTCGCATTTTTGCGCGCTCTTCTACTCCGATAACGGGGAGTGGGTCGGCCTTACATTTGGATAAGGCTGCTCTGAAGTCCATTCACAAGTACATACTACTGGTTTGCACCTACCACCAGCTCTCTTGAAGTTACAGTGCTTGCTACTACTCTTCTTCCTTGCATTTATTAGAAAGAATTGTAGAATATTTTCAGAATAGTGTCAAGAAAAAAAGACGAATCCTTAGACTCGTCTGTTAAATCAAATTTTTAAAGTGAAGACGTTTATTTAGTCCATACATAATAGGTGCACCAACTGCTAACACAACAAACTCACCAGCAGCCACTGTTAGCCAAGTCCAGAAGAATGGAAGCTCTAAGGCTAAGTTTAGTTCAAAGGCAATGATAAACATAGTGCATGTAAATAAAAATGTATTAATAATTAAACGTGCCCACATATTTTTGACAAATTTACAGATTAAAATGAACAGTCCAAGTGTGATCATAGAATGACCAACACCAAACACTAAATCGTAAATGCCAAGTGGTGAAAAAAGATTGGAGATCAATACTCCAATAATGATCCCTACGGCAAAGCGTGGATTAAAGGCCACTAGATGGTTAAAAATCTCGGATACGCGGAACTGTACTTCTGTAAAACCAAATGGTGCAACAAGCATTGTCACAGCAATATATAAAGCTGCAATAATACCACTTGCTGCTAAAAATTTTATCTTCATATTCATTTCTCCTTAGTTTTTTTTCGTGGGATGGTTACGAACCACGGTGCTTTCACACAAGTAAACATTTTATTATAGATATCTAGTAGAAGTCAAATGTCAGACTTTGTCCACAATGACCTAGCGTCGCAAAATTGTCATAAATATTTTTTACTATGTTAAAAAAGAAAACGAATAACTAAAACAGCGTAGTTTAGCGGTTTAAAGCGCCAAATTGAATGATTAGCTAAAATATTTTGTTAAATTTAAAAGTCAGAACATTCATAATGTTGTTGACGAGGCTCAATAATAACGATAATATAGCGATACATTCACACTTTGTTTGGATAAAGTGCGATAGATATTTTAGTTATTAATCGGGGGGATTATTTGTGAAGGGCAATGTAAAAAAGCTGTCATTCCTTCTATTTGGATTAGTGTTACTTCTTGCTGCCTGTGGTAGTGGTGGTTCTAGTTCAACGGATTCAAAAGGGAATGAATCAAACAACGCAAGTGAGAGCGGAAATGCAGATGATAAAACATATAAAATCGGCATTACTCAAATTGTTGAACATCCATCTTTAAATGCAGCAACAGAAGGCTTTAAAAAGGCAATTGAAGATGCTGGATTAAAAGTTGAATATGATTCACAAATTGCACAAGGAGATAACAGTCTTAACACAACGATTGCTAACAATCTAGTGAGTGCAAACGTAGATTTAATTTTTGCTAACTCTACACCTTCTGCTCAAGCAGCTGCTACAGCTACAAGTGATATTCCAATCATCTTCACTTCTGTAACAGATGCTGTTGGTGCACAGTTAATCGAATCAATGGAGAAACCAGGAAAAAATGTTACAGGTACAATCGATTTACATCCTGAAACGATTTCTAAAACAGTAGCATTTCTAAAAGAGCTTGGCGCAAAGAATGTGGGTATGGTCTACAATGCTGGTGAGCAAAACTCTGTAGCACAAGTTTCAGAAGTGAAAAAAGTTATGGGTGAGCAGGGCTTAACGGTTGTAGAAGCTTCGGCATCCACTTCAGCAGATGTGAAACAAGCAACAGAATCGTTAATTGGTAAAGTAGATGCTTTCTATATTATTACTGATAACACAGTGGTTTCTGCGTTAGAATCTGTTATTGATGTTGCTAACACAAATAAATTACCACTTATCGTAGGAGAGCTAGACTCCGTTGCACGAGGCGGTTTAGCTGCTTATGGTTTCGAATATTTTGATATTGGCTATGAAGCTGGACAAATGGCTGTGAAAATTTTAAAAGGTGAAGCTACACCTGCTGATACACCAGCACAATATCCACAAAATCTAAAACTACTAATCAATAAAAAGGTAGCGGATGATTTAGAAATTGAAATTAAAGATTCTTGGGGTGCAGAACTTCTAGAAAAGTAAAACGAAGCGGGGGAGAACTATCCCCGCTTTATCTTCATTTATAAGCGGTATAAATAAAAAAGAGATTTAGGAGATGATTCAACGATGTTTTTAGCATTATTTGGCGCAGTGGAGCAAGGAATCATCTATGCAATTATGGCACTTGGTGTATATTTAACATTTCGGGTGTTAGATTTTCCGGATTTAACGGTTGATGGAAGCTTTGTAACAGGGGCGGCAACTGCAGCAACAATGGTCTTGCTTGGCTACCACCCAATCTTAGCGACTTTAGTGGCAATTGTTGCTGGATTTATTGCTGGATGTATGACAGGAATTCTCCACACGAAAGGGAAGATTAATCCGCTATTATCAGGGATATTAATGATGATTGCATTGTACTCAATAAACCTACGTATTATGGGGTTAACTGCAGAAAATACGATAGGTCGCCCGAATATTCCACTGCTAAATTCAGAAACGATATTTTCAAAGTTTCAAACATTTTGGAGTAATTTAGGGATCGATGATGCTCTTAATAACCTATTAAAAGGCATGGGATTTCAGCATGTACCAGGTACATGGAGTGTGCTGATTGTCGTATTAATCATCACGATTTTAATTAAATTATTAGCAGACTGGTTCTTAAAGACTGAGGTAGGGCTTGCTATTCGAGCAACTGGTGATAATAAACGAATGATTCGTAGCTTCTCAGCAAATACAGATACACTTATCATTCTAGGTCTAGGACTTTCTAATGCACTTGTCGCATTTTCTGGAGCTTTAATCGCACAATACTCGAAGTTCTCCGATGTTAGTATGGGGATTGGTATGATTGTTATCGGTCTTGCTTCTGTTATTATTGGTGAAGCCATTTTTGGTACAAAAACAATTATTCGTACTACTTTTGCAGTCATTGCTGGCGCGATCATTTATCGTATTATTCTAGCATTAGCTTTACGTGTAGATTTCCTTGATTCAGGAGATATGAAATTAATTACAGCAATCATCGTTATTTTGGCACTTGTCTTACCGCAATTTATCAACAAGACTAAGGAGCGCAAACGAAAGGCGAAACGTGCTGCAGAACTTAAACCAGTAAAAACTGTAGAGCGAGGGGGAAAAGGCCTTGCTTAAATTACATGGCATTAATAAGGTGTTTAATGAAGGAACACCAGATGAAAAAATTGCACTTGCAGAAATTAATCTTCACTTAAAACCAGGGGATTTTGTGACAATCATCGGTAGTAATGGAGCAGGGAAGTCTACGATGATGAATATGATTTCAGGAGCTTTAACACCTGATTTTGGGACAGTGTCCATCGATGGTAATGATGTGACGAATTTACCTGAATATAAACGCTCGCAATATATTGGTCGTGTGTTCCAAGATCCAATGGCAGGTACAGCACCTGCTATGACAATTGAAGAAAACGTCGCATTAGCATACTCAAGAAATAAGAGCAGAGGCTTACGTATCGGTGTAGATAAAAAGCGCCGTGAATTTTTCAAGGAATCATTAGAGATGCTTGGTTTAAATCTTGAAAATCGACTTTCCGCAAAAGTAGGCCTACTGTCAGGTGGGGAACGTCAAGCATTGTCATTATTAATGGCTACATTCACGAAACCGTCTATTTTATTGCTGGATGAGCATACAGCTGCACTTGATCCATCTCGTGCAGAGTTAATTACTCGGATTACAAAGTATCTAGTGGAAAAAGATAATTTAACGACATTAATGGTCACGCATAATATGCAACAAGCTTTAGATTTAGGGAATCGTCTTATAATGATGGATAAAGGGCAAATCATTTTAGAGGTTGGTGAAGATCGTAAACATGAATTAACCATCCCAGATTTAATGGCTGAATTTGAACGCATACGTGGTGAAAAAATGAATTCAGATCGTGCTTTATTAGGATAATTGGAACGCTAAAAGGAATCGAGAACTTTCACGCTCGATTCCTTTTGTTATTATCTTAAGTTGATGACCAAATCAATTCACCTGCTAAGCAGTGAGACTCTTTATTTTAAACTAGTAAGCCAAATAGTTGAATGTCATTGTTTACTTCTTTGTATTTGAAGCCAAACTCATTCATTCGCGCTAGCAACCCTTCATAATCAGCTCGATCGCCAAGTTCAATACCGACTAAGGCAGGACCACTTTCTTTATTGTTTTTCTTAGTATATTCAAACGTAGTGATGTCATCATTTGGTCCTAGCACACTAGTGAGGAATTGGCGTAGTGCGCCTGCACGTTGAGGGAAGCTGACAATGAAGTAGTAAAGCAACCCTTCATGAATAAGCGACTTTTCCTTAATCTCCTGCATTCGTCCAATATCATTATTACCACCACTAATAATGACAACGACTGACTTACCTTTAATTTCTTCCTTATAAAAATCAAGAGCTGCAACTGACAGTGCTCCAGCAGGCTCGGCAATAATCGCATGTTTATTATATAGATCTAAGATTGTTGTACAAACTTTGCCTTCAGGTACAAGTAGTATGTCGTCTAAATAGCGACGACAAACATCATATGTGTGATGACCGACGCATTTTACTGCAGCTCCATCGACGAATTTGTCAATCCAATCAAGAGCCACCGCACCACCTTCAGCAAAAGCAGCTTTCATACTGCCCGCTCCAGCTGGTTCGACACCAATAATTTTACTAGAAGGGGAGAGGTTTTTCACGTAGGCAGAAACGCCTGACATTAAGCCACCACCGCCTATACTACCAAATACGTAGTCGATTGGTTCCTCCATGTCATTCATAATTTCAACTGCTACAGTTCCTTGACCCGCAATAACATCGAAATCATCAAATGGATGAATGAAAATTTTACCGTGTTCCTCACAGTAACTTAACGCGCTTTCGGCAGAGTCATCAAATGTATCGCCTGCTAAAATAATCTCTACATATTCACGGCCAAACATGCGGACTTGATCTATTTTTTGCTTAGGTGTTGTTTGGGGCATAAAAATGCTAGCTTGAATTTTTAATTGTGCACAGGCGTAAGCTACACCTTGTGCATGATTTCCTGCACTTGCACAGACCACACCCGCATTGCGTGCTTCATCTTCAATTTTTTTAATTTTATAATAGGCACCACGAAGTTTGAATGAGCGTACATGCTGTAAATCTTCGCGTTTAAAATAAATATTTGCTCCGTATTTCTCGGATAAATAGTCGTTTTTTTGTAGTGGCGTATGCACAACTACATCTTTTAAAAAATGATGTGCAATTAAGACATTCTCTACTTGCACGGTTCTAGTATCAGCAACTTCCATAGTATTCATCCTCCGTTATACGTTTAAAACATTCATCTATAATAGCACACTTTTTTTGCTTTTTGTGATTAATTTTTAGTAAATTCTAAATTTTCCGTGTCTATTTTAAGATGTAAGCGTTTTATCAAATAAATACAACTCTCATAACAAAAATGGTCAAGCATATACTAGATTAGCTTAGGACAAGTGGGAGGGTAAGTGGTGGAGATCATTCAAGGAATTCTATCTACATATAGGCAATTTTTTGATTGGGCCATGTGGCAGGAAGTATTGACCGACCCTGTATCTTGGGGGCTAATTTCCTCATTAATTATAATAGAAGGATTGCTGTCAGCCGATAATGCACTAGTATTAGCAGTACTCGTTAAACATTTACCAGATAAACAACGTAAACGAGCGTTAATGTATGGGATGTTAGGTGCCTATTTTTTTAGATTTTTATTCATTGGTATAGGGGTATACCTTGTAGAGTTTTGGTTTATTAAAGTGTTAGGTGCTTTATATTTGGCTTGGCTCTGTGTGGCTCATTTTCTTCATATAGGGAATGAAGATAGTGTGAAAGAAGTAAAAAAATCAGGATGGATGGTACGTTTTTTTGGCACCTTTTGGGCAACGGTCATCTCTGTTGAACTAATGGACATTGCATTTTCAATCGATTCCATATTTGCTGCCTTTGCCGTATCAGATCAAGTGTGGGTGCTTTTAATTGGAGGAATGTTAGGAATATTAATGATGAGAACGATTGCAGGTGTTTTTTTAATCATTATCGAAAAAATTCCTGAGCTCGAAGCAACAGCCTTTATAATTATTGGGGTCATTGGCTTAAAAATGTTAGTGAGTGTTGTCGATATCCATATACCACATTATTTATTCTTCTTATTCTTAGTGGTTGCTTTTCTAATCACCATGGTTGTGCATATTTTGAATAAAGTAAGAGCTTCCTAATAAAAACGTTCTGTTCTCAAAGATAAAATGAGAACAGAACGTTTTTTATTTTACATATTTGTCAGGATCAACAATATAGAATTTTTCAACATTGAGCCAGCTCTCACTCATTGGTTCACCGTCATCAATGCGTTTTTCAGTTTCCTGCATCATCCAGCCCGTTTGTGATGCATGGGCTTGTAATGCTTTTAATTTGTCCATTCTCATTTCACGAATATCGTAGACAATATGCGGTTCACCATTTTTTTCAATCGTATCATTGGCAAAAGCGCATCCAAATACTTGTGGACGAGCAGCCTTTGGCATACGGCGTACAGCCTCTACAACAGCACGCGCTGTTGCTTCGTGGTCTGGATGGACTGCAAAACCAGGTAAGAATGTGAAAATTAAAGAAGGCATTAGCTCTTCAATTAGACCTTCCACTAATTTTACCATTTTCTCATCATCTTCAAATTCAATTGTTTTATCTCGCAAACCAAGCATACGTAAATCTTGAATACCCATTGCCTCTGCTGCTGCAACTAGCTCCTTACGGCGGATTTCAGGTAAGGACTCACGCGTTGCAAAGGGTGGATTACCTAAATTACGTCCCATTTCGCCTAATGTTAAACAGGCATATGTAACAGGTGTATTCATTTTCTTTGTATAGTAGGCGATTGTACCGGCAACTGAAAAAGCCTCATCATCTGGGTGAGGGTACACAATTAAAATATGACGTTGTGGTTGTAAATTCAAATAGTCGTCCCCCTTAGTAACTAAATGGCGTTTCACTAATTTCAAGTGCAATCGCCAATTTTCCAGAATAGTCTAGTCCAGCCATTAATAAACGGCCTAAATCATCTAATTCAAAATGTGTAATGCCTTGTGCATAAACCCAACCATGAGGTAATTTTAAACCAACACGATGCGGTGCATGATCTACCACTTTAGCAAGCTCATAATTAATCTTAGCATTGCGAATAAAAGCACCTGCATTAAAGAATTTTTCATCATAGTGTGCTGCATAAGAACCGTTTGTCGTCTCAAGATGAATATAAACGTCTTTGTTGGCGAAAGAATTCAGCAATTCTTGCAACGTCTCTACTTGTACTTCTTGCATCTTAACACTCCTCTCGATCATTTCTCCTTTTAGTATAGTAAAAAAAATTCGCAAAGGGAAATTGATTGCTTTGGTATTAAAAATTCATGATTTATTTACATTGAGCCTCGGAGTTATTGCTACTTACACTTTGTTTTGGAAGTAGATAAATAAACGCCAAGATTTTTTTAGACTGGCAAGTAAAATTTAGCGAGAATGATTAACTAAACAAACTCATACATGTCTCTAATAATTCTGAGACGTCTTCAAGGTAAATGAATCATCATCTCTTAATCTATGATAAATTTTTAAGCAATATTCTTGAAAAAATTATTGTAATGTATCAATATAGGGAGTGTGAAAATAAATATGTACAAAATGTGTCGTTTTGTATTGTATCCATCTTCACATCCTAATAGATATTGCAACCATGACTTCTTCCTAAATCGTGTGTGTAGACAGCTCCAGCTGTTAGAGGGAGTATTATTTCGGTAATAACGAACTCTATCTTGGTACAATAGATGACGTTCCTTTAACAGGTATACAGGTTGCTGTGAAAAAGGAAGAAAAATGAAGCTCATTATCATAGTATAGTAAAAAACCGCGATTCTCTTTTATGACGGAGAGTCGCGGTTTTTTATTGAGTTTTTGTGTAGGCTATGTATTCGTTAGTATCGATTAAGCTTGCGCTCTATCGCATCTAAACGATTGTTCATATTTTGTAGCTGCTTATACATTTGCCTCATATAAAGATTTTGATCTTGGGTTTCAGTTGTCTTGGCCTGTGCTAATTCTTCCTCCTCCTGCAGAGCTAATATGGTGGCAAGGGTGGATAATGAGTAACCAAGTGTTAATATAATGGAAGAAATTACTTCAACTTTTGAAGAGGTGATTTCTCCTGCTAGTAATCCTGATTCTTCCGTTACGTCCTCTATCTTGTTTTTTTTCATCTTTTCCCCTCCCATACAGCTAATATATGGGATACGAAGTCCTAACGTATCTTGTCCCATTTTAACTTTAGCTGATACGTAAACAATAAAGAATCGTTTAAAGATTGTAATATTCTGAAAATTAAATAAAACTTGAAAACAGGGGAAAGAAAGGTGGCAGTGACTGCATTATTAACCTCTGTAGCATTAGATGACAATAAAAAACCTGCGTTAGTTCCCCGTGTTATCCCCGAAACGGTGGAGGAAACGAGGTTGCATGAAACTGCTTCAGAGCGAGCAAAGGCACGTGCTGAGCGTAAAAAGGAAAGTAAGGCTTTAGCCCAATTTATTTCAATAAATGACCCATGGGATTATAGGCTTGAGATGATGGAGAAATATCTGTAAAGAAAAGGGATGTCTCAAATAACTTTTGAGGCCATCCCTTTCTTAATTAAACTTCAGTTACTGTTACTTGTGGAGCACCATAACGGGATTTTGCTCCGTGCATGACAGGACCAACATAGTCATTTAGAGCCCAGCCATGTGCGATGGCAGCTGATACAAATTCTTTTGCCTCAATAACAGCATCTTTAATAGAAAGACCGTTGGCAAGGTTTGCCGTTACAGAAGCAGCAAATGTACAGCCTGCACCATGGTTATTAGTCGAAGCAACTTTCTCGGATTCTAATAGGAAGAATGTTTCTCCATCGAAGAATAGGTCTGTTGCTTTTTCTGTTGCTAGTGCTTTTCCACCTTTGATGACAACAGCTTTTGCACCTAGTTCATGGATTTTTCGTGCTGCTGTTTTCATTTCATCTATTGTTTTGGGTGTACCTGTCCCAGCTAATTGTCCAGCCTCGAAAAGATTAGGTGTTGTGACTGCTGCTAATGGTAAAAGATGTTGTATCATAGCATCTGTGTTACCAGGGTTCAGGACTTCATCTTCTCCCTTACATACCATCACAGGATCGATAACTACATTTGTTGTGCCTGATTTTGCGATAGCCTCACCAGCAATACGAATGATTTCTTCAGTTGATAACATACCTGTTTTAATGGCATCAATACCTGTAGAAAGAGCTGTGTCAATTTGCTTTTGTAAAAGCTCTGTTGGGAGTGGAGTAACATGATGTGTCCAGCCGTTCGGATCCATTGTTACGACAACTGTTAAAGCTACCATACCATATGTACCGTGCTCTTGAAATGTTTTTAGGTCGGCTTGCATCCCAGCTCCGCCTGATGTATCTGAACCAGCAATTGTTAATGTTTTTTTTAGAGTCATGTAAAAGATCTCCTTTATCGTAATTAAATTTACCATTTAGTATAGTCTGAATCTGATTCTATAAAAATAGCCAGAATATGATATTTATATAAGGTCAGTTTGAAATGACGCTTGAATTCAAGATTAATTTTTTGTACCGTTGTAAGAAGAGAAAGGGGCTTAATGGACGATGAAACAAGTATTCCCGAATGATTGGCAAGAAATACTCGCTAAAGAGATGGAAAAACCATACTATCAACAACTACGCCAATTTATAGCAAATGAATATTCCACACAAACTATTTATCCACCAATGGATGATGTAATGAATGCATTTTATACAACAGCTTACCATGATGTAAAGGTAGTGATTTTAGGACAAGATCCTTATCATGGTCCAAATCAAGCACATGGCTTAAGCTTTTCAGTTAAGCCAGGTATTCCGCATCCACCTAGCTTACGAAACATGTTTCAAGAGCTACAAGATGATATTGGCTGTCCTATTCCTAAAAATGGAACATTAACAAAATGGGCAGAGCAAGGTGTCATGCTTTTAAATACGGTTCTTACGGTGCGAGCGGGACAGGCACATTCTCATAAAGATCAAGGGTGGGAGCAATTTACCGATGCTGTAATTGATCAATTGGCAGCTAGGGAAGAACCACTTATTTTTGTGCTTTGGGGTAAACCAGCACAGCGAAAAAAACAGCTGATACGAAAATATAAAACACCTCATGCCATCCTCGAGGCGCCACATCCGAGCCCTCTAAGTGCATACCGAGGATTTTTTGGAAGTAAACCATATTCAACAATTAACCAGCAATTAGAGGAGTGGGGCAAGCAACCCATTGATTGGTGTTTAGCATAGATTGGCACAAATCGTTTGCTTTATACCCTCTACAAATCATGATACAGTTATTATAGAAGAAAGTGAGGGACGATGATGAAGGTGAATTGTTTTAAGTGTCAGTTCTTTAAAGTAACCTGGGACCCACAAACCCCACGAGCTTGTGCAGCATATGGCTTTAAAACAAAGCAAATACCATCCGTTGTCGTTAAACAATCCTCAGGTATGGATTGTTTGAAATTTGTACCAAAAGTAGAAAGTGGGAGAATGTAATGATTCCTTATCAAGCCGTTATACAACAACTTGAAAAACAATTATCTGGTGCAAAAAATGCAGGGAATGATCAACAAATTCGCGAAGCTCTTATAGCCATTCGAGCATTATGTGATGTGGTGTTAGATTCTCCAAGTGATACCGCATCAATCACACCTCCTGAGCATTTACCACAAATGCTTGTGGCAGAGTCAAAACCATCAACTTTATATACTTCAAAGATTGAAGAAGATGGAGCAAATGGTGATTCCATTTTTGATTTTTAATCCATTTTAAAGGTAGGGTAACGAGAAATGAAAAGATTTATCGTGTCAGGTGCTCTTCACGGCCTATTAGCAGTGGCATTTGGTGCATTCGGTGCACATGCGTTAAAGGAAGTTTTAGATGAATATAGTCGAGGTATTTGGGAAACCGCAGTCCAATATCAAATGTTTCATGCTACGGGCTTGCTAGTTATTGGCCTACTAATGAGCTCTAAACTATTTGGTGAAGTGAAACAATTAAATGTGGCAGGTATTTTCTTTAACCTTGGGATTGTTTTCTTTTCAGGTAGCTTATATGTATTAGCAATAAGTGGTATAAAAGTGTTGGGTGCCATTACACCGATTGGTGGCGTCCTATTTTTAATAGGATGGTTACTCATTATCTTATCTGCTCTAAAACATGCTCGCTAATGAATTATGTCTCTCTTGCACTATGTGTAGGAGAGTTTTCTTTGTTATAAACAATTACTCTCAATGTAAATCGTATTCATTTAACAAGTTATTATAGTACACTACTATTACTTGTAATATTTTGAAAATATAAAAAGTGAGGTTGTGGAAGCATGGAAAAGCTATTTACATTCATAGATCGTTATTATGATGAGATGGTAGGAATTCGTCGGCACTTACACGAATACCCTGAATTATCCTTTGAGGAAGAGAAGACGCCAGCTTATATAGCTGCTTTTCATAGAGAATTGGGCCATGAGGTTCGTGAAGGTGTAGGGGGGCGTGGTGTAGTAGCCATATTACACGGTAATAAACCTGGCAAAACAGTAGCATTGCGAGCTGATTTTGACGCTTTAGCTATACAAGAGGAAAATGATGTACCCTATAAATCTAAAGTACCTGGAATAATGCATGCTTGTGGGCATGATGGTCATACAGCCACATTGCTCGGGTTAGCTAAGGCACTTAATGCGATGAAGGACGACATAGCAGGCAATGTAGTTTTTATTCATCAGCATGCTGAAGAAGTGGCACCAGGTGGAGCAAAGCCAATGATAGAGGACGGATGTTTAGATGGGGTAGATGTTATTTTTGGTACACATCTATGGGCACCTACACCATTAGGAGAAATTTTAGTGAAAGATGGCGCAATTATGGCTGCCGCTGATAAAGTAGAAATTGCGATCCAAGGAAAGGGTGGTCATGGTGCAGAGCCACATCACTCCATTGATGCTGTAACCCTTGCCTCACAATTTGTCATCAATGCTCAACAGCTTGTTTCAAGACGTATTGATCCATTAAAATCAGCTGTGTTAACAATCGGTCATTTCGAAGCAATTAATCCGTTTAATGTTATTGCTGACCGAGTGGTACTGGCGGGAACAATTCGTACATTTGAAGAAGAGGTACGGACACAAATGGAGCGAGAGCTAGAAGCAGTATTGAATGCAACTTGCCTTGCATTCGGGGCAAGCTATGAGTATCGCTACTCAAGAGGCTATCCACCTGTTTATAATCATCAGAAAGAAACCGATTTCGTGACTGAGCTAGCTTCAACTGTACCAGGTGTAGCGCACGTAAGAACATGTCCACCGTTTATGGTTGGGGAGGATTTTGCTTATTATTTAGAAAAAGTACCAGGTACATTCTTCTTCACCGGTGCTAAAAAGCCAGAGTGGGAAACGGCCTATCCTCATCATCATGCCCGCTTTGATTTTGATGAACGTGCCATGCTGATTGCTGCAAAAACTTTAGGTAAAGCAACATTAGCGTATTTGAAAGGAAATGAAATCGAGTAAACGATAAAAAATCCGCATACGCTCATTGACCATTTGTCAGTGAGCGTATTGCGGATTTTTACACTAGAAAATACAATTATGGATTCTGATTAAAATAAGCCATTTCTTCATCATACTCAGCGAAATCAAAATAAATCATAGGGAATAGGAAACGATGATTGGATTTAAGTTCACGGATAATGACATGATCCCGTCCAGCGGCTTCCACTACACCACGCACAGTTTTTGTGTTTTTTCCCTGTTCTACTGCATGCTCAAAAGAAAAATGGAAGGTAGCTGGTTTTCCTCGATTCAATCTTAAAATATTTTCTATATAGGACTCTTCGCGACCAGGTGGTCTTCCGCTTGGAAGTGTCACTGGAGGAGGAGTCATTTGTTGTTGCGTTGTTGGTGTCCAATAATAAGGCATCATCAATTATCGACCTACTTTCTTTTTAAATTTGAGGACAATCTTGTTCAGTTGGCGAGAAAAAGCAATGAGATTTGAATCTGCCAGTATTCCACTGGCCATACCATTGTGCAGGACATTCACCTGCAGGCATGAAAAACCATAAGGAGCGGGTCGCTGGATGAAATCGTTCGCCTTGAATCACCCGTTTTGCTAACCGAATATCTTGATCACGTGCTCGTTGATAAAAATAACTTTTTTGAGTCGCTTCAAAGCCTCCTGGACGTTGATAAACCATCTGCTCAATTGTTCGAATATCACCAAAGTCTAAACAATCACCCCTTACACGATTAACACCAACATTCCCAACCATTAACATGCCTAGCTCTCCTTCACCTTCTGCTTCGGCACGCATAAGTCTTGCTAGTAGGGCTGTTTGTGCATCATTCGTCTTGATAACAGCGATTTTCATACCTCCTCGCAGACAGTATATGCACGAGGGTATTGTAGACATGTTCAATTTTGATAAGAAAGACAATCACACATCAAAGTTAGTATGCATATAGTAGTAATAACGACAAATGCCCATAAATTAATTGATAATCCTACAAGTTCCATAGTTTTTTAGATAAAACGGGTAAATAGAAAAAGATAGAAATAGGGGAACGTGAAATGAATTGCATGTGTATTCCATACATGTGAGGTGATGGGTAATGGAAATTGGGGTTTGGTTCGGGATTTTATTAAGTGCAGTATTAGCCTTTCTACTAGGAGAGTTTTATGGACAGCCACTCCATTGGTACCTCTTTATATTAATTATTGTGATTGGCTTTTTTATTCAAACGGTTATTTTAATTTTAAAGGTAAAGGATGAAAGCTCTTAAGGAAGTATGTGGAGGTTAAAATCTACTGGATAAGAAAGTGTCATCGTAGAGGGATGGCGCTTTTTTATCTTGGATCTGGCGAAGCGTTATAAGAATATATCCTCAAAAAAGATGAATCTTGCCTAGACGTAAAACTTTTACGTAGCAAGTATAGTAACTATTAACCGAGACATACTAAAGATGAAATAATATATGCATTTATGAAGGAGCGTATCCATGCGTATTTTTAGTATGTTTGTAGCCATTATTATCAGTGCTTTTTTGGCAGTAGCAATAGCAGAATACTACAATCAACCATATAATGGGTATTTGATTTTTCTGATGATTCTTACTGGATTTTTTATTCATATCATTATTTTAATATTTGAATCCGAGAATGCTGAAGAAAACGAAATTTAAAAATGCGAGTCCATAGCAGGGACTCGCATTTTTAATTGGTATTAAACAGTTAAGAATTTAACCAGTTTATCTTTATCCAGTAGGTTTCCGACGAAGAATTCACCGAACTCGCCGTAGCGTGCAGATACTTCATCGAAGCGCATTTCATATACTAATTTTTTGAATTGTAGCACATCATCAGCAAATAATGTTACGCCCCATTCGTGATCATCAAAGCCCACAGAACCTGTAATAATTTGCTTAACTTTACCAGCATAGCCTCGGCCAATCATTCCGTGAGAACGCATTAATGATTTACGCTCATCCATTGATAGCATGTACCAGTTATCGTTCCCTTGACGGCGTTTATCCATCGGGTAGAAGCATACATATTTAGCACGTGGAAGTTCAGGATATAAACGTGCACGTACATGTGGATTTTGGTACGGATCTTCATTTGATTCGCCGGCTAAATAGTTAGAAAGCTCCACAACAGATACATAAGAGTATGTAGGAATTGTAAAATCAGCTATCGCTAATTTATTAAATTCTGCTTCAAGCTCTTGTAGCTCATCCATTGTTTCACGCAATGTCATAATCATAAAGTCAGCTTTTTGGCCAACGATTGCATAAAATGCATGTGCACCTGTTTTTGCGATATCAGCTTCGTTTAGCTTTTCTAAATAAGCAATAAATTCTTCTACTGCTGCCTGACGTTCTTCAGCAGAAACAAGTTTCCAAGAAGCCCAGTCGATTGAGCGGAAGTCATGTAAAGCATACCATCCATCTAATGTAATTGCTGCTTCATTCATTATTGAAAACACTCCTTTATAAGTGAATACCATTCAAAAATTAGTTTATCATAGTTTGTACAAAATCCCTAAATTCATGATAGTAGTTCACGAATTTGACACCAACTAGAGATAATGTATGCTAAGAGAAGAGATGTAGATAGAGGAGTACCAATATGAAAAGTATGTTACAACAGCCAATTTGGCGTTTTTATGATCAATCGATTAGTGCAAAGCAAAGATCACCGTTAGAATCATTTGCGACAGATGATACGTTGTGTCAATTAGTTGGGCAATTAACTTCGCCGCCAACAATTCGTACCTGGGTTCATGAGGCTTCGGTTGTACTTGGTATTCAAGATCATCGTTTACCTTATGTTCAACAAGGTATGGAATTACTAGAGTCTAGAGGCTATCATCCTATCGTTCGTAACTCGGGTGGATTAGCGGTAGTGCTAGATGAAGGAGTTCTCAATATTTCTATTATATTGTCTGAACAAACTCAGTCACTTAGCATTAATGATGGCTATGATGTAATGGTAGATCTTGTGAAGGGGTTGTTCCCAGAAGTAGCTACTAAAATTGAGGCTTATGAAATAGTAGGCTCTTATTGTCCAGGATCTTATGATTTAAGTATTGAAGGGAAAAAATTTGCAGGCATTTCACAAAGACGTCTACGCCAAGGAGTAGCTGTTCAAATCTATTTATGTATTGAAGGGAGCGGCTCACAACGTGCTGCACTTATTCGTGACTTTTATGAGGAAAGTTTGCAACAGGCAGAGACAAAGTTTGTGTATCCTCAAATTGTGCCTGAAGTCATGGCTTCGCTTTCAGAACTTGTCGATCCAAATTTAACAGTAGAGGCGGTTGTAATTCGTCTTCAGCAACTACTTCATCATTTAGCTGAGGAAGTTCGTCCTCAATCTTTCGATAATGAGGAATTAAAGCTATACGGTTTTTATTTACAGCGTGTTTTCGAGCGCAATGCCAAAATGCTTGAACGAAAGTCATAGACTCATTATATGAAACATAAAAAAGCGATGCTGCTAATTAAGCGCATCGCCATTTTCTGATTGATAAATAGAGCTGCTTGTTACAAGGTTGCCGTTTTTCTCCATTTTGAAAACAGGCGCAATTCGCTCTTCCTCTTCATCTAATGTAACAAGTCGTCTAGCGCGATTCATAATTTGAACAAATTGCTCGTAATCCTTGCGAATCGCTCGATTTTCTTCTTCTAGTTTTGTAATAGTTTTCTCTAGCTTTTTATTTTTCTCAGATGTTACATGTACAAGCTGTCTCCATTTTGAAGATTCATTTCCTACTTCACCAGAATGCTGTAAACGTAGTAAATAGGCTATAACAATATCAAGAGAAAGAGCAGATAGTGGAATTGATTTTCCTTCTGCTGCACTACTATTTACTGTAAACATACTAGAAGCACGTCGTCTTGCTGGTGCTCCCAACACTCGCATTCTCTCTTTTCTTTCCTTCTTTGCTTCTGCTAATTGTTCCTCGTATTCTTTACGAACAACCGCATTCCAACGAAAACCACAGGCTGCAGCAGTACGGTTCAATGCATCACCAGCTTCTTCAAAGGCATTGAGCTGTGTGCTACCTTCCGTTACATGTCGAATAACCGCCTCTGCTAATAATTCATCGTTTTCTTTTAACCAAGCATCTTGTCTTACTTTACTCATTTTTTAAATCCTCCCACCTTTATTGGTAACTTGTTATTTAAGACTAGCATGACCAATCTTTTAACCTTTTATTCATCTATGTAGAAGGAAATATGCTTGAATAGAAGGGGAAAAATGCGATACAATACCCGATGTAGGTTTGTACGTATGCTGCATACTTAAATATGTGAAGGTCATGCGTTCAATAGAGCGATATTTTTGTTTAAAAATACTATATAGAAAGGGTTGTTGACAAAATGGCAAACGAATTTAAAGTTTGCGATGAATGTCAGGCCGTTAACTTAAAAACGTTAATTCCAAAATTAAAGGAAATCGATCCTGATGCAACCATCGAAATAGGCTGTCATTCTTACTGTGGTCCAGGACGCAAAAAAACATTTACCTTTGTAAATAGCCGACCTGTTGCTGCCTTAACAGAAGAAGAACTTATGGAAAAGGTTTTAGCAAAATTAAAGAAATAAGTAAAACATCATGCTATCTCTACTTGTTAGGGATAGTTTTTGTTTATTTTTAGATGGCTTTAAATATTAGACCAATAGAATTTGGGGTAAATTGGATTATAGCTGAAAAAGGTTGTTAGTATCTATAGAAAAAAGGTAATAAGTATGCTAGTCCTAGATTTATCGCATATAATAGAACTATAACAAAATGGGGGTGCTATCCAAATGACATATGCAGACGCTAAATTGCAAGAAGAGAAAGTATTTAAAGACCCTGTTCACCGGTATGTACATGTTCGAGATCAGGTGATATGGGATTTAGTGGGTACAAGAGAATTTCAGCGTTTACGCAGAATTCGTCAGTTAGGTACCACATTTTTAGTATTTCATGGAGCGGAACACAGTCGCTTTAGCCATTCTCTTGGTGTTTACGAAATTGTCCGACGTATTGTAGACGATATTTTCGTAGGTCGCCCTGATTGGGATGAAGGTGAGCGACTATTAGTATTATGTGCAGCCCTTTTACATGATTTAGGACATGGACCATTTTCACATGCCTTTGAAAATGTCTTTGAGCTGGATCATGAATACTATACAAGGCAAATACTATTGGGCGATACGGAAGTAAATGCAGTATTAAAAAAAGTAGCAGATGATTTTCCTGAAAAGGTCTCGCAAGTAATTGAAAAGACATATCCAAATAAGCAAGTGATCAGTTTAATTTCAAGTCAAATCGATGCGGATCGTATGGATTACTTGCAGCGTGATGCTTATTTTACAGGTGTTAGCTATGGTCACTTTGATATGGAGCGGATTTTAAGAGTAATGCGCCCACGTAAAAACCAAGTGGTAATAAAAGCAACAGGTATGCATGCAGTGGAAGATTATATTATGAGTCGCTATCAGATGTATTTACAAATTTATTTCCACCCAGTGTCCCGTAGCGCAGAAGTGATTTTAAATAATATTCTTAAACGAGTAAAACAATTAAGCTTAGCAGGTTATACATTTAAGCATGAACCTACACACTTTCTAGCATTTTTCCGTAATGCTATCACACTAGAGGATTATCTTGCGTTAGACGAGAGTATACTTTTTACATATTTTCAGCTATGGATGCAAGAGGATGATGCTATTCTAAGTGATTTAAGTCGCCGCTTTGTTAACCGTAAGCTATTTCAGTACATTGATTTAGACCCTGGAGTCGAGTTAGATAAATATCAAAAACTCCAAGAGCTTTTCAAACAGGCTGACTTGAACCCAGATTATTATCTTGTGCACGATACAACGGCAGATTTGCCATATGATTTTTACAGACCTGGAGAAGAAGAAGTACGAGTACCGATATTCTTAGAAATGAAAAATGGTGAGCTACGGGAGCTTTCGCGAGAATCGATTATAGTTGATTCTATTTCAGGACGTATGAAGCGAGATCATAAAATCTATTTTCCATTAGATTTTTTAGAGGATACTACTACACATTCCATTGTAAAAGAAGAAATACTAGCCTTGTTGAAAGGTCAAAAATAAAAATTAAATGTATAAAAATATGTATATAAAAGAATAAATTTTCTGAACTATTGTGAAGAAACAGTAAAAGAACTCAATTTGAGTTTTCTTTTACTGTTTTTATTTATGTATAAATATAAATCAAATGGAAAATATTTAATTTTTCATAAGTAAATAAGCCTTAATTGTTTAGAATTTGTTCAGTTATCACTAATACAATATAATTCTATAATCCTAGGGGTGGTGAAGAATGTCGATTATGTGAATCTAAAGTAATGGGCGATGACATAATTATTTATATTATATTCTTGGATAATCGTTATTGCCTATTTAATGTGCTTTTTTGCAAGGTAATCAACTTTGACGACAATCAAAATGAAGAAAAGAGGGATCGACCTATTGTTTGTAGCAATGAATATTAAAAGAATGCCTACGTCGTCAGCAAACACACAGGTATCTCTCTGGACTTAGAAAAGGAGAGAAGCATGAAAAACTTAAAAAAACTAAACATAGCAATAATTTTATTGCTACTCGTATTCCAAACAGTACTTTCGCCGATTTCAGTGTTTGCAGATGAGGGTAATGACATACGGCCAATAGAAAATACGAATACAGGTAGCGGTACTAGTGAAGAGTCAGAACTGACTAATGAAGCTGAACCGGTAGAACAACCAACAGAAACACCAGCAGTACCAGAAGGAGATGCTAGTACTGATAATGGAGCAGAGTCAACAGAACCATCACAACCAAGTAACGAAGAAGTGGGGAATGATTCTGAACCAGTTGTACCAGACGAAGAAGGTGCTACTGAGACTGGAGAGGATACAGATACTGAAACGGATGAAACAGATGAGGCAGTAACTCCAGAGGAAGAGCAGCTTGAGGAGCCTATGCAAGCTGATACACCGATGCCACTTGCATTTACACCTGAATCTATGCAAGCTGATATTAGCATGTCGTTTAAGAATTTAATACTAAATGGTACACCAATTCGAGATGCTACTGATTTAGCAAACTATTCAGGACCAAAGCCGAGAAAAGGTGATCAGGTAACTTTAAATTATAGCTTTGCAGTAGATCCAACAAAGAACTATGGAGTAGGCTCTACATTTACATTCCAACTCCCGGCCAATATGATTGAAGAATTCACATCAGGCTCTTTCAATGTTGCAAGAACAACAGAATATGCGAGCTATCATTCAACATATGACAGTGCAACAAAGACGGTAACAGTTTTCCTAGATAGTGATATTGAAGAGGCGCAAGCTGGGAATATTACTTTTGACTTCGTAGCTAAATTTGGTAATTTTGCTGATGAAGAGGAGCTTGAGCAAACACTAATTATTCCAATTGAAGGTGGAACAACAGTTAACTTACCATTTGAATTTGCACCGTTAGGTAACGGAGATTTACTGAAAAAAAGTGCCGCTGCAATTAAACGTGATGCAAATGGTAAAGTGACAATTCCATGGACAGTTTGGGTAAATACAGGTGGAGAAAAACTGAATGGGGCAAGTTTAAATGATGTACCAGATATTAAACATGCATTAACAGGAGATATTACAGTTGAGCGCTATAAAGTAGGCTTAAATGGTTTTAATCCAAATAGTCCCGGTACACCTGAGACGATATTAGAAACTGCATTTCCTATTAATTTAACAGATGGGAATTATGCATACAAAGTAACATACAATACTGTCGTAACAGCTGATCCAACAGATTCAAGCATGACGTATAAGAATACAGCTACATTGATAGGAACTAATATTCCAACAACGACAGCGGATGGCACTCAAACTGTGCAGTATGGTCCTAGCTTAGATAAAGCAAGAACTGGTGATAAATATAGGTCAGAATGGACAATTAAGTACAATTGGCTTGGTCAAAAAATTCCTGCAGCTCAAGCTATATTAACAGATACATTAACAACTTCTTCTGATACTACAGGAAAACATAAAATTGACTACACAAGCTTTAAAGTATATCGTGTGACGCTATCAAATGATGGTCAAACTGAACAATCTGCTACACTTCTAACAAAAGGTAAAGATTATACTTTAACAGAAGATGATTATGATTTTAAAATAGATTTTGACAGTCCATCAAACACTACAGGACCAAACGGTGAAGTAACATCAGCATTTAAAATTGTTTATAATACAGAGTTAGAAGATGAGTTTGTAACAGATGCCAATCAAGGTACGGTTACAAATACTGTCACAAGAGGAGATGGTGGATCAGAAATAGCCACTGTTGATCTTACACCAGAAATCTTTAATAAATCACGTGGCAAAATTGACTATGAAACGAAAACAATTGATTGGACTTTAACAATTAAGGCTGAGAAAAACTTGGATAACCTTGTTATTGAAGACGACTTTACAACGACAAATAAACCCGGAGACACATTAAAGCATACATTGACGCAATGGAGCGACTCAACATTTTATAATGTGACAGGCGCAGGCTCTTTAGATTATGCTATTACAGATAAAAGCGGCAATGCTCCAGCAGCAGGTAATGAAGGCTTTAAAGTAACATTTTCGAATACGATTCCAGCAGGAAGTACAATTACTATTAACTACAAAACAAAGTTTGATATTAAGCCAAATGGTAATGTAGCAACTATGTATCGTAATCTAGCAGAAGTTACTTGGGATGGTGTAGAAAGTACTGGTAATCAAGCTAGTAGAACAGCAGACTATTCACCTAACCAAGATTCTCCAACAAATAATAATGGTTATAAGAAGGTAAAGGTAAATAACAATACACAGGAATTTGCTTGGCGTGTAGGTATTAATATTAATAAACAAGATATTGATAGAGCTACATTAACGGATACATTAGGTGCAGGTCACTATATCCCTGTTCCAAATGGTGAAACATTAAAAGAGCAAATCACAATTACAAGATTGAATTTAACAACAGAAGAAGGTACAACAACTGGTCAGCCACAGTTGGATTCATCTAAATGGACTGTTTCCGAAACAGTAATGGATGGTAAAGTAACAGGCTTTGTTATTACATTTTCAGGACTAGATGCAAGTGAAAACAATGAAGCATATTTAGTAGAGTATACAACAAAAGATGCTGATGATATTTATGGACAAAGTAGTGGCAATGCAAGTCAATATACAAATAGTGCAGTGTTGGATACGCCACATAATGGTAATTACACATATAATGCAATAGCGACAATTAGTAATCATGCAAATGAATTAATTACAAAATCAGCAGCTCCTCGTCCAGCAGCAGATATTATCGAATGGACAGTAACAGTTAATGCTTCTAACTCTAAGCTTGGAAATATTGTATTAACAGATAAACCTTCTGCTAATCAAAAAGTATTAACAAATTCATTTAAAAAGCAAGAAATTAAGTTGAATGAAAAAGGTGATTTAGTAACTGGAAATACTATTACTATCAATGAAAATGAGATTGTTATAAATCCAGATGGCAGCTTTAGCCTTGACTTAGGAGAGCTAAACGATAAAGGTTATATTGTTACGTATTCAACTTTCTTTATGGGCGATGGCAACACTGGAGAAACTATAAGTAACGTGGCTTCTATTGGCTATGCAGGAGCTTCAGCAGCAGGCACAACTGACCAGGATGGAGATTCAAAACTCTTTAAGTATAGTTCATCGGATTCAACTGCTTCAGCTACTAGAGGTACTATTCAACTGAACAAGTTTAAAGTAAATCCTTTATCAGGAGTGCGAGAAGTATTTGAAGGCGTAACATTTGAGTTATGGAATAAAAATAATACAGTTAAGCTTGCTGAAGGTGTAACGGATGCTAATGGTAGGGTAGCATTCGAGCAAGTACGCTATGGTAAATATACTTTAAGAGAAGTGACACCAACAGGCTATGAAGAGATTCAGCCATTTGAAGTCACGATGAACGCACAATTCGATATTTTAGTTGGTGGAGAACCATATGTTGTTGAAAATATCGAAAGTGTTACTGATCCAAATGCGTGTCCTAAATTTACAATTACAGTGAACGATGCAAATGGTAATCCAATTAGCTCAGGTAAAGACATCAAATTATTGAATAGCAACGGCATAGAAATAGCTCAAGGCTCAACGGATGCAAATGGGCAATTCACAGTGAAACGACCTGACACAGGTGGTTCAGAAAAAGCTGTACAGGCGGGATTATATACTGTAGAAGTAAAGAACGGAGCAGATAGTATTGTTTTAGAAAATGCAGAGATTACTGTGAAGTATGGGGATGATTGTAAGGCTGAGGTACAGCAAGCAAAAGCTTGTCCATCAGTAACAATTACAATTAACGATGAAAATAACAGTCCACGTCCAAATGTAACAGTAACTGTAAAAGATCCGAACAATACTATACTCGCTACAGAAACAACAGATAGTGATGGCAAATTTATATTACCATCTACAACATCAGCAGGTACGTATAAAGTATATGAAGGTAAACAATATTTAGGCACAGTAACAATTGATTATACAACTGGCTGTGAGGTTGAATTAACAATAGCTAGAGCGTGTGAAACATTTACATTAACAATTAATGATGTGGATGGTAAGCCGCGGGAAAATGTAGCTATAGAGATTGTTGACAAACAAAATTCTAATAAAGCATTCACTGGTAAAACGGATGTAGATGGAGAAGTAGTATTTGATAACCTTCCACCTACAGGTCTTCCGCCAGCTGAGTATGAAGTGTATGAAAATGGTAAAAAGATTGATGAGTTTGCAGTTGATACAAACTGTGCCCATACAATCCAACCAGCACCAGCGTGTCCGCAGTTTACTGTAGAGCTAAAAGATGATAACGATGTATTAGTGCCAGCTAGTCAAAGCGTAGTCATTAAGGGCAAATCAGGTAACATCATTCCAACAAGTATAGATGTAGATGGACGCATTACATTTGTTTCACAAGATGTGCCAGCAGGTGTGTATGATGTGTTTGATAACAAAGTTTACTTAGGTGAAATTGAAGTATCCTATAAACAATCTTGTCAAACAGAGTTACAAATTGCGCCAGCATGTCCAGATTTCACATTAACAATTAACAATGCATATGGGCAGCCACGTGCAGGTGTAAAAGTTACAATTACAGGTGAAGATGGGATTGCTGTAGAGGAAAATGGTTCAACAGAATTTACAACAGAAAGCCAAGGCCAAATTGTTATTAGCAATTCAATTATCAAGCCAGGCAAGTATATTGTAAAAGAGAATGGTGAAACAATTATTGGTACAATTACAGTAGGTAATACATGTGAGGCTACAATTCAGCCATCACGACCAGTTACACCTCCAGATCCAGTTGAACCAGGAAACCCAGGTCCAAATAACCCGGTAGATCCGAATAAACCAGATCCAAATAACCCGGTAGATCCGAATAAACCAGATCCAAATAACCCGGTAGATCCGAATAAACCAAATCCAAATAACCCGGTAGATCCGAATAAACCAGATCCAAGTAACCCGGTAGATCCGTATAAACCAGATCCAAATAACCCGGTAGATCCAAATAAACCAGATCCAAGTAAGCCATCAAATCCAACACCAGGACCAGACAATCCATCTCCTTCTGATAAGGGGGATGTAACTGTACAGGATGTGATTAATCAAGGTCAGCAATTACCAGGCTTTGATCCATCAAATGCAACAAAGCAAACATTAAAGGCTTATCAAGACTTCCTTAACAATTATAATAAGCTATCAAAAGAAGATCAGTCTAAAGTAGCTCAAGCTATTGATATTAATAAAATTAAAGCAGATGCAGAGCGTTTAGAATCATTGCTAAATTCAAAAGGTAAATTACCACAAACAGATGGAGCAGATCAAACACCGTTTATATTTGTTGGCTTGATTCTTGTTATTGGTGCGTTATTGTTAATGCGTCGCCGCCAAACAAAGGCATAATTAAAATTAATAATAAAAAGCGCCTCCAATTTGGAAGGCGCTTTTATTAGGGCTGAAGGATATCCTGTGCATCTTCTATAGGATAGCTTTGCACAAAGTCTGCCTGTATAGCTAGTCGCTTCGTTCCTTTCTCTGCACAAGTAATCAATGTTAGTAATGTTTGGTCAGGAAGGTCGTCAATAATATAAATATCTGTTGCAGCAATCACTTTTTTGGTTGCCAATTTATATTCATACACATCTGTCATATCTGTTACATAAATGATGTCGCCAACTTGTGCTTGATAGAGTGGGCTAAATAGAATATCCTTATTCTCGAAATAATGACCTGCTAACGCATAGTTTCCTTGTCCAAGCTGCTGATCAGGCTTCAGTGTACCAGCCCCAGCGGCAAGGACAGCGTTGCCAACGCCCTTTAAAATAGGAAGCTGCATCTGTACATTTGGCACGATAATACTGCCTATTACAGGCATATTGCTAGCCTTTATTTGCGCTTGGAGCACCTCTGCAATAGAAAGTGATTGTACATTGTCAAACTCAAAATCTGCATGTGCTTGATTGTTTTTTTCAATATCCGTTGCACTATAATCGGCTGTATTTAATTGATCACTTAAACGGTCAATAATTGCATTTTGAATGGGCTGAATAAAAATAAGTAATAGACCAATAATCAGTATTAAAATAAGTAAGATTCGTTTGTAGTGCTTCAATCTATCACGTCCTGACATTGAAATAACAAAATCTCTATAAAAAAGGGTAGAGTGTTACTTGCTCTACCCAGTTTTTCTTATTTATCACTAAAACGTACGCCTGCAACGCCGTAATGGTTTTTAGACATTTCTTCGATAAAAACTGTTACATTTTCTGCAGGTGCATTTACCGTGCGAGAAACGGCCTCTGTTACTTCTTTGACAAGAGCACGTTTTTGTTCCTCTGTACGACCTTCAAGCATTTTCACTGTTACGTATGGCATAATATTGCCTCCTTTATAGAATAATGTTGTATAGTTAGTTTATAAGAAAGTATAAACTTCTTACTTGCGTTGAGGCATACGCGCAATGTTGAAAATAGCGTATAGTATGACAAAATAATGCGTCGATATGCTTTCCTTTATAATAGCAGAATGGAGGATATTTAAGTATGGCAAATGAAGAAAAACCAAAACAAAAAATGGGTTTTACCATTATAAAAAATGATCCAACAGATGGACATAAAGGGTTTGGAATTGGTTCACTTTCACTAGAGAATGTATCGCCCGTGATAATTGATGTAGAAGAGGGAACGGCTTCTGTTGAAATTGGTGCGATGCATGCACGTAGTGATGTAGAACGAGGTATTAAATTTACGGTAGATCGCGCTGATTCAGAGGGTGGAAAACCGTATTGGCTAGTATGGGTGACTATCGATCATAAAGAGGATGGGCCATACTATGCAGGTGTAACGGCTTGTGAAATGGTCGTTAATCGCGAAAAGCGTCGTGGTTATAAAATTTTAGCTGACCATGTAAACAAAATGGATAAATCCATGAAGCGTCAAATTATTGTAGAGCATATGGATGCACCGTCTAAAAAAGTATTGGCTACTTTCCTAAAGCAACTTAATCCTGAATTATGGAAACGTAGTGAGGAGCAATTGCGTCAAGACTTATTTGTTGAATAGTCCAACAATGATTGAACAATCTGTGACATTTTGCAATCGCTTTCGATATTAGGTTGAAAGTGGGTTTGAAACAAAGTACACTTGATGCAGAGCTTACATTTTAGTAAGCTAGGACACTTGGTATCGCGAATGTGATGAGCGCTATGCGGCATTTGAACAACCCAAACCCAAGCCAAATGCCCCATGATGCTCATACTTCGCGAACCATAAAAAGAAAAGCTTTCTGTTCCCACGGACATGTTTCCGGGGAAGAGAAAGCTTTTCTTATTTTTTTGTCTATTCGTTACTTTGTCGAGAGCCTTCATAACATAGAACGTGTAATGCTCAAAAAGGTTTCCGAATTATTGCTTATTTTTTTCATCGCCTTTAAAAAGTGAGAAAGGAAGCATATTCCAAAACTCTCCCCAAGTATTACTGTCCAGAATATCAAAGTTTGTACATTTTTCAGTTGGTACATCTTTAGATTCAACATAGACAAGACGCTGTTTAGGACAAGCATCAGTCGCTAATTTCCCTGTTTCGATATCAATGACAACGCCTTCTACACCTTTAGGTTTTTTGAAATCTTCATTTTTCGTTCCTTTGTTGACAGTTTCCATAAAGTCGATCCAAATCTGTTTTGTGGCAGCCGTGTCTTCCTTTGTTGTAAGGTTTTTACCCTGGTCGTAGCCATTCCATACACCAGCAGTTAGGCTTGGTGTGAAACCAATTAGCCATTGGTCACTATTAGTAGAGCCTGATTTGGCAGCATAAGTGTGTGTCATTCGTGAACGGATACTAATTCCTGTAGCAGGTGAATAATCACTGAACACAGGGTCGAAAATACCTGTCATCATTTCAGTTAAAATGAATGCATTTTCTTTTGAAATAGCCTTCTCAGCCTTGCTTGTAACATCTTTGTTTTCATAAATAACATCGCCATTTGCATTTTTTATGGACACAATTGTTGTTGGAATGGTTTGCTGTCCCTGCGACGCTAAAATATTATAAGCATTTGTCATTTCATATAGCGTCGTTTCAATTGTACCAAGTGCGATTGATAAATTATCTTTCGCACCAATCCCTACGCTAAAACGGTTTGCCATATCATGAAATTCCTTGAAGCCGATGTCCTCTAATGTTTTAACCGCGTATATATTATCTGAAATAGCAATTGCTTGCGCCATTGTCATATCATGATCTGCAAACTGACCATTGACGTTTTTAGGTGCATACGTTCCACGACCATTATCATAAGTAAAGGTCGTTTCACCGACATCTAAAAAAGTAAGTGGTGTGTAGCCATTTTCTAGTGCGGCCGCATACAATATCGGCTTTATAGTAGAACCTGGTTGACGTTTAGCTTGCGTTACACGGTTAAATGAGCTCACTGAATAATCACGGCCTCCAACTAATGCAGTAACAGCACCTGTTTTCGATTCCATACTAACGAATGCTGTTTGGAGATCATTCGCAGGCATATTTTTTGCAACTGCTTCTTCAGCTGCTTTTTGATGCTCCAGGTTAAGCGTCGTTTGAATCGTCCAGCCACCTTCACTAATATCGAGATTTTTCGTTTTTAAAATTTCACTGGCCTCTTGCCAAGCAACATCAAGGAAATAAGGAGCGACAGATTTTGTTGCAACCCAACTATCATTTTTTAAGACAAGCTGTTCATTTTCAGCACGTGTTTTTTCCTCTTGTGAAATAGCCCCTTGATCAGCCATAAGCTTTAAAATAACATGTTGGCGATTTGTAGCCTTTTCTAAATTGGCAATCGGCGAATAGATACTTGGTCCCTTTGGAACACCCGTTAACATGGCTGCTTCTGCAAGGGTTAAATCGCTGGCAGATTTCCCGAAGTAAAACCGACTCGCAGCTTCCACACCATACATGCCGTGACCATAGTAGACAGTATTTAAATAACCCTCTAGTATTTCGTCCTTATCATAAAAAACTTCTAATCTATAAGCATAAAGGGCTTCATTTAACTTACGTGTCCAAGATTTTTCATGGGAAAGATAAAGGTTACGTGCATATTGCTGCGTAATTGTACTAGCTCCTTGGACCTTTCCACCAGCTTTAATATCCACTAAAATGGCACCAGCAATACGTGAATAATCAAAACCGCCATGTTTATAAAAATCTTTATCCTCAACAGCAACTACTGCTTCTTTTAAATAAGGTGACATCTCATCGAGACCAACCCAATAACGTCGTTGATTTGTAAAGTGGTCCCCAATTTGGTTCTCATTTTCATCTAAGAAGATGGAGGCTTTCGGTACGGTTAAAGGCGGTGCACCAGCCACTTGAACATAGATGCGGAGAGCGACAAATGCTACGACAATTGCAGATGCAAAGGCGACAAAAAGAGTAAGGGTTTTACGGGTGCGCTTTAAACGCTTTTGCTTTCGATGATAGCTTTTTCGTTTCATCCGACTTCACCTCGTTTTCTCACAACTTCGAATTTAGCTTTAGTATGTGTTCGAACAATCATCTTTAATCGAAATTCTAACTAAAAACTATTGCACTTTATTCAAAAACATCTATACTTTTTTTGTACTACTTGAAACGCAAGCATTCGACATAAACGTCACACCTTGTAGATTTTAATCGAAATTTGCTAGACGTTCCAATAATGTATACGAGGATGAAAGGATACAGGTTTCATTACAATCCTGTAAGCCATAATAGAGGAAATTGAAGAATAGCGATGAACAAAAACATATTTTAATGATTCGGAGGGCTAGCAATGAGATTTGATGAAGCTTATTCAGGAAATGTTTTTATAAAAAGTCACCCTACTTATGAGGATGCACAAGCAGTTATTTATGGGATGCCAATGGATTGGACAGTAAGTTATCGTCCAGGATCACGCTTCGGTCCACAACGTATTCGTGAGGTATCAATTGGTCTTGAAGAGTACAGCCCATATTTAGATCGTGAGCTTGAAGAAGTTAAGTACTTCGATGCAGGTGATATTCCACTACCTTTCGGGAATGCACAGCGTTCATTAGATGAAATTGAAAAGTTCATTGAAAAATTATTAGCGGATGGCAAAGTTCCAGTTGGTATGGGAGGGGAACATTTAGTGTCTTGGCCTGTCATGAAGGCTGTTTCTGCTAAATACGATGACCTTGCGATTATTCACTTTGATGCACATACGGATTTACGTGTGGAATATGAAGGAGAGCCACTTTCTCACTCAACACCAATCCGTAAAATTGCAGAACATATCGGACCAAAGAATGTCTATTCATTTGGCATTCGTTCAGGCATGAAAGAAGAATTTGAATGGGCGAAGGAAAACGGCATGCACATTTCAAAATTTGAAGTGCTTGAACCATTAAAAGAAGTGCTACCAACATTAGCTGGACGCAATGTTTATGTAACAATCGATATTGATGTTTTAGATCCAGCCCATGCACCAGGTACTGGGACGGTTGATTGTGGTGGTATTACATCCAAAGAATTACTAGCCTCTATCCATGCTATTGCAGCAAGTGGTGTAAATGTTGTAGGCTTTGACCTTGTAGAAGTAGCACCAATCTACGACTCATCAGAAATGACAGCAAACACAGCCTCTAAATTATTACGTGAAATGATTTTAGGCTGGGTAAAATAAGTAAAATAGCGATTTGTTGGGGTTAGCTAAGGCTAGCCCCATTTTTATATTTAAGACAATAAAATTGAAACTTATTTCAATTACTTTCGTATAAGAAAAATAGAGTAAAAAGAAATAATCTAAGGACATGATTTCAATGGATAGTATCCGTACCTGAAATCATGTTTATTCCTAGCTAACGTAATAAAAATAGGGAAGGAGGAGTATGATGATTTGGTCACTTCTCATCAATGATTTATTCATCTTTGTCAGTACAATGGAATACTTTTGGCTATTAGCTTCTTTACTTTTAACTGTACTAAGTGTTCATTTGCATTTGTATTTAGTTAATAAAATAACCATTCAAGAAGTGAAGGACGAAGAGTTTGAAGTTGACTATAATATCACGAATACTTGGACTCCACCTATGTTAACGTGGTTTGTTCTTTGTATTAGAACGTCAGAAGATAATGAGGAAGAAAGTGTCTCTCCTAGTTTCATTTAAAGTTTAAACTAGGAGGAATAGCATTGTTAACATTTTTAGCACAACCTATCATTTACCTCATACATTTCATCCATTCTTTCACAGGAAGCTATGCGATTAGTGTTATTGGTATTACGATAGCGGTAAGATTAATGCTTATGCCGTTATTTATTCGATCGGCTCAACACCAAAAGCGTTCAAAAGAATTAATGACGTCAATTAAGCCTGAATTAGATGCGCTAACTGCTAAGTTTAAGAATAGTAATAACGAATCTGAAAAAATAAAGGTTCAACATCAAATTCAGGAGTTAACAGCAGGTTCTTTAAAAAGTTCGTTATTAGGTTGTTTGCCAATCATTATTCAATTACCTATATTATTTTCACTGTATTATGCGATTAAACTAGATTCAGTTATCGCAAGTGAAAATTTCCTTTGGATGAATTTAGGTACGATAGATATTGGCATTTCGATGATTGCTTGTTTGATCTATTTAATTCAAAGCTGCATTTCTTTAGAAAAAAGCCAGCCATTAAATATGAAGGTTATGGTGTTCGTTAATCCAATCATGATCCTTATTTTTAGTTTGTTCAACCCTGCGATTATTCCAATATACTGGACTGTTAGTGCTTTATTATTAATGATTCAACAATTGATTATAAAAAAAAGGTATAGATAGAATGATAAAGTCCTCTCTTAATAAAGGGAGGATTTTTAATTTTTCCATATAAACACAGCAGATGTGTTCTAGTTGACTTCTACCTTGAAAAAACATCCGTATTCATCCTATAATAAAAAGGTTATAGTAAAAGACTAAAAAGGGAGCGTCCGTTATGGCGAACGATGTAAGATCGCAAGTGAACATTAAGCTCATTTCTACAATTCATCCAAGCGATGGAGAGTCCGAAAGTTATGAAATGTGGCTTAAAGGGCAGCTACTTGAAAAAGCAGGAAGCTTGTATTTGAAATATGAAGAGGTGCAGGAGGATAAAACCATCCGCACAACGATGAAATTAGGTCAAGAGAAGGCACTCATTATGCGTGCTGGAGCGGTCAATATGCGGTTACCACTTAACATAATTGAACAACAAATGGGACATTATGAGAGTGAGTTCGGTTCCATGCCACTCGTTATAGATACGAAGAAAATGACATTTACGAAGCAGGCAGTAGGCGGAGATTTCCATGTACAGTACGATTTACTAATGGGTGGGCAATCCGTTGGCAACTATACATTAGATATTACATTTACGGAGGTACAATGATGAACGCAGTAGAACAAGTACAACAGGCTATAAAAGCAGCACTAGCTCAAGCTGTTGAAAAAGCTGGCTTAGTGGAGGCTGGCACAGAATTAACGATTCACCTGGAAACACCAAAGGATAAAGCAAATGGTGACTATGCAACTAACATTGCGATGCAATTAACGAAGCTTGCTAAAAAGCCACCACGTGCCATTGCAGAAGCTATTTTAGAAAACCTTGATACAGCTGGAACAGATATCGAAAAAATCGACATTGCTGGTCCTGGTTTCATGAATATTACCGTGCGTAAAGATTTCCTAACAGGGGTAGTTACACAGGTCCTTGAGCAAGGCGCTGACTATGGTCGTTCAAATGCTGGCGCAGGTGAAAAAATTCAAGTGGAGTTCGTTTCTGCGAACCCTACAGGGGATCTTCATTTAGGACATGCGCGTGGAGCATCTGTCGGAGATTCATTGTGTAATGTATTAGATATGGCTGGTTACAATGTCTCACGTGAGTACTATATTAATGATGCAGGAAATCAAATTAATAACCTTGCTTATTCATTAGAAGCACGCTATAAGCAAGCGTTAGGACTAGATGCTGAAATGCCAGAGGACGGCTACCATGGCCAAGATATTATTGATATCGCTGGCAAGCTTGTGAAAGAGCATGGGGATGCTATTCTTGCAAAATCAGATGAAGAGCGTTTTGCATTCTTCCGCCAGCACGGTTTGGCGTTGGAATTAGATAAATTAAAAACAGACTTAGCAAACTTCCGCGTGAACTTTGATGTTTGGTATTCAGAAACATCTCTATATGAAAACGGTAAAATTGAAGTAGCTTTAGATAAATTAAAAGCAAATGGCCATGTGTTTGAAGAGGATGGTGCCACTTGGTTCCGCTCTACAACATTTGGGGATGATAAAGACCGTGTGTTAATTAAAAATGATGGGTCTTTCACATATTTAACGCCAGATATTGCTTACCATGAGGATAAAATTGTTCGTGGCTTCGATAAGTTAATCAATATTTGGGGAGCTGACCACCACGGGTATATTCCACGTATGAAAGCAGCGATTCAAGCACTTGGCTATGATCGCGATACATTAGAAGTTGAAGTGATTCAAATGGTTCAGCTTTATAAAAACGGAGAAAAATTCAAGATGTCTAAACGTACAGGGAACGCAGTAACGATGCGTGAGCTTGTTGAAGAGGTAGGCCTTGACGCAGTTCGTTACTTCTTCGTGAAAACAGCTGGCGATTCTCATATGGACTTTGATCTTGATCTTGCTGTATCACAATCTAATGAAAACCCAGTGTACTATGCACAATATGCACATGCACGTATTTCGTCTATTTTACGTTCAGCAAATGAGCAAGGTTTTGCTGCCACAACAGACCATTTGAATCTGTTAACAGCAGAAAAAGAAATTGATTTACTGAAAAAAATCGGCGATTTCCCGAGAGTGGTTGCTGAAGCAGCGAAACACCGTACACCTCACCGTATCGCAAACTATATTCAAGAAACAGCAGCTGCATTCCATAGTTTCTATAATGCAGAAAAAGTATTAGATGCTTCAAACAAAGAATTAACAGAGGCTCGTTTAGCATTAATTACAGCTGTACGCACAACAATTGCCAACGCACTGCGTTTAATCGGCGTATCTGCACCAGAAAAAATGTAATCCTTTTTAAGCTCCTAACATGAAATGTGTTAGGGGCTTTTTTGATGGATAAAAAGCGAAAAGTGAGCGATAGATTTCTAAAAGTGACGGATAGAGCAATGAAAATGATGGATAAAGCTCCAAAAGTGGTGGATAGAGCACTGAAAATGCCTGATAAACCTACAAATGAATGAAGAGAACACTAGATTATCTGCTTCACTCTTAATTTTTCTGGAAATTTCGAAAATTTTGTTGAACTTTACGTTAACGTCAATGGTATACTGTTGCCAATTAGGAGAGGGGGGATGGCTTTGATAACAATTCAGGAGGTAGCAAAGCAGTTTAATGTGTCAACACGTACTATTCGTTATTATGAGGAACTTGGCCTTCTTTGTCCCCATCGTTCATCTACCAATCAACGAACCTTTTCAAGGAAAGAATTGGCGAAGCTCAAGCTTATATTCAGAGGAAAGCGTTACGGCTTTTCGTTAGAAGAAATTAAGGAAATGGTTTTACTGTTTGATTTTGATCGTTCGGGTATTCAGCAATTGGAGCGAACAGTTGAATACGGAGAACAAAAAATTCAAGAGATAGATCACAAAATAGCCGAGCTTACACAAATGAAGCAGGAGTTACAACAAATGCATAGCATGTTTAATGAAAAATTAGCGACTTTAAAGGGAGAGATGCACGATGAATAGTTCCAATTTGTTAGCACGTAATGCCCGTAAGTATCCAAAAAAAGAAGCCGTTATTTGTCATGGCAGAAGAGTGAATTACCTTGATTTAGATGAGCAAGTGACGCGATTTAGTCATGCCTTGCTGGAGCAAGGAGTAAAGCAGGGTGATAAGATTTTAATCTTTATGCCGAACACTTTAGAGTTTGTTGTGAGTTATTTTGCCATTCAGCGTATCGGAGCTATTGTTGTTCCAGTTAATGCGAAATTTACATTGCAGGAGGTCGAATATGTGGCGCAGCATGCCGAAGCGAAAGCCATTGTCGTTCATGAGGCCATTTTTACTGCAGTCGAGCATCTAGCTATTGTCCCAATAAAAATTAAAACAGGCTCAGAAAAAGCAGGCTGGCTTCATTATGAAACGATGATACAAGATGCTAGTACACAACTGATAGATTGTCAGCTTCATGAAGATGACGCTTCGACTATTTTGTATACTTCAGGTACAACAGGTAAACCAAAGGGTGTGTTATTTAGCTATCGTAATATATTAACAGTGGCACAAATGATAGCGGTTGAAATGGAAGTTAAGCCTGAGAGTCGGATTTTGCTCATGATGCCATTAACACACTCGGCACCATTGCATTTATTTTTAATGGCAGGCGTATTAGTAGGTTCGACAAATGTGTTAACACCAACTTTTACTCCTGATCTATTTATTGATTCAATTGAACAGGAAAAAACAACGCATTTCTTTGGTGCACCTGTTGCTTATCTATTAACAGCGCAGATGCCAAGATTGAAATCAGCTGATTTGTCTTCAATGAAGTGGTGGGTCTATGGTGGTGCACCCTTATCCCAACAAGAGGTTCGTTTCATTCAACAAGCATTTCGAACAAGTAATTTAACTTGTGTGTATGGCTTAACGGAGGCGGGACCAAGTGGCTCATTATTGTTTGGGAAGGAACATGAAACAAAGGCAGGTAGTATTGGTCAGCGGGCCCCACTTGGTACAGAATTAAAAATTGTCAATGATAATGGAGAAGATGTAAGTGTTGGTGAAGTAGGGGAAATTGTATTACTAGGTGAGGGGAATATGCTTGGCTACTACAAGGATGAGGTAGCGACTAATGCGGCCTTTATAAATGGTTGGTTGAAAACAGGGGACTTAGCTCGAATGGATGAGGACGGCTTTATTTGGATTGTTGATCGGAAAAAAGATGTGATTATTTCGGGTGGTGTCAATATTTATCCGAAAGAAATAGAAGATTGCCTATTAGGTTATGAGGGCATATTTGAAGTGGCAGTTATTGGTGTGCCACATCCACAATGGGGAGAAACGGTGAAGGCGGTTTATTCTGCTAATCAAGAAATTGATGAAAATGCTTTAAAAGAATATTTAGAGGACCATCTTGCGAAGTATAAAATTCCACGCATTTTTGAAAAAGTGAAAGCGCTACCACGAAATGCTTCAGGCAAAATTTTAAAACAATCCTTGAAGGGACAAGAGGTGAGATAGTATGAAAGTTTTACAACAGGAGAAAACGCGGCCGACGAATTTTTTTACAGATGATGAGACGCTCCAAAAAGTGATAGAAATGATGTTAGATCAAGAGTTTTTATCCTACGCAAAGCAAGAGCTAGCGGATTTCGGGGAGCTATGTGCAGGTGATATTGATGCAAGAGCGAAACATACAGATCGACAGGGGGAGCCTCGCCTTCAAAGGTATGATGCTTATGGTGAAGAGATATCAGAGGTTTGGGTCAATGATGGCTACAAAAAAACAATTGAGGAGACATATAATACAGGCATTGTTGGCTACGTGCACAAGGATATTCCGCAGCTAGGGCGCAAAGGAAATTATGTCTATAGCTTTGCGCAAGGCTATTTGCTGTCCCATGCAGAGCCAGGTTTTTATTGTCCTGTGACATTAACAATGGCTACTGCCTATCTATTAGATCATTATGCTGATGACGAAGTTAAACAGCGTTTCTTACCACATGTTTGTGCAACAGGTGATACAGAGTTATATGAAGGAGCAACATTTTTAACTGAACGTCAAGGGGGCTCAGATGTAGGGGCGAATGTTGTGGAAGCGAGAAGGGAAGGCAATGAATTCCGCCTCTATGGTGAAAAATACTTCGCTTCCAATGCCGGTATGTGTGGGGTAGCAATGGTGTTGGCACGTCTAGAAGGTGCACAAGCAGGCTCTAAAGGATTAACCTTATTTGCTGTTCCTTGGCGTAAAGAAGACGGAACGGCAAATCATCTACGTATTCGACGACTAAAAGATAAGTTGGGTGTTCGGGCAGTTCCATCTGGTGAGGTTGAATTTGATGGTGCACTTGCTTATGTTGTAGGTGAACAAAGTAAGGGGATTTATTATATGCTGGAGGCACTGAATCTCTCAAGAATTTGCAATGCCGTAGCATCGATTGGGATTATGCGTCGAGGTTTCTTAGAGGCGAAGCATTATGTGACAAATCGATATGCATTTGGCAAGCCTTTAACACAATACCCAATGATTCAAGATACATTAGGGAAATTTGCAGCTAAGCTACATGTAGAAGTAGCGACCGTTTTTGATCTTATTCAATTATACGATAAAGTAACGAATGGGCATGGAACACAACAAGATGTTATTATGAATCGTTTATATATTGCCATTATGAAAAAGGAAACGGCAGAGCAAGCGGTTCATTATGCTAGTGAAGCAATTGAATTACATGGTGGCAATGGTTATATTGAGGACTTTGTGACACCGCGCTTACTGAGAGATGCTCAAGTGTTGACGGTATGGGAGGGCACGGCTAATATTCTGGCGTTAGAGCTTATTCGGTTAGTGGATAAGTATCAGGTACATGAGCTATTTGTCAGTGAGATGGAAGAACGGTTAGAAAAATTAAAAGATAGCGCTTTGGTGCAAATTGTGAGAGAGCAATTGGTGAAACTAGCTGGGATCTTACAAATTTTTAGTGCTTTAGATGATGCCACGAAAACATTTGAAGCAAAAGATGTTGCAAAGAAAATGGCGCTGTTATATGAAAGTGTCGTAGCAGTTGAATGGGCGCAAAAATTTGGTGGAAAGTATGAAAAGCTTGCGGACGTTTATTTAGAACAGGCATGGTCATTGCGACAAATTGGAGATCAGATGAAAACCGTACAATATTTTTCTGATATTGTATAGAAGCTAGAAGTCGTCTTGAATGGGGGCGACTTTTTTTCGTTTTCATGTATAATAAAATCAACTGAATAGTATAAAGGTTCTTTACTTAAGTAAAGTGAAAAGGGAAAACGGTGTAATTCCGATGCGGTCCCGCCACTGTAAATGTGAGTTTTTTCAAAAGATGCCACTGATGATATTCGGGAAGGCTTGAAAAGACGTAATAAGCATAAGCCAGGAGACCTGCCTTTATAGTATAGACATAACAGCCTACGAGGATAGGGTGGTGGATTTTGTATCAGTTCTTTGGTGCAATGTTAACCCTTCATCATTCGTAGATGAGGGGTCTTATTTGTGTAGGAGAATTTCTGCCCAAATAAAGCACAGATCAACGAAGGAGGATTCACATGAAGAAATTTTGGAAGATAGGATTATCAGCATTTTTAACACTAGGGTTGCTAGCTGCCTGTGGCCAAGAGGAGAAAAACGACAAGTCGTCTAATGAACCGCAAACACAGCAAGAGACATCACAGGTGGACGAAGCAACTTTCCCAATGACCATAACAGATGCCATTGGCAAGGTTATAACACTAGAAGCTCCTCCAGAGAAAATTGTTTCACTTATTCCAAGTAATACTGAAATATTATTTAGCCTTGGTTTAAAAGATGAAATAGTAGGGGTTACAGACAACGATGATTATCCACCAGAGGTAGCTGAAAAGGAAAAGGTTGGTGGTATGGAATACAATATTGAAAAAATTATTGCCCTCAACCCAGATATCGTTTTTTCACATGAATCTAGCATGTCTCTTTCAGAAGCAGCGATTGAACAGCTTGAGTCAGCGGGTGTAAAAGTATTTGTCGTCAATAATGCACAAGATTTTAATGAGACATACACGACGATTGAGCAGCTTGGTCGAGCTACAGGGAAATTGCTAGAGGCTGAAGAAGTTATTGCCAACATGAAGGCAAAGGTAGAAGAAGTGCTGGCCAAAGTAAAAGATGTTGAACCAAAGAAAGTGCTAGTAGAAGCATCTGATGAGCCAGATATCTATACAGCTGGGAATGGTACGTTTATGAACGCGATGCTTGAAATGATCCATGCAGAAAATGTAGCGGCAGATGCTGATGATTGGTATAAAATTGATGCAGAACAAATTATCGCTAAAAATCCAGATGTCATCGTGGTGACATATCACTATGTACCAGATATTTTAACTAAAATACCACAGCGTGCTGGCTTCGATACAATTAATGCTGTGAAAAATAAAGCAATTGTACAAGTAGATGAAAACACAACAAGTCGTCAAGGTCCTCGTTTAGGAGAAGGTCTTGAAGAATTAGCAAAAGCGATCTATCCAGAGGTATTTAAGTGAAAAAAATAGCAGTAGCCTATTTAGTAACAGGCACGCTTCTTCTTATTAGCATCTGGTGTGGCGTAGCAATAGGCTCAGTGCATATTCCATTTGAAGTATTGTGGAATCAGGCGGTTGATGAAACAGCCGCCAATATCTTTTGGAAAATCCGCTTGCCACGTGTATTGTTAGCGGGACTAGTAGGGGCTTCTCTAGCTATTGCAGGAGCTGCCTTTCAAGGTTTGCTAAAAAATCCATTAGCAGATCCATATACACTAGGTGTTTCATCTGGTGCTTCGGTTGGTGCTGTAATGACGATCTTTTTTAGCCTATCTATTCCTATTGTAGGTTTATATGCATTACCCATTTTTAGTATGATTGGCGCTATTATCACGATGGTAGTTGTGATGAGTTTTGCTAGAATGGTAGACCGTTCATTAAAAATGGAGACATTGATATTAACAGGTGTTATTTTTAGTTCATTTTTAGGTTCACTCATTTCTTTAATGATTGCTTTATCTGGTGAAGAGCTACGCCAAGTCGTTGGTTGGTTACTTGGATCTGTATCAATGCGTGGATGGCCATATGTCCAAATGATTATCCCGTTTGTTTTGATTGGCTCACTTATGCTATGGACACAAAGAAGAGAGCTAAATGTTTTATTATATGGTGAAGAGAGAGCGAAACATCTTGGGGTTAATGTAAAGCGGAGTAAGCATTTGATTTTAGCAGGTGGGTCCATGTTAACGGGAGCGGCTGTAGCGGTTTCTGGGACAATTGGTTTTGTAGGCTTAGTTGTGCCGCATATGACAAGAATGATTTGGGGTTCTGATCATCGCCATTTATTGCCATTATCATTTTTAAATGGCGCCACATTACTGATTATTTGCGATTTAGTAGCACGAACAATTATCTTGCCCAGAGAGCTACCAATTGGTGTGATTACAGCATTTATCGGAGCACCTGTTTTCTCCTATATATTTTATAAGCAACGAAGAAGCAAGGGGGTACGGGCATGATTGTGGTCGAACATCTATCAGGTGGCTATGAAGACGTAGCAATCGTCAAGGATATAAGCTTCACTGTTGAGAAGGGGAAAATTCTAGGTATTCTAGGACCGAATGGTAGTGGGAAATCCACATTATTAAAGGTAATGAGTGGTATACTACCAGCTATTGATGGAACAATTACTATAGATGGGAAAAATATCCTTTCCTATAATGCTCGTGCTTTGGCGAAAAAGATGGCTGTACTACCTCAGCTTCATGCAAATGCTTTTTCAAACAGTGTGAGAGAGGCCGTTTCACTTGGGCGCTACCCGCATCAAACAGGTTTTTTCTCGAGTTGGTCTGAACAGGACGAACAGGCTGTACAACATGCTATGCTACAAACAGGCGTGAAGCGTTATGAGCATACTGCCATGGAATTTTTATCTGGCGGTGAACAGCAAAGAGTTTTTGTTGCACAAGCATTAGCTCAAACAGCTGAAATTTTACTGCTGGATGAACCAACGAATCATCTTGATATTGCACACCAACGTCAAATTTTAGATTTGGTTCGGCAGGAAGCTGTGGAGTGTGGTTTAACGGTAGTGATGGTCCTACACGATATGAATTTAGCCTCTCTTTATTGTGATGAATTATTGCTTATGGAAGGCGGACAAATGAGAGCACTTGGTGCACCACATGAAGTATTAGTTGCTTCCCAAATCGAAGAAGTTTATCAAGCTCGAGTGACTACCTATGCCCATCCTGAATTACCAAAACCACAAATTACAATGATGCCCTCAGCTACCGATTTTCAGGAGCGGGCTGTCATCAAAAAGGAACATTTCACCATAACAGAACATTATATTCAACTCAAGACAGAGATTCCTTTAAAAACAGTATCCTCTGCTGTTCATAATCCTGGTATCGGCTGGCATAACTGCTTATTAAATCGCTCTGTACCTAGTGATTATGTCATTAGTGATGTGAAGAGAGAAGTCAACGAGTTTTTGCGTAAGGGTAAATTTTCGCCTACAAATACGGTTGTTATGTTAACAGCAGTACCAACATCTCTAGTAGCAATGAATGAATTTTCTGCTCCTTTTGGCAGTATGATAGTAGCTGTAACAGCTGGTGTAGGGAATGCGGTTGATGTGTCACGTGTACATGAAAGACAGGATGATCCATATATTGGTACTATTAATACATGGGTCATTATCAATGGCTGTTTATCGGAGGAAGCATTTTTTCAGGCAATGATGACCGCTACTGAGGCAAAAACGAAAGCTTTACATTCAGAAAATATACGTGACGAGCGTAGTGGTACCATTGCTACAGGAACTGCTACAGACAGTCTTTTAATTGCAGCGACGCAAAAAGGAGAAGAAATGCTGTATGGTGGTCCAATTACAGAGGTTGGTAAAATGATTGCTAAAGGTGTTTATGAGACAACGGTTCAGGCAATCAGAAATTATAAAAATTCATTTTAGGAGATGAGAGAAATGAAGCTTTACACGAAAACAGGTGATACAGGGAAAACAAGTCTTATTGGAGGTCGCGTTGATAAAGATAGTTTGCGTGTTGAAACATATGGGGCGATTGATGAATTAAACTCCTTTATTGGTAAGGCTGTTAGTGAATTAGATCAAGCGCTTTTCAAGGATATTTTGACAGACCTAGAAACAATTCAGCATGAACTATTCGATGCAGGTGGGGATTTAGCCAATGTGATGAAAGAGCGCCACTATAAATTAACAGAACAACCAATTGAGGTGCTTGAAGCACGTATTGATGCATTATCCGATGAAGCACCACCGTTACAACGCTTTATATTACCAGGAGGTGCACCAGCAGCTGCTACTTTACACATTGCTCGTACAGTTGCACGTCGAGCAGAGCGTGAAATGGTAACGCTTATGAAGGAAGTTGAGGATGTGCCAAAGGTTGTTCAAAAATATTTAAATCGATTATCAGATTACTTATTTGCTGCTGCACGTGTTGTGAATGCTCGATTAAATGTAGCAGATGTAGAATATATTCGTAGCGGCAATGTCTTTAAAAAATAAAATGTAATTTAATGTTGTATCAGTGAATCTCTAGTTGTAATTGATTAGGAAAGTAAAAAATGCTACTTTGAAAAAAATTCAGGGTGGCTTTTTTTCTTGTAAAATGTAAGAATATAAAATTATCAGAAATATTTCCGTTTTATGTTGACTGAATGCTCACTCATTTATTAGAATAGGAATATAATGATAAAGTGACGTACATTTCCGTATGAACTAGCAAATTTTCCACAAAGAGAGAAAATGACGACAAACTAAAGGGGGGACCAACCATGAGTCCATTATTAATTGCTAACATTGTCTTAACAGTCGTGGTTGTGCTTTATGCAGTAGGATTGTTCTTCTATCTGTTAAAAACACGCTATAAATATGTGCAATTGGGGAAAAAGGTTGAGTTTGATGAAAGTGTTAAGGAACGACTTCGCTATATTATGGTCAATGTATTTGGTCAAAATAAGCTATTAAAGGATCCAAAAAGTGGATTAATTCACGTTATGTTTTTCTATGGGTTTTTAATGGTACAGCTAGGTGCTATTGATTTAATCTGGAAGGGGTTAGCACCAGGATCACATCTGCCATTAGGCATATTCTATGGTGTCTTTACATTCTTCCAAGAGCTTGTGGTTTTAATGATTTTAATCGCAGTAGTGTGGGCATTCTACCGACGCTATGTGGAAAAGCTAGTGCGTCTAAAGAGAGGATGGAAAAACGGTCTTGTATTAATTTTCATTGGGGGATTAATGGTATCAACATTACTTGCCAATGGTATGGGGTTAATTTGGCATGGTGAAGGATTAACGTATACAGAGCCAGTTGCTTCTAGCATCGCTGCTATTTTTGGTTTCTTACCTACATCAGTAGCTGCTGGAGTATTTTATGTCATGTGGTGGGCACACCTTTTAATTTTACTAACATTCCTTGTGTACGTTCCACAATCTAAGCATTTCCATTTAATTGTAAGTCCGCTTAACGTTTACATGAATCGTTTAGATCGCACAGGTACATTAACACCAATCGATTTTGAGGCTTTAGAAGAAGCTGGTGAAAACGCTGAAAGTGAAGAGGATATGCCTTCAATTGGGGTTGGGCGCATACAGGACTTCACGCAAAAGCAAATGCTAGATTTGTATTCTTGTGTAGAATGTGGGCGCTGTACAAATATGTGTCCAGCAACAGGAACAGGAAAAATGCTATCTCCAATGGATTTAATCGTAAAACTACGCGATCATCTAACATTTACTGGTGCTGTTGTAACGAAGCAAAAGCCTTGGGTACCATATCAATTCTTTGCCAATACAAAGGGTAATCAACTTGCAATGGCTGCTGGTGCTGAAGGTGCTGTGATTGAAGATATTTACAGTCCATCTTTAATTGGCGATGTCATTACTGAAGAAGAAATTTGGGCTTGTACGACTTGTCGTAACTGTGAGGATCAATGTCCAGTAATGAATGAGCATGTTGATAAAATCATTGACCTACGTCGTTATTTAACAATGACGGAAGGGAAAGTAAACCCAGATGCGCAACGTGCTATGACAAATATCGAGCGACAAGGAAACCCTTGGGGCTTAAACCGTAAAGAGAAAGAAAACTGGCGTGACCTTGATCCAACAATCCATATTCCAACAGTAAAAGAGCTGAAAAAATCTGGTGAGGAAATGGAGTACTTATTCTGGGTTGGCTCGATGGGGGCATTCGATAACCGTTCTCAAAAAATTGCTTTGGCGTTCTGCCGCTTATTAAACGAAGCTGGTGTGAAGTTTGCAATTTTAGGTAATAAAGAGAAAAACTCTGGGGATACACCTCGACGTTTAGGCAATGAATTTTTATTCCAGGAGCTAGCTACAGCAAATATTGATGAGTTTGTTAAAAACGATGTGAAAAAAATCGTAACAATTGACCCTCATGCTTACAACATCTTTAAAAACGAATATCAAGATTTTGGCTGGAAAGGTGAAGTTTATCACCATACCGAATTATTAAATCAGTTGATTGAAGAAAATCGTCTAGCGCTAAATTATGAGGTGCATGAAACAATTGTTTTCCATGATTCTTGTTACTTAGGACGTTATAACGATGTCTATGATGCTCCGCGTGAAATCTTACGAGGTATTCCAGGCGTGAAGCTTGTAGAGATGGAACGAAACCGCGAATCAGCTATGTGCTGTGGTGCTGGTGGAGGCTTAATGTGGATGGAAGAGCATGTCGGTAACCGCATTAACGTGGCGCGTACGGAGCAGGCTCTTGCAACAAATGCATCTGTTATTTCCTCTGGATGTCCTTACTGCTTAACAATGCTAGAGGATGGCACAAAGGCAAAAGAAGTGGAAGATTCAATTGGAACATTTGATGTTGCAGAATTACTAGAGCGATCAGTGTTTGGTGAAAAAGTGAAGGCTACAGAACAATCTTCTGAAGAAGCAAAAGAAGATACACTTGAAGAAGTCGTAGCGTCAGTAGAAAACATTCAACAAGACGAGAATGTTGAAGCAAACGCAGAAAAATGATCACTATTGCAGAAATATTTTAGTTATCTGAAAAATATAAATTGCACAATAAAAAATTGTTTTGTAGAATAAGATTAAATAGAAATGGGAGTTGAAATAACAAACTCCCATTTTTTATCGATAGGAGTCGAGCGAGCGTTCAGTCAATAAAATGCTTCACTACTTCATCGAGTACGTAAAACAAAAGGGGTGTTTTACTTGAATAGAGCTGTAATTTTAGCAGGAGCAAGAACAGCATTTGGTAAATTTGGTGGTTCATTATCGCCATTACATGCAAGTGATTTAGGGGCAATTGCAATAAAAGGTGCCTTAGAGAAAGCAAATATTGCATCAGAAGAAGTCAATGAAGTGATTTTAGGCTCTGTATTACAAGGGGGACAGGGGCAAATTCCTTCTCGACAGGCAGCAATAAAAGCCAATTTACCAATAGAGGTAAAAACAGAAACAATTAATAAAGTTTGTGCGTCGGGGATGCGGGCTGTAACATTAGCCGATCAATTGATTCGATTAGGGGACGAAGAAGTGATTGTTGCTGGTGGAATGGAGTCTATGTCCAATGCTCCGTACTATCTATTAAATGGTCGAAATGGTTTAAGAATGGGAGATTCCACAATGGTGGATGGCATGCTATATGATGGTTTAACTTGTGCTTTCGATAAAGCAAGACCACATATGGGGAGCTATGGCAATGCGACGGCTCAAGAGTTTTCACTAAGCCGTGAGGAGCAGGACGCTTGGTCAGTACGCAGTCATGAACGTGCTCTTGCAGCAATTGACAAAGGATATTTTGCTGAAGAAATCGTACCTGTAGAGATTCCTCAACGCAAAGGCGAGCCGCTTATTGTCGATACAGACGAAGCACCAAGAGCAGGTACATCCTTGGAGGTACTAGCGAAGCTGAAACCAGCCTTTGATAAGGATGGCACAATTACAGCAGGTAACGCACCTGGCGTTAATGATGGTGCATGTGCCCTTGTTGTTATGAGTGAGGAACGTGCAGCACGTGAAGGCAGAGAGCCCTTGGCAGTAATCATTGGGCACGAAGAGCTAGCAATAGAGCCTAAAAATTTCCCGCAAACTCCTGGTCTTGTTATTAATAAATTGCTGAAAAAGACTAATAAATCATTAGCTGATATTGATTTGATTGAAATTAATGAAGCCTTTGCAGCAGTTGCTTTAGTTAGCAAGCAATTAGCTGATTTAGATGCAGAAAAGGTCAATGTAAATGGCGGTGCAGTTGCTTTAGGTCATCCGATTGGGGCGTCTGGAGCACGTATTATTTTAACGCTTGCACATGAATTGAAGCGCCGTGGTGGGGGTATTGGCATTGCAGCAATTTGTTCAGGCGGTGGTCAAGGAGATGCAATTATGATAGAAGTACCGAAAACAGGGGGACTGAACTAATGGGAATTCAAAAGGTAATGGTCATTGGTGCAGGGCAAATGGGCTCTGGCATTGCACAGGTTTGTGCACAAGCAGGCTATGAAGTGAAATTAAACGATATCAAACAAGAATTCTTCGAGCGTGGGATTGGGGTTATTACAAAAAATCTTTCACGTGATGTAGAAAAGGGTCGTAAAACGGAGGATGAGAAGGCGGCTATTCTAGGTCGAATTACTATGTCACTAGATTTACAGGATGCTAGTGATGTAGACATTATCATTGAGGCAGCTGTAGAAAATATGGACATTAAGCAATCCATTTTTAAGCAACTTGATGAAATTGCACCTACACATGCTATTTTAGCTACGAATACATCTTCACTGCCAATTACAGAGATTGCAGCGGTAACAAATCGTCCGGAACAAGTAATTGGGATGCACTTTATGAATCCGGTACCTGTTATGAAGCTTGTAGAAATCATTAGGGGATTAGCAACAGCGGATGAAGTGTACAAAGCTGTTGAAGAGATGACGATTAAGTTATCAAAAACACCAGTGGAAGTAAATGACTTCCCAGGTTTTATTTCAAATAGAATCTTGCTTCCGATGATTAATGAAGCAATTTATGCACTTTATGAAGGCGTAGCTACGAAGGAAGCAATTGACGATGTTATGAAGCTTGGTATGAATCATCCAATGGGACCATTAACATTAGCAGACTTCATTGGCTTAGATACTTGCCTTTACATCATGGAGATTTTACATGAGGGTCTAGGAGATAGTAAATATCGTCCTTGTCCACTGCTTCGCAAGTACGTAGCAGCAGGCTGGCTAGGGAAAAAATCAGGAAGAGGCTTTTACGTATATGAATAATCCTATGGGGATGGGGTTATAGATGCAACGGACAACTTAGAGGGGTGACATTATAGATGCATTTGCAATTTACAGATGAGCAAATTATGATGCGCGATATGGTTCGTAATTTCGCTCAAGAAAAAATTCAACCATGGGTAGAGCGAATGGAGGCAGGGGAATTCCCCCGAGAGATTCTTCAACAAATGGGTGAACTAGGATTAATGGGGATTACAACACCAGAAGACTTAGGTGGATCTGGTATGGATTTTACATCGTATATTATTGCGATCAATGAACTATCGAAAGTAAGCGCTGTAATGGGGGTTATTTTATCGGTGCATACATCGGTAGGTACAAATCCTATCATTTACTTCGGGAATGAAGAACAAAAGAAACGTTATGTACCTAAGCTTGCAGCAGGGGAATATTTAGGGGCGTTTTGTTTAACAGAGCCGAGTGCAGGTTCGGATGCTGGTTCATTACAATCAAAGGCAGTAAAAGATGGCGATGAATACGTCATAAATGGCTCAAAAGTATTTATTACAAATGGTGGTGAGGCTGATGTGTATATTGTCTTCGCATCGACTAACCCTACTGATAAAACACGAGGTATTTCGGCCTTTATTGTCGAAAAAGGAACACCTGGCTTAATTATTGGAAAAGATGAACAGAAAATGGGCTTACACGGCTCACGTACTGTTCAATTAACATTTGATAATTGTCGTATTCCAGCTGACAACCTACTTGGGGAAGAGGGGGAAGGCTTCAAGATTGCGATGGCCAATTTAGATGTTGGACGCATTGGTATTGCAGCACAGGCATTAGGTATTGCTGAAGCAGCACTAGAAGCGGCCACTGCTTACGCAAAAGAACGTGTACAATTTGGTAAACCAATTGCTACACAACAAGGGGTTGGCTTTAAGCTAGCTGATATGGCAACAGCGGTTGAATCAGCAAAACTATTAGTCTATCGCGCAGCAGATTTACGTGCAAAAGGTTTACCTTGTGGAGCGGAAGCCTCAATGGCTAAACTCTTTGCATCACGAACAGCCGTACAAACTGCAATCGAAGCTGTTCAAGTATTTGGCGGCTATGGCTATACAGAAGATTATCCAGTAGAACGCTACTTCCGCGATGCAAAGGTCACAGAAATCTATGAAGGCACAAGTGAGATTCAAAGATTAGTCATTAGTAAACATTTACTGAAATAAAGCCTGATGTTAGGTTATGTTGATGAATTAATGGAGGAGAAAGTCGCTCTGTATAATGGGGAAATCGATCAAATAAGTGTGGACACTCCGTTCAGAAGTGAGAGAACTCCGCTTAAAGAAGGGGTAGAACCCTATTATGGGAGAAATGCACTCAAAGGAAGTGGAGACCCGCTCTAAGTGAGAAACCCGCTCAAAGAGTGTGGCAACCCGCTCCAAAAGGTGAGAAATCCGCTCAAAGGAAGTGGCAACCCGCTCCAAAGTGTGAGAAATCCGCTCAAAGGAAGTGGCAACCCGCTCCAAAAGGTGAGAAACCCGCTCAAAGAGTGTGGCGACCCGCTCCAAAGTGTGAGAAATCCGCTCAAAGGAAGTGGCGACCGGCTCCAAAAGGTGAGAAACCCGCTCAAAGAGTGTGGCGACCGCTCCAAAGTGTGAGAAATCCGCTCAAAGGAAGTGGCAACCCGCTCCAAAGTGTGAGGAATCCGCTCAAAGAGTGTGGCAATCCGCTCAACGAAAGCACCGACCCGCTCCAAAAGGTGAGAAACCCACTTAAAGGATCGAAATCCTTCAGCCGACATAACAGCATACAGGTAGCTACAGAACAGAGTCTAATTAAAAAGGGGAAATGGACAATGAACTTTCAGTTAACAGAAGAGCATGAACAATTACGTGATATGATTCGTGATTTTGCGATAAATGAAGTGGCGCCAACAGCGGCAGAACGTGATGAGAATGAAGAATTCGACCGTGCTATTTTCGATAAGATGGCAGAGCTTGGGTTAACGGGTATTCCGTGGCCTGAGGAATATGGTGGCGCAGGATTTGATTACCTTGCGTATGTCATTGCTGTCGAGGAATTATCACGTGTTTGTGCTTCAACAGGGGTAACGTTATCGGCACATACGTCATTGGCAGGCTGGCCACTTTACAAGTTCGGTACAGAAGAACAAAAACAAAAATATCTTCGTCCAATGGCTGAAGGAAAACATATTGGAGCTTACGGCTTAACAGAACCAGGATCAGGTTCAGATGCAGGCGGCATGAAAACATATGCAAAACGTGATGGCGATGATTATATTTTAAATGGCTCAAAAATCTTTATTACAAACGGTGGAGTAGCGGATACATATATTGTATTTGCTGTTACTGATCCAGAGGCAAAACATGGTACATCAGCATTTATCGTGGAAGCTGGATTCGAAGGTTTTTCTGTAGGTAAGAAAGAGAAGAAATTAGGGATTCGTTCATCTCCAACAACAGAAATTATTTTTGAAAACTGTCGTGTGCCAAAAGAAAATCTACTAGGTGCTGAAGGGGAAGGCTTTAAAATTGCTATGACGACACTAGACGGTGGACGTAATGGTATTGCGGCTCAAGCTGTAGGAATTGCGCAAGGAGCACTTGATGCAGCAGTTGACTACGCAAAAGAACGTGTACAATTTGGTAAACCAATCACTGCCAATCAAGGTGTATCCTTTAAATTAGCAGATATGGCTACTCAAATTGAGGCTTCTCGACTTCTTACATACCAAGCGGCTTGGTTAGAGTCTAATAACCTACCGTATGGGAAGGCATCTGCAATGGCGAAATTGATGGCTGGTGATACAGCAATGAGTGTAACGACAGAGGCGGTTCAAGTATTTGGTGGCTATGGTTATACAAAAGATTATCCGGTAGAGCGCTTTATGCGTGATGCCAAAATTACACAAATTTACGAGGGTACGCAGGAGATTCAACGTCTAGTAATCTCGCGTATGTTAACGAAATAATCGATGACTGAAAAAGATAAAAGGCCCCAAGTACAGTCAACCGTAAAAGATGAAAATTTAATCGCCATTCGTCGTGAACAAATGATTCAGGGAGCTATTAAGTTATTTAAAGAAAAAGGCTTTCACCGTGCTACGACGAGAGAAATTGCAAAAGCTGCTGGCTTTAGTATCGGTACGTTGTATGAGTACATTCGAACTAAAGAAGACGTTCTTTATCTTGTATGTGATAGTATTTATCACCATGCGATGGAGCGACTTTCGAGTTACGAGATTAAAGCGGGAACTATCGATGAGTTAAAAGAAATGATTCGAGAATATTTCCTGCAAATTGATAGCATGGTTGATGAGCTAACAATCATGTATCAAGAAACCAAATCATTATCAAAAGAAGCACAACGCTATGTATTTAGTAAAGAATTTGAAATGGTTGCTACATTTGAGCGATTGCTACAGCGTTGTGTACAGTCTGGAGAATTAACAATGACAGACAAGCAAATCCATTTAGCAGCCAATAACTTAGTTGTATCAGGACAAAGTTGGGCGTTCCGCAAATGGGCATTACATCGTCAGCATTCAATTGAAGAGTTTATTGATATGCAAATTACATTGTTTATTTCAGGCATAAAGGGGTTCTAATATTTCGTAAGGGGTTTGTCGGTAATTGCATACAGCGACATTGCAATTGCCGGCTTTTTTCAATTCATTAAGGGGAGAGAGTGAGGATTTCATATGACAAAGGTAGAAGTATATCGTCCAAAAAATCATGTACGTTTTGTGACAGCATCGAGTCTTTTTGATGGACATGATGCTTCAGTCAATATTATGCGACGCATTTTACAATCGAGCGGTGTGGAAGTAATCCATTTAGGTCATAACCGCTCGGTTGAAGAAGTCGTGAATGCTGCGATACAAGAAGATGCACAAGGTATTGCTGTTTCTTCTTATCAAGGCGGACATATGGAATACTTTAAATATATGTATGATTTACTGCGTGAAAAAGGAGCACCTCATATTAAAATTTATGGCGGTGGTGGAGGGGTAATTTTACCTCGGGAAATAAAAGAGCTTCATGCATATGGCATTGCAGGAATTTTCTCACCAGAGGATGGCCGTGTATTAGGGCTACAAGGAATGATCAATGAGCAAATTAAAGGAACAGACTTTCCTACTGCAACAGGTAACTATTTAGAGAAATTAGAGGCATTAACAACAGATACGCCAGAAATTTTAGCAAATTTAATAACAGCAGCTGAGTCAAATGATGATGAAGCTACGAAAGAAATGTTGGATGAGGCACGAAAGCGTTCTAAAGGTACACCTGTAATGGGGATTACAGGAACAGGTGGAGCAGGGAAATCTTCTTTAACAGATGAACTAATTCGCCGATTCTTAAAGGAATTCCCAGATAAACGTGTAGCCATTCTGTCCGTTGATCCAACAAAGCAAAAAACGGGTGGGGCATTACTTGGGGATCGAATTCGCATGAATGCTATCTTCAATAACCGTGTTTACATGCGTAGTTTAGCAACTCGTGGCTCACGTACGGAATTATCAGCTTCGATTGGTGATGTTCTAGATGTTGTACGCGTAGCAGGCTATGATTTAATCATCGTAGAAACAAGTGGTATTGGTCAAGGTGATGCTGAAATTACAAAATACACGGATCTATCTATGTATGTGATGACAAGTGAATTTGGTGCACCAACACAGCTTGAGAAAATCGATATGATTGATTTTGCAGATGTTATTGCTATTAATAAATTTGAGCGAAAAGGCTCAGAGGATGCATTACGCCAAGTTCAAAAACAATATCAACGTTCAAGAGAGCTTTGGGAAGAATCACTTGATGCTATGCCAGTATACGGTACGATTGCTAGTCAATTTAATGATAAAGGGACCAATGCATTATTCGCAGCCTTAGTAAATATTATTAATGAGAAAACAGGCTACAATTGGGAAACGAGCTATGAGCAATTTGCTAAGACACAAAAGCAAGATGTTATCATTCCAAATGACCGTCGTTATTATTTACGGGAAATTACGGATACAGTTCGTGGCTATCATAAAAAATCAGAACAGCAGGTGGCATTTGCCCGACGTCTGTTCCAATTAGAAGGGGCCATGGCAGCAGTTAAGGAAAAGGCGCCAGATGATGCTCTTGTAGCATCGCTTGCTTCTTTAGCAGAAGGTGTTAGGGACGAATTAACAGCAGAATCCAAGCGTATATTGGATAATTGGCAAGCTTTAAAAGAAGCCTATGCTGGCGATGAGTTTGTGACAAAAGTTCGTGATAAAGAAATTCGCACAATCTTAAAAACAACCAGTCTTTCTGGTACGAAAATTCCAAAAGTAGTATTGCCAAAGTTTGAGGACTACGGTGAAATATTGCGTTGGGTTTATAAAGAAAATGTGCCTGGAGAATTCCCATATACAGCAGGAGTTTTCCAATTCAAACGTGAAGGTGAAGATCCAAAGCGTCAATTTGCTGGTGAAGGCACGCCAGAGCGAACAAATAAACGCTTCCACTATTTATCGAAGGATGATGATGCAAAGCGTTTATCTACAGCATTTGATTCTGTTACATTGTATGGGGAGGACCCAGATTACCGACCAGATATTTATGGTAAGGTCGGCGAATCAGGTGTATCAATCTGTACACTAGAAGATATGAAAAAGCTTTATGCAGGCTTTGATTTATGTGCTCCTTCTACATCTGTTTCCATGACAATTAATGGTCCAGCACCTATTATTTTAGCCATGTTCATGAATACAGCAATTGATCAACAAGTACAATTGCGTGAGAAAGAGTTAGGACGTACTTTGACAGTTGAAGAGTTTACGGAGACACGTGAGAAAACATTGCAGGTTGTGCGTGGAACAGTGCAGGCTGATATTTTAAAAGAAGATCAAGGGCAAAATACATGTATTTTCTCAACTGAATTTGCTTTACGTATGATGGGTGATATTCAGCAGTACTTCATTGATCATAAAGTGCGTAACTACTATTCAGTTTCTATTTCCGGCTACCATATTGCAGAGGCTGGAGCAAATCCTATTTCTCAATTAGCCTTTACCTTAGCAAATGGCTTTACGTATGTAGAGTATTATTTAAGTCGAGGCATGAATATTAATGACTTTGCACCAAACCTATCGTTCTTCTTCTCAAATGGATTAGATCCTGAGTATACAGTTATTGGACGTGTTGCTCGCCGTATTTGGGCAATTGTTATGCGTGATAAATATAGTGCGAATGAGCGTGCTCAAAAGCTGAAATATCATATTCAAACATCTGGTCGTAGTCTACACGCACAGGAGATTGATTTTAATGATATTCGTACAACACTACAGGCATTAATGGCTTTACAAGATAATTGTAACTCATTGCATACTAACGCCTATGATGAGGCTATTACTACGCCTACTGAGGAATCAGTGCGCCGTGCGATGGCTATACAAATGATTATTACGAAGGAACATGGTTTAGCGAAAAATGAAAATCCGCTACAAGGTGCGTTTATTGTAGAAGAGTTGACAGATCTTGTAGAAGAAGCGGTCCTTGAAGAATTTGATCGTATCAATGATCGTGGTGGGGTGCTAGGTGCGATGGAGACGCAGTACCAACGAGGTAAAATTCAAGAGGAGTCCATGTACTACGAAATGCTAAAGCACTCTGGTGAGTTACCGATTATCGGTGTCAATACTTACTTAAATCCAAATCCACCTTCAGATGCAGATATAGATAATATGGAAATTGCCCGTGCCTCAACTGAAGAAAAGGAAACACAAATTCACAATTTACAAGCATTCTGGAAGGCGCATGAAGGGGAAAGTGAAGCAGCTATTGCACGTTTACAAGAAGTTGCTGTCAATAACGGCAATATTTTTGCTGAGCTGATGGAAACAGTAAAAGTAGCTAGTTTAGGACAAATTACGAAAGCCTTATATGAAGTAGGTGGACAATATCGTCGTAACATGTAATGGTAGTTCAAAACTTCATCATTTCTAATAGTTTTATTTAATTTTTGTAACTCAAGCATTTAGTGTCTAGTCTTTAGATTAGGCACTTCTTTTTATTTTCGTTATAATAGAAATGTAAAAAAAGGGGAGGCGCGGTAGAGGATGAAAGCAGTAATTCACTACATAATTATATTAGCTTTAGTATTGGGAGCCTTTTTCCTGTATAATAAGCAAATTGGCGCTATTCCTTTACTACTATTATCTGTCTATTTGTTTTATCTTGGAATAAAAAAAATGCGTAATATAAAAAACAGTAATTGAAGCTAGCAAAGGGGCTAAAACTTTGTATATAATGGGTATTATGCTTATTGTATGGAAAGTACCTTTTGCGTGGCCTTTTTTGCTGCGCTTGGAAAATAAAGCACCATGTAATTTTAATACGTCCATTGTGATGAGGGAAAGGAAGTGCACGAATTGAATTTTCGTGAAATGACAAAGGAACAATTAACAGAAGAATCGTTAATTAACTTAGCTTATGCAGTTTTAAATGAAAAACGTGCCTCAGTGTCTTTTAATGATTTGCTAAAAATAATTCAAGAACTTGTAGGCTATAGTGATGAAGAAATGAAATCCCGTCTACTACAATTTTACACAGATATCAATATAGATGGCCGTTTCTTATATAATCAAGAAACAGGTTGGGGCTTACGTGAATGGTTTAAAGTTGAGCAAATTGAAGAAGAAACAGCACCTTCAGTTAAGACTCAAAAGAAAAAATCTAAAGCTGCGTTTGATGAGGATGAGGACCTTGATGATGTAGAACTAGATGAAGAGGATATTGATTTTGACGAAGACTTCGAAGAGTTCGTTGATGAAGAAGAACTTGATGAAGAAGAAGAGGATAAAGAAGATATCGATTTTGATGATGATGAATTAGAAGACATTGATGAAGAGATCGATGAAGACTTTATTGATGAAGAAGAAGAGTTTGAGGAAGAAGAGGAAGAGATCTAATACAGTACTCTTAGAATTTTCTTTCTTTTAAGCTCAATGTAAAAAATCTTGACTTCTACCACGGTTCCGTTTAATCTTTTACTTGGGCTCCTTAAAAGAAGGAGAAAGACCGTGTATATAATACGCTCCCCCTGCAAACCTATGCAGGAGGAGCGTTTTTTTGTTTTTAACTTTTATTCAGTTTAGTTCTCCCATGCTTTTAATACAGCTATGAATATAAATGTTTTTATTTATTCATGATGTAAGTAAACGGTACTGAATAGTTGTTAGAGTTTTAAGGTTTAAAGGAAAGTGAAAAGAGATAGAACCGATTACAGCTTCGAATCGACTACGTTTTGTAGACATTCTCGGCTTTTCTTTTTTTAGGGTATTAGAATGTAAGTTGTTTTGAACCCTAAATGATTTAGTGATTTAAGTACATCATAAGGAGGAATTTATTCATGACGAAGTATATTTTTGTAACAGGTGGGGTTGTATCATCTCTTGGAAAAGGGATTGTTGCAGCATCTCTAGGTCGTTTATTAAAAAATCGCGGTTTAGAAGTTACGATTCAAAAATTTGACCCATATATCAATATAGACCCAGGTACAATGAGCCCTTATCAACATGGTGAAGTATTTGTAACGGATGATGGTGCTGAGGCTGACTTAGACTTAGGACACTATGAACGTTTCATTGATATTAACCTAGGAAAACATTCTACAGTAACTTCAGGCCGCGTTTATCAATCTGTTTTACAGAAAGAACGTCGTGGAGATTATAACGGTGGAACAGTTCAAGTAATTCCTCATATTACAAACGAAATCAAAGACCGTATCCAACGCGCTGGTCGTGAAACAAATGCAGACGTTGTTATTACAGAGGTTGGAGGAACAGTAGGTGATATTGAATCATTACCATTCCTTGAAGCAATCCGCCAAATGAAAACAAATTTAGGGCATAACAATGTAATGTATATTCACTGTACACTTATTCCTTATATTAAAGCAGCTGGTGAGCTTAAAACAAAACCTACACAACATTCTGTAAAAGAATTGCGCTCTTTAGGAATCCAGCCAAACATTATTGTTGTACGTACAGAACAAGAAGTACCACAAGATATGAAAGAGAAATTAGCATTATTCTGTGATGTTCAACCACATGAAATTATTGAATCTCGCGATGCTGAGCATTTATATGAAGTACCATTAAACCTTCACGCACAAGATATAGATGATATCGTTCTTGATCATTTTGGTATTGAAGCTCCAGAGGCAGATATGGAAGAATGGCGCGAACTTGTAGAAAAGGTGAAGAACTTACCAAATAAAAGAAAGGTAGCATTAGTAGGGAAATATGTAGAACTACAAGATGCTTACATTTCAGTAGTTGAGGCATTAAAGCATGCAGGTTATGTATATAATTCTGATATTGAAATTGACTGGATTAATGCAGAACACGTAGATGCAGATAATGTTGCTTCACTTTTAAAAGGTGCAGACGCAATTTTAGTACCAGGTGGCTTCGGTGATCGTGGTGTGGAAGGCAAAATTTTAGCGACACAATATGCACGTGAAAATGATGTACCTTTCTTAGGTATTTGTTTAGGTATGCAATTGGCCACAGTAGAATTTGCTCGTAATGTCCTTGGCCTAAAAGGTGCACATTCTACAGAGCTTGATGCCAATACAGAGTATCCAATTATCGATTTCTTACCTGATCAAAACGATAGTGTTGATATCGGTGGTACATTACGTTTAGGATTATATCCATGTAAATTAAAAGATGGCTCTAAAGCAAGCACAGCTTACGGCAAAGAGCTTGTTTATGAGCGTCACCGTCATCGCTATGAATTTAATAATGAATACCGTGAAGCAATGGAAGCAGCTGGTCTTGTCTTCTCAGGTACAAGCCCTGATGGCAAATTGGTTGAAATTATTGAGCTACCAGAAAACAATTTCTTTGTAGCATGTCAATTCCACCCAGAGCTAGTTTCACGTCCAAATCGTCCACAACCATTGTTCCGTGATTTTATCGGCGCAACATTTAAATAAATTAAAAAGAGTTGTCTCGTTTATTGAGACAACTCTTTTATTTTGAATAGCTTACAGTTCTTCCTCGTCAAAGCCGAGCATTTCGTCATAAGCAATTTTTACTGCCTCGTATACAAAAAGGCCAGCCATTGCATGAGGAACAACAATTCGTTGTCCTAAATCATTTGGTAACAACCCGCCTTTGACACGTGTAGAGATATACGTATAGGCCAAATCTGCAAGAGGATTTTCTGCATCGGCTAGTTCACTAGCTACAGCAGCAAAAGGAATAAAACGTTTATTTAATTCTTGGGCTAAAGCGAGTGCCTCCGGATCTTGTGCACTACGTGTAAAAATACAAACGCGGTCGGCTTCTGTTAAGCTTGTATCCGAAGTCCATGGAGCTAGCTTGTTAAATGGTTCAACTGCTTGGAGTGCATTGAACTCTACAACTTGCATTTCACCAAAGCAGATGAAATATACGTGACCCTCACCAATGGCTGCTTGTGCAAGTAGCCTTGCTGTCTCCTCGATGGCATCCTCTTCATTTTGGGTTATTCTTTGTAATAATCCACTTAATTGTGTTGTTAGTATTTTTGACATGTTTCCACCTCTATCAATATTATAGAGGTGGAAAAGATAGAAAGCAAAAGCAGATAATTTATAATACTAGAAGGTATTAAGCTGAAAAAGGAGAATTATACATAATAACGAAAGTATTTGTGTAAGACTAAAAATAAAAAAGGGCGGAATGCGATGTGAAACGATTACTTATTGTCGATGATCAGCAGGGGATTCGTTTACTTTTAAATGAAGTGCTGAAAAAGGAAGGTTATATTACATATTTAGCGGCTAATGGTTCAGAGGCATTAAAGTATGCAGATGAGCAAAAAATGGATTGTGTTTTATTGGATATGAAAATCCCTGGTATGGACGGTATTGAAATTTTGAAGCGTTTAAAAGAAAAGTTTCCAAAGCTCCCTGTCTTTATGATGACAGCCTATGGCGAGTTAGATGTGGTAAAAGAAGCTTTAGAATTAGGAGCAATTCGTTACTTTACAAAACCATTTGATATTTTTGAAGTACGTGATGAGGTAAATAAAGCTTTACAGGTGTAAAAAGCAGGCAGTGGACACACGGCCTGTTTTTTTATGTTAGTTGCGTTGCACTCCGCTTTCGTGTAGAAAATAATAGCCCCTGCTTTTCAGGGGCTTGGCCTCCGTTTCGTTTCACTGCACTGCGGCTGACACTGTCGCTACGTTGCACTCCGCTTTCGTGTAGAAAATAATAGCCCCTGCTTTTCAGGGGCTGGCCTCCGTTTCGTTTCACTGCACTGCGGCTGACACTGTCGCTACGTTGCACTCCGCTTTCGTGTAGAAAATAATAGCCCCTGCTTTTCAGGGGCTGGCCTCCGTTTCGTTTCACTGCACTGCGGCTGACACTGTCGCTTCGTTGCGTTGCACTGCACTCCGCTTTCGTGTAGAAAATAATAGCCCCTGCTTTTCAGGGGCTTGGCCTCCGTTTCGTTTCACTGCACTGCGGCTGACACTGTCGCTACGTTGCACTCCGCTTTCGTGTAGAAAATAATAGCCCCTGCTTTTCAGGGGCTGGCCTCCGTTTCGTTTCACTGCACTGCGGCTGACACTGTCGCTTCGTTGCGTTGCACTGCACTCCGCTTTCGTGTAGAAAATAATAGCCCCTGCTTTTCAGGGGCTATTATTTTTGCTATGATTGAGGAGCATATTTATGTAGAAAGAATAGTCCTATGAGGAGGATTTTTAGTATGGCATTAGTATCTATGAAAGAGATGTTAATTAAAGCAAAAGCAGAGGGTTATGCTGTTGGTCAATTCAACATTAACAACCTTGAATGGACACAAGCAATTTTACAAGCAGCAGAAGAAGAAAAATCTCCAGTGATTCTTGGTGTTTCTGAAGGCGCAGGTAAATACATGGGCGGATTTGTCGCTGTTGTTCACATGGTAAAAGGTTTAATGGAATCTTACGGTACGACAGTTCCTGTAGCGATTCATCTTGACCATGGTTCTAGCTTTGCAAAATGTAAAGAAGCAATTGATGCAGGCTTTACTTCCGTGATGATTGATGCATCACATCACCCATTTGAGGAAAATGTTAAAATTACTTCAGAAGTAGTAGAATACGCACATGCTAAAGGCGTTTCTGTTGAAGCAGAATTAGGAACAGTTGGTGGGGATGAAGATGGCGTAATCGGTGGTATTATTTACGCTAATCCAGAAGAATGCCGCAAAATGGTTGAGCTAACTGATATCGACTGCTTAGCACCAGCACTTGGCTCTGTACATGGTCCTTACAAAGGAGAGCCGAACCTAGGCTTTAAAGAAATGGAAGAAATCTCTAAGCTGGCAGATCTACCACTTGTATTACACGGTGGTACAGGTATCCCAACAAAAGATATCCAACGCTCCATTTCATTAGGTACAGCTAAAATCAACGTCAATACTGAAAATCAAATTGAAGCAACAAAAGTAATCCGTGAAATTCTTGACAATGACAAAGTGGTTTACGATCCTCGTAAATTCCTTGGTCCAGCACGTGAAGCCATCAAAGCTACGGTTATTGGTAAAATTCGTGAATTTGGAAGTGCACAAAAAGCATAATTTTTGCATTTAATATGTTACAAAAGCATAGATAAATACACATAATAAGAGAAGTGTTGATGCTTTCAATCGACCTTCTCTTGTTTTTGAAATAATGAAAATTTGGAAAATAACTAATAATATAAGAAAAATGATCAGGAGGAAATATAATGAAATTTTTCATTGATACAGCAAATTTTGAAGAGATTAAAGAGGCACATGCATGGGGTATCTTATCAGGAGTTACAACAAACCCATCGTTAGTTGCTAAAGAAGAAAATGTTTCTTTCCATGATCGTCTACGTGAAATCGCTGAGCTAGTTGATGGCTCTGTGAGCGGGGAAGTTATTGCGCTTGATGCAGAAGGAATGATTAAAGAAGGTTTAGAATTAGCTGCGATTGCTCCAAACATTACAGTGAAACTACCAATGACACCAGCAGGATTAGAGGCATGTCGTTACTTTGCAAACAAAGGTATTAAAACAAATGTGACATTAATCTTTAGTGCAAACCAAGCATTAATGGCTGCGCGTGCAGGTGCTACATACGTATCACCATTTATCGGCCGTTTAGATGACATTGGTCAAAATGGTGTAGAACTAATTGAAACAATTGCTGATATTTTTACAATTCATAATATCGATACGCAAATTATTGCTGCCTCTGTTCGTCATCCACAGCACGTTACGGCTGCAGCATTAGCGGGCGCACATATTTCAACTACTCCGTTTAAAGTATTAAAACAACTTTTCCACCATCCATTAACGGAAAAAGGAATTGAAGGATTTTTAGCGGATTGGAATAAGAGAAAAGGCGAATAATAAGAATATACAGTGTGAGCGAATTGCAAAAAATACTACTTTCCAATCATGAGGGAGAACGCAAAATGGATGTTTATAAAATTACTGGCGAAAATCGTCTTCAAGGTACAATTAAAGTTAGTGGTGCAAAAAATAGTGCAGTCGCCTTAATTCCTGCATCAATTTTGGCGAACTCTCCAGTGACTATTGGAGGGATACCCGAAATTTCAGATGCATGGACATTAAAGGCTTTGTTAGAGGAAATTGGCGGGGAAGTTTCGTTTGAGAATGGTAAAATGACGATCGATCCAACCGATATGATTGCATTGCCGTTACCAAATGGTAACGTTAAAAAGCTACGCGCTTCCTATTATTTAATGGGTGCTATGCTTGGTCGTTTTAAGAAAGCAGTTATTGGATTACCTGGAGGCTGCTTTTTAGGACCACGTCCAATTGATCAACATATAAAAGGCTTTGAGGCATTGGGAGCTAAAATTACCAATGAACATGGGGCGATATATTTACGCGCAGATGAATTGATAGGGGCAAAAATTTATTTAGATGTGGCCAGTGTTGGAGCTACAATTAATATCATGTTAGCCGCAGTCCTTGCAAAGGGACGTACTGTCATTGAAAATGCTGCAAAGGAACCTGAAATTATCGATGTAGCGACACTTCTAACGAATATGGGAGCTAATATTAAAGGTGCAGGTACAAGTGTCATCCGTATTGAAGGTGTGGAAGAATTACACGGTACCGAGCATACGATTATTCCAGATCGTATTGAAGCTTCTACATTTTTAATTATGGCTGCAGCAGTTGGTGACGGTATTACTATTGATAATGTTATTCCACTGCATTTAGAAGCTATTATTGCCAAGCTTCGTGAAATGGGTGTGAAAATTGAAATCGGGGAAGAAAGCATTTATGTGCCTAAAACAGACCTCTCAACATTACAAGCGGTGGATGTCAAAACCTTGGTATATCCAGGATTCCCGACGGATATTCAGCAACCACTTGCTGTGTTAATGTCACAAGCATTCGGTTCCTCAAAAGTAACAGATACTATTTATACAGCTCGATTTAAGCATATTGATGAACTTCGACGTATGAATGCAGATGCTCGAGTAGAAGGAAACACGGCTATTATTAAAGGGCCAAGTAAATTGCATGGCTCAACCGTAACAGCTACAGATCTTCGCGCTGGTGCAGCTTTAGTATTAGCTGGTCTCCTAGCGGAAGGTGAAACAGAAATTCATGATATCTATCATATTGAACGTGGCTATAGCTCACTTATTGAGAAATTACGTGATTTAGGCGCTGATATTCGACGTGAAACCATCATGGCACGCGTAGCTGAGACAAAGGAATAATGAGAGCTAAAAGTTTTCATCCAATTATGTTACAATAGAGGTAATTTGAATGTTTTGGCACGTATAAGATGCCAATAACGGGAGGCAAAGCAACAATGGAACGTAGTTTATCGATGGAAGTAGTACGAGTAACAGAAGCAGCAGCAATCGCATCCGGGAAATGGATGGGGCGCGGTTTAAAAATTGAGGCAGATGATGCAGCAACAACAGCGATGCGCAAAATGTTCGATACAATTCCAATGCATGCTACAGTAGTAATTGGTGAAGGTGAAATGGATGAAGCACCAATGCTTTATATTGGTGAAGAACTTGGTTTACGAAATGGCGGTCCACAGGTAGATATTGCAGTGGATCCACTAGAAGGTACAAATATTGTGGCAAAAGGTACAAATGGTGCAATGACAGTACTTGCGATTGCAGATAAAGGGAATCTGTTAAATGCTCCAGACATGTACATGGAGAAAATTGCCGTTGGACCAGAAGCTGCTGGGAAAGTAGATATCAATGCTTCTGTCACTTATAACTTATTACAAGTTGCAAAAGCTAAAAATAAAGATATTTCTGATGTTGTCGCTACTCTTTTAGATCGACCACGTCACCAAGCAATTGTTGATGAAATTCGTGAAGCGGGTGCACGTATTAAATTTATTCAAGATGGCGATGTTGGTGCAGCGATTAATACTGCTTTTGATGAAACAGGTATTGATATTATGTTTGGAACAGGTGGCGCACCAGAGGGAGTTATTGCAGCTGTCGCGTTAAAATGCCTAGGTGGAGATTTCCAAGCAAAACTTGTACCAGAGGATGAGGAGCAATTAGAACGCTGCACAAAAATGGGTGTAGATGTTGAAAAAGTTCTTTATTTAGATGACCTAGTAAAAGGTGACGATGCTATTTTTGCAGCGACTGCTGTAACAGATTGCGAGCTTTTAAAGGGTGTTCAATATAAAGGTGCTTATGCCTTAACGCATTCAGTAGTTATGCGTGCTAAATCTGGTACGGTTCGTTTTGTTGAAGGCCGTCACGCTCTTGAGAAAAAACCTAGATATTAATGATATTTTCTTCTAAAATATACCTAGTACATCTATTGTGCTAGGTACCTTCTTCTTTAATTAACCATCCAATATTTTGTAAGGCGAAGTTTCGTTTTATGGTAGAAAGTGTACCAGTAGTTATTATTAAACTAAGGCACCATATAAGCGTTAACAGAGCCTATCGTAAAAACTTCAATGAAAACCCCAATAATGTATTATATTTTGAAAAAGACTGGAGTTGTGCATATGTCTGCATTGACAATCGCTCAATTAGAAAACATGACGTTAAAAGAGCTTTACGCCCTTGCACGCCAATATAAAATTTCATATTATAGCAAGCTAACGAAAAAAGAATTAATATTTGCTATTTTGAAAACGCGTTCAGAGCAAGAGGGCTATTTCTTTATGGAAGGCGTACTAGAAATTGTTTCGCAAGAGGGCTTTGGCTTCCTTCGACCAATCAACTACTCTCCAAGTAAAGAAGATATTTATATTTCTGCATCCCAAATACGTCGCTTTGATCTACGTAATGGGGACAAGGTGTCAGGAAAGGTGCGCCCACCAAAGGAAAATGAGCGCTATTATGGCCTATTACAAGTAGATGCTGTTAATGGCGAAGATCCTGAAGTGGCGAAAGAACGTGTTCATTTCCCTGCATTAACACCTTTATATCCGAATCGACAAATTAAGCTAGAAACAACACAACGTAATTTATCGACACGTATCATGGATTTAGTTGCACCTGTGGGCTTTGGCCAACGTGGTTTAATCGTTGCACCACCAAAGGCGGGGAAAACATCTTTATTAAAAGAAATCGCGAACGCCATTACAACCAATCATCCTGAAGCAGAGTTAATTGTCTTACTGATTGATGAACGTCCTGAGGAAGTTACAGATATTGAACGTTCTGTCAATGCAGATGTTGTCAGCTCAACTTTCGATGAAGTGCCAGAGAACCATGTAAAAGTGGCAGAGATTGTATTAGAACGTGCACGACGTTTAGTGGAGCATAAGCGTGATGTCATTATTCTAATGGACTCAATTACACGTTTAGCGCGCGCTTATAACCTAGTAATTCCACCAAGTGGACGTACACTTTCAGGTGGTATTGATCCGGCGGCTTTCCATAGACCGAAACGTTTCTTTGGTTCAGCTCGAAATATTGAAGAAGGCGGTAGCTTAACGATTTTAGCAACAGCTTTAGTCGATACGGGTTCACGGATGGACGAAGTAATTTATGAAGAATTTAAGGGAACAGGTAATTTAGAGCTCCATCTTGATCGTCAGCTTGCAGAGCGCCGTATTTTCCCTGCGCTTGATATTCGTCGTTCAGGTACACGTAAAGAAGAGCTTCTTCTTGAGCCAGAGCAACTTGAAAAGCTATGGGCTATTCGTAAAACGTTTTCAGATGCGCCTGATTTTGCAGAGCGCTTCCTGAAAAAAATACGTACAACAAAATCGAATGAAGAATTTTTTGAAAAACTTAACGAAGATATGAAGAAAGCAACAAAGGGTAAGGGGCTTTTATAAAATAGCAATCACCATTGACAAGAAATCGTCAATGGTGATTTTTTTGTATTTTAAAAGATTGTTGATATTGATAATCATTATCAATATACTGGAGCTATAACAACTGTTGAAAGGAGACGAAGATGAACTATGATGCCTACATGCTTCTTTGGCAAAATACATTCCTTCAAGTGAAGCATATCGAATACATAAATAAAGCAGAAGTCCGAATATCAAAAGTATTAACCTCTAGCACATTTCTTATTGTCACAGCAGGCGATGCACAGGTTGTTATTGATGAACAGCCTTATCATGTACAACGCTTCACTATTTTTCACATCGGAAAATCTCAATGTCTTCAGATTACTGCGCAGCATAGAGTTAGTTACTTTCTTATAGGTTATAAAGGCAGTGTCATGTACAGAGATGCTTTTTTACAGCATTTACAAATACAATACCAACCTTTTCAAACATGCTTTTCTTGTGTACCTGCGAACCCAATCATCATTCACAACATTCTTCAGGATATGTATAGTAAATGGAATTCTGGCTCTATTCAAGAGCATCTATCAGTTAAAGCTTCGATGTATGAGTTTATTTATCTTATATTTCATGAAATGGCTGATGGACAAGGCACTCCACATGAAGTGGATAAAGCTGAAGTAGCACACTTGTATATTAAACAACATCTTCATCAACCATTATCTGTGCAAACATTAGCAGATATGCTTCATATCAGTACGCGTCATCTTTTACGTATTTTTAAAGCTCGTTTTGGGGTGGGACCACAAATTTATTTACAGCAAATGAGAATAGAGCAAGCAAAAAAATACTTGCTGACCCATCATTATGGCATAAAAGAAATTGCTATTTCACTAGGTTTTGAAGATGAATACTATTTTAGTCGAGCATTTAAAAAGGCGACAAATATGGCACCAAGCAGTTTTAGGCTGAAATATGCAAGTTCTATGTCCGAAATTGCCATTACAAATGAGAATCGTTTTCAATACAATAAGAATCAGCTCGCGCAAGCAAAACGATTTGAGAATGGAGAAAATGAATTCATGAGGCAAAAGATGATTCAGCATATCAAAATATCTTTTTTATTAAGCTTGCTAGTTTTATTAGCAGCATGCAATGAAGATACTAGTCAAACTAAAGAGGAGCAACAAACACCGACACCACTTACTCCAGAGACTAGAATTGTGATGGATGATAGTGGACGCAAAGTAGAAATTCCGATGAGAGCAGAGAGAATCGTAACAGATTGGTATCTTGGTCAAATTTTAGCGTTAGATATTGTACCCGTAGGAGGAGTAACGGCTAACCTCGATTATGCTGCCTTTTTAAAGCAACATTACAAGAATGGGGAAATTACCAATATTGGTACGGATGGTAAGGTGTCATTAGAAAAGGTTTTGGAGTTAAAACCAGATTTAATCATTACATGGAATCCAGAAGATGTAGAGAAGTTCGAGAAAATTGCACCAACCCTTGTATTCGCTGAAGATGCTCATCCATCAGCAACTGAAGAAATTAAGGCGATGGGTAATTTTTTAGGAAGACAGGACGAGGCTGAAACATTTACAAAAGAATTTGAAGATCGTATAGCAAAAGCGAAGCAAAAAATTAATGATGTGATTCCAGATGGAGCAACATTTACTATTTTTGAAATGTTTCAAAAAAATGCATCAGTTGTTGGAAATTCAGGCGTATCAGGCGGTAGAGCACTCTATCAAATCTTGGAAATGAAACCTCAAGGAAAGGTGCAAGAGTTATATGATTCAAAGGAAGCGAGTGGTGGGCGTTATGAGATTTCCTATGAGGTAGTAGGAGACTTTGTAGGTGACTATAACTTCATGATTAACTTCTTTTACAAAGATAAGAAGTTACCGGCCACATGGGTAAATTTAAACATTGTAAAAAATAATCAAATACTAGAGCTTCCATCTGAATTTTATTTTGCTTCTGATCCGCTTTCTGGCTTACATCAAGCTGAGGAACTGGCTGACAAAATAGCTAACTTTACGAAGGCTCAGCAACAATAATTGTGAAAACTGGGAGCTATCTGTATAAAACAGATAGCTCGTTTATTAGATTGGGCGAATGATATCGCAAGAGGAGGCAGCAACAATGTTATTACAGCGTTTTTTTTCCTATTATAAGCCCTACAAAGGTTTATTTATTTTAGATTTTAGTTGTGCGATTTTAGTGGCATTAATCGAGCTAGCATTTCCGATTGTATTAAATAAAGTAATTGATGATATTCTCCCTGATGGAGAAATGAAGTGGATTATTATGGCAAGCTTATTGCTGTTTGCCTTATACATCTTCAACTCCATTTTACATTTTATCGTATCGTATTGGGGACATATGCTGGGAATAAATATTGAAACAGATATGAGAAAGGAATCCTTTAGTCATGTGCAAAAACTTTCCTTTAGGTATTTTGATAATAATAAAACAGGACATCTAGTTTCTCGCTTAACGAACGATTTAATGGATATTGGTGAGCTTGCTCACCATGGTCCAGAGGATATCTTTATTGCGGCAATGACGATTATTGGGACATTCGGTGTCATGTTCTATATTGATCCAACTTTTACGATTCTCATTTTCTTACTTGTACCTATCATCTTAATTTTGACGATAATTTTTGGGAAATTAATGTCTAAAGCATTCCGCCAGATGTTTGGGGATATAGCAGATTTCAATGCTCGCGTTGAAAATAATGTCAGTGGCATTCGTGTTGTACAAGCCTTTACCAACGAAGAGCATGAGATTCAACGTTTTAAAGTAAATAATGAAAGATTCCGTATGACTAAGTTGTTTTCTTATAAAGTTATGGCTTGGAATGAAGCCATTTCAGGCATTCTCACGAAGGTTTTATCATTATTTACATTATTTGTTGGAGCATTTTTTGTATTAAATGGCCATTTAACTAACGGTGATTTCATCGCATTTATTTTACTTTCAGGTATCCTTTTAGGGCCAATAAACAAAATTAATATGTTTATAGAAAGCTATCCAAAAGGCATGGCAGGATTTAGACGCTATATTGAATTCCTTGAAACAGAGCCTGAAATAGCAGATCGTCCAGAGGCAAAAGCAATCAATGAAATTGAAGGAGAAATTATATTCAAGGATGTCTCGTTTGGCTACACAGATAATTATCGTGCTTTACAGCTAATGAACTTAAGGGTTCGCCCTGGTGAAACAGTGGCACTCGTAGGACCCTCGGGTGCAGGGAAATCTACAATTTGCAGTTTATTACCTCGGTTTTATGAAGTAAATGAAGGCTCTATTAAAATTGATGGCATTGATATCCGTGATTTTAAACTGCAATCGTTGCGTTCGCATATAGGGATTGTCCAACAGGATGTCTTTTTATTTGATGGCACTATTCGTGAAAACATTGCCTATGGTAATTTACATGCGAATGAAGAAGATATTTGGAATGCAGCACAACGAGCACAGCTTACCGATGTCATCCAAACTCTTCCTGAGGGAATGGATACATTGATTGGTGAGCGTGGTGTGAAACTATCAGGCGGGCAGAAGCAAAGATTATCGATCGCTCGTATGTTTTTGAAGAACCCCGAAATTTTAATATTAGATGAAGCAACATCAGCATTGGATACAGAGACTGAACAAGCTATCCAGCAAGCGTTAAATGAGCTAGCCATTGGACGTACTACATTAGTAATTGCCCATCGTTTAGCAACGATTAAAGATGCAGACAGAATTGTAGTTGTCACGAAAAAGGGTATTGTTGAAGAAGGTACACATGAGCAATTAATGGAACGAAAAAATGCTTACTATGGCTTGTATACAGCTCAATTTGGTTTACAAATATAAGGGTGATAGTGCGCTCGAAAAAGAAAGGAAGTTAAAAATGGCAGTACTAGAAATAGATCGTGTTGCGATAGGTTATCCCTCAGCGCTCATCGTCAATGATTTAAGTGTGAAGATTCCTAAAGAACAAATCTCCACAATTATTGGTCCAAATGGTTGTGGTAAATCTACTTTATTAAAAGCTGTAGCCCGTGTACTTCGAACACAAAATGGAGCAATCTATTTAGATGGCAAAGCTATTCACCAATTAAAGACAAAAGAAGTAGCGAAAAGGATGGCTATTTTACCTCAAACGGCAACAGCACCAGGAGGGTTAACGGTTTTTGAGTTAGTATCATACGGTCGTTTTCCACACCAAGTAGGATTTAGGAATTTACACAAGGAAGACTATGAATATATCCATTGGGCAATTGATGCTACAGGGCTGAGAGAATATAGTGATCGACCCATTGAAGCATTGTCAGGTGGTCAGCGCCAAAGAGTATGGATTGCCATGGCATTGGCACAAGGCACAGATATTTTAGTACTAGATGAACCAACAACTTATTTAGATTTAGCACATCAGCTTGATATTTTATTGCTGCTTCAAAAGCTAAATAAAGAAGAACGACGAACAATTATCATGGTATTGCACGATTTGAATCATGCTTCCCGTTTCTCGCATTTTCTGATGGCCATGAGAGAGGGCAATTTAATCGTGAATGGCAGTCCAAAAGAAGTGATGACAAAAGAAAATTTACAAACCGTTTTCAATATCGACGCAGAAATGGCTGTTTGTCCATTTAGTAAAAATCCAATTTGCTTATCTTATCAGCTGCACGACATGAAGGTATAAAATTTGAGGAGGAAATAGTATGACTACGTCGACAGAAGTAGGGGAGCTCAACGAAATACAAAAGCTCCAGAAACGATCTCATCCGATCCGTGGAGCAGTAGCCCTAATTGTTGGAATAATTGGATTAATATTTACCATCGTTTTATCGATTTCCTTTGGTGCTGCGGATATTTCATTGGGTACTATTTGGACGGCAGTTACCCAATATTCCCCTGGATTAACAACACATCAAGTTATTCATGATATTCGCTTACCTCGCGTACTTGGAGCTGCATTAGTGGGCGCGAGCTTTGCAGTAGCAGGGGCGATCATGCAAGGGATGACACGCAACCCGTTAGCAGACTCGGGATTACTAGGCTTAAATTCAGGAGCTGCCTTGATGCTAGCAATATGCTTTGCCTTTTTCCCTGGTCTACCTTATATGTATTTAATTTTATGGTCCTTTGTAGGAGCAGGTCTTGGCGTTCTCATTGTTTATGGAATTGGCTCACTGTCTAATGGTGGCTTAACACCAATGCGACTTGTTCTAGCTGGAGCTGCTGTCAGTACATTGCTTGGCGCACTAGGGGAAGGGATTGCTCTTTACTATCGCATTGGACAAAATCTAGCTTTTTGGTATGCGGGTGGGGTTTCGGGCACAAAATGGAGTCATCTACAGATTTTATCTCCATGGATACTTATCGCCATGATTGGTGCACTTACTCTATCACGTTCGATTACTGTGCTGAGCTTAGGCGAAGAAATTGCTGTTGGACTTGGGCAACGTACGGCTGCTGTAAAAGTATGGGGAATGATGATTGTTTTAATTTTAGCAGGAGCCGCAGTTTCTGTTTTAGGGGCAGTTGGTTTTGTAGGATTAATTATCCCTCATTTAACAAGATACATAGTAGGTCATGATTATCGTTGGATTATTTCCTGCTCAATCCTATATGGGGCATTGCTTGTAGTACTAGCTGATCTTATAGCACGTATGCTCAACCCACCATACGAAACACCTGTTGGCGCGCTTATTGCCTTTATCGGTGTACCTTTTTTCCTGTATTTAGCACGTAAGGGAGGAAAAGAACTATGAGTAATTGCTATTTAACACCAAGTCAAATTAAGTTAAAAAGAAAAAATATCTCCATTATGGTGATACTGATAGTTTTAATCTTCATTACCTTTATTATTAGTATGAATACTGGTGTCATTAAGCTAACACCTTTGGATATTTTGTGGACGCTTTTAGGACAAGGAGATGCACAACAACAAGTAATTTTATTTGAGTTCAGGCTACCTAGAATCGTCATTGCTGTATTCGTAGAGATGGGCTTAGCAATTTCAGGAGCTATTTTACAAGGTGTTTCAAAAAATGCTTTAGCAGATCCAGGGATACTAGGAATTAATGCTGGTGCAGGCCTGGCTGTCATGCTCTATGTATCATTTTTTCCTATTACAAAAGCAGCGCCTGTTTATTTACTACCAGTATTGGCTTTTATAGGGGCAGGTTTAACTGCGGTTATCATTTATACACTTTCTTATAGAAGGCATGAAGGTATTACACCGATGCGCTTAATTTTAACTGGGGTAGCAGTAGCGGCAGGGATTAGCTCTGCTATGATTGTACTAACATTACGTCTGTCACCAGAAAATTATCAATTTGTAGCAACATGGCTAGCAGGGAGCATTTGGGGTTCAAATTGGCTATTTGTGTTTTCATTGTTACCTTGGCTAGTTATTTTATTGCCTTTTGTTTTTGTAAAAGCAACGGTATTAAATGTTTTGAATTTAGGTGAATTAACAACTGTGGGGCTTGGGGCATCCATAGAAAAAGAGCGTCGTTGGTTGTTAGTAGCTGCTGTTGGCTTAGCAGGTGCTAGTGTTTCCGTAAGTGGAGGGATTGGTTTCGTAGGGCTGATCGCACCACATTTAGCTCGACAGCTTGTTGGAGCTAAGCATCAGTTTTTACTACCAACCGCAGCACTGTTAGGAGGCTTTCTAGTTTTAATGGCGGATACGGTTGGTCGTTCTATTTTAGAACCATCAGAAATTCCAACTGGGATTGTAGTAGCTGTTATAGGTGCGCCGTATTTCTTGTATTTGTTGGCAAGATTGAAGGAATAAATATGATTACACAATATTGCTTCAAAGTACGAGATGAAAAATAGTGTTAGTAGACTGTGATTATCGAGAATCTCGAGAATAGGAATAACCAGAAGTGTTGTTTTTAATATTTTTTTCTTGAAAAGAATAATTCGACTATGCTATACTTCATAGGTATGTAACGTGTACATATATAGCTGATGTTTCGCTCATATTCGGGCTATGTAAGGTACAGTTCGATAATACTCTGTTCCAGATGGTTCAGGGCGAGAGGAGAAAACGAATATGAAACAAGGAATTCATCCAGACTACAAAGAAGCAACAGTAACTTGCTCTTGTGGGAACACTTTCAAAACTGGTTCAGTAAAAGAAAACATCGTTGTCGAGTTCTGCAACGAATGTCACCCATTCTATACTGGCCGTCAAAAATTCGCGTCTGCTGATGGTCGCGTGGATCGTTTCAACAAAAAATACGGTCTTAAAAACTAATGTTAGTTTAATACCTGCCAAGCATGCGCTTGGCAGGTATTTTTTTCAGAAAATAAACACGTTGATGCAAGTCTTTTCAAAATCCAGATTGAAATGAAGAAAGGGAGAAGACAAAATGGCACAGCTATATTTTAAACATGGTGCAATGAATAGTGGGAAATCGATAGAAATTCTAAAAGTTGCCCATAATTATGAAGAACAGCAGAAGCCTGTGATGATGTTTACTTCAGGTTTAGATACACGTGATGAGGTTGGCTTTGTTTCAAGTCGAGTAGGATTACGACAACAGGCCATTCCTGTATATGAGGATACAAACATTTTCGAACTAGTTAAAAATAATGTCGTCAAGCCATATTGTGTGCTTGTAGATGAAGTTCAATTTCTAAAAAAAGCCCATGTTTTACAACTAGCTAATATTGTGGATCAATTGGACATCCCTGTGATGGGCTTTGGATTAAAAAATGATTTTCAAAATGAGCTATTTGAAGGTAGCCAATACATGCTTACATATGCAGATAAAATTGAGGAAATGAAAACAATTTGCTGGTTCTGTCATAAAAAGGCGACAATGAATTTACGAGTAGATGAAAGCGGTAAGCCAGTCTACACAGGGGATCAAATTCAAATCGGTGGGAATGACTCGTATTATCCCGTTTGCCGAAAATGTCACGCACATCCATCACTATAAAGCATGTGACCACGCTAAGAAAAAGTAGCATACATGCGAAAATTTCCTTATACTAAGTAGTGGAAATAAGAAATGTAAATTAGCCATTACGCCTAAGCGTCATTTTGATTGTAGCTGCTTCTCCTTAAAGAAGGAGCTTCTTAAAAAACTAAATAGAGGTGAAATCCATGTTTGATCGATTACAAGCAGTGGAAGATCGCTATGAAAGGCTAACAGAGCTTTTGAGCGATCCAGATATTGTTAATGACAGTAAGAAATTACGTGAATATTCTAAAGAACAATCAGATATCCAAGAAACAGTGGATACTTATCGTGAATATAAAAGTGTTAAAGAGCAGTTAGTGGATACACGTGAAATGTTAGATAGCGAAAAAGATCCTGATATGCATGAAATGGTGAAGGAAGAATTTAACCTATTAAAAGCACAGCAGGAAGAGCTAGAAGAACGTTTACGTATTTTATTAATTCCAAAAGATCCGAATGATAATAAGAACGTTATTATGGAAATTCGTGGTGCAGCTGGTGGTGACGAAGCTAATATCTTTGCGGGTGATTTGTTCCGTATGTATTCTCGCTATGCAGAAACACAAGGCTGGAAAATTGATATTATGGAAGCTACACCGAACCCAATGGGCGGCTATAAAGAAGTAATCTTTATGATAAACGGACAAGGAGCCTATTCAAAATTCAAATTTGAAAATGGTGCCCACCGTGTACAACGCGTCCCTGCTACAGAGTCACAAGGTCGTATTCATACATCGACAGCAACAGTAGCGTGCTTACCTGAAGTTGAAGAAGTAGATGTTGAGATCCATGAAAAAGATATTCGTGTAGATACATTTGCGTCTTCAGGTGCAGGTGGTCAATCCGTAAATACAACGATGTCTGCTGTTCGTATGACCCATTTACCAACAGGTGTGGTAGTTTCAATGCAGGATGAACGTTCACAAATTAAAAACCGTGAGAAAGCGATGAAAATTCTACGTGCCCGCGTTGCAGATATGTATATGCAAGAGGCGCAAAAGGAAATTGATGCTACACGTAAATCTGCTGTTGGCTCAGGTGACCGCTCTGAGCGAATCCGCACATACAATTATCCACAAAACCGTGTAACAGACCACCGTATCGGTTTAACGATTCAAAAGCTTGATCAAATCGTTGAAGGTAGACTAGACGAAATTATCGATGCACTTATTTTAGAAGAGCAAGCATCGAAGTTAGAGCGATTAAATGATGACCTATAAAAATGTGATGGAGGCCCTTGAGTGGGCTTCTTCTTTTTTAGTGGATAACGGTCGTGAGCAAACAGCAGCGCGTATTGTCATGCAACATGTACTGGGTACTAGTTATTCAGAGGTCATGTTACATTTACAGGAAGAATTAACAGCGGAGCAGCAAGAGACATTTAAAGCACTTCTAGAAGAACATGTAAGTGGGCGTCCAGTTCAATATTGTGTTGGTAGTGAGGAATTTTATGGTCGTTCCTTTTTAGTTGATGAATCGGTCCTAATTCCTCGCCCTGAAACAGAGGAATTAGTACTCGGAACAATCAATCGCTTGCCAAAACTTTTTCAACATCAAACATTGAAGCTAGCCGATATCGGTACGGGCAGTGGAGCCATTGCCATTTCAATGAAGCTAGAATGTCCAGAGTTAACGATTATTGCCACAGATTTATCAGAGGATGCATTAGCTACCGCACAAAAAAATGCCCAGCGCTTAGAGGCGGATATTGATTTCAGATTGGGCGATTTAACCGCTCCGCTTGCAGGAGAGAAATTCGATATTGTTTTATCCAATCCACCGTATATCGCCTTTGATGAAGCGCAGGAAATGTCGAGTGTTGTGCTTGAGCATGAGCCGCATAGTGCGCTATTTGCGGAGGAAGACGGTCTTATTTTATATAGAAAATTAGCTGAACAATTACCCTTTTATATGAATAGCCCAGCATTAATAGGTTTAGAAATCGGTTATACACAAGGAGAAAAAGTAGCTAAATTCTTTCAAGATAGTTTTCCACAGGCTACAGTTTCAATAGAAAAAGATATTAATGGTAAACCTCGAATGATTTTTTGTGAGATTCATGTATAAAGTTTCTTGAACTTGCCAACAATGTTGAGCAAGGAGGGATTTTTATGTTAAACGAATACAAGATTATTAGATTACCTAAACAAAATATCTTTCTAGCTTTTGCTAGATTAGTAGTAGTGGCGATTGCTTTGCAACTATGTATTTTATATATTCCATCATTAGTAGGCTTTGCAAAGGAAGCTATGAATGATGAGCAAGAAAAGGATTTTCGTATACGCATTATTGCAAACAGTAATACGACACAAGATCAGCGAGAGAAAGAGCAGCTTGCGGAAGATTTAAAGCCTTACTTTATGCAAGTTGCCACTGCTGGATTTGCAGGGAATGAGCAAATTCTTTCTTTAAAACAACAAATCGAAACAGAATTGAATGAAAATTATCCACAGATGGATACACAAGTTGTAGTTGGGGATAACTTATTTCCACCGAAAAGACAAGGTGCTGTTCTATATCCACAGAATGTGTATCATTCCATTGTCGTTAAGATTGGTGATGCGCGTGGGGATAACTGGTGGTGCAGCATCTTCCCATCCATTTGTGAGCCAGAAAAAGAAGAAGTAAAAGTGGAAGAGTCCGAAGAAAAAGAGCAAGTAACATTCTTTATATGGGAATGGATTAAAGGACTTTTTGAATGAATTGTGCACAAATTCAGATAACTTATACACATTTTTTAATAAGTTATAAACAATTTGTGGATAATTCAGTAAAAAACAATAATTGAAGGTAGGTTGTAATCATGGAAACTGTTTGCAAGGTTGTGGACAGTAATGTGAATAGTCAGATTAATTATACACAAGCTGTGGATATCTTAAATGCAGGAGAAGTAGTAGCATTTCCGACAGAAACGGTTTATGGCCTAGGAGCAGTTGCGACAAATGATCTGGCAGTTAAAAAAATATTTGAAGCGAAAGGACGCCCTTCAGATAATCCTTTGATTGTGCATGTTGGTACAAAAGAAGAAGTAGAGATTTATATCGAGCATATTTCAGAAGTAGCTAAACAATGCATGGATTTATTTTGGCCTGGACCGTTAACGCTTGTGATGCCAGCGAAGCCCAACGTCTTAGCTAAAAGTGTCACAGTTGGATTATCAACAGTCGGCATTCGAATGCCTGATCATCCAGTAGCGCTTGCTTTATTACAACAACTTAAAAAACCTCTTGCAGCGCCAAGTGCTAATCGTAGTGGTAAACCAAGTCCTACAGAAGCAGTCCATGTTTTAGATGATTTGGGAGGGTACATACCTTATATTTTAGATGGAGGCTCTACAGGCATAGGTTTTGAATCTACTGTGCTAGATGTTACACATGAGCCACCAGTCATTTTACGTCCAGGTGGCATTACAAAGGAAATGCTTGAGGCTAAGATTGGTCCTGTTATTCAACCGAACAAAGTTGAGCAGAAGTTAGACACAACTCCTAAGGCACCAGGAATGAAATATACACATTATGCACCGAATGCTCCTGTCTATTTAATAGACTGCCAATTGGAGAAAGTTAGGGAAGCGGTTAAGCAACTGCAGCACGAAGGCCATGCCGTAGCTCTACTTGCACCAGCTAATTTTGAAAATAGTGAGGCTGATTTTTACTTCTCTATTGGAGAAATGGGCAGTAAACAAGAAATGGGAGCCGCATTATACAATGCACTAAGAGCATGTGATAAAACAACCGCTACCATTATATTAGCAACAACAACCTCAACAGAAGGCGTAGGAGCAGCCATTATGAATCGACTGGAAAAAGCCTCTGGAGGTAAATGGTATTCATCTAAATAACAATGATTCAATTACGTTAGCGACAAAAGACATTGAAAATTTCATGTGTTTTGTCCTTTTTTTGTTCATATAAGAAATTCTATAAGAGGCAATTATGATAATAATGTATTTGCTAGCATAAAATGATAAAATATTAGGGAGCGAAGGAGTGCGTTCTTGCAGGGAATTCTTGCAGGTATATTAACGTCTGTTGATGTGATTGGTCTATATGTTTTGCTGCCAAATGTTAGGTATCGCTTATTTTTATCACTATGGACGGCTGCATTGCATATGCTTTTTCCATTATTAGGATTTGAATTAGGGAGTTATTTAGTACGTTTTCTTTTAGAATGGGGACAATGGATTTCAAGTATTTTATTATTTTGTATTGGTATGCATTTACTATTATTCTCTCATCGAGATGAAAAAGTAACGATTTCTCCAGTACTTTTAGCTGTGACTGCAAGCCTAGATACCTTTTCAGTTAGTGTTTCTTTTGGTATGCTTAACTTAGAAAAAACAATTTTTATCATGAGTGCAGGGTTAAGTGCTCTAATTTGTGCTTATGGGTCATTAGTCATTGCACGTAGAAGCCAAGTCTTTTTTGGTAATAAAATTCAAATAGTTGCTGGGATTATATTCATCATCATGGGTATTCTAGCTATTCAACAATAGATCAAACTGGAGAGTGATAAGTGTGAAAATATTATTTGTTTGTACAGGCAATACTTGTCGCAGTCCAATGGCAGAAGTCATTTTAAAACATAAACAAGTAGACAATGTAGAAGTACGATCAGCAGGTATTTATGCAATGCCAAATGCACACATGTCAGCACATGCGCAACAAGTACTAAATGAAGCCCAAATGTCACATCAACATTTAGCAACTCAATTATCATTTGCTGAAATAGAGTGGGCTGACTTGATTTTGACAATGACATCTGCTCATAAAGACACCGTCATTTCTAATTATCCAGGATCCGAATATAAAGTGTATACATTGAAAGAGTATACAAATGAAGGTAGTCTCGAAAATGTAGTAGATCCTTATGGGGGCAATAAAGCAATATATGAAGCAACATTTGCAGAATTAAAGGAATTGATTGATCAACTAATTAAAAAACTAGAAAAGAATTGAGGGGCCCTATGAAAAAACAATTTGGTTTACGACTTAAATTAGTGTTGTTTGTTAGTGTTCTTGCATTAATTACCTACAGTGTCAGTTTTATATTCATTGAGTTTTTACAACCGACTTTTTTCCCTGAAACTAATGGAAAATTGTTTCAAGTGATTACTTACACATTAGGTATTATATGGTCAGGTATATTGGCTGCTATTTTTAGTGTGATTTTAATCAAACCTTTACAGCAGCTTGAGCATTCTGCAACTCTTGTGGCAGAAGGGAAAATTGGACAGGATGTGCAAATGCCTAGAACAAATGATGAAATTCGATCAGTAGCAGAGGCCTTCCAACTAATGGTGTTAAATTTACGTCAAATGGTGGAAAGTATTGATCATAACTTCCAACAAACAAATCAGTCCATTATTCAACTCTCTGATGAGGCAGGAGTGGCGACAAAAAAGGCAGAAGGTATTGCCTCTACAGTGAAGCATATTTCTGCTGGTGCAGAAGCATCTGCAACAGCGGTACAAGATACTGCTGAAGCAATTGAGGATGTACGAGCACTTGCGACTGAAGTAAATAGTAGAGCAGAGGCATCCGCATCGCAATCAAAAGAGATCCTACATAATTTAACGACAACAACAAAAGCCATCGAAACACTAGTAAATAGTATCCAGCAAATTGCAACGGGTAATAATGAAGCATTAAAAAGCATTCATGCATTAGAAGAAAATGCTGGCCAAGTAGAACGCATTATTAGCTTAGTCGGAGACATTGCGGCACAAACAAATTTATTAGCATTAAACGCCTCAATCGAAGCAGCACGTGCAGGAGAGCATGGAAAGGGCTTTGCGGTAGTAGCGGAAGAAGTACGTGGTTTAGCTGATGAAAGTGCGAAAGCAGTCCAAGGCATTACAGCTTTAATCCAGTCCATGCAGCAAAATGTAGAAGTAGTTGTTAAACAAATGAACGAACAAGTGGCTTTTGCAACAAAGGAAGCTGATCGTGTTTCTGAAACAACGACAGCAGTAGAAGGAATGGCATCTAATGTCCATGAAATGGCGACAGCAATTGTTGAGATTTCTACTTTAATTGAACAGCAAATGCATAATATTGAAACGACAGCACGACAATCACAGGAAGTCGCAGCCATAGCAGAAGAAACATCAGCGGGAGCACAAGAAGTTCGAAGTGCTGCTGAAGAGCAAGCCCATGCAATTGAACAGGTTGAACATCTTGCGCAAAGTTTAAAAAAGCAATCAGAAGCATTGCATAAAATGATTCAACAATTTGATAGACAAGCATAGTCCTATGGGCTATACATAATTGCGATGAAAATCGGATTATGTATAGTCTTTTTTTCTTCCCTTTTGTCAGTAGTAAACTTCTATCTAAAAGTCGCCTTTATGTCCACTGTAAGTAAAAAGCTGAAAAAACTTTAGTAGATGGAATATTACAACAAAAGACTGTTATCCGAACTTATTAACACGATATTCACATTATCCACAGAAAAATAGGTTTAAAAGTGAATATTTTTATGTTAATATACAATAAACGTTCGTCTTTCGTGGGAAATCAACGTAAAAATACTAGAAAAATCATGTTATTATTCGAAAAGAAGTGGTACACTAAGGTTGACTATAATTCGAAAAGAGGGAACCCAGTGAGAATAGCAATTTCTTCTGATCACGGAGGCAATAACTTACGTCGTGAGATTATGCAGCTATTAGATGAACTTCAAATTAGCTACGAAGATTTTGGTCCACAATCTGCGGATTCAGTAGACTATCCAGATTACGCAAAACCAGTTTCAGAGGGTGTTGCTAATGGAGAATTTGATAAAGGAATTTTAATTTGTGGTACAGGAATTGGTATGTCCATTGCTGCAAATAAAGTGAAAGGCATTCGTTGTGCATTAGTGCATGATGTATTTAGTGCCAAGGCAACACGTTGCCATAATGATTCAAATATTTTAGCGATGGGTGAACGCGTCATTGGTCCGGGCCTTGCAAGAGAAATTGCACAAACTTGGCTAGAGACAGATTTCGAAGGTGGCCGTCATGCACGCCGCATTGAAAAAATTACAGAACTAGAGCAATAAAGATTTATTATTCCGTGAATGGCATTCGGAAAGGATGTCATTCATGGCATGATTTTAATGAATATAGATGAAGGAGCTGAGCTTAATGGTTGTAAAACAAATACGAACGCATTTGACTCAGTTACTCAGTGAATTTGAAGAGCAAGTCACTTTACGACCCCATACAATTTTTGTCGTAGGATGCTCTACATCTGAAGTGATTGGTCAGAAAATTGGCACAGCGGGTGCATTGGAAATAGCTGAAGCCATTTACGAGCCGTTACAAGAATTTGCATCAAAACACCAGCTATATTTAGCATTCCAAGGTTGTGAACATATTAACCGTGCTATTACGATGGAGGCATCAGCAGCTGAAAAGTTTGGCTATGATCCAGTAGCGGTAGTCCCAATACGTACGGCAGGTGGGTCAATGTCCGCTTATGCCTACACAAGATTTGCAAGCCCAGTGGTTGTGGAAACAGTCCAGGCACATGCTGGTATTGATATTGGACAAACATTAATTGGTATGCATTTAAAAGCGGTAGCTGTTCCAGTTCGAACATCAGTAAAAATGGTGGGCGAAGCAGTTGTCACAATTGCTACAACACGTCCGAAGCTAATTGGCGGAGAACGTGCAGTATATAAATAATTACCACTTTTATCTGTGGTATAGATAAACGATACTTTAGGAGGCTTTTTCTAACATGGCATATGAAAAATTAGCAGTACAAGACAAAGCAGTATTAGATGGAATTCTTGCAGAGAAAAAACGTCAACAAGCAAATATTGAATTGATTGCATCAGAAAACTTTGTATCAGAAGCAGTTATGGAAGCGCAAGGCTCTGTACTGACAAATAAATACGCTGAAGGCTATCCGGGTAAACGTTACTATGGTGGATGTGAACATGTAGACGTTGTAGAAGATATCGCGCGTGACCGTGTGAAAGAAATCTTTGGTGCGGAATATGCAAACGTCCAACCTCACTCAGGTGCGCAGGCAAATATGGCTGTGTACCACACAATTTTAGAACCAGGTGACACGGTTCTTGGTATGAACCTTTCTCATGGTGGTCACTTAACACACGGATCACCAGTAAACTTCTCTGGTATTCTATACAATTTTGTGGAATACGGTGTAACAAAAGATACGCAAGTAATTGATTATGAAGATGTACGTCAAAAGGCATTAGAACATAAGCCAAAACTTATTGTTGCAGGTGCTTCAGCTTATCCACGTGAAATCGATTTCTCTAAATTCCGTGAAATAGCAGACGAAGTAGGCGCATATTTCATGGTTGATATGGCGCACATTGCTGGTCTAGTTGCGGCTGGCGAACACCAATCACCAGTGCCATATGCTGATTTTGTTACATCAACAACACATAAAACATTACGTGGACCTCGTGGTGGACTAATTCTTGCTTCAAAAGAATGGGAGCAAAAACTAAATAAATCTGTTTTCCCTGGTATACAAGGTGGTCCATTAATGCATGTTATTGCAGCTAAAGCTGTAGCATTTGGCGAAGCATTACAACCAGAATTTAAAGACTATGCGAAGCAAATTAAAGCGAATGCAAAAGCGTTAGCTGAAGTTCTAATTGCTGAAGGTGTTGAAATTGTATCTGGTGGTACAGATAACCACTTATTACTACTTAATGTTAAATCTCTTGGTTTAACAGGTAAAGTTGCTGAGCATGCACTAGATGAAGTAGGTATTACAACGAATAAAAACACGATTCCTTACGATACTGAATCTCCATTTGTTACTTCTGGTATTCGTATTGGTACGCCAGCTGTTACTTCTCGTGGCTTTAAAGAGGAAGATATGAAAGAAGTTGGAGAAATTATTGCAGCTGTTCTAAAAAATCCTGAAGATGAGGCAGTTAAAGCGGAAGCAAAAGAGCGCGTGAAAGCATTAACAGATAAACATCCATTATACGCATAATATAATAATAGGGCTGTGTTTAGAGTATATTTTTTACTTTAAACACAGTCTTTTATTTTTCGGAAATATAGGGTTAAACTGTAAAATGCATCTTTTTTCTAATAAAGTAGAATAATCCTCTTATTTTTGAATAAATTTACATAAAACAGGTATAAAGGGATATATTATAGTATGCTGAGGACAAATAATGTCCTAGAAAAGAAGTTTTTTTTCACAAAAGTGAAAATTTAATTAAATTTTATGTACAATGGAAATGGGATGAAGTGATAGAGACGGAGGGGTTGGATGGTCACTAAATCGTTAGACATAGATCATGATGTTTTATTAAACAGCATTCGCAAGTTAGGGGATAATTCGAAAGAAAGTTACGTTATTTTTGATGCAACCAATTGTCAGTGCATACTGGAATGTAGTGATTCTTTTTGTACGCTTACAAATGCTTCGCGGTCACAAATCCTAAATACTAATTTTTTTTCATGGCTTTCTATGGATGAAGAAAAGACAACCATTGAAATGATGAAAGAAAAAATACATAACGGCATAATGGTACAAGCGAAGCTTACTCATAATACCATTAATAAACACCCCTTTTGGGCGGAAATACAAGCATTACCATTTTGTAATGAGGCAAATGTAACGCAATTTGTTCTAGTACTTGTGAAGGATGTTACCTATTATCATACAGAAGATTTCTTTATGCGTTTAGAAAATGATATGTACAAGGCGATTGAAAGAGATAGCAGCTTTGAACAAAAAATGAAAATGATATGCCGTGGACTTGATGAATTTTTCATGCCGAATATTTCAAGTATGGTTCTCATTAAAAAGGACGCAAAACAATTGCAAGTATTTACAGGTGAGGATGAATCACGATGTGTACCAAAATGTTGTGAAAACAATGAATTTTTTACGGAAATTATGCAGTCAGAAACATCTACGTTCATTGAAAATTTAGATGAAGTAGATATTCCTGTAGAACATAAAAAATATGCAACATTGTCTCAAATGCCATATGGTTGGTTTATACCAATACGCAATCAACAACGGCAAGTGATAGGACTTTTTTCAATATTTGGTCAAAAAACGTTAAGTGACCAAAAGTTTTTGAAAAATATGTTTCGGAAAATGGGGGCACTAGTTGCCTTAGCTTTTTCGTATGCGAAGACGCAGAAAAAAATATGGGGTTTAGCCTACACAGATATTACAACGGGTTTACCAAATCGCCACAGCTTCGTTAATTCTCTCGAAAAAGTAGTTGAACAGGGTCAAAGTGGCTTTATTAAAATATTAAAACCAAGTGAATTTCACCAAGTAGTCGAATTATACGGACGGGAAGTTGGTGATGAACTTTTAAGACAACTTGCCAAACGACTTGAGCAAGACAAGCCTGAATACCATGAATATGTTGCTAGATTTACAAGTTCTAGTCTTATTATGTCTACAATAGCACAGCATGAAAATTTACAAGATTACGAAGTGCGGATAAAGGAAACAATTCGTCAGCCATTTGTTATTGGAGGAAAGCAAATCTATATAACGTTAAAAACAGGTATTGCTTCTTATAATAATAGTACAAAAATCAATGATGCAATCCGTTTTGCTGACAATGCTCTCTCCTTTGCTATCGATAAGCCAGGTACACATACAGAAATATTTACGACAGAGAAAAATGATGCACTTGTGCAGAAAATGACCATTTTAAACCATTTATCTCAAGCGATTAAAAATAAAGAAATTACTGTCCATTTACAGCCTAAAGTAGATTTACGTAATGGCGAAATTAAAAGTATTGAAGCTCTAGCACGTTGGATTTCTCCTAAGCTAGGTTTTGTTTCACCAGCAATCTTTATTCCAGTAGCAGAAAGTGTGGGAAAGGTTCGGGAAATCGATGTTCAAGTTCTAGAAACTGTACTCTCATGGCTTTCACAGCGTCAACGGTTAGGAAAAAAATTAGTGAGAGTAGCAGTCAATATTTCACCAGATCATTTTTACTATCCACATTTTGTTCAGGATACAGTAAAACTAGTTTGGAAATATAAGATTGATCCTAGTTATATCATTTTAGAGGTAACAGAAAATATTGGCCTAGTAGATTTCCAATCTGCCTATAAAATTATTCAAGAGCTAAAGAGCTATGGCTTTAAAACATCAGTAGATGATTTTGGCACAGGTTTTTCATCATTAAGTTATTTGCAACAATTACCGTTCACTGAATTAAAGATTGATCGGAGCTTTATTAATGCAATTGAAGATGCTGCAACACTGGCTATAGTGCGCTCTATTATTCAACTGGCATTAAATTTAGGGATGACATCAGTAGCAGAGGGGATTGAAACAGAAGAACAGGTTGAAATTTTACGTACGCTTGGCTGTACTGTGGGACAAGGGTATTTCTACTATAAACCAATGACAATTGAACAATTAGATACAATCCTTGAATAATAACTTATTTTTGTCAAAAGAACTATAACAAAAGGAGTAGTCCTAAATTTATTTTTGAGGCGACTCCTTTTTTCTGTTATACTAGTTGAGATAAAAATGAAATCCGAACGGTTAGGAGAGAATCCCTTTGAGCAAAGTCTATGTATTTGATCATCCACTAATCCAACACAAGTTAACTTATATTCGTGATAAGAACACAGGAACTAAAGAATTTCGTGAGCTAGTAGACGAAGTAGCGACACTTATGGCGTTTGAAATCACACGTGATATGCCTGTAGAAGAAATTGAAATTGAAACACCTGTAACCATTGCAAAAACAAAAGTACTATCTGGTAAAAAGCTTGCTATCGTACCAATTCTACGTGCAGGTATCGGCATGGTAGATGGCGTATTGAAGCTTATCCCAGCTGCAAAAGTTGGACATATTGGTCTTTATCGTGACCCTGAAACATTAAAGCCAGTTGAATATTATGCAAAATTGCCTGCAGATGTTGAAGAACGTGATTTCATTATTGTAGATCCAATGCTAGCAACTGGTGGTTCAGCAGTGGAAGCTATCCATTCATTGAAGAAACGTGGAGCTAAAAACATTAAATTCATGTGCTTAATTGCCGCACCAGAGGGCGTAAAAGCTATTCAGGAAGAACATTCGGATGTAGATATTTACATTGCTGCTCTTGATGAAAAATTAAATGATCATGGCTATATTGTTCCTGGTCTAGGTGATGCAGGAGACCGCCTATTCGGTACAAAATAAACATCAATACATGAAATTCCTTTATTTAGGAGAAACTAATAACTTGTGAAAGCGTCCTTCAAATTGAAGGGCGTTTCATAGTATGTTTGGGCAAGTACATCTCTTGATAGCAATCAACGGATGTGGCTAACCTTCTCATACAATAACAAAAAGGACGGTGCAGATCGTTTTGACAAAGAAATGGAAAGTAATGACGATTTTTGGTACAAGACCAGAAGCAATTAAAATGGCTCCTCTCGTTTTAGAGTTACAAAAGTATCCAGAGCAAATAGAATCTATTGTAACCGTAACAGCACAGCATCGCCAAATGCTTGATCAAGTACTAGAGACATTTAAAATTACACCTAACTATGATTTAAATATTATGAAGGATCGTCAAACATTAATTGATGTCACAACAAACGCTTTACAGGGCTTAGATAAAGTAATGAAAGAAGCACAACCTGATATCGTTTTAGTACATGGTGATACAGCGACGACTTTTATTGCCAGCTTGGCGGCATTTTATAATCAAATAGCTATCGGACATGTGGAAGCTGGTCTTCGTACGTGGAACAAATATTCACCGTACCCTGAGGAAATGAATCGTCAACTAACAGGTGTGATGGCTGATTTGCATTTTGCACCAACAGAGGTATCTAAAAAGAATCTACTAGATGAAAATAAAAACCCAGATACTATTTTCGTGACGGGTAACACAGCTATTGACGCATTAGCAACAACGGTTAGCGAGCATTACACTCATCCAGTATTAGAAAAAATAGGTGAGGATCGCATGATTTTATTAACGGCACACCGTCGAGAAAATTTAGGTGAGCCAATGCGTCATATGTTCAAAGCGATCACAAGAATACTAGCAGAGCATGAGGATGTACAAGTTGTTTATCCTGTGCACATGAATCCTGCTGTAAGAGAAATTGCCAATGAAATCTTAGGTGATAATAATCGTGTACATTTAATAGAGCCACTTGAAGTGTTTGATTTCCATAACTTTGCAGCCAATTCATATATGATCCTAACGGATTCAGGAGGCGTGCAGGAGGAAGCCCCATCATTAGGGAAACCAGTGCTAGTGCTTAGGGATACAACAGAACGTCCAGAAGGGATTGCAGCTGGAACATTAAAGCTAGCAGGAACAGAAGAGGAAACAATTTATGCCTTAGCTAAAGAGTTACTAACAGATAAAAACGCCTACGAAGCAATGGCAAAAGCATCAAATCCTTATGGGGATGGACATGCATCTAAGCGTATTGTAGAGGCATTGCTAGGATTTTTACTAAAAACTAATTAATGTACTAATTTTTATTGTGAAAAATAAGTCTAATGTACCTATTGGAATGGGTAAGCTAATTTACGAGCATAATCATGTCGTAAATTAGCTTTTTTAATGCGTCAAGAAAATAGGAGGTTTTGAAACTATGAAATTTCATACACAAATTTGTCAACAATTTGACAAGAGTATAGAGGCTGTGAAGTTTTTCTCCTTTACCAATTGACTTCAAATATCACCTATTGTATGCTTACAAAGGGTAAGAATGATAAGGGTTTCTGTTCATAAATAGGACGTTGAAACACTTGTTATATCAACTTTCTACTAAATTGACAGTTCAAAATAAAACTGTCGATTTGCAACGTTTTGTGCGTTTCGGTTTTTACCGAGTCGGTAAGGGGTGTAAGTTATTTTTGGGCATTTACACCTGTAATTGAAATGACTCTCCCATTACTATTCCGCTGTGAGTAGTGCTTTTCACTGCTCTTTTCTGATTTCACATAGTGGTCAGCAAACGTTTTCATTACTCGAAAAAATGATTCAGGAGATTACAACCAATGCTAGATTTGCATCACATTTTTGCTGTGCAGAAGAGGGCGTTATTTTTTTTGCTTGCACTCTGCGCATTAGGCTGGGGATTCACTCCCTATCAAACTGTTTTTGCGGGCATCGCAGTAGGTGCATTTTTTGGTACGTATAATTTTTGGATTTTAGTTCGCCGGATGGAAAAGTTTGATCGATCCATTAGTGAAGGGAAGAAAATAGGCTCACTTGGTACAGCGCTTCGCTTTGGATCAGGTGTTGCGGCAGTCGCAATAGCCATTTCGTTGCCAAACTATTTTCACTTAATTAGCACGGTTATAGGGCTAATGATTCCGTACGTTTTTCTCTTTGTCGAGAGAATTGTGTCACATGTAAGGAACCGCTAATGTGCTTTAAATTAGAAAGAGAGGTGAAAAATAACAATGAATCACGGAGCTCCGTTACTAGAAGTCGGTTTTTTAACATTTAACTTATCGACAGTTATGATGTTACTAGTTGCCGCAATTATCGTATTTTTAATTGCTTTTATCTCAACTAGAAGCCTAAAGTTAAAACCTACTGGTATGCAAAACTTTATGGAATGGATTATGGATTTCGTTAAGAATATCATTAAAAGCAACATGGACTGGAAAACTGGTGGTCGATTCCACGTGTTAGGTATTACGCTAATTATGTTTATCGCAGTATCTAACTTACTAGGTCTTCCATTCTCAATCGTCTTTGATCATGAGCTATGGTGGAAATCACCAACAGCTGACCCAACAGTAACGATGACGTTGGCAGCAATGATTTTAGTCTTAACGCATTTCTATGGTATTAAAATGAAGGGTACAGGTCATTATGTTGGTACATTCTTCAAACCAATGTCATTCATGTTCCCACTTAAAATAGTAGAAGAATTTGCAAACACATTAACATTAGGTTTACGTCTTTACGGTAACATTTACGCGGGTGAGATTTTACTTGGCTTACTTGCAGGATTAGCATCATCAGGTGCCGTGGGATTCATCGGAGCAATCGTTCCTATGATGGCATGGCAAGGTTTCTCAATTTTCATCGGCTTCATCCAAGCCTTTATCTTCACAATGTTAACAATGGTTTACATGGCTCATAAAGTGAGCGATGACCATTAATATAAAGCATATATCCTATGCTTGAACCACAAAAAAACAAACAATTCCAAGGAGGAAATTTTCAAATGACAGGTTCATTAGGTTTATTAGCAGCAGCAATCGCAATCGGTTTAGGTGCACTTGGTGCAGGTATCGGTAACGGTCTTATCGTTTCAAAAACAGTAGAAGGTATCGCTCGTCAACCAGAAGCTCGTGGCGTTCTTCAAACTACAATGTTCATCGGGGTTGCATTAGTTGAGGCCCTACCGATCATCGCAGTAGTAGTAGCATTCATCGTAATGAACAAATAATTCAGTTGAACACTGAATTTTACTAGTGGCGAAGCAGGATTCTCCAGATGAAACTTCGCCCTTCATTTTGGAACTGATAAAAGCTATGTGTAAATATAGCTTTTTAAAATAGGTAGTTTTTTAGTTAATAAATTATGTTGAAGTTAAAGCTCTTGAAGGGAGTGAAACAATCGTGTTTTTAGATAATCTTGTACTAGGTGCAGGCGCTGGATTTAATAGCGGAGACATCATCGCAACATTAGTTATCTTCTTAGTATTAATGTTCTTACTTAAGAAAGTAGCTTGGGGTCCACTTATGGGCATCATGCAACAACGTGAAGAATTAGTAGCGAGTGAAATCGAAGCAGCTGAAAAAGCGCGCAAAGAATCGCACCAATTTTTAGAAGAACAAAAGAGCCTTCTTAAAGAAGCTCGTACGGAAGCACAATCGATTGTTGAAGGCGCTAAGAAGCAAGGCGAACTACAAAAAGAAGAAATTCTTACTGCAGCTCGTAATGAAGCAAACCGCTTAAAAGAATCAGCTTTACGTGAAATTGAGTCTGAAAAAGAAAAAGCTATTGCAGCTGTACGTGATGAAGTCGTTTCATTATCTGTACTTGCAGCATCTAAAGTCCTTAGCAAAGAGATTTCTGAGGCAGACAACCGTGCTCTAATTGAAGAGACGATTGCGAAGGCAGGGGAAGCTCGATGAGTAATTCAACTGTAGCAAAACGTTACGCTCAAGCGCTTTTTGAATTAGCGCAACAAAAAAACATGCTTACTGAAGTTGGAGCAGACTTAAGCGAACTAACAAAAGTTATTAAAGAATCTCCTGATTTTTTAACGCTTTTAAATGCGCCTAAGTTCTCCATCGAACGTAAAAAACAAATGGTAGCTGAAATCTTTGCTGGGGCAACACCAGAAGTTTTACACACAGTTCAACTTTTAGTTGAGAAAAAACGTGTAAACGAGATGAAGCTAATTGCTAATGCATATGCTGAACTTGCTGCACAGGCACAAGGCACTGCAGATGCAACAGTATTTTCAACACGTGCACTTTCTCCAGAAGAAAGCGCTAATATTTCGGCAGCGTTCGCGAAACTTGTTGGAAAACAATCATTAAACATTACAAACGAAATCGATCCATCTTTACTTGGTGGTATTCGTGTTCAAATCGGTAACCATATTTATGATAGCTCAGTAGCAAATAAACTTGAGCGTCTGAAACGTGAATTAATCGGTTAATAATTTAGAAATGTGAGAGGTGACATACATGGGCATCAAGGCTGAAGAAATCAGCAGTCTGATTAAACAACAGATTGAGAATTATGAATCTGAACTTAAAGTAAGCGAAGTTGGTACAGTTATCCGTATTGGTGACGGTATCGCTCTTGCTCATGGCCTCGACAACGCCATGGCTGGAGAGCTTTTAGAGTTCTCTAATGGTGTTATGGGTATGGCTCAAAACCTAGAAGAAGGTAACGTTGGTATCGTAATCTTAGGTCCATACACTGACATCAAAGAAGGCGATGAAGTTCGTCGTACAGGTCGTATTATGGAAGTACCAGTTGGTGAAGAACTAATTGGTCGTGTTGTAAACCCACTTGGTCAACCAGTGGATGGACAAGGTCCAATCAACACTACAAAATCTCGTCCAATCGAAAGTCCAGCTTTCGGTGTAATGGCTCGTAAATCAGTACACGAACCACTACAAACTGGTATTAAAGCGATTGACGCATTAGTACCAATCGGTCGTGGTCAACGTGAGTTAATCATTGGTGACCGTCAAACTGGTAAAACATCTGTAGCTATAGATACAATTCTTAACCAAAATGACCAAAACATGATTTGTATCTATGTAGCAATCGGTCAAAAAGAATCAACAGTACGTGGAGTTGTAGAAACTCTTCGTAAACATGGCGCTTTAGATTACACAATCGTTGTGACAGCTTCTGCTTCTCAACCAGCTCCATTACTATTCTTAGCACCATTTGCTGGTGTTTCTATGGCAGAAGAATTCATGTTACAAGGTAAACACGTTTTAATCGTGTACGATGATCTTTCTAAACAAGCATCAGCTTACCGTGAACTTTCACTTCTTCTACGCCGTCCTCCAGGTCGTGAAGCTTACCCTGGTGACGTTTTCTACTTACACAGCCGCTTACTTGAACGTGCTGCGAAGTTAAACGAAACATATCAAAATGGTTCAATTACAGCTCTTCCATTCGTTGAGACACAAGCTGGGGATATCTCTGCATACATCCCAACTAACGTAATCTCAATTACTGATGGACAAATTTTCTTACAATCTGACTTATTCAACTCAGGTGTACGTCCAGCGATCAACGCCGGTCTTTCTGTATCACGTGTAGGTGGATCTGCTCAAATTAAAGCGATGAAAAAAGTTGCAGGTACGCTACGTCTTGACTTAGCTGCATTCCGTGAGCTTGAATCATTCGCACAATTTGGTTCAGATTTAGATAAAGCAACACTTGCTAAACTTGAGCGTGGTAAACGTACGGTTGAAGTTCTTAAACAAGACCTAAACAAACCACTAAAAGTTGAAAAACAAGTTGCGATCCTTTATGCATTAACTAAAGGTCATTTAGATGATATTCCAGTACAAGATATCGTTCGCTTTGAATCTGAATTCTTAAGCTGGTTAGATTCAAACCACACAAACGTTTTAGATCATGTTCGTACTACTAAAGAGCTTGCTCCTGATGCGGATTATGAAGCAGCAATTAATGCATTCAAAAAAACTTTCGCTAAATCAGAATAAGTTCAACGAGTCACTTGATTAAAAAACAGAAGGTGGTGAAATACCAGTGGTAAACTTACGCGAAATAAAAGGTCGTATTACTTCAACAAAGAGTACGAAGCAAATTACAAAAGCGATGCAGATGGTTTCTTCTTCTAAGTTACGTCGTGCAGAGCAAAATGCTAAAGCTTACGTTCCATACATGGAAAAAATTCAGGACGTAGTAGGCGCAATCGCTTCAGGGACAAAAGACAGTGGACATCCAATGTTAACTGCTCGTCCTGTTAAGAAAACGGCTTACTTAGTCATTGGTTCTGACCGTGGTCTTGCGGGTGCTTACAACTCAAGTATCCTACGTCAAGTACAACGTACAATTAACGAGCGTCATAAATCAAAAGACGAATACGTTATTTTAGCAGTAGGTCGTGTTGTTCGTGACTACTTTGTGAAACGTGATCATAATGTCATCAGTGATGTTGTCGGTCTTCCTGACCAACCAACATTTGCTGATATTAAAGAAATCGCTCGTAATGCTGTTGGTATGTTCATTGATGGTACGTATGACGAACTTTATATGTACTATAATCACTTTGTCAGCGCTATTGCTAGTGAAGTGACAGAGAAAAAACTTCTTCCATTAACAGATATTGCCCCTGCAAGCGGTAATGCTTCTTACGAATTTGAACCATCTGGTGAAGCAATTCTAGAAGTGTTACTTCCACAATATGCGGAAAGCTTAGTTTATGGCGCATTATTAGATGGAAAAGCAAGTGAACATGCTTCTCGTATGACGGCTATGAAAAATGCAACAGATAATGCAACTGATCTTATTTCAGACCTTTCTTTGCAATATAACCGTGCACGTCAAGCGGCGATTACACAAGAAATTACAGAAATCGTTGGTGGAGCTGCAGCCTTAGAATAGGCAAGCAGCTTCCCAATGTCGTATAAGAATACGATAGGAGGGTACACAGTAATGAATAAAGGACATGTTATTCAAGTAATGGGTCCAGTTGTTGACGTAAAATTCGACAATGGCCAATTACCAGCAATCTATAACGCATTAACAGTTAAGATTGAACGTCCTAATGAAGAACCAACAATTCTTGCATTAGAAGTTGCGCTTCATTTAGGTGATGATTCTGTTCGTACAATTGCGATGTCATCTACTGATGGCTTACAACGTGGAGCAGAAGTAACAGACTCAGGAAAAGCTATCTCAGTACCAGTTGGTGAAGTTACACTAGGTCGTGTATTCAACGTACTTGGAGAAGTAATTGACTTAGGTGAAGAGATTCCAGCTGACGCACGTCGTGATTCAATTCACCGTGAAGCACCAACTTTCGAGAACCTTTCAACTTCAGTTGAAATTCTTGAAACAGGTATCAAAGTAGTAGACTTACTTGCACCATATATTAAAGGTGGTAAAATCGGTCTATTCGGTGGTGCCGGTGTAGGTAAAACTGTATTAATCCAAGAATTAATCAACAACATCGCACAAGAGCACTCAGGTATCTCTGTATTCGCTGGTGTAGGTGAGCGTACTCGTGAAGGGAACGACTTATTCTTCGAGATGAGCGATTCAGGCGTTATCAAGCAAACAGCGATGGTATTCGGTCAAATGAACGAGCCACCTGGTGCACGTATGCGTGTAGCTCTAACTGGTCTTACAATGGCGGAATACTTCCGTGATGAGCAAGGCCAAGACGTGCTTTTATTCATCGACAATATCTTCCGTTTCACACAAGCAGGTTCTGAGGTTTCTGCCCTATTAGGTCGTATGCCTTCTGCGGTAGGTTACCAACCAACACTTGCAACTGAAATGGGTAAACTACAAGAGCGTATCACATCTACGAACAAAGGATCTGTAACTTCTATCCAAGCGATCTATGTACCAGCCGATGACTATACTGACCCGGCTCCAGCTACAACTTTCGCCCACTTAGATGCAACTACTAACCTTGAGCGTAAATTATCAGAAATGGGTATTTACCCTGCGGTTGACCCACTAGCTTCGACTTCTCGTGCATTATCACCTGAAATCGTAGGCGCTGAGCACTACGCAATTGCTACTGGTGTACAACGTACAATCCAACGTTACCGCGAATTACAAGATATCATTGCGATTTTAGGTATGGATGAGTTATCTGATGAAGATAAACAAACAGTAGAACGTGCTCGTCGTATTCAATTCTTCTTATCACAAAACTTCCACGTAGCGGAACAATTCACTGGTCAAAAAGGTTCTTATGTACCTGTAAAAGAAACTGTTCGCTCATTCAAGGAAATCCTTGATGGCAAATGGGATCACCTACCAGAAGATGCTTTCCGTCTAGTTGGTTCAATTGATGAAGTAGTTGAAAAAGCGAAAAGCATGGGCGTAGAGGTTTAATACTAGGGACGAGGAGGAAAAAATATGAAGACAGTTCTAGTCAATATTGTCACTCCCGACGGCCCAGTATACGATTCTGAAGTATCAATGGTAATCGCTAAAACAACTTCAGGAGAAATCGGTGTTCTTGCAGGCCATATTCCAATGGTTGCTCCACTTGCTATTGGTGCAGTGAAGCTTAAAAAAGAAAACGGTTCGACTGATATTGTTGCTGTAAGCGGTGGTTTCATTGAAGTTCGTCCAGAAAAAATCTCAATTTTAGCGCCGTCTGCTGAAATTGCTGAAAATATCGATGTTCAACGTGCTAAAGAAGCCGTTAAACGTGCTGAAGGACGTCTTCAAGGTAAACAAGACAACATTGATTTCAAACGTGCTGACCTAGCATTAAAACGTGCGTTGAATCGTATCAACGTTCATGAGGGTAATATCTAATTCATTTTTAACGGGCAGATATAGCATCTGCCCGTTTTTTAAGGTGACCTAGGAGAAATGGAGGAGGAAACATGGAAGTATATGAAGCGATAGGACAAGAAGCTTTGTTAGGTATTTTATCTCATATCTTTTTTATCGCAATTACTTTTTATGCATTACAGGCTTTTATGTTAGAGAAAATATTTAAGAAGAATCGAGTTTTTCAAATTCAGCTTATTTATATTTTATTAAGTATTGCAATCGGTACAACTGTATCCAATTTCTTTCTTCAACTATCTAATTGGTCTGGCAAACTTCCCTACTTATTTTAAAGCAGTGAACCGTCTATATTAATGAAGATGGTTTACTCTACATGTTTCAAAGGACTTTATAACCCGATTTGTGTGGCCCTTTGAACTATGTAATAAACGTGTTCAACGTTAATTGGGCTTGCCCAAACCGTTTAAAATTACCTGGTATTTGCTATAATCATCGCCCACTCTAAAAAAATGTGAGAAAAGTTGTTTTTTATTCATATATCTTGGGGTATGTATTAGAAGCGAACTGGTTATTGGTCATTCACAAAAAAAAATTGGTAGCGTACAATAAATAAATAGCAAAATATCTAATAATGGCTTAAAATAGTGATTTGGACGCTTGAACGAGCGTTAGAAAAGTTGTACTATAGAGTTGTTTGTTTACTGATTATGACATTATACTTCTTTTTAAAATAAAAATTCGATAGGTTAATAGATTGAATTCGGAGGGACATAGGGTGGATAAAATAATAGTGACTGGCGGCCAAAAACTACAGGGAAAAGTACGTGTAGAGGGCGCAAAAAATGCAGTGTTACCAATCCTTGCGGCAGCTTTACTTGCTTCAAAAGGAGAAAACGTAATTAAGGAAGTCCCTAATTTAGCAGACGTCTTTACAATAAACGAAGTACTTAAAAGTTTAAACGCAGCAGTTACATATATACCTGAAGATAATGCCGTGTATATAGATGCATCAAAAGAACTTTCAAGTGAAGCTCAATTTGAATTTGTTAGTAAAATGCGTGCATCCATTTTAGTAATGGGCTCTTTACTTGCTCGTAATGGATATGCTCGTGTTGCTCTACCAGGAGGCTGTGCAATAGGTTCTCGCCCGATTGAATTACACTTAAAAGGCTTTGAAGCAATGGGTGCAAAAATCTCATTTGGTCATGGTTATGTAGAGGCGAAAACAGAAGGTCGCTTAAAGGGGGCTAATGTATATTTAGACTTCCCAAGTGTCGGTGCAACAGAAAATATTATGACAGCTGCATCTCTAGCAGAAGGGACAACTGTCATTGAAAATGCAGCGAAAGAGCCTGAAATAGTAGATCTTGCAAACTTCATTAATAGTATGGGAGGCCGTGTAATCGGTGCAGGTACCAATACAATTCGTATCGAAGGAGTCGATACATTATATGGAGTAGAGCATCATATTATTCCCGACCGTATTGAAGCTGGTACATTTATGGTAGCAGCAGCTATTACTAAGGGAGATGTAGTGATTGAAAATGCAGTACCAGAGCATATGACAGCTTTGATTGCTAAGATGCGTGAGATGGGTGTAGAAATTACAGAGTTGGATGAAGGAATTCGTGTACGTGTTCCACATACATTAAAAGCTGTTGATATTAAAACGATGCCACACCCAGGTTTCCCAACAGATATGCAATCACAAATGATGGCTTTAATGCTAACTGCTGAAGGTACGAGTATTATTACAGAAACGGTATTTGAAAATCGTTTTATGCATGTTGAGGAGTTCCGTCGCATGAATGCTGGTGCTAAAATAGAGGGACGCTCTGTGTTTATCGAGGGGCCAGTTAAACTTCAGGGAGCTGAAGTGATGGCAACGGATTTACGAGCTGCGGCTGCACTAATTTTAGCAGGACTTGTATCTGAAGGAGTAACACGAGTTACAAAGCTTCATCATTTAGATCGTGGTTATGTAGATTTCCATGGCAAATTAGCCGCTCTTGGTGCTAATATTGAACGTATTACTGAAGAAGTTGAAACAATTGAAGAAATTACGGTTGAATTACCTACAAACTAAGCTCATTTCTAAACCCTTTGCTGTTTAAGCAGAGGGTTTTTTTGTTTTCTCATAACTAAATAAAGTCTAGCATATTATTCCTTATGAAAAAATGGATGATTAGTATAGGTGTCCTTTGTTTATTGGGAGTATTATATATGCTTCCTGTAGTAGGGTTGAGTGAAAGAAGAGAGGCAGTGAAACCTCCAACTAGTGATGATAATGCCTGTGAAATATTTATAGAAGTGGAGGGACAAAAGGAAAAAATCCCTTTGGAGACGTATATTACAGGTGTTGTTGCAGCCGAAATGCCTGTTTCCTTTAAAAAAGAGGCATTGAAAGCACAGGCGATTGCTGCACGCACCTATGCATTGAAAACGACAAATTACGGTAAAACAGCCATTGCTCCAACTGTAGCAAGACAGGTTTTTTACGATGAAGAGCAAAGAAAGGCGAATTGGGCTAGCAATTTCCTGGGAAATGAAAAGAAAATTGTCGAAGCCATCAATGAAACGAAAGGACAAGTTCTTCTATATAATAATGAACTAATTACAGCTATGTTCCATTCGACGAGCAATGGGAAAACAGAAAGTGCTTACGGTTATAGTGGTAATAATGTTCCATATTTACAAAGTGTTGCAAGTGTATCAGATCAAGCTTCACCAAAGTTTACTGCTGAGCAGGAATGGACATTAGCACAATGGAATAAGCTTTGGCCCGTTCAATGGCAAGCTAGTGATTTTAATCGTGTCCAGCTATTTTACAATGACTCGGGGCGAGTAGATCGTTTGCAGTTAGGGAATAATGTTTGGACGGGAAGAGAGGTACGAACAATACTCGGCATTCCATCTACTGATTTTACAATTAACTATAATAACACGACAAGAAAGGTTCATGTAAAAACTCAAGGCTATGGGCATGGAGTGGGAATGAGCCAGTATGGAGCAGAAGCAATGGCGAATGAAGGGAAAACCGCAGCTGAAATTTTACACTATTATTATCAAGATATTGAAATAAAAAAAATAGATGCATGTTTAAAATAGCTTCTAGTTGTTCACACTGCAACTAGAGGTGATGAAAATGAGAGAGGATAAAAATAATAAAGCTTCTCAAAACCAAAATCCAAATCAAAAGGAAAATGGTCAATTACAAAAGAAACCTTGGTTTTGGCCAGTAGTTTACACAGGTGGTGCACTGGTTCTAGCAGGATTGTTATTTGGTTACAATAGTCTCGTATCAAAAGTAGAAGAGGCGCCGTTACCAGATTTAGCTGAAGTAGATCCAGGTCCTGTAGTGGAAACAAATGCACTTACGGAAAACATGAAGTATCCATTCAAAGAAGAGAGTTTTAGTAAAGTACAAGTTTTACAAGAATTTTACGAGTTAGAGGCAAATGAAGAGTCTCGCGAAAATGCACTAATGGTATTTAATCAAACATTTACTACTTCTTCTGGTATCTCTATTGCTATGAATGGTGAAGAATTTGAAGTACTAGCTGCTATGAGTGGTAAAGTACTAGAGGTAAAACTAGACGCATTTACGGGTAATAAGATTGTGATTGAGCATCCAAATGGTATGCAAACACATTATAGCTCTGTAAAGGATATCGCTGTGAAAGAAGGCGATGAGGTTACACAAGGTCAGACATTAGGAAAAGCGACTGACAACGAGTGGAATCAAGCGGCTGGCGTCCACATGCATTTCGAAGTTCTTGAAAACGGAAAATATATTAATCCGAAAAAATTACTAGCTTTTTAAGACAAAAAGCTAGTAACGCATAAAAAATCAGCATTTTATCAGGAAAATGCAAAACGTGTTCTGAATAGCTTTGTCCTTACATAAGGTGAAGAAATGCGCAAATGTGCATCTGATTGCCAAAGCATTTTGTGAAATTGTGTGGAAAGGACGAAGAACGTGCATGAGCACATTCGGAAGCGCTGCATACGCCTCGGTGAATTACTGATTGAGACGCGTGAGACTGTGCGTGTCCTCGCGAAAATGACTGGTTATTCAAAAAGTACGGTGCACAAGGATTTAACAGAGCGATTGCCAACAATTCATGAAGGATTAGCTGACCAAGTGAAAGAAATACTCGCCTACCATAAGGCCGTACGTCATATTCGCGGAGGAGAAGCAACGAAAAACAAGTGGAAAGAAAGAGCGAGTCAAGAATGATTCGTTCTTTTTTGCTGTTTGGACAAGCTTAATAGGCAATTTATAAGGAATAGTAAAACTATATTATAGCCGTTCACAACCTAAAAAGAAAACAGTCTTATTCACTAAATTTAGGTGAAATTACCAATAGTATATGATAAAATATTCTAGATAAAGAGATAAAATGAACGTTATGTAGTTGGAACTGGCGGGAAGGAGAAATTATAGAATGTTTTCGAAAGATATTGGCATTGACTTAGGAACTGCGAACGTATTAATCCACGTTAAAGGTAAAGGAATCGTCCTAAATGAACCATCTGTGGTGGCGATTGATAAAAAGACAAACAAAGTATTAGCGGTAGGGGAAGAAGCTCGCCAAATGGTAGGGAGAACGCCAGGTAATATCACAGCAATTCGCCCACTAAGAGATGGAGTCATTGCAGATTTTGATGTGACAGAGGCGATGTTAAGACATTTCATCAATAAGCTAAACGTTAAAGGATTTTTGGCAAAGCCGCGAATTTTAATTTGCTGTCCAACGAACATTACAAGTGTTGAGCAAAAAGCAATTCGTGAAGCAGCAGAAAAATCTGGCGGTAAAAAAGTATATTTAGAGGAAGAACCAAAAGTAGCTGCAATCGGTGCAGGTATGGATATCTTCCAACCAAGCGGCAATATGGTAGTCGACATCGGTGGCGGGACTACAGATATAGCAGTCCTATCAATGGGTGATATTGTAACAAGTGAATCCATTAAAGTAGCAGGAGATGTGTTTGATAACGATATTTTGCAATATATTAAAAAAGAATATAAATTGCTAATTGGTGAACGTACTGCAGAAGCAATCAAGATAACAATCGGTACTGTTTTCAAAGGTAGCCGTGATGATACGATGGATATTCGTGGTCGTGACATGGTAACAGGCTTACCACGTACCATTTCAATTCATTCTGAGGAAATCGAACGTGCTTTACATGAATCAGTAGCAATGATTGTCCAATCAGCAAAAAATGTTTTAGAAAAAACACCACCTGAGCTATCAGCTGATATTATTGATCGTGGAGTGATTATTACTGGTGGCGGTGCATTATTACACGGAATGGATCAGCTATTAACAGAAGAGTTAAAGGTACCTGTCTTTATTGCAGAGCGACCTATGGACTGTGTGGCTATTGGAACAGGTATAATGCTAGAAAATATTGATCGAGTGCCAGCTTCCTTATAAAAATAAATTGAGGTGATTTCTTTGTTTAAAGGGTTTTATACAGTTGCAACAGGTATGATCACGCAACAAAGAAGAACAGAATTATTAACTAATAATTTATCCAATGCGAATACACCAGGATTTAAGGCAGACCAATCCACAATCCGCTCGTTTCCAGACATGTTGATGTCTAGCATTGGAAAAACAAATGCTCCTGCCAATCAACAAGCAGGCGCCGAATATATGAGTCAAGTAGGAGCTTTAAATACAGGGACATATTTACAAGAAACATTGCCAAATTACATACAGGGCCAAATCTATAGCACTGACTTTACAACGGATATGGCGTTGATTGATGGGAACTTACCACAAAATGAAGATGGTGTGTCGGGCTCAATTTTCTTCCGATTAGAACATCCAGCTGGTGGCGAGGCCTATACACGTAATGGTAATTTTACATTAGATGGTCAAGGCTATTTAGTAAATGGTCAAGGTTTATACGTACTTAATGATGTGGGACAGCGTATCCAGCTACCAAATGACGATTTTCGCCTTGCTGAAAATGGAGCCATTTTTGTAAATAATCAGCAAGTAGCACGGGTTGGCGTATCATATGCTGCTAATCCGAACATGCTACTTAAACAGGATAATGGCCTTATTCGTACAGAAAATGGCGAAAACTTACCAACAGCTTATGGAGCAAATGGTGTTTCCTTTACACTTCGTCAAAACTTTTTAGAAGGTTCGAACGTAGATTCTGGTCGCACAATGACAGATTTAATGACAGCCTATCGAGCATTTGAAGCCAATCAAAAAGTATTACAGGCTTATGATCGCAGTATGGAGAAAGCTGTTAACGAAATCGGGAAAATCTAATGAGCGAACAGGAGGCGTTTTATAATGCTACGTACAATGATTACGGCAACGAACACAATGGGTCAATTACAAAATAAAATGGATACGATTAGTAATAATATTGCTAATAGCAATACAACAGGATTTAAAGCAAAGGAAGCATCCTTCAATGAATTACTTTATCAGCAATTCAATAATGATAAGCAGGATCGTGCTGAGCGTCAAACACCTGTTGGTATTCGCTATGGAGCGGGAGCAATGCTTGGACAAATCAAGTCCAATGAAAAGCAAGGTTCATTACAAACAACTAATCGAGATTTAGACTTAGCTTTTACAAAAGCTAAACAATATTTCAATATTTTAATGCCAAATGGTGAAAATGGTACCGAAACAGTGTATACTCGACAAGGTGACTTTTATTTATCTCCGTTAAACAACGGAACAGTGATGTTAGTAACAGCTGATGGTTATCCTGTAGCCGATGCGGCAGGACAAGCCATTACTTTACCAGATACTGTTCAAAAGTTTGCCGTTCGAGATGGTGGTGTATTAGAGGCATCTTATCCAAATGGCGATATTATTCGTACGGATTTAGCTGTAACAGAATTCCAAAAGCCACAGTTAATGGAGCATATAGCTGGTTCTTATATAGGATTGCCAGACAACCTAGCTGAACTTGGCTTTACACAGGCAGAGGTTCTAACAGAGCTAGTTGGTGCCAACCGTCAGCAAATTGGAATGCAAAGTGGTACATTAGAAATGTCCAATGTAAACCTCTCAAAGGAAATGACAGAACTAATAGAAACACAACGTTCTTATCAATTTAATGCAAGAGCGGTTACATTAGCAGATCAAATGCTCGGACTAATTAACGGCATTCGATAAAAAGTCATCCAAAACACTAGTAAGGAATGAAGAGGAGTACAATCTATGACAAACGATTCACGTCGACGTTCTGTGCCGACACAAGAAACCGATACGCAACCAGAAAAGAAAGAACGCCGCTCAAACGATGAGCAACGCGAAGTTCGATGGGTGCAAATCCGACTGATTCCGATTTGGCTACGCATTGTAATTGTTCTCATCTTAGTCGTTGTTGCCGCAGCAGTAGGCGCAATGTTTGGCTTCAGTGTTATTGGAGAAGGCAATGCTATGGATATTTTCAAAAGAGAAACATGGCAACATATATTTGATATTATGAATGGTAAAGAATAAATTTTATTCTTTACCTTACTTTGTGTATACATACTAATTTTGAGGGGGAAATGACATGTTAACAGCAGAACAAATTCAAGCTATTTTACCGCATCGCTATCCTTTTTTATTCGTAGATCGCATTGTTGAATTAGAAGAAGGGAAACGAGCAGTAGGGTTAAAAAATGTTTCGATTAACGAAGACTTTTTTAATGGGCACTTCCCAGGTTATCCTGTGATGCCGGGTGTATTAATTGTAGAAGCATTAGCACAAGTTGGTGGAGTTGCTTTATTAAATGCAGAAGAATTTAAGGGGCGATTAGCATTTCTAACAGGCGTAGATAATTGTCGTTTCAAACGCCAAGTAGTACCTGGCGACCAGCTTAAACTAGAAGTAGAATTCGTAAAACTTCGTGGTGCGATGGGTAAAGGACATGGTATCGCAACAGTTGATGGAGAACTGGTATGTGAAGCCGATATTTTATTTGCGATTGGACCAGAGCAGCCTAAACAAGCTTAATTTGCATTTGTAGACCAAAAGATATAAAATAGATAAAGTCAAGTCTAAAATTGATTAGTAGGTTCTTAAATTGCGATGGCGATAGTAAAGCGATTGTAAATTAAAATAGATATATGTAATTTTTAGGTTTTACAAACGTAGGAGGATTATTAAGATGTATAAGGAATTGTCTTCAGGTATTAAAATTAGCATTACTCGTTCGATTTCGACATCTTTTGAAACATACTTAGCAAGTATCGGTTGGGATGAAGAGCGCTTTTCCATGGAAGACTTCATTGCAAGCTGGCAAACCTATTTTCAGGAGAATGCCGCATGGATCGAAAAAATCCCTGCTGATACATTGATGAGTGCACAGTTTCATGAAGAGATGGCACAAAAAATCGATGAGGTTATTGCCAAAATTTTAAATGAAGAACCAACAGAGCAGCAAATTGAAACAATCGAAGCATTGCAAAAGGAGCTAGGCACAAACTATAGCTATGACTGCAAAGCAGAGGCAGCATACATTGAACAAGTATTAAAAGAAAAACAAAAATAGTTTGTACAAAAATCGGATAGTTCCCTCCTTTCTCGGGCAATCTATGATGGATCACAAATACACACGATGTATTTGATGACATAGACCTAAGAAAGGAGGTTTTTTACTATGTGGAAAATGTCATTTTTAGCCATTATCCTTGCAACTGTATTCCTTGGAGGATGTAACTGGGGAAATAATGCAGTAGAAGATCACCCTGTAAGAGACGTCGAAAATGACGTTCGTCGTGGTGTAGACGATGTTGAGGATGCATTAACTCCAAATGATCGCGACGACAATGCATACGATCGTAATAATGTGAATGGAAATGGTGTTGATCGAGGTACTGTCAATGATAATACAACATTGCCAGAAGCAACAACACCAGGGTCAAACGCCGATATCAACAGCACAAACGGCTTTGATAACACACCAAATGCAAATGGAGTAAACGGTGTTGAACGTAATGACAACATAAACAGCAACAATAATAATGATGTTGTCGACGATAAAGTCAACGACACTGAAAAGTATCGTGACGGCATGAACAACCGATAATATAAAAAAGAGTGTTTCCTTAACGGAAAACACTCTTTTTTCGTTTACTTTAGGTGAGTAGAGCGGAGTCGGAGTGAATACCCGCGGAAGGAGAGTGAATACCCGCGGAAGGAGAGCGAATCCCCGCGGAAGAAGGAGGAATACCCGCGAAGAGAAGTGAACACCCGCGGAAGGAGAGTGAATACCCGCGGAAGGAGAGCAAATACCCGCGGAAGGAGAGTGAATACCCGCGGAAGGAGAGTGAATACCCGCGGAAGGAGAGTGAATACCCGCGGAAGGAGAGTGAATACCCGCGGAAGGAGCGAATCCCCGCGGAAGAAGGAGGAATATCCGCGAAGAGAAGTGAATCCCCGCGGAAGGAGAGCAAATCCCCGCGGAAGGAGAGTGAATCCCCGCGGAAGGAGAGTGAATACCCGCGAAGAGAAGTGAACACCCGCTGAAGAAGGGTGAATCCCCGCGGAAGAAGAGTGAATACCCGCGGAAGGAGAGTGAATCCCCGCGGAAGGAGAGTGAATCCCCGCGGAAGAGAAGTGAATCCCCGCGGAAGGAGAGCGAATACCCGCGGGAGTAGAGTGAATACCCGCGGAAGCAGGAGGAATACCCGCGGAAGGAGAGTGAATACCCGCGGAAGGAGAGCGAATCCCCGCGGAAGGAGAGCGAATCCCCGCGGAAGAGAAGTGAATACCCGCGGAAGGAGAGTGAATACCCGCGAAGAGAAGTGAACACCCGCGGAAGAAGGGCGAATACCCTCGGAAGGAGAGTGAATACCCGCGGAAGCAGAACGAATACCCGCGGAAGGAGAGCGAATCCCCGCGGAAGGAGAGCGAATCCCCGCGGAAGGAGAGTGAATCCCCGCGGAAGGAGAGCGAATACCCGCGGGAGTAGAGTGAATACCCGCGGAAGCAGGAGGAATACCCGCGGAAGGAGAGCAAATACCCGCGGAAGGAGCGAATCCCCGCGGAAGGAGAATGAATACCCGCGGAAGGAGAATGAATACCCGCGGAAGGAGAGTGAATACTCGCGGAAGGAGAGCGAATACCCGCGGAAGGAGAGTGAATACCCGCGAAGAGAAGTGAACACCCGCTGAAGAAGGGTGAACCCCCGCGGAAGGAGAGTGAATCCCCGCGAAGAGAAGTGAACACCCGCGGAAGGAGAGTGAATACCCTCGGAAGGAGAGTGAATACCCGCGGAAGGAGAGTGAATACCCGCGGAAGGAGCGAATACCCGCGGAAGAAAGGGGAATACCCTCGGAAGGAGAGTGAATACTCGCTGAAGAAGTGAATACCCGCGGGAGAGGAGTGAATACCCTGAAAGCAGAAAAAGTTCCCTGAGCAGAACCCTTAAAATCAATAAAACCTTTCCATATGATCCAATAAATTTTCAGGTAAATGATAAACTCGATTTCTATAGGTACCTGTATAAGGAAACTGAAATTTCCGAAGTAATCGTGTGGCTGTATCACTAGAATGAATACCGAAAAATGTCCTTAACTGTTGGTTTGTAATGTTATGACTAACTAATAAACGATAATCTAATAAGGCTTCAGCGAAAATTTTTATACTACTATAATGACAATATGAACATTTCCATGTACCACGCTGGAAAGACATCGCATGTTGATAGGAACAGTTTGGACACAAAACACCGTGTCGAATTCGTGATGGGGCAATTGATGTTTGCATTCTGGGAGCTGTTTGCTTGGAAAGAAGCATCTGAACCAATTGAGTCAATTGATCCTCAGTTATTATTTTTTGAGGGTATTTTTTGAAAAGCAACTGAAGATGTTTATGAAGACCTGATACATGAAAAATAGGTAAAGCATTAGATGGGTTGATAATGATTGCTGAAGGATTTGCTATAACAACGGCACCTTCAATAGGGAGGGGGTAATTTGCAATTAGACTTTTCAAAAATCGAATATGACGCTCAGTTTGAGTAAGTGCATTCGGAAAGCCTTCAACTGTTCCATCTACCTTTGTACGTGTGCATTGATGTGTGAGTTGATCAAATTCAAGACGGCCATGAATGTTTTTGATCTCTAAAACGAACAAAAATTGAGGGCAAATAAAGAGTGTATCTAGCTGATGAACATGCTCAGCAGCATTCATAAAATGTAAATTATGTAATACATAAAAGTTATTTGGACATATTAATTCATATCATTCACGATCAACTTTTTGCTCACCAGCAAAACCTGCATCTAACCGTCGATATTGCTCTTGAAAATAATGAAATTCAACATCATCCTTTAAAAGACGCCTCATTAAAGCTTCAAGCCATAATAACTTTAAAGGTTTTTCTCTTCTTGCAATAATCACAATAGATTCCTCCTTTTTTAAATTGTATTTTACATAATAACAATCACTTGTCCAATAAAAAACGATACGAATTTTCGCATCGTTAGTCATTTTTTAATTTTGGTCGCTGCTTCATATCTTTCGTAAAACGTTCAAGTAAATTTTCTAGGGAAACACCTTCAGCAAGGAGCTCTGAAAGCAATTGTTCAGCATATTTAGAGCGTTTAATTTTGAGAGTACCTTTTAACAGGACAGAAACATGATCACCGATTTCTTGAACAGTATGTACAATTACCTGGAAAGGAGCGGGTTCATTATCTGGGAATGAAATAACCGCGCGTACATTGAAGACAGTATTATTCGCTAAAAGCTCATCAAAGGTTGAGCGATATTGTTTAGCTAGATACAATTCAAGTATCCAAGATTGATGGCTGTTCTCCTGATTAATAATGATGCCATCGACTAAAGGGAATGGTTGCACGCCATCTTTCGTGACAAGGTCAAAGGAAAGCATTTTAAATGTTTTCATTATGTATATTCCTCCTAAGTCTGTCATTCTTTTAGTATAACACATGAAGTAACGGTTGTTTGTTATGCGCACCTGTTACGTTTTTTTTAAAACTGCGAAATTGTCGATTTCATGAAATAGCATTTGCCATTACAGTCTAAAGCATTCGGCTAGAAAATTAATAAAAATTACCAAAAATAAAAATGCTAATTTACCCAATTTATGCTTTAAAACTTATGGAAATTAACAATTTTAAATTTTGTCATAACTAGGATCGTTTTGTAAGATAAGAGCAATCAAAAGCAAAGGAGGTGAATACATGAATCAAGTCGGATTGGTTGGAAGGTTTACGAAAGATCCAGTGTTACGTTACTTATCAGGAGATCGAGTACAGACTCACTTTTCACTCGCCATTAATCGCAACTTTAAAAACAGTCGTGGAGAAGTAGATGCCGACTTTATTTTCTGTACAGCTTGGGGAAGGCTTGCAGAGCATATCGTCAAATATTGCGGTAAAGGCTCATTAATTGGTGCAAACGGCCGAATTCAAACAAGGTCTTTTGTTAATGAAGAAAGCACTAAGATTTTTATGACAGAGGTAGTGGTAGAAGATGTTCGATTTTATCATCTTAAACAAAGGGATAGTGACGAAACAACTCTTATACCGCCACAACCACCGAATGGACAGGAAAACTTAAAAGACTTTGTATTACCATAGCAAGTTTAGCTTTACATACGGGGCAAGAGAAAAAATCATTACCTGAGTCCGCCATTCTCCTTATATCCTTGCACCGTAGCAACAGAAAGGAATGATGTCTACACAAATTATTAAAGCGTTGCTGAAGACCGCACAGCAATGGGGTTTCAATACAACTAAATAAGAGTTATGAAGTAAGTAGGGAAAAGAAGTAACAAGATTCACTAAAAGAGCGCCAAGAACAATTTTGCTCTTGGCGCATCTAATTAGTATATATCTAGTGTTATTAAATCACGAAGTTCTTGGTCTTCCAATTCTGTTAACCACTGGCTTGATTGAATAAGTTCTTCGGATAATGCAGATTTCTGCACAAGCATTTTGTCTATTTTTTCTTCAATTGTGCCGATTGTTACAAATTTATGGACTTGCACAAATTGTGTTTGCCCAATGCGATAAGCACGGTCTGTCGCTTGATTTTCGACAGCTGGATTCCACCAACGATCAGCATGTAATACATGGCTAGCTGCTGTTAAATTTAGTCCGGTACCACCAGCTTTTAAAGAGAGAATAAATATAGGGAAATCTCCTGCCTGAAAAGCCTCCACTAAGCGGTCACGCTGCTGCTTAGGCATGGCACCGGTTAAAAACGGTGCGTCAACATTGATTAATTCACTTAAGCAATGCTGTAGCAATTGTCCCATTCCGATATATTGTGTAAAGATGAGACATTGCTCCCCATTGTCCACAATTTCAGCTGCCATTTGTACAATGCGTTCTAGCTTGGTTGAACGTGCAAGCATTGTTTCGGCATCCTCGAAAGGTTCCTTTAAATATAAGGCAGGATGATTACATAGTTGCTTTAATTTACTAAGCATCTTTAAGACGCGTCCCTTTTTCTGAAAGCCTGTTAACTGCTCTAGCTGATCAAGCGTCTCTAAAATATAGCCTTCATAGAGAGAAGCTTGCTCAGCGGTTAATGGGCAATACTCGTTTGTTTCTAGCTTATCTGGTAAGTTCAGCTGTAAATGTGGATCGCGTTTTGTACGTCGTAATAAGAATGGCTGAATTTTAGCTCGTAGCTTTTGCTTATGAGATTCAGATTCATCTCGTTCAATAGGCAAAATAAATTCCTCATTGAAGCGACCAAAGCTACCTAAATAACCCTTATGAATAAAGTCAAATATAGCCCATAGCTCAGATAAACGGTTTTCTACAGGTGTTCCAGTTAAAGCAATGTGATGGTCTCCGAGTAACTTACGAATGGCTTTTGATTGTAATGTCTGCATATTTTTTATATTTTGAGCTTCATCGAGTACAACCGTTGCCCAATCAATATTTTGTAAAAACTCAGTATCCTGTGACACCGTACCATAGGTTGATAAAATAACATGTGGCTTTTCTATTGCCACTAACTGTGTAAAATCTTCATCCTTTGCTCGATTGGTCTGATAATGCGTATGCACATTTAGGGAAGGTGCAAATCGGGCGAGCTCTTTTTGCCAGTTACCGAGCACGGATGTTGGACAAATAATAATGGACGGCTTTTTGTAATCATCTGCTTCCTCATAAATATGAAGTAAGTAGGTAATTAATTGGACCGTTTTACCAAGACCCATATCATCTGCTAGACACGCCCCAAAACCTTGTTGGCGCATAAAGACTAACCATTCAAAGCCCTCTAGTTGATAGGGGCGTAATTCGGTTTGTAAAGAAGATGGAATCGGTACAGCGGGCAAACCTTTCTTCTCCAAAAGCTGTTCCATATACGCTTTTAATGATTGTTGTATTTCCAAGGCGAAGATAGGATCGTCTCTCATGGCATCATCAGCATCTTCCTCTTCAAGAGGTGTAGACAAGTCCTCTGGCAATTCTCTAAATAACAATTCTCGTACAGTCCAACTTTCATCTTCTGCCTGCTGCATTAATGCACGCATTTCTTGCATCCAATGGGCGTCAACTCGGAACCATTCAGTACCAATGCGAATAAATTCACGTTTCTCATCTACTAGCTTTTTAAATTGCTCAGCAGAAATTGTTTGACCGTTCATAGAGAATTGCCATTTAAATGTTAAAATATCATCTAATCCAGCCACTTTTTTCGTTGAGACATTGCTAGTTGCTACACGGACACGTATTTTGGATTGCTTTAAGTCCTTTAACCAGGCTGGTAGGACAACATCGAAACCAAGTGCCTGTAATCTAGCGAGGTCTTCGCGTAAAAATAATCGCACTTCTGGATCTTCTAGGGTCACCCGTATAAAAGTATCACTGCTGATATCATCGTTAGAAAGTAAATCTGCTATTTGCTGTTGTTGCTGCTGAATTTCAGTTGCAAACATTCGCCATTTTGCAGGAAGTGCATCCTCTATAGGTAAGAATTGCTTACGAATAGCAGGGGTCCAGTAGTTTTTGGTTGTTGCAGTGCTTAGGACTGTTTCTAATAACCAAACATCGGAATCCTCCTCGGGTTCACTTAAGCGTAATGAAATGGATATTCCTCCAGCTTGACGCGTCTGATCTAATGGCCAGCCACCACGCAAGAAAAAGGGTAGTAGCTTTGGTAAATCAGCTATTATTAACCCAACTTGAGCCAGCTTTTGCTGGACGGCTGTTTCTAATAAAGCTGTATCTATGTCCTCAATAGGAAAGGTTAGTGAAGAAAAATCTTCTGCAATGACAGCGTATGACCAAAGTGATGGCTCATGCCAGTATTCCTGTAAAGCCAATACCTTCTCTAGCCAAGCTTGACTTTCTTCATTTGCACCTAGCCAACTGATAAAGGGATGCTGGAAGCTTGATGAAAAAATATCAAGTAACTCAGCAGTAGAAACTTCAATCGTAAAATCAGCTCGATTTGTTAATAAACCATAGATATTTGCTTCATAAGTAAAGAATAGCGAAGAAATTAATGTATCTACGTCGATTGTTGAACCATTTGCAGTAAAACCCTGCAACGTAAAATATCCTTCCCGAGCTACATCAATACGGAGCTGTTGTGTTTTGGAAAAAGGGGAAGGAGCATTTGTTGTCATCATACTAAGTTTCCTTTCTCAATTTCTTCTTGTAACGCACGTAGTCGTTTATATTCTGCACGAATCGTTTGCATGTATGTTTCAAAATAAGCCGTTTTGCCAGCTCGTTTTGCAGCACTACGCATACTTTTCCAAATACGCACAGCCTGCTTATAATTCATGCGAGATTTCTGTCCAATTTCGGCCATTGCATAGACATGATATAAAGGTAAAACAGTAGCAGGTTCAATTTGTAATACATCCTTTAATCCACACATTTCTAAATAGGATAGGGACGAAGGATTTAATTGATGGAGAGCAGCCCACTCGCGATAACGACCTTTTTTTATTAGAAAGTTTGAGAACGGCTGAAGCCCATATACACCAAAGGCACTGTATAGCGTTGCTTCTTCTTCGTCAGTCAGCTGAATATCATCGAACAAAAGTTGAAACTGCCTTACGTACTGTGCTCGCTGAACAACAGGTACGACATCCTGTAGAAACGTTCCTGTCAATGGGAGCATTGCTCGCAAAATGACTGCTAATGAATTAGATTCGCCCGCACGTTGAGCAAAAGTAGCCAGTTCAAATAAATCCTGCATTTGCGGTAAAGAAATTTGTGCCAAACTTTCGAGTAGTAACTCCTCTTTTTGTAAAAGCACATAAAATAATAGCCTTAATGATTGCAAAGAGATTTCAGCAGACGGGTTTTCAAGATTATTTAAATAATCTAATTCCTGTTCACGTCGAGGCTTCTCATAAAAAAGCACTGCCCAAAGCAGCATGTATAGACGAAGTCGATTGGCGAACAGCCCTTGTCGTTCTAATAAAAATTCTCTTATGAGCAATTGAATGCCATCATAAAATGGGTCCGTCGCAAAAAGTCGAGATCGATTCGTGAGCTCTGTGAGGATGCTCTCAAATGATTGGGTACTTTGCTCGATAAAGTACTTCATATAAGGTGTATCTAACGAATGTCCAGGTGTTTCATTTAAATGTCGCCATATTGTATTAAAAATGGCCAACTCCATAAAGAGCTTATAAAGGGGCTGCCATTCACGCTCAAAGGGCATATGTCGACGAAGACGCTCTAATGCATCTGTTCTAACCGCAGAGAGACCGTAGCCTTCTAATACTCTGCCAGGTGGTAATAAGCGCTTCATTACCTCATCTACCATTGTAGCCCAGCTTTGAGGGCTACGTTCATCAGCTAAAGATTTTAACTGAACAGATTTTTGAGCGCGCCAAGCACCCGACCAATTTTGAACGGAATCAAAGTATTGGTAGAGAGCGAGTAGTGCACCAACCTGATGTCGGCACCATTTGGTTTGTGGACAGCTACAATATAGCTCTTCTTTGGAAAAATCAATTTCAACAGAAGCGGGTCTGACATCCTGAACACTTGCATATAATATAGAACTTGCTCCATTAAAACGTTCAAAAACAATGGATTTATTTCTTACAGAAAAGACAGCACGACGCACTAGTTCTTCATCTTCAGTAGAGGAAGGATGTAACGCTTGTTCAGCTTCTTTTAATTTAGTCAGCACAAATGCTTGATGTTCCTTAGCTAATTGCGAGATCGACAATGCCATAACCTCACTCCTTTCATCATGTATAGCTATGTTTAACATTGTGAGTTGTAAAAAAGGAAAAAAAGACTGTCCTTCCATTATACGATTAAAATGCAGTAATGATAAGCTGAATGATCAGAAAGAAAAAAAGGAAAGAAAGATAGTTAACAAGGCTTTTGATTTATGTTAAAATCTGAATAATCAGATAACTAGGGAGGGATGAAGGATGATGCAAGTTCAATACATGAAGCCGTTTTATACAAAAATTACTGGAGACAAATTACGTCTCGTATTTGCTTATCAATATTTCTCTATTTTAAAAGAGAATGAGATTTTCCATTTCATTCCCATAGAAGGTAAAGAGATGATTATCAACATGAAGACACAGCAAATTGAAAATTTATCTGAGGTATTTGTGTTCCAAAAAGGGAATCGTTTTATCCGATTACCACTTTATCAACTACTGCTCATTACCAATGTTCATGAACATCTAGCACCAATTCTTGAAAGCGCTACGCCGAAGCAACAGATCCCAATGGTGTCTACAGTAACGGTTGGCGAGATTGATCAGCTTATCGCAGAGCTAGAGGAGAAAAATTACGATCATTTAATCGATCAAGCATTATTAGAAAACGATAAAGCACTCTTTTTCGAACTTCTACAGCAAAAGAACCATCAACTTGGAGGGTTCAAAATTGAATAGATGGAACCGCCAGTAAGCACCTACTTTTCATAAATGAGAAGCAGGTGCTTTTATTTCTCATTATATAATTGCGCTCTGACTAGCGGAGTGTTGAATCTATGGATGTACAACTATAAATTGTAAAAAATAATTAAAATATTAGAAACAATTACCAAATAATTGATTAATAGTATAAAGGATAAACCGATATAAATGACAATAAGGTGGTGATATCATGCTTGGGAAGTGGTCAGCTACAGGGATGTCGATCCTCAATAATATGAATCGGCATTATGGAGCGATGAGTAAGGCGATGCTACGTATTTCTTCAGGCTATCGAATTAATAGTGCGGCGGATGATCCAGCAGGATTGGCGATTTCTGAGAAGATGCGAGCTCAAATTCGGGGCTTGAATATGGCAGCTAAAAATATACAGGATGGCATTTCTCTTGTGCAGACGGCAGAGGGGGCATTGAATGAAACTCATGCGATGATTCAGCGGATGCGCGAGCTAGCAGTGGAGGCGGCAAATGATACGCTAACGGATGAGGATCGTCAACAGCTAGATTTGGAATTTCAAGAATTAAAGAAGGAAATTCAGCGTATTTCTAAGGATACAGAGTTTAATACGAAGACATTACTGAATGGAGATCATGAAAAAGATGGTATTAAAATTCAGGCAGGGGCTAATGCTGGGCAGCATATTGAATTATTTATCAATGGAATGGGGTCTGAAGCACTTGGCTTGAAGGACGTTTCGATTGCTACTCGTGAGGAAGCGGATCAAGCTATTTCTTCCATGGATGATGCTTTAAAGCGCGTTTCCACTGAACGATCTCGTTTAGGTGCTTACCAAAACCGTTTGGAGCATGCCTACAATGCTAATGTTAACACCGCAGAGAATTTACAAGCAGCCGAGTCCCGGATTCGGGATGCAGATATTGCGAAAGAGATGATGAATATGGTTAAGGCCCAGATTTTAATGCAGGCAAGTCAATATGTTTTGGCCATGCATATGCAACAAGCACAATCCATTTTAAAATTATTAGAAGTCGGAAAAAAATGATGAATTTCAATTACTTTTGAAATTCATCATTTTTTAATGTTTATTTTGCAAAAGCTTCGAGTGCTAATTTAGCGGTTGCTGTTGCTTCAGTTTGTAAAGGTAGAACGGCCTGACGCATGTTTTCTTGAACCGTTGTATAAGATTCAAGGATTGAGACAGCTTGTTCAAATAATGTTACACCATTCCAATTATCTACTTCAACATGTCCAACAACGGGTTGGCCGACAATGTCAGCAAATGCATCGATTTTTGGATCGTATGAAATCGCAATAAAAGGTGTCGCGTAAATGGCAGAGAAAATTAAGGAATGGAGACGCATACCAATTAGTAATTGAGATTGTCCAATCACGGCAATTTTCTCCTCAATCGATAATTCAGCAGGAGCAGTTATACTCGTTTCTTTCATCAGCCCTGCTACTTCCTGTGAAGTTACAAAATCATGCTCACCATGCATCGGTAAGAAGACAATTTGCTCACCTTGACGCGCTAACTCGTCTAGGCTGTGAGCAATTTTTTCTTTGTACGCTACTGTTGATGGCCAGTCACGAACACTGACAGCGATATAGCTTTTAGGTGCTAAGGCAACTTTTTCTAGCCAGTCACAATGAAAGTCACTACCGTTAAGCCCCATAACAGGATCAGGTACAATCGTTGTCTCTTTGCGCACACCAATCTCAGTTAAAAGAGCTTGAGAGGCTTTATCTCTTACTGTAATTTGCTCGACCTTATTAAACACTTTTCGCACAATGAATTTACTTAGTGGATGATTGATCGGCCCCATACCTTGGGCGTAAACAAATACTGGCTTCTTCAACCATTTAGCGATTTGAATAACGCCTGCATAGTAAGGAATGGTTTTCATTCCTGTCTGATCCTGCATAAGACTACCGCCGCCGCTAATAAGTCCATCCGCCGTTTTCAGCAGTTGGCGAATTTCTTTCATCTTCCAACGATTAACGGCTTTGACACCGTATGTTTGCTCAGTAGCTGCTGGGTTATTCGATAATACTGTGATCTCAATATCACTCTGCCATTTCTTTAAAGATTGGATAATGGACAGCAGAATAGCATCATCACCGACATTATCAAATCCATAATAGCCAGATAAAACAACGTGCATTATGACCACCTCGCGATTGCCTTAGAAACCCAACGATAACCAATTTTAAAGATAAAGATAAATACTAATCCAATTACAAAGCCAAGAGATACGCTGTATAAAGTACGTAATACTGAAACAGCTACAGGAATGTGTAAGTGTGTAAAAGTATTCACAATAGATAAGAATCCAATGACACCTGGTACAAGTAGGATGCTACCCCATTTGCGGTTGATGCCCATTACATATAACGCTAATACAAAGAATGGGAAACCAATTAAGAATTCCTTCGTTCTTGGTCGTACGTATAATGTATTTTCTAACCATTGTCTAAACGCTAATTCTAAATCACTAACTGAGCCAGAGTTACCCGTTCTGCTAATGTAAAATAATCCGATACCAGCCACCACAATTAGTAGTAGCACATGCCAATATTTTAATTCTTTATTTAACAATGTTACGGTATTAGATAACGATTTTTTAATGTTTTGATCAGCTAATCGGTTGATCTCAATTAATGTAAATAGTAAGACGCCCATAATTGGAATCAGATAAACGAGCTTCACGCCTTTGAACGTAGCAAAGCCTGTCATAAAGGCATTACCATTTAATAAACCAATAACAATGACAATCCCGATAAGGCTAATAGCTACTGCCTTCAAGTATTGCACAAGTATTTTAGACATTTTCGTAGAACCTTGTGCCGATTTAATCACGGCATAGGTAGGTGCTAGGACTGCAATAATAAGTGCAAATGCTTGTAAGAATAGGGTACTTTTCAGAATAAAGTATGCAATAGCAAGAACCGCCATAAATCCAGCTGCCGCTATACGTAGAGGCATCCATTTAACTAATTCTGAAACGATAAAGGTAAATAAAATACCTGCTAATAATACAGCTGCTGTTACCCATGCTGGTACAGCTACCTTATCAAACAGCTTTGGCTCGCCAGGTTGGAAATGATCTGGCATGGCGTCATGAACACCATTTAAGTAGTCAATTGTTTCTTCTACATTTTCTTTGGCATTGCCAGATGTTTTAATATGATAGAAAATCGAGCGAATATTACGCTCTTTGACAGCTCGTGTTGTGCGGTCAATACTTGCATTTAACTTTAATTTTGTCTCTTTGTTGACGTTGATACTGTGCAAACGAATCATATCATAATCGGTCATTTGAGCGATTTTACTCTCGCCTTTAAGTGGGTTACTTTCAATTGTATAGAAGTAATAGCCAGCATCACTTAATTTTTCAACTAATTGATTGCCTTTTTCTTGTCCAGAGCCAATTGCTTCGTCACCTTGGCCAAGCAAGCGGCCAGCAGAAGCTTCCTTTAAAGCTAGTAATTGATCGACTAACTTTTTGTTAGCAACTTCATTATCTGCATTTTCAACTTTAAAGATATGAGCTAGTCCATGCTTACTAATCATGTCAATAGCGGGCTGATCGTAGCCGATTGGTGTTTTTAAATCAAAGTTATGGTTCGAAGTTGGAAGGAAATAAAAAGCTTCATCTCCGATTTGCACTTCTTCTGGTTCCATGCTATCCATGATAAGCCTTCGGTAGCTTTCATTGTCAGGCACTCGAATATAGTAGCCACTCTTTGCAATATCAACAGCATCTTTATAAGGTGTAAACAATAATTGTGCTGCTAATTCGTTTTCTTCATAAATTGTAATTAAATTTTGTTTTTCCATTTCCTTTAATGTTAAAGGCTCTAGACTTACTGTATTAAGTCCAGCCTTCTTTAAAGAGGAAAGAATCTCATCCATTGTTAAATCGCTATTTTTATCTGCGGTTTGTATTTCATCATAAGGAATGACAATTTCATAAGCATCATTTGATTGCTCAGCATTCCACCTCATCATAATACCTGTAGAGGAAACGACGAGTAAAAGAACAATGATTCCCCAAAGCCATTTCTGTTTCGACATAAGTGTCCTACCTCTCTTATTTATGAAAATCTTTTTCCGATAACAGGGATTTTCTTTAAATCTTGTTTATGAATAGCTTTCATTAGCCATAGTAGCAGGAAGTAAAGAACTCCTCCAACGATAATGGCAACTGTTAAATAACCCATTGCCGCCATTCTTGACCACTGTGTAAAATTAAGCCAAAGTGTTGGTAATCCAACTGCTGCCCCCATAACAATCGAAGCCACAATCATTTTCACCGTATTTTTTCCAAGGACAGTGAAGCGAATCGTACGATAAATAAAGACAGAATTCACAATAAATAACACAAAATACACAAGCAAAGTTGCATAGGCAGCGCCATCTAAGCCGAATGCTTGAATAAAGAAGATGTTAGAAAATATCTTCAGCACAACACCGCTCAAAATAATGAGGGCGCCTGCCTTGGCAGCATTCATTCCCTGTAAAATACCCGTTCCTAGCAATGTCAGGGAAGTAAAGACAGAGCTTAGGTTAATGATCGCTAACATTAAGCCTCCCTCTAAGTCTTTGAAAAGTGCTAGATTTAAAGGCAAGGTTAAGGCTAGCAGTCCTATCGCAGCTGGCCATGAAATAAGATGTGTCATACGATGTGTTTGTTCAATAATGCCACGAGTTTCATCCAATTTACGCTCTGCAAGCTTTGTTGTAATAAGTGGCACCAATGGCAAGATAATGGAAGAAGCAAAAACAGTCGTAATTTGAACTAATGTCAGTCCTCGTCCATAAATCCCGTACAGGTAGCTAATTTCACTCGCATCTGCTCCAGCATTTCTCAATCCATATGTGACCGTAAAAGAATCAACAAAGTTAAAGAGTGCCATTGTAACAGAACCAATCGCAATCGGAATCGAGATTTTTAAAATCGTTTTACTATATGTGGAGAAATCCTTACCTGAATATTTCTCCTTGCTCGTCACTTTTACCGAAGAACGGAAATATTTAAAGAGTAAATAGAAAAGTGAACCGAGTGCACCAAGAACAGAGCCGGCCATAATGCCACCTGCGACAATGTCATTTGAATAATCCATCGCAACTAGGAAATACGCAACAATTAAAATTAACGCAACCCGTACTAACTGCTCAATCACCTGAGAGATGGCAGTAGGTCGCATATCTCCGAAGCCTTGGAAAAATCCTCGATAGACAGCCATATAGGGAGCAACAAGTAATGTCAGGGCAACAATGATTAGCGCAATCTCTGTTGAAGGGCCACCGAGTGCATTCGCTATTTGCTCTGAAAAGCTATAAATGATTGTAAAACTAATGACGCCAAAGGATAGTGCAAGGATTCTTGCCGTCACATATATTTTCTTAATTTTGGCAGTATCTTCACTCGTTCTAGCTTCCGCAATCAGCTTAGAAATAGCGATCGGGATACCCGCAACGGATAGATACAGTGCCACCATATAGACAGGATAGACAAGACTGAAAATACCAAGTACTTCATCACCCGCAATATTTTGAAGCGGTATACGGAAAATACTGCCGATTACTTTCGAAAGTAATGTTGCAATGGTTAAGATGAGTGTACTTTTAACAAATGTTGACTGACTCATTTTGTTTTGCCCTGACCTTTAAGCTTTAATGCGAAAACCTTTAAAGCAAAGCGAGGAAGCACAAGCATTCTACCAAAACGGCTTGGCTGGCGCAGCAGTCGATAGAGCCATTCAAGGTTAAGCTTTTGCCAAATAACGGGCGCACGCTTTACAGTTCCTGCAATAACATCAAAGGAGCCGCCTACGCCAATAAATACGCCCTTTGAAAACTTCTCAAGATTTTCCGTAATCCATTTTTCCTGTCTTGGTACACCTAACGCTACAAACACAAGATCGGGCTGTAGTGTAGCAATTTCATTGGCAAAATCATTGTTATTCCAATCAAAGTAGCCATCATGATAGCCAACAACATCCACATTCGGATAGTTTTTATTAATATTGGCAACGGTCTTTTCAATTGTTTCTTTTTGTGCACCTAATAAATAAATTTTAAAACGCTTTTGCTGACCAACTTCCAGCAGTCGTACCATCGTATCATAGCCTGTTACACGTTCAGGAAGTGAATCTCCCAGTATTTGTGCAGCTTTCACGACACCGATGCCATCCGCACAAATATAAGTTGCCTGCTGTAAATAACTCATCACAGTAGGGTTCTCATTTGCCTGCATGACAACTTCTGGATTGGCTGTCACAACGAAAGTTTTTTCTTGCTGTTCAATACGATTAACGAGTAAATCTACAAACCCTTGCTGACCAATATGTAAAAAGGGTACGCCCATAATCGTTACATGCCTCATATAGTGTTCAAACCTTTCTGTAATTCCTTTTTCACTGCAATCTATCATACCATAAAAGCAATATTGACAGGAAATTTTCGTGAAGGGTTTAACGGTGATGAATGGGGGTATATCAAGGACAAATGAATGGAAGGCGAAAAGAATGTCAATAGTCATAGAGGGAAAGAACCTAGTGCTTAAAATAAAATTTCGTTATCAAGATATGCCTAAATTCCCACTAAATTTTAGGAGAAAAATTTAATATCCATTCCCTAAAATTTCGAGTTTCTTCTATTATATAGTGGTAAAAACGTTGAACGAAAAAATAGCTTAAAAAGAGTGCGAAACCATATCGCACTCTTCACAATCGAATTATTTTTTTACAATATAATCGCCATGCACCCAGCCTGTTTTTCCGTTGTAGATAACCTGATACCAGGCATCCTTTTTAATGAATTCACCCTTATCATCGACAGCACCGATAATAAAGCCATTCGGTTTAACTGTCCCTAAAATTGTACTTGTAGTAGATGGCTCACTTCTAACATTGAGGGTAATAGTCATGTTGACAATTTGTAGACCATTTTCAAGGCTTACATAATCATCAAAGACCCAGCCCTCTTGGCCGTTAACATTTACTTTCAACCAACCACCATTTTCGCCAAGTACCTTGAAGGATGTATCCTGTGGCAAATTCGTAATAATTGAAGCATTATCCGTCGTAGTCGGGTACGTTCTCATATTGAGATTGATCGTTGCCTTTCCAGTAGCCCCAGCTAAGCCTGGATCTAGCGCATATTGCTTCGATGGGCTCGGTAAGGATGGAGCAGAAGACTGACTTTGATAAGCTGGCACATCAAACACTAAATTGGTAGTCGTATGAGCTCCAATTAATTCGTAGATATCGTATATTTTCTTCGCCTGAATCACTGCCCACATTACATGTGTTGCATACTGATGCACTGTTGGATTATCTGGATTCCAGCGCATTTTATAGAGCGTATCCTGGCCCTTACTAATATACTGATCCTTTACAAATTGTGCACCACCAATAATGGCATCTTCAACAGTAAACCAGCCATTTGTATAGGCACGCTCAGCACCATATTTATTCGCATCAGCATCAATAGCGCCAATACCGTAAGCATTATATGTTTTCTTGATTTCCGTTAATTTATCACGATTTTCAGCTGTCACCATCATCGGTTTACCATTTGTATCTAAACCAACCTCAACGCCTTTGATTAGTGTAGAGCCACCATTCGCTGTTTCATGAAGGGCATGGGATACCAAATAAATGGCATTGATATTGTTATCAACACCCGCCTGAATAAAGGCTTCAGCTGTCCCCGCTAAGCTTCCTTTATTCGCAAGTACCTTGTCATTCAATTCCTTTGCATTCAGGTTGTTCACTACAGTAGATAATTTTAAAAATTGATAATATGATGGGCTATCCTGCATAAAACTTTTTGGGTGTACATAGTATGACACTAGTGCCTCGCTAGCCGTGAAAATACCAGCACCATCGACCTTTGGATTATTCTTTGCCTGCTTACTGACAACCGTTGAATAATCGTGTGAGTAGTTCGTCGTAGTGTACTGCTTACCACCTGTTTCAGGTGCTTCTAGATGGATTAAACGATAGAGCACGGTAGCTGCCTCTGCACGAGTTGTTTGGGCAAGAGGTGCAAATTGGTTATTAGGCTTCCCGACAAGTAGTCCTGTTGTTACGACAGCTTGTACATCTGCATAGGCCCATTTGGCAATACGAGCATTATCACTAAACGTAATAGGGGAGGAAGATGTGGTGATGTTTTGATAAGTGAGAGCTCTTTTTAACATAGCCGCCATTTCCTGACGATTAATATGAGCGTTCGGGTTAAATTTGCCTTGCTCATCACCTTTAATCAGACCGTGATAGCTTGCTTGCTCGATGACTCCGTAATACCAGTCACCTTTCTTCACATCTGAGAAGGTTCCTTGACTAGAAGCCGCTGGTAAGTTAAGTGTTCGAACTAGAAAAGCGGCAAATTCAGCTCGAGTCACAGCATCATTCGGACGATAATTGCCGAATTCATCACCTTTCATTAAATCGTGGGTAATTAGATAGTTCATTTCATTGTAGGCCCAGTGCTTAGAAATATCTTCTGCTGAAGCGGAAGTAGGTGCAAGATATAACATACCTGCAAGCACTGCCCCGTATAGAGGAAATTTACGTTTCATTTTTTTAGCTCCCTTCAATAGCTGATGATGTTCTATCAAACTATTAAAAGTGTAGCATAAAAAAAGGAAATCTATCATTACAACATAAGGACAGATAGCTTGATCGCATAAATAATAGAAGAAACTTATAAAGAAGAAGAAGGGAAGGCACAATTCGCTAAAAAACGTCTTTTATATTTCTGTTTCTTTACAATTATAACTAAATTATTACGGGAGTCTTTAATTTTTGACAATTTAGTAACCATTCCAGAAAATGCTTGGTTATTATTGAGAGTAAGGTATAATAGGTAACGGAACTATATGTTACCAATACAATTGAGGGGATAATTAGTTGGAATGATATTGGTATCTATTAAATACCATGGTAAAAAAATCTTCTATAACTAATTTTATGTCCCAGTGCTTGAATTTTGGAAAAGATAGTGTTATATTATTGTAGAAAGTGAATAAACTTACTAGAATGGTATTCTACTACGCTTTTTCTAGTAAATTTACTAACAAATTTGCTTTAGTTTTGTATTATTCAAGAAAGCTATAATACATACATTTAGGTAACTAGGCGGTACTATAGTTTTCATTGGATTAATATCAATTTAAGGAATTTTAGGGAGGAATACATTAATGGCAAAGCAAAACAAAGGCCGTAAGTTCTTCGCGGCATCAGCAACAGCTGCATTAGTTGCATCTGCAATCGTACCTGTAGCATCTGCTGCGCAAGTAAACGACTACAACAAAATCTCTGGTTATGCTAAGGAAGCAGTTCAATCTTTAGTAGACGCTGGCGTTATCCAAGGTGACACTAAAGGGAACTTCAACCCACTTAACACAGTTACACGTGCACAAGCTGCTGAAATCTTCGCAAAAGCTTTAGATTTAACTGCTAGTGGCGATGTAAACTTCAAAGACGTGAAAGCTGGCGCTTGGTACTACAACTCAATTACTGCTGTTGTAGAAAACGGTATTTTTGAAGGTGTAAGCACAACTGAATTCGCACCAAACAAATCTCTAACTCGTTCTGAAGCTGCTAAAATTTTAGTAGAAGCTTTCGATTTAGAAGGTGAAGCAGATCTTAGCCAATTCGCTGACGCTTCTCAAGTAAAACCTTGGGCTAAAAAATACTTAGAAATCGCAGTAGCTAACGGCGTTTTCGAAGGTACTGACGCTAACAAACTTAACCCTAACAGCTCAATCACTCGTCAAGACTTCGCTTTAGTATTCAAACGTACTTTAGACAAAGTTGAAGGTGAAACTCCAGAAGAAGCAGCATTTGTTAAAGCTATCAACAACACAACTGTTGAAGTAACATTCGACGAAGAGGTTACTAACGTTCAAGCGCTTAACTTCAAAATCGATGGCTTAGAAATCAAAAACGCTTCTGTTAAACAATCAAACAAAAAAGTAGTTGTTTTAACAACAGCTTCTCAAACAGCTGAAAAAGAGTATGTTTTAACTCTTGACGGCGAAACAATCGGCGGATTTAAAGGTATTGCTGCTGTAGTTCCAACTAAAGTAGAACTAGTATCTTCTGCAGTTCAAGGTAAACTTGGCCAAGACGTTAAAGTTCAAGCTAAAGTTACTGTTGGCGAAGGTCAATCTAAAGCTGGTATCCCTGTAACTTTCAGTATCCCAGGAAACACAAATGATGCTGTTCACCCAACAATCGTAGGTGAAGCAGTAACAAATGAAGAAGGTATCGCTACTTACTCTTACACTCGTTATAAAGACGGTGTTGATGAAGTAACTGCTTATGCAACTGGTGATCGTTCTAAATTCTCACTTGGTTATGTATTCTGGGGTGTAGATACAATTCTTTCAGTTGAAGAAGTAACTACAGGTGCTACAATTAACAACGGGGCTAACAAAACTTACAAAGTTACTTATAAAAACCCTAAAACTGGTAAACCAGAAGCTAACAAAACATTCAACGTTGGTTTTGCTGAAAACATGAACGTAACATCTGATAAAGTAGCAAACGCTACAGTGAACGGTGTTGCTGCAAAACAATTAAACAACAATACTGCTCCATTAACAGCTCGCGTAACTACAGATTCTAAAGGTGAAGCTACATTCACAGTTTCTGGTACAAACGCAGAAGTGACACCTGTAGTATTTGACTTAAATACTACTACAAATGAGAGTGCAAATCTTTACAAAGCTTCTTTATTACAAGCTTCTGCTTCAAAAGTGAAATTTGCAGCAGTACAAGCAGACTACACTATCGAAGTAACTCGTGAGGGTGGCGAAGTAGCAGCAATTGGTTCAGATAATGGCCGCGAATACAAAATTATCGTAAAAGATAAAGATGGTAAATTAGCGAAAAATGAAGTCGTTAATGTAGCATTCAATGAAGATTTAGACCGTGTAATTTCAACAGTTACAGATGCTAAATTCATTGATACTGATAATGATGTATACGTTACTGAAAACAACGGTAAACAAATTTCTGTGAAAACAAATGAAAAAGGTGAAGCTACATTTGTTATCGGTTCTAGTAAAGTAGATGACTATGCAACACCAGTTGCTTGGATTGATATCAATACTTCTAATGCAAAAGAAGCTACTCTTGATGAAGGCGAACCAAAAACAGTTGCGCCAATTTCTTACTTCCAACGTGCTTACCTTGATGGAGCATCAGTTAAATCTTACGATAATAATGGTAAGAAACAAACTAAATTTGAAGATGGTCAAGTAGCAACATTTAAAGCAGAATTAGTAAACCAAAGTGATAAAGTAATTAAAGCTACTACTAAATCAGTGTCGTACACAGTGTTTAACACAGGTGCAAATGATGTTGTTGTTTCAGGAAAAACTGTTTCACCAAATCGTAGTATTACATTATCATACCCAGGTGAGTTATCTTCAGAGAATTTAGCAGTTCAACTTGCTAATGCTGAAAAATCATCATCTGTACGTGTGATTGCTACTGGTATCGCTATCAACCCTGCTGATGGTAAAGATTTTGCATTTACTGCTAAAGAAGCAACTGCAACATTCACAGCAACAACTGATGTAACAAACAACTACATTGGTCAAGTTGTATCTGTTAATAAAGCAGACAAAACTTTAACATTTAAAGGTAAAAAAGCTATTTCACTTAAAGATGCTAAGTTTGTAACTGAAAACAATGCTACACTTGCAGATTTAGATGCATTTGTTGCAGAATTAGAAAAGTATTCTACAGGTGTTGAAGTACAATACAGTAAAGATGCTGATGGTAAAGTAACATTTACTATCGTGCGTGCACTTATTGGTGGTACATCTGCTGATAAAGTTGCTGTTGATCAGTATAAATCTAATTTAACAAAAGCTGTTCAAACAGTTGCTTATGTTGCTGGTACACCTGCAACTACAACTATTGACGCTGCTTCCCTTAATACAATGGGTAACACGTTGACAGTAGATGGTAAAACATTCACATCTTATTGGGGTGGAACTGTAACATCTGAGTCAAACGACTTTAACAGCTTAGCTGATTTAGCATTCAAAATTAATCGTAATACAACTGTAAAAGCTTCTGTAAATGGTTCAGTGCTTACATTAACAGTTGATAAAGATGGTACTTTTGATGTTGTTCTTAACGGTACTACAAAAACTAGCCAACCTGGTGTGCTAGGTAAAGCTCAAGAAGTTACATTTACATTCTCTGATGCATTAAACGTTGCAAATGGAGATGCAGTAACTGTTAACGCTACTACTGGTACTGTAGCTTCTACATCAAATGGTAAGAAAACTGTAACTGTGAAATTTGCAGGTACAGGAGTTACAGGTCCTATTACTACATTCACAGTAACTGATACTACTAAAAAGAACCAAGTAATTGTTCCTGCTACTGGTATAGTTATTGAATAAACTATAATTTTAAGCAAAAGGACTTTGTGGATTCTCCACGAAGTCCTTTTGCATTTTTAAATAGTTTGTGAGTGATTTTATAGAGTTTTTAGAGGATGTTAAAAACACCCGTACCTAAATTCAAGACTTAGCACCACACTACCTCTATAGAGATTTCCTGCGAATAAAAAATTCGGTCACTTTACATTGAATTGTAAATATCACTTCATCTTCGCTATATAGAAGGCAGATTAATTAGTGGACAAATCAAAGTAGATGTAGGAAAAATACCCCTTCAGATATAAAGGTATGACTAAAAATACTTTTTGGACTTATATAGGTAATGGCCACATACAAAATCAGAACTAACAATAATCTACTTGTGTGTATGTATACATTGAAAACTCTAGCAATGGCACTCCACTTCACTACTTTGGTTTATTATACTCGCTTGCTTTTATCTATTTTCATGTAAATGGATTTATTTTCTTTCATGCCATTTATTCCTTTAAAGTATCCTTCTTATATTATTCCTATTTAACTTCAATAATTTCTCACCATTATTTATTTCATCTTGTTGTGTATCAGTGAAAATATATTTACCTAATTTAAGCGATTAACAGGTGTTCCTTTTAATCTGGCGTTAAAAAACTTGTTAGTCAAACAGACATAAAAGTTAAATTGTTCGCAATTAAGCACTTTTATGGAACTCATTGGTTATTTACCTTTTCATAGTAAGTACCATAAAGTACTTTTGAATAATCAAATGTAACTATTTTGGTTGTATAAGAAATTTTCTCTTTTATTCAGAGATATTTTTAATAGTTGGAGTTATATCCTATATGTGGATGTAATTTTATAGTATAATAACTCTATGTGCAAAAATACATAATTCGAGGAAGGTAGACTTATAATGACATTCACGGAATCAATAAGAAAATATATTTTGTCAGGGATTGTCGCGTTAGTTGTAGTAGGACTAATAGTGGCGAGTGTTTTAGCAAGCAAACAAGACGAAGATTTTTTGATGTCTGAGACTTTATATAATCAAGCCATACAATTACAAGCAGATAGTGATTTAGAAGGTTCAATAACAATGCTTTCAGAAGTATTAAAAAAGCAGCCAAATTCAGAAGTTGCTAATTATGTAGCAGGTCTAACAAATGCCCGAAATGGTGATTTTAAGCAAGCATCGATATATGTGCAAAAAGTTTTAGATATTAATCCATATAAGGTTGAAGACCCAAAATTTATGCTTCAATTGGGAGAAATATTTTTAGGTGCAGAGAAATTTGAAGAAGCAAAAATCGTGTTATTACGTTGTCAGGAATCACAATGGACATTGGAAGATATTCCAGACTATCAAGAGTATGTAACAACATTATTAGCTCAAATTGAAAATTCGCAATCAAAGGAAGGTACGGATAATGAGTAAGTTTTACGAAAAAGTTGCCTATCGTGATGTTGAGGAGGATATTCAATCACAAAAATCTATGGATAAGTGGATTTTTGGGTTACTTCTTATTGTAATTGGATTGGTACCATTAATAGTTATGGGGAGTGTAATAGAGATCCAGTCACCATTGATTTCAAATGTTAGTGCATTAATGGGGGGAGCAAAAGGTGACCTGTTTACACACTATAAAGCACTAGCTGTTGTTGGTATTACGGTGTTAGCAGCATTACTATTTATGGCAAAAGTTTTATTTATGGATGGCAAAATCCTAAAAACAAAATTGAATTATGCATTGGGAGCATTTGCAGTAGCAATTGTGTTATCAACAATATTTTCACCAAACATTTCGATTGCATTACATGGTCAATACAATCGTTCAGATGGTGCAATTAGCTGGCTATGTTATTTAGCGTTGTTTTTTATTGCGATGAATATTGAATACCCAAAAAAGGTAGTTAAATATGTAACATATGCTTTTACACCATTAACAATCATTAATTTTATCATTATTATTTTCAATTTTACAGGTAATGATCTTTTACAATATGCATGGATGAAGAAATTAGTAACTTTATTTCTGCCAAGTGATGTGAACCTTTCAGAAGGTTCTCATTTAGTAGGAACATTAAACCATGGTAACTATATGAGTGGGATGTTTGCAATTATAGCGACTATGTTTTTAGTGAATAGCGTTGTAGGTAAAAATATGCTTGATAAAATTTCTAGTTTTGTTTTATCAATTTTATCAATATTAATTGTACTAATGTCTCTATCAACGAGCGGTTTCTTAACAATGATTGTCATGTTACCTTTCATTTTATGGATAGCATTTAAGCATGACAAAAAAGTGTTTGCTTTAGGGCAAGTAGTTGTATTTTGTATGGTTTCCGTAGCAGGAGTTCATGTGCTTGCAAAAGAGAATGCTAAAGTATGGGATGAGTCATTTGGTTTCTTTATTTCAAATAATCCATATCAAGAAAAATCATTATCTTTTAGTAGTGACATGTTTAATTGGGATAATCGTGTATATGCTGCGGATACTCAATTTGAACTGCCATCTCCTGCTGAGAGTGGCGTGGGTGCAGGTTCCGGACGTGTTTATATTTGGTCATATATAATGGATTTAGTAAAGGACCGACCAATTTTAGGCTATGGTTTAGACACGTTAATTTATAATTTCCCACACTATAATAAAGATGCAAGAGCCAATCTTGAAACTCAAGAAGTAATTGTAGATAAACCTCATAATATGTATCTGGGTGTTTTATATGGGACAGGAATTGTTGGTTTTGTCGCATTTTTAGCACTGATTGTAATTGTAGTAGTAAGAAGCTTAAAGGTAGTTTTTAAGGGAAAGACTAGCACTATTGTATTAACCGTAGCTACTTTAGCATTTTTGTGTCAAGCCGTGTTTAATGATACATTGCCAGGAACAGCTGCGTCGTTATTTATAATTTTAGGTATCATGCAAAAAAAAGCAAGCGAGGATGTAACATCTGAGCATATCGATGAGGTATAAAAATTATGAGTAATATAAGATTATTAATAGATTTAACTTTAAAAGACTTTAAAAAGAAATATATAGGTTCATATTTGGGTATTCTATGGGCTTTTGTTACACCAATTATTACAATTGGTGTTTTCTGGTTTGTATTTGAGGTTGGGTTTAAATCTGCTCCAGTGGATAATTTTCCTTTCATCTTATGGTTATCCTGTGGAATGATACCGTGGTTTTTAATATCGGATATACTAAATAATGGAACAAACTCTGTTATTGAGAATGATTATTTGGTAAAAAAAGTAGTTTTTAAAGTTGAGTTATTACCCCTGGTTAAAGTACTTTCTGGATTAGTTATACACTTCGCTTTCATTATCTTTGTTATTGGGATATTTCTCTCTTATGGATATTCGTTAGATTGGTATAGTTTACAGATAATTTACTACTGTTTTGCAGTATGTGTTTTAGTAACAGGGATTATTTTTATTTCATCTGCTTTAATAATATTTTTAAAAGATATAGGTCAAATAATAAGTGTGATTTTACAGTTTGGTTTCTGGCTAACACCTATATTTTGGTCCTTAGAACAAATTCCAGAAAAGTACAATTTTTATTTAAAATTAAATCCCTTTTATTATATTATCAATGGTTATAGAGAGGCGCTTATATATAAAACATGGTTTTGGGAACATCCTTATTTAACTATTTATTTTTGGATTATAACAATTATCATGTTGATAATAGGTGTAATTATTTTTAGAAGATTGCGTCCGCATTTTGCTGATTCATTATAAGGAGCAAATAGAATGGAAAATGAAATTGTTATTAGTATAAAAAATCTTACAAAAGATTATAAGTTATATGAAAATAAAATGGACCGTTTGAAAGAAGCTATCTTTATAAATAAAAAAAAATATTATAAAGAGTTCTCTGCTTTAAGAGACGTATCGTTAGAAATAAAACGTGGAGAAACAATTGGGCTGATTGGTAAAAATGGTTCTGGAAAATCTACGCTTTTGAAAATACTTACAGGAATTATAACCCCAACAAGTGGAGAGTTAGAGGTTAAAGGTAAAATATCTGCGTTATTAGAGCTTGGGGCGGGGTTTAATCCAGAATACACAGGCCTTGAAAATATTTATTTAAATGCTACAATTCTTGGATTCACAAAGAGGCAAATAGATGATAAGCTTCAGGAAATATTGGATTTTGCTGATATTGGTGATTTTATATATCATCCAGTAAAACTATATTCGAGTGGTATGTTTGTTAGATTAGCTTATGCAGTACAGGCATGCATAGATCCAGAGATTCTAATAGTTGACGAAGCATTAGCTGTAGGAGATGCGGCATTTTCTCTAAAATGCATGAATCATATGAAAAAATTGGTAGCGAAAGGTGTTACTGTGATTTTGGTAACACATGATGTTCAGGCTATTCGTAGTTTTTGTAGTAGAGTTATTTGGCTTCAACACGGTGAGATCATTAAAGAAGGAAGCCCAAGTGAAATAACATCAGAATATGTAAAGAGTTTATTTTTAGAAGAAAAAGCTGAAAGCTTGGTAAATGCTAAAAAGGTAAAAATTAAAGAAAAAGAACCTAAAAAAGAACTAATTAGATGGGGAAATCATAAGGTTGTAATTAGGGATTTCAATATTTTTAATCAGGTAGACGAGGATACGGATATTCTATATTGGGGCGAAAGAATCTCAATCAAGTTTATAGCTGAAGTAATAGATACTGATATAGATTTTGAAAATTTAGGATTTGCTTTTAGCTTTAGAAACAAACATGGTCTTGATTTAATTGTATCAACGACTTTTGATGAAGGCATTAGCTTTGGAAATTATTCAAAAAATAAATTTATTGAAGTACAATTTGACCTTGAAAATATTTTGACACCTGGTGATTATTCATTAGTGTTATCAGCAGAAGATAGAAGCAATAATAATCCGAGTTATTACGATTTTATCGAAAATGCTGTTGTTTTTAAAGTTCTAGGGAATAAAAGGTTCTTTTCATTAGTACAACCTCAGATCAAACAACATGTGAACTTCAAGTAGTAATTTATGATGAAGGGGAAATTAATTAATAATGAGTAAATTAGATATTAATAGTAATGAGTATTGGGATGAGAGATTTATTAATGATTGGGAAGATTTGGAAGGTCATCAACAAACAAATTTTTTTGTGGATATATTAATTAATAATTTACCGGAATGGATGAATAGTACTCTACAGGATGTAACAGTATGTGATGCAGGGTGCGCAGAAGGTCAAGGAACCAATATCTTCAAACAGAAATATCAAACTATTGATATTGATGGGATAGATTTTTCAGAAGTTGCAATTGAAAAAGCTAAAGGATTATATCCAAATATCAGATTTTTTAAGGACGATATTTATAATCTATCAAAATGTTATGATATCATTTTCATTTCCAATGTTTTAGAACACTTCAATAATCCATTTGAAATAGTTAAAAAATTATTAGAGAAGACAAAACAACATCTAATTATCATGGTTCCATTTCAAGAGGTAGAGCGCCTAAGTGAACATTTTTATACTTTCAACTATGATAGTTTTCCAATAGGAATAAATGAGTTTGTGCTTTCTTATTTTAAAGAAGTTGACTGTCGTTTAATCCAAAACAGTTTATGGGATGGGAAGCAAGCTGTTGTTATTTATACTAAGCAAACCTTATTAACTGAAAAGAATAATATAAGTTCTATAGTTACTTTAAACTCTGATTTAGAGTATATGAAAAATGTAAACGAGAGACTTCATGAGCAAAAAAAAGAAATCTTACAATTAAGTGGTTGGGGAAGTGAGCTTTCAAGGGAAGTAAAAGATAGAGATAGTTTGATTGGCGAATTAAATATGAAAATTGAGCAGATATCGGCGTTTGTTCAAAAACAACAAAGTGATCTAGAAGAAAAAGACCAATTAATTCTTAAACAAAATCAAAAAATTAATGAAGTTTCCTTGTGGGGGAAATCTTTATACGAACAAATTCTCGAGAAAAATCTTATAATTGAAGAATTAAATAATAAAATTGAAGAAGTCTCAGCTTATATAAGAGGGAATATCAATGGCACAGATTAGTAAAGTGGTGAAAAAGTAATGACTAATAATGATAAAATAGATATTCAAAAATACTTAGAATTACACAAAAGATTAAACGAGCTTTATTATCAAAATTCTTTAGACTACAATAATAGACTCGAAGTAGTGCAGTCTACTAAAGCATGGAGATTAATGTGTTTAGCACGAAGAATTAATGAGCAATTTTTAAAGGGAAATTCTATTGAAAAAAAACAATTTTTACAATGGTTGAAACTAAAAATATTAAAGAAACCAGTGCCGAAAAATTTAGAATTAGCAAGATTTAGTCCCATTCAATTACAAAACATAGAACAATATAAAATTCCAGACTATAATTTGGAACAGTCATCAGGCAGTAAGTTATCTAATATAGACCATAGTGAATTATTTGCGGCATATCCTAAACAAATTGATTTATTTAGATTTCCTGTGATTGAATGGGATTTCAGGTGGCAACGTCCTCAACAAATCTCTGTTCAATTCGAAAAAAATGGGCATAGGGTATTTTATTTTTCAATTGAAACCTATGGTCTAAAAAATATCCAGCCAACGTATGAAGAGATAGCTAAGCATACTGTAATTAAAGAATTACAGCCTAATATTTATTGGGTGAAATTATGTACAAATAATCCTTTAAATGCTTATAAGGATAAAATTGAAGAAGAAGACCTTCAAATTATTAATCAATCTATAGAATATTTAAAGATAAAATTTAGAATTGGTGCAACATATTCTATTCTGGATTTACCATTCTGGGCGAACGTTTCGTTAAATCTAGAAAATAATATTACAATTTATGATTGTATGGATGATCATGAAGGTTTTTCAACAAATTCAAGTGAAATGTTATCCAATGAAGAAAAATTAATATATTCATCAGATATAGTATTAGCGTCCTCGCAAAGGTTGTATGAAAAAGTGATACAAAAAAACCCCAATACTCTTCTTGTCCGAAATGCAGGAGAGTATAATCATTTTTCAAAAAAGACTACAGATTTTGCTAATGAAGTGAAGAATTTAAAGGGGCCAGTTATTGGATACTATGGGGCTATCTCAGAGTGGTTCGATATTGGACTAATTGAAAAATTAGCAAAACGTAATCCAAGTTGGACTTTTGTTTTGGTAGGGAATACTTTTGGTTGTGATGTTTCTCAGGTAGAGAAAATGCCAAATATTATTTTAACAGGCGAAGTAACATATGAAAGCTTACCTAGTTACTTATATAAGTTTGATGTGTGTTTAATCCCATTTTTAATAAATAATTTAACATTAGCTACGAACCCTGTGAAAGTATATGAATATTTGGCTGCAGGTAAACCTGTTGTTTCAACAAAACTACCTGAACTAGAGTACATGAAAGAATTAGTTTATTTGGCTGATACAGTAGAAGATTTTGAGAAAAGTATTAAACAAAGTTTAATTGAAAATAATAAAAAATTAGTGGAAGAAAGAAAAAAATATGCTGCTATTAATACATGGGAAACTAGATATCAAGAAATAAAACAATTTATAACAAGTAAACAGCCAAAGGTAAGTATAGTTATTGTTACATATAATAACTGGTCATATACAAAGCAATGTTTAGAAAGTTTGATTCGTAACAATGAATATTCAAACTTGGAAATTATTATTGTTGATAATAATTCTACAGATGAGACAAAAATACAATTAGCCCGAATTGTAAATCCTAATATTAAAGTTCTGTTCTCTCCAGTTAATCTAGGATTTGCAGGAGGAAATAAAGCAGGCTGTAATTTAGCTACGGGCGAATATATTATTTTATTAAATAACGATACAATCGTCACACAAAATTGGATTGAAAAACTTATTAAGCCTTTAAAAGAAAATACTCATATTGGTATGGCTGGCCCAGTTTCAAATTCTGTGGGAAATGATCAAATGTTAGATTTTTGTATAGCAAACCCTATTTCCGGTCCATCTGAATTATGGCTACAAGATTTTAATCGATTTAATAAAGGGAAATTTAGATATACCGATTTATTAGGTTTTTATTGTGTAGCTATAAAAAAAGAAGTTTATGAAAAAGCTGGGGATTTAGATATAAATTATGGAATCGGAATGTTCGAAGATGATGATTACTGCGAGAAAGTAAAAAGTTTAGGTTATAAATTAGTAATAGTTGAAGATGTTTTTATTTATCATCATGGTAGTGTTAGTTTCAAAAAATTACAGTCAGAGCATTACAGGAATATTTGGGAAAAGAACAAAAGCTATTTTGAACAAAAATGGAATAAAGACTGGATGATGCCCAAACCTCCAAATTCATTGTTCTTAAATTTAGTTGATTCATCATCTATTGCTACTAAGGTTAAAGAAATACAAAAAAATCTTATTGTGATTATCGGTGAATGGTCTAATGACAATTTATTATTTAAACAATTTGTAGAAAACAAAATTAAAGAAAATCAGTTAGTGATAGTTGTTACAAAACTTTACAATGGGGAAGAATATCACGGACTTAGAAAAGTGACAGAAAATCTATATATAACTAATACAATTGATCTTATATCAAAAGTTACATTCCATGAAAAAATTCAATTTAATGATTTTATTGATGCAAGTATATTGAATGCTATTAAAGAATCGAAGGGAAGTGTAACAGTATAACAGATTTAGTGCAATCTGAAAAAATTAACAGGGGTAAATTTTAATGGAGTTAATAGCGAAAATTTCAAGAGTATTACAAAATAAACCAGAGATAATACAAAGGAAGATTATCAACAAATTGCCTCGTAATGTAAAAGGGAAAGTACTAAGGTTTCCAAAAGAAAGTGATTTAAAAAAACAAATACTTAATGTTATAGAAGGGAATAAAGGGAAGATTTTTATTTTCCCTTCTCCCTCTTGTCCATGGGGATATATGTTTCAAAGACCTCAACAAATTGCTAGAGCATTAGCAAAAGAGGGGAATATTGTTTTTTATATAGTAGACACATCATTTCCTTATGAGCCAGATTGGTATGTTCGGGGCTTATTAGAAATAGAGCCTAATTTATATTTATTCAATGATAACAAGGATGGAACAACTTTAATAAAAAGTTGTGCAAACGAGCAAGTCTTTGTTTGGCAATATTGGCCACACCAATTAAAAACAATTAATAATTGGGAGGGGCTTTATACGAATCTATTTAAAATATATGATTGCATAGACTATATAGATACATTTGATACCTATGATAACATTTTAAAGGATTTTGAGAAGTCTGTTGTAGATTGTAATTGTCTATTAGCTACAGCAAAATCAATAAAAAATGATTTATCTATATTTAATAAAGATGTTTTATACTTGCCGAATGCTGTTACGATAGAAGATTTTATGAATTATGATTTATTTGATTGGCCAGAATTAGAAAAAGTGAAAGCAGCAGATAAAAAAATTATTGGTTATTATGGTGCAATTGCTGAATGGTTTGATTTTGATACAGTAAAATATATAGCAAAATCTAATCCAGATTGGACTATTGTATTAGTAGGAGAGGTTTATCCTACAGTTGAAATGCAGGTAGAAGAACTTAAGCAAATAGGTAAAGTAGAAGTATTGAAACGAGTTTCATATAATAAAATCCCACATTTACTAAGCCTGTTTGATGTAGCAATTTTACCGTTTTTAATTAATGAGATTACATTGAGTACTTCTCCAGTTAAAGTTTTTGAATATTTAGCAGGAGGAAAGTGTGTAGTTAGTACACCCTTGCCAGAAGTTTTAGAGATTGAAGGCGTCTTTATAGGAGATACTAAAGAAGAATTTGAAAAGCAAGTCAAAGTGGCTTTGAATATAGGAGCGGAAATGAACCATCTTGAAAAACTTCGTAACGTAGCCGAGCAACATACATGGCAAAAACGTGTAAAAAAAATAAATGAAATTATTTGAGAGGAAACATGATAAAAGTATTAATATTTGATCGAATGAATTCTTCGAAATTTCCTGGTGGAGATACTGTACAGATTAATGCAATAAAAGATTTTTTAATTAACCATAATTTTAAAGTTACAGTGAGTGACAATCCATTAGAAAATTTAAGTAGCTATGATTATGTTTTTATTTTTAATTTAACCAATCCATTAGAAGCTTATTTATGTATGAAAGCTTGTGAAAAATATAGCAAGCCATATATTGCATTTCCAGTTTATTGGAATTTAGATTCGTTGAAAATGCCAGTTCAATTCAATATAAGAATGTTAGCAAAAAAAATTATGCCTGATTTTTTAAAATCTTATATAAGGGCTTTTAAATTCTTAAAAAATAATAAAGGAATTATAGACTTTTTTAACATTAAAGAAACAGAGTTATTTAATATAAAACAGTGTATCAAAAATATTTTAAAAAATGCATATTATGTTTGCCCTAATTCATATGCAGAATGGAAACATTTAAACGATAATTTTAAATTAGATCAATTAAATAAAAATGTTAAGGTAATTTATAATGGTGTAGATCTAAACAAATTAGAGAAAATTGAACAAGAAGATTCTATAAAAGAAAAATATAATTTACCTGAAAATTATATTTGCTGTGTGGGTGGCATTGGCCCAAGGAAGAATCAACTAAACTTAGTAAAAGCAGCCAACTTAGGAAATATAAATATTGTTTTAATTGGTAAAACATCATTTGGTTATGAAGACTATTTTAAAACTTTGAGAACAATATCTGGATCCAATATATATTATTTAGAACACCTCCCTCAAGAAGAAGTTTTTAAAATATTGAAAGGTAGTAAAGGTCATATTCAACCTAGTTTTATAGAAACTCCTGGTTTGGCTTCTTTAGAAGCACTTACTTTAGGATTACCCATAGCAGTATCGGATACAGAACCTACCAAGGAATATTTTTTGTGTAATGCAGAATACTGTAATCCTTTTTTTGTAGAAAGTATATATGAAAGTTTGGAAATGTTATTGCAAAGACCTTTAGAAAATAATATTGAATGGGTATCGCAATATAGTTGGGAAAATGTTTTAATAGAGCTTTTACCTTTATTAAAAAATTTATGATATGCAAAAAGGAGTTAAATAAATGAAACAAGCTTCATTAAAATATTTACTAAAAGGAAATATGGGGGATATTACCCTGATAATCATTTGTTACTTTTTGAGCCTTAGATATATTTTCCCGGGGTATTTCAATCCTGTTTTACCTCATCATTCAGATCAAATTGATTATTATAGAGACTTTCAAGGAAATACATTCTGGGATTTTTTTGTTTCATCTAGAGTAGTTGGAGATTTTTTATTAAGTTTAGTGGGTATGGTGAGCTACAAATCAATATTACTTTTCGGTATTGTAATAACTATTCTTAATATTTGTTTGATATTTAAGATTTACCAAAATATTACTGGTAAAAATATAAGTACATATTTAAAACTTTTATTTTTATTATTAATTTTTTCTCATCCGACATTTTACATAAATTATACATATGATATCTTTAGTACAATTGCACTTTTCTTTTTCTTAGTAGCTATTTTAGTTTGGTATAAGTATGAGATGAATTTAAGAAAGTCATTACTAGTAAGTTTATTTATATTATTATCACTATTGACTAAAGAAACTTATGGATTATCAATTATAGTATTTTTCATTTTCCAATTTTTCATTAATAAATATAATAAAAGAAAATATGCAATTTACTTAGCAATTTCAAGTATATTATTACTGATACTTACGTTAATTAGAAGTAAAATTATTGGAAGTGCATTTGTAAGTTTTAGTCCAGATAAAGACTCTCCATACTTTGTTTCTTACGATATGATCTCCTTATTAAAAACATTTTTTTATTATTTAAAAAGTGGAGTTAATTTCTATATTATTTTAATCATTTTTTTAGTGTTTGTGTTATCTATATTCAAGAAAAAATTTATACTGGAAATAATAATGATGTTAGTAATAGGTTGTTCAGCATATATTCCTTATTCGGTATTACCTAATCATGTGGTGCCACACTATGTTTGGGTTGCAGTACCATTAATAAGTTCTGTTGTATTAGTTTTATCTTCTATTGATATTGATAGAAGAATAGTAAATAGTATTTTAACTTTGATTTTAATACTGAATTTTACAACCACATTAGGATACAAAAATGATTATACGGATAACATGTGGGCAGTCTATCCAGAGAATGTTAATAATAATATATACAAAAGTTTAAATTTCGTAAAAGAACATATTGAACCAGAAGATAATGTATTGATTACAGGACTATATAATACTGAAGAAACTTGGTATAAATCTATGTATTTTGTAAAAGATACTTTCGATATTAAGGTGAATTTAACTGTGCTTAATACGGGAATAGAAGATGATACTAATTATACAAAGTTGAAAAATATTGGGAATGTAAATATTGAAGAATATAATAAAATCTTTGTTTATGATACTAACGGTATTTTGAAAAAATATTATGTTAATTCAAATTCCGAAGAATTAGAGTTTATTAAAGAAAATAGAGCGCAAATTTTATACCCTGAAATTAATACATTATTAAATCAACTTGAGGAAAATGATGATTGGTACTTGAACATGGAGTTGGGAAAAAAATACTTGAACATAAAAGATTTTGCAAATGCGGAATTATTTTTACTTAAGGCAGTGGAAAAGGCAAATGGTGGAAATCCATATCCTAGTTATTTTATGGGACAATTAAAAGAAAGTATGGGGGATTATACCACAGCTTTATCTTATTATGAACAGGCTATAAAAATTGATGATAATAATAAATATTTTTTTGATAGCTTAGAGCGAGTGAAGGCCTTATTAAAATAGTGTGGTAATTATGTTTATTTTTTGAGAGTATCAAGCAGAGAGATATCTGGTTACTAGCATAAAACTCTAATAAATGGAAGTTGTATCTTAGAAATTAGTAGATAAGGGGCATAGTGATGAACTTAAGTAGAATTTTAGAGATAGATATATTAGGAGACGATCGCGGAAACCTATCAGTTATAGAAAACCAAGTTCATGTACCTTTTGAAGTAAAAAGAGTGTTTTATATTTATAGTACAAAACAAGGGGTATGTAGAGGCTTTCATGCACATTATAAAACTAGACAAGCATTAATTAGCGTTTCAGGTTCATGTAAAGTATTTTTAGATAATACAATTAGAACAGATGAAGTACTTTTAGATGCACCTAATAAAGTCCTAATTTTGGAACCAAACGATTGGCATGAGATGTATGATTTCTCAGAAGATTGCGTGCTTTTAGTGCTTGCCTCAGAATTATATGATAGTAAGGATTATATTAGAGATTATAATAAATTTTTAGAAGTTTATTCTAAAAAAACACAGGAGGTGTAATATGGGGGAATTTTATAAGCACTCCCACGCTTTAATCGAAACCAAAGAGATAGGTGAAAATACTCGCGTCTGGGCTTTTGTACACATTTTAGAAGGTGCTAAAATTGGCGCTAATTGTAATATTTGTGATCATTGTTTTATCGAAAATGATGTGGAAATAGGAGACAATGTAACTATAAAATCAGGGATCTACATTTGGAATGGAGTTAAAATTGAAAATAATGCATTTTTAGGGCCTAATGTAGTTTTTACGAATGATTTAATGCCACGAAGTAAGCAATATCCGGAGTCATTTATGAAAACTTTAGTTGCAGAAGGAGCAAGTGTAGGTGCTAACAGTGTTATTATAGCTGGAAATACTATTGGCAAGTTTGCAATGGTAGGTGCTGGTTCAGTTGTAACAAAAGATGTTCCTGCGTACTCATTAGTATTTGGTAATCCAGCGAAATTTAAATATCATATTTGTGAATGTACAGAGAAACTACATTTTATTTCTGAAAAAGCTGAATGTAATTGTGGCAAAATATATAAAAAAGTTCTTACTGGAGAAGTGATACAATTAAAATGAAGGGTGAATAGTAAATGATTCAATTTTTAGATTTGAAAAAAATGAATGAAAAGCATTATGATGCCATTAGCCATGCATTAGATAAGGTTCTAAAATCTGGTTGGTATATACTGGGTAACTCTGTAAATGAATTCGAAAAGAAATTCGCAGACTTTTGTGGTACAAAATATTGTATTGGCGTAGCGAACGGATTAGATGCCCTTTCTTTAATAGTAAAAGCCTACGATATTGGAGAAGGAGATGAAGTCTTAGTACCTTCAAATACTTATATTGCTTCTATTTTAGCTATTTCCTCTAATGGTGCTACACCTGTTTTAGTAGAGCCTACTTTAAGTACATATAATATTAATCCTGCTAATATTGAAAAGCATATTACCAATAAAACAAAAGCTATTATGGTTGTGCATTTATATGGACAAAGTTGTGACATGGCTCCGATTATTGACATTGCAAAAAAATATAATTTAAAAGTTATAGAAGATTGTGCTCAAGCGCACGGTGCAATTTATAGAGGTGAAAAAGTAGGGAATCTTGGAGATGCAGCGGGTTTTAGTTTTTATCCAGGTAAAAATCTAGGCGCACTGGGGGACGGTGGGGCGATAACAACCAATGATGAAGCCTTATATACAAAAATAGTAGCTTTTAGAAATTACGGCTCTCATAAAAAATATGAAAACTTATATAAAGGCATTAATAGTAGACTTGATGAAATTCAAGCTGCTGTCCTTTCGGTAAAGTTAGATTTTTTAGTTAGCGAAAATAATGATAGACGTAAAATAGCAAAATATTATTTGGATAATATTAATAATAGCAACGTAATACTTCCATTAGTTGAAGTTGATACCCAGCATGTATGGCATGTTTTTGTAGTACGAACAAAAGAACGTGATAGACTTCAAAAATATTTGCTCGAAAACTCTATTCAAACAATTATTCATTATCCTATCCCACCTCATAAACAAAAGGCCTATAAAGAATGGAATCATTTAAGTTTTGAAATATCCGAGAAAATTCATAGTGAAATTTTAAGCTTACCAATAAGTCCTGTAATGACCATTGAAGAAGCCAAGAAGGTTGTAAAGGTAATTAATAGTTATGAGTAAAAAGACTTTTTCTATTTTAGTTCCAATTTACTTTAATGAATTAAATATTCCATATACAGTACCAAGGCTTCAATCACTAACAGAACTATTCCCAAGTTACGATCTTGAATTTGTTTTTGTTGATGATGGTTCTAAAGATGACTCTTTAAAATTATTACTGGAAGAAAGGAAAAAAGATGCCCGTATTAAAGTAATAAAGTTAAGTAAAAATTATGGATCAATGCAAGCAATTCAGGCAGGATTAAATTACGTTTCTGGAGACTGTGTAGGTATTATTTCAGCAGATCTTCAAGATCCTCCAGAGTTATTCAAAGATATGATTAAGTGTTGGGAACGAGGCAAAAAAGTAGTAATGGCAACGCGAACTGATCGTGAAGAAAGCTTTTCTCAAAAACTTTTTTCAAACACTTATTACTACTTGATGGATAGATTTGCAATTAAAGGTTATCCAAAAGGTGGTTTTGATTTTGTTCTAATCGATAAACAAGTTGTCCAGGAATTAGTTTTAATTAGCGAAAAAAATACAAATATTATGAGTTTAATTTTTTCACTTGGCCATGATCAAGACTTCATTCCATATATTCGACAAGAAAGAAAACATGGTAAATCACGTTGGACTTTATCAAAAAAAATTAAACTTTTTGTTGACTCATTTGTGAGTTTTTCTTATGCACCGATCCGCTTTATGACAGGGATTGGGTTTACAGTTGCCTTATTAAGTTTTATCTATGCATTATTTACAATTGTTGCATACATAGCTGGATATGTAGCTGTACAAGGTTGGACAACTATTGTAGCACTAATTACCTTATTACAAGGAATTATTATGATGATGCTCGGAATAATTGGAGAATATTTATGGAGGATCCTAGATGAGACTCGAAAAAAACCTGGTTTCATTGTAGATGAAGTGTATGAATAAGGAATTTATTCGTTTTTTATGTGTTGGTGGTTTTAATACAGTTGCAACTTATTGCGTTTATCTAACGTTACTCTCATATATAGAATATAATTATGCTTATGTCATTTCTTATATCAGTGGAATTGTTATCTCGTTTCTATTAAATGCAAAATATGTTTTTAATGTTAAACTAACGTTTAAAAAGGCAATTGGATATCCAATTGTGTATATCGTTCAATATATAATAAACGTGATTGTACTTAATTTATTAGTTAAAAATAATATTGTTAATGAGGTTATGGCACCTATTTTAGTTATAGTAGTTTCAATACCATTAACATTTCTATTATCAAAATACATTTTGAAAAAATAAGTAATTGCAGGAGAGGAACATTTTGAAGGGAATTATTTTAGCGGGAGGAAGCGGTACACGCTTATACCCCTTAACTCGCTCAGTATCTAAACAATTATTACCGATTTATGACAAACCAATGATTTATTATCCGTTGTCAGTACTGATGTTAGCTGGCATTAAAGATATTCTAATTATCTCAACACCTGAGGATACCCCCCGTTTTGAGCAATTATTAGGTGATGGGCAAGATTTGGGATTAAACTTATCATATGCTGTCCAACCGTCACCTGATGGCTTAGCTCAAGCATTTATTATCGGAGAAGAATTTATAGGCTCAGAGTCTGTTGCTTTAATTTTAGGAGATAATATATTCTACGGACATAAATTTACAGCAATGTTAGAACGAGCTGCTTTAAGAGAAAATGGAGCTACAGTTTTTGGCTATAATGTTAAAGATCCAGAACGATTTGGAGTTGTTGAGTTTGATAATAAGGGTAAAGCAATTTCTATAGAAGAAAAACCTGAATTACCTAAATCTAGTTATGCTGTAACTGGGTTATATTTCTATGATAATCGTGTAGTAGAAATTGCAAAGTCTATCAAACCATCTCCTCGTGGAGAGCTTGAAATTACGGATATAAACAAGGCTTATTTAGAATCCGGAAATCTTCATGTGGAATTATTAGGTCGAGGTTTTGCATGGCTCGATACAGGAACACATGAGTCGCTTTTAGAAGCATCAGCTTTTATCGAAACGATAGAAAGACGACAAAGTTTAAAAGTAGCATGTTTAGAGGAAATTGCTTTTCGTAAAGGGTATATTTCAAAAGAGCAGTTATTAGAGTTAGCAGAACCGTTAAAGAAAAATGGATATGGTCAATATCTTATTTCATTAGCAAATAAAAAATTATAAGGGGTCCTTTATGGTGGGATTTATTAAGACAAAGTTATTAGATGCATATCTTTTTGAGCCAAAGGTATTTGGGGATAATCGAGGCTTCTTTATGGAAACTTATAACGCCCAATTATTTGAGGATAATGATTTCACATTTAACTTTATACAAGATAATCATGCACTATCAAATGAGAGTGGTGTTTTACGAGGTTTGCATTACCAATTAGAGCCATTCGCTCAAACGAAGCTTGTAAGAGTTACCAGTGGTGCCGTTTATGATGTAATTGTGGATATTCGTCAAGGGTCTCCGACGTATGGTCTATGGGAAGGATTTATATTAAGTGAAAGTAATAAAAGGCAATTACTTATTCCACAAGGCTTTGCCCATGGTTATTGCACTTTAGTTGAAAATACAGAGTTTCTTTATAAGGTAGATAATTATTATTCTCCAGAGCATGATCGGGGGATTGCTTGGGATGATCCAGATTTGAATATAGACTGGCCAACGTCAAATCCAATATTATCTGACAAAGATACAAAGCATCCTTATTTAAAGGATTTAGAACGCCAATTTATTTATAAAGGTTAGGAATGATAATATGAAGATTTTAGTTACAGGTGGAGCAGGTTTTATTGGTAGTAACTTTGTTAACTACATGATGGAAAAATATCCTGAGTATTCGATTGTTAATGTTGATGCTTTAACATATGCAGGTAACTTAGAAAATTTAAAGCCATCTGAAGGCAAGCCAAATTATCAATTTGTCAAGGCTGATATAACAGATACAGAGACGATGGATCAACTAATTGGTGATGGTGTAAATGCTGTTATTAATTTCGCTGCAGAATCACATGTTGACCGTAGTATTACAAACCCTAGTATTTTTGTGCAAACAAATATTCAAGGGACACAAGTATTATTGGATGCAGCCAAGAAGTACAATGTGAAAAAATATTTACAAGTATCAACTGATGAAGTATATGGCTCATTGGGGGAGGGTGGTTATTTTACTGAACAAACACCACTAGCTCCAAATAGCCCTTATAGTGCAAGTAAAGCTGGAGCAGATATGCTTGTACTTGCATATCATGAAACATTTGGTCTACCAGTAAATATTACACGTTGTTCTAACAATTATGGTCCATTCCATTTCCCTGAAAAACTAATTCCTTTAATGATCATTAATGCTTTAAATGATAAAAAACTTCCTGTCTATGGTGATGGTAAGAATGTTCGAGATTGGCTACATGTAACAGATCATTGCAGTGCTATTGATTTGGTTTTACATAAAGGCATGAATGGTGAAGTTTATAATGTAGGTGGACATAATGAAAAAACGAACTTAGAGGTTGTTAAAGAAATCTTAAAGCAGCTTGATAAGCCAGAATCATTAATCCAATATGTAGAAGATCGTTTAGGTCATGATCGACGTTATGCCATTGATCCGACGAAGCTTCAAAAAGAGTTAGGCTGGGAGCCAACGTATACATTTGAAACAGGTTTAAAAGAAACGGTACAATGGTATCTAGATAATCAGGCCTGGTGGGAAAATATCATTTCGGGAGATTATCAAAACTATTATCAACAACAGTATGGTGGTAAATTGTAATGAGGATTATGGTAACAGGTGCTAATGGACAACTAGGTCAGGAGCTTGTTAAACAATTATCAGATAGTGAATACGATTTGTTTGCATTTACTAAAACTCAGTTAGATATTACAGATATAGAGAGTGTGTTAACTGTATGTGGTGATATCAAACCCCATATTATTATTAATGCTGCTGCCTATACAAATGTTGATGGAGCAGAAACTAATGAAGAGTTAGCTTTTCAAGTAAATGCTGTAGGGCAGCGGAATTTAACTGTTGCAGCAGAAAAAGTTGGAGCAAAAATTTGTTATATTAGTACTGACTATGTTTTCAATGGACAAGCAACGTCTCCATATAATGAGTATATGAATGTGGATCCATTAGGAGTGTATGGACAATCAAAGTATGCAGGTGAGTTTTTAACACAAACGCTTCACACAAAGTACTTTATTGTACGTACAGCATGGGTTTATGGAGAATATGGTCCTAACTTTGTGAAAACCATGCTAAAATTAGCTGAGGAAAAATCCGAGCTGGGTGTAGTTTATGACCAAGTTGGATCTCCTACTTATACAGTTGACTTAGCAGAGTTTCTAATTGAGCTAGTACAAACTGAAAAATACGGTATCTATCATTGTACAAATAGTGGAATATGCTCTTGGTATGAATTTGCCCAAGAGATATTTAAATTAGCTAAAAAAGATCTCAAAGTTGATCCATTAACGTCAGATCAATTCCCAAGACCTGCAAAGCGTCCAGCTTATTCTGTCTTAGGCGATTTGTCGGTTCGAATAAATGGCTTTACTCCTAGGAGAAATTGGAAGGAAGCTTTAGGTGAATATATAAACAAAAATAACAATCTCCTTTAGATTGTTATTTTTGTTTATAAAGCTATAATTAAAATGTATTATAAAAGGAATAGAGGGGTAATTTGGCTAGTATAGCTGTTCAAATCGTTACATATAATAGTGCGGATTATATAGCAGATTGTTTAGATTCAGTAATTTTGCAATCGTATCCAGTTGAGAAGATAATAGTCATTGATAATGATTCAAATGATTGCATTAAAGACATTGTTTCTCATTATTCGAATGTTTATTTTGTTCAAAATAGCATAAATAGCGGATTTGTAGGTGGTCATAACCAAGGTTTAAATTATGCTGAGACAGATTATGTTTTAGTATTAAATCCAGATGTAATATTAGATAAATATTATATAGAACATATTATAAAATTTATGCAGCTTAATGAAAAGGTTGGTGCTGCAACTGGTAAATTATATAGAGATTTAAATTCACACATTATTGACAGTACAGGAATTAATATAAAGAAAAGTCGTCGTGCAGTTGATCGGGGAAGTGGGGAAGTAGACCAAGGACAATATGATGATATGATAAATGTTTTTGGAGTTTCAGGTGCTGCTGCGGTTTATAAAAGAGCAATGGTTGACATGATTTCAAGAGATGGGCAATTTTTTGACGAAAGTTTTTTTGCTTATAAAGAAGATGTTGATGTTAGTTGGAGAGCAAGGCTAGCAGGTTGGGAAATATGTTTTGTCCCTAAAGCCATAGCAAAACATGAACGCAGTTGGAAGGATAATAAATCAAGGAAGGATATCTCCCTTAAAACCAGAAAACATTCCTATATCAATAGACATTTTTATGTAATTAAAAACGATAACATATTTTACTTTTTATTGCATTTTCCTTTTATTTTACTATATGAAGCATCTTGTTTAGTTTATATTCTCCTAAAAGAACGAAAGCTTTTCTATGCATATAAACTTCTTTTTATAGAGTATAAAAGTCTAAAAAATAAGAAAGCGTTTATACAATCATATAGAAAGGCTCCTTCGAAAAAGATTTATCAATATTTTAAAGGAATATGGTAAAAATTAAAATGGATTTAAGTATAGTAATTGTTAATTATAATACAAAAAAGCTAACAATTGATTGTATTCAATCAGTTTTAAAATCAAATTTAAGTTTCCAATATGAGATTTTTGTAGTAGATAATGCTTCTTCAGATGGGTCTGTAGTACAAATTCAAAATCTATTTCCGCAAGTGCATACGATATCTAATAAAGAAAATGTCGGATTTTCCAAAGCTAATAACCAAGCAATAAGAGAGTGTAACGGCCGTTATGTTTTATTGCTAAATTCTGATACTATAGTGAATGACAATACATTAGATAAAATTATTTGTTTCATGGATAGAGAAACGAATATTGGTGCTGTTGGATGCGAAGTAAATTTAGCTGATGGTACATTGGATAAGGCTTGCCATAGAGGCTTTCCAACTCCAGATGCGTCCTTCTATTATATGATAGGTTTAGCTCAAAAATATCCAACTAGCCCTAAATATAATAGCTATCATAAAAGCTACCTCAATATGAAAGAAATACATGACATTGATTGTTTAGTAGGTGCATTTATGATGGTAAGAAGAGAAGTAATTGAGCAAGTGGGGCTTTTAGATGAAGAATTTTTTATGTATGGGGAAGATATAGACTGGTGTTATAGAATTAAAGAAGCAGGATGGCGAATTGTTTATAATCCAACGGTATCTATTACTCATTATAAGGGTGCTAGTAGTCGAAAAAAGCCATTTAAAATAGTTTATGAGTTCCATAGAGCCATGTATATATTCCATAAAAAGCATTTTGCAAAAAAATATAACTTTTTTGTTAATAGTGTAGTTTATACAGGAATTACATTAAAGCTAACATTGGCTACAATAAGTAACCTTTTGAAAAAAGTACATTAAATATAAAGTTAAATAGGTGATTAAAGTGATAAGAGGAAAAGAGCGCTTTATAACACAGCTATATATGACAACAGATTTCATCTTTATTCAATTAGCATTTGCTGTTGCATGGTATTTTCGCTTTGTGATTAATAAAGAGCAACAAGGGTCGTATTTGCCACTAACTGATTATTTTATTTGGAACATTGTTTACTCGGTGGCATTTTTGGCTATAGGCTTTTTGATTGGCTTATACGTACCCAAAAGAAAAATGAAGTTTGCAAAAGAAATTTCCAAAATAATCCAAGTGCAAATTTATAGTATGTTTATTTTGTTAAGTGTTTTATTTATTGTTAAAACGATCGATATTTCAAGGATGTTCTTAATCATCTATCTACTTGTAGGGTTTTTGATAATTGTCGTATATCGCTTTTTTGTTAAGCAACTATTAAGAGCCATGAGAACAAAAGGCTTCAACCAACAGTTTGTGTTAATTTTAGGAGCGGGATCAATAGGAAAAAGGTATATAGAAAACTTAGATAACCATCCCGAATATGGGCTACAAGTAATTGGTTTTTTGGATGATTTTAAAGAAATCCATAGAGAACAAAAAGTATTAGGGAAGATTGAGGATCTTCCAACAATTTTAGAAAATAAAATAATTGATGAGGTAGTTATTGCACTACCTTTAACAGTTTTCTCTAAATATCACCAAATTATAGAAGCCTGCGAAAAGGCAGGTGTACGAGTATCGATTGTGCCAGACTTTTATGATATTCTGCCTGCAACGCCACACTTTGAACGTTTTGGTGATTTACCAGTCATCAATGTTCGGGATATACCATTAGATGAATATATAAATAGAGTACTGAAGCGAATATTTGATATTGCATTTTCGTTATGTACAATAATTGTTATCTCACCATTGTTATTGTTTATTGCTCTTGGCGTAAAATTAACCTCTCCGGGACCTATTTTATTCAAACAGGAGCGCGTGGGCCTAAATAGAAGAACGTTTTATATGTATAAATTTAGATCGATGAAACACATGTCTGTAGAAAACTCTAATACACAATGGACGGTGGAAAATGACCCCAGAAGGACTAAATTTGGTACTTTCCTGCGCAAAACTAGTCTTGATGAATTTCCGCAATTCTTTAATGTGCTGAAAGGTGACATGAGTATAGTTGGACCTAGACCTGAGCGACCTTATTTTGTGGATCAATTTAAAGAAGAAATTCCTAAATATATGGTAAAGCATCATGTGAGACCTGGAATAACAGGATGGGCTCAAGTATGTGGATTGCGCGGAGATACTTCCATTGAAGACCGAATAGAGCACGATATTCAGTATATTGAAAATTGGACTTTATTATTTGATATTAAAATAATTATGAAGACAATTATCAATGGCTTTGTAAATAAAAATGCATATTAAATTAAAATGCCAATAATTTTTGAATTTAACAGTGTTGAAAAACAATCATTTAGAATTCATGTAAATTTCTTTAGGAAGTGACGCGCAATGAAAAAAATCCGTAAAGCAATAATCCCTGCAGCTGGGCTTGGTACACGTTTCCTTCCTGCTACAAAAGCAATGCCTAAAGAAATGTTACCGATAGTAGATAAGCCTACGATTCAATATATTGTAGAGGAAGCCATTGCATCAGGGATTGAAGATATTATTATAGTTACAGGAAAAGGTAAACGAGCTATTGAGGATCATTTTGATAATGCGTTAGAGCTTGAAACAAACCTACTTGAAAAAGGTAAATTTGATATTCTTGAAAAGGTGCAGGAATCTGCCAATGTTGAGATTCACTATATTCGGCAAAAAGAACCACTTGGTTTAGGGCATGCCATTTGGTGCGCCCGTAAATTTATTGGTGATGAGCCTTTTGCTGTGCTGCTTGGTGATGATATTGTAAAAAGTGAAGAGCCCTGTTTAAAGCAACTCATGAATCAATATGAAAATACTTTTTCAAGTGTCATTGGTGTACAAGAGGTAGCCGATGAAGACGTTCATCGTTATGGTGTAATAGATCCGGTAAGCCGTGACAACCAATTAATGCAAGTCACTAAATTTGTTGAAAAGCCAGCATTAGAGGAAGCACCATCCAATTTTGCAATTATTGGACGCTATATATTGACCCCAGAAATATTCCGCTTCTTAGATGAAAAGAAGAAGGGGAAAGGTGGGGAAATTCAATTAACCGATGCCATTGAATCTTTAAATGGTATCCAAAGAGTTTTTGCCTATGCCTTTGAAGGAAGACGTTATGATGTTGGTGAGCAATTAGGATTTATAGAAACAATTATTGATTTTGCATTGGAACGTGATGATTTGAGTGAAGGTATAAAAGAATTTATTTTAAAAAAAGCCAAAGAGTTAAGTGGTGAAACGATATGATACTAGTTGTTGGTGGTGCCGGTTATATTGGTAGTCATTTGGTGAAAGAATTAGTAAAAAGTCAAGATGTTGTTGTACTAGATAATCTGAGCACAGGTCATTCTTGGGCAGTAGACACAAGAGCTATTTTTGTACAAGGTGATTTGGGAGATCCTACTACTGTTCAATACATATTTAATACATATAAAATTGAAGCAGTTTTACATTTTGCAGCCTGTAGCTTAGTTGGTGAGTCTGTAATTAATCCTCTGAAATACTATGAGAATAATGTTGTAGCTACATTAAATTTATTAAAAATGATGAAGCAATATCAAATTAATAAGTTTATTTTCTCTTCTACTGCTGCAACTTATGGGATGCCAAATGTTGATGACATCGATGAAGAAACGCCAACTCAGCCAATTAACCCATATGGTCAGTCGAAGTTAATGGTTGAGCAAATACTCGCCGATTTCGCACATAGTTACGGATTGAAATATGTTGTTTTACGATATTTTAATGCGGCAGGGGCTGATGAAACAGCTGAAATTGGCGAAAGTCATGATCCAGAAACACATTTAATTCCGATTATCCTTCAGCATTTAGGAGGACATCGAGACTACATTTCAGTATTTGGCACTGACTATGATACACCTGATGGGACTTGTATTAGAGACTATATTCATGTTACTGATTTAGCTAACGCGCATTTATTGGCACTTGAGGCATTATTAGAAAATAGGATTGCAACAGCAACATATAATTTGGGAAATGGTGACGGTTATTCAGTGAAGCAAATTATTGAAACGTGTGAGCAAATTACTGGGAAAAAGGCGAATGTACAGAATGTTGAACGACGTCCGGGTGATCCTGCTAAGCTAGTTGCCAATGCGGATAAAATTTATGCTGAATTAGGTTGGAAGCCCCGATTGGACATTCAAGATATTATAAAAAGTGCATGGATATGGCATAAAAAACAATTCTAATTACCAATTCGACATGGTTCGAGTTGGTTTTCTTTTTTCTATATGTCATAATATACATATCAAAATTTACCTTAAGAAGAGAGGATTCTATAGTGTTGACAGAAATTGTTAAAACAACATTGTTAAATTGTTCGCTAAATAATAGTGATCTTATTCAATATAAAGATCGTGTAAAAAAAATCCATAACACTTTGCCACAATATCCTCTAACAGGCTGGATAGATTCACCGCTAGAGAATCATGAAGGAATGCTGACTTCTATTGAACATGTAGCAAGTGAAATAAGGGCTTGTGCTGATGTTTTGGTTGTTGTAGGTGTGGGAGGCTCTTTCTTAGGTGCACGTGCGATACAGGAGGCTTTAATGCCTTATTTTGGTCTGGCTAAGAGCGGAATCGAAGTTGTCTACGTAGGTCTTAATATGAGTGGTGCCTATATTAAAGAGCTTCTCGCTTATTTAGATACAAAACAAGTATATGTTAATGTTATTTCAAAGTCAGGTGGGACAATGGAACCTGCACTTGCTTTTCGTGTCATGCGTTTATATATGGAAGAGCGTTATGGTGAAAAGGCAACAGAGCGCATTATTGTAACGACTGATGCAGATAAAGGTATATTAAAAGGAATTGCCGATAAGGCAGGCTATCGTCAATTTGTCATACCTGCTGATGTGGGAGGACGTTATTCTGTTTTAACTCCTGTAGGTTTGCTACCTGTAGCTGTTGCAGGTGTAGATATTCGTGCTTTAATGAATGGTGCTCGTCATGCTGCAACAGAGCTAGAAGAGGAAGATTTGGCATATAATGATGCCTACAAATATGCGGTGATGCGTCATATTCTCTATGAGCAAGGCTATACGATTGAATTACTTGCTTCATTTGAGCCAGGTCTCAATAAATTTCATGAATGGTGGAAGCAATTATTTGGTGAAAGTGAAGGGAAAGAGTATAAAGGGCTTTATCCTTCTACTGTCAACTTCTCTACCGACTTACATGCAATTGGGCAATTTATTCAAGAAGGTAGTCGCGTCATGTTCGAAACATTGTTACACTTCCATGAGATTGAAGGCGATTTAGCTGTACCTTTTGATGCACGGAATGAGGATGGCTTAAATTATTTGTCGACTCGTACTTTTAATGAGATTAATGCTATTTCTAAGCAAGGAACAGCCCTTGCACATGCTGAAGGCCAGGTGCCTGTTATTCAACTAGAATTGCCAAAGCTCGATGCTTATCATCTTGGTTATTTGATTTATTTCTTTATGAAGGCATGTGCGATGAGTGCCTGTTTGCTAGAGGTTAATCCATTTGACCAGCCAGGTGTAGAAGCCTATAAAAGTAAAATGCTAGAGTTGTTGAAAGAAGAAAAGGTGATAAGTAAATGATGAATGTTCAAGAATTAATTAATTGCTGGTTAGCTCAGCCGCTTCCAAGCTATTTAGCTGAGGAGCTTACCACTATTTCTTCTGATGAACAGGCCATTGAAGATCGTTTTTATCAATATGTATCATTTGGGACAGGTGGCATGCGCGGTTTACTAGGAGCTGGAACGAATCGTATGAACATTTATACGATTCGCCGGGTAGCAGAAGGTCTTGCTCGTTATATTGAGTCTAATGGGGAAGAAGCTAAACAGCGTGGCGTTGTACTGGCGTATGATACCCGCCATTTTTCCTATGAATTTGCCTGTGAGACTGCAAGTGTACTAGGAGCACATGGAATTCGATCCTATATATATAAGGAAGCTAGACCAACCCCTCAGTTGTCGTTTACAGTTCGTAAATTAAATGCTTATGCCGGTGTCGTAATTACTGCAAGTCATAACCCAAAACAGTACAACGGCTTTAAAGTATATGGTGAGGATGGCGCACAGCTAACACCAGATTTTGCAAATGAGATTATCCACTATATGAACAAAATAAAGGATATTTTTGCTATTAAAGAAGAAGAGCTTGCTTTATTAGAACAGCAAGGATATGTTACATGGCTTGCGAGTGATTTAGATAATGAGTATTTAACAAGTCTTTCAACTTTAAAGAGCAATCAAGATATGGCTTTAAATATGAACATTGTCTATACACCATTGCATGGAGCTGGTTTGGTGCCAGTTAGTGAAGGATTACGGGCATTCGGCTTTCAACAGGTACACATTGTAGAACAGCAAGCTGTGCAGGATGGAGAATTTCCAACAGTTCCATATCCAAATCCAGAGGAATCAAAAGCCTTTGAGTTAGCTATGAAGCTTGGTGAACAGGTTGGGGCAGATTTATTGCTAGCAACCGATCCAGATGCTGATCGTTTGGGGGTAGCTGTTAAAAGTGGTAATAGTTATGTGCTTTTGACAGGGAATCAGCTTGGTGCGTTATTGCTGCATTATATATTGTCGACAAAACAACAACACGGTACATTACCTCAAAATGGAGTTATGTTAAAAACGGTTGTTACTTCAGAATTGGGTGCTCATATTGCTGAAAAATATGGTGTAGCGACAGTAAATACATTAACAGGCTTTAAATATATTGCTGAGAAGATTGCAGAGTACGAGCGAACGGGTGAGTATTCGTATTTATTCGGCTATGAGGAAAGTTATGGGTATCTAATTGAAACTTTTGTGCGAGATAAAGATGCCGTGCAAGTTGCATTGAAGGTTGCAGAAATGGCTGCTTTTTATGAGATGCAAGGTCATACATTGCTTGATCAGCTTGACAATTTATATAAGGAATATGGTTACCACAATGAAGCACTGCTTTCCCAACAGTTTGAGGGTAAAAACGGGCAAGCAGAAATGGAAGTTATGTTACAACGTTTACGTGACAATATGCCAAAAAAAATTGCTAATTTGGCAGTGCTTCGTACGGAAGACTATTTAGTAGGACAAGCTGTCTTAGCAAACGGAACAATAGAAGGGCTTACTCTTCCAAAAGAAAATGTAGTAAAGTTAATTCTTGAGGACGATTCATGGATTGCTATTCGTCCTTCTGGTACAGAACCGAAATGCAAGTTTTATATTGGTGTAGTAGGCGAAACCGCAGAACAGACACAGCAAAAGCTTGAGCAAGTGAAGCAAGCTGTGCTGGAGATAGTAAAGTAGAATAAATTTAATTAGCGCTCCTTATTTAATTAGCAAAATGAATAATTAAAGAGGAGCGCTTTATGTATAAGAAAATATCTATATTATCAAGACTCTATTGAATAATTTGAGTAAGCTTCATATTTTTCATATAGTTTAGTCCCTTTAATTCAACCTTAACATCTTGAAGAGCAACTACTAATACTCTATTCTCTAACCCCACACGAGAAATTTTTGCTCCAGAAATAAGACCTTCATGTTGCATTGCTTCCACTATCTCTCCAAACGTTTCTTTATCTATATCAAAATCGTAAAATTTAGGTTCTTCATGATTATGTATACCTTCTAAAATATGTAAAGTAATATTATTATCCATGCTATAAATCCTCCAATCTTATGCAACAGTATAAATGATGAAGAAAAGCCTGTCACTTTATGTCATCTGAGAAATCATCTTTTTCAAAAGTGTTTAACAGTTTTGTAACTTTTTTATACGATAATAAGTCTACTTAAAAGAAAAGTTTAGAAATTCATGCCTAGAGCTAAACGAGTTTTATAGAAAATGTTCGTGCAAATTGGAGAAACTCCTTTCTTTATATGAAGCTTTTGAAGGAGGGAGGTTAGCACTCTAGTACCGTATTCTACTCTTTTCGATAAAAATCCCACATTTTAGGGGTTTTTCATGTTAAGATGATAAAGACTATTTTAAGTGGAAAAAAAGGAGATTGAGATGTTTAAGAAACTAAAGACTACATGTATTGTATCGGCAGTTGCTTTGGCTACGATTTTGCCTGGACAAGCGTCTGCATCAGCTGCTAGTAATAACGGAATTCAGATAAAAAACAATGTTTCCATTACAATTAATGGAGAAACGATTCATGTTTATGATCCTATTTTAAATAAGTCGGATTTTTTACTATTGCCAATGCGTGCATTATATGAAGCTGTTGGTGCAAGCGTTGATTGGGATAAGGAAACATTGACGGCCTCGGCTATTCGTAATGGTAAAACAGTAGATTTAACGATTGATTCAATGAAAGCTCTAGTAGATGGAGAAGAGATTGCGATGGATGTTGCTCCATTTATGTATAAAGATCGTACCTATATGCCATTACGTTTCGTCAGTGAAAACTTTGATGGGATTGTTAATTGGGATGAGGCTACCCAATCAGTAGACATTACACTATCAGATGAAACACCAGCACCGCCGCAGGAGGACCCGTATATCTTACATATCAATAATAAGCGTATTGTGATGAAAGATCCTATTGTTACGAAGGATGGAAGAACTTACTTACCTGCAAGCTACATTTATGATTATTTAGCTGATTCATCTGGCACATGGTTACCTGATGGCTCCTTCGAATTGCTAATTGGTGGGATGAGCTTTATTTTCAAAGATAATAGCAATCAAGCTTTAATTAACAATGAAGCAGTAACAATGATAGAAAAACCATTTGTTCAAAAGGGGAAAATGTACGTTCCTGCTAAGTTTCTTGTGGATGCATTAGGCGGTAATTTACGTTATATCACAGATAAAAAAGAAATGTATATTTACGTTTATCGTTATATGTTCACAAGCCCATTCCTTGATAAATCATTTGGTTCTACGTCTTATCCAGAGGCTGTGCCTTCTGCTCGTATAGAAGGAGATCGTGATTTATTTATTAGTGATAATCCAGAAACGCTAACACGTAAGCTTGTTCCACTGAATAATGCGACGCTTGCCCAATATGATGTGAAATCAACAGCAGCAACGAATAAGCATCGTATCTTTGGCTGGCATTACAATACTTTAGGTACAGATGTCAACATTGGGATTACAGTTCAAAACAAGTCTACGACTGAAAGCATTAAAGTCACTGACTCGAAAGGCATTAACCAAAAGACAGGTAATAGCTGGGTAGGTCATGACCTTGGTTTGACGATTGCGGATGCTGTGTTAAATAACAAGCTTCAGAAATCGGACAGTAGTGGCATTGTCATTGCCCCAGGGGAAACGAAGGTCATCGAAACATATGAACTAAACTATGATTATATTATTGGCTTTTTACATGATTTAGATATTCAAGCGGTTAATGGCGGTAAGCCAGAATATACGATTCGCACAGTACTTACTAAGGATAATAGTGATTTAACAACAATTCAATCCGAGCAGGTGGCAGTTGATCAGTATGCTAAACACCCTAGAGGTGCATGGTCTAGTGCGTCAATTCTAGCAGAACTACCAGCGTACACAGTAGATTCTCCTGAGGTAGGCTACAATATTTCTAACGGTCGTACTGACCATTTACAAACGGCTGAAAATTCAATGTCGCAAATTAATGGCTCTGTTGGAAATCCTGGACATTTTGGTGTGAATTATAAAATCTCCATCCCAGTTGTGAATCCAACTGGTTCAACAAAAACGATTAAAATGAAGCTTGCTGGTCGAGGTGGTTTATATAGTGGGGCTATTAAGGTCAATGGCCAAGTATACTTGGTACCGTCGTTACGAGTAGGTGAAGAGTATGTTGAACTACCAGATTTCAAAGTGAAAGGTTCAAAAGATACGATTGAATTAGAACTGATGCACGCTGGCGGGGTTAATCTTCCAGTTGCTATCTATGTAGAAACAAAATAAAAAAAGTCACTGGCACGGGTCATGTGACATGAGTTCGTGCCAAACTTTGACTATATTCGGAGTGAAAAAATGGCAAGAAAACTAGTAACAATGGTTGTCGTCCTATTCGTGCTTATACTAGTAGTTAGCCCAATCAATGGACAAGCAGCTGGTTTAGGTAATAAAGTCAGTGAAGTGAAACAAGAGGTTTCACCACAAGTAACACATATTCAGCAAAGCTATACTTCAAGTTCTTTACGTCAGTTTGTAAATGTTTTAGATGTTAATTTAAATAATACATATACAAAACTAGAAATCGGTATGCCGAACCCTATTAATTCATTAAAAACAACATCAGCGATGGCTAAGCAAAATACATATGATGGACATCGCGTTGTTGGTGCAGTCAATGCATCTTACTTTTTAGGAAATGGTATGCCCGCGAACTTGTTAGCGGAAAATAATGAAATTGTGAACTATGGTATTTTAGGAGATACGTATGATAGTCCAACACAAAAGCCAGTTGCCTTTGGTTTATCTAAAACAGGGAAAGCAATTGCAGACTATTATTCTACTAATCTTTCTTTCCAGGTGAATGGCAAAAGTTATCCTATTGATCTCATTAATAGTGAACGAGGAACAAATAAAAACGTTTTATATACACCTGAAAAAAGAACAACAGGTTCGAATGCATGGGGTGTAGAACTAGTGGTAACGGGTGCTACCCAAGATACAAGCACCCTGCATTTTGGTGATCAATTCTCAGGTACAGTGTCACATGTAACAACTTATGGAGTAGAAGGTAATTCATCTATACCAGCAGATGGCTTTGTTATTTCTGTTCAAAATAAAGAATTAGCTACTGAATTAAGTAAGATCACAGCAGGTACTAATGTGGATGTTAGCTTATCGATTGATCCAAAATGGATGGATGCACAATTCATTTTAGCTGCTGGTCCAATGCTTGTCCGTAACGGCAAGGTTGATATTTCAATGCCAACAAATTCTGGCTTTGCTTCAACACGAAGCCCACGTACGGCAGTAGCAGTAGATGCAACAGGTACAAAGGTATCTATTATGACGGTTGATGGTCGTATTAGCGGTCACAGTAATGGTGTTAATTTATCTGATTTAGCTGCTCATTTAATTTCAATGGGGGCAACTTCGGCTATTAATTTAGATGGAGGCGGCTCTACAGCGATGGTCGTGCGTAATCCAGGTGGTTATTTCGCTAATCTAGTGAATAGACCATCAGAGGGTAGTGAGCGTCGTGTATCAGCCATTCTACAGGTTGTTAATACTGCGCCACCTGGTAAAGCAAAATCGATTACATTAAATAGTGTTAGTCAAGTGATGAAAGGTTCATCTGTAGAAATGCAGGTTACAAGTGCTTATGATCAATATTTAAATCCAATGACGATCAACCCAGCGAATATGAACTGGACAGTTGAAGGAAATATCGGCAAGATGGACGGTTCTACCTTCACCGCTACACAAAAAGGTGAAGGGAAAATTATTGGAGAGTATGAAGGAATTCGTACGTCCACACCTGTGAAAGTAGTAGACTTAGCAGAAAAACCTATTGTACTAGATAGCTTCGATAATACGTCATCTTGGACAACAGAAGTGGCGAAAGCCAATGCTTCCTTAGCAAGCTCTAAAGAGTATGCGAGACAAGGAGCGGCTAGCTTACAGTTAAACTATGATTTCACAACAGCCGGCACAGGCACAAAAGCTGCCTATATGGTTGCTAAAGCACCAATTGCTATTTCAGGGCAGCCTAAAAACATTGGGGTCTGGGTATTTGGTGATGCAGGTAAGCATTGGCTAAGAGGTGTTGTGATTGATGGCGCTGGAGCTAAGCATACGATTGATTTCACAAGCCAGGGCGGTTTAGACTGGAGTGGCTGGAAATACGTGACGGCGGATATTCCAAGTGATCTAGCACAGCCATTAAAATTTGAGCGTTTGTATGTCGCGCAACCAACAGCTTCTCTTCAAAAGAAAGGTAAGCTATACTTCGATCAATTACAGGCTGTCTATAAAGACAATCACGAGGAATTAGTTTATACAGATGTAACGAAAGGGCATTGGGCATTTTCAGAAATCCAAAGCCTATACGATAAATCCCTTATTAAAGGGTACTCAAACGGAACATTTAAGCCAGAAGCATCTATTACACGTGCAGAGGCAGCTACAATCATTGCTAGAGCTTTAAATCTCTCAACGACGAAGGATTCAAGCTTTAAAGATGTAAGTAAAAGCCATTATGCCTACAGTGCCATTGCAGCAGTCGAGCAGGCTGGCATTATTAAAGGGCAAGAAGCAGGGAAGTTCAATCCAAACGGACAGCTTTCACGTGCAGAAATGGCAGCGATTTTAACAAGAGCGTACAAATTAACGGGAACAAGCAAGGTAAACTTCACAGATATTAAACCAACACACTGGGCGTACAGCAATATCCAAGCGCTTGTGGCGAATGATTTAACTGGAGGTTTCCCTGATAATACGTTTAGACCAGATGCACAAATTACGCGTGCTCAATTCGCAAGCTTCTTAAATAGATGCTTGTCATTAAAATAAACATGAAGAATCCTCTGTAGTGGCTACAGAGGATTTTTTCATGTTGTTTAAAAAGGAATGTTTGCGCTAAAGCGAGGGTTGATTTCCGTTTTAGAGCTACTTGCTTCCCTGTGGGCGTGCGCCGAGCCGCTTCCTCGCTACCACTTTGTGCATAGTGGGCTATTTTGATTGCTATGGCTAGTATGGAAGATAAGTAAAAGCCACTTTTTGCAGAAAGGTTGATTGGAGTGGAGCCAGCGTCACTCCTAGGGGATTAGCGCCACAGATGAGACCCTGGAGCGAACGCAGTGAGTGAAGCGGCTCATCGGACGCCCCCTGGAAAGGACGCTGGCGGAACGGAAATCAACCCCTCGCTTGCTTTTCTCAAAAGGACTTTTAAATAACAAAAAATCCGCCTAGCCCCAAAAAAGGCGAAGCGGATTTAGATTAGAAAACGATGTATTTCACATATTGTTTCCACGTTAAATCTTTAAAGTGGTTCCATTGTATTTTTTCTACGGGTAATGTGCGGAAGGTGTAGGCTTCAATATTACGCTTCTCATTAGTGAGCATTGGCGTTCCTTCATCTACATAGTCCATAAAAATAGCTGACTTAGCAGTATTAAATTGTACATTGATATCGATCAGCTGAATTTTGCCATCCTGATTGATAATATACAGCTTTTTATTGCCCTTTTTAGTCGTTGCTAACCACGATTTATCGACCTTATAGGAATCGAACGCTTCATTGACAATAATAGAGGCCTTGCCCGTTGTTGAAAATGGGATGTCCTCTAAAGGAGCGTCTTGTTGTAGTTTGACTTCATAATTTGTTGGTTGTGGCAATGCTGCTGTTTTGGCTAGTTCATTTGCCCAAAATGTATCATCGTCTGTCGCAATCATTTGTTTATCTAATACGACGCCAGATAATGCATCATCTTTAACATGCTTTACCTTAAAATCAACAGTTTGTCCTTCTTCAACCTTTTGCCATTCACTTTCGGATAAATAAGCATACATGGCTTTTTCATTTGAATAGATTTCAAACGTCAGTGCACCAGCATCTTCTTTAATCGCTGACACAACACCATCGATTGGACTGACAATACCTTGACGGGACTGTATTTGTGTAATCTGTGCCTCAATTAGCGCAATTTGACGATTGGTTTCAGCAATATGTCGATTTAACAGGGCAACGGCTGTTGATGGTGATTTTTGCTGAGCAAGCTCTAATTTTAGCGTAACAGAAAGCTTATCATTCATTTGATCTGTATTAATCGAGCTTTTTGGATCAGAGCCATCGCCGTATTCATCCTCAATTTGATCAAGTGCATCCTGTAAATCGCTTAATTCAGTTTCATAGGCTGTACGTTCCGATTCAAGCTTTGTTAGCTCCTCGTCCACTTCCTCCGTTTGATAGGTAGCAAGTAAATCATTCATCATGACTTTCTGGCCGCGCTTTACATTTACTGCTGATAAGCTTGTTGCATCAGCGGTAATAGTATATATTTCAGCAGGTGCTACAATCGTTTCCTTGTTAATACGTTCTTTATTTGTTCCGATGTGAGCCTTTTGAAACTCGTCGATAAAGTAGGATCGTGTCACGCTGCTATCATCCTTGAAGACGAAATAAGCATTGATACATATTACTAGCATCGCTAACACAATGGTCAAACTTGTCCATGGTCTTGCTTTAATCCATGCCATCATCCTAACCCCCTAGCAATCCATTCTTTAATTGGTAGAACACTTATCATGCCAACAAATAGAGCCATAAATAGCTGTATACCAATCAATTTGACTACTAACATCTTTCTGCTAGCTTCTTCCTCCCATTTGGACAGGAATAAATACTGCACAATAATGATTAAAACGGTTGTTACCGTCAATTGGTTAACAGTGAATAACACGAAATCTGTTTCAATCAGTTGTAAGGCAGCGGGAGCTAAAGAAAAGAACGAAAACATCGTTGTATAGCCTACAGCGTAGAAAACAGCAAAGAGGATTGCTTTTTCAATAAGTAGAAAGACTACAACGTAGAGCTGGACTCTTTTTATCCAAGTATAAGGAATGTCTGTTAATAAATGTAATAGATAAGTAACCCCATAATAATGGAAGCAAAAATAGATGGTCGCCCACAAAATGGCACCGAGCATTGACAGTATACGTGCTACAAAGTATTCATTTTGTAAATCCGAAGCGAATAAGGTCGTTAAATTTTCTGTCCCCATTCCCCAATATTCACGAGCAGCGAATAGCGCGATGAATAGGATAAACACCGTTAATGCGCGTTTTTTATATCCAGTGACTTCGCCTTCCTCTACGACGGTTGTAAAGTATGTAGGATTTTTTAAGCTATGCCAGAACTTATAGTGGTAAAACATAAACAGCGTCCTTTCTTCCAAATTAGGCTATCAAAGTTGTAGTATACACCTTGTAAAGACATTATGACATATGAAAATAGCTGTTTTTTTTCATGAATTTCATTGAAAAAAGCATATTTCGTCAGTGTATGTCGCTTGATGCAAAACACCACATCCATTATGTCTCGGCATAGTATGTCCAGATTTTTTTCGAGCTTGTCGAAAAGTACCTTTCCAAAATCAGTGACATCTCCCGAAGACTTTTTCTTAATTCAGTAAATGTTCAAATCTTTTGCTGAATCTACATAATTCTATTGTATAGTATAATTGAAATAACTTCCTGTTTTTCTAGCTAGTAATTTAGAAAAACTTCTTTTAATGCTCAAAATTTTGTAAATGTAGTAGAATGGCTTGAAAACATTTGATTTACACCGATACAAAAGTCATGATTTCTAAATGGAAATGAGCACAATCATTTTTACTATACATAAACGATGAAAGGGTGGTTCGGTTGAATCGAAAATTGACAGCAGGTGTCTTAACAAGTCTATTATTAGCACCTACAGCTATAGCAAATGCACAAGAAAATGATGCCCAATCTCGCATTACAACGCAATCAGAGCAGGTTGCCTATACGAATGAGGTAGCGGCTGCAACGACAAGAGAACAGCTTATTGCACAATTTGGTAAACTGTCGGAGAATTCGACAGAGGATGAAATGGTAATAGCAGCAGGAGATATAAAAGTAGTACAGAATTCGAATGAATCAGTTTTTAACGCCGAGGAGAAGGCATTTATTCAAGCAAAATATGATTATATAGTGGAGCAACGTCAATTATTAGCTAAACTTAAGACCATTGGAAGTCGAATAAGTACTATTTTATATTCCAGTAAGACATTTTTGGTGGATGTCGCAAATGCAAAGAATGAATACGACAAATTTTTAGGTAATGATTCAACAGACAAATCGTATTTATATGTGCAGGATCAATATAAAAAAGCAGTAGATGCAGCACTTCTAAATAGTGCTAGTGGTATTGCCACAACAATTCGTGGCACCTCCTTGCAATATGGATACAAAGACGACGCACGTAATGCCTATTTTAAAAGCAAGGGAATGGATGTTGACAAGCTAAACAAGTTGATAGCAGACGCAACGATGGCAGAAGTAGTAGCTAAAGAATTAGTTCAATTGGTTGATTTATTGGAGAAGTCTCCGGATTATTCAACTATTTTACCTGGAATGAATAGTTTTACGACAAATTATAATGGGCTAACAGCAGATCAAAAGAAAGTGGTTGAAGCGTATAATCCAAATGATAATACGGTCACACCTTTTAAAAAGTATAAGGATGCGTTGACAGGTTTGTCGGCTGTTGAAAAAGTGACTTCCAGCATTGCGCAGTTAAAAGCTAAGCAACCAATTGATTTCTCTTCAGCCTCAAGTTTTATTAATGCGGTGGCGGCTATAGAGAAATCCTACAACAGTCTTGATGCAGCCTCAAAACAAATAGTGAAAACAGAATACGATAGTATTACACAGTATCTTAAAGCGGCGGATATCTCCAAACGCATTTCAGCACTGCGTGTATCTAAAGAAGAGGCATATCGTACTGCAGTAACTGACCTAAAAAATGAATACGATCAATTAAAGGATGTTCAGGGGTATGTAAAAAACATAGCGGACTTGCAGGTGGCGCTTGCAAATGTTGCTTATGCAGTAGATATTGAAAAGAAAATTAAAGACATTGCTACTGTAACAGACAAGGAAAAGGTAACTGCCATTAAAGCGGCACGTGAAGCCTACAATAACCCTACAGGACCGAATATCAAAGCATCCGATGTCAAAAAAATCGTCAATAATTTAGCAGAGCTAACAATGTGGGAGAAAAACTTAAGTGCGGCATTAAAGGTAGATAAGTTAATCGATAATTTAGATCCAGCTGCAAAAACATTTGAAAGTAAAACGCTCGCTGCTTGGACTGCCTATAACAAGTTGAATGACAATGATAAAACATTAGTGCTGGGAGCTCCAAAGCTCACGTTGTTTAATCAATACGCTGATGTATCCAAAAAAATCAATACATTAAAGCCTACAGCTGACTATGGCATACAGCTTGCCGAATTAAAAAAACTAGTAGATCAATTAGATGCAACAGGTAGTGGTTATGAAGTACCTCTTACCAATTTAAAAACTCAGCTGGATGAAAAATTAAAGGCTTTGACTGATGAGGAAACCGCGGTACAGGCCGTTATAAAGGAAATTGGTCTGCTAGATAAAAATATAGCGATTGAAAAAATATTGACTGCACGAGCAAATTATGATGCGTTATCAGCAACAGCGAAAAAATGCGTGACAAATATTAAAGTGTTAACAGATTTAGAAAAATCCTATAAATCGGTTGTGAATGTCATTTCACAATTTGAAAAACTGGATCCTTCCTCTAAAAGCTATATTTCTAAAGCGAAATCAGCTTTTACTGCTTATGCGAAGCTAGATGAGTCCAATAAAACGTTTGTCCAAAATTATAAAGATTTAAAAGATGTGATACCTGTGATTGATGTAATGGTTCAAATCAGTACATTAAGTCCATCTAAAAAAACATATAAAGATGATGTGGCAAAAGCTGATGAAGCGTTTAATAAATTGGGTGAAGCTCTTAAAGCAAAGGTAGTAAATAGCGAGGACCTTACAAAAGCACAGAGCTATATTGCGCTGGCCAAGGCATTTGACGACCGTGTCACAGCATTGGCAAATGAGGGTCCTGATACATTTGTGAAAAAGGTAGCCGAACTAGCTGCTGAATATAAAGCAATGGATAAAAATGCTCAGAAGCTTGTGGAGCAGGCCAAAACATTAAGTGCGTATGAAAAAAGCAATAAGGATGTAATCAAGGTTATTCAAATGATCGATGCCTTAAATCCAACAAATAAGGATTATACAAAAAAAGTGCTTGCTGCACGTAAAGCCTATAATGCGCTAGATCAAGTTTCCCAAAAACGTGTCACAAACTATGCCAGCCTCACTGCTGTTGAGGATGTTGCTTCGTTAATTGGTTTAATTTCTTCATTAAAACCAACGAGTAAAACATTCTATCAGGATATGAAAACGGCTCGTGAAATTTACGATGCATTGCCTAAAGAAAAGCAGGAGGCAATTGTGAATTATGATGCACTAGTGGCAGCTGAAAATGAGCAGGGCTTAGCGCAAGGCGTTATTGAGCTTATTAATTTAACTGAGGAGCAGGATGCGGATTATTTAACGAAGCTAATGAATGCGCGTGTAGCCTATGATAAGCTGTCCTCTAACCAAAAGAAATTAGTGACGAATATTAAAGATTTAACAACACGCGAGAAAGCAGTTAAACCGATTTTAAGTGTGATGGTGCAAATTAATGAATTAGATCCTGAATCGAAAAGCTTTGTAAGTAAGGTAAACTCTGCACGCAAAGCATATGATAAATTATCAAAGGATCAAAAGAAATACATTGATAATATTGATGTCCTTTTAAAATATGAGCCTGTTTCCAATGTCATGGAATTGATTAGCAAGCTAAAAGCTTCAAGTAATACATTCCTTCAGGATACATCACGAGCACGCTCACTTTATGATGCATTGCCTGCCGATATGAAGCAATATGTAACAAACTACTACTTATTACAAGCGGCAGAAACGAGCATTTTAGGTGCTGGTAATGTGATGCAAATGATTGAAGACTTACCATCTGTTGATCCAAAGCAATATGTGAAACGTGTACAGGAAATTCGTGCTGCCTATAATGCTTTACCAAAGGATCAGCAACGAGCTGTACAAAATTACAGAGTGTTACAGGACCAAGAGAAGCTAATTAAGCCTGTCATTAGTGTGGTGGAGGATATTGACAGACTCCTAACAGCTAAGGATATGAATAGTCAATATCAAAAGATTTTAAAAGCCTACGACAAGCTCAATGCTGATCAACGACGCTATGTTTATAACGACCAGCTATTGCTTTCATTAGACAACGTTATCAAGGTTTATAATAATATTGCTAAATTGAATCCAAAGGACAAGTATTATTTCGGTATGGTTGAAGCGGTGCGTAAAGAGTATGACAGCTTGAATACTACGGATAAACAGCGCATCTCCAATTATGCTATCCTTTTAGAGGCAGAGAAAAGTATGGCTGATGTCAAGAAGGTTGTAGAGTTAATAGCGGGACTTACACCAAGCTCACCTACGTATATAGAAGATGTGGCAAATGCTGTAGCTGCTTATAAAGCGCTGGATTCTAAAATGAGAGGACAAGTCATTAATGAGGATGTCTTAAAGCAGGCAGAAAAAGATGTGGCTTCTGTTCTTAAAGTGGTTCAAGCTATTGGCAGTATTGATCCAGATAGCTCATCATTTGAGAAAAAAGTATTAGCTGCACAAAAGGATTATAGCGCATTGTCGATTGAGCAACAGGGGTTAGTGTATAACTACCGCATTCTTGAAGAATATCTTAAAATGATTGAATAGTTTTTAATAAAAAGGAGTTTTCCCAATGCATATTACGGGAAAACTCCTTTTATAATGAGAAAATGATGACTCCATTGATTATTTTCAAAAAAAGTGAAACTATATCATTTGAAATTCGTATCTTATAGTATATGGTGAACTTTTTTTACTGTCCCCATTTTATTTCCCATCGTGAGGAGGTAGCTCTGTTGAAAAAAATACTTTGTATAGTAGTACTTTCAATTGCTGCAACCGTAGGAAGTTTAACTAGTTTTAGTCAAGTAGAAGCGGCATCCGCAAAAGCTGTAGATGTGACAAATTCATACTGGGCAAATGCGTCGATTCAACATATGCTCACTAAACAATATATGACTACATACAGTGATAACACATTCAAGCCTGAGCAAGCTATTACGAGGGCAGAGGCTGCTGCTGCCATTGCACGCTCTCTTCAGACAAACGTAGATATTGCGAATTCAGCAAAGTTTAAGGACGTTCCTGCAACGCATCCGTATTACAAAGAAATTTGCCAGCTTGTACAGCTAGGTATCATTCAAAAAAGCGATGCCTTTCATCCAGAGGAGCCATTACAGCGTATGCAGGTAGCCAAAATGTTGGCATTGGCCTATCAGTTTAAAGTAGACAGCAATAATAACAGCCAATTTGCAGATATTTCTCGCACACATTGGGCAAAAGATTATATCGAATCTTTAGCAGATATAGGTATTATTGGAGGGGTGGATGCTAAACATTTTGCACCAGACCGAATGGTAACACGTGCACAGTTTGCTGTTTTTGTTGAGAGAAGCATTGCATTTCAACAAAAAGTAAAAAAGCTTGAAGTAGCCTATGACTATTTGGCAAAGGATTATATCCCAACTATCAACCTTTCTACTGAATGGTCGAAAAAGGTCATTGAACTAATTAATGTTGAAAGACAGAAAAACAAGCTGGAACCTGTTATCTATGATCCAGAGCTGACACAAATTGCGATTATTAAAGCGCAAGACATGGTGAATCGTCATTATTTTGAACATGTATCGCCATTTTATGGGGCACCTTGGGATTTAGCGACATTATTTGATTATGACTATACGAGCTTTGGAGAGAATATTGCGAGAAATATTAAAGCTCCTGAAATTGCTGTAAAGGCATGGATGGCTTCACCTAGCCATCGAGATAATATTTTAAAAGAACACTATACGAATACAGGTGTTGCAATAGCACAGGATAGCAAAGGAAATTACTATTGGGTGCAAATGTTCTCTAGTCAATAAGTTGTTATGTAACAATCAGTCTCTAATATTACAGGAATGTTACGAAAGCTCCAAATTATGATAAAAAAATCCCCTTTTTAACGCTGGAAATACCTCCAAACGTTGGTATTACAGCGTTTTTTTGCTGTCTAAAACCGTTACACAATTGAAAAATAACTATTGCTTCTTTTGTGATAGTCTATGTATAGGCAAAAAAGTTTTGAGAGGGGTATAACAAAAGTATGAATAAGAAATGGTTATTACCGATTTTTGCATCTTTCATGTTATTTTCAACTACTAATATAAATACTGCTGAAGCAGCGACTAAAGCAGATGTTACAGATACAGCTTCTAAATATTTAGGTGTTCCATATAAATACGGAGGTACAACGACTAGCGGTTTTGATTGCTCTGGCTTTACTTCTAAAGTATTTTCAGACTTAGGTATACAACTAAACCGTACGTCAGGCTCACAGTATCAACAAGGTACTGCAGTAGCAAAGAGCGATCTTCAAGTGGGCGATTTAGTATTTTTCAATACAAGTGGCAGTGGTATTTCACATGTGGGTATATACATAGGTGATGGTAAAATGGTCCACTCTCAAACTGGCCAAGGTGTAAGCTATTCAAATGTTGATGACCCGTACTATTGGGGTTCTCGTTATGTAGGGGCTAAACGTGTTGCTACATTTGATGCAGCTGAAGTAAAACAAGCAGCCATTGACTTTTCAGTCTATGCTTCTCGTGCTGAGGTAGCTGTACAAATTGCAAAAGCTTTGAGCTTAGATACATCCAATACAACTACTAGTTTCGTAGATGTTAAACCAACAAGTGCCAATGCAGGTGCTATCGCAGCAGTAGAGAAATTAGGAATCTTTGAGGGCGATGCTAACGGTAAGTTCAACCCGGCTTCACCAATTACTCGTGCGCAAATTGCAAAAGTATTAGTTTTAGCATTTGGCCTTGAAAATCAAGGTGACACAGTAGCATTTAGTGATGTACCACAAGATAGCTGGGCTAGTAGCTATGTTTCTATTCTTGCATCAAATGGTATTACAAATGGTGATGGAGATGGAAGCTTCGGATCTGACGAGCTATTAAAAATCAATCAACTAAAAGTATTTATTGATAGAATTCAACAACGATAATTTTCTGTAATTTACAGTAAATTATGTTATAGATTGCAAGAAATGATCTTTTGAATAACGTATAATGGAAGAAGGGTTTGCAATCGCAGACTCTTCTATTTTTATGATAATTTTGTAGGAAAGGGGTTGCTTGGAAAAAATTAATTTTAACAGTTCTATTGTATGATGCGTAATTTAGCTAATTTTGTTAAAATGGACACGTTAAGAGAACAAGAAGGGAGGAAATAAGACATTGAACATCAAAAAACTTAGTCTTATCTTGTGCGTCTTATTCATTTCGGCTTCTATGTTAACGATACATAGTGCAAGTGTCAGTGCAGCTACTAATTCAAATATTACATTTGAAGATGTCACTAAAAATCACCCAGCCTATGAAGAAATCAATTATTTAGTAAATTTGGGTGTGATTCAAGGCTACTTTGTAAATGGTAAAAGAGTCTTTGGCCCAAATAATAGTGTAACAAGAGGACAAGCAGCTAAAATGGTAGTTGTTGCTTCAGGTAACAAACCATTAGTCGTGAATAAATCAAGCTTTTCAGATGTTACAGTCGGCACAGAAATGTCAGGTTACATAGAACGTGCTGTACAATTAGGATTATTCGACAAAAATATCAAAGGTCAATTCCTACCGAACAAGCCTCTAACTCGTGGTGAAATGAGTTATGTATTAACAAAGGCATTTAATTTAGATACTAGTGAATATGAGGGAATTGACTCACCATTTACGGATGTAGGAATCACACATGAATATGTGAAATATATTAATACTATTTATTATAATGGTATTACAAATGGGACAGGTAAAACGTATTTACCAAGCAGCACAGTAACACGTTCACAATTTTCACTATTCGTTGCACGTGCAAACAATGAAAAATATCGTTTAGAATTGCCCGTGAAAGGCTCGTCTGTGCCTGATACATCTCAAGTGATTGGCTTAGTAAAGGTGACAACAGATGGCTTAAATATCCGTAAAACAATGGATTCTAGTTCTAACGCTAACATTGTAGGTAAAGTGAATACAGGCGGTAAATTATCAGTCTATGCAGTAGAAGGCAATTGGTTAAAAGTAACCTATAAAGGTGCCTACGCTTATGTCTTTAAACAATATGCACAATTTTTAGATGCAGATGGCAATGAATTAGGTTCAGTAGAGAAAGAAGTAACACCTAAATTTAATATCAATTTATATGTGAAACCAACTTCTTCATCTAAAGCCATTTTAACGATCAAAAATAAAGAAAAATTACCAGTTTATAAGCAAGTCGGTGGTTATTACTTAACACAAGTTAATGGTTTACCAGGTTATGTCGTTGCAGCAAGCACAGAAGATGCTGTTGTTGAAGAAAAGCCTGACCCAACACCACCACCAACTACACCTCCAGCTTCAGGAGAAGTACTAGGAAGAGTAACAGTTGATAACCTCAATGTACGTAGTCAAAGTAATTCAACTTCAGCAGTGTTATTTAAATTAAACAAAGGAAAGTATGTCCAAGTTCACAGCATTAATGGTTATTGGGCAGAAATCACATATGATGGTCAAACAGGATATGTTCATAAATCCTATATCAAACTATTAAATCAAAATAATAAGCCTTTACAAAACCGTATTATCATTCTAGACCCAGGTCACGGTGGTAAAGATCCAGGGACTGTAAAAGGTTCTGCTGCTGAAAAGAACATTACATTAAAAGTTAGTACACAAGTGAAGCAATTACTAGAGAATGCTGGTGCAAAAGTTTATATGACACGTACTGGTGATACGTATCCATCATTACAAGATCGTGTAGACTTCACTCAAGCAAACTATGGTGAGATTTTCGTTAGTGTCCATGTCAACTCTGCTGCCAATGCGTCAGCACAGGGTACTGAAACATATTATGCAATATCTACTGGAGATATGTATCAGGAGGACATTGATTTAGCTACATTTGTTAACAACCAAATTGTTAACAATTTAAACATGAAAAACCGTGGTGTGAAGCAAGAGCAATACTACGTAATTCGTAATATGGTCATTCCATCTATTTTAGTAGAACTTGGTTTCTTAACGAATACTGAGGATAACAATAAAATGACAAATGACCAATACGTTAAACTATTTGCAGAATCTATTTACAACGGTATTTTGCAATATTATAAAAAACAATAAGTTTTAAGGAACGATTCCAAAGGTGTACAAGCTTTTGGGATCGTTTTTTCTTACTTTATACATACCCCACTTCGTGAAAATCAAACAAACTATGGAAAGCAGTTAATGGAGATCATTTAAATTTGAGAGTTTGCCTTTGTTTTCGTGGGACGAAGAGTATTATTGAATGATCATAGAGAACGTTTACGATATTTCTCACACAATAAATAAATCTGCGCAAAGCGATAAGAAATCATTGAATGAGTCTTTACAGATGCGATAGAGAAGAGTAAATAGCACAATGAATCGAGTTGAACATCTCGATTCATTGTGTCGACAGTATAAAAATGGCTGCCTTGCTTGAAGGCAGCCATTTGCTATTATTTCACGGTATTGATGAACTTAATATAATCTTTACTAATATAGGCTGGTTCCGTGTGAAGTTTATCTGAAATCACTTGATACCAACCATTTGCACTTGTATCTGTAACAATTACCGGCATATTACTTTTACTAAATGTAAATAATGGGCTTTGACTTGTTGATGCATCTGCACGAACATTCAGACCAGATGTTGTAGTTAGTGCAATTTTATAAGGGTTATTTGCATCTTTAAAGCCTAAGGATTTTTCAGCACGATAGTAGTGTCCAGCGATTTTAGCGCCCCAGAAAGGATCAGAGGCATATTTTACGTTAAAGCCGATAGCCTTTGAGCCAACAACTGCACCATTCGTATAACGTCCGCCTGGTGTAATATAATTTGGCTGTAAAAACTTCTCAACAAGCTCATTAATATTGGCGCTAACACTATCAAACTTCTTGTTCAGTGGATTCGTGTCATAAACATATAATCCAAATAGATTGTTCAAGTTTTGAGCGTGATCACTCATACCATAGGCACTCTCATGCTGTGCAAGAGCTAGGATCAGCATAGCGTTAATGTGAGCGTTAGCTTCTATGTCTTTTAATACAGAGCCTAAGCCAATTAGCTTACTTTTTGTTGTAGCATTCTTATAAATAGAAGCACCAGAGCTTTCTACTTCCGCTAGTTTATTCATAATATATTGATCGATCTCTTCGGCTGTATAGTGGGTTGTAGCACGAGCAGGTAAGAATTGATAGTAATTGTAGCCTTCTCCTTTGGAAGAGCCGTTTGCATTGGTGAAATTAATGCCATCCCAGCTAAAGTATTTTTCACCTTGCTTCATAAAGCTAGGGGCCTTACCGTAGACGTAACTAGATGAATATTTATTTGTTTTATAATCGTATAAAGTGTGTTTTATTTCGCCATTCTCATTTGTGTAATAAGAACGTCCCTTTACTAAAGCAGAGGGAATTAAGCTAACGTCAGCCTGTTTTAAATAGCCTACATGACCAGCTAAGCGCACCTTTACTTGTGTAGCATCGCTGCCTAGGTATTCCATTTCTGTATTACCAGCAACTGCGATTTGATCCTTAATTGTTTCAGAATTCAGTGCAACATAATTATTCGTTACAACGTAACCTGAAGTCATTTTGATAATTTTATTATTTTGCGTAATCACGAACGAGCTATTTGACATCGCTTTTTCAGCAGCCTCAAAGCTAGTGAAAGTTTGCTTGTCTACTAGAGTCCCATTTGAAATTTCTTTCAAAATATAGGCAGTTGTATTCCCTTCATTCCCCGTATTACCATTGTTATTGGAATTGCCATTCTCATTATTGTCGGTATTTTCACTGTTTTCATTACTGCCTGTATCTACCTGGTCAGCAAGAAGAATTAAACGAAGGATGAAAGTAGAAGCTTCGCCGATTGTGGCATTATCTCTAGGTAAGAACATGCCATTAGAGCTTCCTTTAATAAGCCCTAATTGTGCACCAATTGCAACATCCTGACGGAAATCTTTGAAAATAGTGGCATTATCCTTGAATGTAATAGAGGAAGTACCTTTTGGTATTTTTAAATAATCAACAGCTCTAATGAGCATAACTGCCATATGCTCTCTTGAAATATTTGCGTCTGGCTTGAATGTGCCATCTGTATAGCCTGTGATAATTCCAGCAGTAGCAGCAAGTTTAATTTCTTTTGCATACAAATATGTGTCAGGGACATCTGTAAACGTTATCGCGCTCTTTGTGTCCAAATCTAAAGCTTTTGCTATGTATGTGGCAAATTCACCGCGTGTAACCGTTGCATTTGGGCGATAGCTGCCATTTGCATCTTTAAGTAAAGCCTCTTTGGAAATTAAATAACGCAGCCCGCTTTCATGCATATGTCCTGACAGCTCATCAGCATAGGCTGATTGTGGTTGCCAAATAACTAGACCAACAAGCATCATGAGCAACATAAAAATTGATAGTTTTTTCATAGTTTTACCCTCCTAAACTGATATCATTTTAACAAAGTTATACAATCAATATAAGGGTCAAATGTTAGAAATCACTTAAAATATACCAGCTTATTATAGGTAAATAGTATTCTTTCGGAATGTGTAGAGAGAATTAGACAAGAAGCTAAACAGGGGAGTGAACGAAAAATTACATGAGTTTCTTCTATTATATATGTTATTTATGTTAGTACATAAAAATAAAGCCATACTTGTTTACTAAGAAACAATGTATGGCTTTTATGGGAAATGCTAATTAAAGCATTTCTGAAGTTGTTTTAGCTTGCATATGCAGTTGTAGGTAGTCTGGGCCACCAGCTTTTGAGTCTGTACCTGACATGTTAAAGCCACCAAATGGTTGGTAACCTACGATTGCACCTGTACAGCCACGGTTGAAGTAAAGATTTCCTACATGGAAGTCTTGACGAGCTTTTTCTAAGTTCATACGGTTTTTCGTGATAACTGCACCTGTTAAGCCGTATTCTGTGTCGTTTGCGATGTCAATTGCTTGATCGAAGTCTTTTGCTTTTGCAATCGCAACAACTGGTCCGAAGATTTCTTCTTTCATAATACGAGCTGAAGGATCAACGTCAGCGAATACTGTTGGTTGTACGAAGTAACCTACTGAATCGTCAGCTGTACCACCAGCTACTAGACGACCTTCGCCTTTACCGATTTCGATGTACTCAGTAATTTTGTTGAAAGCAGCTTGGTCGATAACTGTTGCCATGAAGTTGTTGTAATCTGTTGGGTCTCCAACTGTTAAAGCATTTGTTAATTCAACCACGCGCTCTACTACTTGGTCATACACATCTTCTACGATGACTGCACGAGAACATGCTGAACATTTTTGACCTGAGAAACCAAATGCTGATTTCACGATCGATTGTGCAGCTAGCTCTAAATCTGCTTCTTTATCAACAACGATTGTATCTTTACCGCCCATTTCCGCGATAACACGTTTAATCCAAATTTGACCTTCATTTAACACAGAAGCACGTTGGTTAATACGTAAACCGACATCACGTGAACCTGTGAAGCTGATGAAGCGAGTTTTTGGATGATCGACTAAGTAGTCACCCACTTCAGCACCAGAACCTGGTACGAAGTTAACAGCTCCAGCTGGAAGACCAGCTTCTTCTAATACTTCGATAAATTTATATGCTACAACTGGAGTTGTTGACGCTGGTTTTAATAACACTGTGTTCCCTGTTACTAAAGCAGCTACTGTTGTACCAGCCATGATTGCAAATGGGAAGTTCCACGGAGAAATCACAATACCGATTCCTAATGGAATGTAGTCATAACGGTTGTATTCACCTGGACGGCTTTCTACTGGTTGTCCATCTTTAATGCGTAGCATTTGGCGACCATAGTATTCTAGGAAGTCGATAGCTTCTGCTGTATCTGCATCAGCCTCTGCCCATGGTTTACCAGCTTCTTTTGTTAATAATGCAGAGAATTCATGTTTGCGACGACGGATAATTGCTGCTGCTTTGAAAAGAACATCTGCACGAATAGCTGGATCAACTTTTTTCCAAGTTTTAAATGTTTCATCTGCTGCTTGCATCGCTTTTTCAGCTAAATCTTTGCTCGCTTTAGAAACGCGACCAATCACTTCTGTTTTCTTTGCAGGGTTATATGAAACGATTTTATCTTCTGTTGTAATGCGTTCGCCACCGATAATTAGTGGGTAGTCTTGACCTAAGTAACCTTCAACTTTATTTAAAGCCTCTACATAAGCATTATAGTTTGCTTCTTGTGAAAAATCTGTAAATGGTTCGTGTTTGTATGGAATCATGTGAGTTTCCTCCCCTGGATAAAGAGTGCCAAATGATTATGCACCTTTAAAGATTTTATTAATTATATAATGCAATATTATTTGGCATTAATCAACTCAAATATTAAAACTTTTTTTAATTTTTGTATCTGTCTTTCTTATTGGTGTTAGAATAAGCTTAATGGAATGCAGGAGGACAAGATGGATAATAATGTATTACAAAGTATTTATAAATACGTCATTGAAAAAGGTGATATGGGAATTTGCGTAGTAGATACAGAAGGCAAGTTACTCATCTACAATAAAAAAATGCGAGAATTAGAAGGCGTTAATGAAGACGAGTATGAGGAGAGACGAGCCTTAGAGATTATTGATTTCGAAATTGAAAAAAGTGATATTTATAAGGTCCTAAGTTCTGAAACGCCAATTCTCAATGTTAAAAAAACGTATTGGAATAAAAAAGAACAAGAAGTGACCTACATAAGCAATATTTATCCGTTGCACTATGAAGGTGCTTTAGTGGGGGCTGTGGAATTTGCACGAGATATTACACAGCTTGAATATATGATGTATCAGCCATTAAGAAGATATGGTGCCCCTTTGACATTTGATATCATTACGGCTGTATCGCCAGTTATGAAGGATGTTATTGAAAAGGCAAAGATTGTAGCGTTAAGTAGAATGCCTGTTGTGCTAATAGGAGAGTCAGGCACAGGGATTGATATGGTGGCCGAGGGTATTCATCATGATCTAAAGGTGCAAAATGATATGTTTATTGCTTTAATTTGCCGTCGAGACGAGAAAACGGTGTTAAAGCAATTCGAAAAATACATTGTTGAAAAAGAAAAAATCACCTTCTTTGCCGAGCGAATCGAATATTTATCGCTTGAAGCCCAGGAAAAGATTGTTGAGCTTTTCAACAACCATCCAAATCATCAGCATGTTTTAATCGCAAGTGTTGGCAAAGACCCGATAGATTTAATTCAAAAGCAAGAGTTATCCAAAAAGCTTTACCGACTATTTTCAGGGATCACCATTTATGTGCCACCGTTACGGGAAAGAAAAGAAGATATTATGCCCTTTATTGACGATTATTTCAAAAGGCATCGTGACAGCTTTGGCTCTTCCATCCAAGGGCTTTCCGAAGAAGTGCGAGAAACGTTTTTAAAGTATGATTGGCCAGGGAATTTAAAGGAATTAGAAGTTCTTTTGGATGAAATCACGTCATTGATCACAAATGAAACGATAGTGGAATCGCATATGCTGCCCGTTCATTTCAAGTGGAAAATCCAAAGCTCCTGTGAGGAAGCCGAACAAGAAGTTCCAACGAGTGACTTGTTTGTTATTAAAAATCAACAGGACATTCGACCGTTAGATGTCTACATGAAGGAAGTAGAGGAGTATTATATTTCAAAAGCATTAGACTTTCATCAAGGGAATATTTCTAAAACTGCAGCAGCACTGGGCATTCGTCGACAAAGCTTACAATATCGTGTGAAAAACTTTAAGCTCAATAAAAAAAGCGAAAACATTGATTAACGATGTATTCGCTTTTTTGATGTAATGATAGAGCTAAGTATTTAACCCTTCAGTTTTTATTTTCCTTTTTTAGAAAGACGGCCAAGTGCAAATGCTGCTGCACCGATGCCGATTGCTACGTTCGTTTTTTTATTAAACACTTGTTTTGTTACAAGCGTTAAATTTTGAGGACGTTCAGCTAAACGGCGCATAAAGTATCCATACCAATCGTTTCCAAATGGTAAGTATGTGCAGAAGTTATAGCCTTCACGAGCAAGATCTAATTGCATTTCTTTACGGAAACCGTATAACATTTGGAATTCAAATTTATCATTTGGAATATTGTGCTGTTTCACAAATTGCTTCACATGGTTGATCACATTATGATCGTGTGTAGCGATAGAAGTGAATTTACCATGTAACAAATGATGTTCAATTAGTTTTAGGTAGTTACGGTCGATATCGACTTTTGATTGGTACGCTACATTTTCTGGCTCTTTGTAAGCACCTTTTACAATACGTAAACGGAAGTTTTTGTATTTTTCAATATTTTCTTCTGACTCAAAGAAGTAAGCTTGAATAACTGTACCTACGTTATCAAATTCTTTGTGTAACTCCTCCAATAATTCAAAAGAGCTGTGTAAACGTTCGTAGTTTTCCATATCGAAATTCACGAAAATATTATATTGATGTGCAAGAGCTACAATCTCTTTTAAGTTTTCGTAGCAGAATGCATAATCAATATCTAAACCTAATTGTGAAGGCTTAAGTGAGATGTGCGCATCAAGCTGCTCATCATGAATCGCTTGCACGACAGCTAAGATATTATTTTTTGCAGCAGTTGCTTCTGATTTTTCGTAAACGAATTCACCTAGGTTATCGACTGTACAAGAAATATTAGCTTTGTTTAATTCTTTAATCGATTGCACAACTTCAGGTAAGCTTGTACCGGCAACAACACTTTGAGCACCCATTTTTAGCCCATATTTTTGTGCAGCACTATTTAATAATTTGTTCTCTGATAAGTAAATGAAAAAATCACGTAATACCATCATATGCCTCCAAAATTGAAAATTTTAAATTCTTGGCGATTATAACACTTTTTCTGAAAAGTAAAATGGTTTGATTTTTAGAAAAAAATTTTTTTAAGGGAGGGAAATGGGCTAAAAGTATTGTGGGGATTGACTTTTTATGAGCTAAATATACAAACAAAAAAATTTTTTTCAAAAAAAAGGACTTTTCAAAATAATAGATTTGCATTATGTTGGTAAGTATATGTGTAAAATGATATTATTGTAATTTTCGGAAATTTAAACGAGTAGGTTTTTGGCACTAAACTATTATTTTGACATAATTTTATGTGAAGAAGAATAGTGGATATCTTAGAAGAAATTCTTGGATATCCACTTTGTATTTATCGATGTAAACAGCATATAAATATTAGTTTATAGTAAAAAAAGGAGGGTGTATTCTTAGTAAATAGTGTATAATTATGGTTAAATTATGAACAAATTGTTAAAAATAGTTACTTTTGATTTAGAATAGTGTGTCTATCATACAGAAGATATATGATTACTCTAAACTAAGATAAGGTGGAAAGTATGCCGAGAGGGAGAAAATTTAATTCAAATGGTGAACGAAGCAAACAACTATTACTTGAAAAAGCGATAGAGCTTTTTTCCGATAAAGGTTATCATCATACAAAAATTAGTGACATTGTAAAGGCAGCTAATGTAACACAGCCAACCTTTTATTTGTATTATAAAAGTAAGGATGCACTTTATAACGATTTGAATACACAATTTCAAAGTGGATTTTTTGACGTGATGAATAATAAGTCAGCAGAAATTGTTGAAAATGGATTGCAGGGCTTTGTCGCTTTGCTAGAGCAAAAGTTAGTAAACCTATTTGTTTACATCGTTGAAAATCCGAAATTAACGAAAATAGGTTTTATTGAATCGGAGCAATCAAGCTTAGTGAAGATCCAATTGACACAGCAATTGATCCATCTTATTTATCTTCATGATTGCGACAAAGATTTGCAGCTGTGTAATGTGGATATCAAAATAATGATTGATAGTTTAGTAGGTTCAATAGAAAGATTAATAGTAACCAATTTATTAGAACATAAAAGATTACCTGCTGAACTAGCGAATGACATTGTCCAATTATATTTTTGGAAAACAAAAGAAGTGGTATAAAAAATCCTCTCATCGATATTTGCTATCGCTGAGAGGATTTATTTATTTATTTATTTTTATATGCTGATAGTAGCCTTTTTGTACTTTGCTATGTGTATTTGGATGAATAAGTAGCATATATTCTTGGTCTGGTGATAACGGCTTTGTTGGTGTAACAATAAGTGTTTGCCCCTCAACTTTAGCAGTTGCCGAAACTTCATTAGCCCCTAAAGCAACAAGCTGAACACGACCCTTAGCAATTTGCGATGAGACTGGTAACGAAACTTTTACCGTTATTTTTTCTTTATTTGCGACGTTCTTCACAGTAGAGAGTTTTTTATATTTTGGATATTGCTCCTTTATTGCATCAAAATGGGCTTGAAAAATGGGAGCGGTTGTCGTTTGAATATTTGGTTTGACACCTACTTCATGAATAGTCTGACGAGCAGGTCCTGTGAATCTACCGACAGTTAGCTTTAGGTAGCTTCCATCATGAAGCGTATAAAAGCCCTGCATAGCACCTTTACCATATGTTGTTTCACCGTATAAAATAGCGGCTTTTTGGTCTTTTAATGATGCAGAAAGCATTTCCGAAGCACTAGCACTATAACGGTTGACTAAAATACGTGTATTTGCTGGGAACTTCGTATCTTGCTGAACTGCTGGGATTGTATAGGAGTCATGTGCTTCCTCCAACAAATAAGCTACTTTTGCAGATGGGAATAGTCCTGTCATTTCTTCCGCTGTTGTCACGTAGCCGCCACCATTATTTTGTAAATCCAAGATGAACGATTTAGCACCAAGCTGTTTTAGGTCAGTAAGAGCTTTTTTGACGAGCTGTGCACCATCTTCAGAGAATGAAGACATTGCTATATAGCCAACATTACCAAACAGTAATTCAGAGTGTACATTTGGTAATGTAAACTGTTTACGGGTAATCGTTTTAATCGATGTCGTTTCATTACTATGTTTCAAAGTAACATTCACCTTAGTACCTTCATCACCGATTAAGAGGGAAGAGGCTTCCTGCGTAGAGCGCCCCGCTATGGTCTCGCCATTTATACCGATAATGATATCTCCTGCCTGAACACCTGCCTCAAAGGCACCGCTGCCTTCAATGACTTGTAAAATATGAATGCCATCTTCATGTTCTTCAATCACTACACCAATCCCAATCGTTGATAGATTGATACTGTTCATGTAATCTTCAAATTCTTTTTTTGTAAAATAAGTTGAATAGGGATCGAGCATATCGATGATTTCTTTGATGGATGTGGCATTCTCTAAATCTCCATTGATTGTCCCCACATACGTATTACGAATAATTTCCTTCATTTCTTTGACTAGCTGAGGTTCATTACTAGCAGCGTGAGTAGTCGCGAATGGTAAGAGGAAAAAGCTTAAAACAAAGACAAAAGACCATATTAATTTTTTCATAGGACACCTCTTTTCTAGAGCTCAATCTTTAAATGCATCATTCTACTAAGGTGTAAGCAGATGGATACATTTAACAATTGACTATCTGATTTTTATTATACATCAAGCGAAGTTGATATGGGGGCTTTAATAAACAGAAAAAATCTGCTTCCTACTAAACAGGAAGCAGATTGAGAGGACTACTTTTTGAAAAGCTTATGAATAATAAAACCAATGAATGCACCGATAATCGCTGGCAATAACCATCCTAGATTTTGCTCATAGAGCGGCAATGCTTTAAGCACATTTTCATATGGTTCGATTGTAATTTTCATTTGCTTGAAGCCATCGTATAGACTGACAAAGAAAGTTGGAATAAGCGCTAAAATATAAACAACTTGTCCACCTTTAAAGAAATGATCAGCTAACGATAACACCATCAATACCATAGCTAATGGATAAATAATTAACAGGACAGGTAGAGATGCACTAATAATTGTTGAAAGTCCAACATTTGTAATGGCTGCACTTAAAATAGTGAATACAATTAAAAATGTTTTATATGAAATTTTAGGGAACAGCTTATGAAAATATTGTGCATTGGCCGTCAGTAAACCGACTGCTGTTGAAATACATGCTAGTAAAATAGTCGCAGACAAAATAATACTTCCAAAACTACCGAAGAGCACTTCAGCAGATTTTGCAATAATATCTCCACCATTTGTGGAGGAACCAATTGCCTGAATACTTGTGTTACCGATATGGCTAAGTGAGATATAAACAAATGATAAGCCGATAGCAGCAACGACACCTGCAAAAATCGTCGTATTGACTTGCTTTTTCGTATCTTTCATTCCCATATCACGCAATGCTTGTAAAATAACGATACCGAAAACAAGTGCACTTAGTACGTCCATTGTTAAGTAACCTTGTACAAAGCCTTCTGCAAAAGGAGACCCAATATATTTTCCTACAGCTTCTCCTGGCTCGCCCATTGGAGAGATAAAACTTTTAACAGCTAGTAATAAAATAACAAGAAGCAATGCGGGTGTTAGGATTTTTCCTACTCGGTCGACAAGCTTCGAAGGATTAATAGATAAGTAAAGAATTAAAGCAAAAAACAAAATAGATGTGATGAATAGGGGTGCCCAATGATCCTTCATAGCCTCAGGAAGAAATGGCACAATACCTATTTCATAAGATACGGAACCAGTTCGCGGCACAGCGAAGAATGGTCCGATGGCTAAATAAACAATAGAAGTAAAGATCACACCAAATACAGGGCTGACACGATTGGCTAACAGTTGTAAATCGCCCCCTGCTTTTGCGACAGCAACAATTGCTAGTAATGGTAAACCAACACCTGTAATTAGAAAGCCGATCATGGCTATCGTAATGTTCTCGCCGGCTTGTTGACCTAATAACGGTGGAAAAATAATATTACCAGCACCCAAGAACAAGGCAAATAGTAGTAATCCTACTGCTAAATTTCCTTTGATGAAATGCAAGATGTTTTTCATAAGTATAAAAACTCCTTTAAGATTGAAAAGATGAAACTTTCTAAAAATTTTAAATACAGAAGTGTATGTTATCATAGGAACGCTAATCTTGCAATGTATATATTATCGCAATATAGTCGGATTTCGTCGTATTTTATAGGTTTGCTAGAATGTTTGAAAAATAGTCAGTATTTCCGATTTTTCTTCAGGTAGTTATCTAGTATGATAGACACACAAGGAAATATTCTAGCACGAACGGAGGCACTTTGGAATGCAAAATACGAAAAAATGGAGAATTCTTGTTTTAAGCACTATTGCAACTTCATTTTTAGCACTACAACCAGCAGAAGCAGCAACATATACCGTACAAAAGGGAGATACTTTATCCAAAATCGCCAATAATCACCAAGTCACGATTGAGGATATCATGAAGTGGAATAATCTATCAAAAGATACGATTTATGTAGCTCAAAAGCTTGAGATTCAAAAGCAAGCAACGACTGAGGGGAAAAAACCTTCAATACCATCACCATCTGTGAAACTAACAGCTAGCTCTCATACTGTAGCGAAAGGTGACACATTATCAAAAATAGCAAAACAATATAATGTGACAATTAAGGATATAAGGGATTGGAACAAACTTGAGTCAGACATCATCTATATTGGACAAGTGTTAAAAATTACTTCAACAATAGTGCAACCCGACAGCAATCCTATACATAATAATGAAACTTCAGATGCGGGCACACCATCCAACGTAACAGCTAAAGATCCTACAGCAAATGGACAGACGATTTATAAAAAAACAGTTGAAGTTGCCAATACATTGGTTGGCACTCCATATCTATACGGTGGTAATACACCAGTAGGACTAGACTGTAGTGGCTTTATTTTTTATGCCTTTAATCAGGGTGGTTTAAAAATAGCAAGAGCAAGCAGTGAAGGATACTATAATGGCAATACAACGCAAGTAGAAAATCCAGTACCTGGGGATTTAGTATTCTTCGAGAATACCTATAAAGAAGGAATTTCTCATATGGGCATTTATCTTGGTGATAATAAATTCATCCATGCGGGCACAGACGGGGTAGAAATTTCGGACGTGACGAATTCTTACTGGTCTTCTAAATTAGTAGCATATAAACGTTTTGATGGCGTGAAATAAGAAAAGAAGCGATTTTTGCCTATGCAGAAATCGCTTTTTTGTGAGTTCAATAAAACCCCCTTCTGGTTAAGTTAGAAGGGGGTTACATGTTATTGTGTTACACGTGCTGTCCAACGAGAAAGGTCAGCACCTTTTGGGTTAACTAATTCGGCAGGGAAAATAAATGTCCAAGGTTTTGTTGAATTAGGTTGAACTGTTAAGACAGGATCCATTTTAAATGAACCTTTTGCTATTTGTTTTCCTCTTGCATCAATAATTTCAAGAGGTAGTTGTTCTAGGTTTATAGCCTTGTTATGGCCGTTACGAATAAAGATAGAGACATTTAAGCTACCATTATTCATAAATTTTGCTTGTAAACCTGTAAAGTTAACTTCGGTTTCTCCTAATTTTGGCAAGGTTTTAACAATCTTAGCAAGTTCCTCTTTTTGTTCTGCTGGTAGTTGTTCTTCCCAGGTAGGATCTAATTCTAATTGATGATCACGTAAAGATACTAGATTGAAAGCCAGTTTCCATCCTTCTTCCGGTATTTCATCAACTTTAATAGCTGATTTTTCAAATTCAAATACCCATGGACGAGCACTTTTCGCAGGGATTGTGCCAAGTGCTTTAAAGTCAAATTTTTTAGAAGCTAAAAGCTCATCGTTTTTATCCATGATAAAAAGTTCGATTTCACCAAGTTCAATCGCTTCAGAAAGCGAAGAACGGAAAAATGCTCGTACTTGCCATTTACCAGAACGGTCCTCATCAATACTAATTGAAGAAAGAGATAATTGATTTGGTTTTAATGGTTCTAGCTCATTAGCAAGAAAGTTAAAGATATATTTTTGCTCCTGAGGTACATCCCAATCTGGATGGAAAGAGAGCTTTGTTTCAACGCTATCATCATTGCTGTTATCTGCAGCAGTGTTTCCTAGTAAATCTTTTGAGTCAATTGTATTTTCTTGACCAACTTTGTCTGATTTTTTAAAGAATGAAAATAAACCCATTATTTATTGCTCCTCCTGTTGTGCTTCGATTGTTTTCATAAATCCAATAATTTCTATAATAATCGTACGACGTAATTCTTGGAAATTTTTAGCGAATAATTCTAGGCCTTCTCTTTGATAAATACGCATAGGATCTTCTTGTTGATAGTGACGAAGTCCAATTCCTTCTTTTAAGTGAGCCATAGCCTCTAAATGTTTTATCCAACCACTATCTATGTTGCTTAACATAATTTGAGGGATTACATCCATTACTTGTTCATTTTGGGAAAACGTATCCATTTTGGCAGTTAATTCGTCTACAGGAGCTTGTAGGGAATCTAAAATAGGTATAACCTTCCCGACTTCTCTATCAATGGTAACAGGAGATAGGAAAAGACTATTTAACGTCGCCTCTATACCATCATAGTCCCATTCAAACGACGGAATATCATCTGGTGTAGCATCCCGTACTGCAAAGTCAACTGTTTCGTATAACATTTGCTTTAATTGTTCTAATAAGTCTTCGCCAGCTAAAATTTTATCTCGTAGACCATAAAGAACATTACGCTGATCATTAATGACATCATCTAATTTTAAGTTATATTCTCGCATGCCGTATTGTGAACCTTCAACAATACGCTGTGTACGGTCAATTAGCTCTTGAACCTCTTTATTTTGGATGATGCCATTTTCGTCTACGACCATTTTTACAGAGAATTTTTCAACTTCTTCTTTTGCGTAACGACGGAACATATCATCTTCAATAGAGAGAATGAAGCGACTTTCGCCTACATCGCCTTGACGACCAGAACGACCCCGTAACTGATTGTCTACACGACGGCTTTCATGCTTTTCTGTACCAATTACATATAAACCACCGAGTTCATGAACTTCTTCACCTAGCATAATATCTGTACCACGGCCAGCCATATTTGTCGCTACAGTAATACGACCTTTTTGTCCTGCCTGAGAAATAAGCTCAACTTCTTGCTCTACCGTTTTTGCATTCAGTAATTGGAATGTTAATTTTTCTTTTTTCAGATAGTCAGCCACTGTTTCAGACTGTAAAATCGATGTTGTACCAATTAGAATTGGCTGGCCTTTTTCATGACGTTTTTTAACTTCAGCAGCAACATATTTATATTTTGCTTCCTGTGTGCTAAAGATAATATCAGGTTGATCGATACGTTGTCGTGGACGGTTTGTTGGGATTTGCACAACTTCCATGCCGTACACTTCTCGGATTTCTTTTTCCTGTGTTTTCGCTGTACCCGTCATCCCGGAAAGCTTCGGATACATACGGAAATAGTTTTGAATTGTGACTTGTGCCATTGACTTATTTTCATCTGTAATTGTTACGCCTTCTTTGGCTTCTATCGCTTGATGTAAGCCATCAGAAAGTGAACGGCCTTCTAAAATACGGCCTGTAAACATATCGACAAGTTCAATTTTATCTTCTTTCACAATGTAATCTACATCGCGTTTGAACATAACGTGTGCACGAACAGCTTGGATTACATAGTGGAAAAGTGTTTGATGTTCTAAATCATATAGATTGTCAATATTGAAGGCAGCCTCAACCTTTTCAATACCTTTATCTGTTAGGGAAGTAGCTTTCGTTTCATCATCGAAATCATAGTCTTCATCTTTCTTGAAACGTTTAGCTAACATAGCAGCAATGCGATGTAATTCATCGTTAGAAGGCATTTTACCTGCGATAATTAACGGTGTTTTTGCTTCATCGATTAATACACTATCCACTTCATCAATAATGGCGAAGTGATAAGGACGTTGCACTTTATCTGCTAGGCTATAGGCCATATTGTCACGTAAATAATCGAAACCAAATTCAGTACCAACACCGTATGTAATATCTGCATTATAAGCTTCTTTTTTCGCATCAGCTTCCATCATCGGTACATTTAAACCAACAGTTAAGCCAAGAAAACGATGGATTTGACCGACTAGCTCATAGTCACGCTTTGCTAGGTAATCATTTACTGTGATGACATGAACACCTTTACCTTCTAATGCACGCACATAGGAGGGAAGGGAGGCAACTAGTGTTTTACCTTCACCTGTTGGCATTTCAGCAATATTACCTTCTGTTAATACAAGACCACCGATCAGCTGTACATCAAAATGACGCATTCCTAATACACGCTTTGAGGCTTCGCGTACAACAGCAAATGCGTCCGGGATGATAGATGTAATAGGCTCACCTTGCTCTAATTGATCTTTGAAAATAAAAGTCATTTCTCGTAATTCGGCATCTGACTTGTTGACATATTTTTCTTCAAGATTGTTAATTTGATCTACTATTTTATAGTAGCGTTTTAATTGACGAGCACTTGTTTGCTCTTTGTTACTTTTGAAAATTGAGAACATGAAATATACGCTCCTTTAAAGTTGTCTAAATGCTAGACACTCCATTATTCTATCAAATTTTGCGAATGGTGACTACAATTGACTATATAGGAATCTATTAATGCTAAAATGTACAAAATATTTGTGAAATCGTGGAAAATGTTTAGAAAAAGTATATTTCAATGCTTGTTCATGCTATAATCAATGTGGATTTCAATGTAGATTATATTTTTTTGAGGAGGAGAGACATGCTTTACGTGTCTTTAATAGCAGCATTTGTTGCATCCATTTTGTTAACTCCATTAGTGAAACGTTTAGCGTTTAGAATAGGTGCAGTTGACGCACCAAACTATCGAAAAGTACATGCTCGAATTATGCCAAGACTTGGCGGTTTGGCGATTTTTCTTGCCTTTATCATCGGTGTGACGATTTTATATTCGTTTTTAGTCGATACGAAACATGGTAGTAATGAAGCTTTATTAGCTATCATTATTGGTGCTTGTATCATCGTTGTTACAGGTGTTATTGATGATATGCGTGAGATTTCCGCTAAAGCAAAAATGCTTGGTCAGCTAATTGCTGCACTGATTGTTGTTTTTGTAGGCGGTATTGATATTGATATGGTTAATCTACCGTTTTTAGGTACATTAGACTTTGGTTTACTGAGTATCCCATTAACAATTATTTGGATCATCGGTATTACCAATGCCGTAAATTTAATTGATGGCTTAGACGGTTTAGCTGCAGGTGTTTCTACGATTGCACTTATTACTTTAGCTGTAATGGCATTTATTATGAGCAATGTATTTGTATTAGCGTTAGCAGCCATTTTAGCTGTAGCTTCACTTGGTTTCTTATTTTATAATTTCCACCCAGCAAAAATCTTTATGGGTGATACAGGAGCACTATTCCTTGGATTTATGATTTCCGTGCTAGCATTACTTGGGTTTAAAAATGTTACATTCGTTTCGTTAATCATTCCAATTATTATTCTTGGTGTACCGATTTCTGATACATTCTTTGCGATTGTTCGTCGCGTACGTATGAAGAAAAAATGGTCTGATCCAGACAAATCACATTTACACCACCGTTTACTGGATATGGGCTTCACACATCGTCAAACGGTACTAATTATTTACGGTATCGCGATGATGTTTGGATTAGCAGCGATCATTTTCTCTATGGCAAAAGTTTGGGGCGCAATTTTACTAGTAGCTGTCATCCTAACAGCCATTGAAATCTTCGTTGAGATCATAGGGCTTGCTGGTAAAAACTATAAACCATTATTAAACTTTGTACGGATCTTTAGTAAATAAAATATATCAATCATACATATTGTGTGATTGCTCCGACCGTAGTCAAACTCAAAAATTTGAGAGTTTGACTACGGTTTTTTTATAGCCATGGCTCGAACTGTTTTTATCCAGGGTTTATGGATCCTGCTTTTCTATTATAGGATTGTTGCTCTAATTTTTTTACATAAACACCTTCTATTAAGTACGAAATTAAATCAATGGAGAAATGTTAACAATTGATTAACTGTTACTGCAACAACATAGGAAAGAATATTCAACACAGTTTTATGTATAGGAAATGAAAGGGGAGAGAAACTAAGTGAGCTAGTTTATTTGTGTTATGACAGGGTAAGAGAAAAGGGTAGCCGATTATCAAAGGATTGTAATACAAAAAGACCCTAGACAAGAAAGTTTGTCTAGGGTCTAAAAGTTTTATTGTTTATTCAATGATTGAATCATCATCACTAGCAGCACTATTTGTTCCTGTATTGCCACTTGTTAAGCTTGAGGATTGTTCATTTATGCCAAGATGGTTCTTGAAAATTTCTTTTACTTCTTCAACAGAATCCTGATTTAACTGGTAATAATAAATTCCAGTAGACATGTCATCTGTACCGTCCAATGTTAAAGAGTCGATACGTGGTGTGCCTTTTGATAAATAAGATAAGAAGGATTTCATTTCAGTGAATGTCATGTCCGTTTTCATATTATCACCAAGAGCTTTGATCACATCATCATATTTTGTAATGGAGCCAACCGAAGCGACTTTTTTAATAATCGCTGAAAGAATTTCTTGTTGACGTTTACCACGCTCGATATCGCTATCTTGCTTACGTGTTCTTGCGAGTGCAAGTGCTTGGCTACCATCTAAATGCTGTAAGCCTGGCTGTAAGTTAATTGTATACTTATCGAATTCATCTAATTCATGTAAAGCATAAGGTACTTCTGCTTCAATACCGCCTAAAGCATCAACTACATCAATAAAAGCATTGAAATTCATACGTACATAGTAATTGATAGGAATATCAAATAGGTCTTCTACTGTTTCAATAGTAGTAAGTGTTCCACCCATTGCATGCGCATGAGTAATTTTATCTTTATAGCCTACTTTAGGAATATAAACGTAAGAATCACGAGGAATGCTTAACATTTTAATTGTATGGGTTTTATTATTTAGTGTAGCTAAAACGAGTGCATCGGAACGTGAATGATCCGAACCTTGTCCACGATTATCACTATCATCAACCCCGACAAATAAAATAGATACATTATCATGTACCGGTTCTACTTTTTCTACACTTTGCTTAGAAACCTCTCGACCTTCTAATTCCTCATATGCTGAGTCTGCGGCATGCTCTACCTGTTTAGTAAGGTAAACAGCATAAGCCGTTACACAAATTACCAAGCTGGCAACTAATAGTAGTGTAACTTTTATAATTAATGAAGCTTTAGAAGACCTCTTTTTGTTTGGACTTACAGATCTTTTTTTCATAATAGATATATTCTCCTCTAATTATTGGGAATAATAATGCGATAAAGCTAAATTTTATTCAATTACTAAGAAGTAAACATGTGGTCGATAAAAATAGCCTAACAAAAAAATTATACTATGCGTATTTAGTTTCGACAATTAAAACTAATCATTTGACAATAAATTCTACAAATTGAGCATCTTCGAATGTGATGGTTGCTTGTCCATTTGTCATTTCTGTTATCCAACTTCGGAACTGTTCTTCTTCCTCTTTTAGGACAGAAACTATGATTTCTACACCCTCTAAATAGCGAATTTCCTCTAAAGTATAGGACGAACCTCTTATTTCATTTTCTACTTTTCCGAGCCAAGTGTAATCAATGCCAACATTCAGGAAATGATGAAGTTTGCGTTCAACCACCTGGGCAGCTATAAGACCTTCAGTTGTTGCTTTTCCATAAGCGCGAATAAGGCCACCGCCACCTAATTTAATTCCTCCAAAATAGCGAGTCACGACGACGACAGTATCTTTTAAGCCTTGTTTTTTTAAGACCTCTAACATAGGGACGCCTGCCGTACCACTAGGTTCCCCGTCATCATTCGCTTTTTGAATATGATTATGCTCTCCAATAATATAGGCTGAGCAATTATGAGTTGCATTATGATGCAATTTTTTTATACGATCTATAAAAGAAATTGCATCCTCTTCCGTTTCTGCACGTTCTATATAAGTGAGAAAGCGGGATTTTGAAATGACAATTTCGCTTTCACCATAACCTTTTACTGTTAAATAGTTTTCTCTCATCCGTATCAATCTCCTTTTAACTAGAGTTCTATTCTATAATTTTCGTGAAGAAAAAGCATTAAATTTTAGCATGGTAATGCTATAATAGGTGTAGACTATGGAATATATGAATTTGGTCTATTAAAATAGTAAGTAATCATAAGACATTAGACTGGGGAGTATACTATGTTTTCAAATGATACCTTCGATTTAAAGTCGCTTGATGACATTTTTAATCGAATGTTAGATACAATAATGAGCTCGAAGGACGATATCTTTATTATAAGTGAACAGAGCCGAAGAAGCTTTGAAGATATGCAAAAAGAGCTAGAAATTGTTCGAAAACAAATATCAATCGTCATTGATGAAGGCGATGCTTTGGAAAAAAGTACGCAGCTTGCTAAGCAACGACTTGTATTAGTGAGTAAAGCTTTTGATAATTATACCGAAGAACAAGTTAGAGAAGCATATGAAACTGCACATGATTTTCAAGTAAAGCTCTCCGTTATGAGAACACAAGAAAAACAGCTACGCGATAAAAGAGATGATCTAGAGAGAAGATTAAGAGGGTTACTCGATACGATTGAACGAGCTGATCATATTGTCAATCAGGTAAATGTCGTTTTGAATTACTTAACTTCTGATTTAAAAAATGTTGGTTTAGCGCTTGAACAAGCAAAAATGAAGCAAGATTTTGGCATACGAATTATTGCAGCTCAAGAAGAGGAGCGTAAGCGTTTATCGCGAGAAATTCACGATGGACCTGCTCAAATGCTTGCAAATGTACTAATGCGCACTGATTTAATAGATAGAACGTATCGTGAAAAAGGTATTGAAAATGCATTGGCTGAAATGGCCGATTTAAAGAAAACGGTGCGGAATGCTTTATCAGAGGTGCGACGTATTATTTATGATCTACGACCAATGGCACTTGATGATTTGGGAATTGTTCCGACATTAAAGAAGTATTTATCGACAGTGACTGAATACAATCCTGGTGTTGAAATTCATTTCCAATCGAGAAGTACAGAAAAACGTATACCTTCAAATTATGAAGTATCCATTTTCCGATTAGTACAAGAATGTGTAACAAATGCCATGAAGCATGGAAAGTGTAAAGACATTTGGGTAAAGCTTGAATGGTTAAAGGATGCAGTCAATGTTGTTGTAAAAGATGACGGCATAGGCTTTGACCCACAAGTAGTGAAAGATCATTCCTTTGGGATTTTAGGAATGAAAGAACGTATTGAAATTTTAAATGGTACAATTACCATTACGAGTGAAATCAATCGAGGGACAACGGTGTTATTTAAAATACCGTTAGAAGTAGAATGATGTAACTGTTGCAGAAATTTAGGGGGTAAAGACAAATGACAAAGATTATTATTGTAGACGATCACCAGCTATTCCGCGAAGGAGTAAAACGTATTTTAGACTTTGAAGATACGTTTGATGTAGTAGCTGAAGGTGACGATGGTACAGACGTGGTTACGTTATATGCTGAAAACGAACCAGATGTTGTACTTATGGATATTAACATGCCAGGCAAAAATGGTGTAGAAGCAACATCGGAGTTAATCAGTGAATTCCCAGATGCAAAAGTGATTATGCTGTCCATTCACGATGATGAAACATATGTGACACATGCTTTAAAATCAGGTGCACTTGGTTATATGTTAAAAGAGATGGATGCAGATGAAATCGTTGAGGCGATTAAAGTCGTTGCCAATGGTGGCTCTTACTTACATCCAAAAGTAACGAAAAACCTAGTAGCAGAATTTAAACGACTATCAGAGCACGAAAATAAAGGAAACTTCCACCAAACAGAAATTCGTCGTCCATTCCATTTACTAACGAAACGTGAATGTGAAGTTTTACAGCTGTTAACAGATGGACAATCTAACCGTACAATTGGTGAGACATTATTTATCTCTGAAAAAACAGTTAAAAACCACGTATCAAGTATTCTACAAAAAATGAATGTGAATGACCGTACACAAGCTGTTGTAACAGCCATTAAAAATGGTTGGGTTGAAGTACGATAATTGCAAAAACTGTTTTTAAAAGCTACTTTATTATGAAGTAGTTTTTAAAACAGTTTTTTATTGTTTTATGGTAATTATTTGTATAGCAGTTACTCTTGGAATAGCGAGTCATTCACAATTTTGTAACATCGCAAAAGGTGCATTTAACAAGAAAACTAACAGACCATGCAACATTTTACAGCCTAATGCGTCATAAGGAAGATGTAGCACCTAAATGTTGAAAATGCACAACAAAATTCCTACGACAGCATTTATATGCTACAATATGCGCGGGAGGTTTTTTGATGTTAAAGAAAAGTTTTCTAGCAGTTTTAATCTTATTAGTGTTAACTGCCTGTGGTAATAAAGATGAGAAAATGAGTGACGAAGAACGAGAAAAAGTAATAGATGATGGTACAGTAGGCTTTGAGATGATGGGTGGTAACGTAGAAAAAGCTGAAAACGTACCAGCAGCAGAGGAAAAAGCTATATTAGCATCTTTTGATGAGTATATTGCAGCGTTGAACGCTGAAGAAATTGATCGTTATATGAAGACCATTTCGAAAAATCCAAAAGGTTTTAAATACGATGAAGAAAAAACATATGCATCAGAAGTATTTGAGCAATTTGATATTAAGCGTGATGTAGAAAACGTAACGATTGCTAAATATGAACCAGAAGAGGCTCAAGTGTTTGCCAATATGAAAATGCACTCTCTTCAACTTGAGACAAATGTCGAGCATGAAAGTGCAGGACGTCAAGTAACCGTCTTTGTGAAAGAAGACAACGATTGGAAAGTAACAAGTGTCTTTTATATTGGTGATGACTCACAATCAAGTACAGGCAATTAACAGGAGCTATCTTCATTCAACCTAATTGAGTGAAGATAAGCCTACTATACATAAAAAATGAATGTGAAATGGAAGCTGCTTACTAGCACCATTCTGAATGGCAAAAAACGTGAACGTCATTCATTTCACATTCATTTCTTTTTGTTTTCATTTAGTGTAACGACACAACAACAATTGCAGCGAGAAGGAATAGATTGTAAACTAAGAATCATAGGAGAGTGGACTTAGATGAGGACGGCAATCGTAACAGATAGTACTGCATATATTACGGCTGAGGAACGTGCACGCTTAAACATTCATATGATTCCTTTAAGCGTTAATATCTCAGGTCAATTATTTGCAGAAGAAGTAGATATCACAGCATCTGAATTTTATGATAAGGTGCGTGGTGCAAAGGAATTTCCGAAAACAACACAGCCTCCAATCGGAGAATTTGTCGCTCTCTTTGATGAGCTGGCGAAAGAATATGACGAGGTTATTTCCATTCATTTATCGAGCGGTATTAGTGGAACATATCAAGGTGCAATACAAGCAGGTGAAATGGTAGAAGGTATTAAGGTTCATTCCTTTGACAGTGAAATATCCTGTGCGGTTCAAGGCTTCTATGTTTTAAAAGCAGCTGAAATGGCGAAAGAGGGCTATTCAGCAAAAGATATCCTTGCAGCATTAGCGGACATGCAGCAATATATTCGTGCTTACTTCATTGTAGACGACTTAGCACATTTACAACGTGGTGGACGTTTATCTGCAGCAGCAGCTTTAATTGGAGGCCTTTTACAAGTGAAGCCAGTCCTGCATTTTGTGGACAAGGTCATTGTACCTTTCGAAAAAATTCGAACGCGTAAAAAGGCATTAAAGCGAGTTGAAGAGCTGCTAGCAGAGGATGCGAAAAAGTATGATGCACTGGATGCGGTGGTCATTCACGGTAATTGCCAAGCAGAGGCACAAGAATGGCTTGAACAATTAGCGAAAACGTACCCACATGTAAACTTTAAACTAAGCTATTTCGGTCCGGTCATCGGAACACATTTAGGTGAAGGATCTTTAGGCTTAGGCTGGACAAAAAAATAATTTGAATTGAATGAGTCTCTACTGCAAAAGTAGAGGCTTTTTTCTATGAAGGGAGAAAGATTAATGAGATATAAAGGCTGGATAGTACCGCCCGCAATGCGTGATTTCCATGAAGGTCGCATTTGGCTGAAAAATCATGCTCCATTTTCAAAAGATGATATGGATAAAGCAATCAATCATAAATACTTCTGTTTAATAGAAGGAATTCAAATGAAGCCAGTTATAAAATGCAATCGTTGCCATAATACAAATCGACAATTATTCACGATATTTGATTGTTCAAAGTGTCAGCAACCATGTATTTATTGTCGGCATTGTATCAAGATGGGGAGGGTAAGTAGCTGTACACAATTAATGGTTTGGACAGGTCCTAAGGCGATAAAGACGAGCAACCATATCTTACAATGGACAGGACAATTTACTACATTACAAGAACAGGCTGCAAATGAAGCATTAGCAAGTGTGCAAGCACAACGCTCGCATCTAATCCATGCGGTTTGCGGCGCTGGTAAAACGGAGCTGCTATTTCCTATGGTTCATGATGCCTTAAAGCGTGGTTTGCGTGTTTGTATTGCAACACCACGCACAGATGTTGTACTAGAGCTCTATCCACGCTTTCAGCAAGTTTTTCCTAAAACTATCATTCATGCATTATATGGAGGTGCATCCAAGCAAGCTGGTTATGCTCAGCTTGTCATTGCGACGACCCATCAGCTCTACCGATTTGAACAAGCATTTGATGTCATGATTGTAGATGAGGCAGATGCTTTTCCTTATACATTTGATGAAACATTGCAAAGAGCGGTTGAAAAAGCGAAAAGAAATGATGCTCCCATTGTATATGTCACTGCAACCCCTGCACAAAAGTTACTTCAGTCTTTTCACAAAGAAAGCTACTCTTTTATCCCAAAGCGCTATCACAATTACCCATTACCAGTCCCTCAATTTCATGCTTTGTGGGGCTATGAAAAAAGCTTTAATAGAGGTAAGATTCCTAAGAAGCTTAAACAATGGACAGAGGAGCGTTTGAGTCGAAATGAACCATTTTTAATATTTTTCCCGACAATTAGTTTAATGAAGATAGCAGCACCACTTTTTCAATTAATAAATGAAGATATACTTGCTGTGCATGCAGAGGATTCGGAGCGTAAAGAGAAAGTGGTGAAACTGCGAAATAAAGAAGTGCCAGGATTATTAACGACAACTATTTTAGAAAGAGGCATTACGATCAGCAATGTCCAGGTGGCTGTTATTGGGGCTGAATCCCCCGTTTTTACAGCTAGTGCACTTATTCAAATCGCAGGCCGTGTCGGACGAAATATTCAATTTCCTGATGGGGACGTCCTATACTTTCATCACGGTATTACGACAGAGATGGACGAGGCGCGTGCAAAAATTCTTTTTTATAATAAGAAAGGATTTTTCAATGAATAAAATAGAAACGCGTTGTTTAATATGCTCTCAATCATTAAACACCATGATTTCCTGGAACACACTTTTAATAAAGCAATTCTCTCCGACTATATGTGAAAGATGTACCTCTCACTTTCAACGCTCAAACTCCTCTACCGCACTCTATCAATACAATGATCCCATGAAAGATTTCTTACACCAGTTTAAGTTTCTACAAGATGTAGCCCTCGCAAAAGTATTTCGTCAGGAGCTATATACTCGCTTTAAGAAAGAAAAGGCGACTATTATTCCAATTCCCATGCATCCCCTCAAACAACAGGAGCGTACTTTTTCGCATACAGAGGAATTATTGAAAGCTGCTCATGTTCCATATATTCAGCTACTAGAAAAGACTACTACCGAGACTCAAAGCTCTAAAAATAGAGAACAACGGATACATGCGGCACCACTTTTTCGCTTGATGACGGATGTACACGTGGAGCATAAAGATTATCTTCTATTTGACGATATAAAAACTACAGGAACGACTTTACAGCATGCTGCAGATGTGTTAAAACAAGCAGGTGCTAAAAATGTCCAATACTTCACATTAATTGAAGGTTAAAAATACCAAAGTGTAATGTATAATAAATAACATTCATAGATAAGAAATGTTGTAAGAGGAGGAAAATAGATGGCAGAGGTTCGTAATTGTCCAAAATGTAATGAATTTTTCAATTATACAGGGGTCCGAGAGGTTTGTCATAAATGTGCACAATCAGAGGAAGAACTGTATCAAATCGTCTACCGCTTCTTACGTAAACGCGAAAACCGTGCAGCAACAGTTGAACGCATTGTGGAAGCAACAGGAGCAGAAGAAGAGTTATTATACAGATGGGTTCGCAAAGGTCGTTTGCAACCAGCCATGTTCCCTAACCTTGGCTATCCATGTGATAACTGTGGTCACCTGACAACGAAAGGCAAGCTTTGTACGAAATGTCAGGATGAATTAAAGACCGATTTGCGTACATTTGAAGCGGCAAAGGAATTCCGAGAAAGTGTAGAGCAACGTGATCGTGTCACGTATCACTCAGAGCGAAAACGTTAATAACTGGAATTGTGTGTTAATTTTAAACAAAATTAGCACACTTTTTTATATGTGAAAACTTAACATTATGTGAGACAATCCGAAATAATAGTAAGATAAGATTTTTAGATAGGAGGTTTCGATATGAAAATTACATCTTATGGAATTAATGCGGTGAACGCCTATAAAAACCAAGTGCGCAATGTGAAATCAGATACAAACAAAGCTTCTTTTGCAGATAAAATTGAAATTTCAAAGGCAGCGCAGGAATTGCAAGGAGTTTCAACCTACAGTACAGAACGAGCTGACCGCGTACAGCAATTGAAAAAAGACATTGAATCTGGTGAATACAAAGTAGATGCTCGTAAAGTAGCGGAGGATATGCTGAAATATTATCGTTTCTAGGGAATAGCAGAAAGGGTGTATAGCGATATGTCTGTAGAAGCGATTAGTTCTACACTAACGATGCTAGAGAGAATGCATAAAAGCTTACTTGAACTAGCCTATAAAAAAACAGAAATCATCAAAGCTGGCGATATCGAAGCTCTAGACCAATTGCTCAAGGATGAGCAGGCACACGTAGCAGCCATCGATAAGCTCGAGCAACAGCGTCAGAAACAGGTAACGGACTACCTTGAAGCAAAGGGACTTGCTTCAACTGACAAAACAACTGTAGCAGATGTCATCGAGGCTGCTGAACAACAAGCTGACAAAGCAACACTATCAGCAGTTCGCGAACGCTTAATACAAATCATCAATGACCTACGAAAACAAAATGATCTAAATCAAAAACTCGTTTTCCAATCTCTACAAATCGTCAACCTAACACTAGACGCCGTAAGACCTCGCACAGAGCAAATGAACTACTCTAGCAACGAGGTCCGCGGCACAAACAATATAGCTAAAAAATCATATTTCGATTCACAAGCATAACAAGGGAGGAAGAAACATGCGCTCAACATTTATGGGCTTAGAAGCAAGCAAACGCGGCCTCTTCACGCAGCAAACAGCTTTATACACTACAGGACACAATATCTCGAACGCTAACACGCTAGGTTACTCTCGCCAACGAGTAAATATGCAGGCGACACCAGGTTTTCCAACAGCCGGCTTAAACCAACCTACTTATCCAGGACATCTTGGTACTGGGGTTGAAGCAAGTTCAATCCAACGTATTCGCAGTGAATTTATCGATCGCCAATATCGTCAAGAAACAAATAAATTTGGTTATTGGGAATCTAGAACAAATGCTATAGCACAAATGGAAGATGTCATGAATGAACCTTCGGAATTCGGTTTAGATAAAGCATTCGAGCAGTTCTGGAAAGGGCTTGAAGATGTGGGGACTAAGCCTGCAGATGGTGCTTCACGTCAAGTAGCTATTAGCCGTGCAGAGCACTTAGCTGAATCTTTTAATTACCTTGATAAACAATTAAAAATGATTCAGGGCAATCTTGGAAATGAACTTAATGTTTCGACAACTCAAATTAATACCATCCTTAAACAAATTGCAGCGGTTAATAAACAGATACAAGAGGTCGAACCAAGTGGACATGTACCGAATGATTTATATGATGTTCGTGATACTTTAGTCGATAAATTAAATGAGTATATCCCAGTATCAATTGAACGTATTCCTTCAGGTGGTTTAGCATCAGAGGTTGCAGAAGGAAGTTTGAAAATTACCTTTAAAGGGACAGATGGTATTGTCAGAGATCTAGTAAACGGTAAAGATTTTGCTCAATTTACAGCAATGGGTACAAATGGCACTAAGGTGACAGGCGACGATATTACAAACTCTTTTTCTGAATTACAATTAACAGGATTGGAATCTTTAGATGTACATGAGGCTGGCACTGTCACTAGTACACAAACGGCCATTAAACAGCAAGATTTTGAAGCATCGAAAGGGAAATTACTTTCATTAATTAATTCATTTGGTTATCAAAGTGCGGGTGGCGATGTTAAAGGATACTACCCAGAAACTTTACAAAAATTAGATCAATTAGCCAATGCATTTATTAAAGAATTCAATGCACAACATGCAAAAGGTTATACACTTGAAGAAAAAGATGCAAATGGAAACATCATCAATGCTTCTGTACAAGGAGGCGTTTTCTTTGAAGGTACTGGTGCTGGTGGAATCAAGGTTAATGAAGATATCCTAAAAAACCCCAACCTATTAGCTGCATCTTCTAACCCAACAGAAGAAGGAAATGGTAAGAATGCTTACGAACTTGCAAATATGCAACATAAATTATATGCAGATATAGATAACGCAAGCTTACAATCATTCTATCAAGCTATTGTCGGAAAAGTTGGTGTAGATGGTGAAGAGGCGTTACGTTTAGCTGCGACATCTGAATCCCAGCGTCTTATGGTATCTAATAGCCGTGATGCTGTAAGTGCAGTTTCCTTAGATGAAGAAATGACAAATATGATTACATTCCAACAAGCGTATAATGCAAATGCACGTATGATTACTGTTGTCGATGAAACATTGGATAAAATCATTAATGGTATGGGTCGAGTTGGTCTATAACCATAATATATAGAGATAACTCTCTTAAACTTACAAGAAGGAGGTTTTTTTCAGAATGCGTGTAACACAATCTATGCTTTCAAATAACATGCTACGCAATTTAAATAATAGCTATGGTAAAATGTCAAAGCTCCAAGACCAAATCAACTCCGGTTCAAAAATCACTCGGCCATCTGACGACCCAGTAATTGCAGTTAAAGGAATGGGTTATCGCCGAGATTTAGCTAAAGTTGAACAATATACTCGTAATATGATTACAGCAAGTAGCTGGTTGGATTCGACGGATGAATCACTTAACCAGGTTGGTGAGCAAATGAAACGAGTTCGCGAACTTGTTATTCAAGCAGCTAATGATACAAACACACCTGAAGAACGTGAAAAAATTAAAAGCGAAATTGACCAAATTCGCCAACAATTACAGGATGTAGGGAATACTAATATTGGTGGTAGTTACATATTTAGTGGAACAAGAACTAACGAACCTTTATTTATAGGAGGTGCCATAAATCCAAATACTAATCAAGAGAGCGTAAAAGTAGAAATATATGATGGTATTCAGCTCTCTGTGAATACACCAGGAAATGATTTGTTTAAGAATATAGATGATATGATGGGGAAAATTTCTGATTTACTAGGTGATCCTACAAAAACAGGTGAAGAAATTGCTAGCATGCTTGGTGGTGTATCCTCATCAACTACGAATGATGATATAACAGCCATGCATAATAAAGTTTTAGAAGCACAGGCAGATATTGGTGCGCGTCAAAATCGTGTAGAGATGATGGAAAATCGACTAGGTATACGTGAGGTTAACGTCACAAAACAGCTTAGAGATAATGAGTCTGTCGATTATGCAAAAGCAATTACTGAAATGGTGACACACGAATCTATTCATCAGGCTGCTCTTTCAGTAGGTTCTAAAATCATTCAACAAACATTAGTGGATTTTATTCGTTAATATGTTAAAAGCGTTTGGACACTTTTGTTCAGACGCTTTTCTTGAAGGAGGGATATTATTGTGAGGCTACCCCAAATACAAATTCGGACAATAGATGCCAAGATTGATCTTCATATCGCTAAACCTCAACAGCATATTGAACAACCTAAAGCGACACAACATATTGAACAACCAGCCGCTATTTTAGATATAAATACAACGAGAAGTGTTTTGAAAATTGACTCCTCACAGGCGAGAAGAGATATAGGAATGATCGGTCCTTTAGAATCAAGTGCAAATTACGCTGAAAAAGGGAAACAAGAGGCAATAAAAGGAATGGCACGAAGAGCAAGAGAAGGACGACAAATTATGGAGAATTCAGGGAAAGATCAAGGGCGTGCAGTAATTCAAAATATCGCTCAGCAAAACCACGGTCCCCACCGTGTACAATTTAATGTTAAATTTGTACCATCAATAGGATCGGTCAAAATTAATTTCACTCCAGGTACAACGGATATCAATATTCAACGAAGAGACCCAGTAATTGACGCCAAAGTGAACAAACCTATACATGAATACACACCAGGAAAAGTAACTGGTACAATGATACAAAGACCAGATGTTGACATCGATGTCATTATTTAAAGGAGAGTTTATAAATGAAAATTGCTACTAAATTTTTGGGAGAAGTCGAGATTGGTGAACAAGATATCCTTACATTTGAACACGGCTTACTTGGATTTGAGGGGGAGAGAAAATTTGTATTGCTACCGATTGATGCAGACCTTCCGTTAGCAATATTACAATCAGTTGAGCGGCCTGAAATTGGTTTTATCATTGCATACCCTTTTGCTTTCAAAAAAGATTATAGCTTTGATATAAGTGAAGATGATCTTGAGCAGCTATACCTAGAGAAGGAAGAGGATGTGTTAACATACTCAATAGTAACAATGAAGGACACATTCCAAGATTCAACTATTAATTTACTTGCACCTTTAATCATTAATATCGAAAAAAAATGCGGTAAACAAATTGTCCTTCAAGATAGTAAATCCTATCCATTACGTTACCCAATGCAGTCATTGGAAGGAAGTGCAAAATAATGCTAGTCCTTTCACGAAAAAAAGATGAGTCGATCATGATTGGTGATCAAATTGAAATAAAGATTTTAGCCGTAGAAGGCGAGCAAATTAAACTAGGTATTGTTGCTCCAAAAACGGTAAAAGTACATCGTTCGGAAGTTTTTGAAGCAATACAAGCTCAAAATAAAGAAGCTCTTTCTTCAACAACTAACTTCTTAGAGCAGCTGAAGAAAAAATGAGAGATTAATGTTCATTTTGAATCTATTACATAAAAAATAAAAAATCTTTAAAAAAACTATTAAACATTTCCAACTAATTACGATATATAGTTTGTAAGGGGCGGGAAGTAAATACATACTACCTAACCCGAATTCCACACGGATGTGGAATAACAAAACAATTATTCAAGGAGGAATTCCAAATGAGAATTCAACACAACATTTCAGCTTTAAACACACACCGTAACCTTACTTTCAACAACACTCAAGCTTCTAAAAACCTTGAGAAATTATCTTCAGGTTACAAAGTAAACCGTGCTGGCGATGACGCTGCTGGTTTAGCAATCTCTGAAAAAATGCGCGGACAAATCCGTGGTCTTGATATGGCGACTAAAAACGCTCAAGACTCAATCTCTTTAATCCAAACTGCGGAGGGTGCTCTTAACGAAACACACGCAATCCTACAACGTATGCGTGAATTAGCAGTACAATCTGCAAACGATACAAACGTAACTGCAGACCGTACAGCACTTAACAAAGAAGTTACAGCATTGAAATCAGAAATTGACCGTATTGCTAAAAACACTGAGTTCAATACTCAAAACTTATTAGATGGTACTTTTTCTGGTAAAAAATTCCATATCGGTGCTAATGATGGACAAGCAATTACATTAAAAATCGCTACAATGTCAACATCTGGTTTAAAAATCACTGGTAAAATTGATACTCAAACAGCTGCTGACAAAGCAATTAAAAACTTCAATGATGCTTTAGAATTAGTTTCTTCTCAACGTTCTGATTTAGGTGCTGTTCAAAACCGTTTAGAGCACACTATCAACAACTTAGGTGCTACATCTGAAAACTTAACAGCTGCTGAATCACGTATCCGTGACACTGACATGGCGAAAGAAATGATGGGCTTCACTAAGAATAATATCTTAATGCAAGCTGCTCAATCTATGTTAGCTCAAGCTAACCAACAACCACAAGGTGTACTTCAATTACTACAATAATTGACTAACATTTAGCAAAAGCTAAAAATGATAAAAAAGCTTGAACGATTTTTCGTTCAAGCTCTTTTTTATAAAAAATTTAAAAATATTTTTTTTTACCGATATAAAGGAAGAGGTAGAAGCATTGTTTTGATAAAGTAAATGTTACTTAATAACCTATTTTAATTAAGAAAGCCTCACTTATGTGGAGCAAGGAGACGACTTTATGGAAGGTTTAGATATAATTTATTTACAAACAAAAAACGAGATGCCTAACGCGAAAGTAAATGGTTTTTTTTTACATAGCAATTACAATCCAGAAGCGGAAGCTGATAAATACATAAATAGTAACTATAAAGAAGGGTACTTAAATATATTATTTGGTTATGGACTCGGCTACATAGCTGATGCTATTGTAAAAAATTATGGGCACACTAATATTTTAGTGTACGATCCTATGTTTAATAGCTTAAAAATTGAGAATAAGGATAACATTGAAGGTGTTTTTACTGACTTAAAGGAGTTTTGTGAACATTCAGAATACTACATTTCTAATTTTGATCGTAAGGTCAATATTCTACTCTCCCCTAATTATGATAAAATTTTTGACAAGGAATATAAAGAATTTCTTGATTTTATTCGACATATTCAAATTGAAGATATCGTCAATGAAAATACAATCCGATTTTTTGGTGATTTATGGCAAGAGAATTATATTATGAATCTGCAATATGTTTATAAAGATCCGAGTTTTAAAGAACTTTACAATAGATATGATTGTCCAGTAATCTTAGCTTCTGGAGGACCTTCTTTAACGAAACAGTTACCATTGTTAAAACAGATAAAAAATAATTGTATAATTATTAGTGCTGGATCCACAATAAATTCTTTACTGGCTGCTGATATTGTTCCAGACTATGTAGTTACGATGGATGGTGGAGAAAGTAACTATTTACACTTTAAGAACATTAAATGTTTTGATTTTGATTTAATTTATAGTTTAGGAAATGCATGGAAAATAGAGCGGGATTTCAAAGGAAACCGCTATAGTTTTTGTTTTTATGGTGAAGATAGTATACAAAAGCGTATTAGAGAAGGCTTAGGAAAGGATTTGCCTATGTTATCAACTGGAGGGACAGTTGCGATAACGGCATTAGAAGTAGCAAGTAAAATTAGTACAGGTCCTATCGCAATTATCGGACAAGATTTAGCGTATACAAACAATAAATCTCATGCGGAAAATAATAACCATTACAGTGAACTGAATGATGATTTTTTCAAGGAAGATATGGTCTTTGAAGTAGAGGGTTACTATGGAGAACCTGTAAAAACAAATCACCAATTTAATAGTATGAGAAAAAGTATAGAGAGATTATATGTAATGTTGCACAATCAGCATACAATCTATAATTGCACAGAAGGTGGTGTAAAGATTAATGGTATGACACAATTAGATTTTAAAGCATTTTGTGAAACTTATATTGATCATACAAAAAACGTTACGAAGTTGGACGTTCAGAATAAAATAAATAATAACAATGCAATTTATAATGAATTTATGAGTAAGGAAATAGAAGTCTATTTAAAAATAAAAAAATTACTAGTAGAAGCGATATATCTATTGAAAGAAGAAAGAAATAGTACCGTATTTTCTGCTAGTACTTTAAAAAAACTTGATAAAATCGATTTTAAATTGAAAGAATATTACCCCCAAGTAATTATGGAAAGAATAATCGACCCAATTACTATGGATGTGATGAGAATGTCTATAGATAATCAACAATTAGAGACCAAAGAAAAATTTAAAAAGATCCATAGACAGAATATGTATCTATATGAAAATATTTTAGAGGCAACAGAAAAATCTTTAAAATATACAAGAATAGCATTAGAAGAATTCGGGGGTTGTTAAAATGGATAAAACAGAGATTGTGGATGAATATTACAAATATGTAGCTAAAATCCCAGCAGGATTGCAATATATTGCGGATAATTTAAGAGCTAACAATGTTACGACAGCTTTAAATGAAATAATGAATTTTTCAGAGGGAATAACGTGGATAAAACAAATGGAGGAGATATTAATAAATCAAGGTGTCAATACGAATTTAAACAAACATCAATTAGAAGATTATTTAAATCTTATCAATGAAGGTTTAGAGAAACAAGATTTTGTTCTTGTAGCTGATATTTTTGAATATGAAGTGCTTCCTTATTTTGAACAAATTGTAGCCTGAATTAAAACACTAATTACCAATAGTTAAACTAAAAACACTATTTGAATTTAAATTCAAATAGTGTTTTTAGTATATCTTATATAATGAATTGCTTGAAATTGAGAAAATGATGGAGAGTAGGAATATATAGGCAACAAGCAAAATTAGGAGAAAAGAAAATGATATTGCAATAAATATTATATTTATTTTTCTAATGTAGAAATACTTAAAAACTATCCGATATAATATTTAATGATACGTAGAGAAGGAGAAATATAATGAGTGTTTTAAAAGATAAAGTGGTATTAGTAACAGGTGGTACCGGCTCTTTTGGTAAAAAATTTATTGGAAAAGCACTTACACTTGGTGTAAAAAAAATCATTGTTTTCAGTAGAGATGAACTAAAACAATATGAAATGAAGCAAGAATTCCAGGATGAACGCATCCGATTCTTTATTGGTGATGTGCGAGATAAAGACCGTTTATATCGTGCTTTTGATGGTGTAGATATTGTCATCCATGCAGCAGCTATGAAGCACGTCGATGCATGTGAATATAACCCATTTGAAGCCGTAAAGACAAACATTCATGGTGCACAAAATATTATAGAGGCAGCCATCGACCGTGGAGTTGAAAAGGTGATTGCACTTTCGACGGACAAAGCATGTAGCCCTGTGAATTTATATGGTGCGACAAAACTAGCATCTGATAAACTTTTCGTCGCAGCCAATGCTTATGTAGGAGAAAAGAAAACACGGTTTGCAGTTGTACGCTATGGTAATGTAGTAGGAAGCCGTGGTAGCGTAGTACCTTTTTTTAAAAAGGTTAGGGATACAGGGAAGTTACCTATTACAGATGAGCGTATGACACGCTTCTGGATTACCCTTGATCAAGGGGTACAATTTGTATTAGATAATTTAGGACGAATGTACGGTGGGGAAATCTTCGTGCCAAAGATTCCAAGTATGAAAGTTACAGATTTAGCTAAAGCGATTGCTCCTGAATGTGAAATCGAATTAATTGGAATTCGCCCTGGTGAAAAGCTGCATGAAGCAATGATTATGGAAGATGATGCTCGTCATACATTAGAGTTTGATGGTTACTATGTTATCCAACCGGAGCTTGCTTGGTTTACGCAAGAGAAATTAGATGGTGGGGAAGCTTTACCTGATGGATTTGCTTATACAAGTGATAACAATACAGATTGGTTAACTATAGAAAAATTAAAAGATTTAGTAGATGAAATGTAGTCTTTGACTGCATTTTTTCTATAAAGGGGTTAATAGCATGAGAAATACTTATTTACCGTATGGACAACAATGGTTAGATGAAGAGGATATTCAGGCAGTGGTAAATATATTAAAGGGCAATTACTTAACAACAGGTCCAACAATTGCAAAATTTGAAGAATGCGTTGCAAAATATGTCGGTTCAAAATATGCTGTAGCATTTTCAAATGGAACAGCAGCTCTACATGGAGCATGTTTTGCTGCAGGCATTGGTAAGGGTGATGAAGTTATTACGACACCAATTACTTTTGCGGCAAGTGCAAATTGTGTTCGTTATGTAGGTGGAACGGTTGTATTTGCAGATATTAATGAAGATTCCTATAATATAGATCCTTTAGAAATTGAAAAAAAAATTACATCTAATACAAAGGCAATCATCCCTGTACATTTTACAGGCCAACCTGCGCAATTAGACGAAATCCATGCTATTGCTAAAAAACATAATTTAATAGTAATTGAAGATGCCGCACATGCTCTAGGTGCTGAATATAAAGGAGTAAAAATAGGATCATTAAGTGATATGACAATGTTTAGCTTTCATCCTGTAAAGCATGTGACAACAGGTGAGGGTGGAGTTATTACAACAAATAATGAGTTTTTTTACAAAAAACTTTTACAATTCCGTTCTCATGGAATAACAAGAGAGATAAGTAATCTTTCAAAAAATGATGGTCCTTGGTATTATGATATGCAATTTTTAGGCTTCAATTATCGAATGACCGATATTCAAGCTGCGCTTGGTATTAGCCAGCTAAGTAAGTTAGATCATTTCGTAGCGCGTCGTCGTGAAATTTCTCAAATATATAATGAGGCTTTTCAAAATAATGAATGTTTATTTATACCAACCCAACATGTAGATGGGATTTCAAGTTGGCACCTTTATATAATTAAATTAAACCTAGATAAAATAAGTGTAACTCGAAAGGAAATATTTGAGGCATTATTAGCTCAAAATATTGGTGTAAATGTCCACTACATTCCAGTACATACTTTGTCATATTATCAGGAGTTAGGATACGAAGAAGGGTCTTTGCCTAAAGCAGAAGAACTATATGAAGCAATTATCACCTTACCGTTATTCCCTAAAATGTCGAATGAGGATGTAGAGGATGTAATTAATTCAGTAATAATGGAACTGGAAAAGGTGAAAAAATGAGAATTGTTGCGATTATTCAAGCAAGGATGGGTTCAACCCGTTTACCAGGGAAAATACTAAAAAAAGTAAATGGTAGACCTTTGCTTTCATATCAAATAGAGCGTTTAAAGCAAAGTAATTATATCAATGATTTGGTGATAGCAACTACTATTGACGAGAAAGATGATTTGATTGTCGAATTTTGTGAAAAAAATAATATTTTATCATTTAGAGGATCGGAAAAAGATGTCTTAGCTAGGTACTATGAAACAGCTAAAGCTTTTAAAGCAGAAGCAATTGTACGTATTACTTCAGATTGCCCTATAATTGATGTTCAAGTGGTTGATAAAACAATACAATTTTTTATAGATAAAAATTTTGAATATGTATCAAATACAGTTGAAAGAACCTATCCAAGAGGATTAGATACAGAAATATTTACGTTTGCAGCTTTAGAGATAGCCTATAATGAAGCTATACTGGAAAGGGACCGTGAGCATGTAACAGCTTATTTTTATACAAATCCTGATATTTTTAAAATAGGTAGTGTCTGTAATGAAATAGATTATAGTAAATATCGGTGGACTGTAGATACAGAGGAAGATTTTCAGTTAATAAAAAATATAATAGAAAATCTTTATAGTGAAAATCCACAATTTACTTTACATGATACAGTACAACTCATGGAAGCTAATCCTGATTGGTTTAATATTAATGCTCATATTGAACAAAAGAAATTATAGGTGATAGAATGGATACTTTTATCAGAGTAGATGCCTCGGTTGAAATTGGTATTGGACATGTAATGCGTTGTCTAACCTTGGCGCACAGACTAAAAAAAACAGAGAAATATGTAGCTTTTATATGTAGAGATGCAGAAGGCCAATGTATAAGATTAATAGAACAACAAGGATTTGAAGTTTTTATTTTACCTAATTCTGAAGGTTCTTTATGGAATTTTGTCTCAGATTATTGGAAAAAGGATGCTCAAGATACGATTAGTATTTTAAAAAAATACAATGTTGAAAGGCTTATTATTGACCATTACTCAATCGATATTAAATGGGAAAAATTAGTTCGACCTTTTGTTAACGAGATCATGGTTATTGATGATTTGGCAAATCGAAAGCATGATTGTGATATATTACTGGATCAAAATTTTTATTTAGATATGGACACAAGGTACGATGGGTTAGTTCCTTCTTCCGCTAAAATGCTACTAGGGCCAAGTCATGCTTTGTTAAGAGATGAATTTATAGAAGCGAAAAAACATATAAAACCTTTTAATGGGAGAGTTGAGCGTCTATTTATATTCTTTGGTGGTAGTGATCCAACGAATGAAACTGAGAAGGTTCTTTTGGCAATTAAGTCGACTATAGAGCAATATAAATTAGTTGTAGATGTAGTTGTGGGGAACTCAAATCCAAACAAATTGAAAATTAAACAACTATGTGACGAAATTGAAAATACTCATTATCATTGCCAAGTGAATAATATTGCGGAATTAATGGCACAAGCAGATTTAGCAATCGGCGGGGGTGGGGCTACGACTTGGGAAAGAATATTTTTACAACTACCTACAATTGTAATTGCAGTTGCGGAAAATCAAGTTGAAATTGCAGAAGCTATTCATATTAAAGGAGCTTGTATATATTTAGGGCTGAGCAAGAAAATCTTGATAAATGATATCCAGAATATAGTTGATAAAATGCTCAAATCAAACATGATAATTAATAATATGATTTCCAATATGAAATGTTTTCCTATTTAATGGAGGTAGAATAATGAAAATATTATTTTTAGGACCTTATCGTGAGGTTTTTTTTAATAAGTTACAGGAGAATAATGATGAAGTTTATAGAACTGAGGAAAAAATATCATTAGAATATGTCAAATTAAATAAATTTGATTTAGTAATAAGTTATGGATATAGACATATTATTTCTAAAGATATTATTAATTATTTACAAAATAGAATAATTAATTTGCACATATCATATTTGCCATGGAATAGGGGGGCTGATCCGAATTTTTGGAGTTTTATAGATGATACAATAAAAGGTGTAACAATTCATTTAATTGATGAGGGTATCGATACAGGAAATATAATTGTTCAAAAAGAAGTTACTTTTAAAGGAGATTTTACTTTACGTGAAAGTTACAATATTTTAATAGATGAAATTGAAAACCTTTTTTATGAATATTGGACAACTATAAGATCTGGCAATTTTAAAACAATGTCTCAAAGTATTAAAGAAGGAAGTGTTCATTATAAAAAAGATAGAGATAAATATAATGATTTATTAGTGAATGGTTGGGATACACCTGTATCTAAGTTAAAAGAAATGAGGGATTAATATGGATATTTCAATTTTAAACAATTCAACAAAACCATTTATAATTGCTGAAATGTCAGGGAATCATAATCAATCACTAGATAGAGCATTAGAGATTGTTGAGGTAGCAGCAGCTTCTGGGGCACACGCTTTAAAAATACAAACATATACAGCAGATACATTAACTCTTAATGTAGACTCACCTGATTTTTTGATTAGTGATTCGGAAAGTCTATGGAAAGATAAGAAGCTATATGACCTTTATAATGAGGCATATACTCCTTGGGAATGGCATAAACCAATTTTTAATCGGGCAAAAGAATTGGGAATGATTGCGTTTAGTACGCCATTTGATGAAACAGCTGTTGATTTTTTAGAGGAATTAGAAGTTCCGCTCTATAAAATTGCTTCCTTTGAGAATACAGATTTACCGCTTATCAAAAAAGTTGCTGCAACTGGTAAACCAATGATAGTATCCACAGGTATGGCAACATTGGCGGAATTAGATGAATTAGTACGAACAGCCAAAGAAGCTGGCTGCAAAGACTTAGTATTATTAAAATGCACAAGTACATATCCTGCAACACCAGAAAACACAAATATTTTAACCATTCCACATATGAAACAGTTATTTGAAGATGTCCAAATCGGATTATCTGACCATACACTCGGGATAGGAGTGGCTGTAGCAAGTGTTGCACTAGGTGCAACAGTCATAGAAAAACATTTTACACTGAATCGAGCTGATGGTGGTGTTGATGCAGCATTTTCAATGGAACCAGCTGAAATGAAGGCGCTTGTAGATGAGACTGAACGAGCTTGGATAGCTATGGGAAAAGTTACTTATGGCCCAACTGAAAAAGAAAAAGCTTCTCTAAAATTCCGTCGTTCAATTTATGTATCCAAAGATATAAAAGCTGGAGAGAAATTTACAAAAGAAAATATAAAAATTGTACGTCCAGGTTATGGTTTAGAACCTAAGTATTTCAATCACGTACTCAATAAAAAAGCTCGAAAAAATTATATTATGGGTTCACCATTAAAATTTGAGGATTTATAAAGATATTATGCTCGTTAAAATTTAATAAATCCCTTTAATTTTTTGTCTAAAAAATATGAACATTTTTATAATAAATAATTATATGAGTGTAGTGTATAGGATGTGGAAAATGGGACCTATATTAATACCGGAATATTTAAATGACTTTATTTGTATAGGCAGTGCTTGTGAAGACACTTGTTGTGCAGGTTGGAATATAACAGTTGAAAAGAAAACATATCAAACATATCGCAAAGTGCGTCAGCCGGAGATGGCAGAAAAACTGTTGAAATATGTAAAGCGAAATCGTAAAGGTCATGATGACTCTAATTATGCAAAGTTCATTTTAGATGACAATAAAAACTGTCATATGATGTTAGAGGATGGGTTATGTAGTATTCATAAAGAATTAGGAGAAGAATTTTTATGTAATACTTGTGCTGTTTATCCTCGATTCCTTACAAGTGTAGGGAATGTAACAGAAAAAAGTTTAACACTGTCTTGCCCAGAGGCAGCACGAATTGTTCTTTTACGTAAAGAAGGGATAGGTTTTATAGAGACTGAAGAACCAAAAAAGACGCGTGGACTAATAAATAAGGACTTAAATTTAGAGAAACACCCTCATTTTTGGGATTTGCGGATTTTTACAATTCAGCTTCTTCAAAGTCGCCAACAACCTATTGAAGTTCGTTTAATTGTTTTAGGGCTATTCATACAAAAAATTGAACAATTAAAACCGAATGAATTGGAACAGGAATTACAATTGATAATGCAAGATTATTTAAATCGTTTAGATGACGATGAATATATTAGAAGATATTAAGGGGAATTTAAATTTTCAATTGAATTTAGCACGTGCATTAATTCGCCTTCGAATTACAAGTGGTATTGCTTCAGAAAAATATATCACTATTCTTCATCAATTAATAGAAGGCTTGGATTTGGAAGAGGATGAAGAAAAGGAATTACGTGATATGAAAAAAACAGTTTTAAAATACAAAGAAACATATACTAATATATATGAACCATTTATTAAAGAGAATGAATATTTGTTTGAAAATTACATGGTGAACTATGTATTTAAAAATCTATTTCCCTATGATTGTAAGACATTCTTTGAAAGTTATATGTTGCTTGTTGTCAATTTTACGCTAATTAAGTTGCATTTAATTGGCATGGCCGCTAAACAACAACAATTAACACATGAAATGTTTATTGAATGTGTCCAACAGCTTGCGAAGGTGATTGAACATACCCCATCTTATTTGCTAGATGTTCGTGAGGGTATGGTGAATTTAGGTTACACGACAATGGGGCATATGTTTGTCATGATTAATAAGTAAGAGCAACTGACATTTTGTTATAAATGTTTTTATAATAGTAAAACAATCGAAGAAGCCTCTTATTCAGGTAAATATCATCTGAATGAGAGGCTTTTTTGAGAAAGCTATCATCTAAAGTAGTTTACTGTAAAAAGGTGAAACATTTCTAAAAACTTCCGATACTAAATATAAGAATAAGAAATGTTTGGGAGGTTACATATTATGCGTATTGCAGCTCAAGTACAATCTACAGATGTGGGAACTGCAACGTCATCAACATCTTCTAAGAAAGCTGGTTTAGAAGAAACTGCGATGACTACAAGTAAATCTCAGTTAATAACGCAATCACAAGGAGAAAAAGCACCAGCTGCTGAGGGTCAAGAGGTATCTAAAGAAAAGTTACAAAATGTGGTGGATACTGTAAATGAATTTTTGCAAATCAATCATAATGCTTCTAAATTTGTGTTACATGACGGTTTAGATCGTTATTTTGTACAAGTTGTTGATACCCAAACAGAAGAAGTCGTAAAAGAGATCCCTCCAAAAAAACTTTTAGACGCATATTATGAGATGCAAAAGTTGTTAGGGATGATTGTGGACGAAAAAATATAAGGATATTTAGGAGGAAATATAATGGTAAATAGAATCGGCGGTTTAGCTTCAGGAATGGATATAGATTCAATAGTAAAAAAATTAATGAATGCGGAAAGAACACCGTTAAACAAGTTATATCAAAAGAAACAAACGTACGAGTGGCAACGTGACGCATACCGAAGTGTTAATACAAAATTAAAAACATTTGATACTTATATTTCAGATAATCTTGTATTAAAAAGTCTCATTTCTAAAACTGCATCTAGTTCTAATTCTAACTTAGTATCTGCAACTGCAACAGGAAGTGCTGCGGGAACACTGTCAATTGAGGGTGTTTCACAATTAGCTACAGCAGCTCGTAAAGTTGGTGATCAAGTTAATGCTGTAGGAACTACAAAAATGGCCGATCTAGGAGCAACAGGAACTATAGAATTTAAAGCCATTCAAACCAATGGTCAATTAGCAAGTGAAGCAACAAAGATTGAAATTACTTCTGATATGACAGTTGATCAATTTGTTAGTAAAGTGAATTCTAGTAATGCAGGAATTAGCGCTGTGTTTGAAAATGGCCGATTCTCCTTCACTGCCAAAAACACTGGTGATGTTAAAGGTGATGATGAAATCAAAGTTGTAGGGGGGAGACATTTTCAACAAGTTAGGGTTTGCTGATCCTAATAAAGTTCAAAATACAGAAGGAAAAAATGCTATTTTCACAGTGAATGGTATTGCAACAGAACGAACAACAAATACGTTTACGATTTCAGGTTATAATGTAACGTTAAAAGATACATTCAATGGCCTTCAAACGATTGCAGATAAATATAAGGCTGCTGTGGAAGAATTAAAAAATGCTACTACTAATTTAACAAATAAACAAGCAAATCTTACTACAAAACAAAATGCTTATGGTGCTAGTGATATTAATAGTTATACAGCTAACCATGAAACTGCTTATAAAAATGCTTTTGGTAATACTTTATCTTTGTCACAACAAGTGCAATATAACAAACTTGGAAATGATGCATGGAGAAATTTATCAACAGATGAAATAAATTTCATCAAAAATCAGTCATCTGTACAAGGTATTAAAGATAATCTAGACGGAAGCTCTTTAAGTGATGAAAGCAAAGAAAAATTAAAGAATTTATCTAATGAAGTGTTAGATGTTTTATTTACAAACAAAGATCAACTTGCAGATTTTAAAGCTCAAGCGGAATACGAAAAATATGGTGTGAAATTAAAAGATTTTGATCAAAATGCCATTGATGCATTAAAACGTTTCTCATATAACAGTAATGATTCAATTGAAAAAATTCATAAAGATATAGATGATAATCCGGAATTTACAAAGGAAGTAAAAGATGCGTTAAAATCTTTAAGTAAAGATGATTTAACAAATTTAATAGCAACAGATTCAGCAACTTTAAAAACTTATCAAGAAAGAGCTCAGGCTGACGATTTAAAACAAAAATATAGTCAGTTTGGAGATGCGTTAATTAAAGGCTTGCAAGATGGTTCAAAAAAGGTTGAGGATTTAACAGAAAAACAAAAAGAGGTTTGGAATAGCTTATCATCCGAAAAAAAAGATCAATTTTATGCTTTAGCCGATCAAAATATCAAGCGTTCCGAGTACTTAACTGCCGATGCTGAAGAAAAAGCAGCTCAAACTCGTTTAACAGAAGCAACTAACACCGAAAAAGCAGCAACAGCAGATGCAACTGCGGCAGGTATTTTAAAGGATGATGGTAGTGGCGGTAAAGTAGTTGACGAGGATAAAGTAAATGCTGCTCCAAAAGCACAAGCAGTCACTATGACATCAACAACAGATGTTGATGACATTATTACTAAAATTAAGGATTTTATCACTACTTATAACGGTTTTATCAAAGATTTAAATGATCGAACAAAAGAAACTAAATATCGTGATTATACGCCACTAACTAGTGAGCAAAGAGAAGAGATGTCAGAAAATGAGATTAAGCTATGGGAAGAAAAAGCGAAGAGTGGGTTATTAAGAGGTGATACTCTTATTCGTGAAGGGCTTTCGGGTATGCGTTCTTTAGTATATCAATCAAATCCAGGTATTGACTCAAAATATAATACCCTCTTTAGTATTGGGATTACAACATCAAAAAACTATAATGATGGCGGTACATTAGAAATTGATGAAGCAAAATTACGAAAAGTATTAGAAGAAGATCCTGATGCAGTTGAAAAACTCTTTAAAAATAGTGAAGGTAAAAAAGATGATGTAGTAAATGGCAAAACAGTCGATACACGTGGTTATTTAGAAAAACTTCGTGAATCGATGAAAACTTTTGAAATTACTATAGAAAAAAAAGCTGGACGTTCTACCATGACAGACGCTCAATATGCAATCGGAAATAATCTAATGGATACAGAAAGTCGAATCAGCACTTGGAAGAGAAAACTAGAGGATATAGAAGCTCGCTATTGGAAGCAATTCACAGCAATGGAACAAGCCATTAATAAAGCAAATCAACAGTCAAGTATGTTCATGCAGGGCTAAGGTTTCTATTTAAGATAGGAGAGTATAATGCATCAAACAGATCAACTATTGCAGGTGTCAGCCAATTTATTTAAGCATTTAGGTGACATTCCAAATGGTGAAGAGCGTGACGAATACATCAACACGATAAACAGCATGTTGGACAAGCGCGAAACGATTATAAAAGGCTTGGAACAAGATGGGTTTCAATTCGATGAACAAAATCGAATTCATCGTACATTATTGGAACTCGATAATGGCATTAAAGAACGATTAGCAGCTGTTATGGATGCAGTTAAACAAGATATGGCAAACCTACAAAAAACGAAAAAAAGTGAACAACAATATTTCAATCCTTATTCGAATGTTCGTGTGATGGATGGCATGTATTATGACAAAAAGAATTGATGTTTTATCTTCATTCAGCGCGGTGGAAGTCGCCCGCTGAATGGAAGATAAAGCCCCGGCGGATGTCATGGATTTTAAAAGGAGTGAATTGTGTTCGCGCAATTCAAAATCCAGACACAATTACGCTGAGGCGTAATTGATCAAATAGCTTTTCTTCGGAAAATGGTTTAAACTAGTAAATAAGTAACCTTTCAAAGGAGTTGTCCTTTATTGGCAGCAAATTTAACAGCACAAAACGCATATAAACAAAATAGTGTAACCACTGCTTCTCCTGGTGAGTTGACGTTAATGCTTTATAATGGATGTCTGAAGTTCTTGCATAAGGCGAAACAAGCTATTCAAGAGAAGAATATCCAAGAAAAGAACACAAATCTTCAAAAGGCTCAGGCGATTATTGCCGAACTTATGTCTACACTCAATATGGATATTGAAATTTCGAAACAAATGCTTCCTCTTTATGAATATATGAATCATCGTTTAGTCGAAGCGAACATTCAAAATGATGTAGCCATTATTGAAGAAGTAGAAGGATTGGTGACGGAATTCCGCGATACGTGGAAGGAAGTTATTCGCATTAATCGACAACAGCAGTTTGGTCAAGGAAACAGCGGACAAATTTAGACACAACGAGAGGCCATCTTCAATGGGTGGTCTCTTTTTTATGGCAAGAATCATCAACTAAAAATTATCACTAAATAGTCATAAATTAGGCTATTCAACGGTAAAATATGTTACTTATTCCCTCTGGTTGTAAGTAGGGCATCGTGTCATAATCAAAGCAATATCAATGTTTAATATAGTACTGGGGTGGGAATATGATCTTTAAGCGTCAAGAAGGCTTCCGCTTTAAATTCGAGGAGCCTATTCAAATAACTTTTGCTATGTATGAGAATGGAAAGGTCAATCATGGACAGACAGCCATGGCAGACTTGCTGGATATTAGTCCGCGTGGATTAAAAATGTTTACTGAAGTGGATTTAGGCGTCAACCCTCCACCATTGGACCTCCATTTTGTACTTGATACACGTAAGGTGCGAGCATATGGGGATGTCATTTGGAGTCGCCCGTTTGGTAACGGTAAGCAATATGGCATCCATTTCAATGATCAAGGTCCGGTAGAAGATTTGATTGTTGAAGAATTAAAGCTGCGACGTAAAAAGGAAGCGGCAGAAGCGAAGAAACAAAATGATTTTTAATCATAATACTTTCACTGCCATATGACAGTGTGTCTCCATACAGGAGTAGTTTGAACGCACGGTAAATTCACTGATAGAAAATAGAGTTTTCTACTAAATTAAAATAAAAATATTTTGTAAGAAAAAGAATGATTTTAGAGGAATTTCACACACTTGTGTAGAAATATATAGTATAGCAGTTATAAAGGAGGAGTTTACATGTTAAACTTTAACATTCGTGGTGAAAATATTGAGGTAACTCCAGCTATTCGAGAGTATGTTGAGAACAAAGTCGACAAAGTGGAACGTTATTTTAACGAAGATGTTAACGCCAACGCTAATGTCAATTTAAAGGTTTACAATGACAAGCAAACTAAAGTGGAAGTCACAATTCCAATGAAAAACTTAACTCTGCGTGCTGAAGAGCGTCATAACGATATGTATGCTGCTATTGATCTAATTGTTGATAAATTAGAGCGTCAAATTCGTAAGCATAAAACAAAAGTAAACCGTAAATTCCGTGAGCGTGAAGGTGCAGGCCTTTATTTTGCTACTACACAAGCAGCCGCTGATGCCGCTACAGAGGAAGAAGAATACTCCATTGTGCGTACAAAGCAATTTGATTTAAAACCAATGGACCAAGAAGAGGCTGTTTTACAAATGAATATGCTTGGACATGATTTCTATGTCTTTACAGATGCTGAGTCAAATGGCACAAATATTGTGTATAAACGTAAAGACGGAAAATATGGCTTAATTGAAACAACTTAAACTTCATGATGACAAAGGCTCTCGCGATGGCGAGAGTCTTTTTTTGTATGGCTACTACTGTAAACGGGGTGACCGTTTGCATGAAACTGTTACACAATGGTAAAATGAAAGTTGAATCTATATAGGAAGTGAAAAACATTCATGGCAAACCTATTAAATAAATTATTTGATTTCAATAAACGTGAGTTAAAAAAATTAGAAAAAATCGCTGACCAAGTTGAGGGTTTCGCTTCTCAAATGGAACAGCTTTCAGATGATCAATTACAAGCGAAAACAGACGAGTTTAAAAAGCGCTATGCCGATGGAGAGAAGTTAGATTCGATTCGTGCGGAGGCTTTTGCTGTTTGTCGAGAAGCGGCGAAACGTGTTTTAGAAATGTACCCATTCCGTGTTCAAATTATGGGGGCTGCTGCGCTTGATGAAGGTAATATCGCAGAAATGAAAACCGGGGAAGGTAAAACATTAACGGCGACGATGGCTGTTTATTTAAATGCGATTACTGGTAAAGGTGTACATGTTGTTACAGTCAACGAATATTTAGCAAGTCGTGATGCTGCTGAAATGGGACAGCTGTATAATTTCTTAGGTTTATCGGTTGGTCTTAACCTAAACAGTCTTTCAAAAGAGGAAAAACGAGCTGCGTATGAGGCGGATATTACGTATAGTACAAACAATGAGCTAGGGTTTGACTATTTACGCGATAACATGGTGCTTTATAAAGAGGAACGTGTACAACGTCCGTTGCACTATGCTGTTATTGATGAGGTCGACTCGATTTTAATTGATGAAGCGCGTACGCCATTAATTATTTCGGGTCAGGCTGGGAAATCAGCACAGCTTTATAAGCAATCGAATGCCTTTGTACGTATGTTAAATGCGGAAACGGATTATACGTATGAGGAATCAACGAAAGGTGTTACGTTGACGGATGCAGGTGTTGAAAAGGCAGAAAAAGCTTTCGGCATTGATAATCTGTTTGATTTGACACATGTTCGTTTAAATCATGCAATCAATCAATCATTAAAGGCACATGTTAGTATGCATAATGATGTCGATTATGTTGTGCAGGATGGCGAAATTGTGATTGTTGATGGCTTTACAGGTCGTTTGATGAAGGGCCGTCGTTATTCTGATGGCTTACACCAAGCAATTGAAGCTAAAGAAGGCGTTGAGATTCAAAATGAATCGATGACGATGGCGACCATTACTTTCCAAAACTACTTCCGTATGTATCAAAAGCTTGCAGGGATGACAGGTACGGCGAAAACAGAGGAAGAGGAATTCCGAAATATTTACAATATGAATGTTGTAGCTATTCCGACGAATAAACCGATTGCTCGTGATGATCGTGCTGACTTGATTTTTGCAACGATGGAAGGCAAATATAAAGCAGTTGCTGCTGATATTGCAGAGCGCCATAGAGCTGGCCAACCTGTTCTTGTTGGTACAGTTGCGATCGAAACATCTGAGATTATTTCTAAACTATTGGATAAGCATAAAATTCCACATAATGTCTTGAATGCGAAAAACCATGAACGTGAAGCAGAAATTATTGCGAATGCTGGTACAAAAGGTGCCGTAACGATCGCGACAAACATGGCGGGGCGTGGTACAGATATTAAACCAGGTGAAGGTGTACTCGAAATTGGTGGTTTAGCGGTAATCGGTACAGAACGCCATGAGTCACGTCGTATTGATAACCAGCTTCGTGGACGTTCTGGTCGTCAAGGGAATCCAGGGGTTACACAATTCTATCTATCTCTAGAAGATGATCTAATGCGTCGTTTCGGCTCCGATAACATGAAGTCTATGATGATGCGCCTAGGTATGGATGATTCTCAACCTTTACAATCTAAAGTTGTGTCGAGAGCTGTAGAATCAGCGCAGAAACGTGTCGAAGGTAATAACTTTGATGCACGTAAGCGTTTATTACAATATGACGATGTTCTACGTCAGCAACGTGAGATCATTTATAAAGAGCGTTATGATGTATTGGAAACAGAAAATATGCGTGTGCTCGTTGAGTCCATGATTCAAGAAACAATCGATAATGTTGTTGGCCTATATACGCAAGGTGAGCAAAAAGATTGGAACTTGAAAGCTATTGAAGATTTTGTAGCGGCTAACCTACTTGATGAAGGTCAACTTAAAGTGTCTGATTTCCAAGGCAAATCTGCTGAAGACATTAATCAAATGATTTCTGATGCTGTTCATGTTCGCTATGATGAAAAAGAGGCAGAATTGACACCAGAGCGTATGCGTGAGTTTGAAAAGGTTATTCTATTACGCTCTATTGATACGAAATGGATTGATCATATTGATGCAATGGATCAATTACGTCAAGGTATCCATCTACGTGCCTATGGACAAAATGATCCTCTTCGTGAATACCAACAAGAAGGTTTTGCGATGTTCGAGGATATGGTTGCTTCTATTCGTGAGGATGTTGCGAAGTATGCGATGAAGGCAGAAATTCGCAATAATCTAGAGCGTGAAGAGGTGGCAAAGGGCCAAGCAGTTAATCCAAAGGAAGAAGGCGGCGGCTCAGCTCCGAAAAAGCAACCAGTTCGTAAGGCTGAAAACATTGGTCGTAATGATTTATGCCCTTGTGGAAGTGGCAAGAAATTTAAAAACTGTCATGGTGCAGCTCAATAAAATAGGTGAAAAAGATCATTTTAACTTTATGTTGAGATGATCTTTTTCTTTGTGAAATCCCTCCATTTTGAAGGAAATTTAGTATAAAAAGTCAGAATTTATAGACAATTGGAAATTATCGGTATACAATAGCTGTAATAATAGGAGGTTAGTTGAGGGAATGAATCCTATTATTATCCTAAATTAAGTTGTTAACATTAAGTCTTAAGGAGGATGAGAAAAATTGAGAGAAGCTTTCTTTGAAAAAGTTGAAAGATTGTTTGCGAAGATCAAGATTCTTAAGCAATCTTTCTCGTCGGTAGTATTTGGAATGTACGGATTTTGGTATATTCCTTTTTATTTTGGTTGTAAAGGAAACATAAACTGTTTAAAGGGGGACTATGGATGCATAAAAAAGATATTATGAGTAGTGAAACCATGTTGTATATGCCTGTATATGATTCCTTTGGAAATTTATGTACGCGGGTGTACGAGAAAAATAATGAATATATATCTAAACTAGCTCCGACAAAGTTATTGGACTATAATCTTCGTTATTTTGGTTCTAGTTTAAGAGGAGCTTTCGATGGATCAAAAATGATTCTAGGTAAGCTTAATAAAAACCCAATCATAGTAGATGAACGCGGGAATATTTTATGGTGTCCAAGCAGGTCACCACTACATCCGCTATGTATATGGTTTGCTGTTCATCATATTGATGAATATTCAGCTGTGGATAAAAAGAGGACGAAGATCACTTTTGTGAATGGCAAGGAAATTATTGTGGATATCAGTGAGAAAGTTCTTGAGTACCGGATACAGAGAGCATTTTTATTAAAGTATAGATTAGAGAAACGCACAAAGCATTTACTTGTACAGTATGATCGTGTGAAAGTATTTCAGCGAATGGCTCTTAATATGCTTGAGGACGAGAAATAAGATCGTTGAATTAATACAATTAACAGCTGCTAGATAGTATGTTTTCCTTTGTAAAAACGTTATAATAAAAAAATACGGAGCTTTGTAAATGAATTTGTAGCTCCATTACTAACGTTCGGAGGATTTAACAATGATTGAATTAGCAGATGTACGCAATGTGTTAGACACTACAGCCAAAAAATTGGCAGACTTTAGGGGGTCTCTTTGACTTAGAAAACAAAGAGGCACGTATTCAGGAGCTAGATGAAATGATGCTAGAGCCAGGTTTTTGGGATGATCAACAAGGTGCACAGGTAATCATCAATGAAGGAAATGGCTTGAAAGCAATCGTCAATGAATATAAAGATTTAGTGGAAACACATGAAAATTTAGATATGACACTGGAACTTTTACGTGAAGAGCCAGATGAAGAATTACAGGAAGAACTAGGCAAAGAGCTAGCAGAATTCCAACAAAAAATAGGAGACTTTGAGCTCCAATTGCTATTAAGTGGTCCATATGATCAAAACAATGCCATTTTAGAGCTACATCCTGGTGCAGGTGGAACGGAATCACAGGACTGGGGTTCTATGCTGTTACGTATGTATACTCGATGGGCAGAAAAACGTGGCTTTAAAGTGGAGACAGTCGATTATCTTCCAGGTGATGAAGCTGGGATTAAATCGGTTACCTTGTCTATTAAAGGTCACAATGCTTTTGGTTATTTACAGGCTGAAAAAGGTGTACATCGTTTAGTACGTATTTCACCATTTGATTCGTCTGGTCGCCGCCATACATCATTCGTTTCTTGTGATGTTATGCCAGAGTTTGATGACAATATTGAAATCGATATTCGTACAGAGGATTTAAAAATTGATACGTACCGTGCAACAGGTGCAGGTGGTCAGCATATTAATACGACGGATTCAGCAGTTCGTATTACACATATCCCGACTGGTACCGTTGTACAATGTCAAGCAGAACGTTCACAGATTAAAAACCGTGAAAAAGCGATGACTATGTTAAAGGGTAAATTATATCAATTAGAGCTTGATAAGCAGCAGGCTCAGCTAGATGAAATACGTGGTGAGCAAAAGGAAATCGGCTGGGGCTCACAAATTCGTTCTTATGTGTTCCATCCATACTCTATGGTGAAGGACCATCGTACGAATGAAGAGACAGGTAATGTCGGTGCAGTAATGGACGGCGATTTAGATCCTTTTATTAATGCCTTTTTACGATCTAAAATTAACTAATAAATATATCCCCCAAGAGTGAGGTGCTCTTGGGGGATTTTCTATTTAAAAGGGTGGATGATAGGGTGCATCTTGGTTAAGTTGTTTTCGTTCATTCATGTAGTATTTATAGAGCATGGATGCGTTCACAAACTGTTTACTAATAGAAGCATACTGAATAGGTAACTCAATTTGTTTCTCATTTTTTAATGTAACGATACACCCCGATTGACTAGGTGTGATATTAATAATTGCATGTAATCCAATCCATATATTGTGAATGGAATTCGGTGAATAGGTTGGTAGAAATATACAGGGATACCCATAATCAAAGGCCACGACGATTGGTAGCTTATGTTGATTGCCAAAGAAACGTTTAGCCGATTGTTTTGCAGCTTCATAGGTTGTGCCTAAAGAGATGCAAGATTTGCGAAGCACATGCATTGGTTTACGTGTAACAATTAGTTCATTATGTTTGTCAATCACATGGGTGAAAATTTTTGTATCGTGCTGAATAGGTTGTAGCATGTAAGTATTAAATGAAATTAAGTAACCATTTACAAAATTGCTAGTCATATGGGAAATGCCTCCTTTTTCTATTGTTAACGGTAGTGTAGAACAGAAAATGGATTTATTGAAATAGAGGAAATAGCTAAAGGGCATTTAGAAAAGAATGAAATGCTTAGAGAATTTGCTTTAAATCTCAAGAGATTAATAGCGAATCCAAGTTATTTTCGATTCGTAAGCATTGCATTTTAGTTTCAATTTTCATATAATTTAGAAAAGGATCGAGGTGAGATCGTTGGATAAATATTATTCGTATACCGATTTTCTAAAAGCCGTTGGTCAGTCAAAAAAAGTTGATGAGGCAGAGAAATTATTAAACGAGATTTATTTAGATCTATTTTTAAATCGTATCCAGCGTATGCATCGTCAAGAGCAGCTCATGGTTCTGATTGATAGAGCACTCTATGAAAAGGATGAACACGCATTTTATCAATACGCAGCCGAACTAAATTCCTTGCAGCAAACAGAAGAATAATCATATGGACGAACCCGCTCTCAGATCTATTGGAGAGCGGGATTTTTTATTGGAGTGATAGTTGGTGAGTTTATTGATGATAGGTTTTTGTTTGAAAGAGGGGGAAGTGATTTGAGGGAGAATATAGAAAACCTACTCGGGGATTAGTGACTTTGCTCGTAAAATAAGAAGAGCGCTCCAAAAGTGTAGTCCTCCGCTCATAAGAGGAGGAGAGCCGCTCCAAAAGTGAATGTCCCCGCTCATAAAAGGAGGAGAACCGCTCCAAAAGTGAATGTCCCCGCTCATAAAAGGAGGAGAACCGCTCCAAAAGTGAATGTCCCCGCTCATAAAGAGAAGATAACCGCTCCAAAAGTGAATGCCTCCGCTCATAAAAAGAGGAGACTCGCTCCAAAAGTGCAAGCCCCTTGCTCATGATAGAAGCGTCCCCGCTTCAAAAAATGCGTGTCCCCCATAAAAGAAGACAATCAGCTCCCTGAAAAGACTAACGTCATCCCAAAAGATAGTGACTACCACTCTAAAATTAAAATCTAATGAATAGAAAAAGCTTGAAAACCTGATGAAGCGGCTATTATGAGGGTAACAAGTATTAATGGCTTCACGGTTATTTATTACAAATTTACGAGATGAAAAAATTTTTTACAAACATTCGTTCGTTAAATGTTCGAAATTTTAATACTGCTATGCTAAAATATATGTACAAATTGGAAGGAAAGGGCGGGGACATGTGTGCAAACATTTGATTTACAAGCGCCATATCAGCCTAGTGGGGATCAGCCACAGGCAATTGCGGAATTAGTGGAGGGTGTGAAGGCAGGTAAGCGTCATCAGACATTGTTAGGGGCTACGGGAACAGGTAAAACGTTTACCATTTCGAATGTCATCCAGCAGGTTAAGAAACCAACACTTATTATGGCGCATAATAAAACACTAGCTGGTCAGCTATATAGTGAGTTTAAAGAATTCTTCCCAAATAACGCGGTTGAATATTTTGTCAGCTATTATGATTACTATCAACCAGAAGCCTATGTACCGCAGACAGATACCTATATAGAGAAAGATTCTAGCATTAACGATGAAATTGATAAGCTACGTCACTCTGCTACTTCTGCATTATTTGAGCGTGATGATGTCATCATTATTGCATCTGTGTCCTGTATTTATGGTTTGGGGTCTCCTGAAGAATATCGAGAAATGGTTGTATCGATTCGCACAGGCATGGAAATTGAGCGGAATCAGCTACTGCGCAAACTTGTAGATGTTCAATATGAGCGTAATGATGTTAGTTTTACACGCGGAACATTTCGGGTACGTGGAGATGTAGTGGAAATTTTCCCAGCATCACGTGACGAGCATTGTATTCGTGTGGAGTTTTTTGGTGATGAAATTGATCGTATTCGTGAGGTAGATGCCTTAACGGGAGAAATTATATCGGATCGAGATCATGTAGCTATCTTCCCTGCCTCCCACTTCGTTACACGTGAAGAAAAAATGAGAAAAGCCATTGAAAATATTGAAAAAGAATTAGAGGAACGTCTTGCGTTGTTACGCGCTGAGGATAAGCTACTTGAGGCGCAACGTCTAGAGCAACGTACACGCTATGATTTAGAAATGATGCGCGAAATGGGCTTTTGCTCTGGGATTGAGAACTATTCACGTCACTTAACTTTGCGTGAAGCAGGTGCCACTCCATATACGTTGCTTGATTATTTCCCTGAAGATTTTTTACTTGTAGTCGATGAAAGTCACGTTACGCTTCCACAGGTTCGTGGAATGTACAATGGTGACCAAGCTCGTAAAGGAGTGCTAGTAGAACATGGCTTCCGTTTGCCATCTGCTCTTGATAACCGACCATTGCGTTTTGAAGAATATGAAAATCGAGTGCATCAAGCTATTTATGTATCAGCAACACCAGGACCTTATGAGCTGGAGCACACTCCAGAAATGGTCGAGCAAATTATCCGTCCTACTGGATTATTAGATCCAGTAATTGATGTTCGTCCTATCGAAGGACAAATCGATAATTTGATCGATGAGATTCAAGATCGAATTGCGCGAGATGAGCGAGTTTTAGTGACAACGTTAACGAAGAAAATGTCTGAGGATTTAACCGCCTATTTGAAGGAAATGGGCTTAAAGGTTGAATACTTGCATTCTGAAATTAAGACACTAGAACGTATTGAGATTATCCGTGAGCTACGTAAAGGGACGTATGATGTCTTAATTGGTATTAATTTATTGCGTGAAGGACTTGATATTCCAGAGGTATCACTTGTAGCAATTTTAGATGCTGATAAAGAAGGATTTTTACGTTCAGAACGTTCATTGATTCAAACAATTGGTCGTGCTGCACGTAATGCGAATGGTCATGTCATCATGTACGCGGACAATATGACAGACTCAATGAAAAAGGCGATTGATGAAACGAAACGTCGTCGAGCATTGCAAATGGCTTATAACGAGGAGCATGGTATAACGCCTCAAACGATTATTAAGAAAATTCCTGATGTGATTCGTGCAACACAAGTAGCGGAAGAAGAAGAATCTTATGTTACGAAGGCTACAAAAGGCAAAAAGCTGACAAAGGCAGAAAAAGAGCAGCTGTTGGCTTCTTTAGAGGTAGAAATGAAAGAAGCAGCAAAAGCGCTTGATTTTGAACGTGCTGCTGAACTGCGAGATACAATATTTGAATTGAAGGTAGAAGGGTGAATGGCTTGTGAAAAATACTGAAATTGTCGTGCAAGGTGCACGTGCTCATAATTTAAAAAATATCAATGTCACAATTCCACGTGATCAATTAGTCGTATTAACAGGTTTATCAGGCTCAGGGAAATCTTCATTAGCGTTTGACACAATTTATGCGGAGGGGCAACGACGTTATGTCGAATCCCTATCCGCCTATGCTCGTCAATTTCTTGGGCAAATGGATAAGCCGGATGTCGATGCAATAGAAGGTTTATCGCCGGCTATTTCAATTGACCAAAAAACAACGAGCCGGAACCCTCGATCGACTGTTGGTACAGTAACAGAAATCTATGATTACTTACGATTACTTTATGCTCGGATCGGTAAACCGATTTGTCCCAATCATGGCATAGAAATCACTTCTCAAACGATTGAGCAAATGGTGGACCGTTTATTAACTTATCCTGAAAGAACGAAAATGCAGCTCCTTGCACCGATGGTTTCTGGACGTAAAGGAACACATGTTAAACTGCTGGAGGATTTAAAAAAGCAGGGATTTGTACGTGTGCGTATAGATGGTGAATTACGTGATTTAGATGATGCGATTGATCTTGATAAAAATAAAAAGCATTCGATCGAAGTAGTAGTGGATCGCGTGGTCATGAAGGAAGGTATCGCTGCTCGTCTAAGTGATTCTCTAGAGACGGCTTTACGATTAGCTGATGGCCGAGTACTTGTGGATGTGATGGAGCACGAGGAACTACTATTTAGTGAACATCATGCCTGCCCGTTATGTGGTTTTTCTATTGGTGAGCTTGAGCCTCGTATGTTTTCATTTAATAGTCCGTTTGGTGCTTGCCCAAGCTGTGATGGCTTAGGTTCAACACAAGAAGTGGATTTAGATTTGGTCGTGCCTGATTGGGACCGTTCTTTGTTAGAGCATGCCATTGCACCGTGGGAACCAACTAGTTCGCAGTATTATCCACAATTACTAAAAGCGGTTTGTGATCACTATGATATTCCAATGGATGTGCCTGTGAAGGATTTACCAAAAGACAAGATGGATAAAGTTCTATATGGATCTGGAAAAGACAAAATTCACTTCCATTATGAAAATGAGTTTGGCAATGTGCGAGATCAAATGATTGAATTTGAAGGGGTAGTCCGTAATGTTGAGCGTCGTTTTAAAGAGACAACGTCAGATTATGTTCGTGAGCAAATGGAAAAATATATGGCTCAACAAGCTTGCCCTTCATGTAAAGGTTATCGCTTAAAGCCTGAAACATTGGCGGTAAAAGTAGCGGACAAGCATATTGGTGAAGTAACACAATACTCGATTCAGGAAGCGGACACATTTTTCAAAGAGCTTAATCTCACTGAAAAGGATTTGCAAATTGCTCGCCTAGTTTTACGAGAAATTGAGGAACGATTGGGCTTCCTTGTCAATGTAGGCTTAGACTATTTAACATTGAGCCGCGCGGCAGGTACTTTATCAGGTGGAGAGGCGCAACGTATTCGATTAGCTACACAAATCGGTTCACGTTTAACTGGAGTTCTCTATATTTTAGATGAACCTTCGATTGGTTTGCATCAACGGGATAATGATCGTTTGATTAGCACATTACAAAATATGCGTGATATCGGAAATACGCTAATTGTGGTAGAGCATGATGAAGATACGATGCTAGCAGCAGATTATCTCATTGATGTAGGACCGGGTGCAGGCGTTCATGGCGGTCAAATTGTAGCAGCCGGAACACCACAAGAAGTTATGAATAATGAAAAATCGTTAACTGGGCAATATTTAAGTGGTAAAAAATTTATTCCATTGCCAATTGAAAGACGTCAACCGAATGGTCGTAAGCTCTCTATTAAAGGTGCCAAGGAAAATAATTTGCGTAATGTCAAAGTGGATGTTCCACTAGGTTTATTTGTAGCGGTGACAGGAGTTTCTGGCTCTGGGAAGTCTACACTTATAAACGAAATTTTATATAAATCATTGGCACAAAAGCTGAATCGTTCTAAGGTTAAACCTGGCGAGCATAAAGAAGTGACGGGTATGGATGAGCTTGAAAAGGTTATTGATATTGACCAATCACCAATTGGGCGTACACCTCGTTCAAACCCAGCAACATATACTGGTGTCTTTGATGATATTCGCGATGTTTTTGCTGCAACAAATGAAGCGAAGGTACGAGGATATAAAAAGGGACGTTTTAGCTTTAATGTCAAGGGCGGTCGCTGTGAAGCATGTCGTGGGGATGGCATTATTAAAATCGAAATGCATTTCCTTCCAGATGTTTATGTACCTTGCGAAGTATGTCATGGTAAACGTTATAATCGTGAAACACTAGAAGTGAAATATAAAGATAAAAGTATTGCAGATATTCTCGATATGACCATTGAAAATGCAGTCGTGTTCTTCGAAAATATTCCAAAAATCCAACGTAAGCTACAAACAATTGTTGATGTTGGCTTGGGTTATATGAAATTAGGACAACCTGCCACAACCTTATCGGGTGGTGAGGCACAGCGTGTAAAATTGGCCTCCGAATTACATCGACGCTCTACAGGAAAGTCCTTCTATATTTTGGATGAACCAACAACAGGCTTACATGCCGATGATATTGCACGATTACTAGTCGTGTTACAACGACTTGTTGAAAATGGCGACTCTGTATTAGTAATTGAACATAATTTAGATGTTATCAAAACTGCTGATTATCTTATCGATTTAGGACCAGAAGGCGGAGACAAAGGCGGAACAATTGTTGCGACGGGTACACCTGAAGAAGTTGCAGAAGTGGCAGGCTCGTACACAGGGAAATACCTAAAGCCGATTTTAGAACGCGATCGTTTGCGAATGGATGCATTGCTAGCAAAGGCCTCTCAATCTTAAAAGGTGTTTCACTCGGTAGCTAATCAATACGGTGAAAAGTGATCCAAAAGTAGAGAAACCCGCTCAATCAAGGTTGAAAAGTGATCCAAAAGTAGAGAAACCCGCTCAATCAAGGTTGAAAAGTGATCCAAAAATGGAGAAACCCGCTCAATCAAAGGTGAAAAGTAATCCAAATAGGAGAGCCCCGCTCAAACTAGTTTGGAAATTTAACCAAAAAGACAGATGCCCTATAAATTTTTCTGAAAGAAGTAATGCTAGGTTGCTGTAATGAAAAGACCCAATTTATTCAATTTTGCAGTGAAACTTTTCACATGATGAATCGTATAAATAGTATAACGAACTGAGGGAGGCTATTTATTTATGCAAAATGAACGTCAACGAATTTTAGAACTTGTAGAAAAAGGTACAATTTCGGCACAAGAGGCGATTACATTATTGGAAGCATTAGAGCAACCTGGCAAGTCTACTCAAAATGTTATGGATGATGTGACAAAAGAGACACCGTCCTTTTCAACTGAAAAAGAGTCACTCTTTGAAGAAAAACCAAAAGATAATGATAAGAAAAAAGATGATTTTATGAAGCATTTCCAAGATGAAATGCAGGATTTTCGTAAAGATTTAACACAGATCGGTTCTCTTTTTATGGATATGATGAATACGGCTGTTAAAAAGGTTAAGGAATTTGATGTAGCCTCTCCATTTGGAGATAAAATTGAGTTTACACATACTGAAGAAGTGGCTGCTGCCCATGTAGACAATGTTATTGTTGAATTACCAAACGGTAACTTTTCATTGGAAGCTAGTGAAGGAGACACAATCCAAGTTATTTGCAAGGTGAAGGCACCACTGATGAACGATAGTGAGGAAGAGACACGTAATCACTTTTTAGAGCAATTTGTTGTGAAAGAGGATGAGCGTTCATTGCGCATTTTAAGCCAATTGAAGCTTGTTCAAGTTAATGTAAAGGTGTTAGTCCCTAAGGAAAAGCTTGAAAAATTATCTGTTCGTCTTATGAACGGTAGTGTTTCTTTACAGGATACAGAGTTTGAAGAATTAAAAGTGAAAACGTTAAATGGGGCTATTAAAGGTACGAAGTTTAATTTTGGAAAAGCGGAAGTTGATTCATCTAATGGCTCTATTGAATTGACAAATGTCCGTGGTAAAGATTTAGAAGCTGAAACATTAAATGGACGTGTTTATTTAGATGGTGCTTTGGATGAAGTGGAAGCTAAATCTGTCAATGGACATGTAGTGGTGACGACTTGTTCGACAAACTCATCGAAAATAAAGGCACAGACAGTTGCTGGGGCAGTCGAATTATATGTCCCACGATCAATTTCATTAAGCGGTAAAGTTGTCACGAATTTTGGGAAAGTGGATGTAGGAATTCAGGATGTTTCTAAAATGGAATCACAAGATCAATTCCTTTCTAAAGTAGTTCGTTTTGATAAAGAAGTAGAAGGTGCAAATCGTTTATTTATCGAAGGTGAATCGAAAACAGGTGCTGTATTAGTACGCTATACAACAACAGACGAACAACAAATTTAACAACAGAAGCATTTGGGCTATCTTAAAGGCCTGAATGCTTTTTTAATCAAACAGGATTCGACGCTAAAGGAAGTCGATTTCTGTTTTTATTTTGTGTCATTTTCTTAAAAATAATGGCAAGGAAAGAACGAAATTGAAGGAACTACCACGGATTGAAATGAAACTGTAATAAAAAAACAGAAATAGAGTGCTATAATAGTAAAAGAAATACCTCTTACATAGATGAGAGTTTTAGGTGGTTTAATCATGATAGAAATGAAAAATGTGACAAAGAAGTACCCAAATGGTGTTGTTGCGACAAATGGTATTTCCGTTAATATAAAGCAAGGCGAATTTGTGTATGTAGTTGGTCCAAGTGGGGCAGGTAAATCTACATTTATTAAATTGATGTACCGTGAAGAAAAGGCAACATCAGGGCAAATCATTGTCAATGGTATTGATTTAGCAACATTAAAGAATAAAAAGGTCCCTTTTTTGCGCCGTCAACTTGGTGTTGTTTTCCAAGATTTCAAATTGCTACCCCGTTTGAATGTTTATGAGAACGTAGCATTTGCGCTTGAAGTAATTGAGGAAAAGCCAGATGAAATAAGACGTCGTGTTATGGAAGTATTAGAACTTGTAGGATTAAAGCATAAAGCAAGAATGTTCCCGAATGAGCTGTCAGGGGGAGAACAGCAACGAGTTTCGATAGCACGTTCGATTGTCAATGTTCCTAAAGTAGTGATTGCAGATGAACCTACTGGGAACCTTGATCCTGAAACCTCATGGGAAATTATGAATTTATTTGAGGAAATTAATGCACGAGGAACAACGATTGTGATGGCAACCCACAACCGTGAAATTGTTAACACGATTCGTCGTCGTGTAATAGCAATTGAGGGCGGATTAATTGTCCGTGATGAACACGGAGGTGAATACGGCTATGAAATTTAATACAGTCCAACGTCACTTCCGTGAAAGTGTCAAATCACTTGGCCGAAATAGCTGGATGACCATTGCATCTGTTAGTGCCGTAACAGTTACACTCATACTAGTAGGCGTTTTTGCGCTTATTATGATGAATTTAAATAAAGTAGCAACCGATTTAGAAAACGATGTCGAAATTAAAGTTTTAATTGATGAGACGGCGGATGAAGCTGCTGAAAAAGCACTCATTGAAAAAGTCAAAAAATTGCCTGGTGTCTCTGAGATGAACTATTCCACAAAAGAAGATGAGTTAACCAAGCTAGTCAAAGATTTTGGTGATGATTTTAAGCTATTTGAACAAAGTAACCCATTACGTAATGTAATTTATGTAAAGGCTGCTGACCCGCAGCAAACAGCAAAAGTTGCTAAAGCAATTGATAAATATGAGTATACATATGACGTTATGTATGGCGAAGGAAAAGTTGAAAAACTATTTAACTTCTTAAATATTAGTCGTAATGTAGGAATCGTGCTTATTTTAGGGTTATTATTTACGGCAATTTTCTTAATTTCGAATACTATTCGTATTACGATTATTGCACGTCGAGATGAAATTGAAATTATGAAACTTGTAGGGGCTACAAATTCATTTGTACGTATCCCATTCCTATTGGAAGGTATGTGGCTCGGGATTTTAGGTTCCATCATTCCGATTGCGGTTGTCACAACCCTTTACCACAATGTATATAAAATTATTGCACCACGTTTACAAGGTGAGCTTATTCAAGTACTTGATTTTTCTCCACTTGTGTATCAGGTGAGCGGTCTTCTGTTACTCATAGGGGTACTTATCGGTATTTGGGGAAGCTTCATGTCAGTACGCAAGTTCTTAAAAATTTAGTCACAACGGATATTTGTGAGGTAGAACAAGAATAGTCGAAGGGGAGTTCAATCGGTGAAAAGTAAGGCGAAAAACACATTGAAAACACTTGCAGCAGCATCTGCTCTAATTCTTTTTATCCAAACTCCATCAGCATATGCAACAAGTTTGTCGGATTTAAAAGAAGAAAAGAAACAAGTTGAAACAAAGAAAAATGAATTAAACTCTTCGATTAGTAATAAGTCAAATGCCATTACTGCTAATCAAGAAAAGCAACAAAAAATCTTAGATCAAATTCAAGCATTGAACGCTGAAATCGACAAAACCAATAGTAATATTAAAAATGTACAAGCTGATATTCATGCCACAAATGAAGAAATTAAAAAATTAGAAGCGTCTATTAAGGAACTTCTGCATAAAATTGAAGAGCGTGATTTATTGTTACAAGAGCGTGCTCGTGCCATTCAAGCGGGTGGATCAGTAAGCTATTTAGACGTATTGCTTGGTTCTAATAGTTTTGTAGACTTCATCGATCGTTTCTCTGCAGTCAATGCATTATTAGAAGCAGATCGTCAAATTATTCAAGATCAAAAAGAAGATAAACAAAAATTAGAAGAGCAAAAGCAAGCAGTTGAAGAAAAGCGAAAAAAATTGGAAGGTAAAAAAGCTGAGCTTGAACGATTAAAAGCATCATTAGATGGTCAAAAAGCCGAGAAAAACAAATTAGTCGACCAATTAGAAAAAGAGCAAGAAAAGCTAAAATCAGAGAAAGTATTACTTGAAAAAGAATACTCTGAAGCATTAGAAGTAAGCCAAGAATTACAAGATCAAATTATTGCTGAACAAAAGCGTTTAGCTGAAATTGCTCGTCAACAAGAAGCAAAACGTAAAGCAGCCGCGGCAGCCGCGGCGGCAGCTGCTAACAAAGGTGGTGGCGGTTCATCTGGTGGAACAGTCAATGCGCCTCAATCAAATGGTACATGGATTAAACCAACGAATGGTCGCTTAACGTCACCATATGGCTGGAGAAATCTTGGGGCAGGCCCTGAATTTCATTACGGTGTCGACCTTGCGAATGCAACGGGTACACCAATTTGGGCAGCATCGGATGGCGTAGTTTCTTATGCAGCACCACTTAGTTCATATGGTAATGTTGTCATCCTAACACACTCCATTGATGGACAAATTTATACAACTGTCTATGCGCATTTAAGTGCATTCAATGTTAGTGTAGGACAGGAAGTAACACAAGGTCAGCAAATTGCAGCGATGGGCAGTACTGGTCGCTCCACTGGTCCACATTTACACTTTGAAGTGCATAATGGCCCTTGGAGAGGACAAGCAGTCGGCAGTGTAAACCCACTAAAATATATTCCATTGTAAAAAATAAGCTATACATTAGAGTTTTCTAGTGTATAGCTTTTTGTATGTCTACTATTGTTTCCCTCAAAGCCTTCGTTCCATACTTTTTGTAAAATATGTTATGATGAACATATACATAGTGGGGTATTTTTACGACCCTGATTTCTTAAGAATTTCTGAAAACGTCGGAAATATTCTTATTTTAAAAAGGTTCTATGCTATGCTGTATGTATCTTTTGGAGGAGGGTTTGTTGGAGTGATTAATACGGAGTGGTACTCCATTCGAGCATTAACTTTACCAGCAACTGCTATCGCTTTACTTGCTACATTTTTTATTGTGTGGCTTATATTGCGTATACAATTTTCAAAAAAGTGGTCGGATGTATATAGTGATGCCGTTTTCACATTTATCATTGTGTGGAAATTAAGCCTGTTAGTAACTGATTTCAAGTCCGTTGTATCTTATCCAATTTCTTTGCTTTATTTTAATGGCGGAACCATTGGTGTTTATGTTGGCGTCATTATAGCATCTTTGCAAATATGGAGAAAGCGTCACAAACTGGGGTTTGATGAACGGGAGATGATACCTTGTAGCTGGGCAATTATTTTAACGCAATCAATTTATCAAATGCTTGTCGTACTGCTCAATGACAACACCACACCGAGTGAAGTTATTACATTAGTTGTGCTAAGTCTATTAACACTCCTCATATTATGGAAACTAGCAGCAATGAAACAAGCTTTATTACTCTATACAGTTGGCTATATACTTGTTGCCTTCTTTCAGCCACTAGGTGTATCGCAAACGGCTGTGGGAGTCTGTCTAGTATTACTTTGTTTGGGAATAGTCATTCAACGTGAGCGAAACATTGTGGGAGGTAAGGAATGAAAAAAAATATTGGACTACTGATTGTCGTGCTTTTAGTAGTTGCGATGATTGGTACATATGTAAAGCAGCAAATTGACGAAGAACGTGCAATTGAAAAATCGGCCCTCGGTAAGGATATGGAGGAGCGTGAAGTAGGCTTAGGAAATGGGGATACACCACCTGATTTCACATTAACAAGCTTAGATGGGGAAGACATTACGCTAAGTGATCTCCGAGGAAAAAAGGTTGTTTTAAATTTCTGGGCAACATGGTGTCCACCATGTAAGGCGGAAATGCCGCATATGCAAAGCTTCTATGATGAGTATGCAAAAGAGAAAAATGTTGAAATCTTAGCTGTTAATTTAACAACGGCAGAGCGTGATGTGACAGATGACGCGAAAGTGGACACAGTCATGACTTTTAGAGATAGCTTCGAGCTAACATTCCCAATTCTATTGGACCAAGATAATTCGGTAGGATTGGATTATCAAATTATTCCCATTCCAACAACTTATTTTATTGATTCCAACGGCTATATTCAACGTGCCATTAAAGGACCTATGGACGTGGACATGTTAAAGGAATATGTAGATGCATTAGATTAATTCATAAAAAATCTGTTCGTTTTCTATAGTAGAAAAGAGCAGATTTTTTTATTTATAAACAAGAGTGAAATGAAATACTCGCGGGGCAAGGGTGAATACCCGCGGGCAAGGTGAATACCCGCGGAGCGAGAGCGAATACCCGCGGAACGAGAGTGAATACCCGCGGAACGAGATTCGAACACCCGCGGAACGAGATTCGAACACCCGCGGAGCAAGGCGAACACCCGCGGAACGAGAGTGAATACCCGCGGAGCAAGGATGAATACCCGCGAAGCAAGGCGAAATACCCGCAGAGCAAGGTGAAACCCTTAGGGAAAGTGAAATATTCTCCCTTCATAAATTTGAAAGGTAATCTTGTATGTTTGAAAAAATAGAGTCATACAGTAAAAGAGACGGAGGAGGGAAGATTTGCGCAAATTAACGGCTGGTGTCGGAGTCCTACTTAGTAGTTTAGTGGTAGGTAGTGGTATTTACTTTGATTGGTTCAATATTGGCGATAAAAAGGAGCCTGTTACGGAGGTTGATACAATTGGTGAAGCCATGACACTCATCGAAGAGAAATCTGTATACAGTACGAAAAAGGATGCCTTGGTGGAGGGGGCTCTTCGTGGTATGGCTGATGCCATTAAGGACCCTTACAGTACGTATTATTCCAAGGAAGAGGCAGAGCAACATCGGCAAATGCTGGCCGAGGAAAGAGTGGGCATAGGGATTGAACTAACAGAAAATAAAGGGAAATTTATTGTTGTGTCTCCAGTCCGTTCATCACCAGCAGAGAAGGCAGGTATGCGCTCGCTCGATGAAATTGTACAAGTTGATGGGGTTCGGGTTGATGGGAAAACGATGAGTGAGTTAATGCATTTAATTCAAGGTGAGAAAGGAACGAAGGTAACCATTGTTGTTTATCGTCCTAGTGAGGATAAACATATTAAGATGACAATGGAACGCGCTGCCATCTCTAATAAAACCGTATCAAGTGAAGTTGTAATGGTTGAAGATACAGCCATTGGTTATGTGGTTATTTCATTATTTGGTGAAAAGACAGCGAATGAATGGGTTGCTGAAACGAGTAAATTGCTTCGTAAAGATGTTGAAGGAATTGTAATTGATGTACGTGATAATCCAGGTGGTTATTTACATAGCGTCGCAGCGCTACTGAGCACGGTATTAGACAATGGCAAAGTATTTGCATATATGCAAAATGCGGAAGGGGCTATGGAACCATTAAAAACGCAAACAAAAGGCTTTGATGAAAAATATTTAGAAACGATGAACAAAATTCCAATCGTTGTTTTACAAAATCAAGGTAGTGCTTCTGCTAGTGAGGTGTTGAGCGGTGCTTTAAAAGGATGGGGGCGTGCTTCACTTGTGGGGGTTAAAAGCTTTGGGAAAGGAACTGTGCAGGAATCTTGGGAGCTTTCAAATGGTGGCGAGTTAAAATTATCAACCAATAAATGGCTAACACCAAAACGCGAATGGATTCATGGGCAGGGTATTGAAGCAAGTTTAGTAATTGAGCAAAATGAATTATTTGCTTTTCAACTCCATCCTCTAACAGGTAAGTTTAAAGTGGGTGATATGAGTGAGGAAATTTCGTATTCACAAAATGCCTTACAGAAACTAGGCTATCAAATTGATCGTTTAGATGGCTATATGGACGAGACAACGGCAGAGGCAGTTAATCTTTATCGTAAACAGAAAAAATTAAAACTTGCAGAAGATGAATTTTATATGGATACAACGTTCTTTAATAGTTTAAATGAGACGTTAAAGGATTTTAAAGCCGATCGTCAAAATGATCAGCAATTCCAAATGGCCACTAGCTTTTTACTACATGCAATTGAACAATAACATCTGCTAAAAGAATAAAATGACCATAATACAAAGCTTTCTATGAGTTTGTACTACGCAAGAGTGTAGTCGTTTGATACAATAAATTCATAGTATTCATGATAGAAATGGCGGGTGTTCGTATGGTTAGTGAGATATTAATAGAAATTGTAACAGCGATTGGCCGCTTTTTACTCAACCCATTACTGTATATAGTCATAATATTTGCTATTTTATTAGGTTATCGTCGTGTAAAACAGGAGCGAAAATATTTTAATAGACGCATTATTTGGGGCTGGACGGAGCTAATCGGACAATGGAAAGATGGGTGGCTTTATGCATTACTCATTTCTCTGATCAGTATGATAGCAGGGCTTACTGTACCGAAAGAATTTTTAATTATTTTAATAGCAGTTTCTATAGTAGCACTTATCTTGTATTTCATTAATGCATTGTCACCCATTTTCACAATGGGTATTGCAACATTAGCGATATGGGCTATGTCCTATTACCATTGGTCTTTCTCTTGGTGGAAAATTTCCTTTGAGGATGTCAATTTAGATGATGGAGCAGTCGTTACGATTACCATTCTTGCGGGTCTTTGTGTCATTGCGGAAGGACTATTGATTCGACGTGCAGCAATGAAGGTTACTACGCCTAGTATTGAAAAAACGAAGCGGGGTATGCAGGCTATTGTGTATCGTTCAAGGAATGTTTGGGTGCTTCCGATTTTCTTTGTTATGCCTGGTGATGCTATTTCTGCCGTGTTGCCGTATTGGCCATTGTTTACGATAGGAGATAGTCAATTTGCATTTGTATTGATTCCGATTGTTATAGGCTTTGCCAAGCTGCTAAGAAAGGAATTACCAGCATTAAAGCTGCCTAAAATAGGGCGATCTGTTTTATTACTAGGACAGCTTATTTTAATAGGCGGTTTAGCTGCTTATTTTGAGCCAATGATCGGTTTCCTGACGCTTGGTATTGGAGCGCTAATCCGTATCATTATGTCTATTTACTTTGCTCAACAAGATAAAACAGATCATTATGCGGTAGCACCAAGTACAAAGGGTGCGATTATTGCAGCCGTACTTCCTGATTCACCAGCTGAAAAAATGGGCTTACTGGCAGGGGAATGTATTCGCAAGGTAAATGGTGTGACTATTTTTACTGAAAATGAACTGTACGAAGCGCTACAATTAAATGCAGCCCATTGTCGTCTAGAAGTGTTAGATCGAAATAATGAAATTCGTCTCACACAGCATGTTATATATAGTAATGATCATTACCGCATCGGATTACTTCTTGCTGAGCCGAGGGATGTATAATGGACGTTTTTGGAAAAATGATGTTAGCATTATTTATACCTGCTTTATTGGTGTTATTGTTTACAAGAATTACGTATAATCGCTATGTTGCATTAGTATTAGCGATTGCACTTATTGCTGCCTCTGTCTATGCAGGTTATACATCTCCATCAATTATTTTTGTCATTGATGCCTTTTCATTAACAGTCGGTTTTTGGCTAGCAAGTAAACTGAAGAAATAAAAGAAGGTCAGTCCTAGCGAAGGGACTGACCTTTTTACATGAAAAATCGTACAGCTGCCATAATGATAACACCAGCAATAACTGTAATAGACAAACTTTTTGTAATAAGTGCAATAATTAGTGTTGGCACAAATGTAACAAAAACGGGCCAATCCAATGTCACCAATTTGCCACTGTCAGTATCTAATAAGTTTTCGATGACAAGAGCACTTAAAATACAAACAGGAATAAAACTGAGCCATTTAAGCACCACATCGGGGAGTGTTACACTACGTACGAACATAAAGGGAATAACACGCGGTAGCCATGTAACAAGGGCACAGCCGATAATGAGCCAGACCATATATGTAGTTGTCGTCACTTATCCGTCACCACCCCAATTGTTGCGACAATGATTGTTGCTAGCAGCACAGCCACATGTGAAGGTACTATATAAGAAAGACCATACATAATGACCACCATATAGCCGATTAATTTAATATAATGCATGATTTTACTTTTGCCAACGCTGCTCAATTGTAGAACTAATAACGCAACAAACATCGCAATTAACGCAAAATCTAAGCCCCATTTTTCAGGATTGGCGACCCACTGCCCTAAAAAGGCACCAATAACACAGGAAAGAATCCAGAAAGAGTAGGCAGTAATGTTTAGTCCATCCATCCATTTGCCGTATAATTTGCCTGTTTGCATTTGCTTTGTTACGGCTACGCCAAATGTTTCATCTGTTAATAATGTACCGAAGCCAACATTTCTTAGCATGGAATAGCGCGTAAAATGAGGTGCTAATGTTAAACTCATTAATAAATGGCGTAGATTGACGACAAAAATGGTTACAATAATAGCAGAAGCAGGACTACTTGTTAAGAGAAGCGCACAAAAAATAAATTGTGCAGATCCAGCATAAACAAGGATCGTTAAAAGTGCGATTTCAAGGACAGATAAACCAGAAGCGGAACCTACAACACCGAATGCAAGTCCTATACTAATATAACCGAGTAATGTTGGTACACAATCTTTCACACCTTGTAAAAAGCTATCGTTGGAAGAGCTTGTTGTATTCCGATGAAGCTCTGTTGTACTTGTCATAAATAGGTCATCCTTTCTTGATAATTTCCATGTATACTATTGATGGAATTGTTTGATAGTTCTTGATGTTTATTAAAGTATACATATGTCTGATAAAATAAACAATAGAAAATGGTGAGTAAAAGTGGAACAAATGAGCCGGAATTTAGCATTTCAATTAAAAAAAATTAGACAGCAGCGTCATTTAAGCCTAGATGATGTAGCAAAAGAAACAGGCGTTAGTAAAGCGCAGCTTGCCCAAATTGAAAAAGGAGAGGCCAACCCAACTGTGTCGACGATTTGGAAAATTGCTGCAGGGATGCGTATTTCATTTTCTTCTTTATTGCAGCCACCAACAGCCCATTTCACACGTTATAGCAGTAAAGATGTGCCACATGTCGATGAGGACGAGGGGCGCTATCGAGTGTATTCTATCATTCCGTATAACCCGGAGCGGGGGTGGGAATTCTATAAGGTTGAAATGGAGCCAGGAGCCGTTAGCAGGAGTGAAGCTCATACAGAAGGGGTAGAAGAAACTATAATGGTCATCAAGGGACAAGCAGTTATTTCTGCTGGAGATATGCATGAATTACTGGAAGAAGGGGATACACTAGTATTCTCAGGGCATCAGCCCCATGAATATCGAAATACGTCAGATGAGCTAACAATTTTTCATTTAATTTTACAGTATAAATAGAGGTGTCGATGTTGAGTGAATGGTTTACTGTAGAAAATATTGAACAGATTGCGGCACAGTATCGAACACTTGGTCCAATCATTGGTTTACTGTTACCATTTTTAGAAGCGTTTTTACCATTTCTTCCTTTAGTCGTGTTCGTTGTTGCCAATGCAAGTGCATTTGGCTTATGGTTAGGGTTTTTATTATCTTGGTTAGGCTCCGTAGCTGGCTCCTATGCAGTATTTTTGCTTGTCCGCCATTTTGGTAAGCATCCAAAGCTACAATTTTTAACAGGCAGTAAAAAAGTACAGAAGCTAATAAAATGGGTGGATATGAATGGTATTAGTCCTCTATTTGTCCTCCTATGCTTTCCCTTTACACCATCTGTTATAGTGAATATTGTAGCGGGGTTATCCCATATTCATAAAAAGTTTTACTTAGTTGTTTTACTGGCTGGAAAGTTTGTCATGATTTTAGGGATGAGTGTACTAGGCTATGATCTTCAATCCTTATTGACAAGCCCTGTAAGATTAGTGATTGCTGCAGTTGCAATTGTTATTTTATGGTGGGTAGGCAAGCTAATTGAGAAGCGATTGAACGCTCGTGTAGAAAGAGATTTAAAGCAAGCGCGAAATTTGACGAAAAACCGTGATCACCATGCCAGTTAACTATTTACTATAGCCTCTTTCTTTATCTGAAGAGGCTGTTTTTTTATGTAAACATATCCTTCTTTTTTATTGTCAGGTGAAGGTTGATAAATAGTATTTACTAGTTTTTTTCGATAGAATTTAAGGTAGACTAGTAAAGTTGATTTTAAATGTAGAAGGGTTCACCCAAAGAGAAAAGGAACCCGTTAATAATAGATGATTCCACAGCAAAAGCACGCTCTCGATTTGGTGAGGTGTTTACTAGAAGAAAAGAAAACCATCTAAAGAGGGGGAAAGGATATGACATTACGTATTGTTTCAGGACGATCGGGAACAGGGAAATCGGCATTTATTCATCAGGAAATTGTTGAACAACTTAAGACGGACCCATTAGGGCATCCAATTTTCATCATTGTTCCTGACCAGATGTCCTATTCTACCGAATATGAACTGACGAATAAGCATGGTTTACAAGGTTTGATTCGAGCACAGGTGATGACATTTAAGCGTTTAGCGTGGTTAGTCTTACAGGAGACAGGTGGTATCGCACGTAAAGAAGTAAATGGCTATGGTTACCGAATGCTCATTCGTAAACTTTTAGAGGAACAGAAAAGCGAGTTTTCTTTATTCCGACAAGCAGCAGGAAAACGAGGATTTACAGAGGAAATAGAAACCCTTCTAAAAGAATTTAGTCGCTATAGTGTCAATAGTTCAGTCTTGGCAGAAGTAACGGAATCTTTGAAGGCACTTGATGCTCCCAACACCTTACAAGCAAAAACGAATGATTTACATGTCGTTTTGAAGGCATTGGAGGAACGACTTGGTACAACATATGTCGACAGTGAGGGCTATTATCCAATTTTAACAGAACAATTAAAGTACGCTGAAACGATGAAGCAAGCGACAATCTATATTGATGGTTTTACGGCCTTCACTGTACGAGAATTGGAATTGGTTCGAGAGTTATTAAAGGTAACGAAGCAAGTAACCGTTGTTCTTCCATTTGACCATATAGATGAGGCTTTTGATGAGCAGGCACTATTTCATGAAGCAGCTTTAACAAATCAACGACTCCATGATATCGCCAATGAAGAGGGCATTGATGTTGATTTTCCATTACATTTTTATCATGCTAGAAGATTTCATTCTGAAGATTTACAGCATGTGGAGGCTAATTTTGCAAATTTAATGCCTAAAACGAAAGAAACCTCAGGAGATGTCATGGTACTTGAAGCATCAAATCGTCGAGCGGAGGTACATGCGATTGCCCGGGAAATAACTAAATTGACAAAAGAAGACGGATATCGCTATCAGGATATTGTACTTTTATATAGACAAGCAGATCTCTATGATCCACTTATCGCAAGTATTTTCCAACAATATGATATTCCTATTTTCACAAATACTAAAAAGACGATGCTACACCATCCATTAATAGAGTTAAGTCGGTCTGCATTAGAGATCATGACGTCTAATTGGAAATATGAACCGGTCTTTCGCAGTGTGAAAACCGATTTGTTTTTCCCGCTCCAAGCTGAACTAACAATTTGGCGCGAAAGAGCGGATCGATTGGAAAACTATTGTTTGGCACAGGGGATCTATGGCGAACGTTGGTTTGAGGAGGCTCGTTGGTTTTATAAAAAGTATCGAGGACTAGAATTCCATTCGCGTGTACAAACAGATGAAGAGCGTGCAATGCAGGCAGAAATCGAGGCTATTCGAGATGAAATTCGCCAACCATTAAAAAATTTACAGGACAAGCTTGAAGCTGCACAAACTGGCAGGGAAATTGCCACTGCCTTATTTGAACTTGTGGAGGCATTACAGGTTTATGACAAACTTCAGATGATGAAAGACCGTGAGCTTGATCGAGGCGACGCTTTAGCAGCGAGTGAGCACGACCAAGCTTGGAATGAATGGATTGCAGTCCTCGATCAATTCGTCTATATGTTTGGTGAGCAGGAGATGACTGTGGAGGAAGCAGCCAAAATACTAGATGAAGGTTTTGATACATTAGAATTTTCTCGAATCCCACCAACCCTAGATGAGGTCATGGTTGCGACTGTTGATTTGGCTCGTCTTTCTAATATAAAGGTTGCCTTTGTTGTAGGGATGAATGATGGAATTTATCCAACACGAATGGAATATGAGGGATTATTGTCAGATTCAGAGCGTGAATGGTTTAGTCAAATTGGCTATGAGCTTGCACCAACCTCTACCAATCGTTTATTACAGGAAAATTTCTTAATCTATCGTGCAGTTACGACACCTTCTAATAAGCTTTATGTGACATATCCAACAGCAGATGAAGAGGGCAAGGCACTGCTACCTTCTTTATATATCAAGAAAATAGTTGGTAATGACAAGGCGCCCGGTCTATTAAGTGATGTTGCTATAGAGCGAGTGGTTATTGATCCGATTGAATTACTGGATGGAGATGTTTTACCTTATTTACGCCATCCACGTACCGCATTAGCCCACCTTATGATACAGCTACGTCAAGCAGAGCATAGTCGTGAATTAGCACCTGAATGGCTAGCATTACAAAAATTTTATAAACAAGATCCTTATTGGACACTTATTTTTGAGCGTGTACGCTATCCGATTACACATAAAAATGAGGCTGAGCCACTTGAAACCTATATCACACAGGAGTTATACGGACAAAAGCTTACATCAAGTGTGTCACGAATAGAGAAATACTTTAGATGTCCATTTTCTCATTTCACTACGTATGGTCTACGTTTAGAAGAGCGTGCAGAGTATCGGTTGGAAACTTTTGCAATGGGTGATTTATTCCATGAGGCGTTAAAGTGGATTACAGAGGAAACACATAGACAACAGCTTTCATGGATACGTTTGACGAAGCAGCAAATTAAACAATTAGCACGGCAAGCAGTCGAGCAAATTGTACCTGTTTTTTCACATCAAATCTTATTATCTAGTGCCCGCTATCGCTATATTCAGCGGAAGCTTATTCGTATTGTTGAACGCACGATGACGGCATTGACACAGCATGCTAATGTATCTCATTTTAAACCTATTGCCATTGAGGCATCGTTTGGCCCAGGGCAACATGAACAGCTACCACCACTTGAAATTGATTTGACTGGTGGGAAGAAAATGTTTATGCGAGGACGTATCGATAGAGTGGATAGTGCAACGATAGATGATCGCTCTTATTTGCGGATTGTTGATTATAAATCTTCAGCCCGTGATTTAGATTTAAACGAGGTTTATTATGGATTATCTTTACAGGTCCTTACTTATTTAGATGTGGCGATGGAAAATAGCTCTTATTGGTTACCAGGTCAAACAGAGCCAGCAGGGGTACTGTATGTGCATGTGCATAATCCAATGCTAAAACTAGATAAGGATTTAACGGATAGTGAAATAGAAGAAGATCGTTTAAAGCAATACAAAATGAAGGGCCTACTTTCAGAAAATGCTGAGGCCATTTTATCGATGGACGAGCAACTAGAAGAAAGTAGCGGCCACTCTAAAATCATTCCTGTTTATATGAAAAAGGATGGGACACCATCTGAATCACAATCACGCATTGTCCCAGTAAATGATATGAAAAAGCTACAGCATTTCGTTCGTCGTAAACATCAGGAGGCGGGCAATGGTATTTTGTCTGGTGATACAGCTATCAGCCCCTATAAATTAAAGGCAAAAACAGCATGTGATTATTGTCAATTTGCTGCAGTTTGTCAATTTGATCCGTCTGATGGTAAACAAAGCTATCGTCAATTGATGCAAGCGAAACCGAATGACATTGTTGATAAAATTCGGAAGGAGGTAGAATAGCATGGTACAAACAATTCCAGCAAAGCCGGCAGATGTCACATGGACAGATGATCAGTGGAAGGCGATTTATGCAAGTGGTCAAGATACGCTTGTATCTGCTGCAGCAGGTTCTGGGAAAACGGCCGTACTAATTAATCGTATGATTGAAAAGGTCATTGCTACTGAAAATCCCATCAATGTAGATGAACTATTGGTAGTGACCTTTACGAATGCTTCAGCTGCTGAAATGCGCCATCGTATGTCAGAGGCATTAGAAAAGGCAATAGCAGAAAACCCGACATCCAATCATTTAAGACGGCAGCTCAGTCTGGTCAATAAAGCGCAAATCTCCACACTGCATTCCTTCTGTTTAGCCATTGTGAAGCAATACGCCTACTTGCTTGATATTGATCCAGGCTTCCGTATCGCCAATGAAGCGGAAATTGCTTTATTAAGAGATGATATTTTAGCGGATGTTTTAGAGGATGCTTACGATTCAGAGGACGAAGCTCAAGTGCAGGCAATCTATCGTCTTGTCGATAGCTTTACCTCGGATCGTGATGACCAAGCCATCGAAACGTTGATTAGTAAACTTTATGATACTTCTCGTGTACATGCTGAGCCTTTAAAGTGGTTGTTAAGTCTTCCGAAAGCCTATGATTTAGCGGATAATGTGACCATTGATGATTTAGAGTTATCTCATTATGTCAAATTAACCGTTCGACATAGCTTGGAAGAAGCTTTTGTTTTAATTTCAGAAATGCGAGCAATAACCTTACAGCCGGATGGACCTGCCCCCTATGCTGAAACGGCAGAAATTGATTTTGCTATGATTCAAGAGGGGATACGTATTAGTCAAGAAGGGACATGGCAGGAGCTGTTTGATTATTTTGCAACGGTCAAATGGTCCACATTGAAACGTGTATCTAAGGATGCTTTAGTAGATGTAGATTTACAAGAGCTTGCCAAGAAAAAACGTGAAGCAGCCAAAAAAATAATGAATAAAATGAAAGAAACATATTTTGTTCGTACACCTGCACGCTTGCTTGAGGAAATAAGATTAATGGCACCAACAATTACCACATTAGTGGAGCTAACTGCTGCGTTTAGTGACCAATTCCGACAAGCCAAGTTAGAACGGGGTATCATTGATTTTTCAGATTTAGAGCATTATGCCTTGCAAATTTTAACGGTCGAAGTAGAAGGCGAGCTTCAGCCATCTCCAGTTGCGCTAGATATGAAAAAACGTTTTAAAGAAGTTCTTGTGGATGAATATCAAGATACAAATATGCTACAGGAAACGATATTACAGCTTGTCAAAACAGGTGAGGAGCAGAATGGCAACTTATTTATGGTTGGTGACGTAAAACAAAGTATTTATCGCTTCCGTTTAGCTGAACCAAAACTCTTCATGCGAAAATATAGTGATTTTTTAGAGACGCCTGAAATGACAGGAATGCGAATTGATTTAAATGCTAACTTCCGAAGTCGTAAAGAAGTGTTGACTGCTACGAACTATATATTTGCACAAATAATGGGCGAGCGTGTGGGTGAGATTCTTTATGATGATAATGCATCATTAAAGCCAGCTGCTCCTTATGATGAGAAAGAAATGCCCGTAGAACTTGTCGTGATGCATCCGCCACAGGAAGAGGAAACAACAGAAGAGCTAGAGGAAATGAGCAATGAAGCCACAGAGCTAGAGGAATTGAAAAAATCACAATATGAGGCGCGCTTTATTATTGATCGTATTCGACAGATGATGGAGGATGGCACAACTGTTTATGATACGAAAACAAAGACAGAACGGCCCCTACAATATCGTGATATTGTAATTCTAATGCGCTCTATGACATGGTCAACAGATTTAGTGGAGGAATTTAAGTTAGCAGGGATTCCATTATATGCAGAATCCTCTAAAGGGTATTTTGATGCTCTTGAAGTGATGATAATGTTAAACGTCTTGAAGGTTGTTGATAATCCCTATCAGGATATTCCATTAGCTTCTGTACTACGTGCACCATTTGTTGGTTTAACGGAAAATGAGCTGGCGAAAATACGGTTAGCCGATCAAAAGGTACCTTTCTATGACGCTTTACGCCAATTTATTCGTAGTGAAGGACATGGAGTGCAAACCACTACGTTTGAGAAGCTGCAACGCTTTATGCTAGCCTTTGAAAATTGGCGAGATTTAGCACGTCGTGGATCATTGTCAGATTTAATTTGGAAGATTTATTTAGATACACACTATTATGAAATGGTTGGGGCAATGCCAAATGGTAAGCAGCGTCAGGCCAATCTACGTATCTTACATGATCGTGCACTAATGTATGAGCAGACTGCGTTTCGTGGATTATTCCGCTTTTTACGCTTTATTGATCGGATGCGAACGCGTGGGGATGATTTAGGCACTGCCAAATCCATTGGTGAAAAGGATGATGTGGTACGCCTTGTGACGATTCACTCTTCAAAAGGATTAGAATATCCTGTAGTCTTTGTCGCAGGTATGGGACGTCCGTTTAACAAAATGGATTTCCATCAACCTTATTTATTCGACCAAGACTTTGGCCTTGCGGTAAAGGCCATTGACCCGGAAAATCGTATCACGTATACATCGTTACCGTTTTTAGCATTGAAGGAAAAAAAGGAGCTGGAAATGCGTGCAGAGGAAATGCGAGTTTTATATGTAGCTATGACGCGTGCAAAGGAGCGACTGATTTTAGTGGGCTCTGTAAAGAGTTGGGAGAAAACGCTTGATTACTGGCAGGATGCGCAAAATTTACCGACAGATGCACCGCTTCAGGAATATTTACGTGCCAGAGCTAATAGTTATTTGGACTGGATAGGCCCAGCGGTAGCAAGGCATGCAGATTTTGCGGCTGTTGCAACTACTTCGTATAAAGAAATGGATGACCCTTCTCGTTGGTCGGTACAAGCTATCAATACGAGCCATTATTCGTATGAAATACAAGCATTGGCTGATGAGGTACAACAGGCACTTGAGATGCCTGAGGATGAGGCATTGTTGGCAGAAATAACGGAACGTTTCCAAGCACAGTATGCCTATCAAAAATCCACAAGAAAACGCTCCAAAACATCGGTAAGTGAAATTAAGCGTTTAGAAAATCTACAGCGCCAGGAGGAACCGGAATATTACTTTGCGACTCCAGCCAAGCAAACAGGCTCTACTATTGCGCCTCGACCAGCTTTTTTACAGGAGCAACAGCTAACGGGTGCTGAAGTTGGAACAGCTGTACACACAGTGATGCAGCATGTCCCACAGTTTGGCTTTCATGATATGAACGAAGTAAAGGTGTTTGTAAAAGATTTAGTAACAAGACAGCTTTTAACAGAGGCGGAAGGAAAAGTGGTTCCACTAGCGAAAATTTATCATTTCTTTACTACAGAAATCGGACAACGCTTCAAAAAAGCAAAGCAGATACGTAGGGAAATGCCCTTTACCATTAGTCGAGTAGATGACGATGGCGATGCACAAATTGTGCAGGGGATTATCGACTGTTTATTTGAGGATGAGTATGGTAATTGGGTATTGCTAGATTATAAAACAGATCGTATTCTGCCGCATTTTGCACAGGAGCCGGCTTTGTCAAAGGAAATACTAGGTCGTTATGCTGTTCAGCTTCGTGTTTATAGTGAGGCAATTGAATCCATTCTACACATTAAAGTAAGCGATAAAGTGTTATATTTATTCGATAATGAACAGACCATTCATGCTTAAAGAATTAGTTATGGTCAAAGCAGAGCAAAGAAAATTTTAGCTTGCTCTGCTCCAACCATAACTGCTATTCAAGAGGAGGCTATTTTGTGGAGCTAAAACCAACAATGTTGCAAGAACGAATCGCAACATTAGATATTTTACGAGGGATTAGTTTAGTGGGCATTTTACTCGTAAATATGTATACATTTTATTTGCCAATGCCACATATTGATTTGGCATCATGGTTTACAACGCCATCCGATATTGTTTGGCAGCAAAACATTGATATTTATGTACAAGGAAGCTTTTACCCACTATTTGCAATGCTATTTGGTTATGGCCTTGCCATACAGTGGCAAAAGGCTCAAAGCCGTGAACAAAATTTTTATACGCTAGGACTTCGTAGACTTTCTGTATTGTTTGTCTTCGGTTTTATTCATGCCGTGCTGATTTGGTGGGGCGATATACTCATGATGTATGCATTTTGTGGCATATTTTTACTGCTTTTACTACGTTTAAGTCCCTTGTGGTTATTAGTCAGTGCTGTAATCATTAACGGTTTAATGCAGGTTTTCATGTTATTTTTAGTAGGCATTATTAATTTTAATACGAAGGTTGATGACTATTTAGATATTGTTTCGGTAGAGAAGGCAATTACTGCTTATGGTACAGGAAACTGGGTCGATGCCTTTATGCAACGCTTAACAGATCTCTCTACACAGGCAGGGATAGGGATGTGGTTTGCAGCTTTATTCACTATTTTACCTTATATGCTAATTGGTGCAGCGGCTTCTAAATGGCGTTTAGTGGAACGAGCTAAAGAATTAAAGTGGCTCTGGCTGACATTGGCGATAGCTGGATTAGTCATTGGTGTTGTTATTAAAAGTTTACCTATTATGTTTACGAGAACATATTTATTAGATTATTTAAAGACATACATAGGCGGTCCAGTCTTATCAGTAGGCTATATTGGCATCATTGTATTGCTTTGTTTATTGCCAATTGCACAAAAACTGCTCAGTCCATTTGCAAAATTAGGCCGAATGACATTAACGATGTATATTATGCAATCCATTATTGGAACTTGTCTATTCTATCAATTTGGCTTTGGCTGGTACGGTAAAGTAAGTGTTGAGACAGGGGTATTAATTGCCATTGGAATCATTGTAGTGCAAATGATCATTGCAGAAATTTGGCTATCTAAATGGAGACAAGGACCGTTAGAGGCATTATGGCGTAAAATAACTTATAAGAAAAAAGTGGAAGCACGATAATATTTTCCTCTTGAAATGCATATTCTATGAAGATCTAGTAACTTATAAAATTATTGTCGCAAAAGTAAGGCAATTTCTATCATATTGTTGTATTATGTAGAAAAAAGAAGGAGCTCTTAAAATCATGAAAATTTTATCATTCAAATTAGGTGGACATGTTAGCTTTGGACCAAAAGTAAAAAAAGAAGAAGCGGTATGGGATGTACTCGCTATTCAAAATGAACTTCAAGTTCTCCCTTCTTTTTCAAGTTCAATCGTGGATGGCATAGCTTTAGGCTTTGATTTTGTTGAACAGATTCGTAAATTAGTAGAAGCAGCAGAAAAATCAGATCGTGCTGATAGCTTTAAACGTGAATTTACAGAGATCGAGTGGCTTTCACCAATTCCACGTACACCCAAAAATATTATGTGTATTGGTAAAAATTATGATGAACATGCCAAAGAAATGGGTGCCGATGCAGCACCAACAGATTTAATGGTCTTTACAAAATCTCCAACTGCTATTGCTGCGGATGGACAAACGATTTCCATTCATGCGGATCTTTCTTCAAAAATGGACTATGAAGGCGAGCTAGCTGTCGTTATTGGAAAACGTGGTAAAAATATTCCTAAAAACCTAGCATATGATTATGTATTTGGCTATACAATTGCTAATGATCTAACAGCTCGTGATTTACAAGATAAACATAAACAATTCTTCTTAGGTAAAAGCTTAGATGGTACTTGCCCTCTTGGACCATACCTAGTGACAAAGGATGAAATTCCTAACCCACAAGATTTAACAGTTGTAACAAAGGTCAATGATGAAGTACGCCAAAACGGTTCTACGAAGGATATGATGTTCTCTGTAGAAACTTTAGTATCTATCCTATCTCAGCATGTTACTTTAGAGCCGGGAGATGTTATTTTAACAGGTACGCCAGCAGGAGTTGGTAAAGGCATGAACCCGCCGCAATACTTAAAGGCTGGAGATACAGTCAAAGTTTCTATTCAAGGCATCGGTACTTTAGTCAACCATTTTGAATAATATTGATTGTCATCCGCGAGAGATTACTACTCGCGGATTTTTTAGCTTCTTCAGCATTGGATTTACGTTCAATTGATGTAAATTATGTGAACACTATTGTAATATTTGAAACCCTTTCCATCGCATGGTAGGATAGAGTTTGATAGAAAAAGAATGAGGTGGGACAAACATGAGTTTTTTAACTAGCCAAACGCATTTGCATATTACTACGTGGGTAGTAGGTATTGTCATTTTTTTAATTGCGGCGCTAATGGGCAAGCAATCTAAAGGATTACATATGACATTACGTCTGTTTTATGTATTAATTATCATCACAGGTGGAGCATTATTTATTGAAGCAATGGACTATGGACAAGGCATGCTTTACGGCTTTAAATTCTTAGGTGGTATTCTTGTTATTGGTATGATGGAAATGGTATTGGTACGCCAAAAGAAAAATAAACCAACAGGTATGTTTTGGATTTTATTTGCAGTATTTTTATTAATTACACTGTTCTTAGGATTTAAACTACCGATGGGTCAAAATTTCTTAGCATAATGATGTAAAAGTCGTGAAGTGTTTGCTTCACGGCTTTTATTTTGTCAAAAAAGCAAATAGGAGGGAACTGACACCTTTTTGCCGTAATTCATTTCGCATTTTCGTAAAATCTTTTGAAAAGATAGCGACGTGACAGTGTTATTTGGTAAAATGACGATGGATTGGTTTGAAAGAGAGGGAATTACAGTGAAATTTAAGAAGTGGATAAGTGCGACGGCTGCATCACTTTTATTAGCAACTTCCTTCGTCAGTACTACACCAGTAGCACATGCGGACGAAGCTGCGTCAACATCAATTGCAGAAGAGAGCATCTATGATTTACTCGTTGACCGTTTCTTTAATGGCTCAGGTACAAACGATTTTGATACAAACACGCAAGATCCTTCTAAATTTGCAGGAGGCGATTTTACAGGTCTGCAAGATAAAGTAAAATTTATCGGTGAGATGGGCTATACAATTGTTTCCATTGGACCTATTTTTTCAACAGAGAAATATGATGGCTCAATGCTAACAAGCTACACGACAATCGAACGTCACTTTGGAACTACAGAAGAATTTCAAAGTGTTGTAGAGGCCTATAAAGCTAAAAATATGTCCATTATGGTGGATTTCCCACTCAACAATGTAAGTCCAAATCATGAATGGGTAAAGGATACATCAAAAGCAGACTGGATTGCTTCAACGAATAATGGACAAGTACAGTGGGATTTATCGAACAAAGCTGTGCAAGAGGCACTTATTCAGTCAGCAACTGATTTTGTTTCTACATATGATGTCGGAGGTATTCGTTTAACTAATATTGCAGAGGCCGATACAGAGTTTGTTAATTCGATGATCGCGGCATTAAAAGAAACAAAAGAATCTCTATACGTGATTGCTAATGAAGAAAGTGATGCTAATTTTGATGCGACGTTTTCACCAGCAACAGCTGATATCTATCGTAATATATTTAAAAACGTTGATATGGATTCATCTAAATTAATGGAGCCTTTTACAGGCGAGAAGCCAACACAAATAATGGTGGATTCGCTGGAAACTCATCGTTTTACATTCGACTCTGCTAATGAAAATATGTTTCCACCTACACGCTTAAAAATGGCAATGGGTGCTTTATTTATGCTACCTGGAATTCCTGTTGTACAGTATGGCACAGAAATTGCTATGAATGGGGAAGCAAAACCAGATACACACCAGCTTTACAACTTTAAAACAGACGAAGAATTGATTGATTATATTAAAAATGTTCAATCTTTACGTAATAAATCAGCTACTTTACGTAATGGTGATTTTGAAGTCATTACAAATGAAAACGGCCTACTCGTCTTTACACGTTCTTCAGACGAAGAAAAGTGGGTAATCATGGTCAATAATACAGGAAAAACACAACGTGTGGACTTAACACCTGAACAACTTGGTGAAGGGAAAATGCTGAACGGTATTTTACATGAGGAAAAAGTTCGCATAAACGAAAAAGAAGTTTATCCTGTTATTTTAGACCGAGAAATGGTAGAAATTTATCAAGTTCGAAATGATGAAGGCTTAAACATGCCGTATATGATTGCACTAGGCTTAGTGTGGGTCATCTTTATTGGCTTTGTTGTCATCATCATTAAACGAGGAAAAGTTCGACGTCAAGAACAAGACGTACAACAATAATAGAACAATAAAAATAGCATGCTAGGAGTTATCCTAACATGCTATTTTTTGTTGAAGCGATTATATCGAGGGTATTGCTTAGCCTTGATAGCTTTTATTCGTAAAGAAAATAGCGATCGTACCAGGTCCAACGTGTGAACCGATTGCTGAGCCAATCATGGTGATTTGAACAGCTTGCGGTGAAAAACGCTCCTGTATAGATGCCTTTACTTCATTTGCAAATGCCGCATCATCACTATGACTAATACCAATGATTTTATTTGTAAAAGTTCCACCACGTTCTTGCATTAAATCTAACATACGATTAAGTGCTTTTTTTCGACCACGTGATTTTTCAATTGGCACAAGCTTGCCATCTTCTACATTTAAAATAGGTTTAATGCTTAGCAGCCCACCTAAAAATGCACTTGCTTTGGATACACGTCCACCTTTGGCAAGATAATCTAAATCTTCTACTGTAAACAAATGCTCCATTTGAGGTGCGATGGAGCCAATTTTATTGGCCATATCTTCTAAGGATACACCCATATTTCGGAGTCGAACTGCTTCCTCTACGACAAGACCATGTCCTAATGAGGCACATTTAGAGTCGATAATGACTAATTTTAAAGATGGATATTGTTCTAATACTTGATTGCGAATCATCTGAGCAGTACTATATGTGCCCGATAATTCTGATGAGAAGGCGATGTAAATACCTTCTTCGTCATTTTTAGCTAGTTCCTCAAAGTGCTTTAAAAACAGCTCAGGTGACACTTGAGATGTTTTTGGCTGAGCCCCTTGGCGTATAGCATCGTATATTTCTTTGGAATCAATTGAAATCACATCTTGATATTCTTTGTTGTTCAATTGCACTCGTAAAGGGAGTAGCACGACATCATGTTCTTCGTAATAAGACTTCGGTAGATCACATCCACTATCCGTAAAAATCTTCATTCTCTTGTCCCCCTAATTTCAACTTACTGTTTAACTTTATTCAGTTAATACTCACTAACTTTAAAGGGGTACCACTGAATAAAGTTAAACTGGTAAAAATGGAATGTTAACTTGAACTTACTACTTAACTATGATAATTTCAAGCGTTCGATGAGTATTTTTGCGATTCCATCCTCATTATTTGTTGATGTAATTTCATTGGCAATGTTTTTAAGACTTGGAATACCATTCCCCATTGCTACACCAAGTCCGGCATATTCAATCATTTCTAAATCATTGTCTTCATCACCAAATGCGATGATGCGCTCACGTGGGATACCTAAATCTTTAGCCACATGCGCAATACCTACCGCTTTATTTAAGCCGCGGCGCACAATTTCAATAATATGAAGAGGTGCACCCCATCGACGATGCTCAATAACTTCTGCGTGCACCGCTTGTAAATGGTCACGTATAATAACCGAATTCGCTTCGTTGGCTTGTATCAATAAACTTGTAGGATTTTCTAAGAGGTGTGTATATAAATCCCCAAGTGTAATTTTGGGATTGCCCATATTAAAGATATTTAAGATACGATCGTCCTCTGTATGAACATAAACCTCATCTTTTACCTCAGCAATAATATTTTCGTATTCGTAACCTTTGATGGAATCAACGACATCATGTACGACACTTAAATCAATCGGAGTATGCATATGTTGCCAAGAGGCATTTTTAGGGTGATGCACATAAGCTCCATTAAAATTGACAATGGGTGTAGTCAGTCCTAGTTCCTGATAATAAATTGTACTTGCTCGGTAAGGACGTCCTGTCGCAATCATGACTTGATGACCTTGTTCCTTAGCCTGCAATAATGTTTTTTTCGTTTTTGCTGAAATTTGTTGTTGGTCTGTTAATAAAGTACCGTCTAAGTCTAATACGATTAAATGCGGTTTCATAGCTCGTTGCCCCTTTCCTATAGTTTGAATAGTATCTCTTTGTCTTTCATTCGTCAAAATTTTGTCACAGTGAAAAAAGTTTGCTAACATAAAGATGAGACAAGAGTTGGGAGTGACAAAAATGTTTGTAGAAAAAGAAGTGTGGGGAAATATTCCTTTATTACATATACATTCAGACAATATGAATGAAGAAACCCCGGTAGTGATTTTTTTACACGGCTTTATGAGTGCAAAAGAACATAACTTACACTATGCATATCAATTGGTGCATAAAGGGGTGCGTGTCCTATTACCAGATGCAAAATTCCATGGTGATCGCAGTGAAGGCCTATCAGAGATGCAAATGAACTTAAAATTTTGGGACATTGTCTTAAATTCTATTCATGAAGTGCAACAAATATATGATGAGTTAAACAATAAAAATTTATTAGCTAATCATAATATTGGCATAGCAGGCACTTCTATGGGCGGCATTGTCACATCAGGCTGTCTTAAACTGTATGATTGGATACAAACAGCTGCAATATGTATGGGTGCGCCTAATTTTGTTAAATTGGGTGAGTATCAGTTACAGCAATTCGCAAAAAATGGTGTGAATTTACCGATGTCAGAGGAAGAAGTAGAAAAAATAAATGAGCACCTAGCAAAATACGATGTCAGTCTAACACCAGAAAAGTTCGCAGGTCGCCCTGTCTTCTTTTGGCATGGAGAATTAGATAAAACGGTACCTTTCCGCGAAACGTATAAATTTTATGAGACATTACGGGAATACTATCAAGCAAACCCTGAACATTTAAAGTTCATGGTAAATAAAAAGGCTGGACATGCTGTACCACGTGACGGTATGCTAGCAGCAACTGACTGGCTTGCACAGCATTTGGCATAATATGATGCATCTGCTATGATAAGGTTAACACTATGATGGAAGGAGAAATACGAATGGATCAGGATATGAAAGACAGCATGTTAGGTGCATTAGAAAACGTAATTGACCCTGAGCTTGGAATTGATATTGTCAACTTAGGTTTAGTATATGATGTAGATTTAGATGATGAAGGGGTAGCGACTGTAACAATGACGTTAACATCTATGGGTTGCCCACTTGGACCGGTCATTGTGGACCAAGTAAACACAGCATTAGGGGAGCTTCCAGAAGTGAAAAGTACAAATGTTAACATTGTATGGAACCCACCTTGGTCAAAAGATAAAATGTCTCGCTATGCAAAAATGGCACTAGGCGTACGTTAATCTGAAACAGAAGAAAATCCCTGCTTATTTTAATAGGCAGGGATTTTGCATGTAACGAAATTAATCGATACGGCATATTTGTAATGGACAATTTTCACAAGCAATTTCATTTTTTAAAAACTGTAAATCATGAATTGTAATAAAACCTTTATCGAAAGTGACAATGTCGTGTTTTTTTAGATCATTTAACATCCGATTAATCATCTCACGACTGGTCGCACACAAATTCGCTATTTCAGTATTTGTTAGCTGGAAATCAATATAAATAGAGCCATTTTCTAATGATTTACCATACGTATTAGAAAGTCGAATGAGCGTTGAAAATAAAGCACCTTTTTTACCATTTAACACTAAATCACGCAAACGGCTTTGATGCTTCAAGTTTTCTGTTTGTAACCACTTCATATATTCCACCATGACAGTAGGCTGTTCTTCTAATAAATGCTCCAAAGATTTGCGACTTAAAACATACAGCGTAGAAGGTTCTAAAACTTTTGCAGTCATGGAATTATAGACGAGATTACAAAACAGCGATCCCTCTCCAATTATACTGTCAGGACCACAAATACGGATGGTTAACTCCTTGCCAGTCTCCGTTTCTTGGCTAATCGAAATTACACCTGATTTGATGTAATAAATTTCTTTTGCCCGTTCACCCTCTAGAAAAATTTTATTCCCTTTATTCACCTTGATAAAGACACCGTGCTTTTGAAAAAGATCCTTAATTTTTTCAGACATATTATCCAATAAAACCATATCTCCAACACATCGCTTTCTTTTTGTAATAAATGTCGATTATTACAAAAGGATAGTGGATTTTTCGATACTAAAACATAGAAACATACCTACTATTATAACGTAAATTTCCATTTTTAAGTGATAAATTTTAGAGCTATTTCTTTGCTTAGAATTGTCGAGTGATGTAAAATAAAGTTAGTCAAAAAAGGTCAAACTTTTCGAAAGAACAAGAATGGGTATAGAAATTATGCGAAACATTAAGGTAAAGGAGTGCTAGCTATGCAATTTCAACAAACTGATAATAAAAAACCATTAGAGCAATTTGGACGAAATTTAATTGAAGAAGTAAAAAATGGCAAAATGGATCCCGTTATTGGACGTGATGAGGAAATTAGAAATGTCATTCGTATTTTAACACGCAAAACGAAAAATAATCCTGTATTAATTGGTGAGCCCGGTGTTGGTAAAACAGCTATAGTCGAGGGTTTAGCACAGCGTATAGTGAAAGGCGATGTGCCAGAGGGCTTGAAAGAATGTGTCCTATATGAGCTAGATATGAGTGCTTTAATCGCGGGTGCAAGTTACCGTGGTCAATTTGAAGAACGCTTAAAAGGTGTCTTAAAAGAGGTAAAAGATTCGGAAGGGCAAATTATTTTATTTATTGATGAAATTCATACCATTGTTGGTGCCGGTAAAACAGACGGCGCTATGGATGCAGGAAATATGTTAAAGCCTATGCTGGCGCGTGGTGAATTACACTGTATAGGGGCTACGACATTAGACGAATATCGTATGTATATTGAAAAAGATCCTGCATTAGAACGTCGATTCCAGCAAGTACTCGTGCGTGAGCCTTCTATTGAAGATACAGTGTCTATTTTACGTGGCTTAAAAGAACGTTTTGAGTTACATCATGCTGTACGTATTCATGACAGAGCCATTGTTGCGGCAGCAGAACTATCTAATCGGTATATTACAGAGCGATTTTTACCAGATAAGGCGATCGATTTGATTGATGAGGCGTGTGCAATGATTCGTACGGAAATCGATTCCATGCCACAGGAATTAGATGCTGTGACCCGTCGTATCATGCAGCTAGAAATTGAGGAACAGGCATTACGTAAGGAAAAGGACGAAGCAAGTAAAAAACGCCTTGAGCAATTGACTGAGGAATTAACAAAGTTAAAAGAATCCTCTGAAGGAATGCGAAAACAATGGGAAGCTGAGAAGGAAATGCTGCATGACATTCAGAAAAAACGAGAAACGTTAGATAAATACCGTCGAGATTTAGATGAAGCGGAAAGTAAATATGATTTAAATAAAGCTGCTGAATTACGTCATGGCAAAATTCCAACTCTTGAAAAAGAAATTCAGGCATTAGAAAAACAATTAGAAAATGGCGCAGAGTCTCGTATTTTGCGAGAAGAAGTGACGGCTGATGAAATTGCTTCAATTGTTTCACGTTGGACTGGCATCCCTGTGACAAAATTAGTGGAGGGTGAGCGTGAAAAACTTTTACGTTTAAAGGATACATTGCATGAACGTGTAGTAGGGCAAGATACAGCGGTTCAACTAGTGACAGAAGCTGTGTGGCGTGCACGTGCAGGCATTAAAGATCCACATCGCCCGATTGGAAGCTTTTTATTTTTAGGTCCAACAGGTGTTGGTAAAACAGAGCTTGCCAAAGCCCTTGCTGCTCAATTATTTGATTCTGAGGAACATTTTATCCGAATTGATATGAGTGAATATATGGAGAAGCATAGTGTATCTCGTCTAGTTGGTGCCCCTCCAGGCTATGTCGGCTATGAGGAAGGGGGACAATTAACCGAAGCCGTTCGCCGCAACCCTTATTCTGTCGTCCTACTTGACGAAATTGAAAAAGCCCACCCAGATGTGGCTAATATTTTATTGCAAATTTTAGATGATGGGCGTATCACTGATAGTCAAGGTCGTATGGTTAATTTTACAAATACAGTAGTTATTTTAACATCGAATATTGGGTCTAGTTATTTAATGGAGGCAAAAGAAGACGATGCCTCTGTTGAGGACTTAGTTATGACTGCGCTTAGACAACATTTTAAACCAGAGCTGTTAAATCGAATGGATGATATTATTTTCTTCCATGCACTATCGACTAAGCATTTTACAGCAATCGCTTGGAAGTACGTTGAGCAACTGATTAAACGTGTGGCAGAGCAAGAAATTACATTATCTGTTGAGCAAGAAGTGATTAATTGGGTAGTACAGCAAGGTGCCGATGCTCAATTTGGCGCAAGACCACTAAAACGCTTTGTCCAACGACATATTGAAACAGCAGTGGCAAGAGAACTCCTACGTGGTGAGGTTTTACCGGGGGAAACATTGCATGTAAAAATGTGTGATGGTCAATGTGTGGTGGAAAAATAACAGAAAAAACCTGTTCGGCATGATGCTGAACAGGTTTTTTCTAGCTGAATTAATGATGGTCTGCAGCTTCTGGTGTAGGATCGTTTGGAATGATTGCTCCAATAATAAAGATAAGAATAGAGAATACAACTGAAACGATTGCCCCTGTTTTAAAATCAAATGGTACACCAAGTACAGAGCTGACTACATAGTTTAACATAGAAACTAGTAGGAATGACCATATGAACGTTACGATATATTGCATTAATTTCACCTCAACCGAACTTTTTTCATCATAAGATTTTACTCATATTCATTATCATATCATAACATAAATCGAAAAAAAATGAATCATTTATGTGAAACATGGCGAATTTGTCACAACAACTACGAGGTTTTGTATTTTAGTTTTTGATGTTTTTATGAGACCTAAGAATTGGTAATAGATTTATGGGACTCGCTCCAAAGCTAGCTGAACCCGCTCCAAAAAGGTGTGGAAGCGCTCCAAAATAGGTTGAGCCCGCTCGAAAATGGTGGAGAAGCGCTCCAAAGCAGGTTGCCCCGCTCGAAAAAGGTGTGGAAGCGCTCCAAAGTAGGCAGAACCCGCTCGAAAATGGTAGAGAAGCGCTCCAAAGTAGACAGAACCCGCTCCAAAAAGGTGTGGAAGTGCTCCAAAGTAGGTTGAGCCCGCTCGAAAAAGGTGTGGAAGCGCTCCAAATTAGGATATCCCCGCTCGAAAATGGTGGAGAAGCGCTCCAAAATAGGTTGAGCCCGCTCGAAAATGGTGGAGAAGCGCTCCAAAATAGGTTGAGCCCGCTCGAAAAAGGTGTGGAAGCGCTCCAAAGTAGGGTGTCCCCGCTCGAAAATGGAGGAGAAGCGCTCCAAAGTAGGATATCCCTGCTCGAAAATGGAGGAGAAGCGCTCCAAAATAGACAGGACCCGCTCCAAAAAGGTGTGGAAGCGCTCCAAAGTAGGATATCCCCGCTCGAAAATGGTGGAAAGGCGCTCCAAAGCAGGTTGCCCCGCTCGAAAATGGTGGAGAAGCGCTCCAAAGCTAGCTGAACCCGCTCGAAAAAGGTGTGGAAGCGCTCCAAAATAGGATGAGTCCGCTCGAAAAAGGTGTGGAAGCGCTCCAAAGTAGGCAGAACCCGCTCGAAAATGGTGGAGAAGCGCTCCAAAGTAGACAGAACCCGCTCCAAAAAGGTGTGGAAGTGCTCCAAAGCATGACCAACCCGCTCGAAAACAGGTGAAAACCGCTCCAAACCCCGACAATCCCGTCGAATTGAACAAACAAAAGCCTCTCTAAAACACATTAATTTTAATTCATCTTGCGTCCTTCCTTTTGTATGCGTTATAATTATGACCAGTTACTAATAATTGATAGTAAGAAAGCTGAGGGGTTGCTATATGAACGCAGGTATTATAGGAATAGGCAAATATGTTCCTGAGAAGGTCGTTACAAATTTTGATTTGGAAAAAATAATGGATACTTCGGATGAATGGATTCGTACTCGAACAGGCATTGAAGAACGTCATTTTGCGGCAGATGATCAGGAAACTTCAGATTTAGCAGTAGCTGCTGCTAAAGAAGCTATTGCAAAAGCGGGTATTACGCCTGAGGAAATTGGTTTAATACTTGTAGCAACTGTAACACAGGATCAAACTTTTCCAAGTGTAGCATGTATGGTTCAGGAACAACTCGGTGCAGTGAACGCTGCGGCGATGGATCAAGCTGCAGCATGTGCAGGATTTATATATAGCTTAGTGACAGCGAAGCACTTTGTAGAGGCAAATGCTTATAAATATGTCTTAGTAGTAGGTGTTGAAAAGCTGTCGAAAGTCATTGACTGGAACGATCGCAATACGGCTGTATTATTCGGTGATGGTGCGAGTGCAGCTATTGTTGGACCAGTATCTGAAGGCAGAGGTATTTTATCATTTGAACTTGGTGCTGATGGTACAGGCGGCAAGAATCTTTATTTAACAAAGCAAGACACGATTGCGATGAACGGTCGTGAAGTGTTTAAATTTGCTGTTCGTCAAATGGGTGAATCAGCGGTTAATGTGTTAGATAAAGCAGGATTAACAAAAGAAGACGTTGATTTTTTAGTGCCGCATCAGGCAAATATACGTATTATGGAATCTGCTCGTGAGCGATTAGAGCTACCACCAGAAAAAATGTCAAAAACGATTCATAAATACGGAAATACTTCCGCAGCTTCTATTGGTATTTCCTTGGTAGATGAGCTCGAAGCAGGTAAGATAAAAGAGGATGATTTATTAGTCCTTGTTGGTTTTGGTGGCGGCTTAACATGGGGTGCCGTAGCCATGAGATGGGGAAAATAAGAAGGAAAAATGCTTGAGGGGAGTAAGACAATGAGTAAACGACGAGTAGTAATTACAGGAATTGGCGCAGTTACACCACTAGGAAATAGCATCGAAGAAACATGGGCAAACATTAAAGCTGGTAAATCTGGTATTGGTGAGCTAACACGTTTAAATAAAGATCTTTTTGCAGCAAAAATTGCAGCAGAAGTGAAAGATTTTGATATTGAAAAATATATTGATCGTAAAGAAGCTCGTAAAATGGATCGTTTTACGCACTACGCGTTAGCGGCTTCAATTATGGCAATGGAAGATGCACAGCTAACAATTGATGAAGAGCTAGCTCCTCGTGCAGGTGTATGGATTGGCTCTGGAATCGGTGGTATGGAAACTTATGAACAGCAGTTTTTAACGTTCCAAGAGCGTGGCGCTAGACGTGTTAGTCCATTCTTCATTCCAATGATGATTCCTGATATGGCTTCAGGTCAAGTATCCATCTATTTTGGTGCGAAGGGTATTAACTCTTGTTCTGTAACGGCATGTGCTTCAGGAACAAACTCAATTGGTGATGCTTTCAAAGTAATCGAACGTGGAGATGCGGATGTTATGATTTCAGGTGGTGCTGAATCACCAATCGTAACAATGGCAGTAGCAGGCTTCTGTGCCAATACTGCTTTATCATTAAATCAAGATCCACAGGCTGCATGCCGTCCATTTGATAAAAACCGTGATGGTTTTATTATTGGAGAAGGTGCCGGTATTGTCATTTTAGAAGAATATGAACATGCAAAAGCTCGTGGTGCTAAAATCTATGCTGAAGTTTTAGGTTATGGTGCAACAGGAGATGCTCACCATATTACAGCTCCTGCTCCAGAGGGAGAGGGCGCAGCACGTGCGATGATGCAAGCATTGGAAGATGGTGGAGTAGAGCCATCACAAGTTGATTATATTAATGCGCATGGCACTAGTACGCCATATAATGACTTATTTGAAACGCAAGCCGTTAAAACTGCTTTTGGTGAGCATGCTTATAAGCTAGCGATGAGCTCAACAAAATCTATGACAGGTCACTTATTAGGTGCAGCTGGTGGTGTGGAAGCTATTTTCACAGCATTAGCCCTTAAAGAAGGTATATTACCGCCAACAATCAATTTAATGGATCCAGATCCTGAATGTGATTTAGATTATGTTCCAAATGAAGCGAGAGAAGCAACGATTCAATATGCAATGAGTAATTCTCTTGGTTTTGGTGGTCACAATGCAAGTCTTCTATTCAAAAAATATGAAGCATAATATCTAAACTAGAAAAAACGTCAGCCAAATTTAAACGGCTGACGTCTTTTTTTATAGTTTTGTGAATACATGATAAGTAAGAAGAAATAGAAAGGATGCCTCTACTTATGTTTCGTCTCTTTTTATTTTTAGTAAGCTATGGCTTAATGATCCTCTCTGTAGGGAATCTCATATTGTATTTAAATTACCGTACGCTAGGTTATTCCTGGAAGGTTGTTTTTAAATTTATTTTTCAAACAACGGAATTTTATATGGCGATAGGGGCCTGCATCATCATATGCGCTGTCGTTCTTGATTTAGGCTTTGATCGTTCCACTGATAAGCTTTAAATTGTTAGCGACGCGCACGGCCTAAGCCCATTGCTTCTTCCATACGTTTTAAAGTGGCACTTGCAATGGCATTTGCTTTTGCTGCACCTTCATCTAGAATGGCATCTAATTCAGATGACTCTACTAAATGATAGAACTTTTCTTGAATAGGAGTTAGGTGTTCAATAACCGCTGTTGCAACACCTTGCTTGAATCCACCATAACCAATGCCTTCATATTTTTTCACTAAGTCATCAATAGATACACCTGAAATAGCTGATTCGATTGTCAATAAATTTGAAACGCCTGGTTTATTTTCCACATCAAATGCTACAACACCGTCTGAATCCGTAACAGCTGATTTGATTTTTTTCTCAATTTCTTTCGCTGTATCAAGTAAGCGGATTGTTGCCTTTGTATTTGGATCCGATTTACTCATCTTTTTTGTTGGCTCTTGTAGTGATTTAATACGAGCGCCTGCTTTTGGTAATTGAATTTCTGGAATCGTTAGGACATCCCCGTAACGTTTGTTAAAGCGTTCTGCTAGGTCACGTGTTAATTCAATATGTTGTTTCTGGTCATCGCCGACAGGAACAATGTTTGTATTATAAAGTAGAATGTCTGCAGCCATTAACGGTGGGTATGTTAAAAGAGCGGCAGAGACGCTTTCCTTACCGTGTGACTTATCTTTAAATTGTGTCATACGTTCAAGCTCCCCAATTGAAGCCACACATTGTAACATCCATCCTGCCTGAGCGTGTGCAGGTACCTCTGATTGAATGAATAATGTAGATTTTTTAGGATCAATGCCAGTAGCGATATAGGTAGCTGCTAGCTTGCGAATGCTTTCGCGTAATTCCTTTGGATCTTGTGCCACAGTAATTGCATGCTGGTCAACGATGCAATAAATAGCGTTTCCTTCATCTTGTAATGCAGGGAATTGCTTAAATGCCCCTAAATAGTTCCCTAATGTTACGATTCCTGTAGGCTGTACGCCAGAAAAAATAGTTGTCATGAAAATTTCCTCCTCGAATTCAAGTTCCGCGGCTTTTAGCCAGCGGCGTAACTTTCATCATTAAACCGATTGATGAAAATAAAAAAACATCATGCGTCCTCATTAGATTTTTTCTAAAGAAGGGACGAATGATGTTTGAATCCGCGGTACCACCCAGCTTGCCTAAAAAGGCCACTCTGCTTCGTAACGTGAAGTGACGAGCTTTGCTAGTTGCTCAAGTAGCGTTCACAAAGCTAACTCGGAAGTCCATTCCACATGCCTCCACGATCTGTTTGCAGCGACCACAGACTCTCTAAACGTGAAATATGCATATGTACTACTCTTCGTCAGCGTTTTTCTCAATTCAAATTGTTTAAATTGATTTTATTGCAATGAATTATATTATAAAGATTCCATTGTGTAAAGTCAGACTTTTGACTGTGTTTTTTTTCATAAAAAAATTATATGCTTTTTCTGTTGTGTAATAATGTTATAAATTTATACTTTTTTATTAAAAATATGTTTCGCTGTACACACCAAATTGACAATTTTCTCGTTTAATTTTTATAAATGAGAACAACTAAGATACAAGCCTAGATGTTTAAAATGCATTGAAAGTGGGAATGTTAATAGTAGCACATAAGATAGTAGAAAATACGCTACATTAAAAGATGTATAAAAAGAAAGAATATTTAGTTGTGGGTTCAGTCTTTTTTTATTGGAACTATATTCAAATACAGCGGAGTACTGTATAATGGTACTGTGTATTTTACTTTACATTAATTCTAATTTAACACTCTGGTTCTGGTTTTAGATAATAATTTCGAAATGAAAGGATGTGTCAGAATGATCGTAACCCTATTTACATCACCAAGTTGTACCTCTTGTCGTAAAGCGAAAGCTTGGTTAGAGGAGCACGAAATTCCATATACAGAACGTAATATATTTTCTGAGCCACTAAGTATTAGTGAAATTAAAAAAATTTTACGTATGACTGAAGACGGGACAGATGAAATTATTTCTACTCGTTCAAAAATATTCCAAAAATTAAATGTAGATGTTGAAAGTTTACCACTACAACGTTTATATGAATTAATTCAGGAGTATCCTGGTTTATTACGCCGACCAATCATTTTGGATGAAAAACGTCTCCAAGTTGGCTATAATGAAGATGAAATTCGTCGCTTCCTACCTCGTAAAGTTCGAGCATATCAGCTTCAAGAAGCGCAGCGAATGGTGAATTAAAACTATCCATTTTGAATAATATATGTAGTAGATGTTACAAATGTGGAATGCATGTTGTGACATCTATTTTTTTATGTTTTACTTATGTAAAACCTTCTATATGAAGTATAATAATTAATAGGAAAAGTCATATATTTCCGTTAAAGTATGTTAAACTTGATTTAAGTTAAATAGTTTACTACAATTTCAATAATTCAAATATCTTCTGTGAAACGGTGTATATCCTTTTCATTTTATGACAGAACAGCATACAATAGAGTTAGAGACAACTGTGAACAAAATAATCGATGTTTACGGTGTACTCGATGGTTTAACTGTAGTGTGGTCAAAGGTTGAAAAACAAATGCGGTATGAAGGTTAAAAACAAAGAATAAAAGCATACTAATGAAACAAAACTGTTTTTCGACATATGACAGTGAAGGGAGATGAGGTCTAGTGGACATCGAACGTGTAAATGAAAATACACTCAAGCTCTTTATTACGTACAATGATATAGAGGATCGCGGCTATAGTCGTGAAGAGATTTGGTACAATCGAGCAAAGGGTGAACAACTTTTTTGGGATATGATTGATGAAGTAAACACGGAGGATTATTTTGATGTAGAGGGTCCGATTTGGATTCATATCAATGCATCTGAAGTTGGCTTAGAAATCATTGTCACACGTGCACATATTTTAAAAGACGGTGAAACATTAGATGGTCATTCGAATTTTGATGAACACAAAGATATGTTTGCACCATTCGATGAAGTTGGGGAAGATCTTCTTAGCCAGCTAACTCAATTTGGTGACATGGATGAGTCAGAATTATTTATGGATACAGACATTTATGTTTATAAATTTAAAGATATTGATGAGTTAATCCCTGTCGCAAAACGAATGACAGACGAATTAGTGGATTCCTCATTATTCAAATATGAAGATTGGTACTATTTAGTTGTTGATTTTGGTAATGCAGATGAGGAGTTAAATCGTCATGATAGAAATGCGGTCATCAAAGAATTTTTAACACCATCCAATTTCACAATTCATCGTCTAGAGGAGTACGGTGAAAAGATAATGGAATTTAATTGCTTTGAAACAATCCGAAAATATTTTGCTTAAGCAGTGGATTACCTGATTTGTTAGACTGCAGTGAAACTCGTTCATGATCGAGTTTCACTGCAGTCCTTTTTTTATCCTTATAAATTTTTAGACCGCATTTCTTTAATTTCAAGAAAAACAGCTTATTTCTTTGTGATAGCCATTCCTCTCTACTATAGTTGGCTAAAAAGGAGCTGATTCGATGCTTATTGCTTATAACAATCAACAGCAACTATTTCTCCCATATCAATATACGAGGAAAGCTTTACAGCGATATAGGCGACAGATGAAATTTTTTTGTCCACAGTGTCTTGAACCTGTTCAATTGAAAATAGGTCACTCTAAAATTCCACATTTTGCCCACCTCACAAATAATAAATGTTCACAATTATTTTCAGAAGGGGAATCTAAGTTACATCTACAAGGTAAAATTCAAATATATGAATGGTTAAAAAAGCTTAAATATAAAGTGAAACTGGAGCCATTTTTAAATAAGCTTTCTCAGCGTCCAGATATACTTGTTACAATGGATGACAAGCATTTTGCTTTTGAATATCAATGTAGTACAATCCCCCACGAAATATGGGACCGACGAACAGAGGGTTATGAAAAAAATGGCATACAAGCAATTTGGCTTTTTCAAACTCCTCAAAGCAAAGATACTTTAAGTGGTATATGCAAAATTAAAATTCCTCCTTTGCTGCAAAAAGCGTTTATCTTGGACGCAGAAGAATTACCTTATTTAATAACCTATAACGCTAAGACAGCACATTTTATTTATTGGACGAATCTTCTTCCTATTCATGGGCATACTTTCATAGGCAAAGTACAAGTAATTCCAATCGATCAACAGCTCTTCCCTTTTTATCTACCCAAGCGTATTACCCAAGCAGAATTTCAACAATATTGGCAGTTGTATAAACATGCTTGTAGACAGTTTGCATACGGACGCCTTTTACATAGCAAAAAGGGTACGCAAGATTCGTTTTTACGGACCTGCTATGAGTTAAAGCTTTCTTTAACTGCTATGCCTTCTTACATTGGAATACCAGTAAAAGAAGGAGCAGCAATCTCTTTGTTTACAAGTGAATGGCAGACGATGCTGTTGCACTTTAGTAAACGACTAGGCATGCAGTCATATGAATTAGATAGGGACCTTATTCAGCAATTTTTAAGGGAGCACCAAATAGAAAGGACGGAACAGGCAATTAACGCTGTTCAGCATTACGGCCACTTCCTAAAAAACATAAAGCAAGGAAATCATTCGCAAGATATTTATAAGCAAGTGTATGCACATTTATTTGCAATTGTCGCAATATATTGAGAAAATATGAGAGTAAAAGGAAAAAAGCACATATTAAGGGGGCTGGCATACTTGGCTAGTAATAGTAATAAAGTTTTGGTAAGAAATGAAGTACCAGAAGAATTAACTTGGCGTTTAGAGGACATCTTTGCAACTGATGCAGCTTGGGAAGAGGAGTTTAAGGAGGTTGCAGAGCTTGCTAAACAAGCATCTAGCTATGCAGGTACTTTAAACAATGGAGCAGAGGCATTATTAGCGGCTTTACAGTATCACGATCATCTTTATGGACGTGCCATGAAGCTCTACACATATGCTCACATGCGTTACGATCAGGATACGGCAAATGGCTTTTATCAAGATATGAATAGCCGTATTCAAACATTGGCAACTAGTATCTCAGCTGGCCTAGCGTTTTTAACACCAGAGATTCTGTCTTTAAGTGAAGAAACAATTGAAAGCTATCTAGCAGAAAATCAAGATTTACAATTATATAAGCAATTTTTAAAAGAAATTACCATGGCACGTCCACATGTACTACCAGCTGAACAAGAGGCATTGCTAGCTCAAATGTCTGAGGTTACTGGTACAGCTTCCAATGCATTCGGCATGTTAAATAATGCCGATATGGTTTTCCCTCATGTGAAAAATGAAGAGGGCGAAGAGGTACAGCTTACACATGGTAACTATATCAAGTTTTTGGAGAGCAAGGATCGCTCTGTACGTGAGGGTGCGTTTAAAGCCATGTACGAAACTTATGGTAAATTTAAAAATACGTTTTCAGCCACATTAACTGGTAATGTAAAGAAGCATAATGTAAATGCTCGTATTCGTCATTATGATTCTGCTCGCCATGCAGCGATGTCTAATAACTTCATTCCAGAAAATGTTTATGATCAGTTAATTGAAACGATTCATAAGCATTTACCAGCAATGCAACGTTATATTTCATTGCGTAAGAAGTTATTAGGTGTGGATGAATTGCATATGTGGGATTTATTTGCTCCTCTTGTTAAAGAAGTGGAAATGAAGGTTACTTATGATGAGGCGAAAGATATTTTAGTGAAAGCATTAGCACCATTAGGTGAGGAATATCAAAGCATCGTCCAAAACGGCTTGGATAATCGTTGGGTAGATGTTTTAGAGAATAAAGGTAAACGAAGTGGAGCCTATTCATCAGGTGCATATGGTACGAATCCGTATATTTTAATGAATTGGCAAGACAATGTAAATAATCTATTTACATTAGCACATGAATTTGGCCATAGTGTTCATAGTTATTATTCACGAAACAATCAGCCATTTGTATATGGAGACTATTCAATCTTTGTGGCAGAGGTTGCTTCTACATGTAATGAGGAGCTATTGAATGACTATTTACTGAAAACAATTGATGATCCTCAACAAAAGATATACTTACTAAATCATTGGTTAGATGGTTTTAGAAGTACGGTATTCAGACAAACAATGTTTGCGGAGTTCGAACATCTTATTCACCAAATGGATAAAAATGGTGAGTCATTAACGGCAGATCGTTTAACTGAAGTTTATTATGAATTAAACAAAAAGTACTTTGGTGATGATATTGTTGTGGATGAGGAAATTGGTTTAGAGTGGGCACGTATTCCACACTTCTACTATAATTACTATGTATATCAATATGCGACGGGTAAATCAGCCGCTACAGCGTTAAGTAAACAAATTTTAGAGGAGGGTCAACCAGCTGTAGAACGTTATATTAATAACTTCTTAAAAGCAGGATGCTCTGATTTCCCAATTGAAGTACTAAAGGCTGCAGGTGTAGATATGAACGTTGCTAAGCCAATTGACGATGCATGTAAGGTTTTTGAAGAGCGTTTAACTGAATTGGAAAAATTATTGTTAAATAATTAATTAAAAGGACTGTAGGAATATTCCTATAGTCCTTTTTTAGTTATTGTCAGTGTAATTTGAAATAAAAGAATAATGATTTTTTTTGATTTATAAACAGTTTAAAAGTGTGCATGTTGGATAAATACTGTTTGTAATCGCTTTCTATTTGACAAATTTGTGAATCTACTATTAGTTTCATTGCTAAATATATTATTCCATGATAGAGTAATTCTTGTGAAATAAATCACAAAACAAACATACACCCCTTTGTTTGAACGTGAACATTTCTCCCATCCCCTTTGTGAAAAAGAAGCGTCTCTATCGGTCGAGGATAGAGGCGCTTCTTTGTTTTTTGAGTAATTAAAAGCAACAGGGACCCCATTATAAATTAGTGGAGTCCCTTGTTGCTTATTGTATTATTTAAGACGCCATAACGTAGCGTGAGTTGTCTGAATTCGTTCAAGTTTTTGTTGTAGCATGCGTTTCTTTAGTTCACGCTCTGCTGCTTGCTCTGTTAATGAATAGATAAAAGCTATTTCATTTGTAGAAAGAGTATGGAATTTAGAAAATAAGTCCTCTATTGATGGTAATGGCTGGCGTACAAGTTGTTCGCTCAGCATTTCTTGTAAAATATGTTCATAAACTTCATAGGAATAGCTGCCACTAACTTTAAGCCCCTCATCTTCAATACATTCATTGAAAAATACGATGCTTGGCACTTCGTCAACTTCCATTTCACGTTTAATATATAAATCGCATTGGAAGGCTCGGGCTGCTTCCTTTGAGCCAAAGTCTACAGTGAACTCATTCATATCAAGCTGAACATCCTCTGCAATTTTTAAAAGAGTAGCATAGGAGTTTACATCTTGATGGCTTAATAAAACATATTCTTGTAGTTTCGATAAATAGCGTGCACCTGCACGTTTTCCCTGTAATTCAGCTGCTTTAATCGCAATAGAAGGTAACACAGGGTGATTAATATCAAGTTCGATTCCTGAAATACAACCTTTGACACGCTTACTTAAGCAGTTTAATGAAGTAAGCTCTGTGCTTAAAACATAGCGCCATGTAAAATAATGGTTGTATTCAAGCTGTAATTTACGAAGAGTCGCTTGCATACTGAAAGCTTCAGGGCAAAGTGGATCTACGAAAATATACAATTCAATTGGCTTATTAGCAGTAGAAATCGTTGGCGTCGGATCTTGTAGCATTTGAATATTATTCACGTAACAATTCCCCCTCATCGTCATTAGGCGTATTAACCATGTGATGAGCTGTTAATACTAAACGTTGATAATAAGTTTCACGGAACTTCCCTTCCAAACCTACCTCATCCATTGCTTCTGACATACACTCTAGCCAAGCTTGAGCGCGGTCAGGTGTAATCGGAAAATTCATGTGACGTGCACGCATCATTGGATGTCCATGTTCTTCAGTAAAAAGATTGGGTCCACCTAAATACTGTGTTTGAAATTGAATTTGCTTACGGGCTGTCTCTGTCAAATCCTTTGGAAAGATTGGAATAAGATCAGGATGCTGAGCAACTCTTTTATAGAACGCATGAATAAGTTCTTCCAGTTTTTCAGCTCCCAGCTCCTCATAAGGAACAGTGTATTTTCGACTCATAAGTTATATGCTCCTTTAATTCTTTATATCGTAAAGTATCATTTTTTCTGATCCAACAAATGTTTTTGTACCTAATGCGAAGCGTCAGGCACAGAAGACTATGAATGCTTGTTTTATCAGCGAGGCAAATTGATATACTTCGTCATCAGTAAAATGTGAATTTCTTGTGACTACCTTCATTCTATCAACGTCTTTTCGTTAACACAAACAAAGAGCTCTTTCGAATTGTTGTTCGCTAAAAAAGCACAAATTTCACCACAGAGGGTGAAATTTGTTGGAAAAGGCATAGAGAACAGGGAATATGCGGTTTACACCGTAAAGTAATTCATCACTTTTTTGACATAATTCTGTGTTTCCTTGAAAGGAGGGATACCTCCATATTTTGTAACACGTGATGCGCCAGCATTGTAGGCAGCTAATGCAAGTGTAGGATCATTATTAAATTTATCTAGCATTTGACGCAAATATTTCGCTCCAGCCATAATATTTTGTTCTGGGTCAAAAGCGTTTGTCACGCCTAAATATTGAGCAGTTGTAGGCATTAATTGCATTAAGCCTTGTGCTCCCGCATGGCTTACTACGGTTGGATTAAAATTAGATTCTTGTTTTATAACAGCTGCAATAAGCTTTGCAGGTACTTGATAAGTAGCAGCTGCTTTTTCAATAATAGCGGCATACTGATTAGCTCCTGCTAGTGAATTGGCATAAGCGGTAGAGCCTATTACATCATCCGAAACATAGGAATCAAGCTTTTTACTAGTAGAGGTGTTAGCTAATGCATGTTTGACAGATTCAGGGATAAAAACAGCATTAGAGCCTTGGTAAAGCAATGATTCCAATGGACTTGATTCGGACGTATTTGCTAGCATTGCCAGCTGATTGACGAAATCTGAATTATTAGCTGTCCCTGTTGCAAGCAAGCTAGATAATTTGGCATTGCTTGCAGTCGAGGCATCTCCTAATAACTCATTGATCATGTCAGAAAAAATAGAATTATTGTCAGTCAGGTTGTTTGGTGATGAATTTTCAGCAGCGCCAAGTGTTTGCAATGCTTGAATTTCTAGTAAAGATTTTAGTGATTGAATATCCAAGGAGTTAGTCACCTTCCGTTATATTTATACTATTATGAATTTTGTGCTTGTAGGGCCTTCATAAAGCGCGCTATTTTTTTATCTGTAGCTTGTTTTTTAATTCCGTATTGTTGTAAAAATTCGTCGAAAATTGTATTTCCTTTTATTGCATCTTTTGCTTCATATTCTACCTCATAATCGTCACACTGCAAATAGTAAGAATGGTCAAAAACGAGAAGTCCCTCTTTATAAGGAATTTCGACACGATCCGTAGTGAGAGAACCAAAAACCTGTAATTGTTCCAAAGGAATTTGATAGAAGTCCAATCTTTTAGCTACCTCTATGGCGTAAAACCCTTTACCATCTAGCATTTGCTGTGCTTGTGCTGCTGTAAGTTCATCCGTCGTTTCAAGATGAGCGTGCTCGGCATTTTTCTCTTTGAGGGTACATTCATAATAATCCCCAATTTGTCTAATACGCAGTCCACTCTGTAGTTTGCGAATAGCCTGAGTAGGTGTGTCAAAATAATGATTTGTTTGTCGATGAATAGCATTTTGACTTATGTGGAAGTCTTCTAATAACTGCTCATATTGTTGTTTTGTTAATAGATTTTTAAATTCAATTTCAATCTCTTGTGTCATTTATATTCACCTATTTATTTTTTTATTTTTCATTCGTTGTTTCGCTTGAATTAATATTTACACACTGCAACTATTTACCCTGTGTGATAAAATAAGAGGAAGAGTACAACGAAAAGGGGAACCGCAGTGCGTAAAATTTATACAATAGAAACATCGAATTTTGAACAAGATCAACTTCATTTTAGTTTAAACGACAATGAAGTAAATTTACAGTTAAAACCTGCTGGACAACTCATTGCAGATTCAGATGACTTTGCATTTATTTATTTACTTGATGCAGGTGAAGACTATCATTACTTGCGTTTTCCGCCGAGTAGTTGGGAGAATCTTGTACATATTTTACAAAAAAAGAAAAATCCAATACTACGAATAGGGAAAGAAACGATTGAACTGACAAATTTTTACGAAGAATTGGAAATGCTCGTGTATAATATTGAAGGAAATTTCAATTACGGGGCAGAATTTGTCCAAGCGGTGGAACAACACTTCAAGACAATTCTCGCTGAATAGAAAGACAAAACGAACAGACGGTGATGTTCGACCGAATGTCGGGAGGTTTTTACAATGGGACAATGGGAAATATTTTTAAGTCCTTATAAACAAGCAGTAGACGAATTAAAAGTAAAATTAAAGGGCATGCGTTCTCAATTTGGAATTGTGAATGCCAATTCTCCAATTGAATTTGTAACTGGACGTGTAAAGCCCTTAGCAAGTATATATGATAAAACGTTAGAAAAAGGATTAGCTTTTGAACCTTCTAAACAACTTGGTGATGAACTTGGCGATATTGCTGGCCTTCGTATTATGTGTCAATTCGTTGATGATATTGCAACGGTAACAGAGCTTATTCGTCAGAGGAAAGATATGCGTGTAGTAGAAGAACGTGATTATATTACACATAATAAACCAAGTGGGTATCGCTCTTATCATATGATTGTTGAATACCCGGTTGAAACGATTCAAGGGAAAAAAGTAGTATTAGCTGAAATTCAAATACGAACATTGGCCATGAATTTCTGGGCATCTATTGAGCATTCTTTAAATTATAAATATAAGGGCATGTTCCCAGAGGAAATTAAAAACCGCCTGCAAAGTGCAGCAGAGGCAGCATTTCGATTGGATGAGGAAATGTCATCAATTCGTAGTGAAATTCAAGAGGCACAGGCTTACTTTAGTGAATACAAAGAGGCATCGAATCCTAATTTACTATCGGAGAAGGAGCGTGACGCACAATGAAGTTTTCGATACAATCACGTAGAGATGCACAATCCAATGAGCTAATGGAGCTAGCTAAAACCTATTTACAGGACTTTGGCTTAACATATGATGAGGAAACACCAGAAATCGTAGTTTCTATTGGAGGAGACGGTACGCTGTTGCATGCCTTTCATCGATATTCTCATTTATTAGATCAAGTAGCCTTTGTAGGTATTCATACGGGTCATTTAGGGTTTTATGCGGATTGGAAGCCATCAGAGTTAGAAAAGTTAGTTTTGTCCATTGCTAAAAAAGACTTTAATGTTGTAGAGTATCCACTGCTAGAAGTAAAGGTAGAGCATCATAATGCTGAATCCAACACGTATCTTGCTTTAAATGAAGCAACAGTCAAATCGCCAGATGTAACACTTGTTATGGATGTCGAACTCAACGGTAATCAGTTTGAGCGTTTCCGTGGAGATGGTCTTTGTGTGTCAACTCCTTCTGGTAGTACAGCTTATAATAAAGCGCTCGGTGGGGCGATTATCCATCCTACGTTAGCGGCACTGCAGATCACAGAAATTGCGTCGATTAATAATCGTGTGTTTCGGACTGTTGGTTCACCATTAATTTTACCAGCGCATCATCATTGTGTCTTACGTCCAGTAAATGATCAGAATTTTAATATGACCGTTGATCATTTACAAATTACACAAGGTGATGTGAAGGCCATTGTATTTAATGTAGCAAATGAAAGAGTACGCTTTGCTCGTTTCCGCCCCTTCCCATTTTGGGAACGTGTGCATGAGTCCTTCGTCGCGAATGAGTAAGATGGATACAAGATTTAAACTACGCTTTATAGCTAACAAAAAGGGCCAATTATTACGAGAAGCTCTTCAGGAATGGCGTATTTCTAAGCGAGCTTTAACCGCCATTAAATTTGATGGCGGCTTGTTGACTGTGAATGGTGTTGAACGTAATGTAAGACATGTTCTTGATATTGGTGATTGTGTGGAAGTGACCTTTCCCCCTGAGGAAAGAAGTGACGGGCTTGCTATTGAAAATGGTGATTTGACCATCGTATATGAGGATGACGCAATCCTCGTCCTTGATAAACCAGCTCATCAAAGTACGATACCCTCACGAGAGCATCCAACCAATAGCATTGCAAATGTAGTTTGTGGTTATTTTCAGCAACAAGGATTAGCTTCCACTGCTCATATTGTCACAAGGTTAGACCGAGATACATCAGGCTTACTCTGTATTACCAAGCATGCACATATTCATCATTTAACGGGGCTTGCTCAACGTCATGGTCAAATTTCAAGACAATATGAAGCCATTGTGCATGGACATGTTGTACAAGATGTCCAATCAATTGTGGCCCCTATTGGACGTAAAGAAACCAGCATTATTGAGCGAGAGGTACGTCAAGATGGGCAATATGCACATACTGATGTAACGGTGTTAAAAAGGTTTTATTTTAATAATGAACCAATGACACATATAAAGCTTCGACTCCATACAGGACGTACGCATCAAATTCGTGTTCATATGTCTTATTTAGGATATCCACTTATTGGAGATGAACTTTACGGAGGAAATCGCCAATATATTGGCCGCCAAGCATTGCATTGTGTGTCTTTAGATATGGAGCATCCTTTAACAAATCAAACATTAAAGTTCTCAAGTTTGCTCACTGAAGATATGCAAAGATTGCTAAATGAATCTTCCGCTTAAATTAATGACATAAGGAGATGTTCGCACAACGGGCATCTCCTTCATTTTTGCTATAGAATTAGGATGGAGAGATTTTCTTTACATCTTTTTCATAAATAAATGACAAATATAAGGTATAGTAATATAGAAATCTTCACTTTTTTGGGGCAATATCCAATTTCAAGGAAGTTCATGAAAATACGCATTGAAAAGATATAAAAAAGGGTTTGCAGAAAGGGTATAATACCCTCTATTATATAGAAGGTAGATTTACGGCATTGCCCGTAAAATGATTGAAAGCTCGGAAGGAGGGGACAAGCATGATAGAGGAAAGAAATGAAAAGGATGATGTGCAATTTGATGAGGCACATCTACGAGAAATGCTCGAAGCACATAATATTGACGCATTCCGTGATGAGTTTTTAGAACTTCATCCATATGATCAGGCAACGTTTTACGAAAAGGTGGAACCTGATATAAGGAAGATTATCTATTCGTTCTTGTCTCCGACGGAAATGGCTGATATTTTTGAGGCAATCGATATCGAAGATGATGAGTATAAAGCATATCTTGCTGAAATGGATCCTTCATATGGTGCAGAAATGCTTTCTCATATGTATGCTGATGATGCGGCTGATGTCTTGAATGAACTGGATATGGCCCAACGCGAAAGTTATTTAGAAATGATGGATGAGGAAACGGCTGAAGAAATTAATGAGCTACTAAGCTATGATGAATATACAGCTGGTTCTATCATGACCACTGAATATGTCGCTATACCAGAAAATTCAACCGTACGTTCAGCGATGGCCATTTTACGTAAAGAGGCACCAGATGCAGAAACTGTTTATTATATTTTTGTAGTAGATGAAGAACACCGTTTGACAGGTGTTATCTCATTACGTGATTTAATCATTGCTGATGAGGATACACTTATTCGTTCCATTATGAACGAACGTGTTGTCATGGTACATGTAGGTGATGACCAAGAAGAGGTTGCACAAATTATGAAGGATTATAATTTCTTAGCAACACCGGTTATTGACGATAAAGGTGAACTTCTTGGTATTATCACAGTTGATGATATTATTGATGTTATTGATGAAGAAGCGTCGGAGGATTACTCAAAATTAGCCGGTATTTCGGATATGGATAAGTTTGATGTAACTCCATTCCAAGCAGCTAGAAAACGTCTGCCTTGGTTAGTGGTACTACTGTTTTTAGGTATGCTTACGGCCAATTTAATGGGCCAATTTGAGGATACTTTAGATAAAGTAGCTTTATTAGCTGTCTTTATTCCGCTAATTTCAGGGACTTCCGGAAATAGTGGAACACAAGCATTAGCTGTAGCGATCCGAGGTATTGCCACAGGAGACGTGGAGGAACATAGTAAATTTAAGTTACTACTTCGTGAAGCGGGTACAGGCTTAATGTCTGGTATTGTTTGTGGATTAATTGTTATTGGTATCGTTTATTTTTGGAAACATGAACTCGTTCTAGGAATGCTAGTAGGAGCAGCCCTTTGTGGATCCATTTTAGTAGCGACATTAGCAGGCTCATTTATACCGTTGTTAATGCATCGTTTGAAAATAGATCCAGCGGTAGCATCAGGGCCGTTTATTACAACTTTAAATGATATTACAAGTATTTTGATTTACTTAGGGCTAGCGACAGTTTTCTTAAGTCAAATAGGCTAAGAACCAATTTGCTTACTTCCGCATATTGTATGGAAAAAAGGGAAGTGAGTAAAGTGGATCGAGAACCACGCTTGTTTATAAAATCACCATCATATTTTTTAAATATTTCTAAGGTGTTACATGAACTTGATTTGGATGAAAGTACATCTGTATATGTAAAGGATCACATTTTCGAAGAGGAAACAGTTGAAGAAAAAGAAGATGTAGTAGAAGATGTACAAATTGATCCGTATTTACTGAAACAACTCCAATTTTTAGAAAAGCCATTTCGTCAGAGAGCCTACCAGCCATTATTAGTTTGTTTAAAGGATGGTAGAAAATTAACTGGTACTGCTTCAGATGTACAGAGTGATTCTTTAATGCTGACGTCATTAGAATTAAAATCACAGGAAATCATTTATTTTGAAGATATACAACAAATACTTTGGCGTGGAAGAAAGTTGCCAACATTATAAAAAAAGTGTACAGCAGAGGATGCTGTACACTTTTTTTATGTGTGTGTGTCAAAGGTGAAAGAATTAGTCACAAATCCCTAAGTCAACATCAGCGATACATTGTACAGCGCAGAAGCAAGATAAATCTACAGTAATACAGCTATCTGTTGAGTTCCAGTCATCTACTTTACAGATTTTCTTCATGTTTACGCAACAGCCGTCACGACTTAATAAGTCTACTGTACTTTCACTAGAGTCAAATGTACATAATGGCTCTAAAACACGTAAAGTCGCACAGCACTCATCAAACATATCTTCTACGCGGAAGAATACGGATGTACAGATACAAGGATCTGCTGTTGGTGAATTAAAGAATGCTTTGAAAGGAGTACCATCTTTTGTAATTAACATGAATACACGTGTATCTGCTTGTGAGCGTGCAGGACTAACAATCCCGCCTAGTGGTTCTAAGAAACAGTTAGCTGTACATGGAGAACACTCATCTCGCACCGCTTGATTTTGAATATCTAAAATAGCGCGAACTACGTCACAAACGCAGCCTGCTGAATGGATTGGTCCAATAGGATTTGTTGGCTTACCACAACCCATATTGTCACCTCCTTTCCTCGTTACTACTTCTACAATATGTACTTTTGAAAATTGGACTCGGGCTTTCGTATATATCTTCGTATGAATAGTTTTTTTATGTGTGGAGAAACTGTAAAGAAAAGGAGGGTAAAACTTGAGGCTACTAAGAATGTCGTTACCTCTTTTAGTCGTTTTATCACTATTAAATGGTTGTGCTGAAAAAGAAAAATTTATTGTCTATGGATCACTACAAAATGAAAGTGAAGTCGAAGCCCTTATTAAAGAGGAAGACTATGTCGATCGTTCAACAGTTATCCAATATGACGATAGTATGCTTGTTGCAGTACAAATTAAACCATGGGAAAAGTGGAAAAAGACTAAGTTAGAGAAAAAGCTACAAAAGAAGTTTGATGAGAAATATCCAAACAAAGAAGTGTTTGTCTCAGCTGATTATAAAATTTTTTATGAAGCCAATAAAATAAAAAAGGATCAGATTGAAGATAATAAATTGAGCGATAAAATTACAGAACTTAAGGAGCTTGCAAAGGAGGAGACCTAAATGGAAAAAGAGCAATATCAACAGTTAGAGCAAAATGTTACGCCAAAGCCTCCCTATTTAAAGAATGTTGCAAAGGCATTCTTTGTTGGTGGTTTTATATGTGTAATTGGTCAAGCTGTGTCCCTTTTTTATATTATTTTCTTCAATTTTACAGAAGCGACAGCAGGAAATCCAACTGTTGCAACAATGGTGTTTTTTGCCATGATTTTAACAGGTCTTGGCCTTTATAAAAAAATTGGTCAATTTGCTGGGGCTGGAACGGCTGTACCTGTCACAGGCTTTGGTAATGCCGTTATCTCGGCAGCTATCGAACATCGATCAGAGGGGCTCGTCCTAGGAGTAGGCGGAAATTTATTTAAATTAGCAGGGTCAGTCGTATTATTTGGGGTAGTATCTGCTTTTTTCGTAGCCCTCATTAAATATATCCTTGTGACGATAGGAGTGGTTTCATGGTAATCGTTTTTCAATCGAAGCCATCTCTATTAGCTGGTGGTGTTGTAGCTGGTCCTTTAGAGAACCGGAGTATTTTTAGTCAGTATTTCGACTCCGTCTATGATGATGAACGCTGGGATATGAAAACCAATGAACAAGGTCATCGCAAAATGATCGAAGAGGCCTGTGAATTTGCTATGAAGAAGATTGGTGTACAAAAAGGAGAAATCGATTATTTCATGGGTGGAGATTTGGTCAATCAAATGACGCCAACCAATTTTGCAGCAAGAGATTTAGAAATCCCTTTTATTGGATTGTTTTCTGCCTGTGCCACATCCGTATCTTCAGTGATTATTGCGTGTCTGTTAACAGAGATGGGAGCTGCTAATTTTTCACTAGCGGGTGCCTCTAGTCAGCATAATTCAATTGAACGTCAATTCCGCTATCCTATCAATTATGGTGCACAAAAGCCAAAAACTGCTCAATGGACTGTAACAGCTGCTGGCTATGCGCTAATCGGTAAGCATCGTGAGGAGTATCCTACAATAGAAGCAGCAACGATTGGAAAATCAGTAGATTATGGTATGGATGATCCTTTTCATATGGGCGCAGCAATGGCACCAGCTGCCTTCCAAACTATTCAATCTCACCTACAGCAAAGAAACCAAAAAATTTATCATTATGATTTAATTTTAACCGGTGATTTGGGTCAGCTTGGTTTAAAACTATTGAAGGGAATGCTTGTTGAAAACGGTGTGAAGAATGAAGAGCTAACGTTATTACGTGATGCAGGTGCCGAATTTTATGGACAAGATGAGGCATTCCAATCTGGTGCAAGTGGGGCAGGCTGTTCAGCAGCTGTTTTTTTTAGTTATGTTATTCAACAACTGCGTGCAGGTAGCTATAAGCGAGTATTACTTGTCGCAACAGGAGCGTTATTATCTCCATTATCGTATCAGCAAGGTGAAACCATCCCCTGTACAGCACATGCGATAGAAATTACGATGAAATGAGGCAAAAACTATGGTAATGACATTTGTATTTGCATTTATTGTTGGAGGCATTATTTGCGTCATTGGCCAATTATTAATGGATGTTGGCAAATTAACCCCAGGGCATACACTCAGCACATTAGTTGTTGTTGGGGCCATATTAGATGGTATGGGCCTATATGAGCCATTGATCAATTTTGCTGGTGCAGGTGCGACAGTGCCTATTACTTCCTTTGGTAATTCTTTAACACATGGGGCATTAGCTGAGGCAGAAAAACATGGACTGGTGGGTGTATTAACAGGAATGTTTGAAGTAACAAGCTCGGGAATCAGCGCAGCTATTGTTTTTGGCTTTATTGGTGCATTAATTTTTAAACCAAAAGGAAATATTGACTAGACGAATACCCCTCCCATTTTTACAACCGAAACATATTATAGGTTGTAGAAGGGAGGGGTGCTTTTATGGGATATCAAGGCTGGTGCTCACAACCGTATGGAAATAATGTTGGTGGCTGGAATAATAGCTATTGTGGGGGTTACTCTGGAGGCGGAGGCAACAACTATGGCTATGGTTCTACATTCGTTCTAATTGTTGTCCTATTTATTCTATTAATTATTGTTGGCGCTACTTATATCTAATTTGATAAACATATAGTTAAGGCTTTAACTTTTATTTAGTGGGAGCTTAAAACTAAATAAAGTTAAGGCCTCCACCATTTGTGAAATGTTTCGTGCAAGATGCAAGGTCAATTTGAGTTTAATGATAGGAGGGAAAACATGCATCGCTCGTTTTTTAATTCGATTGAGCAAAAAACAGGTGTATCGATGGATGAAATCTTCGCATTAGCCAATGCCATTCAACATGCGGATTTTACCAATGAAAAGCAAGTAAGAAAAATTGTACGACGTGTTGCTAAAATATCTAATAGATCCATTACTCAAGAGTTAGAAGATAAATTAGTGCAATCTATTATTCAAGATGGTGGATCACTAGATTTCGATAAAATCACTAGAATGATGAAGTAGCGCATGGCATATCTACTTGGCAAAGCAGCTTGTTACGATAGAGTAGATAAATGGTGGCAAGCGAATTCGTCTCTTTATAAAAAATGGTGTTACGATAAATGCAAAAGTGCATATCGTAACACCATTTCAACTTGCTAGGTACTAAAAAAAGCAGGATGGCACCTCTGGCCGATTGTAACCGAGAGATTGATTAAATTAATTTCTCCATTGCACGATGTGGAATGCCTGCATCCATAAATTCAGGAGAGGTTACCGTATAGCCAAGCTTTTCGTAGAAGGGAATCGCATAGCTTTGGGCATGAAGCTTTAAAGTTTTTTTATTAATGGAAATGGCATGTTTCTCCATTTCATTCATAATTAATGCTCCTAATTTTTTGCCGCGCTGAGATTGTAAAATACAAACACGTTCAATTTTAGCTGTAGTATTGTCAATACTACGTAAACGTGCTGCTCCGACTGGTTCATCATGATTATACATAATGAAATGTGTTGCTGTTGCATCCTCTGCATCACATTCTAGATGAAGCGGAACACCCTGCTCCTCAACAAAAACTTTTTTACGAATAGCGAAGGCATCATCGTATTCGTGCTTTGTTTCAACAATTTTAACGTTATACAATCATCACTCAGCTCCAGACAAACGGAATGTTTCGTATGTTGTCCATGAACCATCTTCTAATTGGTATAAAAGATGAATGCGATCAATTGTATCCTTTTCATCAACGCCAGTCATGCGTAATTGTCCGAAGATGTCGTCATGCTCGGAGTCTGACATTTTTTGAGCGATTGTAATATGAGGAACAAATACATGTTTCGTTTCCCCATAAGGGATTTTCTCTTGCAGAGCATGTTGGAATGCTGCTAATTGTTCAGTTGGTTCAATGCGGAAGTAAATTGCATTGGTTGTAGGGAAAAACGAACTTATGCGAGATGCATGAATGTTTAATGGTGCATATTTAGCAGCAAGTTCATCTAATTGCTTGACGATGGTTTGAATCTCTTCTTCAGACGCATCGAAGCTATCCTTTAACGTTATATGCGGTGTAATCTTCGCATAGTGTGGATCATATCGTTTGCGATAAGTGTTCGCTAAATCTTGCAATTTTTTTGATGGAAATGCCACAATACCGTACTTCATAGTCCATTACCTCCCGAAAATAAACAATTTTTCTATTTAAGTATAACAGAAATTTCAGTTTTCGTAATTTTAATCACCCAATATTAATTGAAATTTTCAATTAATGCACGGCGAAGGTCTGGTTTCCAGTATTTCCATGTATGATTGCCATCGAACTCATCATAAAATGTAGTAAACCCTTTCCGAATCATTAGCTCATGCAATTGACGATTAGGTGTTAAAAAGTCTTTGATCGTTTTATCCATTGTTACAACCTGATCTTCACCTTTACCTACGATATGGTAGATAGAAATAGAGCCTGGATCTTTAAAATTTTCTACAGCCTTTAATACATCTTCGTCCACATATGGTGATTGTAGTATGACTTTGCCGAAGATACTTGGGTATTTTAGGGCAGCCATTAAGGAAGCCGTAGCGGCCATAGAATCACCAATTACACCACGACTCATACCCATCTGGTAAGTAGCATATTCACTGTCTAAATAGGGTACTAGCTCATGCGCTAAAAAGCGTAGATAGGCTTCGTGTTGCACACCGCTTGGAATATATTTATGACGTCGATCTTTAATATCTTTGTAAGGAACAAAAGCTATAATTAAATTTTCGATTTCATAGTCATCAATCAGTTCATCAGCTAGCTTTGTAATGCCGCCAAGTTGGAAATAATCTTTATCATCTGATGCGATTAAAATATTGTATTTATAAAGTGGAGAATAATTTGCAGGAACATAAATATAGAGCTGTAATTCTTCCTGTAATGCTTCACTATAAAATGTTAAATCCTGTACTGTTCCCTTATCCAATGATGACACTCCTTCTTATGTTTGTAACAAAATTGTACCATATTACGAAAGTAAAGGTATAATAGGTTGGGCTAGCGTTATACTAGCAATAAAATCGAAATGAGGGTTAATTATGCATAATAAAAGTATACGTGTGCACTCTGACGAAGTAGCGAAGGCAGCTCAAGCCGCGTTAATTCGTAGAGGTGTAGCGATAGAGGATATCGCACAAATTGTTTACGAAATGCAAAAAACCTATAATGAAGGTTTAACATTGGAGCATTGTGTTCATTCTGTTGAGCGTGTATTACGTAAACGAGAAGTGCAACATGCTTTACTAGTAGGAATTGAATTAGATGAACTAGCAGAAAAGAAATTATTATCTTCACCACTACAACAAATTATAGAATCAGATGAAGGGTTATTTGGTGTAGACGAAACAATTGCCCTAGGATCCGTTTTTACATATGGCAGCATTGCAGTTACCACTTTCGGCCATTTAGACAAGCAAAAAGTAGGGATTATCAAAAAACTCGATACAGAACCTGGGCATCACGTTAATACATTTTTAGATGATTTAGTTGGCAGTATAGCAGCATCAGCGGCTTCTCGAATTGCGCACCGTATGCGTGACTTAGAAGAAGAGGGCGAAACATTTGCTGATATCGAGCCGGAAGAGCTAGGTCCAAAACCAAAATCACATAACGAAATATAAAAGAGTTTCTTCTATAATAAAAGGAGCCTTCTCACATTTTGAGAAGGCTCCTTTAGTATGTGATATTGACTTACTTTTTATCGTTATACGCTTTTACAAATTCTTTTACTTTTTCACTATCCGCTTCAAGTTTCAAGCCAGTATCAATTAATGGAGAAACTGTAGATACAGCTGGTTTTTTATTGCCTTGGTAATAGCTAATGAATTCATCTTGGTTAATGGAGTATAGAATCGCTTTACGTAAATCTGCTGAATCAGAAACTGCACGTCCAGAAGTATTCATTTGTAAGTAAGCTACTGCATTACTATCTGCTGTATTTAATGTTAATTTAGCGTCTGATTTAACAATATCCAGTTTTGTTTCTGGTACTGTTTGAAGAACATGAATTTCACCATTGCGTAATGCAGATAGAGCACTATCAACATCAGAAATAAAACGGACATTGATTTTAGCAATTTTTGGCTCATATTCACTGCCAGCACGGTAAGCAGGGTTTTTCACAAATTGTGCTTCATAATCGTTTTTCTTTACTAAAATATATGGTCCACTTGCATATAGCTGGTTGTTGAATGTTGCTGAACCTTCCGTGACAGTAGCTTGATCACCATAGGCAATGTCTTTGTCAGGGTCGTAGCTAGCCACATCGTACGTATTAATACTTGTTACTTGTTTTTCAGATACAATACCACCAGATTGGTGTGCTAAATAATTTAACACTTGAGGGAATGGTGTTGGTGTTGTAATTTTGACAACTTGATATGCACCTGCCGCATTATTTACAGCCCCTTTATCCTTTGCTAACTGGGCAACAGAAGCAGGTAAGTTTTGAGATAATGCTTCTAAAACGGATTGCTCAGAGCCTGCTACCTTTTTATTTTGTAATTCAGTTAAATCAGAAACGATTTCAACTGTTTCAATGTTTTCGTGAATGCTATAAGTACGATGATCTGGTACTGAGTTTGCATCTTTTGCACGGTTTAATGAGAAGACCACATCTTCAGCCGACACTAATTCGCCCGTATCAACTGCTGCACCTTCCTTGACAGCTGCAAAATTAATATCATCGCGTAAAATAAAGTAATATTCTTGATTACCTTCAGCCATTACATGGTTATACGATAATGAACCATCTGAAACAACTTCATCAGTGTCTGTTAAGTTAACTAAACGAACATACATATTTGTATTTAATGTGTTGATGGAACCATCATTCCCTTTAATTGGATCAAGTGAAGTTAGAGAATTAATTGTTTGGTGTAAAATTAAAGGTTCTGTCGCATTTTTAGATGTATCATTAAATTCGATTTGTTCCCATACTTGTGCACGAGATTTTGGTAAATGAACCGTTTTAGGATTTACTAGTTCAGAGTAAATACCTTGATACTTATTGGAAATATATAAAGGTGCAATATAAGCTTGATCGAAAACTAATAATTGCTCTAAATCTTTATATTTAGCTGCTGCTTCCTCGCCTGTTAAAGTGCTCGCTTCATCGATTAAAGCATCTAATTTGGAGTCGGCTACAACACTGTAATCCCCACCAGTTTTAAATAAACCACGAACAGCATAGTCAGGGTTCCCAGTAACTGTCGTCCAGCTTGAGAGTGCCAGATCATAGTTCCCAGCTTCTTTTTGAGCTGAGAATGAGCCGTAGTCTGGTTGAATATTTAGTTTCACATCAAAGCCATTTTTAACTAATTGGTCGCGGACAATATTCATATCTTCTTCAGAGGCTGCCATTCCTAATACTTCAATAGCAACCTTGCCATTGCTCTTGTCACTATCTTTTGAATCTTTACTGCCTTCTACGTCAGTTTTTGTTTGTACGCAGCCAGCTAAAGCTAGTACTGCAACGAATAAAAATACAAGTAATTTCTTCATAGTTACCTCCAATTAATTTGTTTTTGGATCTAAAGCATCTCGTAAACCGTCTCCTAAGAAGTTAAAGGAGAGAACAAGAAGCATAATACAAAGACCTGGGAAAATTGCGACATATGAATGTGTCTCCAGGTACGTACTACCAACTTTTAAAATGTTGCCCCATTCAGGAATATGTGGCTCAATACCAAGTCCTAAGAAACTTAAGCTACTTGTTGAAATAACAGCTCCACCGATTGTTAATGTTGCTTTTACAATCATCGGGGCTAATGAATTGGGAACGATGTGCTTGAAAATAATCGCAGCATCAGATGCCCCTAAAGCTCTAGCGGATTCCACAAATTCAAAATTAGCGAGCTGCATCACATTGGCCCGCATTGTACGAGCATAGGTTGGAATGGCTCCAACACTAAGTGCGATAATAAGATTTACCGTATTAGCACCAAATGCAGCGATAATAGCAATAGCTAATAAAATACCAGGAATGGCATATAAAATATCAAGACTTCGCATGATGATATTGTCAGTTGATTTACCGTAATAGCCAGAAAATGCTCCTAATGCGCCTCCAACAATTGCTGGTATAATTGTTGAGAAAAATCCGACGATTAATGATATTTGGGCTCCAAATACAATACGTGAAAATAAATCTCGTCCGTAATTATCTGTGCCTAGCGGATAATCTAAAGATGGAGTTTGCAGTAATGCACCATAGTTATTTTCTGTTGCGAAGTCATAATCAAAAGTCCAAGAGCTTGTAATGGACAATGAAAATATAAAAATAATGAAGAATAAACCGAATACCGCCATCGTATTACGTAAGATTTTTTCCCAGATTTTTTGCCACTTTTCTATAGAAGATGGGTTTGCCTTTCTAGCCTTTTGAATAAGACTATAGCCTAGTAATGTTGCAAATAGATTGCCAGTAAAAGTAGCTAATAGCAGAATAATACCCGGGATGAGCATCCATTTTGGTGCCTCAGTCGGCGTGACATATTTTGTACATACAAGAGCCATCACGATATAAAAAAGTGCAAGTACTAAGAAAAGACCCATAGCAAGTAAAAAGGTATCTGTTACATAGGGTTTAAATAAATTCAACGCTGCAATACCAATGATGAATAATTGTGTAATAAAGGCATAGGCAGCAAAAGTATATTCTGCAGTCTTTCTTTTCGACACAAGCATAAATGCAAAAGATGTCGAAAAAATATTGCCTGACAGAATAGTTACTAACAGTGGATAGCCAAGTAGACGGGTGCTTTTTTGAATGTCTCCATGCTTTGCCAAATCCTTTTTAATTCGTAAATTGACGATGGCAACATATGCCGTTGTAATAGCGTAAATAATAAAAAAGAGCAGAACTACCTGTCGCCAGCTATTGGTTGAAAAATTATAGCTATAAGCTAGAAACAATAAAGAAAACAGTAAGGAAAAGACAAAAGTAAAATGAGAATTGACATATTCCTGTGTGATCTTCAAGAGTAGTTTGACATGTAAGATGTTTTTCACAGGTGATCCTCCTTTAAGACTTCTTCATTTTTGAGCGAATGCGTGGATCAAAAAAGGCATACATGATATCAATTACTAAATTGACAATTGAGATCGTGATGGCAATATAAACAACGCCTCCAAGAATGGCCGGAATATCGGGGATAAATTGTTTATCGACGATATAGCTCCCAATCCCACTAATGTTGAATACCTTTTCCGTTACAGATGCGCCTCCCAACATACCCCCAAAAAGAAGTCCAATCACCGTAATAATCGGAATCATGGCATTACGAATGGCATGTTTTGAAATCACTTTAAATTCATTTAAGCCTTTTGCTTTTGCAGTAATAATATAATCCTCGTGTATTACCTCAAGCATGCTCGATCTTGTCATTCTGGCAATGGATGCCGTAATGGATGTTCCCAAGACGATAATTGGCATGATGAGCGATAACCAATTATGAGGATTATAGGTTGCTGGAAACCACTGTAGCTTTAATGCAAAAGTCAAAATAAAAATTAAACCTTGCCAAAAGCTTGGGATAGATAATCCGATTAAAGCAATGAACATAAATGTATAATCCAAATAGGAATTTGGACGAACTGCTGAAATAATACCGACTGGAATGGCAATTGCAATAGCCATTAATAATGACAAAACGGCTATTTCCAATGTGACAGGAAATTTAGTAGCAATGCTGTGCGTAATATCTTCTTTACCTGCAAAGGATGTGCCTAAATCAAATGTAAATAGGCCTGATAATGCGTTCCATAGCTGAGATAAATAAGGTTGATCCAAACCGTGAATCCGATTAAAGTTTGCAATTTGCTCTGGTGTTGCTTCGACTCCAAGAAGATTTCTTGCTGGATCGAATGGTGATAAATACAAAATAGTAAATACTAAAGTAGCCACACCAACAATAACAATGAAGCTTTGCAAAATACGTTCAATGATAAATTGCAGGAATGGATTCGCAAATAAGATAAGTACTACATAAAATAAAACAGCTGGTAGAAAGGTAAGAGCAACAAATCGTTTGTTTGTTAGTAGATGAATAAAAAATTGGTCATAAGTTAATTGTTTTATGCCATCTTTAAGTAAATCTTGCTCTACTTGCTGTTGGAGCTTTCCTTGAGCTAATTGCTTAGCTGTTGCCTGAATTTGTGACGCTGCTACTGCCTCTTTAAAAAAATTGGCCTTTGCTATTTCTTGTTGTTCGAAATCTTTTTGCCAATGGGCAACCAATCCATTCTCCAGGTAGTGCTGACTACGCAATGCAAAAGCCTGATCAAAGGTATTAGAATGATTCCTTTTCCGATAAATAAAGTATGTAAAAGGGTGGACTAAAACACTAAAAAGAAAAAGAATGAATTGATAAGGCTTTTGATGCATTAGTTTTTGATAAACCATAGAAAAGAAAATAAATTCTTTTGGTTTTAGATGAATTTTTGAAGTAACCATGCATTTCCTCCAAACGTAAATAAAATATTCAACGGTATATTGTATAATTCCTATCAGTATTGTAAAGTATGGATTATACTTGAAAGTAAGTCAATCACTAATTTTAAAAAGGATGGGTCGAATGAGTGAAAAGCTTTTAGAAATCAATGATCTGCGCGTGTCCTTTATCACAGGAGAGACAGAATTTGAAGCGGTGAAGGACGTGAGCTTCCATCTAAATAAGGGTGAAACACTCGGAATTGTGGGAGAGTCAGGTAGTGGGAAAAGTGTAACGGCACGTTCCATTATGCGTTTATTGCCATCACCACCTTCATTTCTGAAATCTGGTACGATTGTGTTTAAAGGGCAAGAACTCACTGAATTAAGTGAAAAACAAATGGAGGGGATTCGTGGACAAGATATTAGTATGATTTTTCAGGATCCGATGACCTCTACAAACCCTACTATTCGAATAGGGGATCAAGTTGCTGAAAGTTTAATCAAACATCAGTCCATGTCAAAAACAGAAGCCTATCAGCAAACAATAGAATTATTAAAACTTGTTGGCATTCGAGATGCAGAAGAACGGTATCGACAATACCCTCATGAATTTTCAGGTGGTATGCGTCAGCGCGTGATGATTGCCATGGCCCTCGCATGTAACCCCTCACTACTTATTGCAGATGAGCCAACAACAGCACTCGATGTAACCATTCAAGCTCAAATTTTAAAATTGATGCGAGATATGCAAAAGAAAATGGGGACATCTATTATTTTAATTACGCATGATTTGGGCGTTGTTGCCGGTATGTGTGATCGAATCATTGTGATGAAAGAGGGGGAAATTGTTGAACAGGGTACAACAGAAGAGATTTTTGCAAATGCTCAACATCCGTATACCCAAAAATTATTGAATGCTTTGCCAAAGCAACATGAGAAAAAGCAGCCAAAAGAAATGGCCAATATTCAGGCGGGTATTGATAAACATAAGCCACTAATCGAGGTAACACATTTATCAAAGGAATTCTCATTAGGCCGAGGTCAAACGCTGAAAGCAGTTAATGATTTATCCTTTTATATATACCCTGGTGAAACACTAGGCCTGGTGGGTGAATCGGGTTCTGGTAAATCTACCACTGGTCGAACAATACTACAGCTTCATCAGCCTACAAACGGTGAAGTTTTGTATCAGGGGATACCCGTAACAAGGCTAACGAAAAAGCAATTAAAGGCCATGCGCCGACATATGCAAATTATTTTCCAAGATCCATATTCATCGTTAAATCCTCGCAAAAAAATTCTAGATATTATTGGGGAGGCTCTTGATATTCATGGCTTAGTAAAGAACCATGAAGAGAGACGACAACGAGTAGAGGAATTGCTAGAGCTTGTTGGTTTAAAGAAAGAACATTCTATGCGTTATCCTCATGAATTTTCAGGTGGTCAACGACAACGTATAGGTATTGCTAGAGCATTAGCAGTGGAACCAAATTTTATCGTTTGTGATGAGCCCTTATCAGCACTAGATGTTTCGATTCAAAAACAAATTGTTGATTTATTGAAGGAATTACAACATAAACTAGGTTTGACGTATTTATTTATTGCACATGATTTATCAATGGTGAAACATATCAGTGATCGTGTAGCAGTCATGTATGGTGGTAAAATTGTAGAATTAGCGGAAAGCGAGGAGCTGTATGCTAACCCTCAGCATCCCTATACACAAGCATTATTACGCTCTATTCCAATTCCAGATCCGAAAATTGAGAAACAGAAATATAATGACGCAGAACATACAGAAGATATGAAAGTTCGATACGAAGTAGAAAATAGTCAACTAGTAGAGGTCTCTCCGAATCATTGGGTAGCTGTATCAATGTGATAGCTTGGAAAGATAATGTCTCCAATTTTATTCAGAAATCTTCGTTTGTTTTATGTTTAAAATATCGTATATCTATACCTAAGAGATTATGTATTTACAGTACATAATCTTTTTATTTTGAAAAATTCCTGAATCTATCTAAAAGGAACTAAGGCATGTTATTATTAGTTTAAATAAATAACTGAGGGAGATAATAGTGAAGCAATCAGATATTAAGACACTAATAACTAGTGGAACAATAATTTTGGCTGTTGTTTTATATTTAATATTTAAATAAATATATGTATGAAAATCTTCAGTTGTTACAATGGCTGAAGATTTTTTATTACAGTAACATTTTTATATGGAAAGAGGAATAAATTTATGAAAAAAGTTTTCTTTTTATTATTGCTTTCAACACTACTAATAAGTGCTTGTACAGAAGAAACTACAATACGTAATGACAACCAGAATCAAATTGTATCAGAAGCCTCTAAAGAAGCAGGTTCAAAGCACAATATAAAATCCTTTGAAGAATTTCCACTTGAAGGGGTAATAGATGGAGATACATTGAAAATACAATATAATGGTTCAACTGAGAAGGTAAGGCTACTATTAGTTGATACACCTGAAACTAATCATCCTAGTTTAGGGGAACAACCTTTCGGCCAAGAAGCCAAAGAATTTACTAAGCAATTATTAAAAGATAAAAAAACAGTATACTTAGAATTTGATGTTTCATATAGAGATAAATATAAGAGACTTTTAGCTTACGTTTACACAGATGAAGGTATTAATATTCAAGAAGAACTTTTGAAAAATGGACTTGCCCGTGTAGCTTATATATACGAACCAAATACTAAACATGTTGATTGGTTTGAAACAGTACAAAGAACTGCTCAACAACAGGCAATAGGTATATGGTCAGTTGAGAATTATGTAACGGATAGAGGATTTAGAAAAGAAGTATTTAATAGTAAGGATGAAAATAAAAATAATAACTACAATAATAAATCACAATGTAATATAAAAGGGAATATCAATGCTAAAGGTGCTAAAATTTATCATTTACCTGGCCAACAGAATTACGAAGATGTAAAAGCAGAAGAGCTATTCTGTTCTGTAGTCGAGGCTGAAAATGTAGGTTTTAAGGCAGCAGAAAGATAATATGAAGTTCATCACTAATTCAATAGCAGAGTTTGGTATTTCACTAAACTCTGCTATTTTTATTTTTGTAAATTAGTAGATTTAAATACAAATAAAACGACATTTCAAGTTAACTATTTAGCACTCAAAACTTGCAAAAAGGAAGTAGATGCTATAAAAAATAACAATTGGAGAGGTTCTGTCTCTAAATTAAAAGCTTCCTAGATAGGATACTTTTATATGAAGGTAATTTAAAAGTCTTTATTTTCGGAATTTTTTTATTTATTTTAAAAGAAAAGTGTAATGGATTGAGCTATTGAAGAAGTGATATACTTTCTAATTTTTTGAATGAGTTAACTCATATTGATACCAAATAGTTTATACAGGCGGATAAAACCTGGGGTATTGACATATTAAGTGTTAGAATTATATATTTATTCCAGTTAAATTTTTAGAATATTCATTACATACTTATAATTTAACTTGTACCTACAACGTGTTGACGTGTAGTTGTGTTGTTATGGATAGTTAGTCTAATTTGTAAACGTTTTCGAAATACATGGGCAAAAGTAAGATAAAAGGGGGAATTATAATGAAAAAATTACGAATTGGTGTAATTGGAGCCGGTTTAAGAGGGGGTTTGGCACAATACTGGCATAAACCTGACGGGGAATCGGAAGTAGTGGCATTAGCTGATATCTCTCAAGAACGATTAGATAAGTTTCAGGAAAAATTCGATACTCCTTTATTTTTAACGAAGGATTATAAGGAATTATTATCAAGAGATGATATTGATGCAATAGCTGTTTTATCGCCAGATTATTTGCATGAAGAACATATTATTACTTGCTTAAAAGCAGGGAAGCACGTATATGCTGAAAAACCATTAGCCATAACAGTGGAAGGTTGCGATCGAATATTAGATGCATGGAAAAAATCAGGGAAGCATCTAATGATTGGCTTTAATATGCGCTATATGGCTATGTATCAAACGATGAAAGGCTTAATTGACTCAGGTGCCATTGGAGAACTAAAGGCTATATGGGTGCGTCATTTTGTTGGATTCGGAGGTTATTTCTACTATCACGATTGGCACGGAAATTCAAAAAATACAACATCTCTATTACTTCAAAAAGGCTCACATGATTTAGATGTAATTCATTGGATTTCTGGGAAATATGCAACGAAGGTATCTGCATTTGGGAGCTTGGATTATTATGGTGGAGATAATCCAAATACGTTAACGTGTCCAACATGTGATAAGAAAAAAACTTGCCCAGAATATGTTCCCCATACATTTACGGAATGTGCTTTCCGTGAAGAAATTGATGTAGAGGATAATAATATGCTCATTATGGAATTGGAAGGTGGCATAAAAGCTTCGTATCTACAATGTCACTTCACCCCCGACTATTCACGAAATTATACTTTCATTGGTACGAAAGGGCGTATCGAAAATGATGATGTAAATAATAAAATTTATTTAAAAACGAGAAAGTCGAATACTTGGGAAGAACTTAGTGATGTTGTTTACGAGATGAAGCCTGAGGAAGGAGGTCATGGGGGGGCTGATCCAAAAATTGCTCAAGATTTTGTAGAGCTCATCCTCTATAATAAAGAGCCTTTAACTACGCCATTTGCAGGACGGATGAGTGTTGCAGTAGGTTGCGCGGCAACAGAATCTATTCGTAATGGAGGTAAAGTTATTGAGATCTTACAGGAATCTACAATTCTGCAACATTGATAAATAGGGGGTGTAGTTTATGACGCTTTTAGATAAAACAACTGTTGAAGAAAAATCATCTAAAACAAAACGTTTTTTCAAAAAGCAATCAAAAGTAAAGAAAAATCACTTGGTAGAATGGAAAAGATCTATCAAAAAAAATTGGGAGCTTTATTTATTACTAGCCCCTGTCATACTTTACTTTTTGGTTTTCCATTACTATCCACTATATGGGTTGCAAATTGCCTTTAAAGACTTTATTGCTACAAAGGGAATTATGGGGAGTCCGTGGGTAGGGTTTAAGCATTTTGAACGTTTTTTTGATAGTTATTATTTTTGGCGTTTAATAAAAAATACAATAGGGATTGGTGTATTCACTTTAATCATATCTTTCCCAGTACCAATCATTATTGCGTTGCTTTTAAATGAAGTAAAAAGCCTTCGTTTTAAAAAATTTGTACAGACAGTTATTTATGCCCCTCATTTTCTATCTACAGTAGTAGTTGTTGGTATGCTGTTACTATTTTTAAAGTCAGATGGGATGATTAATCAAGTAATTATGTTGTTTGGCGGTACACCAATTGATTTTATATCAGAACCAGCATGGTTTAAATCAATATACGTACTATCTGATGTTTGGCAAACGATGGGATGGAGTTCTATCATATATATTGCAGCTCTAGCCGCCGTAGATCCAGCACAGCATGAAGCGGCAATGATAGACGGGGCATCAAAATTCCAAAGAATCATTCATATTAATATTCCTGCAATTATGCCGACGATTGTAATTTTATTTATCTTAAATGTAGGATCTGTAATGGCAATAGGATTTGAGAAGGTATTTTTAATGCAAAATGACTTAAATATGTCGGCGTCAGATGTTATATCAACATTTGTTTATCGTAGTGGGATTTTAGAAGCGCAGTATAGTTTTTCAGCAGCTGTAGGTCTATTCAACTCTATCATTAATTTTATCCTCCTTATTATGGTTAATAGGATAGCTAAAAAAGTGAGTGATACAAGTTTATGGTAAAGGAGAGATTAAAATGAAAGAATCAAAGGGCGATCGAGCGTTTACAATCTTTAATTATATTTTTTTAGCAATTGTAGCACTTGTTGTATTGTACCCACTTATTTTTGTTTTGAGTGCTTCCCTAAGTAATCCAGAGTACGTAATCTCGGGAGATATATGGTTATGGCCAAAGGAATTTACAGTGGAGGCGTACCAAAAAGTATTTCAAAATCCTGATATTACCAATGGATTTGTTAACACACTGAAGTACACATTTTTTGGAACATTGTTAAATATCTTCATGACAATTTGTGCAGCCTATCCACTTTCTCGTAGAAATTTAAAAGGAAAAGGCTTTATTATGGCATTTATGGTATTCACAATGTTCTTTAGTGGGGGACTTATTCCAACATATTTATTAATTCGTGATTTAGGCATGATTAATACTTTTTGGGTCATGATTATTCCGAATGCTGTAGCTGTATGGAACATCATTATTATGCGGACTTTTTTCCAGTCCATTCCTTATGAGTTAGAGGAATCTGCCATGATTGATGGAGCGGGGAATTTCCGTATTTTATGGAGTATTGTACTACCACTATCATTACCTGTTATGGCTGTCATGGTTTTATTTTATGCAGTGGGACATTGGAACTCTTATTTTCAAGCATTGATTTACTTACAAGATCAAGATAAGTTTCCACTTCAACTTATCCTAAGGCAAATTTTAATTCAAGGACAAGCTGACGATATGATTAAAGCCACGTCAGAAAGCTTTTTAGCTCAAAAACTTAGCGTTGAAGGGTTAAAGTACGCAGTTTTAATCGTTGCTAACCTACCAATGTTAATGCTTTATCCATTCTTACAACGATATTTTGTAAAAGGTGTAATGATTGGTTCATTAAAAGGTTAAAGAATAGGAGCGAATTAAAATGAAAATAAAGAAGAAGCATGTTTATGGTTTAGCTGCAAGCCTGCTGTTAGCTACGAGTTTACTAGGAGCATGTTCTGACACAAAAGAAACTGGAGAAAAAACCGGCAATATTGATAACTTGAATGCAACGGGTATGCCGATTACAAAAGAGAAAATAGAAGTAGACGGTTTTGCTGCAAAATTTTTCGCATCGCAAGATTGGAACAATCTAATGTTATGGGAAGAATACGAGAAAATGTCTAACATCCATATTAATTGGACAACGGTTCAAACAGAAGTATTAGCGGACAAAAAGAACTTGCTTTTAGCTGCGGGAAATTATCCAGAAATATTTTTTGCATCAGCATTTTCGAAAACTGATTTAATCAAGTATGGTCAACAAGGCGTATTTTTACCGTTAAATGATTATATTGAACAATATGCTCCAAATTTTAAAAAGCTATTAGATGAATACCCATCTGTAAAACAAGGTGTGACGATGGCAGATGGAAAAATTTATGGCTTCCCTACAATTTACGATCCGAAATTTACATCACTGCGTGTAGGGGCACCATGGATTAACCAGAAATGGCTTGATAATCTAGGTTTACAATCCCCAGAAACAACAGATGATTTGTATAAAGTATTGAAAGCATTTAAAGAAAATGACCCAAATAGAAATGGTTTACAGGATGAACAAGGCTGGGGGACTGGCTATGGTATCGAACAAATTATTTATTATTTAAGAGGTTCATTTGGTTTGAATAAACAAGGAACGATGAATGTGAACTTAGACTTTAAAGAAGGTACTGAGGAATTTCGTTTCGTGCCAACGACAGACGAATATAAACAATTACTTGAGTTCTTAAATAAACTTTACAAAGAAGGTTTAATTAATAAAGATGTATTTACGACAGAGCCTCAGAAATTTGCGGCAGAAGCAGCTAAAGGAACGTTTGGTATGCTTAGTGAAGTGGACCCAAAAGAGTTATTTAAATTAGATGGTTATACTGGTGCACATGTTTTAGAAGGACCGAATGGAGATAGACAATTTACTGCGATGACTAATGGTCTTGGGAATTTAGGAATGTTTGTCTTAACAGATAAAGCAAAAAATCCAGAAGCGATGGTACGCTGGATTGATCATTTATATGGTGATGAAGGGACTAAAATGTTCTTTATGGGCTTTGAGGGTGTCACTTATGAAGAAAATGCCGATGGTACTATTCAATACGTAAAGGATATTACGAACAATCCAGATGGCAAAAACTTAGATCAAGCGATCAGTGATTATTTAACATGGCCGGGCGGTTATTATCCTGGAATTGTAACACAAAAATATTTCCAAGGTGCAGAGGCGAAAGAAAATTCTATTAATAATGCTAATCAAGTAATGCCATATGCGTTGAAGGATGAGGAAATTATTCCAGGGTTGAACTATACAGTAGAAGAAAATGATCGAGTGTCGGCAGTTTTAACAGACATTCAAACGTATGTAAATGAAATGACGGCAAGCTTTATTACAGGTAAAGAAAGCTTTGATAAATGGAATGACTACAAGAAAACAATTGAGAAGATGGGATTACAAGAATATCTAGAAGTAGCACAGGGGGCATATAACCGTTCAAAATAACTAGGTACAGGTTTTCCTTCAAGCTCAAGATGTAGTAGGTCGCATAAGCCAAATGTTCACTTTTGTTAATAAGGCCTATGTGACCCTCATTTTCTAAACCTTCAATTATTGGTGTATCTAGTGGTTGATAAGCTATAGCTTTTCAGACTTAAAATATAATATGCATGATATAAAGTTGTGTTTGAATTGAATCTCTATCGTTAGGAGGTAAAGTACATGGTATTTGGAGGATGGAAAGGAAAATTGTACTGGGTAGTAGAGTGGATCACATTGTTAGCAGTGTTACAGTTATTATGGACAGGCCTCACTTTACTTGGACTTGTTTTATTTGGAATATCCCCAGCAACCGTCGCAATGTTTACCACTTTACGTAAAAGGTTACAAGGGGAAGATGTCTTAAAATGATTAGTTAAAATCTTTTGGAATACATATAAAGTAGAATTTATTCCATCCAATAAAATAGGTATTATCTTACTGGTTTTTGGATATTTTTTATCTATTAACTTCCAAATTATCACATCATTTCATGGCATACTTGGTTTATTGTTACTAACTTCGATTATTACAATTAGTATTCTTTTCGGTATTATTATAGTTAATATTTTCCAATTATACACCTATTATGATTTGCCAACATTACGGTACTTTACTGCTTCGATCATATTTAGTATAGCTTATCCATTACAAATGATTAGCACTATCGTAGGACTTGCTATATTATATAAAATTTATAGTTTGATTCCTGGCCTATTACCGTTTTTTGGTATTAGTTTAACTGCATTATTTTTATCTTGGATATCATCCCAGATGTTTAAGAAAGAATTAGAATTAGAGGAACAAACCCATCTATCAAACTGTTCTGGGGGAGGGGTAACCTCATGAATAGCACATTTATTATTAATGCTAATATTGTTTTGGAAAATCAAATTTTAAACAATGCATTCCTTGAATTATTAGATGGAAAAATCGCTGAAATTGATATAATGGAAAACTGTCCTCAACTAGCATTGATAGAGAATGTGATAGATTGTCGACTAGAAGGCTATATTATTCCAGGAATGATCGATATCCATGTACATGGTGCTTTAGGACATGATTTTATGGATGCTGACCATATTTGTTATTCTAAAATTGCAAAGCATTTAGCAAGTGAAGGTGTAACAGCTTTTTTAGCAACAACGATGACTGGCCCTTTGTCAGAAATTGAAGCGGCTATTGAGGCGCTTTCCTATTATTATAACAATCAACCTACAGCAGTAGCTGAAATGTTAGGAATTCACTTAGAAGGTCCATTTATTAATCGAGCTAAAAAAGGCGCTCAATCAGAAGAATTTATTTTAAAGCCAAATGTACAACAATTTAAATATTTGTACGATAAGTCCACTCAATTAATTTGTCTTGTTACATTTGCACCTGAGGAAGATAACAACTTTGCATTACTTCAAGAGTTAAACAGTAAAGGTGTTATTGCATCTATTGGTCACTCTGACGCCGATTATAATACAGCAATCCATGCATTAAAAGCTGGTATTACTCATGTAACACACCTATTTAATGGTATGAGTGGTCTTCATCATCGTGATCCGGGAGTTGTAGGAGCAGTACTTTTATCAGAAGATGTGTATATTGAAGTAATTCCAGATAATATCCACTTTCATAAAGATTTACTACGAATGGTTTACAAAATGACAGGCTTACACCGTTTGCTAGTTATTACAGATGGTATGCGTGCAAAGGGAATGCCAGATGGTATGTATGATTTAGGCGGCAATGAAGTAGAAGTAATCAATAATCAATGTATTCAACATAAAACGGGATCCTTAGCAGGGAGTGTATTGAATATGAATACGGCAAGGAAAAACATAGAAGAGTGTCTTTCACTTTCAATCGTTGAACAAATTCGTCTTGTTTCTTTGAACCAAGCAGTCCATTTAGGGTTGGACAATCGTAAAGGGTCTATTGCTGTTGGAAAAGATGCAGATGTTGTTTGGTTGAATGAAGAAGGAGAAGTGGAGAAAACTTTTTGCTTAGGGAAACTTGCCTTTGAAAAGGATTGATATATCAATAGGCATCTTTTTATATAGATGGTATATTGATTACAAAACCTAGAGAAGGAAGGAAAAAAGATGCATTTGTTAGATCAATCCAGTGTAATCCCACTTTATCACCAATTAAAACAAATTTTATTTGCGAAAATTCAATCAGGTGAATGGAAACCGGGTGATAAAATTGACTCAGAAAATCAGTTAATGGAAATGTTTCGAGTTAGCCGAAATACAGTAAAAAAAGCAATTGAGGAATTAGTAAAGGAAGAGAAATTATATCGTATACAAGGAAAAGGGACTTTCGTTTCGAAGCCAAGACTTGAACAATCTCTTGGTGGATTTTACAGTTTTAGTCGCATGATTCAGGAAAAAGGTTTAAATCCTAGAGATGAAGTGTTAGACATACAGAAGGTTTATCCCTCGACTAAGGTTAGAATCAATTTAGAATTAGAGGAAAACGAACAAGTGGTAGAAATGAAGCGTTTGCGATTTGCAGATAATGAACCCATTATTTTGGAATCATCATTTTTACCTTTAAGCATTATTAAGGATAGTGAAATATTACAAGAAGTAACTACTTCTTCTTTATACAGCTTATTAGCAGAACGGTTTAACGTTATTGTTGTAAGGGCTAGAGAAGCTTTTGAACCTGTACTTATTAATAAAGATGAAGCGCACTTATTGAAAACAGATGTTGGAAAACCTGCTTTATTATTGGAAAGGACTGCATTTGATACTTCAGGAAAACCAGTTGAATTCTGTATTTCGATTGTAAGAGGAGACCGTTGTCGATTTTATACGGAATTAAATTAATATAGCTTGCTTAATCTTTTTATATTTTCAATTATACCAACAACCCATTGAGGGAGGAATTCTATTATGCCATTAGTGACAACTAAAGAAATGTTAGAAGACGCTTATAAAAATAACTATGCAATAGGGGCTTTTGGGGCACATAATTTAGAAATTATAAAAGCAGTAATTGCTGGAGCAGAAAAAGTAGGTGCACCTGTAATTTTGCAAACAACTTCAAGTACCTATAAATATGTAGAGATGCCTTATATGATTGCACTTGCAAAAACAGCAGCTGAACAGGCAAAAGTACCCGTAGCATTACATCTGGATCATGGTGAGTCTTATAAGGTTGTTATGGAATGTTTACGAGCAGGTTATACCTCTGTGATGATTGATGGTTCTTCCTTACCTTATGAGGAAAATATTATATTGGTTAAAAAAATAGTAGAAGCTGCAAGTGCTTTAAATGTGCCTGTTGAAGCGGAGTTGGGGACAATCAGTGGTGTCGAAGATAGTTTGAGCGTAAATGAGGGGACTGCATTCTTTACTGATCCAAAGGAAGCAGAACATTTTGTGAAGGTTACAGGAATTCAATCATTTGCCCCAGCATTTGGTACAGCACACGGTAAGTATAAACAAAAGCCAAAATTGCAATTTGATCTTTTACAAAAAATTTATCGTTCTACAAATGTTCCTTTAGTCATGCACGGAGCATCTGGAGTGCCAGAAGAAGATGTGCGTAAATCCTTGAATTATGGCATTGCAAAAGTTAATTTTTCTACGGAACTAAAGGACTTGTTTGCTGAGCAATTAAGAGCTTTTTTTAATGATAATCCAACAGAAAATGATCCAAGAAAATATTTCCTTCCAGCACGTGAATCTTTAATTGAATTAGTAGAGCAAAAGATTGTGATGTTACAAAAATGATTACTACATTAACCTTAAACGCTGCTATTGACAAAGTGCATGAGGTAAATTCTTTAATGGTTGGTCAGACTAATCGTGTATTACAGAAGTCACAACAAGGTGGGGGGAAAGGTGTTAACGTAGCCCGTGTTATCGTAGCACTTGGTGGTGAAGTGACTATTGGCGGTTTTGTAGGCGGATTAAACGGGAGTAAAATAACTGAACTTTTACAGGACGAAAATTTACAAACAGAATTCATACAAATAGAGGAAGAAAATCGAATTTGTTTAACCATTATTAATCAGCAAACGAAGGAAATGACGGAGCTTTTAGAGGTAGGACCAACTATTCAAGAACATGAATGGCAGAAAATGCTTAATTGGGTTGTGAAACAAGCCGAACATGCCACTTATTTTGTGTTGTCAGGAAGCTTACCTAAAGGTGTACAAAAAAAAGCATATGCGACAATTATCCATTTATTAAAGGAAAAGGGTATTCGAGTCGCACTTGATACAAGTGGAGATGCTTTGAGACAAGGTGTTAAGGCATTACCATTCATTATTAAGCCTAATGAGGATGAAATTACTCAATTGATTGGTAAGTCAGTTCTGACTCAAGAAGACTTAGTTCAAGCTGGTATAAAACTACAAAAATTGGGAATTGAACATGTGTGTTTCTCATTGGGTGAGCAAGGTGCTTTATTTGTTAATTCGTTAGGGATTTACAAAGTTAATGCACCACAAATACATGTTGAAAATACAGTTGGAAGTGGCGATGCCTTTTTAGGAGGGCTTATTTATAAACTCTCTCTTGGTGCAGACCATACAGAGGCATATAAATGGGCTGTTGCATGTGGTTCTGCGAATGCAGAGAATAAAGAGATTGCTAGAGTACAACGAGAGGCTGTTGAAAGACTCTTAGACGAAATACAAATAACTAAAATATAAGAGAAGTAGGGATTTGTTTATGTACACTTACAATGAGATTATGACACAAGATCAAAAGTTAAAAAAAACAAAAGATATTATTCAATCAATTACATTTAATGAAAGTGCTGTAGATGTAGTTCTATTCACCGGATGTGGTACATCATTTTATTTAGCTATTGCAGCAGCACGTTATTATCAAGCTGTTACTGGAGAGTTTGCTATTGCAGTACCTGCATCTGAATTATTCTTACACACTGAAACGTATATTCTAAAGAATAAAAAGTATCTTATTATTGGAATTTCACGTTCCGGAACAACTTCGGAAATAATTATGTCATTAGAACATCTAAAAGGTGACGAAAAAATACGTACTATGGCAGTTACATGTAATGGTGACACTCCTATGGCTAAATTGACAGATGAATTAATCGCTTTAAATGATATATCAGAAAAAAGTGTTGTAATGACTCAATCATTTTCTAATATGTTATATGCTCTCCAATTATATGCAGCGAAAATTAGCCGACGAACGGATATGATGGAACAACTAGAAAAAATTCCTGCACTTGTTAAATCGGCATTAGGTAATGGAAAACAGCTATTACAGGTAACAGAGGATGCCACAAAAAAACGTTTTATATTTTTAGGATCAGGTGCATATAATGGGTTGGCTAAAGAAGCGACATTAAAGCTAAAGGAAATGACACAAACTGAATGCGAAAGCTACTCAAATTTAGAATTCCGACATGGTCCAATTTCTATTGTAGATCATGAAACAGTTGTGATTTTATTTACACAAAATGAAACTAAGGAATATGATCAGGCATTAATAAAAGATATTCAAAAGCTTGGAGGTTTTGTTGTTGTCATAGGTATAGTTTCAAAAGAATTACAAGCAGATTTAATTCTCAATTTATCAAATCAAGTAGATGATTTGAATAGACTAGTAGAAGCTGTTCCATACTTCCAACTAATAGCTTATCAAAGTGCTATATTTAAAGGTTGTAATCCAGATAAGCCACGTAATTTAACGCAAGTCGTAAATCTATCATAACAAACGCATAGTCATTGAATTTTAGGCATAAGGATAACTTTTACTTTCAGAAAATTGAAATTTCTAGCGAGGGACTGGCGGTGGAATAATGGGTAATATCTTAGTAGCAGATGTTGGTGGAACAAAATTAGCCACGGCTTTATTCAATCAAAACCAGCAGTTAGTAATTAAAAGAGATGTACCTAGTGACGTTTCAAATAGGGAAGCTTTATACCAGTGTTTAATTGATAGTTTTAAAATTCTCTGTTTAGAGAAGCAAATTTCATTTAATGAAGTCTCTAAAGTATGTATTGGTGTACCTGGGATTGTTGATATACAAAAAGGTCTAGCGGTTTATCAAAATAATATACCGTGGAGTAATTTCCCGATTTATGAGCGTTTGTTTGAAATTTTTGCACATGCGCAGATAATGATTGATAACGATGTTAACATGGCAACCTGGGGAGAATATAATGCTAGAGGATTTAGTAAAGAAACAATGATATATGTAACATTAAGTACTGGAATATCATGTTGTACTGTAGTAAATGGCGAATTTCTAAGAGGAACAGGATTATCTGGTGAAATAGGTTTTAATATCGTAGGTAAAAATGGAGAAACATTAGAAGAAAGTGTCGCAGGACCTGCTATAGAAAAGTTGGGAAGAACGTTACTGGGGAATTCGGAAATCCGATTAAAAGATATGATGGAACTCTATTACAAAGGAGACCCTATCATCGATAAGATTTTGCAACAATTAATTTATTGCATGGTTAAACAATTGCATCAAATGATTTTGATGCTTGACCCTCATAGCATAGTGTTAGGTGGAGGTTTTTTTAATCACCACCCGAAAATTATAGAGCAGATTAAAGAAAAGATTCAGCAACGATTATTAAACACACCTTTTGAGGGAAAAGAACAAATTATAGGTAGCAGTATTCATAAAAGTGATGCTGGACTATACGGTGCAGCCTTGAAATAAAAAAGCATAGTATAGATTTTACCTTAAAGATACTTAAGGAAAATAGAGATTTACACGAATAAGAAAATTTAACCCAACTTTTTCAAAAGTATTGAGAAAGTTGGTTTTTTATTTATTGCTGAAGCTAATAGGATTTATATCTTTTTTTATAATGTGTAGAAAATTGTATTTTATTTCACAAGAGGTAGCATTTGAATCTTTGTTAAAATAGTTAAAATTTTATTATCAAAGCTTTTGTTGATTAATTTCTGTCTTTTCTAATAAAAAGTACTAGCAAAGTTTCATCTAGAAAGGGAAAAATATTTGTTGTGAAAATAATTATTGGTTATTTTCTAAAATTGGACCAGCACAACTTGTAAACCAGTTTAAGTTGAAAAAGTCGAAGAAGGGGAACAGACAATTTGTCTGAATCCCTATCTTTGAAGATAATACTTGTGCAATTTATTGCTCCTAACGAATCCGTTTTTCTGTTTCTAAGTCAAAGAAATGCGCCCGAGACATATCAATTAGTAGATTTACGACTTGACCTTGTGTGATTTTTTTATCAGAATTAACACGTGCAATATAGGGTTGTCCATTTAACTGTGCATGTAACATCAGCTCAGCACCCGTTAATTCGGATACTTCAATAATAGCTTCGATAGACGATAGGGGCAGTTCAGAAATTACTGAAGAATTTTCATAAATATGCTCCGGACGAATGCCGAGAATCAGTTCTTTTTGTAAATAGCCTTGTTCTTTTAATAACTTAGATTTTTCTGCTGGAATAGTTAATAAAATATTACCTATTTGAAATCCCTTTTCATGGAAAAACCCTTTAAAGAAGTTCATTGATGGAGAGCCTATAAAACCGCCAACAAATTTATTTTCAGGTAAGCCGTATACTTCTTCAGGCGTACCGATTTGTTGAACAATACCATCCTTCATCACAACAAGGCGTGTTGCCATTGTCATTGCTTCTGTTTGATCATGTGTTACGTAAATTGTAGTTGTTTTTAAACGCTGATGAAGTTTGGTAATTTCTGCACGCATTTGTACGCGTAGTTTTGCATCTAAATTGGACAATGGCTCGTCCATTAAGAAAATATTAGCATCTCGGACGATTGCTCTACCTAGGGCGACTCTTTGCCTCTGACCTCCAGATAAAGCTTTTGGCTTGCGATCTAAATAATTTTCTAAATCAAGAATGGCTGCAGCATTGTGGACACGTTCCTTAATTTGTTGTTTTGAAAATTTTCGAAGCTTTAAGCCAAATGCCATGTTGTCGTATACCGTCATATGTGGGTAGAGTGCATAGTTTTGAAAAACCATTGCAATATCACGTTCCTTTGAAGGCACATCATTCATTTTCTTGTTATCAATTAAAAAATCTCCTTCTGAAATTTCTTCTAAGCCGGCTATCATACGCAATGTTGTTGATTTCCCACAACCCGAGGGACCAACAAGTACAATAAACTCTCTATCTTGAATAGTTAAATTAAAGTCGGATACAGCCGTTACACCACCGTCATATATTTTATAAATATTATTAAGTATAATCTTCTCCATGTTCAATCCCCTTTGTTCTTTTTTTACAGTTTAAAGAAAGTGAAGAAGAAAACCAATGTTTAAAATGCATAATTTTCAGTCAATTAATTTTGTGCATTTTGTAAAGATGACCAAAGATAACTAGCAAAGTAAACAAGTATAGCACCATCTAAATTTTTCGTGTTAATATTCGTAATTTCTTGGAATTTTGATAAACGATAAGTTAATGTATTGCGATGCATATGTAGTTCCTTGGATGTCAACGTAATATTTAAACCGCATTCATAAAAAGTTTTAACAGTATCAAGTAATTCTTTGTCAGACTTCAAAGGTATAATAATTTGTTCTTCTATAAATTTTAGTATAGAAACAGGCAATTGTTGTATTAAAAAAATAGGAAATATTGATTGAAATGAATAATAAGGTTCAGCGAATCTTAAATTTAAGCATTCCTTGAACCATTGAGCTTCTCTCTGGAATTTAATTGGGAACTCTTTGTTGATTTCATAATACTCACCCACATACAAATGGATTCTGATATAAAAATCTGTTTCAATGGTACGAATAAGTGCGATGAAATCTTCTTTCTCATTCATTGAACGACTCGCAGGTTCCATAAGTAAAAAATGATTAGTAGCAACTTGTATTAATATCGTATCTTCCTGAAAAAAATTATAAAGTGCTTCTTTTAATTCCTCTAAAGGAGGGTTTTCGTTTATAAAAGTTAGTTGAATAATTCGAGCTTTGTTAAAGGATAAATTAGATGGTATGTTACCATTTGAATAAATAAAGTTGTACCAAGTATCCGATGACTGAAATAGTGACGAGGTAACTTCAGTATAGAAAACGGTAAGCCATTGGTAATCTCGCTGTGTAACCTCATGCTTGGAGACAGAAAACCATTCTTTAGTTTGATGATGATAGAAAATGAAAGTGCTATTTGGTAGCTGAGTTGGTTTTGTTCGATAATACTGATATGAAGGAAACAATGCTTTGAGATTTAGGTTCATTAAATACACCTCTTCATTTTAAAATGTAGAAAAATATACAACAATTAAAATTCTTACCTTGAAAAATCATAAAGGGCATAGTCTAGGTAAAATATGTACAAATATAAAATATTTATTTAAAGAATTTCCTACTATAATAATAAGTGGTGGGTTAAAAAAAGTTAATAAGAAAGCCACTAATATTAATGGTGCCAAACGGAAAATTCAACTTCTCATGACTGTTTCCTCAAAAAAGCGATGCCCAGCTAAATGCTGTAAAAACAAATGAGGCGAATGTTGTTGGAACCGAAACAGAAAATTAGCTCTTGCAGGAGTCCTTATTAGATGAAGGTCTTGCTGTGGTACGGTATATTCTTAAACCAAATAAAACATTTGAAGATGATTTCAGAGCTATTCAACAAAAGGCACAAGAGGCAAAGTTAACTATTTGGTCACATGATGATTACTTCCAAAAAGATGGCTTCCATCCAGAAGTCATTGACTAAAGGCTGAACGAAAATTAACCTGTCTTGCCAAACGTTCTTTATTGCAGTGACACCATCCTTTTTAACAACATAAAATCCATTTACTAGTGATTAGTAAATGGATTTTTTCATTTATGCTTTTGCGTCTTGTGTCCAATCGGCTACTTTGTCCTGATTGTTGTCAATCCATTTTTTTGCAGCTTCCGTGGCACTCATTCCCTCCATAATATCAAACATCACACTTTCTATATCCTCGGGGGTCCAGTGGAAACGATCAAGGACATTGTAGGCTTCAGGGGAATCTTCTTTTAAGCCATTGCGAGCAAAGGTACCAATATACTCTTCCGTACCATATAAACCTTTTGGATCGTCTAAATATTTTAAATCGTATGCATTAAAGATCCAGTGTGGTGACCAGCCAGTAATGATAATTTCTTCATTATTAGTGATGGCTTGACTCAAGGCCGCCGTCATTGCCCCAGCTGAAGAGGTCAATACATTCCAGCCTTCCAGATTTTTATATTCTTTATAAGCATTTTCCGTTGTGGCCATCATATTAGCTCCTGGCTCAATACCAGTAATAGTTTGATTAGCTTGGTTTGTTAAATCCTCAATTGAATCTACATCCATATAGCTCGGAACAACTAAGCCAATCTTTGCACCCGTTAGATTTTCTCCTAGATTATCAATCTTAGTTTTGTATTTCTCTACTTGTGGGGCATGTGTCTGGGGCAACCAGGCAGATACCATACCATCGACTTCTCCGTTTGCAAGTGCTTCCCACATAATGCCATTATCGAGTGGTGTCAATGTCACCTCATATCCTAAATCCTCTAAAACTTGTCCTATTACATGGGTAGAAGCTACCTCAGTATCCCATTCAACATAGGCTAAGTTTATTGCATTTTTATTACTACTTTTTGAATCTGCACCTGCTGAACTACATGCAGTTAAAACTAGTAGACATGCTATAGCTAATCCTATTTTCCATAATTTCAAATATCTCATAAATATACCCTTACCATCCTTTCTTACTTTCTAGTGAAAATTAAATTAACAAGTAACAACTTAAGTTTATATACAAGTTGTTACTTTTGTCAAATTGCAATTTTCAAATAACTCAGCCTTTAAGATGAGATTCGACGAACGCTATATTGGGCTGCCCATAAATATTTCAAGCGTTAACATATGATAGGTGAAAATGGAGATTGGGCTTTGAGGAGGCTTAGTATGCATTGGGTTACCATTATTCTAATAGGAATTGCAGCAAATTTAGATAATTTGGGGATTGGCTTGGCTTATGGAGTTAAACAAGTTAAAATTCCGATTTTATCAAATGCTGTGATTGCTATCATGTCAATGATTATCACATATGTTGCAGTAACAGCTGGCAGCACGGTTGTTGAATATATTTCACCGCATACTGCCAATTTATTAGGAAGTTTACTATTGTGTGTAATTGGTATATGGACCTTGATGTCCAAAAATTTTTCTAATCAACGGATAGCTGGAAATCCTGAATTATTTGATGAAGATAAAAACTTAGTGATTTCAACTCGAGAGGCGATGGCACTAGGCTTCATTTTATCAGCGAATTGTTTAGCAGGAGGCATTGCTATTGGAGCTAATGGTATATCTGCCCTTTGGACTGTTATTTCGATTGGTGTGTTCTCGTTTATAACGGTGGGAGTGGGTAGTCGATGCGGCTCTTTACTTTCAAAAACGTTTATTGGTAAGCATTCAACAGCGATATCAGGATGGTTGCTTATTATGATAGGTATTTTTGAGATTTTTGCTAAGTAAATAATGTCTTATTTTAAATTTAAAGATGGAAAGTGAGAATCGTCTCATAATACAAGGCAATAAAATCTAAGATAAAGGATGTACCGAAAATTCGGACATCCTTTTTAAATAATTTTATTTAATTACTTGACGTAACTTAATTATTAATATATAGTAGGTTACAGAAAGTAATTAATTACATTCGTTTCTTACAATAAAGTAACTACAAATGTTTATCCTATTAAATTTTGGGTAACATAAATTATGTAGTTGCTTCATATTTTAAAATATATCTCGAAATCGAGATAAAATCAACTTATTGGAGGAATTTAAAATGGCAAAATGGAATATTGATTTAGGACACTCAGCAATTAACTTTCAAGTGAAGCACATGATGGTATCAAAAGTTAAAGGTGTATTTGACAGCTACTCAGCAGATATTGAAGCAACAGATCTTGCAGATTTAACAACGGCTAACATTAGCTTTACAATTGATCCAGCAAGCATTAATACGCGAAGTGAGGATCGCGATAATCATTTAAAAGCAGCAGATTTCTTTGATGCTGAACAATATCCAACAATTACGTTTAAATCTACAAACATTACTAAAAAATCAGGCGATAAATATGCAGTAACTGGTGATTTAACAATTAAAGACGTTACAAAATCAGTAACATTTGATACAGAGTTCAATGGAAAAGGTACAAATCCATGGGGTCAAGAAGTATATGGTTTCGAAGCTGAAACAACAATTAACCGTGAAGACTTTGGCTTAACTTGGAACGCAGCTTTAGAAACTGGTGGAGTTCTAGTTGGTAAAGATATTAAAGTATCTGTTGAATTAGAAATTAACCCAGCTTAATAATAGGGATTCGGGCATGCTTGAAATAATATTCAAGCATGCTTTTTTTATATAAAAACATAGAAGGTTATTAAATAAAATGTCTAGTAATACTATTGTGGGAAAAATTACTATCAAATAAGTTTCTTGCATATTTTTAGTAAATACTGCATATAAATCATCATATTGTTTTTGGGGGCGATAGGATGAATGTATTAGTGACAGGTGGCTATGGTTTTATTGGGAGTGCGGTAGGAAGGCGTTTTTTTGAAGAAGGTGCCACGGTTTATATTATTGATAATTTAAGTACGGGTCATTTGCGAAATGTTGACTTTGAGCATAAATCCTATCTCTTAAATGTAGAGGATGAGGTTTGTGAACACCTTTTTAAAGAAATTCACTTTGATGTGGTCGTCCATTGTGCAGCACAAACGAGCGTACAACAATCCATCCAAGAGCCAGTAAAAGATATTTTGACAAATATAGTTGGACTTAGCCAAATGCTTTTTTTATCATCCAAATATAAAATTCAGCACTTTGTCTTTGCCTCATCGGCAGCTGTTTATGGGGATAGTCATTATCCGCCATTAGAAGAATCAGATGTCTGTGAGCCAATATCTATGTATGGATTAAATAAAAGCATTGGCGAAACCTATTGTGAAAAATGGCAAAAAGATTATCGTTTACCTATTCTTATTTACAGATTCGCTAATGTTTTCGGGCCAAGACAACCAATGCAAGGCGACGCAGCAGTGATCCCAAGTATGTTAAAAAGCAGTATGGAGGGGAAACCCTTTACCATTTATGGTGATGGTGAACAAACGCGTGATTTCATTTATGTCGATGATATAGCAGATGCTATTTATGCTGGTGTATCCGCCCGTTTACAAGGTACGTATAATGTTTCCACAAATGAAGCTTGGTCTATTCACCAAGTTATTTTACTTCTCCAACATTTAAATCATCCACTTGAGATTCAATATGCCCCAGCACGAGAAGGAGATATTGAACATTCTTTCTTAAATAATGATAAATTGGCCAAGGCCATTGGTTGGAGACCTAAAACTTCTTTTGCAGAGGGAATTGAACGTACATTGCAAGCAATCGAAAATGAAAGACTAGCAGAAATTCAACAAAAAAGTGGCTAAAGGCGCTTCAAAATGGAGGCATATTACATTGCGTAATATGTCTTTTTCAATGTCTATAGTATAATAATTCATTAAAGAAATGGTTGTGGACGGAGGTTTACGGATGCTTGTAGATTTTAGAGTAAAAAATTGCTTAAGTTATAAAGATGATACATTATTTTCAATGGTAGCGGGCAGTCGTCTGCGAAAATGGAAGGATACCCACACAATGCAGTTTGAATCACTGCGCCTTGTGAAAAGTGCATTTATTTTTGGTCCAAATGGCAGTGGAAAATCTAATCTATTTACGGCTATAAAAGTGTTACGTACCTTACTATTTAATTTTGAAAATTTAAATAATGTAAAACAGTTACGTCTACCCTATCAACCATTTAAGCTAGGGCGGCAGCAAGGTAAACCAACAGAATTTATGATATCACTTTTTTTAGACGGGGCTTTATATGATTATGAAATCCAGTACAATGCATCACAAGTTCTCTATGAGCGTCTTGTGAAAACAAGCAAGTCATTAAAAGAGGAGTTGTTTAGTAGACAATGGGATGGTACACAGTATGCGTATACAACAGCCCAAACAACAGCACAGGAATTGACAAAATATACTCGCAACAATACCGCCTTTTTGTCAGTATTACATGTATTTAATGATCCAGATGCTTTAAAAATATTCGATTGGTTTTTACATAAAATTCTGTTTCTTGATGAAGCAAATCGGTTATCAAGTCATCCTCTGATTCGTAAACTTGAAGAAGAACCCTTTAAAAAGGAAGTAATCAAACTACTAAAAATTGCAGATCTGTCAATCCAAGACGTCACAGCTAGACGTGTGGAACGCAGAGAGAAAAATACGATCGGCTATGAATTTGATTCATCAGAAGTCATTCAAGAAGTAGATATTGATTTACATTATTTATCATTTGACGAAGTCGGTGCACCGATAGGGACAGAAACGATTAATTGGACAATGGATTCAAAAGGTACAGTGCGAATGCTACATTTAGCATGTGTAATGGTGGATGCTTACGATAAAGGAAAGACGATTCTGATAGACGAATTTGATACGGCATTCCATGTATCAATTTGTGAGTTTTTAATGGCTATTATGAACAGCCATCGTAATAGGAATAATCAATTTATTGTGACCAGTCATGAAATAGAACTGCTAGATCAGCCGCTGCGCTCAGACCAAATTTGGTTTGTGAATAAAAGTTTTAAAAATGAATCGGAGCTGTACTCTTTATTTGATTTTGCAGACTTACAAAAGAAACGTGGAGATCTTTCATATGCAAAACGTTATCTAAAAGGGGAATTTGGTGCAACGCCTATCATCAATGAGTATTTATCTGACCAATACTTAAAAGAAGCGGAGGTATCGGAGCCGTGAGAATACGTCAACAAGGGAGCCGAACATTACGTAAAACCGTTTTAATTTATTGTGAAGGTGAAACAGAAAGAATTTATTTTGAACAAATGCGTATATTAAAACGCTCTAAAATGGTAAGTGTCAAAATAAAAAACGTCAAACGTTCCGCAATTAAGCTTGCTCAACATGCTTATCGAGATTCTAGCTATCAATATTTTGATGAGGTTTGGATTGTATTTGATAAGGATGATTTAACCGAAAGGCAATTAGAGGAAGTCAATCAATTTTGCGCGGAAAAAAATATTCATATTGCCTATACAAATGAAGCATTTGAATTGTGGTTACTCTTGCACTTTGAGGAAGTTGACAGTACAGAAAAGTATCCTCGTGCGGTCTTAAATGACAAAATGGAACAGCATCTAGGCGTCAGTCGTTATTTTCGTCATAAGGCTGATGAGTCCGTCATTGCGCCCATAGCATTACGACATGAGGTAGCCATTAAAAATTGCACAGACATGATGGCTCTTCGAAAGACGGAGAGCCGTGATAACCCCTACTGTAACATACATGAAATGATACGATACATATTTTAAGGATGAGTAGGTTTTCTATTTTTGAATAGAAACCTACTCTTTTATTTTTGAAGGAGAGCTTTGTCGAATGAAGGCATGTTTATTTTTTAAAAACATATAGTGGATATGGAGCGATAGTAGTAATGACTGAAAGGGGATTGCGTGGATAACTCAAAGCCAAATCAACGTAAAAATATAGAGGGAAATGCCAAGGATCATCAATTAGAGCCGTTTCGTGTTGAGAACGATGGAACAAAAATGACAACGAATCAAGGGCTAAGGGTGTCCAATGATGAGGATTCCCTTAAAGCTGGAGTTCGTGGACCAACCATTATGGAGGATTTTCATCTTCGAGAGAAAATTACCCATTTTGACCATGAACGTATTCCAGAGCGTGTCGTGCATGCAAGGGGATTTGCGGCGCACGGTGAATTTGAATTGTATGAATCGATGAAAGAGTATACGAAGGCAAAGTTTTTACAGGATACCAAAAAGAAAACGCCTGTCTTTGTCAGATTCTCGACAGTAGTAGGGAGTTTGGGGTCAATGGATACAGCTCGTGATGTACGCGGGTTTGCTACGAAATTTTATACGGATGAAGGAAATTATGATTTAGTAGGGAATAATATTCCAGTCTTTTTTATTCAGGATGCCATGAAGTTTCCTGATTTAATTCATGCTGTCAAGCCAGAGCCACATAATGAAATGCCACAAGCAGCCTCAGCCCATGATACGTTTTGGGATTTTGTGGCGAACAATCAGGAAATTGCCCATATGATTATGTGGCATATGTCTGATCGAACAATTCCTAGAAGCTTCCGCATGATGGAAGGATTTGGTGTGCATACATTCCGCTTTGTTAATGATAAAGGAAGATCAAGATTTGTTAAATTCCATTGGAAGCCTGTGTTAGGTGTGCATTCTCTCGTGTGGGATGAAGCACAAATTATTGCTGGGAAGGACCCGGATTTTCAACGACGTGATTTATGGGAAGCCATTGAAATTGGAGATTACCCGGAGTTTGAGTTAGGTGTACAAATACTTGAACCAGAGGATGAATTTAAATTTGATTTTGATATTTTAGATGCGACAAAGCTTTGGCCAGAGGAACTTGTACCGGTGAAAAAAATTGGCAAGATGACATTAAATCGCAATGTGGATAATGTCTTTGCGGAAACAGAACAAGTTGCGTTTCATCCAGGGAATGTTGTTCCAGGCATTGACTTTACCAATGATCCACTGTTACAAGGTCGACTCTTCTCTTATTTAGACACTCAGTTGATTCGTTTAGGGGGACCTAACTTTACAGAAATTCCTATTAATCGCCCGATTTGTCCCGTTCACAATAATCAGCGAAATGGCTTTAGTCGACAGACGATTAACTTAGGAAGAGTTAGTTATCATAAAAATTCCCTAGCAAATAATACGCCTGCTACCTCTACTGCACGAGAAGGAGGGTACGTTCATTATGAGGAAAAAGTTGAGGGACGAATTACAAGAGCACGAAGTAAATCCTTTGATGATCATTTTTCACAAGCAAGACTATTTTGGAACAGTATGTCCCCACCCGAAAAACAACATATTATCGATGCCTTTAGCTTTGAAGTTGGAAAAGTAAAAAGCAAAGCAGTTCGACAGCAGGTAGTCGATATGTTTGTCCGTGTGGATAAAGAAATGGCTACAATTGTTGCGGACAATGTCGGTGTAAATCGCCCTACTGGAGAACAGTCTAAGGTTACTGCCTCCTCACCTGCACTTAGTCAAGCCAATACGATTAAATTACCATACACACTTAAAGTAGGGGTCTTAATTGGGGATGGCTTTGATGCCAATGAGGTCGGTGAAGTATTAAAATACTTAACAAGACAAGGTGTACGCTACAGTATTATCTCTGATCGTTTAGGTGTTGTCACAGGTAATAACGGTGTTCAATTAACGGCTAGTGACACCTTTATCACAACCGATGCAGTATTATTTGACTCGTTATATGTTGTTGGTGTTAAGGGAAGTAATCAAGCAAAATTCAATACGTATATCGTCAATTATATAAATGAAGCCTATCGTCATTATAAGCCAATAGGTTTCGCTACAACTGCCACAACATTTTTCAATATGTCGAATGCTAATGTAGGGCCAGGTATTGTGTTAGCTACTGGTAATAAAGATTTTGCAAAAAAGTTTGTAGATGCCATTGCTCAACAACGATTTTGGCAACGAAATATTTATTAAATATCTTTAGATGTTAGGATTGGATACTTGGGGAAGCGGAGCGAATACCGCGGAAGCGAAGCGAATACCCGCGAAAGCGAAGCGAATACCCGCGAAAGCGAGGCAAATACCCGCGGAAGTGAGGCGAATACCCGCACAATCGAATTAGCAGTATTTAAACATGATAAAAGCGCATTATAAGGATAGTCCTCCCTATAATGCGCTTTTTTTAATTAACTTCTGAATTTTCATCATTCTCTACAGGTGTTGTAGAGAGATATAAGAAAGCTTCATCTTGCAATAGCGCTATCTTTTCTTCACAAATTCCATGTGATAATGGTCCAGAAAAAATGGACTCCCACCATGTTCCAGTTGTTGTTGTCATTCATCTACGCCCCCGTTTCGGTTTTAATATGTAGTTGTATATTTCCCGAGATGAAAAAACTAAAACATTTATTTTGACATAAAGCCAGTTCACCCCCTGATGCAGAAAGAGGATTTTTGCCTCTCGATGTTGTATCGTATAGACAAAGATAGTTTGTTTCAAAACGAAAAAACTATGTATGCCATTTTTAAAAAAGGGGTGCTTTATTGATGAATTTTACGTCTCAAGATGTGGAAAATATGATAACAGAGCAACGTCAATTTTATTTTTCTCGCGCAACGAAAAGTGCGAAATTTCGAAAAGAGCAGTTAAAGAAATTAAAAGCTTCCATTTTAAAATATGAGAAGGACATATTGAACGCGTTGTATTTAGATTTGCGTAAAAGTGAATTCGAAGCCTATGCAACAGAAATTGGTATTGTATTAGATAGTATCTCATATATGGTGAAGCATGTGGAAGAATGGATGGAGCCAACAGCAGTTAAAACACCGATTCAATATCAGATGGGTAAAAGTTTTATCGTTCGTGAACCATATGGTGTTACTTTAATTATTGGACCTTTTAATTATCCTTTTCAACTCGTAATGGAGCCACTGATTGGTGCCATTGTTGGAGGAAATACAGCAATTGTGAAACCGTCAGAAACATCTGTACACACAGCTTCTATCGTCAAAAAAATAATTGAAGAAACATTCCATCCTTCCTTTGTACGTGTAGTTGAAGGTGAGAAAGAAGAAGTTACAGCTCTGATTCATGCTTCATTTGATTATATCTTTTTTACAGGCAGCGTAGCTGTAGGAAAAGTAGTAGCCAAGGCAGCGGCAGAACGTTTGACACCAGTTGCCTTAGAACTTGGTGGTAAAAGTCCAGCGATTGTCGATCAAACAGCTAACCTTGAAGTAGCAGCGAAGCGAATAGTATGGGGCAAATTCACAAATACTGGACAAACGTGTGTGGCACCCGATTATTTGCTTGTTCATAAAGATGTTTATGACCGCTTTATGAAAATATTAAAAGAAACTATCCGTTCGTTTTATGGCAAAAATCCTTTGAAAAGTCCTGATTACGGTCGGATTGTGAATTTAAGACAATTCGATCGACTACAGCAAATTATTAGGGAAGAACGCGATGCCATTACATTTGGTGGAAGAATTGATCGTGATGATTTATATGTTGAGCCAACAATCATCGAATATGTAAAATGGACAAGTCCATCTATGCAAGAAGAACTCTTTGGTCCTATCTTACCTGTGATGATGTATAATGATTTACCACTTGCAATTCATCAAATTCGTCAGTTACCAAAGCCTTTAGCGGCGTATTTCTTCTCGGAACATGAAAAAGCAATACAATATTTTTTAGAGGAATTACCATTTGGTGGGGGATGTATAAATGATACCATCACCCATGTTGGAAATTTACACTTACCATTCGGTGGCGTTGGACCATCTGGCGTGAAAGCTTACCATGGGAAAGCGAGCTTTGAAAACTTTACACACCCTAAATCTATCTTAAAGAAATCCTCCAAGCTCGAGACGAATGTATTGTTCCCACCGTATAAACAAAAAGTGAAAATTGTACGATCCATTATGAAATAGATTAATTTGGGAGATATCTTTGGATGTCTCCCTTTATAAGCCTCATGTGCATGTAAAATTGTTCTCTAATAAACCATCCTTCAAATGTCGAAAAATGCCGATTTGTGATTATAAATGAAAATTTCGAGGAAAATAGGATTTTTTCTTCAAATGAAAGCGTTTTCGTTAAAAAAACAGACCGGAGGCATTTTATTTATCGTGAAATAAGTAGTAAAATAAGTTCAATAGAACGTGGGGGGATTCATATTGTCGTTTTTTGTCGAATGTTCAAAAATGATGACATGAGTGTAGAGATTGATTGGAGGACTATGAAATGTATGCAGAGGAATTGTTAAGCGCATTACCTTTGAAAAAAATAATTGGCGTACTGCCAGATCAAGTTAGTGATATCGTAGTGGATTCTAGAAGTGTGCAACCAAATAGCATGTTTGTTTGTATCAAAGGCTACACAGTGGATGGGCATGATTATGCACAAAAAGCTGTTGATGGTGGCGCAACAATTGTGGTAACGGAACGAAAATTACCATTAGGAGAGTCGATTGCACAAGTAATTGTAAAAGATACAGATCGCGCAGTAGGCTTACTTGCAGCAAAGTTCTTTGATTATCCTTCTAAGGACATTACGATGATTGGGGTAACTGGAACGAATGGTAAAACATCCGTCACAGGGATTATACAAAATATCATGCATGGGATGGGTGAAAAATCCGCCCTATCTGGTACAATTGGCTTTAATTTAAATGGTATTTTATATGAATCAGCCAATACTACGAGTGATGCGCTATCGACACAGCAAATGATTTTTCGAGCAAAAATGGAAGGCTGTCGGTTAATGACAATGGAGGTTTCATCACATGGGTTAGCACTTGGACGTTTAGCAGGTGTTGATTATGATGTTGCTATTTTTACAAATCTAACGCATGATCATCTTGATTTCCATGGTACGATGGAGGAATACGGCCATGCAAAAGGCTTATTATTCTCCCAACTTGGACAAGATTTAGAAAAGAATAAATTTGTTGTGTTAAATGCAGATGATGCCTGGTCAGAGCGGTATGCAGCGATGACACCATTTCCAGTGTGGACATATGGTTTAAAAAACGAAACGGCAGATTTCCGTGCCATTAATTGTGAATATCACGATTATATGACATCATTTGATGTGGAAATGCCAGAGGGAATTTATCGTGTGAAAATGAATTTACTTGGTGAATTCAATATTTACAATGTGTTGGCGGCAATGGTTGCATTTTATGCACGAGGTTATTCTATGGAAACTATTATTGAGCAAATTGAACAACTACCACCTGTCAAAGGACGTATGGAAAAAGTATGTTCAGATCTTCCAGTGCAAATGTTTATTGACTATGCTCATACACCAGACGCGATTGAAAAAGCGATTGAAGCAGCGCAGCCTTATAAAAAGGGCAAATTAATATTCTTAGTTGGAACAGGTGGTAATCGGGATAAATCAAAACGTCCTGCGATGGCTGAGAAAGCGTCAGCTGCGGAGTATGTTATTTTGACGACAGATGATCCACGCTATGAAGACTATGATAGTATTACAAGTGATCTTGCTAAAGGGATGCTTCATGATAATTATGCATGTATTGGCGATCGTGCAGAGGCTGTTCGTCATGCCATAGAGGTTGCAGAACCTGGAGACATGATTATTTTTGCTGGAAAAGGCCATGAGGATTATCAAATCATTGAGAATACAAAATTCCCACATAGTGATGCAGAAATTGCAATAGAAGCTGGCCGATTAAAATTCGTTTAATGAAAGAGAAAATCCTTGGAAACCCTTTTAGTTGTAACTAAAGGGTTTTCTTTTTGGAGATTTCATGTAAAAAGGTTGTACGAAAGGCAAGTCTTCTTTTATTATTATTAAGTATGAAAAAAGGAGAATGACGAGATGAATTCAAATTTAGAAAAAGATATACTATCGCGTCGTACTTTTGCCATCATCAGTCACCCTGATGCTGGGAAAACGACGATTACAGAAAAGCTTTTACTATTTGGTGGCGCCATTCGTGACGCAGGGACAGTAAAAGGGAAAAAAACAGGTAAGTTTGCAACATCTGACTGGATGGAAATTGAAAAGCAACGTGGGATTTCAGTTACCTCTTCAGTTATGCAATTTGATTATAACGGTTCACGAGTAAACATCTTAGACACACCTGGTCACCAAGATTTCTCTGAGGACACATATCGTACATTAATGGCTGTTGATAGTGCTGTCATGGTAGTAGATGCTGCCAAAGGGATCGAGGCACAAACATTAAAGCTATTTAAAGTTTGTAAAATGCGTGGTATTCCTATTTTTACATTTATTAACAAGTTAGACCGTCAAGGGAAAGAGCCACTTGAGCTAATTGAAGAGCTTGAGGAAGTTCTTGGAATCCACGCCTATCCAATGAACTGGCCAATTGGTATGGGTAAAGAGTTCCTTGGTATTTATGATCGATACAATAAGCGCATAGAGCAATTCCGTACGGAAGAAGCTGAACGTTTCCTACCAATTGACGACAATGGAGAGCTTGCTGTGGAGCACCCGATGAAAGTAACTTCTTACTATTCGCAAGCAATGGACGATATTATGTTGCTTGATGAGGCTGGGAATCAATATTCAGAGGAAAAAATTCGTCGTGGGGAATTGACACCTGTTTTCTTTGGTTCAGCATTAACAAACTTTGGTGTGCAAACATTTTTAGAAACGTATTTACAATTTGCACCGACACCACAACCTAGAATTACGGAAGATGAGCAATTTATTGACCCTGTTGAACATGAAGAGTTTTCAGGTTTCATTTTCAAAATTCAAGCGAATATGAATCCTGCACACCGTGACCGTATTGCTTTTGTACGTATCGTTTCAGGGAAATTTGAACGTGGTATGAATATGACACTATCTCGTACAGGTAAATCATTTAAAGTAACACAATCTACACAATTCCTTGCAGATGACCGTGAGACTGTGGATGAAGCCGTTGCTGGAGATATTATCGGTTTATATGATACAGGAACATATCAAATTGGTGACACAGTTGTAGGTGGTAAGAAAACATTCCAATTTGAGAAATTACCACAATTTACACCAGAGTTATTTGTACGTGTCACAGCGAAAAACGTTATGAAGTCGAAGCAATTCCATAAAGGGATTTTACAACTGGTACAAGAGGGCGCCATTCAATATTATAAAACATTGCATACAGAGGAAGTTATTCTTGGAGCAGTTGGTCAATTACAATTCGAAGTATTTGAGCATCGCATGAAGAATGAATATAATGTTGAAGTGAAGATGGAGCCAATTGGTTCAAAAATTGCACGTTGGATTGAAAATGAAGAGGACGTGAAAGAGTCTATGTCTTCAGGTCGATCCATGCTAGTGAAAGATCGATTTGACAATCTTGTTTTCCTATTTGAAAATGAATTTGCCATGCGTTGGTTTGCAGATAAAAACGAAAACATTAAACTATATAGTCTTTTATAATATTGAAACACGAATCGACAATTTTGCGATTCGTGTTTTTTTGCAAGGGAAATTGACACTGTTTGTAGAATAAAACAGTATGAGGAAATATATTACACAAATTACTCGAAGGGAGCTTAGTCTATTTATAAAATAATCTCCTTTTCGGCTATCCTGAAAGGAAGAGGTAGAAAAAGGAGTTTGTTTATATGAATATTAGTCATTTTTCAATTAAAAGACCCGTCTTTACCATTGTTACAATGCTTCTTGTCATCTTACTAGGAGGCGTATCTTTATTAAAAATACCAATTACACTAATTCCAGAGTTAAATCCCCCTATTGGTGTTGTTGTCACTTCTTATCCTGGTGCAAGTCCAGCAGAGGTAAATGAGAAGATAACAAAGCCTTTAGAAGCTACACTTGCAACCTTACCAGGTATCAAAAAAATACAATCAACCTCTCAAGAAGGTTCTAATTTAATTGTACTTGAGTTCAATTGGTCTACGAACCTGGAAGATGTCCAACTTGATATTCTTCAAAGAATAGATATGACACCACTGCCAAATGATGCAGGGAAGCCTAGCTTCTTAAAATTTGATCCATCACAATTCCCTATTATTCAACTATCATTGCGTGCTGAAAATAAAAATGTAGATGTGCGTTTGTTAGCGGAGGACTTAGAGCAAGAGCTTCGACGGACAGAGGGTGTTGCTAGTGTAAATGTTTCTGGCAAATTGATAGAGGAAATCCAAATCATATTAGATGAAGCAAAGCTAGTAGAAAAAGGTCTAACACAAACAGACATTGTGCAAATAGTTCAAGCCAATAATGTTTCTCTTCCTGGTGATCCTGTCTCAACAGATGATGGCAAGATGTTAACAACACGTATTGTAAGTACATTATCTTCACCAGAAAGCATTGCTGATTTAATCGTTTCGGTAAACCCTTTAACAGGTGAAGCCATAACTGTTGGTGATCTTTCAACAGTGGAAAGAACAGAGCAACAATCTAGTACGACAACACGAGCAAATGAGTATCCAGCAGTCCTGATGTCTGTTTTGCAGGAATCTGGTGCAAATACCGCAGAAGTTTCGAAAGCGTTTCAGCAGACATTAGATGATTTATTAAAAAAAGAACAGTATGAGGGTATTACAGCAGATATATTAGTCGATCAAGGTAACTATGTAGATTTAGCTATTAGTAACATTGGTACTTCCTTAATTCTAGGTGGACTATTTGCGATGTTTATCCTATTTGTTTTTTTACGTAGTGTAAAAAGCCCGATTATTATTGGTATTGCCATCCCTTATTCGGTTATTGTGACATTTGTGTTGATGTTTTTTGCAGATTTTTCGCTCAATATTATGACGCTAGGTGCCCTGGCATTGGGAATTGGTATGCTTGTAGATAATGCCATAGTCGTGATTGAAAATATAGAAAGACATTTAGGCTTAGAAAAGGATCCGATTACTGCAGCTAAAGAAGGGACGAAGGAGGTAGCTCTTGCTATTACAGCTTCGACGTTAACAACAATAGCTGTATTTATTCCTGTTATGTTTATCGAAGGCTTGATAGGTCAAATTTTTACAGAATTTGCCTTAACCATTTCGTTCAGTTTAATAGCTTCGTTAGTCGTGGCCCTTACAGTTGTGCCAATGTTAGCAAGTCGACTTTTGAAAACGAAAAGTAGCAATTTTGATGTACAGCGCAGTAACTCGTTATTTTATAAGCGTTTCAAATCTTCGATTGTATGGGTATTACAGCACCGAATGTTAATCCTTGTTTTCACAGTAGTCTGTTTTGGTCTATCCTTTTTTGGGCTTACAAAAATAGGAACTGAATTTTTACCACCTACCGATGAAGGATTCACATCTATAAATATTAACCTTGAGAAGGGTGTCGCTGTCTCTGAAACAGAAAAAGTTGTTAAGCAAATTGAGGAACGTTTAAAGCAGGAAAAAGATGTGGAAGTTTATGTTAGTTTAATTGGCGGTACACAACAATCACAGGCACGTGGACAAGCCAGTCCTAATCAGGCCGAAATGTATGTGAAACTAGTGCCGTTAGAAGAAAGGCAACGTTCCATTTTTGAATTTGTTGAAGAGCTGGAGCAAGATTTACAGGGAGAGCTTGGGGAGCAAGCAGAGGTTACCTTTAATGTATCGACGGCAACAGGCTCTTCACCACATACGTTAACGTTCCGATTAACCGACTCGGACGAGCAAAGACTTCAGCAATCTGTTGATAAAGTGCTGCCAGCGCTACAAGCAATTCAAGAAGTAACAAATGTCACAACAGACTTAGATAATACTGTGGAAGAAATTCAAATTGAGGTTGATCGCGAAAGGGCAAAAGACTATGGTTTTGTACCCGCACAAATTGCTCAAAACGTCAATCAAATGACAAAAGGACAATTAACATCCCAACTAATTACAGAGGACGGTGCTGTGTTACCGGTTTATACAAGTTTTGGACAGACATTTAATAATAGTATAGATGCGCTCAAAACGATGCAACTTCGTTCCCCAGCAGGACTGTTTGTGAAATTAGAGGATGTAGCTACTATATCTATTCAGGAAGGTCCAGTATCCATTCGCCGTTCTGACCAGGCAGCAGCAGTAGCCTTTTTTGTTGACTATGAAACAAAGGAATCATTAGGGGGAATATCGGCAAAAGTAGATAAAGCATTAGAAGAAGTTAATTTACCACCTACTACGGAGATTGTTTTTAGTGGGGATCGTGAGCTTTATGATAGTGCAATTGATGACATGCTACTAGCAGTTATGTTAGCAATTGTCCTTGTATATATTGTTATGGCTGCTCAATTTGAGTCTTTTAAATATCCATTTGTTATTATGTTTTCAGTCCCATTAATGATTATAGGTGTCGCTATAGCTATGTTTTTAACACGAACTTTAATTGGTGTGACGTCTGTCATAGGCATCCTAGTGCTTGTAGGAATTGTCGTGAATAATGGTATTGTGCTGGTTGATTATATTAATCAACAAAAAGCGAAGGGTATATCAACTTATGAGGCTATTTTACAGGCTACTCAAGATCGTCTTCGTCCAATTTTAATGACAGCGTTAACGACTATTTTAGGGTTGTTACCACTTGCATTAGGTATAGGTGAAGGGACAGAAATGAACCAACCGATGGGGATAGCTGTAATTGGAGGACTTGTAACCTCTACTTTACTTACTTTGTATATTGTACCCATTATTTATAGTTTAGTGGATAAAGAAACAAGAAAGATGCGCTAGATATAGGGGGAATGAGATATGAAAGTTCACTTTTTTACTGGTTTTCCAGGTTTCATTTCGAGTCAGCTCATTCGAACATTATTCCAAGAGAAACAAACGCAGCAGGTGATTGCCATTGTGCTGGCTGGTGAAACCATTAAAGCACAGAAGGAAAAAAACAAAATAGTAGAAGCGTTTCCTGACTGTTCGATTCGTATTATAGAGGGCGATATTACGTTGCCGAATTTAGGTTTAGACGATCAAATAATCAAAGAGATTGTCCCACAAATCGAGGTATTTTGGCATTTAGCCGCTATTTATGATTTAGCGGTGCCGCGAGATATTGCATGGAAAGTGAATGTCCATGGAACAACAATGGTCAATGACTTTGTGCGCACCTTACCTAATTTAAAACGCTATATGTATTTTAGCACGGCCTATGTAGCAGGTACTCGAGAAGGAGTCTTACGTGAAAATGAACTTATTCGACCACAAGCATTTAAAAACTATTATGAGGAAACAAAATATGAGGCTGAGCTTCGAGTGGAAGATTTAAAATCAGAAATACCTCTGACGATTATTAGACCTGGGATTGTAAGAGGGCATTCTAAAACTGGTGAAACCATTAAATTTGATGGACCTTACTTCTTTTTGAATTTGGTGGAACGCTTGAAGGGTCTACCGTTGATTCCGTATATTGGTCAATCTACATCGACGATTAACGTTGTGCCAATCGATTATATTTTAAATGCCTCTATTTTTTTGGCAAACGAACAAGGTGCAGAAGGTAAGACTCTTCATTTAACAGATCCCAAACCTCATCTTTTTTGGCAAACGAACAAGGTGCAGAAGGTAAGACTCTTCATTTAACAGATCCCAAACCTCATCCTGTGCAGGAAGTATACCGTACAATGGTGAAACTGATGACAAATTCTTATCCAAAAGGGCGTATACCATTTACTCTGGCAAAGCTATCATTACAGATTCCTTTTATTCGAAAAAAACTAGGTGTCGAACAAGAAACATTAGATTATCTAACATGGAATGCCACATTTGACACCTCTGAAGCACAGTATATTTTACAAAAAGGTGATATTACATGCCCGGATTTTATACAGACAATGCCAAGAATGATTGATTTTTATTTAGCCCATAATAAGGATGAGAGCTATCACATTCAAATTAAGTAAAAAATAATATAGATATTTTTGTCAGTAGTAAATGATAGTGCTATAATGATTGAAAGAAGATACCTTCGACATTTGTCAAAGGGGAGTAGCTAACAGGAAATTAATTTACCTGGTTTCACATTCGTCAAGACATGGTTTTTGCCATCGGGTGTGATAGTGAATGGCTCTATACGTAATGACGTGTAGATTGATGTACCAAAAAGAAATAAGGTACGAATTTACTTAGCGAGACCTTTGCCTGAATAAAGGCAGGGGTTTTTTTCTTTTGTACTTTAGATGAAATGGTCGTTTTTGGTATATAGAGCTTAGAGGAGGCACTAGAATGGAAACAATTTTATTACAATATGGCTGGGTATTGATTGTCCTTGTTGTATTAGAAGGATTACTCGCGGCTGATAACGCGGTAGTGATGGCTGTTATGGTCAAGCATTTACCACAAGAACAGCAAAAAAAGGCACTATTTTATGGATTATTTGGAGCACTGATTTTCCGATTTTCAGCGCTTTTTGTAATAACAGTGTTGGTAAACTATTGGCAAATCCAAGCGGTAGGAGCTGCCTATTTACTATTTATGTCTGCGAAAAACATCTATGATTTGCGTAAACATAAAGACGATGATGATGAAGAATCTACTGAAAAATCTGGGAAAAAGGGTTCTGGATTCTGGTTAACTGTTCTGAAGGTTGAAGCGGCAGATATTGCATTTGCTATTGATTCAATGCTGGCAGCAGTTGCTATTGCCGTAACTTTACCGCATTTAGGAGAATTTGATATAGGTGGTATCAATGGAGGGCAGTTTATTGTTATGCTCCTTGGTGGATTTATCGGCGTCATTATGATGCGTTTTGCAGCACAATGGTTTGTTAAAGTATTAAATGACTATCCTTCACTTGAAACAGCTGCATTTTTAATCGTGGGATGGGTAGGTGTGAAGCTGGTTGTTTTAACATTAGCCCATGAAAAAGTTGGAATACTACCTGAAGAGTTTCCACATTCCACTGCGTGGGAGTTAACATTCTGGGTTGTCTTGCTAGCCATTGCATTTGTTGGCTATTTAGTAGGAGTTCGTAATAAAAAGAATAATTAGGGTTTTAAATATAATAAAGACAAGCATGAGAAAAAGAATTCTCATGCTTGTTTTTATTATTAAAATTTATTAACCTCGATACTATTCCTCCCCCATTTGACCACTTACTCATTATTTTTTCTCCTCTGATTTGGTTATTCAACAAATGAATAAAGGCTTTAGTATACAAATTAAACCTTTGTCGACAAACTAGGATGTTTAGGTGTAACTATTCCTCTTTCTTTTTTTATGTATTTTTTCTATACTATTATCTATCTAGTTGGGCATCATATGTGGAAGGGGTTGTTAAAGTGCCTTGGAAAAAATCATCAAATAAACTTGTCACACCATTTCAGGTACTTGTTTCTTATTACTTTATAGCCATAGCGATTTCCTTCCTGTTATTACGGCTTCCAGGCGTTCAGCAAGAAGGTGTGAAAGTTTCGTTTTTAGATAGTTTGTTTACCGCAGTGAGTGCAGTAAGTGTCACAGGTTTAACAACTATTAATATTTCAGAAACCTATACAACCTTTGGACTTGTGATGATTCTTGTTATTTTACAGTTAGGTGCCATCGGTATTATGTCACTCGGTACCTTTGTATGGCTGCTAGTAGGGAAAAAAATTGGAATGCGTGAACGTCAATTAATTATGATTGATCATAATCAGTACAGTGTGTCAGGTGTTGTTAAATTAATTCGTGAAATTTTGAAAATTTTATTTGGTATTGAAGTGGTAGGTACGGTTATTTTAACACTACACTTCACCAATTACTTTGATACATTGGAAGAAGCGTTCTTGCATGGTGTGTTTGCTTCAATTTCGGCAACAACTAATGGTGGGTTTGATATTACAGGAATGAGCTTATTGCCTTTCCATGATGATTATTTTGTTCAAATGGTTACGATGGTGCTTATTGTGTTAGGTGCTATCGGTTTCCCGGTATTAATCGAATTGAAGACGTTTTTGCTTAATCGACGTGCGAATTTTCGCTTCAGTCTGTTTACCAAAATTACGACATCAACATACGCGGTATTATTTGTTGTTGGTGCTCTTGTCATTTTACTCCTTGAATCATTCCATTCCTTTAAAGAAATGTCTTGGCACGAGGCTCTTTTTTCAGCGATGTTTCATTCAGTATCAACGCGCTCCGCTGGATTAACAACTTACGATGTCACGACATTCAGTGAGGCAACAGATATTTTTATGAGTTTTCTCATGTTCATTGGTTCTTCGCCAAGTTCTGTTGGTGGGGGTATTCGAACAACGACATTTGCCTTGGCCATTTTATTTTTAATAACCTTTGCAAGGGGAAGAGAAGATATTCAAGTATTTGGGCGGGAAATTCATTTAATAGACGTCTTTCGTTCATTCGTGGTAATCCTATTAGCATTTTTTATGGTGTTAATTGCAACGATCATTTTGCTCATTACAGAACCACAAGCGTCACTTATTCAAATTATTTTTGAAATTACTTCTGCATTCGGAACATGTGGTATGTCGTTAGGAATCACTTCCGATTTATCTGTGATTGGAAAAATCATTATCATTATTTTAATGTTTATAGGCCGAGTAGGTTTAATTTCATTCCTTTATACACTTGGTGGTGGGGGACGAGGTAAAAAATCAAGCTTCCATTATCCAAAAGAACGAGTTATTATTGGGTAGGTTCTACAAAACATTGGTATATAAGGGTTTGTTGAGGGGTAATCACTTGATTGCCCCTTTTTTGCCCCCAAAAGGTCATTTTTTTAGATATTCTTCGAATTTTTTAAGGGCATTTCTTTCATGTTCAGGAGTCACATGTAAATATGTGTTAGCAGTTATGTCTATATTTTTATGACCAAGTCTTGTACTAACTGTTTTAATATCAACCCCAGATTCTAACATCATAACTGCGTGAGTATGCCTTAATAAATGAGTAGATTTTCTAGGTTGCAACTTGGCATACCTAAGTAAATTTTTCATCATATCTTGTGGTTTTGTTTGATAAAACAATTTGCCATTTTCGTCAACGAAAACAAATTCCGATTTTTCATAATTGGGATTGGTCAGTTCATTTTCTTCTTGCCAAGTTTTATAAGCGAGTAATTCATTCACCAATTTATCATCAATACTGATTGTTCTATAACTTGATTTGGATTTAGGAGGACCTAATCCTGTAATAGCACGTTGGCGATTAATGGTAAGTGTTTTATTTTCAAAATCAATATCTGACCAAAATAAACCTAACAATTCGCCACTACGTATGCCTGTATGAAGCAACGTTATAACCATTACACGTTTAAAAATATCTTCATTTTCGATTGCAGATAATAATTGTTTCACTTCTTGTTTATTTAAGAATACTATTTTTTCTTCATCTTCATCTTTGGTAATTTGTATACCTCTTAATATATTCTTCTCTAATTCATCATGCTCAACAGCACTATTAATTATAGACATCATTTCACCATGTATACGATCAACGGTGTTTTTTGCATAATTAAATTGAAATAATAAATCGTTAATGAACAATTGATACTCTGCTCTTTTAATTCTATTTAGTTTATATCCTTTGAATTTATTAAGTAATTTTTTTTGCCCATTCATGGCTGCTATATTACTAGATTCTCTCCTGTGATGGTTATGCATTTTGTTGTGTATTTCTAACCAATCCTCAAAAAGAATTTCTCCTTTTCTTAATTTTTCTACGCCACCTTTAACTAATTTTTCTTCTATCAAAATAGCAGCTGCTCGAGCTTCGGTTTTAGTTTTAAATCCACCTTTTGATATTTCTTTCTGTTTACCAGCATCATTGTATTTTATTCGGTACTCCCAATGGTTCCCACGTTTACGGAAGTAAGCCATAATATCACTCCTTAACAGAAATCTATAGTACTTATGATAGGTTCATAATTTTCCGGGAAATGGTTATTTAAATAATTATCTAATCTTTTTTCCGCAAATTCGTACTCTACATTAAAAAGTAAACAAATCTTGATAATAGCTAGCTCCTTATTTTTAGGTAGCTTAATCTGATTTAACATAAAAGTTGGAATACAAAAGTGCAGCGCAAAACTATTTGCCTTCCATTCCTGATACTCTCTAAAGAGAGGATTAGATTTCGCTTGATTACCAGAATGTAAAGTTGCATGACATGATTCATGACCAAAATCTTGCCATTGTTCTTCTTTTGATAATCGGGAGTCTAAAAAAATTACATTACCTATATTTGTAGAATCGCATGGTAGATAAATTAAGTTTATCCCAAGTAATGATGCAATGATTTTAGGATCTAATTGTTTTGGGCTTGTAATACCAATACTTGTATAAAGGTTATATATGTAATCTTCTAAATGTGAATAAACGAAATTCATAACATCCCTCTTTTTGCAAACATATGTTCTTTTGATATTAACAAAAAAATTCACCACTGAAAAGGCGAATTTTTAAATGTCTGGAAAACATACATAAGAATGTAAATTACTTTTTGTTTTCTTGTTGTCTTTTTAACACTTCGTAGAAAATCTCGAATTGCTCTAGTGCGTCTAACAGATTTTCTGGTTGGTTTTTAAAGAACAAATCCTCTCTAGTTAAAAAGAAATCAATAACTTCTTTCTGATATGCACTTAGGTTATTGTAATCTTCATTAGAGATACCAGCTTGTGTATGTAAAGCGTCTCTGTTATTGGTTCTGCCGAGTAGATAATCAACAGATACATTATAAAAGTCGGCTAATTTACTTAGAGTTTCAAAATCAGGTTGAGTAGAAGATGTTTCATAACGAGCATATGTTGATCTATTTATTGTAAGGCGGTCAGTTAATTCCTTTTGGGATAAACCCTTTTCAGTGCGTAGTTTCTTTAATATCTCGCCATATTTCATACATTACGCTCCTTTCTATTCTATATATTATAAGTGAATTTTTTGCACAATAAATATTTTGTGAAAAAACTACACAAAAACTATTGACTGTGCAAAAAATGCACGATATACTATGTGTAAGAAATGCACAAAGGAGGTAATCACATGTTTCCGGAAATCTTAAAGAGACAAAGAAAAGCTCTAAAGTTATCCCATGAGCAAGTGTCAAATATGGTTGGGATTGAACGTTCTTATTATACAAAAATTGAGAACGGTCTAAGACCGAGTGTAAAAGTTGCACAAGCAATTGGAAGAGCATTAGATATAGATTGGACCATTTTTTTTATTGAAATTTGTGCAAAAAATGCACAAGTTAAAACTGCATAAAACAAGGAGGATTTATTATGAATCAGTTACCAAGAAATATCTCAAGTTTAGAAGTTGCCGAAATGGTTGGACGTGAACATCGTAACGTGCTCCAGGATATTAGGAAAATTATTGACCAATTAGGTGAGCTGAAAAATCAGCAGTCCTATTTCGTTGAATCAACTTATATAAACAACCAAAACAAAGAGCTACCTTGCTTCTTATTAACAAAAAAAGGTTGCGAACTTTATGGCACTCGTATGACAGGTGAAAAGGGAACACAGTTTGCTGTTAAATACATTGACCGATTTAACGAGATGGAACAACAATCGCAAAATGTAGTTCCACTTTCCAAAGACCAAGCATTAGTTACCGTTTTACGTACAACTGCAGATCTAGTGGAAGATACTCAAACAATTAAAAATGAGCAACTTGAAATTCGAAAAGAACTTTCACTAATCAACGAAAAAGTAGAAGAACAAATTACATTAACATCTGGTGAACAACGTGCAGTTCAAAAAGAAGTTGCTATCAAAGTATATGAAATCGAAGCTGATGCAACTATTAGACCTAAACTTTTCCGTGAATTACATCGTGAAATTAAAGATCGTTTTGCTGTTGCTAGTTACAAGGATGTTCGTAGACAAGAATTACAATCAGTAATCAATTATATAAGATCTTGGGTACCAAGAAAGGTTTCATAATTGATTGATTAAGAACAACTAGAAAACTGGAGGTGCCAATTATGATTCAAGTCCAAGTAGATGAACAATTAGTGCTCAATATAGCTCGAGATGAAATCAAAGCAAAATTGCAGTCAGTTGAATCCGAATTTGTCTTTTGGGATTTGAAAACATTATGTGAAAAGACATGTATGTCACGAAGTTTTGTATTAGAAACATTCTTCTTTTTGCCAGACTTTCCCCGACATAAAGTCGGTACAAAATGGTTGATTCCAGCAAAAGAAGCAAGTGAATTTTTACTTAAATGGCTGAAACAACAGCCAAGAGCATAGGAGAGGCCAGGGCAAATGGTCTCAAGATAAATCAAACTACCAATCTAGTAGAAATCTAAGAGGTAGGGGCAAATCTACCTCTTAACCTTTATTATACAGACAATTAATCAAAATGACGGTCTCTTACAAGTTAACTTTTCAATGAAATGTGACTTTATTTAAAAGAAAGGAATGGAAATATGACTGTTACTGGAAATTTAGTGGGCGAGGTAATGAAAGAAATTAGGGGTGAAGAAACACAGTTAAAATTCGGTTTTGATTTTGGAGTAGGGAGGGAAGCTATTTCGAAATACGAGAACGGTCGCAGTAAGGTCCCTGCAGATATAAGTAAAAGCATCGTTGAAAAATTTGATGATCCAAAGTTTGCACTTGCTGTTCAACATCAATATACAGGTACAGGGCCAATATGGTTAAACGGTCCAAATGTAGATTTGCACAGATGTAGTGTTCGAGAGAAGACAATAGAAGAATTACAAGAAGCTTTGGATTCCATAACAAGTACCAGCTTAGCCAAACCAAGCGATGCCATTGAGCATTATGAGCGAAAAAACATTATGGACATGATTGAGGAGGCAGTCGAGGCTGCTACAGCACTGGCAAACTTCATAGCAGTGACGACTGAACATTTAGGTATCAGTTACACAGGTGTATGGATGGACCATTATAAGTACTTACAGAAAGCAGGATTCATTAAATGATTGAAATAGATGAAGAAATTAAACGGCAACAAGCATGTATCGAGGATTTAATGACAGAAATCAAGATACATGTACAAAAAGGACAAATTAACACAGCGATACAACGAGAACGAGATTTACATAATTCGTTGAAACAACTAGAAAAACTACATGAACGTAAACGGTTATGGATAACAGTTGAAGTTTTAAACAAGCGAGGAATATTAGCTGAGGTGGTGAACAAGGTTGTGGAAATGGCTTGATAACTATTTTTACTTACCAGATGACGATGTACCAGAATCACACAGGAAGTTTTGTATTGGTGCAGTTATTACGATGCTTATTATCGGAGTGCCAATCATCATCACATGTTGGCAATAAAAAAAGCTGCTTAATCGTTGGGATCGATTAAACAGCCAAAGACTATAGAATATCCAAATATATTATATCACAAATATTGACGCTTGCGAGAGTTATCTCGCTCTCGTCAAGCAGCTTACAGCACCGTCTCCCTACGGTTTAGCTTTGTCACTGTGAATTGCTTGATGGGACTAGCAATCTATTTATAAAACCGAGCACAGTACGCCATGACCATTTGCGAGCGACAGCCAATAGGCTCCAGTTGCGACGACAGTTTTGTAAGTAGATTGGTGGTTATCCATCAATACATAGGAAAGAAGGTGAATACATGCGACAACTTATGGAAGTTGAAAATCCAATGGTGTTGGGAACCATTGAAGCTGTAAATAGCGTACCTACATTTCGGTATATCGAAAGAGAGTTTCGTGATCTTTATGGTAGTTTAATTGTTTTCAATGATGACTATATGGAGTTTCCGAATGGAGATATCGTTCATTTAGACAACATCCATACGTATTTAGAGGATAACTATAATGCTAAGTTTTACACAAAAAAATAAACCACTTTGCAGAGTGGCTTAAAAAACAATTATTAATCAGATTTTAGCATAGGAGGGCAAGAGAATGGAAGCAGTTTCTACTTTAGAAATGGATCGCATTGAATGGCTACAACTCCGTAAGAGTGGTATTGGCGGTTCGGATGCATCAGCAATATTAGGTTTCAACAGATACAAATCAGCATTTCAACTATATATAGAAAAAACATCTGAATTGGTTGACGAATCAGATAGTGAGGCTGCCTACTGGGGCAACGTTCTTGAAGATGTAGTAGCTAGAGAGTTCGCAAAACGAACAGGTAAGAAAATTCGAAAGATTAATAGGATGCTACGTCATCCAAAACATTACTTCATGACTGCTAATTTAGACAGGGATGTAGTTGGAGAGAAAGCATTTTTAGAATGTAAAACAGCGAGCGAGTACCTAAAAGATAGCTGGAATGGTGAGGATGTTCCTGCAGCATATCTTTGTCAGTTACAACATTACCTAGCAGTCACTGGTTACGAAAAAGCTTATATCGCTGTATTGATCGGTGGTAACAAGTTTGTTTGGAAAGAGGTCGCTAGGGATGATGAATTTATCGAGCTGATGATCCAACATGAGAAATCATTTTGGGAGAATCACGTACTAGCTAATGTTCCACCAGCTATTGATGGAAGTTCATCGGCATCAGAACTACTAGCTAAAATGTATCCGCAGGATGATGGTTCAGCCATTATGTTGGACGAGCAATCTAACACTTTAATTGAAGCTATTGAATCTTTAAAAGCTGAAGAAAAGCAACTCGAACTACAGCGTAAAGAGTATGAAAATCAGCTCAAAATGATGCTTGGTGAGTCTGCAGAAGGGCATTCGGATCGCTTTAAAGTTACGTATAAAACTATTGCTTCAAGTCGTTTGGATAGCAAGCGATTGAAAGAAGAACAGCCAGCAATATATGAAAAATATATCAAAGAATCGTTATCAAGACGCTTATCAATTAAGGAGGCTAACTAAGTTGATTAAACCTATGGAAGAACCAAAGGAATATCTAGTAACAGAAACAATTTTAACTACTATTACTACGGTTGTTATGGCAAATGACGCGAGCCAGGCGAGATTGAGATACAAACAAGATAGACAAAGAATTGGTATTTCGACTCAAAAAATAGAATCGGACACTAATTTAGTTATAACTCAAAAGGAGGATAAATAATGGCAACTACAACTGATTTAAAAGCACAAATGCAACAGGCACCAGCTGCTCAACAAAAACCTAAAACAATTGATGATTACTTGAAACAAATGGCACCAGCAATGGCGCAGGCATTACCAAAACACATGGATGTAGATCGTTTAATGCGCTTGGCAATGACGACTATTCGTACAACACCAGCACTTAAAGATGCGGATGTTTCTAGTTTACTAGGTGCTGTTATGCAAGCTGCTCAACTAGGATTAGAGCCTGGTTTAATGGGTCACTGTTACTTACTACCATTCAAAAACAGCAAAAAGGGCATTACAGAGGTTCAATTTATCATTGGCTACAAAGGGATGATTGATCTTGCAAGACGAAGTGGTCATATCCAATCGATTTACGCTCATGCTGTGTACGAAAAGGACGAGTTTGAGTACGAGCTAGGGTTAGACCCAAAATTAAAGCACAAACCTTGTATGGATGTAGATAAAGGCAATTTTGTAGGTGCCTATGCGGTCGCTCATTTTAAGGATGGGGGTTATCAATTTGAGTTCATGTCAAAAGCCGAAATTGAGAAGCGTAAAGGTCGTTCAAAGGCTGCTAATTCATCGTATTCACCGTGGGCTACAGACTACGAGGAAATGGCGAAAAAGACCGTTGTACGACACATGTGGAAGTACCTACCGATTAGTGTGGAAATGCAACAGCAAGTAGCTTATGACGAGGGTACAGCGCCAAAACGTGAGATGAAAGACATCACACCAGAAACAGAATTTTTCGTTGATGTACCAGAAATTGAAGTAGAAGTAGTAAATGAATAACGTACCCCACAAAGTCCTTCTGCCTGCTTGGATATTTGAGCAGGCGAAGGATAAAGATGAAATCAGGCGCTTAGTGCTAGATTACATGCGAAGATACCCGAATTATAGGGTGCTCAAAGTGAGTGGTAGTTTCGCAGTATGTGAAAGGCTGGATGGTCTTATTTGAATAAATGTGTGATTAAAAATTTGAATATTGAAAATATGGAGGGTTGTATATGTACGACGAATTACGGCGTGGTTTTAAATCTTGGGCAAAGGAACTACCACCAGCACCAAAATGGACAGCGTGGCATCATAAAACATTTAATCGACCACGTAGAAAGCGTAAGTAGGAGAGGTGAGGGCAAATGGGCATCATCCGAGTAGCTAAGAACAACAACTATGTAGTGATGAATCGAACGGCATTGAACGATAACCGGCTATCTTGGAAAGCTAAAGGCATAATGGCATATATGCTTTCAATGCCAGATGATTGGGTGTTTTATATGGACGAGCTAATGACTCACTCAACTGATGGCAAGGCATCGTTCAGAGCTGGTTTCAATGAGTTAAAGACTTGTGGCTACATCGAACGAAAACCTATTCGTGAAGGGCAAAGAATTAAAGAATGGGAAACGATCGTTCATGAAGTACCTATAAATTCTCTACTTACCGATTTTCAAGAAGTAGAAAAGCAAGAAGTTGAAAACCAAGAAGTAGGTTTTCAAGAAGTAGAAAATCGAACACTACTAAGTACTGATAATAACAAAGTATTGAATAAACCAAATACTGATAATAACCAAGTACTGACTACAGACGCGCAGCATGCTCAAAAGCTATATGAGTTCTTTGTCAGTCGTCTGCAAAAGTTTCCTAGTGATAAGTTACGAGAAGATATCGAGTACTATCTAGCAACCTATCATGATGCAGATCTTATTATTGAAGCGTTTGAACGAGCACTTATAAATAGTCGAGTTACAAATAAAGAAAAATACGCCACAGGCACTTTACGCAACTGGAAACATGAAGGCGTAACATCTATCCAACTATTAGCTAAAAGGGAGGCGCAGCAACTTGCAGGCAATCAACACAGCACTACAAAAGGACAGCGTACTACACAAAGTGAACTCGGGGTTGATGTGGGCTTCTAGTAAATGTGAGAAACATGATATTCAACTAATGATTGTAGATGGTAAAGAATCTTGTCCTAGATGCTTTTGCGAGAAAGAAAATGCTGTATTCGAAGCTGAATTCAAGGCTGAACTCCAGCAACAGCAAGCAAAGGTTAAGTTTAATACACTCGCAAATAAAAGTCTGATACAGGACAAAACGTTACTAGATGCAACATTTGATAGCTATATTGCACAGACATCCGAAGAACATACGAATAAACAAAAAGCATTGCAATATTTAGAACGCTATCAACAAGGACACCGTTTCAATCTATGGTTTAATGGCAAACCGGGTGTAGGGAAAAGTCACTTGTCTATGAGTATCTTAAAAGCTCTTAATAGCTTGCATGTATCGTGCTTGTATATCGACATCGACGAAATGTTGAGAAAGATTAGAGCTACTTTTAATGACAAGGAATCTCCGTTTACTGAACAGTATTTCATCGATTTACTAACGAACGTTGATTACTTGGTACTGGATGATCTAGGAGCAGAAACAGGAAACATTGATACGAACAAACAAGCAACAGATTTCACCAGCAAAGTATTACGAGCTGTTGTTAACGGACGGCAGGATAAGTCAACGATTGTTACTACGAATCTATCAAGTAAAGCGCTAATGAATATGTATGATCCAAAGTTAATTAGTCGCATGATGAAGAATTTAGAAACGATTATTTTTACAGAAACAACGGACAAGCGTATTAAAAATATTGGATTTTAGAGGGGCAACAGCCCCTTGATGGAGGCTGAAGGGATGAGTGTAGAAGCACATAAATGTAACGTCAAAGGATGTAAAGGATTCATAGTTTTTGATAATGCAGATTTTGATTATAACAATCCACCAACTGTAAATGGGATGTATGAATTTGATGATCCATCTTGTACGGAATGCGGAAAGGAATACAAAGTTGTACCTTATCACGCAGTCATTGCCATTGACGAAAATGAAGATATTGAGTTTGTTGAATCAGCTTGTATAACAGAGTATGAAAGACGCGAAAAAGAACGTAAGTACGAAAATGAAGCAGATCCATATACAAAAATATTGATGTTTTTAGAGCAACGAAGATATTCGTACACAGTACAAGCAGTTGTATGTGGTTATTTAGATAAACAAAAAGGTGTTTATATTAGTCATTCGATGAAGGATTGCGTAACCAACTTAGCAGACGAAATAAAAGTATTGCTAGACGAAGGAAATGAGGTTTTTGAAAAAACGGTGGGGAGTGAATTTGATGAATCAAGAACAGTTGAATGCCATTAAAGAACGTGTGGCGAAGGCTACTCCAGGACCATGGGAAAGTGAAGAAACAGTAGAAGGACATATCGATATATTCAATCCTAATGAGGATTACGCAGTTTGCCAAACAGGTAACGAAACTTACGATTGTTTGAATGATGGTGATACAGAGTTTATTAAACATGCGATTACTGATGTACCAATACTTATTGCAGAAGTTGAGAGACTACAAACAGAACTAGCAAAAACCAACGAATGCTATGAAATTATGGAAAAAGCAACGTTTAAAGCTAGTGAAATGTTAAAGGAAACTAAAAATGAAAATGAACGGCTTCGCGAAACACTTTGTTTTTATGGTGATTTAAGTAAATACGTAATTATAGCTCACATGAATAAAGAAACTGATTTAGCAGTTGATTTGGGCGAAAAGGCACGTCAAGCACTTGGTGGTGTAGCTCATGAATGAACAATTCCTAATCGACCAGATGATCATACATGTTGGCCTTTACAAGAAACATAGGGATACGGAAAATGCGATGGGGTTTTATCAAAAGCTTGAAGAAATACGAAAATTTAAAGGTTTTAATACACAAGATGATGCTTTGGATTATGTGATAGAAAAAATGAAAGAGGCGAAGGCTGCATGAATCGACGTCAGAGAAAAAAGAACAACATTAAAAAAGCTCAAGCTTATAAAGATGTGTTGATTAATAAAGGTTTTACAAAGTCCAATGGCTATAATGTTGCGCCATTCAGGTCGTTAAATGGAGTGGATTATGGGGTCTATATTTCGAATCCAAAAGGGATGAAAACATTCATTTTCCCAAGTTTGTTGGAGGATAAGAATTACAGCCTTAAAGCTTTCGGTACAACATTTAATAAAAGGTATTTCAAGGAGGTTTCGGCATGAGTAGAGAGATTAAGTTTCGTGCATGGAATGATCTAGCGAAAGTGATGTACCCGTCAAACATACCAGGTCTGTTAATTCATTTTGATGGTGAATTAAATGGTCTCGATGAAAACGGAATGTTGGAAGGTACAGATAATACTAGACAGCACCATTTAATGCAATACACAGGCTTAAAGGACAAGAATGGCAAGGAAATTTACGAGGGAGATATTGTAAAAGTTGTTGATAGTGAAGGCAGTATGGAAATGCCTGATACAGGAATCGGAGTAGTTGAGTGGTTTAATGATTGGGCTTTCTATAACGTAACCGAAATCGAAAATGGATTAGGGGAACTAGTACATGGCATGCATGTAGAAGTTATCGGAAATATCTATGAACACAGTCATCTATTGGAGGAGTCAGCATGATCAACCGAGTCATATTAGTTGGCCGACTTACAAAAGATCCTGAATTACGCTACACACCGAATGGGATTGCATCATGTCGGTTTCAAGTGGCAGTCAACAGGACATTCCAAAATCAACAGGGTGAACGTGAGGCAGACTTTATATCGTGTGTGGCTTGGCGTAAACAGGCCGAGAATCTAGCAAACTTTCAGCGAAAAGGTAACTTAATAGGTTTGGAAGGGCGAATCCAAACAGGCAGCTATGAAGGGCAAGATGGCAAGCGTGTCTACACTACTGATGTTGTTGCCGACAGCATCCAATTCTTAGAGTCGAGAAACGCATCAGGAGGCTCACAGGGCACATCAAACTACGAATCTAGTACAAATACAGGCGGAACCTATCAAGGGGCTCCACAAGGGCAGAATTACGGCAATAATCAGCCGAGTTATACAAGGGTCGATGAAGATCCTTTTGCAAATAGTAAGGGGCCAATGGAAGTAAATCAGGATGATCTCCCCTTCTAAATAATTAATCGAGGTGATACCCATGCCAATATTAAGAAAAATCACCAAGGCTAGGACATCAAGAGAATTAGAACGTTTGGTTACGGATGATACGGAGAGAAGTTGGATGGTAGCTAGTCGAATGAATTACATTTCTGCAGATCCAAGACCTTATCAAATACTATTGGAATTTAACACTGAAAGGGAACAGGTGAGTTTATGAGCGTAGCAAAAACACTACAAGCTTTTGATATAGATGGTAACGAACTAGAGCGTGGCGACATTGTAGAAATAATTAAAGGTGGTATTGACCACGGCTGGTTAACGAAGGGTAATAAGATGCGCGTTAGTCATTGGGATAATAGATCATTCGGAATTGGTAAATATATAGTTGTATTTTTAGAAACTAAAACTGGTGGGCGTTTATGCCAAAGGGGAGTACATGAAAAAGATTTGAGAAAGGTTGTGGCTAAACAATGAACTTAACTAAACTTTTTGAAACACAAGCATCGTTGGACGAGCGCATCATACAGGAGCATCCAGAGCTACGAGGGCAGAACAATCTTGATTGGAAGTTACTTGCGCTACAGGTTGAGCTAGGTGAGTGTGCAAATGAATGGCGAGGGTTTAAGAAGTGGAGTAAAAATCAGAAACCTCTAACTAGAATCTTAACAACTGAAGGTGCAACAAACCAAAATGCAGTTGAATATAAATGCGGTGATGATGAGTGTAGCTTCACATTTGATGCAAAGGATGGAAGATTGAAAGATCTATGGGGGGATATCTCGGATGATTGTCCAATCTGTGAAAATGGTCAACTATACGCTATGCGTTTGAAAAATCCACTCCTTGAAGAATACGTTGACTGCTTGCATTTCATTTTGAGTATTGGGTTAGAAATTGAGTGTACACCAGGTATTTGCGGTGAAGCATTGACAGTACCTAATTCAGATATTACGAATCAGTTTCTGCGGCTAATGGAAGAAGCGTTTAAAATCCAACACAATTTACGATTCAAGGATATGCATAAAGATAAAAGTGCTTTGGCATTGAACACAGCATTTTCTAATTACCTTAGAATGCTAGGTATTTTTAGGGGTCTTGGTGAAATGCTTGGCTTCACATGGGAGCAAGTCGAAGAAGCTTACTACGCAAGAATAAGGTCAATCACGCTAGACAAGAAAACGGATATTAAATAAAAGGAGGAACAATAGTATGAAATTCTTTGATTTTTACAATCCATATATCGCATTAATTAAGGCTGAAAACGAGGAACAAGCGAAAGAAAAGTATGTTGAGTGGGTAGCTGAAGATAAAGGTGATTTAGAGTTTGATGAAATTGATAGAGATTATGCAATCGTTAAGTTTAGCCAAGCAAAAAGTGAGGATGGAGAGTTGGTTCCTGTAAACGAAATCCTAGAACAATTACAGAGCGACCAACCAGAATTGTTAGTGATTGATGGTAGCTTAATTTAATCAAATACACGCTGCTGGTAGAACGGCATTAGGTTGTTTTATCAGCAGACTTTCAAAAGTGCTGACAGGAGGGCAAACATGAGCAAAGCAAAATACGGCAACAAGAAAGTTGTACATGACGGAATTACATTCGATTCAGCGATGGAAGCTAAATATTATGATCACTTGAAGCACCTACAAGCACAAGGTATTGTGACCTCCTTTGAATTACAGCCAAGGTTTGTGCTGCTACCGAAGTTCGAAAAGAATGGCAAGAAATATCGTGAGATTGGTTACAACGCTGATTTTACAGTTCATTATGCAGATGGTCATACAGAAGTGGTGGATATTAAGGGAATGGTTACACAGCAATTCGAATTGAGGAAGAAGTTGTTCGAATACCGTTTTCCCCACGAATTAAAGCTTCTAACGTATTCAAAGATTGATGGTGGTTGGATAACTCATGATGAACTTAAAAAGGCTAGGAAAGCACGTAAGGACCTGAAAGAGAAGCAATTAATGGGTAGGTGATATTGAATGGCAAGGAAAGTAGAGAGTCGATACATTTTATTCACTGGTGAGGTTCATGAATCGGTTAAGTTTGATTTTACAATTCAACAAATAGGAACCTTCATAGCTATGTGGAATCAAGGTTATCCAATCAATAAAATAGCTGACAGGCTTAATACAAGTAAGGTGAGTGTGGCTTTGATTGCTATGGACCTTGAAATGGCTGAACGGATTGAGCCAAGAGCTGGTGGGTTGTTAGGTAAGAGGATAGTGGTTAGTTGAAAGAAATTGTGCATTACAACGAGGTGAGAAGTTGTTTGTAATATTTTCAGCAGTATTAGCGATTATCACAGTAGCAATTTGCTTGTGGATTGATAAAGATTATTTGAAAGAAAAATATAGAAATAGGTAAAAGAAAAAGCCGCAGCGTCATCACACGCTACAGCTCGAATTGGTTTATGCCCTTTGATGGTGTTCACAACACTAGTATATCACACCGTAGGAGGGCAAACCTATGACAAACTATCAATCTACAGCAAGTAAGGCAACTGAACATAATGATATGTTCTACATCATCACTCAAATGATTAAGGACTTCAAATGGATGCGTAACGAGGTCCAAAGGCTTCAAAAGCTTTTATATGGACATAGCTTACCTATTCAAAATTGGGGAGTAGCACAATACGGAGTAGAGGCAGCAATGCCGAAGGGTTCCAAGGGCAAAAGTATGTCGGAGATTAAACGTATTGAATCGTTAGAAGAGAAGCGAAACAACCGATTAAGACGCTATGAGACCGAGGTTTATCTACTAGAAACACTAGGAGATACGCTTCAAAATGAAACTCAAAAGGTTATTTACGATTGCTTACTGGAGGGCATGACGTATAGAGAGATTGCATTGCATCTTATGATCTCTAAAGATAATGTACAGAGACAGAGAAAAGAAATCATCCAGCAGCTACTAGAAAATGAACAGATGGAAACATTTTTACTATATGGCGATCTAGATTAATGCTAAGACAAACGAGACAAATGCGACAGATGAGACAAATGAGACAAAAACGTGCATATTTGTTTTCGTTAAAATTTGCAGTGTAAAATGGAGGGGAGGTCGGACAGGTAAATGTTTCTTCCTTTGGTATTTATAAAAACCTAAATATTAGGGAAAGACAGACCGACGACCGACATGCGCTTGTCAGAGTAGTTCGGAGCGCGACATACATGGCCGGCCCATATTTTTTAAGAGATTAGGTATCTTAATTAATATAAAGGCTAATAAAACTGAAGGAGTGGTTTATATGTGAACTTCGTCCACTTTCCATAATTTCAGTCAAACTTACTACATCAACAAAGTGCACGGAAATGCACTCTAAATTTAGAACACAATTCGTTACAAAATAACGTGGTGTCGCTCTACCACGAGTCGGAAAAGAGCACTCGACAATTTACCACAATATCAAAGCTTTCATCTTCGGATGGAGGCTTTTTATTATGCATGCGAAAGGAGAAAACAAATGAAACCACAAATTGAAAACAACTTTATGTACCACGCACCAAAAGAGGGACAGCCAGCAAAGTATGAGGCTATTCGTGAGAAGGCGAAAGAGCTTGCTTACCTTATCGATGAAGAATGTCCTAACAGCCGTGAGAAGTCAGTTGCTATGACTAACCTTGAAACTGCTGTAATGTGGGCTAATGCTTCAATTGCACGTAATTAAGAGCCCTTCACAGGGCTTTTTCTTTTGCTTTGAAAACTGCATCAAACAGCCAAAACGCTATGAGTTGAGAGGGTAGAGTTTGGTGTGGTTTTGAGAGTGGAAAAGATATTTAGTAATAGCCATAATGGGTTTCCCTTTAATTCTAACTATAGTGTCTGTTACTGATGAAAAAAGCTCGATGACAAACCACACCTTCCTGATCTATTATTTAGGAGGAGGGATTTAATGGTGAATAAAGTTTTTATTAGTATTTTATTAGTGTTCATAGCAATATTTTTAGGAGGTTTATATTCATTAATAAGCCATTTTTTTATCATCGATAGCACAATTGTTGCCACTATTTTTGGTGGAGTCCTTAGTATGTTTGGAGGTGCTTTCGGAGCTTTCGGAGCTTATAGTGTAGCGAAATATCAAATGGATAAAGAAAAGGAACTCTATGAGGAGAGAGAAATAATAAACGCTAGGCCGATAATCAGTTGCATGGAATTTAAAGGACCAGCAAAACTTAGAAATATAGCTATGAATAAAAATGCAAGAATACTAGCCACACATTTTTATGATAGTAATGTCACAACACCAGTATTTAATTTTTACGAAATTAAAGCTTTAGGAAATAACAAAGGTATATATGACTGTAAAGTAAAAGTATTATTAGATAACATACATAAGGAACATGCCGTAATTGAAGGTTATTTAGGTATTATTGAAAACGATACCGAAGTCTTTATTCCGTTGCCGCATGTTCAAGAGGGAAATGTTTTAGTCTCTAGTACTATATCAGTAGAATTAGAGTTTGAAACCGAAAAAAATGAGAAGATGAGATACCACTATAATGTAGACAATAAAAGTGAGAAGTATTTTTTGTTAAAAGGAGAAAAAGAAATACTAATTAAAGAAATAAAATTAAAAAATTCGGAATGGATACTACCAGGAAGAACAAAGTCACCAAATTAGGTGGCTTTTTTTAATATGGAAATATGGAGGTGGTGTTTATGAGTTATGGCTAATTGGGATGAAATTAAATTAGAGTGGGAAACCACAAAGATTACACTGGCTGATCTTGCTGAAAAGCATGACATAAAGCTCGGTACATTAAAGAGCCGCAAGAGCCGCGAAAAGTGGTCAAGGGATGCAACTGAAAAGGATGCAACCAAAACTAAGAAGGTTGCAACCGTAAAAGAGGATGCACCCAAGGATGGAGTTATTTATTTTGAAGCTGAAGGTAATGATGGCTTAACTGATAAACAACGGCTTTTCTGCATGTATTATGTGAAATGTTTTAATCAAACAGTAGCAGCAATAAAAGCAGGATATGCGAGAGACAGTGCTCATGTAGAAGGAAGTCGTCTGCTAAGGAATGCTAAGGTCGTGACAGAAGTTAAACGACTTAAAGGGGAATTACGTAAAGGCCTTTTCATTGATGCTATGGATGTACTTGAAAAGTATGTACAGATTGCGTTTGCTGACATTACAGACTATGTAGAATTCGGCAGAGAACGTGTGGAACTTATTGGCGCATTCGGACCTGTTTACGATAAAAATGATAAGCCAGTTATGGTAGACCAAGACTTCGTTCGATTTAAAGAACATGATGAAGTGGATGGAACTATTGTTACTGAAATTAAAATGGGCAAAGACGGTGCTTCAATTAAGTTAGCTGATAAGATGCGAGCACTGGATTTCCTAGCTAAACATTTTGATTTACTCAATGAGCGAGAACGCAAGCAACTCGAAATCGAAAAAGCTAAGGCATCGCTTGAACTATCGAAAATCGCTATTCGCAAAGAGAATGGTGATGATGAAGATCAGTATGAGGATGATGGCTTCTTAGAGGCGTTAGAAGGCAAGGAAGTGAATTGGGATGAGTAAACGAAAGAAACCTGCTCTATTCACATTCAAACCTTTTAGCCAGAAACAACTTAAAGTACTTAAGTGGTGGCAATCTAATTCCCCTCACAAGGACAAGGATGGGCTTATTTGCGACGGTTCTGTTCGTGCAGGTAAAACGGTCGTCATGTCTTTATCGTTCGTTATGTGGGCAATGGAGACGTTCGAGGACGAGAACCTTGGCATGGCTGGTAAAACAATCGGCTCGTTCCGTCGTAACGTATTCAAGCCGTTAAAACGAATGCTGATGTCTCGAGGTTACAAAGTAAAAGAATATCGTTCCGAAAACATGTTCACTGTCACTAGAAATGGCAAGGTGAACTATTTTTATATTTTCGGAGGAAAAGACGAGGCTTCGCAAGACCTTATCCAAGGGATTACACTAGCTGGAATGTTCTTTGATGAAGTAGCACTTATGCCTCAATCATTCGTTAACCAAGCAACGGCTCGATGTTCAGTTGATGGTGCTAAGTTTTGGTTTAACTGTAACCCTGCTGGACCTTATCATTGGTTCAAATTAGAGTATCTGGATCAATTAGAAGATAAGAACATGTTGCACTTACACTTTACTATGGATGACAACTTATCACTGTCACAACGCATCAAAGAGCGTTATAAGCGCATGTATAAGGGCGTGTTCTATAAACGATTTATTCTTGGTTTATGGGTGCTGGCAGAGGGCGTCATCTACGATATGTTTGATAAGGACTTACATGTTGTTAAAACAGTGCAACGCAACTATGAAAAATACTATGTCAGTGTCGATTACGGCACCCAGAACCCTACGACATTCGGTCTGTGGGGCTTTTTTGATGGTGTTTGGTACAAGGTGAAGGAATATCACTATGATGGTCGGAAATCTAGCAGACAAAAAACTGACGAACAATACTGCCAAGACATGAAGGAGTTTGTTGGTGACCTGAAGATATCTAGGATTATTGTTGACCCTTCTGCAAAATCATTCATTACGGCATTAAAACAACATGGCTTTGTAGTTAAAGAAGCAAAGAATGATGTACTTGATGGCATACGTAACTTAGCAAATGCCCTCGTTAATAACATGATCAAATATAATGACTGTTGCACAGAGACGTTTCGCGAGTTCAGTTCTTACATGTGGGATGCTAAAGCTGCTGATAGAGGCGAGGATAAGCCTGTTAAACAAAACGACCATCAACTAGATGCAGATCGTTATTTTGTAAATACAGTAATCATGCGTAAAGGCATGACAATCTTGAAATAGAAGAAGGTGAAACGATGTTCGGTAAAACCCATACAGAGGAGTTAATTGAATATATACTAGCTAATACGCCTGCACCAACGGAGATTATTAAAGAAATTTATGCTTCGTTTGACAGTAGTAAAATGCTTGAAGGTGTGAAGTATTACGAGGTTGATAACGATATCAACAAAAGAAAGATTTACACGTACCAGGATGAAAAGAAGGTTGTGGATGAAGATGCTATAAATTCGAAAATCCCTTCTGGATTCCACAAGATATTAGTTGATCAAAAGGTGGCTTATCTTGTAGGTGAACCAATGGTGTTTGGCAGTAAGAGCGATAACAAGCAACAGCTACAGTTATTGGAAGAGTTGATAGGAGAACAGTGGGAAGATACCATCACAGAGATTATCAAAGGTGCAAGTAATAAAGGCATAGAGTGGTTACATGTATTTGTAAACGAGGATAAAGAGTTTGACTACATGATTGTAAATGCTGAAAATTTCATCCCTATATATGACTACAGCAAACGCAAAAGGTTAATTGCTGGCATACGGTTCTATTCACTGCGAGACAACGTCATTAAATTCGAAGTATACGATGACGAAACGATTACGTATTACGAAATGATAGATGGCGAGATGCACTTGGATGCAAATGTAGAGGTGAACCCTAAACCACATTTTACTGATGCAGAAGGTATTACAGGTATGGGATGGGGCAAGGTTCCGTTTATTCCTTTTTTGAATAACAACGAAGAGTTGAGTGACCTGCATTTCGTTAAAGAGAATATTGATAACTACGACTTGCTAGTTTCAGATGCACAAAACACATTGCTAGATATGCAGGCCCTTATTTTCGCATTACGTGGCTATCAAGGTGAGTCTTTATCTGAATTCATGGCGAACTTAAAACGATATAAAGTGGTCAATCTGGATGAAGATGGTGGAATTGATACAATCCGCGCTGAAGTGCCAGTCGAAGCTTATAAGACACAAAGCGATACACTGAAAGAGAATGTATTTATGTTTGGGCAAGGTGTGAATCCCTCACCAGATATCATTGGTGATGCTCCTTCAGGTGTGGCACTAGAAAATCTATACTCATTATTGGATATGAAGGCGAGTATGTTTGAACGTAAAGCTACATTGGCTTTGCGTGAATTTATGTGGTTCATTCAAACATTTTGTGAACTTGCAAATAGAGGCAAATTTGATTACCGAGATGTAACATTCACGTTTAATAAACTGTTGCTTACAAATGAAACGGAAATTATACAAATGGCACGAGACAGTGAAGGTATCATTTCAAAGGCAACTATTCGTGAAAACCACCCTTGGGTGAAAGATGCCGCACAGGAAGAAGAACGTGTTAAACGAGAAAAAGAAGATTTCCAAAGTGAGTTAATCGATTTAAAACGTAAAAATAACACGGATGACGAATAAGTGGTGATAATCGTATGGATCAATTAGAAATCTTAGAACGATTACAAAAGATACTTGAAGAATACAAGAAATCATTCGAGAAACATTACGCTCGTATGCAAAATAAATTGATTGGTAGCTTACAAGAGGCTTATGAGAAGTACGGAAACAACCTTTCGGAATACCGTAAATACAATCGATTACAGGCGTTGATAAAGCAAATTGACAGTATATCTTCGACAGAGTATAAAAAGCTGTTAGAAGAAGCTGTAGCAATGCAAGAAGAGGCGTTTAATATTACGTATTTACTGTACACCTACCTTGTCTATATGTATCTTAGTGGCGAAGAAGGTAAGTTGCTGAATATAACAAGTGCAACAGCTGGTACAAGTGCAGCAATAGCTATAATCTATTGGTTGTTAATGAATCGTAAGCGACTACTTACAGATTTTTTGAAGGAAGAGAGCTACGAAATATCGTTACGATTTAACAAGCATAAGGACGATTTTGTGTACAGTGTCTTCATGGATACACAAGACAAGCTGAAAGCAGAAGCTGACTTCACAGCAACCTCTAAGCAAGTAAAGAAGCGAACACAATCAGCTAAGAATAATGGCCTTAAACGACTGCAAGAGATGTTCAACAACACGGTCAACTACGTACAGGATAAAATGTACGATGCTTTAAAAGGCAAAGTTGATGGTGTTGAAAAGATGTGGATATCCATGAGGGATATGCAGGTCCGGCATGCTCACCGAATACTTGATAGTAAATTTGCTGATGAAGAAGGGTATTTTCATTACTTAGGTGAAAAAGCCAAACGACCTAAGTTGTGGTTAGACCCTTCAATGAATTACGGTTGTCGTTGTAAGATAATCCTTTTGTTTGGTGGTCGAATTCCGATGTTTAGTCGTATCTACGATTACCAGGATCCGCAGTATCAAATAAAGCTAGCAGATCGTATCGATGAACTGTTGCCAAATAAAACATATCTTCAGGCATTGAAACAGGCCCAAGATGAAATAAGACCACCAAAACGAACAGTGCCTTACATTACGTTTGAGGATTGGTTAGAACAATATGGAGAGAAAAGTTAAGTCGTCATTGAACGGCTTTTTATTATGCTTTTTCGTCTTTTTCGAACTTGTAGACGTTAAAGAATAAGTTTCTAAACCTATCGTGCCGTTGCACGTTAAACACGAAATAGGAGGAGCTAGACATGAAAAAAGAAGATTTAATTGCATTAGGTTTAAGTGAAGAACAAGCAGATAAAGTAATTGAAGGTTATGGTCAGATGGTCCCGAAATCACGTCTTGATGACAAGATTGAGGAGGTTAATGACTATAAGCAACAATTAGCAGATCGTGATACTCAATTAAAGGAACTTCAAACAAAAGCAACTGGCAATGAAGAGTTGCAGGCGGAAATCACTCGTTTACGACAAGAAAACGAGCAAGCAAAAGCCGATTACGAAAGTCAACTTAGTCAAAAGGATTACGATTTTGCATTAACGGAAGCGCTACGTACTGCGAAAGCGAAAAATCCAACAGCTGTAAAAGCTTTATTAAACCTTGAAACTATCAAGTTAGTAAATGGTCAACTAGTCGGGTTTGATGAACAAATTACAGCATTAAAAGAATCAGATGAATACCAATTTTATGCTGATGGGTTGAGAGGTAATACTCCGCCAAATCCACCAGGCACACCAACTGTAAAGAATCCATTCAGTAAAGATCATTGGAATCTTACAGAGCAAGGTCGACTGTTCCGTGAAGAACCAGAAAAAGCTAAACAATTACAAGCCTTAGCAGGGCAATAGGAGGAATTAATTTATGACAACACGTATTGCAGATGTTATCGTACCAGAGGTATTTAACCCTTATACGGTACTACGTACAAATGAATTATCAGCACTATATCAGTCAGGTATTGTTGCACCTGTAGCAGAATTGAAGAATGGTTTAAATAAAGGGAATCGCTACTTTAACATGCCATTCTGGAATGATTTAGGTGGTGATGACGAGTCACTAGAAGATACATCAGGTTGGGCTTTAACACCTGATAAGATTACAGCAGATCAAGATATGGCTACTCAATTGTTCCGTGGTAAAGCATGGTCAGCAACGGATTTATCTCGTACATTATCGGGCGATGATCCAATGAAAGCTATCGGTGATTTAGTAGCTGGTTACTGGAATCGTCGTATGCAAGCTGCTTTAATTTCAACTTTGAAAGGGTCATTCACTGCTATTGCTTCTACTCACGTGAACGATATTACTGGTAGCGCAGGAGATGCAGCGAAGATTTCTGGAGCATCTATTGTTGATACGATGTCTAAGTTAGGCGATGCACATGAAGTCTTAACAGGCGTAGTTATGCATAGCGTTCCTTACTTCAACCTTGTAAAACAAGGTTTACTTGAGGATGTACGCGATGCTAATGGTAATGTGCTTTATAAAGCTTACTTAGGCAAGCGAATCATTATTGATGATGGAGTACCAACAGAAACAAAAGATGGTGTCACGAAATACACTACTTATTTATTTGGTTCTGGCGCTATTGGTTATGCAGAAGGTTCGCCTGAAGTACCAACAGAAACAGATCGTGACAAATTAGCTGGTGAAGATATCTTAATTAACCGTAAACATTTCGTACTACACCCACGTGGCATTAAATTTACTAACGCTTCAGTTGCTAAAACAGCACCAACAAACGCTGAATTAGAGTTAGCAGCTAACTGGTCGAAGGTCTATGAAGATAAAGACATTCGAATGGTTGCTTTAATTACATTAGGTTAACTCAAGAGGGATATTCCCTCTTACTTTTATTTAAAGGGGTGATGATATGAGTGCTACAGCATATCAAAGACGTAGACGAGAGCTTGCAAAAGCCAAAGAGTTAGAGGAAGAAAAGGCTAAGAATCAAGCAAAACGAGCACCTAAGAAGGTGAAAGAAGATGTGGAAGCCGACAAGTGATGAAATCAACGGAATCATTGCACTTAATGGTGATAAACCTACAGCAAAACGAATAGATCATTACACCGCCTTAGCACCTGTTCTCTACGATGTTGGATGCTCATGGACCAATAATGTATTTGATATGTCGGAAGAAGCAGACAGGCAGAAACAAAGCGCTATGAAGTTGTTCATTGCGAAGGGTTGTCAGTACTTCGAAATTAAGATGGGTCTTGTTAGTAGGTCAATGGGTTCTGTTGCGTATTCATTTACTGATGAGATTCCAGCAACAGTTTATAAGCCATTGAAGCCTTATAGGAAGTTGAGGTGGTAGCGTGTACGATGAATTTCCTCATACTGTGAATATAAAAGAAGAAAAGTCAGTTCCGAACGGCTCTGGCGGATCTACAAAAAAATGGGTTAAAACAAGTGAATTAGACTGTTTCATGGATACACCTTCGACATCGAGAAAAGTAGAAATGAAACAACTTGTGGAGTCTTTTCATCGAGACATTTACTTTTCCTACGAGGATTCAATTTCACTAACAGCTAGAATTGAGTATGAAGGTGTCGAATATACAGCTGCAGGTGATGCAGAGGACCAGGGTGGCATGCATGAAGTCATGCGTTTGCCATTAAAGAAGGTGTAACTATGGGCATTACCAAAAGAGGGAACAAACGTGTAGAGCGTGCTCTTAAAAAGTGGCAAGACGATATCATCAATGAAATAAAGCGTATTATCAGGAATACAACACTGTTATTAGAAAAAGAGTTGAAAGCTAGAATGCCTCATGAAACAGGCGAGATGGCTGATTCTATAAGTGTTACATTCGATGCCGATGGGTATGGTGCAAAACTAGAAATCGGAGCCTTTTACGCAATCTACGTAAACTATGGAACAGGAATCTACGCACAGGGACCAGGAGGAAGTAGAGCAAAGAAAATCCCTTGGGTGTACTTCAATACACGCTGGGGACGATTCGTACTGACTCATGGACAACGAGCACAGTTCTTCTGGGAACAGGCTGTAGATGAAGCAGCAGATTATTTCATTAAAGAATTTAGAAAGCTAGGGAAGTGACAAAATGGCTCTACCATTTTTAGAATTGCAAACGGCGGTGTATCAAAGGTTATCCAATGATACATCGCTTTTAAATCTGGTCACAGGTGTTTATGACCATGTAACGGAGCAAACACCTTTTCCTTATGTCTATCTTGGTGAACCCTTGCTGAATATCGACCAGGAAGTGAAGATTGAAGATATTGCTGAAGAAACGATAGCTATACACGTATATCACAATCAAGAAACAAGTGGCGAGTATGGCAATGCAAAAGTTTATGAAATCTTAGATGCTGTTCATGAGGCACTTAAGTACAAGATTGAATTGCCATCTTATGAAATTATGCAAGTGACACCAAGGGAGCCCCGTGTCTTTGATGACATCGACAATGTACAAAAGCACGGTGTAATCACTTATAAATACAAACTATTAAAAACAATATAGGAGGACTTGTAATGGTCAAAATTATTTTGGTACAACCTACCGACAATGTTTTAGGTGCTGATGGCTTAGTACCAGGCTTCCAGACAGATTATACGCACAGCTTAGAGCGTGATAATTCAACTGAAGCTACAAAGATGGGCTCTATTTCAGCTATCGGTGCATTAACAGAAAATATGGAACTATCCATGTATGGCCGTAAGGGTGATGCAGGACAAAAAGCCATCTACCGTGCTATTAAGGATGGTAAAGAGTTAAAGGTTTGGGAAGTAGACACAGAGAAAAATGATGAGGGTACACATGATGCAAAATTTGCTTATGCTGTAGTTGATTCATTTGAAACTACTAGTCCAGTGGAAGGATTAGAAGAGTTATCTGCATCTATGACGATACAAATTGAATCGGCAGAAGGTGCCTTTATGGATTTACCACCAGGGCTTATTAACTTTGCGAAATATGGATTCCAGAAGCCAGGTGACACTACAGGCGATTCCAAAAACATCGTCAACAGTACAAAGGTGACAGGCATTACGGTAACACCTGAAACACTTAGTTTAACACCAACAGATAAGCAGCAATTAAGTGTAGAGGTTACTCCTACAAATGCTTCAAATCAATATGTCACATACACATCTTCTAATGCAACCGTTGCCACTGTATCACCTAATGGTTTAGTTACGGCTTTAGCAGCTGGTACATCAACAATTACAGTAACATCTAAAGATGATCCTACGATTACTGACACGGTAACTGTAGAAGTTAATTAAGACGGACTTAGGTTCGTCTTTTTCTTATGTTCAAAATTCAAACTAAACGAAAGAAGGAATAAAAATGCCTACATTAACAATTAAAGACACAAATTACGATTTAAAATGTTCAATTATGTTGGATAAAGTCCTTAACAAGGTAATCCCAGCAGAAAAATCAAAAGATAACGATGTATCTCAAAAAGAAAAAGTGTCAGGTGGTTTCTCAAAATTACTACCATTACTAATTGAACAAGATTTTGAAGGACTTCTGTATCTTTGGGAATCGGCAATTAAATTAACAACAAAAAAGCCACCAACCCAAGATGAAATCTTAACAGCCATTGACCAACGAATGGATGAAGAAAACGATGCAACAGCTCTGTTTTCAGAAGTATTTGATGCTATTGATGAATCAGCTTTTTCTCGAAACGAGTTTGCGAAATTCAAGAAGAATATGCTGCTCGTAAAAGAGATGAAACAAAAAGACGAGGAAGAGGCTCAGAAAACAGCATTGATGTTGAAACGTCTAGCGGAGGGGTACAAGGAGATCACTGGACTAGAACTATTCGAGGAAAAAGCGAAGGCTTAACCTACGATGATTTTGAACGAAATTGCGCAAGATTCTTAGGTGTCTATGATTTAGTTTTAATTTATTCATGGACACCAAGGGAGTATCGCAATTTCTTGCAAGGATCACAGTTGGCCAAAATCGATGATTTCGAACGTCAAGTACAGAGTGCTTGGATAGCTGGCATTGTTTCTAAGCAAAAAAGATCTCGAAAAGAGCCACCTCCTAAGAAATACTTTGATGCAGAAAAGGCACGTAAAGAAATACTTTCAGGTACTAATAACACGAAACAAATTGAATTAGACTTCACGCTATACGACCAAATGCGCGAGGAGCTAAAAACATTCGACTGGGAGCCAGTAGAGAAGAAATCATGAAGGTGGTGAAAATATGCCAGTTGAGCGCTTTAAAGCAGAAGTTGATGCAGATATTCAAAGGTTTAAACGCAAAATGGCCGAAGTAGACAGGCAAATGCATGAACTTGCAACAGGTGTGTCTGTAGAAATCAATGCATCGATCAATGAATTTATGCAAAAGGTGCAGCAAGTACAAGCACAATTGCAAAAATTAGATGCAACAGAAGCTACTGTTGAAATTGAAGCAATGCTCAATGACTTTATGCGTGATCTCTTGCAAGTCAGAGCACTAGCACAAGATTTAGACGGTGAGTCTATTAAAATTAAAGTATCACTTGATATGGATGTGTTTTATACACAAATCCTAATGATTCAAGCAGAACTTGCCGCACTAGGTAATCGATCGGTTGATGTGGATATAAGTACACATAGTGGAGGGGCATTAACAGATTTAGCGAGAGTTGAGGCTTTACTTACTTCTATTCGGGATGTAACCGTTGATATTAGAGCTGATATTGGTAATTTTATGGCTGGTGCAGCTGTAGTCAACCAACAAGCAAATGCTTTAGATCGTAGAAATATCATCATAAAAATTTGGGCCGACTATACAAATGCTATGGAATCATACGCAACTACGGTCAGAGCGTTTGCTGAAGCTGGGCAACAGATGATAGGTGGCGCTTTATTATCATTAGTGCCTGTCTTATCACAATTTTTATCAGTGATTGTTGGCTTAATTGGTTCATTAGGTGTCATGATTGGTGTTTTAGCAGGTCAATTGCTGATTTTAGCAAGTGCATTAGGTGTAGCTGCATTGGGCTTTGGCGGACTTGCCGCTGTTGCTATACCAACTATTAAAAATTTGTTTGACGAAACTGCTAAGTTAAGTGCTGAACAACAACGTGCCAAAGCGTCTTGGGATGCTTTTAAAGATACTTATAATGATTTAGTTAAGGCAACAGAACAACCAGTTCTAAAAGCATTTACAAGTGCTATGCAAGGTGCTCAAAAGATACTCAAATCTTTATCACCACTCATTGAAAGCGTCGCTGTAAGCGCAGCTAGAATGATGGAAGCTCTTGATAAATCAATCAATAGCCAGCCAATCCAGAAGATCTTTGCAACATTTAATAAATATGGTCCTTCAATTTTCGAAAACATAGCTGAAGGTATAGGTCATCTGATAGTTGGGCTTGGTAGTTTAATAGCTGCTTTTACACCTGCAGCTGAAACATGGTCTACAAGCTTTAATTCCATGATGAAGTCATTTGCTAAATGGAGTGATGGATTAAGTGAATCCGAAAGCTTTAAAGCGTTCATAGATTACGTTCAGAAATACATGCCTGTAATCTCCGATATATTTGGAGATTTAACTATGGGGCTAGTCGCTTTCTTTTCAGCTTTTGCTGATATGGGTGGTAGCTTCATGACAGGTCTTGCAGAGATGGTGGAAAGTTTTAGGGCTTGGGCAGAATCACTTGGTGAAAATCAGCAATTCCAACAATTCCTTAGCTTTATTCAGGAATCAACACCAGCTGTATTAGGTTTGTTGGGAAATCTATGGGAATTAATTATAAATTTAGGCGTTGCATTTGCTCCGATTGGTGCCGCAGTTTTAAATGTGGCTAATGCATTTTTAGAATGGTTTAATAACTTATTACAAACAAATGAAACAGCAGCAATGTTGATTGCAGCGTTATCTGTGGTGCTAGGAGTCATTTCTGCTTTAGTGCCAGTAGTCATTTCTATTGTATCGATTTTTGGTAACTTAGCTGGAGCAGTGCTTCGAATTCTTCCAAATATCAAAGATTTTTCAGATGTGATTGGTAAAGTCAAAGGTGTAGTGGAACCTGTTTGGGATGTTCTTACAAAATTGTGGAGAGTAATTCAATGGCTAGTTACTCCTGTTGGATTGGTAGTAGTGGCTATTGCAGCATTTATTGCTATTTTAGTAGTTGCCTATAATAAAGTCGAATGGTTCCGTAATTTTGTTAACGAGGCTTGGAGTAAAATTGCCACCCGAACAAAAGAAATATTTGGAAATATAGTTAAAGATATTTCAGAAGCACTATCAACTGTGATTGAGTTTGGAAAAAAACAACTTGATAAATTCCAAAAATTATGGGATGAACACGGGAAAGGCATCATGGAAATAGTGTCGATATTCGGAGTACTTGTTGTCACGCACTTTTCTTTAATGATGAATGGCATACTTACTGCAGTAGAAGTTGGGTGGGCTGTAGTTAAAGGTGTCTTTAAAGTTGCCTGGGCTATAATTTCAGGCATTATAGAGGCAGGAATCGATTTAATTATCGGGATTCAAGAGGCTGGAATGGCTTTACTTCAAGGTGATTGGGAAAAGGCTTGGGATATCATACTTGAAACAGTCGCATCAATTGGTTCAACAATTGTTGATACATTCACTTCAATCATTGATAGTGTATGGCAAGCTGGAGTTGATATCGTAAATGGCTTGATAAAAGGTATCACCTCAATGTTCGGATCAGTGGCAAGTGCATTAGGTAAACTGACAGATAAAATTCCTCAATGGGTAAAAGACGCCTTAGGCATCCATTCACCTTCAAGAGTCATGGCTGCGATTGCTAAGTGGATTCCAGCAGGTATTGCTAAAGGGATTTTAGACAACATCAACATTGCAAAATCAGCATCTCAAGAAATGGCCGATGCGATTGTTCCTGACTTCAGTAAAACTTTAAAGGCGTCAGAAGGGTTATTGAAACAAATAAATGACATTAGTAAGAAGTACGCTAAAGAGCATGCGGCGACTCGTTATGATGAGTTTGAGAAACTACTTAGTGATCAAAAGAAATGGTACAACATTAGTGCCACTTATGAAAAAGCTTACTGGGAAGATGTTGCAAAGCATCTGAAGGATGGCACTGCTGCTAAACGAAGAGCGTTAGAAAATGCCCAAGGTGCTTACCAACAAGTATTGAAAGAGCAATATGACCGTGAAATTAAGTTCATTGATGAAGCTACTAAATACAATGCACTTTCTTTAACAGATAGAATCCAAGCTTATGAACAATATATGAAACAATACGCCTTAGGTAGCGAGCAACAAATAGCTTATGAAGAAAAGATTTATGATGCGAAGAAAGAGTTGTATGATCGTATGAAGTCTTTATCTGATGATTACTTATCCAAAGTGCAAACTGTCTACGATAATCTAGCAAATGAAGAAAAGCGATTACGCGACGAGTGGCAACAAACGTATGATGCAAGGGTAGAGACACTAAAAAATACTTGGGGCCTTTTCGATAAAGTATCGCTTACGGACATGACTGATGTTGACCTACTGGGTAATTTACGTGGTCAAGTTGATACGATGCGTGGATGGATGAATGATTTGTTTGAGCTAGAGGCACGAGGCCTTGATTCAGCACTGATTAGCGAACTACAGCAGATGGGTGCGAAATCTGCAGGTGAAATAGCTGCTTTAACAAGAATGACGGCTAGTGAATTAAATGAGTACCAGATGCTGTGGCAAACTAAAACCGAACTGGCTAAAAAGCAAGCAACGAAAGAATTGGAATCCGCACGTCTTTCAATGGAAGAAGAAGTAGAGAAGTTAAACACAAATGCTGAAGAAGAACTGAAAAAGCTTCAAAAGACATTTGAGTCAGAAGTTAGAAAGTTACGGTATGGCGCAGAAGATGAATTCAACATCATGTCTGCATCTCTGCCGAAAATTGGTGTACAAGCTATCCAAGGGCTTATCAATGGATTAACGTCTATGAAGGGTAAATTGCAATCAACAGCTAAAACAATGGCAAATAGCCTGAAAAATACACTTCAAACAGAGTTAGATATCCATAGTCCCAGTCGCTGGGCAGATCGATTTATCGGAGTCAATTTTGCACAAGGAGCTATCGATGGAATAGCCCGGATGCAAAGTGCTACAGAAAGCGCAGGGGCATCTTTAGCTTCATGGTTACAAAGTGGTTCATTGCAAACAGCATTTTCAGGCAACAGCTTTACAAGCGATACATCACAATACATTAATCAGGATCTTGTACAGGACATCGATTATGAGCAACAACCAATCAATGTAAACATTCATCAGGAATGGAACGGTGAAGAGGTTGAATATTGGTTAGATGATCGCAGTGCTACTAATCTCCAACTAAAAACATTCAAGAAAGGGTGATGCCATAATGGCTATTTTAGAGACTATGGATGGTATACGTCATAATTTAACTGATTATGGCGTACCTATCTTGAAGGTTGCGCCAATCGATATCGTCTACAATTCAGAGAACATTAAAGGTCGACCAGGTAGAAATAGAACAGAGCGCTATCATGGTGTACGAAAGTTACAATTAACTTTAATTGTTCAAGCTAAAGATATTACTGATACAGAACTTTTAACGGATCAACTGGCCGATATTCTTGATGGTGATGAGGAGTTTTATATTTATCAGCAACTAATGACGAACAGCTATGGATTTGAAATGCCAGGGCAATCATCGTTTACTGGTGCCTTAGACGCTGTTGAGTGGACACCACACATGTACAAACGTTGGAAAGTTGAACGTATTAACAACGATGCTATTGAATGGAAGGGGCTTAAGGGTAAACGAGTTATTGAGTTTGAGACAAGTGATTTACCTTATGGTGAAACGCCTTTTACATCGATGCAGCTACTTAATAAAGAGTGGGATTTAGATCAAATTGCTTGGGGATTAGGCTTTGATTGGGATGAAGATTCACCGCAGTTCACATTTTCTAGTAGCGATTTTAAGGTGAAGAATTATGGTCAAGTTATCATCAATCCACGATATATGCCGTTTAGAATCGTACTAAAAGGTTCGTTTGATAGTTATGTACAAATTGAAAACCTTACAACAGGAGATGTATTCCGATACAATGGAGCTCTTTCTACAAACGATACACTTGTACTTAATGGTGTGAGCTATTTGAAAAACGGTCAACAAGTTACAGGTCAAACTAATAAAAAACTAATATCGCTAAAAAGAGGGGATAATCAATTCTCGATTAGTGGTGGCACTGTCACCTCAATCAGTTTTGATTTTCCTTTTTATTTTAAGTAAAGGAGGTAGTCAAAGGTGTCAGAAAAATACCCTTTACAAGAAACGCTCTCACCTATTGATAAAAAAGGTCGCGACAGATTAAATGAGAACTGGACACGTATCATGGCTTATTTTGATCACGTACAGCTGCAAATTAAAGCCCTAGCTGGCGGTCATGAAGTTGATGAACTGATTGCACGGCTTGAACAAGCGATAGAGAATGCCGAATCAGATCTACAGAAATATATCGCTCAAGTTGACACAACAGTACAAGAGGCAATTGATGCAAACAACACAGCTACACAGGATGCAATAAACGCAAATAACACTGCTCTACAAACAGCTCTGCAAACTGTATCAAATAAATTAACAGAGTTAAATACTGCTATCAGCAATGCTGAAACAGCTACATCGGATGCAAATGTAGCTAAAAATGCTGCTATTCAAGCTACTCAAGATGCGCAAAATGCAATTAACACCATGAAATCGCTTATTGACAATTTTGGTTCGAAAGGTACTTGGTCATCAACTACTCAATTTTATAAAAATAATCTAGCAGAGGTTGATGGGCGTACCTATATCGCTTTAAAAGATAATATCAATACACCTGTTACAGATAAAAGTACATGGGCTTTGTTTGCTGACAAGGGGGCTACAGGAGCAACAGGGCCTCAAGGATTACCAGGGAAAGACGGCAAGGATGGCACAGGGGTAAATATCATCGGTGAGTTGAGCAGTGAAGACGAACTGCCAACAGTGGGAGCTCCTGGTGATGCTTATATGATTCATGGTGATCTTTATGTATGGCAAGAAAATACAAACACTTGGAAAAACGTAGGGCCGATTAGAGGTCCAGAGGGAAAATCAGCTTACACTATAGCTGTGGAGAATGGATTTGTTGGAACTATGGAAGAATGGCTTAAATCTTTGAAAGGTGAGACAGGACCACCTGGACCGGATGGACCACAGGGACCACCAGGGAAAGACGCTGATCTAACAGAAGTTAATCAACAAATTGCTGAAATCAAAAAAACTGCTGACAACTCATGGCAAAGAAACAAAGAAAACAACGTTACTGTTAGCAATATGGGTAACTTCACGGCAGAAAAGATACTGATGATTAATCAGGCTGATTGGAAGAATACAGGCAACGTTGAACAGTTGGATATCGGAATACCTGTAGAAGGTGGTTTTTCAGGATTAATAAGAGTTACTTACACATCGTTCTGGGGTGGTTCAGACTCTCATGGTGGAGCTACCGTGCTGTACAGAATAGGTAACTACCTAGCACCAACATCTGCTACAAGATTAAATGACTGTGTAGTAGAAACAATAACGCCTGATTTTGCTAAGGACTTTTACATTCATAAGGCTGTAGCAAATACTGAAAACGGTAATATTGCCTTATTAATTAGTAGGTCTCCTGTTGCAAATAATCCTTTAGTTGTAAAGATTGAACTACAAGGATACAATTCGGGTTCTAAAAGAGCATTTCAAATATTGAATAGTATAGTGGTAAACACTATAGATATGGGTAGCCCTACGGCTAACGGATATCCATGGACACCGCAGACAAGTAGAATACCCACTGGTGCAGACTTCTCTAACTGGAATAGTACAGCACACAGATTGCAACCTAAATGTGCAGTAGTTTCTGACTGGAATATGGTAAAAGATAATGGATTTTATATGGGGGAACCTGTAGCACAAAATGCACCTACAAAGGAATGGTGGATGGGCTTCGTTGTAGCTCATAATGACTCATACGTTGTACAAAAATTAATCAATGTTACAGGTGGTAGTGAATTCGAAAGACAGTGCTATAACGGTGTCTGGGAAAATTGGATTGAAACATCCCCTAGAAAACTTTTTCAATCTGTCAGTAATGGGAAGGCAACAGTCAATCAGGCGGTTACTGACATGGGAGTATACACTCCGCCTGACGCAACATTTGCGACGACTGCTGCCAATATCCGCCTTATTCCTAAAGGTCGTAAAGAAGCTAAAGGAGTTGCCTATGCTTCGAATGTTTCAGGAAGGGCACGTATTATTGTTACAGGTTTATCGTTCCACCCAACGGCTATTCTCATAACTAAGGAAAACAATAACAATAATGAGTTTAAGTCTATATATGCACCGTCGGATGTATTCTTCGACAATAATTCTAACGCTTATATGAACTTTTTCACATATAACGAAAATGGTAGCATATTAATTGCCAGTCCAGCTCTAGTTTCCAACTATCAAGGCTTTGAAATGAATGTATCTATGACATACAACAGTAGGTCGGAGGGAATCTATCGTTGGTTCGCATTTGGATAATAAGGGAGTGATAAGCGCCATGAAAGTAGGTACAAGGATTATATACGAGGAAAACAGTAAAAATGTTATTACTGTCCTTCACCGTATGGAAGGTGATGTGTCAGAAAGGTCAAATGAAACATTAGTGTACGTTGACATTCCTTTTGACGATTTTGATCCACTAACCCATCTAATTAAAGGCATTGATAGTGATGGAAAAGCTATTATTGAGGCAATACCATTACAGGAAACGGAAGAACAACGTAAAATCAGGGAGCTTGAAGATACTTTATTGATTCAAACAGACAACGAAATTGGAGGGATTTTATAATGAATACAGTTAATCAAGTAGTGGTAAGAATTGCGGCAGAACGTATTTTAAGTGGTGGTCTTAATCCAAAAACTGAAAAAGTTTATGTTATTGATGACATTACAAATCAAGATTACCGAGTTGCTGTAGAAGATTACATTTTAACTGCAACTGAAGGTATCTAATCGTTCCATATTGTTCAATAAGACCATAAAAAGCTAAATATCAAATACTTATTAAAGTGTTCTCTTTTTTGAGGATGCTTTTTCTTTTGCTTGAAAGGAAGTGAGAGCATGAAAATAACTACGCAGCTGGGTAAAACAAAAATTGAACATTATGTTCATTGCACTAAAATTACAGCGCCAAAAATTATGTTAGTTGGTGATAAGGCATGCCGTTAGTAAAACATAAAGGGATTGAATATCCAATCAACCATATCCAATCTGGACGTATTGATATGGAAATCAGTAATGCACATGAATTGAATATGGTTGTCGTAAACAGAGCTAACAATCCTGCTTACCCACATCTTCTTGAAGAAGCGATTGTAGTTGTAAATGACCATGAGTACCGTATTAAAAAGTTAAGTAATAAAACAAATTACAAAAACTTTAGCGCTTTGCACATCGTAATGGATCTTGCTGGAACACCATTCAATCAGAGATTAACAGGTTCTTATACGCCGAATGAAGTATTTACCGAATTATTAGCAGGTACAGGATGGACTTTTAACTTTGATGCAACAAGCGTTGAATCGAGCATTGAGTTAAAGGATTTTGGACGTAGTAACGTCTGGAAGCTGTTAAGAGACTTCTGCAACAGATTACAGGTTGAATTCGGTTTATTACCAGGCAGGGTTTTTGATATTCGGAAAACATTGAGTGGAGATTATGGCCAACAGTATCGATACGCTTATAACTTGAGAAATCTAACAAAGGATTCCATCTCTACAAACCTAGCAACTCATATCATCGTCAATTATGGTGAAGATCTGCAGCAAACAGCAACCTTTGAATCGCCAACGGCCAGTAATTATGATCGAGCCATTTATGGTGACATCATAAATGATGAGCGTATTAAAACGCAAGAAGAAGCGTATGAGCGCGCGAAAGCTAAGTTTCAAGATATTGATATTTCTTATGAGTTAGATATTGCCCAATTAGGTGAGACGCATGAGTTAGGGGAAACCATTCACACAATCTATGAACCGATGGATGACCTTTCTATTGTTACTCGTATCCTGAAAGTTCGCGAAGAGTGGAATGGTGAGGAATTTGTTGCTACAAGCGTAAACGTAGGAAACTATGTATTTAAGACAGCTGAAGAAATTTTGCAGGATCAGATTAAGGATACTGAAGATAATGTCAACGAGAATATTGATCAGACCAAAGAAATTATCCAGCGTGAGTACCGCTGGGAGTTATCCGAAACAGTCACTGAATTAGAAAAAAATATTACAACTGAATACACAGCTATGGTAAGTCTTACAGCACGTGAATTACGAACCGAAATGACGCAACATGTTACGACTATCAATAATGATATGGGTAGTATGGAAACGCGTCTTAGTTCGTCTATTTCTCAAACAGCAGCACAGATTCGGGCTGAAGTGAGTTCTGAAGTAACAACAATCAATAGTGGCATCAATACAGTTAAAGAGGATGTTTCACGTTTAGAAATTACGGCAAGTGGTATCCAATCCACGGTCACATCTCATACCTCTCAAATCGGTGGACTCAATACGCAAATGAGTAGTGCTCAGTCAAGCATTACACAGTTGAGCAATCAAATTACATCGAAGGTCTCTTACACAGATTACAACGGCTCGACAATTATTAGTAAAATTAATCAGGATCCGTATTCTGTAACGATAGATGCTCAGAAAATCAATATGAATGGTGCTGTAATAGTTAATGGTAGTATTACTGGTTACACAGATATTCGAGTAAATAGAGATGCTTATATAGGTAATAATTTAATTCTTGGTGCAAATGGTGATTGGGGTACTAAATCTGTAAACTTTGGTTCGGGTTCTAATATAACTTACAACGGCAGTTATTTAGAGCTCTCTTCACTTAATGTCCGATTAAATGGTACTAACAATGAAATGAATGGCTACAATACTATTTTTGGCACTTTAAACGTTCCGTACTCCACAAACGTTACAGGATTGGTTCGTGCTGAGTCTTCAGGTATTGGTATTTCATATTCGAACGGTAATCTGATTGTGAAGGAAAACGGAAGAACAGTAGGGTCAGTAAAATTATCATAAAAGGAGAGTTATTGGTATGGGAGAACGTGTAATTTTAATGCTGAAAGATAGTATTTTATATGTAAAAGTAAATGGAAATACTGTTGGGTCAATTAAACTATCGTAAAAGGAGATTTATAAAATGGAGCAATATGTAATTATAATGAACGATAACAGACAGGTTGTAACAACAGGAGTTGATTTGAAGAATGTAGCTGCTGTATATAATCAACGACATTCAATTGCAGCTGTAATTGGAAGGAAGAGTATGACAAAAGGTTTGATAGCAGCAGTTGCTAAACTAAATGCTCTAGATAAAACGAGTGAATCTAATGTGATGGTTCAAGTCGGTCAAACTATTCTATACACTACGGCAGAACCTGAAAAATTCTTAGATACGTTAACTAATGAAGTTAATAATAAAGAATTTGCAATGGCTAATGATGATATTTTAGTCAGTCGAAACTTTTATAGTCATGCAGAAGTGATTGAAAATACAAATACTGAAGAAGCAGAAACGCAAGCATAGGCTTAGCGTTATTTTTTTGTCTTTTTTAGAAGGTAATCCTTTCCTTTTGTCGAAATATTTATAAAAGGGAGGTTTTTTTCATGAACTATGCAGAAAAAATAAGAGCACATATCGAAGACCTTAGAGAAGAAGATGCTAAACGTTATTTAGGTGATATTGTAGTAAAGTATGTCTTAAAAGACCAGCCTTTAACTGCTGACGATGAGTATATTGAATCGATACAAACTATATTAAAGTTGGTTGGAACAGAGGAGATAAGAAAAAAGGCTTCGAAAGAAGTTAAATTAGATATTCCTGAATTGAAACTATAAACGATAAAAAACCTTCCAAATTGGAGGTTTTTTTATGCTATGAGAGCAATCGAGATGGGCAACGGTACAATGTACTGAATCTCGATGCTTCTCATGGCTTTTTATTTACACAAAAAAGGGCAAAGGTTAGGTGATCGAATGGATATTGTATCCGCAGTAACGGCAGCAAGTCATATAGCAAACTCACAGGTGGTGTGGTCAATCTTGTGTATTTGTTTGGTCGTTTATGTATTTTGGAATTCCAATAAGCGTGAAGAACGACTACTAAAAAATTTAGAAACGTTGACAGAAGCACAAGGTGAACAAGCCAATGCAATGCGTGAAATAAGCAAAAGCTTAACGTCACTTGAAGGCCGTATGGATCGCATGGAAAAACACATCTTTTAGGAGGAAGTACAAATGAAAATCAACTGGAAAGTACGTTTAAAACATAAACCATTCTTAGTATCACTTTTTGCATTTTTGTTATTACTTGTTCAACAAGTAACAGCAGCATTTGGATACAGTTTACCTGAAGCAGTTGGCGAACAAGCCACTGCTATTTTTAATACCATTTTAAGTATTTTAATTTTGCTAGGGATTGTCGTTGATCCTACAACAAGTGATGTCAGCGATAGTGTTCAAGCATTAAAATATGAAAAACCAAAGGATGATGAATAATGGCTTATACGTTCAAACAAACCTTTCTGCCAGCAAGTAAATATGCTATCAAGGCACCATACATCATGGTGCCTCAATATATCACAGTTCACAACACAGCCAATGATGCACCAGCTGCTAACGAAATTTCGTACATGATTGGTAATAACAATAAGGTTTCCTATCACGTAGCTGTAGATGATAAAGAGGTTATTCAAGCAATTCCTTTTAACCGTAATGCCTGGCATTGTGGAGATGGCGGAGGTAGCAACGACCCTATTGCACATAAAAAAGGCAACCGTATTTCTATTGGAATAGAAATCTGCTACAGCAAAAGTGGTGGTGTTCGTTATGAAGTGGCTGAAAAAAATGCTGTTCAATACATTGCAAAATTATTGAAGCAATATGGCTGGGGCATTGAGCGAGTGAAGAAGCACCAGGATTGGTCAGGGAAATATTGTCCTCACCGTATATTAGCAGAAGACCGTTGGAATAGTTTTTTGAAACGAATTAAAGAAGCAATGAAGCCAATGGAAATACAAAATCCAGCCGAAAAGGATGATGATATTATGAAGTTCACTAACTCAACAACAAAAGCAGCAGTACGTGATTACATTAAACAGTCTGTAGATAAAGGCAAGATTGATAAGTCTTGGCTTGATAAATTCGATGCTGGTACGTTGACTACAGGAGATTTTGAAGGTTTGAAGATCATTATTGAGCAACGTAGAAACATAGTTAAATAAGTACAAAAGTCCACTCACCTTTACGTTGGAGAGTGGACTTTAATATTTTCAATAAGTTGTTAATTAAATCAACAAAATGTGTTGATTTGTTGTTCATCTCATGTTAATCTTAGATTGTAGCAAACTTTTAATTAGAAAGGAGGAACCATCTATGTTGAATTCATTTGGTAAATTTTGTAGAAAATTACGAATTGACAAAGGTGAGCTATTAAAGGATATGGCAACAAAGCTAGGAGTTACTTCTTCCTATTTGTCTGCTGTTGAAAATGGCAAAAGAAATGTTCCTCATAACTGGATTGAAAAAATTTCTGAAATATATTTGTTGAATTCTTCAGAAATCAACGAATTAGAACGCTCATTTGATGAGTCGAAAAAGGTAGTGCAAATTGATTTTAGCGGCTACAGCAGCGAGGAGAAAAACGACTTATTAGCTTTGGCACGAGAGTTTAAAGGTTTGGATGAAGACGACCGTGAAAAGATTAAGGACATCCTCCTAAAAAGCAAAAAAAGGAGAGATTAAATGCCCCAGTATATCGCAAATCCTACTTCTAGAAAGCAAATAAGAGATTTTACTAATATGTTAAGAAGGTTAACGGGCTTGTATGATGAACCTTATTTTCCTATTGTGGAATTTTTAGAGTTAGCAATGCCTAAAATTTTCACTTCATTTGAATACGAAATAGTATCCACATCTGAAATGCCTAACGAGTATGGAGTTACTTATCCAGAAAAAAACAAAATTTGCATTCGAGAAGATGTTTACGATAGGGCGATAGCAGGTGTGGAAAGAGATAGATTTACTATAGCGCATGAAATTGGTCACTTTATTTTACACAAACCTGGAAATATTGCTCTTGCAAGGTCAGATTTGCATCAAGAGATACCAGCTTATAGACAGCCAGAATGGCAAGCGAATACTTTTGCTGGGGAATTACTAGCTCCACCCCAGATTATTAGTGGGTTAAACAAAAATGAAATATCATCAAAATGTGGGGTTTCCTTACAAGTAAGTGAAATTCAATTAAAAAATATTAATAAATAAGGAGTGGAATTTTATGAGGAAAAATAAAAAAAGCCCTTGTAAAGGGCCAACATAGTATTGTGTAGTAACAAGTGTTTGTCGCTACGATATAAAACTCGCCAAAGTTTATACATATCGTAACACTGTCAACGGTCCTTTGCAAGAAATTAAATTGCGAAGGGAAATGATAAAAATGTTAATTTGTACTCCATATATTACTCTAAGAAACGGTAAACGATTATTTGCACATGAGAAAGGCTTAGAGGCATTTTGCTTTGAAGTAACTCCAGAGAAACACAAAGAGTACCTAGAGAAAAAGCAAAAAAAACAGAATAAAAAGAAAGACAAAAAAGAAGAATAATACATTTTAGGACTCTTGCGACAGAGTCCTTATTTTATTCTCTGAATAAAGAAACGTTTTAATAAAAGCCCAGGTTCTCAATTAATTTTGAGCCTGGGCATTTTTTTATTGCTTAAAACAGAACATTAGTTCTATAATGTATACAAACAAATGTTCTATAATAGGAGTGGTTTAAATGGCAGCTAAATCAAAAACTAAAACACCAACTAAAAAGAAAGAACCAAAACACTTAGATCGTGATGAATTTGATTTAGAGGAAATTGCATACGCATTGACAGAGGCAATGGAGGAGAATAAATCAAAGACATTCACCATTTACAAACGAGATGAACCCTTAGAAGGTACAGTCACAAAAATGGATGCAAACACAAAACTAATCCATATTAAAGATAAGTACATGAATATTCATAAGGTACATTTCTTAGATATCCTAAAAATTTCAGATATCGATTATTAATGGAGAGTGATTTGTATGTTGCATGATCGCGGGAACATGAAATGGACAGCAATGATGCTGCCGGAGCATTTGGTGGAGATTAAGAGGTGGAAAAAGGAACAGTATTATGATAAAAAGCGTGAATTAACGGAGTGGGAGCTCGAAGAAATCGAGCAAACAATCCAGCGCTCTTTTAAGATGCGAAAGTTAATTAAATTAACTTTGTGGGACCATAACAAGCTACATGATGAAATAGGGAAAATAACAGGAACAGACTTGTATAAGAAAGAACTACTTTTAGATGCTGATTTATCAATAAAGCGTATTCAATTCGAGCAGATACAAAAAGCATCATTGGTAGATTCTGATGATTAAGCCTGAACAACGTCAACAAATACACAAATACTTATTAATTGAACTGGCAATAAAGTCGTTACAGATTGATTATCCAAAGGTCGAACAATTCAAAATGAAAAAAGTATTTCTGCCGTTAATGGACTCTCTTTTAAAAGAATTGCGGCAAGAATATTTTGAGCTCAAAAGACAATTATCACAACAACGCATACGAGTAGTAGGATGGACAACAGTAGATGAGTATTTCAGTGATGTACAGATTGCTACAGCAGGTGAAGATGTAATATTGCGTTATGCGAATCAAGCTTTAAAAACTAAAGTGGAAGAATTGATAAATAGATATCTAAGGAGAGAATAATATGGCTATTAAATCAAAGTTTTTTGACAGGACTTTTCGTAATACTACAGATGAAAGGGAAGATATCGTTAAAGTTGTAAGTAGAGGTGAATCAGAGGATACAGTAGTTACAATATATGAACGAAAAAACACCTTAGTAATTCATAGTAAAAGTGTTTCTGTAAACCACGCTAGTATATCTAAAGCAAAAGGCCATATTAAAGAGTGGGAAATCGCTTATATAATAGATAACATCATAAAAGAAGATAAAAAAAACGTTGTGATGTATTCTAAAGGAACTAAAGTTATTCATATACGAGCTAAAGAGGAAAATTTTGTTTTCTACTAAAAAATAGTCACTCATTTAATTACAGATGAGTGACTTTAATTTATTCTATTTTACATCGTAATCCTGCTTACCTAACTCTTTACCTCCAAGTCCTTGGTTAGCAACGAGTGTAACAGGAGTTTCTAAATCATCTAAAATGTATCCCACAGCATTTTCAACAGTGCCATCTTTTTTAATAGTTTCAATTTGCGTATCTAAAAATCTTTCGTCTGGTAATGGAGCAACTTCTAGTTCATTAACAGAGTTTGGATTGTTGTCTTGGATAGCTGTAAACACAACCATCCATGCTGAAATCGGATCTAGTTCTTTATCACTTAGATTTGTTGTGTTGTACCAGATTGCAAAAACAGGTTTATCACCATACTCATTCCCTTTTTCACCAGGTTGAATAACTTTTGTTTCTGTGATATTCATTTTTAAATCGACTAGTTTAGCCTCATTATCTTTAAAATACACATCTTCGCTTTTCTCTTCCTTATCTGTTTTATCAGCAGATACAGGCGTTTGAGTTTCTTCTTTTTGTGGTTCTTCCTTTGTTTTTTCCTCACCACAAGCAGCTAGTCCGAGTGAAAGAACAAGTGCTGCACTAAATATTAGTTTTTTCTTCATATAAGTTGTCTCCTTTTATGTATATATTTGTAACATATAAATTGTATCAATAATGGAAGTGGTTGTCAGTATGATAGAGTGACTTTCTTCTATTATATATAGCGCAAAAATGAATATAATGTCGAAGAATGTAATTAACCAATTATTGACGCCCCCTAATTTGCCCCCTATACTAAACCTACGTCTATTTTTTTAAGAATGATAAATCGATAGATTGTTTAAAATTAAAACCTCAAATACACATAAAAATATGTAAAAACTACACGCTAAAATACGAGTTATTATTGGCTAATTTTTTAGAAGTATACGATGCTAATGTGTCATCATTTCATCGTATACTTCATATAAAAAAGTAAATTCCTTAAATTGTCATATAATTTTCAAAAAATTTAAAATTATAATTCCCGAAAGTAAAATTTCCTTGTGGGTATTATTTACAAAGCTTTTAGAGTATGTCTTTAAGGCATTTGCCCTAAAGTTTTGAAGCTTAGCTATGAATACTTGACTAATTATCTATTGATTCAGGAAGTCCATAAATAAAGGTTTTAGAAAAGTTTAAGACAGAAAAAAAGCTAGTCCTGATCGTTAGTAAGGACTAGCATTTCGTATTATATAGAATGAATTGTTGCAAAATAAGGTGCTTGGCCGTGACGGAAATAGGTTAACAAATAGCCATTTTTTTGTACAATTTTGCCATTCATAAAATCTTGGTAATCAAGAGCATGAGGGATAATTAGTGTATGCTTAAATAATTCCTTCTCAGACAGCTTAAAGCTTGCAAATTCCTCACCTGCGATAGTTGGATCTTCACGTAAGGCATGATAAAGGGCCTTTTGTTGTTCTTCAGTTGGGCGTTCATTCCACCATAGTTTACGTGGCTGGAACTGCTGAGCCATTAAATAATCAAGCTGCATTAAGCTTTTGACAATGTTTAAATTTACACCATCCACCGTTTCTAAAAACATTAATAAGCGTTGGAATAAATCCTCCAACTGATGACCAATACGGGACCAACCTTTTGTTTCCCAATAAGTTCCGAAGTTTTGGAAAAAGTCAAAAGGTGTGTCAAAGACCTCTGTAACTAAATATTCGATGGTATGATCCATACGGTGATCATTCCAGTATTTCTCAAGAACATCCTCTGCATGTTTAATGCGAACGATATCATCAAATGTTAGAACATTATTAGAGAAAATTTCATATGGAGATATATCTACATAGGTATAGCCAAACTTTTCAGCCTCTAATCGAAGTCCAGTACCACGTAGAAGCTTTAAAAATCCAAGCTGTAATTCCTCTGGACGCATAGCAAAAACGTCATTAAACGTCTGACGGAAGCTTGCATAATCTTCCTCTGGTAAACCAGCAATTAAATCTAAATGCTGATCTATTTTTCCGCCCTCTTTTACCATTGTCACCGTTCTTTTTAGTTTTTCAAAATTTTGGCGGCGTTTAACGAGTGTATTTGTTAAATCATTTGTAGATTGAACACCTATCTCAAAACGGAACAACCCTCTTGGTGCATTGTCATTTAAAAATTGGATAACTTCAGGTCGCATGATATCGGCAGTAATCTCAAACTGGAATACAACACCAGGTTGATGTTCATCAATTAAAAATTGGAACATTTCCATTGCATAGCTACGGCTTATATTGAAGGTACGATCTACGAATTTAATTGTACGAGCACCATTATCCATTAAGAAACGAATATCTTCTTTAATTTTTTCCCGGTTAAAATAGCGAACGCCTACTTCAATAGAAGATAAACAAAATTGGCAACTAAACGGACATCCTCGACTTGTTTCGATGTACTGTATTCGTTTGCTAAGATGGGGAAGGTCCTCCTCGAAACGAAATGGGCTTGGCAATTCACGTAGATCAATTTTTGGCGGCTGTGCGTGAATCTTTACTTTTCCATCCTCTAAATAACAAATCCCAGGAACATCCTCCAACAGTATCTCCCCGTGGAAATAGCGCAATAATTGTTTAAATGAAGTTTCGCCTTCACCCATAACAATAAAGTCTACTTCAGGTATACGGCGTAGCCAATGGTGAGAATCATAAGAAACTTCAGGTCCACCGAGCAAAATTTTAACATTTGGACAGACCGTTTTTAACATTTTAATCACGTGAATGGTTTCTTCGATATTCCAGATATAACAGCTAAATCCAACAATATCAGGTTTTTTTTGGAACAAATCTGATACAATATTAAAAGCAGGGTCTTTAATTGTATACTCTGCTATAATTGGATTAAACTCTGGTAAAGCTGCGCCTTTTAAATAGCGCAATGCTAAATTTGTGTGAATATACTTTGCGTTTAAAGTAGTTAAAATAGTATTCATTTAATAATCTTCCTTTCAACATCTTATTGTATCAGTCAAGTATCTGACATACAATATAATTCTTTTTACCTATTTATTTTGTGAACGGTTCGTGAAATAATTTAAAATACTTAAATTTACTAAATTTTGTAATAATAGAATCGTGCTGTCATAAAGTATAGTAAAGGCTCAAAATTCGATTTAGAGGTTTTTTACTCTTGTGAAAGGTTCGGTGAGAAAGTTGAAGCAAAATGATATTAATCAATGTTTTGGAAATCTTATGAAAAGTACTTCGTCACCAACACTTATACTGAATAAAGCAGGGAAAATTTTGAACGTCAATGAAGCTGCTATTAAGCTTTTTAATCTTAATTTAACGTATATTGGCTATTTAGCTATGGACGAGCAATCTAATTTTAAATGGACTAAATTCGTCAAACAATTACAAAATGATTTGCGCTCGGAAGAAATTTTCAATATCCGCACAGCTGGTAACGACTACGAAATGCTATCTTTTAAATGTTTTTATGATCCGAATACAGAGGAGATTGTTGCGCAAATTTCAACACTAAATGATGATGTTGCCCATAAATTATACGTTAGCCATGCGCATGAAAGATCAAATTCCTTCAATGCGTACGATTACTTACCTTATGCTGTTATTGTAAGTGATGCTAGCGGTATTATTCTTGGGCTTAATAAGTATGCGGAAATGTTTTTAAAAGTAGAGAGCACGCAGCTACTTCATAAAGCGCATCAACATATATTTGATTCATTTACCTTAAAAAAGGGACAAATCACTACGTACCTTTCAAAGCTGATGGGTGAAAAGCATGCAAGTATACATGTAGTAGATGAAACTCAAGTAAGTAGAACATGCTATTATGAAATTTCCAGTATTTTTGACGAATACAATAATATTATTGTCACAGTAATTAATGATGAAACAGAGAAAAAGCAACTTCAGCATAAAGTCGAGCATCAGCAAGCTTTAAATGTTGTCGGACAGATGGCAGCAAGTATTGCGCATGAAATCCGTAACCCATTAACATCTTTAAAGGGGTTTACAGAATTATTAAAGTTAAATGCGGATGATGAATCACGTATGTATCTCTCTGTCATTGACAGTGAGCTTCAACGGATGGAACAAATTCTTTCTGAGCTTTTAGTATTGTCCAAGCCAACGACTATGAAAGTTGAATTATTAGAGCTGGATCATATTGTAAAGCAAGTCATTGAGTTTATGCTACCAGATGCACTCATGAAAAATATTATGATCCGATATATTTCAACTTCTAATCAAGTATATATTGGTGGCAATGAGAATCGCTTAAAGCAAGTACTTATGAATCTCATTAAAAATGCTATGGAATCCATGAATAATGGTGGCACGATTACTGTTGAAATGGCTACAAATGACGGAGCGATAGTCGATCTAATGATTAAAGATGAAGGTGTTGGCATGGACAGCACGACACTTCAAAACCTATTCCAGCCTTTTTACACGACTAAATCAACAGGGACAGGACTAGGCCTTGCTTTCGTGAAAAAGGTAATTGAAGAGCATGATGGCGTTATAGGCGTAAATAGCGAATTACAGAAGGGGACATGCTTCCATCTGCAGTTTCCGATTTATACGTTTAATCAAATGGATACAATGGAAGTATCCACAAAAGATTCTGCTTATTTAGTAACATAAAGAGAGTAAAAAAGGTTGCATGGTTCCTAACAAAACCTTCAAATCGGTTAATGCTTTTGACAAGGCTTTTCTAATATCGCTATAATGTCATGTATAAAGAGCGAAGTGAGAGGAAAAGAATATGACGTCAGAAGATGTAAAACAATCTTTAAAATTATATATTGTGTTATCACGTGCATTGAAAGCGGTCAACGAGACGACCCATCAATTATTTCAGGAAAATGGTTTAAACCCAACAGAATTTGCTGTTCTAGAGCTTCTATACCATAAAGGGAGACAGCCATTACAGCAAATTGGCAATAAAATTTTACTTGCCAGTGGGTCTATTACGTATGTCATTGATAAGCTTGAAAAGAGAGGCTATTTATTACGTGTTTCTTGTCCTTCAGATCGTCGTGTTACCTATGCTGAAATCACTGAGGAAGGTGAAGCATTTATGGGGGAGTTATTCCCGAAACACGAGCAGCATTTGCATGAAATAATGAGTGTTCTATCACCACAAGAAAAAGAACAAGCTATAACATTATTAAAGAAAATTGGCCTTTCTATTAAGGATTTATCTTATTAAAAAAGTTGTCTCATTCATTTGAGACAACTTTTTTGGAATTAAAACAAGGACTTTCGACATTGGCATGTCGAAAGTCCTTGTGTTTTTATTATTATTATTTTTTAGAGATAGTTGCTGCCATGTTAAGCATAGCATCTGTTAAATCTTGTTCATCATTATCATGAATTGTTAATTTTGTAATAAGGCCATCTTTTTCAAAAACAACCCCAATAACTTTTTCTGTGTCAAAGTCCACAACATAACCTTCGATATTTTGAACATCTTTAAATGCTGTTAATTCATCAGCAGGTAAAGCTACTGTTTCGCCGACAGCATTCATATAATCTTGCATAGTCGTTTTAACTTCATCAAAGCTTGATTGTGAAGCTTCGATTGTTTCAATACGCATAAACACTTCGTCATCAGCGTTGGACACTAACATGTCTTTACCTGGCTCTTCTTGTGTTAGTGTGAATCCTGGAAGCTGTTGTAGTTTATAGCTTTGATCTACACTTTCAGACGCAGTTGCCTTTTCAGTTTTCTCTTCACCTTTTTGTACGTATTTTACATCTTGTTGAGGCTGTTTAGTTGCATCCTCTGTATTTGTATCATTTGATGCAGGTGTATCTTCTTCCTCTTTTGATTCGCCTGCTGTTTCATCTCCAGATGGTTTTTGATCGGCAGCAGTATTTGATGGCTCATTTTGTTGAGCATCTGAATCCTCTGTTTTATCAGAGGTGTTGCACCCTACAACTAATACGGCTGTTAGTAATAATGCAAGAATTGAAAATAATTTTTTTTGCATAAAAAACCCTCCTTTTCTAAATTAAACGTTAGTAAAGATAAAATGTTTCCAAATTTTAATGTTATGATGTTAAAGGCAACACTAAAAATAATAATAGTACAAAAACGACATGAGCTACAATAACAAGTGGCATGCTTTTACGCCATTCATATAAAAAGCCCCAAATAATACTTGTTACAAGTGCAGCAATAACGCCGAGAATAAAACCACTTAGCGCAATTGAAATCGCACATAATAGAGAGGTCACTATAATAGCCAATGTTGGACGCATAAAGCGTTTTAACTGCTGTTGGATATAACCACGCCAAAATAGCTCTTCACCGATGGCAATGATAAATACTAGTAAAACATAGTGCCAAATATTCTGTGGTCCATAGTTTGTTAAGAATTTTTGAACGGATTGTACTAAACTATTATTAATATATGGAGCAAGCCAGTAACCGAAGCGAATAACACCATATGTGATGGTACCATATCCAATACCAAAGAGTAAAAATTGCCATGTTGGTAATTGATCTTCAATTGAGCCAGCTAAAATGGCAATGGCAATACATACTAATAAAGTAAATGCGTACATGTACCAAAATACTGCTTGGTTAGCAAAGGTAAAAGCAAGCATACCATAAACGAATAATAAAGAAAGGAGAAATAGTATTGTTTGTTTCGAATTAGTTAGCATATTCGACCTCCATACTTTAATTTTATCAAAAAAAAAGCCCCATATCATCTATAAAGACAAATAGGGACTATTCAGACTATTAAGCTTCATTAGTATATAAAATTTTATAGCGTTTATGATTGACGACCGTTTTCTCTTCGATTTCAAGGGAATCAAAATTCTCCATATATGTTAAGTTAACGATTACCGAATTTTCATTTACTTTTTCGACAATTCCTTGGAGACCATTTTTAAACTCGATAATATTTCCAACTTCAGCTATTTTCACAGACAGTCAGCTCCTTCATCGACTAATAATATACAGTTTGCACGAAAAATTGGTAAACGTAAAGCTTTTTTTAAATAATTCATAATTTATTACACAAAATATGATAATGAAAGGAATAAAACAAATGGAAAAATACGAAAATATGCTTAAACAATTACAAAACGGGGAAATAAAAAGTATTGAAATTCAAAAGGAAGAATTTTACGAATTTCGGGAAATACTAGTAAAGCATCCTTTATTTAAACACTATAGGGGTGAGGCCAAACAAAATGGACGAATTATATATACTTATACTGAAATCCCAAGAAGTTAATTTGTCGAACATTGTCGTAAGTTAATGCTGTAAGAAATGAAATATAAATGTATAATAATGGTATGATTATTTGTGTGTGGAGGGTTGTATGAATGGTCAATCTACTCTTGAAACAAATGGAACAAACTCGTGAGATGATGATTCGCTCAGGTGTAGAAAACGGGTTACAAAATGCAAAAACCATTCAACTGAGTCGCAGATTAGATCAGTTAATGAATACTTATTATAGACAGATGGCATTTGATGAAGAAAAAGACCAAGAAGACTAAAAGATTGTTCCAGTATTCAGAGTAAAAACATTTTAAAATATATGTTTAAAATGCATTTCAATGGGGAATAACTTACTATGAACACAGCAACATTCTCATTTCCCCCTTTAGAGCAGTGATCCCCCAATCACTTGCTCTTTTTTTTGCTTATTCGGTATATATGCCATACATATAAAATTTAGTACAAATAGTAGGAAGAGTTTGAATTATTTTATTCATTCACCTAAACTTAAAATATAGGTTAGGACTCTTAAAGAGTGCTTAGACAATTTATAACAAAGGAGCACGTACATATGACAAAAAAACGTATTGCATTTATTGGAACAGGTGTAATGGGCACTAGTATAGTTAAACATTTATTAAAAAATGGTCATGATGTAACAGTGTATACCCGTACAAGAGAAAAAGCAGAGCCATTGGTGTCATTGGGGGCGTCATGGGCAAGTTCGCCAGCAGAGGCATTTAGAAATCAGGAGATTGCTTTTACGATGGTTGGATATCCTTCAGATGTGGAGGAAGTATACTTTGGGCGAAATGGCCTTTTCCAAACAGCACATCAAGGCAATATAATCATAGATATGACGACTTCAGAGCCATCCTTGGCTAAGAAAATTTATGAGCATTCCAAATCAATCGGTGTCGAAGCTTTAGATGCCCCTGTTTCAGGCGGAGATATTGGTGCACAAAATGGCACGTTGTCCATCATGGTTGGTGGTGATCGAGATGCATTTGATAAGGTATTGCCAATAATGAAGCATTTCGGGGAAAACATTGTTTATCAAGGTGAAGCGGGCGCTGGACAGCATACAAAAATGTGCAATCAAATTGTCATTGCTTCTGGGATGATTGGAGTTTGTGAATCGCTAGCGTATGGTTTAAAGGCAGGATTAGATTTACCGACTGTATTACAATCAATATCGTCAGGTGCAGCTGGCTCATGGTCTTTAAGTAACCTAGCACCTCGTATGATGAAAGAAGATTTTGCTCCAGGCTTTTATATTAAACATTTTGTAAAAGATATGAAGATTGCCTTGGATGAATCGAAGAAAATGGGTATCACTTTACCAGGGTTAGCACTAGCCTATGAGATGTATGAGAAATTGGTTGAAGAAGGCTATGGTGATAATGGTACACAGACCCTTTTAAAGTTTTATAAATAGATAGCAACAGGATAATTGTAAGCCTGAAGTCTCTTCATGTAGAAAAAGACTTCAGGTTTTTTGCTTTACTCTTTTCCAAAAAGTAAAGCATCTAAGGAGAGGCTAGACGCCCCTGCAAAAGCAAAGAATAATGCCATAGCACCTAATGCAAGGTCTAACTCATAACCAGCCAATCCATTAGCTCCGATAAAGCCGATGCTAAGTTTGGCAGTAAAGATAGCTACAATCATAGTAATTGTTAGTAAAGCCCCAAAAATTCTTGTTGCTAATCCTAAGATAATGGAAATTCCCCCAACTAATACAATAATTGCAACGATGTATGCCATAAATCCTGGTATACCTAAACTGTCAAAGAAGTCAGCAGTATAGCTGATTCCACCCTGGAACTTTTGAAAACCGTGTACTGCAAAAATAATGCCGAGAACGACACGTAAAATAGTTGAACCAATATTTTGCATAATTAGTAACTCCTTTTCTATAACTTACATTTCGTAACTTAGTTTATTTTTAAAAACAAGTTTTGTCAAGTAACCTAATGTATTTTTAGAACTGAAAATTTTTAAAAAGTGATATACTGTTAAATAGGAACTAATGACAATGGAGGCTAGTAAATTGGATCAAAAAAATATTTGTCCACGATTTGAAAAAGCACTCATGATCTTAAATCATCGTTGGAATACCTTGCTGATTTATCAGCTATTAGATGGTCCACAACGATACTCAACCATTAAAAATCAGTTAAATATTAGTAGTCGTGTATTGACAGAGCGATTAAAGGAATTAGAAATGGAGCAAATCGTATTACGTACGGTCATACCCTCTACACCAGTAGTCATTGAGTATGAGCTTACGGAAAAAGGATATGCCATTGCACCAGTGCTAAAAGCAATTGAACAATGGTCCTCTGAATGGGTAACAGTTAACGAAGAGTGATAAAAAAGATATTCAAGCGAGGGGGCTTGAATATCTTTTCATGTTGTTAAAGAAAGAGAATGTCAATAGTAGAATAAAACGTTTGGCAAGGTGTGAGATTGATTTCCTTTCCGCCAGCGTCCTTTCCAGGGGGCGTCCGATGAGCCGCTTCACTCACTACGTTCGCTCCAGGGTCTTATCTGTGACGCTAATCCCCTAGGAGTGACACGGGCTCCTCTCCAATCAACCATGCTGCAAATAATGTCTTTTCTTTGTATTACACACAAGCAATAGTAAACAAAGAGCCCATTCTTTCCATCTTTTGTGAAAGAATAGGCTCTTATTTTATATGTAGAGAATGGATTAGTCACAACATTCATTAACAAAATGAAAAGTGAACATTTATTAGTGAAACCTTTGCTAAAAGATAAAAGTTTTGAGGATTAAAGTAGAAGAATACTTAATCTCATAGGATAGCAGATAGGCGTGACCCTGTTTGAAATGTTAGCGTAACTGTTTTAGCTACTAAAGCGTAGCGACAATAGGAAACAAGTAGTAAGGAACGGAAAGCTTTTTTCACCTTTCTCAAAAATTCGATTACTTGTTTCGTTTTTCTTGACATGAATGGTGTTGGGTATTCATTTATCGTTTATTTAATAGTTATGTTTCAGTAAAATTACTGATATATTGTAAATAATATTAATTTTCTTTAAAGAAAGATATTTTTTATTACAGAGGAAAATTAATGGATTATTATAAGAGTGAGAGGAGGGTTTTATGAAGAAGGGTTCAGCAATAGACATACAACATCGAAGTCAGTTAGCCATTTATTTATCATTGCCGATACTTTCATGGGCATTTTATGATTTTGCGAATACTATCTTTTCTTCAAATATAAATACAATATTTTTCCCATTTTACATGGATGAGGTTTTAGGGACGAACGAAGTCATGCAACAGGTGGCAAGTACCTTTATATCCTATGCAAATGCTATTGCAAGTTTGTTACTTGTGATTTTTTCACCGCTTTTTGGTGTATGGATTGATAACACAGGTTATAAAAAGAAGTTTATTGTATGGTTTGCATCCATTTCTATTCTTTTTACATTTATGATGGGGATATTTGCGAATGTGCAGACAACAACGAATTACTCTGGTGTACCTCTTAGTTTATTTTTAGTTGTGGCAAGCTTTGTTATTGCTAAATTTTTCTTTAATTCAAGTCTGGTATTCTATGATTCCATGATGGGAGATCTAGGAACAAAAGAAGAAATGCCACTAATTTCAGGTTTTGGTGTTGCCATTGGCTATTTGGGTACACTTTTTGGATTACTCGTTTATTTATATGTTGGTAATAGCGATTTCCATCGAGCATTTATTCCAACGGCTATTTTGTATTTATTATTTTCATTGCCATTATTTTTTATTAATAAAGATACACCGATTCCGAAATCACAGCGAAAATCTTTAAAATTTTTAGATGGTTATAAAGAAATCCTTCAAACATTTAAGGATATGAAACAATATAAAGCGATCTTTACTTTTATGATTGCTTATTTCTTTTTAAATGATGCCATTGCTACGACGATTGCTATGATGGCGGTTTATGCTACAGCGATTGTCGGCTTTAGCTCTGGTCAATTTATCGTTCTTTATTTGGTCTCTACTGTATCAACAATCATTGGCTCACTTGCATTTGGCTATATCACAAAGTCCATAGGGGCAAAGCGTGCCATAACGATCGTTGCGCTTATTATGATTATCGCTTTGGTGTTCGCAGTTTTTGCCACAGCACAATGGATGTTCTGGCTTGCAGGTAGTCTATTTGGTATATCCCTTGGATCAATGTGGGTGACATCTAGGACCTATATTATTGAATTATCACCAAACGAAAAACGTGGGCAGTTTTTTGGCTTGTTTGCATTTTCGGGTAAAGTATCCTCCATTATTGGACCGGCAGTATACGGAACGGTTACATTATGGATGAAGGATTATGGTACGCTTGCTAGTCGTGTCGCATTATCGACATTGATTGTTATGACAGTCATTGGCTTATTGGTACATCTAAAAGTTAATGATAAAAATGGAAATAGCAAGTAGGAGAAATGTATTGCCTATGATACAATTGAATTATAAATAGATGTAGAGAAAGGAGCGGGGTTGCATTGGAACATAAAGGAATATTATTAGAAAGTGGCACAAATGAGCTAGAGATCGTTGAATTTGAAGTAGCGAACAATAAATTTGGTATTAATGTTATTAAAGTAAAAGAAATTATTCAACCGATACCAGTAACATTTATTCCACACGCGCACCCGCATGTAGAAGGAATCATTCAATTACGAGGTGAAGTATTACCAGTTGTAGATATGCTGCGAGTATTAGGAATTCAAGGTGCAGAGCGTAATCCACAACAAAAATATATAGTGGCAGAATTTAATAAACAACGTGTCGTTTTCCATGTGGATAATGTGACACAAATCCATCGTATATCGTGGGACCAAATTGAAAAGCCTTCAGATATGTATCAAGGTGGAACATCACAAGTAATTGGTGTGATTAAACAAAATGAACAAATGATTCTATTACTGGATTTCGAACGAATTATGGTGGATATCAATCCTGAATCGGGAATCAGTGTGGAATCTGTTAAAAAGCTTGGTAAACGTGAACGTTCTGAAAAACGTATTTTAATTGCAGAAGATTCACCATTATTACGCAAATTATTATTTGACACGATGAGTGAAGCTGGTTATGACAATGTTGAATTCTTTGAAAATGGCCGAGATGCATATGATTACTTAGAGGGAATTGCTAAGAGTGGTAGTGATATTGCAGAGCATATTCAATTAGTGGTAACTGATATTGAGATGCCGCAAATGGATGGACATCATTTGACACGAAAAATCAAAGAGCATCCGGATCTTCAAAAGCTTCCTGTCATTATTTTCTCCAGTCTCATTACAGACGATCTTCGTCATAAAGGGGATCAGGTAGGAGCAGAGGATCAAATTAGTAAGCCAGAAATTGCAGAGCTCATTTTACGTGTTGACCAGCTTATTCTGTAGTAATTGTGGCTTACATGATACTTCACAATTTTAATAATGGGTATCCTGAAAGTATAAATAAATGAAAGAAAAAGTCGGATGCCTTAAGAGGTACCGACTTTTTTGTATATGTCCACATAGGTATGAACAAAATAAATAAAAGATACTTGAAGGATGTGATGATTTGAATGAGCTAAAAACAGCCATTATTGATATCGGCTCCAATACCATTCGATTAGTATTATATCAGTATGATAATGAAGAAGGGCTACGTGAGCTTGGGAATATTAAAACGGTAGCTCGTTTGCGTACATATATTCAGCCCTCAGGAGAGATGTCTGTAGAAGGTATTCAAGTGTTATCAGAAACTTTATTAACATTTAAAGCAATGCTTGAGGATTTTGAGGTGACAGATGTTAAAGCAGCTGCGACTGCCGCTATCCGACAGGCTACTAACCGAGACCAGATTATTAAGGAAATGAAGGAACGAACTGGTATTCAAATAGAGCTTTTATCAGAAGAGGAAGAAGCTTATTTTGGATATGTTGCTGTTGCCTATTCTATGGGAACGCAATCCGCAGTGACGATAGATATTGGTGGTGGTAGTACTGAAATTACGCTGTTTGAAAATAAAGAGATTCAGCAATCACATAGTTTCCCTTTTGGGACGGTATCTTTAAAGCAACGATTTGTAAAGGGCGATATTATGAATAGTAGCGAAAAGGGGGAGCTCATTGCTTATATAAAAGAGCAATTTCAATCGCTTCCTTGGATAAAAAATGTGGCTTTACCTATTATCGCTATAGGTGGTAGTGCGAGAAATATTGCTCAAATGCATCAACAAAAGCATGATTATCCTATTGCCAGTGTCCATGGTTACGAAATGACAAAGGAAAATTTAGATGATTTAAGCTTGTTTTTAGGGCGACTAAGTTTCCAAGAGTTGAAGCAGCTGGATGGGCTATCATCTGATCGGGCAGATATCATTGTTCCTGCATTAGAGGTTTTTAGAGTGTTAATGGAGGTAGTCGATAGTAAGGCATTCCAACTGACCAAAAGAGGCTTGCGTGAAGGACTTATTTATGACCGAATTTTGCAAACAGATGCACTTGCCTTTGATAAATACAATGTATTTGAAGGAAATGCTAGAAGATTAGCACGTCAGTATGGACGGACTGAAATGGAAGTTGATTATTTGATGCATTTAGCAGATCAATTATACCGAGAATGTTGCCATTTAGGGTATTTGCAGTATAATCCCGAAGATTTACATTTGTTAACAAAGGCTGCGAAGGTTTTCAATATAGGAGAATACATTGAATTAAGCTCATCAAGCCAACACACCTTTTATTTAATTGCGAATCAATCAATTGATGGTTTAAATCATTTAGAACGAGTAAAACTAGCACTTCTTGCATCCTACAAAAATAAGGATTATTTCGAACGATTTGCTGCTCCATTTGCAACATGGATGGACCGTGAAGAATATCGCAAAATCAGAGACTTTGGAGCGTTATTAAAATTTGTCTATGCGTTAAATGTTTCAAAGCGCAATGTTGTACATGCTATTGAGATGCATACAGAAGAGGATCATGTCCAACTCGATATTTATGTAAAAAAGAATGCTGCTGCTGAAAAGTATCAAGCTAATCGACATAGGAAACATTTAGAGCGGGCATTAAAAATCCCCATGAAGATCAATTTTATTGAAGAAGGGTGGAACAATGGATGACGACTGAAGTAACAAAAAATGAGCTTAATGAAGAAGAGTTTTCAGAAAATCATAATCGATTGTTAGAAGAAATTGCTAAGCCACAGTATTATAATAATCGTGAATTGAGCTGGCTTGCCTTTAATGAGCGAGTTTTAGAGGAAGCAGAGGATGTAAATAATCCTCTGCTAGAGCGTTTGAAATTTTTGGCTATATTTAGCTCGAATTTAGATGAATTTTTTATGGTTCGTGTCGCAGGACTACAAGATCAAGTCCGTGCGGGTTTCCATAAGCCTGAAAATAAATCCGGATTAACACCAAAGGAGCAGTTGGCGAAAATTGCAGAACGAACACAAGCATTAGTTCGTCGTCAAACGGAAGTTTATCGACATTTAATCTATGATTTACTCCCACAACATAATGTACATATTGCAGATATGAAAGATTTAAATAGCGCTCAAAAAGCGTTTATTAATGAAATGTTTGCAGAAACAATCTTCCCAGTTTTAACACCCGTTGCGGTTGATGCATATCGTCCTTTTCCAACATTGCTTGGGAAAACTTTAAATTTACTAGTCCTATTAGAGCAGGACGAAACAGATGTCGAGAGTCGTGAAAAAGTGGCAATCGTACAAGTTCCATCTGTTTTAGATCGCTATATAAAAGTTCCATCTGAAGAAGGGAAAACGGTTGTTGTTTTATTGGAGGATGTGATTGTTGCGCATATTGAAAAATTATTTTATGGCTACAGTGTAAAATCAGCACAAGCTTTCCGTTTAACGAGAAACGCAGATTTAACTATCCATGAAGAGGGCGCTCGTGATCTTCTAGTTGAAATTGAAAAAGAACTGAAAAAACGAAAATGGGGAGTAGGAAGCCGTTTAGAAGTTCGAGTTGGAGAAATGAATGATGAGGTGCTTCAATACTTACTAGATGAATTTGAAATTGAAGAAACAGATGTGTTCCATATTGATGGTCCTTTGGATTTAACCTTTATGTTCTCTTTTGTCAAAGGCATATCTGTAGGTCGAGAGCATCTAGAATATGAAAGCTTTATTCCACAGCCACCTTTAGACTTACAATCAGATGAAAATATTTTTGAAAAAGCTTTACAACAAGATATTTTTTTCCACCATCCTTATGAGTCGTTTGCCCCTATTGTTGATTTTATTTCAGAGGCTGCCGTTAATCCGAATGTATTAGCTATAAAACAAACATTATATCGGGTGAGTGGGAATTCACCGATTATTCAAGCGTTAAAACTTGCAGCTGAGAATGGCAAACAAGTAACCGTATTAGTGGAGCTAAAGGCCCGATTCGATGAAGAAAATAATGTGCACTGGGCAAAACAACTAGAACAAGCAGGTTGTCTTGTGATTTATGGCATGAATAATTTAAAAACACACTCCAAAATTACACTAGTAGTTAGTCGTCGTAATGGCAAAATCGAACGTTTTGTTCACCTTGGTACTGGAAATTATAATGATGCAACTGCAAAAATCTATACGGATATGGGCATAATAACTACAGATAAAGAGTTTGGCATTGATGCGACAAATTTCTTTAACTACTTAAGTGGTTATACAGAAAAACCTACCTTTAATCATTTAGTAGTTGCACCATTTGATATTCGAGATGAGTTTATTCGTTTAATGGATGAAGAAATTGCCTGTCATAAAAAATATGGCAATGGTTTTATTCGTGCAAAAATGAATTCATTGACGGACAAAGACTTAATGATGAAGCTTTATGAGGCATCTATTGCAGGTGTAAAGGTAGAGCTCATTATACGGGGGATCTGTTGTATTAGACCAGGTATTCCTGGTATTAGTGAAAACATCACCGTGACAAGTATTGTTGGTCGTTTCCTTGAACATTCTCGTATCTATTGGTTCCATCATAATGGAGAGAATAAAGTCTATCTATCTTCTGCTGATATGATGACACGCAATATGATTAAACGTGTAGAAATTTTATTCCCTGTATATGCAAGTGAGGCAAAAACCCGTATTATTGACATAATGAATGCACAATTAATGGATACTGCCAAAGCACGTATTCAAGACTCTAATGGTAAATATCATTACAAAGAGTTTGACCGTAGTGAAGATCCATTGAATAGCCAAGAAATTTTCTTAAAGGATGCATTAAAGCCTACGCTAGACGAAGAATAGAGCAAAAACGCTACTTAGTGAGGGATAGGATGAAAAAATATAGAGAGAGTGTAGCGCCATTTGCAGATTATCAACAACTCATCCAGCTGAATCCATTTGATGCAGTCGTATGTTTGAGAAAAGTTGATACGACAGCGTTTGAGGTCGTTGAATTTAACGATAAGCTATTATCATTGATTGAGCTGCAGGATCGTACAGCCAAAAAAGCAGAGAACTTTTTTTCAAAACAATGTTGGCTACAATTGTCGAAATTTCTAAATCAAGAATTCAATAAACAGCATGTCCTAAAATTAGGTATAGGTCCACAAGAAAAAACATTTGCAATTCATGTACAGCACTTTGCTAAATCAATGGTTGCCATTATTCTTCGGGCAACACAATTTGACATCAATCCATATTTACAATTCATAGAACAACATGTGAGCCCAGTGTTAACAACAGATTTACAAGGTCGAATTATTCACCAAAACGTTGCTGCTACCCAAGCACTGTCAATGGAACACAACAGTCTATTAGGTTTAGATATTTTTTCATTATTAGAAAATAAATATGTCAATGAGTTTAAATTGCTATTTGACAAAACAATTGAAGGCTCAGCATTTGGCATGCCAAAATGTTTATTGAAGGGTCAATTGTTAAGTAAAGAACCCTTTTACTTAAGAACGCATCCAACGTATTATAACGGTGAAGTGATAGGTGTACATTTATTTGTTAAAGATGCCAATTCATTTATGAATGATCATGAGGCATTTTATTACCTAGCATTAATGGATGAATTAACAGGTATTTGGAATCGAAAAGCCTTTAAAGAACACTGGCTCCATCATTTAAATGACAAGAAGCAGGAGCACAAGCAAGCTGCCCTGATTTTAGTTGATATTGATCGCTTTAAAAAATTCAATGAATCTCTTGGTGAGAGCAGAGGAGACGAACTCATGCGCATGTTTAGTCACAGACTTCGTGAGCTCTGTTACTCAAAATGCTCGCTCTACCGCTATAACAGTGATGAGTTTATCTTTGTGTTAAAAGATGCAACGATACAAAAAATTGAGCGGACAGCTAATGCTATTCTGGATATTTTAAAACAGCCTTTTATGATAGATGGGCAGGAATATTTTATTAGTGTATCGATTGGTATTTCTCTTAGTCCTGCAGATGGGAAAGATTTAGAAACCCTTGTACGAAAAGCGGATAAGGCTTTATTTTCTGTTAAAGAACATGGTCGATCACATTATCGTTATTATCGTGAAGATATGACCGCTATTTTTCCAAATGAAGCCTTGATGGAGGCTCATTTACGTCGTGCAATTGAATTTAATGAGTTAAGCCTTCATCTGCAACCACAAATGGATTTAGCAAATAATAGCATCAATAGTTTTGAAGCCTTATTAAGATGGAACAATCGTAAATTTGGTTTTGTATCACCAGCACAGTTTATTCCAATTGCAGAGGCATCGGGCTTAATTATTGAAATAGGGGATTGGATTATTGATGAGGTTTGTCGTTACCAAAGCGAATGGCAGACAAAGGGCTACCGTCCTGTACGAATAGCGGTTAATATATCACCAAAACAATTTAGAAAAGAAAACTTTGCGCGAAAAATTAAAGAAGCGTTGAAGAAATATGATGTTCCTCCAGAATTACTAGAGGTAGAAATTACGGAAAGTTCAATGACCAACGTCCATGAAACATTTTCAATTCTTACAGAGTTAAAGCAATTAGGTGTTTATGTATCAGTGGATGACTTTGGAACAGGCTATTCCTCATTAAGCTACCTTAAACGTTACCCGATTGATATTATTAAAATCGATCAATCATTTATTGCCGATATTGCAAAAGATGATAAAAACGAGGCCATTATTAAAGCAATTATTTCGATGTCTCATAATTTAGGATTAGAGGTCATTGCTGAAGGAATTGAAGAGCCGACACAAGTCGACTTTCTAAAACGTCATCGTTGTCAAAAGGGACAAGGCTATTTATACAATAAACCATTACCAGTTGAAACAATTGTGCAACAATATTTTGTAAGCTGATAAGAAGTAGCACTTCATCATAAAATGGATGAAGTGCTACTTTTTTTACTTATTGCTCTTGAGACCGTTCAAGACAATTGTTGTAAATTGGGACATTTCTGAAGCAAGATCGAAATCTTCGCTGTGTATTAACCAATCATAAACATTGGCGCGCATACAACGTTGAATGATTGCTTGGATGTTAGGAATTGATATATCTTGTCTGAATTCTCCTTGTTGAATACCCTCTTCGATATATGTATTCATAATTTGAAAAATTTTACGTTGAGGGTTAATTAAATAATGATCTTGCTGCACTTGGTTTGTCATTGCAGCTGTATACACAGTACGCAATAAATCCTTACCAACAACATTAGTTAAATACTTCATTTGTTCTTGATACACTAGCAGTATTTTTTCACTTGCTGGTAATGCTCCATCAATATTTTTTTCAACAGTACTATAAAAATGATCAAGCTCCTTAAATTTTTCTAAAATAACATCATATTTAGAAGGGAAGTGTGTATAAAATGTACCTTTTGAAACATTGCATGCTTTTGTAATTTGTTCAACAGATACATGCTCATAACCATATTTATTAAATAAATCTAAAGATGTTTTTAATAATCTTTCACGTGTTTCTAATGCCTTTTTTTGTCTGTTTGTGAGTACTTCCATTGCTGCTTATTACCTCCACTATTAAATATTGTGAAATATTTTATATAAAAAATATTCAGAAAATATTAAATTTTTAATTGACGAGATGGATTTCTATTGATTATGATTTAATTGACCGAAGTCAATGACCGTGGTCATTATAGGTATCTCGTTACTAATGTTACTTTAAAAAATGAAAGTTGGCTAGTGCATCAACAAGCTTTTCTATTGTATTTTCAAGGATTGGGGGAGGTCTAAATGAAGGAGAAATTAGGTTTTATCGGCTTAGGCAATATGGGTTTACCGATGTCTATTAATCTATTAAGAGCAGATTATGAGGTATATGGTTATGATACAAATGCACAGGCAATGGAACAATTCGTAGCAGCGGGGGGCATCGGGCTTGAGTCAGCTAAGGAAATTGCCAAACAATGCGATGTAATTATGACCAGTTTGCCTACCCCACAAATTGTTGAATTGGTTTATCAGTCAGAGCAAGGCATTTTACATCATGCAAAGAAAGGTAGCTTACTAATTGATTTTAGCACTGTAAATCCCGAATTGAATGATTCGTTACATACAGAAGCAAAAGCTTTGGGATTACGATATTTGGGAGCACCTGTAAGTGGTGGGGTCATCGGGGCTGTAAATGCAACATTAACAATTATGGTTGGTGGTGACACAGATGATTATAAAAATGCCGAAAGAATATTCGGAATATTCGGAAAGAATATCTATCACTTGGGCACATCTTCAAGTGTAGGCACACGCATTAAATTACTGAATAACTTAATGATTGGGTTTTACACAGAGGCAGTCGCTGAAACCATTGTACTTGGCGAAAAAATGGGTATTCAGGCAGACACACTATATGAAGTTTTAAGCAATAGCTATGGCCAAAGCCGTATATATGAACGCAATTATTTGGAGTATATGAAAAATGATAATTATGAGCCTGGCTTTTCAACAAATCTACTATTAAAGGATTTGAAGTTAGCTAAGGAGATGGCAGATGAAGCAGGTGTATCACTGCGAATTGGTGAAAAATTAGTGGATCTTTACAGTGAAATTTCTCAGCAAGGCTATGGAGAAAATGATATGTCTGCAGCTTATTTAAGCTTAAAAGAAACATGTAAAATAGAACAATTATAAGAGGAGGAAAAAATATGACGACAGCACAAGAGGTTAAAACATTAACACATTTTATTGGAGGCAAATTGGTTGAAGGGAAAAGTGGACGATTTGGTTCGGTATTTAATCCAACAACAGGTGATGTTATTGCTAAGGTGCCCCTTGCGACAGTAGAGGAAACGCGAGATGCAATCGAGCAAGCTCAAGCAGCATTTCCAACTTGGCGAGATACATCAGTGGCAAAGCGTGCAGAAGTTGTGCTAAGGTTCCGTAATCTTATTACTGAAAATATGGAGGAGCTATTACACATTATTTGCACTGAAAGCGGAAAAACGATTGAAGATGCCAAAGGTGAAATTACACGGGGACTTGAATCTGTTGATTTAGCCATTGGTGCACCTCACTTAATGAAAGGGGAATACTCTGTTAATGTTGGAGGTCAAATCAATGCCTATTCTGCAACATACCCATTAGGAGTTGTAGCGGCAATTTCTCCATTTAACTTCCCAATCATGGTACCCCTAGCACAAACGAGTATGGCGATTGCTGTAGGAAACGCTGTTGTATTAAAGGCTTCCGAGCGCGTGCCAATGACTGCGTTGTATGTTAGTGAGCTGTGGAAGAAAGCCGGTTTGCCTGATGGTATTTGGACAGTCATTAATGGTGATAAAGATGCGGTCAATGAACTTTTAGAAAACCCGACTGTGCAAGCGATTTCATTCGTCGGCTCAACACCAGTAGCTAAATATATTTATGAAACAGGATCAAAGTACGGAAAACGTGTAACTGCTCTTGGTGGTGGTAAAAACAATATGGTCGTAATGCCAGATGCGGATCTTGAACAGGTTGCTAGTGCCTTTATTGGTGCAGCTTATGGAGCAGCATCCCAGCGTTGTATGGCGATATCTACTATCATGCCTGTAGGAAAGGATACTGCTGATCGCCTAGTGGAGATTCTTAAGGGGAAAATTTCTAATCTGAAAGTAGGCCCATATACAAACCCTGATTCAGATTTTGGCCCTGTTATTTCTCAGCAATCAAAAGAAGCAATACTTGCTGCCATTGATCGAGGGGAAGCTGAGGGAGCCTCCGTAATTTGCGATGGTCGAGAGCTTGACATTGTCAAAGAGTCTAAAGGATTTTATGTAGGTCCAACATTATTAGATCATGTAAAGCCAGGCATGGAAGTTTATGAGCAAGAAATATTTGGTCCAGCACGTAATGTTGTTCGTGTTGATTCATTGGAGGAAGCTATTGCCCTTATTAATAAGCATGAGCTAGGTAATGGTGTCACTATCTTTACTAATGATGGGTTAGCAGCTCGTAAATTTACGACGGAAATTGATGTTGGTATGGTAGGTGTCAATGTACCAATTCCTATTCCAGTAGGCTACCATAACTTCGCAGGCTTTAAAGGCTCTCGTTTTGGTGAGGGGCATATGTTCGGTCCGGATCAAGCGCGATTCTTTACAAAAACAAAAACAATTTCAGAGCGTTGGATGGCGGGCAATGCCTCCACTGCATCAACATTTGCATTCCCTAGCAATAACGACTAATACAAACAAAGAGCTGTAGAAACATACAGCTCTTTTTCTAAAAAAGGGGAAGGGTGGGGTGTAAATGTTAGAGTATCTTGGTCTTTTTGGTAGTTTAGCATTGTTAGTTTACTTAACGATGAGAGGTGTAAATTTACTTATTTCAGCACCGTTGACAGCACTGTTAGCAGCCATCACAAATGGTCTTGCGTTTTTTCCTCAAACAGCAGAAGAAAATCAGGCCAACTTCTTAACAAGCTATATGGATGGATTCACAGGGTTTGTTGGTTCTTGGTATTTAATGTTCATGGCAGGTGCCATTTTCGGTAAAGTCATGGAGGACACTGGCGCAGCAGATAGTGTCTCTAAATGGATTGTTGAAACAATTGGGGTGAAATATACCACCTATGCTGTCGTATTAGCTGCCGCAGTACTCACATATGGAGGAGTTTCCGTTTTTATCGTAGCGTTTTCCGTTTATCCAATGGCTATCAGTTTATTTAAACAAGCCAACTTTCCACGACGTTTTATTCCTGCTGCACTAGGTCTGGGTTCTGTCACTTTTACGATGACATCAGCAGGCTCACCTGAAATTCAAAACTGGATACCCATTTCCTACCTTGGTACCACACCATATGCAGGGTGGCAAGTTAGTATTGTTGTCGCTATTTTCATGGCTGTTGGTGGCTCACTTTGGTTGAATTGGATGATTAAGCGGGCTGTTAAAAATGGAGAAATTTTTATTGCACGTTCAACAGATCCAGTAGCAGATGAAAAGCGTAAGCTTCCGAGCCCGCTTCTGAGTCTTGTGCCGTTATTAGTTGTTTTAGTAATTTCTTATATTTTTCACGATTCCCTAGGAACCTCGGCTTTAATTGTGGCATTAACAAGTGGTTGTATTGTGGCGTATATAGTGAGCTTTAAATATGCAAAATCAGTTGGAGCAACGTTAGCAGCAGGCGCAATGGGTGCTATTATTGCCATTGCGAATACAGCTGCTGTAGTTGGCTTTGGAGGGGTAGTAAAAGCAACACCGTCTTTTATTGCAACAGTAGATGTTATGACGAATATCCCTGGTAGTCCGTTAATCGGAGGTGCACTAGCCATTGCTGTTATTGCTGGTTTAACAGGTTCCGCATCTGGAGGACAAACCATTGCGATGCCTTTACTGGCACCACATTATATCGATATGGGTGTAGACACAGAAGCGTTGCATCGGACAATCGCTATCGCATCAGGTTCCCTTGATTCATTGCCACATGGTGGATATGTTGTGACAACCATCAATTCGGTATGTAATGAAAAGCATAAGGATGCCTATATGCCATTTGGAGCATTGACCGTAATTATCCCGATTATAGGTACAATCATTGCGATCATATTATTCTCATTGGGTATGTAGATGTAGGAGGGATGTAGTATGCAAGGAAAAACGGTTTTCATTACCGGGGCAGCTCGTGGCATCGGTCTTTCTATGGCTCAAGCATTTGCTGAACAAGGAGCAAATGTAGTGATAACGGATAAAGATGAACATTTATTAAAAGAGGCAGTTGTACAAAATCCCACTTTAACTGCCTATACATGTGATGTAACAGAGGAACAGGCTATAAAAAAGGCTATCGATTTTACGATAAGTCATTTTTCAACAATAGATATTTTAATCAATAATGCAGGTTTTCAACACGTCTCTCTAATTGAAGAATTTCATACGGAGATTTTTGAGGCTATGCAAAAGGTAATGGTCGTAGCACCCTTTGTCGCGATGAAATATGCATTACCACATATGAAGAAAAATCAATTTGGACGAATTATTAATATGGCATCCATCAATGGCGTCATAGGGTTTGCTGGTAAAGCAGGTTATAATGCTGCAAAGCATGGTGTCATTGGGCTTACCAAGGTAGCTGCACTTGAGGTGGCGACTAATGGAATCACGGTAAATGCCATTTGTCCGGGATATGTTGATACAGAATTAGTACGTAATCAGTTTAGTGATTTAGCAAAGACACGGGGTATTCAGGTAGAGGAAGTGCTTGAACAGGTGTTATATCCACTAGTACCGCAAAAAAGGCTACTGGATGTCTCAGAAATTACGGCACTAGCTTTATATTTAGCAGGTGATACAGCAAAGGGGTTAACTGGTCAGGCCATTTTATTAGATGGCGGCTATACAGCTCAATAGCTTAGGAGGGTTGAAATATGATTCAAACAAAAACAATCTTTACGGTTCATTCGCCAGGCACAATCGTATATGGGCGAGACTCATTTGAAGAAGTGGGCGAATATGCAAAAAAATTAGGCTCCAAGGCATTAATCGTTAGTGACCCAATCATGGATAGCTTAGGTTTTGTTAACCAATGTCGTACGCTATTAAAGACCCAAGGGGTGGAAGCGGTTTCATATTTAGGGGTAGTAACGGAGCCCGATGATACGTACGTAGCAGAGGGATTACAATTATTGCAAAACGAGAACTGCGATGTCATTCTGTCGGTTGGTGGGGGAAGCTGTATAGATACGGCCAAGGCAATTGCAGTAGTGGCTACAAATGGTGGCTACATAGGGGATTATATGAAGATGGCAAAGGTTGCAGAGCAAGCACCAATTCCTCACATAGCCATACCTACGACGGCAGGTACAGGATCGGAAGCAACAGATGCAACCGTTATTACCAATACGAAGAGTGATGTAAAAATGATGATTAAGCAGCAAGCCTTTATGCCAACGGTTGCGATAGTCGATCCTATTTTAACGCTAACATCACCGCCCGCAATTACTGCGGCGACGGGTATTGATGCATTAAGCCATGCAATAGAGAGCTATTTATCACGTTTAGCACATCCCTATTCTAATGTGCTTGCATTATCTGCTATGGAATTAATCGTTAATAATCTAGTAAAAGTCTATGAGCATGGGGATGATGTTGATGCGAGAGAAGCTATGTCATTAGGCTCTATGCAGGCTGGGCTGTCCTTTTCTAATGCGTCCGTTGCTTTAGTGCATGGCATGTCACGTCCAATTGGTGCACTCTTCCATGTTCCACATGGTATTTCAAATGCGATGCTTTTACCAGCAGTTCTGGACTTTTCAAAAGAATCATGCATAGATCGTCTAGCAGATTTAGGTCAGTTTTTTAATGAAACAAAAGAACCCTTATCGCAAGAAGAGCTTGCTCAGCTAGCTATTACGTCCATTAAAGAAATGTGTAAGCATATGAAGATTGGGAATTTAAAGCAATGGGGAATAGAGGAACAAGCTTACTATGATGCCATCCCTAAAATGGCAGAGGACGCAATTGCAAGTGGCAGCCCAAGTAATAACCCAAAGGTACCGACAAAGGAAGAATTAATGGAACTATATAAAATTGCTTATACGTATGAATTTTAATATATGGGGGCTATTCAGTTTACTAGAATAGCTCTCTTTTTTAATAGACAGAAAAATAAACTAGCGATCTGTAGAATTAATATGACATATTCGAGAAAATATAGTAAAATTTTAATGAATCATCATTCATTTTTGATAAAGGGGGAAATGGGATGTTACAAGGGAAAACCATTATTATTACAGGCGGATCAAGTGGTATGGGGCTTTATATGGCGAAGCAATTCGTTGCTGAGGGAGCGAATGTTGTCATCACAGGGCGCAACGAAGAACGACTAGCAGAGGCTAAAAAATTTATTGCTGAGGCTGGTCCTGCTATTGAGACATTCCAAATGGATGTACGTGTGCCAGAGCATGCTGAGGCAATGCTTGCATTTGCTGTTGAAAAATTTGGTCAAGTTGATGGGCTTGTGAATAATGCTGCAGGTAATTTTATTGTCCGTGCAGAGGATTTATCACCAAATGGCTGGAAGGCTGTAGTAGATATTGTGTTAAATGGGACATTCTTCTGTTCTTCAGTTGTCGGTAAGTATTGGATTGAACATAAGATTAAAGGATCTATTTTAAATATGGTGGCAACTTATGCTTGGAATGCTGGAGCGGGTGTTATCCATTCAGCTGCGGCAAAAGCAGGGGTATTGTCATTGACAAGAACATTAGCTGTCGAATGGGGAAAACAGTATGGCATTCGAGTTAATGCGATTGCACCTGGCCCAATTGAACGAACAGGTGGGGCTGATAAGCTTTGGGAATCAGAAGCAGCAGCGGCTCGAACATTAGATTCTGTTCCATTAGGTCGCACAGGCACACCTGAAGAAATTGCTGATTTAGCTACGTTTATGATGTCTAACAAAGCAAGTTATATGAATGGAGAATGTGTCACACTCGATGGTGGGCAATGGCTCAATCAATATCCTTTCTAATAAATGTTGTGCATAATAGAGAGCTTGGTTGACGCATACTAAGGGGAAAGAAAGGAGTTTTGCCTATGGGTATGTGGTTAATACCAGCTATCATTGCCATTGTGATCATTTCTGCTATTTCTTTTGTCTCCACATTAAAAATTGCAAAAATGACTTCTGAACGGAAATCTGAAAATGATACCCCGGTTTCCGAAACAGTGGAAGAATATGCAACAATGTTGAACCCCATTGTTTGGGTATATGCAATTTTTTTGCTTTTTTTAGGTATCATGATTTTTTATTACTGGAGTAAGGCGGGCTATTAAACACCATCATCTTCATTCAGTAAAGAAACAGCTTAGCTGAATGAAGATGTACTTAGTTTTTGTTGTTAGGCTAAAATAATTCATTATTCGTGAAAAACTCTTCTAGTTCTGATCATGGTCATACATAGAAAAATTGTGATATGATGAAAGAGAAGGACTGTTCTACACAGTGAGGACAGAAAAGGAGAAGAAGTTCATGATTTCAACTAACAGCAAAGACTTATTAGCAATGCCAATTAGTGATTTTATCATTTCCTCTGAAAAAGTTGCGCATGTACAAAGTGGAAATAGTGCGGAACATGCACTCCTTGTACTAACACGTACAGGGTACTCGTCCATACCTGTATTAGATTTGAAATATCGACTTCAAGGTTTACTAAGCATGAAAATGATTACTGAATCGATTCTTGGACTTGAGCATATTGAATATGAAAAGCTACCTGATATTAAAGTGGACTCAATAATGGAAAAAGAAATCGCTGTTTTAAAGTTAACGGATACGTTCCAGCGTGCTTTGGATTTAGTTATTAACCACGCCTTTTTATGTGTAGTGGACGAAGAAGGAACATTTGCAGGGATATTAACAAGACGTGTTATATTAAAGCAATTGAAAAAATATATTTATCAAAAAGATTAGTAGCTTAGGGGGACTCAGATGAAAATCATGAGGCCCTCTTTGCTTGTATTGGAGGTTTACAGATTGATGGCAACAGAGGCAGAAATTTTAAAAATTTTAGCTGAAGAACGCAATATGCGAAAAGCAGCAGAACGTCTATTTTTATCCCAACCAGCTCTATCTCAACGTTTGCAAACAATTGAAAAAGACTGGGGTGCACAGTTATTTATTCGTTCACAAAAGGGGTTAACAGCAACACCAGCTGGCGAGCAGGTAATTGCGTATGCAAAGGAGATGCTAACTAAAAAGGAAGAGATTTTTGAAACGATTCAATCCTTAACAACAAAGGTAAATGGGACATTGAAAATTGCCTGTGCCTCTATTGTAGGCCAAAACTGGCTTCCCAAAATTTTGAAGGACTTTGTATCAAAATATCCTGAGGCAAAAATATCTCTTATGACTGGTTGGAGTTCTGAAATTGTGAAAGCACTTTATGAGGGTGAAGCACATGTTGGCATTGTACGAGGGCAGGTTGACTGGAAGGGAGAAAAGATTCATCTTTTTAGAGATACGCTTTATTTAGTGGATAAAGAGGTTAAGACTATTGAAGATGTTCTAAAGACAGACCGTCCATTTATTCAATATAAAAGTGATTCCAACTACTATCAAGAAATTCAACAATGGTGGCAACAGCATTTTGCTTCAAATCCAAGGAAACAAATTTTAGTGGATCAAATTGAGATTTGTAAGCAAATGGCTTTAAATGGTATTGGATATGCTATACTACCCTCCATTACGTTAAATGACCATGATGCAATTCATAAAATCCCTCTAACAAATGATGAAAAAGAGTTTGGTCTTACGCGAGATACTTGGCTAATTGGCTATGAATCCTCCTTTGAATTAAGACAGGTAGAGGCGTTTGTTGAAGTAGTGCAGGATCATGCTCGTTGTTTGTTTGATTATACAAATTAGGAAATAAGGCAGTTCCAAGCTCTTTCGGGATTGCCTTTTTTTCATTATAGAGGACCTAAATTTCTTAAGAGTTTATGAATATTCATGAAGATGTCATAAGAAATGGAACAAACTACAATTTAAATCGTATAATTATGTAACCATCTATTTACATAAAAAGGGGTTGAGCTTTTGAAAAAGACAAAAATCACGGCACTGACCTTATTAATTATGCTTGTAATTAGCTTTATGTTGCCTTCAGCACAAGCAAGTGCTGCTGCTACACTAGAGGTAAAAGCAACAGCAGGTATTTCAGGTAAAGCTAAATATCAATCAGTAGTGCCGCTACAAGTTACGGTAAAAAATAATGGCGCAGATTTTTCAGGAGATATGGCGATTAATTCTGCCAATTCCTATGAGGCTGCATCAGCAATGGTCGTTCCAATTGATATAGCAGCAGGAGAAGAAAAGACATTTACTTTCTATCTGGATGGTTTAGCTGACTATAGTTATTCGGAGGCAGATCTATTTGCTTTTTATGAAGGGAGTATTGAAAAAGGAAAAAAGATTGCCTATAAAGGGACAAAACGTCTACAATCTAACTTTTTAGATCCCTCTTCAACATTTATTTATACACTGACGGATAAAAGTGATCGACTTTCAGCATTTTTACGTTTATCCACTTTTGTCGCTCAAAGTAATGTAGAAGTATTTAATATTAATCAATTAAAAGATTATACATTCCCAGAAGATTCACAGGGACTTGCTATGGCGAATGTAATTGTTGTAGATGAAGTGGCAATCGCCGATTTATCACAAAAACAACAAGAATCCTTACTAAAATGGGTACAAGATGGCGGTACATTACTCTTAGGGGCTGCTGATCAAATCGATGCAACAGCAGGGATTTTAAAAGACTATTTACCATTATCATTATCACAAGAGATGACTTCGATTTCTGCAGAGGCATTAACAAAATTGTCTGGTGGCGGTATTTTTACACAGCCTATTTCAGTTTACGCTGCTAAAACTAATGAAGGAGGTCTACCCGTACTAACTGAAAACAATGCAGTGTTAGCAGCAAAGAAAGCAGTTGGTAGTGGAGAAGTTATTCAAACAGCCTTCTCGTTAGGAGATCAACCACTTTCGTCAATGGATGGCTACGCGGCACTTATAGCTAAAATGATTGATGTTCAGAGCATTTCACAGCAAGGGATGATGAGGCAGGGTCAATCACCATTTGACCAAATTTCTTATGAGCTTCGTAACATTAATGAGTTATTCCCATCCTTTGAAGTATCAGTAGGCTATATGCTAATCGTCATTATTCTTTATATTTTAATCATTGGTCCAATTTTGTACTTTGTCCTAAAAAAAATGGATAAGCGTGAGCATGCATGGTGGGTTATTCCATCCATCTCTATTGTTCTTTCAATTGTTCTCTTTATTGTTGGGGCGAAAGATCGAATTGTTCAGCCACAAGTTCAACAATCTGCATTTTATAAGGTAAATGAGGATAGTAGTGTAAATGGATATTATGTGGAATCTATTTTAACGAATCGTAGTGGTGATTTTGTAGTCAATGCAGATAAAAACACGACTGCCGTTGCGTTAAGAAGTTACAATAATTTTACTGGCACGATGGGAGCTCTACATGAGTCTTCCTATATTAAAGAAAATGCCAATGGTTCAACGCTAACATTACGTGACTTAAGCTATTGGTCCGTGCAATCCTTTGCAGGAAAATCGTCAGCTCAAAATATCGGCAAAATGGATATTGATATCACATTAAAAAATGAAAAGCTGTCAGGAACGGTTAAAAATAATTTCCCATTTGCATTAAAGGATGTCACATTAATCTCTGGTGTGAAAGAAGTAAAATTAGGTGATATTGAAGCGAATGGAACTTTACAGGTTGATAAGGAACTGAAAACAACTGTTCTTCAAAAGCCATCTTCATTTAATAGTTACAACTATAGTTACCCATCGACGAAGGATGAGGTAGATCCAATGCGTATTGAACGAATGAAAACGATGGCGTTGCCACTCGTAGAAAATGATAGACAGCCGATTCTTACTGCTTGGACAGATCAAGCTATTGTAGGGGTTGAACTTGAAACAAGTGCCAATATGTCACCAATTACAATGCTTGTTCAACCATTTAAAGGGAAGGTGGAGCTATCAGGTCCATTTACGATGAAGCGCAATAACTTTAACTATACATTAGCTCCACTATCTGCAAGTGGCTATTATGAAAAAATTGATGAGGAATTGAACCAATGGTATCTATCAGATGGTTTATACGAAGTAACGATGGCAATGCCAGATCAATTTATGGATGCTGTTCAATCACTAAATGAACTGACCATTTCTAATAAGGATGTTAAGCGTATGCAGCTGTCGATATGGAATAATGAAACGAATTTGTACGAGCCTTTAGTGGATACAAAACAAGTATTTTCGGATAACATTTCAAAGTACTTTAACCAAGATGGGGAGCTTCGAATCGAAATCAAATATGGTCCTGATCCATCAGGAGAGCAAACGAAGCTACCAGATATAGAGCTGAAAGGAGTGGCAAAATAATGATTGAAATTCGTGACTTAACGAAACGATACGGCTCCTTTACAGCATTAGATCATTTAAACCTTTCCTTAGAAGAGGGTGTAGTATTTGGTTTTGTTGGTGCCAATGGAGCAGGGAAATCAACAACATTCTCTATTTTAGCTACATTATTATCACCTACTTCTGGTGATGCACTGATTAATGGCAAAAGTGTTGTGAAGGAACCGAAAGAAGTAAGAAAGCAAATTGGTTATATGCCTGATTTCTTTGGTGTATATGATCAGTTAAAAGTAGATGAATATCTAGATTTTTATGGTGCGAGCTACGGTATTCAACTGGCAGAACGTCAAGTGCTAATTCCTCAACTATTAGAGCTTGTGAATTTAACAAGTAAACGCTATGAATATGTAGATTTATTATCTCGTGGGATGAAGCAACGGTTATGTCTTGCCCGTGCCCTTATCCATGATCCAAAGGTATTGATCTTAGATGAGCCTGCATCAGGATTAGATCCTCGTGCACGTGTAGAGATGCGTGATATTTTACGAAATTTAAAGTCAATGGGGAAAACCATTTTGATCTCTTCGCATATCTTACCAGAGCTTGCTGAGATGTGTGATGAAATCGGGGTTATTGATAATGGCAAATTAATTGCGCATGGCAATGTAGCTGCAATTCAAGCCCAGTTACAGGGAGAAAAGCGGATTGTGCTGAAAATAACAGATCGACTAGAAGAAGTCCGTGCATTTTTAGAGGAAGATCCACATGTTTCATCTATTGATGTGATCGACAATCGTTTAGAAATTGCCTTTAACTATCGCGGTACAAATGCCGAACAGATAGCATTACTGAAGAAGGCAATGCTTGCTGATTTACCGATCTATGCATTGAATGAAGAAGAAAAAGATTTAGAGGATGTCTTTATGGCTATTACGAAGGGAGCGGACAATCAATGATGGAGAGATTTTATAATCCAGTACTCGTAAAAGAATTGAAGTTACGCTTCCGTTCTTTTAAAAGTTTCTCAGGTTTAATGTTTTATTTAGCAGTACTTTGTATTTTCATTGCAGGATTTTTATTGCTTACAACGGAGTTTACTGGCAAGGGCTTCTTTAGACCAGATACAAGCTTTATGATGTTTGCTGTACTAACAATTTTACAAATGGCATTAGTTCTTTTTATTACACCGAGTTTGACTGCAGGTGCTATTAGTAGTGAGCGTGAAAAACAAACATTAAATATTTTACTAACAACAACACAAAGTTCGACACAAATTGTAGTTGGAAAATTATTATCTTCCGTAGCATTTCTAGTATTGATGCTGGTGGCAGGATTGCCACTATATAGTTTAGTATTTTTATTCGGTGGTGTTTCACCTTCACAGCTGATTTCCATATTCTTATTTTATTTAGTCACTGTCGTAGCAATAGGTAGTATAGGTGTTATGTTTTCAACGATTACCAAAAGAACGATTGTTGCCATGATTGCCACATATGGCTCTATCATCTTTTTAGGAGGTATTACAGCATTCTTCTTCTTTTTAACGAAGGCCTTTCATCAGATGGGGAACGCTGTTGGTACTAGTACCTCCTTTATGACTTATTTTTGGGCATCCATCAATCCAGGTGCCTTAATGTTAACGCTAATTTCACCAGAGATGGGAGATGCGTTAGCTGAACTTTCTGGTGTGAAATTACCTGTCTGGATTACTTATTTAATCGCTTATGTATTCATCATTGTGCTTTGTTTAACGATAGCGATCAAAAAATTACGTGCCAATATGAAAAGTAACCGATGAGGAGGAATAGTTATGGAGCGGCGTAAGCAATTACGAAAATATATTCAGCGTGCAAAGTCGAGTTTAACTTTTGAAAGAAGCCTTCCTATTGCACAATATGGCTTGTTTTTTGCATTGCTTTCGGGTGCTTCTCTCGTCCTTATTTCACGATTATTTGTCTGGCCATATTATCGTCAAATAGCGATTGGTGTTTTTGTTACCGTTATGATTGTAACTATTGTTTACATATGGTGGAGACGTGTTAACGAGAAAGAGGCTTTGCATACACTCGATCAATATTTTTCACACAATGAGTTAGTTACAGCGCTATCATTTAAAAATGATCAGGACCCCCTTGTTCAATCTTTATTATCTAAAGCCATAGAGAATGTTGAAAAAGCTTTTGCGGATTTTAAGGCTCGAAAGAAAAATATGTTTCGTCCTAAAGCGTTTATCGGTCTATTTATTACAATAGTTGTCCTAGCTATTCTTTATATGTTCCCGGCAGCTACACAAATAGAAGCGATAGAGGTTGAAAAAGAACGAGCTGTAATTGAAGATATGAAAAAAGAAGTTGCAGAACTAGAGAAAAAGGCACAGACAAAAGAAGTAAAAGAGCAATTGCAAGAACTTCAAAATACTTTAAAAGAGACTGAAACAGCAGAAGAAGCTTTACGAGAAGTTGTCAAAAAACAAAAGGAGCTAGCATTAAAGGAGCAGCAATTAAAGGATAAACAAACAGCTAGTCAAGATGGCGCTACAGAAGATCAAGAATTATCGAAGGATGAGATTGAGCAGCTAAAAGAACTTGCTCAAATGCAGCAAGATCTAACAGAAAATGCAAATGCCACACAAACAGCTATGAGTAAGCTTGGTAAACCAGCAAGTAATTCCTTACAAAATGCGATTGCCAATGCTAGTACCGGAAACAGTAACAATCAACAATCATCAAGTAATTCTCAACCAAGTAATCAGCCAAGTCAGTCTGGTCAAAATAATGCCCAAAGTAGTTCCCAACAACCAATTGGTAAGGGTCAAGGCCAAGGCCAGGGTCAAGGCCAAGGACAGGGTCAAGGCCAAGGTCAAGGACAGGGTCAAGGCCAAGGCCAAGGCCAAGGCCAAGGCCAAGGTCAGGGTCAAGGACAGGGCCAAGGTCAAGGAGCAGGTAGTGGTCAGGGTAGTCGAAATCTATTAACGACACCGAATCGGGTTGGAGGATCCAGTGAAACATCTGTGGATGGTGGAACACTAGGAGATGGTACGCATGTTTCTGAACAACAAGGAAATGGCCCCATAACAAAGGGCTCCATTCGACCTTATGAAGAGGTAATTGGTTCCTATAAAGACAGCTATTTAGAAAGCTCAGAGCGTTTACAGTTACCGAAGGATTTACAAAATGTCGTGCAATCTTATTTCACGTCAATTGAGTCGCAGTAGGAGGAAAAGAAATGGCATTTACAGAGCAACAGTATGTTGAAATGAGTACGAAATTACAACAAGTTAAAGAAGAAATTCATCGTTTCATTGTTGGGCAGGAAGAAGCAATTGATTATACATTGTTTGCAGTACTAGCGGATGGTCATGCATTGTTAGAGGGTTTACCAGGTTTAGGGAAAACGATGTTAATTCGTACAATTTCTGAAGTACTTGATCTGTCGTTTTCACGTATTCAATTTACACCAGATCTTATGCCAGCAGATATAACAGGAACGAGTATGATTGAACGTACACCTGATGGTAAGCAGCAATTTACATTTCAACCGGGGCCAATCTTTAGTCAGATGGTGTTAGCCGATGAAATAAATCGTGCAACACCAAAAACACAAAGTGCTTTGTTAGAAGCAATGGGAGAGAAAACGGTGACGATTTTGGGGGATACGAAAAAAATGGCGAAACCTTTTTTCGTATTAGCAACGCAAAACCCAATTGAGATGGAAGGAACTTATCCATTACCTGAAGCGCAAATGGACCGTTTCCTTTGTAAAATTCTTGTACCATACCCTGAAAAAAATGAACTTATGGAAATTATGAAACGAACGACAGGCGCTCAAGAAATTGATTTACAGAAGCTCATGAATACAGAGGCTCTTATCGAAGCACAACAAATGGTGAAGGAAGTAATGGTTGCCGATGAAATGTTAGAATATGCAACTGACCTAGTGGTGGCTACACATCCTGAAAGACCAGATGCTCTTGATGAGGTTAAACAATATGCTATGTATGGCAGTGGTCCACGTGGATTGCAAAGCTTAATAAAATTGGCAAAAGCTAGAGCATTGATGAATGGACGTTTCCATGTTTCTGTAGCAGATATTAAATCCGTGGCAAAACCAGTTTTACGTCATCGGATGTTGTTGAATTATGAAGGGGAGGCTTCAGGAAAAACAACAGATGATGTAATTGATGTTATTTTAGAAAAAGTTCAGCAAGGTATAAGCAAGTGACAGAGAAATACTTATTGCCCGAAGACTGGTTAGCGAAAATCAGTCGTTTCCAAGTAGCGACGGCCTCCAAACTACGTGGGCAACATAAGGGCTCACACCGTTCACAGCGCTTCGGGGCCTCCCTCGATTTTTCAGATTTTCGAGAATATCATTTAGGTGATGATGTTCGTCAAGTAGATTGGAACGTTTTTGCGAGAACAAATAAATACTTTATTAAAAGGTTTCTAGATGAACAAGAGAAGCGTGTCCATATATTGCTAGATACTACCAAATCGATGGGAGAGGAAGCCAAATGGCTATTTGCTCGTCAAATAGTGGCGTCCCTCGGTTTAATGGTACTAGGGCGAGATGATCGCCTATCCTTTTCATTTGTCCAACATGAAGGAAAACCGCCATTTCGACGTAAGGGTGCAATGTATCGCCGTGCTTTTTTGCAGGTAGTGACTGAGATAGAGGAAGCTAGTTTCTCTAGCAGTTTCGCCCAGGGGGCATTAAAAGCTTTACCTAAAGATAGTACTGTGCTATTCATTATCACAGATGGGCTAGAGCCAATTGAGGAATGGGAACAGCTGTTAAAAAGGTTACCACGATATGCAGGCGATGTTCGCATGTTGCAAATTGTAACCCAGGAGGAGCTTTCACCCAATTATTCCGGTGATGTCCGCCTCCTAGATCGTGAAACAGGTAAAGATGTCAATGTAACGATGTCCTCTAAAGTTCTAGAAACCTATCATGCAAGGCGATTATTACATGAAGAAGAGTTAGAGGCCATTTGTCGTCGCTTTGGCGTTCGAAAAATACAATTGAAAGTGGAAGATGGTTTTCAACATGCGATTTTCCAACAATTATTAAAAGCACATTGGATTAGGTGAGGTGAGCCGTATTGGGCTTTAGTCAAATTATATTTAGCTGGACGGCCATCATCCCGGTCATTGTCCTACTTTATTATTTCTTTCGTAAAAAGTATACAGATCAAACTGTCTCTTCAACTTTATTTTGGTCTGAAATTATGCAGGAAACCCGTGTATCGCCTTATTTAAAGCATTTACAAAAAAATGCTTTACTTTATTTACAGCTGCTTGCCTTATTGCTGCTTGTATTGGCACTCATGAATCCGTATGTTAAAAAATCTACGATTGTTGGTGCACAAACGATATTTATCGTTGATACTTCAGCTACGATGCTAGCAGGTAAAGATCAATCAACCTTTGATACACATAAACAGGAAATGTTGTCATTAATGAGCGAGCTAAATGGGAGACCTGTCACATTAATAACAACTGGTGCTACTCCACAAGCCGTTTTACAGCGAGAAACAAACACAAATGAAATTGAAAAAGCGATTAAAAATTTACAAGTAACCTATGAAACCGCAGAAATAAACAAGGCACTTGATGTTGCACAGGCATTTGTTGGTGATACGCCAACTTCTATTTATGTTTTTACAGATACACTTAATAAAAAACAATTACCGATGGACAAAGACTCAGTGAAATGGCTAGTAAGAGGGGCTCCAAAGGACTTAACAAACATCGCTATTACACGATTTGCTGCTACGACAGATGGACAGGTTACGATGGCACTTGTACAGCTACATAACGATACACCTGACGAGCAAAAGGTAACACTAGCTTTGCAAAATGCTGAAGGGAAAGAGGTTGTAGCAGAAAGTGTAGTTGTGCCTCCCAATGAAGCTATTACAAAAACATTCAAAAATTTACCTTTAACAAAGTCAATGACTGCACTTATCGATGCAAAAGATGATTATCAGGTAGATAATCAACAAACCGTTCTACTTCAAACCGAAACTTCAAAAATGGTTGTTGATCAAAGCATGCATCAGTTGATACAAAAAGGCTTTCAAACCGTGAGTAGTGGGGTGAAAATCGTTCCATCACTGCAAGTAGCAGACAATCTGGATGCGAATGTGATTACGAACCAAACGGCTTTATTGGAGAAAATGGAAAAGCCTCTTGTGTTATTTGGTCGTGATGATGCTGAAAAGATGGAAGTAAAGGGCACAATAAGTATTCAAAGTGACGCCTTATTTGCATTTAGTGAACTAAAGGATGTTTTTGTAAGTGCTATTTATCCTGGATTTGCAGATTATCAAACTATTGCTTCTGTGGGGGATGAGCCTTTCATTCAACGTTCTCCGAAAGGGGATATCATTGTTTTAGCCGATATTGCTGATACAGATTGGCCATTACATCCATCATTCCCGCTATTTTTATGGAGTATTGAACAGCAATTATCAGAATCTGTTGGTTCCCTTGGTATTTTCACACCAAATGAGCAGCGTGCGGTTGCTTTAGCACAAGGAGACTGGAGTGTTTATTCACAAGAAGATGAGTTTCAATCATCTATCACGAATGGCATGCTAATTGCACCAAAACAACCAGGTATTTATATGGTTCGTTCAAATAATGAGGAAAAACATTTTATCGTGCAATTACAAGCACAAGAACGTGTCATTGAACAAGGGACAAGCTTTACCTTAGGTGACATCCCAGACAATGGGAAGGAAGAAATATCAAAGGCATCTTTCGTACCTTGGCTTATTATTATTATTTTAATATTGCTTGTTTCAGAGTGGGAGGTGCAACGACGTCGTGGATTTACGAATTGATTGGCCATTAGTATTGTTGCTATTACTTCCATTGTTCTTCTATTTTGGATGGACTTATTTTCGTGAAAGGCAGCGACTAAAAAAGAGTCATGTTGTTGTGCTTGCTATTCGCATAATCGCAGTAGGGTGCTTAGTTTTTGCGTTAGCTGGTCCCTATCTATTATTGCCCATAAAAGAAGAACAAATTGTGTATTTAATAGACCGTTCTGCTTCTATGAATGGTACAGAAGATGAGATGGTTCAGTTTATACAGGAAAGCCTACAATCGAAAAAGGATCAACAGCTTGCAGGGGTGTATTCTTTTTCTTCCACTTTACAAACAGAAGCCATATTATCAAAAACGCTAAAGGAAGTACCGAAGCTTACTGAAATAAAAGCAACCGATCAAACGAATATTGAACAAAGTCTCCAACTGGCAACTGGTATTGTTAATCCAAAAAAAGCAACTCGTTTAGTGCTATTAACTGATGCTAATGAGACAAAAGGAGATGTCTTAGAATTCGCTACAAGGTTAAAAGACTCTAACATTAGTGTAGATGTTGTACCTTTTAGTCAGCCTGTTGTGCATGATGTTTCGCTAAAAAGCTTTGTATCCCCTCAAGTTGCTTATGTAGGGGAGCAGCAACAATTAGTGACAGAGATTTATGCAACAGCAGCAGGTAAAGGTGAGCTGCTATTATATGAAAATGATGAGCTTATTCATCGTGAGTCTATTGAGCTTAATGAAGGTACGAATATGTTTACCTATAAGCACGCAGCGACTGCTGAAGGACTAGTAAAATATGAGGCTGTTGTACAAGTAGGACAGGATGCTATTTTTGAAAACAATAAGTTAACAAGTGTCACAATGGTGCAAAGTGAACCACATTTACTCATTGTCAATGGTTACGAAACAGCCTCACCTATCGCAGCAGCACTTGGTAGTCAATCCATAGCCTTTGATGTTATCGAGCCTAAAAGTTTACCAAATGAACTGTCCAGCTATTTGCAATATAATGCAATCATTTTTGACAATGTTCCTGGCCATTTAGTAGGTGAGGCAAAAATGAGTGTTATTGAGCAAGCTGTCAAAAACTTTGGTGTAGGTTTCACCATGGTTGGAGGGGAAAACAGTTTTGGTTTAGGGGGCTATTTCAAAACGCCAATTGAAACTTTATTACCTGTAGAAATGGAAATAAAGGGAAAAGAGCAACTACCTTCATTAGGATTAGTCATTGTACTCGATCGTTCTGGCAGTATGTCTGGGTCCAAGCTCGAGCTTGCTAAGGAAGCTGCTGCACGTTCAGTAGAAATGTTGCGCGATGAAGATACATTAGGATTTATCGCCTTTGATGATCGGCCATGGGAGATTATAGAGACAGCGCCTCTGAGTAGTAAAGAAGAAGCAGTAGATACGATTTTATCCGTTACACCAGGTGGCGGAACAGAGATTTATAGTTCACTTGCAAAAGCCTATGAAAATCTTGCAGATCTAAAGCTGCAACGTAAGCATATTATTCTCTTAACAGATGGGCAATCACAGTCAGGGAATTATGAAGATTTAATTGCTGATGGGAAAGAGAACGGTATCACATTATCGACTGTTGCGATTGGTCAAGATGCCGACGCAAACTTACTAGAAGCGCTAAGTGACATGGGCAGTGGTCGTTTCTACGATGTTATTGATGAGCAAACCATTCCTTCTATTTTATCTCGTGAAACAGCTATGATTTCCCGTACCTATATTGAGGATAACCCATTTTATCCAGCAATCTATAATGCGGCAGGTTGGAATACACTGTTTGCTAATGGTGTCCCTCAAATGAATGCATATATTGGGACAACAGCTAAACAAGGAGCTACCGTCATTGCAGAAAGTGAGAAGGAAGATCCTGTGTTAGCACAGTGGCAATACGGTCTAGGTAAAACATTCGCCTTTACATCCGATTCTACCGGAAAATGGACAGGAGATTGGGCAAGATGGCAGGATTGGGGGACATTTTGGCAAACACTTATTTCACAAATGCTTCCTAGTTATAATGATGTTGCCTACGATGTGAGATTGGAAACAGATGGTTCCTTTATGATTACAGATCCTACAAATGAAGCAGCATTTTTAGATATTGTAGCAGTTAATGAAGCAGGTGAAGAGCTAGAAACACAACTTGAAACCATTTCGACCTCTCAAGTTCGAGCTACTGTACAGGCTGAACCAGGATTAATTTTCTTCCGTATAGCTGATGAAAAGCAGGCCATATATCAAGCAGGACTAAGCGTTCCTTATAGTGCTGAATATGAACTACTTCCTGTAAATGAACATTTAGTAGAAGAATTAACCAAACAAACTGGTGGATCTGTCTTAAAGGAACCACAAGAAGTTTTCCGTGACTTTGCAAAAAAAGGAGCGGACCGTCAAAACATTGCCTCATGGCTTCTCCTAGCAGGCATGCTACTATTCTTTATTGATATTACAATAAGGCGTTTTGGCTGGAGCTTCCTCACAAAACCGAAGAAAAAAGAACAGCTCGTTGAGGAAAAACCTGTACAGGCAGAAGACACCAATGTTGCCCAATTATTAAAGGGTATGAAAAAAAGATCGTAATATAGTAGAAGCAGTACAAAACGAAACAGTTTTGTACTGCTTTTTTATATTCTTTGAGGTGAATGAAAAAGTAGTCCTCGATTGAGCGGTGAGGGCGAGTTCACTGCAAAGAAGTGTAACTGCATAGAGTTGAGGAAAACGCACCAAGAAGGGGGATCCTCGCTCGAAAAGTGGGGGAAAGCGCTCCAAGGGGTGTTGTATCCGCTCCAAAAGTAAGGGAAAGCGCTCCAAGAAGTGGTGTATCCGCTCCAAAAGTAAGAGAAAGCGCTCCAAGAAGTGATGTATCCGCTCGAAAAGTAAGGGAAAGCGCTCCAAGGAGTGGTGTATCCGCTCGAAAAGTAAATGGAAAGCGCTCCAAGGAGACAGGTCTCCGCTCGAAAGTAAGGAGAAGCGCTCCAAGGAGTGGTGTATCCGCTCGAAAAGTAAGGGAAAGCGCTCTAAGGGTTGGAGTATCCGCTCCAAAAGTAAAGGAAAGCGCTCCAAAAAGTGGTGTATCCGCTCATAAAGTGAAGGGAAGCGCTCCAAAGAGTGTTGTATCCGCTCCAAAAGTAAGGGAAAGCGCTTCAAGGGTGTTGTATCCGCTCCAAAAGGAAGGAGAAGCGTTCCAAGGGTTGGAGTATCCGCTCCAAAAGTAAAGGAAAGCGCTCCAAAAGCAAATGTCCCCGCTCTAAAAGAACAAACAAAGTTATCATCAGATATAATGGAATTTCTCCATCTAATACTATATAAAAACACAGAACCCGTTCACTCAATAAAGTGAAGAATTAAAGCTCTTTACTAGGACGGTCTTCCGCAAACTGTTAGCAATCACTACGCCTAAAAGAGCACCAATAGTACTGGATGTTAAAAAGGCTGGCATGAAGAATAAGGCAGCTACGGAGGTCCCCATTAGTAACTTTGCATAAGGTACAGCGATCAGTGAAGCAAGAATTCCTGTTCCAATGATTTCGCCAATGCCAGCTAACCACATTTTACTGCTGTATTTATAAGCGAGAGCAGCACATAATGCGCCAATAACACTGCCAGGGATCGCTAATAATGATCCTGTCCCTGTAAGGATTCGAATGATGGCAGTAACAAAGGCAATTAGGACTGTAGGAACTGGCCCTAATAGAATTGCACCTACCACGTTAATTGCATGCTGGATGGGAAAGGCACGTGCAATTCCTGTCGGGATGGAGACAAAGGTAGAGCCTGCTACGGCAATAGCTACTAATAAAGCCATGACCGTTAATTTACGAATTGACATCAAGTTCACTCCTTTTGATAAAGTTTCACTAGGGAAATAAAAAGGCCGCTACCTAAAAACAATAGGAAGCGGCCTCGCGTATACAATGATAATAGCAAGTAGCGCCACTTCCCTCCGCTAGTATGAACTAGATCAGGTTCAAAGGGTCCGTATCTAAACATATACGTCTCAGCCTTTTAAAGACTCCCCTAGTGGTTAATTTTATTTAATTAGTTTACCAACACTAATGTAACATACTGCTAAAAATAGTCAATGATTTTTCAGACTACTTTGTATCTGGATGCATTAAATGAGGTGCTTTTTTCAATGTCCAGACAAGAGCAAGGAAGAAACATGCTAATAATATGATGGAGCCAAAAATATACGGGCTGTTCATATTCCAGTCGAATAATAGACCTGCTAATGCTGGTCCAATCATATTACCAAGACTCATATAAGCATTATTCAAGCCTGCAGCAAATCCCTGTTCTTTCTCTGCAAGCTTTGAGATTAGCGTATTAACAGCTGGTCGAATTAGTGTTGTTGCTGTAGAGAAAATAGTTGCTACAACTAATATAAGGGCAAAGCCAGAAACGAATAATATTAAGAAAATAGCAACGGATGCAATAAATAAATTGACTAATACGACTTTCATTTCACCAAAACGATTAAATAGTGGTGTAATAATAAACATTTGTACAACGACCCCAAAAGCACCACCGACAACTAAAATAATCGCGATATCTACGGGTGTGTAATTAAACTTTTCTGTCACGAATAAGGACAAAGTCGTTTGGAAATTAGCAATGCCGAACGAGAACACGAGCATAATTATGAGCATAACAAAATAAGGCATATGTATGGAACGAGCCATTTGCTTCGCCAGATTGTCTTGCTTTTGTTTCTGCTGAGCAGTGTTTGGTTTGGTAGAAGGTAATAAAAAGTAAGATAAAATAGATGCTACAATGGCAGCAGCTCCAGCTGTGAAAAATGGGAAGTGTAAGCTTACCTTTGCCAAAAAGCCACCAATACCAGGTCCTATCATAAAACCAAGAGACATAGCAGCACCTAACATACCCATTCCTTTCCCACGTTCTTCATAGGTTGTGACGTCGGCTACAAAAGCCATAATAGGAGGTGCAACAAATGCAGAACCAAGACCACCTAAAAAGCGTGCTAGAAAGAGCATCCATACGTCTGTAGCAAGGCCAAAGCCGATTTGTGCAAGACCTGTCACGATAAGACCGAAAATAATTAAATTTTTTCGACCATACTGATCCGAAAGATTCCCAGCAATTGGAGAAAATACGAATTGAGCTAAGGCGAACGTTGCAATAAGCATACCTAGAACTTGTCCTGCTGCACCGAATATTTTTAAGTACTCAGGCATGACAGGAATAATAATCCCAATACTCCCCATTGCGATAAACATGTTAAACATTAAAATATACAAAGCCGCCTTATTGGACTTCTGCTGGGTCATCGAATAAACCCCCTTTTTTTGTAATCAAATATAGTACAGTCTATCATAAAGAATTATCGCTTGGCTATTAGTTAAGATTATTGAAGTGGTTCGATATTTAGAATGGTTTTCCACAAAAGTTTTCTTCTTAGGTTATTTAAGATGACATGTGATGCTATATTTCTAAGTTTTAAATAATAAATTATTCATTTGACAATTGCATGATAGAAGGGGTATGTGAAAATGTGGTCATATACTAAAGTTTCTGTGACAGAAAGAACTGAATTGTTTTTTAACTATAATGAATATGCATGCAGATAAAAACTAGCGAATTGGTGTGTGAACCAATTCGCTAGTTTAAATTATCGTATACTCATTTTAAATTCTAAAAACAATTCATTATATTTTCCTAAATAGTCTGGCCCTAAGTTTTTATAGACCTCTAATGTTTCTCGTTGTTCCTCTGAAGGGTAATAGCGTTCATCAGAAACAACTTCTTCGTCCATTAAGTCCATCGCTGCAATATTAGGCGTAGAATAGCCCACATAATCGGCATTTTGAGCACCAGATTCAGCACTTAGCATAAAATTGATAAAGGCATGGGCACCATCGATATTTTTCGATGTTTTGGGAATAACCATATTATCGAACCATAAATTCGAACCTTCGTCAGGTACAGCAAAATCTAGTTCCTCATTTTCATACATCATATCGGCTGCTTGCCCAGACCAAGTGAGGGCTACAGATGCCTCATTATTGATCATTAATGGTGTAATTTCATCACCAATAATGGCTTTTACATTGGGTGCTAGTGTGATTAACTTATCAGTCGCTTCACGTAGTTCGTGATTATCTAATGAGTTCAGTGAATAGCCTAGACTGTTTAAGCCCATTCCAATGACTTCACGAGCACCGTCTACTAAAAAGACTTTACGCTTTAATGAAGGATCCCATAAATCTTCCCAAGAAGAGAAATCTAAATTACCAACAAGACTCGGATTATAAACAATGCCTACTGTTCCCCAAAAATAAGGAACGGAATATTTATTGTCATCATCGAATGGTAAATCTAAGAAGTAAGGATCGATATTTTTTAAGTTAGGGATTTTCGTTTTATCTAAAGGAATCAATAAATTTTCTTCCTTCATTTTTTCAATCATATATTCAGAAGGGACAGCAATATCGTAAGCTGTTCCGCCCTGTTGAATTTTTGTCATCATGGCCTCATTGGAGTCGAACGTTTCATAGATGACATGAATACCTGTTTCTTTTTCAAATTGCTTTAATAGGTCAGGGTCGATATATTCTCCCCAGTTAAAGATCGTTAAAGTGTTTTTTCCACTTTTACCGCCACCTGCACTTAAGGCGTCCGCCGCATAGAATAAAAGGGCTGAAACAACAAGAATGGCGATGGTTGCTTGAATTAAAGACTTCATCGTTGCCCCTCCATTCTTTTACTTGTACGACTTGTAATGAAATAATACCCTACGACGATTAAAACAGTAACAAAGAATACTAAACCAGAAATAGCATTAACCGTTAGAGAAATTCCTGCACGCGCCATTGAGTAGATTTCAACCGATAATGTACTGAAGCCATTACCAGTAACGAAAAATGTCACGGCAAAATCATCTAATGAATAAGTAAGAGCTAGGAAGAAGCCTGCAAAAATACCTGGTTGAATATAAGGTAAAATAACACGCATCATGACATCCTTTTTTGTTGCCCCTAAATCTAATGCTGCATCAATTAATGATTTATTCATTTCAAGTAGTTTAGGTAGAACCATTAATACAACAATCGGTACACTAAATGCGACATGTGCTAATAAAACAGAAGCAAAACCTAATTTAATGCCAACCATTGTAAATAAAATTAAGAAGCTTGCCCCGATAATAACGTCTGGGCTGACAATTAAGACATTGTTTAACGATAGTAAAGTATTGCGCATTTTTGAGTCTTTGACTGTGACAATACCAATGGCCCCGAGCGTCCCAATAATAGTAGAAATTAAAGCAGAAAGTAATGCAACAATTACAGTATTAATTAAAATAACGAGTAGACGTGAATCCTCAAAAACGGCCTGGTAATGCTCTAATGTAAAGGATTCGAAATTATTCATGGAACCGCCACTATTGAATGAGTAAAAGATTAAATAGAAGATTGGTGCATACAGAACGATAAAAACAATCGTTAAATAGACTTTGGCTGATGTAGATAGTTTGTTCATCGTACGCGACCTCCTTTATCTTTTTGTCCCGTAATTAGCATAATGATTACCATGAATAAAATTAAAAACACAGCAATAGTTGAACCCATGCCCCAATTTTGTGTCACAAGGAATTGCTGTTCAATCGCTGTACCAAGTGTAATAACACGGTTCCCAGCAATTAATCGCGTAATCATGAACAGTGATAGAGCAGGAATAAAGACGACTTGAATCCCAGATTTAACGCCATCCATTGTCAGTGGTAAAACAACACGACGGAAGGTAGTAAAGGCAGATGCTCCTAAATCACGGGATGCATAAATAAGTGTTGGGTTTAAACGATCTAGCGAGTTGAAGATCGGTAAAATCATAAATGGAATAAAAATATAGACTGACACAAAGACAAAGCTAATATCCGTAAAGAGCATTTGCTTTGGATCGAAGCCAAAAACTTCGATAAATGCATTAATTGGTCCGTATAAACCAAAGATACCGATAAAGGCATATGTTTTTAACAATAGATTAATCCATGAAGGAATAATAATTAGCAGTAGCCAAAGTTGCTTATGCTTTGTTTTCGTTAGAAAATATGCAGTTGGGTATGAAATTACTAAAGTAAAGAATGTAATTAAAAATGCATACCAAAACGAACTCAATGTCATCTTTAAATAAACAGAAGTAAAGAACGCTTTATAGTTATCGAGCGTGAAATTGCCATGTAAATCGAGTAGGGAGTAATAAACAACGAGTGCAATTGGCGCGATAACGAAAAAGGCAATCCATAAGACATATGGAAATAACGCTGATTTCGATGTCTTAGTTTGCATCTTCGTCGTCTCCATATGACTCTAATCGTTTATCGAACTCTTCCTCTGTTTCGTTTAAACGCATTACATGAATCGCCTCAGGATCAAAGTCTAAGCCGATTTCTGTCCCTACTTCTGCTTTTTTCAATGAATGAACTAACCATTCATTGCCATCCTTGTCGTACGTAGATAATTCATAATGAACGCCACGGAATAGTTGAGTATCCACTTTTACGACAAGTTTGCCTCTTTCAATTGTTGTCATTTCTAAATCTTCAGGACGAATGACAATATCAATTTTTTCATTTGGCTTCATCCCTTGGTCGACACATTCGAAAATTTTGCCAGTAAACTCCACTTTGAAATCTTCAATCATTACACCAGGCACAATATTAGATTCACCAATAAAATCAGCTACGAAGCGATTAATTGGTTCATCATAAATATCTACTGGTGTACCAGATTGCTGAATTTCCCCTTCACTTAAGACAAAAATTTCATCACTCATCGCTAGGGCTTCTTCTTGATCGTGAGTGACAAATACAAAGGTTTTACCAAGACGTTGCTGCAATTCACGTAATTCATATTGCATTTCAGTACGTAGCTTTAAGTCTAATGCTGACAATGGTTCATCCAGTAAAATGACTTCAGGATCATTGACAATGGCACGTGCAATCGCCACACGTTGACGTTGACCACCAGACATCTCGGAGATTTCTCGGTTGCCGTAGCCTGCTAAATTGACAAATTTCAGGGCTTCAGCGACACGTTCTTTTATTTCAGTTTCAGGCAGCTTCTTAATGCGTAGTCCAAATGCAACATTTTCAAAAACGTTTAAATGCGGAAACAGAGCATAATCTTGAAAAACCGTATTGACCTGACGTTCATTGGCAGGCACTGCATTAATTTTTTTATCGTGGAAAAACACATCACCTGTTGTTGGTTCTGTAAAACCTGCAATAATACGTAAAATCGTTGTTTTCCCGCAACCAGATGGACCAAGAAGTGTATAAAATTTACCTTTTTCAAGCTCTAAGTTAATATTTTTTAAGACGACAGTACCGTCACTATAGGCCTTTGAAACATTTTCAAAGCGGATAATTGAATTCGTTGTCATTGATGCGCCTCCTTAGCTATAAATATGAATCCGTTGCAACGAGCAAAATTTTCGTTTCTGCAGCGTGAGCATTAAAAATTTGATGATGGTCTGTCGCGTCAAAATAAAGGGCATTACCTTCACTTGCGATATACTGTTCATTCCCTAAAACGAGACGAATACGCCCTTTGACCACATAAATAAAAGTTTCTGAGAGCGATGGCTCAAACTGTTTAAACTCACCATTAGCAGCAAACGTTAAGAAAATGGGCTCCATTTCTTTCTCATTGGATGTGGGGATCAGCCATTGAATTTCATATTTTTTTTCTTCATCTGTATAGGTAGATTGATCTTCCTCTGTATAAACAACCTTCTGTTCAGGTGATTCATCATCAAAAAAGTCCTTAGGTGTTGACCCTAAAACTTCTAAAATCGAAAATAATGTTTCAATAGAAGGTGAGTTCAAATCACGTTCTAATTGGGATATATATCCTTTGCTTAAATCTGTACGTTCTCCAAGTTCCTCTTGGGTAAGACCCTTTTTTAAACGAAGCGCTTTAATTTTTGCTCCTATTTGCATCTTTTCCCTCCTAGAAGAAGTTTAGCAATCATAAACTTTAGAAATATGAAGTTTACTTTAACGAAACTTTTAGTTTACTAAAACCATTACAATTATACATAATAATTAAAAATTTGCAATCGTTTTTGGTGAAAAAAATGGCTACTATTTGTAAAAAAATTAGGCATAAAAATTAAGGAGAAAATTTTTGTATAGAGTAGAATAATATTGTTAAAAATAGCTAATAGATAAGCGGTAGTAGAAATTCCAACTGTGTATTTGACGAATTTTTGTCAATCCACTTTAATCGTACAAACAGGCGGAGTTTACTTGTTTGAAAAACAACGATTACTCTGCTATCGTAGTAGACGAGTTCGCTTGTGCGAATGGAACATATAATCTACATATTTATTCGGAGGGATTTATTATGGCAGAACGCATGGTAGGTAAACAAGCACCTGACTTTACAATGGAAGCAGTACTTCCAGACAAATCATTTGGAAAAGTATCTTTAGAAGATATTAAATCACAAGATAAATGGACAGTTCTTTTCTTCTATCCAATGGACTTCACATTCGTTTGTCCAACAGAAATCACTGCAATGAGCGATCGTTATGACGAGTTCGAAGACTTAGATGCAGAAGTAATCGGTGTTTCTACTGATACAATCCACACTCACTTAGCATGGATTAACACAGACCGTACGCAAAATGGTCTTGGAGAATTAAAATATCCATTAGCTGCTGATACTAACCACCAAGTATCTAAAGAATACGGTGTTTTAATTGAAGAAGAAGGTATTGCACTACGTGGTTTATTCATCATTAACCCAGAAGGCGAATTAAAATACCAAACAGTATTCGATAACAACATCGGTCGTGATGTTGATGAAACATTACGTGTACTGCAAGCATTACAAACAGGCGGCCTTTGCCCAGCAAACTGGCGTCCAGGTCAAGCAACTCTATAATCAAAACAGAGTCCAGCTATTAGTTAACAAATTAAGAGTCCCCACGACAAGCTTGTGGGGACTTTTAACTGAATTTTTGTGTTTAGGAAGGTTTATAGACCGTTATTTATCTATCCGAAAACAATGTATATATTAGAGGAGGATTTCTTATGAAACTTCGTGAACAAATGCCCGAACTAGTAGGCGCAACAACATGGTTAAATGGTGAAGTATCAAAAGCTGATTTAGTTGGCGCAAAACCAACATTAATCCACTTCTGGTCAGTAAGCTGCCATTTATGTAAAGAGGCAATGCCAGATGTTAACAATTTCCGCGATCAATATAAAGATGAATTAAATGTTGTAGCAGTACATATGCCACGTTCTGAGGCAGATACTGACTTAGACACAATTAAAGCGGTAGCTGCAGAGCATGATATTGTACAGCCTATCTTTGTAGATAGTGAAATGAAACTAACAGATGCTTTTGAAAACCAATATGTACCAGCATATTTTGTGTTCGATAAAGATGGTCAGCTTCGTCATATGCAAGCTGGTGGTAGCGGTATGAAAATGCTAGAAAAACGTGTAAACCGCGTACTAGATGAGATGCGTAACGCTGAATAATAAAATATGGGGAGACGGGGATCTAGATCAGGTCCTCGTCTTTTTTCATTGTCCTCTATTGTCGAATCGTTCTCGTTTTGACAATACATATCGCAGAGAATACGCTACAATGGTGTTATAGTAGTTTTCGGAGGGATTTTTTATGATGAAAAAAGAGTTTGCGGTCATAGGGCTTGGACGATTTGGTGGAAGTATTGTTCGTGAATTAATGAGTCAGGGCGCACAAGTAATGGCGATTGACCATTCTTCAGAGCGTGTAGACGAATTTGCTTCTATTGCTACTCAAGCTGTCATTGCAGATTCAACAGATGAATCGGTACTGAATTCACTAGGTATCCGAAATTTTGAGCATGTGATTGTAGCAATAGGTGAAGATATTCAAGCGAGTATATTAACAACAATCATATTAAAGGAGATTGGTGTTGAGCAAATTACGGTGAAGGCTCAAAACGATTATCATGAAAAGGTTTTGCGTAAAATTGGTGCTGATTTTGTTGTCCATCCAGAGCGAGATATGGGTATTCGTATTGCCAACAATATGTTATCGAATACAGTGCTAGATTATTTAGAGCTATCAGATGAACACTCTATTATGGAATTGAAGGCAAATGACGCAATCGCGGGATACTCTATTATGGATTTAGATATTCGTGCGAAGTATGGCATTAACATTGTGGGTCTTAAACGTGGTGCTGATATTATTGTATCGCCTCAGGCAAGTGATAAGATTTTATTAGGGGATATCATGCTTGTGATTGGTGCCGATGTGGATATAAATCGATTTGTTAAAAAGGCATTGAATGGGTAAGAGAATGACGAAACGAAGATGGAGACTTGTCATATTTGCAGCAATTATATTAATTGGTGCCTTTACGATGCAATATAGAGAAAAAAATGAAGATGAGGCTATCTCCCAGATTTTAGATCATGCAAACGAAATTGACGCCATTGAATTAATACAGGGGAAAAAGACTTTATTTCAGGCTACCAACGATGAAGCAAGAGACTTTATTGAGGATTATCCATTAAGCCATGTCAGAGACCTTTCTAAAAAAGAAAGAACCATTTTTGAAGAACAACCAGCTTATCATATTGTTTATAAAATAAAGGATAAGCCACTCTATGAGGTCGATCTATTAAAAGTTGCCATTAGTTCAGAATTAGATGAAGAATTGCAAGAAATGGTCTTCACCATTGGTGATGGACAATATTTGATCTATTGGGCCAAAGAGAAAAAAGCACTCGAACAATCAACCAAAACACAACGTTTACTTGAACGGTACGGACAATAATTACTAGGTAGTGATACAGCATTTAGTGCTAATCACTACCTTTTTACATACCTTAAAGTAATATTTGGAAAAAATGTTTGATTTCTGGATGATCATTGCATTACACTTTGACATAAAGAAGGGGAGAAGAAAAATGAAGTTTAAAACAAATAATTGTGTCATTGAACGATTGCAACCGCATCACTACAAAGATATTCACACGCTATACTCCAATACACAAGTTAGAACCTATCTTGGAGGTGTTCCTGATGATAGCTATATTGAGGCTTCCTTTAAGGGCATGGTGGAAGCACCATTTCCTAATACATATTTTTATATTACCTTAAGGACGACAGGTGAATTTATAGGTCTTGTCTCAATCGATGAATATCATGATAAGGATTTATATGAGCTATCCTATCAATTTTTACCTCAGTATTGGGGGAGGGGGTTGGCGTTTGAGGTTCTTACTGAAGTGATTGAGGAGGGTATGAATTGTCTGAATATACCATCTATTGTAGCGGAAACACAAACAGCTAACAAGGCATCTTGTCTCTTACTCGAAAAGTTAGGAATGCAAAAAGTCCAGGTATTAGAACGATTTGGTCATGAACAAGCAGTATATGAATTACGAAAAAACAAGGAGATATCTAGACAAATAATAGCGCTATCTGGTGGAGGTTTTTCACAACATTTTCCTTCATTTATCGATGATTATATTTTACGGCAATGTAAATCAAATGAACGACTCAATATTTGTTTTATTCCGACGGCAAGTAACGATGCTCAGGGATATATCGACAGGTTTTATTCAGCGTTTCAGCATTGTGAAGCAACTCATATTTTGCAAAATGATATGCGTGATAAAAACATTCGGGAAAGAATCCTTGCCCAACATATTATTTATGTAGGTGGGGGCAATACAAGTTTTCTACTCGAAAAGTGGCGTCAATATTGTTTTGATGATGTATTAAAGGAAGCTTATCAAAATGGAGTTATCTTAGCTGGCATCAGTGCAGGGGCGATGTGTTGGTTTGAAAAGTGTTTCAGTGAAAATAAAGATAATATCTATGAAGAATGTGACGGACTAGGAATATTACCTGGCGCATTTTGTCCACATTACGAAGATGATGAGCGGAAACAAGCATTTAATAACTGGAAGGAAAGTCAACCTACACTACCAACCTATACACTTATTGATACAGAAACATTACACTTTAAGGATGAAAAATTAGTGGCTAAAATTCAAACCTATTAAAAGGGGGATGGAAAAACTGTGAGAATCCCACCAAAAATTAGCCTTTGGAGATGAAATACGTATTATGGCTCCAAGTCTAAGTGCTAAAGTATTAACTTCAGAGATGATGGAGCTAACTAAGAATATATTGGAGGAATTGGGGTTTATCGTTACATTTGGTCACCATATTTTTGAAAGTGATTTTCAACAATCTTCATCTATAGTGCAGCGTGTGGCAGATATACATGATGCCTTTCTGGATCCTCAAGTAAAGGCCATCTTAACGGTGCTTGGAGGATACAACTGTAATGAGGTTTTACCGTATTTAGATTATCGAATGATTGCTGAAAATCCAAAAATACTTTGTGGGTTTAGTGATATCACAGCTTTAGCAACTGCTATTACTAAAAAATGTGACTTTATTACGTATTCAGGTCCTCATTTTTCTAGCTTTCGTATGGAACAAGCCTAGGAGTATCAGCTTTCCTATTTTCAAAAGTGTTTAATGGGCGATAAACCATTTCTTTTAAGATCCTCTAGTGTATGGAGTGACGATGCCTGGTATATGGACCAGAAGCATCGGCGCTTTGAAGCAGCAAATTGGAAAGTTTATTCTGAAGGGGAGACAAGTGGTCAGCTTTATGGTGGAAATTTGTGTACGTTAAATTTACTGCAAGGAACAGCTTACATGCCTGATTTATCGGATTGTATTTTATTTTTGGAAGATGATGAGTTGGTGAATCCTGCTATCTTTGCACGGGACTTAACGTCGATACTGCAAACAACAACTCGAATAAAGGGATTAGCAATAGGGCGCTTTCAGCGAGCCTCTGATATGACAGAAGAACAATTACATTTCATTTTAAACAAGCATCCAATGTTGAAAACAATACCTGTCCTATATGATGTGGAGTTTGGGCATACACAGCCTATTTTTACCTTCCCTATTGGAGGGAACATCTACATGAATACAAAAGATATGTGGATGCGGGTGAATATATTCTAGAAAGAGAGTGTGTAGATAATGCAAATACGACAAGCAACGGGAAATGATAGTGAACAAATTATAGCGGTCATGACAAATGCAGAGGCATCCAATTTTATGTTATTCGGACCAGGAGAGCGAAAATTACAACCTGAGCAATTTGCACAGTATATAGACAAGGTCCATGATAGCCACCATTCAGCTTTATTCGTAGCTGAAATCGATGAGAAGGTAGTTGCTTATTTAATCGTACAAGGCAATGAACCTACAAGAATTGCCCACCGTGCTTATCTTGTCATAGGCATACACAGTGACTATAGAGGAAGAAAAATTGGCACAGCATTATTTAAGCATGTAGAAAATTGGGCGAAAGAAAATGGTATACATCGTCTGGAGTTAACGGTTTTGGAGAATAATGAGGCTGGGATTGCCTTATATAAGAAAATGGGTTTTGACATTGAAGGAACAAAACGAGATTCCTTGTATGTTGATGAGCAATATATCAATGAATATTACATGTCAAAGTTATTATGAGAAAGGACTATATTGATGATTTATAACGTATTTGAATCTTGTACTGTGATAGCTCTTACAAAGAAGCTATCTGTTTTCAAAATAGATAATTTCATTTTTCACCTTCTCTACATTAACTAAAAAGTCGACCTTATAGTGAATTAGGTCGACTTTTTATGAATTATTATGCTTAATTTTTTTATCAATAGCGCTTATCTGTTGCCGAGGAATCCTTTGTTTTAGATTTATGTTGTTCATCTTTTACTTTTTCATTGAGTTCTTCGACAGGTATTGGATCAACTGTTTTCATGTCCTCGTGTTTATCAAAAATACTTTCTTTATCTGTATCCAATACATCAGGGTTATTAGTATAACGTGTTTTCGCTTGTTTTTTATTTGTCATGTCCTTCACCTCTTACTATATGCTTTCACCTTTTTACTAGAGTTTAAACATGATTGTTTTTATTATCCTTGGATAAAAAATAAATCCTACGCCATTGATTACTTATGTGAATTCAGCTAAATGTGAGTAACTGTTTCAGATTTGAAAATAAGAAGGGTAGTGAAACAGCCATGGCTGTCATCACAACCCTTTTTCTTATGATACAATAGTAGCCTTTCCTTGAAGTGCACGTTCTTCCATCGTTACATCAAATTCTTTTTCAGATTTGGACACTACAACACATGCTACGCCATTACCAATTAAATTTGTGACAGCACGAGCCTCCGACATAAAACGATCTACACCGATTAAAAGCGCTATCCCTTCCACTGGAATCATTGGGAAGGCAGCTAAAGTTGCCGCTAATGTGATAAATCCTGACCCAGTTACGCCCGCTGCTCCTTTAGAAGTAATCATTAAAATCCCAAGTAGTGTAAGTATTTGAACCCAAGTTAGTTCCATTCCATATGCTTGTGCAATAAACAAAGCAGCCATTGATAGGTAGATGGAAGTCCCATCTAGATTGAAGGAGTAACCAGTAGGAACGACTAAACCTACAACCTGCTTTGAGCAACCATAATTTTCAAGTTTTCGCATCATAGATGGTAGAGCTGATTCAGAAGAGGATGTGCCGATTACTAAGAAAATCTCATCTTTGATGTAAGCGATAAATTTAAAAATGTTGAATCTAAAGAACTTTGCAATCACACCTAAAATAAAGACGACAAATAAAAACATTGTAATATATACTGCAGCCATTAATAGACCTAAATTACCTAAAGATTTTAAACCAAAATTCCCAATTGTATAGGCCATGGCACCAAAAGCTCCGATTGGTGATATTTTCATAACCATACTGACAATCTTGAAAAAGATTTCTGCTACTTGCTCAAAGAATGTGATGACTGGTTTTGCAGGTGCTCCGATTGAAGCAGCTGCTAAGCCAAATAAAATAGCAGAGAATAGAACTGGTAATAGTTGACCAGTCGCCAATGCGCCAACAACATTTTCAGGAATAATACTAGAAATAAATGCACCCAAGCCCTGCTCAGATTCAGCAGCAGCAGTTGTATATTTTGAAATATCAGCATCAGATGCACCTGATGTATCTAAACCTGTACCAGGACTTACAATTAAAGCCACAGCAATTCCGATTGCTAAGGCAATTGTAGAAACTATTTCGAAGTAAAGTAATGCTTTACCTCCGATTTTCCCGACCTTTTTCATATCTCCCATACTGCCAATTCCAATAACCACTGTTAGGAAGATAATTGGGGCAATTAACATTTTAATTAATTTAATGAATAGGTCTGCTAAGATTTTCAAGCTGGCACCGAACTCGGGGAAAATGGACCCTACAATAATCCCAAGGATAATAGCTGCTATAACCTGAACAGTTAAATTTTTCAATAACCTCATTTTTTGCTACCTCTTTTCTAAATTTTCTCTTTGATATCGCTTTCACTAGAATCATCATAGCGAATATTTCTTAAAATAAGAGATTTAGAAAATAAGAAACATAACGTTCATTAAGTACATTTTATTCCATTATATATAAATATAGTAATATTAATAACATTGTCTGTTAGGTACGCTATATTTAATGCATTATTGTTATAATACAAAAACATAAAGTAATAAAAAAGTTCAGTTGTAAACAATCAATCTGTAATATTGTTCATTAAATTCAATATTTTCTGCTAATTATATAGATTAAAGGTGTTGTCAAAAGAATTTTTTGCAGATAATCTTAAAGTCATATCATAAATAAGTGTACCACTAACAATGAGAGTGCGGATTTGAAAGGAAGGAATTACTGAATGATGAAAATGCCTGTGAACGGCAAAATACTGTTAGTGACATTTTTAGTCATTGCATTCTCCTTTTTACTAGGTGGTATTTTTGTACTCGGTAACTTATTGTCTGAACAGGAAAAAAATTTTGGTCAGCGGGCAATGCTAGTAGCACAAACTGTATCAAATGTACCAGAGCTTAGTGTGCATTTGGAAAATGAAAATATCAAAGAATCTGCAAAAAATATTAATAAAATTGTAGATGGCATTAGGATTATTAATAAGGCAGATTATATTGTTGTGATGAATATGGAACGTATTAAACTATCACATCCAGTAAATAAGGAATTAGGGCAGCGCAGTGAGTCGCAGGATTTAAATGCAGCATTTAGTGAGCATTATTATGTTTCGAAGGCACGTGGAGAATCGGGTGTTATGATACGCGCTTTTGTACCCATTATAAATGATAAAAGGGAACAAGTAGGCATTGTAGTAGTTGGCTATGCATTACCAACCCTGCTAGAAATGCTACAAAGCTATGAGCGAGAAATTATGATAACTATAGTTATCTCGTTAATTTTCAGTATTTTCGGTGCATTTACACTTGGACGACATATAAAAAAACAAATGTTTGGGCTTGAACCCCATGAAATTGCAAAAATGTATGTGGAAAGAACAGAAACCTTTAATGCCATGCATGAGGGAATAATAGCTGTTGATAAGGAAATGAATATAACAATTTTTAATGAGAAAGCTGCTGATATTTTAGGTGTTACTAGGAAAATAGAGGATTGTATTGGACAAAAGATTTATGATGTTCTGCCGGATACCCGTCTGCCTGAAATTGTTGAAACAGCAACACCTGTTTATAATCAAGAGCTTTACATTAATCATCATAGTATCTTAAGTAATCGTGTACCCATTATTGTAAATGGCGAGCTAGTTGGTGCAGTTGCTATGTTTAAGGATTTAACAGCTGTGAAAAAGCTTGCAGAGGAAGTTACAGGTGTAAAGGCCTTTGTTCAAGCATTACGTGTACAAACCCATGAGCATAAAAATAAAATTCATACAATTGCAGGACTATTGCAATTGGGACATACAAAGCAAGCACTTGAATATGTTACAGTCACTACTGAAAATGAAGCATCATTGACGAAGTTCTTAAACGAACGCTTTCATAATGAAAATATTTCAGGTTTGTTGTTAAGTAAAGTAAGTTATGGAAAAGAACTAGGTATTGAGGTTGAAATTGATCGGAAAAGTCATTTTAAACGCTTTCCTCCTTTATTAGATCACCATGATTTTGTTGTTTTACTCGGCAATTTAATTGAAAATGCTTTTGAGGCATTAAATGTTCTTTCTAAGGAAGATAAATATGTAGCCATCTCTGTAGACGAGCATGATGGAGTCTTAGCGATAGCAGTTTCTGATAATGGGATTGGCATGTCCAAAGAGGTACAGGATCGTATGTTTGAAAATGGATTTTCGTCAAAAGCTAGTGAAAATCGGGGCATTGGCTTGCATCTAGTCTATGAAATTGTAAGAAAGGGCAATGGAGATATAGAAGTAGTGAGTGAATTTATGAAAGGAACAAGTTTCTTAATTTTATTTGAGTTAGGAGAAGTATAGATGGATGTAATAACTGTTTTATTAATTGAAGATGATCCAATGGTACGAGAAGTGAACAGGCAATTTATTGAGCAAATAAAAGGTTTTTCATTAATCGGTTATGCAAGTAATGGCATTGAGGGAATTAATAAAATTAAACAATTAACTCCAGAACTTGTCTTTATGGACATTTTTATGCCAGAGCAAGATGGCATTATTACGTTAGGAAAAATTCGAGAGGAGCATCTTCCTGTCGATGTTATCGCTGTAACTGCTGCAAATGATATGCCTACTGTACAGCGTATTTTACATTTAGGTGTGTATGATTATATTATGAAGCCTTTTACATTTGAGCGGATTGAGCAAACATTAAAAAATTATCAAAGCTACAGGAAAAAAATAAGTGGTATGCAGGATTTAACCCAACATGATGTGGATCATTTAATGCAGCAACGTCTTCCTGAGCAAGTTGTTGTTACAAAGACAGGAACAAAGGCAATAACGGTAGAGGAGCTACCAAAAGGATTTAATCGAGCTACTTTAGATAAGGTGCTTGCATATATTCAAACAAGTGAAGGGGCAGTATCGGCGGAGGAGGTCTCTACTTATATAGGTACAGCACGTGTTACAGCTAGACGCTATCTTGACTTTTTAGAAAAGCAAAATCTATTAAAAGTAGAAATACAATATGGAAGTGTAGGACGTCCTATTCATCGTTATTATATTTAATAATTAGTTACCTTTGATGTAAAGGTGGAATAGTAATTGTCTTTACATGTATGTAACTTTGTAAAAAGTCAGAGTCAATTTGGCGTTTTCGGTAACACTGTTTATTTAACAGGAGTGTCCTTATTAACATGGATTATGTATATATTATGTTGGGATTTCACGTTGCTCAATGAATACGATGACAAACTATTAGCATTATTAGTGTTTATTTCTAGTGTTATTTTCTGCAGTTTATTATTATTCACTATCGAACAAATTACGTTGTTAATAGGACAGGGGAAAAAGTATGTAAATTCAGATATTGTGTAAAGAAAGATTCTAAAGCACAATTGATTATTCTTAGGAAGTGGATAAAGACGAAAAAGCCCTGGATAAGGGCTTTTTTAGCGTCTGTATGCATTTAGGGTTGTTTATAAGCTAGGGTTTTAATTATTTTTTATCATCAGCAATAATCTCTTATACAAAATCTTCACTTTTTTGCAAGATTGTCAACATCTATTTGCTCGGCAGTAGATCTGCCAGCTTTTAATAAGACTTTACTGCCCAGAAGGAAAAATCCTTGGATAAATAATAGGATTCCTGTCCCGATGAGTAGCCATTCGATGGCAATCATATCAGCTATCGGACCGAAAATAAGCATACCTAACGGCATCATAGAGGTGGATATCATACTAAGAATGCCAAATACCCTACCCATATAATCACTTTCAACTTTTTCTTGTAATAACACCGTTGCGGGTGTATTAAAGATTGGCATAGCTATTCCGGTAACTGTCATGATTACGAGATACAGCCAAAAAACAGGAATAATGCCGAGAGCCATTGTACAAAGTCCAAATAATAATGCAGATAATGTCATCGTATGCACTTTATTTTTAAAGCCACCCCATGTTGCAATTGCGATACCACCTATTAACATTCCAATGGCAAAGGCCATCTCGATAACAGTCAAACGCCAGACATCATCGCCAAAGCTACGGGTTACTTGCAAAGGTGTTAAAAAGGCTGCAGGTGCAGCAAGCAGCATGAAAAAGGCGAAGAACAAAAACAATTGTTTTAAGAAAGCATGCTCTTTAATGTAAATGAAGCCTTGTTTCATATCACTAAAATAGCCTGTTGTTTGTGGCTGATTTGCTTTCGCATGTGCAGGAATATGCAGAAATAATAAGAAGATCGCAATGGCGATAGCAGCCGTCGCTACATCAATAAAGAAAATAGATTCGATGGAAGCCATCGTTAATAATGCACCACTTGCCATCGGTGCAAGAATCATGATAAAAGCTTGAATACTACTATTTGCACCATTGACCTTCATCAAATGCTCTTCAGGCACAAATTGCGGTAAAATAGCGCCTACAGCGGGTGTTTGAATACCTGCACCCATGGCACGTACCGCCGAAATAACAAATAGTAGCCAGAGCTCATCATAGCCGATTAAAAATAAAATGGCTAAGATTAGCGTGGATAAGGCAATCATGCCATCTGCTAAAATAATGAGCCATTTACGATTATACCGATCTGCCCAAACACCAGCTATTGGTGCTAAGAAGAAGGTTGGTAAAAAGCCGCAAATTATCGCAATGGTCATCATACTGCCTGATTGCGTTGTAAGCGTGATATACCATGTTATGGCATACTGCACAAGAGCAGAGCCAAAAAGTGAAATCGTTTGACTGCTTAAAAAAAGTATCGTATTACGTTTCCAATGTTCCAATTTCGTCATCCCTTTCTAACAGTAGTGCCTGTGTGGAAAGTTAAAGACAACAAAAAAGAGGGGAGTTGAAGTCCCCTCTTTTCCAGTATTCCTAAAACAGACTAGACCTAATTCCATTTTCCTTGCACAGCAGGCAAAGTGTACACATATTTAATTAGTAAAGTGAAATCGTAGTCTAATTGAAGCTGTCATTTGGAATACCCTCCGTTCTACATAAGTTGTGTTGATTGTAGCATACAGTTCATTACTGCGTAAAGAATGAATTAAACATAAATTAGTTGAAATTTTAAAATATGGAATATGGAAGAGTGTTTTTTGGGGTGATTAAAGATATTTATTTTAGAAGGAGTTGGTACATTTATTAAGTGTGCATCATGGAAAAGAATTATTTTATTTTAGTCATGTTTTCTCTAATTAAAAGGAATGGGGACGTGCATATAACAAGAAGTTATCATATACTAAAATAGAAAAATAGTAAAGGGAGGAAATATGAGAAATAATAATAGTAAATTGAAAATTTTAACTTTAGTCTTGATGATTTTGGTGTTATGCCTATCGACAATCCCTGCTAATACAGCGAATGCAAACACGACACAGCCGAAAAGGGAAATGCGGGCTGTCTGGATTTCAACGGTTCTCAATCTTGATATGAAAGCTGGTATGAATAAGGAGCAGTACACGGCTTGGGCACGCCAAACTTTGGATCAATTAAAAGCCAATAAATTTAATACTGTTATTTATCAAGTAAGACCAACAAATGATGCAATGTATGCGTCTGAGCTAGCGCCTTGGTCGTCGTACATAACAGGGAAAAAGCAAGGTACAAATCCTGGTTTCGATCCTCTTGAGATAATAGTAGAGGAGGCGCATAAACGGGGAATGGAGCTGCATGCTTGGATGAACCCTTATCGTGTAACAATGTCTGGACAAAAGCTAACCGACCTTTCTGCCGATAATGTGGCTAGAACACATCCAAACTGGGTTGTTAAATATGGCAAACAATATTATTTAAATCCTGGCTTACCCGAAGTGCAAGACTATTTAGTTGAAATAGTAAGAGAGCTAGTAGCCAATTATGATGTTGATGCCGTGCATATGGATGATTATTTTTATCCATACAAAATTGCTAATGAAGTTTTCCCGGATCAAGCAGCATTCAAAACATATGGTACTTCCTTTAAAAAGGTAGAGGATTGGCGAAGAGATAATGTTAACAACCTTGTAGAAAATCTTTACACAGCTATTAAAGAGACAAAGCCATATGTACAATTTGGTATTTCACCATTTGGTGTATGGCGTAATAAATCATTGGATAAAACAGGAAGTGACACACGAGCTGGTGTCAATAATTACGATGATTTATATGCAGACGTCAGAACATGGATTCAAAATGGCACAATTGATTACATTACCCCACAAATTTATTGGTCAAGGACATTATCTGTTGCCAAATATGGGACATTGCTAGATTGGTGGAGCCATGAAGTACAAACATATGCAAAAACGCACCCTGTCCATCTATACATTGGACTTGCTGATTACAAGGTTGGCAATGACAGTGATGCAGCATGGAAAAATAAAATGGAATTGCCAAATCAAATACTAGCAAATCGTTCTGAAAAGGTAGCAGCCGAAGGACAAATGCATTTCTCTTTACGAAGTTTTCAAAACGATAAATTAGGCTACGCAACGATTGTTCGTCAACAACTATATAATTATACAGCACTGACACCAGTAACCACTTGGGATGATAATACAGTGCCAAACACGCCTACTTTTGTACAAGTGACAAAGGAAGCTGCTGGTCGTAAGATTGAAATAATTGACGACAATGAAACACAGCCACGTAAATATGTTATTTATCGTTTTAATGGGAACAAAGAAGGTTCTTATGATGACCCTCAAAATATAGTAGATGTTGTTTATAATAAGGATGGCATCACTCAATACTTGGACAAGTCAGCTCTTGCTAAGCACAGTTATACATACGGCATTACGGCTGTATCTGCTACAGGTGTAGAAAGCAAGGAAGTTTTTGTAGTGAAAGAAAATCAATAAATAGAAAAACAGCTACTCAAGCGAATCGCATGAGTAGCTGTTTTCTTATTAATTTTCTTCAATATCTTTACGGTTTTTCTTTAACATCTTAGATAGCATTTCATAAACAATTGGTACTACAACTAATGTTAATAGTGTTGAAGATAATAAACCACCAATTACTGTAATAGCTAAATCTTTAGAAATTAAACCACTACCGCCAGAACCAAGAGCCATCGGAATCATCGCACCGATTGTTGCAATGGCTGTCATAAGGATTGGACGTAAACGAGTTGCCCCTGCTTCTAGGATAGCTTCACGCATGGCAAGACCATCATGTTCCATATGGATAATACGGTCGACTAATACAATAGCATTTGTTACGACGATACCAATTAACATCAGAAGTCCCATCATAACAGAAACAGAAATAGTTTGACCTGTGACAAAAAGACCGACAAATGCACCAATTACGGCAAAAGGTAGTGAGAATAGAATAGCGAATGGCGCTAAACCTTCGCCGAATGTTACCACTAAAATGAAGTAGACAATGGCAATTGCCGCTAGCATAGCAACACCTAGCTTAGTAAATGTTTCTTGCATATCTGCAGCAACGCCAGCAACACCAGTTGTTACGCCTTTTGGTAAATCTAATTTATCAATCTTCTTATCGGCAGCTGAAGTTGCTTTGGAAATATCGTCATCGGTAATCGTACCAGATACTGTTGCGAAATATTCACCTTTTGAACGAGATAATGAGTTAAGTGTCGTACCTTCCTCAACATCTACTAATTCACCGATTGTCATTGTTGTGCCTAATGCCGTTTTAATTTCAGTTGCTAAGACATCATCAAGTGAAGTAGCAGCTACTTTGGCATCACGTTGTACAATAACATCAATATCATTCCCATCATTTTTAACTGTTGTTAAAACTTCTTGGGATGTATTCGAATTTAATGCCATCACAATTTGAGCAGTAGTTAAGCCATATTGAAGGACATTTTTTTGTTCAACTTTAAGGACATGCTCTACATAAGGATCTTCGTTATCAGATTTGATATCCTCTAAGCCATCTACTTCTTTTAGAGCACCCTCAACTTGACTTACTGCTTCTCGAAGTTTATCTAAGTCATCACTGTATAGTGTATAGCTTACTTCATTTGAAGACATAGACATTGATGAGAAGTTTTGAGACTTCCATTCTCCTGATTGGCCAATATTAAACACATAGTTTTCTACTTCTTCACGAGCTTTAGGGAAGTCCTCCATATCCGGATCAAAGATAAGGTACATTAAGGCACCGCCAGCGCCTCCACCCATCATCATTGCTGAAGGGTCAACATTATTGGAATCCGTTATGGAAACTTGTAAAATATCAACATCTTTACGTTTCATTAATTCTTTTTCTACTTTTTCAACGTTTGCTGCCGTTTCATCTGCTAGCTCACCTGTAGCAGGTGTATACGTTAAGTACATTACTTTTTCTTCTTGTGATCCCATAAAACTAAAACCTATTAAAGGTGTTAATGCAAGGGAACCTGCAAGTAATACAATCGCAATGATTGAAGTAATAATTTTATGGTTTAATGCTTTTTCTAAGACACCCTTATACCAATTAGCTAACTTACCAACTTCTTTATGCTGGCTTTCCTTTTTCTCACCGTATAATTTTTTACGGAATAGGAAGTGAGATAAAGCTGGTACGATTGTGATGGCAACGATTAAGGAAGCACCTAGTGCAAATGTCATTGTTAGGGCAAATGGCATGAATAATTCGCCAACCATACCGCCTACGAAAATAAGTGGGGCGAATACGGCAACCGTTACTAATGTTGACGAAAGAATAGGTTTAAACATTTCAATCGTTGCTTCACGAATTAAGGCACGACCTGTTAATTTTTCTTGTTTTAAATGAATTCGTCGATAAATATTTTCAACAACTACAATCGAGTCATCGATAACACGACCTATTGCGACGGTAATCGCACCTAGCGTCATAATGTTTAATGTGATATCCATCCAGTTTAATAGTAGTAATGCCATGAAGACAGAAACTGGGATAGAGATAATCGAGATAATTGTTGATTTGAAATCACGTAAGAATAGTAAAATGATTAATACGGCAATTGCACCACCAAATACTGCCTTTTCGATCATGGTGAAAACAGAATCTTCAATTGGGGCACCTTGGTCTAGAGAGATGTCAACGTTTAAGCCGTCTAAACGTTTTTCTTCATCTTTCATAAGGTCTTTTACTGCATTAACTACTGTTACCGTATTCGCATCTTGACCTTTTACGATTTGAATGGCAATAGCATCCTTACCGTTTGTACGGGATACAGATTGTACTTTACCTTCTACTTCAATCGTTGCAATATCACCTAGACGAACGAATGGTGAAGGATTTGTAGCTGAAGGTGTGACAGGAATTAATAAATCTTTTAGTTCATCTACAGATTTTACTTTACCATCAACTGAAACTGCTTGTTCACCAACGGTAAATTGATATAAACCAAGTGATAAAGACATGTCACTTGCTTGGATCATTTGCTTGACTGTTTCTTCAGTTAACCCTAGTGCAGCCATTTTTTCTTCATCATATTTAAAAGAAACTTGTTCAATATGCTGACCAGTAATAGTTGCAGAAGCAACACCATCAATTTTTTCAATTTTTGGAAGTAAAACGTCCTCAACTGTTGAAGTAAGATCTACAATATCTTCCTTCGAGCTACTTACAGATAAAGCTACTACTGGCATCATGTTCATGCTGATGGCCATAATACTTGGTTCTTGTGCACCTTCAGGTAGTTTAATATTATCTAAAGCTGCTTCTAACTGACGTTTTTTCTCATCCATATCAATGCCATAGTCATATTCAACTTGAACTTGTGCTACGTTGGAAGAGGATGTTGAATAAACTGCTTTAACATCTTCCAAGCTTTCTATGGATTTCTCAAATGGAATGGACAGTTCATTCATTACTTGTTCAGGCGTTGCGCCAGGGTATACACCCATAACAATTAAATATGGGATGGAGATATCGGGTATTGATTCCATTTTCATTCTTGTACCGGAATAAATACCAGAGACAGTGATGATAATTGTTAATAACCACACTGCCAATTTGTTTTTCAATACGAAATTAACTAAACCTTTCACCTTCACACCTACCCTTTATTGACTATCTAAATTCAATTATTTATACTAATGACTAATCGGTCATTTGTCAACGAAATGCATTAGGAGAGAGTTAAAAATATGTTAAAAAAGCAATTAATTATGGAGAAAGCATTAGAACTGTTTTCTGAACAGGGTTTTGAAGCTACATCTGTACAGCAAATAACGGAACGTTGTGGAATTTCAAAAGGTGCATTTTATTTATCCTTCAAAACAAAAGATGAGCTTGTTATTTCAATGGTGGACTACTATTTACAGCAGTTTATTACGGATGTTGACCAAGTAGTCAGAGGCACCTATAATAAAGAAACGGTTTTAGTTGAATTTTATAAAAGCATCTTTCAAGCATTCAAAGACCATTCTGCATCCGCTCGTGTGTTCTTTAACGAAAAGGTCTTTTTAACAAAAAAAGAACTTTTTCATAAAATAACCGCGTATGAAGCAGAAATGTCTAAATCCATTCTCTATATGCTGGAACAACTTTATCAGGATAAACTCCAGGAAATGAAATACGATGTTATGTACTGTATTAAAGGATTTATGAAGAGTTATGCTGAGCTGTTTATTTTTTCAGATATGCCTCTTGATTTAGAGCAACTAGCTAAATCATTAGCAGAGAAGACAGATATCATTGCACATCATACAACCATTCCTTTTATCACAGAAGATCTTGTGCCATTTATTGCAAGGCCATGTGAACAAGATGTGTCAAAGGATGCTCTGTTACAATTATTTGAGCAAAATATCATTCATACAGAAGATTCAATTGCAAAAGAATCATTACTGCTATTAAAACAAGAAATAGAAAAACCAACATATAGTAGAGCCATTATTAAGGGTTTAATTGAAAATTTGCGTCAAGATCCAGCGTATCATTGGATTGCCTATGTAAGTGCTAAATACTTTAATAGTTGAATTGCAGGATAGAATTGTTCACGTGGACAGATGAACAATTCTATTTTTTTAGCTAAATATCTGCTAACTGTGGTATAGATTGCAGTGCTACTAATGCACTTGGAAATGGTTCTTGAATCCATAATAATCGTTCAAGAAAATCTTGCACGGCAATCGGTAACTGCAATTCCTGCTGCCAAGCTTTTTCTTTTTTATTGCTTGGCTTGTAGTTTGAGTAAAGTAAAAATAATAAAAAATGACCGACAAAATAAAGATCACTAATATGATTTTCTGCACGTTTAGGGTTTTCAATGGTAGAAAAATCGATTTCCTTTTGATAAGTGGTAGCGAGACCAAAGTCAATAATATGCAATTGCTGTTCTACTAGCAGTATATTAGGAATACGTAAATCGCGATGTACAATACCGTGATTGTGTAATTGTGTAATTTGTTCTAAAAGCTGTTTAGTAATGGCAAGTGATCGAACGATGGTAAACTGGGCGCCATCTTGAAAAATAAGCTGCTCAAACGTTTGGCCATTAACGTAGTCCATGATGAAAAATGGACAATCATCAATTGTTCCTGTTAAATGGATGGCAGGAACATAAGGCAGTGATAATTGTTGAAGTATGTGTATCTCTTGCTTAAATTTATAAATGGTTTTCTTGTGGTGACGATGTTTAGGACGTAAGCATTTTAAAACAAATAGCTTTTTAGATGAACAATCTTCAATTAAATATGCACGGCCATATGAGCCATAGCCGAGAAATTTTTTAAAAGAGAAATCGGGATGTTCAGCTATAAAATGCTCTACAATTCGATCAAAGTTTTTTTCGGAAATTCTTTTCCACCACATTAGCTACTAAAGAAACTCATTGAGCTGAAAAAACTACGTGAACTTTTGCGAGAGCTACGTTTATAATGCTTGTGACCATAATAATTATGTCGTTTTGAATATCTGCGACGGCTACTAGAGGAAGAATAATGACCTTTTGATTTTCCGTTGAGTAAGGAATGAAGAATTTTATCTAGCATAAAAACGCTCCTTTTGATGTTGTTATTACTATATACGCAAAAATAAAAAGAGAGGTTTCAAAAAATAGAAAATAAAAAAAGAAGCTATGTAAATATTTACATAGCTTCTTTACAGGAGGTTAAACCTCCATAATAATTGGTAAAATCATCGGTCGACGTTTTGTCTTTTCAAATAGGTAAGGACCTAAAACGTCTGTAATTTCATTTTTTAATTCTGTCCATTGTGGTGTTTTGCTTTGAATTGTTTCGTTAAGGTGACGATTGAGCATCTTCTGTGCTTCGTTAATCATCGTACCTGATTCACGCATGTAGACAAAGCCACGCGAAATGATGTCTGGGCCGGAAACAATTTTTTGGTTTTCCATATCAACACTTACGACAACGATAACCAAACCTTCTTCCGAAAGAATGCGTCGATCGCGTAAGACGATATTGCCAATGTCACCAATACCATTACCATCAATATAAACATCACCAGAAGGGATACGGCCAGCAACATGTGCTTCATTGGCGCTTAAGGCCAATACATCACCATTTTCCATAACAAATGTATTTTCTAATGGAACATCGCAATCTTCTGCTAGATGTGTATGCATTTTTAACATACGGAATTCACCGTGGATAGGCATAAAGAATTTAGGCTTCATTAAACGAAGCATCAATTTTTGCTCTTCTTGTGATCCGTGACCAGATGTATGGATATTATTTAATGCACCATGAATGACTTCTGCGCCAGCGCGGAACAATAAATTGATAATTTTGTTTACGCTCACAGTATTACCTGGTACAGGTGATGATGAAAAGACAACCGTATCGCCAGGTTGGATTTGTATCTGACGGTGTGTACCATTGGCAATGCGAGATAAGGCAGCCATTGGTTCACCTTGAGAGCCTGTACATAAAATCATTACTTCATTTGCAGGAAGTCGATTAATGCTTTGGGCATCAATAAATGTATCCTTAGGCGCGTTGATATAGCCAAGCTCACGACCAATTGTAATGGCATTGTCCATTGAGCGACCGAAGACAGCAATTTTTCTTCCGTATTTTACGGCAGCGTCTGTTGCTTGTTGTAGACGATGAATATTTGACGCAAATGTAGCAAAAATAATACGACTATCAACTTTGCGGAAAATTTCATCAATACTCTTTCCGACTGTGCGCTCAGACATGGTGAAATTAGGCTTTTCAGCGTTAGTACTATCTGATAGTAAGCAAAGCACGCCATCTCGTCCGATTTCTGCCATCTTCGTTAAGTTGGCAGGTTCGCCCACAGGTGTAAAGTCAAATTTAAAGTCACCTGTATGAACGATATTACCAGGTGGTGTTTTAACAACAATACCATACGCATCAGGAATACTGTGAGTTGTTCTAAAGAAGCTAACAGATGTTTTTCTGAATTTAATAACATCCTCTTCTTTTATTTCAATAAGCTTTGTTGTACGTAGTAAGCCATGTTCTTCTAATTTATTACGTAATAAGCCAAGTGCAAGCTTACCACCGTAGACAGGGATATTAACCTGACGTAACAAATAAGGGATACCTCCGATATGATCCTCGTGTCCATGAGTAATAAATAGTCCTTTGATTTTGTCAACGTTACGTACTAAATACGTATAATCAGGAATAACATAGTCAATGCCCAGTAAGTCGTCTTCTGGAAATTTAATGCCAGCGTCAATTAAGATGATTTCATCTTGAAATTGAACGCCGTAAGTGTTTTTGCCGATTTCGCCCAGTCCGCCGAGCGCGAAAACAGCTGCTTGGTCATTTTTAACAAACTTCATGTTTGTTAAATTTCCTCCAAGACGAAGTTCGGGCTAGCTTGTTCGTACTCTAAATAGTTACCTTCAAGCAGTTGAATGAACTCGATGTTGTAGTTTCGGTCTTTTAGCTTTTGACGTACTTCGCGTTCTGAAGCAGCTTCAAGGTATAGACTTTTAGTATTTTCGCGAACTGGAATCTCATTTGCATTTTCTTGATAATAAACTTTGTAAATCATAGTTTGCTCTCCTTTAATTGCGTACATTTTTCTTGCACCTTTGACTACTACCACACACGTGCTACAAGAAAACAACGAATTTCTTTTAAAGAAGAAATATACATTTGTAATCCTTGTATCTCAATGCTTCAGTTGTGCACTATGTTTTAAAATTATATAGGAAGTAGTGAGACAGTGGTTGCGTATAGCCAAATAAATGCATTTCCTTTATATTATCACGCAGTTCCTCTAAAATAAAGAAAAGCCCTTCAAATAATGAAGGGCAAATGTTAGGCAATTGATTTTTTTCCGAGTACGCCGCGAAGCTGCTTCAACAATTTCCGTTTTAGTTTCTTCAGCATGGCACATCACTCCTTAGGATCATTATAATAAAAATTATTGTCTATGTAAAGCTATTAGCCTTGAAAGGGTAATATTGATGGAAAGGGATATTAAAATGAACAAAATTTTATTTTTTGATGTAGATGGTACTCTTTATAACAGTGAAAAAAAATTACCTGCATCAGCAAAAGAAGCACTTCTTGCAGCTAGACGTAATGGCTATGAATTGGCAATTGCTACTGGTCGAGCCCCTTTTATGATTGATGCTTTATTAGAGGAGCTGGATATTGATACGTATGTTACCTTTAATGGACAATATGTTGTTTACAAAGGTGAGGTTGTCTATACAAACGGTATTGAAAAAGAAGAATTGGCGAAAATCATTGCCTTTGGTGAAGCACGTAATGAGCCGGTAGTATTTTTAGATGACAAACGTATGATTGCATCTGTTGGTGATCATAATATGGTTGCTGAAAGTCTAGATACGCTTAAATATCCATACCCAGAATTAGATTCTTCTTATTATATGCAGAACGCTGTATATCAAACACTTATATTTATGGAAGAAAAAGATGAACCTTTATATTGCGAAACATTCCCAAATGTACAATTTGTACGTTGGCATCGTTATTCTTGTGATATTTTGCCAAAGGGCGGCTCAAAGGCAGTAGGTATTGAAAAGATTCTTGAAAAAATGGGCATTACGTTACAAGATGCCTTTGCTTTTGGAGATGGCATAAACGATATCGAAATGCTACAAGCTGTAGGTACGAGTGTTGCGATGGGAAATGGACATGAGCGAGTAAAGGCTGTTGCACATCATATTGCTGATCATGTAGACGAAAATGGTCTCGCAAAAATCATGCGTAAGCTAGCAATTATCTAAAAATAAAGAAGCAACTAGTTGCGCACTTCGCGACTAGTTGCTTTTGTTTTGTAAAAGATATTCCTTAGTCAAAGGTGAAAGAGGTTTTGATTCCCAAAAGTCTTATCTTAAAGTTGTTCATTACTCATTTTATTAATGGTTGTTGTGAATTTATTAAAAGTAAGTGCATATCCTTTTCTCTAATAATAGAAATAAGGAGCTATTTGTTCACTATTACTTGATATTTTTTATGCATAGTTGATTGGAGTGGAGCCAGCGTCACTCCTAGGGGATTAGCGTCACAGATGAGACCCTGGAGCGAACGTAGTGAGTGAAGCGGCTCATCGGACGCCCCCTGGAAAGGACGCTGGCGGAACAGAAATCAACCCTCGCCTTGCGAAATGATTGTTAAAATCACTTTTTTAATCCTCATCTGCGTTAACCACTTTTATTGGAATGCCATTATCCGCAAAATGCTGAATCGTAGTTTTAGGTAGGGCGTCATCTGTGATAATGCCATCTATATCTTTGACTGGACAAACTTGAATGGCTACATCTTTATTAAATTTTGAAGAATCCGTAGCCACATAGACAGTTTGAGAGATGGAAATAATTTGTTTCCTTGTGATGGCTTCCTCTAAGCTAAAATCTGAAATGCCTTTTTCGATTGAAACACCGCTAGCACAAATAAAAGCCTTATTGATATTAAGGTGTTCAAAGCGGAACAAAAACTCATTGGACGTTACTGATTTTTCCGAGTGGCGTACTTTACCACCGATTAGTATAACCTCGATAGTGGAACCAATTAAATCAAATGCTACAGGCAATGAGTTTGTTACCACTGTTAATTTTTCCTTCTCCTTTAAAAATGGTGTCATTTGATATGTAGTTGTCCCGCTATCTATAAAAATACACTCCCCATCTTGAACAAGCGAAGCGCAAGCTTTAGCAATGGCGATTTTCTCAGTTATCTGCGTATGAAGTCGTTGGTCAATTAATCCCTCAACTGGCTCAATATATTTAACGCCCCCATAAAATTTCTCTATCTTCTTATCTTGCATCAATTGTTGGACATCACGACGAATTGTTTCCATTGAAACGTTAAATTCTTTTGTGAGTGTCACTAGTTTTACAACCTTATGTTGTCGTACAAATTGCAAAATTTGCTGTTGCCTTTCTATCATATACATTTCATCACCTCTACTACTATTTACTCAAAGTAAGCATAAGTTTGTCAACAGTTGGTCAGAATTTACTCAACATTTACACAAAAACGCATTTTCCTTTACAAATTGCCACTATACTAAAGCTAGGAACTGAGAGAGGTGAACAATTTGTTAGAACTAAAAAATATCTCGAAAAGCTATAAAAATAAGAAAGTTTTAGAAGATATCAATATAACCATCGAATCAGGTGAGATCATTTCATTATTAGGGCCAAGTGGTTGTGGGAAAACAACTTTGCTTAATATTATCTTAGGCCTTACAGATCAAACAGCTGGTCAGCTTGTTTACAATGGCCAAGATATATCAAAGCAATCGATGCAAGAAAGAGGATTTAATATTGTGTTTCAGGATTTTGCGTTATTTCCTCATTTGAATGCATATGACAATATCGTTTATGGACTGAAAAATAAACAAGAGCAAATGTCTAAGGGGGATATACAAGAATATATTGACTTTTTAGAGCTGACACCACATTTACATAAAAAGATTCACGAATTATCAGGTGGACAAAAGCAACGTGTTTCCATTGCCAGAACACTTGTGATGCAGCCAAAAATTTTATTGCTGGATGAGCCGTTAAGTGCATTAGATGGCGTCATTAAAGAATCGATAAAGGAACGCATTAAATCCATTGCTCGTGAATTTAATTTAACGACTATTATTGTCACACATGATCCAGAAGAAGCCTTAACACTTTCAGATAAAGTCATGATTATTAATGATGGAACAGTTGCTCAATTTGGCACACCTCATGAAATAGTAACAGCACCAAAAAATCAATTTATTGAGGATTTTATCTTAAGACAGCTACATATTAAGCGACACAATATCTATCAATTATTTGGAGAAACGTATGCTTAAAACGAATAAAATGATGAAATTAATTTTTCTGCCCATTCTATTATTTTTCCTATTGTTTTTAATTGTGCCATTACTTTATATGTTTTGGCAGTCTTTCAAAATAGGAAATGTGCTGACCTTTCAAAATTATATAGATGCTTTAAGTAATATAGAGCTTCGTGAAGCTTTTATTAATAGCTTTAAAGTTTCTTTTGTAGCATCAGTAGTTACCACTATTTTAGCTTTTTTATTGGCATATGCTGTTCATTTTACAACGATCCATCGCCATACGAAAAAGCTAGTACAGGTTGGAATTACTTTACCAATGTTACTACCAACCATCACCTATGGTTTCGTGTTGATTTATACATTTGGTAATCAAGGAATTCTAACAAAATTAATCGGTCAACCTCTTTTTACAATCTATGGGTACAACGGTTTAGTGATAGGTTACGTTTTATATACATTACCGGTTGCTTTTATTTTAATGCAAAATTCCATGCAATATATCGACAAACGATTCTTACTTGTTTCGATATTGATGCGTGATCATTCGCTCCGTCGATTTTATCATACTGTATTCCGTCCAATGCTAGGAACAATTGGTGGGGCCTTTATTTTAACGTTTATATTAAGCTTCACTGACTTTGGGATCCCTGCATCAGTCGGGGGGAATTACAGGGTGATTGCTACGGAGCTTTATCAAGCGATGTTAGGTTCAATTGTCCATTTTGAACGTGGAGCCGTAATTTCTGTTTTTATGCTTGTACCAGCAATACTCGGTGTAGTTATGTTAACGATTTTAGAGCGCTTTAATTTTCAGTATAAACAAGTCGGACAAAGTGAACTTGTCAAACATCGTCTACGTGATGTGTTGTTTACTGTTTATTCAATGGTCTGTGTAGCTGTTGTCTTGTTCGTTTTTTCAACAATGTTTATCGTGCCTTTTACGAAAGGCTATCCCTATGACCTAAGCTTCACATTAGAGCATGTCCAAAATGTACTTGCTGAGAAAGATTTAACAAAGGTTTATATCAATTCTCTGATCGTAGCGGTTTTAACTGCCGTATTAGGGGTAGTTATTACATTTATGTCAGCCCTCCTTAATGCAAGGACACCACTAAAAGGAAAGAAAAGTTTGGATGTAGCATCTATGATCACCAATACAGTACCGGGGATGGTGCTTGGGTTATCCTATTTGTTTTTCTTTAATGGAACGTCCTTGAAAGGTACCTTTTTCATCATTATCGCTTGTAATATTGTGCATTTTTTTACAACTCCGTATTTAATGGCGAAAAATTCTCTGCAAAAGATGGACCCTACTTGGGAAGTGACAGCGGAGCTATTAAGGGACTCGTGGTTGAAAACCATTGTACGTATTATTTTGCCAAATATTAGAGCGACGATTTATCAAATGTTTAGCTATTATTTTTTAAATGCGATGGTTACTGTCAGTGGCGTTATTTTCCTTGTTAGCACGAAAACAATGCTTGTATCGACACGGATAAAAGAGCTTCAGCATTTTGCGAAATACACCGATATTTTCGTACTATCAATATTTATTTTATGTACAAACCTCATTGTGAAATTAGGTTGTGATTATATAACAACTCATAAAGAAAAAGTGGAGGAGATCTCAAAATGAAAAAATCAACAGGCATGATGTTAGGGACAGTTAGTGCAGCGGCAATCGTTTTAGCTGCATGTGGAGGGGCTGAAGCAAATTCCGAAGAGCAGGTCATTATTTATTCAAATGCTGATGATGAAGCAATTGAAGTTATGGAGTCTACATTAGATGACAAGGGCTATAAAGGAAAGTACTTAATCCAATCCTTTGGTACTTCGGAATTGGGTGGGAAAATGATGGCTGAAGGAACAGATATTGAAGCAGATGTGGTGACGATGGCTTCTTATTTTATAGAAAGTGCACAAACCACTAAATCCATGTTTGTGGATATTTCTTCAGACTTAAAGCCTCTTGATGGCGGTGTGACGTATGCACTGCCGATTTTAGGAAATGTAGGTTCTATTTTTATTAATACAGAGGTGTTACAACAAAAAGGTCTACCTGTACCGCAAACGATTAAGGATTTGACAGACCCTGCCTACAAGGATTTAGTGTCATTCCCAAATATTATGGATTCCTCAACGGGATGGCTATTAGTACAAGCTATCATTAAGGACTATGGTGAGCAAGAAGGTCAAAAGGTTTTAGCAGATTTAATTAGTAATGCGGGCCCACATATTGAAAGCTCGGGCTCAGGACCAATAAAAAAAGTGAAAACGGGTGAAGTTGCAGCTGGATTTGGTTTACGTATTCAGGCCATAGATGCCAAAAATGAAGGGTTGCCAATCGATTATATTGACCCGACAGAAGGAAACTTCACATTAACGGAATCTGTGGCTGTAGTAGATAAAGAGGGAGATGAAGCGTTAGCTAAAGAAATCGCTAAGGTCATTGCAACAGAGGCGCGTGGTGGTCTATTAGAGCAATATCCTGTTGCTCTTTATGAAGGGGAACAAGTGAAAGATGAACATGTTCCTGCTTATCTCAAAAAGTGGGACTCTACATTAACGGTAGATTTATTAGAAAAACATCAAGCTTTCTTTAAAGAAGCACAACGATAAGGAGTTTTAACAAATGAGTAACTATAAATTATTGACACCAGGACCATTAACAACAACTGAAGCAGTAAAACAGGAAATGTTAAAAGATCGTTGTACATGGGATGATGACTATAAAAATGTTACACAAGTAATTCGCAAGCAACTTTTGGCGTTAGCTCAAGTCGATGAGCCGGATTACACAGCGGTCCTTATGCAAGGTAGTGGTAGCTTTGTAGTAGAATCTGTTCTCACAACAGCTATAAGTGAAGACGATAAAGTGTTAATCATCACAAATGGAGCTTATGGTGAAAGAATGGTTGAAATGGCCAAAGTACTAAAGCTACAGCATGTTGTTTACAGTGTTCCTTATGATGAGCAGCCATCATCAATAGCTATTCAAGATTTACTTGAAAAAGATGCGAGTATTACGCACGTGGCTGTCGTGCATTGTGAAACAACAACAGGTATTTTAAATCCAATTAAAGGAATTGGGGAAGTTGTTCATTCGTTCAACAAAACATTTATCGTAGATGCAATGAGTAGCTTCGGTGGAGTGCCAATGAATTTATCAAGCTTGCATATAGACTTTTGTATTAGTAGTGCCAATAAATGTATTCAAGGCGTGCCGGGGTTTGGGTTTGTTATTGCTAAAACAAATGTATTAGAGAAATGCAAAGGTCAGGCTCGTAGTGTTGCATTAGATTTGTATCATCAATGGGAAGTGATGAAGCATGATGGCAAATGGCGCTTTACTTCTCCTACGCATGTAGTGGCAGCTTTTGCGAAGGCGCTAGAAGAGCTAGACGAAGAGGGCGGAATCAACGCTCGCTATAAGCGCTATGCGGATAATAATCAAATACTACGCTCTCGTTTATCAGTGCTTGGCTTTGAAGCGTATATTGCGGAAGAGCTACAATCACCTATTATTACAACATTTTTGTTCCCATATAAAGAGTTTTCTTTTGAGCACTTTTATGAGGAAATGAAAAAAGCAGGTTTTGTTATCTATCCTGGTAAGCTGACAGATGTGGATACATTCCGTATTGGCAATATCGGTGATATTCATGAGGAAGATATGCAAGCGTTATGTGAGATAATAGAAAATTATATGGTGGTGAAAAACAATGAAAATTGAAACGGTTATTTTGGATTGGGCAGGAACAGCAGTTGATTTTGGTTGCTTTGCCCCTGTCAATGTTTTTTTATCGATTTTTGAAGATGCTGGTGTCAATGTAACATTAGAAGAAGCTCGAAAACCAATGGGCATGTTAAAAATTGACCATATTCGTACCATGCTAGAAATGCCAAGAATTAATGAGGAGTGGCAACGAATTCATGGACAAGCTTTTACAGAAAATGACGTGCATACATTATATAATCAGTTCGAAACGAAATTAATGGAATCGTTAGCAAACTATACAGATCCGATCCAACATGTGAAGACAGCGGTACAGCAATTAAGAGAAGCGGGTATTCGAATTGGCTCTACAACAGGCTATACTGATTCGATGATGGAAGTAGTGACGAAAAATGCAACTAACAAAGGCTACCAACCTGATTTTCTTGTAACACCCACACAGGTTGGTGATAAAGGACGACCATACCCATATATGATTTTTAAAAACATGCAGGCATTAGGCTCGAAGGCAACCAAGCAAGTCGTAAAGGTTGGCGATACGACTTCAGATATAATGGAAGCATTAAATGCTGGTGTTTGGGCTGTTGGTGTTATTATTGGAAGTTCAGAAATGGGATTATCTGAAGAAGAATTTCAAGCACTCACTTCTGAAGAACAGCAACAAGTCATAGCCGAAACGAGACGTATTTTTGAAGAAACAGGGGCACACTATACAATTGAAACAATGGCAGAGCTACCTAAATTAATTGAAACAATTAATGCTCGTTTAAATCGATAAAAATAAACCTCGGCAGATGTATAACTGCCGAGGTTTATTTTAATCTCGCTCATATGGAATGGAATCAGGTATTTCTGCAAATGGGTTTTTTTCATTGATACGATCATAAAACATTACGCCGTTTAGATGATCTAGTTCATGCTGAAATGCAATAGCTGGCAAACCTTTAAGACGCATTTTCTTTTCTTCGCCATCAATTGTTTTAAATTTGACTGTGATGCGCGCATGACGGGGTACATAACCAGGTATATTACGGTCAACAGAGAGACAACCTTCTCCTGCTGTTAGGTATGTGTTTTCGACAGAGTGGCTTACAATTTTCGGATTAATGGCAACAAAGCTTAATTGTTCACCAGCCTCATCTTTTAAATGTAGAGCAAACATACGCTGTAAGCTATTTACCTGATTGGCAGCTAGGCCAATACCACTACGCAAATTATATTTTTCTGCCATTTCAGGGTCTTGGCTGTTGATTAAATACTGAAGCATATCTTCAGCGAGCTTTCTTGTTTCATCAGTTAAAGGGAATTTAACTTCCTCAGCTTTTGTGCGTAAAGTCGGATGACCTTCGCGGATAATATCATCCATTAAAATCATATAGTAATCTTCCTTTCAACTTTGTAGTGCCTTACTAATAAGTATACATCACGTCTTAAAACAATCACATGTAAAAAGACCTTATTTGAATATACTCAAAAAATTTTTCTAATGCTATTAGATTTTCTAGATTGGGGTATTCTACTATTGGAAAACCTGTTGGAAAACTTAAGGAATATATGGTGTTAATAAGGTGTTGTAATACAGATTTTAGATATTGGTAATACAGTATAGGACAGTGGTATTGGAATGTTATTTTAGAAAAAATCTTTGTTTATAGCCGTAATATATGATTGACCGACAGTATTTTATTCAGTATACTGAGTGTCAAGAATAAGTTGTACTAGTAAAAATGGTGATTTATTTTAATACAGCTGAAAGGGAGATGTGACAAATGAGCAAGAAAAACAATAATATTTTTGATGCGAAACAAACGCTAACTGAAATCGAAGATAAATTTGAAATGTTTCAAATTTTAAATGAAGAAGGCGAAATTATAAATAAAGAGGCAGACCCAAAACTATCTGATGAGGAACTAGTTGAACTAATGACACGTATGGTTTACACACGTATTTTAGATCAACGCTCAATCTCACTAAATCGTCAAGGACGTTTAGGTTTCTATGCTCCTACAGCAGGTCAGGAAGCTTCACAACTTGCTTCTCACTTTGCATTAGAGCAAGAGGATTGGATTTTACCAGGTTACCGTGATGTACCACAAATTGTATGGCATGGCTTACCTCTTGAAAAAGCATTTTTATTCTCACGTGGTCACTTCATTGGGAATCAGGTTCCTGAAGGTGTAAACGTTTTAGCTCCACAAATTATTATCGGAGCACAATATATTCAAGCTGCAGGAGTGGCACTTGGTATTAAAAAACGCGGGAAAAAAGCTGTTGCCGTAACTTATACAGGTGACGGTGGTTCATCACAAGGTGACTTCTATGAAGGAATTAACTTTGCAGGTGCATTTAAATCTCCAGCAATCTTTATCGTACAAAATAACCAATATGCAATTTCAACTCCTCGTGAATTGCAAACAGCTGCTAAAACAATTGCACAAAAAGGTGTAGCAGCAGGTTTACCAAGTATTCTAGTAGATGGAATGGATGCGCTTGCAGTTTATGTAGCTACTCGTGATGCTCGTGAACGTGCAATTAATGGCGAAGGTCCAACATTAATTGAAACTATGTGTTACCGTTATGGTCCGCATACAATGGCAGGGGATGACCCAACTCGTTACCGTACTTCTGATACTGATAATGAATGGGCTCAAAAAGACCCTCTTGTTCGCTTCCGTAAATACCTAGAAGCAAAAGGTTTATGGGATGAAAAGAAGGAAGAAGCAGTAATTGAGCGTGCAAAAGAAGAAATTAAAGAAGCAATCAAAAAAGCAGATGCTGCTCCAAAACAAAAAGTGACAGAGTTAATGGAAAATATGTATAAAGGCGAAATGCCATCTAATTTAAAAGAACAGTATGAAATCTATAAAGAGAAGGAGTCGAAATAACCAATGGCACAAATGACGATGATTCAAGCAATTACAGATGCACTTCGCACAGAATTAAAGAATGATGAAAACGTTCTTGTATTCGGGGAAGATGTAGGTGTCAACGGTGGGGTATTCCGCGCTACAGAAGGCCTACAAAAAGAGTTCGGTGTTGATCGTGTGTTCGATACACCATTAGCAGAATCAGGTATTGGTGGGTTAGCAGTCGGTCTTTCTCTTCAAGGATTCCGTCCAGTTCCTGAAATTCAATTCTTTGGTTTCGTATATGAAGTAATGGATTCTATTAGTGGTCAATTAGCACGTATGAGCTACCGTAGTGGTGGTGTATACAATGCGCCAGTAACAATCCGTTCACCATTTGGTGGTGGTGTGCATACACCTGAAATGCACTCAGATAGCTTAGAAAGCCTAATGACAGCACAACCAGGTTTAACAGTTGTTGTACCATCAACACCATATGATGCAAAAGGATTACTTATTTCATCAATCCGTAATGATAACCCAGTTATTTTCCTAGAGCACTTAAAACTTTACCGTTCATTCCGTGAAGAAGTGCCAGAGGAAGCATATGAAATTCCGCTAGGCAAAGCAGATGTAAAACGCGAAGGTAAAGATTTAACAATTATCGCTTACGGATTAATGGTTCATGAAAGCTTAAAGGCTGCAGAGGAACTTGAAAAAGAAGGACATTCTGTAGAAGTAATTGACTTACGTACAATTCAACCAATCGATGTGGATACTATTATCGCATCAGTTGAAAAAACAGGACGTGCGATTGTTGTCCAAGAGGCTCAAAAACAAGCGGGTATCGCTGCAAACGTAGTAGCAGAAATTACAGAGCGCGCAATTTTAAGCTTAGAAGCTCCTGTTCTTCGTGTGGCTGCACCAGATACTGTGTACCCATTCCCACAAGCTGAAGGTGTTTGGTTACCAAACTACAAAGATGTAATGGAAACAGCGAAAAAAGTTTTAACATTCTAATAAAGCTTCTAAACTTGAAGAGTAAATAGAAAGGATGGGTACACATGGCATTTGAATTCAGACTACCGGATATTGGCGAGGGTATTCACGAAGGCGAGATCGTGAAATGGTTCGTTAAAGCTGGAGATACAGTTAAAGAAGACGATATTCTTTGTGAAGTACAAAATGATAAAGCAGTAGTAGAAATCCCTTCACCAGTAGAAGGTAAAGTAGAGGAAGTTTTAGTAGGAGAAGGGACTGTTGCCGTTGTTGGTGATGTCTTAATCCGATTTGATGCACCTGGTTATGAGGACTTAAAGCTTAAAGGTGACGATCATGCTGAAGCGAAAACAGAAGCACAAGTTCAAGCAACTGCTGAATCTGGTCAGAATGTAGAAAAAGCTCCTACAAACGAGGAGAAGGCACCAGAAAAAGCTCAAGATAAAGCTCCAGACAAAGTGGAGACTGTTGTTGATGAATCAAAACGTGTGATTGCAATGCCTTCTGTACGTAAATTTGCACGTGATAACGATGTTAACATTCGTGAAGTGAAGGGTACAGGTAAAAATGGTCGAATCCTAAAAGAAGATATTGAAAACTTCTTAAAAGGTGGAGGTACTGTAGAAGCTCAAGCTGCAAATGTTGAAGCAACTGAAGCAACGGCGCAGGAAGAGACAGCAGCACCGGCAGCACCAGTAGTTCTTGAAGGGGAATTCCCTGAGACGCGTGAGAAAATGTCTGGTATTCGAAAAGCGATTGCAAAAGCAATGGTACACTCGAAACAAACGGCTCCTCATGTTACACTAATGGATGAAGTCGATGTAACAGCTCTTGTAGCACATCGTAAAAAATTCAAAGATATCGCTGCTGAAAAAGGTGTTAAATTAACATACTTACCATATGTAGTTAAAGCTCTTATTTCAACTTTACGCGAGTTCCCAGAATTTAACCGCTCATTAGATGATGCTACACAAGAAATTATTCAGAAGCATTACTATAATATCGGTATTGCTGCTGATACTGAAAGAGGCCTACTAGTACCAGTTATTAAGCATGCAGATCGTAAATCTGTATTTGCAGTGTCTAATGAAATCAATGAGTTAGCGACGAAAGCCCGTGAAGGCAAGCTTGCGCCACATGAAATGAAAGGTGCTTCCATGTCCATTACGAATATTGGCTCTGCAGGAGGACAATGGTTCACACCAGTAATTAATCATCCTGAAGTAGCAATACTAGGTATTGGTCGAATTTCAGAAAAACCTGTAATAAAAAATGGTGAAATTGTAGCCGCACCTGTGTTAGCATTATCATTGAGCTTTGATCATCGTATGATCGATGGAGCCACTGCGCAAAATGCTTTAAATCACTTAAAGCGTTTGTTAAGTGAGCCAGAATTATTATTAATGGAGGCGTAACAAAAATGGTAGTAGGAGATTTCCCAATCGAAACAGATACTCTTGTCATTGGTTCAGGTCCTGGAGGATATGTAGCAGCAATTCGTGCAGCTCAAACTGGCCAAAAAGTAACAATCGTTGAAAAAAATGTACTTGGTGGTGTGTGCTTAAACGTAGGTTGTATCCCATCAAAAGCATTAATTTCAGTAGGTCACCGTTTTGAGCAAGCTAAACATTCAGATGACATGGGAATCATCGCTTCTGATGTGAAATTAGACTTCTCAAAAGCACAAGCATTTAAAGACAGCGTTGTTAAAAAATTAACTGGCGGTGTTGAAGGCTTACTTAAAGGAAACAAAGTTGAAATTGTACAAGGTGAAGCTTATTTCGTTGACGCTCATTCAGTGCGTATCATCAATGGTGAATCTGCTCAAACTTACACATTTAACAATGTCATTATTGCAACAGGTTCTCGTCCAGTTGAGATTCCAACATTCAAATTCTCTGATCGCGTACTAAATTCTACTGGTGCACTTTCTTTACAAGAAGTTCCTGGTAAATTAGTTGTTATCGGTGGAGGTTATATTGGTACAGAGCTAGGATCAGCTTACGCAAACCTTGGCTCTCAAGTAACAATTATTGAAGGCGGAAAAGATATTTTAGCTGGCTTCGAAAAACAAATGACTCAAATCGTTAAAAAAGGCCTTAAAAAGAAAGGCGTTGAGATTGAAGTTAACGCGTCTGCAAAAGGCGTTGAAGAAACTGAAAACGGCGTAGTAGTAACTTATGAAGTTGGCGGAGAAGAGAAAAAGGTTGAAGCTGATTACGTATTAGTTACTGTAGGTCGTCGTCCAAATACAGATGAAATGGGCCTTGCTGAAATCGGAGTTGAATTCGGTGAACGTGGTCTAATCAATGTTGACAAACAATGTCGTACAAATATTCCAAACATCTATGCAATCGGTGATATCGTAGCTGGTCCACAACTTGCACATAAAGCATCTTACGAAGGTAAAGTTGCTGCTGAGGCGATTGCTGGTGAAAAATCAGTTGTTGATTATCTTGCTGTACCTGCTGTATGCTTCACAGATCCTGAAATGGCAACAGTTGGTTATAATGAAGATCAAGCAAAAGCAGAAGGCATCGAATACACAGCAGCGAAATTCCCATTCGCAGCAAATGGTCGTGCTCTTGCATTAAACCAATCAGAAGGCTTCGTGAAGCTTGTTGCTCGTAAAGAAGACGGCTTATTAATTGGTGCTCAAATCGTAGGTGCTGGTGCATCTGATATGATCGCTGAAATGGGCTTAGCGATTGAAGGCGGAATGACTGCTGAAGATATCGCATTAACAATTCACGCTCACCCAACATTAGGTGAAATTACAATGGAAACTGCTGAAGTACTACTTGGCAACCCAATTCACATTGTAGCAAAAAAATAATGGTAACAGTTCTAACGGCTATAAAGCAAATGCTTTGTAGCCGTTTTTTGTATATTGACCGTAATTTTGTTAAAGTAAAGATATTGTTAGGAATATTCGAAATAATTTGGGGTGATAATGATGGATTTAGGCTTAAAGGGGAAAGTGGCAATTATTACTGGGTCAAGTAAAGGAATTGGTTATTATACGGCTATGCAGCTTGTCAAAGAGGGAGCACAGGTTGTATTGTGTGCTCGTGGAGAAAAACAGCTACAAGTGGCAGCTGGATGTATTAAAAATGAAACAGGTATAGATGTTTTAATTGTTCCAACAGATATTACAAAAGAAAAAGATTGTAAGTATTTAATCGAACGTACTGTAGAACAATTTGGCCATATTGATATTCTCATTAATAATGCAGGTACCGCTTCAGCAAATCCCTTCGAAACGGTGAGTAGTGAATTATGGCAAGCTGATTTAGATTTAAAGGTATTTGGGGCCATTCATTGTTCAAAATATGCGGCACCTTATATGCGAAAAGCTGGCGGAGGTGCAATCGTCAATGTGACAGCTGTAATGGCGAAGACACCTCCAGCAAGCTCACTTCCTACTACTGTAAGCCGTGCTGCTGGACTTGCCTTAACAAAGGCAATGAGCAAGGATTTAGGAAAAGATAATATTCGAGTAAATTCTGTCTGTATAGGTCTTATTCGTAGTGACCAAATTGAAAAGAAATGGAAAAAAGAGGAACCGGATTTATCGTGGGAAGAATATTCCCGTAAGGTGGGGCAAGCTATTCCGCTCGGTCGTGTAGGTGATACACAAGAGGCTGCAAACGTTATAACTTTTTTAGTATCTGATGCAGCGAGCTACGTTACAGGCACTTCAGTTAATATCGATGGTGGCTCTGGCCACGCATTATAGAAAAGTAAAAATCCACTATACTTATAGAAGCATAGTGGGTTTTTAAATTTTAACCTTCTTCATTAATAAGTACATTTTTACCACGTATTTTCATAACCAGTGGTATAAGTAACCAAGAAATTGCAACCACTAAAAATAGTAATGATAAAGGCTTTGTTATAAAAATAGTAAAGTCTCCATTCGAAATGGTTAATGCACGGCGCATATTATTTTCAATCATTGGCCCTAGTACAAGTGCAAGGACTAAGGGAGCAACTGGGTAATCATTTTTAGCAAATAGATAACCAAGAACACCACAAGCTACTAATAAAAATAAATCAAACGTAGCGAATTGAACGGCATAAACGCCAAAAATTGAAATCGCAATAATAATGGGCAATAAATACTTTTTAGGTGTTTCGATTATTTTGGCAAAAATTCGGACCAATGGCATATTTAATGCTAGTAACATTAAGTTACCAATAAACATACTGGCAATTAATCCCCAAGCAACTTGAGGATGCTCATCAAATAATAATGGACCCGGCTGAATATTATACATAATAAGTGCACCCATTAAAATTGCAGTAGTACCTGAGCCGGGAATTCCTAATGTTAGCAAGGGAATCATTGCACCGCCTGATGCAGCATTGTTCGCTGATTCAGGTCCAGCTACACCCGCAATATGACCTTTTCCGAATTGCTCGGGTGTTTTACTGAATTTTTTTTCGGTAATATAAGAAAAGAATGAGGCAAGTGTTGCGCCTGCACCGGGTAATACACCGATGAAAAAGCCTAGTAATGAGCCGCGAGCAATAGGAACAGCACTATCCTTTAAATCTTGCTTTGTTGGTAATACACGATTAATTTTTGCTAATTGACCATCCTCTTCTTCTTTTTCAAGAATGGTTTTAAATACTTCACCTAATGCAAATAAACCAACAGCGATAGTTAAAAATTCAATTCCAGAGAACAGCATAGGCTGACCAAATGTAAAACGTTCGATACCTGATACGGCATCTATACCAACTGTCCCGAGCATAAGCCCTAAAACAGTCATGATTAAAGCTTTGGTAATAGAACGTCCTGCTAGTCCACTTACTGCTGCAAGTCCTAATAGCATCAGAGAAAAGTATTCTGCGGGTCCAAATTTAAGTGCTAATTTTGACAATGGATTAGCTAATAGTATTAGACCTAGTAACGCTACAACTCCAGCACAAAATGAGCCAATGGCCGCGATAGAAAGAGCACTTCCAGCACGGCCTTGTTTAGCCATTTGATAGCCATCCAATGTTGTCACAACTGATGAGGACTCACCAGGCGTGTTTAATAGAATGGATGTTGTTGATCCACCATACATGGCTCCGTAGTATACCCCTGCAAGTAAAATAATTGAGCTTGTAGCGGCAGCCTCCGTTGGAAGTCCAGCTGTAATAGTTGCTGTAACGGGGATTAATAAAGCAACCCCGCTCATTGGACCTATACCTGGAAGTACACCAACTGCTGTACCAATTATGACACCAACAAGAGCGAATAAAAGATTTTGCCATTGAAGGGCAACAGCAAATCCATCAGCTAAAAATTGCAATGTCGACATATGTTCACTCCTGTACTAAAAAATTGGGAAACTAGGCAACGATCCTCCTAGTAAACTTGTAAATAAATAATAGACACCTAGTGAAAATCCAGCTGCAATAAAAATTGAATAAATAAGTTTAGTACGTTCCATTGTTTGGAAGCTAATACACAAAAATAAAAATGTTGTTATCATATAACCAATTTTTTCAAGGAAAAATACATACGCTAGAGCGCTACCCAAAATGATTAAGAACTTTTTGAGCTCTGTTGAAGATATTTTAGAAGAAGTTGTTGGTCCTGTGTTTCGCTCTCTCACAGCTTTTTTCCATGATTCATAAAATAATTGAAGACTTAATAAACCTAAAATAATACCTAAACCTAATGGGAAAATTTTTGGCCCAACTGTAGACCCATAAGCACTATCAGAAATCTGTGTTGCTTGAAAAATAAACAAAATGCTAAGTGCTAAGAGGATTATGCTAAATGTTTTATCAAATGTATAGCTCAAACGTTTTACACCTCCATTAAAAATAAATAAAGTTACACAAGTAGTTCTATATTTAATGGAAATACTTGTGTCTTTTTTAAAAAACGATTTTTTATTTTTGCATACCAAGAGCTGTAAGTAGTTCAATGATTATTTTATTTTGATTGTCTAGATAAGCTGTAAATTCTTCCGCATTACGGTATTCTGCTTGCCAGCCATTACGTGTCACCTCAGCTTGCCATTCTTTTGATTCAGACATTGCCTGTAATTTTTCAGACCAATAGGTAATCGCATCTTCACTCATATTTTTTGGACCGAAAATACCACGCCAAATTGTAAATTCCTCATCAATACCAGACTCTTTAAATGTAGGAACCTCTGCTAGCTCACCTTCTAAGCGTTCAGAGGAACTTACAGCTAATACACGAACATCTCCAGATTTAACATAAGTAGCAATTGTGGAGGCATCTGTTGCAATAACATCAGCATTGCCACCTAATAATGCTGTAACCGCCTCACCGCCACCGTCATAAGAAACATATTTAATTGTTTTTAAGTCAATGCCCGCTTTATAAGCCGGAATAATTCCTACTAGATGATCCATCGAACCCGGTGCAGAACCACCTGCTAATGTGACATCTTTTGGTGAAGTTTTCATGGCATTTAAAACATCTTCAAGCGTTTGAAAAGGAGAATCCTTTTTAACAACGATTGCGCCATAGTCACGTGTTAATTGTGCTAAAGGTGTAGTATCCTTATAGCCAAATTTACTATTTCCTTCAGCCTTTTCATGATTTATAAGGATCGGTGGTGATTTAACCATTAACATATAATCATTATTGGCCTCCTTTGTAGCAAATGTTGCCATGAAGGCAGCACCACCACCACCTGGCTTGTTCTCAACTTGAATTGCCTTATCAATTAACCCTGTGTCATTCATGGTTTTTGCTACTGCACGAGCGGTTAAATCCCAACCACCACCTGCACCAGATGGAGCAACAATGGTAATATTATTTTTCGGATAATCACTGGCGTTCTTTCCCTCTGTTTTTTCTCCATTTGATGATGAGCAGCCAACCAAACTAGTAAATAGTAAGCCAGCTACCATTATTTTAGAAATGTTCCTCCACATAAAAATCCCCCTTAAAAATAAAATGGTAGCGCTATCAATTTAGCGCTACCCATACTATAACTTACTTCATAATTTTAGGAATATTGTGATAATAATGTGAATTAACATCATTTTGTTCATAAAGTTTATTGAGAAATAAAGTATCGTCGTTCAGGACGACCAACTGTGCCATAAGTCAGTTCGGTATAGACCTGCTTTTGTGTAACTAAAAATTCTAAATAACGACGAGCGGTGGAACGGCTGACACCGATATTCTTTCCTAACAGCTCAGCTGTACTACCATTCTCCATTAAACTTAAATGGTTAATAACATGATTCATTGTTGTTGGATCAATCCCTTTTGGTAGTAATAACGGTGTTTCTTGAGGGCCGGATGAACCTGCTTTTGGCCAAAGATATTGAATTTTTTCTTGTGTAAAATTCTCATTATTTTTCAGCAATAAATGCTTGTAACGGAATTTTTCTATACTCTCTTTTAGTTGTTCGAATGTAAATGGCTTTAAAATGTAATCTGTAACATTTTTCCGATAAGCTTTCTGTACTATATGTGCCTCTGTGGCTGCGGTAATCAAAATAATGCTACTTGTTGGGCTTACTTCTTTAATTTTATCAATTAAATCAACCCCGAGTATATCTGGTAAAAAGACATCAAGTAATATAAGTTGCGGTGAAAATGATTGAAGCCAATCTAAAGCTTCTTCACCAGTGTTTGCCCGCGCAATTACTTTATAGCCTTCAATTTTTTCTAAAAAACGACAATGTACGTCTGCTACACGTACATCATCTTCAATTACTAGCACTTCAATATCGTTCATGGATCATAGTCCCCCTTTTGCTAATAGATACGATAAATAGGGCACCTCCTAAATCGCCTTTTTCAAGAGCAAGAGTGCCGTTTAGATCATGGATGCTGGAAATTACTTTTCTTAAACCATAGCCTCGATGTTTCCTATCTTTCGTGGAAATATTTTCAGAAAATAGTACATCTAATTTTTCTTGTGCTAAACCTTGACCAGAGTCCTCAACCTCAAAGATGATTTCCTCTCCATTATCTAATATAAAAAGCCTGATAATTGGTTGTCGCTCTTTGTTTTTATCAACCTCTTCAAAAGCATTGGTTAATAAATTCCCTATAATAGAAATAATTAGGCTTTTTTCAATGTTTTCAGGAAAGGTTTCTAAATAACTATCCTCATCAAAGATCAATTTGATCTTTAATTCACGGGCACGATTAAAAAATCCGATAATTAAACCATTTAAAAATGGGTCCTTTACACGCTTTGTTATAAATTGGGTTAGAGAAGAATGTCCTTGTACCTCTTTATGAATAATAGATAGTGCTTCATCAGAAGCATTTAATTGAATAAGGCCAGATATTGTGTAAAGGACATTATTAAACTCATGTGTTTGGGCACGTAAAGCCTCCGTATATTGTTTTACTTGTGATAATTCGATAGCCATTTGCTCTATTTCTGATTGTAATCGGAAACTTGCAACAGCGCCGACAACTTTACCATTCACCTTCATAGGTACACGGTTAACGATAATTTCATGACCATTAACAATCATCAATTTATCAAGTTGTTTTTCACCGTTCGTTAATACGTTAAGAAGATGTGTATTAGGTATATGCTGTTCGATATTATCACCAATGATAGAAGCTGAATCCGTTAAATTTAAGATTTTGGCGGCAGCATTATTTAGGGTTGTGATTTCACCTTTCTCATTAACCGTTATAATCGCTTCACGAACTGATTCAATTAAAGTATTTTTTTCTGTTAAGAGACTGGCAATTTCGCTTGGCTCTAAATTAAAAATTTGCTTTTTAATATTACGGGATAAAAAAATAGAACCGATTATACCGATGCTTAATGCAATCACCATCGTATAAAAAATATTATCAAGATATAAAAAATATAAGCTATCTAATTCACTTGTTAAGTATCCAATTGACACAACTCCAATAATCGATCCATTTGTGTCAAAGATAGGTGCCTTTCCACGAATGGATTGTCCCATTGAACCATTCGCAATGGAAATATAAGACTCACCATCGATTAATGCTCGGTTATTATCATCGCCAACCATGGTTTTACCAATACGGTCAGCGATAGGATGGGTGTAGCGTATGCCATGTTTATCTCCTATTACAACATAAGTAGCTTTTGCTGCAAGCATAATATCATTGCTAATTTTTTGTAGACTTTCGGAAGGATTATTTGTATGAAACGCTTCGATTACATCGCCCCTGCTAGCTGTTGTTTCAGCTAAATATAGTGCTCGGTTACCAATTTGTGTTTGCAACGCATCAGATATGGTCATATAAAAGAGAATGCCTGATAAAATGACAATAATAAAAATTAAAAAACTGCTGTAATAGGCAAAGCGAGCTTGAAGTTTTAATGTTTTAAAGATAATAGAAGATCCCACCTTATTGTGTATTATGGAAATTTTAGTAATATATATAACTAGTATATTTTGTAATTTTCGATTATATAAAAAAATTTTGAAAATTACTAGTTGGAATATTCTAAAAGTTATGAGGACCGAATCGGCACAATTAGCAAATGAAGCAGTTAAGTGATCTATTTATAAAATCAGTATGAGAGTATCATCATCAACAGCAACATCATGAAAGTTTTGGAGAATAGGAATTTGAATACCATTTCATAAAATTACTTAGATTTTTCAATCTTTACTAATTATTTTTCTAAAATTACAATAGACAGAAAATTCCTACAGATGTAGAATGAACGATATAGGGGGTGAAAAGTGGCGAAATGTTGAAAGAAAATTTTGCTGCACTATTGTTGCGAGTTGTTCGGATTATTGTTCAAATTGGCATACTAACCATTTTTTATTATATGGGAGTAGGGATAGTATCGTATTTACATATACCTCTTCCAGGAAGTGTTATTGGATTATTGTTATTAGCACTTTCACTCATTTTTAAAATCATTAAGGTTGAATATATTCAAGATGGAGCAAGTTTTCTCATTGGCATCTTAACGTTATTTTTCATACCTGCAACAGTAGGTGTTATTGATTATCCAGAACTCATGTCAATGACTGGACTGCTCATTATCTTAGCCGTTATAGCTAGTACATTAATCTCTATTTATATCACAGGTCTACTGACACAAATCATTGAGAAAAAAGAATTGGCGAAAAAGGAAAACGCAGAAACAACTGTTGAAGAAGGAAAGGGGGAGTTATCCGTTGATTGAAGCGATTGTTATCCTTAGCACCATTTTCATGTTCATTTTATTTACAAAGCTTTATCAGCGAATTCCACATCCTATCATGATTCCTTTGGTCACAACAACGATTGTCAGTGCAGTGATTTTGCTAGTTTTTGATATCCCATATGCAACTTATATGAAAGGTGGAGAATGGCTTCAGCAGATGCTTGGACCGGCTGTTGTCGCACTTGCCTATCCCCTCTATAATCAACGAGCCATTATTATAAAATATAAATATTCTATTTTATCAGGACTTTTCATAGGTATGATCACAGGCTTATTTACTATTTTTGTATTGTTAAAATGGATTGGTGTTAAAGCTAGCTGGATGCTGACGGCCTTACCTAAATCATTAACTACGCCTGTTGGAATGCAGGTAAGTGAGACAATTGGAGGTATTCCACCTTTAACAGCTGTTTTTGTCATGATTGCAGGGTTTGTAGGCGCTATTATCGGACCATTAGTCATTAAATATGGCAAAATCGACTCGGCGGTTAGTAGAGGTGTTGCAGTAGGTAGTGCCTCACATGGGGTAGGTCTTGTTAAATTAAGAGAATATGGGGAACAGGAATTATCAGTTGGTTCATTATCTATGGGCTTAACAGCTGTGATTGGGGCATTTTTTTGTCCTCTCTTTGTCTATTTATTTTTGTAAAGAGTTATTACTATTTTGTTGTCTAAAAAATTGAATTATTGACGTTTTATCGTGAATAAGCAAACAAGCTAGCTCTTCATGAAAGAGAGCTAGCTTGTTATGTTTAGAAAATCGGTTTCCGTTCTTTTATAACACGAATTGTTTTTAATGTGGTATCTTCTGGACCTTGTACTGGTAAACCAGCCTCGATATTCATTTGAATATAGTGAATATTTTCTTGGGTAATTATTTCCCCGGGAATAAAAATTGGAATTCCAGGAGGATATACCATAATAAATTCTGCACATATACAGTTATCTGCTTCTGCAAGTGGAACGACTTCTGTATCTGCATAAAAAGCATCACGTGGTGACATAGCAAGAGCTGGAATTTCTGGAACATTCACTAAAGCTTCTGTTATAGCCGCTTCAGAATCAAATGCTTTTGACATACGAGTTAATGCATTCACTAAAAGATTAATTTCTTTTTTCGTATCTCCTAATGTCACCAAACATAAAATATTATAAAGGTCAGATAGTTCCACTTCAATATTAGCGTTATGACGTAACCATTCTTCAGCTCTGTGGCCAGAAATACCTAAATCTTTTACACTAATAAGAAGTTTTAATGGATCCATATCATAGGTTGCAGAGGAGTGTAGTTTTTCCTTACCTGCACATTTTAAATGCGGGATCTGATTGATCCGTTTACGTGCATCCTTAGCTAAACGCAGTGCATCGTCGATTAAATCATATCCATGAATAGCTAGCTGGCGTCGAGCTGTGTCGAGCGAAGCAAGTAATGGGTATGATGTTGACGTAGTTGTTAGCATGGAAAATACAGCTTGTACACGTTTTGCTGAAACAAGACCTTCACGTACATTTAAAATAGATGTTTGTGTCATGGAACCACCGAGCTTGTGAACGCTTGTCGCAGCCATATCAGCGCCGGCTTCCATTGCGGAATACGGTAGGTCATCATGGAATTTTATGTGGACACCATGAGCTTCATCTACTACAACCGGAATATTACGATCATGAGCAATTTCGACAATACGCTTTAAATCAGCTGTAAAGCCAAAATAAGTAGGATTAATAACAAGTACTGCCTTTGTATCTGGGTAAGCATTTAATGCTTTCTCAACAGCTTCAGGGGAGATGCCATGAGAAATCCCATATTCACTGTCAACTTCAGGGTGAATAAAAATTGGAATTGCACCAGCGAATACAATCGCAGACATAATGGATTTATGAACATTCCGTGGCACTAGAATTTTATCACCTGGACCGACGACGGTCAGAATCATCGTCATGATGGCGCCACTAGTACCTTGAACGGAAAAGAATGTATGATCAGCACCAAAGGCTTCTGCTGCAAGGTTTTGAGCTTCTTTAATAGCACCCTTTGGTGAATGTAAATCGTCTAGTGGAGCAATATTAATTAAATCAATTGATAAAACGTTGTCGCCGACGAATTCACGGAAAGCAGGGTCCATCCCTTGCCCTTTCTTATGGCCTGGAATATGGAACTGTATGGGATGTCTGTTCCGATGTTTAAGTAATACGTCGAACAATGGAGTCTCTAGTTGTGACAACGCAGGTACCACCTCACTTTATAATATCTAAGAAAACAAATGAATTATAGCACCTAACGACACGAAAACATAGACTTTTCATAAAAAATAAAAGGATTTTTTTCAGGGTATCGAGAAATTAGTATCGAACGAAAGGGGAGGTACTATGAATTGGAATACACGTGTGACGGAGCTTTTACAGGTTAAATACCCAATTATACAAGGAGGATTAGCCTATTTAGCATACGCTGATTTAGCTGCTGCTGTGTCGAATGCTGGAGGTTTAGGGCAAATCACGGCTATGAGTTTACGAGATCCTGACTTGTTACGAGAGGAGATCCATAAAGTACGAACATTAACAGATAAACCATTTGGTGTTAATTTTGCAATAGGTATGCATGGGAAAGGCTATGAGGAGATGGTGCGCGTTGCTGTCGAAGAAGAAGTTCCGGTTGTGACAATGACGGGAGGAAATCCAGCACCTATATTTGATTTATTGGCAGGAACTAACATCAAAAAATTAGTCCTTGTAGCTGCACGTAGACAAGCTCAAAAGGCTGAGCAGCTTGGAGCAGATGCTGTCATGGTCGTGGGTCAAGAGGGCGGAGGTCATCTTGGACGTGATGATGTCGGCACAATGGTGCTGGTTCCACAAGTGGTTGATAGTGTGAAAATTCCTGTCATTGCTTCTGGCGGAATTGGTGATGGTCGCGGCTGGATGGCAGCTCATGCACTAGGTGCAGAAGGCATTGAAATGGGCACTCGCTTTATTGCGACAAAGGAGTGTGTCGATGCGTCAGAGGCTTACAAGGAGGCGTTACTTGCAAGTACAGAGGCTGATACAACAATTATTAAGCGCTCTATTGGTGCACCAGCACGAGCGTTACGTAATGAATTTACGGAAAAAATTTTAGAAATTGAAGAAAGAACACCAACATATGAGGCGTTAAAAGAATATATAAGTGGGACAGCCAATAAGCGTTTTATTTATGATGGAGATAGAAATCAAGGCTTTGGATGGGCAGGTCAAGTGACAGGGATGATTAACGATATCCCAACCGTTGAAGATCTAATCAATCGAATGGTTGCAGAAGCTGAAAGTATACGGTTAAAATGGGGGCATTAACATAAAGGTGGTTTTGTCGAATGGAATATTCTTATCCGTTTTCAACTGATTGGTCCACAGAGGAGATTGTGGATGTTGTTCAATTCTTCGAGGGAATCGAGAAAGCTTATGAAAAGGGCATCAAGCGTGAAATCATGCTAGCTAAATATCGTCGCTTTAAAGAGATAGTCCCTTCACAAGCTGAGGAAAAATCAATTTTTCGTGAATTTGAAGAGGCAAGTGGCTATATTAGCTATCCTGTCGTGAAACAAACAAAGGAAGCCGAAGATGGTACGATAATAAAAATTGTGCCTAAAGGTGGTCGATAAAAAAGTGGATGTGAGTCATACTCACATCCACTTTTTTATTTTTTGTGTTAAAAAACGACATATTGCATAAAATACATCAATCAAAATCCATACAAAATGAATCGAAATAGGGCTATTTTCCAACGATGATATTGTAAATAGGAAGTAGGCTTTCAAACGTTTCTTCTGTTAATTGGTGTAATTCGCTAGCAGTAAGCTTTGTTGCCTGCTCTTTTGGAATGTGTCGACCAATTAAGAACTCACCCTTTTTGACATCTCGCAGACGTATAAGCAATGCTTCAAGGTTGTCTTCTTCTTTTGCCTCTTCGAGAGAAATGGCTTCAGGGGACATATGGTCTCCAGACACAATAAAGTCATTAGGAAGCTGCTCTAGTAATGATTTATAAGCTAGTAAACGTTCAGCCATTACATTTTTTTGAGGTGCTTCATAAATAATAGCTAACACGATGAATAAATGTGTGTGCCATAGACCAATCTGAAAGTGAGGCAATGATTTATAACCTCTTTTATAGGGAGCAAAGGCAACCCAACTATCTTTTGGTGGGTTGACAGTTCTTCGAGCATGTTTGGCAACATGTGGAAAGAATTCTTCGCCTAACTGGCTAGAAAAATAAGTAGCAAACTGTTCTCCTAGCTGATTGAATTTTGGACGTACCTGTATATTTAACGCATCCATTCTTTGTTCTAAACCGTCTATTGTAAAAACTTTAAAGTCTTTGTTTGTCCACTTTATTTTTGACAATTTTATTTTACTCCTTTCGTTTTATAAGGTTTATTTTACGCTGATTTTGGGAAAAAATCTTATAACAAGAACTTTATCGAATTAGAAAAGTTTTTGTAAAAAAATTAAAAAAAGGAAGTGTTTTTTATGAAACCAATCGTAAAAATTATACGTAAAGTTGACATCGAAAAGCAATATGAACACATTTTACAATTAGAATTAGATTATGAATTAGCTTCGCTCTTTGCCGCGATGAATGAAAAAAATGACCTTGAAATTGAAAAAAGTAAAAAACGTCTGGCAGAAATTCAATCGGAACTTGAAAGTTTGCACGCCTATGCGTAATGGAAACCTAATACCTATTTAAAAAATCACTTGCTGAATATTCCGACAGCAGGTGATTTTTATTGTGACAAAGGGTAAAATAGACATTATATCTCTATGCAGTTAAAGTTTTATATTACCAAAATAAGTTATTAAGTTGTGGAAAAGGTACGAGGAGCATAAAAAGAACGATAGAAAAAAGAGCCTTTTCTTATATTCGAAGGGTGGGTTTTTAATGGACTTACAACAAATTGATGAATTTGCGAAAAGTATTATTTTTGAAGCTGGAAAACGTATTCGTGAGGCTTTTTCGTATAATCTAGTCATTGAGACAAAATCAGGTGCAAATGATCTTGTTACTAATATTGACCGAGAGACCGAATTATTCTTTATCAAGCAAATTAAAGCTTTTGATCCAACCCATAAAATCTTAGGAGAAGAAGGAATGGGCGAAAAAGTGGAAACGTTAGATGGGGTTGTTTGGATTATTGATCCGATTGATGGCACGATGAATTTCGTCAAGCAACATCGTCATTTCATGATTTCCATCGGTATTTTTGTGAATGGTGTAGGTAAGTTAGGGTACATATTTGATGTCATGCGTGAGGATCTATTTAATGCCATCGCGGGTCAGGGGGCATGGTATAACAATACACCCTTGCGTAAACTTCAGTCGGTTACAATGGATGAATCAGTTATTGGCATTAATGCACATTGGGTAGCGCCCAATCGACATATTCACCATGAAAAAGTAATAGAAATGGTGCGCAAAGTGCGTGGTACACGGTCCTACGGATCAGCGGCAATGGAAATTGCATTTGTAGTGAGTGGCAAATTAGATGCCTATGTCTCCATGCGTCTAGCACCATGGGATATTGCAGGCGGGACTATTATCGCTCAAGAGGTTGGAGCCGTTGCCACAAATTTACACGGAGAAGGCTTTGATTTCCTTCATCAGGATACTTTTATCATCGCTAATCCTTCAATCCATAAAGAATTATTGGAAAAATATATTGTGCCATATGAATAAAGAGGAGCCGTCTTTTTACTAGACAGCTCCTCTTTTTATCCTTTCCCTCTACTAGGGAGAGAATTTATTCTACGGGAATTTAACTATGCTCAATCTATCTCCGTTGCAGCATACTTGCTTAAAGTAATCCTTGTGCACGTAGTTTACGCTTCATTTTAAAGGCTGTCATGAAAATGACACAAGTAGCCACAATGCCTGCTATTACACCAAATACATTACTAGCCGCAACAGAATAGCCGATAGAGCACATTGCTAATACAGCTGCTAATGCATAGATGGCCATTACGATTTTTGCACGATTCATAGCCTAGCCTCCTATATAAAAAATTGTTAATCAGATAATATTTTTTAGAATGATGGAAATTCTAATAAGGACATTTCTATCCTTCTTGTGCTATAATATCACAGTTAAACATTCGAAAAAAGAATATGGAGTGGAATAATGACAAACTTACGTCAAGATCTTCGCAATATCGCAATTATCGCCCACGTTGACCATGGTAAAACTACCTTAGTCGACCAATTATTAAAACAATCAGGTACATTCCGTTCAAACGAACATGTTGAAGAACGTGCAATGGACTCTAATGATATTGAACGTGAACGTGGTATTACAATTTTAGCAAAAAATACTGCAGTAAACTACAACGGAACTCGTATCAACATCCTTGATACGCCTGGACACGCCGACTTTGGTGGTGAGGTAGAACGTATTTTAAAAATGGTAGATGGCGTTTTACTAGTTGTCGATGCGTATGAGGGTTGTATGCCGCAAACACGCTTTGTATTAAAAAAAGCGTTAGAACAAAAGTTAACACCAATTGTAGTTGTAAACAAAGTTGATAAAGATTCAGCACGTCCATTAGAAGTAGTAGATGAAGTATTAGAATTATTCATCGAGCTAGGTGCTGACGATGATCAATTAGATTTCCCTGTTGTTTATGCATCAGGTGTTAACGGTACAGCTTCTCTTGATGCTGATCCAGCAAATCAAGAAGAAAATATGCAATGTCTATTTGAAAAAGTAATTGAAGCAATCCCAGCACCAGTTGATAACTCAGCAGATCCATTACAGTTCCAAGTTGCATTACTTGATTATAATGATTATGTTGGTCGAATTGGGATTGGACGCGTATTCCGCGGTACTATTGAAGTAGGTCAACAAGTTGCTTTAATGAAGTTAGACGGTACTGTAAAACAATTCCGTGTAACGAAGCTATTTGGTTTCTTTGGTCTAAAACGTGAAGAAATCCAATCAGCTAAAGCAGGGGACTTAATCGCCGTTTCAGGTATGGAAGACATCAACGTTGGTGAAACAGTATGTCCTGTTGACCATCAAGATGCTTTAACACCATTACGTATTGATGAACCAACACTGCAAATGACATTCTTAGTAAATAATTCACCTTTTGCAGGTCGTGAAGGGAAATGGGTAACTGCACGTAAAGTGGAGGAGCGTTTACGTTCACAACTACAAACGGACGTTTCTTTACGCGTAGAAGATACAGATTCACCAGATGCATGGACTGTTTCTGGTCGTGGAGAACTGCATTTATCAATTCTTATTGAAAATATGCGCCGTGAAGGCTTCGAGCTACAAGTGTCAAAACCTCAAGTAATCATTCGTGAAATTGATGGTGTAAAATGTGAACCGTTTGAGCGTGTACAAATTGATGTTCCAGAGGAAAATGTTGGTTCGGTTATTGAATCAATTGGTACTCGTAAAGGTGAAATGTTAGATATGGTGAACAATGGCAATGGCCAAGTTCGTTTAACATTCTTAGTTCCTGCTCGTGGTTTAATTGGTTATACGACAGAGTTCATGTCGATGACTAAAGGTTTTGGTATTATTAACCATACATTTGATTGCTACCAACCATATATTCCAGGTCGCATTGGTGGACGTCACCAAGGTGTTCTTGTTTCAATGGAAACTGGTAAATCAACAACTTATGGTATGATGCAAGTAGAGGACCGTGGTACACTATTTGTAGAGCCAGGTACTGAAATTTATGAAGGTATGATCGTTGGCGAAAATACACGTGAAAATGATATCACTGTAAACATAACAAAAATGAAGCAAAAAACGAATGTTCGTTCTGCGACAAAAGATGCAACAAACGTTATTAAAAAGCCTCGTTTATTAACACTAGAAGAAGCGTTAGAATTCTTAAATGATGATGAGTATTTAGAAATCACACCAGAATCAATTCGCCTTCGTAAACAAATTCTAGATAAAAATGAACGTGAAAGAATAGCGAAAAAACTAAAAAACGCTGAACAATAATTTTTGCTTCCACGAAAGGAAGAGGAGTCTTGGATCTAAAGTCCGCTTTATTGGGTGAACTAAATGTTATTCAAGTTGCTGCACAGTCAAGTACAGATGAAACAGCAAAAGTTTATGGAAGAATGGCTGGTATCACTAGATTTTTATACGAAAATTTACCAAGCTATGAAATAGCAGGCTATGTTGTATTTCTTCTAGTATTTGTACTTTCTGCCATTGTCTATAAGCTAGGCTTTGCCAAGAAATTAAAGTTATCTCAAAATATTATTATTTATGCGTTCCTGTTTTTAGGTTGTATCATGCTAACGTTTTTCGCCTTATTCTTGCCGATGATTGAAGGGCTTATCGTAGCAGCCTTAATTTTAATTGTCTATAAAACAAGATTATGGCGTGAGAAAAGAGAAGAACAACAAGCTACCAATCAGTAACATTTAGGTTTTTATAATAAGAAATTTTACATGAAGCAGTCTTAGCGATAATAATCACGCTAAGACTGTTTTTTGATTTACACTAATATAAATGACAGGCCAAATTTAAGAAACTACCCGGAAAGCTACCTATACACCTGCTGAAAAAATAAATCAAACATCATTGTCCTTATCGAACCGTAGAAAATACTACTTCAAGATAAATTGGTAGGCACCGAAATCTTCTGATGTGAATAAGTTAATGTCGATAGGCTTATTTTAATCACATCAAGGAGGAAAGGGAATGCGTTGGCTTACAAAAGGTTTATTATTGAGTGTCATTGCTTTGTTACTCCTTTCTTTGACGGCATGTAATAAAGCAGAGCTAGAACAAGTCAAAGTAGGGGAAGTTACTCGTTCAATTTTCTATGCGCCTCAATATGTAGCGCTTGAGAAAGGATTCTTCGAAGAGGAGGGGCTTTCTGTTGAGCTACAAACGATTGCAGGTGGCGATAAAACGATGACGGCGTTACTGTCAGATGGTATTGATATTGCTTTAGTTGGGTCGGAAACGTCCATTTATGTTACTTTACAAGGTGCTAATGATCCCATTCAGAATTTTGCCCAGTTAACACAAACGGATGGGACCTTTTTAGTGGCAAGAGATAAGATAGATGATTTTTCATGGGATCAATTGAAGGGCTCGACTTTTTTGGGGCAACGTAAAGGTGGTATGCCTCAAATGGCAGGGGAATTCGTGTTGAAAAAACATGGGATCGACCCTGTGAATGATTTAACGCTCATTCAAAATATCGATTTTGCCAATATTGCTACTGCTTTTGCATCGGGGACTGGTGATTATGTCCAATTATTTGAACCAACAGCAAGCGTCTTTGAGAAAGAAGGGAAAGGGTATATTATCGCTTCGTTTGGAACGGAGTCGGGCACTCTTCCTTACACATCCTTTATGGCAAAAAGTAGTTATTTAAAGGAAGATGCTGAAACTGTTCAAGCCTTTACAAATGCATTGCAACGAGCACAGGATTTTGTACAAAATGAAAGCTCAGCAGAAGTGGCAAAAATAATTCAACCGTATTTTGAGAATGTTGATTTAGCGATTATTGAAACAGTGGTTGAGCGCTATAAAGCTCAAGGCTCCTATGCTACTGACCCTATCCTCGATGAAGGAGAGTGGGATAACTTGCAAACGATTATGGAGGAAGCAGGTGAACTTCCTCAACGTGTGGAGTATGAAAAACTTGTCAATACAACCTTTGCTGAAAAGGCTGCTGAGTAATATGGAATTTTTGCAGCTAGAGAATATTCACCATAGTTATTTTTCAAGCACACAGGCAAAGGAAGTATTACGTGATATCAGTTTAGCCATTCAGGAAGGAGAATTTGTCTCATTTATTGGACCAAGTGGCTGTGGGAAAACAACCCTATTATCGATAATTGCGGGTTTATTCCCTGCAACTGAAGGCAAGGTCTATATAGATGGGGAAGAACTATCGGCACATAATCAAACTAGCATTGGCTATATGCTTCAGCAAGACTATTTATTTCCGTGGAAGACTATTGAAGAAAATGTAACAATCGGTCTGAAAATCATGGAACGGAGCAATAAAACACATAAAGTAACGGCCAATGCCCTTTTGCATGAAATCGGCTTACCACATGTCGGGAACAATTATCCACGAGAATTATCAGGAGGGATGAGACAACGTGTGGCACTTGCTCGTACATTAGCTGTTAATCCAAAAATATTACTTTTAGATGAACCGTTTTCAGCTTTAGATTACCAGTCGAAATTAAAGTTAGAAGATTTAGTCGTTGAAACCTTAAAAACGTATAAGAAGACGGCTATTCTTGTGACACATGATATTGGTGAAGCTATCGCGATGAGTGAGCGTGTCTTTCTATTTTCTGCAAATCCTGGGACATTACACAAAGTGTTTGAAATTCCTAAAGCACTTCGCGAGCTCTCACCGTTTGATGTAAGACAGCATCCAGCCTATGCAGATGTTTTCCAAACCATTTGGAAGGAGCTGGAGAGCCTTGGATAACACATTATTTAAACAATATCAGCAGTTGTTAAAAAAGGAGAAACGCTTTGTTCGACTATATCAACTTATTATTCTGCTCCTATTTTTCGGAGGATGGGAGCTACTGTCAAGGTTAGAATGGATTGATCGTTTAATATTCAGCTCACCAACACATGTTTGGCATACCTTTATTGAAAAAGTAAACGATGGCTCTTTAACATTGCATGTTGGTGTTACTCTAATGGAGACGGTTATAGGCTTTATAGCGGGTACTTTACTAGGAACGTTAATTGCTATTGTTTTATGGTGGTCTCCGTTATTATCAAAGGTACTTGATCCGTATTTAGTTATTTTAAACGCGATGCCAAAAGTTGCGCTTGGACCGATTTTAATTGTAGCACTTGGTCCAGGATATTTTTCAATCATAGCGATGGGTGCATTGATTTCCATCATTATTACAACCATTGTTGTCTATACCGCTTTTAAAGGAGTTGACCCGAACTATAGTAAGGTTTTACAAACATTTGGGGCAACAAGATGGCAAATATTTCGGGAAGTGATATTACCAGCTTCTTTTCCTACGATTATTTCAACACTGAAGGTGAACGTTGGTTTATCGTGGGTAGGGGTTATAGTGGGCGAATTTTTAGTAGCATCAAAAGGTCTTGGTTATTTAATTATTTATGGCTTCCAAGTATTTAATTTCAACCTTGTCCTAATGTCATTGCTCATTATTGCATTTTTTGCAACTATTATGTATCAAGTGGTCGAATTGATTGAAAAGGCGATCATTAAAACTAATGAATAATAGAGAAAAAGAGGTGTCTCGAAATAGAGGCACCTCTTTTAAGCTTATAAATGTTAAAATTCTTTATCCATTTGTGGTGAAGTACGATAGAACCGGAAATTGCCAGTTTCAAGTCGTGCAACCGTATTATCTTTAATTCGATCATGGCAAATAGTACACATGTAAGTATGAATTGGACGATTACGCAACTTTTTTGCTAATGGCAAATTATCATCAATATTGTGAATCGTATCGCAAATTACGCATTTTACGCGCATTGCATTCCCTCCTATTCAGCACGAATGGCTGATACGTTTTTAATAGGATTGTCTAGATTTGAACCATCTCTTAATAATACATGGATTGGACCATCTTCTAAAAGCGGCTTGCCATCTTGGCTATATTTTAAAATAAGGGTATTTGCTTCTTCAATTGTGAATGGATACTCTTGACCATCTTTGCATTCTAGGACGATTTTTGTCGCTTCAGGCTTAATTTCAGCATTTTTCAAGAAGTGACTCAATTCGATTCCAAATGTACCTGTTTCCATTCCTTTACGGTCAAATTTACGCTCTGATTTTAACGTAGGTGGGAATGTTGCCCCTTCCATAATTTCACGTGACCAGTGAGCGCCAACCTCACGCATATACTTGATGTCTGAATCTTCCTCGACATCTTGTGTAGTGAAGTAAGTATTTAAATCTAATTTACGATCATCGAAAATCCACACAGTGGGATCTAATGTTAGTTGGTATGAAACTGCACCCTTGATAGGAATTATTGTTTCCATAATAGAAATCCTCCTCAAAACTTGTATATCCAAGACATAGTATAACGCTAATGACTAGAGATAATAAAGAAATATAATTCGAATTCTCTATTTTCCAATGTAGACACTTGCATTTTTATCGACTAAAAGATAAACTTTATTAAGATAGAATCGAAGAAATATCAGATAATGGGGGCGTCCTCATGGATACGAAATCACAAACTTCTTTTCAAGAGAAGGCTTTGGAGCTACTAGTTGCTGATGCAGACAAGATTGCTCGTCTTATTCGAGTACAAATGGATCATTTAACAATGCCACAATGCCCTTTATATGAGGAAGTATTAGATACACAAATGTTCGGCCTGTCACGTGAAATTGATTTTGCTGTGAAGCTTGGACTAATTGAACGTGAAAAAGGCAAAGAAATTCTCGATTCACTCGAGAAGGAACTTTCTGTACTACACGACGCGTATACAGACAAATAAAAAGAAAAACTCAAACGCTTCTTTGCGCTTTGAGTTTTTTTACTAGAACGAGGTTTTCTAATGAGACAATACTTAAAACGTTATGCACAAAATTTTGATTACCCCTTATTTTTTACGGTCCTATTATTAAGTTTATTTGGGTTAATAATGATTTATAGTTCAAGTATGATGGTCGCTATTGTACAAAAAGAACAAGCACCTGATTTTTTCTATCGAAAACAAGTAATCAATTTAATGGTGGCATTTCTTGGCTTTATAGTGGCTGCTTTTTTCCCATATAAACATTATGCGAATAAAAATATTATGTTATTTCTAACCATCGTATTAATTGTGTTATTTACGTGGGTAAAAGTGGCTGGTAATGGGGCAGATCAAGTAGGCTCACAGAGTTGGATTGCTATTCCAGGTTTAGGGAATTTTCAGCCTTCGGAGTATGCAAAACTATTTATAATCTTATATTTTGCAGCTGCTTTTTATCGAAAAGCGCAAAAATATACGTTTGAAAAGCTACAACCAACCGAAATATTCTATCCCATTTTCCTATGGATTTTAGTCGTTGCTGGGGTGGCCTTCGAAACAGATTTAGGTGCTGTTATTATTTTATGTGGAATAGCCGTATCTGTAGTTGCTTCAAGTGGTATTCCCTTTAAAACCTTTTGGAAGTTTTTTGGTGTATTAGCAGCATTCGGTGCAGCAATTTTAGGAATACTTCTGCTGTTCAAGGGAGAACTACTAACAGAAAACAGAAAAGGACGGATTTTATCTTATTTAAATCCGTTTGAGTACGAAGATGGTAGTGGACATCAAGTGGTGAATAGTTATTATGCTATTGGCGGAGGCGGCTTAGAAGGGCGCGGTCTTGGTCAATCCATTCAAAAATTAGGGTACTTGCCTGAACCACAAACGGATTTCATTATGGCAATCATAATGGAGGAATTAGGAATATGGGGAGTTTTAATTGTTTTATGTGGTTTAGGGTTTATTGTATATAAAGGTTTTTCTATTGCATTGCGAACGAAAGATCCATTGGCACGCATGATTGCGGCTGGTATTGCGAGCTGGATAGGCTGGCAAACGTTTATTAATCTTGGGGGTGTAACTGGGTTAATCCCGTTAACCGGTGTAACGTTACCTTTTATAAGCTATGGCGGTACATCTATAATCATTCTATCTTTAGCGATGGGGATATTAATCAATGTTTCTATGTTTGAAAAGGTAGAGCGGAAAAAAACACAATCATAAAGGGGGATACCTATGGAATCAATCAACAAAATTCTCGTAGCCAATCGAGGAGAAATTGCAATTCGTATTTTCCGTGCATGTACGGAGCTGAATATCCAAACTGTTGCCATCTATTCAAGGGAGGATAGTGGTGCCTTTCATCGCTTTAAAGCAGATGAAGCTTATTTAGTGGGAGCTGGCAAGAAACCAATCGATGCTTATTTAGATATCGAGGATATTATTGCCATCGCAAAAGATGCAGATGTTGATGCGATTCATCCAGGGTATGGTTTTTTATCAGAAAATGTGGAATTTGCCCGTCGCTGTGAGGAAGAAGGCATTGTCTTTATCGGACCAACTTCTCAGCATTTAGATATGTTTGGGGATAAAGTCAAAGCACGTTCGCAAGCCATTGCGGCAGAAATTCCTGTTATTCCTGGTACAGATGGTCCAGTAGCTGATCTAGCAGAAGTAGAGACATTTGCTAGCACTTACGGCTATCCAGTTATGATTAAGGCAGCACTTGGCGGTGGTGGTCGTGGGATGCGTTTAGTCCATACACCGGAGGAGCTTGCTTCTTCTTATGAAAGGGCAAAATCAGAGGCAAAGGCTGCTTTTGGTTCTGATGAGGTGTATGTTGAAAAAGCTATTATCAAACCAAAACATATTGAAGTACAGATTATTGGTGATCAGCAGGGCAATATTGTGCACTTATATGAGCGTGATTGCTCGATTCAGCGTCGTCACCAAAAAGTAGTTGAAATTGCCCCATCACATTCGATTTCACAAGAGTTAAGAAATCGTATTTGTGACGCTGCCGTGAAATTAATGAAGAATGTCTCGTACATAAATGCAGGGACAGTGGAATTTTTAGTCGCAGGCGAAGATTTTTATTTCATCGAGGTAAACCCTCGTATTCAAGTAGAACATACGATTACAGAAATGATTACAGGTGTCGATATCGTCCATGCCCAAATCAAGGTAGCAGCAGGTTATGCTCTGCATAGTGAAGAAATTCATATGCCGAAGCAAGAGGATATGCCAATGATTGGCTATGCAATTCAGGCTCGTGTAACAACAGAAGACCCTGCAAATGACTTTATGCCGGATACAGGGAAATTAATGGTATACCGTTCTAGTGGCGGTTTCGGTGTACGTTTAGATGCGGGGAATGGTTTCCAAGGTGCTGTCGTAACACCTTATTATGACTCTTTACTAGTAAAAATTTCAACATCAGGCATGAACTTTAAAGAAGCTGCTGCAAAAATGGATCGCAATTTAAAAGAATTCCGAATTCGTGGAGTCAAAACGAATATACCGTTTTTAAATAATGTGGTAACACATGAGAAGTTTTTATCAGGTGCTTTTGACACAAGCTTTATTGATACAACACCTGAACTATTCCATTTCCCTGTACGTAAGGACCGTGGGACAAAGCTGTTAAGTTATATCGGTAATGTGACATTAAACGGCTTCCCTGGTGTTGAAAAAAAATCAAAGCCTATTTTTGTACAACCGAACATTCCAAAAGTCGATACACTAATAGCACCTCCAGCAGGTACGAAACAGATTTTAGATACACAGGGAGCAGATGGCTTAGTGCAATGGATTTTAGCACAGGAAGACGTACTACTAACAGATACTACATTCCGCGATGCTCACCAATCCCTGCTTGCAACACGTGTTCGTTCACAGGATATGTATCAAATTGCAGATGCAACAGCTCGTATGATGCATCAGTTATTCTCGTTGGAAATGTGGGGCGGTGCAACATTCGATGTAGCGTATCGCTTCTTAAAAGAGGATCCGTGGGAGCGATTAGCGAAACTGCGTGAACAAGTACCGAATGTGTTATTCCAAATGTTACTACGTGGAGCTAATGCCGTTGGTTACACTAACTATCCTGACAATTTAATCCGTGAATTTATCGCTGAATCCGCAGCATCAGGTATTGATGTGTTCCGTATTTTCGATAGCTTGAATTGGATTAAAGGAATGGAAGTAGCGATAGATGCTGCGCGTCAATCAGGAAAAATTGCTGAAGCGGCAATTTGTTATACAGGAGACATCCTCGACGATAGCCGTGCGAAATATTCAGTGCAATACTATAAAGATATGGCGAAAGAGCTTGAATCAGCTGGTGCCCATATTTTAGCTATTAAAGATATGGCTGGTTTATTGAAACCGGAAGCTGCGTACCGTTTAATTTCCGAGTTAAAAGAGACGACAAGTCTGCCAATCCACTTGCATACACATGACACAAGTGGAAATGGAATTTACTTGTATGCTAAGGCGATTGAAGCAGGTGTAGATATCATTGATACAGCGCTTGGATCTATGGCAGGTCTTACATCTCAACCGAGTGCCAATTCCTTGTACTATGCAATGAAGGGCGGTAAACGTGAGGTACGTGCGGATATTGATGCATTAGAAAAATTATCGTACTACTGGGAAGATGTTCGTAAATACTATAAAGATTTCGAAAGTGGCATGATCAGCCCACATTCTGAAATTTATGTACACGAGATGCCTGGCGGTCAATATAGTAACCTTCAGCAACAAGCAAAAGCAGTGGGTCTCGGCGATCGTTGGGAAGAAGTGAAACGTATGTATTCCCGTGTAAATCTACTATTCGGAGATATTGTCAAAGTGACACCATCTTCCAAAGTGGTCGGGGACATGGCACTCTTCATGGTCCAAAATGATCTTGATGAAAACACGGTTCTAACAAGGGGACAAACGATTGATTTCCCAGACTCTGTTATTGAATTCTTCCAAGGTTATCTTGGACAGCCACATGGTGGATTCCCAGAGGCACTGCAACAAGTCGTGCTTAAAGACCGTGAAGCAATTACAGTGCGCCCAGGGGAATTATTAGAGCCTATTCAGTTTGAACAATTAGAAGCTGTTCTAGAAGAGAAATTAAATCGTCCTGTTTCAAAGAAGGATGTATTAGCCTATGCTCTTTATCCAAAAGTTTTTGAGGAGTATGCGAAAACAGAAGAATCCTTCGGCAATATTTCGGTTCTCGATACACCAACATTCTTATATGGCTTAAAGCTTGGGGAAATCATTGAGGTTGAAATCGAAAAAGGTAAAACATTAATTATTAAACTAGTCTCGATTGGTGAGCCACAGCACAATGGGACGCGCGTTCTGTACTTTGAACTGAACGGCCAATCACGTGAATTAGTGATTCAAGATATGACAGTTGAGGTAGATGGCAACCTAGCGCTAAAAGCAGATCCAAGTAATCCAAACCAAATTGGTGCTACAATGCCAGGTACTGTGTTAAAGGTTGTTGTTTCTAAGGGCAGTCCAGTCAAACGTGGTGATCACCTATTAATAACGGAAGCGATGAAAATGGAAACAACGGTCCAAGCGCCAAAAGACGGTGTTGTAAAAGAGGTTTATGCAAGTGCAGGGGATGCTATTTCAACAGGTGATTTATTGATTGAAATTGAATAAATCGTTTTGAAAAAAGGTTAGTAGATACTTTTTTGGTATCTACATAACCTTTTTTATTTGTTGAAGGAGTCATTGTATCAAACTTGATTAGTCAAATGGTTGTATAATAACCATAACGCCTTTATTCAGGCATTAAGCAGCATATAATGGTGGACGAAAATGACTTTTAGATATCCTTGCGTAAGTGATGGGAAGTTTAGCGTAAATTGCTAACTGTGCCTCTACCAGAGCAGCTTTAATTTTCAAACAGGCAAGCAATGTGCAAAAGATCAAGAAGTAACAATATTATTTGAACCGCAATGAAAGTAGAGGGACGTGAAAATGCTTAAAGCATTATTTAATTGGATGTTTGTCATAGGTTTAATCCTATTAGGAGGCCGCCTTATAACGATGATTTGTCGATATTTTGACATTCCTTTTACAACATTTTTTAAAGATTACGCCCTAGTATCTATGATTATTTTAATTGTAGGTATTATAGGAACGGAAACAATGAAGAAACAAAACTAAAGACATAGAAAAAGATTCGTCACATAATAGGTGGCGAATCTTTTTTTAATGGATTATTTCTTTTTCTCATTATAATTACTACGAGCTACTAGCATGATCATGTAACATAATAGGCCGAATAAAAGGGAAATAAATAATGAATGCAGTAAAGCTACCGTTAAATTCAGTCTAGTTAGGACTACTAACATACCAGCAATCACTTGTAAAATAACTATAGTAAATGCAATAACCCATCCATAGTAAATTACACGTTGGTTTTTATATTCTTTCACAGCGTGCCAAGTTATGTATGCAATCCAAATGAAAATAATAAGAACAGCTAGTCGATGTCCCATTTGCACCCATTCGTACATATTATTGGGAGGTGCAAAAGGTGTCTCATTATAGCAAAATGGCCAGTCAGGACAAATTAAGCTCGAATCTGTATGACGAACTAACGCCCCAGTATAAACGACTAAATAAGAATAAATTGTGACAGCAATTGTATGCCAACGTAACTTTTTACCAATAAATACGTTATCGGCATCAAATTTTCGATCGACTTCAAATACAATCATAGAAAGGAGAAGAACCGCAGCAAAGGAAATAAGAGAAATCCCAAAATGAAGGGCTAGGATGAAATCACCTTGTCCCCATAAAACTTGAGCAGCTCCTATAAGAGCCTGCGCGATTAAGAAAAACATTGCTAAAAAACCAAGTAACTTTACTTCACGAATATGTCCGAGTTTACGCCATGTCCATACTGTTAACACAAGAATTGAAATAGATACGACTCCAGTTACAAGACGATGTGAGAATTCAATAAGGACTTCTGGTGTAATCTCCTTTGGAATAAGAGATCCATTACAATCAGGCCAGTTTCGACCACAGCCTAAGCCACTATCTGTTTTAGTAACGAGAGCCCCACCTAGTAAAATAAGGAGCATCCCAACTGTAGCGGCAACAGCAAACCACTTCAAATACCTGTTGTGTTGCATAAAATGAGTCACCTACTTTATCTATCAACATTACAAGAACGTAATGTTTCTGCTACTAGATAATATCGAAAATACGTATAAAAAACAACTTGTAAAGAGAAGGGAGTAATAGATGTCGATTCCATTTCACAAATTGTTCATAATTTCGTGCTTTAACCTTCACAATTCATTTTAGAAAATGTTTTACTATAGATATGTTGTTTTTAATTATATTTCTAGACAAAGCTAATTTTTACAACTTCATCTAAATTTCACTTAATGTCTAGAAATCAATCGCAAATTTCGCTATAGTTATTGTTAGCGGAATATGCTTACAAAAATGAAAGGAGAGGTATTATGTCAAACGGTCGTACACTGGCGGCTACTAGAAATACTGGTCCAGAAACAACATCTGTTGTAAAAGATTTCTTAGCACTAATAAAAATTGGAATCGTTAACTCGAATCTTGTCACAACGTTTACAGGGATGTGGCTGGCTTTTCAGTTTACTAGTAGACATTTCTTGCAAGAGCTTGATGTTATCTTTTACACCATGCTGGGTGCAGCATTCATCATCGGTGGCTCAGGCGCAATGAATAACTACATTGATCAGGATATTGATCCTATCATGAAAAGAACAAAAGCAAGGCCGACAGTGACTGGCAGATTTAAGCCGAATTTCGTATTGACCATTGCCCTCTCATTTTTAATTGTAGGTGAAATTTTGTTATTTGCGGCATCTTTTGCAGCCGGCATGTGGGGACTAGTAGGAATATTTGCTTATGTCGTTCTGTATTCAATGTGGTCGAAGAGGAAGCATGTTAGCAACACTGTTGTAGGAAGTATTTCCGGGGCTATTCCTCCAGTTATTGGATTCGCGGCGGTTGAGCCTGCTTTAGGTCCGGGAGCACTTGCCTTATTCCTAATTATGTTTGCATGGCAACCACCACATTTTTATGCGCTTGCTATGAAACGAACAGAGGAATATCGTGCAGCTAAAATACCAATGCTACCTGTAGTAAAAGGATTTAAACGTACAAAGTACTCAATGTTATTCTGGATTCTTTTATTATTACCGTTACCTTTCCTTTTACCAGAGCTTGGAATTGGCTTTTTAACTCTTGCTACTACATTGAACTTGGGTTGGTTAATACTAGCTCTGAAAGGCTTTACAACAAAAGATGATATGAAATGGGCAAATAAAATGTTTATTTATTCATTGAATCATATGACCATACTATTTGTAGCCATGATCATATTTGCGGTGTTTAGCTAATTTAGGAATTCTTTCTTTTCTTAAAGAATTCATATAGACAGAACTAATGTCCTAGGTACACATGAAAATACAACAAAGAAAGAGGGGTTTAATTAAGCTATGATGAAAGGGCTTAAAAAATGGCGTCTTTTTTCACTTCTAGCAGTGATGATGGTCTTCCTTTCAGGTTGTGGTGAAGATTATCTATCAACACTGAAACCATCTGGAGAAGTAGGTAAACAACAATTGAACTTATTACTGTTAACTACTGTAATTATGACGCTAGTAGTAGTAGTAGTATCCGTTATTTATTTACTTGCATTCGTAAAATACCGTCGTTCACGCGTTGGTGAAAATGTGATCCCTAAGCAAGTAGAGGGTAGTCATACGTTAGAAGTGATTTGGACAGTTATACCGATTATTTTATTATTAATTATCGCTGTACCAGTTGTTACAACTACTTATAAATTCGCAGATGTTGCTGCAATGGATGAAGTAGATGAAGAAGGGAACAAAACAGCCCTTACAATCAATGTAACAGCAAAATTATACTGGTGGGAATTCGAATACCCTAACCAAGGGATCGTAACAGCTCAAGAGCTAGTAGTACCAACAGGTGAAAAAGTTTACTTTAATTTAAAAGCTGCCGATGTTAAGCACTCATTCTGGATTCCTGCTGTAGGCGGTAAAATGGATACAAACGTAGAAAACTTAAACAAATTCTACCTAGTATTTGATAAAGAATCAAAAGATCTTAAAGATGGCGTATTTTATGGAAAATGTGCTGAATTATGTGGACCTTCACATGCTTTAATGGACTTTAAAGTAAAAACATTAAGCCCAGATGCATTTGATGCATGGGTTGACGCAATGAAAGCGACAGAAGGACAAACTGCTGACAAAGCTTCAACAGATCTTGGTGAAGCAACTTTTGCTAACAGCTGCTTAGGCTGTCACGCTATCTCAGGTTCAGGAGCAGGCGGTACACCTGGTCCAAACTTAACTACGTTTGGTGATCGTAACCGTGTTGCTGGTTTCTTAGAACACAATGAAGAAAGCTTAAAAGCTTGGATTAAAAACCCAGAGGAATTTAAACCAGGTAACTTGATGATGAATGCTGAAGGCACTGCGCCTATCTACGGTAATTTATCTGACGAGGAAATTGAAGCTCTTGCAACTTATATCATGGGCTTATCAGTAGAAAAATAATTTTCGTTCTATAGTAACAAATTTTGAGGGAGGTAAAAGTTGTGAGCTCATACACACAGAAAAAGGGCTTTGGAGCAACTGTCTGGGATTACATTACTACTGTCGACCATAAAAAGTTAGCAGTTATGTATTTATTAGCCGGAACATTGTTCTTCGCTATCGCTGGTTTTGAAGCGTTATTAATGCGTATTCAGTTAATGAAACCAAATAACGATTTTGTATCAGCTGGTTTTTTCAATGAATTATTAACAATGCACGGAACAACAATGTTATTCCTAGCTGCTACTCCATTACTATTTGCATTTATGAACATGCTTGTACCATTACAAATTGGTGCGCGTGACGTTGCATTCCCGTTCCTTAACTCTTTAGGGTTCTGGTTATTCTTCCTAGGTGCAGTATTCCTTCACCTGTCATTCTTTATGGGTGGCGCTCCTGATGCGGGCTGGACTTCTTATGCATCATTATCTTTATATTCTCCAGGACATGGTATTGATTTCTATGTTCTTGGTTTACAAATTTCAGGGGCAGGTACTTTAATTTCTGGTCTTAACTTCATCGTTACGATCATTACAATGCGTGCTCCAGGTATGACATTCATGCGTATGCCATTATTCACTTGGACTTCACTTGTATCAAGTGCGTTAATTTTATTCGCATTCCCTCCATTAACAATTGGTTTATTAATGATGTTATTTGACCGTATGTTCGGTGGTAACTTCTTTGACCATACAATGGGTGGTAACACAGTTATTTGGGAACACTTATTCTGGATCTTCGGACACCCAGAGGTTTATATCCTAGTATTACCTGCGTTCGGGTTATTCTCTGAGATTATCCCAGCGTTCTCTCGTAAACGTTTATTCGGATACTCTTCAATGGTATTCGCTACAATTTTAATCGGTTTCTTAGGGTTCATGGTTTGGGCCCACCATATGTTTACAACTGGTCTTGGGCCAACAGCAAACGCAATCTTCGCTGTTGCAACAATGGCTATTGCTGTTCCAACAGGTATGAAAGTATTCAACTGGATCCTAACAATTTGGGGCGGATCTATTAAAGTTACAACACCAATGCTTTATGCACTTGGTTTCATCCCGTCATTCGTTGCGGGTGGTGTTACAGGGGTAATGCAAGCATCTGCTCCTCTTGACTATCAACTACATGATTCTTACTTTATCGTAGCTCACTTCCACTATGTAATCGTTGGTGGTATCGTTACAGCATTATTTGGTTCAGCTCATTTCTATTGGCCAATTTTCTTCAACCGTATGTTAAACGAAACGCTTGGTAAAATTACTTTCTGGATATTCTTTATCGGATTCCATTTAACGTTCTTCGTTCAACACTTCCTAGGTTTAATGGGTATGCCACGTCGTGTATTCACTTACATGGAAGGTCAAGGTTGGGACCAATTCAACTATATCTCTACAATCGGTGCATTAATGATGGGTGTAGGGGTTATCTTAATGGTAATCAACTGCTTAATGTCGATCAAAGGCAAACCAGCAGGTCGCGACCCATGGGGCGATGGACGTACTTTAGAATGGTCAATTCCACAACCAATTCCATTCTATAACTTCCGTCAAACACCACTTGTTCGTGGTTTAGATCCATGGTGGATTGAAAAACAAGAAGGTAACAAAGAAGTGACATTTGCTGAGCCACTAGGTGATATCCATATGCCAAATAACTCAGCGATTCCATTCGTTATTTCATTAGGTATGTTTATTGCAGCATTTGGTGCTCTTTACAATCCAGATGCAGATAAACCTTGGTCAATCTACATTTTAATCATTGGTTTAGCAATTACTTTCGGTGCGATGATTTTCCGTTCTGTTAAAGACGATCATGGCTTCCATTTACACAAAGAAGATATTATTGAAATTGAAGAACAACTTTACGGCAAAGGAGGAAATAAATAATGGATTTCAATACTAAGTTTACTCCTCATACTTGGCCAGACCATCCTGAACAAGCTACGATGGAAGGTAAAAATAAAGTCGTTGGTTTCTGGATTTTCCTTGCCTGTGAAGTTGTACTTTTCGCAAGTTTATTCGCTACTTACCTAGCGCTTAAGAACAAAGGGCCAGCTGGCATGGAGTTCACAACACAAGGTTTATTTGAATTACCATTAGCATTTGCAATGACGATGTTATTATTAACATCTTCATTAACATCTGTATACGCAATTTACCATATGCGTAACTTTAACTTTAAAGGTATGCAAACTTGGTTAGCAATTACTTTAGCTTTAGGTCTTGGATTCTTAGCACTTGAAATTTATGAATTCCAACACTATGTGCACCTTGGTTTTACATTTAACCAATCTGCATTCGCAACTGCATTTTATTCTTTAGTTGGTACACACGGTTTCCACGTAACTTTAGGACTTGTATGGATTGCAACTTTAATGATCCGAAATGCTAAACGTGGGTTAAACTTGTACAATGCACCTAAATTCTTCGTAGCTGCTTTATATTGGCACTTTATCGATGTTGTTTGGGTATTCATCTTTACAGTAGTATACTTGATGGGAGTGATCGGATAATGTCTTCACACGATACACCTATAGTTGCTAAGTCACAGGCACAATATGAATATGATCGTCATCATAATGCCGTTCATATGCGTAAACAAGTAATCAACTTTGCGATCATGATTTTCTTTACTTTTATCGCTTTCGCAGTAGTTGCAGCCGATTTTTCTAAATACTTAATCATGCCATTAGTATTATTATTGGCTGGTGTTCAAGTTGTACTTCAGCTTTATTCTTTCATGCACTTAGAAGACAAAAAAACACACTTCGGTGGCGTTATTGGTTTCTTCATGTGGATGGGAATTTTAATCGCATTTACATTCTTCTTAGCATTTTTAACAATCATTTGGTGGTAATCACCAATAAAGCACGTTCGTCATATTGTACGAACGTGCTTTTCTTATTGTAGTGAAGTTATGTAGATTTCAAAAAGAGGCAAACACTGTTAAACTTAACATTTGTTCACCTTTCGTTCATTGCAGTATAGCTGTAAGCGTTTTATAATAGGAGTACTGAAGTTTAAAGGAGTGCGTTCTATATGCCACTTAGTATATTTGGTTTCCAAGCATTGTGGAGCCCATATTTAATAGGGGTTCTTGTTTTTATAACAATCATCTATTTTTTAGTCACAATAAAGTGGCGTAAGGATTTTAAAGTAAGTGAGCCTTTAAAAAAGGGTGAAGCCATTTACTTTGTGTTAGCCATGATTACTATTTATATTATCAAAGGTTCTCCAATTGATTTAATGGCTCATATTATGTTTACGATGCATATGGTGCAAATGGCTATATTATTATTACTTGTTCCCATCTTCCTAATTAAAGGGATCCCTTGGTGGGTTTGGAAAGTTGCTATTGAGGCACCAGTTGTTAGAACGTTGTTTAAAGTACTGACATTACCTGTTGTTGCAGTATTTGTGTTTATTGGTTTATTTTCCTTCTATCATTTACCTTCAATATTAGATTACATTAAATTAAATGAAACATTACATGGTACCTATACATTTGTATTATTTCTTTCTGCTGTTTTTATGTACTGGCCTTTAATTCAAAATATGCCTAATAGAGCTCATATGAAGCCATTGCATAAATTAGCCTATATTATTGCCAATGCCGTGTTAATTACACCTGCTTGTGGATTAATTATTTTCGCTCCTAATGCAATGTATGAAACATATACAAATGGTGAAGCATGGTTAAAAGCAATGGAGCTTTGTGTACCAGCCTCTACGTTATCAGGCTTATCTTTATCAGGACCAGAGCTATTTACAGACATGAAGCCTGTTGCAGACCAGCAATTAGGTGGCGTGTTAATGAAAATCTTACAAGAACTTATTTTTGGTGTATTAATTGGTACAATCTTTACAAGATGGTATCGTTCTGAACAAAAGGATCCAGATAAAATTACTGCTGACGCATTAGCTGCACACCAAAAAAAATGGGAAAGCCAACAGCAGCATTAATTTTAAAATAGAAATTTACTATGTATAAGGAGTTTTGACAATGGAATTGCAAATTTTGCCTACTATAAGTACATCATTTATCGTGATTAGTGCTGTACTCGTAGCGATAGGTTGGGGCTTAATTATAAAAAGAAATGTAGAAGGACATAAAAAAGTAATGCTTGCTGCAGGTGTAGCTGCACTTATTTTCTTTATTATTTATGCTTCACGAACAGTGTTTATTGGTAATACTGCTTTTGGTGGTGGTGAACATTTAAAACCATATTATACGTTTTTCTTGATTTTCCACATTATCCTGGCAACATCCGGAGCCGTATTTGGTATTGTTAGTATTATTTCAGGTTTAAAAACAAATCTCAAATTGCATAGGAGAATTGGACCAATCACAAGTATTATTTGGTTCTTTGTTGCGATTACAGGTGTCCTTGTTTATTTACTATTATATGTTTTATTTGAACCTGGTGAAACGACTTCAGTTATTAAAGCCATTTTAGGATTTTAAAGAAAATCTCCCTCCTTATTTTTGTACAGGAGGGAGATTTTTTGTAGTAGGCTGAAATAAAGAAAGTACCACGACAAAAAGTAATGGTCCAATTAAAATGCCAAGAAAACCAAAAATTTTAAACCCAATAAACATGGCAATAAAAGTATTTAAAGATGAAAGTCCAATCTTATCGCCAATAATCTTTGGTTCAATCATTCTTCGTACTAAAAATTGTCCCACGGTTAATAACGTTAAGATCCCAGCATAAAGATAATCACCAGCAAACGCCTGGTAAATAGCCCAAGGGACTAATAAGAGAAATGAATCGAGAAAAGGGATAAAGTCTAACACAACAAGCAAACAAGCTAACAGTATCGGAAATGGTGTTTTTAAAAAGTAAAATGCTGCGAATGATATAGCAAAAATACTAAGGCCGACTAGGAATTGAGCTTTTAGAAATCCAAATAGGGCTAATTTTACACGTTGTCCAATGAAAATTATTTTTTGATGATAATGAAAAGGAACGGGCATTAATAATTTCCGATTAATGCTAGGCAAATCTAAAAGTAGCATGTACAAGACAATCCAGTAAACAAAAATATCAAATAAACGAGTGGGAATATATGTTAGTAATGTTGACCAGACATTAATGTTTGTTAAGGATAGGGCGAATTTTTCAATAGAAGCCAAAGCTTTTGCAATCATAAATTGGATTTGTAAAACTAATTCTACAGGTAAATGATAAGTGTAGTTACTGAGTTTAGATTGCATTTGTATCCATAAAGCAGATAATTGATTAAGGTACTCAGGAATATCCATGATAAATGAAGAAAATTGTTTCCAACTTATAAAGAGAAGGAGACTACATAATAATAAAGTTATAGTTAAAAAAAATAAAAAGAAAATGAAAACAACGATTTTACGTTTTTTTCGAAACCGTTTACTCATTCGAACAATAATAGGCTCTAAAAGTAAAGCGGTTAAGTAGGCAAGTAAGATTGGTAATGATATTGAAATGAACCAGAGAATAAAAATGCCCATTGCAATAACAATAATGGGATGACGAAAAAAAGGACGGTTAAAAAACGATAACATATTCTCACCTACATCATGTAAAAGATATAGGTAGTATGAGAAGAAAAAATAATTTTACTCAAATAAAAAAAGACTGGACCACCAGTCTTTTCACATCGATGAAGCTATCTACGCTATACTTGCTGTCACTTTAAAACTCTAAAGATTAGCGTGCGTTTACAGGTTCAAAGTTATTTTTATTTGTAGGCTCGATTGAGAATTGATCTAATTCTAATTTAACCTTTTTTAAGATTTCTTCACATTTTTTAACAAGATGTGCTGGGTAAACTTCGTCATCCCCATATTCTACACCATGTGGATAATAATATTTACCAAGAGCTGGTTTCATTAACGTAAGGATGGCATCATGTGCGCCTACATCACCAGAAATGGCATATGCGAATACGCGTAGGTAATAGCGACCTTCACGAGTATCGAAACGTTTATCGAATGTCATACGCTCGTAATCCCAACCGCCATCACATTCTAAACCATGTTTTTTCATAATGCTGACAATTAGCTCTTGATCAGCTGTTAAATTTTCAAGGTTAGTATTTTCAAAATACATGTATAGTCCTCCTTTAGGTTCTCGTACAAAGTATACGCTCATTTTTATAATAGAGCATATTTGACATTGTTGCAATGACAACATTGTGTCAACCCAATTACAATTGATATAATAACTTACAATAATGGTGATGAAAAGGAGTCCTGTATGAAAGCTTTATTACGCATTTTAATGCTTTGTGGTGCAATTGCAATAATCGGCTTTATGTTCTTTAATACCCCCAAGGAAAATGAGCCACTAGAAGGGCCAAATACCAATTCAAATATCATACCCCAAACAAAGCTAAAACAGGAGGCCGCTGTAGGTGCAATGACACGTCCACAAACGGGCATATCAACATTGATAGGAAAAGACACACAAACTGTGTTGGAGCAGTACGGGGAACCAGCAAGAAAAGAACCATCCTCTTTTGGCTATCAATGGTGGGTATACAATGATGATGTCTCTACGTTTTTTATGGTTGGTGTTGAAAAAAATGTGGTGAAGCAAGTTTACATAGCAGGACAAAATATCGATGCATTTCCTTTTAAAGTTGGTCAGAAACGCGATGAAATATACCGCATGACAATTATCGACTATGAGGTAGCAGCTACTGTTGGTGACAATATTTTCATCTTCTCCATGAGTGAAGAGGATATGCAAACTAGGCTACTTGTTAAATTTGATGGTCTTTATGCACAGCTTTATATAGATCGGGAGACAAGTGAATTGCAGGGAATACGTTATACAGACAGTGAAACACTTGTCCTTCATCAGCCCTATGAAATGAGCTATCAAGGGGAACTAGTTAGACGGACACCGCCTTCCTCTTATTTGCAACAAGAAATCGATGTGGCTAGTGCCAAACAGCTTGATGATTTATTAAATGTGACGAGAGTCCATCATGATTTACCACCTTTAGAAATGGATAACTCGTTAGAAGAAGTGGCAAGAAAGCATAGTGAAGATATGAAGGTACAAAACTTCTTAGCACATGAGTCCCCAACATATGGTGACTTAAAAAAGAGATTACAAGCTAATAATATCGAGTATAGTGATGCCAATGAAAATCTTGCCACTGCTTATTTTGATGCAGTAGAAGCGATGCACGGTTGGACAAACTCTCCTGAGCATAGGAAGGTACTTTTAAATGATAGATTCACACGCGTTGGTTCGGGCGCTTTTGTGGATTATTATACACAAATTTATCTAGAGCCGGCTTCTTCGCAAAAGATGGATAGTAAAGAAAAAGATAGTGAAGGGCAAACAAATGAAGAGCCAGTTAGTGAAGATTCTATAGAAAAAACTGATCAATTATCACCATAATAGAAGAACCCCCCTTATGAAGACAAGCTTTGATTAACCGAGTTTGTCTTCATTTTTTATTCCCTCTTTAGGCTTCTGCATTTTTCGTCACACCGTTACAAAAGCCGTCATATGATAGAGAACCGAAGGGGGGAATGAGGTTTGCAATTAGCTGAGTTATTAAAAGACTGGCCATGTAGTGTGACAGGAGGATCTATTCGAACAGAAATAACAGGTGTAGAGGATTACGCTCAGGCAGTACAACCTGGTGACATTTTTATTGTACGAAAGGGTAAAAAAACGTCGGGTAGTCGTTTTGTTAAAGAAGCATTGGCACGAGGTGCTGCTGCCATTGTGTCTGAAGAAAGTATTTCTTTACCCATTATAGATAAAGAAATTCCTTTTGTATGGGTTCCTAATACCGCATTATTTTTATCGTATGCAAGTGCCAAACTTGCTGCTTTTCCAGCAGAGGCTTTAACAGTTATTGCGATAACAGGAACAAACGGAAAAACAACAGTGAGTCATTTTGTAAGTCAGCTTTTAAACGCTCTACATAAAAAAACAGCAGTTATTGGTACAGTTGGTTTTTTCATCAATGGTGAGAAGCAACAAACAGCTTACGAACAATTAACAACATTGCAAGCAAAAGAGTTACATCCGATCCTAAAGCAATGTGTACGAAAAGGTGTGACACATGTTGTACTAGAAGCCTCTTCAATGGGTTTACAACAACATCGACTTGATCATTGTGATATTGATTGTGGTGTATTTTTAAATTTATCAGATGATCATTTAGAAGATCATGGAGGGTTAGAAGCCTATAAACGTGCGAAAAAGAGATTAGCGGATTTATCCAAAAAGCTAGTGTTAAATGGAGATGATAATTTTTGCCGTTCCGTTGGTATCTATGATAAGAAAAAATCTTGCTCATTTGGCTTTGATAATCACAATGATTTACATATACAAATTGTCAGTGAATCAGCTGGAAAAACTGTACTTTGTCTACAAACTACCGCGAGTGAGCATATTGTTGAAATCCCTTTTGTCGGAAAATATCATGTACAAAATACGATAGCAGCCTTAATGGCAGTATGGCGTATAGGGGTCCCTATGGAAGATATTGTAGAGCATATGTGGTCTTTAAAGCTACCAGAAGGAAGGCTTGAGAAAATTGATAATCCGTTAGGTATTGAGGTATATGTAGATTATGCCCATACTGCTGAAGCCTTACAAGCTGTATTACAAACCTTTGATCGTTCCAAAACCATTTACCTAGTCTTTAGTTGTGGAGGAAATCGCGATAAGGCGAAACGATTTGCTATGGGTGCAGTGGCGAGTAAATATGCTGATGTAATCTATTTAACAACAGATAACCCACGTGATGAAGATCCAATTGTTATTAATGAAAGTATAATTGCTGGTTTTACAGAGCAACAATACTACGAAATTTATCTAGATCGAAAACTTGCTATTCATCAAGCTTTAGCAAAGGCGAAAAAGGGCGATATTGTCCTTGTTGCCGGAAAAGGGCATGAACAAACACAGCAAATTAAAAATCAAAAATTCCCTTTTTCCGACCAACAATGTATCAAAGACTATTTTTCAAATCTAATTACAGACGACGCTGAATAACAAAGAAAGAGCCCGTAGCTATGGCAAGCTTGCGCCCCGTCTCATCCTCTATATCACATTCCATGACAAGCGTTTGACGTCCTTTATGGACAAAACGACCACGTGCAATCAATTCTTTGTTCTTCGTTGTGGCGATATAGGAGACATTCATATTTGTAGTGACTACATTATATCCCTCTGGTACAGAGCGTGAAGCAAGTCCACCCATAGCTGCATCTGCAATCGTTGCAATAATGCCGCCGTGTGGTACCTTAATCGTATTATGGATGACAGGAGTAATAGGGATACGGACCTCGCTCACTTCAGGCTCAAATTTTCCTACCATATGTAGAGCAGCATTAATATAACGACGATGAATGCCTTGTTGTTTATCACGTAATCCATTTAAAAGATGGAATAAAACTTCCTCATCTTCCTCAGTACTTTCTTGTAAAATTGCGCCAAGTAATTGTTCAATTTGTCCTTTAGCTGTTGACATCAATTGGAAAACCTCTTTCATTAAAAATATCATTAATGTAAAATTACCATAAAATCTGTTATGATGGGAAAGAGATTGGGGGAATTAAAAATGATGATGACCTCTGACTGGGTAATCATTTTAGATGAGGCCGAAGAGCTTTGTAAGATGATTCTTTCCTCAGAACCAGCGATCGCGCTACAACAAGCGTATGATGCAGTATATAGTGATACGCAAATTGTAGAGGCTATTTATGCATTTAATCGCATGAAAGAGCAGTACGAAGATGTACAACGTTTCGGAAAATATCATCCGGACTACCATACAATCATGAAGTCAATTCGCCAACAAAAGAGGGCACTTGACTTAAATGAGAAAGTTTCAGCCTTAAAAATTGCTGAAAACGATTTTCAGGATTTACTGGATGAGATTAGCCTTTTAATAGGAAAAACAGTCTCTGAAGCGGTAAAAGTTCCTGTAAGTAATCCATTCTTTGCCTCTGGTTCATCTTGCGGAGGAGGATGTGGCTCGGGTGGTTCTTGCTCTTGCTCAGCGTAATGTAAGATGTGTATAAAACACATCTCTTCTAGACTGTAAACAACTCGAAGGTACTTGCAGAGTTGTTTACAGTCTTTTTTCATTATGTAGTGAAAGTAATTTCGGGAGCTTTCAAAAATAAAGGGAAGGACTTGCTAATGTCCTTCCCTTTCTATTGTTTATATCAAGCTTGCTTTTGTAATAACTCTACAGCAATATCAGGGCGATCAGTAATAATGCCTTGTGCTCCATTATTGATCAATTTGTTCATTGTGTCTATGTCATTGATCGTCCAATAGTGAACAGGTATATTCAGGTTATTTAAAAACTGAATAAATTTAGGCGAATCTAAAGCAATAACCCCTGATTTAGGTGGGATTTGAAATACATCTACTTTTGGATGATATAAATGTCCAAATTGACTTGAGAAGGAAGCGAATGCTTTTCTTACATCCGATTCACCTGCACCAAGTGCTACCTGATTTTGAGCATATAAATTGAAGCGATCTATTTGTTCACCGTAAAAACTTGTTACCACGACACGATGTTCAGCGCCAAGTTCTTCAATTAAACGCCAAAGTTTTGAAGGCATTAGACTTCCTTCATACGTATCAGGAGCATCTTTTATATCGATATTGATTAGCATGTTTGGATAACTTTCTAATAGCTCTCGTAACGTTACTACATTTAATTTATCCTCTCTATATGGAAAAGCTCCATCTAGATCTTCAAACTGGTAGCCATGGTTTAAGGCGTTAAGTTCTGCCAATGTCATATCAGCAACGAGACCATAACCATCTGTAGTACGTTCAACTGTTTCATCGTGGAAAACAATAATTTCCTCATCTTTCGTTAGGCGGATATCGATTTCAAAGCCATCAACACCTAGCTGCGCAGCTTTTTCAAAAGCCATCATTGTATGTTCGGGTGCTAAATGAGCTCCGCCACGATGTGCAAGTATTACAGGGCGATCAAATTGTAATGCTTGTTTGCTTTCTCGTTGCTGCGGTTTAGAAATCGCTTTACTACCTGCCCACGCCGCTGCACTTGCTGCTGCAATGGCAAGCGCAATTTTTGTTTTCTTACCCATATTCGTCCTCCTTAACAATTATCGTCATATAAAAAGTATAGTGATTTCATTTTTCATTGATTGTAAGTGCTCAACGTTGGAGAGCTACCAAAACTAGAAACTAGTATAAGTGAATAAGGTGATTTTTTCATGCTGATTTTTGCCGTCATCATATAAAATAATTGTTATGGAGATTAAATGTTAAAACGTTCCATTATCGAGGCGTTAGCAGCATTTATTATTCCTTTTAATGTAGCAACCATTCATTCATCAAAAACACCTGATTCATAATTCTGCCAAGTTCAATGTTTATGCTTTTCCATTATAACGGAAAATTGAGCGTTCTGTCAGCTAAACTCTGTTGCTATCATTTTCTGGTCTATGGTATTCTTTTAGGTAAGAAATGAGGGAATCCAATATGAACGAACGACAAGGGCTAATCGTTTACGTCCATCAATTAAAACATGCGAAGTCTCTTCGGAAATATGGTCATGTTCTTTATATTTCTAGAAGGCAAAAGTACGTAGTGCTTTACTGTGATCGTGAGGATATTGACATGATGACAACAAAACTACAACGCCTCCCATTTGTGAAAGACGTTGTAGAGTCTTATCGTCCATTTGTGAAAACTGAATATGAAAATGCAAAACCAGATAAAGCAAAGGAATACGACTATAAAGTAGGTCTATAATATTAAGTTAATGCAGGTATATAGTTATTTAGTCTTAATATGCCAATTAAGTATTGATAAAATAGTTTTGATTCCGAAAATATAGATGAGTGCTTTATTTCTACAACAACTGCTTTTCGATCGAGTTGTTCTATTTGTGCTTCAAACATTTTTTGTCGCTTTGTTGGTTGTTCCTCATTATATGGGATGCCTTCTCGACAAATATATATAGGCATGAATTTACTTTCACCGACTGGTTTGAGGGCGACAGCTAAAGAAATTACCTTCTTATCTTCTTTTGTAGAAGTTAGTATAAAGGCTTGATGAAAACGTTCCTGATTGGTTTTAATAATTTCGAGTAGCTCGTAAACATCACCATAGCCTTCACCTAATTCTATAAATTGTTGTGGCATAATAATTGCACATCCTTTCCATTATCATAGTATCATGCTGCGGGAGGTCAAGCACATGAAATTTGCATTAAGCTTTTTTTCTATTTTAGCACTAATTATTACAGGAACGTTATTTTTCCAATATCATGCTTATTCTTCTGATCTAGAAACTGGCATAGGTGATTTTCATTACTCACAGGAAATAGAAATTGTTTATCGTGAAAATAGCTTGGATATTCGTCACCATTTTAAAAATCTGCCGAATCAAAAGGTGAAGATTAAATGGCCAGAAAAAGCAACGAATGCTAGTTGCTTTATCGAAAATGAAAAAAGCTGTGAACGTTTATCAGATGAAGTTTCTTATTTTGCAAAAGGAGAAACAAAATCACAATCTGTGTCATACATAATTCCCATTGAGGGTGGCTTAAAAAATAAGATGCTCCTTCAAAATGTTTTTGCTACACTAATGAATGGTGAAGCATCTTATTCAATTGTATCTATTTCGACGGACAGTAAAGTGAATGGACAATGGATTACAGGTCTACCATTAGTTGGTCAACAACAATTAGTTCATGTCAATTATACAATGTTTAGAGGAGATGGAACGGTTCAAGATCTTTATTGGCAAGCAGGTAAGCTTAAAGTACAAGAGCAATCCCCTGTATTATCGATCTATGCCCAGCAGGCCATTCCAAATGATTTCCTAAAATCATTCGAAAATTTACAGTTTTTAAATGATGAACATATTGCCATTATTCAAGAAAAAAGTCCAGTAGTAGCTCATGATGAGAGATTGTTATTTTTACCAACGCTTACTGCACAAGCTGTTGAACAGGAAGTGATTTTGTCACAAATTAAATCTCAATTTAAATTTGTGGATTCTCCAGAATGGTTACCTGAAATTGTGGCATCCTACTTATTAAACGACCAAATTGGCGGAGAAAGAACGAAGAAAATTATCACGAACTTAAATGAATATATGACGGATAATCAACAACAAGCTTGGCAGGAAACGCTGAAAAAACTAGGGGATGAATCGATTTCACCGGATACATTGGACAAGTATTTATCGCAAGTATTAGATGCTAAGACATCCTATTTTACATTAAACGCACAGCAAAAAAATGGAATATATCCACTTTTATTTGAGGATGCACGAGATGTGTATGTCAATGATGTGTTGAAGGAAGAAGTACGTGTTATTCGCTATGAAGGGCAAACGTTGTATACCGCAGATACATTATTACCTGAGCTTGGTTACTCAGCTGAGGAAGGGCAGAATGGTTATTATGTAAATAGTGAGCATCGTACATTCCGCTTCCCTAAAGAGCCAGGATTCTATGTCTTCAATCAACGAAGATATTCGACTATTTCTGAACCAATTATTAAGATTGCTGATCATTATTATGTAGAAGAGGCTTGGTTACAACGTTTATTCTTGGTAGAATTACAAAAGAAAGATGAGCGAATTCAAGTATTAGCACAAGAACAATAATAACTTTTGCAGCGGAGGGCCACTCTTTCGCTGCAAAAATACTTTATATGGATGAAAGTACGGTGATATGCTGTTATGAGAGTTGTAGCAGGAGAACGCAAAGGAATGCCGTTAAAAGCAATAGCTGGAAATACGACAAGACCTACAACAGACAAAGTAAAGGAATCGATTTTTAATATTATCGGTCCGTTTTTTGACGGAGGGATTGCACTTGATTTGTTTGCCGGAAGTGGAGGCTTGGGTATTGAATCATTAAGCCGAGGGGCGGAGCGTGCTATTTTTATTGAAAAAGACGCCAAAGCATTCCAGGTGCTACAAGAAAATATAAAAAAATGTCGCTATGAAGAGGATACAGAGCTCTTTCGAATTGATGCAAAGCGTGCTGTGAAAGCGCTATTAAAACGTGATATTACCTTTAAATTAGTCTTTTTAGATCCTCCTTATCATCAACAGGAATATTATGATTTAGTACAGGTTCTTGTTGACAACGATAAAGTTCAACGAAATGGTATTATTTTATGTGAACATGCAAAAGAGGTACCATTACCTCAGCATTTTGGGGAGTTTGTTTTAACAAGACAAGAAACATATGGCGGAACTATCATTTCGGTTTATCGCTGTAAAGAGGAAGAGGGAGAATAAGTTGTCTGAGAAAATTGCTGTAGTTCCTGGGAGTTTTGACCCTGTCACATTCGGCCATCTAGATATTATCAAGCGTGCGGCAGATGTGTTTGACATTGTATATGTAGCAGTATTAAACAATTCAGCGAAGAATCCGTTGTTTTCCGTAGAGGAACGTATGGCTTTAATGGCTGAAGTTACAAAAACATTACCAAATGTTCGTATAGAAAGTTCTTCGGGCCTTCTTATTGACTATGCCAAGGAAAAAAAGGCGAAAGCAATTGTTCGTGGTTTACGAGCAGTTTCAGATTTTGAATATGAAATGCAAATTACTTCTATGAACCGTTTCCTAGATGAAACCATTGAAACATTTTTTATTATGACGAAGAATCAATATTCCTTCCTAAGTTCTAGTATAGTAAAAGAAGTTGCGAAATACGGTAGTGATGTTAGTGAACTAGTTCCAACATGTGTCGTACAAGCTTTAAAAGAAAAGTATAATTTTGATAAGTAATATTGAGAGGATGTCAAAAAAATGACATCCTCTTTTTTCTTTAGTGAAAGCTATCGTTATTTCAGAAAAAATAGAGCATAAATAGTTGGCACAATGATTATGCTAAGGAGGCGGAATTTTATATAAGGTCTTACAGATAGTTTTGCTGATTTTGCGATAACAAAGATTTGTAAGTGAATACTGATACTTTGCATGGTTAATAAAATCACCACTAATAAAGTGATGTACGGAAAGTCTGGAAAGGCAGTAACCGTCATTTTAAGGCCATTTGTCACCTCGAGGATAGCTGCAATAGAAAGTTCGACCGTATAAGGTAGTTTTGGTATTAGCTGATCTAAGCCCTCCTGTACGATGGTCTGAATCGTTGTAAAAAAGATGATGGTTGTACCAACTAACAGTATTGTTGGAGCGGTTTCTTTAATACTTTCTGAAAAAGGAGCACTATAGAGTGGTGTGTTGTGTACGGATATACTAGGTGGATCCGTTTTGCGAAATAAGTAATAGCCTGTTACTAAGCAACAAATATTAAAAGTATGTAGTAAACATAAAAACAACCATCCAAACGTATTACTGTTTAGTAAATCAAGGCTTACAAAACCTAGAACGAACAATGGACTTGGTGCATGACAAACAGCAAGTAAAAAATTTGCTTCTTTTGTGTGTAATTGACCACTATTTTTTAAATATACAATGGTTGTCGCGCCTGTTGGATAGCCACCAAGTGCACTAATAATGTAGGCTTGTACGTATAAAGAGGCTCTTTTTGTTTTTGTTCGCATAGGAGCCGTTAAACGCAGAAGCCATTGTGTTAACACGAGATATGGCAGTAAATATGGAAAAAGTGCTTCCATGAAAAGATTTAAGCCTAAATCAGTACCACTATGAGCGGTTTGTGGGAATAACAAGAGTAAGAGAATGAGAATTACGCAGAGCGCTATTTGAATTGTAGCAAACATGTTATCAACTCGTTTCAACTTTTTGTCATTCACATAGGCAAATGCTAAAATCAATATATGTGAGAATGGCAAAAACATGAACGTATGGTTTTGCAAGCGTCCTAGGAGGTGTTTAGTAGTGAAGAAAAAAATTGGAATTTATGCAGTGTTGTTAGTCGTGATTTGTTTTTTGATGTTATACCGACTAGACGCGTATATTATGAAACCCGGAAGTGCCTATGATGTCAGTAAATTTGTAACTGTCGATAGCAAAGAGGCAGATAGTTTGGGATCATTAAGTTTAATGACTGTCGCGATGCAGCAAGCCACACCGTTTTCGTATTTATGGGCAAAAGTTCAAAAATATCAAAAACTAATGGATATGGAGCAAGTACGAAACCCTTTAGAAGATGATGAGGAATATAATATTCGACAGTTAAAATTAATGTCTGATTCTCAGTTTAATGCGAAATATGTAGCTTTCCAAAGGGCTGGGTTAGAGACAAAGGTGCATTTTAATGGCGTATTTATATTAAATGTGTTAGATGGCGGAGCATCGGACGGTATTTTAAAAGCTGGGGATGAAATTATCGAGGTTGACGGTCAAAAAATAACGAGCCAGCAAATGCTTGTTGACCTTTTAAAGCCTAAGCAGCTTGGAGATAAGGTAACAATTCAATTTAAACGTAATGAAGAACGCAAACAGGAGACCATTACGTTGCAGGAAATCCCTAATACGCAAGAACATAGAGCAGGTTTAGGGATATCTTATACAGAAAGCAAATCTATCGAAACAATTCCGAAAGTAACGATGAAAACGGAGGATATCGGAGGGCCTTCAGCTGGTTTGATGTTTACGCTTGAAATATTGGATCAGCTTCTTGATGAAGATTTAACGAAAGGCTACGCAATTGCTGGTACTGGTGAAATGCTAATAGACGGTTCTGTAGGTAGAATTGGCGGAATTGATTATAAGGTTATTGCAGCTGATCGAGATGGCATGGAAATCTTCTTTGCGCCAGATGATGAAATTTCTAAAGAAATGAAGGCGAAATATCCAGAGCTAGAATCTAATTATGCAACTGCTGTAAAAACGGCAAAAGAAATCAAAACCAAAATGAAAATCGTTCCTGTGAAAACGGTAGATGATGCCATCGACTATTTAAAGCAGCTACAGCCAAAATAAAATCTAAACCCGAACTATTTCGAAACGAAAGCTTCACAGAATAGTTCGGGTGTTTTTTTGATGTAAAAATCTTTTGGAATAGTTAACAACGGATAGGCGGTGTTTGATAGTCCTTAGGTAGGGGGCGATCCTTTGTTCCTTGTTCGATACTCAAATTGTATAGCTCAGCAGCATGAATATCGATAGCTAACATCGCATCATTGGTAGCTGCTACTCGGCTAATTAAAGGTAACTCAATATCCTTTTTGTGCTTACCTATATAAGCTTGTCCTTTAGAACTCATGCCTAGTAATCGAATAAAGGTTGGCTGTTCAAAACTTTGAAGCTGTTCTTTTGTAAAGCCAGTATAAATATGTGTGATCATACGTTGAAGACGAGTCCATGTATAACGTTTGGATTTTACTTTTTCCATAAAGCTATTGAAAGAATTGCTGGTCTTGGCTGCCTTCACTATGGCATTTTCAATACCTTCTGTTACTTCTGCATAACGAGTGAGTTCTGAAGGTGTATGTCTTATTATAGTGAACTGCAATAATGGCCAAAATCTTTCCCAGCTTGCAAAATAGTTATATTTATTATACCAATCAGCTAAAAAGTCAAAAGTGGACTCTGGGACAACATTTTGCACACTCTGTAAAGAACTTGTGGACGCAAGAGCTTTACGTATACCCGTTGCACTGGCGATCGATGAATCTTCCTTTAAAACATCATGATAGCCTGCTGCGATGCGAGGAATTGTTAGTGGTTTAATATGGCTCCCAAGTGACTTGGCTGCTTCAAGATAATGAAAGCCCAGAATATTATTTGGTTGAGCAAGATCGATGTATGGAGCAGGGAACTTCTGAGAAAGCTGTTCATAGGCATAATGTAGACTTTTAGGATAGCTTGCACCTGTTTTAAGGCTTTCTTTAATAAGTATGTCATATTCTGAACGGTTGTGGTCAATCAGCTCAAAAGTGTTCAAAAACGGTTGAATAGAACCATTCTCACTACCAAAGGCAAACGACTCACAGCCAACAGCGCTTAATAAAGAAATAGCGCCTTTTGCAAAATCGGAGGCAGGTGCTGTACTATAGACATAAGGAAGCTCGATCACTATATCCACACCGCCAGCAAGGGCCATTTTAGTACGTGTCCATTTATCAACCATGGCAGGTTCTCCACGTTGTAAAAATGTTCCGCTCATCACTGCAATGACGATATCCGCCTGTGCTACTTTTTTAGCCTGTTTTAAATGATAAGCATGTCCATTGTGAAAAGGATTATATTCAACAACAATTCCAACCGCTTGCATGCTTTTCCCCCTTATAATTTGTGTCTTTATTTAAAACTGTAGGAGCAAATACACTTCTCATAGTATATAATTATAGGTGGGTTTTAAAGTGGTGACAAGAAATTATCTTGACATCTATTTTTACACATTATATAATCAACAGTGTTGTCTCGAGGTGATTAAACGAATGAAATGGTCAATTCATCAATTATCTAAATACCGCCAAAACGGGATGCCAATCGATGCCTTTGTCCAGCTGGATGAAGTGATGGAGCGAAACCAGGATATTCGAGCAATTTCGCCCGTTCATGTAAAAGGGCTATGTACTTTTGGTGCATCGCAAATGACATGTCAGTTAACTGTGACAGCGACGTTAACACTTCCATGTGCTCGCACGTGGGAGGATGTTGAGTTTCCTATCGAAGTTGAGACAGTTGAAATTTTTAGCTGGATTGACGAAGATAAGCGAGGAGACGATGACGGAGACATTCACTATATTGACGGTGAAGTCATCGACATGAAACCAGTTCTTGAGGAATTAATTTTACTTGAGGTACCAATGCAAGTGTTCAAAGAAAATTCTGAAGGACAAATGCATGGTGGTAAAAATTGGTCTTATGCAACAGATGAAGACGTAGAGCTACACAAAAAAGCTGATGAACAAAAAGTGGATCCAAGACTAGCTGCTTTAGCTAAGTATTTTGATCAAACAGACGAATAGACGATCTGTAAGGAGGTGCCATCAATGGCTGTACCATTTAGAAGAACTTCTAAAACTGCAAAAAGAAAGCGTCGTACGCATTTCAAATTATCTGTACCTGGTATGGTAACTTGCCCTAACTGTGGTGAGGCTAAATTATCACACCGTGTTTGCAAAGCTTGCGGACAATACAAAGGTAAAGAAGTAGTTAGCAAATAATACAGTGTTTGCTCACTTAAAAGGCTAGTAGAGAGACCATGGCTCTTTACTAGCCTTTTTGTTGGCTTAAAAAGACGGAATATTTTGTTGATTATGAAGTTCTTTACAATAGTAAAATAATTGTATGATACAATTTATTCATTGAAACAAAGGGGGTAACAATATGTCTTATAAAATTGATAATGCTGATGGCATTATGACGTTTACAATTAATCGTGAAGAGAAGCGGAATGCGGTTAATGATGAGGTTATGGATGGTCTTCAAGAAGTCATTACATATATTCGTCAGCATGAAGATGTCCGATTTTTAGTAGTGACAGGTGCTGGTGATAAATCATTTTGTTCTGGTGGGGATTTATCAGAGTTTCATTCGTTAGAAACAGAAGATGAGGCATTTGGTATGTTAAGTAAGATGGGGAAAATATTATATGAACTTGCAACACTGCCGGTGCCGACTATTGCTCTTATAAATGGTACTGCTGTTGGAGGTGGTTGTGAGATTGCTACAGCCTGTGATTTTCGTCTAGTGGCAAGTCATGCGAAGTGTGGCTTTATTCAAGGGACCTTAGCGATTACAAGTGGTTGGGGTGGTGGTACATACTTATTTGAGCGGGGATTACGCCATGATCGTGCGATGAAGATGCTTGTAGATGCAAAGCCATATCCCGCACAGCTATTATATGAGATAGGGTGGGCTATGCGTGTTTTTGAAGGCTCGAAAGAAGAAGCGTTGGATGATTTTATTGAACATATGCGTAAAATCCATCCTTCTGTTCATAAGGCGTATAAAGAAATTGAACTTCGGAAGTGGCGTGAATGCAATATGTATGAGCGTGTAATGGAGGAAGTTCGGACATGTGCAAAGTTGTGGGAAAGTGACGCGCACCACCAAGCAGTTAATAATTTCTTGACAAAGAATAATAATAAGTAATGTATAGAGGCAGTGATAAGAGGAAATCAAGATCACTGTCTTTTTTCATGCAATGATTCTATTTTGCTCGTTACTGCATATAGTAGTAAAAAATGCGAGGGTGATAGATTATGGAATTGAAAAAAAGAAAAGATCAATGGACAAAGGAAGACGATGAAAGACTAGCAGAGATTGTCTTGCATAATGTGCAAAATGGTAAAACGCAGCTAGAAGCCTTTGAAATGGCGGCTGCAGAACTAGGTCGTACAAAACAAGCATGTGGTTTCCGCTGGAATAAAACATTACGTGGTCAATATAGTCAGTCGCTATTAGCTGTGCGAAATCAGCCGCAACAATCTATGCGAAGTCACTTGAAATTGGCATTGACAAGTTTTGACGAATTAACTGAGGCTTATCAAACGCTTGAAATGAAGCATCGTGAATTGCAAAATGAGCATGAGAAATTGGTGAAATGGCTACAGCAAGGCTATTCATTGATGAAAGATTAAAGTGACAGGTGTGAGGCATTTTTAAACAATGAAATTCATTGCTTTTCTGGAGGTAAAACCCTTTCTGTATATCGTCAACAATCAAACAATCCTGTATAATAAAAGAACCAATATTTAAGGTGCCTTAGATCTAATCTAGGGCACCTTATTCTTATCGTTTTATTTTGGCTTTGGAAATTTCTTTTGTCCGAAAGAGGAGCACTTGTAGCGTTCAATCACCATGTCCTGAGTGGATGACGATGCCTGATTTAATGGTTCTGAAATCTCAGGGTAGTGAAAGACATAGTTTAGTTAACCGTTATCATAAGAAGTGACTCAGAGGACAGTACACATTGAGATAGAAAGGGTGTAAAAAATGAAAGTGGCCATAATAGGTGCCGGAGCAGTTGGTCAATTAACAGCAAGTTTTTTAGCTGAGTCGGGTACATCGGTATCATTGGTTGTGAGAAGACAGGAGCAGGTTAATGAGCTAAATACTAAAAAGTTGACACGTATCAACGTGGACGGAACTAAAACTGTGCAAAATATTGTTTCTACAACAAATTTGACTTCTCTTCCAATGCAAGATTTACTAGTGATTGCTGTTAAATATAGTCATTTGCAACAGCTCTATAAACAATTAGCTTTATTACCAAGTGATATGCCGTTATTATTTATGCAAAATGGATTAGCGCATTTTGAGGAAGTGTTAAACTTACCACAAAAAAACATTGCCTTTTGCTCTGTGTCCTTTGGTGCTCAAAGGGTAGATCAAACAACGGTTTGTCATAGAGGAGTAGGACTGTGTAAAATTGCTGTAGAACGAGGGAAACAACACACCTTTGAGAAGTTACTTCAATTACATTGTTCTTTGTTTCCTGTTGAAATGGTTAGTAATGCGGAGCAAATGCTTTTTGACAAAGCCATACTTAATAGTTTGATTAATCCTTTAACTGCTGTACTACAATTAAACAACGGGGAGTTAGTAACAAATAAACAAGCGTTTTTACTGATGGAAAATATTTATCAAGAGCTTACTGAAGCGTTTGAAAACATGGAACACTCCATATCTTTTGGTGATGTGGTAGACTTATGTAGGAAAACAGCCGAAAATACATCATCTATGCTGGCGGATCGCCTGCAGGGTAGAAAAAGTGAAATTGAAACAATAGTTGGCGTCATTTTAAACAAAGCATTGGCAAAGGGTCATCATTTGCCAACTTTGCGTACTTTATATCACCAAGTACTTGCACTAGAGGAGAGCGGTGAAAGAAGTTGAAAGACCTTTTACATATCGTGATTAGTATCATTATTTTTTGTCCAATAGTTCTTTTTGTTATTGTTTATCTCGTAGGTAGAAAAATTAAAATTCGTGGCACACATGCTTTTGGAGCAGCCTCTGATGTTACGACATTGTGTTTGTTTTTTTCGGTCCCCTTAGCTATTGGGGTGTTGTGGCGTGTGAATGTAGGAGCACTTTTAGTGATTCTTGCACTAATGATGGCTATGATTTTTACATATATTGATTGGCGAACGAAAAAGGAACTAGAAGTGATGCCGTTATTAAAGAAGATTTGGCGTTTTTTGTTTTTAATACTTAGTACAGCATACGTAGTCATTTGTATCGTAGGCGTTATTCAATCCATTATAGAATATTTACATGTAGTCTAAGCATTTTCTTTTCATGTTGAAGCTATAAGCGTTAAAATAGTAGCATTGAAAATAGTTATTAAAAAATCATTTTGTATGAATGGGAATATTCATTGCATTTATACACCTTAGTGCTAGAAGCATAGTATTGGGTGAAAACATTAAATTTAATTTTTTTGTATGTTTTTGTACCGAATGAACAGGAATGGGTACCCTTCTTAGAGGGAGCTTTTAAGATACTCGTCCTCTGGCATAAGGTGTATCCACATTATGTTGCCTAAAGTATTTTTCGAGCAAGTTCGGAAAAACCGAATTGGGATTATGTGCATAGTATGAATGGAATAATTTCTCGTTCCAAGTAAGAATGATTTAGTGAGTAGAGGAGTTTATGATAAATGAAACTGGAGTCTATCCAAGTACCTATAAAAAATCATGTGCTAGCAGATTACTGGTCGCCAAATACTGCTATTCATCAGTTTTTTGAATATGATTATAATGATCAAGCTTTTGAGGATCGAGCGAAGCATTTAGCCCAACATGCCCGTGATCAAAAAGAATTAACAGCTATCATCCGACAATTTATGGAGCCGTTTGGGCTATCCCAAAAAGCGAACGAACACTTAGAACAACTAGAGCAAGGAGCTATGGTAGTAGTTGGTGGACAACAAGCAGGTATCTTAACTGGCCCTCTTTACTCCGTTCATAAAGCTATTTCAGTGATAGCATTAGCCAAAGAGCAAAGTGTAAAGCTGCAACAGCCTGTTATCCCTGTTTTTTGGATAGCCGGAGAAGATCATGATTTAGAAGAAATTAATCACACGTATACAGTTCATGGAGAACTACTGAAAAAGCGTGCATACAGTGAGCGATCTAGACGTAAGACGATGGCGTCTGCAACAACGTTAAACAAAGAAGCGATGACACAATTGATTAACACAATTGTTCGAGATATTGGTGAAACGGAGTTTACGGAAGCGCTAATTAAACAATTGGTGGACGCATTAAATGATAGTGAAACATTTACGGATTTCTTTGTTTGTTTAATGAATCAACTGTTCAAAGAAGAAGGCTTGTTGTTAATTGATGCTGCTGACTTCCAATTCCGCCAATTTGAAAGTAAATATTTTGCACAAATTATTCAAAACAATGAAGAAATTGCTAGAGTAGTAACCGAAAAGGAAGAAGAGCTTGAGCAAGCAGGCTACGGGAAGCCTATTTTGGCAACAGCTGAAGCAGCCAATTTATTCTATGTGGAGGATGGAGAACGTCATCTTTTAGAACGGAAAAATGAGCTGTTTGTTAATTTAGCAGCGAACATCAAGTTTTCACAAGAAGAGCTACTAGATATTGCAGAAAAGCACCCTGAACGTTTAAGTAATAACGTAGTGACTCGTCCTTTGATGCAGGAGATGGCACTGCCTGTCCTAGCGTTTGTTGGAGGACCTGGTGAATTGGCCTATTGGGCTACACTGAAAAATGCATTCAAGGTATTAGATCTACAAATGCCAATTTTTGCACCACGTCTTCATATCACAATTGTTACAAGACATGTAGAACAGTTGTTACGTGAGCATCAACTAACGGTTTCAGACGTTTGGGAAGGAAAGGCATTGCAATTGAAAGAACGCTTTATTGCAGATGTTCAGGATAGTGAAGCGAAGCGTCAAATTCATGACATGCAGCAATTATTAACTGAAAAGTATGAGGAGCTAGCATCCTACTTAGAGAAACAACAATTGCATTTAGATAAAATCCTTGAGAAAAATCAAGAAAATCATGCGAAGCAATTTGATTACCTACAGCAAAAAATTGAACAAACTGTACTAAGTAAGCATGAAACGACTATTCGTAAATTCACGACATTGCAAAATGAGTTGTACCCAAATGATGGTTTCCAAGAGAGAACCTATAATCCATACCAATATTTCAATGAGTTTGGACCTATGTTAATAACTGAAATGCTAAAGCAAAATTATAGCATCGGTAAACACCACTATTTACTTTATTTATAAACGTAATATCAGGTGCTTTTTACCTAAGTGATTATTTGATATCATGTGGATATGATGAATGATGTCTGAAAAAGTAGTATTTAAAGAGCTATCCTACTATGGGTAGCTCTTTTTTTATGTCCTTTAGCATATGTCGGATAATTCCCTAAAGGTCTAATTGCATATTAAGCGATAAAATGTCAAGTTTTTTTTAAAAAAAGTGGAGGAAAGTGGGGGGATGTGGTACATTATTTAATAAAGTGGGGTGAGTAGTATGTTCATGGGAGAATATCAACACTCCGTTGATGCGAAAGGGCGATTAATCGTACCGGCAAAATTTCGTGACGCTTTAGGCGAAACGTTTGTTGTTACAAGAGGTCTCGATAACTGTCTATTTGGCTATCCTATGAATGAATGGCGAAAACTCGAAGAAAAATTAAAAGGTTTACCAATGACCAAAAAAGATACACGTGCATTTGCAAGGTTTTTCTTTTCTGGAGCAACAGAGGTAGAAATAGACAAGCAGGGGCGCATCAATATCCCAACAACACTTATGCAACATGCACATCTTGTCAAGGAGTGTGTGGTGTTAGGCGTTTCAAATCGAATTGAGATTTGGGCTAAAGATGCTTGGGAAGATTACTTTAGTGAGTCTGAACAATCTTTTAATGAAATTGCAGAAAATATGATTGGCTTTGATTTTTAACTTTGATAGGTATTACAACGCAAATGTTGTATGAGGTTAAGGCCTGAAAGGAGCGTGTGGTATGTTCGATCATACAACCGTGTTATTAAAAGAAACTGTTGATGGGTTGAACATCGATCCTGATGGTGTATATGTGGACTGTACGCTAGGCGGTGCAGGACACAGTGAATATTTAGTACAACAATTATCAGATAAAGGCCGTTTAATTTGCTTTGACCAGGATATGACGGCTATTGAAAATGCGAAGGTTCGATTAGCGCCCTATATTGAGCGTGTGACATTTATTCATTCGAATTTCCGTTATTTAAAAGAGGAGCTATTGGCTCATGGTATCGATCAAGTTGACGGTATTTTATATGACTTAGGCGTATCTTCTCCACAATTAGATACACCTGAGCGAGGCTTTAGCTATCACCATGATGCACCACTCGATATGCGTATGGACCAAACGGCAACACTTACAGCATTTGATGTTGTCAATCAATGGGCATACGAAGATCTCGTACGGATATTTTTCCGATATGGGGAAGAAAAATTTTCGAAGCAAGTGGCTCGTAAAATTGAGGAGGCCCGTAAACTAGCACCGATTGAAACTACTGGTCAACTAGTCGAGCTGATTAAAGAGGGTATTCCAGCAGCGGCACGCCGAAAAGGTGGACATCCAGCAAAGCGCATTTTCCAAGCAATACGAATTGCTGTAAATGATGAGCTAGGCGCAGCAGAGGATTCATTAGTCGATGCGATTGATATGATTAACGTAGGGGGGCGCATTAGTGTCATTACGTTCCATTCATTGGAGGACCGCCTATGTAAGACAATCTTTAAGGAAGCGTCATCATTACCGGAATTACCACCAAATTTACCTGTAATTCCTGATGACATGAAACCTACTTTAAAGCTTATTACACGAAAGCCAATCATTCCTTCAGAAGAGGAATTGGCAGTAAATAATCGTGCGCGTTCAGCGAAGCTTAGAGTGGTGGAAAAAATTAACGACAAAGGGCGTGAGTAAATGGCAGCAGTTCGTGTAAGGCAACAGCACCAACATCAACAAGTGCAACAACCGATAACACCACCTAGTCCACAACCCACTATCATACGTCGTAAAAAAACGAACCAGAAGTTTGAAAAAACAATGCTACTAGTTTTAGTTGGCATTATCGCTGTATTAGGAGTGCTAGTATTAAATAACCAAGCAGCTATTCAAACAACAAGTATGGACATTCAAAAGATCGAATCAGAAGCAGAAGAGATTGCGAAACAGAATGTTGACTTAACGGTTCGTGTAAGTGAACTTTCTACATACGAAAATATCTGGAAAAAAGCAAAAGAACTCGGTTTAACTCAAAATGAGAAAAATGTAAAGGTAGTGCCGGGAGAATGAAAAAAAAGAGATTTCGATTCCAATGGGGAGCCTTTCTATTATTAATTTTTTATGGAGGGCTCTTTTTTGTATTATTCACAAGAATGGTAACAATTCAAGCGACAGGAGAAGTAGAAGGACAAGAGCTTGCAGCGAGAGCAGCAGCAAAGTATGGTAAGGAAAGTGTTATTACAGCAAATCGTGGGAAAATTTATGATCAAAGTGGTCAAGTAATTGCGGAAGATACGTTAAGCTATCGCTTGGTTGCTATCGTAAATGAAGCGGCAACCACAGACCCAAAGAAACCAAGACATGTTGTTGATGCTGAAAAAACAGCAAAGGTTTTAGCTAAATATATTCCAGCAATGAAAGAGGAAGAGGTTGTTAAGAAACTAAACAATCGCTATCGAAGTGATGGAAAACCTTTATATCAAGTGGAGTTTGGAAGCGCAGGCCGCGGCATTAGTCACGAGGTTATGAGTAAAATACAGAAAGAAAAACTACCGGGAATTCTATTTGTTAGTGACCTAAAACGTTATTATCCAAATGGAGTGTTTGCCTCACATTTAATAGGCTATGCACTGAAAAAGGATAATAAAGATGGCACGGTGACAACAAAGGGAGAAATGGGACTAGAATATACTTACGATAAAGAACTAACTGGCGTTAATGGCAAGGTTGAATATGAGACGGATGCTTTCCGTTACTTACTACCAAATAGCGAGAAAATGATTACGCCAGCTAAAAATGGGGATGACATCTATTTAACACTCGATAAAACGATCCAAAGCTTTTTAGAAGAGGCGATGACGAAGGTAGAACAGGAGTATAATCCTGAGTCCATGACCGCGGTAGTAGCAGATCCTAAAACTGGGAAAATTTTAGCGATGTCACAGCGTCCCACATTTAACCCAGAAACACGTGAAAGTCAAAATATGAAGTGGCTAAATGAGGTAATTGAAGAAACGATTGAGCCAGGTTCCACGATGAAAACATTCACGCTCGCCTCAGCTATTGATACAAATACATGGGCACCGAATGCTCCCTACCAATCAGGTTCATATACTATACTCGACCGTACTATTCGTGACCATAATCAAGTTGGGTGGGGGACAATTTCGTATTTAGAGGGATTCCAGCGTTCATCGAATACGGCCATGGCCAATTTATTAAAATTAATTGGCGATGAAGTTTTCATTGAATATTTAGATCGCTTTGGCTTCGGTCATAAAACAGGCATTGATTTGCCAAACGAAGCAACGGGGACAATTTTATCTAAATATCCAATTCAACGCGTAACAACAACGTACGGACAAGGTTCAACAGTCACGCCAATTCAGCTTATTCAAGCAATGACGGCTATTGCGAATGATGGTAAGATGATGCAGCCGTATGTTATCGACCGTATCGTAGATTCTTCAACAGGAAAGGTTATTCAAAATCATGAACCTGTTGAAAAAGGACAACCAATTAAAGCTGATACGGCAAAACAAGTACGAGAAATTCTTGCCTCCACATTAACATCAAAATATGGGACAGCAAAGGATTTTATACTAGAGGATTACGAAGTTGCTGGGAAGACAGGGACAGCGCAAATTCCTCGAGCAGATGGCTCTTATTCATGGGGTGCTAACCAATTCCTATATTCATTTTTAGGAATGGCTCCTGTTGATGATCCACAGTTAATCATGTACGTTTCAGTGAAAAAACCTAAGTTAAACAATGAGCTTGGCTCAGTACCAGTGTCTAAAGTCTTTAATCCAGTTATGTTAAATAGCTTAAAGCACCTTAACATCAATCCAGATGATATTCAGCATGTGGATAAAGTTGGTATCCAAGATTATACTGGCCAAAGTGCTGAAGCACTTGAAGTAGAGTTAGCGAATGATGGATTACAACCAATCGTTGTGGGTGATGGTGGTAAAGTTATAGATCAATATCCAAAAGATACAAAGAAACTTGTAAAAGGTAGTTTTGTATTTTTAAAGACGGATGGTGATATAACATTGCCAGACTTCACGAATTGGTCCTTACGAAATTTACTTGTTTTTAAATCCATGACAGGGCTAGAGATGGAGATTTTCGGTGAAGGTTTTGTAGCAAGTCAAAGCGTATCAGCTGGAACTGTCATCACAGATAGTTCGCCGATCGTTGTGAAGCTTAAAACACCTGCAGAAAGCTTCGTTCAAGACGTTGAAGCTGCCTCCGAGGGTGAAGTTGAAGAAGTAGATGATGAATAACATTGAATAGAAGTCCACTTTATTTCATACGTTGTAAAAAACAAGGTGTGATGTCGAATGAAGTGGATTTCTATCCATTCTAAAAAGCGTTTACGTGTTTTATATGTGTTGTTTATGTGTGTAGCAGTGGCGATTGTGATTAGGTTGTTCTTTTTGCAAGTTTTAGATCAAAAAGAACTGACAACCAAGGCAGAGGAGAATTGGGATCGAGAAATTCCATTTGCAAACGAACGAGGACACATTACAGACCGAGATGGCGAAAGTATTGTAACAAATAAGTTAGCGCCAACATTATATTTCATGCCTTCACAAAGTAATGATATTGAAGGAGCCGCCGAAAAAATTGCGCAAGTTTTAGAAGTAGATAAAGAGAAGTTATTAGAAAAAATGCAGAAAAAAGCGTACTTAGTGAAGTTAGCGCCTGAAGGGAAAAATATACCATATGAAAAAGCGGTAGAATTACAGGGGATGCAGATAGAAGGATTGTATAGTGGTGTTGACTATTCTAGGGATTATCCTTATGGTACACTATTATCTCGATTTTTAGGCTTTACTGGCTATGATGCGCAAGGCTTAGCAGGAATTGAATATGAATATGATAAGTTTTTGCAGGCAAATTCTTCTGCTATCCGTCTATTTACAGATGCAAAAGGGAATAATTTACCGAATGTTTCAAGTGCCTGGAAAGCAGGCGAGGATGGCGCAACGATTGAGTTAACAATTGATGTCGATGTCCAACAGGTCGTTGAGCGTGAATTGTCACAAGCTATGAAGCGCTATGAAGCTGACCAAGCATTAGCTATTGCTATGAATCCAAATAATGGTGAAATCTTGGCATTAGCCTCCTATCCAACTTTTCATCCAGCCGAATATCAATTAGTAGAGCCAGCCATTTATAATCGGAATTTACCTGTATGGATGACATACGAACCAGGTTCAACGTTTAAAATTATTACCCTTAGTGCTGCATTGGAAGAAAATCTAGTTGATTTAGAGAATGAAACTTTTTATGATCCAGGTTATACGATGGTAGCTGGAGCAAGGCTTCGATGCTGGAAACGTGAAGGGCATGGGCATGAAACGTTTTTAGAGGTCGTTGAAAACTCCTGTAACCCCGGCTTTATAGAATTAGGACAGCGCCTAGGTAATGAGCGGTTGTTGCAGTATATTAAAGATTTTGGCTTTGGTCAAAAGACAGGTTCTAATATTGCAGGTGAAGCATCAGGTATTTTATTTTCGAAGGAAGCCTTTGGACCTGTTGAGCAAGCCACAACCTCATTTGGCCAAGGGGTAGCCGTAACACCTATCCAACAGGTTCAAGCGGTAGCCGCGGCGATAAATGGAGGCAAGCTCTTTACGCCATATGTTGTAAAGAAGGTATTTAATCCGAATTCAGGGGAAGTTATTCAAGAGACGGAACCAGTTGTAAAAAAACAAGTAATCCGTGAGGAAACCTCTGCCAAAGTTAGAGGTGCTTTAGAATCGGTAGTCGCGAACGGCTCAGGTCGACAAGCCTTTCGAGATGGATTACGAATTGGCGGTAAAACAGGAACGGCACAAAAGGTTGAAAACGGCCGTTATAAAAGTGGAGAATATATCGTATCTTTTATTGGTTTTGCACCAGCGGACAATCCGCAAATTGTTGTCTATGTGGCTGTTGATAATCCGAAAAAGACGACACAGTTTGGTGGGGTTGTAGCAGCACCTATTGTTGGGCAAATTATTGAGGATGTTGCACCATTTGTAGGTATTGAAAAATCGAAGGAACAGCTTGAAAAAGATTATCGTTATGGTGATCCAATTACTGTGAAGGTACCGAATTTTATCGGTCAAACAAAGGATGATATTGCCAAGCAATTTTATCCATTCCGTATAGAATGGCATGGCGAAGGGACTAAAATTGGTAACCAATTACCTGAGGTGGATAGTGTTATCAAACAAGACGGTACCATCCATTTATATTTGGAGAACTAATATAACTTTACCTTTAAAAAATGGGAAAGAACCACTATTATTATGAAGGGTAGTAATAAATAAATGAAAGTTTATGCTTTTTTCTTAAAGAAGAAAGTGAAACAAGATTTAAAGGAGATTTTTCAATGAAACTCGCAACAACACTTACCATTTTAGCTCTTGCTTTTATAGTAACAGTTATCCTGGCACCAATTAGTATTCCACTTCTTCGTCGTCTCAAGTTTGGGCAAAGTATTCGTGAAGAGGGACCAAAATCACATATGAAAAAAGCTGGTACACCAACAATGGGTGGAATTATTTTCTTACTTTCTATCCTCCTAACAACTGTTGGTGTAGGTAGCTTTTTAGATTTATTAACAACACAAACCGTAGTACTATTATTAGTCTTAGCAGGGTTTGGCTTAATAGGTTTATTGGATGATGGTTTAAAGGTTGTCTTTAAAAGAAATTTAGGGTTAACCTCTCTACAAAAGTTAATTGGTCAAATTATCATTGCTATTCTAGCTTATTTCCTACTCCATGTAGGATCGTTTGATACTACGCTTGCCATTCCATTTACAGAGTGGACAATTGATCTTGGTGTATTCTATGTGGCCTTTTTAATATTCTGGTTAGTAGGCTTCTCCAATGCGGTGAATTTAACAGATGGATTAGACGGATTAGTGGCAGGTACTGCTTCAATTGCCTTTGCGGCGTTTGGTGTAATTGCACTATTCCAAAGCCAAGCAGATATCGCTCTCTTTACATTTGCTGTAACAGGTGCTTTATTAGGGTTTTTATTATTTAACGCGAATCCAGCAAAGGTATTTATGGGGGATACAGGGTCATTAGCATTAGGTGGGGCCTTAGCTATGGTATCTGTATTAGTAAAAGAAGAGTTCTTACTTTTGCTTGTCGGCTTAGTGTTTGTAATCGAAACATTATCCGTTATCTTACAGGTAGGTAGCTTTAAACTTCGTAAAAAGCGTATTTTTAAAATGAGCCCTATCCATCATCATTTTGAATTATCAGGTTGGTCAGAATGGAAAGTAGTGCTTGTTTTCTGGTCAACTGCCCTAGCAGTAGCATTGATTGCAGTCTTATCGGAGGCGTTCTAATGAAAAACTATACAGATTTACAACATAAAAAAGTACTTGTGTTAGGTCTAGCAAAAAGTGGTGTGGCCGCTGCTGAAATTTTACATGAGCTTGGCGCCTTTGTAACAGTCAATGATTCCAAACCCTTTGATGAAAGTCCAGATGCACAAGGATTACTACAAAAGGGAATAACAGTGATTTGTGGTCGCCATCCTGAAGATTTACTTGATGAAGGCTTTGAATTAGTAGTCAAAAATCCAGGGATTCCTTATAGCAATCGCATTGTGGCAGATGCTATAAGTCGTGACATTCCTGTTTGGACTGAGATTGAGCTTGCCTATTTAATTAGTGAGGCACCATTCATTGGTATTACAGGTTCAAATGGCAAAACAACGACGACAACTTTAATATTCGACATGTTAAATAACGGCAACAAAAACCCATTGATTGCTGGAAATATCGGGACAGTTGCTTGTGGTGTTGCTAAAGAGGCTAATGAAGATGACATTATTGTAACGGAATTGTCTTCTTTCCAATTGATGGGGACAAAAACATTTAAGCCTAAAGTTGCTATTTTAACGAATCTTTATGATGCACATTTAGATTATCATGGAACATTTGACAAATATGCAGAAGCGAAGTTTGGTGTTACACGAAATCAAGATGATAGTGATTATTTTATTTATAATGCGGATCAACCGGTTGTCGTTGGATATGCTGCTCAATCAAATGCACAAAAAGTTCCATTCAGCTCAAAAGGACGTACGGCAGACGGCATCAGTGCAGATGAGACAACAATTTATTGGCAAGGTGAACCCTATATGGAGCGAGCAAACATCGCCTTGCCTGGTAAGCATAATTTAGAAAATATACTTGCCGCCGTTGCAGCTTGTATTCTGGTAGGCTGTGATAAAGAGAAGATGGAAGAAGTCTTAGCTACTTTTGGTGGGGTTAGACACCGGACACAATTCGTGCGTGAATGGAATGGTCGAAAGATTTACAATGACTCGAAGGCAACCAATTGTCTAGCAACAAAGAGTGCATTAGATGCTTTCCAAGCACCTATCATTTTACTTGCAGGTGGTTTAGATCGTGGACATTCCTTTGAAGAACTTCGACCTAGTATGAATCATGTAAAAGGTGTTGTTGCATTTGGAGAAACAGGCTTACGATTTGTAGAATTTGCAAAATCGTGTGGTGTTGAACATACAGTCATTGCTCAAAATGTAGAAGACGCTGTACATTATGCAGCTCCGATGTCAGCAGAAGGGGATATTATTTTATTATCTCCAGCTTGTGCAAGTTGGGATCAATATGACAGCTTTGAAATACGCGGAGATGTTTTTATTGATGCTGTAATGAAGCTGTAATGAGCCTGTAACTATTTTAGAATATACTTGACTTGGAAGGATGGCATTACTGAGAGGGAAAGAAAGCTACTTATTGCTCGTCACAACTTTGATGCTATCAATAATCGGCATTATTTTCGTCTATTCTGCAGGTACCTATTGGAGTGCTGTTCATTATAGTGGAAAAATGCCGTTTTATATGAAGCAAAGCGTATACTTTGTGGTAGCCATTGCCGTATTTTTAATCACGATTCGATTAAATATTTTGAGAGAGCAGTCCTTTTGGAAAATGGCCTATATATTTTCGTTAATTTTACTTGTTCTCGTGCTAATCCCAGGAATTGGACTAGTACGAAATGGATCACAGAGCTGGATTGGGATAGGTCCTTTAACTATCCAACCAGCGGAACTAGCGAAAATAACTGTCATTGTGTACTTAAGCCATATACTAGCGCAACATAAAACAGGAACAATGATTGTGAATTGGCGCCACGGGTTCATCTTGCTATTACCTGTCATTCTTATCATGTTACAACCAGATTTTGGGTCTGTTTTTATTCTTGTTGTATCGGTGTTTTTATTATTTTTTGTCGCTGGGTATCCGTTAAAGCTGTACGCTATGATTATGTTAGCTGGAGTTGCTGGATTAGTAGGGCTAATCGCAACAGCACCATATCGTCTAAAGCGAATAGAAGCATTTCTTGATCCATGGGCTGATCCTTTAGTGAGTGGATTCCAAGCAGTGCAATCCTTAATGGCAATAGGGCCAGCGGGGATTTTTGGCCATGGTTTTGGACAAAGCCGTCAAAAGTTTCTGTACTTACCAGAACCTCAAAATGATTTTATTTACGCTATTATTTTAGAAGAAGTCGGATTGATTGGTGGCCTTGTTATTTTAATGCTTTTTGTACTGACAATCTATGCAGGTTATAAATTTGCTGTCCAGGCTAAAAATCGAACATCCTATTACGCCATTATTGGGCTTGTTACGATGCTAATGGTGCAAGCGTTTTTGAATATAGCTGTTGTGATTGGTTTAGTACCAGTAACGGGTGTTACTTTGCCTTTTATTAGCTACGGAGGAACATCTTTAGTAACAATGTGGTTAATAATAGGTATTATTTATCAATTAGCGAAATAAATATAAAGGAGGAGTACTTTTTGGAGAAAGTAATCGATATAGAAGATCGCATACCTACGCTAAAAAAGCGACGAAAAAAGCGTACAAATCGGAAATTTATAGTGCTAATATTACTTTTCTTTATTGTGTTAGCAGTACTCCTTTATTTTCAATCTCCATACAGTAACATCAAAAAGATAACCGTCAATGGTGCTAAGCTTGCGAATGAGGAATATTATGTGAAGGCGAGTACACTTACGCCTGGTAAATCAATGTGGGGTTTCAAAGTGGAAGATATTGAGAGGATTTTATTAAAGGATAAGTGGGTAAAAGAAGTACATGTTAAACGTAACTGGCTTCAAGGCGTAACGATTGACCTGAAGGAATGGAAAAAAGTTGCGTATTTAGCTGGGGACGGTACTTATTATCCTTTGCTAGAAAACGGCAAACGCTTTGAACAAACGGGAAATGATACGCCCATTGATGCACCAGTTTTTATCGGTATAACCGGTGAAAAAACAATTAATAAACTTGTTGAGCAACTAGCGCAATTAAAGCCAGAAGTTTTAGCTTTAATTTCCCAAGTTAACACGAATAGTAATGATGCAAATCCGAATGCAGTCAAACTTTATATGAATGATGGCTATGAAGTACGTGCTGTTATTCAAACGCTAGCGGAGAAGCTAAATTATTACCCTTCTATAGTAGCGCAAATTGCCAACTTAGAAAAAGGCGTGATTGATTTAGAGGTCGGTTCCTACTATCGTCCTTTTAACGAAGAGTACAACAAGATAGACATTGATATGGAAGCGAATGCAGATGGGGAATTGGTTAACCAGGAAGTGACGGAAGATGAACAACAAGAAGAATAGCAAAGGGAATTTTTTTACTAGAAAACAATTTGAATTACTAATTGTTTGTGTGACAACAGGATTTATTATCGGCTATTCCTACAACCAGGCAAAAGATAACCGGGAAGCAGGAGCGATTGATTCAGAGCTTTTTGAGCAAGAAGATTCCTATCGCGAGGAGTTAATAACACAACAAGAACGCAATAAAGAACTCACTGAAGAATTAAATACTTTACAAGAACAAATTAGAAAGTATGAAAAATCATTTGCTTCAAATGAAAAGGACTATAAAAAGCTTGTTGAGCAAGCAGAAGATTTACGGTTATTACTTGGCGAGTTAAAAAGTGAAGGGAAGGGAATCCGAATAACCCTTCAAGATGGTGACTATGATCCGAAATCTTTAAATCCAAATGACTATATTGTCCATGAAAGCCATGTTTTTAAGTTGATGAATGAACTGAAAATTTCAGGAGCCCAAGCTATTGCTATCAATGGACAACGTGTTATGGCCAATTCCTATATTCGCTGTAATGGTCCAGTTATAACAATTGATGGTACACAACATCCAGCTCCCTTTGTGATAGAAGCAGTAGGTGATTCAGAAACATTAATGGCCTCTTTAAATTTAAGTGGAGGGGTAGTGGATCAGTTATTAAATGACAATATTGTGGTGTCATTAGAGGAAAATCAAAAGCTTACAATGCCTAAAGTAAAAGTTGAAAGTTAGGGACAAGTCCTATATTCATGTTTAAAGTCTAATTTAGCCTCCAGGTATTTGTCGATTGTAGGTTGTATTGACAATTTAACATCGTATTCTGAGAGGCATAATACGATACGTCTAGGAGGGGCTATTTTGCAAAGAAATATGTACACCCGAATAACGTTCGTGCTATTTATTATCGGTTTGATGATAGCGGTACAATACAATACCATACAAAAACCAGCAGAGCGAGATACACGAGATATTTGGGCAATAAGAGAGGAATTAGCACTAGAAAAGCAAAGACATTCCGCATTACTGGCAGAAATTCGCTCACTTCATGAAGTAGTGGATCGCTATGAGCAATCTGAAAAAGTAAATCAGCAGGCAGCCTTAAATGAAACATTAAATCGTTTAAAGCTACAAGCTGGATTAACAGAAATTATGGGGCCCGGAGTCCGATTACGTGTAGAGCCGGCACCTGAATTAATTGAAATGGGTTATGAAATTAAAGAAATATCACCTGATTTGTTAACTCAATTATTAAATGCACTTTTTAAAAACGATGCTACTAGTGTCTCAATTGATGGCAATCGTGTTGTACAGACAACAGCCATTCGGGATATAAATGGTAAAACAACAGTGAACAGTATACCCCTGTCTTCACCGTCCTTTAAAATAGAAGTTGGGACAAGCGATTTTAAAGCAGCGCAAAAATTGTATAATTCACTACAAGCCTCAACGTTTATAGACTCGTTTTATTTAGATAATTTTAACTTAGTAATTGAAGAGCCAACTGAACAGTTACAAATTCCAGCATTTGATCAGCCGTTGACAAATGATTATTTAACAGAGGTAAAAAAAGGAGATTAATATATGTGGCTACCGTTTTTAGGTTTGATATTTGGACTTGCCCTTGGCTTGTTAACAAATATACAAATCCCCTCTATGTATGAAAATTATCTGTCAATAGCTGTTTTAGCAGCTTTAGATACATTATTTGGTGGTATCCGTGCTCAATTACAGCAAGTTTACGACGATAAAGTCTTTGTATCAGGATTCTTTTTTAATATAGTTCTAGCAGCAGGTTTAGCCTTCATTGGTGTGAATTTGGGGATAGATTTGTATTTGGCAGCCATTTTCGCTTTTGGAGTACGATTATTCCAAAATATTGCAATAATTAGGCGTATTCTACTAACTCGTATAGATGAGAAACGTCACAAACGAAAAAAAACTTCCATAGAATGAGAGAAAAATTGATCAAAATACTCGATTTGCTTAGACATTATGGGAAATTTACAATAGAATGAAAATAAGAGCATTTTTCAAGGAGGTGCAGCGAATTGAATCAGCAAGATTTATACATTTCACTTGATATTGGGTCCTCCTCTATCAAGGTATTAATAGGTGAAATGAGTGACGGACAATTACATGTAATTGGCGTCGGAAATGTAAAATCGAATGGAGTTCGAAAAGGTGCAATTGTTGACATTGACGCAACAGTACAATCTATTCGAAAAGCAGTAGAACAAGCCGAACGAATGACAGGTTATCAAATTCATGAAGTCGTTTTAGGCGTTCCAGCTAACCAGACGATGTTACAGCTAGTTAAAGGTGTTGTCGCTGTAAATAGTGAAAACAGAGAAATTACAGATGATGATTTAGACAGAGTGGTAGAATCTGCACAAGTCATGTCAATACCTCCTGAACGTGAATTAGTTAACATCATTCCAAGACAGTTTATTGTGGACAACCTTGATGAAATTAAAGATCCTCGTGGTATGATTGGCATCCGTCTAGAAATGGATGCAACAATGATAACGACATCCAAAACGCTTCTACACAATGTTCTTCGCTGTGTTGAGCGCGCTGGGTTAAGTATACGAGAAATATATTTACAACCATTAGCATCAGGCTATTTTGCATTAACTGAAGATGAAAAAAACCAAGGAACTGCCTTTATAGACTTAGGAGGCGGATCTACAACAATTGCAGTATTTGAAGAAGGTTTGTTAACCCATACAGGTGTCCTACCTGTCGGTGGTGATCATATAACGAAAGATATTTCAATCGTTTTAAAAACACCAACAGAACAAGCCGAACAAATCAAACACCAGTATGGACATGCCTTTTATGATGATGCATCTGATGACGAACTCTTTGAAGTGCCTATTGTTGGCACAGATTCTACAGATCAGTACAGTCAGCGCTATATATCGGAAATTATTGGCGCTCGTTTAGAAGAATTATTGGAGTTAGTTATTGATGAATTAGCGCGTTTAGGTGTACGAGATTTACCGGGTGGCGTTGTTATAACAGGTGGTGTTGCAAAGCTTGAGGGGATAGCCCAATTGGCACGTCAAATTCTACAAACGCGTGTAAGAATCTATACACCCGATTATATTGGCGTTAGAGAGCCTTCATTTGCGACGGCAGTTGGACTTATACGTTACGCCTATTTAGAAGATGATTTTTACGGTAAAAGTTCGAATACGCAACCTATTGAATATGCAGTTGTAGGGGCTCAGCCAACTATAAGTAAAAAGCAAGAGTATTCTGCACCTTCAGAACCAAAAGAAAGCGTAATCGGGAGAGCAAAAAAATTATTTGATAAGTTTTTTGATTAACTAGAATGCGTAATGAATGATACAGAGTCGAGTTACCGTGGGAGGAAAAAAGAGATGTTAGAATTTGATACAAGTGTTGATGAACTTGCAGTAATAAAGGTCATAGGTGTTGGTGGTGGCGGTAACAACGCTGTCAATCGAATGATAGAACATGGTGTGCAAGGTGTTGACTTTATCGCTGTTAACACGGATGCTCAAGCATTAAATTTATCTAAAGCGGAAGTAAAGCTACAAATTGGTGCTAAGTTAACACGTGGATTAGGCGCAGGTGCAAATCCAGAGGTAGGAAAAAAAGCTGCTGAAGAGAGTAGAGAACAACTAGAAGAGGTTCTACGTGGTGCAGATATGGTATTCGTTACTGCTGGTATGGGTGGTGGAACGGGTACTGGTGCAGCACCAGTCATTGCACAGATCGCACGTGAATTGGGAGCCCTTACAGTCGGAGTTGTAACACGTCCATTTACATTTGAGGGTCGTAAACGCCAAACACAGGCAATCGGTGGTATTGGTGGTATGAAAGAATCTGTGGATACACTGATTGTCATCCCGAACGATAAGCTATTACAAATTGTCGATAAATCAACGCCGATGTTAGAAGCCTTCAGAGAAGCTGATAATGTTCTACGTCAAGGTGTACAAGGTATTTCAGATTTGATTGCCACACCTGGTCTTATTAACTTAGACTTTGCAGACGTGAAAACAATTATGTCTAACAAAGGTTCAGCATTGATGGGGATTGGTATTGCTACAGGCGAAAACAGAGCTTCTGAAGCAGCAAAGAAAGCTATTTCAAGTCCATTGCTTGAATCATCAATCGATGGTGCTAAAGGCGTCCTAATGAACATCACTGGTGGTTCAAATCTTAGCTTATTTGAAGTGCAAGAGGCAGCAGATATCGTAGCCTCTGCGTCAGATGAAGAAGTAAACATGATTTTCGGTTCAGTTATTAATGAAAACCTTAAAGATGAAATTATTGTTACAGTCATTGCTACTGGCTTCTCAGAGGAAGCTTTACAGCAACAACGTAATACAACGAAGCCGTCACTTAACATAAACAGACAATCAGCTCCACAGCAACAAGCACCAATTCGTGAACAACGACAAGAAATGCATGTTCAACAAGAGCAGCCACGTCAAAATCAGCAGCATTATGCACAGGATGACATGCTCGAAGTCCCAGCATTTTTACGTAACCGCAAAAATCGAGGCTAAATCTATGACGTCTCGGCATCATTGGTTCCAGACTTTCGAGTTGGAGAATAGAACTTTTCTTTGTCCTTTGAAAAAGTCTACTTGATGCTTCTCTTTCGGTACAATTGCTGAAAATAAGATAAAACAAATAACTTCTAAAAAGCTCGTATTTTACATATGTAGAATACGAGCTTTTTATTTTGGCTGGCATGATGTTCAAATGTGTAAGGAAACCATGTTTTTTGTCAAAACATTTTTAGGAAATGATGCGATTGTTTGACAATATTTGTGGGAGTAACATGCTAACTTTGTATATAGGAGGCGGCTGTTATGTATGGAGAATGGCTGGTGCTCATTAATACGCTTTTTAATCTAGCGATACTCACGTTTACAGCAAGAGTCACAGGAGTCTTAGTGAAAAATTCAAGATTATTAATGAGTTCAATTTGTAGTAGTTTTGTAGCTGTCATTGGCGGTCAAATGCTGTGGACGACGATTCTTAGTTTTATATTGTTAATTGGTATAGCATTTCGCTTCAAGATTCGTAGCTTTCAAAAGCAAGGACCTATTGTGTTAACAGCAACGATCGTGATTGGTGGATTGTTAACAGCACTACAACCTTTTTTGAAAAATCTTTCTGTTACTCATTTTATTATGATTTGCTTTTTATTGGCAGTTTTAAATCTTATTGCATTTTATAAGCAATGGGGATTTGTCAAGTTAGAGCGCTTAAGTGGTCAGTTTGTATTTGATACAACTTTAAAAATTTTTGGAGCAACAATCCCGCTTTCCGCTTTTGTTGATACAGGTAATCAAGCGATTGAGCCATTATCAGGAAAGCCAGTTCATTTTGTCTCTTATACAGCATTGCGACCACACTTACCTTCAGCGTTTCGAAAATCATTAATAGAATGGCAAGAAACAGACCCATACGATGTATCTATGTTTTCTGAAGATTATCAGCGTTATATACGATTTATTCATGTCAATACGGTACAACAGCAATCAGTTGTCCTTGGTTTTCGCTTTGATGAATGGCATATAAAGGGGGAGCCTTCCCAAGTGAAAACGAATGAATACATCGTTTTAACCAAAAAAGCAAAAAATTTTCCACATAGCACAGCAGCAATTTTACATTTTTCAGCGCTTTCAAATAACTCATAGAGGGGGAGAACTATTGCTTCTTAGGCTACTTGCTAGCTTGAAAAAATTATGGAGTAAGTTTCGGAGTCGTGAAACGTACTATATAGGGGGAAATGATTCATTGCCAGTGCCATTAAGTCGAGAAGAAGAAGTTACAGTCATTGCATCCTTTATGAACGGTGATTTACGAGCTAGAGACACACTAATTGAACGTAATTTACGTCTTGTTGTTTATATAGCTAGACGTTTTGATAATACGGGAACGCCAATTGAAGATTTAATTAGCATTGGTTCCATTGGTTTAATAAAGGCGATCGAGACGTTCAATACAGATAAGAATATCAAACTTGCAACATACGCATCACGCTGCATTGAAAATGAAATTTTAATGCACTTACGAAAAACGAGTCGTATGAAGGGTGAAGTTTCACTAGATGAACCACTAAACTCTGATGCTGATGGAAATGAATTATTACTGTCCGATATTTTAGGAACAGAAGAGCATATTATTCTTGATAATGTAGAGAAGAAAATAGAACGACAGCATATGTTCCATGCCATTAATTTATTGGGTGCGCGAGAGCGTTATATTATGGAGTGTCGTTTTGGTCTCAATGGAAAAGTTGAAATGACACAAAAAGAAGTTGCCGATCATTTAGGCATATCGCAATCATATATTTCCCGTTTAGAAAAGAAAATTATTCAAGATTTACGTGAAAATTTAAATCAACCAATTTCGTAGAGAGGGAAATTTAACCTACCTAAAATTGGTCGCAGCTTTTGTGCATATTCTTGTTTCTCTCGGACAAACTGATGTCACGGTTTAGTCAGAGAATAACATCCGGAGGAATCGAATATGCGAACAAAAGTAGATCTTTGCGGCTTAGATACATCGACTTTGCCAATTTTAAAGCACGAGGAAATGAAGGAACTCTTCATCCGCTTACAAGCTGGAGAAACTGAGATTAGGGAAGAGCTTGTAATGTGCAATTTAAGGTTAGTGCTAAGTATTGTCGGTAGATTTGCCTATCGGGGTGAACAGGCAGATGATTTATTTCAAGTAGGCTGTATTGGCCTCATGAAAGCCATTGATCATTTTGATTTAAAGCATAATGTACGATTTTCGACATATGCTGTACCGATGATCATTGGAGAAATTCGTCGCCATCTGCGTGATCATCATGCATTACGTGTATCTCGCTCTCTAAGAGATATAGCTTATAAGGCAATGCAGGCAAAAGAGCAGTGGATAACCGATAATTTGCGAGAACCAACGATTGAAGAAATTGCTGAGATGATTGACATGAAAAAAGAAGATGTGTTATTTGCTTTAGATGCTATTCAAGATCCTGTTTCCTTGCAAGAGCCTATTTACTCAGACGGTGGAGACGCTGTTTATATGATGGATCAATTACGTGATGATGATGTATCAGAGGATCAATGGGTTGCCTACGTGTCGGTAAAGGAAAGCTTGCAAAAGCTAGATGAACGTCAGCAAATGATCGTTGCAAAACGTTTTTATTATGGGGAGACTCAAACAGAAATTGCTAAGGAACTAGGGATTTCTCAAGCACAAATTTCGCGTCTTGAAAAAAATGCGATTGAAACAATGCAAAAGGATTACAAATAAAAAAATGCGCATCGAATTATTCGGTGCGCATTTTATCTTCATTCAATGAACAAATGATACATAAAATAAGTGACAGCAAAGTTTGATGAAGGACATGAATGGAACGTACAAAAGTAATTGTTAGAGGAGGTATGTCATTGCGTTTTTCGATGTTACAGCAAAAAGAAGTCATTGAAGCAGGAAATGGACGATTTATAGGCTTTGTAATAGATGCCGAAGTATCAAAAGAAACGGGCTATGTGACAGCATTTTTAATTGCAGAGCCTCGTAAATATCTTGGTTTTTTTAAAGGGGAAGAGTCTGTTAGAAAAGTGTATATGAAAGATGTGCTTGTTGTTGGCAAGGACGTTATTTTAGTAAAAGCACTTTCCTAAGACATCTGTTTATAAAATTGAGATCATGTACGCTGACATAGGTCAGGCTATTCATTGATAAATCAAGCATTGCTTGTTACAATAAAAGAAACTATTGTTGTAAAGTTGGGAAAAACAGTGACAAAAATCTTAACAAATTTAAACAAACTACAGGATTTAATAGCAGCAGCAGAAAAAAAAGGCAATCGTCAGAGCAATCATGTTCAAATAATTGCGGTGACAAAAGAAGTTTCTGTTGAAAGAACGCAAGAAGCAATTGATGCCGGTCTCACTCATTTAGGAGAAAATAGACCCGATGGCTTACATCGTAAAATTACAGAAATTCAAGCTGATGTGTACTGGCATTATATCGGGTCACTTCAAACACGTAAAGTAAAACAAGTGATTAACAGCATTGATTTTTTACATTCATTAGATCGATTGAGCTTGGCGGAAGAAATTGAAAAAAGAGCAGAAAAACCTGTTAAATGCTTTGTACAAGTAAATGTTTCAGGAGAAGAATCTAAACATGGTTTAACCATCGAAGAAGTTTTACCTTTTGTAGAATCATTGAAAGAATTTACAAAGATTCAAGTTGTAGGTTTAATGACAATGGCACCAAATACGGAAGACGAAGAGCTAATTCGCTCCGTTTTCAAGCAATTAAAACAATGTCAACAGCAAATAGCCGAGCAAGGATTCGCACACGCACCTTGTACCGAGTTATCAATGGGCATGTCTAATGACTTTGAAATTGCGGTAGAGGAAGGGGCTACTTTTGTTCGAGTCGGAACGGCTCTTGTTGGAAATGAAAGAGGGGAACAGGATGAGCATGAAAAATAAAATTAAAAACTTCTTTTACCTTGAAGAAGAATTAGAAGAAGAAATCACGCAAGCTCCTATTCAGCAGCAACAACCCATACAACAACAGCAACCGATTCATTCAATAAAGCCTAAAAAAACAATTAAAGAACGGAAGGCATCTATTCATGAAATTGTGCCACAAAGTTCAGCAGCAACTTCTAACAACATTGTCAGTTTACAAGCAGCTATGAGCTCTAAGGGCGCAAAAGTAGTGTTAATAGAGCCTAGAGTTTATGCAGAAGCACAAGATATTGCAGAACATTTAAAAAATAAACGTGCAACAATCGTCAATTTACAACGTATTGAGCGGGAGCAAGGAAAACGCATTATTGATTTTTTAAGTGGAACAGTCTACGCCCTTGCTGGAGATATCCAGCGTATTGGTAAAGATATTTTCCTATGCACGCCAGATAATGTAGAAGTGACTGGTGAAATTACAAACTTTATTTTAGACGATAATTAATAGCGAGGATTGTAGTTTATATGACTTTTTTTATAATACTTGGTTATGTATCGTTAGCATTTAGGATTTATTCATTTATGCTAATTGCCTATATTTTAATGTCTTGGGTGCCTGCCGCTCAAAATTCAGCCATTGGTCGCATGCTTGAAAGAGTGTGTGAACCATATTTAGGGATATTCAGAAAGTTTATTCCGCCACTTGGAATGATAGATATTTCACCAATTGTGGCTATCTTTATGCTGAATTTTATTGAAAGAGGGCTTGTTATAGTCATTCAGAAAATATTTCTTATGTTCGTTTAGAAGTAAATCCTCACGTTTAGGTGGGGATTTTTTATTTATGGGGAATACTAGTTTTACTACGTTCATCCAACAAAGCAAATAGGAACTAGTGAAAGAGGAGACAACAAGATGGAACACTTAATCCAGCATTTTCGAAAAGATGAGCAGCCTTTTATTGAACAAGTGCTAAGCTGGCAGCGTGAGGTAGAGGATCGCTATGCACCTAAGTTGACCGATTTTCTTGACCCAAGGCAACGTTTTATTGTGTCATCGGTTATTGGACAGGACGACACTCTAAAGACAGCTTGTTCAGGGCTATTTGATGGAGCAGAGAGGCAGCGTATGCTCATTTTCCCTGCGTACTATGAAGCTACAGATGAAGACTTTCAACTGACAGCCTTTACCATCCAGTATCCGACTAAATTTATTCAACTGCGTCATCCAGATGTTTTAGGGGCATTGTTATCATTAGGCTTAAACCGTAGTAAATTCGGTGATATTCGTGTCAATGAGCAGCAGGTGCAATTCGTTGTCGCACAGGAGGTAGCGGATTATGTCCGTTTACATTTAACGGGTATTGGTAAAGTAAAGGTACATGTAGAATCCCTAAAGGAAGACGCCCCACTGCTTATCAATGAGGAAGAGTGGTTTGAGGAAGCACATACAGTTTCTTCGATGCGTTTAGATGTGATCATTGCGACGATTTTAAATGTGTCACGCCAAAAGGCACAAGCATTAATTACTGGAAAAAAAGTGCGTGTCAATTGGACGGAGCGGGATACTGTCGCTTTTGAATTACAAGAGGGTGATATTTTATCGATACGTGGAAGCGGTCGTGTCAAAATTATTATGACAGAAGGCCGTACAAAAAAGGATAAAATCCGTCTACAAATCGGTCGATTGGCCCAAAAAAGCTGAAAGTGAAGTAAATTTCATTAATTTTTACTGCTAAGTTGTCGGAACAATTGTATAATAGAAACTACGAATGTACATGTAAAGGAGAGAAGGATTGTATGCCATTATCACCTATTGATATACATAATAAGGAGTTTACAAAAGCCTTCAGAGGTTATGCTGAAGATGAAGTAAATGAATTTTTAGATCAGATTATTAAAGACTACGAAATTTTGCTTAGGGAAAAAAAGGAAGTCGATAAGCAATTAGAAATGGCATTAGAACAAGCGAGGCATTTTAACTCCTTAGAAGAAACTTTGCAGAAATCTATTGTAGTAGCGCAAGAAGCTGCAGATGAAGTGCGAAGAAATTCACAAAAAGAGGCTAAACTCATTTTGAAAGAAGCAGAGAAAAATGCTGATCGAATTGTCAATGAAGCTTTAACGAAAGCTCGTAAGGTAACGATTGAAATTGATGAGCTAAAAAAACAATCTAAGGTTTTCCGTAATCGTTTTAAGATGCTTGTAGAGGCACAGCTTGACTTACTGAATGCAGATGACTGGGATCATTTGCTACAATACGATATTGATTTAACTGAAATTCAGGCGTCTGTTGAGGAAGCACAGGAGTCCGAAGATATGTAACTTTTCTTTTACAATTGAAACTTGACGCGATTGTATGAATTTCATATACTTTGTAATAGTAATTATTTTGAACAGATACGCATAGAGGCAGAGACGAAGACAGTATTTGTTAGGCGTAGTGAAGCGATTTGGGGACAGTGCGAGCCCAAACATGCAACTAACATTGAACATCACTTCTGAGCTAAATAGCTGAAAAAAGTAAGTTATTTCGTGTTGCACGACGTTAACGTGCTTGAAAGAGGTAGTACAATAATTTTTGTGCTACAAGTAGGGTGGTACCGCGAGTAGAAGCTTCTCGTCCCTTAGTGGGATTGAGGGCTTTTTTTATTTGTTTGCGAATCGTTTTAGCTGAATTTGCCAATAACTGTCCTATGTGAAAAATGTCTATTATGCCTGTGGAAAATAAAGGAGGAATTTTAAATGGTTGAATACAAAGATACATTATTAATGCCAAAAACAGATTTTCCAATGCGCGGAAATCTTCCAGCAAATGAGCCAAAAATGCAAGATAAATGGAATGACATGGATATTAACAAATTACAAATGGAACGTACTGAAGGTCGTCCAGAGTTTGTCCTACATGATGGTCCTCCATATGCAAATGGTGATATCCACATCGGCCATGCATTAAATAAAGTATTGAAAGATATGATTACACGTCACCGCTCCATGACTGGCTACCATGTTAATTATATTCCTGGTTGGGATACGCATGGTTTACCAATTGAGCAAGCATTGACAAACAAAGGTGTAAAGCGTAAAGAAATGTCAGTAGCAGCATTCCGCCAACTTTGTGAAGAATATGCGTATGAACAAATTGACAATCAACGTACGCAATTCCGACGTCTAGGCATTCGCGGTGATTGGGAAAATCCATATATTACATTGAAACCTGAATTTGAAGCACGTCAAATTGAAGTGTTTGGTAAAATGGCGGAAAAAGGTTACATCTATAAAGGGTTAAAACCAGTTTATTGGTCTCCATCTTCTGAATCTGCTTTGGCAGAAGCTGAAATTGAATACAAGGATATCAAATCACCATCGATTTATGTAAGCTTTGCTATTAAGGATGCGAAAGGTGTTGTTCCAGCAGATGCTAAATTTATCATTTGGACAACAACTCCTTGGACATTACCAGCAAACTTAGGGATTTCTTTGAACCCTGAATTTATCTATGTAGTAGTTGCTGTGGCAACTAAAAAATTCATTATCGCTAAAGAATTATTAGAGTCAGTGGCAACTGCTCTTGAATGGGAAAACTATGAGGTTGTTCAAGAAGTAAAAGGGGATGCGCTAGATCGTATTGTAGCCCATCATCCATTCTATGATCGAGAATCTCTTGTGATGGTTGGAGATCATGTTACTGCAGATGCGGGTACAGGTTGTGTTCATACAGCGCCAGGACACGGGGAAGATGATTATCATATTAGTAAACAATATGGCTTAGGCATTCTTAGTCCTCTTGATAATAGTGGCTGCTATACAGAAGAAGCACCTGGTTTTGAAGGCGTATTTTATAATGATGCCAATAAACTAGTAACAGAAAAACTTAAAGAAGTGGATGCATTAGAAAGTCTTAGTTTCATTACACACTCTTATCCACATGACTGGCGTACAAAAAAACCAGTTATTTATCGTGCGACACCACAATGGTTTGCATCTGTTGAAGCATTCCGTGGTGAGTTACTTGAGGCTGTTAAAGCAACAACATTCACACCAGCTTGGGGAGAAACACGCCTTTATAATATGATTCGTGACCGTGGAGACTGGGTAATTTCACGTCAACGTGCTTGGGGCGTGCCAATTCCAATTTTCTACGCTGAAAATGGTGAACCAATTATTACACCTGAAACAATTAGCCATATTTCTGCTTTATTCCGTGAGCATGGATCAAATATTTGGTTCCAAAAAACAGCGAAAGAATTATTGCCAGAAGGCTTTACACATCCAGGTAGTCCGAACGGCGAATTTACAAAAGAAAATGATATTATGGACGTTTGGTTCGATTCAGGTTCATCTCACCAAGGTGTACTTGTTGAACGAGGCATGAAATATCCAGCTGATTTATATTTAGAAGGCTCTGACCAACACCGTGGTTGGTTTAACTCATCACTAATTACATCTGTAGCTATCAATGGTTACGCACCATACAAAGGACTTTTAACGCATGGTTTCGTTCTTGATGGTGAAGGACGTAAAATGAGTAAATCATTAGGAAATGTCATTATTCCACAAAAAGTAATGGATCAATATGGTGCAGATATTCTTCGACTTTGGGTTGCTTCTGTGGACTATACAGCTGATGTGCGTATTTCTATGGATATGTTAAAGCAAGTGTCAGAAGTGTACCGTAAAATTCGTAACACGTTCCGTTTCTTACACGGCAATATTGCTGATTTCGATCCAAAGAAAGATCGTGTAGCTTATGCAGAGCTTCGTGAAATGGATCAATACGTGTATATGCGCTTGCAAGATGTTTTAAAAGCTGTGCGTGCAGCCTACGATCGTTATGATTTCGCTGCTGTTTATCATGTAGTCAATAATTTTGTAGCTGTGGAGTTATCTTCATTCTATTTAGATATTGCGAAAGACGTAGTTTATATTGAAGGTCATGACAACAAAGACCGTCGAGCAATGCAAACAGTCATTTACGATACATTAATGACATTAGTTAAAATTATGACACCAATTATTCCTCATACAACAGACGAGATGTGGTCTTACCTCCACGCTCAAGGGGTTGTAGAGGAAGTGTCGGTTCAATTAACAGACTTCCCAGAGGTAGATGTTCAAGCGAACTTTGACAGTCTTCGTGAGAAATGGGAAAAAATTATTGATGTGCGTGACGATATTTTAAAAGCATTAGAGGAAGCGCGTAACGCTAAAACAATTGGTAAATCACTTGAAGCAAAAGTGACTGTCTATGCAAAAGAAGATGTTGTCGCATTATTGAATGATGCGAACATTGATTTTGCACAACTTTCTATCGTTTCAGCATTTGAGGTAGCTGCAATTGAAGAAGCGCCTGCAGAAGCTTTAGCACTTGAGCATGTTTCCATTGTTGTTGAGAAGGCTACAGGTGAGAAATGTGAGCGCTGCTGGTCAATTTCAGAAACAGTTGGAACAAATGAGGCACAACCAACAGTTTGCGCTCGCTGTGCAGAAGTTGTAGAAAAATATTACGCTTAAGTTTTCTTTTAATAACAAGAATCTGCATACAATGTAGATATAGGCAAGTCTCCTTTTAAGGGGGCTTGCTTTTTTTCATGAAGATTTAGCAGATTCTTTTAGCTGGAACTATTTAAATAAAATTTCTTTCGTATTGCGGTAGTCTGTTGGTGAGATCCCTACATATTTTTTAAAGGTTAGACTGTAATAATTAGGTGTGTTAAAGCCACAAGTGGAGGCGATTTTTTCTATGGTGTAGTCGTATTTACGTAAAAAGGGTAATGTTTTGATGATGCGAGTAAAGGCAACGTAGTCAACGAAATTTCGACCAGTCTCCTTTTTAAATAGTCTGCTAAAATGTGTGGAGCTAAAGTTTATATAGTTTGCCACATCACGAATGGTTAGTTGCTCGTCATAATGCTCTTCAATATAATGGATGGCTTTTTGAAGCTGCTCATGCTTTGTTAAATCCTCGTAATATCTTATATGAATGTTATCGATAGGTGGTTTTCTTCGTGCTTTTCGTGCTTGGCTATAGGACTCTTTCACTTGCATAGCGTCCTGAAATACACTACCAACCCCCATAAACAAATGAATGCAATAGTCCCTTTTCAGTGTTTCAATAACTTCTAAAAGACAGGCTTCTCCCTCTGACCAATGTTTGAATGAGTTGTACTCACTCGGAATTCGCATGAGAAGTAGTAAATAGCGTTCAAAATGTAAAAAGGACAAAGGTGCTTGATTTACGAAATTTTGACGGAAAATATTGGTGATGATACTGCTTGCATCTGCTTTCTTATCATCTCCATCGATATAGCCTTGAATTAAAAACACAATATTAGGAATACAGTTTGATGATAGAAAGGATGAAGATTGGATAATTTCTTGTTCATTGTCGACTTCACCCCGTATTAAACGCTTTAAAAATGCTTCTCGGAACGGTGAGGTATGATGTTGGGACACTTGTTGTGATAGCTCAAGCAGTGTGAGTGAACTAGCCTTTTTTTCCTGATAGGCTGTATACAGCTTCTTTACAATTCGTAAAAATTTTGATTTTTGTAATGGTTTTATGAGAAGTGCAGGTAAAACTAATTCAATGGCTATACCAGTTGAGTAGGTAAGGTGTTCTGTAACAACCGGGACAATTATACTGTTAGGATAATTTCTTTTTAATCGATTAATCTTTACCCAATCAAATAACCGATTGACTTCATAGACAATAATGGCCTCATCTTCTGGCTTTGATACTTTACTTTCCTCAAAAGCGTTTGGTAAAACCTCTTGTAACCATTCACTCATTTGTTGCTTGTCAAATGAGCTTTCCATATACCATACCACCTTTAAAATGCTACCATCCTCCTGTGAATTGAAAAGATAGAAATATTTTAACTTAAAATAGCAATTTTTTGTACTAATACAGCAATATTTTATATCTATATTGTAGTTGAAATAGAATAAAATAATTGTAGTAAATAATAATTTGAAATTTCAGATAATTATTTGCTGACAAGAAAAAGGGGGAGTTGGCTTATGGCGGAAGTTGGAAGTCATGATTATGACTACGTGGAGGCAGGAACTATTGATGTGAAAGATTTGCCTCCTCTTGATGCGACAACAAACAAAATTATGAAAGATGAATTTACAACAGGTTTAGGTTTATCGGTATTTTACTTTATTTTGATTTTTAGTATCCCTGTTATGAATTGGTTTGCTCCAGAGTTTGCATTTAAGAAAATTTGGGGTGGAATGACAGTTACATGGTTTGTAACAACGATTGTGATGATGGCGATGGCATTTATTATTGCCTATGTGCATACAGCCTTGTACGAAAAGCGCCTAAAAAAATATGATTTAGCAAATAAGTAGTTGGAACAAAGGGGGAAATGTTGAATGATAGAAGCGCTATTAGAACCAAAGATGTTAATGACCATTGCTTTAATGGGAACGATTGTATACATTACGTATTTAACTAAGAGAAATGCAACAGCATCGGATTTCTTTGTAGGAGGACGAAGCTTTGGATGGTTTACAAATGGTTCTGCGATTGGTGGGGATTATTTAAGTGCAGCAACATTCCTTGGGATCGCTGGTTTAACATTTCAACTAGGCTATGATGGGGCTTATTATGCTTTTTGTTTCTCTATTGGGTTAACATTATTAGCTATTTTTGTAGCCGGTCCGTTAAGACGTTTTGGTGCATTTACAGTTGCTGATTTTTTAGGTTATCGTTTTCATAGTAGACGAGCTCGCCTAGTAGCAGTTGCGGTCGTTTTAGCTATCTCGGGCTTTTATGCAGCTCCCCAATTATTAGGTGCGGCTCAAATTTTAAGTATGTTTTTTGGTACTTCCTATGAATTCGGCATTATCTTTACTTGTATTGTGATGGTTTTTTATGTAGGGATTGGAGGAATGAAAGGAACAACCATCAATCAAGCTTTAGAGCTTTGGATTCGTCTTGGAGCATTTATTGTCATGTTAATAGCTGCGGTTTATAGTGGCTTACATTATGATAAAATTCTCGCAGCTATTAATTCCTTTAGTGGACCTATCACTGGTACTTCACCGTATGCTTTGGATGGTAGTGATGTCAATTTTGATGGGGGTGCTTGGACAGGCACAGGCTTCTATTTCCCAACGTTTTGGCAAACTATTAGTATGACGATTGGTTTAGCGTTAGGAACGATTGGACTGCCTCATATATTATTGCGTTTTTATACAAATCCTAGTGCGAAAGCAGCACGTAAATCTGCACTGATGGCTATCGGTATTGCCAGCGTATTCTTCTTATTAGCTGTTTATCTAGGTGTTGTAGGTCGCTCCATTTTCATTTCTGGAACAGCTAGTGAGGAGGTAATGCGTGATTTAGTATTAGGTGGAAATAATATGGTGATTCCTACTACGGCACTTGCATTAGGAGGAAAATGGTTACTTGGTTTAGTTATTGCAGGAGCGTTTGCAGCCATATTCTCCAACCTTTCAGGGCTGTTTATCACGAGCTCAGGTGCGCTAGCTCATGATTTATATGCCAACATTATGAAAAAGGACATTACACAAAAGCAACGTGTTGTTGCTGGAAAAGTAGCTATATTATTATTAGGCATTTTATATGGAGCACTGGGATTACTTGTGAAAGATGCATCTATTGGACATTTAGTTGCACTTGCCTTTACTGTCGCAGCAAGTACATTCACACCCATATTTATTTTAGGTATTTGGTGGAGAGGCATGACAGAGAAGGGAGCTATTGCGGGTTTACTAATTGGTCTTGCCGTGTCCATGTGGATGATCTTTTTACCAGGAACATTACCAAGCTTCTTACAGTTTAAAATTCCAGGTATCGTGACAGTGCCTGTTGGTTTCTTATCAGTTATCATTGTGTCATTATTAGATCGTAAAGTTCCTGCTGATGTGAATGATTTCATGAAGCGGGTACATGCAAAAGAATCGGAAACGGTATAACATACAAAATCATAGCTATTTCTATTGCTTGAAAAAGTGATAGGAATAGCTTTTTATATTCTTGAAGCACATTGGGAATCCGCCATATTTTGATGTGATATTAGTTATTGTCATTGGTGCTGTTATGGTAGAATAGGTAAGATGTTGAGTGAACGGAGGAATGTCTGTGTATAAATATTATGGATTGGCCGCCTTTGTCGTTTTATTGGATCAATGGACAAAATGGCTAATTGTAAAAAATATGGAGTATGGTGAACGTATTGCTGTGTTGGACCCATGGTTTGGCATTTTATCTCATCGTAATAAAGGGGCAGCATGGGGGATGTTAGAAGGGCAAATGTGGTTGTTTAGCATTGTCACAGTTGCTGTTATCTGTGCCATTCTCTATTTTTATCATAAAGAAGCAAAAGGTAAGCCTGTTTTTCAAGTAGGCTTAATGCTCTTACTCGGTGGAGCGGTAGGGAATTTTATTGATCGACTATTTAGGGGTGAAGTGGTCGATTTTGTAGATGTTTTAATACCAATTATAAATTATGATTTCCCTATATTTAATGTAGCGGATGCTGCCTTAACCATAGCAGTTGTCGTACTGATGATTGGTTTGATTATGGAAGATAAAAAAGAGAAGAGACAGGTGAAACAATGACGCAAGTAACTTATACAATCGAAGAACAACAGCAGGGAGAGCGTATTGATAAGGCACTTTCAAGCTTACAAACCGAGTGGTCACGTACACAAATCGGTAACTGGATTAGTGAAGGGATCATTCAAGTGAATGGCGAAGCTGTAAAAGCAAAATATAAGGTTAAAGCTGGTGACATCATTGCTATTGATGTTCCGGAAGTTGAAGAATTGGATGTTGTCGCAGAAAACTTAGATTTGGATATTGTTTATGAGGATGCAGATGTCCTTGTAGTGAATAAACCAAAGGGTATGGTGGTACATCCAGCGCCAGGTCATATGACAGGTACTTTAGTGAATGGGTTAATGTATCATTGTAAGGATTTATCGGGTATTAATGGTGTGCTTCGACCTGGTATTGTCCATCGTATTGATAAAGATACATCAGGCTTATTAATGGTTGCTAAAAATGATACGGCACATGAATCATTAGTCAATCAGTTGGTCAATAAAACGGTTACCCGTAAATATATTGCACTTGTACATGGACATATTGCACATGATAAGGGAACAATTGACGCGCCAATTGGTCGTGATCAAAAGGGCCGTCAAAAACAGGCAGTAGTCGATAATGGTAAACACGCTGTTACACACTTCCAAGTTGTGGAGCGTTTTGGTGACTATACACTGGTGGAATGTCGTTTAGAAACAGGACGTACACACCAAATCCGTGTGCATATGAATTATATCGGCTTCCCACTTGTTGGAGATCCGAAATATGGACCAAAAAAGACAATCGACTTTGGTGGACAAGTTTTACATGCAGCCACATTAGGATTCGATCATCCTTCATCAGGTGAATATTTGGAGTTTGAAGTACCACTTCCAGCTGATTATGAGCAATTATTAAAGGATTTACGAAATAGGCATTGACGGATACGAAAAGAAAGTCTATACTAACGACAGTGAATGAACAACTTAACTAAATATTCACCTTTAATAGCAGTCCAGAGAGGCTGAGAAGGTACATGTGATCAAATAGTGTTGTAGAAATTTGTGCTGCAAATTTTTCAACGCGCTTTTTCAACACGTATACAACCCTCTCAGGCTATTCGCCTCGAGAGGTTTTTTTATGGACACATGGCAACACTAAATTGGAGAGAGGAGGAAACGAATATGGCACAAAATGAATTATTAGATAGCCCATCAATGGCTCGAGCATTAACACGTATTGCCCATGAAATTATTGAACGTAACAAAGGAATCGACGAATGTATTTTAGTTGGCATTAAAACACGAGGTGCCTTTCTAGCCAGACGTTTGGCACAACGAATTGAAAAAATTGAAGGGAAACCAATTCGTACAGGGGAACTGGATATTACCCTTTACCGAGATGATTTAACAACAAAACATGAAAATGAACAAGCACATGTAGAACAAGTTGATATCGAGTATGTAGTGAAAAATCAAAAAATCATTTTAGTAGATGATGTACTTTATACAGGACGAACTGTACGTGCTGCACTGGATGCCGTTATGGATTTAGGGAGACCTGCTCAAATTCAACTAGCCGTTCTAGTGGATAGAGGACATCGTGAGTTACCAATAAGAGCAGATTATGTAGGAAAAAATGTTCCAACTTCTGGCTCTGAGCGCATCATCGTCAATTTACAAGAAGTAGATGGAGATGATTGCGTCATTATTTACAAAGAAGACGAACAATAAAGTGAGGAAACATTATGTCAAACGCAGTTTTAGATATAAAGGATAAACCGACCCCACTCCAACTAGTGACATTAAGTTTCCAACATATGTTTGCCATGTTTGGATCAACCATCTTAGTGCCACAGCTAGTAGGTCTTAGTCCAGCAATTGCGCTATTAACGAGCGGGATTGCGACATTATTCTTCTTATTAATTACGAAATTTCAGGTACCAGCCTATTTAGGATCGTCCTTCGCCTTTATTGCGCCTATTTTACTTGCAGCAGGTGGTTTAAATGAGGATGGCTCCAGTGTCAATCCAGGACATGCCATGATTGGTGCAATGGCAGTCGGGATTACTTACGGGATTGTGTCCTTGATCATATGGAAAAGTGGCTATAAGTGGATTATGAAAATTTTGCCGCCAATCGTGGTTGGACCTGTGATTATGGTTATTGGTTTAGGTCTATCGGGTACGGCTGTGAATATGGCTATGAACGTTGACGGTGAGTATAGCTTTTTACACTTCTCAGCAGCTTTAGTCACAGTATTTACAGCCATTATTTTTACGATTTTCTTTAAAGGGATTTTAAGTACAATGCCCATTTTAATGGGTTTAATCGTAGGATACATTTATTCTATGATTGTTGACATAGTAGATTATACACCGATTGCCAATGCAAAATTTTTCGCCATGCCTGATTTTTTAATCCCAGGTGTGCATTATGAATTTGAAATTACATCAAAGATTTTACTTATCATGGTACCAATTGTCATTGTAACAATCTCTGAACATATTGGTCACCAACTAGTGTTAGGAAAAGTAGTAGAGCGAGATTATATTAAAGAGCCAGGGTTACACCGTTCTTTATTAGGCGACGGACTTGGAACATTTGTCAGTGCTTTAATCGGCGGTCCTCCAAAAACAACATACGGCGAAAATATTGGTGTACTAGCCATTACTCGTGTGTACAGTATCTATGTTATTGCAGGTGCAGCTGTGGTTGCCATTTTACTATCATTCTTCGGGAAAGCAATGGCAGTAATTGCAACTATACCAACTGCAGTTCTTGGTGGAGTTTCAATTTTACTCTTCGGTATTATCGCAGCAAGTGGCTTACGCATGCTAGTAGATAATCATATTGATTTTGGTAATAGCCGTAACTTAGTAATTGCTTCAGTAATTTTAGTTATAGGTATTGGCGGTGCAAAATTCGTCATTACAGAATCTTTAAGTATAGAGGGTATGGCACTTGCAGCGATTATCGGTGTGCTGCTGAATGCTATTCTACCAGGAAAGAAAGAAGCAGAAATACCCGTACCTTACAATCAAAATAAAAATTCATAGTAGTACCTTTTAATGAATTGTCCAGAGAGGCAAAGAAAGGGAAGTTGTGGACAGGCTGAAGTAGGATAAATCTCCTGCTGTAGTTTGTCACGCCTCCTTATGCCTCGTTGATGACATCAACGGGGCTTTTTTATCTTCATTCATCCCACATTGAAAGCAGCTATGAATGAAAATAAAGCCTTAGGCAGTTGTCACGGAGTTTGAAAGGAATGAATTGTGCAACCCTCATTCAAAATCCGGACGCAATGACGCCAAGGCGAAATTGACTTTAGGAACGTCATACATAGACGTTCATGACACACACCTTATGGAGGTCACATGATGAAGAACTTATTATCGATGGAACATTTAACAACAGAAGAGATTAATCAAATCCTAGATCTTGCACAAGCGTTTGAAAATGGTGAAACATCATCGTTATCTCGCCGGTACAACGTTGCCAACTTATTTTTTGAACCTAGTACACGAACAAAAACAAGCTTCGAAATGGCAGAGTACAAAATTGGCTGCAATATCATCCCTTTCGATGCAGGTTTCTCTAGTGTTACCAAAGGGGAAACAATGTACGATACAGTCAAAACATTAGAAATGATAGGTATAGATGCAGTTGTCATTCGAGCGTCAGAGGATGAATATTACAATGACCTACTAGAAGGCCTGCATGTAGCAGTGATTAATGCAGGGGACGGTGCTGGGCAGCATCCCTCACAATCATTATTAGACCTTTATACAATCAAAAAAGAGTTTGGATATTTTGAGGGATTGACTGTCACGATAGTTGGAGATATCTCACATAGCCGGGTAGCGAAATCAAATGCAACAGCATTACAAAACTTAGGGGCAAATGTTCACTTCCTATGTCCAGAAGAATGGTCTGGTGGTTTTGAAGCACACCATTCATGGGATAATTTAATCGAAATAAGTGATGTCATTATGTTATTACGGGTACAACATGAACGTCATAAGGAGAATTGTAGCTTCTCCAAAGAAAGTTACCATCAAGAGTTTGGTTTAACGATCGAGCGTGAAAGACAAATGAAAGATTCAGCAATTATTATGCATCCAGCACCAGTTAATCGGGATGTTGAAATCGCTTCTGAATTAGTAGAGTGTGAACGATCACGGATATTTGAACAAGTTCGAAACGGCGTTTACACACGAATGGCCATTATGGAAACTATTTTAAAGGGGAGAGAATAATATGACAAAGGTACTTCGAAATGTACAAATGTTAAATGAGCAAGGTGAACTGCAAACAGTCAATATTGCGATGGCAGATGGGAAAATTACAGCTGTTGGACAAGATGTAACTGTAGCAGGTGCCGAAATCATTGAAGGGCATGGTTTGATTGTGGCACCGGGCTTTATCGATGTCCATACGCATTTGCGTGAACCTGGATTTGAGCATAAAGAAACGATTGCAACAGGTTCAGCTTCTGCAGCAAAGGGTGGCTTTACAACAATTTGTGCGATGCCTAATACAAAACCAGTACCAGATTCGGTTGAAAATATGCAGCTCATTAATGGACTAATTGAAGACAGTGCTGTTATTCGAGTACTCCCTTATGGATCCCTAACAAAGGATATTTCAGGTGAGGTTCGAACAAATATCGAAGAATTAAAAGCTCAGGGAGCTGTAGCGTTCTCTGATGATGGAGTAGGTATTCAACTTGCCTCTACTATGTATGAGCAAATGAAAGATGCAGCTAAGCACGATATGGTTGTTGTGGCACATTGTGAGGATAACTCCTTAATTTATGATGGAGTCATGCATGATGGAAAACGTAACAAAGAACTTGGTTTACCTGGTATTCCATCCATTTGTGAATCAGTACAAATTGCACGTGATGTTCTACTAGCAGAAGCGGCAGGTGCCCGTTACCATGTTTGTCACGTATCAACGAAGGAATCTGTTCGTGCGGTAAGAGATGCAAAGGCAGCTGGAATTCGTGTAACAGCAGAGGTTTGTCCACATCACTTGTTATTAGAGGAAATGGATATTCCATCCGATGATGCGAACTGGAAAATGAATCCTCCATTACGTGGAGCAGATGATAAGGATTCACTGCATGCAGCACTATTAGATGGCACAATCGATTGCATCGCAACAGATCATGCACCACATACAGTAGAAGAAAAATGCTGCGGTATGGTAGGAGCACCATTCGGCATTGTAGGCTTTGAAACAGCTTTCCCACTTCTTTATACACAATTTGTGGAAACAGGAAAGTGGACGCTAAAACAATTAATTGATTGGATGACAGTGAAAGCAGCTGAAATTTTTGATTTACCATACGGCACATTAGATGTAGGTTCTTCAGCTGATATGATTCTAATTGATATTCATAAAGAACAAACAATTGATGCAGAAGGCTTTGTATCAAAAGGACGCAACACACCATTTAATGGTTGGGTGGCAAAGGGTTGGCCAGTGCTAACTATTTTTGAAGGCAATATCGTATATCAGGAGGCAGAGTAATGAAAAAACGTTTACTAGTTTTAGAAGATGGCACAGTATTTACAGGTACAGCATTTGGTAGTGAGCGCGCTTCACAAGGTGAAGTTGTATTTACAACAGGAATGACAGGTTATCAGGAAACCATTTCAGATCCTTCGTTCTATGGACAAATTGTAACATTGACTTATCCGTTAGTTGGAAATTACGGCATTAACCGTGATGACTTTGAATCGATTACACCAGCAATTCGCGGATTTGTTGTTCGTGAACTTGCTAAAACACCTTCAAACTTCCGCTGTGATTTAACATTAGATGACTATTTAACATCAAAAGATATCCCTGGAATTGAAGGGATTGATACACGAAAATTAACACGTATTATTCGCAGTAAAGGATCAGTAAAAGCGATTTTGACAGCTGCTGATGAAGAAGTGAATGTGGAAGAAATTGTAGCACAATTACAAGCGACGCCAGCCATTACTCACCATGTTCGTGAAGTATCACCAAAAGCTGCTTATCCATCTCCTGGACGTGGTAAACGAGTTGTCTTAATTGATTATGGAATGAAGCATGGTATTTTAAGAGAATTAAACAAACGTGATTGTGATGTGCTAGTAGTTCCTTACAATACGTCAGCCGAGGACATTTTAGCTTGGCATCCTGATGGCATCATGCTATCAAATGGACCGGGGAATCCGGAAGACGTCCAAGAAGGTATTGAAACGGTACGCAACTTAGTCGGAAAAGTGCCAATGTTCGGTATTTGTTTAGGCCATCAAATCTTTTCTTTAGCTAGTGGCGCAAAAGCTTTCAAATTGCCGTTTGGACACCGTGGGGGGAACCATCCAGTAAAAGATTTACGAACAGGCCGTACAGACTTAACATCGCAGAACCATGGATATGCAATCGATATCGAATCATTAAAAGATACTGATTTGGAATTAACACATATCGCATTAAATGATGGTACATGTGAAGGGGTACGACATAAGAAATATCCAATTTTCACAGTGCAATATCACCCAGAAGCATCACCGGGACCAGAGGATTCAAACCACTTATTTGATGAATTCATTGACATGATGGAAGTAGAAGCAGGGAAGGGGAAACAACATGCCTAAACGTACAGATATCGAAACTATTTTAGTAATCGGCTCAGGCCCAATTGTCATCGGCCAAGCAGCAGAATTTGACTATGCAGGAACACAAGCTTGTCTTTCATTAAAAGAAGAAGGCTACCGAGTTATTTTAATCAACTCTAACCCCGCGACAATCATGACTGATACAGAAATTGCGGACAAGGTTTATATCGAGCCAATTTCTCTTGAATTTGTATCTCGTATTTTACGCAAAGAACGCCCAGATGCTATTTTACCAACGCTTGGTGGTCAAACAGGACTGAACATGGCGATTGAACTAGACCAATCAGGCATTTTAGACGAGCTTGGTATTGAAATTCTAGGAACAAAACTAGACGCTATTCATAAGGCAGAAGACCGTGATTTATTCCGTAACTTAATGTATGAATTAGGTGCTCCAGTACCAGAATCTGATATTATCCATTCAATAGATGAAGCGAAAAACTTTGTAGCGAAAATCGGTTACCCTGTAATCGTTCGTCCAGCCTTTACGCTTGGTGGTACAGGGGGCGGTATTTGCTATAATGATCAAGATTTAGAGGAAATCGTGACATCCGGCCTAAAATATTCTCCAGTTACACAATGCTTATTAGAAAAATCAATTGCTGGCTATAAAGAGATTGAATACGAAGTAATGCGTGATGCGGCCGATAATGCCATTGTCGTATGTAATATGGAAAACGTTGACCCAGTTGGTATTCACACAGGCGACTCGATCGTAGTAGCACCAACGCAAACACTATCAGATCGTGAAAATCAAATGCTACGTAATATTTCTCTAAATATTATTCGTGCACTAAAAATCGAAGGTGGCTGTAACGTACAGCTAGCACTTGACCCATATAGCTTTAATTACTATGTAATTGAAGTAAATCCACGTGTATCTCGTTCATCTGCATTAGCATCAAAAGCAACGGGCTATCCAATTGCCAAGCTAGCAGCAAAAATCGCAGTTGGCTTAACATTAGATGAAATTAAAAATCCTGTAACAGGATCAACATATGCTTGCTTTGAGCCTGCACTTGACTATATCGTAGCTAAAATTCCACGCTGGCCGTTTGATAAATTCGAATCGGCGAAACGTAATCTTGGTACGCAAATGAAAGCCACTGGTGAGGTAATGGCACTAGGTCGCACATTTGAGGAAGCGATGCTTAAAGCGGTTCGTTCACTTGAGACTGGTCAAGTACACTTAGAGTTAAAGCATGCCGAGGACAATTCTGATTCATGGATCGAAAAACGAATCCGCAAGGCGGGAGATGAGCGCCTATTCTTCATCGGAGAAGCCTTACGCCGTGGTGTGACAATTCAACAAATTCATGAATGGTCAGCTATTGATTTATTCTTCTTGAATAAATTTAAAAATATCGTGGATATGGAACAAACACTTGCTGACAATAAAAATGACAAAGAGGTATTGCGAACAGCAAAACGTTTAGGCTTTGCAGATAAGAAAATTGCTGAGCTTTGGGAAACGTCACCAGAAGCCATTTATGCTTATCGTAAAGAGCATGGCATTATTCCAGTTTATAAAATGGTTGATACATGTGCGGCAGAATTTGAATCAGAAACACCATATTTCTATGGCACATATGAAGAAGAAAATGAATCGATTAAGTCAGAAAAACCTTCAGTTGTAGTACTAGGTTCAGGCCCAATCCGTATCGGTCAAGGGGTTGAATTCGACTATGCTACTGTGCATTCAGTATGGGCGATCCAAGAAGCTGGCTATGAAGCTATAATTATCAATTCAAACCCAGAAACAGTGTCAACAGACTTCTCAGTGTCAGATAAATTATACTTCGAGCCATTAACAATTGAGGATGTAATGCATATTATCGACTTAGAGCAACCAATTGGTGTCGTTGTTCAATTCGGTGGTCAAACTGCCATTAACCTTGCTGATAAGCTAGCTGCAAATGGCGTGAAAATCCTAGGTACTTCTTTAGAGGATATCGACCGTGCAGAAAACCGTGATAAATTCGAGCAAGCATTACGTGAATTAAACATTCCACAGCCGCAGGGTGAAACAGCTGTTTCTACAGAGGAAGCTCTTGCAATAAGTGAACGTTTAGGCTTCCCTGTCCTTGTTCGTCCTTCTTATGTACTTGGTGGACGCGCTATGGAAATTGTCTACAACAAGGAAGAATTACAACACTATATGGAGAACGCGGTGGAAGCCTCTCCTGATCATCCTGTTTTAGTAGACCGCTATCTAACAGGTCAGGAAATTGAAGTAGATGCTATCTGTGACGGCGAGAACGTTTTAATTCCAGGTATCATGGAGCATATTGAGCGTGCGGGGGTGCACTCTGGTGACTCAATCTCTGTTTATCCACCACAAAAATTAACAGAAGCTCAAAAAGAGACGTTAGTAGACTATACAACTCGCCTTGCAAAAGGTCTAGGCATCATCGGATTAATGAACATCCAATATGTTATTTCACAAGGAGAAGTATTTGTGATCGAGGTAAATCCACGTTCATCACGTACTGTCCCATTCCTAAGTAAAATTACAAATATTCCAATGGCAAATATTGCAACAAAAGCAATTCTAGGCAAATCCATTGTAGAACAAGGCTATCCAACAGGCTTAGCGGCTGAGCAAAAAGGGGTATTTGTAAAAGTGCCAGTATTCTCATTCGCAAAATTACGTCGAGTGGATATTACATTAGGACCTGAAATGAAATCCACTGGGGAAGTAATGGGTAAAGATGCAACATTAGAAAAAGCACTTTATAAAGGTCTAGTTGCAGCTGGTATGGAAATTCGCACAGAAGGTACAGTATTGTTTACTGTGTCAGATAAAGATAAAGAAGAAGCCATCGCATTAGCAAAACGCTTCTCAACTGTAGGCTATCGCATTGTAGCTACTGAAGGTACAGCAAAAGCCTTTGAAGAAGCTGGGGTACGCACTGATGTTGTTGGTAAGATTGGCGCGAAAGGTCAAACATTAATAGATTTAATTCAAAATGGTGAAGCACAGCTAGTTGTCAACACATTAACAAAAGGGAAACAACCGGCGCGTGATGGCTTCCGAATCCGTCGTGAGTCTGTAGAAAATGGTGTACCTTGCCTAACATCTTTAGATACAGCAGAAGCAATGGTCCGTGTTATTGAATCTATGACATTTACAGCAGAACAAATGCCTAAAGCGGAGGTAGTACACTAATATGATACGTCAAGAGAAAATGACGGTCGTCTCTCAAAAGCAAATTGCGACAAACATTTTCGAACTGACACTTCATGGTGAACTGGTTCAGGAGATGACTCCTGGCCAGTTTGTCCATGTAAAGGTGTCAGATTCATTGGAGCCGCTTTTACGTCGACCAATTAGTATTGCAAATATTGATCAAGACAACAATCAATTTACGATGATATATCGTGCCGAGGGTCGTGGTACGAAAGTGTTAGCGACGAATCGTGAGGGTCAACAGGTCAATGTACTTGGACCAATAGGAAATGGTTTTCCAGTAGATGTGGTTCAAGAGGGAGGCACTGCGCTATTAGTTGGCGGTGGAATTGGTGTACCTCCACTACATGAACTTTCCAGACAATTAAATGCTCGTGGTGTGAAAACAATCCATGTTTTAGGCTTCCAAACAGAGGATGTCTGCTTTTATGAGGATGAATTCTGTGCTCTTGGTGAAACACATTATGTAACAGTGGATGGCACAAAAGGAACAAAGGGCTTTGTGACAACTGTATTAGAGTCACGTGTCCCAGAATTCGATGTCTTTTATTCTTGTGGTCCATTACCAATGTTAAAAGCATTAGAAGCTTTTTATCCTGAAAAAGAGGGTTATTTATCATTTGAAGAGCGTATGGGCTGTGGTATTGGGGCTTGCTTTGCGTGTGTATGTAAAACAACGGACCAAGTAGATAAAGACTATGTCAAAGTATGCTCTGATGGTCCAGTTTTCCCGAAAGGAACGGTGGCACTATGAGTCGGTTAACAATACAAATTCCAGGCTTAGATTTGAAAAATCCAATTATGCCAGCCTCGGGTTGCTTTGGTTTTGGTCGTGAATATGCACAGCTTTATGATTTATCGAAACTGGGTGCAATAATGATAAAGGCAACGACTGTCGAAACTCGTGCAGGCAACCCAACGCCACGAGTAGCTGAAACAGCGGCGGGAATGTTAAATGCTATTGGTTTACAAAATCCAGGCATTGAAAAAGTGATGAATGAGGAATTAAAATTTTTAGAGGGCTATGATGTACCGATTATTGCCAACGTCGCAGGTACAGAGACAGCGGACTATGTAGAGGTGGCACAACGCATTTCAACTGCACCAAATGTTAAAGCGTTGGAATTGAATATTTCTTGCCCTAACGTGAAATGTGGGGGTATTCAATTTGGCACAGATCCAGATACAGCACGAGAGCTAGTAGAGGCTGTTAAAGCCGTGTCTGAGGTGCCAGTCTATGTGAAACTATCACCAAATGTAACGAACATCGTTGATATTGCATTAGCGGTTGAAGCGGGTGGAGCTGATGGCATTACGATGATTAATACATTGGTGGGTATGCGTTTAGATGAGCGTACAGGTAAACCAGTCATAGCGAATGGTACAGGTGGACTTTCTGGTCCTGCTGTAAAACCTGTAGCAATACGAATGGTGTATGAGGTGTATAAGGCTGTCAAAATTCCCATCATTGGTATGGGCGGTGTAACAGAAGCGCAGGATGTTATTGATTTTATGTCTGCAGGTGCTTCAGCTGTAGCAGTAGGGACTGCTAATTTTGTTGACCACTTTGTCTGTCCAACTATAATAGATGAATTACCAGCAAAGCTAGACGCATTAGGTATTGAACATATAACAGAAATTATCGGAAGGAGCCATCGTTGATGAATACGAAACCTATACTAGCACTAGATTTTCCAGGAGAAGATGAAGTATTTAATTTTCTAACAAAGTTCAATGAGCCCCTTTTCGTGAAAATTGGGATGGAATTATATATGCAAGAAGGGCCAGACATCGTCCGTAAAGTAAAAGATTTAGGCCATGATATTTTCCTAGATTTAAAATTACATGATATTCCGAATACAGTTGGATCTGCTATGAAGGGTCTGGCAAAATTAGGAGTGGATTTAGTCAATGTTCATGCTGCAGGCGGACGTCCAATGATGGAGGCGGCACTGGAAGGACTAGAAGCAGGGACACCTGCTGGTAAAGAAACACCAGCATTAATCGCTGTTACCCAATTAACATCAACGACTGAACAACAAATGCAAGCAGAGCAAAGAATTGCTTTATCTTTACAAGAGTCTGTCTTGCATTATGCAAATCTTACAAAACAAGCTGGTTTACAAGGGGTCGTTTGCTCTGTTCACGAGGCTAAAGCAATAGCAGAGGTATGTGGAGATGATTTTCTACGTGTGACACCAGGTATTCGTTTAGCAGGTGGCGATGCACACGATCAAAAACGTATTGCAACGCCTGATGGTGCTAAGCGTGACGGTTCATCACTCATCGTTGTTGGTCGTGCTGTAACAGGCGCACAGGATCCAGTAGCGGCATATAAAATCGTAAGTGAATTATGGGAGGCATAAATTATGACATTACAAAATGAAATTGCACACGCTATGTTAAAAGTAGGCGCTGTAGAATTAAATCCGACAGAATTATTTACATGGGCATCTGGTATTAAATCCCCTATTTACTGTGATACACGTCTAACAATTTCTGACCCAGTTATTCGTAAACAATTAGCTAACGGCTTAGCAGCTGTTATTAAAGAAAACTTTGGTGCGACAGAAATCGTAGCAGGAACAGCAACAGCAGGCATCCCACATGCAGCATGGGTAAGCGATATATTAGAACTACCGATGGTGTATGTACGCTCTAAAGCGAAAGAACATGGCCGTGGTAATCAAATTGAAGGAAAATACGCAGCAGGTCAAAAAGTAGTGGTTGTCGAAGATATCGTCTCTACAGGTGGTTCTTCAATTACTGCAGTAGAAGCATTACGTGCAGCTGGCTGTGAAGTACTTGGGGTTGTTTGTGTCTACACATATAATCTGCCACGCGCTGAACAAGCATTTGACGAAGCTGGCATCCAATATGTATCGTTAACAAACTTCGATTATTTAATTGAAGCAGCAAACGAATCAGGTACTATTAAAGAGGAAGATATTCCGTTCTTAAAAGAGTGGCATAGTAAATTAAAGGCTGGAGAGCTGTAATAAATCAGTTAATTTGTAGCGATAAAAGATAGAGTTACTGGAATATAAAAGAGTGAAAATGCATAAAAAACAACTATTGATATTTTTATTGATAGTTGTTTTTTTTTGTTTTTTCGACTTAGGAAAAAGAAAATTTAGTAGATGAATTGTTAAGAAGTATGGGGCTAAAAATAAAGAAATTGTAAAAATAAATTGTTTTTGTAATGTAATTTAATGCGCATCACTTATCTAACACTTCGACGGGCAAAATTATTTGTTAATAATAATTTAAAATATTTTAAATTATTTTATTAATGAAATAATTTAACGAAACCCTTTTATAATCATGTTTTCCAAATAAAAGTAAATTATATGGTTGTTGGAATAGATATAATTGATATGTTTTTATTATAGTAATAAAATAAAAAAATGATACTTTAGGCAAATGAAGCTAAAAATGAACAAATGTTCAGTGTGAAAAAATGAAAAAGGAATAATTTTATTTGGAATAGTTGTATGGATTATTTTGTATATAAGAGTGTAAGAATTGTAAAATTTCACTTGATTAAATGTATTATTTCCAGATAAAATAGCATTACGCCTAATTGTCAGAATATTATATACCAATCCAGTTATTTTTTTATTTGGAAAATAGGGACTGTGTTATAGTTTAGGAAATCACTAGATTAAATTTTAATGTTTTTTTAGCCGGATATGTTTTTGATATAGGTTTAACATGTTTTGTCTATATTTTTCAGAAAATTGGGTTTTGCGGGAATCTTGTGAGCAAATTTCTTTTTACATCTTTTACTTAAAGAATACATTTTGGACATATGATTCTATTACTTACATAAAGGATGTAGCGATTTTAGTAAAAAAAATAAAGGTGTGATATTAAATGAGCTTAATGTTAGAAGTGAAAAACCTTAAAACTGGTTTTGATATAGATGGAGAGATCTATCATGCAGTTGATGATGTTTCTTTCTCAGTCAAACCAGGTCAAATTCTAGGAGTAGTTGGTGAATCTGGATGTGGAAAAAGTGTTATGTCACTTTCAGTCATGCAACTTCTTCCTAAAGGCATTGGTAAAATTACTGGCGGAGAAATAAAGTTTCAAGGTAAAAACATAGAAAATTATTCTAGTGATGAAATGAATAAAATAAGAGGAAAAGATATCAGTATGATTTTCCAAGAGCCGATGACCTCTTTAAACCCTGTATTTACAATAGGTTCACAAATAGAAGAGATTATTCTAAATCATTCTACTATGTCAAAGGCTGAGGCTAAAAGGAAGTCTATAGAATTATTAAAACAAGTTGGTATACCAAGAGCTGATCAAATTATCGATGAATATCCACACCAATTATCTGGTGGTATGAGACAAAGGGTAATGATTGCGATTGCCATCGCTTGTCAACCTAAGCTATTAATTGCTGATGAGCCAACGACGGCACTTGATGTAACAGTACAGGCGCAAATATTAGAATTATTGAAAAGTATTCAAGCAAAAACTGATATGTCCATTGTTCTAATCACACATGATTTAGGTGTCGTTGCAGAAATGTGTGATGACGTAATTATTATGTATGCCGGGAAAATAGTTGAACGAACAAATGTTGATAATTTGTTCCACAATCCACAGCACCCCTATACAAAGCTATTAATGGCTTCTATTCCAAGAATCGATGAAGAAGTTGAAAAACTCACAACAATTCAAGGAATCGTTCCGTCTTTAAAAAATATGCCTCAGCTAGGTTGCCGTTTTGTAGACCGATGTCCTTCGGCTATGTCTGAATGTAGCAAGGTAACACCGAAGCTTACCTTTATTGATGAGGGTCATGAAGTTTCATGTTTACTTTACAAGGATTGCAATACTAGAGAGGGTGTGAGCTGACGTCATGAGCGAAACAATAGTGAAACAGGAAAAAGAGAACTTATTGGAAATCATTGATTTGAAAACATATTACCCAATTAAAGGTGGATTTTTTAGACATACCGTTGGATATGTAAAAGCAGTAGATAATATTTCATTTGCTATTAAAAATGGAGAAACATTAGGTTTAGTAGGAGAATCAGGTTGTGGTAAATCTACAACTGGACGTACCATTTTAAGATTACTAGACGCAACTGATGGGAAAATTATCTTTGATGGGGAAGATATAACAAAACTGCGAGGCAAATCTTTAAGAGAGATACGAAAAGATATTCAAATGGTTTTTCAGGATCCATACGCATCCTTAAACCCAATGCAAATGGTTGGTAGTATCGTAGCAGAACCAATTATGAATTTCAGTAACAAGTCATTGAAATCATTACAAGGCGAAGTTATGGAGCTATTAAAAAAAGTTGGTTTACCGGAAGATGCTTTTTATAAATATGCACATGAGTTTTCAGGAGGTCAGCGACAGCGTATTGGTATTGCTAGAGCACTCGCACTAAGACCGAAACTGATTATAGCGGATGAACCAGTTTCAGCTTTAGATGTATCTGTACAATCACAAGTACTTAATCTCTTAAAAGAACTTCAAGATGAATTTGATTTAACATTCTTGTTTATTGCGCATGATTTAAGTGTTGTTAAACATATGAGTGATCGTATCGGCGTCATGTACTTAGGAAATATTGTTGAGATTGCAGATAAGGAACATATTTATGATGAGCCATTACATCCTTATACACAGGCCTTAATCTCAGCTATTCCGGTACCAGATCCGAGGAAAAAGAATCAACGAATTGTTTTAGAAGGGGATATACCTAGTCCAGCTAATCCGCCAAAAGGCTGTCCATTCCATCCTAGATGTCCAAAGGCAATGGTAGAGTGTTCATTAACTAAACCAGCTTTAAAGGAGGTGAAGCAAGGGCATAGAGTAGCATGCCACCTCTATTAAAAACTCATAAAAACGGAAAAAAGTTATTGACAAAATAAAATTTACGGGGGGAAAAAAATGAAAAAATCAAGATTTTGGTCATTTATGCTTTTGCTAGTTATGGCGCTATTTTTAGCAGCATGTAATAGTGACTCATCAACGACAGAGAAGGAAAGTGAAAAGGATACGAGCGGGGATACATCGACAACAACAGATGGACCTTCTACAGAGGGTGGCATTGTAACATTTGGTACAGATACTGCACCTGAGGGCGTATATGACCCAGCTTATTCAGGGAGTATTGTAGATAGTTATATTCAAGGGTTCACAATGGAAGGTATTTATGATGTAAATGATAAATTAGAGTACGTTCCTAACTTAGCAACATGGGAAATAAGTGAAGATAAGTTAACTTATACGTTTACATTCCAAAAGGGTGTAAAATGGCATAACGGTGAAGAATTAACAGTTGATGACTGGGTATTTGCATTAGAGACGCTTGCTCACCCAGACTATGATGGACCTCGTTTCAATTATGCGGAAGGCATCAAAGGTGCAAAAGCTAAAAAAGAAGGTAAAGCAGATAAAATTGAAGGGATCGAAGTAGTTGATCCTTATACTGTAAAGATTACGTTCGAAGAAGTAAAAATCAATAACTTAGAAAATCTTTGGTCAAATCCTATGCCGAAGAAACACTATGAAGGTATTGCAGTTAAAGATTTAAGTGAATCAAAACAAGTTCGCGAAAATCCAGTTGGCTTAGGGCCATTTAAAGTGAAAAAGGTTGTAGATGGAGAGTATTCTGAATTAGAGCGTTTTGATGATTACTGGAAGGGCAAGCCACAGCTTGATGGTGTTATTGTAAAAGTAATCGACCCATCATTAGCAGCAGGTGCGTTCCAAAACGGAGAAATTGACATTATGGCTATTAAACCACAGTCAGTAAAAGAATTAGAAGCATTAGATAATGTGCGTATTGAAGAAACTAATGGTGTTAGTTATTCATACATTGGTCTTCGTTTTGGTCACCGCGATAAAGCTACACTAAAAAATGTGGCAGACTTTGATAAATTTAAATCAAAAGAATTACGTCAAGCATTATTATATGCGATTAACCGTCCAGCAATGATCGATGCTTTCTTAGAAGGAAAAGCAACAGTTGCCAACACAGTAATTCCAAGTACATTCTGGACTGCTGCAAAAGAATCGGACTTAAATAAATATGAATACGATCCTGAAAAAGCTAAAGAACTATTAGCATCAGCAGGCTATGTAGACAAAGATGGTGATGGTTTTGTAGAGGATCCGAATGGTCAACCATTTAAAATCTCATTTGGTCACTATGCAGGAAATGCAGCATTTGAAGGTCGTTCACAAGCCATTATCCAATCTTGGAATGATATTGGTGTAAAAACAGAATTAGCTACAGGTAGTTTAATTGAATTTAACTTATATAATGATATGAAAGATAACGATGATGCAGCTTTAGAGGCATTCTTCGGTTCATGGAGCATGGGTGCAGATCCAGATCCATCAGGATTATGGGGCAATGACGCAGAGTGGAACTTCGGTCGTTGGGTAGACGCGAAGAACCAAGAATTATTAAATAAAGGCTTAAGTGAAGAAGCGTTTGATAAAGACAAACGTATGGCAACATATGTTGAATGGCAAAAACACTTCAATGAAGAATTACCAGGTCTTCCATTATGGGAAAACTTAGATTTATATGGTATTAATAATCGATTACAAGGCGTTCATATCAACGCTGTTGGTTTCCAAACAGACGTTTATAAATGGAATATTAAAGAATAAAATTTAGCTTTAAAATGAAAAGGCTATAACCTACTACTAAGTCCTCTTTAGAGGACTTAGTTAGTAAATTTTTAGATAAGGAGACGTTACATGCTTCAATATACACTTCGACGATTACTTAGCATGATCCCATTGTTACTCCTTATTTCGTTGGTGGTATTCTTTTTAGCAAAAATGATGCCAGGGGATGCATTTGCTGGTGAAATTGATCCTTCTAATACGAATCCACAATACATCGAAGAAATGAGAGAAAAATTAGGCTATAACGATCCAATTATCCAACAATATGGAAGATGGGTGGTTAATTTTGTACAAGGGGATTTTGGCAAATCAACTGTTTATAAAAAACCTGCTGCAGAGATTATTGCACAGCGTATTCCTAATACCATATTTTTAGCATTTACATCATTAGTCATTACCTACATATTTGCATTTTTTATGGGCATGTATGCTGGTAGAAAACCTTATACACTTGGGGACAATTTGATTGGAACGTACAATTATTTAGCATTAGCTATTCCATCATTTGTTGCGGGGATTGTGGCTATTTACTTCTTCTCATTTAAATTGGGGTGGTTCCCTTTCAATGGCTCTGTAGGCGTAGGTTTGGAGCCAGGAACTTTAGATTATTATGTGAGTAAATTCCATCATGTTTTATTACCTGCACTTATATTAGGGTTAATGGGAACAGCTTCCTATACGCAATTTTTACGAAATGACATTATCGAAAATAGTAGAAAAGATTTTGTAAGAACTGCAAGAGCAAAGGGAACAAAAGAATCTAAAATTTACAATAAGCATATTTTACGTAATTCCATTATTCCATTAATTACGTTCCTTGGTTTTGATATTGCAACATTAATCAGTGGGGCAGTAATAACAGAAACAATCTTTACGTATCCTGGAATAGGTGCTCTCTTCCTAGAATCTGTAGGAAGAAGAGATTATGCAGTTATGATGTCGATTACTATGATACTTTCGTTTTTAACGCTTTTTGGAAATTTAATAGCGGATTTATTATACGGTATAGTAGATCCACGTATTAGATTGGATTAAGGAGGGGGAATTATGACATTGGTAACTAATCAAGAAGTTTTAACGCCAAAATCACCAAAGAAAAGCCCCTCGCCATGGGTAATAGCGAGACGAAAGTTCTTTAAAAATAAATTAGCGATGATTAGTCTTACTTTTCTACTACTAGTTATCATTTTATCGTTCCTTGCACCATATATTACGACAAAAGATATTGTACGGGTAGATTTTACAAAAATAAGTCAACCACCATCTAGTGAAAATTGGTTGGGAACCGATACGAATGGGCGAGATGTCTTTACAAGAATGCTCTATGCTGGTAGATCATCCTTAACAGTAGGGTTAAGCTGTATGTTCTTTATCGTGTTGATTGGAACGACAGTAGGTGCTATTTCAGGGTACTTTGGCGGTAAAATCGATCAAATTTTAATGAGATTTACTGATTTTGTCTTAATGTTTCCATTTATGATTTTTGTTATTGTTTTAAACACAATTCTTATTGGAAAAATATCCGGTCTTTGGACTCTAATTATTGTTATTTCGCTTCTATTGTGGGGCTCTGTTGCAAGGATTGTACGCAGTAGGGTGCTTGCTGAAAAAGAAAATGAATATATTCTAGCAGCACAATCAATTGGCTGTAAATCCTCGAAGATTATTATTAAGCATTTACTACCAAATGTTGCCTCTACAATTATTGTACAAGCAACACTGTTAATGGCTGTAACAATCGTTGCTGAATCTGGGTTAAGTTTTATTGGGTTAGGTGTACCAGCAGATACGCCAAGCTGGGGGAATATGCTGTTTGAAGCTAGAAACTCAGATGTATTAAAGGATAAGCTTTGGATGTGGGTACCACCTGCCACAGCTATTACATTAGTAATTTTATCTATTAACTTTATTGGAGAAGGCTTGAAAGATGCTTTAAATCCAAAGTCAAGAAGATAATTAGAGTAAAAAAATAGGGCACCTTTAAATGTAATCAGATTACATTTAAAGGTGCCGAATTTTATAAGGACATTCTATTTACTACATATAAATCAGCAAGCTCTAATAAGTATCGTCATTTTAATTGTGATTAAAGAGAGCATTTAGATCTACTGGTTTTGGACGTTTACAGGGTTAGAGGGAGGAGCTAGTACGACAAACGAGTGACAAGCTAACACTATTGAAAAGACCCAGTAGCAATATGTGATCTATCTTCTAGTAGGGGAATAGATAGAATTAAGTATTCATAGGTTTAGAAGACTTTAACGAGGGTATAAAATAAAAAAACTCCTATCACAGCTGTAAACTGCGACAGGAGTGTCAATTTTATCGATTTGCAACCCATGTTTTCACAAGATCGTTCGTACCGTACACGTAATGCTGGTCGCCTACTTCATGGTAGGTTGCACTTTCGTCAACCTCTGTATGCTTGTATGGAATACGTTGGCGACGCTTCTCTGACATTGGATCAGGAAGAGGGATAGCTGATAATAAAGACTTTGTATACGGATGCACAGGATGATTGTAAATATCATCTGCTTTACCGATTTCCATGATTTTACCACGGTACATTACTGCAATACGATCACTGATGTATTTTACCATAGAAAGGTCATGGGCAATGAAAAGATATGTTAAGCCACGTTCTTTTTGTAGCTGCTTTAGTAAGTTAACAACTTGTGCTTGGATCGATACGTCAAGCGCAGAAATTGGCTCATCGGCAATGATGAACTTAGGATCTAAGCTTAGTGCACGTGCAATCCCAATACGCTGACGTTGACCGCCTGAGAATTCGTGTGCGTAACGATTTGCGTGTTCTTTGTTTAGACCAACAGCTTCAAGTAACTCTTGAATTTTCGCACGACGTTCCTTTTTATCCTTGTAAAGACCATGAATATCAAAGGCTTCACCAATGATTTCACCAGCTGTCATTCGAGGATTTAATGAAGCATAAGGGTCTTGGAAAATCATTTGCATTTGGCGGTTAAATTTCTTTAACTCACTTTTTGATTTTTTCCCATGGACATTTTCACCATCGAAAACAATCTCGCCACCTGTAATATCATATAATCGAATGATTGAACGACCAGTTGTTGACTTACCACAACCTGATTCACCCACAAGCCCAAGTGTTTCACCTTCGTAAACATCGAAGCTGATACCATCTACGGCTTTGATAGGATTACTTGGTGAACCAAAATGCTGCTTTAAATTTTTGATTTCAAGAATTTTTTTCGCACCAGTTTTAGTCATTTTCTTGTGCCTCCTTTGCTAAATACCCTTCAATACGTTTAGCAACCGCATCTGGAAGAGGAATCTTCGGTGCATCAGGATGCAATAACCAAGTTTTTGCAAAATGCGTTTCGCTAACTTGGAACATTGGTGGTTCTTGTTCATAATCAATAGCCATCGCAAATTCATTACGAGCTGCAAATGCATCACCTTTAGGTGGATTCGTTAAATCTGGTGGTGAGCCTGGAATTGTACGTAAAAGCTCATCAGTATCATTATCTAAATCAGGCATCGAACCAAGTAGACCCCATGTATATGGGTGCTTTGGATTATAGAAAATATCATTCACAGTACCATATTCGACGATTTGCCCAGCATACATTACTGCTACACGGTCAGCAATATTAGCTACAACACCTAAATCGTGTGTAATGAAAATGATAGATGTTTTCGAACTTTTTTGAATTTCCTTCATTAGCTCTAAAATCTGTGCTTGAATGGTTACGTCTAGTGCTGTTGTTGGCTCATCGGCAATCAGAAGCTTAGGATCTGCTGCAAGAGCGATGGCGATGACAACACGTTGACGCATACCACCTGAAAACTCATGTGGATATTGATTATAGCGTTTTTCAGGGAAGGGGATACCTACCTGTGATAAAAGCTCAATCGCACGTTTTTTTGCATCTGCTTTTGATATCTTTTTATGCTGCAAAATTACTTCAGTTATTTGACGTCCGACCTTCATAGTTGGATTCAAACTTGTCATTGGATCTTGGAAAATCATTGCAATTTCATTTCCGCGTACTTTAGACATTTCTTTATCAGATAACGGAACTAAATCACGGCCATTGAATAAAATTTGTCCTGACTCATAAATACCAGGTGGCTGTGGAATTAATTTCATTAACGCATTACTTGTAACACTTTTACCAGAACCAGATTCACCCACTATAGCGAGTGTTTCACCTTCCTTTAAATCGAAGTTAACACCACGTACAGCATGGACAAGTCCTGCATAAGTTTTAAAGTTAATTTTTAAATCTTTTACTTCTAAAATTGTTTTACTCATCTCGGCCACCTCCTTATTTACGTAGTTTTGGATCTAGAGCATCACGTAAGCCGTCACCAACTGCATTGAATGCAAAGATTGTTAGTGAGATAAATACTGCTGGGAAAATCAAACGCCAAGGAGCATTGGCAATGGCTTTATTTCCTTCAGAGGCCATTGTACCCCAGGAAGCTGTTGGAGCAGGAACACCAAGACCAAGGTAACTTAGGAATGATTCAGTGAAAATAGCAGATGGAATTGTTAACGTCATCGTTACTAAAATTGCACCAAGAGCATTCGGAACTAAGTGTTTAATGATTAAATGGCCTGTACTAGCACCTAATGTACGAGCAGCAAGAACATATTCTTGGTTTTTAATAGATAATACTTCACCACGAACGATACGTGCCATATTAATCCATCCAGTGATAGATAGGGCAATAATCATAGGGATTAAACCAGGTTGCATAACAACTAATAGTACGATTACAACTAATAGATATGGTACTGCTGTTAAAACGTCGGCAATACGCATCATAATGTTATCGACACGACCACCTGCTAAGCCTGAAATACTTCCCCAAATAACACCGATAATTAAGTCAATAATCGCTGCGGCAATACCGATAAATAGGGAAATACGAGCCCCTTCCCAAATACGAACGAAAATGTCACGACCAAGATCATCCGTTCCAAACCAAAATTGTGCAGATGGTGGTGCATTGTAAAAACCTAGCTGATCACTTGCTTTGTATTGAGAAAAAATTGGTACAAATGTAGCCATTAAAATAACAATGATTAAAATAATTATCCCAATGATGGCCATTTTGTTATGAGAGAAACGGAGAAATACTTCTTTCCAAAAGGAGACTGATTTATCAGCTAATTTTTCCGTTGCTTCATGATTTCCACCAACAATTTTAAACTTATCTTTTTCAATTTGTTGCTGTGTCATTATTTTTTCGCTCCTTTCAGTTTAATACGCGGATCAATCACACTATAAAGAATATCAACGATTAATACCGCAAATAAAAGGATGATAGAGTAGAACACTGTCGTACCCATAATGACTGTATAGTCACGGTTTGTAATACTTTGAACGAAGTGTTTACCAAGTCCAGGAATAGCGAAAATTTGTTCAACAATGAAACTACCTGTTACAACACCAGCTGTTAATGGGCCGAGATATGTTACGACTGGTAGAAGGGCATTTCGTAAAGTATGTCGGAATACGATTGTCCATTTCCCAATACCTTTAGCGCGAGCCATTTTTACATAATCACTATTGTTTTGCTCAAGCATACTTGAACGTGTTAATTTTGCGATAAAGCCCATGTGTGAGAAAGCGATTGCAAAGGCAGGTAATATACTATAAACAAAGCCTTTCCATCCACTAATTGGGAACCAACCTAACTTATAGGCTAAGAAATACTGCATTAAACCAGCTAAGATAAATGAAGGTACTGATATAAATAGCACCGCAAAGGACGTTGCCAAATAATCCGGGAACTTATTATGATATAGCGCGGAAACTACGCCAATTAAAATACCCAATCCAACTGCAAGTAGCATAGCTTCAATCCCTAATGTTAAAGAAACAGGGAAACTTTCAGAAATCATATCATTTGTAGAACGCGCTTTATATTTCATTGACTCACCGAAATTGAAAGTGGCCGTATCGATTAAATAATCTTTATATTGTATATACCAAGGGTTATTTAATCCATACGTTTCGTTTAACTTCTCCTCGATTTGAGGTGGGAAATTACGTTCACTCGCGAAAGGACTACCAGGAGCGAGACGCATTAAGAAAAACGTAACAGTTACGATGACGAAAAGCGCGAGAAGTATATACATCAGCCTTTTCAAAATATATTTAATCACATAAAACTCCTCCTTCTATTTGTCAATTTTCAGACAAATAAATGCCTTCGTATTTTAAAAAGAGCTGACCCGCGCCGTAGTGGCTACGAGGCAGCTCTTGCTGTAGAGCTAAAAAAGCAAGATAAAATAATATAAATAATTATTTTTCTTCTACTACAACCTCTTTAAGTGGAATGTTACCAAGAACATCTGCTTGCATGTTTTTCACGTTATCGTGTACTACAGAAAGATTAGTGTAGTAGTAGATAGGTGCAACAGGTAAATCAGTCATGATAACTGACTCTGCTTGTTTTAGAAGCTCAAGACGTTTAGCAGGATCTGTTTCTAGGTTAGATTGATCTAATAACTTTTTATATTCTGGGTTTTCCCAACCAGTATCATTGTTACCATTTTCAGCAGTATCATAGATTTCTAAGAATGTATATGCATCATTATAGTCACCAGTCCAGCCTAGACGTCCAGCTTGGTAGTCTAATTGATTAAGTTTCTCTAGGTAAACTTGCCATTCAGAGTTATCAAGACCTACCTTAATACCAAGGTTTTTCGTCCAGCCCTCTTGAATAAATTGAGCGATCGCAGCATGTGCTTCACTAGTGTTGAACGAAATGTTTACAGTGATTTCAGATGGATCTTTAATACCAAGTTCTTTCATACCAGCTTCAAGTGCAGCTTTTGCACCTTCAATATCGTTATCTTTGAAGTAACCACGGTCCTCTTCAAAACCACTAACAGCGATTGGCACCATACCTAATGCTGGTTTTTGCTCACCTTTAGTAATATTGTCAATTAAACCTTGACGATCGATTGCTAAAGTTAACGCTTTACGAATGTTAGCGTTTCCAGTAAATTTATCTTTTGTATTTAGTTTATAAACATATACTGAAGCCTGGTCAGCAATATTTAATGAACCATCAGCTTTAAATCCTTCGATTGAATCAAGTGCAACAGATTGGTATGGAGCACCAAGATAATCAATTTCGCCAGCTTTAAACATTGTAGCAGCAGTTGTTTCAGATTCAACCATACCGATATTAATTGTCTCTAAAGAAACTTTATCTGCATCCCAATATTCTGGGTTTTTCTTTAATACGATTGCGTCGTTGTGTCTCCATTCACCTAAAGTGAATGGTCCGTTTGTTACATAGTCATCACCAGCATCTGTATACCACTCATCATTACCTTCAACTACTTTTTGGTTTAATGGTGCGTATGTTTTGAATGCTGTTAATTCTAAGAAGTAAGGTGTTGGGTTTTCTAATGTTACGACTAATGTTTTGTCATCTTCTGCTTTAACACCTACGTCATCAGCAGAACCTTCACCGTTGTTATACGCGGCAGCACCTTTAATTGGGTAAAAAATTGAAGCATACTCAGAAAGATTATCTGGGTTTAATGCCCATTTCCATGCATATTCAAAGTCCTTTGCCGTTACTGGATCTCCATTTGACCATTTATTATCACGTATTGTGAATGTGTAAGTTTTTTGGTCCTCGCTAATCGTCCAGTCAGAAGCTGCAGCAGCAACTGGTTTAGCATTTTCATCTAATGTTGTTAAATTTTCAAATACATTTGTAAGAATAGCACTAGAAGTTGTATCAGTTGCTAATCCTGGGTGTAATGATGGTGGCTCAGAAGTTACTACTAAGTTTAATTCGCCGCCTGAAGTTGTTTCAGAAGAACCTGAATCTTTTCCATCGTCTTTTGATTTTTCAGACGAATCTCCACCGAAGCCACATGCAGCAAGTACTAAAGAAAATACTGCAAGAACTGTTAGTAATAAAAACTTTTTGTTTTTATTCATGTGAATCCCCCTTATACAATTTTTAAGCCTTTTGTGAAGCTCCTATTTAATATACCAAAAAAATCATTGTGCACAAAATAAAAAAGATTCAAATTTATATAGTATTATCTGACATTTAAGAGTTTAATAAATTTTTCCGATTTATCACACTAAAGAAACAGAGTGTTTATATAATAAAAATTTGATAATTACCTATTCTGAATATCAAAAATAAAATAAAAATAAAAAAATGATTTACTATACGGAAAATTCCTATTTTTTTGATAATATTATCAATATTTAAAAAATGAATCGAAAGTCATAGATGTATAACCTTGAGGGAATTGTATAGATTTGTAGAAAATCTAAGTAAAACTAAGTGAATTAGTTTCTTTTGCAGGTAATTTCTTGCAAAATATGATCTCGAAACATGAATATTTTTATCTATTAATGATATATAAGAAACTTGTTTTGTAATTTTCTAGTATTATCCAATTGTGGATGAAGGCAAGAAAAAATAGAGCAATTGTATGAAAAATGGTACCCAAACTAAGAAAAAAATGGATTTAGTGAGAAGAGAAAATAAGGGATTATGTTTTTTTGAAATAATTTCCGTGCTAGTTATATATACATCCATATATGCAAATGAATATTGTTTTATTCAGCAATTTATCATAAAGAGAAGTCACGGTTTTTGCCAGATGTTTACCAAAGGAATCCACTTTACTAGTTTTGTTTTTTTGAGGATGTCAATTGTCTTACTGAAGAGGATTCAGCATGCAAATAATTACTAAAAATCTGACTTTTAATCTGCTGAAAACGTTATCAATAACCTTGAGAAATGATTTTCTTTCAAAAGCTAAGAGCTGTCATGTAAAAAAAGTACAAAAAAAGTGCATTCATATATATGAAATGCACTTTTTTTAGTTATAGTTTAAAATTATTGATTTGATTCTGTAAATCTAAGGACTTTTCGCTTAAATCAGAGGCCACCTGATTGACTTGCTGCATCGTTATGGATTGCTCCTTGCTTGCTGTAGCGATAATTTGTGTACTTTCTGAGCTAGTTGAAGCACCTTGGGCAATTTCTGCGACAGAGGCAGCTACCTGTTCTGCGCTGGCTGAAATTTCTTCTGAAGTAGCCGATATATCTTCAATTTGATTTGTCATATTATTTATTGCTTTTACGATAGCTTCAAATGCTTGTCCTGCATGTCCAATGATTTTCACACCCTCTGTGACAGAGTGCAAACCATCTAAAACAGCTTTTTCTACATTGCTTGTATCTTCTTGAATATCCTGGGTTAATGCAACAATTTGATTAGCTGATTGCTTAGATTCCTCAGCTAATTTGCGTACCTCGTCTGCAACAACGGCAAATCCTTTGCCATGCTCTCCAGCACGTGCAGCTTCTATTGCTGCATTGAGCGCTAATAAGTTTGTTTGATCTGTAATGGCTGTAATGACAGCAGTTATTTGACCTATTTCTTCCGATTGTTTGCTCAATTTTTGGACAAGAGTATTAATTACTTGCGTAGACTCATCAATTACATTCATTTGTTGTTGGGCCTCATCTACTGTAGTGTTACCGTTTGTTGCCAATTCAGATGCTGAAACAGCATTATGAAGCAGCTGTTGAGTTGCCTCTGCTATACGTTGGACACCTATAGCTGTTTCATCCATTGCATGTGCACTTTCGTTAGCGGCAACTGTAGCAGCTACAGCAGCATTCGCTGTTTCATTTATACGTATTGTGATCTCATCTGCTGAGGCAGTAACTTCTTCAGTTGATGCAGAAAGCTCTTCTACTGAAGCCGTTAAATGCTCTGCATTGTCTTGAATATGAGTTAAAAGATTTTTCAAGTTCCCCTTCATGGCATTAAATGCTGATGAAAGCTGGCCAATCTCATCCTTAGATTGGTAGGTAATGTCTTGATGATACAATTCACCACTAGCAACATGATTAGCTGCTTGAACAACAGCTTTTAAAGGACGAGAAATCGTTCGTTGTATATAGATCATGAGGAAAATGCCTAGAATAACACCGATAATAATAGCGATAACTGAAATAATTTGAGAATTGAATACTGCTTGCTTAGATTCTTTTGTGACGGCTTCCAGTTGATCTTTTTGGTAACTAACGATTTTATCGGAAACATCTTGTATTCCTTTGTTAGCTTGTTGCACATCACCATTCACTTTTTGCAAAGCGCCTTCAAGATTGCCTGCTTCAAAAAGTGCTAGTGCTTCTGTTGCTGACTCATTAAAACGATCATTATATGTATTTAAGTCTTTTGCATAAGCTTCCATTTCAGCTGAAGTAGATTTTCCGGTCATTTCCTCCACATGCTTGTCTAGCATATTTGCGTATTGTGTAAAGCTTTCTTTATTTGCAGGTTTGTCTTCGATGATAATGGCACGAATGAAGAGCCCTTGCATAGCCATTTCAAATTGAATATTATCTGCTAGTTCTACTAGGGCAACGTGACCTTCCAATGCATTTTCAATCTTCTTTTCTATGTTTGAAAATAACAGAAACATTATCACCAATGAAATAATTAGTGTCAAAATAATTGTAAAGAAACCAAAGCTTAATTTTTTTCCTACAGACATATAGATACGCCCTTTCCGAAATGCTATACAAGTTTTTATACTTTAATTTAGCTTTTAAGAAAGATAGAAGTCAATAAGCATTGAAGGAAACAGTTCAGATTATTCATATGTTTATTTTAAGTCATTATAATAAGGAAGATTGTCTGTGGAAATTTATCAAAATCTGTTCCTGTTTCTCGTTTTATAGTACGGATTACGTGTGTGTATTATAAAAAAAGAAACCGATACAAATGGTATCGGTTTCTATCTCTTTATGACTGTTTTTTTAATTGTAAAATGACAGCTTCGTCTGGGTCAATATACAGTGTTTTTTGTTCAAAGTAAATCACAAAACCGGGTTTGGCACCATTTGGTTTTTTAACTTGTCGGATTTCTGTGTAATCTACTGGCACTGAGGAGGATTCTCTAGCCTTAGAAAAATAGGCTGCTAGCGTAGCTGCTTCACGCAATGTTGTTTCATCAGGTTCGTTTGAATGGATAACAACATGGGATCCAGGAATATCCTTTGTGTGTAGCCAAATATCTGTACGTTTTGCTATTTTAAATGTTAGCATGTCATTTTGTTTATTGTTTTTTCCAACAGAAATCGTTATACCTGTCGATGATACATAACGCTCTGGCTCAGGTTTCACTTGTTTTTTCTTTTTTTCGCATGACGTAATTTTAAGTAACCTTGTTCTGCCAATTCTTCACGAATTTCCTCAATATCTCCAGGAGAAGCTTGCTGTACTTGCTGAGCAAGCATTTCAAAATAGGCAATTTCTTCTGTCGTTTTTTCAAGCTGCTCTTGAACCATAATCAAAGCATTTTTTGCCTTTGTATATTTCGTATAATAACTTTGAGCATTTTCAATCGGTGTTTTACGTTCACTTACTGGAATCGTAATCTCTTCGCCCGTTTCACTATAGTAATTTGTAACCGTAACTTCTTTAACACCTTTTTCAAAGGCATAAATATTGGCCATTAAAAGTTCACCATATAGTTGGAATTGATCAAGCTTTGATGCACGCTCATAGTCCTTTGTAAGCTTTTTCGTTTTTAAGGATAGTTTATCAATTTCATTTTGTAGCCAGCGCTCTAAGTCTCCTGCTTGTTGTTTGACACGATCTCGCTCTGCACGTGCAAAGAAAACGCGGTCAAGTAGTTCATGAACATTAGGATAAACGGTTACTTCACCTTGCAAATGAGTCAGATCAATAGGTGAGAAGTATGTTTTATTATTGTAGATGGCATACATTGGCTTCGTGCCACCATTCGCAAAGGAACCCATAAAATCTTTGAAGCATGTTAGTGTATCCGATGCTGTAGTCAAATGGAACAATAATTCTTCAGCGTGAAGAGGTGAAAAACCAGCGAACTGTGTTACAACCTCTTGCGTTGTCCTTGCTTCAGCAAAAAACGATGTTAGCTCATCATCTGTAACCGTTAGAGGATTCCATTTATTTTGTGTAGGCGGTGCAATATAAGGTTGACCAGGTAACACAGTACGGAAACTATTTACGGATGGAGGTAAATGTTTTAAGCTATCAATAATTTTTCCTTGCTCTTGATCGATTAACAATAGATTACTATGTCTACCCATAATTTCAGCATGTATTTCCCTTACAATCGGGTCGCCAATTTCATTTTTGCTTTCAATTTCTACTATTATAATACGATCAAAATCACGCTGTTTAATGGAAGAAATAAAACCGCCCTCTAAATGTTTACGCAAAAGCATACAAAACATAGGGGGCTCTGCTGGGTTATCAATCGTATGCTCAGTTAAATGAACACGTGCATAAGAAGAATGGATTGAAAACAATAATTTATGATTCTTTCCATTTGCACGCACATGTAATACAACCTCTTGCGCATTAGGTTGATGTATTTTCGTAATTCGACCAGTGACAAGCTGTTGTAGGTCGGCGGTCATTGAATAAGTAAATAAACCATCAAATGCCATATGAATTCCTCTTTCCAATGATATCAAGCATCTTGGTACTTTCGTATTTTTTCATCATGCATTTGCTTTTGCAGTCTTTAAGCTCCTACAAATACACTGTTTGTATGTTTATCATAGCATTTTTTAGGTGAATATTAAAATATAGCTTCAATTGTGGTAGAATTAGCTTTTACTCTATCCAATTTTTTTTGGAGAGTCGTCATAATCGACAGAGCTTATGTTATAATAATCCCAGTATGCAAAGAAAGGTGTGACGAACCTTGGTGCGTAGTATGACTGGTTTTGGCAGAGGTGTCACAACAACTAGAGACTTTCAATTAACCGTGGAAATGCGCTCGGTCAACCATCGCTTTTTAGAAATCAATGCAAAATTTCCGAAAGAATGGCTTGAAGCAGAAATTTTTGCTAAAAAACTTATTTCTCAAGCTTTGTCACGCGGCAAAATTGATGTGATGGTATATGTGAAGGACTTAGATAACGTAGAGCAATCTATTGAGATTAATTGGTCATTAATTGAAGCGTATCGTAAGGCAAAGGAGCAATTAGCTAGTAAAGTACCACTTGAAGAAAAATGGACGATGCAAGAGCTTTTATCATTGGAACAGGCACTTGTACAACAAAAGCCACAACTTACACCTGAGGATTTACTTAGTGCTGTTGAACAAGCGATTTTACAAGCGATTGAACAGCTCGTACAAATGCGTGAGCGTGAAGGGCAAGAACTGCAAGAAGTTGTTGTACAATATAAAGAACAGTTAATGGAACAGGTGAATCAGATTCGTTTATGTTCTTCACTTGCTGTTGAAAAATATCGTACACGATTAGTAGAACGAATTTCTGAAATTGCAGATGGCACATTGTTAGAAGATCGTTTACTAGCAGAAGTAGCAATTTTTGCAGAACGTGTAGATATCTCCGAAGAATTAGACAGATTAGATAGTCACTTCAACCAGCTTGAAGAAACATTACTCGAAACGATTTCAGTGGGACGAAAATTAGACTTTTTAATGCAAGAAATACATCGTGAGATCAATACGATCGGTTCAAAGAATCAATCGACAGAAGCAGCTGTTGCTGTTGTTCAGGCGAAAACAATTTTAGAAAAGATGCGTGAGCAGGTTCAAAATATCGAATAACTTGCACGTGTCTGTTATAAATTAAGGGAGATATAGAGAATAAATGATAAAAGAACGTGGATTATTAATTGTTCTGTCTGGCCCATCTGGTGTAGGTAAAGGGACAGTGCGAAAAGAATTATTTTCTCAGCCGAATACGAATTATGAGTATTCCATCTCGATGACAACACGAAATCCTCGCGAAGGTGAAGTAGATGGTGTAGACTATTTTTTCAAGACGCGTGTAGAATTTGAAGCGCTAATTGAACAAGGTGGCTTATTAGAGCACGCTGAATTTGTCGGTAACTATTATGGTACACCACTAGCGTATGTGAATGAAACGCTGGATGCAGGTCGTGATGTATTTTTAGAAATCGAAGTGCAGGGTGCAGCACAAATTCGTAAAAAAGCACCAGATGCCTTGTTTATTTTCTTAGCCCCTCCAAGTTTAACGGAATTAAAAGATCGTTTAGTTGGACGTGGGACAGAAACAGAGGATATCATTGCAAAACGCATTGCTACTGCAAGTGAAGAACTTGAAATGATGAGCTTGTATGACTATGTTGTGGAGAATGATGAAGTGACGAATGCCTGTGATCGTATTAATGCGATTATCAAAGCTGAGCATTGTCGTAGAGAACGTGTTGAAAAAAGATATTTGTCAATGTTGAGAGGAGAATAAACCAATGCTATACCCATCAGTAGATGCTTTAAAAAAAGAAATCGATTCAAAATATTCATTAGTGAGCCTTGCTTCTAAACGCGCTCGCCAAATGCAAGAAGAACAAGACACAGAACGCTTACACAAGTATGTTTCTCATAAATACGTGGGTAAAGCACTTGAAGAAGTAGCGGCAGGTGTACTTACGAAAGTATCACAGGATGAGTCTGCTGTGTACGAAGACGAAATCTAACATCCATGTAAAACACTATGTTTACGTGTATGCTAGTTTGCAGTAGATTTTGATTATACAGAATGCCGTGAGCTCCCAGGGAATCCTTCTTTGGGAGCTTATCATTTGAAAGGAAGACACCTAGCATGAATAAAAATATTTTACTATGTGTTTCAGGCGGGATCGCGGTTTATAAGGCTGTGGCGCTCGTTAGTAAGCTGTCACAGGCGGGGGCAAATGTAAAGGTCGTCATGACTGCTTCTGCTAGACAGTTTGTGAATCCGTTAAGTTTTCAAGTGATGTCCAAAAATGATGTTTATTTTGACACCTTTGATGAAAAAGATTCAAGGGTGATTGCGCATATTGATTTAGCGGATTGGGCTGATTTGATTTTAGTAGCACCAGCGACAGCCAATATAATTGGAAAATTAGCCAATGGTATCGCAGATGATATGATCACAACAACTCTTCTTGCTACTACTGCACCTGTCTGGATTGCGCCAGCAATGAATGTGCACATGTACGACCATCCAGCTGTAAAACGTAATTTGGATAGACTATCTGCTGATGGTTATCAATTTATTGAGCCTTCGGAGGGGTTTTTAGCATGTGGTTATGTCGGAAAAGGACGTCTAGAGGAACCAGAAAAAATTACTGCACTTGTGCAAGATTTCTTTTCAGGGAAAACTAAACCATTAGCAGGTCAAACAGTCCTAGTAATAGCAGGTGCCTTACAAGTGCCAGTGGATGAACAGCATATGATTAGCCCACAGGCAAACGGTCAAATCGGACATGCTTTAGCAGATGAGGCAAAAAGGCTAGGCGCCCATGTAATTGGAATAGAAAATAGCAATTTATATGATGTGATTCAACAACTGGAAGCCTATAAAATTCAATATCCACAAGCATTTTTTATTTATGCAGCGAATGTACCAACCATCGAGAAAACGCCTATAGTTTCTGTAGAAGGAATGAAAGCAGTCACTTTTGGACAGCAAGTTCAAGGCAAACCGATGTTTAACATACTTTCTGATAGCTGGATTGATTTTAGTGACCAAGCGCAGCTTAATGGCCAGTTCTTAGCTACTTCGAATCCTCAGTTTTTTGCACAGACACTTTGGTCTCATATTATAAAGGACGAGGCACAATGAGTATTTTAATCGCGGAGGTCATTGTAGATGTCTCTACCTATCATGTAGACCGTCCATTTGATTATCAAGTACCTCCAGAATGGGAAAGTGTCATTGAATTAGGATGCCGTGTTAAAGTGCCATTTGGTCCAAGGAATGTATTAGGATTTATCGTAGGTTTGAAACATGAAACCGATGTTCCATTGAATAAATTAAAGGGAATCACTCAAATTTTAGATATGGAGCCAGCGCTGACAGAAGAAATGCTTCAAATGGCGAAGTGGTTAAAAAATAACACCATTTGTTATGAAATTGATGCATTACAAGTGATGTTACCATCTGCACTGCGAGCTAAATATGAAAAAATAATTAAATTACAAAAAAATCAAACTTTGCCAGAAGAAGTGCAGCCTATATTCGGTAAGCGGCAACAAGTTAATTTTAAAGAATTTGAGCGAGAAGGTTTACTTCCTCTATTGAAGCAACTGGTTGCAGAGAACATTGTTACAATCGAAAATGTTGTGAAGCAACAGGGGAATGTGAAAGAGATACGTATGGTTCAAATTACAGCAGACCAACAACTTGTTGAACGTGCTTTGGGACAATCCTCTAGAGCAGTTAAACAACGGTTATTACTGCAATGGATGTGTCAACACCTAGGCGAAATATTGTCGCCCCAGCAGATTTGTGACGAAGCAGGGGTTTCTTTATCAGTATTAGAGGCAGTAATTGATAAAGGAGCTGCTCAATTTATTCAAGAGGAAGTATTTCGTGATCCATTTACGAAAGAAGTTTCACGTACTCAAGCCTTACAATTAACAGATGAGCAGCAGGTTGCTCTACAAGCTATTAATACAGCTATGGAGCAGCAAACAGCTGAAACATTTTTATTACATGGTATAACAGGGAGCGGCAAAACAGAGGTTTATTTACAGGCTATACAGAAGGTATTAAATGATGGAAAAGAAGCTATTATGCTTGTACCTGAAATTTCTTTAACTCCACAAATGACTGAACGATTCCGTAGTCGCTTTGGTGAGATGGTTGCTGTTATGCATAGTGGGTTATCTGTTGGTGAGAAGTATGATGAATGGCGTAAAATTCAACAAGGCAAAGTGAAAGTTGTGGTTGGTGCTCGTTCAGCTATTTTTGCACCCTTTACCAATATAGGTCTTATTATTTTGGATGAGGAACATGAATCAACTTATAAGCAAGAAGATTCGCCTCGTTATCATGCAAGAGATGTAGCCATCTGGCGAAGCGAATTTTATAAATGTCCTATTATTTTAGGTAGTGCGACACCAGCGTTAGAGTCATTCGCCAGAGCTAAGAAGGGTGTTTATACGCTGCTTTCATTAAAACAACGAGCCCTACATCAAGCCCTGCCCACTGTTTATATTGCAGATATGCGTGAAGAGCTTCGACAAGGGAATCGTTCTATGTTTTCACAATCACTTATTGAAGCAATCCGCGTAAGACTTGAGAAAAAAGAGCAGATGGTGCTGTTTTTAAATCGTCGTGGCTATTCGTCATTTGTACTTTGTCGGGATTGTGGCACGGTTGTACAATGTCCAAATTGCGATATCTCTTTAACCTATCATCGGACAACTGAAAAATTAAAATGTCATTATTGTGGTTATGAGGAGCATGTTCCTCAAATATGTCCGCAATGTCAAAGTGATCATATTCGTTATTTTGGTACAGGTACACAAAAAGTAGAGGAAGAAATTTATAAGTTGTTCCCTGAAGCAAGAGTATTACGAATGGATGTTGATACAACAAAGCATAAAGGGGCACATGAAGAAATATTGGAGACATTTGGAGCAGGACAAGCAGATATTTTATTAGGTACTCAAATGATTGCAAAGGGCTTGGACTTTCCGAATATTACACTAGTAGGTGTACTTAGTGCCGATACATCTCTACATTTACCTGATTACCGGGCAGCAGAACGCACATTTCAGCTACTAACACAGGTAAGCGGTAGGGCTGGACGACATGATAAGCCAGGGGAGGTTATTATTCAGACGTATACACCTGAGCATTATGCCATTGAATTAGCTAAAACTCAGGATTATGAACCTTTTTATGAACGGGAGATGTTTTTAAGAAGACGTTCAAGCTATCCACCCTATTATTTTGTAGCTCTTATACAATTATCTCATGAAGATGTCATGATGGCCGCCGAATATGCAGGCCGAGTGGCAGATTGGCTACGTGAAAATTTATCGAATCAAGTAGCAATTATTGGACCAACAACGGCGAGTATTGCTCGCCTCCAAAATAGATATCGTTATCAATGTTTGATAAAATATAAAATTGAACCAAATCTAATTCCAGTGTTACAGCGCCTGCTTGCCATGTATCGAGCAGAATGGATTAAACAGGGAATATTAATGACGGTAGATTTAGATCCGTCTACTATATAGTGAAAACAGCGGCAATATCCGTTTACAAAAAATACCTTTCAAGGTTTTTGTAAAGGAAGGCTTTAAAGCAGAAATGAGGAAATAAAGATGGCTATTAAAAAAGTAATTGAAAACCCAGCAAAAGTACTATCAACACCATGTGCTGAAGTGACAGAAATTAATGATGAAATTATTACATTACTGGATGATTTATATGACACAATGGTGGAATATGATGGTGTAGGTATCGCAGCACCACAAATAAATGTTGGCTTGCGAGTTGCCATTGTGGAGCTAGGTGAGGAACGTGATATTTTAGAAATGATTAATCCAACTGTCATTGAAACAGATGGAGCAGAAGTAGATATCGAAGGTTGTTTGAGTTTTCCGGGATTATATGGTGAGGTTGAACGACCTACTTATGTAAAAATTGAAGCATGTGACCGTGAAGGGCGTGTTTATGAATTAGAGGCGGGAGACTTTGATGCCCGCGCGATCTTACATGAAATCGATCATTTAGACGGGGTACTTTTCGATTCAAAAATTAAACGTATTGTAACAGCAGAAGAACTTGAAGAAATGTACGCAGAAGAGGAGGAATAAAATGACGTCTATTATTTTTATGGGGACACCTGACTTCTCTGCGCCTATTTTGCGTATGCTACATGATGAAGGGTACGATATTAAAGCAGTTGTGACACAACCAGATCGTCCAGTTGGACGTAAGCGTATATTAACACCACCACCTGTGAAAGCTGCAGCTTTGGAGCTTGGCTTACCAGTTATTCAACCAGAAAAATTACGCGGCTCCGAGGAGTTACAGCAAATTCTTGCCTTACAGCCTGATTTAGTCATAACAGCAGCATTTGGACAAATACTACCAAAGGAATTATTAGATGCTCCAGCTCTTGGCTGTATTAATGTCCATGCTTCTCTACTACCAAAGTATCGTGGAGGTGCTCCTATTCACCAAGCCATTATAGATGGTGAAAAGGAGACAGGAGTCACAATCATGTATATGGCAGAAAAACTGGATGCTGGAGATATTATTTCCCAAAAAGCTATTCCGATTGAAGAAGATGATCATACCGGTAGACTTTTTGAAAAGTTAAGTATGGTTGGCCGTGAATTATTAAAGGATACACTTCCTTCTATTATTAATGGTACAAATAGTCGTACAGTTCAAGATGAAGCACAGGTTACTTTTGCAAGCAATATTTCCAGAGAGCAGGAGCGCATTGATTGGACAAAGGATGCTGCTACTTTATACAATCAAGTACGTGGTCTTCATCCATGGCCAGTAGCGTATACAACTTTTGAGGATGGTAACTTTAAAATTTGGTGGGCGACTATTGGTAATAGTAAGCATGAGGTGAACCCAGGTTCGGTAGTTGCGATTGCAAAAGATCATTTTGAAGTTGCAGCTGGCAATGGAACAACGTTAGCCTTATATGATATCCAACCTGCTGGTAAAAAGCGCATGACGGCAGAGGAATATTTACGTGGCACAGGTTCTAAATTACAGATTGGGGACCAATTTAAATGAGTAAAAAAAGTGTAGTTATTTGGGATGGAAATGTGCGAGATGCTGCATTATCTATTCTGTTAGCAGTTGATAAAAATCAAGCCTATAGCAATTTATTGCTAAATGAAACCATTAAAAGACATAAAATAGAAGCAAAAGATCGCGCATTATTAACTGAAATTACGTATGGAACATTACAGCATAAAATGACGCTCGATTTTTATTTAGAGCCTTTTATTCGCGGATCAGTCGATCATTGGGTTCGTTGGTTATTAAGAATATCCTTATATCAAATTCATTATTTAACGCGCATACCACCGCATGCCGCTGTAAACGAGGCAGTAGAAATTGCCAAGCGTCGAGGACATCGTGGAATTGCTTCGATGGTCAATGGAATTTTAAGATCAATATTACGAAGTGGTGTTCCTTCTACAGATAGTATAGAGGATCCGATCGAGCGTCTTGCTATTGAAACTAGTCATCCAGAATGGTTAGTGCAACGATTTGTAGCAAACTACGGTCTAGAAGTAGCAACAGCCATGTTACAGGAAAATAATGTTCCACCTGTGCAAACAGTGCGTGTAAATACTACAAAAGCATCAGTTGAACAAGCTATTGAGGAACTAGAGAATGAAGGATTAACAGCACAGCAAAGTGATATAATGCCTGAATGTTTACATGTAACCAATGGACAACCAGCACGTACAAAAGCATTCAAAGAAGGTCTTATTACTATACAGGATGAAAGTTCAATGATCCCTGCTAAAGTGTTAAATCCATCTCCAGGTATGCGTGTCTTGGATATGTGTGCAGCTCCGGGTGGAAAGACAACACATTTAGCTGAAATAATGAACAATGAAGGCTCCATTTTAGCAACAGATCTTCATCCACATAAATTAGATTTAATTGACCATAATACAGAACGTCTTGGGCTGGATATTGTAGAAACAGCTCCAATAGATGGACGTAAAGCAGCAGAATTTTTACAAGCAGCGTCTTTTGATGCCATTTTAGTTGATGCACCGTGTAGCGGACTAGGAGTTATGCGACGTAAGCCAGATATTAAATATACAAAACGAGAAGAAGATTTAGAAAATCTTCAAAAGATCCAATTGGCCTTACTTGATGCAGCAACAAAAGTATTGAAAATAGATGGGAAGCTTGTGTACAGTACTTGTACAGTAGATACTCAAGAGAATGAAGGCACAGTTAAAGCCTTTTTAACAGCACATCCAGAAATGGAAGCTATACAACTAGAATCTTTACCAACAAAATTAGCGGAAAAGCAAGCTAATGGCATGCTTCAAGTCTTTCCACAAGACTTTGGTAGTGACGGTTTCTTCGTTGCTGCCTTTCGTAAAAAAGGAGAATCCAACTAATGGTGGATCAAGAAAAATTTAATGAACGTATTAACGATTTAGTTGATGAAGCGGAAGACAAGCCCGTACGTCGAGTGAAAAAGGAAAAACCAAATTTAAAAGAGTCTATTTACTCTTTACAGCCACACCAGTTAGAAGAGTGGTTAAAGGAAAATGGCGAAAAGCCTTTCCGTGCTGCTCAAATTTTTGACTGGCTATATAATAAACGAGTGAAAACTTTTGAAGAGATGTCTAATCTTTCAAAGGGATTGCGTGAAAAGTTAACTGCCAATTTTGCTTTATCCACATTATCAACCATTATTAAGCAAGAGTCTAAAGATGGTACAATTAAATTTTTATTTCAATTGCAGGATGGCTATTCAATAGAAACGGTGTTAATGCGCCATGATTATGGAAACTCTGTTTGTGTAACAACACAGGTGGGCTGTCGAATTGGCTGTACTTTTTGTGCTTCTACTTTAGGCGGCTTGAAGCGCCATTTATTAGCAGGGGAAATCGTGGAGCAAGTTGTCAAAGTCCAGCAGACTTTAGACGAAGTAGGTGAGCGAGTATCACACATTGTTATTATGGGTATCGGCGAACCTTTCGATAACTATGATGCAATGATGAACTTCTTAAAAGTAATTAACCATGAAAAAGGATTAAATATTGGCGCACGTCATATAACCGTTTCAACTTCAGGTATAGTTCCTAAAATTTATCAATTTGCGGATGAACAATTACAAATTAATTTTGCCGTATCTCTACACGCACCAAACCAAGAAGCACGTCAAAAGTTAATGCCTATTGCACGTGCATATAAATTAGATGAATTAATGGAAGCAGTTCGTTATTATACTAAAAAAACAGGTCGACGTGTGAGCTTTGAATACGGATTGATGTCTGGTGAAAATGATTCAGTAGAAATTGCAGAAGAGTTATCTGCATTAATTAAAGGAATTAAATGTCACGTTAACTTAATTCCTGTTAACTACGTGCCAGAACGTGATTATGTACGTACGTCTCGTAGTCAAATTTTTGCTTTTGAAAAAACTTTAAAGAAAAATGGTATTAACGTAACAATCCGCCGAGAGCAAGGTTCAGATATAGCAGCTGCGTGTGGGCAATTACGTGCACAAGAGAGATCTGAAGAAACGAGGTGACCAGTGTTGGAATACACAGTCGAAAGTGATATTGGTTTAAAACGATCAATTAATGAAGACCGTGCTGCATTCTTTAAACGTCCTGACGGGCTTGCATTAGCACTTGTAGCGGACGGCATGGGTGGTCATAATGCTGGTGATGTGGCAAGTGATATGGCAATTAAACAGATGGAATCCTTTTTTTTACAGGCAGACGCGCATCATTTTGTATCAACAACATCAAAAAAAGAATGGTTATTACAAACAGTTAAGCAAATAAATAAAACAATATATGACTATTCTTTATCACATGAAGACTGTAAAGGAATGGGCACGACGTTTATTGCGGTGTTAATAGAAGAGCATCATTGCTTCATTGCACATGTTGGAGATAGTCGTGTGTATTATTTCTTTGAAGATGGTGCACAACAAATAACAAGAGATCATTCATATGTAAATGTACTGGTTGAAAATGGCGAAATAAGTGAAGAAGAGGCTTTGACACATCCGAAGAAAAATTTCATTTTAAAGGCTGTTGGAACAGAAGAAACAATAGAACCAGACTTTTATGAAGTTGATTTAGCATCAGAATCGTATTTACTCATTTGTTCAGATGGATTAAGTAATAAACTTACTGTATATGAAATGGCATCTATTATTACGTATCCAGATTCCATTGGGGAGAAAGGGCGTAAGCTTGTAGAATTAGCAAATGCCAGCGGGGGAGAAGATAATATCTCCCTCGTGCTACTAACAAAAAAGGATGAGGAGGTGTAAGAATGCTTGTAGGTAAAAGAATTAGTGACCGTTATAAAATTTTAGAACTCATTGGCGGCGGTGGTATGTCGAATGTTTATTTAGCACATGACATGATATTAAACCGTGATGTAGCCATTAAAATATTACGTTACGATTTTTCCAATGAGGATGAATTACATCGACGTTTTCAACGTGAGGCACTGTCTGCTACAAGTCTTACACATCCGAATATTGTTAATATTTATGATGTAGGTGATGATGGAGATCTACATTATATTGTGATGGAATATGTTCAAGGAAAAACGTTAAAGCAGTACATACAAGAATTTGCACCTATTTCACCTGCCAGAAGCGTGCACATTATGAAGCAATTAACATCTGCAATTGCCAATGCACATGAAAATCATATCATTCACCGTGATATTAAACCGCAAAATATTTTAATGGATGCAGAGGGCAATGTTAAAATAACTGATTTTGGTATCGCCATGACGTTAAGTGCTACATCGTTTACACAAACAAATTCAGTGTTGGGTACGGTGCATTATTTATCACCAGAGCAAGCCCGTGGTGGTACGGCAACAAACAAATCCGACATTTATGCACTCGGTATTGTTTTATATGAATTATTAACAGGTGAATTACCATTTTCTGGTGAATCAGCGGTTTCAATTGCACTCAAACATTTGCAGAAAGAAACGCCTTCTGTCCGTGCTTTCGATGCAACTATTCCACAAAGTTTGGAAAATGTGGTGCTTAAGGCTACTGCGAAAGAGGCTTCTCATCGTTATAATACAGTCGAAGAAATGTATGATGATTTGGAAACAGTATTATCACCAAATCGAATAAATGAGCCGAAATTTGTCGTGCCAGTTGATAATGATGTGACAAAAGCCATTCCAATTATTAAAGAGCAGGTTCTGAAAAAGGACGAAGATTTAACCAAAACAAGAGTTATTGAACCGATTGTGGAAGTTAAAGCTCCATCTCAACCAAAACCTAAAAAAAATAGTGAAAAACCAACTCCAGTGAAGGCAAAAAAGAAAAATTGGCCAAAGTATATTGCTGGATTACTTTTAGTAGCTATTGTCATCTTCTTATTCTTTTTATTTGCAACAGATGCATTTAGCCCGAAAAAAGTGGCAGTACCTGATGTAACAAATTTAACCGTAGAGGACGCTACAAAGAAATTAGAAGCTGAGGGATTTGTCGTTGGTGATGAGCCTCAGGAGCGGAATCACGAGGAAATTGAAAAGGGTAAGGTTATCGAAACAGATCCAGCTAAAAATTCAATGCGAGCAAAAGGCTCAGAGATTGACTTAATTGTTAGCTTAGGTGTAGAGATGACGACCGTTGATAATTATGTAGGACAAAATTATAGTCAAGTCGAAGCTTTAATAAAAGGAAAATATAAAGAGGTTATAAAAGAGGATGTTCCTTCTCGTGAACCTGAAGGCAGGATTATTGAGCAAAGTATTCCCGCGGATACAGAAGTGGTAGCAAAAGAGGAGACAATCACGTTTAAAGTAAGCCAAGGTGTTAGGATGGTAAGGGTTGAAAACGTTGTAAATTATACGAAAGCTGATATGGATGATTATGTGAATAGAGTGGGTCTTAACTGGCGTATATCTCGTGAAGAATATCATGAGTCGATCCCAGCTGGTAGTGTGATTTCACAATTAACAAATGCAGGTACTATGGTGGAGGAAGGTTCTGTTATATCGGTTGTAATGAGTAAAGGACCAGCTAAAAAGCCAGAGAAAACATTAATTATCCCTGTAAATATTGAGTATAAACCTACAGAAGAGGGAATAGAGCAAAAAATTCGTATTGAAATTCAGGATAAAAATCATACATTTTCAGAACCAGTTAAAGAATTTTCGATTGTAGAGGATACGACTTACAATATACAGCTTGTTATTGAAGAGGGCAAAGATGCAAGTTATAGAATTATTCGTGACTCAGAAATAATTTTAGAAGACAAAGTTAATTATAAAGATGTCAATTAAGGAGGAATTGGATGGCGCAAGGCCAAATAAGAAAAGCATTAAGCGGTTATTACTATGTTTATGATGGTCAGCAACTTATACAATGTCGAGGGCGTGGGGTTTTTCGAAATCGTGGAGAATCTCCGCTTGTCGGCGATATGGTAGAATATACAATGGAAACAGAAGGTTCGGATGGCACGATTCAAAAGATATTAGCGCGTCAAAATGAATTGGTTCGTCCGCCAATTGCCAATATTGATCAAGGTATTTTAGTATTTTCCGTAAAAGAGCCAAATTTCAATACCATTTTACTAGATCGCTTTTTAGTGGTGTTAGAATCATTCCATGTACATCCTATTATTTGTTTAACAAAAATGGATTTACTAAATCCTGAAGAGCGTAAGGAATTACAGCAGTATATTGAAGATTATCAAAGCATGGGCTATACGGTTTTACAAACTTATAAAGATGAAGAAGAGTTAATTGGACGTTTACAGCCTATTTTAAAGGGTAAAACGACTGTATTAGCAGGCCAATCTGGCGTTGGTAAATCAACATTGCTTAATACATTAATTCCTGATCTCAATTTAAAAACAGGCATAATCTCGCAAAGTTTAGGACGAGGAAAACATACCACTCGTCATGTTGAGCTTATTGAGGTATGTGATGGTTTACTGGCAGATACTCCTGGATTTAGTTCTTTTGATTTTGATGAAATTGAAAAAGAAGAACTAGGTGCATGTTTTCCGGAAATGGCTAAAATTGCGGATGATTGTAAATTCAGAGGTTGTTTACACTTGAAAGAGCCAAAATGTGCAGTAAAGGCGGCAGTAGAAACCGGGGATATTCGTGACTACCGCTACAAGCATTACGAACAGTTTATGCAAGAAATTATGGACCGAAAGCCGAGGTATTAATAATGATACAAATAGCACCATCAATTTTAGCAGCGAATTTTGCAAAATTAGGAGAAGAAGTAAAGGAAGTAGAGCAAGCGGGTGCAACACTAATTCATATTGACGTAATGGATGGTCACTTTGTGCCAAATATTTCATTTGGTTCTATCGTATTAGATGCAATCCGTCCTTTAACTGAACTACCTTTAGATGTGCATTTAATGATCGAAAATCCAGATCAATATATTGAACAGTTTGCTAAAGCTGGAGCAGACTATATTACAGTACATGTGGAGGCATGCCGTCATTTACATCGTACTATACAATTAATTCGTTCGTACGGCGTAAAGGCTGGTGTTGTATTAAATCCACATACACCAATAGAATCCATTCAACACATTTTGGAAGATATTGATATGGTATTATTGATGACTGTCAATCCAGGCTTTGGTGGACAAAAATTTATTCATTCTGTTGTGCCTAAAATTGAAGCATTATCGACAATGATTAAAGAGCGAGGTCTTGATATCGCCATTGAAATTGATGGAGGTATTACTGCTGAAACGATTGTTCCATGTGCACAGGCTGGAGCGACTATTTTTGTGGCAGGATCAGCAATTTATAGTAAAGAAGATCGAACAGCTGCACTTCAAGAGATTTTAGCGGCTGGTGAGGCTGCGATTAAAGGATGACGACAGTCGTTGTTTGTGCAGGTGGACCAAAACAAGAACTTTGTTCATTCTCTTCATTTCAACAACAACAGGATGTCGTGTTTATTGGAGCGGATCGTGGAGCTTTATATTTAATTGAGCATGGGATTACCCCTCATGCCATTGTTGGTGACTTTGATTCCTTAACCGACGAGGAGTATCAATTGGTAATGGCACAAACAGATGATCAGCAGCGTTTTCAGGAAGAAAAAAATGAAACAGATACGGATCTAGCTTTGCTGAAAGCCTATACGTATGTGCCTCAAGAAATTATTTTGACGGGTGTTACGGGTGGACGTTTAGATCATTATGAGGCAGCTGTTCGTTCCATTTATAGATTACAAAAAGAGCACCCTCATGTTGAGCTGAAGATTATCAATCATTCAAATATGTTGCAATTTTTACTACCAGGAAACCATACGATTTATGCAGATAGTCGATACCGATACTTGTCCTTTTTTGCTCATGAAGAGCCTATTCAGGATGTGACATTGCGACAAGTAAAATATGAAACAACGAATGAGGAAATTTCTTTAGGAACAACTCGATTCACAAGTAATGAAATAATAGGAACTTCAGGGTCTATATCTTTCTCACGAGGCATATGTTTAATGATAAGAAGCATAGATTAGCGTAAGGGGGAGAGAGTCCTGAAAGTATATACGTTCCAGTTGCCGAAATTTGTGAGTAGTATCACGCGTACTTGTATTAACCTATTTAAAAAAGATAAGAAAGTAAAAAAATCCGACTGATGTTAGTCGGATTTTTTACTTTACTTCTATTTATATACTAATGAAAGAAAAAAATCGATTTACGCTCAATGCGAAATCGATTTTTTAGAAGCTGCGATTAAACGCGCTCAATTTTACCTGATTTTAATGCACGAGCAGAAACCCATACACGTTTTGGTTTACCGTCAACTAAGATACGAACTTTTTGAAGGTTAGCACCCCAAGTACGTTTGTTAGCGTTCATAGCGTGGGAACGGTTGTTACCAGTACGAGTTTTACGTCCAGTGATTACACATTGTTTTGGCATGTTGTATTCCCTCCTTACTGTTGATGCTGAAAGATTATTATTTCAGTTCGGTATTTCACATACCATAATAATTTAACATACGATGGCGTTCAGTGCAACAGTTTTCACATAACCTTTCAAGAAAAAAACCTTTACAGGCAAAAAAACGTAAAAAAAGTGGTCCTCTATCATTTCCCTCGATAACCAAGTTTCATTGACACACGTTTGCCAGTATCAACTAAACGCTCAATTAATGTATTAATATGGTCTTGAGAGACATTAAAATTCACAAAGCCGATGCTAACTGCCCCAATCACTTCCCCAAAACCATCTATAACAGAAACTGCAATGGAGGACGTACCTGCAGATCGTTCCCCATGACTAATCGCATATCCTTGTTGCTTAATTTGGCGAAGCTGTTCCTCTATTTCAGCTATTTCATCTTGCATTACAAGCTGCTCTAAAATTTCTTTGGATTGTGTGTCGGGCAGAGAGGCAAGAATGGCTTTATTTGCCGCACCGATATGCATAGGTATCCGTATACCTAGCTGGTCATAAATTCGAATAGGATTTGCTGCACTGTCTATTCTTTCAATAATAATCGTATCTAAACCGGCAGGCTTACTTAAATAGACGCTTTCTTCAACCTCTCTTGCCAAGCGCTCTAACTCAGGTCTAATTTTACTAATATAGTCCATTGTGTCATACACTTGTAGTCCAAGCTCCATCCATATTGTCCCAAGACGATAGTGCTTCGATTGTTCATCTTGCTCAATCATACCTTGTTTAATCATGGCCTTTAAAATTCTATGTAAAGTACTTAAGGGTAAATCGCATTTTGTAGAAAGCTCTGAAATGGACAAGCTACTGTCATTTGCTTCAGAAGCTAAAACCTTCGCAATCGTCATAGCTCGCTCTAATAATTGCATTTGTCCCACCTCCCTTCATCCTATTTTATTTTTATTCTTCATCTACGTCTAGTTCCAAAATTTCTAAGTGGTTAAAGTTTTTCAGGTCAGGTTCAAATTGATATCTTTCATGATCAGTATAGGTTTTTCTACGAGAATGTAACTACATAACAATAAAAGAAAAATAAAAAGTTTTCTAAATATATTGACAGTATAGCATAAAACGAATATATTCTTCATATAAACTTTCCTCTTAACGGAAACGTTTTCCACTACACGGAAATGAGGTGAAAGGAATGCATTATTGTTCATCAATGTATGCACCTTTGAAACGCGTTATAGTAAAACATCCTAAAGACGCTTTCCGAAGCCAAGCACATCTTGCGGATGAATGGAAAACATTTAACTACTTATCAGAGCCTAACTATGAGGAAGCTCTAAGTGAATATGCTGAATTTGTTGGAATTCTTGAAAAGTATGTTGATACGATTGATTATTTGCCGGAAGCAGATGAAGTAGGATTGGATTCCCTTTATGCGCATGACCCGGTCAAATTCACGCCTAGCGGGGCCATTATACTAAAATCAGGTAAAACATTAAGACAGCCAGAAGCAGCGGTGTATAAAAATTTTTTACAAGATAGAGGTATCCCGATCATTGGAGAACTCTCTGGGGAGGCTGTTTCTGACGGAGGAGATATTGTTTGGCTTGATGATCGAACGCTTGTGGTAGGTAGAGGGTATAGAACAAATGATGAAGCCATTCGTCAGCTAAAAGAAATGACAGCTGACATTGTAGATGAGTTTATTGTGGTACAGCTACCACATGATTTAGGTGAAGCTGAATGTCTACACTTAATGTCTTTCATTAGTATGGTAGATCATGATCTAGCAGTAGTGCATTCACGTTTAATGCCAGTCTTTTTCCGTCAGCTGCTAATTGAACGTGGTATTCAATTAATAGAAGTACCGAAAGAAGAGTATGACGCACTGGGCTGTAATGTCTTAGCGCTTGCACCTAGAGTTTGTGTTATTCCAGAAGGAAATCCGGCAACAAAGCAACAGCTAATTGATGCCGGTGCGACAGTTTATGAATATAAAGGCAATGAAATTACAGTTAAAGGAACAGGTGGACCAACATGTCTAACTTGTCCAGTTATAAGAGGATAAAGGAGAAGAAGAATATGTTTAAAAATGTTATTGTTAAAAATCCAGGAAATAGCTTTATCAACGGTTTAACGACTAGTGATTTAGGAAAACCCATTTTAGAAAAATTGTTTGAGCAGCATGAAAAATATGTAGAAGCTTTAAAAAAATGTGGTGTTGAGGTAACACAATTACCAGCAAATGAAGCTTTTCCAGATTCTACATTTGTAGAAGATACTGCTGTTTTAACACCTGAATTTGCTATTATTTCAAACCCAGGAGCAGAGGCTCGAAACCGGGAAATTGAAGAAATTGAGCCTGCTGTTAAGCAATTCTATGAAAAAATTTACTATATTAAAGGCTCTGGAACACTCGATGGTGGAGATGTATTGCAAGCAGAGAAGAAGTTTTATGTAGGAATCTCCGACCGCACAAATGAAGAAGGTGCACAGCAATTTAAAGAAATAGTTGAGCAAGAGGGTTACGAAGCAACTATCATCCCATTAAAGGAATTCTTCCATTTAAAAACAGGTATTGCCTATGTAGGGGAAAATCGTATGGTGGTAGCTGGAGAATTTGTGGATCATCCTGCATTTGAATCTTACGAAAAAGTTGTCATTCCTAAAGAAGATGAATATTCAGCAAACTGTATTCAAGTAAATGATTATATCATTATCCCAGCTGGTTACCCGGAAACAAATCGAAAATTACTAGACCTAGGTTATCAAACAATTGAACTTGAGATGTCTGAATTCAGAAAACATGATGGTGGCTTGAGCTGTTTATCATTACGTTTTTAAGTAATTATCATATGGCCCAATCAATTTAAAAGGGATAAATTGATTGGGTACTTTCATTCTTTAAATATCAGAATATTTAATATTTTTACATTATATGGGAAGTAGGGATGGATGTTGAATAAAGGGGATCAGCTTCATACTAATCAATTAAATCGTTCGATGAAAAGTCGTCACTTGTTGATGCTTTCACTTGGGGGAGTTATTGGAACGGGTTTATTTTTAAATGTTGGCTATACCATTAATCAAGCTGGGCCGGGTGGCGCTTTAATCGGCTATTTGTTTGGTGGTTTAATTTTGTTTATGGTTATGAATTGTCTTGGGGAATTAGCTGTTTATATGCCTGTTACGGGCTCTTTCCAAACTTATGCAACACGCTTTATTAGTCCCTCAGCAGGTTTTTCATTAGGTTGGATGTATTTTGTCGGTTCTGCTGCCACAGCGGGCGTTGAATTTACAGCAGCAGGCATTTTAATGCAGCATTGGTTTCCGACAGTGCCAATTTGGATATGGTGTGCTGTATTTATGGTTCTTTTATTTGTCTTAAATGCCTTAACAACAAAGGGCTTTGCTGAAGCGGAATTTTGGTTTGCCAGTATAAAAGTAATTGCAGTCATTGCCTTTATTATTATAGGAGGAGCGGCAATATTTGGTGTAATTCCTCTGGCAGATCGTCCAACTCCACATTTGACAAATTTAGCACCGTCTGGTTTATTCCCAGCAGGTATTTCCATTATTTTTGTCACAATGATGAATGTTATTTTCTCTTATCAGGGATCAGAGCTTGTTGGAATTGCGGCAGGTGAAACGGAAAGTCCTGAAAAAAATATCCCAAGAGCAATTCGTACAATCCTGTTTAGAATTATTGTCTTTTATATTGCCTCTATTATTGTATTATCAGCGATATTCCCAGCATCTGAGCTTGGTCTAATGGAAAGTCCATTTGTAACGTTGATGAATTTAGCTGGTGTTCCTTATGCAGCAGGTATTATGAATTTCGTTATATTAACGGCGATTTTATCTGTCGGGAATTCATGTCTGTATGCCTCTACACGTTTATTATTCTCGATGTCACAAGAGGGGATGGCGCCTAAATTATTTGGCAGACTTACTAAAAATAAAGTGCCTTTAAATGCCCTTATTTTTACTATGGTTTTCTCTCTATTATCGTTATTAACAAGTGTAATGGAAGCCGACGCAGTATTTGTTTTACTCATGTCCGTGGCAGGGATATCGGTTACAATTTCTTGGATGGGAATATGTGCTTCACAATTAATGTTCCGTCATCGTTATATAAAGTCTGGTGGAAAGTTGGATGATTTAAAATTTAAAACGCCACTATATCCGTTAATTCCCGTATTTTGCATTGTCTTTTGTTTTTTAATTTTAGTATTTTTAGCGTTTGATCCTACCCAAAGAATTGGTTTGTTGTATGGGATTGGCTTCTTTATTGCCTGTATGATTTTTTATCAATTGAAACTAAAAAAAGCAAAGACTGCAACGACAGAGAGCAAAACGGAAGAGCCAGTAGAAATTCGTTAAAGTATAAATGAACAAATTTGATTTAAAGGAGAAATTTTATGAATACTTTTATGTGGAATACACCTGAAAAACTACGTGCCCTACTTTGTGAAATTGTTAGCTGGGAAAGTCGAACACTAACAAAGGGCGAAAATGAATTTGCCTATAAATTAAAAGATAAATTGTTAACGCTTCCATATTATAAAAATCATCCTGATTATATTGAATTACATGATGCCGGTTTAGGAAGAAATGCTGTAACAGCCTTATATAAGCATCCAGCGGCAACGGAAACAGTCGTGTTAATTAGCCACTTTGATACTGTGCATACGGAGGAATATGGAGAGCTAGAGCCATTAGCTTTTTATCCAGAGGAATTAACTAAAAAGTTAATGGAACCGAAATATAAAAAAGATTTGCCAGAGGCGGCTCGAATTGATTTGGAGTCAGGTAATTATTTATTTGGTCGCGGCACAATGGATATGAAAATGGGTCTCGCGTTACACATGCAGTTGATTGAAAAAGCTAGCTTTGAACAATGGCCGATCAATCTACTATTGACAGCTGTGCCGGATGAGGAAGTGAACTCTGCTGGAATGCGAGCAGCGGTAGTTGAGCTTGTGAGACTACGAGAACAACATGGTTTAACGTATAAATTATTTTTAAATAGTGAACCGTCCTTCTCACAAGGACCATCTGATACGAATGAATATATTTATTCAGGGACCATTGGTAAGATCATGCCTGCTGCCCTGTTTTACGGGAAGGAAACTCATGTTGGTGAGCCATTAAAAGGCATGACTGCTAACTTTATTGCTTCCTATATGACACAGCATATGGAGTGGAATCCACTTTTCCGCGAAAGTGATTTAGGTGAAAGTACACCACTACCCGTCTCGTTACAATTAAAAGATTTAAAAATGGAATATTCTACACAAACGCCCTACCGTGCGGCAGCCCTTTACAATGTCTTTTTGCTAAAACGTACAGCTGCAGAAGTGATGGCTATTTTTGAACAGGTTGCATTAGAAGCTATGGCTGCTTGTAATGACCACTATGAGCAAATTTGTACACGAGAAAATGTACAGGGCGTAGGCAAGGTAAAGGTTTTACGTTACGAAGCTCTATTGGAACATGCCATCGAAAAATTAGGTGCTGAAGAAGTACAAGCAATTAAACAGCAAGTTCTACAGCATAGTGAATGGGATGATCGTGAAAAATCCATTCGCATCGTAGACCAGCTCATGATTCGTTGTCAGGAATTAGCACCAGCGACGGTTCTGTTATATGCACCACCATACTACCCTGCCATTAATTCATCCAATCATCCACTAGTAAAACAGTCGATTGAATTGATGAAAAAGACAGCCCAAACATTTGGTGTTGAAGTAGAACAAATTCATTATTTTAACGGGATTTGTGATTTAAGCTATGTAAACTATTCAGATGCATCCAATGAGTGGCTAGCCTTTGAAAGAAATACACCTGTCTGGGGCGAAACGTATAGCATTCCATTTAAAGAAATGACAGCCCTCCAAGGCCCTGTCTTAAATGTCGGTCCATTTGGCAAAGATGCACACCAAAAAACAGAACGATTACATGTAGATAGTGCTTTTAAAGAAATGCCCGTTATGATCGACACACTTATAAAAAGCCTTTTTAGATAGATAAATTTTTTCACATGAATATGAATACAATGGTAAAAGTTGATGCTGTAACAGTATCAACTTTTTTATTGTATAAAAGCTTCTGTAATTGAATGATGCGTATTAATCTCGCATTTACTAAGGTTCATTCCTTTTGATTAGCTCGTAGCCTCACAACAATATTAGTGTTTAGGGGTGCAAGTAAAGTACTATTCTTTAAATAAACAAAATAATTTCATTTTACTTGTATTTTTCATTATTTAGACGATACATATAGGAAAATATAAATATCTGGACACTAGGAGCGAGCATTATGGGAAATCAAGAAAAGATAGCTTTTTCTATTCGCAAAGAAATGGTTCAGTCAAATTTAAAAGGGATGAGGGCAGTAGCGTGGATTCTTATGTATGTATCATTCATTATCACCCTTATTCATTACGGAGAAATCTTTTTTGATAAAACTGAAAGAGCTATGGTCCCTATTTATATTGCCATTCATACCCTCATGTTTTATATAGATGTAGCAGTATTGCTGTTTGTCAGGGAGAAACGAATGACTATAAATTCTTTCAACATTCAAAAGTATGAACATCTAGTTGTTGTTTATATTTACACGATTATCCTATTGATTACTGTTATTTCAGTGATGGATGTTTACTTTTTCCATCACGCAGCTTTATATGAGGTGATTTTAATCATCGTTTGTACTGTTTTTGCATTACCTTTACGAAAAATTATCTGGATTATCTTGCTGACAGCACCAGCAATTATAGCCAGTACGTATATGAGCGTTGGGGTATCCAGTGAAAATATTAAAATCATATTACCTATGTCACTTTTAATACCTGTTGGTATCATGATTCAATATCAGACTTATAAGGTTCGAAAGCAATTTAATACACAGCATATTTTATTGGATGAAGAAATGACTAAAACAAAACAATTATCAGAGTTGCTAGCTGCCAAAAATAATGAGTTAAAGGAGCAAGCCTTAAGAGATACCTTAACGAATCTACCAAATCGACGTGCATTTAATATTAAATTGACTAAAATAGGCCATCAGCTGCATAAAACTCAATCCTTAACAGTTATGATGATAGATATTGATTGCTTTAAAAAATTTAACGATTATTATGGGCATTTGAAGGGTGACGAAGCCATCGCCAAAGTAGCATCTATTTTAGAAGAAGTTGCAGAGAAGTATAATGCCTTTGTTGCGCGCTGGGGAGGCGAAGAGTTTGTCATGATTAGTCAGCATACGGAAAAGTTTGCTGAGCCTTTATGTGAAGAAATTTTAGAGGAAGTACGTTACTTAAAAATTCCCCACGAACAATCGGATGTTGATGAATATGTAACGGTTAGTATCGGGATGTGTCATGCTAAAATTACAACAAATGAGCATCTACAGACATGTTGTGAATTAGCTGACCAAGCTTTATATAGAGCGAAGAAAAACGGAAGAAATAACTTTTATCGGAAAAAGGCAATTTTTGATGAAAAAGCAAATGCGTCTATTTGAAGTCAGAAAACGTTGCTACCAAGCCATTCAATACCCCCTTAGGTTGCTTAAATTATAACGAAAGTGTTACAATATAGTTTAGTCAAAAAGAGCCAAGGGGGCATTTCTATGTCAATTGAATTAAACAATGAATTCGGCCAAATTGATATTTCAACAGATGTACTTGCACAAATTGCTGGTGGCGCTGCTGTAGAATGCTACGGTATTGTTGGCATGGCATCTAAACATCAAATTCGTGATGGTCTAACTGATATTTTACGTAAAGAAAACTTCGCAAAAGGTGTTGTTATTCGACAACAGGACGACGATTTACATATAGATATGTACATTATTGTTAGTTACGGGACAAAAATTTCGGAAGTGGCTTACCAAGTACAATCGAAAGTGAAATATACAGTAGATAAAACATTAGGTATGAGCGTAAAATCTGTCAATATCTTTGTACAGGGCGTTCGTGTAGCGAATTAAGAGGAGGAACTAAATCGAATGCAGTCTTTAGACGGTATAAAGTTTGCTGAAATGGTACAAATGGGTGCGCATCACCTTTACCAAAATGCAAATTATGTAGATTCATTAAATGTTTTCCCAGTACCAGATGGTGACACAGGGACAAATATGAACTTATCGATGACATCTGGCGCAAAAGAAACAGAACATGCAGCTTCAGAGCATATTGGTAAAACAGCACAGGCGCTATCAAAAGGGTTATTAATGGGTGCCCGTGGAAATTCAGGTGTTATTCTATCTCAATTATTCCGTGGATTTGGGAAATTTATTGAAAAAGAAGCAACTATAGACGCAAAGGGTTTTGCTGGAGCTTTTCAAGCAGGAGTAGACACAGCATATAAAGCTGTTATGAAACCTGTAGAAGGAACTATTTTAACTGTTGCACGTGAAGCGGCAAAAAAAGGTGTTGAAGTGGCAGAAACTGAAACCGATATCATTGCCGTAATGGAAGCTTTTACAGCAGAAGCAAAGGCATCATTAGATCGCACACCTGAATTACTACCTGTTTTAAAAGAGGTCGGTGTAGTGGATAGCGGTGGCCAAGGCTTGCTATTTGTCTATGAAGGGTTTTTAGCTTCCTTGAAGGGTGAGCCTCTTCCGGAGAAGAACGATGCAACGCTAGATGATTTAATCAACGCCGAGCATCATAGAGCTCAAGATTTCATGAACACCGAAGATATTGAATTTGGCTATTGTACAGAAATCATGGTGCGTTTAGAAGATGGGAAAGAACCTTTTAATGAAGAGCAATTCCGTAATGAATTAAATCCTTTAGGTGACTCATTACTCGTTATTTCTGATGAAGAAATTGCGAAGGTCCATATCCATTCTGAGCAACCGGGTTCAGTTCTATCAATTGGACAAAAATACGGTAGTCTTATAAAAATAAAAGTTGATAATATGCGCGAGCAGCATTCAGCTATTGTTGGTGAGGAGCATAAAGCACCAACGACTGCAAAAAAAGTAGATAAACATCCATATGCCATTGTAACGATTGCTATGGGTGAGGGTGTTGCGGATTTATTGCGCTCTATCGGTGCTTCCTATGTCATCGAAGGTGGTCAAACAATGAATCCTTCAACTGAAGATATCGTCAAAGCTGTACAAGAAATCGGTGCAGAAAAAGTATTAATCTTACCTAATAATAAAAATATAGTGATGGCAGCAGAGCAAGCAGTTGAGCTATTAGATATAGATGCTGCAGTTGTTCCTACGAAGACAATTCCTCAAGGGATGGCGGCTATTTTAGCATTTAACCCAGAAGCGGCTGTTGATGCAAATAAAAAGACAATGACGGAAGCTTTTGCGAACGTTAAGACTGGCCAAGTAACTTATGCAGTTCGTGATACGTCTATCGATGGTGTTGAAATCCACAAAGATGATTTCATGGCATTAGCAGAAGGGAAAATTGTCCTTTCTACACCAGCATTAAAGGATGCGGCTGAAAAAGTAATCACTGATTTAGTCGATGAGGATGCTGAAATTGTCACGGTAATCTATGGTGAGGATACAACCGAAGAAGCTGCTTCTGAGCTAGTATCTTTCATCGAAGAGAACTATCCAGATGTAGAAGTTGAATTATTTGATGGAAAACAAGGATTATATCCATATATTATTTCAGTAGAATAATTACACGCTACTTTGCTAAATCGTAAAGAAAGCAGTGCACAAAACGTGTACTGCTTTTGTTTATGCTACAAAGAGAATGGTGTATAAAATTAATTAAAAACGTACTAACTATGGATAGTTCACTGTACGTATCCACAGGATATAAAATATGGAAATGTTGGGATACCAACTGTTTGATTGATGTGTATCTATGGTACGGACAAAAAAGTGGCCTAATAATTGGCTATAAATTATAGTAGTGGTAATTTTCTGATAGTTGATAAATTAAATGCTTTACTTTTATAGTAATTATCAAGCATGATATAAGTAAAAATAAATATTATTATATAAATAGAATAGAGGGGTGTTTGTATGAAGTTTACTTCAGTATTTGATATTATTGGACCAGTAATGATTGGGCCTTCCTCCTCTCATACGGCAGGTGCAGCTCGCATCGGGCGTGTTGCAAGAGATTTATTTGGTAGACAACCGAAATGGGCGAAAATTCATTTATATGGATCATTTGCAGAAACGTATAGAGGGCACGGTACAGATGTTGCAATAGTGGGAGGCTTGTTAAATTACGATACATTTGATGATCGTATTAAAACGGCGTTTGCAGATGCGAAAAAAGCAGGTTTAGAATATGAATTTATTCCAGAAACGGCTAATACAGAACATCCGAATACGGCACGACTTGTCATTGGAGACGATGATGGAGAAATGTCTGTTGTCGGAATTTCTATTGGTGGCGGTAAAATAGAAGTTAGTGAAGTTAATGGCTTTAAGCTTCGTTTGACAGGTGGTATGCCTGCTATTCTTGTTGTACATGATGACCGTGCTGGCTGTATCGCCAATGTAGCAAATTGTTTAGCTATGCATGAAGTCAATATTGGGCATATGGAGGTTTCACGAATAGAGCGTGGTTTAACGGCTCTAATGGTGATAGAAGTTGACCAAAACATTGAGGATAAAGTGCTACAGCAAATATCCCTAATTCCATATATTACAAAAGTATCTAAGATTAATAACTAAGGAGGTGTCCCATAATGGACGTTTTATTTCATAATGTTCGTGAGCTTGTGGAACGAGCAGAGCAAGAAGGAAAATTAATATCAGAAATTATGATTGAACAGGAAATTTTAATAACTGGTAGAACTCGAGAAGAAATCATCCAACAGATGGATCGAAATCTAACAGTTATGGAAGAAGCAATTGAACGCGGATTACAAGGTGTGCAATCAGTAACAGGTTTAACTGGTGGGGACGCCGTATTGCTGCAAAATTATATTGCGGAAGGGAAATCACTATCAGGTGATTTATTATTAGACGCAGTAAGTAAAGCGGTTGCAACAAATGAAGTGAATGCCGCAATGGGAACAATATGTGCTACACCGACTGCAGGATCTGCTGGTGTGGTGCCAGGGACACTTTTTGCAGTAAAAAATAAACTCAATCCTACTCGTGAGCAAATGATTCGTTATTTATTTACGTCTGGAGCTTTTGGTTTTGTTGTGGCGAACAATGCTTCCATTTCAGGTGCTGCTGGAGGCTGCCAAGCTGAGGTGGGTTCAGCTGCTGGTATGGCTGCTGCTGCCATTGTTGAAATGGCTGGAGGTACACCGCAACAATGTGCGGAAGCGTTTGCTATTACGTTAAAAAATATGTTGGGACTTGTTTGTGATCCAGTAGCAGGTCTAGTTGAAGTACCGTGTGTAAAACGAAATGCTATGGGTGCCTCTAATTCACTTGTAGCAGCAGATATGGCGCTTGCAGGAGTAACAAGCCGCATCCCATGTGATGAAGTAATTGGTGCTATGTATCGTATTGGACAATCGATGAGTCCAAACCTTAAAGAGACGGCACGAGGCGGTCTTGCAGCAACACCAACAGGTAAGGCGATAAGTAAAGCTATTCTTGAAAATGGTGGTTTACAAAGTATTAAAGCTCTTCAATAAACTAGAGAAACATGCTATCTAAAAAGATAGCATGTTTTTATGTTGCCTTTATTATGAATGATTTTAGTATAATTAAATAACGTAATTTGGATGTGTCATAGGGTACACATGATGTTAAATATTTTCCTACCAGCTGAATTCCTTAGTAGGGACTCTTAAGGTAATTTAAAGGAGTTTTTTTAGTGGAAATAACTAATTTACAATCTTTAACAGAGCAAGCAATTGAAGATCGACGTTATCTTCATCAAAATCCAGAGCTTTCTGGTCAGGAATTTGAAACAAGTCAATTTATACGTAAAAGATTAGAGCATCTTCAAATAGAAATAGTAGAATTTGCTCCTCCTAGTGTAGTGGCTATGATTAAAGGGACAAAAGGTACGAAGACAATTGCCTTGCGAGCAGATATCGATGCATTGCCAATAGTTGAAGAGGGTGAAAAGCCATATATCTCTCAAAAGCCGGGTGTGGCACATATGTGTGGACATGATGGCCATACCGCTATTTTATTAGCAGTTGCAGAATGGATCGCCATGAATAAGGAAAAATGTGAGCCGAACATTATGCTTATTTTTCAATCGGCAGAGGAAATTACACCAAGTGGAGCAGATCAGTTAATTCAAAATGGTGTTCTTGATGGTGTCGATGCTATTTATGGTCTACATTTATGGCAAGGCCTAGAGAAGGGGAAAATAGGACTAACACATGGACCTATGATGGCCTCCGTCGATGATTTTGAAATTGAAATTCAAGGTCGTGGTGGACATGGATCAATGCCACATGAAACGATTGATCCGATATACATTGCAAGCCATTTAATGCAATCCTTTCAAAGTATTATTAGTCGAAATTTAAATCCTGTTGAGGCAGGCGTTATTACTGTAGGTAGTATTCAAGCGGGAACAACGTATAATATTATTCCAGATACTGCGAAATTAATAGGGACGATTAGGGCATTAACACCGGAAACAGTAAATACTATTCAATTGAAGATGGCAAGTGTAACAAAAGGTATTTGCCAGGCATTTGGAGCGGAAGGACACATTAATTTTATTATAGGTACCCCACCACTTATTAATGATCAACACCATTCTCAAATTGTAGAATCTGTCGTTCGTGAACAATTTGGTGAGGATGTATTTGAGCTAGTAGAACCTGTAATGGGTGGAGAAGATTTTTCTTATTATTTAAAACATAAGCCTGGTGCATTCGTTTTTGTAGGGATGGGTGGTGAAAAAAGCCAATATCCACATCATCATCCAAGATTCGACTTAGATGAAGATGTATTCCCTGACGCCATTAAACTTTTTATTGGTATCATTATGCAATACAAATGTTTATGAACATATCCATGCATAACCCTATCATCCTTTGGTAGGGTTTTTGCTTCTCATGTTTACGATAAGGAGTAAACAATGAAATTATGGTAAATTAGATATAGACATGTTTGGTTACATACACAAAAGGATGAAGAATCAAAGAAGGGAGTTGTGGGATAGGATGACTGAATTATCTAGTTCCGTCACAGAATTAAAAGGCATCGGGAAAGAAACGGCAGCACATCTTGAATCATTAGGCATTGATACAATTGCTGATTTATTATGGACGTTCCCACATCGACATGAGGATTTTCGTCTAAAAGATTTAGCGCAAACACCACATAACGAACGTGTTACAGTGGAATGTAAGGTAGAACGAGAGCCTACGATTCTATTTTTAGGTCGCAATAAATCAAGACTTCAGGTCACGGTTTTAGCAGGCCGTCACTTAGTGAAAGTCGTATTTTTTAATCAGGGCTATTTAAAGCAAAAACTAGTACCGGGCTCCATTATTACAGTGACTGGCAAATGGGATCGTGGTAGACAAGTAATCAATGGGACATCTGTCACATTTGGCCCTAAAACAGATCAAGTTGACTTTGAACCTGTCTATAGTCTTAAAGGTTTAATACCACAAAAAAGATTTAGAAAATATATGAGACAAGTGTTAGATGACTTTGGTGCAGAGCTACCAGATGCAATTCCGCATTATTTACAAGAATCCTATAAGCTTGTTCCAATACGCGAGGGCTTAGAAGGTATTCATTTTCCACTTGATGCTGATCATGCCAAGCAAGCAAGAAGACGCTTTGCCTATGAAGAACTATTAAACTTCCAATTGCGTATTCAAGCATTACGTAAAATACGGAAAGAAAGCGAACATGGTACAGTCATTCAATTCGATGTACACAGGCTACGCGAATTTATTGCCTCTTTACCATATGAATTAACAAATGCTCAAAAACGTGTTGTCAATGAAATTTGTAAAGATTTGAAAGAACCGCATCGAATGAATCGCTTGCTGCAAGGGGACGTAGGTTCAGGAAAAACAGTTGTTGCAGCAATAGGATTGTATGCAGCCGTAACAGCAGGCTTTCAAGGAGCATTAATGGCACCGACAGAAATTTTAGCAGAACAACACTTGGAGAACCTGAAAGTATGGTTTGAACCTTTTGGGGTTCGTGTTGCCTTATTATCTGGATCGACTAAAGCAAAGGAGCGACGTAGCATTTTAGAGGATTTGGCAAATGGCAATCTTGACATTGTCATTGGTACACATGCATTGATCCAACCGGATGTTGTTTTTCAAAAGTTAGGCTTTGTTATCACGGATGAACAGCATCGCTTTGGTGTAGAGCAACGTCGTATTTTACGTGATAAGGGGGAAAATCCAGATGTCCTTTTTATGACAGCGACACCGATACCAAGAACGCTTGCCATTACCGCATTTGGGGAAATGGATGTATCTATGATCGATGAAATGCCAGCAGGACGAAAGCAAATTGAAACCCATTGGATGAAGAAAGAGCAATTTGGCTCTGTTATGTCAAAGCTAGAACTGGAGCTAGCGGCTGGAAGACAAGCCTATGCTATTTGTCCACTTATTGAAGAATCCGATAAACTCGATGTTCAAAATGCTGTGGAAATTTACGAGCAGCTGGCGACATATTTTAAAGATCGTTTCCAGGTTGGTTTAATGCACGGACGCTTATCAGCAGATGAGAAAGATGCTGTTATGCGTGCTTTTAGTGAAGGGTCTATTCAGGTTTTAGTTTCGACAACAGTTGTTGAAGTAGGGGTTAATGTACCAAATGCTACCTTTATGATTGTCTATGATGCTGAACGCTTTGGATTGGCACAGCTGCATCAGCTCCGCGGCCGTGTCGGACGAGGAGAGCATCAATCATACTGTATTTTACTGGCTGATCCAAAGTCTGATGAGGGGAAAGAGAGAATGCAATCAATGACGGAAACGAATGATGGTTTCCGATTAGCAGAAAAAGATTTAGAATTGAGGGGACCAGGAGATTTCTTTGGACGTAAGCAAAGTGGTTTACCAGATTTTAAAGTAGCGGATTTAGTACATGATTATCGTATTCTTGAGACGGCTAGAAAGGATGCAACAGAGATGCTTGACACAGAAGCGTTTTGGCATGATGACATTTATCAAAATTTACGTAAAATGTTAGAAGAATCTGGTGTTCTACAAGGTGAGCGCTTCGATTAAGTTAAAAGCTTGTTTGAGCGGGGAGAATGCAAGACTTGAATGCAAAACAAGTCTTGCATTCTTTTTTTATACTCTATATACTGATATTAGTACCAAGTGCTAATAACAACTCAAAAGGTGGCGAATGATGTTGAGACGAACGAAAAAAGAGCGACAGCGACTACTATCTGAAACGATAGCTGAAAATCCATTCGTCACAGATGAACAGCTAGCAACACAGTTTCAGGTAAGTGTCCAAACAATTCGTTTAGATCGTATGGAATTATCCATACCAGAATTACGAGAACGAATTAAAGACGTTGCTGCAAAAAACTATGAAAACGAAGTAAAATCTCTACCGATTGATGAGGTCATCGGAGAAATTGTAGATATTGAATTGGATAATCGAGCACTATCGATTTTTGATGTGCAAGAAGAGCATGTTTTTCAGCGTAATGGCATCGCGCGTGGCCATCATTTGTTTGCACAAGCAAACTCATTAGCGGTTGCAGTAATTGATGACGAACTAGCATTAACCGTACATTCCAATATTACGTTTGTGAAACCTGTACGAGCTGGAAATCGTGTTATTACAAAGGCGATTGTTATCGGTCGAGATAATCAAAATAATCGGACAAAAGTCGAGGTAACATCTACCGTTAATGGTGAAACCGTTTTTGTTGGTGAATTTGATATGTACCGCACGAAAGGTAAAGGTGAGTAACAATGAAATTAGCGCTTGATGGAATGGGTGGAGACAACGCACCAAAATCAGTTGTGGAAGGTGCACTCTTAGCTTTAGAACAAATTCCGAACTTAGAAATTCAATTGTATGGTCAACAAGATAAGCTGGAACCATTTTTAAAGCAACATGATCGCTTGACGATTGTGCATTGTGAGGAAGTAGTGGAAGGAACTGACGATCCTGCACGCGCTGTTCGTAGAAAAAAGGATTCTTCAATGGCTCGTATGATGGACGCAGTAGAAGAAGGTAGGGCAGATGCTTGCCTTTCTGCAGGGAATACAGGTGCCCTTATGGCAGGAGGCCTATTTAAAGTAGGTCGTATTGAAGGGATTGCCCGACCAGCCTTAGCTACAACACTACCAACATTGGATGGCAAAGGCTTTTTAATGCTTGACTTAGGGGCAAATGCCGATGCGCGCCCAGAGCATTTAGTGCAATATGCTATTATGGGTGATATTTATGCTAAAAAGGTTGGAGGCTTACAAAAACCACGAATTGGCTTATTAAATATCGGTACCGAGGATAAAAAAGGAAATGAGCTAACAAAAGCAGCCTTCGAATTATTGAAGGAAGCTGATTTGAATTTTATTGGTAATGTTGAAGCACGTGATTTACTTGAAGGAGTAGCAGATGTTGTTGTAACAGATGGCTTTACAGGCAATATGGTGCTGAAGTCGATTGAAGGGACAGCAGGCGCTTTATTTTCTATGTTAAAAGAAGCTTTTATGTCTTCAACAAAAACGAAAATTTCAGCAGCACTCATGAAAAATAATTTACGTGACTTGAAAAATAAAATGGACTATACAGAATATGGTGGTGCAGGATTGTTTGGTTTACAAGCGCCTGTTATCAAAGCACATGGTTCATCTAACGCAAAAGCGATTTTCAGTGCAATCCGTCAAGCTAATACGATGGTAGAGCATACTGTTATTTCGACGATTACTGAGACAGTACGTCACTTAGAAATTGATTAAATAAAGGGGATCATTCAAATGACGAAAATAGCATTTATTTTTCCAGGACAAGGTTCACAAGTAGTAGGAATGGGTCAAGAGTTTGTTGAAAACGCAGCAGAGAGTAAAGCGTTTTACGATCGTGCCGATCAAGCTCTTGAATTTGAATTATCTAAGTTAATGTTAGAAGGTCCAGCAGAAGAATTAACACTAACATATCATGCGCAGCCAGCTCTTCTTACTACAGGTGTAATGGTAGCTGAAAAATTGCGTACAGCAGGCATTCATCCTCACTACGCTGCGGGTCATTCATTAGGTGAATATGGTGCATTGGTTTTAGCAGGCGTTATGTCATTTGATGATGCCGTGTCAATCGTGCACAAACGAGGTCTGTATATGAATGAAGCGGTCCCTGCAGGGCAGGGTGCAATGGCGGCGATTCTAGGGATGGAACTAGAGGCATTAAACGCAGTAACAGAACAGGTTTCAGCTTCAGGTGATGCTGTTCAGGTTGCCAATGTGAATTGTCCAGGACAAATTGTTATTTCGGGTACAAAAGAGGGTGTCGATAAAGCGATTATTGCTGCGAAAGAAGCAGGGGCAAAGAGAGCGATACCATTAGTTGTAAGTGGTCCTTTCCATTCAGAATTAATGCGACCATCCTCAGAGAAACTAAAAGCTGCATTGGCTGAGATTACTTTATCAGCGCCTGAAATTCCTGTCATTGGCAACGTTATGGCGAAGGAATTAAAGGATGTATCAGCTATCCAACAAGAGTTGGTTGAGCAGGTCTATAGTGCTGTTCAATGGGAAGCATCTATGCGTGAGATGATTGCACAAGGAGTGGATGTCTTTATCGAATGCGGACCTGGTAAGGTGTTAAGCGGTCTCTTGAAAAAAATCGACCGCTCTGTTGCAGCATATTGTGTTTATGATGAGGCATCATTAGAAGCAGTTATTGAAGCGTCGAAGGAGTGGTCAATCAATGCGTAAATTAGAAGGAAAAGTAGCTGTTGTAACAGGAGCTTCAAGAGGAATTGGGCGTGCTATTGCTTTAAAGCTTGCTGACGAAGGAGCTAAGGTTGTTGTAAACTATAGTGGCTCACAGGCAAAAGCGGAAGAAGTCGTTGGGATAATCCAAGAAAACGGTGGAGAAGCAATTGCTGTACAAGCAAGCGTTTCAAAGACAGAAGAAGTAACAGCTTTAATGGATGCAGCAGTGAAAACTTTCGGTTCTCTCGATATCTTAGTGAATAATGCTGGTATTACAAGAGATAATTTATTAATGCGTATGAAAGAAGACGAATGGGACGATGTATTAGATACGAACCTTAAAGGTGTTTTCCTTTGTACGAAAGCTGTAACACGTCAAATGATGAAGCAACGTGCAGGTCGCATTATTAATATTTCTTCGATCGTTGGTGTAGCGGGTAATGCTGGTCAAGCGAACTATGTTGCGGCTAAAGCGGGTGTTATTGGATTAACAAAAACGACTGCTAAGGAATTAGCTTCTCGTAATATTTTAGTGAATGCCATTGCACCAGGCTTTATCGAAACAGAAATGACGGAACAACTACCAGAGGATATTAAACAAGGTATGCTGACACAGATTCCACTTGCAAAACTTGGTCAGCCAGAGGATATTGCTAAGGCAGTAGCTTTCCTTGCTTCAGAGGATGCAAACTATATGACAGGGCAAACACTTCACATCGATGGTGGAATGGTCATGTAATTTCAATTAGGCATAAACGCTGATTTTTTGTATAATCATTTGAGGGGAGGTGAATCATTTGTCTACAGTATTAGAACGTGTAACAAAAGTAATCGTGGACCGTTTAGGTGTTGAAGAAAGCGAAGTAACACTTGAAGCTTCTTTCCGTGATGATTTAGGTGCTGACTCATTAGACGTAGTTGAGCTTGTAATGGAGCTTGAAGACGAATTCGATATGGAAATTTCTGATGAAGATGCTGAAAAAATCTCAACAGTAGGTTCTGCAATTTCATACATCGAAAGTAAAATTGGCTAATTTCGTTAGTACTTTATTTAGCGGTGATGTATCCCCTCCAATGGTGTGATGATTATCGAATGATATAAAGTAGAAATTGTTTTTCTGCTATTACTTGATAAGAAGCAGATTCAATTAACGAAGATGTATTTAAAGGGGACAAGATAGATCATTTTTCGATCTATTGATGTCCCTTTTTGCATTTAGAAAATGAATTCCGCCAAAGGTTTGCATCAATTTTCGGAAAAATTTCCAAAACATTGTGTTTAAGCCGAAATACTTTTGCATAAATGCCTTGAAAAAGGTACACTAAAACGGTAGAAACTATTAGGAAGGCAGATTTGTTCAATGGCTATGAAAAGAAAAGGAACTATGCAGAAATCTGGCGTACTTCCTGAAAAAGTACGCAACCAATTCGAGCTGTTACAGCATGAATTAAATATCACATTTATTAATAAAAATTTATTGTATCAAGCATTCACGCATTCATCTTATGTGAATGAGCATCGCCGTAAACTATTTACGGATAATGAGCGTCTTGAATTTTTAGGAGACGCAGTACTTGAACTGTCTGTTTCTAAATATCTTTTTGAGAAATACCCAAATATGAGCGAGGGTGAGTTAACAAAGTTAAGAGCATCCATTGTTTGTGAGCCATCACTAGTTATTTTTGCTAATGAGTTAGGCTTTGGACGCTTTGTTTTACTAGGAAAAGGTGAGGAATTAACAGGTGGTCGGGAACGCCCAGCGCTACTTGCAGATGTGTTTGAGTCATTTGTAGGTGCCTTATATTTAGATCAAGATTTACAAACGGTCGTATCATTTTTAGAACGTATCGTGTTCCCAAAAGTAGAAGTCGGTGCTTTTTCGCATGTGATGGATTTTAAAAGTCAATTGCAAGAAATGGTACAGCAAACCAATAATGGACTTCTTCATTATGAGATTATAGATGAAAAAGGGCCGGCACATAATCGTACCTTTGTATCAAGCGTATTATTGAACGGACAAGAGCTTGGTATTGGTCGTGGAAAATCAAAAAAAGAAGCCGAGCAGCAAGCTGCACAATGTGCAATGCGAGTGATGCGTGAAGAAGCTGCAAATGAGGAGGCTTAATAGATGTTCCTTAAACGACTAGAAGTGATTGGCTTTAAATCTTTTGCGGAACGCATTGGAATTGATTTTGTTCCCGGTGTTACAGCGGTTGTTGGACCAAATGGCAGCGGAAAAAGTAATGTCACGGATGCGATTCGTTGGGTTCTTGGGGAGCAATCTGCAAAGTCGTTACGTGGGGCAAAGATGGAAGATGTTATTTTTGCGGGAAGTGACTCTCGTAAGCCACTCAATTTTGCAGAGGTAACTCTTATATTAGATAATACTGACGAGCAACTTGCTTTTTCCTATACAGAAGTCAGTGTAACAAGACGCGTATACCGTTCAGGTGATAGTGAATATTTATTAAATAACCAACAGTGTCGCCTGAAGGATATTACGGACTTGTTTATGGATTCAGGTCTTGGAAAAGAAGCATTTTCAATCATTTCTCAAGGCCGTGTTGATGAAATTTTAAATAGCCGACCCGATGACCGACGTTCCATTTTTGAAGAGGCAGCTGGCGTATTAAAGTATAAAATAAGAAAGAAAAAAGCGGAGCATAAGCTTGTTGAGACAGATGAAAATTTGTATCGGGTATTAGATATTCTCCATGAATTAGACAACCGATTAGAGCCGTTAGAAATGCAGGCATCTAGTGCAAGAGACTATGTACAAATGTCTACTGAGCTAAAAGATTTTGATATTGCCATTCTTGTGCATGATTTTAAAAATTGTGCACAATCTTTGCATGCGCTAAAAGCTGAATTTACCGATTTGACTGCAACAGAGCAAAAACAAGCTCAAGATATTGCTACTATTGATAAACAGACAACCAATATTCGTAAGTTATTAAAAGAACTCGATGATTATTTGGATGCTTCACAGGCTGATCTTGTCAATGCCACAATGGAAGTAGAACGTTGGGATGGTCGTAAAGCACTGATGGCTGAAAAGCGACAAAATGCTTCTAATCAACTGCAGCAGCTGAATACGACATTACAAGAGGCTAAAGAAGAAGTAGAGATATTGCTTGTTCAAGAACAGGAGAAAAAAGAAGTTTTCTCCGACAAACAGCGAGCAGTCACAGTGCTGAAACAAAGCATCAAGCAGTTAGAACAATCTTTAAATCGATCAGTTACGGAAATAGAGCAAGAAATTGAAGAGCAAAAAAATAGATATATTGATTCATTGAATGAAGAAGCAACGATTAAGAACGAATTAAAAAATATCGATCAACAATTAGCTCAGCAAAAGGCAATGGCAGCAAGAATGTCCGATCAAACGGATGAATTTGGACAGGAACTTATGCAAATTGTTGCTGAAAAAAATAAGCTAGTAGCGGAACATACTGCTACAACGAATGACTTGCAAGATAAGCTTGAACAATACGAAACATTACAAATACAGTTAAAAAACGTAAACACAACCTTTACTGAAAAGCAGGACATGCTATATAAAGCTTACCAGCACCAACAGCAATTAAAGGCTAGAAAAGATACTTTAGCAGAGCTTGAAGCGGATTTTTCTGGATTCTTCCAAGGTGTTAAAGAAGTTTTACTTGCTCGAGATAAAGGTGAATTACAAGGTATTGAGGGAGCTGTAGCTGAGTTAATTCAAGTTGATGGTAAATATTCACAAGCTATAGAAACAGCTTTAGGTGCTGCTTCCCAACATATTGTTACGGTCAATGAACGCCATGCACAACAAGCTATCCACTGGCTAAAGCAAAAGAGAGCTGGACGTGCTACCTTCTTACCGAAAACTGTCATGAAATCACGCAAAATTAATCTAGCAACGATCCAACTTGCTATAGAGCACCCAGCATTTATTCAAATGGCGGATGCGCTCGTTACTTTTAGTGATGATAATCGAACAATTGTTGAAAACCTTTTAGGGAATGTTATTGTAGCGGCCAATCTTGAAGGTGCGAGTCAAATAGCTCGATTATGTGGTTTCCGCTATCGCGTTGTTACACTTGATGGAGATATTGTCAATGCAGGGGGATCGTTAACGGGTGGTGCTCTAAAACAACAATCTTCATTGTTTTCAAGAAAAGCCGAGTTAGAGGGCTTAATCCTCAAGTTAGAGTCTTTACAAGCTTCTATTTACAGTGCCGAACAGGCAGTTTCAGAAGAAAAAGAGAAGCTTGCCACTCTTCGCGAGCAAGTGGAACAGTTAAAGCTTGACGGAGAGCAGCTACGAAACGATGAAATGCAATTGGCTAGCCGTATTCGTGAGCTAGAGGTTGTTGAAAAAAGCTTATCGGCTAGAGTATCTTTTGCATCAACCGAGACACAGGATGTAAAAACACGAGAAGAAGCTTTATTAACTCAAAAACAAGTAGCTGTGGAGAGGTTAAATGCGTTAGCTCTAGAGCTTGTTGAAATCAATGAAACTGTAGAACAATTGAGTAAAGTTAAATTACAAAGTGAGACAGAGAAAGATGTATTACGAGAGCAACTAGCAGAAAAACGCTCCGAATTAGCGGTAATGCAGGAACAAATGTCTCAAGTGCAAATTACAACTGCTGAACTCGCCCTACAATTAAACAAAGCTCAACAAAAAGTCATAAATATTTCTCAGGAAATAATGTGGCTTCAATCTGATGAATCGACAAATCATTTAAGTGATGAAGAGGTTGAAGAACAGGTTGCTACATGGAAAGCAAGAAGAGATGCCTTACAAGAGACTATTTCTCAAAAGAAAGAAGAGAAAGTAGGGCAACAACAAGAACTCTCTGCTTTAGAAGAACAACTGAAGGAAATGCAACGTATACATAAAGGATACCTTGAGGCGATACGTGCAAACGAGTTGAAACGAAATCGTTTAGAATATGAGATGGACAATTTTACAGAACAACTTGAAGAAAACTATCAGTTGACATTCGAAGAGGCAGAAGATGAAGCTCTTGCAATTGAAGATGAAGAGTTTGTGCGACGACGTGTGAAACTGTTAAAAAAATCAATAGAAGAGCTTGGACCTGTTAATATAGGTGCGATTGAGGAATATGAGCGAGTGCTTGAGCGTCATACTTTCTTAACTGAACAAAGAGAAGATTTGCTTGCTGCACAGGAAACATTGCATGAAGCTATCAAAGAAATGGATGAAGAAATGACATTGCGTTTTAGCGAAACGTTCTATGCAATCCGAGAGCAATTCAAACGTGTTTTCCGTGAATTATTTGGTGGCGGGCAAGCAGATTTAGTATTAATTGACCCACAAAATTTATTGGAAACAGGTATTGATATTGTGGCACAGCCTCCAGGTAAAAAACTTCAAAATCTAAGCTTGCTATCTGGTGGTGAACGAGCACTAACAGCAATCGCTCTATTATTCTCTATCTTGAATATACGACCTGTACCGTTTTGTATTCTCGATGAAGTAGAGGCTGCTTTAGACGAGGCAAATGTTGTGCGCTATAGCCAATATTTGAAGAAATTTAGTAACGATACGCAATTCATTGTCATTACCCATCGTAAAGGTACGATGGAGGGAGCCGATGTCCTGTATGGTATTACGATGCAAGAATCGGGTGTGTCGAAACTTGTTTCAGTAAAATTAGAAGATGAACCCGTACTTGCGGAGCAAAGGAGCGAACAAGCATGAGTTTTTTTAAACGATTAAAAGATAAATTAATGGGCAATCCAGCAGAGGAAGAAAAATTAGAAGCAGTTGACAAAGAGCAAGAATCTGTTGAATCAGAGCTAGAGGAGTCAAATGAACCTGCTGCCATTGAGACTGTTGATGTAGAAGTGCCTGAACAAGTAGAAGAGTCTCCAGCAATGGAAATGGTGAAAGAAGCAGAAGTAGAGCCCTCATTCGAAATAGAGGAAGAACAGGCAGAAATACGGGAGCTAGCGGTAATTGAGGACACACCGGTAGAGGAAAAAAAGCCATCTGCTTGGTCTATTACACAAAAATTCAAGGCTGGTCTTGAAAAAACGCGTAATTCCTTTACTTCCAAAGTGAATGACCTTGTTGCTCGTTACCGTAAAGTAGATGAGGATTTCTTTGAAGAATTAGAGGATTTACTTTTACAAGCTGATGTCGGTTTTGAAACGGTTATGGAACTTATGGATAAACTACGTTTCGAAGTTCAACGTAAAAATATTAAAGATACGAATGGCATCCAGTCAGTTATTTCAGAGAAGCTTGTAGAAATTTATGAGCAAGGCGAACAAGATTTAATTGAGCTTAATTTGCAGCCAGAGGGTGAATTGACAGTTATCCTATTTGTTGGGGTAAATGGTGTGGGGAAAACGACTACGATTGGTAAACTAGCGCACCGTTTAAAATCTCAAGGGAAAACGGTTGTTTTAGCTGCAGGTGATACGTTCCGTGCTGGTGCTATTGATCAATTACAAGTGTGGGGCGATCGTGTTGGTTGTGAAGTTATTAAACAATCTGAGGGCTCTGACCCAGCGGCAGTGATGTATGACGCCATTCGTGCAGCAAAGAATAGAAAAGCCGATGTGTTAATTTGTGATACGGCAGGACGTTTGCAAAATAAAGTGAACTTAATGAATGAGCTAGAAAAGGTACATCGTGTTATTTCACGTGAAATTCCAAACGCTCCACATGAAGTATTATTAGCATTAGATGCTACAACAGGTCAAAATGCGCTTGTTCAAGCACAGACTTTTAAAGAAGCAACAAATGTAACCGGTATTGTCTTAACAAAGCTTGATGGAACTGCAAAGGGCGGTATTGTCCTTGCTATTCGTAACAAGTTACACATTCCTGTGAAATTTGTTGGCCTTGGTGAGAAAATGGATGATCTACAGCCATTCGATGCAGAACGCTATGTTTATGGTTTATTTGCAGATGGTTTAGATAAAGAATTACAAAATAGTGATGATGAATAGCGATATGGCTGAGTAATTTTTATAAAACGCTCGACTGTGTATAGGTAAGTTAACTTGTTTAAAAGAGAAATACTAGCTAAAGGCGAAGAAGCCTGAACGCGGCAATTTAGGCTTTTAGACAAGGAGATTACCTTGACACAGACGGGCGCTTTTCGTTATGATACAAATGACTAATAGCGGGAGGAGAAACATTCGATGCTACTTGAAAAAACAACACGCATGAACTTTCTCTTCGACTTTTATCAAGCATTATTAACAGATAAGCAAAGAAGTTATATGGAACTATACTATTTGGATGATAACTCTCTAGGAGAAATCGCTGAATCGTATGGTGTTTCACGCCAAGCTGTTTACGATAATATTCGTCGAACAGAAGCGATGCTTGAGGAATATGAAGAAAAATTATGTTTACTTGAAAAATTTCAACAACGTACCCAAATGCTGTCGCAATTAACAGCAGGAATAACAGAAAAAACCATGACAGTTGAAGAACAGTTAGCGCTTATAGAACAGCTGAAAGAATGGGATTAGGAGGCGAAAGCAATGGCTTTTGAAGGATTAGCGGAACGACTCCAAGGAACGATCCAAAAGATTAAAGGCAAAGGGAAAGTATCAGAGCAAGATGTCAAAGAAATGATGCGAGAAGTCCGATTTGCTTTAATTGAGGCGGATGTTAACTTAAAAGTAGTCAAAGAATTCGTAAAAAAGGTAAGTGAACGTGCTGTTGGTGTTGATGTTATGCAAAGCTTAACACCAGGTCAGCAAGTTATTAAAATTGTACAAGATGAATTAACAGAATTAATGGGTGGCGAACAAAGCCCCATTAAGTTTAATACAAAGCCACCAACTGTCATTATGATGGTCGGTCTACAAGGTGCAGGGAAAACGACAACTACAGGTAAATTGGCAAATGTATTACGTAAAAAATATAATCGTAAGCCATTGCTAGTTGCCGCTGACGTGTATCGTCCGGCAGCCGTTCAACAATTAGAGACATTAGGTAAACAGTTATCGATACCTGTTTTTGCATTAGGTACTGACATTTCTCCAGTAGAAATTGCACGTCAGGCTATTGAAAAGGCGAAAGAAGAGCATCATGATGTCGTGATCATCGATACGGCAGGTCGTTTGCATATAGATGAGGACTTAATGCAGGAATTAAAGGATATTCGTGCGTTAAAAGAGCCAGATGAAGTATTTCTTGTTGTTGATGCCATGACAGGTCAGGATGCAGTCAATGTAGCAGAAAGCTTTAATGAAGCAATCGGCATTACTGGGGTAGTTTTAACAAAGCTTGATGGTGATACACGTGGTGGTGCGGCACTATCTATCCGTTCTGTGACTCAAAAGCCAATTAAATTTGTTGGGATGGGCGAAAAGATGGATGCGCTGGAGCCATTCCACCCAGAACGTATGGCATCACGTATTTTAGGTATGGGTGATGTGCTGTCATTAATCGAGAAAGCCCAAGCAACGGTTGATGAGGCAAAGGCAAAAGAACTTGAAGAAAAGTTCAAGTCTCAAACCTTTACATTTGATGATTTTGTTGAACAATTACAGCAAGTCAAGAAAATGGGACCTCTTGATGAAATATTAAAAATGCTTCCTGGTGCAAATAAAATTAAAGGCTTAGACAATGTAAAAGTCGATGATAAGCAAATGGGACGGGTGGAGGCTATTATTTATTCCATGACGCCTGCTGAAAAGACCAACCCCGAGATTATTAATGGTAGCCGTAAAAAACGTATTGCTAAAGGCTCAGGGACGTCTATTCAAGAGGTTAATCGTCTGATCAAGCAATTTGATGAAATGAAAAAAATGATGAAGCAAATGACTGGAATGGCAAGTGGTAAAGGGAAGAAAAAAATGAAATTACCAGGCTTTGATTCATTGTTTAAATAATAATTTTTAGGTGTTAAGAAAAAACACTTTACAAACAACCTAAACATTGATAATATACTATCTTGTGTGAAACTTATTCGGAGGTGCTATTAAAATGGCAGTTAAAATTCGCTTAAAACGTATGGGAGCTAAAAAATCTCCTTTCTATCGTATCGTAGTTGCAGACGCTCGTTCACCACGTGACGGTCGTTCAATTGAAACAGTTGGTACTTACAACCCACTAACTCAACCAGCTACTGTAAACATTGATGAAGAGAAAGCTCTTAAATGGTTAGCTGACGGTGCAAAACCATCAGATACAGTACGTAACCTGTTCTCAGAACAAGGAATCATGGAAAAATTCCATAACCAAAAATTCAGTAAATAATCGGGGGCGACGTCTTTGAAGCAGCTGATTGAAGCAATCGTTTTACCGTTAGTCGATTATCCAGAAGAAGTTCGTATTGAGACGGATGAAAATGCAAATCGAATTGTTTATAAACTTTTTGTTCATCCAGAGGATCGAGGGAAAGTCATAGGCAAGCAAGGGCGAGTAGCGAAAGCGATTCGTACAATTGTTTATTCAGCGGCAGGTAGTCACCATCAAAAGAAGACCTACGTCGATATATTGGATTAATAGAAAAGATGTTTACGCTCTTGCACTAAGTACTTTTGGATCCTGATAGATGTGGTTACATGTCGCTTAGGAGTTCGAAGTGGCCTTTTAGCATGAAGCGTAAAATCTGGACGAAGAAGGAGGGAGCTTGTAGGTTCCTTCCTTTTTTTATCTTTTTTCGCAATAGAAGCGCTTTATTCCGCATGAACAAGCTGTAATGCCAACTGTATACTGAAACCAAAGTTAGGTGGTAGATGAGCTACTGTAAATGTTTGATTAGTGAAAGCTAACAACCTGTAGCTCTAAGGACAAGCACAAAATAAAGCATAATTAAAGATTATAGCTAATGGTAATTGCTTATATTGATAATACAAGACAAATTAGTCTTAGCTAAAACTACGTTCTTCCAAAGCAATTCTGCTAACAGTGATAGAAGTGAAAATGCTACGCAAGATGCTTTGTGAAGACAAGTATGTTTTTTACGAGGTGAAAGTTGAATGGAATGGTTTAATGTAGGTCGTATAGTCAATACACATGGTATTCGTGGTGAAATACGTGTGCTATCGACAACAGACTTTGAAGAAGAACGTTTTGCAGTAGGGAATAAGCTTGCTGCCTTTAAAAAAGACGATAAAAAGCCAACATGGGTGACTATTGAATCTGTACGTCGTCATAAAAACTTTATTTTGTTAACCTTTGAAGGTATGAACAATATTAATTTAGTCGAGCCATTTAAAGAAGGCATGCTAAAAGTGACAAAAGATCAAATGACTGATGATCTACTTGAAGAAAATGAATTCTTTTTCCATGAAATAATAGGTTGTACTGTTATTTCTGAAGACGGCCAAACAATTGGTATTGTGGCAGATATCCTGCAAACAGGGGCAAATGATGTGTGGGTAGTCAAAGGTTCGAAAAAAGAGCATTATATCCCTTATATAGAAGATATCGTAAAAGATATAGATGTTGAAGAAAAGAAAATAGTAATTCATGTAATGGAAGGTCTATTATGATGAATATTCATGTACTAAGTCTATTCCCAGATATGTTTTCTGGCGTTTTTGGAGCGTCGATATTAAAGAAAGCACAAGAAAAAGGCGCTGTAAAACTAGAGGTAACGGATATTCGTACATTTTCGGGGAACAAGCACAATCAAGTTGATGACTATCCATATGGTGGTGGAGCAGGCATGGTATTAAAGCCTGAACCTATGTTTAGTGCAGTAGAGGCAATAACTGCAGGAAAACAGCCACGTATCATTTTAATGTGTCCACAGGGTGAAAGATTTACTCAGAAAAAGGCAGAGGAGCTAGCACAGGAAACGGAATTAGTTTTCTTATGCGGGCATTATGAGGGCTATGATGAACGTATACGTCAGCATCTTGTGACAGATGAAATCTCCATTGGTGATTTTGTGTTAACAGGTGGCGAGTTAGGAGCTATGACCGTTATTGATAGTGTAGTTAGACTGTTACCTGGTGTATTAGGGCAAGAGGATTCACATATTCAAGATTCTTTTTCAACAGGTTTATTGGAGCATCCCCATTATACACGACCTGCGGAGTTTCGTGGAATGAAGGTACCTGATGTTTTACTTTCGGGAAATCATGCTAAAATCGAGCAATGGCGAGAGGAACAATCGCTGAAAAGAACTTTTGAGCGTCGACCAGACTTACTCGAGCATTATCCATTAACAGACAAGCAAAAATTGTATCTAGAAAAACTAAAAAACAATCATCAAGATGCTTGATTACGTGCTTTATTTATGATAACATCTATTCTGTACTTCTATGTGAAGTACTGAATTACGGTGTTCCGCTGTGGCATAGATTGCGTGCAAGAGCATCTGTCTAAGGAGAGAAAAACAATGTCAAACATTATTGCAGAAATTACAAAAGCTCAGCTTCGCACTGATCTACCAGCTTTCCGTCCTGGTGATACTGTTAAGGTACACGTGAAAGTAGTAGAGGGTACTCGTGAACGTATCCAAATCTTCGAAGGTGTAGTAATTAAACGTCGTGGTGGCGGTATTAGCGAAACTTTCACAGTTCGTAAAATTTCTTACGGTGTAGGTGTTGAACGTACATTCCCTGTACACACACCAAAAATCGCTAACCTAGAAGTTGTACGTCGTGGTAAAGTACGTCGTGCTAAACTTTACTACCTACGTAACCTACGTGGTAAAGCTGCTCGTATTAAAGAAATTCGATAATTATGACTTAAAAGTGAGGGGCTTGAGTTCAAGCCCCTTTTCTTTTTGCTTGTCATCTTAATTCACTATCATCTAAAATGGTGATAGACAAGGGGGCAATTCTCGATGGAAAAACAGGTGAAAGAAAAGAATGAATTATGGGAATGGACAAAAGCACTATTAATTGCATTTGCGATTGCTGCAATTATTCGATATTTTTTATTTACACCCATAGCAGTTGATGGAGAGTCCATGATGCCAACCCTTGAAGATGGCGATCGAATGATTGTGAATAAAATTGGTTATAAAATAGGTGAACCGAAACGTTTTGATATCGTTGTATTTCATGCACCTGAACAAAAAAATTATATTAAGCGTGTAATTGGATTGCCGGGGGATACACTGGAGTATAAGGACGATCAATTGTATATCAATGGTGAGCCAATAGATGAGCCCTATTTAGATGCTTATAAAGCGCAAATCACCGGAGGAACCTTAACAGAAGACTTTACCCTAAAAGACATCGATGTTTCTTTGGACACCATTCCTGAAGGATATGTTTTTGTCATGGGGGACAATCGTCGAAATAGTAAAGATAGCCGACATATCGGGCTAGTTGAACAAAAGGAAATTATCGGTAACACCAGTTTGATTTTCTGGCCGTTTAGTGACATAAAAATTGTAAAGTAATGCAAGAAAGGGAGCGCTGAATCACTCCCTTTTTCTTTTAGTTTAGGAGGTATAGGTGTGACAATACAATGGTTTCCTGGGCATATGGCAAAAGCCCGACGTGAAGTAACTGAAAAATTAAAGCTTGTTGATATTATATTTGAATTAATAGATGCTCGTTTACCCCTATCCTCGCGTAATCCGATGATCGACGAAGTAATTAATCAAAAACCTCGTCTGTTAATTTTAAATAAAGCGGATATGACAGATGAGCAAGAAACACGTAAATGGGTAGAATATTTTGCTCAACGTGGTCATAGAGCAGTAGCCATTAATTCACTTGAGGGCAAGGGCTTACAGCAAGTAACAAAAGCCGCACAAGAAATTTTAAAAGAAAAATTTGACCGTATGAAAGCAAAAGGAATGAAACCTAGAGCTATTCGTGCCATGATTGTTGGAATTCCGAACGTTGGAAAATCAACGCTCATCAATCGCTTAGCGAAAAAAAATATCGCTAAAACGGGCAATACACCAGGTGTGACTAAAGCACAGCAGTGGATTAAAGTCGGTAAAGAACTGGAGCTTTTGGATACGCCAGGTATTTTATGGCCGAAGTTTGAGGATCAAGAAGTAGGATTTAAATTAGCTTTAACAGGTGCCATTAAGGATACCATTACAAATATGGAAGACTTAGCTGTCTATGGTTTGCGATTCTTATCTGTTCATTATCCAAAGCGTATGGAAGAGCGATATGGTATCGAATTTATTCATGAAGAGTTAGTGGATACATTCGACCATATTGGAAAACTACGTCGTGTATTCGGTCCTGGTGGAGAAATTGACTATGATCAAGTAGCTCAACTAATTGTTCGAGATATACGCGGATTACAATTAGGTAAACTTACCTTTGATTTTGTTGAAGAACAGCTAGAAAAAGAAGCTGAGCAATTATAAGTTTTGAAACTGTCACATGTTCTTGTGGCAGTTTTTCTTTTAGGAATGACTTTTCTTACCGATAATGACTATAGAGAGGTAAATAGTTTTCAAGTTAAAGAGACTACATAAACATGTTATAGTTTTAATGAGTAGTAGCAAGAAGGAGTACAAAATGAAAACCATTAAAGAAATTACAACTGCATTGAAAGATGCGGAGGAATGGCAAGATTGGATGATAGAAATTGAGGCGGATGAAAGAGCTGGCGTACAGAAGGCTTGGCTTACATGGCAAAAAAGACAAGATAAAAAACGTCAATTACAAAAAGAACATCAAGCAAAAGTCGCATTCGATTTAAGCTACGGGGGCATAGATACATTGATTGCTGGTGTAGATGAGGCGGGACGTGGACCGTTAGCGGGGCCAGTCGTGACTGCAGCTGTGATATTACCGACTAATTGCGAGGCGCTTGTTGGATTGAATGATTCGAAACAATTATCAAAGGAAAAAAGAAACGCCTTTGCCACTTTAATTAAAGAGCATGCCATTAGTTATTTTATCCATTTTCAATCGGCCCAGCAAATCGATGCGTTAAATATTTTTGAGGCAACCAAACAATCTATGAAAGCAAGTGTAGAATCACTAACAAAAAAGCCGGATGTTGTTCTTGTAGATGCTATGACATTGCCTATTTCAATCCCACAGGATTCGATTATTAAAGGTGATGCTAAAAGCTTAGCAATAGCGGCAGCCTCTATTTTAGCTAAAACAGCCCGAGATGATTATATGGAACAATTAGATAAGGACTTTCCGATGTATGGCTTTGGACAACATGCCGGCTATGGTACAAAGCAGCATTTAAAAGCATTAGAGGAATACGGACCAACTATTCATCATCGTAAATCATTCGAACCGATTAAATCCATGTTTCAATAACGTTCAAAAAGGAAACACAATTACACGAAGGAGTAATTGATGAAAGGAGTTTGTATATGACAGCCACATCATTTAATCCGATTCAACCGCAACAAAATGCTATCACATCAACAAATCAACCCCTTGCCTTAAAGCAAGGACAAGTATTCCATGGCACAATTAAGCAATTATATCCAGACCAGATGGCAGAAATACAAGTAGGCAATCAAAAGTTCATAGCTAAACTTGAAGTACCATTAAAAGCTGGGGATGCCCATTTCTTTCAGGTAACAGGAACAAATCCACAAACAGAATTGAAAGTGGTGACTGGACCGATGATGCAAGCATCTACGCCCAATCAACAAATTAATCAGCTTTTAGAATCTATGAATTTACCTAAATCTACAGAGATGCAGCAATTGTTGGGACATTTTATGAAGGCGCAGCTACCTATTTCGAAAGATCAACTGCTCCAAGCAGAAATATGGTTAAAGGCATTGCCAGAAGGGATGTCGAAAGTGGATGCACTGCAAACCATCCAAAAAATGATAGAGCTTAAAATGCCGATGACAAATGATGTGTTTTATGCGCTCATGAATGGTCAAAAAACGTCGGGTATGACCACGCTCATGGACAACTTTGCTCAGCTTTTAGCAAAGGATGTAACTTTATCTGCCCAATTGAGGCAAAATCTAATGCAACAAGTACAAGCGATTGCCAAGCCTTTTGAAGTAGAAACGGGTGGTGTCATCCTTGCTAGAGTTCTTCAGAGTTTAACAAATAGTGCTGCAATGATGAGTGAAAAAATGCAAGCATTATCGATTCTCAAGGAATCAGGCATTCTTCCACAGCAGGCTACATTACAAAACTGGTCAAACATTAAAGAAGCAAAAGCTTTTCAACCAATGCAGCAAGCTGGACAAGTTATTCAAACCATCGTTGCTACAAAGCCTGAAAATGCCAGTCAACTTGTGGAACAGCTTAAAACATGGCTAGGAAATCAACAATTATTAACGAATGAGCAAAAACAGCAAATCAATCAGCTAATGGACCGTTTTAATCAGATACCGGTAACCAAACAAACGCTAGATGTTTTTGCTAAACAAATGCAGGATCAACTATTAAAAGCGTTTGCCCAAAATACAGCTGATCGTCTATTTACACAGGATGCCCATGCACTTTCTGTGAAGGATCATCTGCTCTCTCTTTTTAGGCAAGAATCAAATTCTCCTTTCCAGAATGAAGTTCTAATGCGCAACCTTGTGAAAAATAGCATTGATTCTACACAACCATTTATTCAGCAAACTTTAACCCAAGCAGATGCACTAGTACAAAATTCGATGGATAGCAAAGCGATGGAGCATGCCCTAAAAACAGTGTTAAAAAATTTAGGGATTAGCTATGAGGCTACCTTAGGCAATAAATCAGCGGATCTGCAAATGATTGCTCATCAGCTAAAGCCACAGCTCCATACATTATTGCAGGAAACTAATACGACACCTCAAATGAAGGAAGCGGCAGAAATGCTCATGACACGTATGAATGGCATGCAGCTATCTTCAGGAGAGAATGGTCATCAACATCAGCTTATTATGCAAGTCCCGCTTGAGTTTTTCGGCAAAAAGATGGATGCAACATTACAATGGAATGGTCGTATGAAGGATGATGGCAAAATCAATGCCAACTATGCACGTGTATTATTTTATTTACAGATGGCATCAATGCAAGAAACGGTGATTGATATGCAGGTTCAAAATAGAGTGGTCACAGTAACAGTCTTTAATGAGCATTCAGATATTCAGCCACTTGCGGAGCCACTAAAGGCAGCCTTGAAAATGGGCTTGGCAGAAAAAAATTATCAACTTTCAGGAGTGTTTATTAAACAATTTGACAAGGGGCAAACGGCAAAAGTAAGTCCTGTAGTAGAACAGCAAGAGGAGCATAGTGGGGTGGATATCCGCGTATGAGCGAAGAAAAATTTACACGAAAAGAGGCAATTGCGCTTACTTATAAACTTGGACAATTTGATAGTCCAACTGTTGTAGCAAAGGGAAAAGGGAAAATTGCTGAAAATATTTTAGCTCGTGCCACTGAGCACAATGTGCCAATTTATGAGGATCCTAACCTCGTGCAATTGCTTGGTCAACTAGATTTAAATGAGTCCATTCCAGAAGAATTATATCAGGCCGTAGCTGAGGTTTTTGCATTTATATATCGTTTAGATCAGCAACATGCGCGAAAATATAGAAAAAATGAAGTATTCTGACTATTCTCGCAAGCTGTTTTAGTACACAAAATAGAAAAAAGCGGCATAATAAGAGAGAAAATTCGAACTAAAGACAAAGTGTAGACTTTATCAGAATCTTTCGTTAGAATAGTCTATGTTAGTAAAACAATTCTACGCAAATGTTTGATGGGAGGATGTATTATGAATATCCATGAATATCAAGGGAAAGAGATTCTGAGAAAATATGGTGTAGCTGTACCGAACGGAAAAGTTGCTTTTTCCCCTGATGAAGCAGTGAAAGTAGCGAAGGAACTTGGCTCAAATGTAACAGTAGTCAAGGCGCAAATTCATGCAGGTGGACGCGGTAAAGCAGGTGGTGTAAAAATCGCTAAAAACCTAGACGAGGTACGTACGTACGCAAAAGAATTATTAGGGAAAATTTTAGTGACTCATCAAACAGGTCCAGAAGGTAAAGAAGTAAAACGCTTGTATATTGAAGAGGGTTCTGATATCCAAAAAGAATATTATTTAAGTCTAGTATTAGATCGTGCAACATCTCGTGTTACTATGATGGGATCTGAAGAAGGCGGTATGGATATTGAAGAGGTTGCAGAAACAAATCCAGAAAAAATCTTCAAAGAAGTAGTAGATCCTGTTGTGGGCTTAACAAGCTTCCAAGCACGTCGTATGGCGTTTAATATGAATATTCCAGCAAACCTAGTAGGGAAAGCTGTTAAATTAATGTTAGGTTTATATCAAGCATTTATCGACAAAGATGCTTCGATTGTAGAAATTAATCCACTTGTTGTAACTGGACAAGGTGAAGTTGTGGCATTAGATGCAAAGTTCAATTTTGATGCGAATGCACTATATCGACATAAAGATATTGTCGAATTACGCGATTTTGACGAAGAAGATGCAAAAGAAATCGAAGCATCCAAATATGATTTAAGCTATATTTCATTAGATGGTAACATTGGTTGTATGGTTAATGGTGCCGGTCTTGCAATGGCCACTATGGATACAATTAGTTATTATGGCGGAAGCCCTGCTAACTTCCTAGATGTAGGGGGCGGTGCAACAGCTGAAAAAGTAACAGAGGCTTTCAAAATTATCCTTTCTGATCCAAACGTAAAAGGCATTTTCGTAAACATTTTTGGCGGAATTATGAAGTGTAACATTATTGCTGAAGGTGTTGTGACAGCTGCTAAAGAAATTGGTTTAGCTGTGCCGTTAGTTGTACGTTTAGAAGGTACAAATGTAGAACTTGGAAAAGAAATTTTAAATGCATCTGGTTTAAACATCGTTGCAGCGGATTCAATGGCTGACGGTGCACAAAAAATTGTGGGACTAGTAGGCTAAGGAAGGCAGGGAGAACAATGGCTGTATTTATTAACAAAGATACGAAGGTAATTGTACAAGGGATTACGGGCGAAACAGCTCTTTTCCATACGAAGCAAATGCTAGAGTATGGTACTAAAATCGTAGCAGGTGTAACACCAGGTAAAGGTGGACTTGAAATCGAGGGAGTTCCTGTTTTCAATACAGTAGCAGAAGCTGTAGCTGCAACAGGTGCTACAACTTCAGTTATCTATGTACCTGCACCATTTGCGGCAGATGCAATTTTAGAAGCTGTTGATGCTGAATTAGAATTAACAATCTGTATCACAGAGCATATTCCTGTCCTTGATATGGTTAAAGTTAAACGTTATATGGAAGGTAAAAAGACTCGCTTAGTAGGTCCAAACTGTCCGGGTGTAATTACTGCTGACGAATGTAAGATTGGGATCATGCCTGGTTACATTCATACAAAAGGCCATGTAGGAGTTGTTTCTCGTTCTGGTACTTTAACATATGAAGCGGTGCACCAACTAACACAAGCTGGCATTGGTCAAACAACTGCTGTAGGTATCGGTGGAGACCCTGTTAACGGTACAAACTTCATTGATGTTCTAGAAGCATTTAATAATGATCCAGAAACATACGCAGTAGTTATGATTGGAGAAATCGGTGGTACAGCTGAGGAAGAGGCAGCTGCATGGATTAAGGCAAATATGACGAAACCTGTCGTAGGCTTTATCGGTGGACAAACAGCACCTCCAGGCAAACGTATGGGTCACGCTGGTGCTATCATTTCTGGTGGTAAAGGAACAGCAGCAGAAAAAATTAAAGCGATGAACGCTGCTGGTATTGAAGTAGCGGAAACACCGTCTGTTATTGGTGAAACGTTGATTAAAGTAATTAAAGAAAAAGGGCTATACGAAAAGTGTAAAACCCATTAAAATGGAAGATGTAGCACATTGCGGCTACATCTTTTTCATTATTTATACACTGTATACCATCTTCTCTTTTTCCTACTTGCGGTGAAGAAAACGACAATTCTGTGGCAGGTGTCATAAATAATGATGAAAAAGTTGTGTTGAAATTATCTTGCGGTCATTTAATTTCTTCTATTATAAAAGGAGGTTTGTTAAATGATCCTTGCAATGGATACCCAGAGATTACTAGCTTTACATTATGTTTACCCATTACCACTTCAGAAACTTCAGCGTTTATTGACCCCGGTGAATATTTTAAACGAGTTTGAAAATATTCAATATGATGAAATAGCAAAGGTTTTACAAATATCGGCACATAAAGCATATCAACTCTCGTACAGTTTTCGACAAATTATGACAACTTCATTTGAAGAGGTTTATGCACAAGAAAATATAGTCCCCATACCGTTTTATCATCCTTACTTCCCAGCGCAATTATTTGAAATATCCAACCCACCTACTGTATTGTATGTGAAAGGTCAGTATTCCCTGTTATCAAATAATAAACAGATAGCTATTATAGGTTCTAGGAAGGCTACAGCGTATTCAAAGAGGGCGATAGATGTCATAGTCCCACCTCTTGTTCAACGTGGGTATACGGTCGTCAGTGGGCTTGCTAGAGGTGCTGATACGATAGCACATAGGGCGACAATTGATGTGGGAGGCCACACAATTGCGGTGCTTGGACATGGTTTTAATTATCTCTATCCAGCAGAAAATCGCGTTCTTGCTAAACAATTGGCAGAACACCAACTATTAGTGACAGAATACCCCCCTTACATGAAGCCTGAAAAATGGCATTTTCCAATGCGTAATCGAATTATTAGTGGATTATCGCAGGCCTTAGTTGTCACAGAAGCTGCGTTGAAAAGTGGCACGCTTATTACAACTGAGCTTGCATTGGAGCAAGGGAAAGATGTATTTGTTGTGCCAGGACCTATCGATGCAATGCAGTCTAGGGGAACAAATCAATTACTTTTAGAAGGGGCCATTCCAGTAATAAATGGTCATCAAATTATTGAAACATTGGACCTCTTTTCTAACAAAAATTGAAAAAAAGTTGCATTATCTTAAAATCTGTTATACATTTTGCAACAGGTAACTTAAAAAATTTAGTAATAGACCTCGCTAAGGGGGAGACATAGATGGCGGATTATTTAGTGATTGTAGAATCACCGGCAAAAGCAAAAACAATTGAACGATATTTAGGTAAGAAATATAAAGTAAAAGCATCGGTTGGACATGTTAGGGATCTTCCACGTAGCCAAATGGGTGTTAGTGCTGAGAATAACTTTGAACCTAAATATATTACGATACGTGGTAAAGGACCTGTATTACAGGAATTAAAATCTGCGGCAAAAAAAGTGAAGAAAGTTTATCTAGCGGCCGATCCAGACCGCGAGGGAGAAGCAATTGCTTGGCACCTTGCGACTGCGTTAAACATTGATATTCACTCAGATTGTCGTGTTGTATTTAATGAAATCACCAAGGATGCAATTATAGAGTCCTTTAAAAATCCACGTCCAATTAACATGGATTTAGTAGATGCACAACAAACAAGACGTATATTGGATAGACTCGTAGGCTATAACATTAGCCCAATTCTGTGGAAAAAGGTGAAAAAGGGTCTATCAGCAGGTCGTGTACAATCGGTAGCTCTACGCATGATTATTGATCGTGAAAATGAAATTAAAAACTTCCAACCAGAAGAATATTGGACAATTGAAGGAACATTTGAAAAAGGTAAAAAAACCTTTGATGCTCTTTACTATGGAAATGGTAAAGACAAAATTAAATTAACAAATGAAGAACAAGTAAAGGCAATATTAAAAGATGTAAAAGGAACAAACTTTAATGTTGTCAATGTAACGAAAAAGGAACGCAAACGTAATGCTGCGCCAGCCTTTACAACATCTTCTTTACAACAAGAGGCAGCACGAAAGTTGAATTTCCGAGCTAAGAAAACCATGATGCTAGCTCAACAGTTATATGAAGGTATTGATATTGGAAAAAAAGAAGGAACAGTCGGGTTAATCACATATATGCGTACCGATTCAACACGTATTTCAGATACGGCTAAAGCGGAAGCGGTTACTTATATTGAAGGAAAGTATGGTAAAGAATATATTGCTACTGAGATAAAGCAAACGAAGAAGGCTTCGAATGCGCAGGATGCTCATGAAGCAATACGCCCAACAAGCACAATGCGTACACCAGATGAATTGAAGACTGTTCTTAGCCGTGATCAGTTACGTTTATATCGCTTAATTTGGGAGCGCTTTATCGCCAGCCAAATGGCTCCAGCAATATTAGATACGGTAGCAGTTGATCTTCAAAACGGTGATGTTTTATTCCGAGCGAATGGCTCACAAGTCAAATTTGCTGGCTTTATGAAACTGTATATCGAAGGTACTGATGATCAGACAGAAGAGACGACAAAACTTTTGCCTGAAATGGAAATTGGTGATCAAGTAAAATCGCTTGAAATCGAGCCTAAGCAACATTTTACACAGCCACCACCACGTTATTCAGAGGCGCGACTTGTTAAAACAATGGAAGAACTAGGTATTGGGCGCCCATCCACATATGCACCGACCCTCGATACAATTCAGCGCCGTGGCTATGTTGTATTAGATGCTAAACGCTTTATGCCAACAGAGCTAGGTGAAATTGTACACCAACTCGTACTAGAATTTTTCCCGGATATCATAAACATCGAATTCACAGCACAAATGGAACAAGATCTAGATGATATTGAAGAAGGCAATCGTCAATGGAAAAATGTTGTGGAAGAGTTTTATAAAGACTTTGAAGTTCATGTAAAACATGCAGATGAGGCTATGGAAAAAGTAGTGATTAAAGATGAACCTGCTGGAGAGGATTGCGAGCTTTGTGGATCCCCGATGGTTTATAAGCTTGGACGATATGGCAAATTTATGGCTTGCTCGAACTTCCCGGACTGTAGAAATACAAAAGCTATTATGAAACCTATTGGTGTGAAATGTCCTTCCTGTGAAACGGGCGAAATTGTAGAGCGAAAAAGTAAAACAAAACGACTGTTCTATGGTTGTAACCAATACCCTGAATGTGAATTTGTATCATGGGACAAGCCGATTAGTAGACCATGCCCGAAATGTAGTGCATTATTAGTAGAGAAAAAGATAAAAAAAGGTGTCCAAATTCAATGTACAAAGTGTGACTATGAAGAGACACCAACTCAATGATAGATAGGAAGATGGTAAGAAACATGGCTGAACAAGTAGTAAATGTAATTGGAGCGGGACTTGCAGGTAGTGAAGCAGCTTGGCAAATTGCTAAGCGTGGTGTAAAAGTTAAACTTTATGAGATGCGTCCAGTAAAGCAAACGCCAGCGCACCATACGGATAAGTTTGCAGAACTTGTTTGTTCTAACTCATTGCGTGCAAATGGTTTAACAAATGCCGTAGGCGTTATTAAAGAAGAAATGCGTTTGTTAGATTCTGTTATCTTAAAAGCTGCAGATCAGTGCTCAGTACCTGCTGGCGGCGCATTAGCAGTAGATCGTCATGAATTTGCGGGATATGTAACTGAGGCTGTAAAAAACCACCCACTAGTGGAGGTTATTCATGAAGAAGTTACTGAAATTCCTGAAGGTATTACAGTTATTGCAACAGGTCCATTGACTTCAAAAGCTTTAGCTGAGAAAATTCAAGGCTTAACTGGCTTAGATTATTTATACTTTTACGATGCAGCAGCACCCATTATTGAAAAAGATAGTATAGACATGGATAAAGTTTATTTGAAGTCTCGTTATGATAAAGGTGAAGCAGCATATTTAAACTGTCCTATGACAAAAGAAGAATTTGATCGTTTCCGTCAAGCATTAATAGAAGCGGAAGTTGTTCCATTGAAAGAATTTGAAAAAGAAATATATTTTGAGGGATGTATGCCGATCGAAGTTATGGCTGCGCGCGGCGAGAAAACGATGTTATTTGGTCCTATGAAACCAGTAGGTCTTGAAGATCCAAAAACAGGGAAACGTCCTTATGCTGTTGTGCAACTTCGTCAAGATGATGCAGCTGGCACCCTTTATAACATTGTTGGTTTCCAAACGCATCTTAAATGGGGGCCGCAAAAGGAAGTACTACAGCTAATCCCTGGATTAGAGAATGTGGAAATTGTACGCTATGGTGTTATGCACCGTAATACATTCATCAACTCTCCAAAAGTTTTAGAAAAGACATATCAACTTCGTGAACGCAAAAACATTTTCTTTGCAGGTCAGATGACAGGCGTAGAAGGATATGTTGAATCAGCAGGAAGTGGGTTAATTGCAGGAATTAATGCTGCTCGTTTAGCATTAGGGCAAGACCCGATTATTTTCCCATTTGAAACGGCATTAGGAAGTATGGCCCGTTATATAACAGAAGCTCAATCGAAAAACTTCCAGCCGATGAATGTTAACTTCGGTATATTCCCTGAGTTACCACCAGGACGCCGTTCTAAACCGGAACGTGCTGAAATGCATGCAACACGTGCTTTGAGCACAATTCGAAATTTTGTGAATTCACAAACAATTTGATTGCCAAAAGCCTCTAAAAGTTGATATACTCTTAGAGGCTTTTTCTTTTTGTAGACAAAATGCTTAATTAGACGTATTTTATTATTTTGTATGGACATTTTCTCAAAATATAACTATTTACACTTGCTATATTACGAAGATAGGTTTAGTGTCAATATGTATGTTTATTAATGATGAGCAAAACGATGCAAACTTGTAAGAGATGACAAAGATATATATATCCGTTATATTACAAGTGTCAGTCATTTGAGAAAATTATTAATAAATCATTGGTGGTGAATCTTTCCATGTTAGTTTCGTCCCAAGATGCACTCGAACAGTTCATGCTTTACATCCAAGTTGAAAAGAACTTCTCTGTTCATACAGTGCGAGAATATGAATCAGACCTGCTAGATTTTTTAACCTTTTTACAAACGGAGGGAATCAATGATTTAGCGAGTGTTGAATATATACATGCACGTCTTTATGTAACAAAGTTGTATGAAGAAAAAAGGGCAAGGGCTTCTATTTCTAGAAAGATTTCCTCGATCCGTTCCTTTTTTCGCTTTCTAAATAGACAATACGGATTAGATGACGGAGCATTCCGTTCGCTCTATCACCCTAAAAAAGAATCTCGTTTACCAAATTTTTTCTACGAAGAAGAATTGAAGCAGCTATTTGATGCGAATACTGGTGATGATTTGAAATCATTGAGAAATATAGCTATATTAGAGCTGTTATATGCTACAGGTATACGTGTAAGTGAACTGACTTCTATTCAAGTAGAGGATGTAGATTTTCATTATTCAATCATACGAGTAATGGGTAAAGGTCGAAAAGAACGAATTATTCCATTTGGTCAATTTGCGAGTTTAGCAATGCAGGACTACATAGAGCAAGCTCGTCCTCGATTGATGAAAAAGACCAGTCATCAGCAGTTGTTTGTCAATATGCGCGGTGGGGAACTTACGCCTCGAGGGGTACGTCATATTTTAAACGAAATGATTGACAAGGCCTCACTCCATACGAAAATTTACCCACACATGCTTCGCCATACTTTTGCCACTCATTTATTGAATAATGGCGCTGATTTGCGAACGGTGCAGGAGTTATTAGGTCACTCTCATTTATCTTCTACACAAGTTTACACACATGTAACAAAAGAGCATCTTCGTCAAACATATATGAATGCTCATCCAAGGGCATAATAGAGCTAAGGAGGAAGGCATATGGGACAAATTCATGCGACAACGATATTTGCGGTTCATCATAACGGAGGATGTGCCATGGCTGGTGATGGCCAAGTAACATTGGGAAATGCAGTTGTGATGAAGGGTACAGCAAGGAAGGTCAGACGTCTGTTTAATGGGCAGGTCCTTGCGGGTTTTGCAGGTTCCGTTGCTGATGCTTTTACACTGTTTGAAATGTTTGAAGGCAAACTAAATGAATATAACGGTAATTTACAACGTGCTGCAGTAGAAGTGGCAAAGCAGTGGCGTGGTGATAAAATGCTTCGTCAGCTGGAAGCAATGTTATTAGTAATGGATAAAACGACATTACTACTTGTTTCAGGTACAGGAGAAGTAATTGAACCAGATGATGGTATTTTGGCAATTGGCTCTGGTGGAAACTATGCATTATCTGCGGGCAGAGCTTTGAAAAAATATGCAGGTGAAACGATGACTGCTCGTGAAATTGCAGAAGCGGCATTAGAAACAGCTGCTGAAATATGTGTATTTACGAATCATAATATTATCGTGGAGGCGCTGAACTAATGACGCAAAAAAATTTAACGCCAAGACAAATTACTGAGCATTTAGATCGCTATATTGTTGGGCAGAATGAAGCTAAGCGAGCAGTAGCCATTGCGTTGCGCAATCGCTATCGTCGTTCGTTGTTAAATGATGATATGAAGGCTGAAGTTATTCCGAAAAATATTTTAATGATTGGTCCAACTGGTGTCGGAAAAACGGAAATTGCCAGAAGAATTGCGAAGCTTACAAATGCTCCTTTTGTAAAAGTTGAAGCGACAAAGTTTACAGAGGTAGGCTATGTAGGTCGAGATGTTGAATCAATGGTTCGTGACTTAGTAGAAGCCTCACATCGTTTAGTTAAGGAAGAAATGATGGAGTCTGTTAAGGAACAAGCTGAGGAATTAGCAAATGAAGCAATCGTCAAACTTTTAGTGCCTTCTTTAAGGAAAAAACAGGCGATGCAAAATCCATTTGAAATGTTATTCGGTGGGAAAGAACAATCATCAACTGACGATTCATCAAATGATGAAGCTGAGGTACGCTCTAAGCGCGCGCAAATTGCCATTGATTTACGCAATGGTAAATTAGAAAATGAATGGGTTACTGTAGAAGTTACAGAACAAAATCCATCAATTTTTGATGCGCTTCAAGGAACTGGAATGGATATGTCTGCGAATAGCGGCATGCAGGATATGTTATCTAGTTTAATGCCGAAAAAACAGAAAAAACGCCGTGTGCAAGTGAAAGATGCACGCCGTATTTTAACTATAGAAGAAGCCAATAAACTGATAGATGCTGACGAAGTGGCACAAGAAGCTATTACTAGAGCAGAACAATCGGGTATCATTTTTATTGATGAAATCGATAAAATTGCTAGTAAAGAAGGAAACACTTCAGCAAATGTCTCACGTGAAGGTGTTCAACGAGATATTCTACCAATTGTAGAAGGATCTACTGTCACTACGAAATATGGAGCAGTGAAAACCGATTATATGCTGTTTGTAGCAGCAGGTGCATTCCATATGTCGAAGCCATCGGATTTAATTCCTGAATTACAAGGCCGTTTCCCAATTCGTGTAGAGCTAGAAAAATTAACAAAACAAGACTTTGTAAGAATTTTGCAAGAGCCAGATCAATCGCTTATTTTGCAATACAAAGCATTATTAGAAACAGAAGGCGTGGAAATTCATTTCACAACAGATGCAATTGAGCGAATTGCTGAAATAGCAACAGAGGTTAATCAGGAAACAGATAATATCGGAGCCCGTCGTTTACACACGATTTTAGAACGTTTACTTGAAGAGCTATCGTTTGAAGCATCTGAAATTGCACCAGCAAGTATCCCAATCAATGCTGCGTATGTTGATCAAAAACTTGCGGGTATAGTAAAAAACAAAGATTTATCACAATTTATACTGTAGGGTAAAGTGAATTAGTATCATTCAGTATTAAAAACCTTTAGAATATTTAGTAAATACTCTTCGGATTATTTATAGGAGGAACATATAATGAATTTATTAGAAAAAACACGTAAAATTAACTCGATGCTTCAAGCTTCTGCTGGTAAGCCGGTAAACTTTAAAGAAATGGCTGATACTTTAGGAGATATTATTGATAGTAATGTCTATATTTTAAGCCGTAAAGGTAAATTATTAGGTATTTCAATTCACCAACAAATTGAAAACGAACGTATGAAGAAAATGTTCGAAGAGCGACAATTCCCAGAAGAATACACTCATAGCTTATTTACGATTTCTGAAACATCATCGAATTTAGATATCAATAACGAACATACTGCTTTTCCTGTAGAAAATAAAGATTTATTCCAAAATGCTTTAACAACTATCGTACCAATCGTTGGTGGTGGAGAGCGTTTAGGAACACTGATCCTTGCTCGTTTATCTTCTCAATTTGAAGATGATGATTTAATTTTAGCGGAGTACGGCGCAACAGTAGTTGGTATGGAAATTTTACGTGAGAAATCTGAAGAAATTGAAGAAGAGGCTCGTAGCAAAGCTGTCGTACAAATGGCTATCAATTCCCTGTCATACAGTGAGTTAGAAGCAATTGAACATATTTTTGAAGAACTTGATGGCAATGAAGGTTTATTAGTTGCATCAAAAATTGCTGACCGAGTGGGTATTACACGATCAGTAATTGTAAATGCATTACGTAAACTTGAATCTGCTGGTGTAATTGAATCTCGTTCTTTAGGTATGAAAGGTACTTATATTAAAGTACTAAATGATAAATTCTTAAATGCTTTAGCAGAAATTAAAATGAAATAATAATACAGATGAAAGCGTCTAGAGTAACTCTAGGCGCTTTCGAACTGTTGGTAAAAGGAATCGGGACTTCATTTTCGATTCCTTTTATCATATAATACCTTGTAGCATTAGTAGTTCATTAAAGGACCAGCCACGACCGGATGATTAGCTTCTTTAAATTTTAGAAAAATAAGCTCACTATCTTAACCATCTTATAGATATTTATCTTGTCCATGCTTTTCATCTAGCACAAAAATTCTTTCAAGGTTTCTTTTCACTTTGTGTAGTGTTATTTAATATCAGTAGATAAAAGAAAAGAGAGGCAGCCAGCACGACTCGCCGATTGAAAGCGTCTGGCCTTTGAGTTTATCAAAATAAAAACTTTCAAACTTCTTGAGATTGTCTACTGTTCGAAGCTCTAGAGTAAATCTAGGCGCTTTTTTTATGCAAAAGTATCTTCAGTTTTTGTATTTGCACTATATGCTCTTTTAGAAATTATACAAAAATATTGAAACATGATACTTTTTGTTTCTTTCTTCCTAATATTGTTCAACAATTTGTCACTACCATTAGCACATATAATTTTCTAGTATGTTACTTTAGAATATAGTGAACAAATTGTGAAATGTTCATTTGTAAAATACTTTCGTAATGAATGAACTAGTAAAAAGGGACCTTTATTTATAAGTTAATAAAAAGGCGATAAAGCTCAAAAAAAGGCGTATTTAATACTAAAAGCGTAAACACTGTCGAAATAGTGTAAAATAACTAGATGTATACTATCCTTCCGTGAAGCCTAGAGACGAAAGGGTTCCGGAAGTTTTGTCACGGTTTAGTGGGATAAAAAATAGGGCATATAGACTATCAAAAAGTGACAAAAGACAATAGACACTAGGTATCATCTTAATTACAATTGTATTATTGGATAAATTAACAAGTACATAAATTGGAATAAAATGAGGTGAACAGTTTTGAATTTATTTGGAGGAACTATTAGTAGCCTGGAAAAAGGACTTTCCTATGCAACTTTGAATCATAAAACAATCGCAAATAATATTGCGAATGTCGATACGCCTAATTATAAGGCGAAAAATGTTAGTTTTAAGGGTATGTTGGAAGAACAAAAAAGTATAGCTATCTCTGCTTATCGTACTGATAGTAGACATTATGATTTCACGATTCGACAATCTACACCTGGTGTCAATAATGTTGAGAATCTGCGATATAGGAATAACGGAAATGCTGTAGACATGGATGCTGAGCAGGCGAAATTAGCTGAGAATCAAATTTATTACAATGCTTTAATTGATCGTGTAAATGGAAAATTAAATACATTAAATACTGTAATTAAAGGAGGTAAGTAATAGATGTCTATATTTCACGGGATGAATACCACTGCCTCTGCTTTAACAGCGCAACGATTACGCATGGATGTCATTTCTTCTAATATGGCTAATATGGATACAACTCGCGCTCGTCAAGTGAATGGGGAATGGGAACCATATCGACGTAAGTCTGTTACGTTCAGTGCACAAGAAGGACAATTTTCAAAATTTTTGAATGTTGCACTTGGTAAAAACGCCAAAAGTGGTGTTGGTAATGGTGTCAAAGTTACTCGTATTTCTGAAGATCAAGAAACACCTTTTAAACTTGTTTATGACCCAACTCATCCAGATGCAAATGCAGATGGTTATGTCAATATGCCGAACGTTGATCCATTAAAAGAAATGGTTGACTTAATGTCAGCTACGCGCTCCTATGAAGCGAATATAACTGTGTTTAATGCAAATAAATCAATGCTTACTAAGGCTTTAGAGATTGGTAAATAAACTAAGTAGAAAGGAAGATACATAATGGCTATTTCGTCCGTTTCGCTAATGACACCTACTCAGGTTGTAAATGAAACAAATAAACTTAATACAACACCTTATGAAGCCCAACAAAGCTTCGCGAACTCGTTAAAAGAAGCGATTTCTAAAGTGAATGATCAGCAAATAACTTCTGATACATATACTCAAAAACTGATTAAAGGTGAAGACGTAGAGTTGCACGAAGTGATGATTGCATCACAAAAGGCAAGCATTACATTAAACGCAACAATTGAAGTTCGCAATAAGGTGATTGAAGCTTACCAAGAAATAATGCGCATGAGTGTTTAATTTTATTATTAGATAAGGAGACTCCTTTTCAAAATAGATTAATAACCACTATATAGTGGGCTCATTATGTTTGCAAATTATTGATGGCTAGGTTATTCACTATAACCGGAGGATTCATAATGAATGAACGATTGACGAAAATAAAGAACGACACTAGTCAATTTTGGACGAGTCGAAGTAAAAAGCAAAAAATAGTTATGATTGGATCCCTAGTAGGAGTAATCGCACTAGCTGCCATTGTGACATTTTTTGCTTCAAAAACTACATATGTTCCACTTTATAAAGATTTATCGACAAGGGAGATTGGACAAGTAAAAGAAGCGTTAGATTCTCAAGGTGTAACCTATCAAATTGCTCCAGGTGGAACATCTATTTTGGTGCCAGAAGAGCAAGTTGACGCCTTATTAGTTCAATTAGCTTCAGAGGGGTATCCACAGACAGGTACAATTGATTACTCATTTGCTAATAGTTCAGGATTTGGTATGACAGATAATGAATTTAACCTACTTAAAAAAGCAGCTACTGAAACAGAAATTGCAAAGCTTTTTAAAAATTTAGAAGGTGTTAAAGATGCAAAAGTAATGATTACTGTCCCAGAAGAAGGGGTATTCGTTACGGATGTTCAAGAAGAGGCAACAGCATCTATTGTATTAAATACAGACCCCGGCTATAAATTCACAGAACAGCAAATTACTACTATGTACAATTTGGTGTCCAAAAGTATTCCAAATTTAAAAACTGATAATATTGTGATCTCTAACCAATTCTCAGAGTACTTTGATTTGAATGCCGCCACAGCAGATGGAACTTCTACAACAACTGCTGAAGGTCAATTACAAATGAAGAAATTAGTTGAACGTGATCTACAGCGTCAAGTACAAAATATGCTTGGCACATTAATGGGACAAGATAAAGTGATGGTTTCTGTCACAACAGATATTGATTTCAAAAAAGAAAATCGAGAAGAAAATCTTGTGACACCTGTTGATGAGGAAAATATGGAAGGTATTGCGATTAGTGCTCAACGAATTACAGAGCAATATTCTGGTACTGGAGCAGCAGCAGCTGGAACACCTGAAGCTGAAACAACTACTGATAACTTTACTACTTATAACGAAGGTGCTATGGGGAACGGGGATTATGAACGTACAGAAGAGACGATTAATAATGATGTAAACCGTATCCGTAAAGACATCCAAGAAGCTCCTTATAAAATTCAAGATATTGGGATTCAAGTCATTGTTGAACCACCGACAGCGGCTGACGCAGCATCGTTACCAGATGGTGTCCGTGAAGATATTGAGAAAATTTTAAGTACGATTGTTCGTACAACGATCTCCAAAGACGTTGCAGCAGAACTTACACAAGAGCAAATTGATGAAAAAGTAGCCGTATCTGTACAACCACTATACGGTAAGGCAACAGAGATTGCTGACGAAAAGCCTGTTATTCCATGGTGGGTTTGGGTTATTGGCGGTATCTTATTAGCCGTTATTTTACTACTTGCGTTCTTTATTATCCGTTCACGTAAACGTGCGAAGGAAGAAGAAGAGCTAAGTATCCTAGAAGAACAAGAAGAATTAATGATTGATGATATTAATGAAGAAATTGAAACGGAAGCTACAATGCGTCGTAAGCAGCTTGAAAAAATGGCTAAAGAAAAGCCAGATGATTTTGCGAAATTACTGCGTAGTTGGATTGCTGAAGACTAACTAGGAGGTTCGGCTGTGTCCAAGAAAGAAAAGGAATTAACCGGAAAACAAAAGGCCGCACTCTTGTTAATATCATTAGGGCCTGAGGTTTCAGCTTCTGTTTATAAACATTTAACAGAGGAAGAGATTGAACGTTTAACTTTAGAAATTTCGAGTGTTAAAAAAGTAGAAGCAAATGTTAAAGAAGAGATTATCGAAGAATTTCACAATATCGCACTAGCACAAGACTATATCACACAAGGTGGTATTGGCTATGCGAAAACTGTTTTAGAAAAAGCGCTCGGAGTTGAACAAGCACAAACGATTATTAATCGTTTAACTTCTTCTTTGCAAGTGCGTCCGTTTGATTTTGCACGAAGAGCTGATCCAGCACAAATTTTCAACTTTATCCAAAATGAACATCCACAAACAATTGCCCTGATTCTCTCCTATTTAGAGGCGGGGCAAGCGGGTGTTATTTTATCTTCATTACCACAGGAAGTACAAGCTGATATTGCTAAACGTATTGCGGTTATGGAGTCGACTTCCCCAGAAGTGATTAGTGAAATTGAATCTGTGTTAGAACGTAAATTATCATCAACCGTGACACAGGATTACACGGAAACGGGTGGTATTGATGCAGTCGTTGAAGTTTTAAATGGTGTAGATCGACAAACAGAAAAAACAATCCTCGATGCACTCGAAATACAAGATCCAGAGCTTGCAGAGGAAATCAAGAAACGTATGTTTGTGTTCGAAGATATCGTTACACTCGACAATCGTTCTATACAGCGTGTTATTCGCGATTGTGAAAACGAAGACTTACTGCTTTCAATGAAGGTATCAAGTGAAGAAGTGAAAGATATTATTTTCCGCAATATGTCACAACGTATGGCGGAAACGTTTAAAGAAGAAATGGAGATTATGGGACCTGTACGATTACGTGATGTAGAGGAAGCACAATCTCGAATTGTTGCTGTTATTCGTCGTCTAGAGGATGCTGGAGAGATTATCATTGCTCGTGGTGGAGGAGATGACGTCATTGTCTAGAATCATCCGTTCTATTTACACACAATCCGATAGCGATAATGTTAAGGAAATACAAATCCGTGATATGTTTGAGCCGATTGAGCCTGAACAAGTTGACATGCCGCGACAGCATGAATTATCAATGGATGACATATTGGCAGAGCGAGATCAGTTACTTGCAGAAGCTAGATCTATGCTGCAAACAGAGCGTGAGAAGTTTGAACAAGAAAAGCAAATGCACTTTCAAGAGATTGAACACTTGAAACTCAGTTGGGAAGAAGAGAGACCAAATCGAGTTCAAGAAGCTTATGATGAAGGATTTGGGCAAGGTTATGAAGATGGTATGAACAAAGCTACTGAAGCGATGGCCCAGTCTCTTCAAACAGCAAATGAAATTATTATTCAAGCTAAAGAAAATGCTCAAAAATATATTGATGATCAAGAAGCAGTTATTTTAGAGCTTGGTCTAACTGCTGCTGAACGAATTATTGGCACGTCATTAGAACAGAATAGCGAACTGTTTGTGTCGATTGTACGCAGAGGATTAAAAGAAGCAAGAGAAATGAAAGAAATTAAAATTTATGTTTCTCCAGCTTATTATGCTTTAATTACAGCCAACCGTGATGAATTAGCAGAAATGTTCCCAATTGACGTACCGTTTATGATTTTTGTAAATGAAGATTTGGAGAATGAAACAGATTGCTATATTGAAACAAATCATGGTCGTATTATGGTTAGTATTGATGAGCAATTGAATGAGCTTAGGTTAAAGCTACATGAAATATTAGAAAGTAAGGAATGATCTTGATGAAAACGGCTCAATTAATCGAACATATTCCTCATATACCTACGTTTAAAAAGTTTGGTAGAGTAACTAGAGTTGTCGGCTTGATGATTGAGTCGCAAGGTCCAGATAGTTCCATTGGTGATGTTTGTAAAATTCATGTGGATACAATAAATAACGGTCACCAGATTATTTTAGCAGAGGTTGTGGGTTTTAAAGATGAAATTGTGATCTTAATGCCTTTCACCTCTTTACGTGAAATATCGATAGGCTGCCTTGTTGAAGGGACGGGAGCTCCATTAGAGGTAAAGGTGGGACCTGAATTAATTGGTAAAGTATTGGATTCTATGGGGAATCCAATCGATGGTACCTTATTACCGAAGGGGCTAATGACAGTTCCGACTGAGCAAGATCCACCAAATCCACTGACACGTCCACCAATCAATGAAAGACTCGAAGTAGGGGTTAAAGCTATTGACGGCATGTTAACAGTTGGGAATGGTCAACGTGTTGGGATATTCGCTGGTTCTGGTGTTGGGAAAAGTACGTTACTTGGTATGATTGCGAGAAATACCCAAGCTGATTTAAATGTCATTGCACTAATTGGAGAGCGTGGTCGAGAGGTCCGTGAATTTATAGAACGTGATTTAGGGTCTGAAGGTTTAAGTCGCTCTATTGTTGTAGCAGCCACTTCAGATCAACCAGCACTCATGCGAATTAAAGGGGCATTTACTGCTACAGCGATTGCCGAATATTTTAGAAATCGTGGCTTAAATGTCATGCTTATGATGGACTCCGTTACTCGTGTTGCTATGGCACAACGAGAAATAGGACTAGCCACGGGGGAACCCCCTGCACAAAAAGGTTACACGCCTTCTGTATTTGCGATATTACCAAAATTATTAGAACGTACAGGTACGAATGAAAAAGGTTCAATTACAGCATTCTATACAGTTTTAGTAGATGGTGATGATATGAATGAACCAATTGCGGATACGGTCCGAGGGATATTAGATGGACATATTGTATTGGATCGAAACCTTGCCAATAAAGGTCAATATCCAGCGATAAATGTCTTAAAAAGCGTGAGCCGTCTAATGAATCATGTTGCAGAGCCAGAACATAAAAAAGCTGCTGAGCGATTAAGAGAGCTCTATTATACATATGACAAATCAGAGGATTTGATCAATATTGGTGCTTACAAAAGAGGAACATCTAAAGAAATTGATGAAGCAATTTATTATGAACCTCTCATTACAACTTATCTTAAACAAGGTTACTTAGACAAAGTAACATTAGAAGAGAGTGTAAACGAATTAATAACATTATCGAACGGTGGTGGAAAATAGATGGTCAGTTATGTGTATCGTTTTGAAAAAGTATTAACTATTCGTGAGCAAGAAAAAAACGAAACCGAAATGGCTTATAAGGAAGCTGTCCGTTCTTTTGAAGAAATAGCAACAAAATTATATGAATTACTGAAAAAGAAAGAGGATTTAATTGCGTTTCAGCAGGAGCGGTTAACGATCGGCTCATCTATTGATGAAATTCATCACTATAGTCGTTTTATTGATAGTCTTGAGAAAACAATTGCAGATGTGCAACAGAAAGTGATACAAGCTCGAGCAAAGATGAATTGGCACGAAGAAAAATTATTAGAAAAAAACTTGGAAGTACGTAAATTTGAAAAAATGAGAGAAAAGGATTTTAAGCTATTCCGACAAGAGCAAGATCGTATAGAGAGCCTTTTTTTAGACGAAATTTCATTACAAACGTATAACAAGAGAGAAATCAGGTGATTTCATGGCGAAAAAAGACAATCGATTAACAGCAGATTTAATAGAAGAGCAACCAAAGAAAAAAAGGGGGCTTTTTAAAGTTTTTTACTTGGATTGTACTGCCAATTATGTTTGTAGTAGCAGTTTTACTTGTTGTGGCAACGTTAATGAATACGAATGTATTTGATTTAGGAAAAAAAGCGATAGGTAGTTTACCTTTTATGCCAACAGAAGAGCAACAAGCAAAAGATGCTGTCGTTAATAACGACTCTAAAATAGTCAATTTACAGGCAGAGATACAAGAAAAAGAAGCAGAAATTACACAGCTACAAAAGAAGCTAGATACAACAACAACCGAAAAAGAGAAGCTAATGACAGAAAAAGAACAGCTTCAGTTTGAAATAGAAAAATTGAATCGAGAGCAAGATGAAGTAAAGCGTGATTTCAACGATATTTTATCGACGTTTGATAAGATGTCTCCTAAAGCAGCGGCACCTGTGTTGATCAATATGAGTGATACAGAAGCACTACGAATTTTAACGAATTTAAAGCCTGATAAATTAGCAGCTATATTAGAGAAAATGGATGCTAAAGATGCAGCAAAATATACTGAACTGATGGCTAAACAATAGGATTCGTGAAAGGGGGTGAAAGAACAATGGATGTAGCAATGATGCAAATGATGACTAAAGCAGCGCCTACTAAAACAACAAAACCAACAACAGTTAGTAGTACGGAAGGCAAGATCAATGGAACATCGTCTAAAGATAATATATCAAAATTCGGGACGGTTTTTGGCCAAATGATGTCGTCTTCAACGCAAACAAACCAATCCTCGCAGACAACTGTAACAAATGAGCTAGATGATTTACAATCTATTTTAAATGCTGAGTCAATGGAGGAAGTACTAGATTTACTAGGGATCCCCCATGATGATGGTTTATTAATGCTTCAGCTTGGTGAAGACGGAAAAGCAGTGGCGATGGATGAAATGCTTAATTTAGACAATATATTAAACGCCTTAGGTATTGATGAAGAGCAACTGCAAAAAGTAGTTCAACAGCTGCTAGGAGAGGAAAAGGAAGCTAGTGATGTTTGGGAGCTATTATCATTAGTGGATGCACAAGCCCCGATCCTACAAGCACAAATAGGTGCTGCATTACAGGGGGAAGGTCAAGTAACACCGAAAGAGGCAACACAGCTTCTTCAAGTGCTGAAGCTAGCCCAATTGGTAGGACAGAAAACGGACTTAACGTCAAACCAAGAAAACTTGTTATCTTCGGTTAAAGATATTTTAACGTCATTGCAAACGCAAGTAGGAACACAAGTATCACCAAAAACAACAATAACTTTCCCACTACAAGGTTTTCAGCAAGTCCAAGTAACGAAGCAGAGTGAGACAAGTACGAATGATATGGTGACACCACAAACCGTTCAAACAAAACCAGATACATTCCAGGTAACATTACCAACTGCCAAACCTGCTCAGTCAGAAGCTTTATTAAAAGAAATGCAAGCCATAATTAATAGAGCACAAATTTCTAATGCACAAGGGATCACTCGTTTAACGATTAAACTGTATCCGGAAAACCTAGGGACCGTTCGTATTGAACTTGTCCAAAATGATGGTGTACTGACAGCTCGTCTACTAGCTTCTACAGCTCATGGACGTGAGTTACTTGACAGTCAAGCACACCAGTTAAAGCAAGCGTTTGTTCAGCAAAACATTCAAGTGGATCGTCTGGATATCGCACAATCACTGCAGGATGCAGATCGTCAACAACGGGATCAAAGCTTCTTCAATAATTTCTTTAAGCAGCAGCAAGATGATGAGCAAGAACAAAACAATAATGATGACGATGAAGGATTATCCTTTAGTGACTATTTAATCAATGAGGAGGTGTAACAATGGCAGATGCAACTACGACGAAAGCGACCAATCAGGCTATAACAGACGACCTTTATTACTCTAATTATAGAAAACCTACGAAGCAAACAGGTAATAGTGAACTTGGCAAGGATGCCTTTCTACAATTGTTAATAACACAATTACAGCATCAGGATCCTACGAATCCGATGGATGACCGAGAATTTATTTCTCAGATGGCACAGTTTTCTTCTTTAGAGCAAATGCAAAACATGACAAAGGCCATGGAATCTTTACTAGCATCACAGCAACAAACACAAATGATGAGTTATTCGACATTTGTTGGCAAAGAAGTTAAATGGCATGAAATTACAGAAGAGAAAGATGAAAAAGGGAATCCTGTTGTTAATGAAGGAACAGGTGTTATCGAGTCCCTTAAATTTGTTGATGGAAGTGTTGTATTCGTTTTAGCTGATGGGAAAGAAATAACTCCGGGCAATATTTCAGGAATCTTAGGTGGCTCTGGAACAAATACCACTGGTGATAACACAGCTACAGAATCTCCACTCGTGCAGGCAAGTAAATTGATTGGTAAAAATGTGACGTATAAAGATGGAGAACAAGAATTACAAGGGCGAATCGTTTCTGTTTCAAATAAAGATGGCGTCATTTATTACGTTTTAGATAATGATAAAAAACTAACAGATAAAGATTTTACTGTAATTAGCGAATAAAGGTGGAGAAAAGTGATGGATAAGTTTTCAATTCATCGTGTACCCTTGCATCCATCTATTCGCACAACACAGCCTACATCACTCAATACACAGCATTCTTCGTTTAAAGCGCATTTACAAGAAGCGGCAAAGCAAGAGCTAAAGGTGAGCAAGCATGCGCATGAACGAATGATGGAGCGCAAAATCGATATCTCTGAACAAGAATGGCAGGTTGTATCGGATAAGGTATTTGAAGCACGCTCAAAAGGTGTCAAACAACCATTAGTTTTGATGGATCAAGCAGCTTTAATTATCAGTGCTAAAAACGCGACTGTCATTACAGCAATGGATCGCACGGAAGCAAAGCAACAGCTATTTACAAATATTGATGGCACGATTGTACTATAAAGGCCGGACCTTCTTACGTAAGGAAGCCTTAGTGATGCTGATTGATAGAGGCTCACACATAAAAAATGAAGGGAGAACGACAACTTATGTTACGTTCTATGTATTCAGGTATTTCAGGTCTTAAAAACTTCCAAACAAAGCTAGATGTTATTGGTAATAACATCGCGAATGTTAATACTGTGGGCTTTAAAAAAGGCCGAGTTCTTTTTAAAGATTTAATGTCTCAGACACAAGCTGGTGCATCTGCAGCAACTGCTACTCGAGGTGGGGTTAACCCGCAACAAGTTGGTTTGGGCGCTCAATTAGCAGCTATTGATACAATACATGGCGGCGGCTCATTACAAAGTACCGGACGTGGACTTGACTTAGGGATTGAAGGAGATGGCTTCTTTATGGTAGCCGATGCAAATGGAGCTCCAGACCCAGATAGTGGTTTTATTGATGATGAAGGATTTAATAATACTTTATTTACCCGCAATGGTGTCTTCTATATGGATAGTAATGGCTATATAGTAAATGCAGATGGGAAATATTTAGTGGGTGTAACTGCTGGAGAAGATATCGTTATGGAAACTGATGATGATGGTATTAATCCAGATGATGCACCAGTTGCTTCTGGAGATGAAGGTGCAAACTTATTTGATGATGAAGGTGTACTAACACCTGATGATGGAACTGTGGGACCAATACGTATCCCAACGACTGCTAAAGAGATTAGCATCGGGGCTAATGGTACGATTGAATATGTAGACCTAAACGGTGATCGTAAATGGGCAGGCCAGCTAGTTATGGCTAAATTCCCAAATGCTGGAGGTCTTTCTAAGGTTGGTGGGAACTATTATCAACAAACTGCTAACTCTGGTGCTGCTTATGCACAAGTAGCCACTGTTGCAGGGATGGGTAAAGTAGTGCCAGGGACAGTAGAAATGTCCAATGTTGACCTTTCAGAAGAATTTACAGAGATGATTGTAGCGCAACGTGGTTTCCAAGCAAATACTCGTATTATTACTACTTCGGATGAAGTGTTACAAGAGCTAGTAAACTTAAAACGATAATCTTATAGTGTAGTCCTTTCAAAGTGGACTTTTAATAAAACATATTTTCATATGAGGGAGGGTCGGGCCGGCTCTCATGCTAGACCCGGCCCTATTTCAATGATAGAGCTAACACGTCTTAGTGGCAAAGCATTTACATTAAACGCTTTATACATAGAAACAGTCGAATCTTTCCCAGATACGACTATTACTTTAACAACTGGAACAAAAGTAATTGTTTTAGAGAGTGAAGATGAGGTGCGACAAAAGGTAACTGCCTTTTATAACAATATACAAATTTTATCCAACCCGCATCTACGAGGTGAAAAAGATGAAGAATAATAAAATGTTAACAATGATTATTATTTTGCTAGTGGCAGTCATACTGATTGGGGTTATTTTGTTTGTATTGCTTACACAATTTAATAAACCAACAGGAGCTGTTGAGCCATCCATTGACGAGATTGTAGAGTCCACAGTGGAGGTACCAGAAATCACAACAAATCTTGCTGATAAAAGAGTTGTGCGCTTGTCATTAAAAATTCAAACAACAAGTAAAGATGCTGCTGCAGAATTAACAAAGCGTGTTTTCCAAGTGCAAAACATTGCCATTCAAGAGCTTTCTGAAATGGAGCAAAAGGATTTAGAAGGTAAGCAAGGCAAACAAATTTTCCAAAAATCATTAAAAACAAGGTTAAATGAATTGATGCAAGAGGGAGAAGTTCAGGAAGTATATTTTACCTCCTTCATCACTCAATAAAACAGAAACTGCTTGAAATGGAGGTGGGCAAATGGCAGGAGATGTGTTATCTCAATCCGAGATAGATGCGCTGCTTTCCGCTATATCAACTGGCGAAATGTCAGCAGATGACATAAAAAAAGAGGATGAGGTTCGCAAAGTTAAAGTATATGACTTTAAACGTGCACTTAGATTCTCAAAAGATCAAATCCGAAGTTTGACCCGAATACATGAAAATTTTGCACGATTATTGACAACCTTCTTCTCTGCACAACTTAGAAGCTATGTGCAGATTACGGTTGCATCAGTAGACCAAATACCATTTGAAGAGTTTGTTCGTTCGATTCCGAATATGACACTCATTAATGTGTTTGAAGTGCCACCATTAGATGGTAATATATTGATGGAAATAAATCCGAACATTGCCTATTCCATGTTAGATCGTTTAATGGGCGGTAGTGGGGCGAGTCATAGTAATGTAGATAATCTAACTGAAATTGAAACTAAAATTATGACAAACCTTTTTGAACGTTCATTCGATAATTTACGCGAGGCATGGGAAAATGTAGCGGAAATCGATCCGATTTTAGTGGAGCTTGAAGTAAATCCACAATTTTTACAAATGATTTCACCAAATGAAACAGTTGTTGTTATTTCGTTAAATACAATCATTGGTGAGACAAGCGGCATGATTAATATTTGTATTCCTCATGTTGTATTAGAGCCTATTGTTCCAAATCTTTCTGTTCGCTATTGGATGCAAACCAATACAAAAGAAATGTCTCCAGAACAAACAAAAATGCTGGAAACGCGTGTGAAACAAGCTCAATTACCACTTTCAGTTGAATTAGGTTTAACAGACATCACAATCGAAGATTTCCTTACAATGCAAGTTGGCGATGTTATTCAGTTAGATCAAAAAATTGAAGACCCATTACTATTGAAAGTAGGAACATTGCCGAAGTTTACTGTTCAACCAGGTAAGCAAGGTAAAAAATTAGCAATCCAGATTATCGACCCTTTGAAAGGAGGAGACGAAGATGAGTGATGAAATGCTCTCCCAAGAAGAAATTGAAGCGTTATTAAGGGGCGAGACGTTGGAAGATAAAAACAGCGACACTGCAGCTTCTTCAAATGATGAAACAAATGAAATTAGAGTAGAGGATTACCTAGATTCGTTTGCACAAGATGCATTAGGTGAGGTAGGTAATATTTCTTTTGGAAGCTCTGCTACAGCTCTTTCTGCGTTATTAGGTCAAAAAGTTGATATTACTACACCAAGTATTTCAATGATCAATCGCAATAAATTAGAAGAGGAATTTCCTCATCCTTATGTGGCTGTTCAAGTGGAATACACGATTGGTTTAACGGGTATGAATTTACTTGTTATTAAACAATCGGATGCAGCCATTATTGCTGATTTAATGTTAGGTGGCGATGGATTAAATCCAAAGCCAGACTTAGGTGAAATTCAGTTAAGTGCTGTTCAAGAGGCAATGAACCAAATGATGGGTTCAGCGGCAACATCAATGTCAACAGTATTCAACAAAAAAGTGGATATCTCTCCACCGACAATAGATTTAATGAATATTTCACAAGACGAAGGTCGAGAGAATATACCAGAAGATGATTTACTCGTTAAAGTTTCATTTAGACTGCGAATTGGTAATTTAATTGATTCAAATTTAATGCAGCTCTTACCGCTTAAATTTAGTCAAAACATCGTAAAATCTCTATTAGGTGAAACAGAGTCAATTGAAGAACCAGTGGCTGCTACTATTGCTCCTGAAGCACCTCCAGTTGCACCAACGCCTGTTCAACAATCGGCGCCTGCAACACCGCCACCTGCCCAACCAATTTATGAGCAGCCGGCAGCACCAATGCAGCAACCTATATATCAGGAGCAACCACAGTTTACGCAACCATCAAGGCCTGCCCAACCTGTGAATGTGCAACAAGCACAGTTTGCTAGCTTCGATACAAATGTAATCTCTCAATCTGAAGCTAGAAATTTAAATATGCTACTTGATATTCCATTGCAAGTTACTGTAGAGTTAGGACGTACGAAGCGTTCTGTAAAAGAGATTTTAGAACTATCAAGTGGTTCGATTATTGAACTAGATAAATTAGCCGGGGAACCGGTTGATATTTTAGTGAATAGTCGTTTAATCGCTAAGGGTGAAGTTGTTGTTATTGATGAGAACTTTGGTGTTCGTATTACAGATGTTTTAAGTCAAGCAGAACGTTTAAATAATTTAAGATAGTTTCAATTGGAGGAGTTAACCATGTCTAAAAGAATTTTGATTGTAGACGATGCTGCATTTATGCGCATGATGATCAAGGATATTTTATCAAAAAATGGATTTGAAGTTGTTGGAGAGGCAGCAGATGGTTTACAGGCTGTTGAAAAGTACAATGAATTAAAACCAGATTTAGTAACAATGGATATTACAATGCCAGAGATGGATGGTATTGCTGCTCTTAAAGCAATTAAGGGTTCTGATCCAAGTGCAACTGTAATTATGTGCTCAGCAATGGGACAACAAGCAATGGTAATCGATGCAATTCAAGCTGGTGCAAAGGACTTTATCGTTAAGCCTTTCCAAGCAGATCGAGTAATTGAAGCGATTCAAAAAGCACTAGGATGATTGCATGAAAATGTTAAAATCATTTCGTTTAACGATGATTTTCGCATTTCTTGTAACCTTCCTGTTTTTATACCCGACACCAGCTTCTGTCTATGCAGACGCTGATACGAATAGTGTCACGGATTGCATTCAAAACCCAGAAGCTTGTAATGGAGATACTACTGATCCAGCTGCTAAACAAGAGACAAATGTATCAGCAGCTGGAGATATATCTGCATGGGAATACATAAAAATGGTTTTGGCGCTTATTTTTGTTGTAGCTTTATTTTATGGTTTGATGAAGTTTTTAAACAAGCGAAATTTAAACTTCCAACGTAATCAAATGGTACAAAATTTAGGCGGTTTATCGTTAGGTGCTCAAAAATCGGTTCAGCTTTTACAAGTAGGTAAGACATTGTATCTAGTTGGTGTTGGAGAAGACGTTCAACTGTTACGTGAAATTACTGATCCAGAAGAAGTTGAAGCATTGTTAGCACTATATAACGAAAGGCAAGAACTTGCAGCAACATCACCGTATATTGCAGAAGTATTATCTAAATTTAAGAAAAAAGATCAAGTAAGCGTGCGCAATGAACAAAAGCAAGACTCATTTGGCACATTATTTGAAAAAAAGATATCCGAAATAAAACAGGAGCGTAGTGACGAGATAGAGAGATGGAAGCAAAAGGAGAAGGATGATAAATGAATGATTTAATCAATGTTTTTTCCAATAGCGATCCTACCAACGTCTCTACATCTGTTAAGCTCTTACTTTTACTAACTGTTTTATCACTTGCACCGAGTATATTAATTTTGATGACATCCTTTGCTCGTATTGTCATTGTCCTATCCTTTGTGCGTACGGCATTAGCTACACAGCAAATGCCACCCAATCAAGTGATTATCGGTCTGGCACTATTTTTAACGTTCTTTATTATGGCACCAACTTTTCAGGAGGTTAATAAAGAGGCATTACAGCCGTTATTTGCTGAAGAAATCGGACTGGAAGAAGCATATGATCGTGCAAGTGTGCCATTTAAAGAGTTTATGAGTAAGCATACAAGGCAAAAAGATCTTGATTTGTTTTTATCGTATAATCAAGCAGAAAAACCAGCATCAGTCGAAGAAATACCTCTGACAATGCTCGTTCCTGCATTTGCTTTGAGTGAAATAAAAACAGCATTTCAAATTGGATTTATGATTTTTATACCATTCCTCGTAATCGATATGATTGTTGCAAGTACATTAATGTCGATGGGGATGATGATGTTACCACCAGTAATGATTTCTTTGCCATTTAAGATTTTATTATTTGTTCTCGTCGATGGCTGGTATCTCGTTATGAAATCGTTACTACAAAGTTTTTAGGGGATGATACAGTATGACAGGTGAATTGGTTATTTCCATTGCAGAGCGTGCCATTATGATTATCCTTCTAACAAGCGGTCCGCTACTTTTAGTTGCCTTAGTTACTGGATTAGCGGTCAGTGTTTTTCAAGCAACAACTTCCATTCAAGAGCAAACATTAGCATTCGTACCAAAAATCATTGCTGTCTTTGTGGCCATTGTGTTTTTTGGCCCATGGATGTTATCTCAAGTAATTAGCTATGCGAGAGACATTTTTGAGAATTTAACGCGTTATATAGGGTGAGTCCATGAATGAATTAATTCCGCATTTAACGGTTTTCTTATTAGTACTTGTGCGAGTTTCAGCATTTTTTGTTACAGTACCATTTTTTTCGTATAGGACCATCCCGCCACAAGTCAAAATTACTCTCGCATTAGTATTAGCTTGGATGATGTATTATACACTGGATGTTGAGCCATTTGCTTTTAATGATGAATACATATTATTAGTGATGAAAGAGGCACTTGTTGGACTGTTATTTGGTCTTATTGGCTATATCATCATGTCCGCAATACAAATTGCCGGAAGCTTTATAGATTTTCAAATGGGATTTGCCATCGCCAATATCATTGACCCACAAACGGGTGCACAAAGCCCATTAATTGGTCAGTTTTTTAATATGCTAGCACTTCTTTTATTGCTAGCTATTGATGGGCATCATATGATTTTAAACGGCATTTACTATAGCTATCAATTTTTACCGATGGATCAATTTCCTAGTTTTACGAATGAAAACTTTCCGCAGTTCATCATCACAACTTTCACAGCCGTTTTCGCGATAGCATTCCAAATGGCTGCTCCTGTGGTGGCAACCTTATTTTTAGTCGATTTAGCTTTGGGTATTACTGCGAAAACAGTGCCCCAATTAAATATATTTGTTGTAGGTTTCCCTATTAAAATTGGTGTTAGTTTTTTAGTGTTGTTTACAATGATGGCTGTAATGATTCAAGTTATTCAAAAGCTCATTACAATTATGATCTATGGTATGCGTGATTTAATGGCCATTTTAGGTGGTGGATAATATGAAACTACTACTGAATTTAGATATACAGTTTTTTTCAGGGGAAAAAACAGAAAAGGCGACACCTAAAAAACGTCAGGATGCTCGAAAAAAAGGACAGGTCGTAAAGAGTCAGGATATTACTAGTGCCATTGTCATGCTTATGGTATTTATCTTTTTATTTTTTTTCGCAGGAACTTTACGGGACGAGCTACTAGCTTTTTTTAGGCAAACTTTTATTCATAACATACGCATCGAAACATTGACTATTGACAGTGTGATGCACTTATTTACAGAAACATTGATACAAATGGCTTTTATAGTTGTACCGATTATGGCAATTGCAGTGGTTGGAGCACTGGCAGGTAACTTTCTGCAGTTTGGCTTTCTCTTTACATTAGAGCCAATGAAATTTGATTTGAAAAAGATGGACCCTATTAAAGGGTTAAAAAAGATATTTTCTGTTAAAGCCATTGTTGAGTTACTGAAGTCTGTCTTAAAGATAGGCTTTATCGGAAGTGTGACAACGATCATTATTTGGACAAACTTACCGGAAGTTTTAGCACTATCTTTTAAAAGCCCGTGGATGACGCTCATAACAGTAGGGAAGCTTGTTGGCATTATGGGTATAGCGGCTTCTTTAGTTTTACTTTGTGTATCCCTCTTAGACTGGATTTATCAAAAATATGAATATGAAAAAAATCTTAAAATGTCTAAGCAAGATATTAAAGATGAATATAAAAATAGTGAGGGTGACCCTCTGATTAAATCAAAAATCAAACAACGACAACGTGAAATGGCCATGCGGCGTATGATGTCAGAGGTGCCAAGTGCAGATGTTGTCATCACTAACCCTACTCACTATGCGATTGCCCTCAAATATGATGAGGATAGCATGGATGCCCCACGTATAATTGCTAAGGGGACAGACTTTATCGCTCAAAAAATTAAACTGATTGCCAAAGAACATGACGTCATTATGGTTGAAAATAGACCATTAGCACGTGCTATGTATGATCAAGTTGAAATTGGTGATCAAGTACCAGAGGAATTTTTTAAAGCAGTAGCAGAAATACTTGCTTATGTTTACCGCATTAAGCGAAAAATTTAAAGCTTTTTAGTAGGAGGGACACAAATGAAAGTTCGCGATATTGGGGTTTTAGGTGCGGTTATTTTAATCGTTGCGATGCTCATCATCCCTCTTCCTCCGTGGATGTTAAGTTTCTTAATTGTCATTAATATTACATTAGGATTAATTGTACTGCTAACAGCAATGAGCATGAAGGAAGCATTAGATTTTTCAATTTTTCCTTCAGTAATATTACTGTTAACTTTGTTCCGGTTAGGATTAAGTGTATCCACAACTCGTGCCATTCTAGCGAATGGTGATGCAGGATCTGTCGTTGAAACATTCGGTGATTTCGTAGTTGGAGGAAATATTCTTGTTGGTTTAGTTGTCTTTTTAATTCTAGTGTTAATTCAGTTTATTGTTATTACAAAAGGTGCAGAGCGGGTAGCTGAAGTTGCAGCACGTTTCACACTTGATGCAATGCCTGGTAAACAAATGAGTATTGATGCTGACTTAAATGCAGGGATTATTTCCGAAAAGGAAGCACGTGAACGTCGTGAAAAAGTATCAGGAGAAGCCGACTTCTATGGAGCGATGGACGGTGCTACAAAATTCGTAAAAGGGGATGCCATTGCCTCGATGGTAATGGTTATTATCAACCTATTATTCGGTATCATCATTGGGGTTGTCCAAATGGGGCTTCCATTTGCGGAAGCAGCAACTCATTTTTCTAAGCTAACTGTTGGTGATGGTATTGTCTCCCAAATTCCGGCCTTGCTTATTTCAACAGCCACAGGGATAGTTGTAACACGTGCATCTTCTAAAGGGAGTCTTGGCCAGGACATTACAGGACAATTATTTGCCCAAGCTAAGCTTCTTTATGTAGCTGGTGGTACAATTGTATTACTTGGTTTATTTACGCCAATTCCGGATTGGATCACACTTCCAATCGGAATAGCTCTAATAGCAGGAGCTTATATGATGGGGCGTAAGAAGCCAGAGGACGAAGAGGAATTACTTGAAATTGAGGAAGAAGTGGCAACAGATGGCATGAAGAGCCCTGAAAATGTTGTGAATTTATTAAATGTGGACCCTATCGAATTTGAATTTGGTTATGGATTAATTCCTTTAGTAGATGCTGCACAAGGTGGAGATTTATTAGATCGTGTCATCATGATTCGTCGACAGCTAGCATTAGAATTAGGAATTGTCATTCCAGTTGTTCGTATTCGTGATAATATTCAACTTCAACCAAATGAATATCGAATCAAAATAAAAGGGAACGAAATGGCACGTGGTGAGCTTTTATTAGATCATTACTTAGCGATGAGTCCAGGCGATGATGATTCTATTGAAGGTATTGATACGGTTGAGCCATCATTTGGACTACCAGCTAAATGGATTACAGAGCAAGTAAAAGAAGATGCAGAAATGTATGGTTATACTGTTGTGGATCCACCAAGTGTGGTGTCAACACACTTAACAGAAATCATACGAGCAAATGCTCATGAGTTACTAGGACGTCAAGAGACAAAGCAGCTAATCGATCATTTGCGCGAAACGCATCCAATTTTAGTAGAGGAATTGACGCCAACTCCTTTATCTACTGGAGAAATTCAAAAGGTACTTGGCAAGCTACTTCGGGAAAATGTGTCTGTCCGTAACTTACCAATTATTTTTGAAACACTTGCTGACTATGCAAAGTTAACGAGTGATACAGATATTTTAACAGAGTATGTTCGTCAAGCATTGGCTCGCCAAATTACGGCGCAGTATGTTGGAGATAGCTCAGCATTAAAGGTTATTACGGTGTCAGGTAAGGTAGAAAAAATGATTGCTGATAGTATTCAGCAAACGGATCATGGGAATTATTTAGCAATGGATCCTCAAGATTCTCAAACAGTTTTAGAGACTATTGCAGCAGAGGTAGAGCGTGTTTCCTTTATGGAGCAATCCGCTATTATTTTATGCTCTCCAGCTGTTCGTATGTACTTACGTCAACTCACGGAGCGTTATTTCCCACAAATTCCGGTTTTATCCTATAATGAGCTGGATGCTTCGGTCGAAATTCAAAGTGTTGGAGTGGTGAATGTTCAATGAAAATGAAAAAGTATTATGCATCATCCATACCAGAAGCGATGAAGCAGGTGCGGGCAGAATTAGGTGAGGACGCAGTCATTTTGAATTCAAAAGTAGTCATTAAAAAGAAATTTTTCGGTATGATTAAACAGAAAAGTTTTGAAGTGGTTGCAGGAGTGGATGCAATGGAGCCAAATCAAGTAGCTCCAGCACCCTCACCTGCTGTATTACCTGTAGCTCCGAAAAACAATGCAAGGCTACAAGAGATTACTGATGCTATTCAAGCAAAAATTCATCAAGATCAAATACCGCAGGATGCAGCTGTACTAGAAGACACTAGCATGTCTGAAGAATTGAGGAAGGAAATTGCTGATTTAAAATCTTTAATGCAATCCATGCATAAAAAGACTACCCAAGCTCAATATCCCGATGAACTCTTACCCTTCATTGAATACTTAAGACAGCAAGAGCTAAGTGAAGAGCTCATCACAACGATAGGTGATGAGCTTTTTATGCATTTTAAAGAAGCGTCAGAAATAAATTTCTCACAATGTAAAATGATTACGAAAAATTTACTACGTAAAAAGTTAGAAGTTCTTCAAGTAGGGGGATTATCCTACGAAAGAAAATATATCAATGTTTTAGGACCAACAGGTGTTGGAAAGACAACAACCATTGCCAAAATGGCAGCTAGAGCTGTGTTAGAAAAAAAGAAAAAGGTTGGCTTTATCACGACTGACACATATCGAATTGCTGCAATAGAGCAGCTAAAAACATATGCTGGGCTTTTACAGGCACCTGTCGAAATAGCCTATAATGCCACAGATTTTGAGCAAGCCGTGCAAAAGTTATCTCATTTAGATTTAGTTTTTATTGATACAGCTGGCCGAAATTATAAAGAAGTTAAATATGTGGAAGATCTCCAGCGTCTCATAAAATTTGATGATCAAGCAGAATCTTACTTAGTCCTTGCCATGACAACGAAAGAAAAGGATATGGAAAACATTGTTGACCAATTTAAACAAGTACCGATTGAAAAATTTATTTTCACTAAGATTGATGAAACAAATTCTATTGGCACTATGATCAATTTAATGATTAAATATAATAAAGGACTTGCTTACTATACGAATGGTCAAGAAGTACCAGAAGATATTGAGGAAGCTGATTTAGAAGCAGTGCTTAATTTGTTTTTTCAAGGTGAAGAAAAAATGAGAGACCAAGCTGAAGCATTACGCTTGAAAATGATGAAACAGCAAGGCGAACTAGGTAGAGCAATTGCAATTGTTAGTGGGAAAGGTGGGGTAGGTAAAAGTAACTTCACAATGAATTTTGCTATGACTTTAGTCCAAAAAGGTAAAAAAGTTGCCGTTGTTGATATGGATATTGGGATGGGGAATATCCATATTCTAATTGGAAGAAATGTTTCTAATAGTTTAAAAGATTACCTAGAAGGAAATAAGCAACTTGATGAGGTCATATTTGAAGGACCCTATGGTTTAAAATATATTTCAGGTGGATCAGGTATGACAAGCGTACTTGAATGGTCACATAGTATGTTTGAGCGACTTATTCTTGCATTTGAACAGCTTCAAAAAAACTATGATTATATTTTATTTGATATGGGGGCTGGTGCGACAAATTGGTCGCTAGACTTACTAACATCCATTGATGAAATTATTGTTATTTCAACTGCGGAACCTACCTCTATAACAGATGCATATTCCATGATGAAATATATACATGTTCGAGATCCAGAAAAGCAGTTTTATACTCTCTGTAACCGTGCTTTTAGCAAAGAAGAAGGAATAGAAACGAATGAACGATTAAAGGTAACGATGAAACGTTTTTTAGACAAAGATATAGAAACTCTTGGTTCTTTACCTGAGGATCCAATTGTGCGTAAGGCCGTGCGTGAGCAAGTACCATTCTCTCTTGCTTACCCAGACGCACTCATTTCAAAGACATTACAGCTCATTGTTGTACGATTTATAGAGCATCGTGTGGAGGAAATACATGCACATGATCAAGCAGCAAAAAAATTTATAACAAAACTCAGAAGTATTTTCTCGAAAGGGCGTGATTAATTGGACTTTTTACATAAAAGCAAGCTATTAGTTGTGGATGATTCTGCTTTTATGAGAAAGCTAATTAGTGACTTTTTTGTTGGCAACTCGAAGGTAGAAGTTGTTGGAACAGCACGGAATGGAAAAGATGCGATCAAAAAGATACAATCGTTGAAGCCTACAGTTGTGACAATGGATATTGAAATGCCCGAATTGAATGGGCTCGATGCTTTAAAAGAAATTATGAAACAATGTCCAGTTCCCGTAGTAATGCTCTCGAGTACCACACAGCGTGGGACAGAAAATGCGATAGCAGCAATTGAGAGTGGTGCAGTAGATTTTGTCGCAAAGCCAAGCGGAACTATTTCTCTTGATTTACATAAAATCCAAAATGAGCTTGTTCGTAAAGTGGAGCAAGCTGCTATGGTGCCAATTTCCAAATTGAAAAAACCTTCTGGTAGTAAAAGACAACAAGAACCAGTGACAAATGCGAGTACCGTAATAAATGAATCACAACAGGTTGGACGAGCACATACTCCTGCAAATGCTACTGCTACTAAGGTAGCGGTAACAAGGCCACAGGTAGAATGGAGTAAAGTTGGGAAAAAAATTGTGCTAATTGGTACGTCCACCGGAGGACCTCGTGCACTTCAGGAGGTTGTAACTAAAATCCCTAAATCCATCCAAGCACCTATATTAATTGTTCAGCATATGCCTGCTGGATTTACTAAATCACTTGCTACTCGTCTCGATCAGCTGAGTGAAATTACTGTAAAGGAAGCTGAACAGGGAGATATTTTGCAAAATGGAGTGGCCTATATTGCACCAGGTGGTTATCATATAAAACTCAGAAAAGTAGGGACGACTTTTGGTATTGTTCTAGATAACCAAGAACCACCAAGATCAGGCCATCGACCTTCTGTTGATGTGATGTTTGAAGATGTTAGTCTGTTTAACGATTTTGATAAAGTAGCAGTGATTATGACAGGTATGGGTCATGACGGTTCTAACGGATTAAAGGTATTAAAAAGTACTGGTAACGTTATTGCAATTGCAGAGTCATCAGAAACATGCATTGTATATGGTATGCCAAAAGCAGCGGTTGAAACGCAACTTGTAGATGAAGTTGCAGATGTAGATGATATTGCACAAACAATAATGAAATATTTGCCTTAAAAGGGGTGTCCTCTTATGGAAGTCAATCAATATTTAGAGATGTTTATTGAAGAAAGTAAAGAGCATTTACAAGCGTGTAGTGAACATTTATTAGAATTAGAAAAAAATCCAGAAGACTTAGCAATTGTTGGGGAAATCTTCCGTTCAGCCCATACGTTAAAAGGTATGTCTGCCACAATGGGATTTGAAGATTTAGCTGATTTAACCCATAAAATGGAAAATGTTTTAGATGCTATTCGAAATGAAAAGATTCATGTAACACCTGAAATTTTAGACGTTGTCTTTGAATCTGTTGATCATTTAGAAGAAATGGTGATGGATATTGCGAACGGCGGTGATGGAAAACGTGATGTTTCATCAACGGTTGCGCAGCTTAAACGGATTGAATTAGGTGAGGAAGCAGTAGCTGAGGTGGTAGCAACAGCCGTAGCACCAGCTGTAGAAAGTGTTTTAGAATATGATAGTTTTGAACAAACAGTTATTACACAATCATCAGAACAAGGCTTTAATGCTTATGAAATTTCAGTTACGTTACGTGAGGATTGCCTTCTAAAGGCTGCACGTGTATTTATGGTATTTGAGATTTTAGAAAAAGATGGGGATGTCATTAAATCAAGTCCATCGGTTGAAAAACTTGAAGATGAACAGTTTGATCAACAATTTTATGTTGCATTTGTCACAAAAGAATCAGCAGAAGATATGCAAAAAAAGCTGATGAAAGTTTCAGAGGTTGAGGAAGTTGTTGTGACAACTATTGACCAAAAGAAATTTAGTGAAAAAGAATATGAAGCTCAACAAGAAATAGCTGCAACGGCCACTGCGGTAGTTGAGATGGAGGCTACACCTGCTAAAGCCGAACCAGTTGCAAAGCCAGCTAAATCAGCAGCACCTAACAAGGCTGATAAAACACATGCCCCAGTTGGGAATAAAACAATTCGTGTAAATATTGAACGACTTGATATTTTAATGAACTTATTTGAGGAGCTAGTTATTGATCGTGGTCGCCTTCAATCTATCGCTACAGAAGTGAATCATGGAGAACTCAATGAAACAGTTGAGCGAATGAGTCGTGTAATGGGTGATTTACAAACAATCATTTTAACGATGCGCATGGTTCCAGTCGAAACTGTTTTCAACCGTTTCCCAAAAATGATTCGTCAACTATCGCGTGACTTAAATAAGAAAATTAACCTTGAAATTATTGGTGCTGAAACTGAATTAGATCGTACGGTTATCGATGAAATTGGTGATCCGCTAGTCCATTTAATCCGTAATTCCGTAGACCATGGAATTGAGAATCCCACGGCTCGTCGTGCAAAAGGCAAGCCAGAGGAAGGAACGGTGGTATTACGTGCATACCATAGTGGTAACTACGTCTTTATCGAGATTGAAGATGATGGTGCAGGCATCAATCGTGAAAAAGTACTAGCGAAAGCTATTTCAAAAGGCATTGTGACACAAGAACAATCTTATTCAATGTCTGATCAACAAATCAATGAGCTTATTTTAGCTTCAGGCTTCTCGACTGCAGATGTTATTTCAGATGTGTCTGGTCGTGGGGTAGGATTAGATGTTGTGAAAACAACGATTGAATCATTAGGTGGCAATATTTCAATTGAATCTACACAAGACGTTGGATCTATCTTTTCAATTCAATTACCACTGACATTATCTATTATTTCAGTAATGCTTGTGGAAATTGAAAAGGAAATTTATGCAATTCCGCTGTCGTCTATTATTGAAACATCTATTATCCGTTCATCAGAGATTATGAATGCACATAATCAAAAAGTAATCGACTTCCGTGGCAAGGTTGTTCCTTTGGTATTTTTAGAGGAAATCTTTGAAGTTCCACGTAAAGCACCGCAAGAGGAAGAATTCCATTCAGTAGTAATTGTCCGCAAAGGTGAAAAACTTGCTGGTTTAGTAGTGGATTCTTTCATTGGCCAACAAGAAATTGTCTTGAAGTCATTAGGAAATTACTTAACAAATATCTTTGCGATTTCCGGTGCAACTATTTTAGGTAATGGTAAGGTAGCCTTGATTGTAGATTGCAACGCACTAATTAAGTAAGGTGAATGAATAAGAGAGGTGTAAAGTATGACAAACGCAGTGGAACAAGAAAGTATAAAAGTTATTGTTTTTCAACTAGCTGATAAAGAATATGCAATTCCTGTATCCCATGTCCAAGGAATAGAAAAATTAATGCATATCACACGTGTGCCGAAAACAGCGAAATATGTCAAAGGTGTAATCAATCTACGTGGGGTTGTAACGCCGATAGTGGATTTACGAGAACGTTTTGAATTACCGATTTCTGATCATGAGGAAACAACACGCATTATTATTATTTCATTAGAGGATATGGAAGTAGGCTTTGTCGTAGACTCAGCTAACGATGTGATTGATATTCCTGCAAGTGCTATTGAACCACAACCAGAGGTTGTTGGATCACTTGAAGAGGAATTTATTTCAGGAGTAGCTAAAGTAGAAAAACGATTATTAATTTTATTGCATTTAGAAAAAGTATTAAATCCACTAAAGTAGGGATCGATAATGACATTTAATCAAAAGATTACATCACTACATTTAGATGTATTAAAGGAAATTGGAAACATTGGTGCTGCGCATGCCGCGACAGCACTTTCCAATTTACTTGGGAAAAAAATTGATATGCGGGTACCAAAGGTAGAAATGGTGTCCTTTAACGATATGATGGAGTTGGCTGGCGGATCAGAAAACGTCGTTGTTGGTATTTATCTTCGCATTGAAGGTGATGCAGAGGGCAGTATGTTCTTTATTTTACCTATCGAACAAGCTAACCGCTTTATTCGTCGTCTTATTTTCGATGACTCATTTGACTTTAAAAAACGCCCTGTTTCAGATTTAGGTTTATCTGCTATGCAAGAGATGGGGAATATTTTATCTGGCTCCTATTTATCTGCTCTATCGGACTTTACTAATTTAAAAATTTACCCGACTGTGCCCGGTCTAAGCGTTGATATGTTTGGAGCTATTATAAGCATTGGTTTAATTGAATTATCACATGTGAGTGATAATGTTATTGTTATAAATACATCCATTTTTGAAGAAGGTGTGGAAGACCACGAAACAGTGAGAGGTCATTTCTTCCTACTACCTGATCCTGACTCTTTCGATGCAATTTTTAAATCATTAGGGGTTTCATGATGATGTTAAGCAGTAGTAGTGGACAAGTGATTAAAGTGGGAATTGCACAAATGGATGTAGTAAAACTTCCTAACACAATTCGAACTTCTGGTCTTGGTTCTTGTGTTGGCGTTATTTTATATGATGAGTCAAAAAAAATTGCTGGTTTAATCCATGTGATGTTACCAGATTCAAATTTAGGCAGAGCAGAGTCAATCAATGTAGCAAAATTTGCTGATACGGGTATTGCTGCAATGATTGATTTATTGAAGTTAGAAGGCGTTCAAAAATTTAAACTAAAGGCAAAAATTGCAGGGGGCGCGCAAATGTTTCAATTTACGTCTGATAAAGATACAATGCGCATTGGTCCCCGTAATGTAGAAGCTGTCAAACAGGAATTAAAGAAGCACAGCATTCCTTTAGTGGCCGAGGATACTGGTGGAAATAGTGGTAGAACGATTGAATTTAATCCTGCAACGTCAATATTACATATTCGAACAGTTAACCAAGGAGTGAGCGAAATCTAATGTTTGGTTCTATATTTTATAATCTCTGGGGAGCTTTAATTGCCTTTTCTCTTTATTTTTTTAGCACTTTTCTAAAACCGTATACTCCTCTGCGAATTATTATCGGCTCATTTATTGTAGCAATAATTGTATTTTTATTGATGTATATAGTGCGTTTTTTAATTGCTTACATCATGTTTACCCCAGAGGTAAATGAGGAAGTAGATGAAAGTGATTTAGGGGAAAATGGACTTGATTCAGCGAAAGAAGCAGAAACTCCAGCAGCTAATTCAACGGTAGAATTTCAAGATGAGAATTCTGAAGAAATTGCACAAGTAGTACGAACAATGATGAATCGAGAAGAACAACAAGTGAATGCATAAAAGAGAGTCGCGAATAGCGGCTTTTTTTTATTGGTCTAAGGCTTTATTATATGAAAAACTTAAGTAAAACTAATTTTTTTTATATTATTCATATATGCAGTCTTCGTGTTAGCATATTGTACAAAGGAAACAGCTTTTAATCATAAAACTTCAAATTATAAAAAGATTTGACGTTTATCATAGAATGAGTCCTTGTAATCACTTCTTAAAAAGGGCAATGAAAAGGACAAGGATGCCATTGTTTGTACCGTAAAAAGACGGAATGTTCTGACTAGAAATTTTTCAGGGCATCTTTTTTGATCATCATTTGGAATGAAGAGGCAGTGGAATAGTGAATTTCGCATTTCTAGGAGGGAAAGATATGAAACGGCAAGACTTTATGAAACAAGTGCTTGACTTAGCGCGGGAAAATGAAAGTACGAAACATGGTGCTCCTTTTGGCGCCATTGTAGTAAAAGATGGCCAAGTGATAGGGTCTGGCGTGAATGAAGTGACAGTTACCAATGATCTAACGAATCATGCAGAGATTCAAGCAATAAGACAAGCTTGTCATACATTGAAAACGACTAGTTTAGAAGGTTGCGAAATGTATGCGAGTACTGAACCGTGTCCTATGTGTTTAAGTGCCGTCTATTTTTCTAAAATCTCAACTGTTTATTTTTATAATGCTAGTAACCCTAGTCAAGATTATGTCTACAATCAACTATCTTTACCCCCAAAAGAGAGAGCCATTCAAATGGTTCAACTAGTTAATCTTCAATAAATTTTAGGAGGTTCAATGAATGACACCAACAGCATATTGGTTAATAAATGTACGATTAGAAACGGCTTATCATTACGATAAGGGGACTGTTACAGGAACCAAAACAGCTCTTTTTAATGTTCTCATTGAAAATGGGGAAATAAAGCAGATAATTAGTGGAGATCAGCCGTTAGAAACGGATTTACCTAAACGAGATGCACGAAGTTATTTAATGCTTCCTGCTTTTAGAGATATGCATATTCATATTGATAAAACATATTTTGGCGGGCCGTGGAAGGCTCCTTCGATACCAACTGAAGGTCTTATCACAAGGTTAAAAGAAGAAGAGGTACTACTTCCAAGCTTATTGCCTGTTGCAGAGGAACGAGCGAAAAAGTTATTAGATTTACTTTTACACGCTGGTTCAACACATATTCGGACGCATTGTAATATCGATCCGTTTATTGGTTTGAAAAATCTAGAAGCTGTGTTACGAGCAAAAGAGGCCTTTCGAAATAAGGTAGCTTTAGAGATTGTGGCTTTCCCACAGCATGGGTTATTGCGTAGTGACTCCGTTTCTTTAGTAAGAGAAGCATTACGTAGTGGAGCGTCACTAGTAGGTGGCGTAGATCCAGCGACAATCGATGAAAACATTGAGAAATCATTACAAACGGTAATGGAGCTAGCAGTGGAAGCAAATGCAAATGTTGATTTACATATCCATGATCCAGGTCATTTAGGCATCTTTACCTTTAAACGATTAGCAGCCTTAACCGAGGAAGCAGGGTGGCAGGGAAGGGTGACAATTAGTCATGCGATGGCTCTTGCGGATGTTTCTAGGGAAGAGGCAACTGAAGTAGCAGCGTTGCTAGCGTACCATAGTATTGATATTACCTCATCAGTTCCAATAGGTCAGACAATTCCTATTCCATTATTAGATCAAAAAGGAGTACAAATCTCTTTAGGAGATGATAGTATTACGGATCACTGGTCGCCATTCGGTATGGGTGACAGCTTAGAAAAAGCAGGAACACTAGCTGAACGCTTTGGTTTAAGTGATGAACATTCACTTGCTCAAAGTCTAAAGTATATTACTGGAGGCGTGACACCTTTAAACAGTGAGGGACAACTTGTTTGGCCGAATATTGGAGATGAAGCGGATGTTGTTTTTGTTGAAGCAACTTGTTCAGCAGAAGCAATAGCAAGAAGAGCAAGACGAGTGGCAGTACTCTTTAAAGGAAATGTCGTTTCAGGAGAACTTTAATTTTTGAAAAAGAAGGGATCGTTATAGAATGAATTCTACTTTCTGGTTAACTAATGTACGTCTTGAAACGGGTTATCAAATTGAAAATGGAATGGTTTGCAAGACAAATACGGCTTGTTCTCATCTCTTAATCAAAGATGGAAAAATCGCAGAAATAGTTTCTGCTGATAGTCGATTACATGATGATTTCCCGAAAAACGATATGAAACAATTATTAGCACTACCTTCATTTATAGAAAAACATTGTCATCTGGACAAAACACTCTTAAGCGATCAATGGCGCGCAGTCACACCTGCTAACAATATTTTTGAACGCTTTGAGATTGAAAAAGAGGTGCTGCCAACATTGCGCACAACCACACAACAACGTGCAGAGGAGCTACTGGCTCGTTATGTGCAAGCCGGCGTGACACATGTCCGTACGCATGTGGATTTATATCCTGAGGTAGGCTTGAAAAATTTAGAGGAAGTTCAAAAAGCTTTAAATACATTTGAAGGAAAGCTGTCCTATGAAATCGTTGCCTTTCCACAACATGGGCTCTTACGAACGAAGGCAGCAAATTTAGTAAGAGAGGCCCTTCATATGGGTGTCGACCTTGTAGGAGGGGTTGATCCTGCTACAGTTGATGGTGATATTGAAGCCTCTCTACAACAAATGGTGGAACTAGCTGTTGAAGGAAATGTAGGGATTGATTTGCATTTACATGATCCAGATCAACTGGGGACATTTACAATGAAACGATTAGCCCAATTGACTAAAGAAGCTGGTTTACAAGGCAAGGTAGCGATTAGTCATGCATTTGGATTAGGAGATGTTTCTAAAGCCGAGGCAGAAGAAATGGCAGATATTTTATGTGATGCGGGCATCACGATTGTGACAAGTGTTCCTTTACGTAGAAAATTCCCACCTGTTGGTTTATTACACAGTAAAGGAGTACCTGTTGCGATTGGTTGTGACAATATCTTTGATGTTTGGTCACCATTTGGTAATGGGGATTTATTAGAACGAGCAGGCCGTTTGGCAAAAAGTTCAGGATGGGGAAATGAGCGCTCATTAGCACAAACGCTCCATTTTATTACAGGAGGAAAAACACCGCTTAATCAAGCTGGCGAACAAGTATGGCCAAAAGTAGGAGATAGCGCGAACATGGTATTAGTTGAGGCTTCTTGCTCTGCTGAAGCAATAGCCCGCAGATCTCGCCGCATGGCCACTATTTTCAATGGTAATATTGTTTCCAATACAATTTAACATTTGATGATGGGATGGCACACCTAAATTCCAGTAAAATAGCCATCCCTTACTTATTTGTTCTTAATATTTTAATAGTTTGTAGGACAAGGTGGAAAAACATGTAGGGCTCTACATTTTGGATAAATGCTCTATTAGAAAGGGCTCTCACTATGAGAATAGCTTAGCAATCGAGACTATTACAGAAAAGGTACATCTATTAATTGACAATGGCTTAATTACTTCTATTGTTCCTGTTACTACGCCATATTGTAATATTTAGAGAATATACGTTGAAACTTATCAAACTTTTAGCAATCATACCGTTTATTGGACTTCTTGTTGTCGTACCATTTGTTAATAGAGTAGAGCCATTTATTTTAGGACTGCCTTTCTAAAATTAAAGTTTAATCATTTCATCAGAATAAGAACTGTATCCAACACGTTCATCATAACGAGGATACAGTTTTTCTATGTAAATAAAAACTAAAGGAATATATTAGAGACTAAGAGAAACAAATGAAATTATAGTCGATTCTTGTTATAATATAGGAAAGATGGCAACAGCTTATTGATTTTTTTGCTTTTCGGGGTTCACGTCTAGATTAACTTTAATGTGGATTTAAAAACCGAGAAATCCTGTTGAATGAAAAATTTTAGGAGCGCATGTAGTCAGTGGCAAACGGGCGTGTAAAAGCGTTTTTTAGAGAGGTGGATTTCATGACACAACCAATTCTGAACGATGAGCAAAAACTATGGAATCGATGGATACATGAGCGTGATCCAGATGCTGGTGATTTACTTATAAAAAAATATATTTCTTTAGTGTCTTATCATGTCCAACGTATTGGTGCTGGTTTACCAAAGAGCGTTTCACGAGATGATTTAACGAGTTTAGGTATGGTAGGACTTTTTGATGCTTTAAATAAGTTTGATATCAACAGAGATTTAAAATTTGATACATATGCTTCGTTTCGAGTGAGAGGAGCAATCATAGATGGTCTACGTAAGGAAGACTGGTTACCGCGTTCTGCGCGTGAAAAGGCCAAAAAATTAGATGCTCAAATTGAGCGATTAGAACAAAAATATATGCGTCATGTAACACCTGAGGAACTTGCGGAGCATATGAATGTACCAATTGAAGATGTTTATCAGACGGTGCAGGAGCACTTTTTTTCCAATGTTCTTTCCATTAATGAACAACAAGATCAGGAAGAAGTAGAAGGTAAGTCATTTGTTATTCGGGATGATACGACAAAAACACCCGAACAAACTGTTATTAAAGCAGAGTTGCTAGAAGATTTGGCTGAAAATATTCAAAAGCTCAATGAAAAAGAACAACTTGTACTTAGTCTATTTTACACAGAGGAATTAACATTGACTGAAATTGGTGAAATGCTTGAGCTATCAACATCACGTATTTCTCAAATTCATTCAAAAGCGCTATTAAAGCTAAGAAAGCTATTATCTAGTGAAATGATTAATGCGTAAATATCCTTAGGGGAGAGATTCCAATGAGTTTAAAAGGTGTCGAATTGCAAATTGCTATTCCAAAAACATTTGAAGCTGGAAAAATCGCAGATCAGGCTCAGCAACAAGTATCAGCCCAACAAGCACATGCAAATGAAGCATTAAAAAAGGAAGTAGAACGCAAGCAGAAAATTGTCAATACATCAGAAGGTATGGACGAAATTAGTGAGGATGAAGATGCAGGTGGGGAATATTTAAAGGGTATTAATAAAAAGAAGAAAAAGAAACGGGATCAACAAGAAAAACAGGCAAAGCATCCGTTTAAAGGCAATTTCGTGGATTTCAGTGGATAGGAGTTTACAATGACAACCATACTAATAGCGGTACTATTCTTTTTACAGTTACTTTCATTTTACTTCCTTATTATTTTAAATACAAAGCTAGCAAAGTTTAAAGATTTGGAAAAGAAACAAGAACGCCTAATGCGGGAAATGGACGATACGATTAGTGTCTATTTAACTGAAATGAAAGATGAAAATGATCGTCTTATTAAAGAATTACAAAATGTTTCTCAACCAGAAGTAGCAGCGGGTACCATGCTGCAAGAAGAACATATTAGAGCACCAAAGGAAAGGGCATCTTCACCAGCAGTACAAGAGAATCATAGTGATAGTTCTCTAAATTTAGATAAAGAATCTCGTAGCTATGTGCCTAAAAATGTTGTAGCGAATGCTTATTCCCGTCAGCAGCATACAAGTTCAAAAAGGATGCAATCAGCCTCGCCACCAAAAGTAGAGGAGCATAAGAAACTTGAAAAAGTACTGACAGTGGAACAACAAGCTTTAGAATTAGCAAAGCAGGGTAAATCAACAGAGGAAATAGCGAAACAACTACAAAAGGGCAAAACAGAAATCGAGCTTTTACTGAAATTTCACTACTAAATTGTTGCGAATCAGTTAAAGCTATGATATAGTTGCAAATGGTGTTATTACTACACACGCATTTTGATGTAGTAAGTGGTGCTCTAAGCTTAGGGTAGCTTGTTGCAGATGATAAATGCGGAGGATAAAAACCAAACATACTAGGAGGAAATTCACATGTCAGTAATTTCTATGAAACAATTACTTGAAGCTGGTGTACATTTCGGTCACCAAACTCGTCGTTGGAACCCAAAAATGAAGAAATATATCTTCGTTGAACGTAACGGGATCTACATCATCGACTTACAAAAAACTGTTAAAAAATTAGAGGAAGCTTATGACTTCATGCGTCAAGTTGGTCAAGACGGTGGTAAAGTTCTTTTCGTTGGTACGAAAAAACAAGCACAAGAAGCGATCAAAGACGAAGCTGAACGTTCAGGCAACTACTACATCAACCAACGTTGGTTAGGTGGTACTCTTACAAACTTCGGTACAATTCAAAAACGTGTTGCACGTATGAAAGAAATCGAAAAAATGGAAGAAGAAGGAACTTTCGAAGTTCTTCCTAAAAAAGAAGTAATCCAACTTAAAAAAGAACACGAACGTCTAATCAAATTCTTAGGCGGTATCCGTGATATGCACGATCTTCCAGACGTAATGTTCGTGGTTGACCCACGTAAAGAACGTATTGCGGTTGCTGAAGCTCGTAAATTAAACATCCCTCTAGTAGGTATTGTTGATACTAACTGTGATCCAGATGAAATCGACTACGTAATCCCTGCTAACGATGATGCTATTCGCGCTGTTAAACTTTTAACTGCAAAAATGGCTGACGCTTTAATCGAGTCAAAACAAGGTGAAGAAGAAGCTCCAGCTGTAGAAGCTGCTGCTGAGTAATTCACGTTTACAAAAAGGTGATAAGTGGCTCAAAACCCTTATCACCTTTTTTAGAACCTATCATTAATAGTTCAACCAATTTGAGGAGGAAACACTAAATGGCAAACATTACTGCACAATTAGTAAAAGAATTACGCGAAAAAACTGGCGCTGGTATGATGGATTGTAAAAAAGCGTTAGTACAAACTGATGGCGACTTAGAAGCTGCAATCGACTTCCTACGTGAAAAAGGTCTTTCTTCAGCTGCTAAGAAAGCTGACCGTATCGCTGCTGAGGGTACAACTTACATTTTAGAACAAGGTAATGAAGCAATTATCCTAGAAGTAAATGCTGAAACTGACTTTGTTGCTAAAAACGAAAAATTCCAAGTATTAGTTGCTTCTTTAGCAGAGCAATTACTTGCTGCTAAACCAGCATCAGTAGAAGCTGCATTAGAACTTGTAAATGCTGAAGGTGTAAAAATTGAAGATCAAATTTCTACAGCTGTTGCAACAATTGGTGAAAAAATTACACTTCGTCGTTTCGAAATCAAAACTAAATCTGATGCAGATGCATTCGGTTCTTACTTACACATGGGCGGCCGTATTGGTGTATTAGTAACTTTAGAAGGTTCTACTGATGCAGCAGCTGCTAAAGATGTTGCTATGCACATCGCAGCAATCAACCCAACTTATGTTTCTCGTGATGAAGTTTCAGCTGAAGAAGTTGAACGTGAGCGTAAAGTATTAACTGAACAAGCTCTTAACGAAGGTAAACCAGAAAACATCGTTGCTAAAATGGTTGAAGGTCGTCTTGGTAAATATTTCGAAGATGTTTGCTTACTTGATCAAACATTCGTTAAAAACTCAGATCAAAAAGTACGTGACTTCGTAGCTTCTACTGGTGGTTCTGTAAACGGCTTCGTACGTTACGCTGTAGGTGAAGGTATCGAAAAACGTGAAGATAACTTCGCAGAAGAAGTAATGAGCCAAGTTAAAGGTAACTAATTTAGCTTGCATTTGATACTAATCAAATAATATCTAGATTTTCTAGACAAAAAATGGGGAACACAACATAGCGTGTTCCCTATTTTTCCGAAATGCAAGAAAAAAATGCATATAATTTTCTATTCTGCCTTATTCACAACTAGCAATTATTGTTAGATATACTATAATGGAAAAGAGAATAGAGAGGTTTTAAATAAAGTCTTACGGAGGTTTACAATGAGTGTGCCGCAATATAAACGAGTAGTTATTAAATTAAGTGGTGAAGCGTTAGCTGGAGAAGCGGGCTTCGGTTTATCACCAAAAATAATCAAGGCTGTTGCAGAAGAAGTAAAAGAAGTAGTAGATCTTGATGTAGAAGTTGCTGTTGTTGTTGGTGGCGGTAATATATGGCGTGGGAAAATTGGTAGTGAAATGGGAATGGATCGTGCAGCAGCCGACTATATGGGGATGTTAGCAACAGTCATGAACTCTCTTGCTCTACAAGATGCTCTTGAAAAATTAGGCATTGAAACACGTGTTCAATCTTCTATCGTGATGACACAAGTAGCAGAGCCATACATTCGTCGTAAAGCAGTTAGACATTTAGAGAAAAAACGTGTTGTAATCTTTGCAGCAGGGACAGGTAATCCGTTCTTCTCTACTGATACGACGGCCGCATTACGCGCAGCAGAAATTGATGCAGATGCGATTTTAATGGCTAAAAACAATGTCGATGGCGTTTATTCGGCAGATCCAAAAGTGGATGAGACAGCCATTAAATATGATACACTCACATACTTAGACGTTATCCAACAAGGCTTACAAGTAATGGATTCAACGGCTTCAACTTTATGTATGGATAACGATATCCCGCTAATTGTTTTCTCAATTACGGAGCCAGGTAACATTAAACGTGCTGTACAAGGTGAAAAAATCGGAACAGTTGTTAGGAGGAATGCATAATGACTAAACAAGTATTAGAACAAGCAAAAGAAAAAATGAATAAAACAATCGCAGCTTTCACACGTGAACTAGCATCTATTCGTGCAGGCCGTGCAAACGCATCTTTATTAGATCGTATTATGGTTGACTATTATGGTGCACCAACACCAATTAATCAACTTGGTGGTGTATCAATACCGGAAGCTCGTTTATTAGTAATTACACCTTACGATAAAACAATTCTAGGTGATATTGAAAAAGCAATTATGAAATCAGATATCGGTATCACACCAACAAATGATGGTTCTGTTATTCGTTTAATGATTCCAGCTCTAACGGAAGAACGTCGTAAGGAGCTAGTAAAGCAAGTGAAAAAAGAAGCGGAAGATGCAAAAATCGCTGTACGTAATGTTCGACGTGATGCAAATGATGATTTGAAAAAACTTGAAAAAGCTGGCGAAATCACAGAAGATGATCTACGAGGCTACGGTGATGATATCCAAAAGTTAACAGATGAATTCATTGTGAAAGTAGATCAAGTAGCGAAAGATAAAGAAAAAGAAATTTTAGAGGTGTAAACGACACGATTTACATGTCTTGATGGAACTTTTTGAGGAGATGAAGGCGTCCTATACATAACAGGACGTCTTTTCTCTTTATTGTTCATAGCGATGTGCTGATAAAGAAATTTAGAAAAGATCATTTATGACACAATCATCAAATTTTTAACAAACTCATTCTTTAATATGTGTATAGTTCTAAAATAAGCTAGTACATACATAGTCAATTTAGAGGGGAAAAAAAAGACAAAAAGCGCTTTTGTTTGTTATGATAGGTTAGTATACGTCCGATTAGTTGTAGTGGGGGAGTTAGCATGTTTAAAAAGCTATTAGGTAAACAAATAAATATGGATACACTATCATTGGAGGAGCGTGTGGACCTTGCTAAAAGCGAGCCGATTCCTGCCCATGTAGCGATTATTATGGACGGAAATGGACGTTGGGCGAAAAAACGAGCGATGCCACGTGTTGCTGGTCATCATGAAGGAATGAAGACAGTACGTAAGGTAACAAGATTTGCGTCAGACCTAGGTATTAAAGTCTTAACCGTATATGCATTTTCTACGGAGAATTGGAAGCGACCAAAGCCAGAGGTGGATTTTCTTATGCGACTACCAGTTGAGTTTTTAGGTTCCTTTCTACCAGAAATGATGGAGCGTAATGTACGTGTCGAAATGATTGGAGACCCATCTTTATTGCCTGCCCATACGCAAAAAGCATTGTATGAGGCAATGGAAGAAACGAAACATAATACAGGGCTTATCTTAAATTTTGCGCTAAATTATGGCAGTCGTTCTGAAATGGTCAATGCCATGAAAATGATGCTTCAAAAAGTGCAGGACGGTCATTTAACGATGCAAGACATAACAGAAGATTGCTTAACCTCTCATTTGATGACGGCTCATCTGCCTGAACCAGATCTATTAATTCGTACAAGTGGTGAAGTACGATTAAGTAACTTTATGTTATGGCAGCTCGCCTATACAGAATTTTGGTTTACAGATACATTGTGGCCAGATTTTAGCGAGGAAAACTTACTGGAAGCGGTCGAAAACTATCAGAAACGTAATCGCCGTTACGGTGGGTTGAAGGGAGAAGAAACAACTTGAAACAACGAATTATCACGGCAATAATTGCAGCAGCACTTTTCATACCATTCGTTATTTATGGTAAAGTACCGTTCACAATTCTTGTGCTTGCAATGGCTATTGTTGGTTTTTATGAAATATTAAAAATGAAAGGTATCTCCATTTTTTCTGTACCAGGTTTCTTAGGTTTAGTAACCTTAATTTTGCTTGTCATTCCGGGGAACTGGAGTGACAAGCTTGTAGAGACTATTGGCTATTCGTCTAATTTAATGGTAGTCTATGGCTTAATGATGCTACTACTTATTTACGTGGTCCTTGTAAAAAATAAAATCACTTTCGACGAAGTTGGCTTTATTTTATTAGGTGCATTTTATGTAGGGTTAGGATTCCATTATTTAATTGAAACAAGAAATGTTGGATTAGAGTATGTTGTCTATTGTTTATTAGTTGTATGGACAACAGATTCAGGTGCCTATTTTGTAGGACGAAAACTAGGTAAAAATAAGTTATGGCCAGAAATCTCACCAAAGAAAACAATTGAAGGTTTTATAGGTGGCATTGTTATTGCAGTCATATTTGCAATTGGTATGCAACTTATCTATCCATTTGCAAATGGTTATATCTCACTTGTCTTTGTCACGATTTTTGCCTCCATTATTGGTCAAATGGGCGATCTGGTAGAATCGGCTATCAAGCGTCATTTTGATGTAAAGGATTCAGGTAATATTTTACCAGGGCATGGTGGAATTTTAGATCGCTTTGATAGTCTACTATTTGTCGTGCCTCTGCTCCATTTTTTACATTTGTTCAATAATTAATCATTACGTCGAGACATCTTGTGAAATCATTTGCTTAGATAGAAAAAGGGGACAACTTGTTGTGAAAAAAATTAGTTTATTGGGTGCAACTGGTTCAATCGGTTGGCAAACCTACGATATTTTAAAAGATCAACGTGATGCCTTTCAATTAGTGGCATTTTCATCAGGAAGAAACATTGAAAAAACTAGAGAAATGATTGAAACATTAAAGCCTGAGCTAGTGTCTGTGCAGCTTGAAGAAGACGCATGTTCACTTGCAAAGGAGTATCCTCAAATCCAGTTTACATTTGGGGCAAAAGGACTTGTTGAAGTTGCGACACATCCGGAGTCCACAGTTCTAGTCAATGCAGTGCTTGGAAGTGTGGGACTAGAATCAACATTAGCAGCTATTCGTATGGGAAAAACAATTGCTATTGCTAATAAAGAAACACTTGTAACGGCTGGTCATTTAGTGATGGCAGAAGCTAAAAAACACAAAGCAACTATTTTACCTGTTGATAGTGAGCACTCTGCAATTTTCCAATCAATGAATGGAGAAAACCCTAAAAATATTGAACGTCTAATTATTACGGCTTCAGGTGGTAGCTTCCGTGATAAGACTCGAGATCAATTAAAGCATGTTACGGTTGCTGATGCACTAAATCATCCGAATTGGTCTATGGGTGCAAAGATTACCATTGATTCCGCAACAATGATGAATAAAGGGTTAGAAGTCATCGAAGCACATGTATTATTTGATATGCCGTATGATAAAATCGATGTACTTTTGCATAGAGAAAGTATTATTCACTCTCTAGTTGAGTATCATGATACTAGTGTCATTGCTCAGTTAGGCACACCAGATATGCGAGTACCAATCCAATATGCTTTAAGCTACCCAGATCGTATACCGTTACATAATGGTCAGCGGCTAAATTTAGCACAAATTGGTCAGCTCCATTTTCAAGAGATGGACTTTGAGCGTTACCCAGCTTTGCGTTTAGCGTATGAGGCTGGACGTATGGGTGGTACTATTTTAACAGCAATGAATGCAGCAAACGAAGCAGCAGTTGCAGCCTTTTTACAAGGAAAAATCACATTCCTTGAAATTGATGAGACGATTGAACGTGTGATGCAAGCGCATCAAAACATTGCAGTACCAGATCTACAAACAATTTTACATGTGGACAGTGAGACAAGAAAAATAGTGTTAGACATGGTAAAATAACGAGAGCAATGTATCGTTAACTAATCGCTATTAAAGGTGGGGTATTATGCAAACAGCCATTGCATTTATATTAATATTTGGTATGCTCGTCTTCTTCCATGAACTTGGACATTTCTTATTCGCTAAACGTGCAGGTATCTTAGTACGTGAATTTGCCATCGGAATGGGTCCCAAAATTTATGGGAAAACGCATGGAGAAACAATGTATACTATTCGTTTATTGCCTATCGGAGGATACGTACGTATGGCCGGCGAGGATATGGATGGTACTGAATTACAGCCAGGCTACCGAATAGGACTCATTGTAAATGAGGATAATATTGTTAAAAAAATTATTTTCAATCAAAATAATAAGCAGCTACCAGATTTATTATTTTTAGAAGTTGAGCGTGCTGATTTAGAGAAGGACTTGTTTGTAGAGGGCTATGATGAAGAAGAGCGCCTAGTTCGCTATCAAGTAGCAAGAGATTGTGTTCTCGTGGAAAATGGTCGTGAACTGGTCATTGCACCGCATGATCGTCAGTTTAATGCAAAAACAGTTGGTCAACGAGCGATGACAATCTTTGCTGGTCCATTGTTTAACTTTATTTTGGCATTTGTTATTTACTTAGTGATTGGATTAATCCATGGTGTCCCAACATACGAGCCTATCATCACTGAAGTAGTTGAAAATGATCCTGCTGCACAGGCAGGAATGCTTGCAGGGGATAAAGTAACGGCCATTAATGGACAAGTTGTTGAAAAATGGCAGGATTTAGCTGCCATCGTTCAAGACCATCCGAACGAAGATATTAAGGTGACTGTTGATCGAAATGGACAATCTGTTAACTTGAATATGACAGTAAAAGAAGTCCAACAACAAGATGGCGAAAAATATGGACAAATTGGTGTTCGTTATGAAAGCCCAAGAGAATTTAATCCATTAAAAGCTGTTGTATATGGAGCTCAAGAAACTTATAATATGACCGTTAAAATTTTTGAACTGCTAGGTATGCTGATTACAGGTAAGTTTACCATTGATGCACTTTCAGGTCCGGTAGGTATTTATAAAGCAACTGAGCAAGTAGCCCAGTATGGTATTATGAACTTAATGAATTGGGCAGCCATGCTAAGTATTAACTTAGGGATTATGAACCTACTCCCATTACCTGCACTTGACGGTGGTCGTTTATTATTCTTTGGCTTTGAAGCTTTACGTGGAAAACCAATTGACCGTCAAAAAGAGGGAATTGTTCATTTTGTAGGAATCGTGCTACTAATGATCTTAATGGTGGTCGTTACATGGAACGATATACAAAGATTCTTCTTTTAATATTGATTAGCTATTCCGATAAATTACAGTTAAATGAAGTTTGATTTTCTAGCTTTGAGCGCATTTTCTATGAAACATTGCGCTCAAAGCTAAATTTGTTTATGCTATTGAGAGTATAAACTTATCTATTGAAAAAGGTGGAACACTGAATGAAGCAAAGTAAAACATTTATCCCAACGTTACGTGAAGTACCTGCTGATGCTGAGGTAAAGTCACATAAGCAATTACTACGTGCAGGGTTTATTCGTCAAAATACAAGTGGGGTATACTCGTATTTACCGCTTGCAAAACGTGTCTTAACAAAAATTGAAACAATTATTCGTGAAGAAATGGAAGCGATCAATTCAATTGAGCTTTTAATGCCATCACTACAATCTGCAGAGCTTTGGCAGGAGTCAGGTCGCTGGGAAAAGTACGGTCCAGAATTAATGCGCTTAAAAGATCGTCATGATCGTGATTTCGCCTTAGGACCAACACATGAAGAAGTGATTACCACTTTAGTGCGTGATGAAATTAAATCCTATAAAAAATTACCGTTAACATTGTATCAAATTCAAACAAAGTTCCGTGATGAAAAACGTCCTCGCTTTGGCTTACTACGAGGAAGAGAGTTTATTATGAAAGATGCTTATTCTTTCCATGCATCACGAGAAAGCTTAGATGAAACGTATGAAGATATGTATCGTGCATATTCTAATATTTTCTCTCGTTTAGGCTTAAACTACCGTGCTGTTATTGCAGATGCGGGATCTATCGGTGGGAAAGGCACACATGAATTTATGGTGCTTTCTGAAATTGGAGAAGATACGATTGCCTATTCAGATTCATCTGATTATGCGGCTAATATCGAAATGGCTGAAGTAATTGTCAACTATCAACCTTCTGATGAGGCTTTAAAAGAAGTTGAAAAAGTAGCTACCCCAGATCAAAAAACAATTGAAGAAGTATCAGCATTCTTAAAAGTAGAGCCTGCCAATGTCATTAAATCTTTAGTTTTTGACGTGGATGGAGAGCTTGTTGTGGTCCTAGCGCGTGGGGATCATGAAATCAATGATATTAAATTGAAAAATGCACTTGAAGCAGGCTCTGTGGAACTAGCAAGTGAAGCAGCAATTCGTGACTTATTAGGCTGTGGCGTGGGTTCAATTGGACCTGTGAAATTACCTGTCGATGTAAAAGTAGTTGCAGATCATGCGATTAAATCAATTCGTAATGGTATTGCAGGTGCAAATGAGGATGGATTCCATTTAGTAAATGTCAACCCAGAGCGCGATTTTGCTGTGAATGATTACTTAGATATTCGCTTTATTCAAGAGGGAGACCCTTCTCCAGACGGACAAGGTATTATCAAATTTGCGGAAGGTATTGAAGTTGGTCATATTTTCAAATTAGGTACTACATACTCTGCTAAAATGAATGGTACTTTCTTAGACGAGCAAGGGAAGGCCCAACCATTTATTATGGGTTGCTATGGTATTGGTGTTTCTCGTATTTTAGCTGCTGTAGCTGAGCACTTCCAAGATGAAAATGGCTTTACATGGCCAGCACAATTAGCACCATACGATATTCATGTTGTTCCTGTTAATACGAAAGATGAGGCACAGGTTGCTTTAGCAGATGAGCTATACGGCTTATTAAAATCATATCGTTATGATGTTCTTTTAGATGATCGTGCTGAGCGTGCGGGTGTAAAATTTGCTGATGCTGATTTAATTGGTTTACCTGTTCGTGTAACAGTTGGTAAAAAAGCAACTGAAGGTATTGTAGAAGTGAAATTCCGTCAAACAGGTGAAACGTTTGAATGGAAAAAAGAAGAAGTAATTGATCACTTAAACGAATTTTTCCGTAAAAATTAATGGTTTATTACTGGGCGGTTATAATTGGAAGTCAATGCTTTTGATAGAGGCTTTCGTATAATTTTGATAAGATAGATATAAATAAATTCGCGACACTTCTGCGGGACAGTGAGCCAAGCAAAATAGAACAGATGGTACAAACTCTGTTAAGCTTGAAGAGCGCCCGCAGTGAGGGAGCGAATTTTTTTCTTGAATTCTCGTCATGTGTTAAGGCGAAATAGAAGATGAGGCTTTATGGACTGCCTCTTTCTGAAAGTAGGTGTCGATAGATTGGAACAGCAACAAGAGGCAAGAATGAGATTTCGAATGCTCTTGCAGCAACTTGAGTTAACAGATGATGTATACATGTCATTTTTTGAAGAAGGTGAATTATCACGTCTTACTGTCCATAAAAAGGACAGACTGTGGCATTTTACTATTAGATTAAGAGATATTCTTCCGTTTCCACTTTACCAGCTTTTCCGCACTCATTTAACAGAGAAATTTGCAGCAATAGCGCAAATATATACAACGTTTGAGACGCTAGAAAAAAGTGTAACAGAGGAACTTGTGCAGGCTTACTGGTTAAGTGTTGTTGAGCAAATTGATGAGATGGCGCCAACACTAAAAAGCTGTCTTATTTCCCAAATGCCAATGTGGAATGGTCAAAAAATAACGTTATCCTGTATGCAGGAAATGGAATATATGATGTTAAAAACAAAGTATGCAGACAAACTGGCAGAAAGCTATAGTCAGTTTGGTTTCCCGCATATGGCAATAGATTTTGTACTACAGGAAGAAACCGAGGAAATGATTGCTGCTCAGGAAGCATTTATGGAGCAGAAGCGTATAGAGGAAGCGGCATTGGCTCAGCAAGCAATGCAAGATTTCCAAAAACGAGAGCAGGAGAAAAAGGACAATCCAGCAGCAGCGAGCCTAGGAGATCGTCCATTCCAACTTGGGATGCATATTAAAGATGATGAAACGATGGAAATTAAACGAATTGTCGAAGAAGAGCGTCGTGTCATTATAGAAGGTTTTGTCTTTGATACCGAAATTAGAGAACTGAAAAGTGGGCGTTCCTTATTACAAATTAAAATTACCGACTATACAGATTCTATCGTAGTCAAAATGTTCTCTCGAGATAATGATGATGCAGAATTGATGCAGCATTTGAAAAAGGGTATGTGGGTAAAAGTTCGAGGCTCCGTACAAACAGATACGTTCATCCGTGATTTAATTGTCATGGCCAACGACATTAATGAAATCAAAAAAGAAACACGACAGGATCTCGCACCTGAGGGTGAAAAACGTGTTGAATTGCATTTGCATACACCAATGAGTCAAATGGACGCTGTTACGCCTGTTGATCGACTAGTAGCACAGGCTGCAAAGTGGGGTCACCCAGCTATAGCTATTACAGATCATGCGGTTGTACAATCTTTCCCAGAAGCATATGCAGCAGGGAAAAAACATGGGATTAAAATAATTTATGGTCTAGAGGCTAATTTAGTTGATGACGGGGTTCCGATTGCCTATGCTCCAGAGCATCGTTTATTAGCAGATGCAACGTATGTTGTCTTTGACGTGGAAACGACAGGATTATCTACAGCTTACGATACAATTATTGAACTTGCCGCAGTAAAAATTAAAGATGGCCAAGTCATCGATAAATACGAAAGCTTTGCGAACCCTCATCATCCACTTTCAGCTACTACAATTGAATTAACAGGGATTACAGATGATATGGTTCGAAACGCACCAGAAGTAGAGCAGGTTATTAAGGAGTTTCATGCATTTATTGGTGATGCGATTGTCGTCGCTCATAACGCATCATTTGATATTGGTTTCTTGTATACTGGCTATAAAAAATTTGGTCTTGAAGAAACGGTACATCCAGTAATTGATACGTTAGAGCTTGCCAGATTACTTTATCCTACGATGAAAAACCATCGCTTAAATACATTGTGTAAAAAATTCAATATTGAATTAACACAACATCACCGAGCGATTTATGATACTGAGGCGACTGGATATCTACTGCTGCAACTTTTAAAAGATGCAGATGAATTAGCCATCAAATACCATGATGACTTTAATAAGCACATAGGTGGGGGTGACGCCTATAAAAAGGGGCGACCAATGCATTGTACAATTTTAGCAGTCGACAATGCAGGTTTAAAAAATTTATTTAAACTGGTCTCACACTCCCATACCAAAACATTCTATCGTGTTCCTCGTGTGACACGAGCTGTCCTCGAGCAATATAGAGAAGGTTTGTTGGTCGGTTCAGGATGTAATAACGGCGAATTATTCGAAACAATGATGAATAAATCACCTGAGGAAGCAGAGCAAGTCGCTCGTTTCTATGACTATATTGAGGTACAACCGAAGGCGGTCTATGCTCCTTTAATTGAACGCAATGTCGTGCGTGATGAATGGACATTAGAGGATATTATCCGTAAGCTTGTGAAATTAGGGAAGAAGCTAGATAAACCTGTTGTGGCCACTGGTAACGTCCATTATTTAGATCCGACAGATGCTATGTTTAGACAAATACTTATAGGGTCTCAAGGTGGGGCGAATATTTTAAATCGTTCCAAGCTACCAGAAGTTCATTTTAGAACAACAGATGAAATGCTGAAGGAATTTGACTTTTTAGGACCTGACCTTGCAAAAGAAGTCGTGGTGACAAATGCTCAAAAAATTGCTGCAAGCATTGGGGATGTTAAACCGATTAAAGATGACCTTTATACACCAAAAATTGAAGGCTCAGATGATGAAGTAACGAATTTAACCTATGAAATGGCTCATCGTATTTATGGTGAAGAGTTACCTGAAATTGTAAAGGCTCGAATTGAAAAGGAATTAAAATCAATTTTAGGTCACGGGTTTGGCGTAATTTACTTAATTTCGGCCAAGCTAGTGAAAAAATCATTAGCTGATGGCTATTTAGTAGGTTCACGTGGTTCGGTTGGTTCCTCATTAGTTGCAACCTTTATGGAAATAACAGAGGTAAACCCACTACCTCCTCATTATGTTTGTCCCAATTGTAAGCATTCCGAGTTTTTTGATGATGGTTCGGTTAGCTCTGGCTTCGACTTGCCAAATAAGGACTGTACAGAATGTGGCACGCCATATAAAAAAGATGGCCAAGATATTCCATTTGAAACCTTCCTTGGCTTTAAAGGGGATAAGGTACCAGATATCGATTTGAACTTTTCAGGTGAATATCAGCCACAAGCTCATAACTATACAAAGGTGCTATTTGGAGAGGATTACGTGTACCGTGCTGGAACTATTGGTACCGTTGCGGAAAAAACTGCATATGGCTATGTAAAAGGTTATGCGAGTGATCATAATCTACATTTCCGAGGAGCAGAAGTAGATCGTTTAGTTCAAGGCTGTACAGGTGTAAAACGTACAACGGGACAACACCCTGGAGGGATAATTGTAGTACCTGATTATATGGATATATATGATTTCTCTCCTGTACAGTACCCAGCGGATGCACAGGATTCGGAATGGCGGACAACTCATTTTGATTTCCACTCTATCCATGACAATATTTTAAAGCTGGATATACTAGGACACGATGATCCGACTGTTATTAGGATGCTCCAGGATTTATCAGGAATTGATCCAAAAACAATTCCAACCGATGATCCTGTCGTAATGAAAATTTTTAGTTCTCCAGAAACTTTAGGGGTAACAGAAAAACAAATTGGCTGTAAAACCGGAACTTTAGGTATTCCAGAGTTTGGTACCCGCTTCGTGCGTCAAATGCTAGAGGATACAAAGCCCTCAACATTCTCGGAGCTTGTGCAAATTTCTGGACTATCCCATGGAACAGACGTATGGCTCGGCAATGCACAGGAACTAATTCAAAATGGCACATGTGTGCTAAAGGAAGTAATTGGTTGTCGTGACGATATTATGGTGTATTTAATTTACCAAGGTTTAGAACCATCGCTAGCATTTAAAATCATGGAGTCTGTACGTAAAGGGAAAGGTTTATCGGAGGAATTTGAAGCCGAGATGCTTGCTAATAAAGTACCTGGCTGGTATATCGAATCATGTAAAAAGATCAAATACATGTTCCCGAAAGCCCATGCGGCAGCTTACGTTTTAATGGCTGTACGTATAGCATGGTTTAAGGTACATTTCCCAATCCTGTATTATGCAGCGTATTTCACTGTCCGTGCAGATGACTTTGATTTAATTGCAATGGTTCAGGGTTCACAAATGATTCGTGCACGTATCGATGAAATCAATATGAAGGGCTTAGATGCATCAACAAAAGAGAAAAACTTATTAACGGTGCTGGAGCTTGCACTAGAAATGTGCGAACGAGGCATGAGCTTCCAAAAAGTTGACTTATACCGTTCACAGGCAAGTGAATTTGTCATAGATGGGAATTCGCTTATTCCGCCATTTGATGCAATTCCAGGGCTTGGAACCAACGTTGCCAAAACGATTGTAGCTGCCCGTGAAGAGGGAGAGTTTTTATCGAAGGAAGATTTACAGCAACGTGGTCGTGTATCGAAAACACTTATTGAATACATGGATCAACTTGGTTGTCTAGAAGGCATGCCTGATGCCAATCAGTTATCACTATTTTAGTATGGAATTTAATTTGTCAGGTTACGTTACAGAGATTTTCAAATTCCTGACACAATATGGTTATCTTCAATGAAGGAAATTTGCATTGTGTCGAGAACTGTGCTATCCTTATGGTAATAATTTGTTGATATTTTTCCAGCAAAAGAGTGGGTCCTTCCCGCTCTTTTCTGTTGTTATACCGTAGCAAAACAAATTTTGACTAACAGCAGGTAAGACCGTAAAATTTCACCAAAGCAACTGGTGGAATTTCTGTTTTATTTAGGTTCATTACTGAATCAATGGCAGTGATGAACAGTTCATACGCTAGAATTTGATAGATACAGGAGGAAACAATGAGCAAAGTACCATCTTTAATTGAAGAGCTCGCTAAACCAATTGTGGATGAGTTAAATCTTGAGCTAGTGGATATTGAGTTCGTCAAAGAAGGACGTAACTGGTTTTTACGTGTCTACGTTGATACGCCTGAGGGTGGAATTGACATTGACCAATGTGCTCAAGTTAGTGAACGACTAAGTTTGCTATTGGATGAAAAAGATCCAATTACACAAAACTATTATTTAGAAGTTTCTTCACCTGGAGCAGAGCGTCCATTAAAAAAAGATACTGATTTTCAAAAAGCAATTGGCAAATTTATTTATGTAAAAACCTATGAGCCCATCAAGGACATGAAGGAATTCCAAGGCTACTTAACGTCATACGATGAACATACATTAGTGATGGAAGTGCGTATTAAAACGCGTAAAATAACAGTAACAATTGAACAAGAAAAAATCGCATTGGCACGACTTGCCATCGATTTTTCAGCATAATGCATATTTAGGAGTGAAAATAAAATGAGTAGTGATTTGTTAGATGCGCTGAATGCGCTAGAAGAACAAAAAGGAATTTCAAGAGATGTGTTAATTGAAGCCATTGAAGCGGCATTAGTTACAGCTTACAAACGCAACTTTAACCAAGCACAAAATGTTCGTGTGGACTTAAATTTAGATAAGGGCTCTATTCGCGTATTTTCACGTAAAGATGTTGTGGAAGAGGTAGAGGATGATCGTTTGCAAATTGCTTTAGAAGATGCAAAAGCAATTAATCCAGCTTACCAGCTAGAGGATATCGTGGAGCAGGAAGTAACGCCACGTAATTTTGGACGCATTGCTGCTCAGACGGCTAAACAAGTGGTGACACAACGTGTACGTGAGGCGGAACGCGGTTTAATTTATGAACAATATGTGGACCGTGAAGATGATATCGTAACAGGTGTTGTTGAACGTTTAGATGCTCGAAATATCTATGTAGGTTTAGGTAAAGTAGAAGCAGCTCTGCCAATTAACGAACAAATCCAAGGTGAATCTTACCATCCTCATGATCGTATTAAAGTGTATATCACAAAAGTTGAACGTACAACACGTGGTCCACAAGTGATTGTGTCACGTACACATCCAGGTTTATTACGCCGATTATTTGAGATGGAAGTACCTGAAATTTATGAAGGCATTGTTGAGATTAAATCAATCGCTCGAGAAGCGGGAGATCGCTCTAAAATTTCTGTCTATGCCCATAATGAAGAAGTTGACCCAGTAGGTTCATGTGTTGGGGCAAAAGGCGCTCGTGTACAAACAATTGTCAATGAACTAAATGGTGAAAAAATTGATATCGTAGAATGGTCTGAAGATCCAGTAGTATTCGTTGCGAATGCTTTAAGCCCATCAAAGGTATTAGACGTTCAAGTGAATGAGGAAGAAAAATCGACAACAGTTGTTGTTCCAGACTATCAATTATCACTTGCGATTGGTAAACGTGGGCAAAATGCACGTTTAGCTGCGAAGCTTACTGGTTGGAAAATTGATATTAAGAGTGAGACAGATGCTCGTGAGCTAGGTATTTATCCTTCTGCTACAAGCACTTTCATCCCTGCTGACGATGAAGAAAGTGATTTTGATGATGTGGCAGTAGACTTATATCAAGACGACGAAGAATAAGTAAGAAAGCCCGTGTGACAAGTCAGCTGACAGTATTCAGTGGGCCCCCTACGCCGACTGAATACTGTCAGAGCGTCAAGTAGAGCATGACTTGTCCACCTCTTACGACAAGCTTCAGAGAGGAATGGTGATTCTTATGGCTGTAAACAAAAAAGTACCTCTTCGTAAATGTGTAGCAACTGGAGAAATGCTACCGAAGAAAGAGATGATACGTGTTGTTCGCTCCAAAGAGGGCGAAGTAAGTGTAGATGTCTCTGGAAAAAAACCAGGACGTGGTGCGTATGTCTCGAAATCAGAGAAGGCAGTTGACATCGCACGTAAGAAAAATGTATTAGGGCACCAACTTGATGTGAAAATTCCTGAAGAAATATACGAAGAACTGATTTTGCTGATTCGTAGGGAGTCAATTTTATGATGAATCAAGCAATATTTAATTTGCTTGGGATTGCGGCAAGAGCACGTAAAGTGATTTCAGGAGAAGAGTTAGTAGTAAAGGAAGTCCGCAATGGCAATGCTAAGTTAGTACTGCTTGCAAACGATGCTTCTAAAAACTCTAGCAAGAAAATTCAAGATAAGTGCACGTACTACAACGTTGAGTATCATGTAATTGGAGATCGTTATGATCTAGGACATGCTACAGGTAAGGAGGCCCGAGTGGCTTTAGCTATTACCGATAAAGGTTTTGCAAGTAAATTGTCTAGTCTACTCAACGAAAACTAATCGGGGGTGAGCAGATGACCAAAATCAGAGTTCATGAATATGCAAAGCAAGTGAATAAAACGAGTAAAGAGGTTATTGAAGCACTAAGTAAATTAAATGTGAGTGTAACAAACCACATGTCTATGTTGGAGAAAGATATTGTGGCTAAGTTAAACCAATCATTTAAAGCAACACCTGAGAAAAATGTAGCAAAACAATCAACTCAAAACATGGCACAAAGACCTCAATCGAATGGCCAGCAAAAACCACAGCATTCGGTGAAGAAGCAAGAGGGACAAAGGCAGCAATCTGCTACTTCTAAACCTAAAGCAAACAATCAGCAACACGCACAGCAAAACTCAAATTCGTCTAACGAAAAATCTAAGAATACAAAAGGTAATCAAAATAGAAATATGACACAAAATAATAATAATAACAATAATAATCGTAGAGGTGGCGGTGGTTATAACCAACGTCCAAAACCAGGGATTCATGGAGGCAAACGTCGCCATCCAAAAACGCATCAACCATCAATACCAGTAAAACAAAAGGAACTTCCAGAAAAAATTACTTTTGTTGAATCATTATCAGTTGCAGAATTAGCAAAAAAATTACACCGTGAGCCATCGGAAATCATTAAAAAACTATTTATGCTTGGTGTAATGGCAACAATTAACCAAGAATTAGATAAGGATGCAATTGAATTAATTTGCGCAGACTATGGTGTAGAAGTTGAAGAAGAAATCCGTGTAGATATTACGGATTTAGAAACTCACTTCGAGCAAACTGAAGAAGTAAACGAGGCAGATCTATCAGAACGTCCGCCAGTAGTAACAATTATGGGACACGTTGACCATGGTAAAACAACATTATTAGATTCTATCCGCCACACGAAAGTGACAGCTGGAGAAGCTGGTGGTATTACACAACATATTGGTGCATACCAAGTGACAGAAGGCGACAAGAAAATTACATTCCTTGATACACCAGGGCATGCTGCTTTCACTACAATGCGAGCACGTGGAGCGAAAGTTACAGATTTAACAATTTTAGTAGTTGCTGCTGACGATGGTGTTATGCCACAAACAGTAGAAGCGATTAATCATGCTAAAGCAGCTGAAGTACCAATTATCGTTGCTGTGAATAAAATGGATAAACCATCAGCAAATCCAGATCGTGTAATGCAAGAATTAACAGAGCACGGCCTAGTTCCTGAAGCATGGGGTGGCGATACAATTTTCGTACCAATTTCAGCATTAAAAGGTGAAGGCATTGATACATTACTAGAAATGATTTTACTTGTTGCGGAAGTTGGCGAACTTAAAGCAAATTCAGATCGTTTAGCGCTTGGTACGGTTATTGAGGCGCAGCTTGATAAAGGACGCGGTTCTGTTGCTACACTTTTAGTACAAGATGGAACGTTAAAAGTAGGTGACCCAATCGTTGTTGGTCATACGTATGGCCGAGTTCGTGCGATGGTGAATGACAAAGGTCGTCGTGTAAAAGAAGCTGGACCATCAACACCAGTGGAAATTACAGGTTTAAATGATGTACCTCAAGCAGGTGACCGCTTCGTTGTTTTTGAAGATGAAAAAACAGCACGCCAAGTTGGGGAAACTCGTGCGATGTCAGCAATCCAAGCGCAACGTTCAGAAAAACAACGTGTAACACTTGATAACTTATTTGAACAAATGAGTCAGGGTGAAATGAAAGAGCTTAACCTAATTGTGAAGGCTGATGTTCAAGGTACTGTTGAAGCAATGGCTGCCTCATTAATGAAAATTGATGTGGAAGGCGTAAATGTGAAAATCATTCACACAGGTGCTGGTGCTATTACGGAATCAGATATTTCTTTGGCAGCGGCTTCAAATGCAATTGTTATTGGATTCAACGTACGTCCAGATGCAAACGCAAAGCGTGCAGCTGAAGAAGAAGGCGTAGATATCCGTTTACACCGTATTATTTATAAAGTAATTGAAGAGATTGAACAAGCAATGAAAGGTATGCTTGATCCTGAGTTCGAAGAGAAAATTATTGGTCAAGCAGAAGTTCGTCAAACAATTAAAGTATCTAAAGTTGGTACGATTGCTGGTTCATACGTAACTGAAGGAAAAGTAACACGTGATTCAGGTGTTCGTGTAATTCGTGATAACGTAGTTATTTTTGAAGGTGAGCTAGATACACTTAAACGCTTCAAGGATGAAGTAAAAGAAGTTGCAAAAGGATACGAATGTGGTATTACCATTACAAACTTCAACGATATTAAAGAAGGCGATATTATTGAAGCCTATATTATGGAAGAAGTTAAACGCGTCTAATGATCGTGTATGCAGAAGTTGAATTCATTATTCAAACTGCCCATTCGTTAAAGGAAAAACGTGCTGTCCTACAGCGTATGATTACCCGCACCAAGCAGAAATTTAATGTATCTATTGCGGAAATTGACCATCAAAATGTATGGCAGCGTACGAAATTAGCACTTGTTGCTGTTTCTTCGTCTAAAGAAGCAGCTGAACGCGAAATTAATCACGCGCTCCACTATTTAGAGTCAAATCCGTCATGGGAACAGCTTAATGTGTGGCGAGATTATTTATAAGTAGTAATAGGTAGTTGTCCAAGCTTACGAAAGCATGGTACACACAACTATCTGTACATCGAAATAGAGGTGACAAATATGTCTCTACGTTCAAACCGTGTTGCTGAGCAAATGAAAAAGGAGCTCGGTGATATTCTTGGTCGTAAAATAAAAGATCCGCGTGTTGGTTTTGTTACGGTTACAGGTGTTGAAGTAACAGGTGATTTACAGCAAGCGACAATTTATATTACATCTTTAGGCAATGAACGTGAACGAGAGGACACGCTTAAAGCGTTAGTAAAAGCTTCGGGCTTTATTCGCTCTGAAATCGGGTCACGCATTCGTTTACGACGTACACCAGAATTAATCTTCGAATTTGATTCATCGATTGAATATGGTAACCGTATTGATACATTGCTAAGAGATTTACACAAAGAATAAGTTGAAAAAGTCTGCCACATGCATGTTTATGCAGGCAGACTTTTTATCTTCATACTGTAAAAAATGATAGCAGTGAGGATGCACTGCGAAATGAATGAAGGCAATTGGGAGGAGCTATATGAACGGTATTTTACCGCTTTGGAAAGAAAGAGGCATGACAAGCCATGATTGTGTCTTTAAATTACGCAAAATTTTGCGGACAAAAAAAGTTGGACATACAGGTACACTGGATCCAGGTGTTGAAGGTGTGCTACCAATTTGTATTGGTCAAGCAACTCGAATTGCAGAATATTTAACTGATGCAGGAAAGACCTATGAAGCTATCATATCGATAGGTCGTACAACGACAACGGAAGATGCTGAAGGCGAAACGGTTGAACAAGATCAGACAGTGAAAACATTTTCTCGTAAGCAATTACTAGAGGTTCTAGCTTCATTAACAGGTGTTATTGAACAAACACCACCCATGTTTTCAGCAGTAAAAGTAAATGGGAAGCGCCTCTATGAATATGCTCGAAAAGGCGAAACGGTTGAAAGACCAACTCGTCAAGTAACCATTTATGATTTAGAGCTTCTTGACGAGGTAGAACTATATAAGGGACAAGAAATAACATTTCCTGTCCGAATCGCGTGTAGTAAAGGGACTTATATTCGTACATTAGCTGTGCAAATTGGTGAAGCGCTAGGCTATCCAGCACATATGAAGGAGCTTGTAAGAACGGCCTCTGGTACCTTTACACGTGACAACTGTTTTACATTAGCACAAGTTGCAGAGCTAATGGATGCAGAGCAAGTAACTACCTGTATTTTACCTGTCGAGTATGCATTAGCAGACTATCCATATATTGAGATTACTGCCGCCAATGAAAAAGAAATTTTCAATGGACAAGTGCTTCCAGCAGATGCATTATTAAAGAGTCATGATAAAATTGTGTTTGGAATCAATGGAAAGGCAGTTGCGGTTTATCAGGCTCACCCTACGAAGGATGGTTTGATGAAGCCACACAAGATGTTTCCGACGATAGAGTAGGAGGATTTTTCAATGGAGGTCATTCATTTAAAATACCCACATCAATTACAGCAACGAGAAAGCATGCAGGCATATTCACTAGCGCTTGGTTTTTTCGATGGTGTACATAGAGGGCATCAAGCAGTGATCAAGGCAGCTAAGGAAGAGGGGGACAAACGTCAAATTCCAACTGCAGTGATGACATTCGATCCACATCCTTCATTAGTCCTTGGTGGACGGAACGAAAAAGTGTTTTATATTACACTCTTACAACAGAAATTACAACTGTTTGAGGAACAGGGTGTGGATAAAGTGTTTGTTGTCCATTTCACATCAGATTTTGCCAAGCTTTCACCAGCAGCGTTTATTGATACATTTATTCGTGGATTAAATATTCAACATGTGACAGCTGGCTTTGATTATTCGTTTGGAGCATTTGGTAAAGGAACAATGGACGATATGCGTGCACTAAGTAATGGTGAGTATGGTGTAACAGTTGTTGAGAAGAAAACAGACGATATTGAGAAAATTAGCTCTACCCGTATTCGTAAGCTATTACAAGAGGGCGATATGGAAGAGGCAACAAAGCTATTAGGGAGACCATTTGAAATCAATGGGATAGTTGTACATGGTGATAAACGAGGTCGTACAATCGGATTCCCTACAGCGAATGTCCAAGCATTAGAAGGAACCTTTATTCCAGCAAGTGGTGTCTATGCTGTCCGTTTACTAGTGCAAAATAACTGGTATGATGGGGTCTGCAATGTGGGCTACAAACCAACTTTCAAAGATCCGAATGATAAGCAATTATCAATTGAAGTTCATATTTTAAACTTTGATAAAAATATCTATGGTGAGGAAGTACATGTAGCTTGGTATAAACGGATTCGAAGCGAACGAAAATTTGATGGTATTGAGGCGTTGAAGACACAAATCGAAAAAGATAAACAAGAAGCAATTCGCTACTTTAACGACTTGGAAGGCTAACTTCATCATTGTCTTCACATCCTTCAGGTCTACGTTTTGCTTGCTTGACTAACTGATTTATGGTAACATTCATAAGTGCATAAATGCTTAACCTTAGCTCGGTATTTCGATGACTCCAACGTTTACTGTGCTAATGGGGATTAATTATAATTTAGGAGGTCCATACAAATGGCTATTACAAAAGAACGCAAAAACGAAATTATCGCTGAGTACCGTACTCACGAAAGTGACACTGGTTCACCAGAAGTACAAGTTGCAGTATTAACAGAGGAAATCAACGCTCTAAATGCTCACTTACGTACACACAAAAAAGATTTCCACTCTGAGCGTGGTCTTCTTAAAATGGTAGGTCGTCGTCGTCACTTATTAAAATATCTTCGTGAAACTGACGTACAACGTTACCGTGAACTAATCAACCGTTTAGGCTTACGTCGCTAATTAAAGGCGGAAGTATTCCTGTATTAAACTGTAGACAAACCTATGTTTGTCTACAGTTTTTTTATGTTTCTAAGCAGTGGTTATCCTAGGTTTTGTTCATTAGAGAGCCATAACTTTTTATTACACAACAATGACTGATCAATATAAAAATACTATTCTCAATTATAAGAGAGACTATTAGTCAGACATGCCCAGTAAAAGATAGTTTTTCGGGGCTTGCATTTCCATTGTTCACTCAAGCCATTGCTTAAACTTTACTACATACGGAACTTTCTTTATACTAGTAAGATGTTGTATGTTAAGCACCATGTTATAATAAAGCTATTGTTAAAACTTGCACTAGAAAAAATAATGTTTGATAACAGTTACTTCCATTTACATACATTACTTTTCGTCAAGAAGGAATCAATATAAAAAAATCCATATACCAAAATGCTTTTTCAATTAAATATAGAAATAAATCTTAAATAAATTGGCAATAACTGAATTTAAATGTATGATTATTTCATGAAATATTATTTAGCATAGAACAAGCATTTTTGGTACACTTACTATTAGTACATACAGACGAAGTAAGTGTTTTTATAATAGAGAGGGGTTCATTGAATGAACGAAAAGAAAGTCTATTCCTACGAATGGGCTGGCCGTCCACTTGTAATTGAAGTCGGACAGTTAGCAAAACAAGCAAACGGAGCCGTACTAGTACGCTATGGCGATACTTCTGTACTTGCTACAGCAACAATGTCTAAATCACCTAAACCACTTGATTTCTTCCCACTAACAGTTAACTATGAAGAGCGTCTATATGCTGCAGGTAAAATTCCTGGCGGCTTTATTAAACGTGAAGGACGTCCATCTGAAAAAGCGATTTTAGCAAGCCGTTTAATCGACCGTCCAATTCGTCCGATGTTCCCAGATGGTTTCCGTAACGAGGTACAAGTCATTTCTATGGTTATGTCAAACGATCCTGATTGTACTTCAGAGATGGCAGCAATGGTTGGTTCATCATTAGCTTTAGCTATTTCAGATATTCCATTTGATGGGCCAATAGCTGGTGTACAAGTAGGTTATATTGATGGAGAATTCATCGTAAACCCGACAGTAGAACAATCGAATCATTCGACAATTCATTTATCTGTTGCAGGGAACAAAGATGCCATCAACATGGTTGAAGCAGGGGCACTTGAAGTTCCAGAAGAAATTATGTTAGAAGCAATTATGTTCGGTCATGAAGAAATCAAAAAAATCATTGCTTTCCAAGAGCAAATTGTGGCGGAAGTAGGTAAAGAAAAATTACCTGTGACACTATTTGAAATTGATGAGGCGATTCAAGCCGACATAAAAGCAGCTTGTGAGACGGATATGCATGATGCTATTCAAACTGCGGAGAAACATGCACGTGATGAGGCGATTCAAGCTGTAAAAGATCGTATTATCGCTTCTTATGAAGAACAAGAAGCCGATGATGAAACAATGAAACAAGTTTATACAATTTTAGATAAAATGGTTAAAGATGAAGTTCGTCGTCAAATTACGGAAGATAAGATTCGTCCAGATGGTCGTAAGCTAGATGAAATTCGACCACTTTCTTCTGAAACAGGCTTATTACAACGTACACATGGTTCTGGTCTGTTTACACGTGGACAAACACAAGCACTATCTATTTGTACACTAGGCGCACTAGGTGATGTACAAATTATTGACGGTTTAGGTGTTGAAGAATCGAAACGCTTTATGCACCATTATAACTTCCCACAATTTTCTGTAGGGGAAACTGGCCCAATCCGTGGACCAGGCCGTCGTGAAATTGGTCATGGTGCGTTAGGTGAACGTGCGTTAGAGGCAGTTATTCCAGATGAATCAGAATTCCCATATACAATTCGTTGTGTATCAGAAGTACTTGAATCGAACGGATCTACTTCTCAAGCATCTATCTGTGCATCAACATTAGCGATGATGGATGCAGGTGTTCCATTAAAAGCACCAGTGGCAGGTATTGCTATGGGTCTTATTAAAAAAGGTGAACACTATTCAATTTTAACGGATATTCAAGGAATGGAAGACCATCTAGGAGATATGGACTTTAAAGTTGCTGGTACAGCTAAAGGTGTAACAGCTTTACAAATGGACATTAAAATCGATGGTTTATCTCGCAATATTTTAGAAGAAGCACTGACACAAGCTAAGGTTGGTCGTATGCATATTCTAGAATCAATGCTAGCAACACTTTCAGAACCACGTGAAAAGTTATCTGAATTTGCACCAAAAATTGTTATTGTGAAAATTAATCCAGATAAAATTCGCGATGTAATTGGACCTGGTGGTAAACAAATTAACAAAATTATTGAAGAGACAGGCGTTAAGATTGATACGGAACAAGATGGTACAATCTATATTTCTTCTGCTGATGAAGAAATGAATGCTCGTGCAAAACAAATAATTGAAGATATCGTACGTGAAGCAAAAGTAGGGGAATACTACTTAGCAACAGTGAAGCGTATTGAAAAATTCGGTGCATTTTGTGAAATTTTCCCAGGGAAAGATGGTTTACTTCACATTTCCGAAATTCAAGAGGAACGTACGAAGCAAGTAGAGGATGTCTTAAAACTTGGTGATCAATTACTTGTTAAAGTGATTGAAATCGACAAGCAAGGTCGTGTGAATTTATCTCGTAAAGTTGTGATTCAAGAGGAAAAAGAACGCGCTGAACAAGAAAAATAAAAATGATCAAAGGGCTGCGTATGATTGCGCAGCCTTTTTAGATAGTAACAAAAAGAATGTTAGGAATTATACAATAGAGAAATTAAGAATTGGGGGAGATTTTTTGGTTCAAGTACATACATGTCAAAATGGTGTTCGTATTGTATCTGAGCAGATTGATCATGTTCGATCAGTTGCATTAGGTATTTTTGTGAATGCAGGTTCCCGCTATGAACTACCTGAAGAGAATGGTATTACACATTTTATTGAGCATATGTTGTTTAAAGGAACAGCTACTCGCTCAGCTCGTCAAATTGCGGAAGAATTTGATCGAATTGGAGGAGAGCTAAATGCCTTCACGTCTAAAGAAAATACATGTTACTATGCAAAAGTTTTAGATCATCATGCCGAGCTCGCTGTCACAATACTTGCTGATATGTTTTTTAATTCTACGTTTGCAGAGGAAGAATTAGAAAAAGAACGACAAGTGGTGTTAGAAGAAATATTAATGAGCGAAGATGCTCCTGATGATGATGTACATGAAAAGCTATGGAGTGTCATGTATCCGAATGACGCACTTGGTCGTCCAATACTTGGTACTGCAGCTACGTTAAAGACATTTACAGCAGAAACAATTCGACAATATATGGCCAAACATTATGGTCCAGAGTCTGTTGTAATTTCTATTGCAGGAAATATTTCTCCGCAGCTTTTACAAAAGATTGAAGATTTATTTGGACTATATCAGCCTTCACCACATGCTGTAGCGCCTGTGCTAACAAATCCTCCATTTTATCCGGGAGAGATTACAAAAATACGCGATACAGAGCAAGCCCATCTAGCCATTTCTTATCCAGCAATCGGTGTAAAAGATCCAGATATGTATAGCTTTATTGCTCTGAACAATATTATTGGAGGCAATATGAGTTCTCGTCTGTTTCAGGAGGTACGTGAAGAACGCGGGTTAGCTTATTCTATTTTTTCTTATCAATCCTGTTATGCAGATGTTGGTGCTTTTACGATTTATGGTAGTACAAGCCGTCAACAATTAGCACAGCTCCAACATACGATTGATGCCACGTTACTGGATATTGTTGCAGGCGGTGTTACGGAGGAGGAGCTTGATAATGCGAAAGAGCAACTGAAAGGGAGCTTTGTTCTTGGATTAGAGGGGACGGGTGCTCGTATGAATCGCAATGGAACGAGTGAACTTGTCCATCGGAAGCATCGAACTGTAGACGATGTTCTTGCCTCGATAGATGCTGTATCGATGGAGTCGATAGATCGTCTAATTGCTAAAATATTAAAAGCAGAACCAGCTATTTCGATTATCGGTCCTAGTGAATAAAGTCAACAAAATTAACTAATTGTAAGAGGAGAACTTTGATTATTTTCGAAGTTCTCCTTTTTCGTGTTTTCCTCTTTATCAATTAGGTGTTGTAATTCTCAATTAGCTTTGATAGTATAAATGATATTGAAAATCATTTTCAATTAAAAAGTTGATTGGAGGATATATAGGTGAAAAAATGGCTTATCGCTAGTACCTTTGTGATTTCATTAACACTAGTTGGCTGTGTAGAGCAGGAAGATAAAAATATCGACATAGAGGTGAAGAAAGAAGAAACACAGCAACAAGAAACAGCTAATACAGCTAAAGTACAAAAAGCCAAGATTCAGGATGGGGTAGATGAAGAAGCCTTTCAAAAAGCATTAGCAAGCTTCCCAACGACCATACCAGAAAACATAGTAACCACTTCGGTTCCATTAACAGAAATGTTACATCTCCTAGGAATTACACCTGTAGGGGTACCAACATCGACCAATCCTATACCAACAGATTTTGATTCGATTACAAAAATAGGCTCACCTATGTCACCTGACTTAGAGGTCATCTCGAGCTTACAATCGGATTTAATAATTGGAGCTTCCTCCCTACAAAGCTCGCTCGATCAGGCACTTCAAGGAATGAATTTGCCGACAGCTTATTTACCGACAGATTCGTATGAGGACTTAAAATTGAGCTTTAAAGTGCTAGGTACGTACTTTGCTAAAGAAGAAAAAATGAATGACGTTTTACAAAGAATCGTAGCAAAGGAAAAAGAGTTAGAAGCTCAAGCACAAGGCAAAGAATTACCTTCCGTAATGCTTGTAATCGGTATATCGGATTCCTTTATGGTAATGAACGACAAATCCTATTTAGGAAGCTTAGTGGAACGATTAGGGGCAGACAATATTGCGAAATCTGTGTTAAAAGCAGATTCAACTTATTCACCTATGAATCTTGAAGATATTATTGTGGCTGACCCAGACATTGTTTTTGTGTTAGCATCGGGTGACCACGGGGCAAATGAAGATAAATTTAAACAAGAAATTGAAAAAAATAGCGCTTGGCAACAATTATCAGCCTATAAAAATAATAAAATCTATGTACTTGATTACAGCACATTCGGTGTAACATCTATTACGAATGTAGAAACAGCACTGACAACAATTGCAGATTATTTCTATAAATAAGTTCGTGAGGTAAAGGTATGATTCATACAACAAGAAGTCGCATGATTATAATTACAACCTTTGTGGTTACGATAGTAGTGGCAATCATTGCGGTCGGGTTAGGTAGTGTTCATATTTCCGTTCCTAATATTTTAACTACCCTTCTCAATGGACATGATCAGGAAGGTGTATATACAACAATAATTTGGGATATCCGATTACCTCGAGTGTTATTGGCTTTAATTATTGGTGCAAGTATTGCCATTTCGGGTGCCTTATTGCAGGCAGTTATGGGCAATCCGTTAGCAGATCCTGGATTAACAGGGGTAACAAGCGGGGCAGCAGCCTTTGTATTACTCATCCTTTTAGCAAATCCAGAGTTGACACACTTCATTCCTTTAGCTGCATTTGTGGGCGGATTGATTGCGGCTGCAATTGTTTATGCTCTCGCTTGGAGACGGACAGGCATTACACCCATCACTATTATTTTATCGGGGGTAGCCGTGAACGCTTTATGCGGCGGAGTCATTGGATTTTTATCGATTCTTTATAGTGATCGTTTGCCATCAGCTGTGCAATGGATGAATGGTAGTCTCGCTGCAAAAGGGAATGTATCACTACATATGATTTATTTGTATGCCATCATAGGTTGGGTACTATCCATTTTTGCGATTCGCAAAGCCAATATCATTCGTTTAGGTGATCAGGTGGCGACCAATTTAGGAGAAAGTGTAACGCGTATTCGTATTATGTTATCTATTTTAGCTGTTTTTCTAGCAGCTATTTCAGTCGCTGCAGTTGGTATGATTAGTTTTGTTGGATTAATCGTACCGCATATGGCTAGATTACTCGTTGGCTCAGATTATAAGTATATGTTGCCGATGAGTATGGCCTTGGGGGCGATTGTCTTATTGATTGCCGATACTGGCGGGCGGACATTATTTGCACCTCTTGATATTCCAGCAGGTATTTTAATGGCCGTCATTGGTGGACCTTACTTCTTATACTTAATGAGAAAGAAGGCGTTTTAATGTTAAAGATTGAACAGTTATCTATCAGCTATGAACAAAAGGAAGTTGTCCATGACTTTTCTTTTGATGTGAAAAAAGGCGAAATCCTATCCATCATTGGACCGAATGGCTCTGGCAAATCAACGATATTAAAGGCCCTTGCAAGGATGCAGCCGTACCAGACAGGAACTATTTTGTTTGATGGGGAAAATATGCGTCGATTATCCTCAAAACAAATTGCTCGAAAAATGTGTATGCTTAGTCAACAAAATCAAGCCCCAACTGATATATCTGTCAAAAATTTAGTGGCCTATGGTCGTTATCCACATAAAAAGTGGTTTGAGCGTCTCAATGCAGAGGATGAGAACATTATTGATTGGGCATTAGAAAAAACTGGTCTTTCACATTATAAAGAAAAGCCCATTGCTGCCTTGTCTGGGGGAGAAGCACAGCGCGCATGGATTGCCATGGCTTTAGCGCAACGGCCCGAAGTTTTATTATTAGATGAGCCCACGACATTCTTAGATATTGCGCATCAGCATGAAGTGCTAGAATTAGTGCGAGAGCTGAATCGTGACATGGGCATGACCGTTGTGATGGTACTCCATGATTTAAACCAAGCCTCTAGCTACAGTGATCAAATAGTGGTGGTAAAGGATGGAAAAAGAGCTCATATGGGTACACCAGATGAAGTCATGACAGAGCGGATGATTCAACAAATCTATCGGATGGAAGCGGAAATTCAATATGTTTCATGGGATGGTGCTCCAAGAATTCAATTAAAAAATACGGTCAAAGCTTAGGAGGAAAATACATGCCAAAAGCAATCGATTTGGAACAAGTTAAACAGGATTATGAGGCATTTATTCAAAATAAAAAAAATTGTGTGTTAAGCTTCGTGGATGGAGAAGGCAGGCCTTTTAGTAGTACAGCCCCTTTTGTACGACTAAATGGAAAATTTTATATTTATATTAGTCGGATTGCAGAGCATTACCAGCTAATGGAGAAGTCAGAAGTAGTCGATTTAATTTGTGTAGCGGATGAAGCAGTAACAGCTAATCCTTTTGCCACAGAGCGAGCACGCTGGCAATGTCAGCCTAAAAATTTGGGCAATGAAGGGCATGAGAAAGTATTTGCAGCCTTTGATCAACTATTTAATGCAAAAATGATGGCAATGTTACGTTCACTTGATTTCTCATTATTTGAGTTAACGCCAGTAGCTGGGCGGTATGTCGTAGGATTTGGCAAAGCCTTTACGATTGATATTGCCAATGACAAATTGATACATGTTGTCATTGATAAAAAATAGGTTGCCAATAAAGGCAGCCTATTTTTCAATGAATAGTTAGCAAATTTCTCTTGTCGTATATATAAATGAAGACATTTATGGAACGTAAGAACGCTAATGAGGATGCTAACAATTGTTGGGAGCACTAAGGTGAATAAGTTTCCAGCTACTAATGATAAATAGTAATGAACAACAAAGTTTAGCAGAATAATCAGCAAGGTAGTTGTAAGCATTCTGATAGTTCGCATTCCCTCCTTTTCTTGAAGCTGCTGAATATAAAATTGACTACAGATGAGAAAATAAGCACTGCTTATATAAGCGAAATACATAGCAAAATGCTCCAAAAAATCTGTAGAAGCTTCAGGTTGAGAGAAATAGATTGGTGCAACGAAAAGTAAGAGCAGAGTAATAAGGCCATAGCAATAAAGGAAATCAGACTGCAATTGCGCCTTTTTTGACAGAGGTAGGCTATTGACAAACACTTCCCAGTTTACTTGTCGATCTCCTCTGTATAAATTTTCAACAAGTGTGGCCGAAATGACGACGATCACCAAACCAATGGAAGGGCTATCCACGAAGGAGAAGTGAACAAAATTAAGGAGTAGACATAAGGCCATTGCAAAAATGAGAGACCATTTTTGTACGACAAATCTTTGTAACAATAATGCCCGCATAGAACCCCTCCCTAAAACTCTTTCCTTTTATAAATGGCTGTAGAAATTAACGAGGATAGCCAAAGTATTAATAATCCGGCAAATGGTGTTACAAACATAAACTGTTTAAGATTTAAAAAAGTGAAGGGTATATTGGGTAGATACTCTTTAAACATCCCTAACAAGAAGCCTGGGATAAAACAAAGCGCAATCAAAACCATTTTTCCTTTAATGGAGCCAAATTTAATATAAATAGGTAATAATACAGCTAACAGACAGAGAGCCAATGTCACAATCATATTAAATGTTAGGAAAAAATCTGTGGTGATACCTTGATCGGTAAAATAATTGATAAGAAATATAATGGGCAGTGCAATAATAAGACCAATGATCATAAGCAATACACTCAGTATATATTTACTAAGAACAATATCCCCTTTAGAAATAGGTAGGGTATTGGCATACTTATCCCAGCTACTTTGCTCATCGTAGGTAAGAGCAGTTATAGCTTGAATCGTTACAATAAAGACAATAACAGCCAGCAGCATTGAGCTTTGCTGCATAAAGATCGCCATCACAAGAAGAAATAGAACAACGTATGCCTGGGATCTCAATTGACGTTGAATAGTCATTAAATCTTTTACTATAAGACCTATCATATTTAAACACTACCTTTCACAAAAAATAGCATGATATCCTCTATAGAAGGTTTTTCGAGTCGGAAAGCCTCGTTTACTTCATGTTTCAGAACGAGGGCTTCAATTCCGAATGCTCCATTTCGTTTTTTTATAATGGCATGCTCTGGCAATACGCTTACTTCCTCACTACTCCCTTTGAAAATGCCGTAATCATATAATAGAGCGTCTTTACTTTCACTCAATAAAATTTCACCATTATGGATGAGCGTAATATAGTCAGCAATTTTTTCTAAATCGCTTGTAATATGAGAAGAAAATAAAATGCTATGTGTTTCATCCTGCATAAATGCTAAAAATAAATCTAAAATTTCATCCCTAATAATAGGATCTAGTCCACTTGTTGGTTCGTCTAAAATCAATAATTTTGGATGATGTGACAAGGCTAATGCAATCGACAGCTTCATCCTCATTCCTCGTGATAGTTCCTTGATCTTCTTCCTCTTTGGTACGTTAAATTGAGTCAATCGTTCAAAGTAATAGCTAGAATCCCACGTTTGAAATACCTTTTTCATAATCTTGTCGAGCTGCGTCGCATTTAGCGTCTCAGGTACATGTAAATCGTCAAACACTACACCGATGTCGTTTTTTATCGATAGCTCATGTTCGACATGATCCTGACCAAAAAGCAATATTTCGCCATATTCTTTTTTTAATAAATTCAGCATGCATTTAATGGTAGTTGATTTTCCTGCCCCATTTTCACCGACAAAGCCCATTACCGTTCCTTGAGGGACTGAAAAGCTTACATCTTTAAGGGAAAAGCCTTCAAAAATCTTATGTAGACCATGAAGTTCAATGGCATTCATTTAAATTTCCTCCTCTAACAGTAAAGATATTAATTCTTGCATTTCTTCTTTAGAAAGACCAGCTGTTTTCGCTGCTCTTACCGCCCTCTGCAAATGTTCCTCCACCTGACGTAGTAACTCCTCGCGTAAAAAATCTTGATTACGTTCGGTGACAAAGCTTCCTTTTCCAGCGACTGTTTCAATGAAGCCATCTCGCTCTAAATCGGCATATGCTCGTTTGGTCGTCATCACACTTATTTTTAAATCCTTTGCTAGGGCACGAATAGATGGTAGTGCATCACCTGCTTGAAATTTATTCGCTAGAATGGCCTCTTTGAGTTGTGTGGTGATTTGCTCATAAATAGGCTTATCACTAGCATTACTTAAATGAATATGCACAAATCCTCACCTCTTATAACTGTATATATACACTATATACAGTAGGTGATAAAAATGCAACATATTCCTACTTTTGGTAGGGGGCACGATTTGCAAAAACTCGGCATATATTGAGGTAACGGCTCAAGGAGGGAGATGAGGCATGCTACTATCTGAGATGGTGGATAAAGAATTAATTCAAATTGAGGGTGGCGTACATTTTGGCATTTTAGCACATACAGAATGCCTATTGGATGTGCAAACAGGAAAAATACATGGATTTGAGATTGTGAAAGATAAATTACCATTCCAAAAAAAGAAGATGAAAGTTAGTGAAATGATACCTTGGCATGAAATTATATTAATTGGAGAAGATCGGATTTTATTTAATAAGACATCTACAGTACAATCAGAATATTTACAGTGAGGTGAGCTTTTGGAAAACGAAAAATGGCTTGTTATCGGTGAGGACTCGAGATTAAAGGAATTAGCGACAATGCTAAGAAGTCCATCGAGAACAGTGTTTTATAAAAGAACGACAGTTTGGAACGAAGAGTTAAATAAACTTGTTTTAGAATTCCAACCAAATAAAATTATCCTACCTATTCTTCCGTTGAAAATAGAAGTTGAGCAACTATATGGCATATCACAAGTTAAATTTTATACAGGTCGATTAACGATGCATTGGAAGCAATTGCTGGAGAAAAATGAATCCATTTGTTATTTACAACAAGAATCGTTTATTTGGCAAAATGCTCGGTTAACAGCGGAGGGATTTATCGCCACGTTCTACGGACTCGAGCAAAAATGTATTTACGGACAAAATTTTACGATCGCAGGCTTCGGTCGTATCGCCAAAATGCTCGCCTCTTTACTTGTTAAAATGGGTGCGAATGTTCATATTGTGGCACGTTCAGTTGTACAAGTGAGTGAAGCAAAAGCATATGGTTATAAAGCTACAAATTTAGATGACCGTCAATGGTCTATTACGGATAGCATTTTTATAAATACAATTCCAGCAAAATGGATTACAGAGTCATTTATCGAGCATGTTCCAGCAGTTTTATATGATTTAGCCTCAGAGCCAGGCTGTTTAGATATAGATGCTGATCAATTACAAACGTATGTACTATTGCCATCATTGCCTGGGAAATACTTTGCACATGACGCAGCTACAATATTGTGCAAGGCAATAGAGGAGGAAGAAAATTGTTAACGGGGAAACGAATTGGCCTAGGTATTACTGCTTCGCATTGTACTTATGAAGATGTAGTGCCTAAAATTCAAAATTTTATTGATGTTGGGGCTACAGTTATTCCTATCATTACCCACTCCGTTTTACATGCGGCTACCCGCTTTGGGACAGGGGAAGAGTGGATTGCAAAAATAGAAGCATTAACGGGTGAAAAGGTTATTTCTTCTATAAAAGAGGCGGAGCCATTTGGACCATCCAATCCTTTAGATGCAATGGTCATTGCGCCAATGACAGGCAATAGCATTAGTAAATTTGCTAATGCAGCAACAGATAGTCCTGTATTAATGGCAGCGAAGGCAACTTTACGTAATGGGTCTCCTGTAGTATTAGGTATTTCAACCAACGATGCACTTGGCTTAAATGGTATCAATATTATGAAGTTGTTAAATGCTAAAAACATCTATTTTATTCCATTTGGTCAAGATTCCCCTCATTCCAAACCGAATTCTTTAATTGCTGATTTTGATCAAATGGTGGATACTGTTCATGCAGCAATTACGCAGAAAAAGCAATTACAACCGCTGTTGATACAATATTTCAAATAAATCATATATTACACACAATTTTCAGTATTTTTGTGATACAATAGCACACATTATGAAACATGTATTCAAGGAGAGATGACAGATGACAAAGCAGTTAACGGTTGCAGTTGTTGGGGCAACAGGGGCAGTTGGTTCGAAAATGATGGAGCAGTTAATTAAACGTAAATTCCCAATTGGGAACATTAAATTTCTTGCTTCTGCTCGTTCAGCAGGAAAATCAATCGAATTTAATGGTCAAACATATACAATTGAAGAAGCGACACCTGAAGCTTTTGAAGGCGTCAATGTCGCTTTATTCTCAGCTGGTGGGTCAGTATCAGCTGTGCTTGCACCTGAAGCTGCTAAGCGTGGTGCAGTAGTAATTGATAATACGAGCCATTTCCGTATGGATCCAGAGGTACCGCTTGTCGTTCCTGAAGTGAATCGTGGCGACTTAGCGAAGCATAAAGGGATTATTGCGAATCCAAACTGCTCAACAATTCAAATGGTAGCTGCACTTGAACCAATTCGTAATGCATTTGGTTTAACGAAAGTAATTGTTTCAACTTATCAAGCAGTATCAGGTGCAGGTATTTCTGCTATTGAAGAATTAAAGGCACAAAGCGCAAACTGGGAAGCAGGTAAAGATGTAGAAGCAACTATTTTACCGTCTGGTAGTGATAAACGTCATTACCCAATCGCTCGTAATGTCATTCCACAAATTGATAAATTTACAGATAATGGATTTACATACGAAGAAATGAAGATGATTAATGAGACCAAAAAAATTATGCATGCACCAGAGCTAAAAGTAGCTGCTACTTGTGTTCGTGTGCCAGTTGTTTCAGGTCACTCTGAATCAGTTTATATTGAGGTAGAGAAAGAAGCGTCAATTCAAGAAATTTTCGACGTATTACGCAATGCACCAGGTGTGATATTACAAGATGATATTGCAACACAAACTTACCCAATGCCTATTTATGCAGAAGGGGAAGACGCTACTTTTGTAGGACGTATCCGTCAAGATTTAGACAATAGCAAAGGATTCCATCTATGGATCGTTTCTGACAATTTATTAAAAGGCGCCGCATTAAACTCTATCCAAATTGCAGAAGCAATGCTTGAGGATAACTTACTATAAGAGGGGTGTAAGGATGAATTTAGGTCGAATTGGAACGGCAATGATTACGCCGTTCAAAGATGATGGCACGATTAATTATCCAGAACTAGAACGTATTATTAATCATTTGATAGATAACGGTACAGATTGTATAGTTGCTTGTGGTACGACTTCTGAAAACCCAACGATGTCAACGGAGGAGAAAATTGAAGTTGTGCGCTTTACAGTAGAGAAAGTAGCTGGTCGTGTACCCGTTATTGCCGGCACAGGGGATAATGAAACGGCATACTCTATCGCAATGACTCATAAAGCAGAAGAAAATGGAGCCGATGGCATCATGCTAGTAGCTCCATACTATAATAAGCCAAATCAACGTGGGATTTTTGCCCACTTTGAAACAATTGCTAAACAAACGAGTCTACCTGTTATGCTCTATAATGTCCCAGGGCGTACTGGTGTCAATGTTGCCTATGAAACTTCTGTTGCGTTAAGCAAGATTCCAAACATAGCTTGGATTAAAGAAGCGAGTGGTAATTTAGATCAAATGGGTGATATTATCGAGAATGTTGACCCAGAAGATGATTTCTTAGTTTATAGTGGAGATGATGGCTTAACATTACCTCTAATGGCAATTGGCGGGGCAGGCGTTATTTCCGTAGCAGCTCACGTTGTAGGCAATGATATGCAATTAATGATTAAAGCGTTTGAAGAAGGAAATCATAAGCTAGCAGCCAAAATTCACCGAGCATTATTACCTTTAGTACGTGCGCTGTTCGCTCAACCAAATCCTTCGCCTATTAAATATGCGATGACAAAATTAGGTTTTGATACACTCAATGTACGTCTACCAATGATGGAAATGACAGATCAAGAGAAAGCTAACTTCGACAGAATTTGGGATACGTATCAAGAAAAAGCGAAAAGTTTTAGATAAAAAGCACCGAGGCTGAGATTCTTTCAGCCTCGTTTTTGTATGCTAGAAAAAAGATGAAAGACCCCTCAATCCATTACTTCTCATCCTCAAAAATACTAATATGACTATCATGATACAAGTTATCCAATATCTGCTGATCCCTCTCCTAGTAATAAGCAAATAAAAGAAAATCTATTTCCAACGTGAAACATGTATTTTTAATTTGTGCAAAAGCTTTGCAAACCGTATAATAAATGTTAAGTGGTTGCTGTTCGGGATATTTTTTAGGAGGAAATAAATTGACAAAAAAGAAAAATGAATTAATTCGTATCATCCCTCTTGGGGGGGTAGGCGAAATTGGGAAAGCAATGTACGTAGTAGAAATTGATGAAGAGCTATTTGTAGTGGATAGCGGCTTAATGTTCCCAGAAGATGAGATGCTAGGCATAGATATCGTGATTCCTGACATTACGTACTTAGAAGAAAATAAAGAGCGTGTGAAAGGTATTTTCTTAACACATGGTCATGAAGATGCGATCGGTTCTATTGCCTATGTTTTACAAAAAATAAAGGCACCTGTGTACGGATCAAAATTAACAATTGCATTAGCAAAGGAACATTTAAAAGAATTACCTGCACCACATCAGGTGAAATTTTTTGAAGTAACAAATCGAAGTCGTATGAATTTCAATTCAACGTATGTAACATTCTTCCACACAACACATAGTATTCCCGATTCGTTAGGGGTGGTGTTCCATACATCTGAAGGCGCGATTGTTCATACAGGAGAGTTTAAATTCGATCAGTCAGCAACAGGTAAATTCAAACCTGATTTAGCAAAAATGGCACAATTAGGAGAAGACGGTGTCTTTATTCTCTTATCTGAATCGTGCGAAGCTGAACGACCAGGATATACGACATCGGAGATTGTGATTGAAGAACAATTATCAAAAACATTCCACTCAGCACCAGGTCGTATTTTAGTAGCTGTTTATGCATCGAATTTTATTCGTATTCAACAAGTTTTTGCCCAAGCCCAAAAATCATTCCGTAAAGTTGTGATTGTTGGTAAACCATTGGAAAAGGCTGTTGATTTAGGCGTACAGCTAGGTTATTTAACAGTTGAAGAAGATACAATTATTCCGATTTCAGAAATGCAAAAATATCAAGATGATGAAATTATCATTATTGCAACAGGTAATAGAGGAGAGCCTCTAGATGCATTAGAGAAAATCGTACGCAAGCACCATCGTGATATTAAAATTAAGCAAGGGGATACAGTGCTAATCACATTTACACCTTCTCCTGGCATGGAAGTACAAATGGCTAATACGATGAACTCTATGTCCAAAGCAGGCGCTGAAATTTTGACTTCTAGCAAAAATGTTCATGTATCAGGACATGGTAGTCAGGAAGATTTAAAGCTTATGCTGAATTTGATGCAGCCAAAGTATTTTGTCCCTGTACAAGGCGAGTACCGCATGCTAATTGCTCACTCGAAGTTAGCGCAACAGCTTGGTATGCAAAAATCACAAATTTTTATCGCTGATAAAGGGGATATTGTAGAGTATAAAAATAATAAAATGCGCATGAGTGGTCGTGTACAAGCTGGTAACGTCTTAATTGACGGTATTGGTGTAGGCGATGTAGGGAATATTGTTCTTCGTGATCGTAAATTATTATCACAAGATGGTATTTTCATTGTGGTTGTGACATTAAACCGCGCACAAAAGAAAATTGCCTCTGGCCCAGAGATTTTATCGCGAGGCTTTGTATATGTACGAGAATCAGAGGAATTAATGATTGAGGCATCTGACATTGCGAAAAACGTCATTGAAAAATATGTTGGTAAAGATACATTTGAATGGACGAATATTAAACAAGAAATTCGAGATACACTAAATACGTATTTATTCCAAAAAACAAAACGTCGCCCAATGATTATTCCAATTATTATGGAGTACTAATTGAACAAGCTTATCGTCAATGCTTTGAGGAAAAAGTAAAAGAAAAAGGATTTTCTCCCAATTGCGGTGGAAAATCCTTTTTTTGAAATAGTCAAGTTCTACTTGTGATGATTCGCTACATATATAAAATGGATTGCAAAAGAAGGTGAAAATAGATGGCAGTTAGTAAAAGAAAGAAAGGAACTAAAAGTAAAGCGACAACTGAAAAAAAAGACATGCATCCGCTTATGTATGAAATTTTAGGACTGCTTTTAATTGCCTTAGCAGTCATTATGATTTTTGAATTCGGTATGATTGGGCGGATTTTACAAACAATCGCCATGTTTCTTTTAGGTAATTTACATTTTGCTGTTCCATTTATGCTTATATTTGTTGCGTTGTTAATGATGATTGGTCGTAAAAAAATCGGTTTGAAGGATCGATTAATACTCGGCATGGTACTCATTATTATGAGCTTAACCATTTTTAGCCATGGCATATTATTTGAGCAATTATCGAAATCAGGTGGTCTTTTATCTGATTCTGTTCTTCGTGAATCGTGGCGCATATTGATCAATACAGAAGGTATTATTCATCGTAGCAATGCTCTAGGCGGTGGGATGATTGGTGCCCTATTATTTAGCGGCCTCCACGTGTTATTTGAAGCATCAGGGGCAAAAGTCGTTGCTTGGGTTATTTTCTTTATAGGGTTAATTTTAGTCACAGGTAAGGCATTGGTACCTTATTTAGCTGAAAAAATGCCAGGTCTATTTGGCAAATGGAAAAAGAAACACCGTGATAAGAAAAAAAATACACCGAAAAAGCCTAGCAATCGTCGCTCTAGAGTAGAAAGTGGAGATGAGGTAGCAGCAGTTAATCAAATGACAGATGTGTCAGAACAAGAGGAGGAAATACCTCATGAGCCGATTATCTCTGCTTTTACGCAAAATGTCTCACAGGAAAGAGCTGTATTTGATACGCCAACGATGGTGGAAAATGAACTAGAAGAAGCAACGGATGATGTCCATATTCAAGGCACTGATACTGTAGAAAATGCAGATTATCAGCTCCCATCCTATAATCTATTACAATTACCACCTCAACATGACCAAAGCGGTGAATATTCGGTGATTCAAGCTAATGCTAAAAAGCTAGAACAAACATTACAAAGCTTTGGTGTAAAAGCAAAGGTGACACAAGTCCATTTGGGACCAGCTGTCACGAAATATGAAATTTTACCAGATATAGGTGTGAAAGTAAGCAAAATTGTCAATCTGCAAGATGATCTTGCGCTAGCACTTGCCGCTAAAGATATTCGTATGGAAGCTCCTATCCCTGGGAAATCAGCGATTGGTATTGAAGTGCCAAATAGTGAGGTAGCCATTGTGACACTTCGTGAGGTATTGGAATCGAAGGATGGTGCTAAGCCTGATGCATTGTTACAAGTAGCGTTTGGTCGTGACATTACAGGACAAGCGGTTCTAGCAGAGCTCAATAAAATGCCACATTTACTTGTAGCTGGTTCAACAGGTAGCGGGAAAAGTGTCTGCATAAATGGCATAGTTGTATCCATACTAATGCGTACAAAACCACATGAAGTGAAGCTCATGATGATTGACCCAAAAATGGTGGAGTTAAATGTTTATAATGGTATTCCTCATTTATTGGCGCCTGTCGTGACAGATGCACGAAAAGCCTCGCAAGCACTAAAAAAAGTGGTATCTGAAATGGAACGCCGTTATGACTTGTTTTCTCATACAGGTACACGAAATATTGAGGGCTATAATGCTCATGTACAAAAGGTTAATGAGCAAACAGAAGAAAAGCATCCAAAGCTACCGTATATCGTTGTCATTGTGGATGAGTTAGCGGATTTGATGATGGTTGCATCAAGTGATGTAGAGGATTCAATTACACGTTTAGCGCAAATGGCACGTGCTGCAGGGATTCATTTAATAATTGCGACACAAAGACCGAGTGTAGATGTCTTAACAGGCGTCATAAAGGCAAATATACCTTCAAGAATTGCATTTGCAGTTTCTTCAGCAATTGATTCAAGAACCATTTTAGACATGGGTGGGGCTGAACGCCTACTTGGTCGTGGTGATATGCTATTTTTACCTGCCGGGGCTTCGAAACCAAAAAGGGTGCAGGGTGCTTTTTTATCAGATCAAGAGGTTGAAGCTGTTGTGAATTTTGTTATAGAACAGCAAAAGGCACAGTATCAGGAGGAGATGATTCCTACTGAAGAAGAAACCATTTTAGAGGAAACGGATGAATTATATGATGAAGCTGTCCAATTAGTTGTCAGTATGCAAACAGCATCAGTATCTATGCTACAACGTCGCTTCCGAATTGGCTATTCAAGGGCAGCACGTATTGTCGATCAAATGGAACAACGCGGGATTGTAGGGCCTCCAGAGGGTAGTAAACCGCGTCAAGTACTTGTTCACCAGTACGATAACTAACCAAAAAATTGGACAAAAATAACTGTGTTTCACTGTATTTTTGTCCAAATATTTGCAATAAAAATGAAGAAAGAATGAATTCTATAACAGATTTTCTTTAAAACTGTTTATTTCATTCTGCAAAAATGTTATATTTATGAACGATTAGTAGGAATGTTGTACATCAGATGTCTGATCTCTGATTTTGGTGGTGATATATGTGACTATTAAAGCAGATCATCGTCATCTCTATCTTCAAGTAATCGATCGTTTAAAATCTGACATTGAGGCTGGTATTTTTAAAGAAAATGAAAAGCTTCCGTCAGAATTTGAATTATCGAAATCACTAGGAGTCAGTCGAGCAACACTTAGAGAAGCACTTCGACTGTTGGAAGAGGAAAATGTGATTGTGCGCCGACATGGGGTTGGGACTTTTGTCAATCCTAAGCCGTTGTTTACATCAGGCATCGAGCATTTATCGAGCATTTCTTCAATGATCGAGGCAGCGGGTATGGAGCCAGGTTCGCGGTTTTTAAAAGCGACTGAGCACGTACCTTCTGAGGAAGATTTAAAACGCTTCCAATGTGATGGCGAAGATAAAATACTCACGATTGAACGTGTCAGAACAGCGGATGGCGAACCAGTAGTATACTGCATAGACAGGCTACCTGCAAGCTTCCTGCCTACTGACTTTGTCGAAAAAAAAGAAGTTTCACTTTTCTCTGCTCTTGAGCAATCTGGCAAAATTCATGTAGCCTACGCTGTTACATATATTGATCCAGTAGGATATCATGAACAAGCCTCACCGATCTTAAATTGTGGACGTGAAACAGCTCTTTTAGTGTTAAAGCAGTTGCATTACGATGAGCATGATCAAGTAGTGCTCTATTCAAAAAATTATTTCCGAGCTGATAAATTCAGCTTCCATGTAGTTCGTAAACGGGTGTAGAACATTTCTAAATTTTTTCCTGCTAATTACAATACCTTTGGGGGGTTAATTAAATGAAAAAACGTAAATTTGGTTTAGTATTAACATCAGTATTAGCGGCAAGTGCTATTTTAGGTGCTTGTGGTGCGAAAGACGACGAAAAACCTGCAAAAGACAATGACAATGCTTCAGGCGGTGACAAAACTGAAGAAGCTTTCTCAGTAGCAATGGTTACTGACGTAGGTGGCGTTGATGACAAATCATTCAACCAATCTGCATGGGAAGGTGTTCAAGCTTACGGAAAAGAACATGGTCTTAAAAAAGGCGATGGTGGTTTTGACTACCTACAATCAGCATCAGACGCTGACTATGAAACTAACTTAAACAACTTAATTCGCCGTGACTTTAACTTAGTATATGGTATCGGCTTCATGATGGCTGATGCAATTGATGCAGTCGCTTCTGAAAATCCAGATAACCACTTTGCATTAATCGATGCAGAAGTAAAAGCTGACAATGTAGTTAACGTTTTATTCAAAGAGCAAGAAGGTGCTTTCTTAGCAGGTGTTGCTGCAGCAAAAACGTCTAAAACAGGTAAAATCGGCTTCGTAGGTGGCGTTGATATTCCAGTTATTAACCGTTTCCACGCTGGTTTCGTTGAAGGGGCTAAAGCAGTAAACCCTGATATCGACATTCAAGTAAAATACACTGGTGCATTTGATAAAGCAGATCTTGGTAAAATTACAGCGAACAGCATGTACTCTTCAGGTGTTGATGTAATCTTCCACGCTGCTGGTGCAACTGGTAACGGTGTATTCTCTGAAGCAAAAGAGCGTAAAGCTAAAGATCCTAATGCTGATGTATGGGTAATCGGGGTAGATGCTGACCAATACGAAGAAGGTAAAGTAGACGATAAAACAAACGTAACATTAACTTCTATGTTAAAAGGTGTTAATACAGCAGTAGTAGATATTTCAAACAGAGCAAAAAATGGTGATTTCCCAGGTGGAGAAACACTTGTTTACGGTTTAGCTGAAGATGGCGTTAAACTTGCAGATTCTCGTGGTGCAATTTCAGAAGATGTACAAAAAGTAATTGATGAATATAAAGAGAAAATTGCTAAGGGTGAAATCAAAGTTCCAGAAAAAGTGGAAAAATAATTCATCTTTTGATCATCATAAGGGACTTTTTAGAAGGACCTTATGATGATTTTTCAATCTATCGTTATATTTAGATTATTTGCAATACTCTATTTAACAAGATTTATATGAACCTTTAGAGGTAGACATGATAATTTACTAGTTTAGGTTTTAAGTTAATAGAAGAAAGGTTTCTAACGATGACCTTTCCTGTATTAATTTAGCAAAACATCTACCTCTATGGGTGAAATTAAATATAGCCTCTGGTAGAAATCTAAATACTGGACGTATGGCTTATCTGTACCATCAATCATGTAGCAGCAGATACTATACGCTAAGGCAAAAAGACTTAATAATAGTGCCTATTAAGGGAGTGACAATTTTGGAATATGTGATTGAAATGCTAGGAATCCGTAAAGAGTTCGGTAATTTCGTGGCGAATAATAACATCACCCTCCAACTGAAACAAGGCGAAATCCATGCATTGCTAGGAGAAAATGGTGCAGGTAAATCGACTTTGATGAACGTCCTTTTTGGTTTGTATCAACCAGAGGGTGGCGAAATTCGCGTTCGTGGGAAGGCTGTAAAAATTACAAACCCGAATATTGCCAATGATTTGGGAATTGGTATGGTGCATCAGCACTTTATGTTAGTGGAAAATTTTACGGTAACAGAAAACATCATTTTAGGCACTGAGCCTACTAAAATGGGGATTGTTAACATAAAAGATGCGGCTAAGAAAGTACAAGCACTTTCTGAAAAATATGGATTGGATGTTGATCCATATGCCAAAATCGAAGACATTACAGTTGGTATGCAACAACGTGTTGAAATTTTAAAAACTTTGTATCGTGGTGCTGAAATTTTAATTTTTGATGAGCCAACTGCTTCATTAACACCACAGGAAATTACTGAGTTAATTCAAATTATGCGTCGACTTATTGCAGAAGGTAAATCGATTATTTTAATTACCCATAAGCTTAAAGAAATTATGGAAGTTTCGGATCGTGTGACAATTATCCGTAAAGGTGAAGGCATTGGTACTGTTGTAACCGCTGCCACAAATCCTGATCAATTGGCTGAAATGATGGTTGGGCGTCAAGTTGAATTTAAAACAGAAAAAATTGATGCCAACCCAACAGATGAAGTACTGTCGATTAACAACTTGGTTGTAACGGATTACCGAAACATCGACAAAGTCAAAGGATTAAACTTAAATGTTCGCAAAGGTGAAATCGTCGGTATTGCTGGTATTGATGGTAACGGTCAATCTGAATTAATTGAGGCCATTACGGGTCTTCGTAAAATCAAAAGTGGGACAGTTAAGTTAAATGGCAAAGAAATTACCAACATGAAGCCTCGTAAAATTACAGAGGAAGGTGTTGGACATATCCCACAAGACCGTCATAAGCATGGCTTAGTGTTAGATTTCCCTATTGGTCATAATATTGCTCTACAAACATATTACCAATCTCCAATAGCGAAGGGCTTTGTTATGGACTATAAAAAAGTGTCTGAGAAAGCTCGCCAAATCATTAAAGAGTATGATGTACGTACTGGTAATGGTGAAATGACACCAGCTCGTGCTTTATCTGGTGGTAACCAACAAAAAGCTATTATTGGTCGTGAAATTGACCGTAATCCAGATTTATTGATTGCCGCTCTACCAACGCGTGGACTCGACGTTGGGGCTATTGAATTCATTCACTCTCGTCTTATTGAGCAACGTGATAAAGGAAAAGCGGTTCTATTAATCTCATTTGAATTAGATGAGGTTATGAATGTTTCGGATCGTATTGCCGTAATTTATGATGGACAAATTGTGGATGAGCTAAATCCTAAAGAAACTACAGAGCAAGAGCTAGGCTTACTAATGGCTGGACAAAGTAAAAAAAATAATAAGCATGATGCGAAGGAGGGGAACGACTAATGTCAAATCGTGTCATTAATTTACTCGTTCCTATCATCTCTATCATTATCGGTTTAATTGTAGGGGCTATCGTGATGGTAGTCAGTGGCTATGACCCTGTAGAAGGTTATATCGCTCTTTGGACAGGTATTTTTGGAGATTCATATTCGATTGGGAACACAATTCGACAAATCACACCCTATATTTTGGCAGGTCTTGCAGTAGCGTTTGCTTTCCGCACAGGGTTGTTCAATATCGGTGTTGAAGGTCAGCTTATTTTAGGTTGGCTGGCAGCTGCTTGGGTAGGTTATGCATTTGAACTACCTAAATTCATTCATTTACCATTGGCATTGCTTGCTGCAGCTGCAGCTGGTGCATTTTGGGCCTTTATTGCAGGTTTCTTAAAAGCGAAATTTAAAGTTCATGAAGTTATTGCGACAATTATGCTGAACTATACTGCGCTTTATATTGCCAACGCAGCGATCAAAAAATTGTCCGATGGCAGCTTTAAAACAGAACGTATTCATGAATCCGCTTCACTGCGTTCTCCGTTTTTAAGAGAGCTTACAGACAATTCAAGTCTTCACTATGGGATCATTGTTGCACTTTTAATGGTGGTTGTGATGTGGTTCATCTTGGAAAAAACTACACGTGGCTATGAACTAAAAGCAGTAGGCTTTAACAAAAATGCTGCTGATTATGCAGGTATGAGCGTCAATAAAAATATTATTCTAGCAATGACGATTTCAGGTATGTTTGCAGGTCTTGGTGGTGCGATGGAAGCTTTAGGTACATTCCAAAACGCATCCATTAAACCAGGCTTTACAGGGATCGGTTTTGACGGTATCGCCGTTGCCCTACTTGGTGCGAATACACCACTTGGGGTAGTGTTTGGGGCTTCACTTTTCGGTTCATTGAAATATGGTGCACTAAATATGCCAAATGCTGCAGGTATTCCAGAAGAAATCGTATCTATTATCATTGCGTTGATTATCTTCTTCGTTGCATCAGGCTATATTATTCGAGTAGGCTTACAAAAGCTGAGCAAGAAAAAGGAGGGACAATAACATGAGCTTTTTAGAAATGTTATATTTCATCATCCCTTCAGCGATTCTTTATGCAACACCTTTGATTTTTACAGCCATCGGTGGGGTATTCTCTGAACGCTCTGGTGTTGTCAACATCGGGCTAGAAGGCTTAATGATTGTTGGTGCATTTGTTGGTATTTTTGTCAATTTAGAATTCGCTTCGTCATTAGGAGGAGCAACAGTTTGGGTAGCAATGCTAGCAGCTGTTGTGATCGGGGCAGTGTTCTCACTTTTCCATGCCGTTGCTTCTATTTCTTTCCGTGCCGATCAAACAGTATCAGGGGTAGCAATTAACTTACTAGGCTTAGCCGCGACAGTTTTCTTAGTAAAAATGATTTATGATAAAGGTCAAACAGATATGATTGACCAACCAATACGTCGTTTTGGTATTCGTTATTTAGAGGATATTCCTTTCTTTGGTCGTTTATTGTTCCATGATGTTTATAGCACATCTATTTTAGCGTTTGTTGTAGCAATTGGCGCATGGTTTATCATTTATAAAACGCCATTTGGATTGCGCTTACGAGCTGTTGGTGAACATCCAATGGCAGCAGATACTATGGGGATTAACGTAAATAAAATGCGTTACATTGCCGTAATGATTTCTGGGGCTCTAGGTGGCCTTGGCGGTGCAGTTTATGCACAAACAATTACACATGACTTCTCACATGCAACAATTGCTGGTCAAGGTTTCATGGCCATTGCCGCTATGATTTTCGGGAAATGGCATCCAATGGGTGCACTAGGTGCAGCATTATTCTTCGGTTTAGCGCAAACATTAAGTATTGCAGGGAACCAAATTCCATTTATCGAGAATGTGCCAGCCGTTTATCTGCAAATTTTACCATATGTCCTAACAATCCTTGCTTTAGCAGGCTTTATTGGTAAAGCAAATGCACCAAAGGCAAGTGGCCAACCTTATATTAAAGGTAAACGCTAAGAAAAATGAATTATCAGAGACTGAGCGATCGTTGCTCAGTCTTTTTTTATATGCAATTGGTGTAATTATTAATTTTTCCCATACATACTTTGGATTCCTTTTGCAATTATAGACAATAGACATGTATAGTATGTGTAGTACATCGTTATATTAAGAAGGATAGGAGGGTTTTTATATGTTTAAAACAATACCTTTTGCAAAAGGTGTCAATTTGCATATCCGACAAACAACCCAATTTAAAACTGTAAATTTTTCAATAAAATGGAGAAGAGCATTAACGGCTAAAAGTGCATCAGAACGTACAGTGTTAACCAATGTACTGCAGCACAGTAATGCTAAATATAAGACAACTGCTGCATTTCGTAGCTTTTTAGATGACTTGTACGGCACTGTTTTATATTTTGATACATCGAAGCGAGGGAATGAGCATACGGTGCTACTAAATGTAGAGACTGTAAATGACCATTATCTTGCGAATACAAGTGTGTTAAACGACGTACTTGGTTTATTGCACACGGCTATTTTTGAGCCTAATTTAGAAAATGCTGCCTTTAAGGAATCAATTGTTGAACGTGAAAAGAAAACAGTTATTCAGCGTATTGAATCTATATTTGACGATAAATCCCGCTTTGCTCAGTTCCGTTTACAACAAATTTTAAGACCAAATGAGCCTGCATCGATTTCAGCAAATGGTAGTGTAGAGGAAATTCAAAAAATTACACCGGCTTCCTTATATGAGGCGTATCAATCCATGCTAGCTAACGATAAAATTGATATTTATGTTGCTGGTGATATTAATGAAGAGGAAGTCGTAGCAAAATTAAAAAAGGCGCTACCATTTAAAGATCGCACACCTGAAGAAGTTCCGGCAGTACTTCCCCAAAAACACCCTGACAATGATTATGTTAGAGAACAGCATGAAATGAAGCAAGGTAAGCTCCATATTGGCTTTAGCACGCCAGTAAGATTTGGTGATGCGGACTTTGCTAAAATGCAAATTTTTAATGGCATTTTTGGTGGCTATCCACATGCTAAATTGTTTATGAATGTTCGTGAAAAAGAGAGCCTTGCTTATTATGCATCAAGTTCATACGCATCGCATTACGGTCTCGTTTTTGTTGTCTCTGGTATCGAGCCTAAAAATGAAGAAAAAGCTCTAACGCTAATTAAAGAGCAACTTGCTGTCATGCAGGCTGGAGATATTACTGATTTAGAGCTGGAGCAAACAAAAGCTATGCTGACGAATCAGCTTAAAGAGTCGCTAGATTCTGCTCGTGGACAAATCGAAATTTTTGATCAATATAAAGACTTACCTGAGGAATTCTCTGTTGAAACTTGGGCAAATAAGTGGAAAGCTGTAACAAAGGAAGATGTTGTTGCAATGGCAAAGCAAGTGCAGCTTGAAGCAGTTTATTTCTTATGTGGAAAGGAGCAAGCGGCACAATGAAAACAATTGAATTTAAACAATTAGATGAAACACTTTATTATGAAAAGCTAGACAATGGCTTAGATGTTTATATTTTGCCAAAAAAAGGCTTTTCCAAAACATTTGTTACATTTACAACAAAATACGGCTCTGTTGATCGTACGTTTGTGCCCATTGGTGAAACGGAAAGTATCACTGTGCCAGATGGCATTGCTCACTTTTTAGAGCATAAAATGTTTGAAAAAGAAGATGGGGATGTTTTCCAAAAGTTTAGTGAGTACGGCGCTTCGGCTAATGCCTTTACATCGTTCACACGTACGGCTTATTTATTTTCTTCTACTGACAATATTTATAAAAGTACAGAAACTTTATTAAATTTTGTACAAGAGCCATATTTCACTGAAGCTACTGTCAACAAAGAAAAAGGAATTATTGGGCAAGAAATTACCATGTATGATGATCAGCCCGATTGGCGTTTATACTTTGGTACGATTGAAAATATGTATCATCATCATCCAGTGAAAATAGATATTGCAGGTACAATTGAATCGATTGATGGTATTACAGCTGAGCATCTATATACATGTTACAACACATTTTATCATCCATCTAATATGCTGTTATTTGTTATTGGCGCTGTGGATCCAGAGCAAATGATGACTTTTATTCGTGACAATCAAGGTAAAAAAGAGTTTCCGGAGCCTACGCCGATTCAACGTTTCTTCGATAAAGAACCAACAGAGGTTGCAATTAAAGAACGTACATTAAATATGGATGTTCAAAAGCCAAAAGTATATGTCGGTTTGAAAGCAAAAGAAACTAATTTATCAGGTCAGGAAATGTTAAAACATGAGCTATCTGTGCAAATTGCGCTTGAGCTTATTTTCGGACGCACATCAAGTTTTTATGAACGTGTCTATGAAGAAGGATTAATCGATGAAACCTATGCATTTGATTTTACTTTAGAAAATGGTTTTGGCTTTGCCATGATTGGTTCTGATTCAACAGAGCCAGATGGGTTATCAAAGGCAATTAAGGAAGAACTAGCAAAGTATGATGGAAATGCACACTTTGAAAGTGCTGATTTGGACCGTATCAAACGTAAAAAAATTGGATTCTTCTTACGTGCGCTTAATTCAATTGAATTTATTGCAAACCAATTTACACGCTATTCCTTTAATGACATGAATTTATTTGATGTTGTACCAGTACTAGAGACATTAACAGTTGAGGATTTAAAGAAAGCATTTGCTTCTATTCAAGGTGAATCTCAACAAACTGTTTTTAAAATTTTACCAAGCAAGCAGGGAGCACAGTGAAAAAATTTGCCCTTGTTTTAGGTGCATCAGGTGAGATTGGTCGTGCTATTTGTCAAAGCTTAGCTGAAGACGGTTGGTCCATCTATGTGCATTATTCACAAAATAAGAATGCGGCACAGAGTTTATGTGATTCGCTTACTACATCTTTCCCTGCACAAGAGTTTATGCTTGTTCAGGGGGATTTTTCAACCATAAAAGGAGCAGAAATGGTCGCAGCACAAATTTTTAATGTGCAGGCCATTGTCTTTGCTAATGGACAAGCCCATTATTCATTGCTTGAAGATACATCAGTGGAGGATATGGAAGCCTTATGGCGTGTTCATGTTCAAAATCCAATGCGTTTGACTGCTTTACTTTCTAAAAAGCTGCGACAACATGATGTAAGCTATGTACTATTTATTGGTTCAATTTGGGGAGAGGCTGGCTCAGCGGGTGAAGCACTTTATGCTACGGTTAAAGGTGCCCAGCATGCTTTTGTTAAATCCTATGCGAAAGAGGCAGCACTATCTCAAATTCGTGTAAATGCCATCGCTCCTGGTTTTATCAATACGTCAATGAACAGCCATTTAAGTCAAGTGGAGCTAGACTATATTTTAGAGGATATTCCTTTAGGCACCATCGGACAAACTACGGATGTAGCTGAAATGGTTCGTTTTTATTTGTCTGGTAAAGCTGATTATGTCACAGGACAAATCATAAGATTAAATGGTGGTTGGTACATATAATATTCTCTTCTGCACATACTACAAATGTAAAGGAGGAGGAACATATGACCATTTTAGAAAACTGGCAAAAATGGACATCGTTTTTAGGGCAAAACGTTATGCAAGCTGAATCAAGCGGCATGCCAAAGAAAATGATTCAAACGGCTGCTGTCCAAATTGGTGAGTATTTGGCGACAAATGTCGACCCTAAGAACGAACAAGAGCGAGTGCTGTCGGATTTATGGGGCGTTGCCTCTGAAGATGAGAAGCATGCATTAGCGAATTGTGTCATTAAACTTGTACAAAATAAGCATGTGCAGTAAATAAAAGAGGAGAGCCTATCTCCTCTTTTTTCTATATAAAAAAGCTATTTATCGTTGAAAATGAGAACGTATGTAAGCCTAATCTGCGAACACCAAAAAAAATTAGTAAATAACGTCGTAATTCCATGTATTCTAACTTTCCATTACATAAAAAATCAGCTATGATGGAACTTATAAAGGATTTTTTACGTTAACTAATAGGAAGGGAACGAGTGTGTTGAGCGATTGGTACTTTGAATATGAAATTCAGGTGAATCGCCCTGGATTATTAGGAGATATTGCTTCACTTTTAGGGATGCTTCGTGTCAATATTATTTCAATAAATGGTGTCGACGAGGATCGACGTGGTATGTTAGTGCATACAGACAATGATGAGGCGATTGAACGATTTCGTACAATCGTTTCGACAATGGAACATATTAACGTAACCAAATTTCGACAACCAAAACTTCGTGACCGTCTAGCTATTAGGCATGGTCGCTATATTCCTCGAGATGCAGACGAAAAAAACACTTTCCACTTCGTAAGAGACGAACTTGGTATTTTAGTCGATTTTATGGCGGAACTCTTTAAAAAAGAAGGACATAAGCTAATTGGTATACGTGGCATGCCACGTGTTGGGAAAACCGAATCCATTGTAGCTGCAAGTGTCTGTGCCAATAAAAAGTGGATTTTTTTATCGTCTACAATGATTAAACAAACAGTTCGAAATAAGCTTGTGGGTGATGAATTTAGTCGTAACAATATTTTTATTCTAGATGGTATTGTGACTCGACGTTCAACTGATGAGCGACATCTGCAATTAGTGCGTGAAATGATGAATATGCCATGTATTAAAGTTGTAGAGCATCCAGATATGTTCGTTCAGCATTCTGAATATAAAATAGAGGATTTTGATTATATTATTGAACTGCGTCATCACACAGATGAAGAAATTACCTATGAGATAATGGAAAAAAATCACATGTCCGAATCCGATTCATTTGGAGGATTTAATTTTTAATTTGATGTTAAAGTAGGTGTTATTAGTGGCAGAATTAGGTACTCGACTAAAAGAGGCGAGACTGTCTAAAGGCTACAGCTTAGACGATTTACAAGAAATAACGAAAATTCAAAAGCGTTATTTAGTAGGAATTGAAGAAGGCAATTATTCTATTATGCCTGGTTCGTTTTATGTACGAGCTTTTATTAAACAATATGCAGAAGCGGTTGGTTTGGACGCTGAAGAAATTTTAGAGACATATAAAAATGAACTGCCAAGCACTCCAAATGATCAATTAAGTCAATCTATGTCGAATAGTCCTAGCAGAAGAAAGGTATCGAAAGGCCCTTCCAACAAAATGATGGAGGCAATGCCAAAAATCATTGTTGCTTTATTTATTGTTGTTATCATTGTAGCTATATGGATACTATGGCAATCAAAAAACAGTTCAGGGACAAGCGAAGAAGTAAATCCAACTCCTGAGATGGAATATGATACAAATGTTAAGCCAATTGATAGTGAAAAAGATAAAAAAGACAAAGAAAATAAAGATGCACAAAAAAATGATAAAGAAGATACAAACTCTACAGATGAAACACCAATTGATGAAGATCAAACAGATCAAACTGAAGAGATGAAACAAACAATTTCTGCGGGTACTATTGAGACAGATGGAGCGACAACTTCTTATACGTTAACAGGTACAAAGACTATGAAAATTAAAGTCGAAGTATCAGGTCCTACTTTTGTTGGTATTCGTGACCAACAACAACAAGAATTATTAACAGATACACGTGTCTATAATGCTGGTGAAGTAATTGAATATGACGCTACAGCGCAAAATTATGTACGTATCCGTCTTGGTAATTCAACGCAGGCTAAAATCTATATTAATGACGAACCTCTAACGTATGCACAACAAATTGTAACGCAAAATATCGTCATCAATTTCAATAAAGAACAGTAGTCATCATCTGATGGCTACTTTCTTTCATCATGAAAGGTGTTAGAAAAATGAATATTCCAAATAAAATTACCATCTCTCGAATCTTGCTTATTCCATTCTTTGTCATTGTTATGATGTTTGATTTCGGCTGGGGAACATTGACGTTATTTGGTGCAGAGATGCCAATCCATCATTTTATAGGTGCACTTATTTTTATCTTTGCTTCAACAACTGATTGGGTGGATGGTTATTATGCACGTAAGTATAATCTTGTGACAACGTTTGGGAAATTTTTAGATCCCTTAGCTGACAAATTACTTGTCTCAGCAGCCTTTATTTTAATGGTAGAACTTGATATGGCGCCTGCCTGGATCATTATCATTATTATTAGCCGTGAATTTGCAGTAACTGGCTTACGTCTAATTTTGGCAGGTGGAGGAGAAGTTGTAGCTGCTAATCAGCTCGGTAAAATAAAAACTTGGGCACAAATTGTAGCGATTGCTGCTGCTCTTTTACACAATACAATCTTTACACTAATTGGTATTCCATTTGATATGATCATGCTTTATATTGCATTGTTCTTTACGCTTTGGTCTGGGTGGGATTATTTCTATCTAAACAGACGTGTTTTACTTGAGTCTAAATAAGAAAGGTCTTGTGAATCATGAATGCTGAAATTCTTGCAGTTGGCTCTGAGTTATTATTAGGTCAAATTACGAATACAAATGCGAGATTTATCTCAAGTCAGTTATCAGAGCTTGGTATAAACGTTTTTTATCACACAGTAGTTGGAGATAATGCGCAACGGTTAGAACAAGCTATTGAAGTGGCGGAGTCTCGTGCTGATCTCATTATTTTTTCGGGAGGGCTTGGACCTACGAAGGATGATTTAACGAAGGAAACGATTGCACGTCACCTCGGTGTTTCTCTTGAATTTGACGAAGTGGCATTAACGTATATTGAGCAATTTTTTGCCAAACGAGGACGTCCAATGACGGAGAATAATCGTAAACAGGCATTAATTTTAGCTGGTAGTGAAGTGCTAGCCAATCACCATGGCATGGCTCCTGGTATGATTTTAACAAAGAATGATCGTACCTATATTTTACTTCCAGGACCTCCAAAAGAGCTAGAACCAATGTTTCAATTTGAGGCCAAACCTAAGCTAGCAGCGATGCTGAATGATGGAGGGATCATTGCATCTCATGTCATGCGTTTTTATGGCATTGGTGAGGCCGAGCTCGAAGTACGTGTTCAAAGTATATTAGATGCACAAACAAATCCAACGGTTGCTCCACTTGCTTCTGATGGAGAGGTAACATTGCGCGTGACAGCTAAAGCAGCAACAGAGCAACAAGCTCAACAGTTAATTGCTGCAAAAGTTGCAGAGATACAGGCACTAGTTGGAGAGTATCAATATGGTGTAGATGATGATTCACTTGCATCTAAAACAGTTGAAATGTTACTTGATAATAAGCTAACAATTGCAGCTGCAGAAAGTTTAACAGCTGGGTTATTTCAATCTGAACTTGCTGAAATTCCCGGAGTAGGCAATGCACTTATCGGAGGCATTGTTACGTATGCAGCAGATGCGAAAGTAAAACAGCTTGGTATTTCACAAGAATTAATTGATACACATGGTGTTGTCAGCAGCGAGTGTGCAGCGGCAATGGCGAGTGCTGTACGTGAAAAGTTTTCAACGAATATTGGCATTGGTCTTACGGGCGAAGCAGGCCCTACTGCGCATGATCACCAACCTGTAGGTACGGTTTGGATAGGTATTGCCATTGAGGATGAGGAGCCACTTACATATTTACTTCATTTATCTGGCATGCGCAATACGAATCGACTTCGTGCAGTGAAATTTACATGCCATTATTTAATGCAGTTATTAGAAGAGCGTGGATATACAAAACGATATAGATAGAGTAAAAAATAGGAATTTGGGTAGAGGAAAACTATCCAAATTTTTATTTTGAAGAAAAATCGAATAAATGTTCGCTTTTTTCTTGCGTGTTTTCTCAAAAACAAGTATAGTAGAGATAGACAAAAACAGTGAACAGTTTTCGAAGGAGGAAAATGAATGAGTGATCGTAAAGCAGCCTTAGAACAGGCTCTAAAGCAAATTGAAAAGAATTTTGGTAAAGGTTCTATCATGAAACTCGGCGAAAAAACCGATTTAGAAATTGCGACATCTTCAAGTGGTTCGTTAGCACTTGATGCAGCATTAGGAGTAGGCGGATATCCACGTGGACGTATTATTGAAGTATACGGCCCAGAATCATCTGGTAAAACAACAGTTGCGCTTCATGCCATTGCGGAAGTTCAAGCAAAAGGTGGACAAGCTGCATTTATCGATGCAGAGCATGCATTAGATCCAGTTTATGCGCAAAAATTAGGCGTCGATATTGACGAGCTATTACTTTCACAGCCAGATACAGGGGAGCAAGCACTTGAAATTGCAGAAGCATTAGTGCGTAGTGGTGCTATTGATATTATCGTTATTGACTCCGTTGCTGCCTTAGTACCAAAAGCTGAAATTGAAGGGGATATGGGTGATTCTCATGTCGGCCTACAAGCACGTTTAATGTCTCAGGCATTACGTAAACTTTCAGGTGCGATTAATAAATCAAAAACGATTGCTATTTTCATTAACCAAGTTCGTGAAAAAATTGGTGTCATGTTCGGAAACCCTGAAACAACACCAGGTGGACGAGCTCTTAAATTCTATAGCTCTGTCCGTTTAGAAGTGCGTCGAGCAGAAGCTATTAAACAAGGTAATGATATTGTTGGTAACCGTACAAAAATTAAAATTGTTAAAAATAAAGTAGCGCCGCCTTTCCGTACTGCTGAAGTGGATATTATGTATGGTGAAGGTATTTCTAAAGAAGGCGAAACAGTTGATTTAGGTGTAGAATTAGATATTGTCCAAAAAAGTGGTTCTTGGTATGCATATGGTGATGAACGTCTAGGTCAAGGTCGAGAAAATGCTAAACAATATTTAAAAGAAAATGTTGCTGTTATGGAAGACATCGCAAATAAAATTCGAGCTTCTTATGGTATTGCAGCTTCTTCTTACACAATTGCTGCTCATGATGAAGAAGAGATGGATGAAGAATTGATGTTACTTCTTGAAGAAGAATAATAAACGATTGCATTGTTCCCATTTTTTGAGGGAACAATGCTTTTTTTTGTCTATATTCTTAAACTTTTACCCATAATAAGAGTAATGCCGTCTATCTCAAGGTGTTATTTCTTATGTACTGTTTTTATATTAATTGTATTTAAGATGAAATTTTTTCTAGTGTAAAAGTAATAGGGTGAAAAATAACCGAATGGATAGGACTTACTTTTTTTGGCTGAAGGGCGAACAGACGCCCGACTATCCTTGACAGAGCTTAAGGCTAGCTATACAATTAAATATGTATAATTTCTGAATTATGACTTTAAATAGGCAGTACATTTTATCTTCATTTACCTAGTGTTTTCTAGTGAAATGGACATCACACATTTAGAATATTGTTGAGATTTTCCCTTTCATATAGATGTCTAAACACCTACTAAATGAAGCTAGAGCCTTTGGCTAATAGAACGGATTTTGTGTAAATTCAATCAAAATCTGGCGCAATTTCGCCAAGGCGCGATAGATGTATGCGCCGACTGAAACAGTAATACCCAAATAGCAAGAGGAGGTGTTCATATGGATGGAATTACTATCATCTCCGCTTTGCTTGGACTCATCGTTGGTGCCGCTGTTAGCTATATCTACATGAAAAAAGTGAATGACTCAAAAATCACTGGTGCTAAACATGTTGCTGAAACAATCGTTGAAGAAGGAAAACGAGAAGCGGAGGCAATGAAGAAAGAAGCACTACTTGAAGCCAAAGATGAAACTCACAAATTTCGTACTGAAGCCGAAAATGACATTCGTGAACGTCGTTTAGAACTTCAAAAACAAGAGAACCGTTTATTGCAAAGAGAAGAGAATCTTGATCGCAAGGATGATGCTCTAAATAAGAGAGAAGCAGGCTTAGAGCGTAAAGAACAAGCTCTAGCTGAAAGACAACAGCATATTGAACAGATGGAGAGCAAAGTGGACGAGCTCGTAGCACTACAAAAAACAGAGCTAGAACGTATTTCTGCTTTAACTAGAGATGAAGCTAAAACAGTTATCCTAAATGAAGTAGAAAAAGAGTTAGCGACTGATATTGCTGTGATGACGAAGGAAGCTGAAACACGTGCGAAAGAAGACTCAGATAAAAAAGCACGTGAAATTTTATCATTAGCATTACAACGCTTTGCGGCAGATCATGTAGCAGAAACAACTGTATCTGTTGTGAACTTGCCAAATGATGAAATGAAAGGTCGTATTATTGGTCGTGAAGGCCGTAATATCCGCACATTGGAAACATTAACAGGGATTGATTTAATTATTGATGATACTCCTGAAGCGGTTATATTATCAGGCTTTGATCCAATTCGTCGTGAAACGGCTCGACTTGCACTTGAAAAACTTGTACAGGATGGTCGCATCCACCCAGCTCGCATTGAGGAAATGGTGGAGAAAGCTCGACGTGAAGTGGATGAACAAATCCGCGAAACAGGTGAGCAAACTACATTTGAAATTGGCATTCATAATTTACATCCAGATTTAATGAAAATTTTAGGCCGTATGAAATATCGTACAAGCTATGGACAAAACGTCCTAAAACATTCAATTGAAGTCGCACATTTAGCAGGATTACTTGCTGCTGAACTTGGTGAAGATGTAGCGTTAGCTCGTCGTGCAGGCTTATTACATGATATTGGGAAAGCAATTGACCATGAAGTTGAAGGTAGCCACGTCGAAATCGGTGTGGAACTAGCAACGAAATATAAGGAACATCCGGTTGTTATCAACAGTATTGCTTCGCATCATGGTGATACTGAAGCAACATCTGTTATTGCGGTATTAGTTGCAGCGGCTGATGCATTATCAGCAGCTCGCCCAGGTGCACGTAGTGAAACACTTGAAAACTATATCCGCAGACTTGAAAAGTTAGAGGAAATTTCAGAAAGCTATGATGGTGTAGAAAAATCTTTTGCTATTCAAGCTGGACGTGAAATTCGTATTATTGTACAACCTGAAAAAATTGATGATTTAGCATCTCATCGTCTTGCACGAGATATCCGTAAACGTATTGAGGAAGAGTTAGATTATCCAGGTCATATTAAAGTAACAGTCATTCGCGAAACACGTGCTGTGGAGTATGCGAAATAATATTGAATGTTAGAGGTTTCTTTAGATTATTATCTAGAGAGCCTCTTTTTTAGTAGAGGTAGAGTCATGTTTGAGGAGCATCCATCATAAAAAAGAACAAGGCTAGGTTTTGATTAACGATGAAAGATGTGATAATCATGATCGATATCCATGCACATATCTTATATGATGTGGATGATGGACCAAAAAATGAGATGGATTCCTTGGAAATGCTAAGGCAAGCTGCTAAAGAGGGGATTACAGAGATTATTTGTACATCCCATGCTAGACACCCACAATATCATGTCACTTATAGAAAAGTGGTAGAGCAAGTAAATGATTTACAACAATTATTACATCATCATCAAATTCCAATTACACTCCATACAGGCCACGAAATTCGCTTACATGATAATCTCCCAACATTACTACAACAACAGCAACTTCATCCATTAGCACAGTCAAAATATATCTTATTAGAACTTCCTTCGAGCACTATTCCGGCTTATACGATAGAGATGATAAGGAGCTTAAAAACATTTGGCTATATACCAATCTTAGCTCATCCAGAACGAAATTTTGCCATTAAAGAAAACCCAAAGAAACTAGAGGCCCTTATTCAACAGGGAGTATTGACACAATTGACAACAGGTAGTTTAACAGGATTATATGGAAAGGACATACAACGTTTATCCCTCGCTTTAGTGAGAGCAAATTACATTCATACGATTGGCTCAGACGCACATGATTTACAAAAAAGAAGTTTCTTCTTTCAATCAGCACTCCACTATCTGGAGAAAAAGAAAGAAATAGATACAATCACTCGCCTCTTAGATAATAATGCAAGAGTTTTAGCGAACAAGCCTATTTTGCCACTTGAGTTAGATGATATGGCTATAAAGAAACGATGGCTTATATTTTAAACGTCTTTGTTAGAATTGAGCGTGAAAAAAGATGCAATTGCTCTATACATTACTGTTTAGCATACTTGTTTTTATGAGCCTGATGCAGCCTGTCGCTGGTATTTTCCATAAGTTATCCTTATTAATCAGCCTGTTAATCATACTCGTCTCTTTTTTCATCCATAAAAAAATATTCATTCACAATGTACAAGCTAGTGTTTTTTTTAGTATGTATACTTTTTTTTGTGTGATATCAGCAGGGGTGAATCAGGATATGGTTCTCCTGAAAAACAGTCTACAATTAATGTGCATGTTCATAGCAGTTTCAATTTTTTTTAATGATCTTGTCAAAGAACAGGTGATAGAAATTGTTTTGAATAGTGTTTTAATCGCCTATATACCATTTTTAGCTTTATGTTTTCAGCAAGCAAATTATATGTTTTCAGCTTTTTCAGGTGTATTTGAGAACCCGAATACGATGGGGTTTTCAATGATTGGTTTAATGATCGTTGTACTCATGAGATTGTATAAGGTGGCAATGCAGATGCTACATGGACAACAACAGGTAAACTACATATGGTCTTTTATTCTTTATATGACCATTTATATATTTACTTTGTATGTCATCTTGCTATCAAATGCCCGCACTTCCTTGTTAACGGTTTCTATTGCCACAGTTGTTGTATTTTTTTGTATTGTCAAAAGCATGAACAAAACCTTTTTACCACTCTTAAAATTGATTTTACTCTTTGTAGGTGCAGGTTTAGTGTTGGTGATAGTGATGATCAAATTGGACATAATGCAAGAGGCTGTACAAAGTATTTTATCGAAAATGGAAAAAAAGTCGACGAACATAACAGATGGTCGTCTTGAAATTTGGCATTATGTTATTGAGCATTTTCGTTTCTGGGGACACGGTGTTGAATCACTGTGGTCGATAGGTGTTGCTCATGCACATAATACATTCGTAAATATTTTACAAGAAACAGGATTGATGGCATTGATTAGCTATTGTTTGTTTTTATTGGCAATCGTCAAAGGATATCGTCATATGAATAAACAAGCAATCGTATTTATGGGCTTAGTAATGGTAGCCGCTCTAGGGGTTTCTACATTTGAAATACTATATTTTAATATGCTTCATATACTTGTATTTGTTGTGAGTGGCACTATTTATAATAAGGGCAAAATCACAATTACATCTGAATAACCAATAGGCTTGTTTAATATACTTTATTAGCATTGCGCACATTTGCCAATTAGGAGGGGATCCATTTTGAATGAAGAAATGACAATACAAAGTCTAGTAAAAGTAATGTTAAAACGTTGGCTCCTTATCCTAATGTTCACTATTCTATCAATAGGCGTTGCTTTATTGATTAGTTACTTTATTCAAACACCCATTTATGAAGCGGAAACCCAAATATTGGTCAATCAAAAAAGCTATGAAAATCAGCAACTAGTAGGGGCACAGAATGTTGATACGGATCTTCGGTTAATTAATACGTACAATGTCATTATCAAAAGCCCTGTTATTTTAGCGAAGGTTATTGAAGTGCTAGTACTTGATACGACGCCAGAGAAATTAATGAGGCAAATTGAGGTTTCGAGCGCCAATAACTCCCAAGTAGTGAACATTCGAGTACAAGATGAGAATAGTGAGAGGGCAGTAAAAATAGCTAATACGATTGCAGAAATATTTAAAGAGGAAATCCCTGTATTAATGCATGTAGACAATATTAATATTCTTTTTGTAGCACAAAATAGTGAGCATCCAGTACCTGTTAAGCCAAATAAACTGTTAAATCTTATCATAGCAGCCATCACAGGTTTCAGTTTGGCGATGGTGCTTGCATATTTTTTAGAAAAAATTGATAGGACTATTAAAACAGAACAAGATATTGAGGTTTTATCATTACCAGTGATTGGGGTTGTCAGTAATATAGAAATGCCTACTAGAAAAAAATCCGGAAACAGGGGGTCATCGTAATATTTTCCAAAAGAAAAACAAAAAAATCAACAATGGCTCGCAAGCTGATTACCGTTTCTGATATGACATCCATTCCTTCTGAGCAATATCGTACGATCCGGGCAAATATTAAATTCTCACAACCTAATCAAGATGTTAGAACCATTTTAGTAACCTCATCTATCGCTGGTGAAGGAAAATCTACAAATGCAGCAAATATCGGTGTCGTATTTGCGCAAGAGGGTAAAAATGTTCTCATTGTAGATGCAGATATGCGTAAACCAACTTTACATCATACATTCTATCTTGACAATATTTTGGGACTATCCTCTGTGTTATCACGTCAATCTACACTACAGGAAGTTATTCAAGAAACCTTTGTTGAAGGAGTGGAAATCATTTCGAGTGGAGCCATTCCGCCAAATCCTACAGAGTTGTTAGCTTCTGAAACGATGACCTCGTTTTTAGCTGAAGTGAAAGATCTATACGATATCATTATATTGGATGCACCACCATTACTCTTTTTATCGGATGCACAAATTTTATCAAATAAATGTGATGGCACCCTGTTAATCGTCAACACAGGGGTGGTTGGGAAAGCAGCTGTTATAAAATCAAAATCCATCTTAACGGTTTCCAAAGCCAATATTTTAGGGGTTATCTTGAATAATTATAAGATAAAAGGTAGTACGTACGAGTATTATTACGGAAAAGAATAAGGGTGAGAATGTAGCTTTGAAAAAAATCCTGCATATTATTCCAACAACAGATTATGGTGGTATTACCACGATGATTGTAGACATCTTATTGAATACAAACAGATCATTATATCATTTTGATTTTGTGTCGTTTAATAAAGGGCCATACCATGATATTTTCTTACAACAAGATGCAAAGATATTTTATGAGGAATATATTACGCAGCAAGGTCCTCTCTCGTATATAAAAAATATTTATCGAATAATTAAACAACATCAATATGATGCCGTTCATGATCATACAGGCTATCGAGCAGTCTTTACATTACTGGCAGCTCGTTTAGCAGGTGTTCAGTGCCGTGTACTACACAGTCATACGAATGTTGCAGAAGAGTGGAATCATCCAGTCATGTTAACCATGTTGAAGAAACTAAGTGTTTTCAATGCGACACAATTGGTAGCCTGTAGTAAAAAAGCAGGAGAATTTTGTTTTCATAAAAAACCTTTTGAAATAATAGCGAATCCGATCGATAGCACCAAAATTGAACGCATATCAAATGAAGAGAAGCGGAGTTTGAGGAAGAAATTAAAAATCCAAGATGGCGAGTTAGTATTAGGACATATTGGGCGTTTTGTTCAAGTTAAGAACCATTCTTTTTTAATTGAACTTGCTAGCAATTTAAAACAACAAGGTGTTCCTTTTAAATTATTTTTGATAGGGGATGGCCCCTTAGAACAGGAAGTTCGCGATCTCGTAAAAGCAAAAAACGTAGAGGACTGTGTTCTGTTTTTAGGGCAGCGTGCTGATATCATTAAACTACTACAACTTTTCGATAAATTTATTTTACCATCTCATTTTGAAGGGTTTGGAATTGTTCTGTTGGAAGCTCAAGTTTGTGGTACACCATCCATTGTTTCTTCGACTTTACCAAGGGAAGTAGACCTTGATATTGGTTTACTACATTATCTAGATCTACAGGGCGATATAGATTGTTGGCTACAACAAATTGCTAAGAAGAATGTCAAATTGGATGAACATATTATCCAAAACAGTATAATCAATAAAGGACTGAATGTAGAAAATGTTACGAGCCAATTATGCGCTCTCTACATGTAACGAATTTAAGTTAAAGGATGAGACTATCCAAAAGAAAATTAAAATTACTCATATCATTACGACTATTGGACTTGGGGGAGCCGAAGCAATGCTTTATCGTCTTTTGCAAAATATGGATCGGAATGTGTATGAGCTAGAAGTCATCTGTTTAACAGAGATGGGGACATACGGTAAGTTAATTGAGCAGCAATTACATATTAAGGTATCTATATGTGATATGCGTAGTAATAGTATAAGGGCTGTTCTGGACTGTTATCGATTATGTCGAGGTAGCGACATTATTCAAACTTGGATGTATCATGCGAATTTACTAGGGTATATTTTATCCATTTTGCTCAAAAAGAAATTAATTTGGGGTATTCACCATAGTAATTTAAACAAACAGGAGAATAAACGCAGGACAATTTTTATTGCCAAGCTTTGTGCAAGATTGTCGAAACGTGTGGATGCCATTATTTCGTGTGGGCCAAAGGTAAAGGAAATCCACGAAGCGATTGGCTACAAAGGGAAGCAACACCACGTTATTGTTAATGGAATTAACACAGACGAATATATGCCGAGTAAAAAAAGATACTATTATATGGAACAATTTGGTATAAAAAACCAACCAATCTTGTTGCATGTTGGGAGATGGGATCCCTTAAAGGATTATGAAAATTTGATTGCTAGTTTAAAATGGTTACGTCAGCTTCGACAAGACTTTTATTTATTTTTAGTTGGCTATGAGATCGATACCTTTAATAAGGAATTAATGCTAATGATTGAGGAAGCACAGTTGCAACAGGTAACATTCTTATTAGGTAGTAGAGAGGATGTCCCACAATTAATGGCTGCGGCTGATTTATTTGTTTTATCATCAGTGGGAGAGGGGCTACCTAATGTGCTAGTGGAGGCACTGGCTAGTGGAACCTGCTGCGTGACAACGAATGTTGGCGATTGTGAATATTTGGTGGGGGATTATGGAGAAGTAGTGTCAGCCAAGGATCCAAAGGCTTTAGCAATGGCAATAAATAAGGCATTAAACTACAGTTCACAGCAATATGCAGAAAGAGCGAGCCACGGTCGTGACCATGCTTTAGCAAATTATCAAATTAAACAAGTCGTTGCGCAATACCATGCATTATATCCTGCGATACTTGATGAAAAGTCATCCTAACTAGTAGAAAGGTGTGCTCATGAAAGAAATTAAGATTGGAGCCATTCTTTCGTATTTGACAATAGGTTGTACAATGATTTCTTCTCTTATTTTCACACCTATTTTGATCGCGCTCCTTGGTCAGAAAGAATACGGTTTATATTCCTTAATGATAGTAATTGTAGGGTATTTATCTATTTTAGATTTAGGGTTAGGCAATGCCATTATACGCTATATTGCTAGAAATAGAGCCGCAGCGGATAAAACGTTAGAAGCATCTTTAAATGGATTTTTTCTAAGATTATTTATTGGTATTGGCTGTCTTTCATTATTGATAGGATTTTTTCTATTTTCACACGTGGATCATATTTTTGGTCAAAGTTTATCAAAGGAACAATTAGAAAAGGCCAAGATCATGGGCTATATAATGACCATTAGTTTGGCGATGCAGTTTCCCTTAGGCGTCTTTACTTCCATTCTACAAGCATATGAAAAATTTATTTTTATTAAATTGACAACATTATTACAGGTGATTATACAGCCTCTGACAATGTTGTTTTTTTTGTTACAGGGGACAAATTCGGTGACATTAATAGCTATTATCGCTATTTATAACATTCTTTTTTTAGCATTAGATGCTATTTATTGTACTAAGGTGCTTTCTATCAAATTTACTTTTACCATAAAAAATACAGCACTAATAAAAGAAATTTTCGTCTATTCATTTTTTATTTTTATAACAGTCATTGTGGATAAAATTTATTGGCAAACTGATCAAGTTCTATTAGGAATATTGAAGGGAACTGCGGATGTTGCCATTTATGCAGTGGCGGTTCAAATTGTTTTGATATTTATGTCACTTGCTTTAGCCATTAGTGGATTATTTTTACCTCGTATTTCGATGCTTGTGACAAAGGAAAATGGATTAGAAGAGATTAATCAACTCTTCATTAAAGTTGGAGCGATACAATGTTTAGTCGTTGGTTATATATTGGGTGGCTTTTTTCTTTTTGGTCAAGAATTTTTATTACTGTGGTTAGGGAAAGATTTTATCGACATATATGCGATCGTTCTCATTATTATGGTGCCTTTTAGTATTGATCTCATTCAAAACTTGGGGCTTAATGTATTAAAAGCCAAAAACCTTTTTAAATTTAGAACTGTTTTACTAATTAGTGTTGCAGTCGCCAATGTTTTTATATCAATACCAGCTATCTATTTTTATGGAAAAATCGGTACAGCAATGATTACGGCTTGTTCATTATTTATAGGGAATGTAGTGATCATGAACATCTATTACCATAAAAAAATTGGATTAGATATATTCGGATTTTGGAGAAAGGTTGGTAGACTAGTTATCGCTTTTAGCTTGGCCATTTGTATAGGTAAGTTATTATGGGAATTAACAAAACCTCAAATTAGTTGGCTTTCTATTTTGCTTTATATTTTCTATTATACAGTTCTGGTAGCAGGCAGTCTTTTTTGGGTTGCTTTAAAGAAGGAACAAAGAAAAGAGTGGATAGAGTTTTTCCGTAAAGGAGGCGCGAAGTTATGGCGTCCAAAATCTTAGTGAGTGTCATTGTGCCTGTCTACAATGCTGAGAAATACTTGGAGAAATGTCTAACGAGCATATGCCATCAAACATTAAGAGATATTGAAATTATTATGATTAATGATGGCAGTCAGGACCAATCATTATCTATTTTGCAAAATTTCGCTGATCTTGATAAGCGTATTACCGTTTTGGATTTGGAAAATAGCGGTGTAAGTAAGGCGAGAAATATAGGGATTGACCATGCGAATGGACAATTTATCACCTTTGTGGATGCGGATGATTGGCTAGAGGTAACCATGCTGGAGGAACTGTATCAAGCATGTAGGCTAACAGGCTCCAACATTGCAAAATGCGATTTATACTGGCAGGAAGCGGAAGGAAGTAGGCAATTACACTATCCATCCAACACCTATTGTACTTTTAGTGCAATAGAGTGTTTAAATAAATTATTTACAGAAATAGGGGAAAGTCATTTTGGTTTTGCAAGCTGCAAATTGTATGAAAAATCTTTTTTAGATATGCATAGGCTTCGTTTTGATGAAGCGATGAGTTTCGCTGAAGATACTGTTTTTTTAACGAGAGCCGTCCTAAAAAACCAGTCTATCTGCTATGTACCAAGACAACTTTATTATTATAATGTGAACAACGAAAGCTCTTTAACTAAGAAAGCAATGGTTAATTTACGGAATAATTATGATGTCTTGTATAAAAAGCTCTTAATGGAATTACTGCGTGCAGAGGTTTATGCGGAAGTGAAAAATAGCTTTTTGAATTACCAGTTTGAGGGGTTACTAGTTATTCTTCATCAAAGCGCAACGAAACAACAAATGAAGTATGAGATGCAATCCTTTTTAAAGGCTTATCCAGACATACTAAAAGTTAAGTTAATTAATCGCAATATGAAACAGTTTGTTTTTTTAAAACTAATGAAAATGAATTGGTTTAGCCTATCTTCAACACTGATCTATTTGAATGTAAAAAAGCCTAAAGTTATATAGCATTGTAAGATCCGATATTTTATTTTGCGTAATCATTGTCCTCGCGTTACAATGAATGATGGTATGATAGGTGCGAATGAATGTCTCTAAAATCCTATAGAGACGGAATGAAAGAAAGAGTGGTTAAAAAATGAAAGTTTTATTTATTGGCGATATTGTTGGATCAATTGGGCGAGATGCGGTGGAGAAATATTTACCTCGCTTAAAAAAGAAATTTAATCCAGATGTTGTAATCGCAAATGGTGAAAATGCTGCGGCAGGACGTGGGATTACGCGTAATATTTATAATAGCCTATTACAGATAGGTGTAGATGTCATTACAATGGGCAATCATACATGGGATAATAAAGATATATTTGATTTTATTGATGATGCAGACTATTTAATTCGACCAGCCAATTTTTCAAATGAGGCACCTGGTAAAGGAATGGTGCAAATTTCGAAAAATGGCGTGACATTATCTGTCATTAATTTACATGGTCGTGTATTTTTGCCTCCTCATGAAGACCCATTTGCAATGGCGGAACAATTGATTGAGGAAGCACGTCAAACATCACCACTTGTTTTTGTAGATTTTCATGCGGAGGCGACGAGTGAAAAGATCGCCCTTGGCTGGCACTTAGATGGAAAGGCTTCAGCGGTTGTTGGGACACATACTCATGTACAGACAGCAGATGCAAGAATTTACCCGAACGGTACAGCCTATATTACGGATGTTGGTATGACAGGTCCTTATGATGAAATTTTAGGCATGACAAAGGAGAGCGTCATCTATAAATTCCAAACTAATATGCCTTCACGTTTTGAAGTGCCAAAGAAAGGGCGAGAGGTATTAAGTGGATTCTTTGTAGATATTGATGATCGAACAGGGAAAGCTACTGCATGTGAACGTATTTATATAAATGAAGATTATCCGTTTCAAGGATAAAATAAGTCGAAGTTTGTTGGTTTACAACTCTTTTAGTGGGATACAGGATTCTTAGTCTATTTCCTTCTTGCGGAGCATAAAATGTGCTACGGACAATAACTTGAGGTCCAAAAAAGGGGGACATGAGTTGTTGAGCGTAAACACTATTCGCGAAACGGGGAGGAATAATTGTGGATTCATTAAAAGTATCGTCACGCTCTAATCCAAATTCAGTTGCAGGTGCATTAGTCGCGGTAATCAGAGAAAAAGGGCAAGCAGAAATGCAAGCAGTTGGGGCAGGTGCACTTAACCAAGCCGTGAAAGCAGTGGCCATTGCACGCGGATTTGTAGCGCCAAGTGGCACAGATTTGATTTGCGCGCCGGCGTTTGCCGATATTTTAATTGCTGGTGAAGAACGTACAGCCTTGAAGCTGCTAGTGGAAAAACGTATTCGATAAAATTGTAATGAAGTAAAATGCCTTGTCACATAATAATGTGGCGAGGCATTTTTTCATGTTCTACATATGATACATGTCACTTGAAAAAGAGGCTTGATTTTGCTTAGATTTGAAAATTACAACTTTATGAACAGGATTTTCAGTCAAAGGTCTGATTTTCGCCTAAATCGTTGAGAAACAATAGTGCAGACGGTTTCTTCGTGTTAAACTTATGAAGGAAAAATAATAGTACACATTGGATTTAAGGAGTTGTTGACATGTTACATCAGCTTTCATGGAAAGTCGGTGGGCAACAGGGTGAAGGGATTGAGAGTACAGGTGAGATTTTCTCAATGGCAATGAATCGTCTGGGTTATTTCCTATACGGTTATCGTCACTTCTCTTCTCGAATTAAAGGTGGCCATACGAATAATAAAATTACAGTTCGTCCAACAGAAGTACGTGCAATTGCGGATGATTTAGATATTTTAGTGGCATTCGATCAAGAAACAATCGATGTCAATTATAAAGAGCTTACAGAGAACGGTGTTATTTTAGCAGATGCGAAATTTGATCCTGTTAAACCAGAAGATTCAAAGGCACCTTTATTTGCTGTACCATTCACTGAAATCGCAGCAGAACTTGGTACTTCGTTAATGAAAAATATGGTGGCAATAGGATCTACCGCGTCATTACTAAATTTAGAGGATGCCGTGTTCCAAAATGTTGTTGATGATATTTTTGGTAAGAAGGGCGAAGAGGTCGTTCAAAAAAATATGGAAGCCATTACACGTGGTCGCCAAATTATGAATGAGCTTTTAGGTGATCGTGTAGGTGAATGGGAGCTTGCACCTGCAGATGGTAAACGTCGTATGTTTATGATTGGGAACGACGCTGTGGCGCTTGGTGCATTAGCTGCTGGGACACGCTTTATGGCTGCATATCCAATTACGCCAGCTTCTGAAATTATGGAATACTTGATTAAAAAATTACCGAAATTCGGCGGGACAGTCATCCAAACGGAAGATGAGATTGCTGCAGCTACGATGGCTATTGGTGCTAACTTTGGTGGTGTACGTTCCTTTACTGCTTCTGCAGGTCCTGGTCTTTCATTAATGATGGAAGCAATAGGTCTTTCAGGTATGACAGAGCAACCATTAGTAGTAGTCGATACACAACGTGGAGGTCCTTCAACGGGATTACCAACAAAGCAAGAGCAATCAGACCTAATGGCTATGCTTTACGGAACACATGGTGAAATTCCTAAAGTAGTCATCGCACCTTCTACTATGGAGGAAGCATTCTTTGATACAATCCAAGCATTTAATATTGCAGAGGAACTACAATTACCAGTCATCTTAATGACTGATTTACAATTGTCACTAGGGAAACAATCTGTAGAACCGTTCGATTACAATAAAATCGAAATTCGTCGAGGGAAAATAGTTACAGACGAATTGGAAGAAGCGGCAGATAAAGCCTACTTCAAACGCTATGAAGATACAGAAGATGGCATTTCACCTCGTGTATTACCAGGTAAATTACATGGTATTCACCACGTTACGGGTGTTGAACATGATGAAACAGGTAAGCCATCTGAAGCAACGGGTAATCGCCAAACGCAAATGGATAAACGTTTCCGTAAGTTAGCTAAATTAAAATTTGATAACCCAGTATATGTCAATGCGCCACATGAGGAAGCTGAGATTTTATTAGTAGGCTTTAACTCAACAAGGGGTGCTATTGAAGAAGTGCAAGAACGATTAAATGCGCAAGGAATGAAGGTAAATCATGCACATATTCGCTTAATTCACCCATTCCCATCTGCGGAAATGGCTCCTCTTGTAGCAAAAGCGAAAAAAGTGATTGTTGTCGAAAATAACTATACTGGTCAATTAGCTAATATTATGAAGATGAATATTGGTGGTCATGAGAAGATTGCAACAATTACTAAATACAATGGTACACCATTCTTGCCAGGTGAATTAGAAAATCGTGTGAAGGAGTTGACTCGCTAATGGCAACATTTAAGGATTTTCGTAATACAGTGAAGCCAAATTGGTGCCCAGGTTGTGGAGACTTCTCCGTACAAGCAGCTATTCAACGTGCTGCTGCAAATGTCGGCATTGAACCAAATGAACTGGCTGTCATTTCTGGAATTGGTTGTTCAGGTCGTATCTCAGGCTATATTAATTCTTATGGATTCCATGGTATCCATGGCCGTGCACTTCCAATTGCACAAGGATTAAAAATGGCCAATCGTGATTTACATGTCATCGCTTCAGGTGGTGATGGTGATGGATTTGCTATCGGTATGGGGCATACAATTCATGCGATCCGCCGTAATATCGATATTACTTATATTGTAATGGATAACCAAATCTATGGCTTAACAAAAGGTCAAACATCTCCACGTTCTGCTGCCGGATTTATTACGAAATCTACACCAGGTGGAGCGATTGAGCCATCATTAAAACCGTTAGAGGTAGCATTAACAAGTGGTGCTACATTTGTGGCACAAGGTTTCTCTACAGATATTAAAGAATTAACAGCTTTAATTGAAGCTGGTATTAACCATAAAGGCTTCTCATTTATCAATGTCTTCTCACCTTGTGTAACGTACAACAAAGTGAACACATATGATTGGTTTAAAGAAAACTTAACAAAACTAGCAGATGTGGAAGGCTATGATCACTCAGATCGTGGAATGGCGATGCGTACAGTAATGGAACATGAGGGCTTAGTAACAGGTATTATTTATCATGATACAGAAACAACATCGTATCAGCAAAAAGTACCTGGCTACTCTGAGTTACCATTAACAGATATCGATATCAAAATGAGTGAAAATGATTTTAATGAATTAGTAAAAGAGTTTATGTAAAATATACAGGCAAAGCATTTGGAATGATGTCATTTCCAAATGCTTTTTTGTTTCGCTATTTATAAAACTGAATTTGGAATCCTTATAAAATCCTTATATTTATTTTTTATACTAAGGTCATCGAAAGGATGATGACTACTTATGAAAGAATTGATTTTGAAAACGGAAAATCTTTATAAAGCTTTTAAAGGTCAAACAATTGTGGACAATTTATCTTTAGAAATCCAACGAAATACCGTTTATGGTTTGCTCGGACCTAACGGAGCAGGGAAGTCAACAACATTAAAGATGATTACTGGCATGCTACAGCCTAATGCAGGGGAAATCATTTTTAATGGGCGTCCATGGACACGAAATGATTTACAAGACATCGGTGTCTTAATTGAAACCCCCCTCTATATGAAAATTTAACAGCAAAAGAAAATTTAAAAGTTCGAACGGTAGCGTTAGGTCTACCGCAAAGTCGTATTGAAGAAGTATTAGAAATTGTAGATTTAACAAATACGGGAAAGAAACGGGCTGGCCAGTTTTCCTTAGGTATGAAACAAAGATTGGGAATAGCCATTGCGCTGTTAAACAAACCAAAGCTATTAATTTTAGATGAACCGACGAATGGGCTAGATCCAATTGGAATTCAAGATCTACGGAAGCTTATTCGCTCATTTCCTGCCCAGGGCATCACAGTTATATTATCTAGTCATATACTGTCTGAGGTGGAACAAGTCGTTGATGACATTGGCATTATTGCTGATGGCAAATTGGGCTATCAGGGAATGGCACCACAGGGACAGGAATTAGAATCTTTATTTATGCAGGTTGTGTCTGCTAATAGAAAGGCAGGCCATTAACATGATAGCAATTATAAAAGCAGAACAATTAAAATGGAAGCGATCTTTTATCCCAAAATTACTTTGGCTTACGCCCATTATGACATTACTTTTAAGTGCCGTACTTATGGGTGGGACTTTCTTTCAAACAGGTGCTTATAACTGGTGGTACTCCATGCTTTTGCCAGGAGCTTTGACGATCTGCTGTGCTTTAGTGGTGGAAAAAGATAAAAAAATGAAATATCATAGTTTACTTGCATTACCACTTGACCTGAAAAAAATCTGGCTTGGAAAAATACTTGCAACAAGTTTATGGTTACTACTAATTACGATTATTTTCTTTATAGGGATCACAGCAGGAGGTTTGCTTTTCAATCATAGTTTACCTCTAACAAGTAGTTTACTGAGTGCTCTCATCATTTTTCTTACGTTTTTGTGGCAAATTCCTTTATGTCTTTTCTTAGCAGCTAAATTAGGCACCTATTTAGCTATTTTGATAAATTTAGTAGCTAATATCATTGGGATTGTTGCTTTTGCAGACGGGGATTTGTGGTATTCTTATCCATTTGCAATTGGAGCACGTTTATTATGTTCAACACTTGGCATATTACCAAATGGTTTGCCAGTTCCAGAAGGAAGCCCATTATTCAATAATAGTGTTATACTTCCAGGCTTACTAATTACCTTAGCTTTATTTATAATGATTAGCTTACTGACTGCAAAGTGGTTTCAAAATAGGGAGGCGAAATAGCTGATGGTCATGTTACGATTATTAAGAGCAGAATGTCTTAAAACAAAAAGAACACCTTTTTTACTCACACATCTACTGGTCCCCCTCATTATTTCAGGGATCTTTTTAGCCTACTACACTTATTCACCATGGGATTTTCAAGGAAAGGTAACAGCATATTTTCAGGGATTAGCGTGTGGTTTACCTATTATTATAGGATTGGTGTGTGCTATGGCATCTGAACAGGAGGCAAACGCAGGTCATTTTCAGGTAATGCTGGCTACAACGAACAGAAAAATAATGACATACATGGCTAAACTGTTACTGTTATTGCTCTATAGCCTTGGAGCTATTTTTCTTTCTATAGCAATTTTTAGTATAGGCGTTATAGAACTATTACATGAAGTACATTTTGATTATTCATTTTATAGTATGGCTGCATGTATTCTGTTCGGCAGTCATGTCATTTTATATATATTACATTTATTTGTTAGTCTCCAATTTGGAAAAGGAGCTTCAATTGGACTTGGTATAGTAGAAGCTCTTTTGGTTGCTTTACTGCTTACAGGCTTAGGAGATAGTATTTGGCCATTTTTACCTTATGGATGGAGCGGGCACTTCATTTCCTTATGGATCATAAAGTCTGTAGGAATGGATATAGCATTGCTCGAGGCTAGCTTGCGTCATGGTATCATAGCTTGTATAGGAGGCATATTAGTGACCTTTATACTGTCGTGTCTATGGTTTTGGAAATGGGAAGGCAGAGCATCAGAACATTAGGAATGGATTTGAGGGTTAGTTATGGCGAATATATTAGTAGTTGATGATGAGGAAGATATTTTAATGTTGATTAAAAATTCACTTCGAACAGATGATCATTTAGTAACAATTGTATCCGAACCAACAGAAGTTGCTAAGCTAGATCTAGGTATCTTCGATTTAATTTTGCTCGATGTGATGATGCCTGCTATTGATGGCTTTACACTATGCGGACAAATTCGCCATGCAGTGGATTGTCCGATTCTTTTTCTTACTGCTAAATCGCTAGAGGAAGATGTTATGTATGGTCTTGGATTAGGTGCAGATGATTATTTAACCAAACCCTTTGGCATTGGGGAGCTACGTGCAAGGGTCAATGCCCATATTCGACGTGAAAGAAGAGAGAAACGGAGCATTCTTTATATCGATAATGTGCATTTTAATCTTTCAGGTAAAGAGCTTTTTGTTCATAATGAGCGAGTCATGCTAACTAAAAGTGAGTATGAGATATGTGAATTTTTAGCACGTAATCGGGGACAAGTTTTTTCAAAAGAACAAATATACGAAACGATTTTTGGATTTGATGGCAAAAGTGATAGTACGGCGATAACAGAACATATTAAAAATATCCGCTCAAAGCTACATACTTTTGACATAGATGTCATTAACACGGTTTGGGGGATTGGATATAAATGGAGTCAATAAAACCGAGGAAAGGAACACGTCTTCATACATTTTTCCTTAGGTATTTATTATTTCTTTGCATAGGGATTATTTTATTAGTGGCACTGCTAATGGGTCTATTTATGTTTGCCTTTTCGGCTAATATCATTTTGCCAGCAAATTATGCAGAAACTCAGATTACTAAGGTGAAAGATCATATTGCTTCAAGCAGTTTAGTTACAGACAATATGATTCCTGATCTTGTAGACTACGCTGTTATATCCAATCAAGGGAAATATCTTTCTGGCAATTTAACAGAAAAAGAGGCTCTCCATGCTTTTCATTTGCAGCAAAAGGGGGAGAGGCAGAGTAGCTCTAGGTTTTATACATTTATTGAACGAGAACAGGAAGTGTGTATTCTACGCTATAGTTTAGTTCCCGAGTATCGCTCCACTATTATAAGAAAGTACTTACCCAACCCTCAACTAACAGTGTTACTGTTATTTATTTTAGGAGTAATTTTGCAGGCAACAGTGCTTGCAGTTCATTTCGGCAGAAGGCTTAAACGGAAAATGTCGGGCTTACAAGTGGCCATTGAAAAAATCCAAAATCAAAATTTGGATTTTCATTTAAAACCTTCTGGTATTAGAGAAATAGATGATATTGCACTCTCTTTTGAGCAAATGAAGGAAGCATTAAATCGTTCATTAACACAACAATGGGAGGCAGAGAGGTCGCGAAGAGAACAAATTTCTGCACTTGCCCATGATTTGAAAACACCTCTTACCATTATTCGGGGAAATGCGGAGCTTTTACAAGATACTGTTCAAGATGATATACAAAAAGAATATAATCGTTATATATTAAAAAATACCATTGAAATAGAAAAATTCACAAAGCAATTAATGGACATATCGAAGATGGAACAACATGTTGTGAATGCAAAAACAAATGTAGAATTAGATTCCTTTGTTCATAAGATAGAACAACAAATGAAGGCTCTTGCTTTGGAAAAAAGACTCGAAGTAGATGTAGTGAAAGATAAATTGCCTGCTGTTTTGATGATAGAGGAGGAACTCTTTTATCGGGCTCTTTTAAATGTGATTGTTAATGCTGTTGAACATACACCCAATAATAGCAAAGTCACTTTATCGGTTGCTGGAGAATTAAACTTTGTTCATTTTACTGTGACAGATAGTGGTCCAGGTTTTTCATCGAAAGATTTAAAAGAAGCAACCAAGCAATTTTATCGAGGGGATCCAAGTAGGAATTCTGCAAAACATCATGGGATGGGGCTTTACATTGTAGAATCGATTATTCAAAAACATGGTGGAACATTGACGCTAGCTAATAGTTCGATAACGGGTGGAGGAAAAGTGACAATCACAATTCCAACGTCAGGGTTGTAAATCATACTTGTCCGCAAAGACCAGGCTTCCGCGTGTATTCCATCTAAGCCTCTGTTAAATCATTAAGAGCTCCCCAAAAAAAGCAGAGGCCAGTACAGGCAATGTTTGTCTAAACAATGCTACAATAAAAGAAAAAAAAGAGGCGATGACCGTGAATAACGTCATTGATTTTATTGCAAAGAAAAAGGAACGTGAAGAAAGAAAGCGTGCACAGGATTTAGAACTTTATGTAGCCACACAGTGCAATTTTCAGCAGCCTGAAAAAATAGATGCTCTTGTAAATGATAAATTGATTGAAGTAAAGGATCATACATTATTTCTGGGCTTTTTATCCATTCTAAAGGATGAGCAAATCGAGCCACTCGCTATTTTTCAGGATGTTTTTACGTTAGAGCCTTCTCAATTTGAGCTGTCATACAATATGAGATGGTGGTCAGTTGTGCAGCTAGCATTTACATTTTTAACAATTCTAAAGGAACATGAGCCGCATACATATGCAGATTTCTTAGGTCTCTCCAACTAATCAACACAATAAATATTTCATCCCTGTCGTTACATTCGAGTAAGGAATTATTTCGGCTACCTGACATAGTCTGAAATTGTATGTGATTTTACTTTTCAATACGTCCAATTTTGTGTAAGCTTGGTAATTTTTCAGTTTTTCATCGTACTGTTCTTATTAAATTAGAAAAGAATGGTGGGTTCCATGAAAAAATTAGGTTTACTTAGAATATTGGCATTTATAGTTATAGTGCTAATACTTTTTTCAAATGGGGTACAAGCCCATGATTTTCTTATTTTATTGTTTGCTGTTTTCTTTGTAGGTGTTCCATGGTACCAATTTTTTAAAAGGTAAAATGAATTAGAGCTTAACACATATAGTCGACTTAAAAATTTCTATATTCATTTCTATTCTGTTCAATGCTTAATATTTTGATTGCTGTCGAAACCATAAATTTATCTAAAAAACTCACACATTTTGATTATTTTCCTCAAAATGTGTGGGTTTTATTTATTATAAGGAAATTAAAGCAGGAGAACTGGTTTTATAAATGGATTTTGCTATTTTAAATTTAAAGATTTTTATAATTTCTCAATAATTTTTACTAAATATTTTAATGCACTCCATACTTGCTTAATGTTTGTTTTATACCATTACGTTTGTAAGCAAATAAAAATAAACAAAAACAAATGGAGGTCCAACACATGGCAATTCAAAAGTGGTGGAAAAAAGGTCTAATTGGTGCATTAACAATTTCCATGTTAGCAGCTTGTTCTGACAGTTCATCTAGTGCAAATGAGGTAAGCAAAGATTTATCGCTTGAGGAAATTACGGAGAAAGCGAAGGAAGAGGGTACTGTTAATTCCGTTGGTATGCCAGATACATGGGCGAACTGGGTGGAAACTTGGGAAGAGCTTGGAGCCGAATATAGCATAAAGCACAAAGATACGGATATGTCGAGTGCTGAAGAGTTAGCGAAATTTGAAGCAGAGAAGGATGATGCTACAGCAGATATTGGCGATGTTGGCATCGCTTTTGGTCCAATCGCTAAGGACAAGGGCTTAACCTTACCATATAAAACTTCGTACTGGGATGAAATACCTGATTGGGCTAAGGACGATGAAGGACACTGGATTGTCGGTTATACGGGGACCATTTCATTTTTAACAGATAAAAATAATGTGAAGAATCCTCCAACTTCCTGGGAGGATCTGAAAAATGGAGATTACACAGTTAGTATTGGGGATGCCTTAACGGCAAATCAAGCTCAGTTTGCTATTTTAGCTGCGGCAATGGCATTTGGGGGAGATGAATCGAATATCCAGCCTGGCATTGATTTTTTTGCTGAGTTAGCAAAACAAGGTCGATTACAAGGAGATCCATCCGTAGCAAATTTAGAAAAAGGAGAAATTGATGTCGCCATCTTATGGGATTTTAATGCCTTAGGGTATCGTCATCAAATTGATGAAGAACGTTTCGATGTAGTGATCCCATCGGAAGGATCTGTTACTTCTGGCTATGCAACGATTATTAATAAGTATGCAAAAAATCCACATGCTGCCATGCTTGCTCGCGAATATATTTTATCCGATGCTGGTCAAGAGAATTTAGCAAAGGGCTATGCACGCCCAATTCGAGAAAAGGTAGAGTTACCACAGGATGTAAGGGATCTACTATTACCAGCAGATATGTATACGAATGCTCAACCAGTAAAAGATCAAAAGAAATGGGAAGAAACAACAAAGCAAATTCCTCAATACTATCAAGAGCAGGTGTTAATCTATGCAAAATAACAAAGTGGTACTCATTGTGATCGATGCGCTACGTTTTGATACGGCCTGTACACATATGGGATTCTTGCACCATCTAGTCGAACGTAAGGTGGCCGCTCGCTATAAAATTTGCTCAGAGGTGCCATCCTTATCAAGACCTTTATATGAGACGATCTTAACAGGGACACCCCCCATTGTTCATGGAGTTACAAGCAATATGACCGTACGTATATCGAATCAAAAAAGTGTCTTTCATGTCGCAAAGGAACATGGTTTGTCCACTGCAGCCTCTGCTTATTATTGGGTAAGTGAGCTATACAATAGAGCGCCATTTAGCCATATGGAGGATAGATTACAGCTTGATAAACAGTTACCTATTGAAAATGGTTTGTTCTATTTCGAGGATCATTATCCTGATAGTCATGTATTTGCTGATGCAGCATGGTTAATGGATCAAAAGCAGCCTGATTTTCTTTATATCCATCCAATGAATGTTGATGATGATGGTCATAAATTTACGGCAGATTCCGCACAATATCGCAATCGAGTTTTAGCCATGGATGCATTACTTTCCTTATTTATTCCTAAGTGTATGGCACAAGGCTATGAGGTCATCGTTACGGCTGATCATGGTATGACAAGTGATGGCAACCATGGCGGTACTACCCATGAGGATCGACATGTCCCGCTGTTTGTCATTTCTGATTTTGTAAAGGCTGGTATTAAAGAAGGGATTATTTCGCAATTACAAATTGCACCATTATGCTGTCATTTATTAGCTATTGAGCCTGCTGAAGGTATGGTACCACTCCTACTAGAAGGTGTGTTTACAGCAAAAGAAGTTTAAACAATAATAGTCGCTCCACTTTAACAGGAGCGGCTATTATCCCCCTAAGCCGCAAGTAATTTATAGAAAGAAGTGATTGTGTTGATATCGAAGCGGCAATCCATTGCCTGGCTTTCGCCTTTTCTTGTCTTACTATTATTGTTTTTCTTTGTTCCGTTATTTTATATGCTCATAACAAGCTTTCAAAATAGTGAAGGCTTTACGTTGATGCAATATGAAGCCATTTTTACGAATGACTATATTTTACAAGGTTTTAAAAATAGTATTACATTATCCATTATCTCTGCCTTGATTGCGCTAATTGTCACATTGTTCGCGGTCTATGCCATGATGAAATTTTCTGAACCAGTAAGGGAGAAAATTTTAATTTTATCAAATTTAACTTCGAATTTTTCGGGTATTCCGCTTGCATTTGCTTTTATCGTTTTACTCGGAAATAGCGGGCTATTTACCCTATTATTTGAAAAATGGGATATCGATGTACTATCGTCCTTCTCTCTTTATAGTTGGGGTGGTTTATTATTAATCTACATTTACTTTCAGCTTCCGTTATCACTCATGCTGTTATATCCCATTTATGATGGGATTCAGCAACATTGGAAGGAAGCCGCTGCCTTACTAGGCGCATCTAGTTGGCAGTTTTGGATGAAGATTGGTCTACCTATTATGCTACCAGGTATTGTTGGAACATTTAGTGTGTTGTTCGCCAATGCGATGGGTGCGTATGCTTCTGCCTATGCACTAACAAGCAGTAATTATAACCTCGTTGCGATTCGTATTGGTTCATTAATAAAAGGGGATATCTTTGCTCAACCAGAGCTAGCAAGTGCGATAGCGGTCATTCTCGCTGTAACAATGGTCACTGCTATGCTAATTAGTGAGTGGAGCATCTCAAAAACAAGGAGGAAACTTAAATGAAAAAGCAAGGCTTGGCCGATTTATTTTTCCTCCTGTTAGTGGGGTATTTACTATTACCTGTGCTAGCAACCATGCTCTATGCCTTTGCGTCAAAATGGAACAAAACTATACTACCAGAGGGATTGACATTAAAATGGCTTTCTACGTTGTTTCAAGACACTGATTTTATTCAGGCATTTGGACGTTCTGTACTATTAGCCAGTGGCGCTGTAAGTATTGCACTCCTTGTCATTGTGCCAGCCATTTTCGTCATTGTTCTATACTTTCCTACATACGAAAAATGGATACAAATGGCAGTGGTTATGGTCTATTCTTTCCCAGGAATTATTTTAGCAGTAGGGCTTATTCGTGTTTATAGCCAATTTGGTATACCGATGATTTTTGTTGTTTTAGGAGCCTATGTTGTTGGGATTCTCCCTTATATCTATCAAGGAACACGAAATAGTTTACGAAATATAGATGCTAGGCAGCTACTTGATGCAGCCCAATTACTTGGCGCTTCTAAAAAGCAAGCATTTACAAAAGTTTTATTGCCTACTGTTTATCCAGGTTTATTTGCAGGGGCATTGTTATCCTTCTCTGTCTTATTTGGTGAATTTGTCTTGATTAATCTTGTGGTTGGTTCTCGCTTTGAAACAGTTCAGATTTACTTAATGAAAAAGCTTAGCACAAGTGGACATATTGCTAGTGCAATTGTTTTCATTTATATCGTGCTGATGGGTCTATTAACTTTTGTCATTGCGATAGTAACGAAAAGAACGAAAGGTGCTACAAATCTATGAGTTATCTTGTTATTGAAGGACTTCATAAAAAATATGGGCAATCAGCCGTTTTAACAAATATTACTATGGAAATTAAAAAGGGTGAATTCATTACATTGTTAGGGCCAAGTGGCTGTGGGAAGAGTACCATTTTACGAATTGTCGCAGGCTTAACAGACGCAACTAAAGGTAAGATTTCTATTGAAGGAAAAGATTTGACTGGTGTGCAACCGAAGGATCGTCAAGTGGGCATGGTCTTTCAATCCTATGCGCTCTTTCCAAATATGACTGTGCAAGAAAATGTTGCCTTTGGTTTACGTATGCAAAAAGTTGCTGCTGCTGAAATGGACAAACGAGTTCAAGAAATACTAGCACTTGTCCATTTAAGTGAAAAAGCCCATGCCTACCCAAAAGAATTATCTGGTGGGCAACAGCAGCGTGTTGCTCTTGCACGAGCCTTAATTGTTCGTCCCAAAGTACTTCTCTTAGATGAGCCGCTTAGTGCGCTAGATGCGCAAATTCGCAAGAAGCTGCAAGCTGACTTAAGAACAATTCAACGAAAACTCAATATGACGATGATTTTAGTCACGCATGATCAGGAGGAGGCAATGGCTGTTTCAGACCGAATATTCGTGATGAATCATGGTAACATAGCCCAAAGTGGTACACCGACAGAGATTTATACAAGACCGACTAATGAATTTATTGCTGGCTTTATAGGGCATTACAATATCTTTACTCGCAAGTCATTAGAGAAGATGCTTGGAGAATCTTTAGGAGACCAATCCACCAAATTTGCCATTCGACCAGAAGCCCTGCATCTTGAAAAAAGAGAGGGGGATTTATGTCTATCGGGGATAGCGAAGCAATCATTAATGAGTGGCAATATTATTCGAACTACATTTGATGGAGAAACCACATTTACAATGGAACAACTCCATCAACAAGGGTATTCGCTTGAAATGGGCAAATCCTATACGTGTTATGTCGCAAAAGAAGATGTGATTGCCCTATTATGACGTACGCAAAACTTGAGAGATTTGAATTTATTTTAAAACAATTAGATATAGAGGGTAAAATAATCGTTGCAAATATTGCCGATGCCCTTCAAGTGGCACCAGAAACAATTCGCCGTGATTTTGATGAATTAGAGCAGCAGCATTTACTAACAAGGGTTCATGGTGGAGCTATTAAATACACCAACGTTCGAAATGAGCCTGCTTTTTTACGCAAGCTACAAATGCAAAAAGAAGCAAAGCGCCAAATTGCTCGTATAGCTGCCAAACGCATTTGCGATGGCGATACCATTGCAGTTGATACAGGGACAACAACAGTTCATATGGCCGATTTCTTACTAGCTGTCGATGATATAACTGTTGTAACCAACTCGATCGCGGCAGCTATTCAATTTAATTTAGCCATTGAAGAGCGACGTATGACGGGCAAGGTCATATTACTAGGAGGTACGACAAATCCTAAACAATCTTCAGTCGCGGGTGCTATGACATTAGAAATGCTAGATAATATGAATTTTGATAAAGCCTTCTTATCTTGTGGTGGTATTAGTGATGGCATTGTTTATGATTACGATTTAGATGAATCTCTAGTTTCTAAAAAGATGCTCAAGCATAGCAAATTGAGTTATTTATTAGCCGATGCATCTAAGATGAATGGGAAATCATTTTTTCAAATCTGTCATCTAGAAGATTGTACAGAAATTCTGTGTGAAAGCACTTGTCCAATAGAATGGCAGGATTATGAGGAAAAATGGACGGTATGTAATGGAGGGAATAGCGGATGACAATAGATTATCATGTGCATTTAGAAGAAGGACCTTATTCATTTCGCTGGCTAGAGCGTACATCACAAGCATTAGATTTTTTCCATCAACATGATGCGATAGATAAAGGTTCGAAGGCACATATGACCGATCAACTACAGCGACTAGCAAAGCGAGTACAAGGTGGCTGTTATAGCGAGGAGTGGTTAGATTTATATCTTGAACAAGCAAAAAAGCTTGGCTTACGTGAAGTAGGCATTGTGGATCATTTATATCGTTTTCAAGAAACGCGTGCCTATTTCGAGCGCTTTATGCGGCTGGATGATAGTGAAATAGGTCAAATCCAGCGATATTGGCTAGAACGTGTTATGACAGAAAATATAACTGATTTTGTTAGTACCATCCAGCAGGCAAAGGAGAAATGGCGCCAACAGGGCATCGCTTTAAGGCTTGGTATTGAGGCTGATTATTTTGTCGGCGGGGAGGAAGAATTAACGGCCTTGCTAAATGATTATCCTTGGGATTATGTCATCGGTTCTGTCCATTTTGTTGATGGCTGGGGCTTTGATAATCCTCAAACACAATATCTTTTTGAGCAAATGGATCAATCTGCTTTACAACAAAGTTACGAGGAATTTTTTACAACGGTTGAGAACATGATTCTTTCCAATATGTTTGATTTTGTTGCCCATCTTGACAATTTTAAAGTGTTTAATTATCAAGTGGAGAATCATGAATTTAATGAGGCTTGGTATAAACGTATTGCTCAAGCGCTTACGTCAACGCAAACTGCTACTGAAATTAATGCTGGGCTGTATTATCGTTATCCTGTAAAGGAAATGTGTCCTGGCCCTCATTTTTTACAAACCCTACTGAACCATGGAGTTGCTTTTACAGTGTCCTCTGACGCCCATTTTCCTGATGATTTAGGTAAATATACATTTGCCAATACAGAATTGCTAAGGAGTTACGGTGTTCAATCGGTGGTCGCCTTTGAGCAACGGGTCAAAAAATGGCTAGATTTATAGTGAGAGTAAAAGGCACTTAAGTTTCAGAGTGCCTTTTAATTGTGTTACATAAGTACAATGGAGCTTGCATACAAATGATTAAATTCAATTTAATATGTGAGGCGAGTCAAATTGACATTCATAAATGAACAACCCTTTTTGCCTATTATTATCCAATCTGGTCAGCATGCCTATGGAGTAGCCCGCTCCTTTTATGAAGCCTATCGTATCAAAAGTCTTGTTATTGAGCCTGCTGTAAAGGATAGAAATATTCGTACGCTCCTATTAGGCGGCTCACAAGGCGTTGCCACACAAAATAGCAGTATATTGGAGTTTCAATATGTAGAGAACTTAGATGAGCCTGCCTACTTTGTACAAGCTTTAATCGGAGTAGCACTGCAGTATCAACAGAAGAAATTGATTTTAATCGTTTGTGACTGCTATTACGCAGAGCTTATCATTGAAAATAAAGTACAGCTTGAAAAATATTTTATTTTACCTTATATTGATCAAACTTTGCTTAAGAGGGTGCAAACGAAGGGAAAATTTTATCAGCTTTGTGATCAGTATCAATTAAACTATCCCCAAACCATCATTGTAACTAAACAGCACCTACCGGGTAAACTCCCTTTCCAGTATCCAGTTATTATTAAACCCTCTAATCCAGTGGCCTATACGAATTGTTCTTTTCCAGAAAAGAAAAAAATTTTTTTGTGCAGGATGCCGCTGAGATGCAGCATATTATTCAATCTATTTATCGTTCTAGCTATCAAGATGCCTTGATAGTACAAGAATTTATTCCAGGCGATGATTCTTCTATCCGTGTACTAGATGTTTTTGTAGGAAGAGATCACAAAGTCAAATTAATGTGTATCAGCACCAAGCTGCTTGAAGATCCATCCCCACAGAATAAAGGTATTTCTTTAGCTGTTATGACTGATTACGATGAACAGCTAATGGAGTCCATCCGGCACTTTTTAGAGGACATAGGCTATAGCGGTTTTGCTAATTTCGATATGAAATATGATGCCAAAGTCGGAGTATACAAGCTATTTGAAATGAATTTACGTGCAGGGGCTTCAAGTCACTATGTGACAGCAAGCGGTTATAATTTAATGCAGTATATGGTGGATGAGTATTTACTTGGCATACATCATGAACGAACGTATGTCCAGACAAAGCATATATGGTCACTCCTTCCACCGAAAACTTTATTAAAATACATGCGGAATGAAAAATTAAAAATAGAAGCAAAGCGTTTAATGAAAGAAGGACGATATACGGATGCATTGCTTTATAAAAAAGATGTAAATATCAAGCGATGGATCAAGCTGAAATTGTATAATCGATACTTACATGTAAAGTATCACAAGTACTTTCATGAAAGTGATTGATTAAATAAGTGAATAACAGGATTGAACGTCTAAACTGCAGGATAGCACTTAAAATTTAAAAGATATAATGGATAGATACTTCCAACTTGCTGTAATTAAGTCGAATCCCCGACATTTGAGGCGCAAACCTTGTAGGAAGTATCAACTATTCAGTATAATAGTAAAATGGAAATTCAAGTGCATGGATTTCGTTTGAAAGGAGTTACCTGATTGCGATGAATGAGGAACAACGCTTAGCTAATCAACAGGTCAATCAACCAAAAAAAGAAGACAAGCCTGAAAAGGATTATAGTAAATATTTTGAGAGGGTCTTTACAGCTCCTTCCTTAAAAGATGCTAAAAAACGTGGCAAAGAAGATGTTAAATACCATAAGGATTTCAGCATTGCCGAGGAATTTGCAGGCATGGGTAAAGATCGTACTTTTTACATTCGTACTTATGGCTGCCAAATGAATGAGCATGATACAGAAGTAATGGCCGGGATTTTTATGCAGCTTGGCTACACACCAACAGAGGCGATTGAAGAGGCTGACGTTGTCTTACTGAATACATGTGCTATTCGTGAAAATGCAGAAAATAAAGTATTTGGAGAACTAGGTTTCCTACTAAAATATAAACGTAAAAACCCAGAAATGCTGATTGGGGTTTGTGGCTGTATGTCGCAAGAGGAATCGGTTGTCAACAAAATTTTAAGAAGCTATCCACACGTCGATATGGTATTTGGTACGCACAATATTCATCGTTTACCAAACATACTTAAAGAAGCCTATATGTCGAAGGAAATGGTTGTAGAGGTTTGGTCAAAAGAAGGCGATGTCATTGAAAATCTGCCGAAAAAGCGACTTGGTTCTATTAAAGCTTGGGTTAATATTATGTACGGTTGCGATAAATTCTGTACGTATTGTATCGTTCCCTACACACGTGGTAAAGAACGTAGTCGACGTCCAGAAGAAATCATTGCTGAAGTTCGTGATTTAGCGGCTGCAGGCTATAAAGAAATTATGCTTCTGGGGCAAAATGTCAACGCTTACGGGAAAGATTTTGAAGATATCGATTATCGCCTCGGTGATTTGATGGATGAATTAAGAAAGATCGATATCCCACGTATCCGTTTTACAACAAGTCATCCGCGTGATTTCGATGACCATTTAATCGAAGTGCTTGCAAAACGCGGGAACTTAGTGGAACATATTCATTTACCTGTACAATCTGGCTCTAATGAAGTTCTAAAAATTATGGCTCGTAAATATACACGTGAGCATTTCCTTGGATTAGTAGACAAAATTAAAGCCGCAATACCTGAAGTTACCTTAACGACAGATATTATTGTTGGCTACCCAAATGAAACAGAGGAGCAATTCGAGGAAACATTGTCGTTATATCGTGAAGTGGGCTTTGAGGCAGCATTTACGTATATTTATTCTCCTCGTGAGGGAACACCAGCGGCTAAAATGATTGACAATGTACCCGAAGAGGTCAAAAAAGAGCGCCTTCAACGTTTAAATGAAGTAGTGGGTGAATACTCTCGCAAAGCATTGGAACGATTAAAAGGTGAGATAGTCGAAGTTCTAGTTGAAGGTACAAGTAAAAAACGCGATGATGTCTTAGCTGGCTATACGCGAAAAAATCGTCTGGTTAACTTTAAAGCGCCAGCTGAAGTAATTGGTCAATTAGTAAAAGTTAAAATAATAGAGGCTACCTCTTATTCGCTTACTGGTGAATTTGTAGAAGTCGTAAAAAATGAAAAGGTGGAAGCGTAAATGACACAAGTCTTATATACAAAAGAAGATTTAATTAAAAAATCACATGAAATTGCACATATGATTGCGAATACGCCAGAGGTTGAATTCTTTAAAAAGGCAGAGGCACAAATTAATGAAAATCAACAAGTACGTGAACGTATTGCAAGTTTAAAAAGCTTACAAAAACAAGCTGTTAATTTCCAACACTTAGGAAAAGAAAAAGCATTGAAAATGATTGAAGATAAAATCGCTAAAATTGAAGAAGAAATTAATGACATCCCAGTTGTGCAACAATTTAAAGAATCACAAGGCGATGTGAACGATTTATTGCAACTTGTTTCGAATACAATTGCTAATAATGTAACAAATGAAATTATTCGCTCAACAGGTGGCGATGTACTTCGCGGTGAAACAGGTTCATACGTAGAAAACTCTCAGCCAGGTAGCTGTTCTTAAAAAATCATAGAAATGAAAGCTCGAATGACAGCATTCGAGCTTTTTTATGTCTTCTTCTATAGAAGGACTCTATCCTATAGTAGACATCTCATGGAAAAGAATCTTGCCGAACCATTACATTCTCTAAAAATATATGTTCACCCAATGGGCGCTACCTGCATATGATGGAGTGAAAAGAGTCGAAGGAGGAATTGCGCTGAAACGTTTACGACAAATCGTGACGAAAGCAGTAGTTGCCAAAGGGAAGAAGAGAACGGAAGAACGTGTCACATTATCACCAACAAATAAACCGACAAGTATTTTAGGATGCTGGGTTATCAATCATACGTGCTCTGCAAAAAGAGTCGGGAAATTTGTTGAAGTAACAGGGAAATTTGATGTCAATGTATGGTATGCGTATAGTAACCATTCGAAGACAGCTGTGTTTTCCGAAACAGTTCACTATAAAGACAAAGTGAAGCTTCACTACCGAGAAGGCGAGATTAGCGTTGGTGAGGATGTTCGAGTACGGGTGTTACAAGAACCAAATTGTATTGAAGCGGTCATCTCTCCATGTGGTACAAAGTTTGAAATTGTAGTAGAACGTGAAGTAGTAGTTGAAGTAATGGGTGAAACAACAATTTGTATTAGTGTCCATCCATTAGACTATGAGGAAGATTGGAACTTTAATGATGAAAGCTCATCATCATCGTCATCAAGCTCAAGCTCAAGTTCAAGTTCATCTTCGAGCTCTGATGGTGAAGGTAGGTATGTGTTAGAGTCTTCATCGTTTCCTGATGAACGACCAAGATAAATCTAGAAAACATCATTTTTTGATACATGCGGAACGCTAGCATCTTAAAAAAGGTGAATCAAGCGTTTCGCATGTATCTTTTGTTATAATAAAAATATCTATTAGGCAAGAGCGAGGTAAATATTTATATGACAACATATACACCAATGATGCAACAGTATCTACAGGTTAAAGAAGATTACAAAGATGCCTTTTTATTTTTTAGATTAGGCGACTTTTATGAAATGTTTTTTGAGGATGCCATTAATGCCTCACAAATTTTAGAAATTACATTAACGAGCCGAGATGCAGGGGCAAAAGAGCGAATACCCATGTGTGGGGTGCCTCATCACTCGGCTAAAAATTATATTGAAACACTTGTACAAAAAGGGTATAAAGTGGCGATTTGTGAACAAACAGAAGATCCAAAGCAAGCAAAAGGTGTGGTAAAACGGGAGGTCGTTCAATTGATCACACCAGGTACCATTATGGAAGGTAAGGCGCTTGACGGTAAATCTAACCATTTTATTGGAGCAGCAGAGCAATTGGATGACACAACTTTTGGCTATGCTTATTTAGATTTATCAACAGGCGAAGCAGTTGCTTCTTCTATAGAAGGCGATGGAAAAGCTCTTTTAATGCAAATGCAAGCTTACGGCATTCGGGAGCTTATTGTGACTGATAGTTTACAACTATTGTTAGCAGAGCATGCCGTCAATGCGGGAATTGTGCTTTCAGTTGAAACTAATGAAATGCCGATCGATCAAGCAGCAAGCTATTTAGAAGCGGTCCCACAACCATTACAAATTGCATGTCTGCGTTTGTTAGCTTATATTGACCAAACACAAATGCGTTCCTTATCACATATTCAAGCATTCACATTTAATGAAATAAAAAATTATTTACGAATTGATTCTAGTTCTAAACGAAATTTAGAGCTGATTCAATCGATTCGTGGCGGAGACCAGAAAGGGACACTTTTATGGCTGCTTGATGATACTGTAACGGCGATGGGTGGGCGTAAATTAAAGCAATGGCTTCATCAACCACTTGCCACTCGATCAGCTATAGAAGCAAGATTAGAGATTGTAACCGATTTATTGGAAGCATATTTTGTGCGAACAGAGCTGCAAACAGCCTTAAAACAAGTATATGATTTAGAACGCTTGGCCGGTCGTGTTGCTTTTGGTAATGTGGGTGGACGTGATTTAGCTCAATTGCGTGATTCACTACGCCAGGTACCAACCATCCAGCAACAATTGCTGGATGCAGACAAGGAAACGCTTCACCGATTGGGTCTAGCACTCGATACATGTACAGATGTTGAGGCACTGTTAGCAAAGGCAATCACAGATAATCCGCCTATTACCATTAAAGAAGGAGACGTCATCCGTGATGGCTTTAATGAACGACTAGATGAGCTTCGCTATGCTGCTCGTAATGGCAAGGATTGGATTGCTCAGCTTGAACAAGAAGAGCGGATGAAAACGGGTATTAAGAATTTAAAAATAGGCTATAATCGAATTTTTGGTTACTATATTGAAATTACAAAATCCAATATCCATTTAGCGGATTTAACTCGCTATGAGCGTAAACAAACACTAGCTAATGCAGAGCGCTATATTACCCAGGAGCTAAAAGAAAAAGAAGCGTTAATTTTAAATGCAGAGGAAGAAAGCTTAACTTTAGAGTACAATCTGTTTGTGGAAATTCGAGATGCATTAAAAGCATATATTCCCCGTGTCCAAGCACTCGCAGCAAGCATTAGCGAGCTAGATGTTTTACTAAGCTTTGCAAGTGTTTCAGAAAAGTATCGTTTTACGAAACCAGAATTTCATGGTGGACGTGCCTTAGAAATTATCGAAGGCAGACATCCCGTTGTTGAAAAAATGTTAAATAAACAAATGTATGTACCAAATGATTGTGTGTTAGAAGAGCAGAACAATATGATGCTCATTACAGGGCCAAATATGTCTGGTAAAAGTACCTACATGCGTCAAGTTGCCTTGATTGTTGTGATGGCGCAAATGGGCTGCTATGTACCTGCTGAAAAAGCGAAGCTACCGATTACCGATCAAATTTTTACTCGAATTGGGGCGGCTGATGATTTAGCAGCAGGACAATCCACATTTATGGTCGAGATGCTTGAATCCCAGCATGCCATTATGCACGCAACGAAAAATAGCCTGATGCTATTTGATGAAATTGGGCGTGGAACATCGACGTATGATGGTATGAGTTTGGCCCAGTCAATGATGGAATATATTCATGACAAAATCGGAGCCAATACGTTATTTTCTACGCATTATCATGAGTTAACAGCACTTGAAAAGGATTTACCTCGTTTACAAAATGTACATGTCTCAGCCACAGAAAAAAATGGGACGGTTGTCTTTTTGCATAAGGTAAAAAAAGGAGCTGCTGATAAATCCTACGGTATTCATGTGGCGCAGCTTGCGCAATTACCAGAGGAAATTTTAGCGAGGGCACGTGTATTGCTAGAGAATTTTGAAGCAGGTAAAGAAGTAGTAGCCGAAAAACAGGAAATAGCCGAACAACCCGTGCAAATGTCCTTATTTGCTGAGGAGGAATCAATTTTGCCAGCTGAGGCAGAGGTGCTAAAAAAATTAGAAAAAGTAAATATTTTAGGAACTTCACCAATGCAGGCAATGAATATTTTATATGAACTACAGCAAGAGCTTATTAACGCCAAAAAATAAAGGAGTGATTCGTTAGTGGGAAACATACAAATTATGGACGAGTGGCTATCCAATAAAATCGCAGCAGGAGAAGTGGTAGAAAGGCCAGCTTCTGTTGTCAAAGAGTTAGTTGAAAATGCTATTGATGCTGGAAGTACGTCCATTGATGTGTTTTTACTAGAAGCGGGTCTTACTTCTATTCAGGTAATTGATAATGGTGGCGGTATGGATGAGGAGGATGCCTTAATGTCATTCTCTCGCCATGCTACTAGTAAAATTCATCAGGAACATGATTTATTCCGCATTCGTACATTGGGGTTCCGTGGAGAAGCATTGGCATCGATTGCTTCTGTTTCTAAAATGACATTAATTACATCGAATGGGGAATCTGGAACACATTTAGAGCTTGAAGGGGGACATATTCTAACACATAAGCCTGGTCCCTTACGTAAAGGAACAGATTTAACGGTTTCACAGCTCTTCTTTAACACACCCGCTCGCTTAAAATATATGAAAACTATTCAAACTGAACTAGGGCATACAATAGACTTGATGAATCGCCTCGCGCTTAGTAATCCTCAAATTGCGTTCAGATTACTGCATAATGGTCAACAATTATTGCAAACAAATGGTCGAGGAGATGTGCAACAAGTTCTTGCTGCTATCTATGGTATACATAATGCCAAGAAAATGGTGTCGTTCCAGGGAGAGTCACATGACTATCGAATTTTTGGCTTTGTAACCTTGCCAGAGGTAACACGTGCATCTAAAAATTATATGTCCTTATTTGTTAATGGTCGCTGGGTTAAGCATTATTTAGTACAAAAAGCAATTGTAGATGCTTACCATACGTATTTACCTATCGAGCGTTTTCCAATCGTTGTCCTCTATATTGAAGGTGATCCATATTTAACAGATGTCAATGTGCATCCTGCGAAGCATCAGATTCGTTTAAGTAAAGAGCCAGAGCTTTTGAAATTAATAGAAGAAACCATTCGAGAAAAAATTCGCAGTGTTATTCGCGTTCCACAAATGGAGAAGAAGGAAAAAAGCGTCAAACCTGTGACGGAGCAATTAAATATTTGGAAACCTGCGCCCAAGATAGATGTTGAGAAGATGAATGCAATCGTAGAAAAACTGTACGATGTACAAACTATTCAAGAAAATAATCAACAGTCAGTTGAGCCAGAGCCTATTCCTGATGTTGTGGGGGATAAGGATAATTGGCAGCCAGCCCCTCAAATAGAGACTAATGAGGTTGAAGAGGTAAGCATTGTAGAACAACAAGAAGTATTAGAGGATGAGCCAACGAAAGAACCGTTTCCCGAACTGGAAGTAGTAGGACAAATCCATGGCACATACATTGTTGCACAAATGGAGGATGGTTTTTATTTAATTGATCAGCATGCTGCACAAGAACGGATTAAATATGAGTTTTTCCGCGAAAAGGTTGGTCAGGTCAATCCACATGAACGTCAGGCATTACTGCTCCCACTAACATTCCACTATGCTGCCGATGAGGCACTTATTTTACGAGAACATAAGCAAGAGTTAGAAGCTGTAGGTGTATTTTTAGAGGAATTTGGACAGTCATCTTTTGTTGTCCGTGAGCACCCAAGTTGGTTCCCACAGGGGGAGGAACAGGAAATCATCGAGGATTTAATTGAACAAGTGCTGACAACGAAAAAGGCTGATGTCAAAAAGTTACGTGAAGCAGCAGCCATCATGATGAGCTGTAAAAAATCGATTAAAGCCAATCATTTTCTAACAAAAGAACAAATGGAAACATTGCTGCGAGATTTACGCAATGCAGATAATCCATTTACATGCCCACATGGACGTCCAGTGCTTATTCACTTTACATCGTATGAAGTGGAAAAAAATGTTCAAACGGGTAATGTAGTAAGAAGGGGGAATAGGAATGGGCGAATTTATTTTAGCGATTGATCAAGGAACGACAAGTTCAAGAGCCATTTTATTTAATAAAAAGGGTGAAATTGTTCATGTAGCACAAAAAGAATTTCAACAAATTTTCCCGAAGGCTGGGTGGGTAGAGCATAATGCAAATGAGATTTGGGGTTCTATCTTATCTGTTATCGCCGCTGTATTAACTGAAAGTGGACATGAAGCAAGTGAAGTCCATGCAATTGGCATTACCAATCAGCGGGAAACAACGGTTGTCTGGGATAAACAATCAGGTCAGCCAATTTACAACGCTATTGTCTGGCAATCACGCCAAACACAGGATATTGTGAATACGTTAAAAGAACAAGGACATGAAGAAGTATTTCAGCAAAAAACAGGATTACGTTTAGATGCTTATTTTTCAGCCACAAAAATAAAATGGATTTTAGACAATGTGGAGGGTGCACGTGAACTCGCTGACAATGGAGACTTGCTATTTGGAACGATTGATTCTTGGATTGTTTGGCGATTATCAAAGGGAAAGGCCCATATTACGGATTATTCAAATGCAGCACGAACAATGCTTTATAATATTCATAAATTGCAATGGGATGAGGAACTTTGCAAGCTGTTAGATATCCCTATGTCCATGCTCCCTGAAGTGAAAAATTCATCAGAAATTTACACAGAAACTGCTCCAAGTATTTTCTTTGGTGAAAAAATTCCAATTGCTGGTATTGCGGGTGATCAACAGGCAGCTCTATTTGGGCAAACTTGTTTTACCAAAGGAATGGCCAAAAACACGTACGGCACAGGCTGTTTTATGTTAGTAAATACGGGACAGCAGGCGGTAACATCTGAGAATGGATTATTGACAACCATTGCATGGGGAATAGATGGGAAAGTGACTTACGCATTAGAGGGTAGTGTTTTTGTAGCTGGGTCAGCTATCCAATGGCTACGGGATGGACTACGAATGATACGCACCGCCGAAGATTCTGAAACCTATGCTACAAAAGTAGATGATACGGACGGTGTCTACGTTGTACCCGCCTTTGTGGGACTAGGTACTCCTTATTGGGATACAGATGCTCGTGGTGCCATTTTTGGCTTAACACGAGGAACGTCTAAAGAACATTTTATCAGGGCAACACTTGAATCACTAGCTTATCAAACGAAGGATGTACTAGATGCGATGGAGGAAGCGGCTGGCACACCAATTGAAGTGCTGCGTGTAGATGGTGGGGCCGTCAAAAATCAATTTTTAATGCAGTTCCAAAGTGATATTTTACAGCTCCATGTAGAGCTAGCAAAGCTCAATGAATCAACAGCACTAGGCGCGGCCTATTTAGCAGGGCTTGCTACTAGCTTCTGGCCAAACCAAGAGGCTTTATCGGCATTATGGATGAGTGGTCAAACCTACCAACCACAAATGGATGAAGAACAAGCCACAGCTCTTTACACAGGCTGGCAAAAGGCTGTAGAAGCTACACGAATTTTTAAATCATAGCTATTGGGGGAAAAAAAGTATGTTTTCATATGAGCATCGTCCAAAAATTTTATATTATCTTGAGCACTATAGCTTTGACGTATTAGTCATTGGTGGAGGGATAACAGGTGCAGGTATTGCATTAGATGCTGCATCGAGAGGACTTTCAGTTGCATTAATAGAAATGCAGGATTTTTCAGCCGGTACCTCTAGCCGTTCAACAAAACTTATTCACGGCGGTTTACGTTATTTAAAGCAATTTGATGTGGGTGTCGTAGCAGAAGTGGGACGTGAGCGTGAGATTGTGTATGATAATGCGGTTCATGTAACAACGCCTGAAAAAATGCTCCTACCTTTATATAAAAAGGGCTCGCTCGGTCCTTTGACAACATCTCTAGCATTAAAGGTATATGACAGATTAGCAGGTGTAAAAAAACATGAACGAAGAACGATGTTAAACGCTCAAGAAACACTAGCATTAGAGCCATTACTCAATCAAGATGGACTTGTTGGTGGCGGCTATTATGTTGAATATCGAACGGATGATGCGCGTCTGACGATTGAGGTATTAAAGAAGGCTGCTGAATATGGTGCATTGTGTCTTAATTATGCAGAAATGAAGGAATTTATTTACGAAAAGAAAAAGCTTGTTGGCATTAAGGTGGAGGATCATTTAACGGGGAGAATACTCGATGTTCATGCTGCACAAATTGTCAATGCTACAGGGCCTTGGGTAGATGAAGTGCGACAAAAAGATAAAGTAGCTGATAACAAGCAATTACGATTAACAAAGGGTGTTCATATTGTCCTAAAACAAAAGGACTTTCCACTGAAGCAAGCTGTTTATTTTGATATTGCCGATGGGCGTATGGCCTTTGCCATTCCACGAGATGGCAAAACCTATGTAGGGACAACTGATACTGTCTTTGAAGGTGATCCTGTACATCCTATTGCAACCCAGCAAGATGTGGATTATTTAATTGATGCAGCTAAACGTGTTTTTCCAACAGCTACAATTACTAGAGAAACAATTGAATCCACTTGGGCAGGAGTACGGCCACTAATTTATGAAAAAGGAAAGGACCCTTCTGAAATTTCAAGAAAAGATGAAATTTGGACGGCACCAAGTGGTTTAATGACGATTGCAGGTGGAAAACTCACAGGTTATCGTCAAATGGCAGAGACAATTGTAGATAAAATTGTTAAGGTTCGTCGTTATAAGCATGCGAGTGAATGTTTAACTCGTGAGCTATCACTCTCGGGTGCAAAGGGAATCAACGCTATTAATTTCCCTGACTATATAGCCTATAAAGCACGAGAAGGTGTCCAATATGGCTTGAATTATGATGAAGCCAAACAGCTTGTACAAAAGTATGGTACGAATGTTGATGCGTTATTTGATCGTGTGAAATATTTACATGAACATGGCAGTACAATGCCTTTAGCCTTACATGCCATGCTATTGTATGGCATTGAAGCAGAAATGGTCTATACACCGAGCGACTTCTTTATTCGTCGTACTGGCTTGTTATACTTTGATATTGAAGCAGTGAAGCTCTATAAGCAACAAGTGGTTCAAGTAATGCAACAACACTTGAATTATACGGAAGAACAAAAAAATACTTATATAGCTGAATTAGATCAAGCTATCATGGATGCGACAAATTTTGTAAATGAAGGGGAGTAAGGGATGGAGCGTTATATTCAAATGTCGGATGATCAATTTGTCTTCACGCGAACATTGGAGCCATCAACGCCATGCATTGGTCATATACACATTTTGCATGGTATGGCAGAGCACAGTGGTCGTTATGTAACATTTGCCAAAACACTCAATGCATTTGGCTATGCTGTAACGATGCACGATCATCGTGGACATGGTGAAACGGCCGCTTATAATGGCACATTAGGCTTCTTTGCTGAAGAAAACGGCTTTGAACGGGTTGTAAAAGATGCCCATGAAGTGATAATGCAATTACATGCACCGTTTGCAGATGTCCCATTCATTCTATTTGGTCACAGTATGGGTTCATTCATTACACGGCGTTATATTCAACTATACGGAGAGCAAGTTGATAAAGTAATTCTTTGTGGTACCGGAAATGTTACAGCTTTGCATGCAGTGGGAAATATTGTCGCTAAAGCATTAGCGAAGGGACTTGGTAAAGAGTCGGAAAGTAATTTGTTAAATCAGCTGAGCTTTGGTAGCTTTAATAAACAGTTTCCGAATCCAAAAACTGCCTATGACTGGCTATGCTCAGTACAGCAAGAAGTCCAAAAGTATATTGATGATCCCTATTGTGGCTTTATTCCGACCAATCAATTTTTCGTTGATTTAACGACGGGCTTAACAACACTAAATCGTAAAAAAGAATTAGCGAAGGTAAGACAAGATCTTCCTATCCTCTTGATTAGTGGTAGTAAGGATCCCGTAGGTGAACAGGGGCTAGGGGTTTACGCAGTTGCTGAACAATTAACTGCGGTAGGTGTAAAAGATGTAACGGTTTATTTATTTGAGGATAAGCGGCATGAAATTTTAAATGAAGACAATCAAGAAGAAGTCTTTCAAGTTATATTACGGTGGTTAAAAAAATATGATACAAACTAGATTACAGCAGGCAGAGGTCGTAGCTATTGTGGGACCAACTGCTTCTGGGAAAACAGCTTTAAGTATTGAACTTGCAAAAAAATATAATGGTGAAATCATAAATGGTGACTCCATGCAAGTTTATAAAGGACTGGATATAGGGACTGCTAAAATTACGGAAGAAGAGATGGAGGGTATCCCACATCACCTACTAAGCTTTTTAGAGCCGACAGAATCTTTTTCAGTGGCAGATTATCAAAAACTAGTGCGAGCCAAAATTGCAGAAATCCAATCTCGACATAAGTTACCCATTATAGTAGGTGGCTCGGGCTTATATGTACAAGCTGTCTTATATGATTTTCAATTTACTGATGAAAAAGTCGATGAGGCTGCACGTAAAGCCTATTATGATGAATTAGCAAAGCTTGGTCCAGAGGCAATGCACGATAAGTTAAAACAACTAGACCCTCAAACGGCTGAAACGATTCATCCAAACAATACTCGACGTGTGATTAGGGCATTGGAAATGTTAGAATTAAGCGGTGTATCCAAAGCTGCAGAAGCACAAAATCGAGGTGAAGTGCCTCTATACAAGCATGTCATTTTAGGGCTAGGTCAAAATATGTCACGTGAAGTGCTGTATGACCGCATTAACCATCGTGTTGATTTGATGATGGAAAAAGGTCTTTTAGAAGAGGTTAAAGGATTATGGCAGCAAAATATTCGAGGTGTTCAGTCCATACAAGCGATTGGTTATAAGGAACTATATGATTATTTGGATGGCAAATGTTCCCTTGAGGAAGCGATAGACAGTTTAAAACAAAATTCTCGCCGCTATGCAAAAAGACAGCTTACCTATTTCCGCAATAAAATGGATGTCTATTTTATGACGACAGATGAGCAATTATAAAAGTTGACATATTTTCTTGCTAATTAAAGAAATATTTCTAAAAATTACTAATTGATAAATTGGTAGAACGTGCTACTATAGGAATGAAGAGGTAGAAAGTTAGTAGGGAGGCTATTTGATGAAATCAATCAACTTGCAAGATACGTTTTTGAACCAACTACGTAAAAACAGTGTTTTTGTAACTGTATTTCTGTTAAATGGATTTCAGTTAAAAGGGACTGTGAAATCATATGATAATTTTACAGTTTTATTATTAGATGCTGAAAATAAACAGCACCTAATCTACAAGCACGCCATTTCTACATTCGTTCCAGCTAAACAAATAGATTTTTTAGAGACAGAAGCATAAAAAGATAGTATTAAACAGTTAGTGTTCTCCACACTGGCTGTTTTTTTTTCTTCAGGCTATAATGATAGAGGAAATTGATATTTGGAGGACGAGTTTTATGAAATCGATGGAAACAACGCAATTATTAGATCTATTGGATGCCAATGAAGACCTATATATTATTGACGTTCGAGAAGACGAAGAAGTAGCGCATGGCATGATTCCTGGCGCTCAGCATATTGCCCTTGGGACAATCCCAGAGCGTTTAGATGAATTAGATGTAGAAAAGCCGTATATTGTTGTATGTAAGGCTGGTGCTCGTTCTGCGAATGCTTGCGCCTATTTAGAAGCTCAAGGATTTGATGTAACAAATCTTGAAGGCGGCATGCTTGCATATGATGGAGAACTAGAATTTAAATAATGTGATACGTAAAAAGAAAGAGTGCCTACTCTTTCTTTTTTTAGGTCTATTCTTTTAATGAATTCATAATGTAACCAAAGTTTTCTGCAAAATTGTTATAAAGATTCACATTTTTTTGTCCTTTAATCTTTGCAGCATAACTGGCAAAGTTCAAACCAGCCCCGTAAACTTGTAGTGCACCATTCGCAAGATCCCCCTTTTGGAGAAGCTCAATACCATCCTTTAAAAAATTGTCACTTTCATCAAAGTGACACTCCGTAATGTATTTATGTCCGCTATGAAATAATTTTAAATTTTTTATAATTGTATGTGCTGTTTCTTCGCTAATAGATGCGTCGATGTCCATTAATAACTGATTAATTGGTTTTACGAGCTGGGCATACGGGCTATCATGAGTTTCACATGTTTCAGCAATGGCGTTTCTTAATTCTTTTGCATTCATCGTATCTTCTCCTTTTTCATCATTTAGATTATTGAATAATTTACCTCATTTTTTCAAAGACAAACTCTCCTGAATTTTCAGAAATATGTTATGATAACATGTAATGAAGGAGGGATTTTGTATGTTTCGATCAATAGCACCCCCAACAATGTCTTTACAGTAGAATCTACTGTTTAGGCATCCGATAACTGATTGCTCATTCTTATTAGATTCTACTGTATAGGCTCAAACTATATGCGTAGAAAGTAGGAATTTTTAATGAGCGGGAAATTAGCATTTGTATTATCTATGGTTATTTTTGGTGCTGTCGGTGTTTTTGCAAGGTATATTCCTTTAGCTTCTAGTGAGATTGCCTTTTGGATGAGTGGCATTGGTGCTTGTTTTTTACTAGTAATTTTTATTTATAAAAAGGAAAGCTTTGCAAGAAGCGCTATTGTCCTGAATAAATGGCCGTTATTAATTTCAAGTGTTGCTTTATGTGGAAATTGGATATTTTTATTTCAGGCGTATAAGGAAACGACCATTGCTAATGCTGCCCTAAGTTATTATTTTGCACCCGTATTGGTCATCTGTTTATCGCCTATTATTTTAAAAGAAAAGCTAGTTGCAAGAAAAATAGTATATGTTGTTGTAGCACTTATCGGTCTTTTTTTGATAGTGCAAAGTCAGAACGCAGAAAATAGTGGACACTTAATTGGTATTGTCTATGGTCTGATTGCGGCATGCTTTTACACCCTACTAACATTTACAAATAAAAATATTCGCGGGTTAAAGGAACCACATAATACGATTATCCAACTCTGTTTAGCTGCATTTTTCCTCAGCCTCTATATTGTAGGAACGACGGGTTTTCAGGTGATGCAAATAAATTTTGCTTCTATTCTATTACTCATCGTATTGGGCATTGTCCATGCAGGTATAGGATTTTATTTATTCTTTTTAGGCATGTCACAGCTAAAAGGTCAAAGTATAGCTATTCTTAGCTATATTGATCCACTGACATCATTAGTGATCTCCACGATGATTATTGGAGAAAAAATGACGCTGCTACAACTAATAGGAGCCATTCTCCTATTAGGCTCCACATTACAAAGTGAAATTGAAAAAGTGTAAAAGGGTTTGACAGGAAGAATAAGCTGTCGTAGATTTAAAGTAATTTAATAAAAGCATTAGGTGCCCAAAGGGGAGAATAGGGAATAAAGTGAAAATCTTTAGCGGACCCGCCACTGTATAAGGGAGTTCTATAGTAAATACCACTAGCGCGTTGCTGGGAAGGTGCTATGGAATGCTGAACTTGAGCCAGGAGACCTGCCTATTTGCTTTAAAAGGTATGGATGATGGAAAAGTCTGTAGTTTATTTGTTGTGACGATAAACTACAGGCTTTTTCTTTTTGTCTTAAAAGGAAAGGAGAAATTATCATGCAATTACTACAAAACACGTTACAAAACATCCAAGGTGCTGACATGAAAACGAGGGAGCAAGCAAGAAAGCGTATAGATGCTCTCTGTAAGCCCCCTGGTAGTTTAGGAAAACTAGAGTCCATTGCTGTGCAGCTTTCTGGGATAACTGGACAATTATATCCGCTCGTTGATAAAAAGGTCATTATTATCTGTGCTGCTGATCACGGTGTTTGTGAAGAAGGTGTAACCACGAATCCACAAGATGTTACGGTCTTTCAAACATTAAATTTCCCTCAAGGTGGTACAGGTGTTTGCGCGATTGCAAACATTACCAATGCCAAGGTGGTCACAGTAGATGTAGGGGTGAAAGAAGAGATTCCACACGGTGCAGGTGTCATCATCAATAAAATTAAGTACGGTACAGACAATATGGCAAAAGGACCTGCCATGTCTAAAGAGGAAGCCATTCAAGCAATTGAAGTAGGAATTCATGTGGCGACAGAGGAAATAGCAAAAGGGGCTAATGTACTTGGCACAGGTGAAATGGGCATTGGTAATACAACACCTAGTGCTGCTATTTTAGCTGTATTGACTGGATGTGATCCAATTGAAGTAACAGGGTTTGGGGCAGGTGTAGGCAATGGTGGCATTGCTCATAAAGCAGCGGTTATTAAAAAAGCTATTGAGGTCAATCAACCAGACCCTCAAGACGGTTTAGATGTATTAGCTAAAGTCGGGGGCTTAGAGATAGGGGCCATGACTGGTATCATACTAGGGGCAGCTGTCCATCGTAAGCCGGTTGTGATTGATGGTTTTATTTCAACTATTGCCGCACTTATCGCATATAAGCTTGAACCGAAAGTAAAAGATTATATTATCCCTTCCCATGCTTCAGAGGAACCGGGTGCTAAAATTGCCGCAGCGTTACTCGGCATTGAACCAATGCTACATATGAACATGCGCTTAGGAGAAGGCTCTGGTGCCGCCTTAGCTTTTCCCATTTTAGATGCAGCCTGCTCCATGATGAACAATATGGTGACGTTAGAGGAAGCGATGCAACTATTAGCTAAATAAAAAAGGAATAAGCCTGTATAGTTGCAATACTATTTGGGCTTATTCCCCATTCATTATGCTCGATTTAGCTTACGTAAAGGCAAACGCCATTTCATCATATAGGAAAGAATGCGTAACACTGTGATGATGGCGAATAAAATATAAAGGAAGATGTCTCCTGTAAACACTTCAAATCCAATAATTAGCCCTGCAAGTGCAGCCCAAACACCATACACCTCATCTCGTAGAACTAATGGTTTACGTCTAGCCAATAAATCACGCACAATGCCGCCACCCGAACCAGTTAAGACAGCAGCTACTATCACAGCACTAATAGGCATATCTAGTTTAACGGCATACAACGCACCTTGAATTGCAAATGCTGATAAGCCAATCGCATCTGTGAAGTTACCCCAACGATGCCAATGCTGAATCAAATGATGAGGGAAAATAAAAAATATAGTAATCGCTGCTAACGCAATTTGAAACATCATATCCTGCCCCCATAAGGTCGTGACAGGTAGTCCGATAAGTAAATTTCGAATAGCCCCCCCGCCAAAAGCAGTTACAATTCCGAGTATATAGACACCGAATAAATCGTATTCTTCTTCCATGGCAATAATTGCCCCAGAAATAGCAAAGGCAATTGTTCCGATAATACTAAAAACCTCCCAAGCCATTCCTTTCACCCCTTCTATTAATAAATAAACTTCTTTTTATGTTAAAAGACTTTTCTTGTAACAAAATCTATGGATTTATGAGCCAAATTCAGTCATTAAACACGCTTCTTGAAACAAGTCCGCACATTAGCTTAGCGTAAAATGCGCTTAGAAACAATAGGCAAGTTTTGCAGGTACACATACAAATTGTTAAGATGATAATGAAATAAAGAAAAAGATCTGTCATGAGCGTTGATATACCAGTAGTTGATTAGCAAATTCTAGAGAGAGTTAGTTCAATTTAGATCATAAAAATCTTACTGATTGAAATGCGGGACAACGGTGAAATGGAGAAGAAAAGAATGACGTTTACATCTAACTTATCAGTACAAACGCTATCATTAGCAGCACAAATAGAGGAGCGAGTTCGACCTTATCATGCAAAGGTCGAAGAAATGGCATTTTATAATCAACAGAAGGTGCTAGCAGCTTTCAGAAAGCATCAAGTAAGTGATTATCATTTACATCCATCAAACGGCTATGGCTATGATGATGAGGGACGCGATAATCTAGAGCGTGTTTATGCGGAAGTATTCGGTGCAGAGGCTGCCATTGTACGACCACAAATCATTTCCGGAACACATGCGATCACGCTTAGTCTATTCGGTGTACTTCGTCCTGGTGATGAGCTGCTTTATATTTCTGGTCAGCCATATGATACATTGCAATCTATTGTCGATGGTGGTGACAAAGATACAGGCTCCTTGAAAGATTATCAAATCGGCTATCGCCATGTCGATTTACTGAATAACCAAGCAATTGATTGGACAGGTGTGGAAGCGGCTATTACTCCGCAAACTAAAATGATTGCAATTCAACGATCTAAAGGTTACGCGACACGACCTTCCTTTACGATTGCAGAAATTGCGGAAATGTGCGCAAAGATTCGTCAATTGGCCCCACAAGCGGTCATTTTTGTAGATAATTGCTATGGCGAGTTCGTAGAAGCACAGGAGCCTACAGAGGTTGGGGCTGATTTAATGGCCGGCTCACTGATAAAAAATCCTGGTGGTGGTTTAGCTAAAATTGGTGGCTATATTGCTGGCCGTGCCGATTTGGTGGAGAAATGTGCCTATCGCATGACATCTCCGGGTATTGGGGCAGAGGCGGGGGCTACATTAAATACGCTAGGAGATTTTTATCAAGGATTCTTCCTAGCACCCCATGTTGTATCACAAGCATTAAAAGGGGCAATCTTTACGGCAGCCATGCTAGAGGAAATCGGGATGAATACGTCTCCAAGCTATAAGGCGAATCGCACGGATTTAATTCAATCTGTTTCATTCCAAACGGCACAGCAAATGATTGCCTTTTGTCGTGAAATACAAGCCAATTCCCCAATAAATGCCCATTATGCACCAGAACCAGCCTATATGCCCGGCTATGAAGATGATGTCATCATGGCTGCGGGAACATTCATCCAAGGCTCTAGTATTGAATTGACAGCAGATGGTCCAATACGTCCGCCGTTTACAGCTTTTATACAGGGTGGACTGACATATGAACATGTGAAGTTTGCTATTTGCAGTGCTGTTCAAGCTATTCAAAAATAATCATGTGGAAATTAAAAATTTGAACAGTTTTTTACAATTTTCTAGCACTTTAAAAAAAATAACATTGTCATGTTAGGAAACCTCACATGGTTGGTTGACAGTGAAAAAATTTCGTTATATGATAAGCGGGTATTGGAGGAGGACTTAAATGAGTCGTGAAATTAGACGAACTATGCCGTTATTATCGATGAGTATTGTGATGCAATTAACTGAACTTTCGGCACGACAAATTCGTTATTATGAAGAACACCATTTAATTGAGCCGCACCGAACAGAAGGCAACCGTCGAATGTTCTCACTAAATGACGTCGACACATTGCTTGAGGTTAAAGACTACTTAGAACAGGGTATGAATATGGCAAAGATTAAAAAAATATTTGCTAAAAAGCAAAATCCTGTTGCTACAATTGATGAGCAAGATTTAAGTGATTCAGAATTACGCCAAATCATGCGAGAAGAAATGCGACAAGCACAGCGCATGCAAAAATCATCCATCCGACGTGGGGATTTATCTCGATTCTATTAATTAATAGGGTAGGGTAAACATAAAAGCTAGACAAATTATAGGAGTGTGGAAAACTGTGGGTAAATACACAAAAGAGGACATTAAACGTCTCATCGAAGAAAAAAACGTAAGCTTTATTCGTTTACAATTTACAGATATTCTTGGCACAATTAAAAATGTTGAGATTCCTGTAAGTCAATTAGACAAAGCACTAGAAAATAAAATGATGTTTGATGGCTCATCTATTGAAGGTTTCGTTCGAATCGAAGAATCTGATATGTATTTATATCCTGACCTCGATACTTTCGTAGTATTCCCTTGGACTTCTGAAAAAGGGAAAGTAGCACGTTTTATCTGTGATGTTTACACTGCGAAAGGCGAACCATTTGCTGGTGACCCACGAAATAACCTAAAACGTATTCTTAAAAAAATGGAAGACATGGGCTTTTCAAGCTTCAATTTAGGGCCTGAGCCAGAGTTCTTCTTATTCAAATTAGATGCAAAAGGCGAGCCAACGTTAGAAGTAAATGACCATGGTGGTTACTTCGATTTAGCTCCAACAGATCTTGGTGAAAACTGCCGTCGTGATATTGTATTAGAGCTAGAAGAAATGGGCTTTGAAATTGAAGCCTCTCACCATGAGGTAGCTCCAGGACAACACGAAATTGACTTTAAATATGCTGATGCTGTTACTGCATGTGATAACATCCAAACATTCAAATTAGTAGTGAAAACAATCGCTCGTAAACATGGCTTACATGCTACGTTTATGCCAAAACCACTATTTGGTGAAGCGGGCTCTGGTATGCACTTTAACGTATCACTATTTAAAGGCAAAGAAAATGCATTCTATGATGAATCGACTGAATTAGGACTTTCTGAAACAGCTATGCAATTTATGGCGGGTGTTCTTGCACACGTACAAGGCTTCACAGCTGTGACAAACCCAACAGTTAACTCTTATAAACGTCTAGTACCTGGTTATGAAGCACCATGTTATGTAGCATGGTCTGCACAAAACCGTTCACCACTCATTCGTATCCCATCAGCACGTGGGCTTTCAACTCGTGTAGAGGTACGTTCAGTGGACCCTTCAGCAAACCCATATTTAGCGATGGCCGTTATTTTAGAAGCAGGTCTTGAAGGTATTCGTCAAAGCTTAACACCACCTGCAGCTATTAATCGCAACATCTATGTAATGACAGAAGAAGAGCGTCAAGCAAATGGTATTGAAAACCTACCTGCAGCATTAGATGATGCTTTAACATTACTTGCAAAAGATAAAGTAGCACAAGCAGCATTAGGCGAGCATATTTATGCAAACTTTAAAGAAGCAAAAGAAATCGAGTTCGATATGTACCGTACAACAGTCCATCAATGGGAACGCGATCAATATTTAAAAATGTATTAATCATAAAAGATAAACCGAGTGGCTTATGAGGTCACTCGGTTTTTTTCGTCTAAATTTCTGTGTACGGTTAGACAGTTTTTTATTAATAACCCATATGTTTATGATGGTGTGGCATATGGCAAGGGTTAGGCGGCATACCGCACATTGTATGTGTTTCACAGCATTCATTAACGACAGATTCTGTGCATGGGAAATAGTATTGATGATCAATCATATGTTTGTTCACTGTTGTTACATGTGCTGGTTGTACGTGTGGAACAACTGTATGGATATAATTTGTGCGTACATATTGCTCTGGTGGTAAAAATTGTGGTGGATCAAATTGCGTTGGCATTGTTTGTGGCGGACAGCAGTGTGGACCTTTCGCCGGATGGCGTCTTCGTTGAAACATGTTATAACCTCCTGTTTTGATAAGTTGTAGTTCATTATTAAGATATGAGATATATGTCGATAGGGTCTATTTATTTGCCTATTAATGCATAGGTAAATCTAACAAGTAGCTAATTTGGTAGAAATTATAAAATCAACTTGCCTACATCTAGGAGTGAAATAAAAGTATCAAGATGAAGGATTTAACCTTTTTCTTTACTGTCAAAACTAATACATCAATGTCCTGAATTTTTTATTTAAAATAAATTTTGATGAAAAGAGTACGTTTTTTGAAAAAATAGATATTGTCATTAAAACAGTCGTACAGTATACTCTTTAATTGATAATGATTATCGTTATTAATTAAATCTTAGGAGGATATGTATGCCAAAATTATCGCTACAAAGGAAAGACTTTTTTATATTTTTTACACTGCTATTTAGCTTTGCGCTCTTATTAGTTGGATGTGGGGAGTCAACATCGAACTCCAGCAGTTCACAAGAAAATGACAAAGCAGAAATAAGTAACACGGAATCCTCTAGTCGAGAGATTAAACATGCAATGGGCACTACCACAATTAAAGGAACACCTACAAAAATCGTTACCCTTTACCAAGGGGCTACAGATGTGGCAGTAGCGTTGGGCATTAAGCCAGTTGGGGTAGTAGAATCTTGGGCTGAAGCACCTATTTATAATTACTTAAAAAATGATCTTGATGGTGTTGCAATTGTTGGACAAGAAACTCAGCCAAATCTTGAAGAAATTGCAAAGCTTAAACCAGATTTAATCATTGCTTCTAAAGTCCGTCATGAGGAAATTTATGATCAGTTATCTCAGATTGCACCAACAGTTGCTCATGAAACGGTTTTCGATTTCAAAGGGACAGCTGAAATGATGGGGCAAGCAATGAATCAAGAAGAAAAAGTTAAAGAGGTATTAGGGGATTGGGATACTCGAGTGGCTGATTTCCAAACAAAAATTCAAGAAAAGCTGGGCGATAAATGGCCATTCCATGTATCTGTTGTTAACTTCAGAGCAGACCATGCACGAATATATGTAACTGGGTATGCGGGCTCTATTTTAGCAGAGCTTGGCTTTCAAGGCCCTAAAAATTTAACAGATGATTCATTGGAAATCGTGAAACTAACAGACAAAGAAAGCATTACACAAATGAATGCTGATGTTATTTATATGTTTATGGAAAATGATGAAGCAGTCAAAAAGGTTTATGAAGAGTGGACAAATCATCCACTATGGAAAGAGCTTGATGCTGTAAAGGCAAATCAGGTTTATCAAGTAGATGAAATAAATTGGAATCTAGCTGGTGGGATTATTAGTGCTAATTTAATGTTAGATGATATTTATGACAAATTTGAATTAGAAAAATAGTGAAGGAGATAAGGGCTGTTTAAGGTGTTGGAGAATGCTTGAACAACAGCCCCTCTCCTGTAGTGTTAGAGATTTCGAAAACTACAACCCTATTCATAAGATAAAATGTGGATCAGAAAGTTGGCATAAAAATGAGAATTATTCTTTCTAGTACTTCGATGAAACAAACAGGCTTATTCATCAGTTGTATGTTTCTTTTGCTGGCATTTATCATTAGCATAGCCATTGGTCAAACTCCCATTCCTTTCTCGTCAATCTACGATGCCATGTTTCATTTTGATGCTGCTGATAAGGAGCATGTTATTATTCGAACATCTAGATTTACAAGAGCTGTAATCGCTACAGTAGTTGGCGCAAGCCTTGCTATAGCAGGGGCATTAATGCGAGCATTAACAAGAAATCCTTTAGCAGCTCCTGATATTTTAGGAATCAATGCAGGAGCCATATTTTTTATTGTCAGTGCCATTACTCTTTTTTCCATTCAATCTTTAATGAGCTATATGTGGATTGCCTTTTTAGGGGCGGGCATTGCGGGAGCAATGGTGTTTTTCTTAGGTTCATTAGGTAGGGATGGTTTAACACCAATTAAAATAGTATTAGCTGGTGCAGCGATTACAGCTCTATTTGTCTCGTTTACGCAAGGGCTTTTAGTAATTGATGAACAGGGTTTACAAAGCGTCCTTTTTTGGTTAGCGGGGTCTGTGTCAGGACGTAGCATTGAAATGCTTGTACCTGTATTACCTTTTATTTTAATAGTAACAATCGTGGCGATATTAATGGGGCGTTCTATCAATATTTTACAATCTGGTGATGATATTGCAAAAGGTTTAGGTCAACGAACAATGATCACGAAAATTACTCTAGGCATCATCATTATCATACTTGCAGGTAGTTCAGTTGCTGTAGCAGGTTCAATCGGTTTTATTGGATTGATTGTCCCTCATATTGCCATCAATCTTGTTGGTACAGATTATCGTTGGATTATTCCGTATAGTGCAATATTAGGAGCGATATTGCTGCTGTTAGCTGATATGGCAGCTAGATATGTTATGATGCCGTTAGAACTGCCAATTGGTGTAATGACTGCCTTAATCGGAGCTCCTTTCTTTATTTATATTGCACGAAAGGGGTTAGCGAAAAATGTCTAATTATATGTCGGTTCGAACGAAATCTAATCGCATATCTTTTCAAATTGCCAAAAGAACTTGTTGGGTGTTACTTCTGCTAAGTTTATTAGTAGGCATCATATCAGTCCTTGCTCTATCTGCGGGTAGTGAGTTTATCCATCCATTCACAGTGGTGAAAGAACTATTCGGCTATGGTAATAGGGATTATGATTTTGTCTTACATACATTAAGGCTCCCGCGTGTGTTGATGGCATTGTTAGTTGGTGCTGCGCTAGGTGTTGCCGGGTTACTATTACAAGGAATTATCCGCAATCCACTTGCGGCTCCAGATATTATCGGAATAACGAGTGGAGCATCCATGGGTGCAATTATCTTTATCGTGTATTATATGGGGACAGTCAGCATTCAATTTTTACCGTTAGCTGCTATATTAGGTGCTGCTATAATCTCCTTTATCATCTATCTTCTCTCGTGGAGAAAAGGCGTAACACCTATTCGCATGGTCCTCATTGGGATTGGTATTTCTGCTTTAGCAAAGGCAGTTGTGACCATGTTACTTGTTATGAGTGAGGTGGCAGCGACAACGAAGGCCTATTTATGGCTAACAGGTAGTTTATATGGGGCGAATATGCAGGATGTGTATTTACTCTTACCGTGGGTGGCCATTTTATTGCCATTAACATTTATGTTGGCAAGAACGGTGAATGTAAAGGAACTGGGAGACGAAATGGCAATAGGGCTAGGGGTCAAAGTGCAAAGGTATCGTTTACTTTTTTTACTTATTAGTGTGATGCTAGCCGGTTCAGCAGTCGCTTTTGCTGGTGGAATTGCCTTTGTAGGATTAGTAGCTCCTCATATTAGTAGAATGCTTGTGGGGCGATCCTTTGCTGGATTAATTCCGGTGACAGCTATTATTGGTGGCATTATTGTTATCGTAGCCGATATTGTGGCACGAACAGCCTTTTTACCAAAGGACTTACCAACAGGTGTATTTACAGCTGCAATTGGCGCACCTTTCTTTATATATTTACTATTTAGAACGCGCAATCAATAAATTAATATAGAAGAATAGGAAAGCGGAGAAGAAGGTGACAGGAATATGAGAAATGTCTTAGAAGCACGAGATTTAAATGTTAGTTATGGAGATAATCTTATTTTGGAGGATTTGAATCTTCAAATACCTAAAGGGAAAATAACGGTACTGGTAGGTGCCAACGGTTGTGGAAAATCCACGCTACTTCGAACGTTTGCACGACTTCAAAAAGCGAAGTCAGGTGACATATTATTAGAAGATGATCAACTACATGCCATTTCTACCAAAGAAGTGGCAAAACGTTTAGCTATTTTACCACAGGGTCCTGTTGCGCCTGAAGGATTAACCGTCCAACAATTGATTAAGCAAGGTCGCTATCCCCATCAAAGCTGGTTAAAGCAATGGTCTACTGAGGATGAAAAAATTGTGGAGAATGCACTTACGGTTACACAGATGACTAAATTTGCTGATCGACCAGTGGATGCATTATCTGGCGGTCAACGGCAACGTGTGTGGATTGCCATGACATTGGCTCAAAATACAGATCTTATTTTACTAGATGAGCCCACAACTTATTTAGATATGGCTCATCAAGTAGAAATTTTAGATTTACTATTTGATTTAAATGAAAATGAAGGCCGTACTGTTGTCATGGTGTTACATGATTTAAATTTAGCATGTCGCTATGCCCATCATATTGTTGCTGTGCGTGATAAACAAATTTATGCGCAAGGTAAACCTGAGGAAGTGGTAACAGCCGAGATGGTACAGGCTGTCTTTCGTATGGACTGTACCATAATAAAAGATCCGTTATTTAGTACGCCATTATGTGTCCCTCATGGTAAAGGACGATCAGTGAATGAGGAGATTTTAGAGGAGGTAGGGATCAGTTGAGTGTAAAACTGTCAGCTGAAGAAATAGCCATACTTGTAAGAGATTATCGATTGACGAAGGAACCCATTATAAATTCAAACTACTCTTTATGCGCTCAAGAATTATTGAATACTAAACAAGCTTTAAAATATTTACAAAAAATTGCACCTTTCTTCCAATCTCCATCTATTCTCGTTACAGCATCGCTATTTGCTAAGCGCTACAGTGTTTTAACTATGGCTTCAGCGTTTTATGCGATGTCGAGATTTGATAAAGGTATACCTGTTCATATCGACAATATCTGGATAGAAGCAGAAAATAATGCAAAGCCGTGGCTTCCCAAAATTCGATTAATCGATAGCACGGTCTCAGAGCCTATACTAGACCGTAATCAATGGCGTGATGAGGTTCTTAGAGGAATTTTTGCGGACAATCTTGCGAAAGTATGGCAATCTTTAACAATTATAACGAAGATTCCAAAAACAATCTTGTGGGAAAACACCGCAATTTATGTCAATTGGTTATATGAAACAAAATTAAAAGAAGATGCCAGCGAGCAAGAGCTAGCACGTATCCAAGAAGATTATCATTACATAGTAAAGCAAGCGCCAGGTATCCTTTTTGGTGAAAGAAAAAATCCTTTGACCCACTATTGTGGACCTAAAGTGACAATTGAGGAATCCGAGCATCCAGTTCGACTGAGAAAAACGTGCTGCTTCTACTATCAAACCTCTGATGAAACAAAAGACTTTTGCATCTCCTGTCCTAAAATAAAAAGACCATAATAATCCCAAAGTGAGTGAATAGACAACTTATCATTGTATAGTTGTCTATTCACTTATTTTATCTTCAGCCCCATTCTTTTTTTCATTAATCTAGAATGAAGTTTATTTTAGAATATATTATTATATAAATATAACAAAACAATAATTACATGTATAAATATTCAGAAAATTGTAAGGTTGAACCAAACATATTGTAGCGTTTACAATAGTTTTATAACACAATTATGTTATAAAAACATGAATGAAGTAAGTCTTTTTCTGGCTAAAACTCAAAACTTCAAAGTTTTTATAATAGTTCTATAACAGAGGGAGGAAAGAGGTATTGAATGAAAACGGCATATCCTAGCTCGTAGAACGTGGCAACAATCAAAGGGGAGGAAAGTAATATAGTTAATTATTAACACTATATGTATTGTTGGTATGTATTAAAATAGTTACAGGTAATTTTGTTTGGTATGAATGTTATAGTAGCAAATTTCTATATGACTAGCTAAAAATACATAATGATCAAGCTTTCTTGCGTAAAAAGAGAAATGGGGTTTTATAAAAAAATGAAAAAATATTCTAGTTCTACATATTTCTATTTTATTATTCCTTCTTTAATCGGTATTTTCTTATTCATGACACCGGTATTAACTGAAGAGGGGTGGAAAGTACCAATAGCAATATTAGCAAATATTCTTGCGGGGATTGTGGCTCCAGTTATTAGTTACTTTACGATCTTAATGTTTGCAATTTCAGCATTTGGAGCACTTATTGCTAAATTTATTCCTCGAAAAAATGCGAAAGAGCCTAGTATTTTAGATACATTGTTTTATGTAAACTGGTTTTGGACGATAACACGATTTATCGGATTAATTTTTGCTTCCATGGTTGTCTTTAATTTTGGACCGTCTGCGATCAACAATGAAAATACTGGTGGACTACTAATGGATCCAAATGGTGGACTTGTGACGTTCCTATTTACCATTTTTTTATTTGCTGGATTCCTCTTACCTTTTTTAACAAATTTCGGTTTACTTGAATTTTTCGGCACAATGATGGTAAGAATCATGCGACCCCTATTTAAGAGTCCTGGTCGTTCTTCAATCGATGCTCTTACATCATGGGTTGGTGATGGTACGATTGGTGTGTTAATGACTAGTAAGCAATATGAGATGGGGAACTACACGAAGAAAGAAGCAGCTATTATTGCGACAAGTTTCTCGGTTGTATCTATCACATTCTGTATCGTTGTATTGGATACTGTGCACCTGGCACGCTATTTTATTCCTTATTATTTAACAGTTGTGCTTTGTGGGATTGTGTTAGCCATTATTATGCCAAGAATTTATCCACTTGCTAAGAAGGAAGATACATATATAGATGGTACGCCAGTAGACTATTCGCGTGAAAAATTGCCAGAAGGCTATAATTCTGTCTCACATGGTCTAGAAAACGCTCTAGCTGTTGCCCATGCAAACCGAGATCCACGTCAATTTTTAAAAGATGGATCTAGAAATGTCATTGATTTATGGATTGGAGTTGCTCCGATTGTAATGGCTTTCGGAACAATTGCCTTAATGCTTGCCGAATTTACAAGCATCTTTGTGATTTTAGGGAAGCCATTTGAGCCAATTTTAACAGTACTCGGTTTACCTGAAGCAGCAGAAGCGGCTCAAACGATGGTTGTAGGCTTTGCCGATATGTTCCTACCTTCAATTTTAGGAGCAGGAATCGAATCGGATGTTACTAGATTTGTTATTGCAGTGGTATCTGTTTCACAGCTGATTTATATGTCAGAAGTGGGTGGCCTTATTCTGGGTACAAAAATTCCATTGAAATTCTTCGATTTAGTTGTTTTATTTATCCTGCGTACACTGATCACTCTACCAATTGCAGCATTGATTGGTCACTTACTCTTCTAAATAAGGAAAAGGAAGTTTAATAGATCACCATTTTAAGATAAGAATCATTAATCTATAACAATTTTGAATAAAAATCCTGTGTTTATATGCAGGGTTTTTTCTTATTCCATAATCGAGCCATATTGTCGAAGAAGATTCTTTAATGAAGAAGATGAAAATTTCATTGACAATAAAGAAGGATGTTTTATACTGACTTGGTTGAAAGGCTATCTGGAATACAGAGTCGACGGAATACGAGGAGGACTTGTAAAATGAAAAACAAACTCGGGAATTTACTTCCCGAGTTTGTTTTTACTTATTGGCAACAATGACCAATTTACCTGTATCCAGTTCCTTTTCGAATTGAGCAGCTTCCGATTCACTTAATCCGACAGAAGCTAACTCGTTGCGGAGTTCATCTCCACGGGAATTCACCAGGTTCTTCATAGTAGTCAGGAACCCTTGCTCGCCAATACCAGCTTCTTCTGTCCCGAGTGCTTCGTTAATATCATCTTCACGTTCTTCATAGTGCGCAAAGATGTAAATGTTATCTCGAAGATATCCTTGTGCTTCTAATTTCTCCACTTCTTGTTTCGCCTGTACTACGTTTTCTACTGTCAATTTGACTGTCATTATTTATCCCTCCTATATATGTTCACGTTCAATCTATTCCACTAAATTGAATGAATAAAACATCTTTTTAGTTTTAATTATGTTAGAGTGGCATTAACAACTAATGGAATACTAATGAACAACTCGAAAACATTGTAAGTTGTTATTCTATAATTGGGCACTATTCTGGTAACAAGGAAAGTGCCTTTTTGATTAATTAGAGTTCGAAACTATCACTATTTTTTAGGTTGTTGAAAATCCTTGTATGAAAAAATCTTTCATTGAACTAATAGAAAGGTGGGAGAGTGAAAGACACATGTTATCCGAAGCATGGAAAAGGTATCAACAGGATAAAAAAAATCGAGGGAGATTCATCGCTTACATTAAAAACATATTGTTTTCAATAACCGTTATTAATCATATGCGTTGATACTATGTCGTAATTGATGCGGATGTATACTTTTTATACCAGCCCGATTTGAGATGCGCTTGATAATATATCTTAAATTATCAATGCTCATTTGCCTTTCGGTCTTCTGTCCGTAATAAACAAACAAGGTGCGCCAAATGATGTCTTTTAAAGTTTACTGTGTCATGAAAAGAGTGAGACTACAAAGATATACGCTAAGCAGAGCGGAAAGCTAAGACAGGATTTTTACAGTAGATACTTTTAAAATTAAATAAATTTAACTTTAATACAATAAGACACTCATGTAGAAATGGGTGTTTTTTGTAATAGAGCCAATTTCTTTAGTAAGAAAAGAAGCTTACTTCATCTAAGGAATAAGCTCGGATTTAGTTACCTGAACAATATATTTACCTAGAATTTTGAAAATAAATAATATATATTCGTTCTGAATAATAAGATTTTGTTGTCAATAATAAAATTGTATAAAATTCTTTTAGTATACTATTAATATAGTGATGAGAAAATTTAAAACCTTGGTACAGGCATTCGTTGCTGTATCAAGGTTTTATTTTATATAGGAGAATGACATTATTACCCAAAAGAGTAAAAAGTATTAGAGGATAGTAAGCATAAGGTTTTGCGTGATGATTATATAATAATTCAAATCACTTAATTAACAGTCTATTATAATGTTAAATTTTTACTTTTTAATTAATTCTTTTAACTAAAAAAATGAAATTGTATGTGCGAATTATATTAATAGGTAAATAATTCCTACAACCTATTAATTTTATTTTAAGATAAAACGATAATCATTATGAATATAGTGGAAAATGAAGTGACTAATGGTAAAACCTAAAGTGATATTAATCTCGGAAGATATTCTAAATCCAAAAAACCTTGAAAGGGGGGATATTGTTTTTTAATAAAAAATTTCTATTTAGAAGGGGGAGTTACTTAGTTTGATTGTAAATATTACAACTACATAGGAGGAGAATAATGGGGCGTAGCATATATTGTTCTAGGAAACTTAGCATATTCCTAATTTTCGTATTACTATTTCAAAGTCTGTCTTCTTCAATTATTTCTGTAGCTAGTGCAGAGGAGTTAATTGGTAACTATGAGGAGAATTTGTATTTTACTGAAAAAGGCCAAAACGAGAAAATACAAGAGTTTAAAGTAGAAAGTCAATTGTTTTCTTTTGACTTAGTATTACAAGATGGGCAGGATACAGAATCGGTATTACAGCTGCCAGAAGGTCTTTCCTTTAATTTAGATAATCCTTTGCAAGAGGGACTAACTTATGATGATAATACAAGAACTGTGAAAGTAGATTGGACAAAGTTAAACGATTTTGAACAGAAGAAACGAGCGTCATTATCATTTACAAGTAATCTATCAAGTAGTGTAGATTTACAAGCAAAAACGGAGCGTAATAGTCAAACTTATTACTCACAGCCATTAAAACTTGTATTCGTGCCTTCTGAAGTTGAAACAACAACTGAGCAAACATCAAATGAAAATACAACTGCGGAAGAAATGATAGAAGAGATTCCAAAAGAAGAAAACACAGTAGAACAAGCTCAGACAGAAGAATTAACAGAGGAAAATGTAGAGACAAAAGAAGGCACTGATGAAACAACGAGTGAAACAAATTCTGTTCCCTCAGAAAAGCCTACTCTACAACCTGAAAGTTTAGCTAATATACAAGCAATAGGAGATACGTTTTCAAGCCAAGTACCAGTATATTCTTTTGATGGACAAAGTGAAATTACAGTATTTAATAAAATTGGGCTTTATCATCTCCAAGCTATAGGTGGTAGTAACGTTTATGGTTATGATGTTTCAAATGATCCAAAAATAAAAGGCAGATATATCGATGCTGATAATGATTCATCAACCTTTAGCAGTAGTTCAATGGAGTATGTTCCTAATGGAGAAGTTGTATCTGCTTATCTTTATATTTCCCCGGATAATATAAAAAGTTCAACAGATACACAGCCTACCTTTATCGAAGGCCCAAAAGGTGGAAAAATTTTTTTTGATAATAGTATTGAAGGCGTATACGATATAACAGACTTTGTGAAACAAGAAGGCGCTGGTCATTACTGGGGGAAAAACTTATGGTTACAGAACCCATTGTCTATTCCATGGGGTAATGATGCATTAGCAAACTGGGATGTCGTCTTTGTTGAAAAAAATGAGAGTTTGCCACCAATGATGACAAAATTGAATTATTATAATGGTATTCACACTGGTACACATCCAGACTTTACTGCTACTTTGTCAGATCAACCTTTTTCAACAAAGCAAGAAGGTAGTTTAAAGGGAAGCATGGTGGCCAGTGTATATGGTGGAAATCAAAATATAGACAATGATCAATATAGAGTTATTGCCTATAAAGATAACCAAGTTGTTAATGATTCATACATGAGCGACAGTGCTAGAGATGGTAATAACTTTTGGAATGGAAGTATTACGAAAAATGGTCAAAATATAGGAGGTAGAAATCCTGATAGGAGTCCTGCTAATACAGATATATTTAACTTTGATTTTACCGATTCTCCATATTTCCCAGCAGGGATAGATCGGATAGATCAAATGTTTACAGCAAAACCTATAAATGCGATGGGAAGCACAGATGGGTACGCTCCACATTTTTGGGGTGTAGCATTAGAAGTGATTCCTACTAAATTAGAAATTAGCAAGAATGTTAAAAATAAAGAGACAGGCAAGACAAATTATGAAGTTGGTGACACTGTTGTATATTCGATTATTGCCAAAAATTCAGTAAGCGAAACAGTGGCGAAAAATGTAATTATTGAAGATGTGGTGCCAGAAGGGTTAGAAGTTGTCCAAGGAACTTTACAAGCAAGTCATAATATAGTTCCTGAATATAACAACGGGAAAATCACTGCAAACTTCGGCAATGTATCTGATACAGACGAGCGTATTATTACGTTTGAGGCAAAAATTTTGGATAACCAAGTGGGCAATACGATAAAGAATATTGCAAGTGTGAAAAGTGACGGGTTAGATCCAATAGATGCAAAAACAGAGTTCAAAGTGGACTCAAATGTTCCGACTGAACCACCAACAAATTTGCCAGATGCTTGTGCTGCAGATGGCAGTCAACTGACATATAAGTTTGATAGCTTCTCAAATGAAAACTTAAGTCAGTTTTCCGTAAATGGTGTTGCAGAAGTACCAGAAGGTGAGAGTTTTCTAAGATTAACACCATCGGCTATAGGTGTAGCTGGAGGGGTTTTTAACAAAACGCCGCTTAATCTAAAAAACAATTATTCGTTTAGTACAGCCTTCTCATTTAGAATGAGTGATCCATATATACCGGGTGACGGGATAACCTTCACGGTCCAAGCTAAAGATTCTAGTTCGTTAACTGCTGGAGGCGGGATAGGATATCAAGGCATTCAACCTAGTTTTACTGTTAAGTATGACACTTATCATAACGTGGATTATGGCGATCCTTCTGCTAATTACATTGGAATCGCGCAAAATGGGGAGATAATAAATCAGGCTGGTTGGTATACCGATTTGAATCAGTATAATGCAAGTAACGGAACCAATTTTGTTTTATCTAACGAATCCCTATATTATACATGGATTGACTATGATGGATTAACGAAGAATGTCCAAGTTTATCTAAGTACTTCTTCAGATAGAGCAAGTGCTAAAAAAGTGTTAGATGTCAATGACATAGATCTTGGAACAATATTTAATGGTAAACCTATATATGCCGGTTTTACCGCTGCAACAGGGTCAGCTTATGAAAATCATGATATTTATAGCTGGTATTTCGTAGGTGACGCAGCTCCCATAGGAGCGGCATGTGTCTCAGCTACAAAGTCTGTCAGCCCTATAGGCGACGTATTTGTAGGAGATGAGTTAACCTATGAAGTAAATGTAAAAAACAATGGCGGAGGTATCGCATCTAGTGTGGTATTTGAAGACGCCATCCCAGAAGGTACAGAATATGTACCAGGTTCGTTAAAGATTATCAACGGCCCAGACAAAAGTGATTTGACAGATGCCGATGACAGCGACAAAGGTTATTTTGATGGGAATAAGGTAATTGTTAAGTTAGGTGACTTGCCTATCATTAGTACTTTGCCAGACGGTATTACTGTTCAATTTAAAGTAAAAGCGCTAGTAAGTGGTGCTGCAGGTACAACGGTAGTGAATAAAGCGCAAGTTAACTATAAGAATAAATTAACAAATAAAGATGAGACAACAAATTCCAATGAAGTATCTACGTTAATTAATCAAAAGGGTCCAGTCCTACAATCTGAAAAAGTTGCAGTGCTAAAAGAAAAAGCCGCTGGTAATACCGATGCGGCAAATCCAGAAGTTGGAGATACATTACTGTATACGATTTATACCCAAAATACTATTTCTAATAGTATGATTAAAAATTTAGTTATTTCAGATGCTATACCAAAAGGGCTTGAATACCAACCAGGTAGCATAAAGCTAGATGGTGTATCAGTAACAGATGAACAAGATACAGATAAAGGCCATTTTGTAGATGGGGTTATTACAGGACAATTTGGTGATATTACGGATATAGATTGGCATGTATTAACGTTTGAAGTAAAAGTCCAAGCGGGTCAAGCAGGATTGGATATTAAAAATGTAGCGACAGTGACAGGCGATAATATTCCAACCCCAGATAAACCGGAAGAGGTAGTCAATGTTTATCCACGTGGCGCACAATTAGCGTCGGAGAAATCATCGACTATTAAAGAAAAGGCTTCAGGAAATACAGATAAGGATCACCCAGAGGTGGGCGATACGCTCCTGTATACAATCAAAACTCAAAATACGTTAACAGATAGTCTAGTTAAAAACTTAGTCATCTCGGATGTGATACCAAAAGGACTTGAGTACCAATCAGGTAGCTTAAAAGTAGATGGCGTAGCAGTAACGGATGAACAAGATACAGACAAAGGCCATTATGCCAACGGCACTGTAACCGGCCAATTCGGTGATATTACGGATACAAGCTGGCATGTATTAACGTTTGAAGTAAAAGTCCAAGCGGGTCAAGCAGGATTGGATATTAAAAATGTAGCGACAGTGACAGGCGATAATATTCCAACCCCAGATAAACCGGAAGAGGTAGTCAATGTTTATCCACGTGGCGCACAACTAGCGTCGGAGAAATCATCGACTATTAAAGAAAAGGCTTCAGGAAAAACAGATAAGGATCACCCAGAGGTTGGAGATACGCTTCTGTATACAATCAAAACGCAAAATACGTTAACAGATAGTCTAGTTAAAAACTTAGTCATCTCGGATGCGATACCAAAAGGGCTTGAGTACCAACCAGGTAGCTTAAAAGTAGATGGCGTAGCAGTAACGGATGAACAAGATACAGACAAAGGCCATTATGCCAACGGCACTGTAACCGGCCAATTCGGTGATATTACGGATACAAGCTGGCATGTATTAACGTTTGAAGTAAAAGTCCAAGCGGGTCAAGCAGGATTGGATATTAAAAATGTAGCGACAGTGACAGGCGATAATATTCCAACCCCAGATAAACCGGAAGAGGTAGTCAATGTTTATCCACGTGGCGCACAACTAGCGTCGGAGAAATCATCGACTATTAAAGAAAAGGCTTCAGGAAAAACAGATAAGGATCACCCAGAGGTTGGAGATACGCTTCTGTATACAATCAAAACGCAAAATACGTTAACAGATAGTCTAGTTAAAAACTTAGTCATCTCGGATGCGATACCAAAAGGGCTTGAGTACCAACCAGGTAGCTTAAAAGTAGATGGCGTAGCAGTAACAGATGAACAAGATACAGACAAAGGTCATTATGCCAGCGGCACTGTAACCGGCCAATTCGGTGATATTACGGATACAAACTGGCATGAACTAACGTTTGAAGTAAAAGTCCAAGCGGGTCAAGCAGGATTGGATATTAAAAATGTAGCGACAGTTACAGGCGATAATATTCCAACCCCAGATAAACCGGAAGAGGTAGTCAATGTTTATCCACGTGGCGCACAATTAGCGTCGGAGAAATCATCGACTATTAAAGAAAAGGCTTCAGGAAATACAGATAAGGATCACCTAGAAGTGGGCGATACGCTCCTGTATACAATCAAAACGCAAAATACGTTAACAGATAGTCTAGTTAAAAACTTAGTCATCTCGGATGCGATACCAAAAGGGCTTGAGTACCAACCAGGTAGCTTAAAAGTAGATGGCGTAGCAGTAACAGATGAACAAGATACAGATAAAGGCCATTTTATAAATGGGGTTATTACAGGACAATTCGGTGATATTACGGATACAAGCTGGCATGTATTAACGTTTGAAGTAAAAGTCCAAGCGGGTCAAGCAGGATTGGATATTAAAAATGTAGCGACAGTTACAGGCGATAATATTCCAACCCCAGATAAACCGGAAGAGGTAGTCAATGTTTATCCACGTGGCGCACAACTAGCGTCGGAGAAATCATCGACTATTAAAGAAAAGGCTTCAGGAAATACAGATAAGGGTCACCCAGAAGTGGGAGATACGCTTCTGTATACAATTAAAACGCAAAATACGTTAACAGATAGTCTAGTTAAAAACTTAGTTATCTCGGATGTGATACCAAAAGGACTTGAGTACCAACCAGGTAGCTTAAAAGTAGATGGAGTAGCAGTAACAGATGAACAAGATACAGATAAAGGCCATTTTATAAATGGGGTTATTACAGGACAATTCGGTGATATTACGGATACAAGCTGGCATGAACTAACATTTGAAGTAAAAGTCCAAGCGGGTCAAGCAGGATTGGATATTAAAAATGTAGCGACAGTGACAGGCGATAATATTCCAACCCCAGATAAACCGGAAGAGGTAGTCAATGTTTATCCACGTGGCGCACAACTAGCGTCGGAGAAATCATCGACTATTAAAGAAAAGGCTTCAGGAAATACAGATAAGGATCACCCAGAGGTGGGCGATACGCTCCTGTATACAATCAAAACGCAAAATACGTTAACAGATAGTCTAGTTAAAAACTTAGTCATCTCGGATGTGATACCAAAAGGACTTGAGTACCAACCAGGTAGCTTAAAAGTAGATGGAGTAGCAGTAACAGATGAACAAGATACAGATAAAGGCCATTTTATAAATGGGGTTATTACAGGACAATTCGGTGATATTACGGATACAAGCTGGCATGTATTAACGTTTGAAGTAAAAGTCCAAGCGGGTCAAGCAGGATTGGATATTAAAAATGTAGCGACAGTTACAGGCGATAATATTCCAACCCCAGATAAACCGGAAGAGGTAGTCAATGTTTATCCACGTGGCGCACAATTAGCGTCGGAGAAATCATCGACTATTAAAGAAAAGGCTTCAGGAAATACAGATAAGGATCACCCAGAGGTGGGCGATACGCTCCTGTATACAATCAAAACGCAAAATACGTTAACAGATAGTCTAGTTAAAAACTTAGTCATCTCGGATGTGATACCAAAAGGACTTGAGTACCAATCAGGTAGCTTAAAAGTAGATGGCGTAGCAGTAACGGATGAACAAGATACAGACAAAGGCCATTATGCCAACGGCACTGTAACCGGCCAATTCGGTGATATTACAGATACAAACTGGCATGAACTAACATTTGAAGTAAAAGTCCAAGCGGGTCAAGCAGGATTGGATATTAAAAATGTAGCGACAGTGACAGGCGATAATATTCCAACCCCAGATAAACCAGAAGAGGTAGTCAATGTCTATCCACGTAATCCAATTTTGGAATCTAGTAAAACTGCTGTGAATGCACAAACAGGAAAGAACAATTTTGAAGTTGGAGACACGATAGTTTATACAATTAAATCACGTAATAAAGTATCTGAAAGTATCATTAAAAACTTTACGATTACAGACAAGCTTCCTACAGGCATACAATATGTAGAAGATAGTATTAAAGTTAGTCATAATGGTAAAGGTTCATTCAGTAATGGCGCTGTAATCGCGGAATTTGGTGATGTGAAAGATACGGAATGGTATACAGTCTCATTTGAAGCTAAAATCTTGTCGGGACAATCCGGCGAGGAAATCAAAAATATTGCTGCTGTTGGTGGAGACAATATTGATGATCCGGATAAGCCAAGTACGGATATCCAAGTTTTACCGGTTGATATAAAGTTAACTAAAGAAGTAGATAAAGCAAAAGCAAATATAGGTAATCTTATAACCTATACAATTGAAGCTAAAAACGAAGAAAAAATTGAATCTTGGAATGGTACAATCAAAGATAAACTACCTGCTCATGTTGAGCTAGTTCCAGGGTCTACTATTTTAAATGGCAAAGAATTAATGGATACTGATGTTTGGAAAAATGGTGAGTTAATTATTCAACCTGTCGTATTAAAAGCGGGGGAAACAGCTACTATTAAGTTCAGAGTAAAAGTGTTACCAAGTGCTTTAAATGCAACAATAGAGAACATAGCAATTGCATATGACTCAAAAAATAATGAAATTACAACACCTCCAGCTAAAACAGAAGTGGTTCAGGTAGTTCCGGATGGCAATACTAATACAGACGGTAATACTGGTACGGATGGTAATACTGGTACGGATGGTAATACTGATACGGATGGTAATACTGGTACGGATGGTAATACTGGTACGGGTGGTAATACTGGTACGGGTGGTAATACTGGTACAGATGGTAATACTAATACAGACGGTAATACTGGTACAGATGGTAATACTAATACAGACGGTAATACTGATACGGATGGTAATACTAATACAGAGGATAATACTGGTACGGATAGTAATACCAATACAGACGGCAATATTGGTATGAATGGCAGTTCTAATACAGACAGTAATACTAGTAAAGATGCTAATAGTATTGATAGTAATACAAATGAAAGTAATATTACCCCAGAAGACTATACGAAAAAAGAGAAACAGCAAATATTGCCTCAAACAGGTGAAAAGCAGACAGGTTTTATGAACCTTATCGGTATTCTCTTGGTTGGATTTGCACTTTTTGGTCTTTTGAATAGAAAAAGAGTTTAGAAAAGATATTTATTAATTAACCAACAACAGCACTTGGAAATGTATCCGAAATTGGATAGTTTAAGGTGCTGTTGTTTTATTTTGAAAAATTACATTTTACTAGCGTTTTATCAGATATTGTTAAAAGAAAACTGAGGATGTTATTGTTAGCTTTAAACGTTTTTTATTCTTTTATTCAATAATAGTTATTCAGAATCAACATACCGGTTGAGAATATTTTACCATGCACTACACTTACACTTTCTACGTATTTTTCTATTAAATTGTCTAAAAAGTTCTCTTTTATCAACGATCGCTCCTGGAATTTATTTGTAAATATTTTTTGAAAAAAGTAGTAGCCGTTAAATAATGTAATATGGTATTATAGCTATATACCAATATTTTACATAGGAGTTGATATAATGTTAAAAAGGTTAATTTTATCATTATTACTATTGCTATCAGTAGTTGGTGCAGCTTTTACAATTGATTCAAAAATAGCTGCAGCAGAAGAAGTAAATTCAGAAGAAGAAGTAAATTCAGAAGAAGAAGTAAATTCAGAAGAGGTTACACCTTATTTTATTAATGATTTCCGATATAGAAAGGTAAATGTTAAAACATACAATGAATGGTCGGGCTATAAAAGAGCTTCTGATAATATAACAACAGGCAAAGGAGGCGGTTCTATTACAGCAACCAAAAGTGTCACTTTTGGAACAGAAGTATCTGGAGAAATAGATGGACTAGGTATATCAACATCAAAATCTATCACAAGTGCAATTGGATATACATTAAATGCTGACCCTAATACAACCGTTTATATGGGGTATAGAGTATATTATAAAGTGGAATCGGGTACTAGAGAGTATTATGATTTAGTAACTGGAAAAGTATTAAGAAGTAATAGTTATACTGTTAAGGTTCCACAATATGGTGAGTTTAAATTAATAAATGCTAAGTAAACAATTAACTGAAACAAGACTAGCTAATATAGTTAGTCTTGTTTCATTTTTTTAGAAAAGAAGTATCCTAATTTTGATAGTGAATATAATAAAAAAATAATCATTAAATTCCTGGATATTACATATCCATCAATTGCTAAATCGTAACCCTTTGGTATTAAAATATTACTGTTAAACAGAATATATATTGTAGATAAAATAGGAATAAGAATACATAAAAGTCCTAATAATTTATATTTGCTATCCATAGTTATCTTCACCTACTCAATTATTTTATTCATATTATTTTAACATTTTTCTTTACATTTTAAAATTGTAATTTTAGTTATTATTTAACAGGAGTTTTATGTTTAGCCTATTTCTTGAGGGGCGTTACTCTAAAAAGGTTTAAAATTTTAAAATGCTCGTTTTAAGCTAACGGGGCCGTATGCTGAATTTCCGCTCCAGTCGCGACAATTGTAAAAAGTAGTGATGGAGAGTCTAGAACAAAATGCGTCTTTTTTAGATTTTCCACTCTTTAGATGAAGTATGTAAAACTTTTTATTTTATTCCCTTTGTAAGCAATATAGGGTTTTAAAACAAAATCAATGGAAACCTGGAATATAAAAGCCTTGGCCCAATACCTGGTTAATGTTATGCACGGAATTACAGTGACCACTGTAACTGCGGATCGTGAAATGCTGGACAATATTGTGCGCAATTCACTTTACTTTCTGCCGTGAGCACAAGAGAATACAATAGAAGGAGCTATACGTTTATGTACAGCTCTTTTTGGTGTTTATAAAGATAGTGTCGTTTACTTAGTAATCGGCAAGAACGTTATAATAATTTGTTTATTACACTTAATTTTTATTGGATTTCTTTCCATAAAGACAACGCGTTGATCCAATTTGGATCTCCGTATCCTTGATAGCTTTGAACAGCTTCATAATTCTTTCCTTGGTATTCTACCTTATCTCCTTTTGTATACGCCTTAAACGGATTCCATTGTTCATAAGAAGCTCCGAGGTCTTTTGTTGTTACAGTTAAAATTGGACTTTTAATGGATTCATTTCCAGCTGTATCTACAGAAGTTACTGCATACTTATATGTCGTATTTGCTTGGAGATTCTTGTCCATAAATGATGTAGTTTTTGATGTCCCAACAACAGTCATAGGTTCAACTTGTGTCCCTTTATATATAACATAATGGTCAACTGCTACATTATCCTCTGATGCACTCCACATTAAGTCTACACTAGAAGATGTTACTCCCATTGAGTGTAGTGCAGTCGGTTGCGTTGGTGTTTCTGTATCTGGAACAGTGTGCATTGTCTCTACAACTGTCGATTCGCTTTCATTAGAAACATTTCCAGCAGCATCTACTGCTTTTACTGTATATGTATATTTAGTACTCGCTTTTAAATTTTTATCTGTGAATGATGTTCCTGGTACCACGCCAACTACTTTACCATCTCGTAATACCTGATATTCTTTTACACCCACATTGTCTGTAGAGGGATTCCATTTTAGTTCAGCACTGTTAGAAGTAACTTTTGTTGTAAGTAATCCATTTGGTTGAGTTGGAGCTTCTTTATCTACGTCTCCATTATTCACCAAATTAACATCAATTGCACTATAGAAGGCATTTGAAGTATCAGCTACATCCCAAACAGCTAGAATAATGTGGTACCCACTACGATCAGTTGGGACGTTAATTGTATGAGTTAAATTATTCGATGCGGCAGAACCATTATGTTCAACAGTACCAATCAGTTCAAGATCAGCACGAGATAATGGTTTATTAGGATTCCAACCACTTTTTGTAATATAATAATGCCATTTACTTGTTAAATGAGGGGCAGTATATTTCCATGTAAAAGTATTTAATCCTCCTGTAATCGTATTCTTAAACCAACGATCTGCAGTTTGTTGATCAAGGATACCACCAAATAGGCCCCCAGCAGATGCGATTTTACCATCAGCAGGTCCACTTTGTGGAAATCCTTTAGGTGCCTCTAGACTTTGTGGCTCGTACATAACGTTTCCACACATTAAGTTAAGTGCCCCATAATTTTGAGTACATAAAGCAGCTCTGCTAGCAGGTTTTTCAACAAACCCATGAGCATATGCATTTGGCGCCATTGAAACACCTATGATTCCAGCTGCTAAAATGGTAGCACTTAATCCTTTTTTGCTTAATTTTGTGAATTTAGTATTCATATAACTAGTCTCCTTTTGTTGGTATTAGAAAGCAACTAGTATGATAGCAATATATTAATAATTATTCAAAGTCTGTATATATAGTTAAATTGTAATGGTCGATAAAAACAATTTGTTTCAATATGGTTAGTTATATAGTCCTCAATCGAATATTTATCTTATTTTTTGGACTTATTTTCTATTAAAAATAACATATTATTTTATAAAAATCTTTAATTCTATTAAAATTTGTCAATTTCCGTACAGTTACTCTTCTCATCCATGTAATGACATAAAAAAAGTAGTTAGATTGAAACGAAACACTCAAATATTGCAACATGAAGTATCTAGCTAAAGCTCCTTTTGTTCAAAAATAGACTAAGAAGCAATATTGTAATAATTGGTGAAATTGTAGTAACTTAATTTAAATAACGGGAAGAACCCGCTTCAAGAAACCATTATGACATGGGCTTTTAAACATGGCATGGTATTTGAAGCGGGTTCTTTTTATTTATTGAAAAGAAAAGATTCGAAGGGAAGATAACTAATGTATTGAGTGCTTTGCATCAATACATACGATTATAATTTAACATGTCCATAAACATGAAAAATGCAAGGAAAGAGAATAATTTATTGATAATCAGCCAAATTTTTATTATTGTCTGCCAGTATTTATATTTTGTTATCGCTTCAGTTGAATTTTTATATCCCATTTTTAATTATCAGCATTCTCATAGGTATTATATAATGCAATCTAAAAAATATAATAATAATAAAAAGAATTCATTTATTGTGGAGTCTTTTTATTATGTCTGAGTAATCTGGTTTATCACTCACTAAGACTAAGAATGGAAATCTAAGATTGGAAATGAATAATTTTAAACTAAGGTAGGAGTTAACCTACCTTAGTCGGGCGGACAAAATAACAGGAAAATGATCGAACTTTTTTTAAAAAATCTTATACTTAATCTAAAAAGAGTAACTAACTACATTTTATCAATCATTTTTTAAAATGTAATTTTTGATAAGGAATGAGGGATATTTTTTAATCAATCTTTATAAAGCTACAAAAAGTTATAATCTAGTTTTAAATTGTATGTAGTATTCATTACGCTTCGTTTCCATCTTTCTTTTATTCCTTCAAAATTCCTTATGGCTTGAACTTACAATTTATAAGGAATATATTTCAAACTTTATTTGTCATATACAATTTTATAAAAAAGATTGATCATTTATAACAAAGCTCGATTATTTAAAACAAAGATTAACATTTATAATATAGTTTGATTAAAATTCCTTTGTTGATATGCAGGATTTTTTTGTTCAACTATCGGGCCAGATTGTTGAAGATAGAGCAATGAATATTATGGCTAAAGAGAGAAAGAGTTTAAGAAGGAAATATTCACACATTCGCTGAAATATTATATAGATATGGGACATTAAATAAATCGGGTTTCAAATGACGAACCCCCTAGGAGATGATCAGAGATGGAAATACGGGTGAATCAAATTGAATTGAATGGACTCACTTTTCAATATCGTGAGAGTGGGGAACCTTCTGCACCACCGGTGGTTGCACTTCACGCACTGGGAAAAAGTGCTGAATCATGGGATCAAGTAGCTACTGTATTAGGAGAAAAATATCGATTTTTAGCTTTAGATCAACGGGGTCATGGTGGTAGTGCAAGAACTAGTTCATATACTTTTGAACGAATGTGCGATGACTTGCTTCATTTTGCGAATGCAATGAATTTAGAAAGGTTTACGCTAATAGGTCATTCCATGGGGGGAACAGTATCATATATTTTTTCGGAAACATTTCCTTCAAGGATAGAACGGTTGATTGTTGAAGACACTCCTCCTCCTCCAGTTCCTGATAGGCCCTTTGTAATTCCTTCCAAACCATCTGAACCCCTCTCATTTGATTGGCAGGTTGTACCTTCGATTCTAGGGCAACTTAATGAGCCCAATCCCGAATGGTGGACACGTCTTACTGACATAAACATGCCGACTCTTATTATAGGTGGTGGGAGTACCAGTCATGTTCCTCAAAACAAATTGCAGGAGGTTTCTGAGCTTATTCCAAATTGCAATTTTATAACGGTAGAGGATGCTGGACACTTTGTGCATGATGCTAATTTACAAGCATTCTTAGCGGCTGTAAAAGCTTTTCTTAATTCCTAAGTTTCCAAATTTAACCTTTGCCTTCATTCTTTTTAAACAAACGGGCGCTTTTCTGAAATAGGAAAGCGTCTTTCTTCATGGAAAGGGCCAGATTGTTGAGCAACATGAATAAATATTTATAATGCAATCGCGATTGTGAAGGCTTAAACTTAAACTAACGAAACAGGTTAATTCAACAAATATAAAACAAAGGTTAGGGAAAAAATGAAGACAAACGAAGAAGTAGCTTGGAGAATAATAAAAAACACTTTTGCTTATTTAAAGTACCTCACCCTTTCCAAAGAAGAAAAGACTGAAGTTAATATAAGTTTAGTTCAAGAAAAATATTGGTTCCAAGAATTAGTGATTGCTCAACCATCTATACTTAAATTGATAGAAGGAGATAAAGAAATCAGGCAATATTTTTCATCGAGAAAGATGGTTAGAAAATTGCTCAGGGATAAAGAGGAACGGCAGCGTTTTAAAGGGCTATTAAACGATAAATTAAACTAAGTGATATTCAACAATCGGGCGCTTTCCTGGAAAAATGGAAAGTGCCTTTTAGATTAATTAGAGATCAAAACTATCACTATTAGGAGCTTTTGTAACAGGAACAGCAGAGTTTGTTGTTTCTGGAATTTTAGAACTGATTTCTTTTGAATTAGATGTTTCAATTTCAATAGCTGGCCAGTTGATTACGATTTATTCTTTATCTTATGCCATTGGAGCTTTGATTTTGGTCATACTAACGTCTAAATTGAACCGTAAAAAAGTGCTTTTATATGCTATCTCTATATTTATTCTAGGAAATCTAGTTGCATTTTTTAGCTATAATTTTGTCTTTCTTATGTTATCCAGAGTCATTATGGCGATGAGTGGAGGATTATACATTGTAGTTGCCACCAATTATGCTGCGCAAATTGCAGTTCCAGAAAAAAGAGGTAGTGCTATGGCAACAGTCATTACTGGTTTCACTGTTTCATTAGTACTTGGAGTGCCTATCGGTACATTTTTAGCTGGACATTTTGATTGGCACTATAATTTCTTAATCATTGCGTTTGGCACATTTTTTTTATTGATAGGACTTTACAAATTATTACCATATATAGAAGGGAACCAACCGTTGCCATTTAAACAACAGGTGCAAATTATTAAAGATAAACGAGTCGTTACAGGTTTAATGACAACGATCTTTTGGATATTAGGATATACTATGGTGTTTGCCTACATTGCTCCATTATTAAGTCATACTGCTGGCTTTTCTATTGAAATGACAAGTATCGCTTTATTTATTTTAGGCACTTTTGCTTTTATTGGTTCACGCTTTGGAGGATATGCGGTAGACAGATGGGGACCTAATCGAACAATATCATTAAGTTTATGTGTTCATATCATCTCTTTATTTGTACTAACATTTACACAGTATAGGGCAGTGGGTGTATTTGTCACACTAGCTTTTTGGGGAATAGCAACTTGGACAACGACACCAGCAAAGCAGTTTTATCTGATTTCACTAAAACCACAATCCTCTGAAACAGTTCTCAGTTTTAATACCGCCTTAATGAATGTGGGAATGATGCTGGGCTCTGTATTAGGAGGAATCATTATTCAATATACTAATATAGAAAATTTAAGCTGGATTGGTGGATTATTCGTTATACTCGCATTTATTTTTATCAGATGTTCTTTCTACCTAAATAAAAAAATTATGAAGCACCATCGACTTTAATGAATTAAAAAGTAATTTCTAAACTCAACTGCCTTGATATTCAGTTGGGTTTTTATTTTTTTAATACTCTTCGAATTTGGCATTTTATAAAAAATCTTGTTGAGGTTATGGAAGGGGAAATCATCACCCACATTTGAGTTGAGAAGGGAGGGGAAATGCATGTTAGAACGAACGTACCTAATGGCAAGTTCGCTGTGCATTTTAATGCCTTTTGTAAACGAGTATTGAAGAAGATAACAAGGAACTTTTATTAGAGTATGACTAATGAGTATAGGATTTAATAAACATCTTAGTTATTACATTAAAGGGCCATATTGTGGAATATAAATTTCAATAAAATGGTTATTTATGTTATAGTTTACATTAGATAGCGGAGTAACTTACTTACACTAACGGAGCAGGTTAGTTTAACCAGCAGGTTATTTTTTGAATGGCGAAGAAGTACTATATTAAAAGAAGATGGAAATATATCGAAGAAGGAATAATATTATACATATGGTGGGTGATAGTAAATGACTTTCTTATATTTAATTGTTGGATACTGTTCTTTATATTTAGTAATTTGGTTACATGAAGTTGGACATGGGATCGTATATGCAAAATATAAATGCAAAGACAATCCTTTTAAAGTTTATGTTCCATTCTATTTATTCTTCTCAACACCCCAGCCTGTTGATGAAATAAAGGCACAAACTCTAGATAGTAAAAAGTACTTTAATGTTGGCATGGCGGGCATAATAGTGAATCTGCTTTTTGGTATTCCTATATCCTTCCTTATGCTAACGAACGAGTTTAATAACTCTATTTTAGTATTCTTTTTTTATTCATTTGCTTTATTTCATTTAGTGGAAGCTGCAAGTTACTTGACAATTAGCAATGTTTTTCTTGCAAGTGATATGATAACTGTTCAAAACTACAAACCAAAATTAAGAATACCCTTATTTTTAATGGGGATATTCATAGTTGTTCTAATCGTTTTCATGCTGTTCAAAAGTCCAGATAGTTGGAAACTGGGATACATCATTTCAATAATAATCATGATTCTAAGCATGGGATTAGGAAGAGCCATCTTTAGCCGAAGAGCACGGGCTGCGTAGGCACTCTTTTTTCTTATTGCACTACGGGTGCTTTTGTCAAGTGGAGCAAAGTCTTTTAAGACATTGCTCCTTTTACATTTAAAAGTACTTCTGATAATACTCTTTCCTTAGCCTCTCGCTTAATTGAGCGTAGATTATAGATGTTTCGCTTTTCTCATACCCAATAAGACTTTGTATGACTTCTATGGAACTAATTAAACAAACCAGAAGTACAATTCCTAAAATGAATTGATTTTTTCTTGTTCAACTAACTGGCGCTTTACTTTAGCAAAGGGAAAACACCTTAATCGAATTATTATTGGGTATGGCCATCTAAAAAAAGAAGAAATAAAAGAGGGCGTAAGGAGATTACATCAAGCAATTTATAATACCAAAATCTTTAAGTAAGCCGGTTAATCCTTATTGAAAAGGAAAACCGGCTTTTTTAATCTAGAAATTGGTTTAATACGTTTTCCGTGTTTTTCTACAGTACCCTACTACAGAATTGCGCCCGATTGCTGAATATCAAGTCGGTGATTTGATTTTTGCTTCTTGCCCGTTTTATTGATGATGGTTATTTGGAACGACATATTTCGAAGATGAAGAAGATTTATAAAAGTCGAAGAAACTTCCTTATCCATTGTTTAAGCTGATTTAAAGAAGGCGTATGAAGATCCGAAAACCATTTTAGACTGCGGCATTTTTCAATAAGATGTGAAGGTAGAATTAAATATCCCATTCTAAGAGCAGGTGATAAGATTTTACTAAACGAACCAATATATAACACACGTTCCGGTTCCAATCCTTGTAATGAACTTACAGGTGGGCCTTCATATCTGAACTCACTGTCATAATCATCTTCAACAAGATAACAATTTGTTTTTCTCGAGTAATTAATCAATTGAATCCGTCGTTGAATTGGCAACGTTCCTCCTAACGGAAACTGGTGGGACGGAGTAACAAAGATGAATCTTGGAATATTATTTAATGGCAGCAAAGATGTCTTCATTCCATATTCGTCAACAGGTATAGGGTAAAGAAGAGCGCCTGAAGTTTTAAATATAGTTTGAATATCATTGGTGATTGGATCTTCCATTATCACTGTATCATCCGGCGATAAAAGTAATTTTGAGACAAGTGTCAGAGCTTGAGTTGCACCAGAAGTAATCACAATTTGTTCTGGATGACAATCAACACCCCTAGTTTTAAGTAAATAGCGCGATAAAACCTGCCTTAATTCCTGTCGTCCTTCAGGGAGGTCATACCCAAACGTAGAAGGTGATGCTTCATTCCATGTGCTGTGAGATAATTTCGCCCATGTCTTCCTTGGAAATAAATCCAGTGAAGGTATCCCTGAACGAAAGTTGATGATGTGATCTTCATTGTTTTCATCTTCACTCCAATGAAATAAAGGCGCCTTTTTATGTTGTTCTAAAAAAGCTCCTTCAGCAACAAATGTTCCAGCACCCCTTTTTGCAACTAAAAACCCTTCAGCCAATAATTGATCATACGCTTCCAAAATCACATTCCTGGACACATTCAACTCAGAAGATAGTTCACGTGTCGACGGTAGTTTTTCTTCTGATTGTAAGTCCCCGTTTAAAATTTGTTCTCGTATTTGCAGATAAACTTGTCTAAATAAAGGTATATCTAACGACCGGTCAATGGGTATCCAAAGCATATTTACATTTTCCCCTTTAATAAATAAAAGTGGTACCATCAAAAAAGATGTTAAGTGGTGCTAATATAAACCATTTTACCATGATAAAGTGGATTCAAATAGTAAAAAGGAGATGTATAAAAATGATGAAAACCCCAGAAGTTCAAGTCGCTCAAGCACTTAAATCGGTTGCACGAAATGAACATATTAAATCCTATATTCAACAATCCAATGAACTCTATCCATTATTATTGAAAGCTGCCAAACGGTTTGTTACAGGAGAAAATAAACAAGAAGGAATCGAGATAGCAAATGAGCTGATCTCAAAAGGTTATTTTATTTCACTTGAATACATAGGGGAAAATATAACAGATTTAAAAAAATGCATAAAAGCCAAAGATGAGTTTTTGAATCTCATAGAAGAAATGGGTTCTATGTCTATTAAGCAAACTGTTTCGCTTGATCTCTCACATATTGGATTATCTGTGAATCCAGAAACAGCTTATATTCATTTGCTTCAGATAGCCAAGAAAGCAAATATGTACGGAATTACACTTATGATAAGTATGGAGGAATTATCGAAAACGAATGACATTCTCGATGTCTATAAAAAAGCATCTGAGCAGTACCCAAATGTGGGGATAACTATACAGGCACACTTATATCGATCTAACAATGATATCCAGGAACTCATTCGTTATCCTGGGAAAATACGAGTTGTCAAAGGGGCTTATCAAGAATCTGCCGAAGTTGCTATGTCTAGATCGAAGGAATTGAATAACTGTTATCTTAAACTTGTAGAACAATTAATAGAAGCTAACCACCCAGTTTCTATAGCTACACATGATGAAACTCTTATTCAAGAAATTGTACACCGTCAATATCTTAATCATCCCAATGTAGAAATAGAAATGCTCTACGGAATACGTCCAGATTTGTTAAGTAATTTAAAAAGCAAAGAGTATAACTTTAAAGTATACTTGACTTACGGAAAAGAGTGGTACTTGTATTTATGTCATCGAATAGCTGAAAATCCGGAAAATCTATATCGTGCAGTAACAGATATGATCAATCAATCTTTACCAGAGAGTAGTAGATCATATTGAACAACCATTTAACCCTAAATTTTTGAAAATATATAGTCCAATTTTTTCACAAAAACAGAGGTATATGATGTTGAATCACAATAAAGATGTTACATGATGTATTTTATGTTTAAAATGAATTTTTCTTATTCCATTAAAGGGCGCGATTTAAGAGTAGAATCGCACTCTTTTTGCTTTTAAGGGCCAGATTCTTGAACAACTTTGATAAAAAATAATCAAACTTCTTATAAAACCGAAAGTTCACTAAGCTACATAAGAATCCATTTTGATCTATCTTTTTTTCAAAATAGATTAATTAATTTGCAATAAAATGCAGATTAATTAAAGATTTTTAATAAGGCTTTTTTCAAGCTTAATTAATGGAGCTGTTAATTTTTTACTTAATCTTTATCTTTTAAGTAATTATTGTGAAGATATGCTAGAAATACACGAGCAGAAGATGATAGATATTCTTCATTAAGCCAAGCTAGTCCTATTTGCCGCTTTATGGTACAAGATGAGAGCCGTATTCTTTTAACAGAATCATGAGGTGCTTCATCATATTGAGGTAAAATCGCAATCCCCAAGCCGGATGATACAAAACTAATAATCGTTGGAATATCTTCCCCTTCAAAAGAGGTATGTGGTATAAAGCCCTCTTTTAGAAAATACTTTTCAATTAAGCTATACATACTAAGATGTTTTTTAAATCCAATAAATGTTTCATCTTTCAATTCTGATAATGCAATTTCAGAACAATTAGCTAATCCATGATTAAGTGGTACGTATAAGAAAAACTCCTGTTCCAGAATCGGTAGCCATTGAAGTGAACTAGTTTTGTCAGTAGCGTTAATTAAACAAATATCTATATCTCTATTTAGTAACTTTTCAATATTCCCATTAATATTTTCTTGCACTAAGTTAATTTTTATATAAGGATATTTTTGACGAAATCCTTTAAGGATAGACGGCAAAATGGACATGCCTAATGTTTGTATAAAGCCAATATTGATAGTCCCATAGTCTGGATTTTCCATTCGCTTAATTTCATCCATTCCTGTGTTGATCTCTAACAGAGATTTTTCGACATGGGTTAAAAATGTCTTTCCGTACTTATTTAATTTGATATTTCGTCCAACACGGTCAAACAAATTTACGCCAAGCTCTTGTTCTAATTTTTTTATCGCTCTACTAAGTGCAGGTTGAGATAATAGCAATTCTTTTGAAGAAAGATGGAAATTTTCTGTCCTTGCAACAGATTGAAAATAGATTAAGTATTGCCACTCCATTTAACTCACTCCTAATAATTGATAACAAAAAAACATTATTATAATAAAAATTCTATCTTAGAAGTTATTGTATAACAAGTTTATAGTTATGTATAGGAGATGATATTCAATGATTGAAGGTAGAGTTGAAAAAAATAAAACGATTCAGTGGTGTATGTTTTTAGGCAGTATTGTAACATTTGCAATTCTTTATAGTCCACAAACTTTAATCCAATTATTTAGTAATACATATGGAATTTCATCAACATTAGCAAGTTTACCAGTATCAATTGCTACATTTACATTAGCTGTTACAATGCTTTTTGTTGCTGTTTTTTCTGATGCATATGGACGAAAGCAAATTATGGTTTGGTCGCTATTATTGGCATCAATTTTAAATATATTATTAGCGTTTAGTTCCAACTTTTATATTTTAGTTGGTATACGATTAATTCAGGGAATTGTGCTAGGTGGTTTTCCAGCACTAGCCATGACTTATTTAAGTGAAGAGATTAAAGGAAATGAATTGGGAAGAATTATGGGAATCTACGTTGCTGGTTCTGCATTTGGAGCATTTTTGGGTCGAATTGTAGTTAGTTCGATTTCAGATTTTATTTCTTGGCAAGCTGCAGTAGTAACTATGGGACTACTTAGTTTAATAATGGCGTTTTACTTTATGAAAAAATTGCCAAATTCTAGCAATTTCGAACGGCGTACTCTATCATTCGCAAATTGGTGTATTGGTATGAAAATTGCACTTTTTAATAAAAAATTAATCCTAGTCTATGGAATGGGCTTTTTATTTTTAGGTGTATATGTTGCTTTATTTAATTACATTAGTTTTCCATTATCAAATGAACCGTTCAATATGAGTCAAACACTAATTGGCTTTTTATTTATATTTCAACTAACAGGCACTTGGGGTTCTTATTTGTTTGGACGTTTATCTGAAAAATATCAACGTGCACCATTAATTCTGCTAGCGTTAGTACTTGCATTAGTTGGTTCGTTTTTAACATTATCTAGTCATTTAATTGTAATTATGTTGGGTTTAATGCTCTTTGCTGCTGGCTTTTTGGCGGGTCATAGTTTAGCAAGTGGATGGGTTGGCGTAATTGTTGAATCACATTGGAGGGCCTATGCTTCTTCTCTATACTTATTGTTTTACTACACTGGTTCTAGTGTACTTGGAACAATGGGGGGTGGATTTTTAGTAAGCAATGGGTGGCATGGTGTTATTAGGATGATAAGTACCGGGTTATTACTTATCGCTATTTTTTCAATGACATTATACTTTTTAAGTAAAAACAATAAATAAAATTTGTAAAAATATAAAATAAATCGATTTAAATAATAATATAAGTGCTAATGATTGTTTCAAATAGGAAAGGAAACGATAAGTGTTCTTCTTTGTTGTTAAAATTTAAGAAATGATGTACTCAAACTAATGGTAGCGTTAATTCAGGAATTTTTAAGGATTTTAGGGTGTTTTTCAATATTTCACAATCAGGCCTTTTCTGAAATTGGAAAGCGTCTTTCTTCATGAACAGGTTAAGATTGCAGAATAAGTACAATAATACTCATAGCGGTACTTGTAGACGATTGATAAAGGAGAAAACACATTATGTTTGGTTTTTTAAATAAAGCAAAATTAAAAAAAGATGATTTAAAAGGCATAGCAAAATTAATGTATCAAGATGTATCAGATGATTCATGGGATAAAGATAACCTTACTAAAAGAAATTTAGACTTCACTATTGAAAGCGTTCGTTATATTGATATCTATGTAAAAAGATTAATGAATACGGAGTTTGGTACTGAGCTGTTAAGTAAGCATTTTGATAGTTTAGTGGATCGTATAGGTGCATATATTGGCGAGGTCATTAAAAATAATATTAATCAAGATTTTTATTGGTTTGAATTTGATTCAGTACGTAATTATTCGCCTAATTCAGAGTTTAGTAATAACAGCACAAAGAGTGTTCTTTATTCCAAAAAGAAGAATATGGTGATATTACCTTTGAATGTGGTGTCAGAATTTTTGAAAGGGAGGTCGCCCTACAGTAATCTTCTTACTTACGTAGAAGAAATTATTAAGCAAAATACTTAAAAAAGAATGTTACTCAACAATCGGGTGCGATTCTGTAATAAGGATCAACGTTCGATCTCATTATAGGGTCATATTTTAATAAATGATAATTGATAAAACTGTAAATCAATATATTCATTTCTACTATTTTTACGTAGTTCAAATTTATGAAAAGTAATATTTTTAAGTGAAAAAATTTTTATTATTATTATCAATTAGGAAACAATATAAATAAAATGGGATATATACAGCCAAAAACATTTCAAGCAATTATTATGAGTTAAATATAGGAGGACACTTGAATTGAGTAATTTCACACGTTTACGCACACAAATCATAATAATGGACGCATTTATCGACTTATTAAAAGAAAAAACATTCTCATCCATCACAATTAATCATATTTGTGAAAAAGCAATGATTCACAGAAGTACATTTTACCGTCATTATGAAGATAAATATCAGCTATTTAGTGATGTATCAAATGCTATCGCAATAAACCTCTTTGAACAGACAAATCAAGGTTTGAATTTAGAACATACATTATTTGAAGAAATAATTGAATACATAGATGTTAATCGGCCATTGTTTTTTAATATTACCAGTAAAAATGACAGCCTTGAGTTATACGAAAAATTGATTCAATTTGGCACGGAAAATTTATATAAGAATTCGATGAAATTTAATGATTCTATTTCTAAAAAAATCCAAAATTCTGATTATCCAAAAGTACTATGTGATTTCTACAGTAGTGGTTTTTTTATTATTGTAAAAAAATGGGTAAATAATGAATATCCATTTTCGAAAAAAGAACTTATTCATATCGTCAACAATTTTCTCGCAAATGAATCAAAATAACAAATATGTCTCTTTTTGATTCATATATTCTTTTTTATTCATCGTTTTCCTCCAACACCTATGATAGATTAATGAACGTAAGAAAGGGAATATGAGAATATGAGTAAAGCTTTACAAATTGAATTGGGAAAAGACTCAAATTATATTCCTAATAACTATATAATTCAGGAGGATTTTTCAATGAAAGCTGCAGTGTGGTATGGCGAAAGAGATATTCGTATCGAGGAAAGAGAAACAAAAGAATTACAACCCCATGATGTAAAAGTTAAAGTGGCATGGGCAGGTATTTGTGGTTCTGATTTACATGCATATTTGCATCCAGATTCAGTACCAATGAATAAGAATATGGTAATCGGACATGAATTTTCTGGTGAAATTGCAGAGGTTGGTTCTCACGTAACAAAATTTAAAGAAGGTGACAGAGTATGTATCTACCCAATGATGCTTAAAGATCCTTCAAACGCTGAAATTGAACGTTTCATTACTTTAGACGCAGTTGGTGCACAAATCGACGGAGGGTTTGCTGAATACGTAATTCTTCCACAAAAAACGATTTTTAAAATTCCAGATAATTTACCATTAGAATTAGCTGCAATGGTTGAACCAGCAGCTGTATCTTTCCAATCAATTAAGGATTCAAATGTAAAAGAAGGAGATACTGTCGTTGTCTATGGAGCGGGTCCTATTGGGCTATTTGCTGTTTTAGCTGCGAAAGCTGTTGGCGCTTCTAATATTATTGTTATCGATTTATTTGATAGTCGACTCGACAAAGCAATCGAAGTGGGTGCGACACATGTCTTAAATGCTAAAAATGGGAATCCTGTTGAAGCAATTCGTGAATTATTCCCAAATGGAGCAGATGTGACAATCGAAGCTGCAGGTGTTGAGTCAACATTTAATCAGGCAATTCAATCAACTAAAGTTCGTGGCACAATGATGGTTATTAGCTTCCACACTCAAAATATCCAGTTTAATGCTCCTGCTTCCTTACTCTTTAGTGGTGTAGAAATAATGGGATCTGTGGGATACAGTAATGAGACTTATAATGAGGTCATTGAATTACTTGCTAATGGAAGATTGCCAGCGCAATCTATTATTACAAGTAAAATAGAGATCGATCATATCGTAGAGCAAGGCTTTGAAGCTTTAATTAATGATAAATCTCAAGCAAAAATTCTAGTTAAATTAAGTGGCGCACATTAATCATATTAAGAGCTTGTAAAGCGACCCCGAAATAGAGTGGAATTTAAAAAATACCTCTTGAATATGCATACTAAGTATGTAAAATTCAGGAGGTATTTTCAGTTTGAAGTAAAGCGTTTTACACCCACAAATAAAATGGAAAGTAGTTAAAATGAAAATGAACTACACTTAATTACTTCCTTCTGAAAATACAGTTACCTATCATGAAAAATTAAAGTAGGCCACCAGTTGAAGGAGCTATCAAGCCATTGGAAGGCATGTGAACGATACAATATCAATCACATGCCCAAAATGTTACCCAATGAAATAACGAATGTCTAACAATGGGTATCACTTCATTTGTAAGTGTGTTGTAGTGTGTTTTTTAAGAGATTAAGTTTCACTTTATCTACTTTCTTGCGAATCCAGTCTTAACCGCTCGTACATAATCATTCAAAGCGTGGATTGATATATCGGCATCTGGGTGGAACATTTCAAACCCATGATATGCTCCAGGATATAAATGAAATTCAACATCAACTCCAGCTTCCGCAAGTTTGGTTACATAGGTTAATGTTTCACTACGGAATGGATCTAATTGCCCAACACATGTGTAGGTGCGTGGTAGATTACGATAATCTTCTGCTCGAGCCGCGGCTGCATAGACAGGAATATCATCCGTTCCATGTAATTTTCCTAAATACATTTTCCAGCCAGCTTCATTTGATTTTTGATTCCAGACAAATCCTTCTTTAATTTCATTTGTAGAAGGTGTATTATTACGGTCATCAATCATTGGATAAAGCGGCATTTGGAAACAAATAGAAGGGTATTGACGATCACGGGCTAATAAAGTTAATGCCGCTGTTAGTCCACCACCAGCGCTTACTCCTGCAACGCCAATTCGGTTTGAATCAATGTTTAATGTCTCTGGGTTATCAGCAATCCATTTTAATGCTGCATAACAATCTTCAATTGGAGCTGGATAAGGGTGTTCAGGAGCTAAACGGTAGTCTACAGAAACGACCACACAGCCAACTTCTTTTGCAAATTTTACACAAAGATCTTCATTATCATTTATAGAGCCTAAGATATAACCACCACCATGAATCCATAATAGGGCAGGTAAGGCTTCATTATTTGATTTTGGACGATAAATTTTTAATCGTACTGGATTTGCATCAGGTCCTTCAATGACTTCATCTGTTAACGAAAGGGATTCATCAACAACGGTTGCTGGGAAGACTTTTGCAGCTTCTTCTCTCATTGCTTGCAAAACCTCTGGACGTAAATCTTGATCTGGATACATTTCTAAGCCTGGTAATAAAGCTGGATTTACACGGTTCTTCATTTTAAAACCCCCTTTCTAGAATTTTCACAAAAAGTGAATATATACTAAGCAATTTAATTTTTTTGTGCAATCATCAAAATTAAATTGTAACTTAGCTATGTTTGTAATTTATCATAGAGAATAGAGAAAAACGATGAATAAAAAAGTGTATATGTATCGAGATGAGACAAATATCTTGAAATGGTTCATTGAAAATGAAACGCAAGGTTTTAAGCACCGTCCATTGTATTGCTTAGTCAAGACTTAACAAATAGAGTTTGGACTTAATAGAAGAAGGAAAGGTCTTTTTGTAAATCGATGATCAAATTGGTACTAAAACTAGAGTGGGCGGTTAGGGCAAGTAGATACATTGCAAGGTATTGAAAGGGGATTAGGGAATATTGAGAAACAATTAAGTTCTTCAACAATCGGGCGCGATTCTGTAATAAGAATCGGCGCTCATTTTCATAAAAGGGCCAATTAATTGAATTACACTTCTAAATTTAAAATGGTGTTTTATGTTAATTTTTATGTGAGTTTTTGAAAAAATGTACTTAAGAAAATGGGCAGTTTAGCTTTAGAAGAATAGAGGTTTTGATAATCTTAATGTCGTAAAGAATGTATAAGCGCATAAAACAGAAGGAGAGGTACTTTGAAAAAAATTAGGGAAGCAACAAAAGAGGATATGATAGAAATTTATAGGATGGGCTATGATGTTTGGGGGAGATAATCTGCCATATGAAAAATATATAACTATGTGCCAGGCTTCCAATAAGTATAAAAAGGGAAAGTGGTACGTTCTTGAAGCAACAGATACAAAGCAACTATTAAGCTCTCTCATCGTATATGAACTAAATCTTTCAGAAGACCAAATTGTAAAAGGGCTTGGTTCAATCGCTACTCCTTTAAATTTAAGAAAAAAAGGATATGCTTCTTTATTGGTCAAAGAAACGATAAATAAACTAGAGCAGGAAGAAAACTGTAACAACTTTTTCCTTTATAGTGATATTGGGATAGAATTTTACAAAGGATTAGGTTTTATTGTACTACCTAATGATAGTCAAAAATATAACGACAGTGTTTGTATGTATTACTCAAAAGAAAATAAGATCGGCTCCATATCACTTGATATCCCAGATTACTTTTAACGGACATCCAAAGTAACGGGGGCTTTAGTTAAATAACAATCTTCAACAATCGGACGCTTTTCTGAAATTAAGGAAAGCGTCCTTATTTATGGAAGTGTCCAGATTATGGAAGATTCCATATTCATATGTTATTTTGTAAGAGGACAGAATGTAGAAAAAGAAAGATTAGATTGTTTAATATTTAACTACATGGTTGAATGTAAATTAAAAGGTTGTTATATTTAACCACATGGTTAACCATAATAAAGATAACTTAAATGTAACTTTTCATGCTTTAGCTGATTCAACAAGAAGTGAAATAGTTCGTATGTTGGCGCAAAAAAGAAAGGACTATTTCTGAATTAGCAGAGCCCTTTGATATGTCTTTGACTAGTATTTCAAAACATATAAAAGTTCTGGAGCGGGCAAAACTTGTTGAAAGGAGTGTAAATGGAAGAATTCATTTATGTCGGTTAAACAAGGAATCATTATCCCAAGCAACGGAATGTTTTATGAAAAGTCCTGGAACAATCGTTTCAATCTTTTGGAAAGTGAATTATTCAAAGCAAAAAATAAAGAACATTAATTTACATAAAGGAGTGAATGTATGAGTGACGTTTCCACAACCACTTTAATAATGATAAGAATTTTTGATGTATCGACTGAAAGAGTTTTTAATGCATGGTTGAACCCAGAAATGATGAGAAAATGGTTTTTCACATTGGAAGGGACGAATAAGATAACACAAAATAATCCGCAAGTTGGTGGTACTTGGGAAATTGTTGACCATCGGGAAGGGAAGGATTACCGTGCGATTGGGGAGTACCTTGAAATTGATTCTCCGAAAAAAATCGTGTTCACTTTTAAAATGCCACAATTCAGCGAATTAGAAGATACGATTATAGTTGAGCTAAAAGAACTTAAACAAGGCTGTGAGATGACATTCAAACAAGTTATTCATGTTCCTCATGAAAAGAATTGGTCAGAATCTGATATAGAAAAAGCCCTTGTCGAATGGCATGACAGTACCGAACATGGCTGGAATTTAATGTTTATGGGGCTTAAAGAATTATTGGAGACAGGAAAAATTAGCTATAAAGGCTAGAAACACAATAAAATTTATATGAAAAAAAGCGTTTACCCTAAAACTTGAAAAACATTCCTTCAATTATCGGGCGCTTTATTGAAATTAATCTGCACCACAAATGATAGACACAAATCTAAATTTTGGGTGCAGATTATAGTAAGGAATGCGTCTTCTATAGTTAAAGTATTAAGTAACAATATAGTCCTTTAAAAATAATAAAGTTGTTTAAATATCCTTTTTTAATTAAAAGGGAAGGTTGATTAAAAAAGGATATTTACTTTTATTTCTTGAATTCCTAATTTAATCGTAAATTAGAGAAGGGAGCGAGATTATTGTGATGATAAAATAAGGTAACCATGAAAATCATTGTACCTTTTTACCTTTTTTCATAAACCATTTGATTAAAAAGTTTGGTTCTTTGATCCGACAATTGTGAAAGGAAGTAATCTTCCATTCCCCATTTTGTTTAACTAATACATTCGTATTAATGGACGCCCTTTTCTCCGAATAATTTTTTTGGCTTGGCATTTTCGTATTTCCTATACAGTGAACTATAGCTAGGTCAGCATTGAGGAAACGAATGCTCGTAATCCGTCCTTGCATTTGCGAACCTTTTAAAACACCATTAAATAAATCTTGATGTGAATTCTCCACTTCTTCCCTGCCTTTTAAATGCTGACCGAAAAAAGTGATATAGTCTACATCTTCTGTAAAGCAATTCGCAAAAGCTCTTCCATCCCCATGACTCCATGCAGAAAACAATTCATTAAACAAAATGTTTATATCTTCATTATCTTTTTTCCATTCTTGTGTCATTTTAATAATCCTTTCTTTTTTCGTTTTTTATGCTCATCATAATTTGTTCCTTAAGATGAGTTGCCCATTGCTTTTCCAGACTCCACTGCTCTGTATTTAGACGCATCAAACTCTTGATGGCCGAATAAAATGAGGTACCTTGTATGGACTTCACTTGCTCAGGATTTTCGTCAAATTCTAATTGCTGCGACTTGATATGCTCAATTGCTGTTTGGCAATATTTTATATAGTGATTAACCAAATAGATCTGATCTTCTTCGCTTAAGAACTCTAGATAAATGGCCTTTATGTGGAAAATTTTTTGGTAATTCCCAACGTTTTTTTTGGTATCCATCATCAACTCAAAAAAACGATCTTTCCCCTTATTAGTTATTTCGAAAGTACGAGATGGTCGTTCGGTCGGAAAAGGGACGGTGGCTGGATCAGCCTCTTGAATTAGACCAGCTTTTTCTAATTTATTTAACAATGTTGAAAGCGTTCCTCTGCTCACTTGTTCCCATGGGCCAATGGTGTCATTAGATATTTTTGAGATAAGATAAGCATGTAATGGAAATTTCATTAATAGCGAAAGAACAAGAAGTTCATACATCCATGATCAACCTCCTTTTATTAGTTTTATTAAAATGGTTTTTTTAAAACTATATGTTGTTTTTTATTTTTTGTCAATAAAAATCAAAAAAATTCATCTGAAAAACGAATGAGAGGATAATTTCTCTTAAACTTTCTAAGAAGCTCTTCTGCAATATCTCTTGTAAGTAGCTAGGTGGCCCTTAAAAGTATTGAACAGTCTTCCATTATCGATGGAAAGGGCAATTTTATGGATTAAGGTAACTTTTTTGTCTTGAAAGAAATAATTTTTTTAGTTCTTCCAATGAAGAAAGGTGGTATAAAGGAAAACCTTAAATATGAATAAAAAGAATAGTGTGGCAGTTTTTTTAATCTGCCTTGCCATTTTTTTAGTCAATATCTTACAAGAGTACCTTAACCATATGTGTTACATTAACTATCAGAAATCAAAAGGGGGTGTTCATATGGGACAAGAAGAAAGAACTGTACGTTTTGATTATGATTTACAAATAGAAGCTTATCGTTTTGAAGGTATCATGCAAAAGTTTCCGAACCACTTCCATGAATATTATGTGATTGGGTTTATAGAGAGTGGACAAAGACGATTGTCTTGTAAGAACGAAGAATATGTAATAGGTACCGGTGATATTATATTTTTTAACCCACTGGATAATCATGCCTGTGAATCAATTGACAACGAAAAATTAGACTATCGCTGCTTGAATATCAAGCCTGAAATCATGCGAAAAGTTACAAAAGAGATTACAGGGCAAGATTATCTTCCTTCCTTTGCTTCTCCTGTTGCCTGTCGAAGTGAAAAAGCACAATTGTTGCATAATCTTCACCAGATGATTATGGATGAAATAACAGATTTTGAGAAAGAAGAAACTTTCTATTTTCTTATTCAACAACTTATTGAGGAATATAGCGAAGCCATCGAAGATACAGAACCAAGAGCTATTAAACAAGAAATTGGAAATGTTTGTCACTACCTAGAAGTACATTATGCAGAACATATTGCTTTAGATGATTTAGCAAAGATAGCTAATATGAACAAATATTCTTTGTTACGCTCATTTACCCAAATTCGGGGGATTACCCCGTATCGTTACTTACAAACGGTGCGTATTAATGAAGCAAAGAAACGATTGGAACATGGTGTAAAACCACTTGATGCAGCAATAGAGACGGGTTTTGTAGATCAAAGTCATTTTAGTAATTTCTTTATGGGGTTTATTGGATTAACACCCGGACAATATAGGGATATTTTTATTCAGAATGAAAAATGATCTACTTTAATAAATTCCCCACAGTAATTACCGTTTTCATTTGAGATTCAACTTTAATGTAGGAATTTGATTTTCGCGTATAAAAAGTCATCGTCGTAAAACGTAAACCCAAATAAGATAAAAATTAGGATGTGATTATTTTATGCTTAATGAAGAAAGACGTTTTTCCAAAGCTCTCAAATCGATTGCTAGAGATCAAGAACTAAAAGCCTATTTTCAAAATTCAAAAGAACTTTTTCCGATTTTTATTAAAGGTGCTAACCGATTTGTGGCTGGAGAAACACGTACAGAAGGGATAGAGCGTGTTATAAATCTATATAACAAAGGGTATCGGGTTTCATTAGAATTTATTGGCGAAAATACAACATCCCTAGAAGAATGTATGCTTGCCAAAAATGAATTCAAAGAATTAATAAAAGATCTTGGGTATAATCAAATGAAGGCTACCGTATCATTTGATCTTTCTCATATCGGAATGATGATTTCTGATGAAGTAGCATTTACCAATTTAGAAGAATTAGCAAAAGAAGCACAACAGCATAATATTCAACTAATGATAAGTATGGAAGAATCACAAAAAACGGATAAAATTTTATCATTATATAAAAGAATATCAAAATCATTCTCAAATGTTGGGATAACATTACAAGTTCATTTGAAGCGTTCTTCTATTGACCTAAATGGACTATTGAAAACCTCAGGTAGAATACGTTTAGTAAAGGGGGCTTATCAAGAGTCTGAAGGTATATATATTCCAAGAACCGAAGAGTTAAATAAACGGTATATAGAATTTGTATCTATGTGTATAGATAGTAATCATCCATTATCTGTTGCTACACATGATGAAAATATATTGATGGACTTAAAAGAAAAAGGATTTCTTTATAATTCGAATGTTGAAGTAGAGATGTTAGATGGGGTTCGACCTGACCTATTAAGATCTTTAAAGGAGGATAATATTCAGACTAAAGTTTATGTAACATATGGTAGTGAATGGTATTTATATGTAGTTCATCGTATTGCTGAATATCCTCCGAATATTTATACTTTTATTTCAGATATGATTGAACAAAGTACCATTAGAGATAAAATAAATACATACTAAATAATGAAATTTCTATTGTTTCGTTAAAATTTTGTATCTTCAACAAACGGGCGCTTTTCTGAAAAAGGAAAGCGTCTTTCTTGTAAAGGGCCAGATTATTGAGTAACATTTTCATTGGATATTATTGTTGAAATATAGAGCAAAATAAAGATTCACTCCATTTTGATCAATCTTTTTTCAAAATGGAGTCTTTTTATTTACTGATAAAGTTTTTTTATCAATCGAAGAATTAAAAATGACAACATGTATAAAGTGCTACTGCTCTCATACTTGTTGTCATCAATCTAAAGTGAACCAAAACAAATTAATTATTGATCACTAGTTTAAACTTTGAGCATTATTATTTTCTTTAATCATTTCTTCTTTTTTTATGTTTGCAATAAATACACCTAATAAAGTAATTAAGCCCCCAGTTATTGCAGAAAATTGTGGAACTTCACCAAGCCAGATCCATGCGATAAGAAATGCAAAAACAGAGGTTAAATAAAGTGTACTTGTTGCTTCAGCTGCTCCAGTTCGTGAGGTAACATAAGCTAGAGTAAAATAAGGAATGATTGTTGGAAAGACTCCAAGATACAAAATGACTAATGTTGTATTTAACGGGGCATCTATAATTGCTTCACTTAGACCAGGTGAGAAAAGTAGCATAAAAAATGTACCTGACCAAATTGCGTACATCGTAAAGGGAAAAGCCCCATACTTTTTTAGATATCGATGTTGAAAAACAAAATAAATACTTTCTGAAAGGGATGCTATTAAAACGATCATAACCCCAGAATTAAGTGAAAAACTTTCATTTGAATCTCCAACAGAAATAAATGCTACACCACAAAGACCAATAAGTGAACCAAGCCATCCCCATAATCCAAGCTTCTCACGATAAAAGAATACAGCTAACAGAGCAGTGAATATCGGAGTTGTTGAAACAAGTAAACTCGCAATCCCAGCACTAATTGTTTGCTCTCCATAATTTAGGGCTACTTGATACACGGTGAAACCTGAAAAGCCAAGTAATAAAATAATAGGGATATCTTTTAACTCAGGCAAAGGGATTTTTGTAATAATTGCAATGATGATTAAGACAAATGAGCCTACTAATAACCGCAATAATGAAATATGTTCAGGCGAATAGGCTGACAATGCAACTCGTATTCCTGGAAAAGCTGATGCCCATAAAATGATTGTTATGAAATGAGCAGAAATAATCTTAAAATCAAGTGTTTTAAACATGAATACACCTCTTCTCCAACCAATTAAATTTATAATTACAATATTAATAGGTTTTTGCTAAAACTTCTCCAACCGGTTAAAATGAAAAAAACCAACCAGTCAGAAGAGGAATTACTAATGAAAAAACCAAAATATCAATTGATTATTGATTTTATAAAAGAAAAAATTGCTAAAGGGGAGTGGGCGATTGGAAGTCCCATACCAAGTCAACGTAATTTGGCAAAACAGTTTGAGGTTAATCGTAGTACAGTCATAACGGCGTTAGAGGAGCTGATGGCAGAAGGGCTACTAGAAGGTAAAGCTGGGAAGGAAACAGTCGTCACCAATAATACTTGGACTTTGATGGGGGCAAAATACTCGACTAACTGGAATGAAAACGTCACTTTAGGCATTCATAAACCCAGTGTATCTATGGTGCAGGAAATTAATCAGGCTGAATCGGATACGAATCTCATTCAATTGAGTAAGGGGGAGCTATCACCAGAAATGTTCCCTTTAGAAGAGATGAAATTCATCGTTCAAAAAATATCAAATCAATTGACCTCGTTTGGCTATGAAGAGCCGAAAGGTAATTTAAAATTACGCCAAGCCATTAGTGACTATTTAAAGGTAAGGGGTATCGAAGCATCACCTTCGTCCATTCTCGTAGTTTCAGGTGCGCTCCAAGCTTTACATTTAATTTCAATTGGATTACTAAAAAGAGGTTCTACGGTATTGCTAGAGATGCCGTCCTATCTTTACTCGTTGACTGTTTTTGAGTCTGCGGGGATGGAGTTGCAAGGATTAGCGATGGACAAGGAGGGGCTAATCATCGATTCAATTTATTTGAAAAAGGAAAAAGGAAAAAATATTTTATATACGATTCCAACCTTTCATAATCCTACAGGCGCCTTAATGCAAGAAAAGAGACGAGAGAAATTAATTGCTTATTGTGAAAGAGAGCAGCTACCAGTTATAGAAGATGATGTGTACCACGATTTATGGATTGATAACCCACCACCTAAACCACTAAAAGCAATGGACCTTTATGGAAATGTATTATATGTTGGGAGTTTATCAAAAACCCTTAGTCCAGGATTACGAATTGGCTGGATAGTTGGCTCGGAGTCAGTTATTAATCGATTAGCGGATTTAAAAATGCAATCCGATTATGGATCAAGTACTCTTTCCCAGCTCGTTGCCGCAGAGTGGTTATCTAGTAATTTCTATGATAGTCATCTTGATAAAGTAAGAGAACAACTTAGGGTTCGTAGAAAAGTTGCTTTAGATGCACTGGATAAATATTTGAGTCCTTATGCTACGTGGGACATCCCAAAAGGTGGTTTGTTCATATGGGTAAAAATAAAACCTGAATTCAAAGTAAAAAGGCTATTTGAAAAAGCATTTTCCAATAATATTCTTCTAAATCCTGGTAGTATTTATGCAGAAAAGACTGGACAGTTTATACGAATCTCTTATGGGTATGCTTCACTCGATGAAATAAAGGTAGGCATATTCAAATTAAGCGAAATAATAAATTAAATAGATATAATGCTATAATTCTTTAGTGAATTAAAGCGGTTTCTGAATTTGAAATAAAAACAAATTATAAAATATTAGACAATTAAAATATTTTAGGTTAAAAAACAGCGTAATGCATTTTATCAATTCACATCTAGGTGTTTTTTCTTTAGTTAGTTTCTTTATAGAAATTTGGAGAGTTGAATTTTTTTGTAACAATAAAGTTGTTAAGTTTACAATAAAGTCATAAAAGAATAGTAAAACTATTTATTTAATTATCGGGCGCATTTCTTTAATAAGGAATGTGTCTTTGGGTTTGACTGGGAAAAATGTCGATGATTTTAAAATAGACACCGAAGTGTCTTATGTTTTTCAAATAAGCATACCGATAAATTGAAATTTAGTTACTTAATATTATGTTTATCTTGGGAGCGAGGTATTTTATCGGTGAGTGTATACAAACCATGTAATGCTTGCTGTTAATAATGCTGACGAAATCATAGCTGTAAGAACACTGTATGTTTGCCAAATAAGTATCGTGGACCAATCGATAGCACAGCACAGTATACCAAGGGAAATCGTAGCGATCAGGAAAATAACTGTTACAATTATTCTCTTTTTTGTCATTGGCCGGCGCTCATTCGTTTTCCTTCTGCGTAATCCTAAGAGAAATAGCAGAACGGCCAATAAGCAAAGAATAATAGTGATAGACGACAAAACGATATCCAAAAGCTGTGTGCCGCTTATTTCATATGACTGAGTTAGATTGCCGTCTATTATATCTTTCACTTTTAGGACCAAGTTTATATTGGTATTTGCGCCGTTGCTCAGCAAACAGACGCCTATTCGTTCATTTAGCAGTATGGCTACTTCGGTTCTGAAATTTGGGTTGCCGCCAGTGTGTACTATAATCGTTTGGTCAGCGTTTACCGACCAGCCTGCCGCATAATACATATCGTTGACAGCCGAAACAGACATATCACCCTTATGTGATTTTTCGATAACCGTGTAAAATATTTCGGGTATGTCCTGCACAATACCCATCTGTATGCCCATCCAACGCGCCATATCTTTTGTATTAGAAATGATGTAGCCTGCGGGCTTATTCCCAGCATAATCCGGAGCTTTAAATGGAGTTGTCATAAAAAAGGAAGAACGATAGCCCTGTGCCAACTGCCCAGTAGCTTCAGCATCTTCTTTATAAACATACGTCTGGTGTAGACCTAACGGCTGAAATACCTGTTCCCTCATAAAGTCTTCATAACTTTGTCGCGATACAATCTCAATAACCAAACCCAACACGTCATAATTAACGGTTCCATAGTTATACTGTTCACCGGGAGGGAATGCCAATTCAGTATCTACGAGCATTTCCACAGTCTTTTGCAACATATCCGGTGTATTACCTTGTGGGATATTTTGAACCTTATGCCTAATATTTGTTAGACCACTGGTATGGTGAAGAAAGTTATTTAGTGTAAGGCTTTGCATATCAACAGGTTTCCCTTGATACTTTAACGTAAACCAAGGTAAATATTTTTGGACAGGGTCAGTCATTGAGAGCTGCCCTTGCTCTTCTAACAGCATAATACCCATACCGGTAAAAGCTTTACTGACCGAGGCTAACTCATAGAGTGTATTTTCACTTGCAGACAACCCCTTTTCGCGGTCAGCATACCCTGAAGAAAAGTAGAACACTTCATCATCAGCAAGTATTGAGATTGACATTCCCGGCACACCTGATATACGAGTGGCATCTTCTAGCAACGCTTGTATTGCCGCAGATTTCGAATCTGACAACGCATAACTTTGTGTTGAGAATCCTGAGAATAATATAAATATCGATAATACAAAAACTATAATCTTTTTCATAAACTCTCCTTTTTTGAAAAATTATAAGAGAATAATATAAATAATCTACTTTTACAACTAACTAAATTCAATTTATCTTTCTATTCACCTATATAATATCAAGTAATTGTAAAGAGTTACACTTAACGAACAGATGTGTTAGTACAATAAGAAAAACGATTTCAACAATCGGGCACGTTTCTTGTGTAGAATTGTGGCTTTTATATTATTTGAGCTATTTAGTTGAGAAGAAAATAAATATTATCAACAAAGTGAACTCAATAGAACAAAGAATAATTTATAAAGGACTGATCTTAATAAGTATAATTTCACTAATCAAACCATTAAGAAAGTATGAGGATTATGTTTATAGAGCAAATGCCTATGAGCTTTTATTCATGAGAAAAAAGGCAATCCGTATATTAAATTTGTCTACCAAACAACCAAATTTCAGCAAAGAAGAGAAATCAAGTGGTTTTATTTATTTAGGGATATTATATTCAAAAACAAAAGAATTTAATTTAGCTTCGGATTGCTTCCATCAAGGGCTTGAACTAATGGTGTATGTGAATTTTAATTACCATGAAAACTTTAAGAAAGCCATTGAAACATTTATTAAAAGTGAGGATTTTGAAAGGGCAAATTTTTGGTTAAACAATCTAATTCAACGACAAAGTTATGATAATAAATTCAAGAAACTTGGTGAATTAGAAAAGAAAGTAAAGTGATCTTTATTCAACAATCGGGCGCGATTATTAGGAAAGCGTCCTTTAAAGGGACATTAATGGAATACATCTTTATAGAAAAGAGTGTTGGATAATCATGTTAAAATTTAAGTTGTACAGTATTAAGGGTGAATACGTGTTGTTAACGGGAAAATCTAGTTGAACGGTGTTTAAAAACTCTTAATGGAAGCAACTCTTATTAATTGTTCTAAAAAGAGGTTGTGCTATGATTCTAAGCAAACTTTGGCATCATTATGAGGCATACAAACGTATCCAAGGGTATAGCCCAAATACATTGTGAAGCGGATTCTCTTCAACTATTGGGCAAGTACCGTGAAAGAATGCAGAAATGGTGGAGGAAAAAAATGAACAAAACTGAGAGGCAGCTTGCAATCACGCTTGAATTACAGCGAAGCAAAACACTGAGAGCAGAAGATTTAGCTTCTCAATTTGAGACAAGTGTGCGTACGATATATAGGGATATTCAAGCATTAAGTGAGGCTGGGGTTCCAATTTTAGGCGCCCCTGGACTGGGTTACTCCTTAATGGAAGGATATTTTCTACCCCCGGTTAGGTTCACAGCAGAAGAGGCCGTCTCCCTGCTCATGGGAGCTGATTTTATCGAGCAAAGGTTGGATACAGATTATGGTATTTATGCAAAGTCCGCTAAACGCAAAATCGAGGCTACTTTGTCGGAGTCAGTTCGTAACGAGTCAAGGCTTGTTCGGGAAACAATGCGACTCCTTCATATAGGTGAGCAATCAACTGAAGAGCGGGTAAAAACGTATCTTAATCAAGTTCGCGATGCCATTTTGAAACAGTGCAAAATCAGTTTTATGTATATTAAAAAAATGCCAGGAACAGATGGGAATCGGAAAAATAAACGTGTGGTCTCTCCATATGGATTAACACTTGTCCATGAAAATTGGGTTTTACTAGCATACTGTGATATGAGGCAGGAAATGCGTCATTTTCGCTTGTCCCGGATGACCGAACTTTCTATGTTGGAAGATCAATTTCTTCTACCAAATGATTTTGACCTAAGTAGCTATCGGCCACCTGACAATCGAGACGAAAGTATAATAATTAGGGCAAACCCCGAAATTGCCGACAAAATCATAGAGGCAGTTAATTTTTATATTGAATCCATTGAGGAGCGGAAGGAGGATGTAATCTTTCAATTTCGTGTTCGGTATCCAGAGGAAATATTACATCATTTACTTGGCTGGGGCGGAGATATCGAGGTGATTGAACCGAAGTCTTTACGCTTCAAGATTCGGGAAGTAGCGAAAAAAATTTTAGAACACTACTGACATACACCTGTCAGTAGTGTTCTTTTATACTGTGATTATACCAAGATGAAGAGGAGCTGCTTGAAGGATGAAAAGTACAAAGGAAGTATTGAAGTCAATTGAACTTACAGTAGAAAGATATTTGGCAGAACTGACAAAACTTAATATCGATAAATTACATAGAAAGCTGAACGAAGAAGATTGGTCCATTGGACAGATGTATGTACATTTAATTCAATCTGCTTTCATGCATCTACATAATGTCGAGCAATGTTTAGTTGGCAGTGAATCGACATTGAACCCAGCGAAGGAAAAAACTGAGCAAGGTAAGATTGTATTTAAACTAGAACAATTTCCTGCTGTTCGTATTAAGGTCCCTGCTTCGCCGAATTATACTCCGCAACCACCAGAGAGTATGGAGCATTTGGTAGAAGGACTTCACAGTGTAGTGGAAAGGGTGAGGAATACAGAGTCAGTTCTACATCAATCGCCTGAAAGTAACAAGATACTTCATCCGGCGTTCGGTGCATTAAACGCGCAGGAATGGTTTTTGTTAATTGAAATGCATTACAGACATCATTTTTTACAACTGGATCGGTTGAAAACGAGTTTAGCATTTGAAGAGTAGGGGGATTCGTCATGTCGACTATAACTAGTCAGAAAAGCAGATATTGGATTGGCGTTGTATCCGCTTCTCATGTGAATTTAGCCAAAGAAGGTGGGTTTGCACAGTTGTGTCATGGTAAGGCAACACCTTTGCGTAAAATGTCTCCAGGTGATTGGCTGATATACTATTCTCCTCGTACAGACATGTCCAAAGGAAAGCCAGTTCAAGCATTTACTGCTATTGGTCAGGTTACGGACAACGAAACTTACAAACATCAAGTGTCGGAGTCGTTTGTGCCATTTCGCAGAGATATTCGATATATTCCTTGTCGAGAAGTTAAGATTGCATTGTTGTTAAACCAGCTCACTTTTACGCGTGGAAATCGCAATTGGGGGTTTACATTCCGTCGAGGTCATTTTGAAATTGGAGCGGAAGATTTTATGACAATCGTTACCTCGATGTTAGATGGTGAGGAACAGGCTTTATCCGAGATCTTAAAACACTGATTACAATTTGTGAACAGCTTCACTTAAACTATAGAGTGATTTAGTTAGATAACAAGCTTGAAGAATCGGGCGCTTTCTTTCCTAAGAATGTGCCCATTTGTATTGTAGGGCCATTTTCTTGAATAACATATTTAAAGAAAAGCGTTATAGGCCAAGAAATTGTGAAGATTTTCACTTAAACCAACTGAACAGGATGTTAAAGGGTACGTTACTTCTAAAAAGAGTAATCTAAATGAGAGAAATAAAAATGACAAAAAAGGTATCAAGAATACTCTTCTAGATACCTTTTATCTAAAGTTCAAGGTAGCCTTAAAGGGTGCTTTTTTGCTTCTCTTTAAATATTAGTTTTATTTTTCTTGTTCTAACCAACCCTCAAATAGGGTATCATCTTTTAAATCAAAATAGTATTTTACGAATCTCACAAATTCTCTAGTATCAACTTCTTTATATCTATAAAAATGGTAATAGCTTCTTAAAAATTTTTCAGCTTCTTTAACCTCCCCATTATCTTTAAATAATTCCCATAACTTTCTAGCAGATTTTCCATAGACATAGGAACTCATGTTGGATTCATATTGATCGAGAGGTAAATTTACTGGTAATTCTAAATTAGGATCTGGTCTGTACATTGAATTATAATCTTCAGCTTCTTTCAATTTCGCAAGTTTGAATAAACTCGCTGCAAATACTGCGAAACCTTCATCTAACCATGCATCACTATAAGGATCGTTGCTAACGATCCCATAAAACCATTGATGAGCAATTTCATGTATCACCATATTTTTTAGCTCTTGAGAATTACTAGGACCAGTATTATAAATCGAACCAACTGTAACTATTCCTGGATACTCCATCCCCATTCCATCTACTATAATATCAAATTGTTTGAAAGGATAAGGCCCCATAATTTCTTCAAAATAGTTTATTGCAGCTATAGCCTCATCTGCTATTTCTCGATATAGTTTTTCTTTATTTTCATTAAATCCAAATACTCTAACGGAAGGGCCCCCATCATTTTCCACAAGTATAGGATCTTTTAAAATAGCGACAAATATTTCCTTTATATTTTTTACTTCAATGGAACCAACGTTTGAACTCGGAAAGACTTCTTTATCAGATGAAGATACAAAGGTGAAACCTTTCGGAATATCGTATGTTAATTTAAAATTACTAAATCCAGTATGGTAAGTCTCTCCTCTATCTTGGTAAGACTCCTTGTTCCACCGAGAGTTCCTATATGTTGCAAGCATTGGGTAAAATTGAGCTAAATGAAAATTACCATTATTACTCTTTGTAAATCTTAAGCCTTGTTTAGGAAAGGTGAGTTCATAGGAAAAATAAACTTTAACTTCTTGATAAGGTTTCAACTTATGGGGAAGTTGAATATTTAAAGTATCTCTTTCTAATGTGTAAACGACTTTTTTTCCATCAATAGATATGTTATGAAAATTAACCGTAGAGGGATTTTCCAGCTCGGGTGAAACACTTTTTGTAAATATATTTGGTATAAAATAGAAAGTTAATTGTTCCCAATCATCGGTAGATAAATTTTTGATTAAAGCAGTTGTTTCTAATTGCAAATTTTCGTTCTTATCCATTGTTAGTTTAATGTCATAATCACTAGAATTTCCGGGATTTACTCCTTCAGAAATAAATTCTTCTCTATCCACTTTTTTAGTAACCGTCGATTCCAAAATACTACCATGTTTATTTAACCTCCAAGATGCGAAAAATACACATATTAAGACTAAAAATATGATAATTATTTTCTTCTTAATAACTTCCCCCTCCATTCAACGTAACAATAAAAATAAAACCCCACTATATGAATTTACTAAAAAGTTTTTAAATTTATACATATTTCTTGGGCTTAATAGTTACTACGTTTCTCTACTGAAAATGTAGAGCCTACAATTACAGGAGAAATTGTTAAAATCGAAAATGTGCTTAATTAACGAAAATGCATGAAACATCCATAGAATTTGCACCAGATATAGATGAGTTTCAAGAGTCCGGCTTAACACCTGTTGCCAGCTCGAAAGTGTTGCCATATCGAGTGAAAGAAAGTCCCATACAAATGGAATGTGTGTTGGAGAATATGCTAACATTTGGGGAAGGACCGGGATTATCGAACCTCGTTATTGGTCGTGTAGTTAAAATACACATCGAAGAATATTAAATCGTGCTAGTATAAAAAAGAGTATACTTCCGCATCAATTACGACACAGCTGTGCAACGCATATGATTAATAACGGTGCGCCAAATGATGTCATTCAAAGTTTACTGGGTCATGAATAAGCGGAAAGCTAAGACAGGACTTTTATTTACAGTAGATTCTTTTAAAAAACTTTCATTCAATTAAGACACTCATGTTGATCTGACCCAAAAAAGTTAGACATATTTAGTTAAGCTACTTCTAAGACCTGAGTTCGGTACTCCACCGGGCTTAGGTCTTTTAATTTTGCCTTCATTCGTTTGTGATTGTAATAGTGAATATAGTCATGAAGTTCCTGTTCGAAATGTGCCATGGATTCAAATTCTTGTAGATACAGGAGTTCAGATTTTAATAAGCCAAAGAAATTTTCTATGACTGCGTTATCTAAACAATTGCCCTTACGGGACATACTTTGCGTAATCCCATGTTGTTTTAAGGTTCGTTGATACTTTTTCATTTGATAGTGCCAACCTTGATCCGAATGAAGAACGACTTGATCACCTGATTGAATGCGCTCCAATGCTTGTTCTAGCATATCATGGACGAGGTTATACACTGGACGATTCATTACCGTGTATGCAATAATTTCGCCATTACATAAATCAAGGACTGGTGATAAATAGCGTTTCTCACCAAATAGATGGAACTCTGTCACGTCTGTTACCCATTTCTCGTTCATTTTTTTCGCTGTAAAATCACGTTGTAATATGTTTGGGGCAATTTTTCCGACTTTTCCTTTATACGAACGATATTTCCTCATGCGGACTTCACATTTTATGCCAATGGCATTCATCAAACCGTTAATCGTTTTGGGATCATGAACAATGCCGTATTTTTTAAGTTCTTTAGCAATCCGACGATAGCCATAACGTCCCTTATGTTCATGATAAATGGACTGAATTGCGACTTTCACATCAGCGTATTTATCAGTACGATTCAAACGCTTTTCCCAATAATAATACGTACTACGTGGAATATCAGCGACTTTGATTAATTCCACCACTTCATAGATTTCCTTTAGTTCGTAAATTACTTGCGCTTTGATTTGGTTGGTAATTTTTCTTTCATTTGAACTAAAGTATTCAACTTTTTTAAGTAGGCATTCTCCATTTCTAATTGTTTAATACGTGCTGTTAACGCCTCAACAGACCCTTCAGCTGGTATTGATTTCGTTGTTCTTTTTGTGTCTTTTTTCATGGATGGACGCCCCTTTTTCTTGGAAACAAGAGCATCATAACCACCAACTTCAAACTTTAATTTCCAACCCCGAATTAAGCCAGAAGATGAAATATTAAAGAGAGCAGCTGTATCAACTGAAGATGTACCTGTCTCGTTCATATAATTTAGTACATTCATTTTATAGTCAGCTGAATAGTTTGTATAGGACTTTAAGAAAGTCTCTACACCATTTTTTTGATATCGGCGAACCCATTCACTTACAACCCTTTTTGTCACTCCGATGTCTTCTGCGATTTCAATCATAGATTCATCTCCATTTAAGTATCGCTGGACTGCTTGAATACGTTGTTCAGCCTTTACTTTTGCCATAAAAAAATCCCCGTAAAAGTTAGATTGGTGTCTAACTTTTACGGGGCAGTTCATGTAGACATGGGTGTTTTTTGTTATAGGTCCATTATCTTGAAAAACCTTTGTGCAAAAATAAAATTTATTTCATTTAACAGTTATACTTAATAGTGAAGTAAGTAGCCAAGATTTTTGTTAGGTTTTAAAGAATAATTCACTTCAAGAAATAACTCGATATGCAACTTTTTTAAATTTTTTCTTTGATATTTAGACGAGCTATGTTTTTCCATGTTGTCGTTTTTTCATTGACTGGCTAAAGAACGTACCTGCAATAACGAATAAAGCACCCACGTAATGGTAAACAGTAAGTATCTCATTTAAGAATATTGCCGATAAGATGTAACCGAAAATAGGTGTTAGAAATAAAAAATTATTTGCTCTAACAGCATCAAATTTAAGCAGGTAAAACCAAAGGATCATAGCAATAATAGAAGTCATAACAACCTGCCAAAATAGTCCGATCAAAAAATATGGATCAAACTGAATATAAAAATCTGGCTCTAATAAGAAAACAAAGGGGATTGCTATTAAACTGCCGAAAATAATTTGCCAGGTATTAACGACAATTTGAGGCAGATTCAGTTGTATTTTACTATAAAACACACTTCCAATGCCCATGGATAATACTCCTACTCCCAGAGTAATTAGCCCAAATAATGTGGCATTCAATGATTCTAAATAAGGAATAATAGCAATCATGATTCCAAATGCAGAAATGGCCATTCCTAGAATTTCTTTTTGTCCTATCTTTCTATGAAGAAAAATGGAGGCAAGAAAAGCTACAATAAATGGATTTATTGTAATAAATAAATTAAAAATTGTGGAATCCACATACTCAAGGGATAGGAACGAGCAGCCAACATAAAGAGTTGTATTTAAAATACCAAGAATTATTAAATTTGCCCATTCCGACCCTTTAGGATATGGATAGTTTCTGAAGATATATACGAACAAAAACAGTATAACTCCTGCACATAGCAATCGTACAGAAGCAAAAATCAAAGGGCTGGCTGAAAAAAGACCTATCTTAGTGGCGATTGCTCCACTCGCCCAAATAAAAGCATAAAATATCCCTACTTTATTTATTTTCATCATTTATCACTGCCTTTATGTAATATAGCTTCAAGTATAAGTATTTGCATTCAATTAATAAAATTGATAATTTGAATTATATCCATCATGTTTTCTGATGGATTGGAAGGAGGAATTGGTTAATGGAAATACGCCATTTGAAAACTTTTAAAACGATAGTTGAAACTGGTGGATTTACAAAAGCTGCAGACAAACTAGGATATGCACAATCAACGATCACTTCACATATTAAATCCCTTGAAATTGAACTCGATCAACCACTTTTCGATAGAATCGGTAAACAAATCATTTTAACAGAAACCGGAAAACAACTATTACCCTATTCCAATAAAATGCTTCAACTTTACAAAGATATAAAAGAAGTCACTTCCGTAAATGGAGAGGTTGGTGGAGATATTGTTATTTCGGCCCCTGAAGCATTATTGATCTATCGTTTTCCACCGATAATTAAAGAATTTAAGGATAAATATCCAAATGTAAATATTGAATGGCATCATTTAGATCCATTGAATTTTAAAGAAGAATTAATTACAGGGAATGCAGATATCTCGTTTTTATTGGGAAATGAATTAAATGATGTAGACATACTAACAGAAAAACTTTGGGATGAACGGATGATGTTTTTGTATCCGAATGATTTTGATTGGAATAATACATGTAGCAATTTACTTTACACAGAGAAGGGGTGCAGCTATCGGTTTCTGTTTGAACAGTTTATTCAGGAATATAATATTCCTTCAAAATCGACAATTGAATTCTGGAGTATTGAGGCCATCAAACAATCAATAATCAGTGGACTTGGAATATCCATGTTACCATACGTTACTGTGGAAAATGAGCTTAGTGAAAAAAAATTATCGGGGATGGAGTATCAAACCGGTGGTAAAATTGCTACTTATTTGATGTATCATAAGAACAAATGGCTGTCTCCTGCGGTCAAAGCGTTTATTGAAATGGTTAGAAAACATGTACAGGGATGACTGGAAAACTAGTTTGTTCAACGAACGGGTGCGTTTATTTAGAAACACGTCTTTTTCTTTTAAAGGGCCATTTTTCTGAAATAAGGAAAGCATCTTTCTTCATAAATAGTGACACATTATGGAACAAATAGGTAACTTAAGTTAACCTTTATCTGTCTAACAATCCGAGGAGGGATAATTTGGGTTTACAAGGACGTTTTCTGCCTTGCCTATCGCTTTGATTATACAACGCCACAGACAAAATCCATTTTTAAATCAAGAAGAAATTGAGCAATTAATGCAAGCAATGCTCCGTTATTACAATGAGGAGAAGGATTTGCGGGGTTACCTTTCAGTAGGAGGCTGGGCTCACGGCGCATCTCACGGTGCAGATGTTTTTGTTGAGTTGGTGCAGTGCGAGGAAAGCAGCGTTGCGATGCTACGTGAGGTTCTTGTCGCTATTTCTGGCATGCTACTTAATGGAATACATATTTTTAGTGATGAAGATGATGAGCGGTTGGTCAATATTGTGGATACGATGATTGACAAAGAGTTACTGCAACATCAAGAAATTGCTGATTGGATTAGCTGCTTAGCGCAATGCTACGATTGGCCGAGAAGTCGCTGTCAGGTGATTGCTCGCGTGAACAGCAAGAATTTTTACACAGTCTCTATTTCAGAAGGGGACAGATAGCCGGGGGAAAAACGGTGCGCCAATTGATGGAATTCAAAGTTTACTGGGTCATGAAAAGAGTCAGACTACAAAGATATACACTCAGCTAAGCGGAAAGCTAAGACAGGATTTATACAGTAAATACTTTTAAAAACTTTCATTCAATTAAGACACTCATGTAGAAAGGGGTGTTTTTTTGTTATAGGGCCATATAATTGAATAAGAAATTATATAAAATAGGAAATTTATAAATAGAGATAGCGTCAGGAAGACTGTGGATTTATAACGCTAAGGAAGTTTCACTATTAAAAAACCTAATTTCTCAGTATTAAAAATGAGAAATTAGGTTTTTCATTAATAGAAAGAGACTTATAAGTATTTATCACTAATCACTTTCATATGGTGTAGCTCGTGCCCGGCAATGCCATATGCAATGGTACCTACCGAAACTGGGCTGTTCATTACAGTTCCATTACGAACCCACGCAGCTTCATCAATAGTTGAAATCAGGCTTAACGTATTGGAGCGTACCATGTCTAAACCAGCTAGTAACTGTTCCCAAGATAATTTGTTGAAGTTTGCCGCAGAAACGTATTGATCTTGATCCATTGATGGGAGTGATTCACCTTCATTTCGTGCAATGGCAAGCATTCGATAAGACATCACACGTTCCGAGTCGGTCATATGCCCAATCACTTCTTTTAAAGTCCATTTCCCTGGTGCGTACGTCTTGCTTGCAAACTCCTCTGATACGCTGCCTAAGAGGCTAAGGGTCTTAGTTCGTTGCTTACTCAGTATTTCTTCAATATCTCCATCTGGCACAAGACTAACATACCTATCATGCTCTGGATTTTCAATAAATAATGGTCGTGGACGCACAAGAATCCTCCTCATTGGAATAGTTAATTATGGTTGTAGGGTAATATTCTACTTTCGAGAGGATATTTCCTTTATTTAATATTTATTTTCATTATCGTTTCGAAAATATCTTCAATAATCGGGCGCATTTGTTGAAGATGAATTGTGCCTTTTTCTGCAATAGGGCAATATTGTTGAATAAAATAAACCTGTAGCTTTGTAATAAAGATTGATTATTTATAATAAAGATCGATAATTTGTACGGCTCTCCTCTATATATTTTTTAGAGGTTAGATAATTTTTTTATTTGATATTTATGTAAAAACGATTTCGAAGTAATGTACTTAAACTAACGAAGTAGGTTCGTTTAACAATAAAGTGTTAATATTTATTTTGAAACAACTAATTTTTGAATCAGAATAACGGATTGAAATCTTATAAATCAAAAATAGAGATGGTATAATATGTATTAAATGTAAAGCGAAATTGTATTAAAATCTAAAATTGCAAGGAGGATTGAGTGTATGAGAAGGTATACTTTTTTTGCATAGCAAAGGCTATTGCATAATAAATTAATTGAAAGTAGCCTTTGCTCTTCCTAAAAGAAATACTAAAAATTTAGGAGTGCAAAAATGAGCTATAAAAAAGCAAAGCATATACTTCCAACTGAGTTGATGGAGTTAATACAGAAATATATTGATGGTGAATATATTTATATCCCACGAAGAAAAGATAATAAAAAGAGTTGGGGGTCCAGTACTGCAACCAGAGGAGAATTGGATCTAAGAAATTCTAATATATATAATGATTATCTATCGGGGTTGAATATAGCTTCTTTGTGTGAAAAATATTATTTGTCATCAAAAAGTATTCAAAGAATTGTATTAAAAGAAAAAAGAAAAAGAACGAATTTTTAAATTAAGCCAATGTGGTTTTATGCCGCATTGGCTTATTTTTTTTTATGAAATAAGTTTGAGGTTTTTTCAAGTAATGTAAGTCAGATATAATCTAATCAACTCTTATAAAAGATAAGGGGAACCAGTAATTGATTTTTGAGACCTAAGCGTAGTTTATCTAGATTATTTAACTGAAGTGGAAGTATATATTGGGCGGACATTGTTACTTAAGGAATTGTTTTTTGTGCAAAAAAATGAATAGGGGGGATAGATATGAACAATTTATTTACAATAGATTGTGGTGACATATTACTGAGAGAATTTAGAATTGAAGATGCTGATGCTATTTATGAGCTTACTTCACAACCTGAAGTTTATAATTTTCTGCCAGATTGGCGTTCAACAAAAGAACAACGATTAAACTGGGTCACGAATTATGAAATACCAGACAATAAAAAGTTTTTGTTAGCTGTACCTAATATTAGTGGTGCTAATTATTTAAAGTTGGGAATTATATTGAAGGAAACTGGAGAATTTATTGGTTTCTGCAATACAGGTATTAAAGAAGAGCTAAGTGAACCAAACCGAGAAATTGTTTATGCAATTTCAAAGCAATACAGTTGTCGTGGATACACAACAACTGCAGTAAAAGGATTGATAAAATATTTGTTTGAGAATACAGATGTAGAGCTACTTAATACAGTTGTTCTACCTCACAATTTAGGCTCAAATAAAGTTATCCAAAAGTGCGGATTTCGTATTAAGGGAGAAATTGAAATTGAAGTCCAAATTCATTTTCATTACACCCTTAACAAAAAGGATTGGAAAGAAAGGGAAAAAACCACTAAGGCTATTGAAATATTCAACTAGTGGGAGTGTTTCAACAATAATATAGACGTTTACTTACTAACCAAGCAGCGTCCCTGTAATAAGTGGACGGAATGTTCTGGCGCATTTCTTTAATAAGGAATGTGTCTTTTTCCATTTAAGGGCCAGATTGTTGAACAATACCTTAAAAAAAATTGGATTTTTATCTTAGAGTATAGATAAGATTGTGAAGTATTGTAGGTTTTCAAATTTAACATTTCTGTTATTATTTTTTTCTTTTGTGATAGATTTATCGTATTCATTTCGTATTACATAATAGGTACCAATATTCATTGAGCGGGGTGAACAATTGAAAATTACAGAGAACAATGTTGTACAACACATACAGAAAAAAATGAAAAAGCAATTCCTTTTATTATTAATCAGTATGGTGGTTTACTTACAGCAATCATTAAACGTCATTTAAATTACCAGCAGCAAGATTATGAAGAATGCCTTGATGATGTTTTATTATCGATATGGAATAATATTCATTCCTTTGATCCTAAGAAAAATTCATTCAAACATTGGATTGCAGCGATTGCAAAGTATAAAGCAATTGATTATCAAAGAAGACAAATTACCATACAAAATCAGCAATTTTTAGTTTCAGAAATTGATGATTGCTTGGTAAAAGCACAACAACCATCAGAAGAAAATTGCGTTGAGGAACTCCTTGAGCAATTGTCAGATGGTGAGCGGAAAATCTTTGAAAAATACTATTTAGAAGGAACCCCTTCAAGTGAAATAGCAAAAGAATTTGATGCGAAAGAGTCTTGGGTTTATAACAAGCTTTCCAGAGGGCGTAAAAAGCTTAAAAGTTTTTTAGTTCAAAAAAATGGGGTGTGAGGAGTGAGAATATGTCTATTTATAAAGATTTAAATGATATGAATATAGATTTGGAACAGTATGAAGAACAAAACCTTACAAACTTCGAGAAAAAGAAATGGGAAAAGCGTATATTGAAAAAAATTTGTAAAGAAAAGCCATCTCACGTAAAGAAATATTTAGGAGTTACAGCAACTGTAGCAATGATTTTTAGTTTGATTATTGTTTCGGGTTTAATTTCGCCAACGATGGCTGCGACGATGAAAGAAGTGCCTTTATTATCATCTGTTTTTAAATTTACAAGGGATCTTGGTCTACATGCCGCAGATGAAAAGGGACTCTCAACAAAATTGAATACAAGCGCTACGCATGAAGGCTTTACATTAAATGTAACAGAAGTAGTGTATGATGGTACACGTGTTGCAATTGGGATCGAACGCCATGATAAAGAAGGTGAAAATGCCAAAGAAAATTTATCAGAGCAAATCAGTAATATTGAATTTTTACTAAATGGTGAACCATTGAATCACACCAATTTTAGTAGTGTTTTTGAACAACCAAGTAAGGATAAGAATTCCGTAATTCTTGAATTTGCAGATTTGAAAAACCAAGGTGGAAGTCCTTTTCCAAAGCAATTTAATTTGACATTATCTGCTACAATAACTGGGATCTCTGAACCTTTTAAAATGGATATTCCAGTGAGTGATATTGGTAACTATGTAAACCTACAACCTAATATAAGTAGAAAGTACAAGAATAATCAGTTTACTATTGAACAAATTATGCTAACTCCTATTACAACTAGTATTACGACAAGAATAGCCTTGCTTGATAAATCAACTTCTGTAGATTTCCGGGAAGGAATAAGTATCGAAGTTTATGATGAACAAGGGCATGAACTAAAACTAATTCATGGCAATGGTAGACGTGAGACAAATAAAGGAAATAGCGATCTCATTATGGATTTACGGTTACATCCATTTGAAACCTTACCAAAAGCTATTACGATCAAACCATATATCTATCTTTATAATGACTACCCAAAAGGAACATATCAAGAGGATGAAAATGGTGACCCGGTCATTCAATACATTCCAGAACTAGAAATAACAATACCAATTAACTCACAAGAATAAAAAAGTACAGAAAGTGTGGCAAAGCTCACCTTCTGTACGAACTAATCAATGAGTACTTTGCATAGCGTATTTAGTTAGTTATCCCATTAAAGGGCGCTTTTTTTGCGCTACATGGATGGATAACGGGGCAGAATAATGGAATTAAGAAAAAATTCCTAAATTTAATTTTAGTATCGAGGAATTACACTTTTTAGAATTAGAATTTCCCTAACATTGTAATTCCGCATTTTCTTAAACTACATCAAGTTGTATGTGTAAAATATCGCTGAAAAAAGTGCAGAATACCTTCTGAAGCAACCCGTCCTAGATTAGAACGGGTTAGCTTTACTGGTTATAAAATTAAATAGCTATATTGTCACTTTATATTACTTCATCTGGTGGTTGTGTCTTTCTCCAGCCATAAAACTGCATGTCGTCTTTTAATTAAATAAATCATTTCAATTCCCACCTTTCATGTTTTTTTAAGAACAAAATTAAAATTGACGAATACGAATATAATTTTCTACTTTTCTTCGGTTCTCTTCAAAGATTTTTTTCACGTATTCATCATGAAGTGCTTTCTCAAGAGAGATCTCACGTTTTGTAATGGTTATCGTGAGAGCAAAAATGTTTAATATCATTTATTATCACCTCCTTAAATTACCACAAAAAAACCGTAGAGAGACTCCCCTACGGTGAAAAAAGGCACAAAAATACCGCAGGGGCACACTTCTCCCTGCGGTATGGGTATGCTTAAATATAAAAAACCTTAAGCGATCCATTCCGATCTGGTCGAATGTGTGTGTTTCATTTTTACTGAAGTTGTAACTACCAATGACATCAATTTAACGATAACGATCATTTCATTCGACCTCCTTAAGAATTTTTTGATTACTTTGTAATTATATCCATCTTTAAGTTGTTTGTAAACATCTTTTACTAAGTTTCCCTGATTTAGTTAATGATGACTAGAAAAACTCTTTGCTACTTACCTTGTAGTAAAGAGAAGATATAGAAGACTTAAAGCCAAAAAACATAATTATTATTAAGACAGAGATTTCAGAAGTCGTTTAGAATTTTTAAGGCTTGAGAATTTTTAGTACTTAAAGTAAAGGGTGGCTTTTTAAAGGGTAATTTTGATGTCCTTTACTCGAATTTTTTCTCGTATATTAATCTTAATTAGAGTTTTATTTTGATTTTCTTTTAGTTTTGTCTTCGTGAAATCCCCTAGTTAGAGTTCTTTGTTGTTTTTACTAAAAATTAAATTGTTTTTATTTGAATTTAACACTACATATCGAACTAAGTATCTACTGTGATAAAATTAATATTGTAATATACTATTATAAATAGGTTAACAATGTTAATTTATGTTTTAATCAAAAATCTCTAGAAAATTTAGTGAAAAATTAGAAGGAGTCCTAAAATGAAAAAGAAAATAAGCTATTTAATCTTACTACTAACTGCCATCTTTATAGTTGGTTGTACTAACGTAGAAGATGCATCGAATACTGATGGAAAAGCTGATTTACAAGAAGTAACAACAAAAAATAGTGATAAAGAAAATACTACGACTGAAAAACAAGTAGTAGAGGAAACATCAACTCAATCAAAAGATTCACTGTTCAAAGGTTACAAACTAATTGAAGTTGACGGTGGTGATTTGTCTGGACATCGCGAACCGAACGTGGTCGTAGACATTGGTTTTGGGGATCGAGAGTATTGGTCCTTTACGAATGAACACGGGCAATTAGTCCGTGTCATTGCAAACAAAATCGTTTTACAAGATGATCGTATCGAGCCTGTTACATCGTCTGGCAGATACTACGCTGATGAAGCAAAAGTACCTGGTGTTGAAAGAACAGATTTAGATGAAGGACATATTATTGCAGATTCTCTTGGTGGGGTATCAAATGCTTATAACATTACCCCACAAAATAGTACGCTTAACCGCCATGGTGATCAAGCATATATGGAAGATGCTATTCGTAAAGCTGGTGGAGCTACTAATTTTGAAGCAATAATTACATATCCTAATACGGAAACCCAGATTCCTTCTCATTACAAATACACTTACACTTTAAAAGGGAGTAAAATTGTAGATGAGTTTGATAACGGTAACCCTGATGAAATAAATAAATCTCTTGGATTAACTGAAAGTAAATCAACTAATTCAAATAAGTCAACAAGTTCTAATAAGTCCAATGCTTTGAATGGAACTAAAGATATTTCTAGCATTGATACAGATGGAAATGGTCAAGTAACGATTAAAGAAGCAAAAGCAGCAGGTTATAGTATGCCAATAACGAGTGATCATTGGTTATATCCATATATGCATGATAATGATAACGACGGTATGGTAGGGGAATAAGCACCTAGAACCTAAGGCAAAGTAATTGATCACAGATATAGAAACAATCGAGGCTCTTGTTAAATAAACTGTTCTGTTCTTCTTGAATTAACGGAGCCGACGATTGTTAAGTAAATAACAACAAAATAAAAGCGGTTCTTTAAGAAAGAAATCGTTACGAAAGAACAAACGTGGCATGGAGAGTATATTCACCAGCTAAACTATATGTGGTGCCAAAGAATTCGAATATTCAAGAAGCGTGGCGTGTAGGGATGCTGAATGAAAATCATCCATTGTTCTTAAGAGATGGTTTTACTATAGTGAATTTCGAAAATGAGACAATCAAGAGGGCGATCTTAATAATCTGTATCTTTTCTTCTACAAAGTTCACTATATGAGCCAGTGGACAGGTATGGAGGGCTACAAGAATAGTTTTGTTGACAGCTATGGACATACGTTTAATCTGTAGGAAGGTGACGTTATCTTCTATCATGCCGATCCATCTTCATTTGACGATTTTAATTCGAGCGTTACCCACTATAAAGAGAATAAAATAATGAAAAGCTTAGGATTTAGTTCCTAAGCTTTTATTATTCGGTTGGGCAGGTGCCCCGTAACGGGTGAGTTTTTTGTTGGGGGAGAATTCCTAACTGTAGAAAATTCACAACCAAACTTTATTATAAAGCTATATCAATACTATTTAGGCATTGTATTTACGATCAAACCAATATGTGTAAAGTAATTCATTGCTCCAAATAAAACAAAGGCGATACCTGCTACTGTCCAAAGGAATTTAATAACTTTAGCAAAGTTTGGATTTGCGTTTTTGTTTAAGGCAAAAGGAAATAATACTGCTCCAATCCCTATAATCGCAAATAATCCTGACATAAAAGTTGCCTCTAGCATTGGGTAATCCGCAAAGGCGCCTGATATTGGTTCTTCTGGTGGAGCTGCGAATAGTTGGAATCCGATACCTGCAAATGCGATTGAAATAAGTGCTAGCCCCATTGCCGCAGCAAAATAAGATAATGGTTTTATCAAATATGGCAATTCCTTACTTAAAGTATTGGAAACTATTTTTGAATCGTTCATATTTATACCTTGTTTTAAATATAGATTAGATTTTCTCCATAATAAGACTGATACAGCCAGAAGCAGAATGCCAAAAGCTAGTGAAGTCTCACCGAATATAATATCATCAAATGGGAAGCCAATCTTTGACAATGGCCAAGTAAGGGTCATATGAGCTCCTGTTAGTGTTAATATAAACCCTGGTATTCCAAATCCTATTGCCCAACCTTCTAGTTGTCCCACTTTTTCTTTAGCTAAATGGGAACCAAATCGAATAATTAGTAATAATCCAATCCCAGCTGATACTGACATGATTGTGTTATAGACAGCTGTAACTGACCAATCGATAATCATATAAAAAACTCCTTCTTAATTATCTTGAATTCAAGATATTTTAATTGCAAATAAATTCTATTCCCTTGTCACAAATTTGTCAACAAGATAACAGCAAATTACTTTATTTGCATTGCAATTGAATTTTAAGTCATAATGAACAAGATCAAAACCAATAATTTTATGGATTTGTTGTTTATACAACACATTTAAGATTTTGTTGAAAAAATAGGAGTGGAAACATATGACGCAATCGAAGACGGACCTTCGGGTTTTACGTACTCGTAAATTAATTATGGATTCTTTCATTGAACTTTCAGGGAAAAAGGAATTTAAGGATATTACCATAAAGGATATAACAATAGAAGCCATGATTAATCGTGCAACTTTTTATTATCATTTTAAGGATATATATGACTTATTGGAAAAGGTATTATCGGAGGTATTGTTAGTTAATTTGGATTGTGAATACTACCAAAATAACGAACTAAATGAAGAAGCATTAGTGAACATTTTCAAAGCAATTACAAATTTCCATAAGTCATTATCCCATCGTTGCCATAGAGGTTACGAAGATACTATTGCTCGTATTATTAGGGAACAGCTTGAAATCATATTTTACAAAATGTTGTTGAATCAACACCCTACTAAAGATAAGGAAGCCCTAAAGCTTACTACTACCATGTTAAGTTGGGGAATTTACGGAGCATCTTTAGAATGGGGAAGGAATAGTACAGTACCACCAGAAGAATTTATTAAATTGGTAATTCCTTCAATAATGTATGAGATTGATTGAATTTTTTCTATAAGGTAGATAAAATATATGCTATAGCATATAAAGAGGTGTTATATGGATTTACATGATTTATTAGGGTATCTTATTCATCGTACTGATGTAAAAATGACAAATTATTTTACTAAGGTGTTGAAACCTTATGGAATTACCCCAGAACAATGGAGTATCATTAGTGTTCTTAGTAGCCAAAGAGGCACTACTCAAAAAGAGTTGGCAGAAGCAATTGATAAAAATCAAACAACTGTTGTAAGAATGATACATTCAATGGAGAGAAAGAGTATTGTAAAAAAGGTTTTTAATGAGCAAGACAGACGTTCGCATTATCTTTTCCTAACTGAAAAAGGTGAAGAGATAAAAAAAACAATTCTTTCTGTAGTCAAAGATGCTCATCATGTCGTTTCGAGTAATTTAAGCAAGGGAGAAATCCAACAATTAAAATCGTTATTAAACAAATTATATGATACTCGTTACTAATACCTGACCCTATAGATATTTTGCTATTTATAAAGGATTTTTCTTAACACTATATGCTATAGCATGTAATTTTTGTCCATGGGATAGGGAAATTTAACTTCTTTCCAACGTTCTTGAAGATAAATTATGTTACAGCTATGTACTATTGAAGTAGCTGCCTAGTGTCAAGTAATTTTAAATGACTATAGTAATCTTGCTATTTTTGATTGATTTGGAGGCCATTCTCCAAATGCAAAAGTTGTAAGAACGTTAATAATCAGTTATTCGTGAAACGTCGAAAAGCTTAGGAAGTATTCCTAAGCTTTTTTGAGGTTTCTTTATGAAAGAAAATACTACCAATCCTTATAGTATATGGGGTCTTAATTCGGACCTATTAACCCTGAAGAAAATTTATTAAAGGGAAGGCGAGGCGTGTACAAAGAAGAACGACAATTAACTGAAAGTGCAATTTGTAATACAAAACGAAAGCCTTAAGCATTATCATAATGCGCTAATTATTATTATTTTTATAATTACATAAACTTTGAATAAATAAAAAAACCTTATACAAAAATAGGGCTGACTTTTATACAAAAAGGTTTGAACCTGACTTTCTCCTTTAGAAACATCCAGACCAAAAACTGGATTCATTTCGAAATCTCCTCAAGGAAAATACTAAATTAGTCGGTAACCCCCTAAGCTACTTGTAATATCAAAGATTCGCTTGTTAAACGGGATCTTTGTCCCAACTAGCTCTAAACACGTTTATACAAGTTAGGGGTGAACAGTTTTGCGGACGGGAACGGGTCCCACGGGCGCTACCTTCTACCCTGACTACCGTTATAATATGACCAAAAACAAAAAGGTCAAAAATCTGGCTACCCTTATACTTACTTGACTTTTTCAATAATGGGACAGATTGTTTAAAATCAATTTCAATAAAATGGTTATTTGTGTTAGAGTTTACTTTAGACTGCGAAATAACTTACTTAAACTAACGATGCAGGTTAATGAATAAAGGGAGGATTCTCAATGAATGTAGAAAAAGCGAAAGTCCTTATACTTGGAACTTTTCATATGTCTGAACATGAAGGTTTAAATTCTGAAAGAAGGCAAAATGAAATAGTGGACTTAGTATCTAAACTGGCAAGGTTTAAACCAACGAAGATTGCAGTTGAAATGGTACCAGAGGAAAGTGAATATTGTAATGAGAAATATAAACAGTATAAATCAGGTGTACATAAATTAGAGATGAACGAAATATTTCAAGTAGGCTTCCGATTAGGTTTAAAGATGGGGCATGAACAGATTTATCCAACCGATTGGATGGGTAAATCGGACATGGGTTATGCAGAAGTTGAAAGTTGGGCAAAAGAAAATCAACCAGAACTTTTAAATGAAATATTTGAGGGTCTTGTATTTCCTGAATTGTCGGAAGATAAAAGTATAATAGATTATTATAAAGCATTAAACGCTCCCATTTTTCTTAATAAATTGCATAAAATGTATGTAAATATTGCACGTATTGGTGGTCTTAATAAATATGTTGGTATGGACTGGCTAAGTTGGTGGTATAAGAGGAATTTGATTATGTTTGCTAATTTAACCCGTCTAATTGATACGGAAGAGGAACGTATTTTATTTATAGTAGGTGCTTCGCATACAAATATAGTTACTAAATTTCTTGAAGAGAGTGAGATTTGTGAGGTGGTCCCTCCACTAAGTTATTTATCCTAAAAGGTTTTTTCTTTAGATGTTTAAATGGTTCATTATTCTCATAAGTTCTCTTTTTAAATATAAAAGGAATTAGGAATAGTGTATAAGAGGACAACTATACAAAAAAGTACACCACTAAATAAAAGTAATGTACCAATTATCATGTATAATATTAAAGATAATCTATTATACATTCACTTATCTTTTATTTTACAGGGTAGACTTGACATTTTTCATAAAATTAATTGAGTGGCCTTTTTTTACACGTCTCCATAAAAAGAGCATATAGACAAAGAACACAAAAATAATGAGATAAGCACTCGTCATAGAGCTTTCTTCATTGCCCATGAAGTTAAAGGAATTATTAAACCCATGGAAAAGAATTGTTACAATAATGGATTGACCATCCAAGATAAGCAATGATAGAACAAGACCTACTAATAGTGCATAGATGATTTGTATAATGGTGTCTTCTAAGGATTGACCTCCAAGCAACTGAAGGGCATGTGTGACGCCAAACAAAATACTAGAAACCCATACAGCAGTAGCTACTCCTTTAGTCAGTAGCATTCTAAGCAAAATGCCCCTAAATATAGTTTCTTCGATAAATGCTATAATAAGCAATTGCATCAAGAACATAGCAATGACATTGCTCATAGAAGTCAAATTTAAGCCTTTTGCTCTCACTAAGATAATACATAAAATGAAAAGTAGTGGTAAGAGGATGAAGAGTTGATTCTTTTTAAAAGAATGAAAGAAATACTTTTGCCAGTTCTTTTTTATCATGATATAAATGAAAATCCCCAATGCAAGTGGAATTAACAAAGCAAACTGAAGAAAAGGGCTTGAAGGTTATAGAATAGAAACAAAAGCACCATTTATAACATAGAAAAATATGAGTAGAAATTCTAAAGCAACTATTTTAAATATTAATTTTTGATTCATTCGATAAATTTCTCCCTATTATATTTATACAGGATTTACAGAAACCTTTCGCATGCTTGTAGAAATAACTAAATAGAGTAAGATACTTAAAATAAAAATGCTTCCTAAGATAGCGCTTAAGGACGAATTAGATAAAAGCTCAAATAATGGTGTGAACCATTCAAACACGACCATTAAAATTGGAACTAAAGCAAGTAAGCCAATTAAACTATAGCCGCCTAAAATACCTAAGCGATAAAAAGTGACATTAAGAAGAAGGCCTGAATTAAGACAGAATAGAAGTAAGACTGAATCAAATGCTGCGGTTTGTAAAAATGAATAGGTGTTATCAAAAATTAAGAGTGGGTGGATGATGATAATATTATTTTTGATGTTTAGTAGGGTAGAAACATAAGTAATAATATTTTGTGCACTCGCAATGATTAGTGCACCAACTAAACTCCAACTTATGAAAAACAGCCCGACATTGACCATATATTGTTGGCGACTTAACCCTAGCTTTAAAAAATAGGGTAATGTTCTATTTAAAAGCTTTGCTGCCATTGAACTATAAAAAATGTAAACAGGTATCGAAATGGTAATTGCAAAAGATATATATTGACCGAAAAATGCATCTAAGAAAAATGACAATAGCACAATTAAAAATAAAATGCTCCAAAAAATGATATTATGTTTTTTGAAATTTTGAAATAAGATATAAAAACTACCTTTCATTGTATTCATTTCATAGACCTCACTTTCTGTTTACTTAAATAAACCAGCATGTCTTGAAGAGAGACTGATTCAAGCGATATGTTCTGACCTTCAATGAATTGGCCATTTGCATAAACAACAGCTGTCATTTCTTGCATAAACATATGCTGATAAATCACTGTTAAGTCACCAATTGCTGAAGCAACATCTGTAGCACTACCTTTTACAGCAACAATATGTTCGTACCACTCCTCAGCAGTTTTTTGCAATAATAGCTCTCCCTCATGAAGAATAAAAATTTCCTCAAATAGTTCGCTTGCTTCATCAATTAAATGTGTGGATAAAATAAATAAACGTGGATTTTCAGTTTGTTGTTCAATTAACAGATCATAAAACGTATTCCTTGCTGCCACATCTAAGCCTATATAGGGTTCATCAAAGATGGTAATGTCCGCACGACTCGCAAAGCCTGTAATGATTCCAAGTGCTGAGACCATTCCTTTTGATAAACTACGTACCTTATCTTTTGGATTCAAAGCAAATACTTGGACCAGTTCCTGAGCCAGCTCTTCATCCCATTTAGGATAAAAGAAGCGATTTGCCTTCAATGTTTGCGCAATGGTCATTTCTGCTTGGAAATTGTCACTTTCAGCGATAAAACAAATATTACGTAAAGTAGAAGGAGCATTAAAGACATTTTCTCCGTTGACCAAAATTTCTCCACTTGTAGTCGCGATGAGTCCTGATAACAGATTCAAAAAAGTTGTTTTACCAGCCCCGTTATGGCCTAAAAAACCTATAATTTTCGGACCCTCCATAGTAAATGTGACATTTTGTAAAGCGGATTTATGTTTATATGACTTCGTGACATTGTTGACAGTAATCTTCATACATTATCCCCCTTGTATCAATCTTTGTAACTCTTCATCGGAAATGCCTAAACGACTAGCTTCCTTTTTCAACGGTTCAATATGTTGACGAAAGAAGTTTTCTTTACGCTCAGTAACTAAAATTTTTCTAGCGTCCTCATGTACAAACATTCCGACACCTCGTTTTTTATAAATGATCCCCTTATCCACTAATTCATTCACGCCTTTCCCAGCAGTTGCAGGGTTGATTTGGTATTCTTTTGCAAACTCATTCGTAGATGGAATGCGGTCATCTGGTTGTAGCTGTCCATCTAGAATGGCATCTTCTATTCTTTCGCGAATTTGTTGGAAAATTGGTTTTTCGTTATTTAAAGAATGAATCACAATCCACCTCACTTGTTAATTGGTTGATTACTTATGTAATTAACCATACAACTTATGGTGCCATCTGTCAATTGTTTGGCAAAATTAATTAAAAAATTTATTTTCCATCAAAAAAGCCTTCTCAATGTTGAGAGGGCTTTTGATGAGCTTTACCTATCAGATAGGCACTTAAAGGTACGTACGAAATGATTTTGATAAGCAGCATACAGACAAGTAAACTGGACAGGAAAAGTGAAATTACTTGAAGAGCGGTAGTAGGTAGTAATGCGCAATAAGGAGCAAGATATTCTTGGATCAGCCAGTGTATTAGAAAGATACCAAAGGAATAGCGACTTAAAATATGGAGATAAGAGAGCTTGGGCATACTTTGTGCAAACGCTAATATACAAAATGTTATAGTCAAAACGAATAACATAATATCGATTCTTCTGGATGTAATCTGCTGAGCACCTAAATAATAGTTTGCATATAAAATGGCCATTGCAAGTATAACGGAAAGGACTGTGACGAATTTATATTTGACAAGATAACGTGCTATTTTTTCATAATGACTACCAATGATATAGGCCATTGCAAAATAAGGAAGCCAACCAACAAAGAGCAAACGCATAAAATGATCATTCTGGATGAAATAGTCGAAATTCAAATTTGCAATAGTCATATAAAAAATTCCTAGTAAGAAAAAAATAGAAGTAAACCAGATACTAGATAGCTGCCATTTTTTTATGAAAAAAAAGAGAATATAAAACTGAAAGATCGTCATGACAAACCATCCTGAAAAGTCTCCTAAAACAATATGTCGATATAATGCAATCCAAAAGTTTTCATCATAATGAAAAGCGGCGTTGGCTGCATATAAAATACCTGCAGCTACAAACGGCATAACAATAAACTGAAAACGACGCCATAAAAAAAGGGGAGGTAGCTGATTTGGGTAGCGATTAGCTAAGATCAAAATAGACAATAAAATAAAGGTTGGTGTAGCGAAACATAACAATAATCTAAAAAATTGATAGTATGGTTGATCAATATAGCCATTAATCGTTTCAATATTGGTTGTAGCATGTAATAATACAATACTTAAGCAAGCAATTACCCGCAAAACGTTCCACTCATACACCAAATCAATCACCCTCGTTTTCAGTAAACTGGGAGGCATCCAGTTATAAGATGCAACCTAACTAAATATATGTGTATGACATACGTGATAAAACCTTCCTAGCTTTCCTTCCATAAATAGTTTGGACCACAAAATATTAATAAAAAACTCTAGTAACTTAGCAAGAGTTCCATTTTTGCATATGTGTCACATAACTACTATGCATATACTGTGGCAAGAGGGGGGAGGTGAGCTTTTATGAGAATTAACTGGAAGGTTCGTCTTCAACATATTCCATTTCTACTAGGGCTATTTTCATTGTTACTCCTACTCGCACAACAAGTAGCGGCTATTTTTGGCTATGATTTAACAGCTGCGATGAGTGAGCAAATTTCATCGATTTTAAATACAGTTTTATCCATCCTTGTGTTAATGGGTGTCATTGTAGATCCTACGACACGTGGCACAAGTGATAGTGAGCGTGCTCTAATGTATAGGAGACCGAGATAAATTAAACTAAAAGTGTAATTTTACAATAAGGATAAATATGTTATAATGTTAGAAAATTGATAAAGTAGGGAGGATGATTGAATGTCCATTGAATTGGAGCGTAGAATTGCTAAGCTCGAGGAGGAAATGGCAGATTTACGTCAGGAGTTGTCTTCACTAAAGCGAACTCAAAACACTGAAAAAATAAATACTCTTGATGCCAGACAATCGATAATCAAGCAATCAGAACCAATAAAACCAAAACCCACACTGGAGTCGAAGCCTATCCCGTCCAAAGTAACGGAAAAAGAAGTGCAACCACAGCCATCGATGGAGGAACGTGTTATGTGGGCACTTCCAAAAGTATTCATGGTTATTTTAGTGATGGGGGTCCTTTGGGGACTAAAACTTGTCAGTGATTATGGTTATTTATCGAATGGCGTGAAAATCATCCTCGCCTATGCATTATCGGTGGGATTGGTGGTCATTGCCTACGTATTGGAACGTAGAAAAGTAGGCTCTGCTGCAATGACAATTTCACTATATGGTGGGGCATTTATTGTTGGTATTTTAACAACAGCAGCAAGTGCCATTTTGTATGAAATCATCGCTCTAACACCTGCATTAGGCATTACGATTCTGTATATTGGCTATGGAATTGGCATTAGTTATTTGAAGAAAAATGAAGCACTCACTATTTTTGTTGCTTTTACGTCGTTATTATTACCTTATTTACTAGAGTATATGGATTTTAGTGCCGTCATTATTTTACTATTTGTGATCGTATTGTTTGCTGCACTACAATTGGTCATTTATCAGCACAAGCAAAAGCTTGCACTTTATATAGCTACTTTCTTCTCTGTTCTAGCAGTGAGCATTGTAGCGTTTATGAATAGTGATCAGCAAGTTGTTTTTGCACTTGGTTTACTGGTGATTCTGGCAATCTTTTACGCAATTTGGTGTCTACTGTATCGTGTGCAATCAAAATGGAAGCCACTACATATAGGGCTCCAATTTTCTTTAGGCTCTTTTACTTTAATATTGATGAATCTTATTATCCGTTCGCTTGAAAATGGAGAAATACTACTCATTACCTTGATGATTTTATTTGGCGCAATAGCGTTTTATAGCTATCGTAAAAATTGGCAGGAAGTATTGGATAGTGCTGTCACGCTGGCATTTATTACACTATGTAATACCGTACTTCTAATGAATTTACCAAATAACATAGATGATTTACTTTATCCGCTCATTATATTTGCAGGTGTTATGATGAGTTTACGTATACGGGCAAGTATCATGAAGGTAGTTACTTCATTTTTCCTTGTGTTGACATTTACATTAAACTACGTCTTTCATGAGCCAAAACCATTTTTCAGCATAGATCATCTAAGTTTATTCATGCCGATTATCTACCTAATCGTCATATATTTATATGCAAGACGTCCAATAGAAACAATTACACCATTTGAAAAGGTTATGAAGGATTTATACATCATCGATATTTTAGCAGTGGTCACAGCAGGCTATTTCTTAGCTTATATTGGCAAACTAGACAGTGCTTATTTTGTGGACACAAACGGTATTCCTTATATGATGAGTATTGCATTAGCTGCACTATTTGCAGGCTCTTTACTAGTTGCCGAATCATACAAAGGGCGAGCGTTAACACCAGTTCTCGGCGCATTTTTCCTCCTATTCTCTTTGCTGATTAGCACCAAGACTTCAATGATGGATAGTTTAAATATTATCACTAGATTTGTTTATATTGCAGTCATTGTAGCCATCATCGTAGATATCTTTGTAAAAGGGCTTATTTACCGATTGTATGAAGATCGTCTAGGGAAATATGTCGATGCTATTGTAAGTTCTGGTATTGTACTCACAATGATTTCTATTTGGGGGCTGATTCAACAGTTTACGAATAATAACGTACTAGATTGGAAGCTAAGCATTGCCCTTACAACGATCACATTATTCTTGACGGCCAGTGTTTCATTATGGCTTGGTTCAAAACATGATCTTAAAACACTCCGTACAACAGGCTTTGTCATTTTGGTCATGGCGTTTATTAAGCTTATATTCTTTGACTTATCCGCACTTGATTTATTAATTAGAGCAATTCTGTTTATTACAATTGGTGGGATTGGCATGCTGTTGTCGGGTAGGTTGTTGAGGAAATAAAGAAGAAAAGAGATTCCAATGTATTTTGGAATCTCTTTTTACATTATGTTAAAATGATATCGAAACCTTACTATATTCCCCGCTTTTTAAAGTTCAACATTTCCCTAATCTTACATCATTCATTCTCTATTGTTTTTATCCAAATTTTCCATAACGACAAGTATTTTAATAGATTCTTTAATAACCTAACAATGTTAGAAGGACTTTTTATTGAACAATACTTACATGGATAGGTGAACCATACGATTTGTATGGGCTCCTATTGGTTTAGGAGGTCAAAAAAATGGAAATGGCTTATACAATCTTTATATTTTTATTTGGGCTTGTCTTTGGCTCTTTTTATAATGTGGTAGGTTTACGCGTCCCACAGAAGGAATCGATTGTCCATCCTCCCTCACATTGTACCAAATGTAATAGACAATTAAAGATGATTGATTTAGTACCAGTATTGTCTTATGTGTTTTTAGGGGGGAAATGTCGAACCTGTGGCTATACAATTTGTTGGATATACCCAGCAATAGAAATATGGACAGGTGTTTTGTTTGCCTTTGCTTATTGGCGGCTAGGTTGGGGCATAGAATTTATTGTAGCGCTTTTATTTATCTCCTTGTTCGTTATTATTATTGTTTCGGATTTAGCCTATATGCTCATCCCAGATAGGGTGCTTATATTCTTTTTACCATTCCTCGTTGTAGGTCGGGTACTATCGCCATTAACACCATGGTGGGATTGTCTTGTGGGTGCTGTCGTTGGTTTTGGCATACTATATGTTATTGCGGTTATATCGAATGGTGGCATGGGTGGAGGAGATATTAAATTATTCTTTTTAATTGGACTCGTTCTTGGCACAATCAATACACTGTTAACACTATTTCTGGCGGCAGTTATCGGTATGATTGTGGGGGTTATCATTTTGTTCAAGCGTAAGCAAGGAAGAAAAACACCCTTCCCCTTTGGTCCGTCTATCGCCTTAGCAGCGATCATTGTTTATTTTTATGGTGATTCATTAATCAATTGGTATTTAGGTTTTTGGTAATTGTCAATCTTCAAGTATATGGAGGGAAGCAAGTGAAACCGGTTATTGGCATTACAGCCTTTGTGGAGGATGATTTATCCGCTCATTTAAATGCTGCTTACAGTCAAAGTATTATTGAGGCGGGAGGAATTCCGCTTATTATTCCTTTAGGTGTTGAGGAGGATGCGGCTCAAATTTTAGCTCTTACAGATGGTTTATTGTTATCGGGTGGCTATGATGTGCATCCATTTCTATTCGGAGCAGAGCCATCACCAAAGCTAGGGAAAATTCATCCAGCGAGGGATACAGTTGAACTAGCTTTAATTGAAGCTGCTTTTATACGAAAAATGCCTATTTTCGGTATTTGTCGTGGAATCCAAATTTTAAATGTCGCATTAGGTGGTACTTTATATCAGGACATTGATAGTGACCATTTTAGTACGAAGTTGCTTAAACATGCACAGCAATCAGGTCGAGCTGTAGCTACTCATTATGTACAGATTATTGCAGATAATTTATTAGCAACTATTTTAGAACAAGAGAAAGTTGCTGTAAATTCATTTCATCATCAGGCTGTGAATGTTCTAGCAGAGAAATTAAAAGTAGCAGCGAAATCAAGCGATGGTATTATCGAAGCGGTAGTTCATGAAGATTTACCATTTTGCTTGGCAGTTCAGTGGCATCCTGAGGAAATGGCCATAGCAGGAGAAGAGAACGCTAAAAAATTATTTTCAGCATTTGTAGAGGCTAGCTTAAAGTTCAAAAAAGAAGCTTAGAAGGGCATAGAGTAAAGAATCCAATGCTAGTATGTGGATTCTTTTTTTGCGTAAAAAAGAGGATACATGCTCATAAGGAACATATAATCCTCGATACCTATTTTCGTAATTAATGCACACGACGGTAGAGACCAACAACTTGTCCTAAAATAGAAACTTGATCGACAATAATTGGCTCCATGGATGAATTTTCAGGCTGTAAACGGAAATGGTTTTTTTCTTTGAAAAAACGTTTTACAGTGGCTTCATCCTCAGCTGTCATAGCTACAACAATATCACCGTTATTGGCAGTTGCCTTTTGCTTCACAATGACTAAGTCCCCATCTAAAATTCCTGCTTCAATCATTGATTCCCCCATAATTTCAAGCATGAACAATTGATCTTCACTTGTGCCATACGTATCTGGTAGCGGGAAATACTCTTCAATGTTTTCAATAGCTGTAATAGGAGAACCGGCTGTAACCTTACCAACAAGTGGAACATGAATTACTTGTTGCTTTTGAATGGATTCTTCAGGCTCTAGAATTTCAATCGCACGTGGCTTTGTTGGATCTCGACGAATAAAGCCTTTTTGTTCTAATCGAGCTAGATGACCATGAACAGTGGAACTTGAAGCAAGTCCAACTGCTTCCCCGATTTCTCGTACTGATGGTGGATAGCCCTTAGCTCGTACCTCTTCTTTAATAAAAGCTAAAATATCCTCTTGTCTTTTTGAAACTTTTTTCATGAGTGCTCACCTCTTTTTTCTAATATCATTCTTCTTATTTGATAGTATAACAGAATGCGAACACGTATGCAAACATAGGTTCGAAAAGTGTTTGACAAAAACGTTTGTTCGCTTTATTATGAGAACATACATTCCGAACAAACATTCTAAAAAGGGGTTATGAACATGACATGGTTAAAGAAAAACACACATATTTCAATCTTGATGGGAGTTTGTCTACTATTTGCAGGATATCTTTACATTACTGATCCAGGACACGTTAGTTACGCTGAAATTCAAATCGAACACGGGGATAGCTTATGGTCGTTAGCAGAGCAATACCGTGGTAAAATGAGTACTGAAGATTGGATTAAGCTTGTGAAAACAGAAAATGAGCTAGCGGATATTAAAATTGTGGCAGGAAAATCTCTAGTCATTCCTGTAGTGAGTAATCAGGCCGATCCCATCAATACCATTGAAATTGCGAGAAACGAACAATGATCAATAATCAACTGTCGGCTGTTGTCTATTGCCGTGTAAGTACTGAAAAGGAAACACAAAGCTCGTCTTTAGAGCGACAACAAGAAGAGTTACTGCGCTATGCAAAAGAGCAAGGTTATGAGGTGAAGGGCGTTTTTAAGGATAAGCACAGCGGCTACGATGTAGAACGTGAGGGCTTACTTGAAATGCTTGATTTCATTAAAGAAAAGGGGATTAACGCCCTTTTTGTACAAGATGAAACACGTTTAGGACGTGGAAATGCAAGGATGGCTGTGTTGCATTTGTTACAAAAATCAGCAACAGATGTTTTCTCTATGCGTGATGCAGGACCGGTGCAACTAAACGAAATGGACACGATGCTGCTTGAGATTTTAGCGATAGTAGAGGAATACCAGCGTAGAATACATAATGCTAAAATACGTAGAGGTATGCGCCGTGCTGTAGAGAATGGCTACCGTCCTGAAAATAATTTATCGAATCGAGGTAACCCGCATGGTCAGGAGCGTAAGGAACTACCTGTAGATGAAATTGTCAAGCTGCGTAAACGTGGATTTACCTTTGAAGAAATTTCTATAACGCTTAGAGGGTTAGGTTTTGAAGTTAGTAAAGCGACTGTCCATCGCAGATTTCAAGAACATCAAGAAAGATTAGCAGGAAAATGATATAGCCTGCTAATCTTTTTTTATCTTCTGTACTTCGCTATTAATAGGAAGATAAGCTTTCTATGCTTACGTTAGTAGGTAGTTTAAAAGGGTGTTCTTTATTAATTCGGTCATAAAACATAATGCCGTTTAGATGGTCGATTTCATGTTGGACAACAATTGCACCATAGCCCTGTAACTGCACGATGATTTCTTGTCCATTAATGTTATAACCTTTAACCTTAATACGTTCATATCTTGGCACAAAACCATGAACTGGTCGATTAACAGATAAACACCCTTCTCCCTCTGGTAAATAAATCATATTTACTGAATGACTGATTATTTTAGGGTTGATCAACATCATTTCATAGTCATCAAAAAATATAGCAAACATTCGTTTATCTACGCCAATTTGGTTAGCTGATAGTCCACTTCCAGGTCGAAGCTTATATTTTTTTGCTAGATTTGGATCTTGGCTATTTTTTAAATATTGCAGCATTGATAATAATGTATATTGGTCTTCTTTTGTCACAGGGATTGTCACTTCTTGTGTTTGTTTTCGTAATAATACGGAGTCCTCTTTTACGAAATCTTTCATAGTAATCATATAATTAGGATGAAATCTATTCATAGATAAACACCTCATCAATACGACTATTGAGGACTTTAGCAATTTTAAAAGCTAACTCAAGCGTCGGATCGTACTTATCATTTTCAATACAATTGATTGTTTGTCTGACAACCCCGCATTCCTTAGCAAGAGCAGCTTGTGTTATTCCTAATCTTTTTCTCAAAACTTTGATAATATTCTTCAGATTTACCCCTCCATTTTTGTCCGAAGTATTAGACATTATTATAGCGAAAATCTACAAGAAATGTCCAAGAAATTAGACATGTGGAGTGTTTTATTTTTCATACCAGTTGGCATTAAAATTTAGATTTAGCGCTTTCCCTAAATTAATACCGAATTGAATAAAGGCTCTACCACGTGCTGTAATGATATGGCCGTCTTGCACAAAGAGTTCGTCAGAATAATGTCGTAGATCAAAAATCCCTAACTGTCTTATTCCATCTAAAGGCAAACCAACCGTGTATTGTTTGTTTGCTAAAATTCCAGCCTTTGCTAATAAATAGGGGGAGCTAGAGATACTTGCGATAATGCCTTCTTTATCGTGGATTGCACGTATAAAATCGAATATTTCCTGTTCTTGTTGTAGGCAAGATATGTCCATGCATCCTGGCAATACAAGACTATCAATATCAGCTAAGTTCGCCTCGCTTATTAGAGAATCCACTACACAGCATAAACCCGATTCCCCGCGTATTGGTTCATTGTTTAAACCTAGGGTGATGATAGGTTTGCCACCTTGCATTAATATAGACAAGGCCACGCTTAATTCATATTCACTAAATTGAGGGTATAATAATACAGCCGTTTTCTTCATTCACACTCTCCTTTGTTCGTCCACTCTTCCTGCAAAATGGCGTAATAAAATTCATCCCACCAATCTTCACCATGCGGTATACATTTTTTAAAAAAACCTTCACGTCGCATACCTATCTTTTCCATGACCCTATATGAAGCGATATTTTCGGGCTGACATGTTGCAATTATTCTATGAAGCTTCATTTCGGTGAAGCCATAATCTAAAACAGCACGCGCCGCTTCAGAAGCAAACCCACGGTTCTGATAAAGAGGATTTAAAACCCATCCGATTTCATAGGTATGTTCACCAAAGTATCGGTGAAAAACAATATGACCGATCACCAATTGTTGCTCTCTTAAAACAATGGCAAAATGTTTGGCTTGTACATCACTGTTTTCTATTATAAATTTTCGTACCTGTTCTTCATCGAAAACGCCTTCAGGCATGTAATGCATCACCGTTTTATCTGACAAATAGCTATAAATAGCAGGAAAATCTTTTGCTTCAAAATTTCTGATAAGTAATCGTTGAGTTGTAATATTCACGTTCATTCCCCCAATATCTATCAATTTTTCCCTTTTACTATAGTTATACACCTCTAACATCTGGAAGTCATGTGAATAATAGCAAAGAGGTGTTATTAAGGGTTGGTATAACTGCATTTTAAGGGAAACCATGCTATACTTTGCATACTGAAGTCTTTAAGATAGGTATTGAAAGGTGTGTAACAATGTTATCAAAAGAAAAAATTAATCGAATTAATGAACTTTCTGCCAAAGCAAAAAGTGGACAATTAACAGAGGAAGAGGCAAAGGAGCGAACAGCGCTTCGTAAGGAGTACTTAGATACGTTCCGAGCAACAATGCGCGATACGATTGAAAATGTAAAAGTGGTGGATGTAGAAGGTAATGATGTCACACCAGAGAAGGTTAGACAAGCGAAAAAAAATAAATTTCTAAATTAATGTGACACAATTCAATAAAGTATGTATGAAAAACCAAATAGTATAACAAAAGCATTGTTTTCTACAGCAATGTTGACTAAACTGTAAAAGAACAATATATAGGACGAGAAAGGATGTCACAATATAATGACTCAACATGCGGATCTATTAGCAATTAATGCTATCCGAACTTTGTCAATCGACGCTATTGAAAAAGCAAATTCTGGTCACCCAGGTTTACCGATGGGGGCAGCGCCAATGGCTTATACGCTATGGACAAAACAATTACGCCATAATCCAGCCAATCCAAAATGGTATAACCGTGATCGTTTTGTACTGTCAGCTGGTCATGGTTCAATGCTTCTATACAGCTTACTTCATCTTGGAGGCTATGGTTTACCAATGGAAGAAATTCAAAATTTCCGCCAATGGGATTCATTAACACCAGGACATCCTGAATACGGTCATACAGTAGGTGTAGAGGCAACAACTGGTCCTCTTGGTCAAGGGATTGCTATGACTGTTGGTATGGCAATGGCTGAGCGTCATTTAGCGGCTACTTACAATAAACCAGGTCATGACATCGTTGACCACTACACATTTGCACTATGTGGTGATGGTGACTTAATGGAAGGTGTAGCTGCTGAAGCTATTTCATTAGCAGGCCACTTAAAACTTGAAAAATTAATCGTGCTTTACGATTCTAATGATATTTCTTTGGATGGTGACTTAGAAAAGTCATTCTCAGAAAACGTGCAAAAACGTTTTGAATCTTATGGTTGGAATTACTTAAAAGTAGCAGATGGTACAGATGTTGATGCGATTAATGCTGCCATTGAAGAAGCGAAAAAATCAACTGGCAAACCAACATTAATTGAAGTAAAAACGGTTATTGGTTTTGGTTCTCCAAATAAATCTGGTAAAGCAGATTCTCACGGTGCACCACTAGGTACAGATGAAGTTGTTTTAACGAAAGCTGCCTATGAGTGGGCTCACGAACCGTTCAAGATTCCTGCAGAAGTATATGATACATTTACTGCTGCTGCTGAAGTGCAAGGAGCACAACCAGAGGAAGCTTGGAATGCTAAATTTGCAGCATATAAAGAAGAATTCCCGGAGTTAGCAGCTCAATTTGAAAAAGCAATGAATGGTGAATTACCAGAGGATTTTGCTTCTGAATTACCAGTATATGAGGCAGGTAAATCAGTAGCAACGCGTTCTTCATCTGGTGATGCGATCAATGCCATCGCAAAGAAAACACCATCTTTCTTTGGGGGTTCAGCTGACCTTGCCGGCTCTAATAAAACAACAATGAAGGGCGCTGGTGACTTCTCAGCAGACGATTATGCAGGTCGCAACATCTGGTTCGGTGTTCGTGAATTTGCAATGGGTGCTGCTATGAACGGTATGGCACTTCATGGTGGTTTAAATGTATTTGGTGGTACGTTCTTCGTGTTCTCAGATTACGTTCGTCCAGCAGTTCGCCTATCTGCATTAATGGGTCTTCCTGTAACATATGTATTTACACATGACTCAATTGCAGTAGGGGAAGATGGTCCAACTCATGAACCAATCGAACACCTTGCATCATTACGTGCAATGCCAAATCTATCTGTTATTCGTCCTGCAGATGCAAACGAATCAGCAGTCGCTTGGGAACTTGCAGTAGCTTCTGAAAAAACACCAACAGTTTTAGTATTATCTCGTCAAAACTTACCAGTACTTGACGCTTCTATTGAAACAGTACGTGAAGGTGTGACAAAAGGTGCTTATACAGTGTCTCCTGCTACAAAAGAAGTTGCAGATGCGATTTTAATCGCAACAGGCTCAGAGGTTTCACTTGCTGTTGAAGCACAAAAAGCATTAAAAGCTGAAGGAATGGATGTAGCTGTTGTTTCAATGCCATCTATGGATCGCTTTGAAAAACAAGATGCAGCTTACAAAGAATCTGTTCTACCAAAAGCTGTGACAAAACGTCTTGCTATTGAAATGGGTGCATCATTCGGCTGGCATAAGTATACTGGCTTTGAAGGTGATGTGCTTGCTATCGATAAATTTGGCGCATCAGCACCAGGTGAAGTAGTAATGGAAAAATACGGCTTCACGGTAGAAAATGTCGTAGCAAAAGTAAAAGCATTATAAAAGAAACAATGAATACCGCAACACTCAGTGAGCTTCTTTCTCTAATGAGTGTTGCGGTTCTTTTCTTTTTTATAGCTTTTTAGTACCGTAATGTATAAAGCCAAGAATTGAGTGACTAGAATACCCATGAAAAGGATAAAATCCTTTGTACTACTACCAATTCCTAATTCATCTACGATAATGGCAGAAAACCAAAGAAGCTGACCAGAAACGATGACGGTTAAGCTGGCAAAAATAGCACATAACCAAATGGGTGTTTTTTTGATGCAAACCATAATGAGTAGCAAAATAGAGAACAGAAAAATCACAAGAAAGATAGGATCAAGTAAGGAAAACACATTGTTTGTGACAAAGTTATGATAGGTAAAACGATGATCCATAAAAGAAATGCCCCCTTTTTACAAATATTAACGTATCTAATAAAAAAAGGTTCAATTTGTGAGTGGGGTAAAAAGAAGAGTGAGTAGTATATGATGTAATTGGTGCACGTCATCATGTAAGTGATCTACCAAAGTACCTCTAAAAGTATAAAAAACTGCATGCTAACATGCAGTCTTTTTATGTAGGAGGCTATTTAGCGAGCCCATTTTGAAAGGCGTAGACAACAGCTTGTGTGCGATCTTGCACTTCTAGCTTAGCCAAAATATTGCTTACATGCGTCTTTACCGTTTTTAAGGCGATATATAGCTCGTCGGCGATTTCCTGATTGGCTTTGCCCTGTGCCATCAGCAATAATACTTCCATTTCACGGTCAGTAAGTTGCTCGTAAAGGGGCGTATTATTACCGTGACGCATACGGTGCATCATTTTGGATGTTACCTCTGGCTCTAATACCGTTTCGCCACCTATTGTTTTACGGATAGCATCGGCAATTTGTTTTGCATTTGATGTTTTTAGAATATAACTCACTGCCCCAGCCTCTAAGGCAGGATAGACTTTATCATCATCTAAAAAACTAGTGACCATCATAATTTTTGCCTCAGGCCATGCCGCTAAAATTTCTGCTGTTGCCTCTGCTCCTGTCATGATCGGCATGACATTATCCATTAAAATTATATCAGGTCTAAGTGCAAGGGCACGTTCTACAGCCTCTTTGCCATTTTCAGCCTCTCCAACAACTGTAATATCCGGTTGTGCTGATAAATACGCTGAGACACCAATACGTACCATTTCATGATCATCCGCTATGAGCACTTGTATCATCGTCATTGATCTCCTCCTTTTGCAGTGGAATTTTAACCTCCACTATCGTTCCTTCTCCAGGCACTGACACAATTTTATAAGTGCAACCAATTTCAACTGCCCGTTCTGCTATATTTTGTAAGCCATAGGAAGTGGATTTATCTGCCTCTACATCAAAGCCTAACCCATTATCTTGAATTCGTAAAATAGCTAAGTCGTCTCGTGCAACTAAAAGTAACTCCACTTCACTTGCCTTAGCATGACGAAGTGTATTGGAGAGCGCTTCCTGAGCAATACGGAATAAATGGTCTTCCTCTGCCTTGGTTAAGGCCATTTCCTCTAACTCATATTCAATATGAAAATAAACTTTTTGCTGAAGCTCAATAATCAATTCCTCTAAGCCTTGTGCCAATGTTTTATTGTGTAGCGCTACAGGTCGTAAATGCAGCAATAATGCACGCATTTCAAGCTGAGCTTGTTGAACAATTTTCTCCACTTGTTTTAAACTCGTAGCATTTTCGTCATTTTCAGTTAATGCGGAGAGCAACATGGAGGCAGCAAACAGTTGCTGTGACACGGAATCATGCAGTTCTCGAGCAAGTCGTTGGCGTTCAGCAATTATGCGCTCCTGAATAATTTTGTCATTAGCTTCCGCCCGTTCATTAGATAAACGCTGTAAGCTTTTACGCTGTGTATCAATTAATTCACTTGTTTGAATAAGTGCTTTTTTTAATGGCTTTGGTAAAGCTTGCTTTTTAGGAAAAATAAAATCTGGCTCGATTAATTGCTTCACGATACGTGTTGCTTGAGCTTCTCGTGCACGAGCAGTCATACTAATCCAGCTAGCAAACAGGAAGCTGAGTGCAAAAAGGCTAACAACAATGATTCCACCTAGAGGAAAATTATCGTAATTCTGTTGCCATAAAGGCTCCCATGTTTTTTCGTCTGGGTTTCCCCAAACAGCCACAAGCAGCCCAAATGTAGCACTCATTAAAATGAAAAATAAAGTAAATAATCTTGAGATAAAGGCAATCATTTGCGTAGCACCTCCAAATCTCCAAGCCATGTTGCGACATGAATAATCAAAATACGTTTTGCATCCTCAGGGTTGCCATCGGAGAAGCTAACACTTTCATTTAATATACGTTGTGGCCCTACATGTAAGCATGTAAGCTCACCAAATAATGTTGTATAGTGTAAACGGAAAGGGATTTCATATGGAATATAGATCTGAACTTTGCCGATACCTTGCCGAATCGTAATAAGACTAGTACCAGCAGGTAAAATGGTTTGTGTTGTATCAATAGTTATATCTCCTGCAAGGCGTTGAATTTGGACATCTTGCCATTTATACGCTTCCGTAGGAGCAGGCATTGTACCGATTAAGTCATTTTTAGTCGCAGGGAGTTTTTCAAATAGCTCTGCACCAACCACTTTTGGTTCGTTTTCTCGTTGTAAGTATTGATAGAGCATATATAAGAGCATGATTACAATGAATAAACGTAAGCTCCACATAGTAAACAGAGCAACCGCAATAAAGAAAATTCCTGTCCATTTGAAAAAACGTACTTTTTTGGAAAAACTTAAATAGAGAAGTACTGCCCCAATCAATAAACAGAAGGCGCCACCATTATTAAAAATAGTGAGCTCGACAAAGACGAGTAAAAAGAAGCATAGTACCCAAAATGTGAGCTTATTAGTTGTGAAATTTTGCAAGAGGGTCACCCTTCCTTCTACTAATAGTATAAGAGAGGGAATGGGTCCCTCTAATTTAAAACGTGAAAGAATGCGCCTTATAAAGTTGGCGCATTGCTTTATTATATCATGTTATTTATTTTCAATTAGCAGTGGTGAGCTTTCTTCTGCTGCTTTTTTTTCTAATTCTGCCAATCTTGCCTCAAAAGTTGTAACTTCATGATCTTTGTCGATTTGGTAAGCTAATTTATCAATATAGGCTTCTAAATCTTCAAAATTTGTTTTATTGTTTTTGGCAATCATACCGTCCATTTGATGATGAGCACGTGTTACGTTTTCTTTCCCCATCAACTGTAATTGACGTACTTTCATGTCTTTAATTTTATGTTTCATTGTTTCGAATTTGCGCTCAAGCTCGAAGTATTCTCGTGTACTCGCCTCAATACTTGCTTGTAATGTATGGTTTCGCGCTGTGTAAGCTGTTACTTCATCTGTTGCGAAATCAATTAAATCTTGCTCTCCGCTAGTTGTTGCTAACGCTAATTGAGATTCACGTTTTGCGAGTAATTCAGCGTTCTCTTTAAATTCTTGCTCCAATTTTTCCTTTAATTGCCCTTGACGTTCTAATAATTTACCTGTTTGTTCTGTTTGTTTTTCTGCCTCGCGAATGTACTGGTTTAACATCGCAATTGGATTTTTTTGTTCCTTTTTATCAAATAGGTGATGTATGTCCGCCTCTACTGTATATCTAAAACGTTGAAATAAATTCATGTAAATTCGCTCCTTTTATTTTGTTAGATTTGACCATTCTTTTTCAAAGTTTGTAAATGGATCTTCTTCTTTTTTCCCTTCAATTGTAGGGATTTTTACATCTTCGCCATTCCATTTTTTATAGATGACGTAGATAATAGCGATTGCTGCAAGACCGATCATGGCTGGAATGTTAGAAACTGCAGATAGGACTCCGATTAGACCAACCGTAAACCAGAAAATTTTCCCGAATGTGGATTTGCTAGCGATGTAGAAATGCATGCCCAGTGCTACAAATAATCCGGAGAATAGTAAGCCTGCAAGTGGTCCGATTAAGGCAAGTGCAACACATGCTGCGATGACGCCTCCAGTTAATAAAAGAAATTTTCTCATTTGTTTTAGCTCCTTTCGTTTGTACCTTTATGTTACCTATTTGCATGATTGTCTAAAACGGACTCGAAATTGATTTTGTACTAGGTCTTGAGGCGGAGCTTCTTCTAAGCAGCAGTAATAGAGGGGATTTAGGAGTGTTTTACGACTTACTTTTACTATTTTTGATAACTATTCATCGATTTCTAATGCGAATTTTAGCTTTTGCCATAAAGTCATTTTTAGAACCGAAACTAGAATTTTTTCGACAAAAATAGAAGATAGATCCTTCCTTCGTTTGACAAATTAACAAGAGTGGATGAGCTATACTTATGGAAAAGAAACGAGCGAAGGAGGATTTCTGTTGAGAACCTATTCTATATATAAAATAAAAGAAGAGCATTTAACGTTTATTTTTGGCAGAGAGCGTAAGTTGTTGGAAATGATGCAAGGCTGTGAAGACGCCAATGAGAAATCCTTAAAAGAGCTTGCCTATATATGCGAATCCGTTCGTTTTGAAGAAATTGCAGCAATGTTGGAGCATCAACTTGATTCTAAATATGCCCATTTAGAAAGAGCTCGCAATGCTTTGTTTTTAGAACATCCTATAAAAGGCAAAATGGCTATTTATTTAGTCGATCGTAAAATTTGCGTTTATTGCGAAGGTTCGCGAATGCTAGATTTAGATCTATTTCAAATGCTTGCTAAAATGAGTGAACGGTTTATTGCTTTTAATAAACAGGATAATGAGTGTGGGTGGTTAAAGCCGATGAAGTATACAATGCACTAGGAAAATTCACTACAATATATAGTAACATGCTATCATTTGGTGTATAATGGAGCGTGGAGAGTTTTTCTCGGTATATTGTAGTGGAGGAGGTTGGTTGTATGCCTACATGGGGCTGGATTATTATCGTAATTATCGCATTAGCAGCGGGCGCGGCACTTGGTTTCTATTTCGCTCGTCAAGCTATGATGAAATATTTAAAAGAAAACCCACCTATTAATGAGCAAATGATTCGAATGATGATGGCACAAATGGGTCGTACGCCGTCTGAAAAGCAAGTACGTCAAATGATGGCACAAATGAATAAATTCCAAAAGTAATCGGAATTTTTAAGGAGCAGCTAGTTTCAGTAACTGGTTGCTTTTTTCGTGGGTTCAAAAAGAAGGGATTATCTCAAAAGTAAATTGAGATAATCCCTTCTTTTTGTTTAAGAAATGTTTAATAATGGAGCAGCTATACATTTTTTATCTCAAATATTCAACACTTCTATTATTTCATGAAGGACAAAAAAGCGGATATCGAAAACCCCTTGAAATGGGAGGAACATTTTATCAGATTGTTATTCTCTTTAAAAATATAAAATTTCATGCAATTTAAAATATTTACACTTATTTTTGGGAAACTAGCTATAATAGGTAGTATTGATAGAAAAGGAGCTGTTAGAAATGGAACGTGAAAAGACAAATGTAGAAAGTTTTGATCTGGATCATACGAAAGTAAAAGCACCGTATGTTCGTTTAGCAGGTGTTAAAACTGGGAAAAATGGCGATGAAGTGTACAAATACGATATACGCTTTAAACAGCCCAATAAAGAGCACATGGAAATGCCAGCCTTACATTCTTTAGAGCATTTATCAGCTGATATTATCCGCAATTACTCTGATCATATTGTTGATTTCAGTCCAATGGGTTGCCAAACAGGCTTCTATGTATCACTTATTAATCACAATGATTATGAAGATTTATTATCTATTTTGGAAAAAACCTTTACAGATGTGACGAAAGCAACAGCAGTGCCTGCATGCAATGAGGTGCAATGTGGATGGGCGGCGAGCCATAGCTTGGAAGGGGCACAAGCCTTAGCGAAAGAATTTTTAGCAAAACGTGATGAATGGCATATCGTTTTTGCGGAATAAAATAACTTAAAAACCTTGCGTGATTTTTAATCAGCAAGGTTTTTATATTGCTAAAAATGGAAAGGTATGACGTTGGAGGAGGAAGAATCTCGATTTATTTTTTGGTAAATAAAACTTTCTAAAAAATCATGAATTAAATCTTCATATTCATCCATATTTTCATTAAAGGACTGTGCATGTGCACCTGTATCAAAGAGTTTTAATTTTTTTGGACCTACTTTTTTATTGTATAAATCAAGTGACATAGAAGCTGGAATAAATGTATCTGGAATACTATGGATAAAAAGTATTGGCTTTTCAATATGGGTAACTGCTTCAGCAGGTGTGACACTTTTAAAAGAGTAGCCATCTCTTAGGCGAACGAAGAAATCGGCAAAACGGATGGGTATAATGGAACCGTATTTAAATTCTGTTTTGGCGATTTGCTTGAGAAGCATCGAAAAGTCAGAGAACGCACAATCGGAAATGTAAAAATCAGCACCATCTTCTACTGTCCCAGCATACAGTAGCATAGTTGCAGCACCCATGGATTCACCATGAATACCAAGAATAGCATCCTCACCAATCATCGCCTTGACTGTTTTCACAACCGCATCCAGATCGTTTTTCTCATAATAGCCGTAACTCGTAGTTTTGCCTCCAGATTCACCGTGGCGACGGTGGTCAAAAATAACTGAATTATAGCCAAGTCTTTCAAATAATCGCGCGTATTTTACGGAATTTATTTTATTTTCCGTAACACCATGACAAATGATAATGGTGTTATTGGTTTCCAAAGGTTGAAACATAATGCCGCGAATGGTGTAACCATTTGGAGAATCAATATTGAGTTCACACTTCAAATTATTATTATACCAAGCTTCGTCAAAGCGCTTAGCTGTCGTTTCACGTTCGCGAACAAATTCAGGGTCTTTTTGCTGTATATACATTAATTTATTGGAAAGCGCGAAGCCGAACAAACCTGTTGCAGCCGCGGCTAGCGTTGTCGTAATACCAGAAAATAAAAGCATCTTCTTTTTCATCTAAAACACCTCCACATGCTATTTCTTATTTGTAATGTTCCCAACTAAGATTGTTTAAAACACGTCAACATTTTACAATAACTTTGGCAAAACTGCGATTATTTCTATTATCGAAAATCGTCAAAACATTTGTTAAAATATACATATCTGCTAGTAGCATATGCATGCAGTGTTGATTTTTGAACGGGGAAAAGGGGAGAATGGACATGACAAATGAGGTAGTAATCGTGAGTGCTGTGCGTACAGCTATAGGCTCATTTCAAGGGACATTGAAAGACGTACCAGCAACAACTTTAGGTAGTATTGTCATTAAAGAAGCATTAGCTCGTGCAGGTGTAGCAAAAGAGCAGGTCGATGAGGTGATTATGGGGAACGTCTTATCAGCAGGACTTGGACAGAACCCAGCGCGGCAGGCAGCGATAAAGGCTGGTTTACCACATGAAGTGTCAGCTTTAACCATCAATAAAGTATGTGGATCTGGTTTAAAGGCTGTTCATTTAGCAACACAGGCCATTTTAGCAGGAGATGCTGATATTATTGTTGCAGGTGGCTTTGAAAATATGAGTCAAGCGCCGTATATCTTAAAAAATGCACGAGAAGGCTTCCGTATGGGAGATCAAAAGGTAGTCGATACAATGATTCATGATGGCTTATGGTGTGCGTTTAATGATTATCATATGGGAATTACAGCAGAAAACCTATGTGATATGTACGAGATTTCACGAGAAGAGCAGGATGATTTCGCAGCTCGCTCACAGCAACGTGCAGAGGCCGCAATTTCTGCAGGCAAGTTTGAAGATGAGATTGTCGCTGTAGAGATTCCTCAGCGCAAAGGTGAGCCTATTCTTTTCGAAAAGGATGAGTTTCCTCGAGCAGGTGTGACAGCAGATTCTCTTGCAAAGTTACGTCCAGCATTTAAAAAAGATGGATCAGTAACAGCAGCGAATGCATCAGGCATTAACGATGGTGCCGCAGCCGTTGTTGTGATGTCAAAGGAAAAGGCACAAGAGCTCGGTATTCAACCAATGGCCATCATATCTGCTAATGCCAGCGCAGGAGTCGATCCAGCCATTATGGGAACAGGTCCTGTCAAAGCAGTGCAAAAAGCGCTAAAAAAGGCAGGGGCAACATTAGATGATGTGGATTTAATTGAAGCAAATGAAGCATTTGCAGCACAATCGATTGCTGTAGATCGTGAATTAAGCTTTAATCATGATAAACTAAATGTTAACGGGGGTGCGATTGCTCTTGGTCACCCAATCGGTGCAAGTGGTGCTCGAATTTTAGTGACGCTGTTACATGAGATGGAAAAGCGTGATGCAAAAACGGGCTTAGCCACATTATGTATTGGTGGTGGACAAGGCGTAGCAACTGTTGTCAAGCGCCCTTAATGTCAATAAGTAGGTGAATGTGATGGGAAAGAAACGAAAACAACAGCAACATGCAGCTAATAGCATGACAGCAAGCTTACCAAAGCAAGAAGCTGTAACATTAGCAGACCAACTAGGTGGCGATGTACTTGCAAAATTAAAAGCTGCGAAGCAAGATTTAACTGCTAAAGAGCAAGCGGCAGAAGAAGAACGCCAAGCAAAACTTGCATTTGATCGTAAACAACGTGAAAAAAATAAATCGTTTGAAGAATTACTAAACGAATACGGAGATAAAGGCTCAAAATATTAAATGGGAAAGCAGTGAATTCATGCATAAATGGATTCACTGTTTTTTTATGTCCATATAAAATATCCTTTAATAGACGATATTATAAAGGCAGGAGATTCTTAATCATAAAATGGAGGACGCTGCCAATAACATATACCTTATTGTAGTTTATTAAATGATTAAATTATGATAGGAGTAACAGCCATGTTAGAAATACAAACAGAAAGATTAAGATTAATACCTTTAAATGCTAAGTATCTACAATTACTAATTGAGCGTGGAGAACAAATGGCAAAAGAGCTGTCGTTAAGTAAGTTTGAGGAAATATTAGATGACGAGCTTAAACAAGCATTGCATTTCAGACTCTTCAAGGTTTTAGAAGATGAGCAAAACTATCTGTGGCATACAAATTGGTTGCTTGTATTAAAAGAACAAAATTGTGCTATTGGAGGCATTATGCTAAAAGGGATGCCTAACGAGAGGCTGGAAGTGATCATTGGTTATTACACTTTTCCTAGTTTTCAGGGATGTGGTTATATGACAGAAACCATCATCGCATTGAAGAACTGGTTACTTAGTCAACCAAATGTAAAGTATGTTATAGCTGATACTGAAAAGGATAATAAGGCTTCCCATCGAGTTTTAGAAAAAGCAGGAGCTACATTATATAAAGAAACAGAGTCATTCTTTTTTTGGAGATTCCTACATTAATTATAGATAAAAGACAAAAGGCTAAAACAACGCCTTTTGTCTTTTATTTTTAAACAATTTCCTTATAATGACGACTGCACCAACAAAAACAATGGCCCCGGCTGTATCAACAAGCACATCTTGACCACTCATCGTGCGACCTGGAGTAAAGCTTTGACGAAATTCATCAAGCATTGCGATAAAAGCCGTGCCGATAATGGCAATAATAGCTGCAAAACGGCGTTTTCCCCATGCAAAGTACAGACCAAGTGCAATACATCCAAACCCGATAAAATGTGTCAATTTACGAATTAAAAATTCTACAAATGGAAAATAACCGCGTTCTTCAATAGATACGGTTGTTCCCCAATACGGAATTTTTAAAACGGATAGTTGTTCTTCAAAAGGTTTATTGGAAAGTAAGTCTTCTAATTCAGGTAAAATACTTTGTTGCTCGTAGGTCATACTTGAAGAGGTGATTAGTATGACTAGACAGATGATAAAGATCAACCATTTTTTCATCGGTGTTCTTGATAATGCTCATCTTTAGTCAGCTTATTGACTTTCTTAAAATCTGTTATCGAATCAATTTTTTCATAGGCAGCAAGTGTTTCAGCTAATTGTTGTTGTGAGCTTGCACCGATGACCGTTGAAGCGATAGTAGGTTCTTTTAGATTAAAGGCGATTGCCAGTGCATGTAAATCATCATATTGAGCAGCTAAGTCTGTTAACGTTGTAGATAACTCATCTACTGTATAGGTATTAAAACCATTTACATGCTGTAGACGTTGTTGCCAGCTATTCGTTAGTAAGCCTTTCGCAACTGTTCCACGTGTTACGACAGATGCACCTTCCTTTGCAATCAACTCAAACCATTCTTCAGGGCGACGGTCTAATGCACTATATTGCATCATAACGCTTTTTGCTGAGCTTGCGGGTAAAAAACGACGTAGCACGTTGGGGCGAATGGAGGAAATACCATATTCCCGAATAAGACCTTCTTTTTTCAAATCCTCAAATGTACTGATAATACCATCCCAGTCATCTTCGATTGTACCACCATGTAATTGGTAAAGATCAATGTAGTCAGTACCTAAACGACGTAGGCTAGCATGTATGGCTTCTTTTATATAGGACGGGGATGCATCCCAGTGCCAGCTATTGACACCTTCAGTCCAGCGATTACCTACTTTTGTGGCTAAAATAACATCTTTACGACGTTTTCCTAGGGTTGCCCCAATAATTTCCTCGTTTGCACCGTAATCATATAAATCTGCTGTATCAATATAATTAATGCCAGCATCTAAAGCCATATCGACAATAGTAGCAGCTTGCTTTTTATCTGTCGAAAGAGACATGCCTCCTAAACTGATCTCTGAAATAAACAATTCACTTGTGCCAAGCTGTCTTTTTTTCATGTGAACAACCTCCTTCGATTTCTCTACTTGTAATGGTACAATGAACATATCTGAAGAACAAGCGAGGTTATCGTCAATGAAAAAGTTTGAGGAAAAAACAACTAAAACGACACCGGTCTATGACGGAAGAATAGTAAAACTACAAATTGATGATGTGACGTTACCGAATGGTCAGGTTGCCAAACGAGAAATTATCAAGCATCCAGGTGCTGTGGCAGTCATTGCTGTTACGGCTGAGGGGAAACTAGTGTTGGTAGAGCAATATCGTAAAGCGCTTGAACGTTCTATAATTGAAATTCCTGCTGGTAAACTTGAGCCTGGTGAGGAACCAGTGGTAACAGCACGCCGAGAATTAGAGGAGGAGACTGGCTATGGGGCACATAGTCTAACTTTTTTACAGGCATTTGCGACATCTCCAGGCTTTGCGGATGAAGTTATTTATCTATTTGTTGCCAAGGGTTTATATAAAATAGAAAATAAAGCAGACTTAGATGAGGATGAATTTGTCGAACTATTAGAAGTTTCGTTGGAAGAGGCACAAACAATGGTAGTAGATCAACGAATATACGATGCTAAAACAGCATTTGCGGTACTTTGGCTTGCAGCAAATTTAGAAAATAATCTTTTAGCATAATAGAGACGGACGAGCATAAGCTGTACAAACCTTGATAGAAAAGGAGCATGTTTATGTCTCGTACGGTGTCTATATTTTATCACGCTTCCATCATTGCGGTAAGTTTCGTTTGTGGTGTTATCTTCTTTCATATTATTGGTGGACCGAAAGCGGAACCATTTATTTTATTTATAGAGCCTCGTTTAGCAGATGAGGACAGGCAATCCATTTTTCGTTTAGTTTTACCTGTTGCTATTTCCATAGGCCTTGTTTTGCTACTAGCGACACATAGCGTTTTAAAGGTTTTAGTACGTGTGACTGTAGCTATGCGTGCCACTTTTTTTGGCTTTAGCTCGGTTTTTTTATTACAAAAACTTGAAGCTTTTTGGCTTTATACGATTTGGTGGTTTCCATTTCAGCTCATCTATTGTATATTGTTGCTAGTCCTATGCAATTTACTTGTACCTGCTTGGTCAAAGCGAAAAATCGGGAAACAAGTATCTGGTCGGACAATTTTGTTGAATTTTATCGCATTTTTCATCATAATAGTTGCAGAGTTTATTGTTATTTCTTATGTGTTAAAATGATGAATTGAATGGACATAAATTGAGATCAGATAAAAAAATAGAAGCTTGTTAGAAATCTATTCACTATCTTGTAATAGGATTTACTCCTTTGGTATAATGGAAAGAGTTTAGGGGGGCGTCACATGGAGAGCCGAATTGATCGTATAAAAAAACAGTTGCATAGTGCTAGTTACAAGCTGACGCCGCAGCGAGAAGCGACAGTTGCTGTCTTGCTTGAGCACGAAGAGGACCACCTAAGTGCTGAGGATGTATACCTTTTAGTAAAAGAAAAAGCACCAGAGATTGGTCTAGCTACTGTTTATAGAACGTTAGAATTATTAACTGAGCTCAAAATTGTCGACAAAATCAACTTTGGCGATGGCGTATCGCGCTATGACTTACGCCAAGAGGGAGCTGCCCATTTCCACCATCATCTTGTTTGTATCGAATGTGGTGCTGTTGATGAAATTCAAGAAGATTTGCTTGAAGATGTGGAAGCCGTAGTTGAAAAACGTTGGAACTTTATCATCAAAGATCACCGACTAACTTTCCACGGCATATGCTGGCGCTGTCATGATAAGAACGACGAAACGAATGAAGACTAATAACGAAAAACTGTCTGTTTTAATCTTTAGTATAGATTGAAATAGGCAGTTTTTTGTTTTATCTTGATTCAGTAGAAAGCAATGATTGGGAAGATTAGCTTTTAGGCTAACCCGAATTTCTGAACTTACGATGTAACGACATGGGTTGAATTATGTCGAATGGAGGGTGCTTTAGCACATTTCTTTTTGCCGTGCTAAAATAGAGAATAATTGACAGTGAGGGGGCGTTGTGATGAATGAGTTTCAATATGCAGTAGAGGACTATATCCATTTTATCCAGGTGGAAAGGCAGTTATCTGATAATACATTAGCATCCTATCGCCGAGATTTAGAAAGCTATGTGCATTTTTTACAGGAGGCAGAGGGGATGACTGATTTTAGCCGTGTGGAACGAACAACCATATTACGGCATTTAGAGCAATTGCGGGCACAAGGCAAGACAAGCCGTACCGTTGCTCGTCATATCTCCTCTATTCGGAGCTTTCACCAATTTTTACTGCGAGAAAAGCGTGCTGAAACAGATCCAACGGTTCATTTGGAAATGCCAACCATAGAGCAAAAATTGCCGAATATCCTATCTATCGAAGAAATTGAAGCTTTACTAACAGCTCCAAATCGTAGTAAACCACAAGGTATACGTGATCTAGCAATGCTAGAGTTATTATATGGCTCAGGTATGCGCATCAGTGAACTTATTGCGTTGGACTTAGCCGATATTCATTTAACAATGGGCTTTGTACGTGTATTTGGGAAGGGTGGAAAGGAAAGGATTATTCCACTTGGCAAAAATGCACTATCAGCCATTAATGCCTATTTAAACGGTGCTCGTGGTCAATTACAAGGAAAGCATCCAAAAACAGATGCGTTTTTTATTAATCAAAGAGGGAAACGTTTAACAAGGCAGGGTTGTTGGAAATTAATGAAGGAGCATGCATTAAAGGCAGGCATCCAACATGAGTTAACACCACATACATTGCGACATTCCTTTGCTACTCATCTGGTTGAAAATGGAGCCGATTTACGAGCGGTGCAGGAAATGCTTGGCCATGCAGATATTTCTACTACGCAGATTTATACACATATTAGTAAAACCCGATTATCTGAGGTTTATAAGCAATTCCATCCACGAGCTTAACACTTCTAAAAGGAAAAATATTTTTTAGTCGGATGTCTGACCTTTATTTTTAGCTTTTTTTTGGTAAAATAGAGTCATGAGATTAGGAGGCAACCATTATGAATAAACCGTTTAACAAAATCCATGTTGTTGTCATGGATTCCGTAGGTATTGGTGAAGCACCGGACGCTGCAAATTTTGGTGATGTTGGTGCACATACACTAGGACATATCGCTGAAAAAATGAATGGGCTTACAATGCCAGTGATGGAGTCCTTTGGTTTAGCAAATATTGAATCATTGCAAGGCATGCATCCAGTTAAGGAACCAAAAGCATACTACGGTAAAATGCAAGAAGCATCTGTTGGTAAAGATACGATGACTGGTCATTGGGAAATCATGGGGTTAAATATCGATAAACCATTTAAGGTGTATCCAGAAGGGTTTCCAGCTGAGCTTATTTCTGAGATAGAGAAGCGTACAGGTCGTAAAGTGCTGTGCAATCAACCGGCAAGTGGTACACAAGTCATTGAAGACTTTGGTAAGGAGCATATGGAAACAGGTGCGATTATTGTCTATACGTCGGCAGATCCTGTTTTACAAATTGCTGCACATGAGGAAATCATTCCATTAGAAGAATTATATAAAATATGTGAAATTGCTCGTGAATTAACATTACAGCCTGAATATTTAGTAGGGCGCGTTATTGCACGTCCATTTGTTGGTACACCAGGAAACTTTACTCGTACTTCCAATCGACATGACTATGCATTAAAGCCATTTGGCCGTACAACGATGAATGTTTTGAGGGATGCAGGGTTAGATGTAATTGCTATTGGAAAAATCTCTGATATTTTCAACGGTGAAGGTGTTACAGATGCCGTTCGTACAAAAAATAATATGGATGGTATGGATCGATTTGCAGAGGTTGTACGCCGTGACTTCCGTGGTATGAGCTTCTTAAATTTAGTAGACTTTGACGCCAATTTTGGCCATCGTCGTGATCCATTAGGATATGGACAGGCATTACAAGAGTTTGACGCACGTTTACCAGAAATTTTGGAAGCGATGTCAGAAGAAGATTTATTAATTATTACAGCTGATCACGGAAATGATCCAACCTTCCATGGAACAGATCATACGCGTGAATATGTACCGTTAATTGTCTATTCACCACGCTTCAACGGAGGAGCAGAACTTGCACTTCGTGAAACGTTTGCGGATATTGCAGCAACAGTTGCTGAAAACTTTCATGTAGAAGCACCACCATTCGGCAAAAGTTTCTTACAGGATTTGAAATAAGGGGGTTATTCGTATGAATATGGTTCAACTGTTTGAAAAGAAAAAACAAGGATTAGAGCTATCTCAAGCTGAAATTCAGTATTTTGTTGAAGGCTATACGACAGGTTCAATCCCAGATTATCAAGCAAGTTCACTGTTAATGGCAATACGCTTATTAGGTATGTCTGATGATGAAACATTTTATTTAACAAAGGCCATGATCGAATCAGGTGATGTTATTGATTTAACATCCATTGAAGGCTTTAAAATTGATAAGCACTCAACAGGAGGAGTTGGTGATAAGGTTACACTTGTTGTTACACCAATTATTGCTTCCCTAGGAATTCCTGTGGCTAAATTTAGTGGTAAAGGTCTAGGTATTACTGGAGGTACAATCGATAAACTAGAATCGATTAAAGGCTTGAAAACAGAGCTTTCCTCACAAGAGTTCATTGATAATGTCAATCGACATAAAATTGCAGTAGCTGGTCAAACAGGTAATCTAGTGCCAGCTGATAAAAAGTTGTATGCCCTTCGAGATGTAACAGGTACGGTTGATTCTATACCATTAATCGCTGCATCAATCATGAGTAAAAAAATTGCAAGTGGTGCCGATGGTATTGTATTAGATGTTAAATGTGGATCTGGTGCCTTTATGAAGACACAAGAAGAAGCACAGCTTTTAGCGGATACAATGACAGCTATTGGAGAAAAACTAGGACGTAAAGTGGTTGCACATATTAGCGATATGGATAACCCACTAGGTAAAATGATTGGTAATAAGCTTGAGGTCGTAGAAGCCTATGCTTTATTAAAAGGACAGTTAGAAGAAACACATGAAGATTTAGTCGATGAATGTGTCGTCATTGCCTCCTTAATGTATCAAGTTGCCGCTGGTGTAAAGGAAGCAGAAGCAACTGCAGCTGTTAAGCGTGTGCTTGCGGATGGTTCGGCCGCTGCAAAATTTGAGGAGTTTATTGTCGCACAAGGTGGAGTAGTCTCTGATATTGTTCAAAATGACACAGCTTATAAAGTAGCGGTAACAGCAATTACAGAGGGTACGGTGGAAACAATTAATGCCCTATTAGTTGGTGAAGCGAGTGTCGGTTTAGGAGCTGGACGTTTAACGAAGGAATCTGAACTTGATTATGATGCAGGAATTCAGTTGATTGCTAAAAAAGGCGATCATGTTAACAATGGTGATACCATTGCTTATCTATACTCAAATAATCCAATTGACGAAGAAACAATTAATAAAGTACAAAAAGCTTATACAATTGTATAAATGTTAGTTTAGCGAGAGCTCTCACTTTTAGAGAGTTCTCGCTTTTTTGTGTTTTAAGGAAAGAACAATCAAATAGATGGATTGAGCTTAGAAGACAGACAAATTAAAGAATAGAACAATTGAAGTTTAAGAATGAGTTGCGTTTAAAAAATGTAGATTTATCCCATACTGCACTTAACCTAAAAAGCTATAAGTATGTCGATTAGACACTATTTCGGAAGACTTTGCACTAGTTCTGTCAGCCGCAAGGATTCACCGTATTGAATGTGGAATTGCACGAGAAGGAGGCGATGTTCATGCATTATCAATTAGAAATGGTCACAAGAGAGACAGTCGTTATACGTTTGTTTGGGGAGCTCGATCATCATGCAGTAGAACAAATTCGAGCAAAAATTTCTGCAGCAATTTTTCAAGGCACTGTGACGACCATCATTTGGAACTTAGAAGGCCTATCTTTTATGGATAGTTCAGGAGTTGGATTAGTGCTTGGTCGTATGCGAGAGTTAGAAGCAGTTGCTGGGCGAACTATTTTATTGAATCCATCGCCAACGATGCGAAAAGTATTTCAATTTTCAGGTTTAGGGCCGTGGATGATGGATGCAACAGAGGAACAAGCGATTGATCGCGTAAGGGGGATTGTAAATGGATAACGAAATGACATTAACTTTTTTAGCACTTAGTGAAAATGAAGCCTTGGCACGTGTGGCTGTTACAGGCTTTATTGCACAATTAGACCCAACAATTGATGAGTTATCAGAATTTAAAACAGTTGTCTCAGAAGCGGTTTCCAATGCCATTATTCATGGCTATGAAGAAAATGGTAAGGGTGTTGTTACAGTTCATGCAAAACGTGAGGATGATATTGTAACAGTATCTGTCATGGATAAAGGGGTAGGAATTGAAGACGTTAGTCGAGCAATGGAGCCGTTATTTACAACGAAAAGTGCAATGGAACGCTCAGGTATGGGCTTTACTATTATGGATAGTTTTTCGGATCAGCTAACAGTTATGTCTAAATGGCAAGAAGGAACAACTGTAACGTTTACGAAGAAATTTTATACAGTTCGCACAGCGGTAATGTGAGGTTGAGACAGTGAAGCCGTTAGAACAGTCGTCCGATAAGCTATTGTCTCAGGAGGAAATGCGTGATCTAATTGCACGTGCACAGCAGGGCGATCATGAGGCTCGTAAACGAATGGTAGAAGGTAATACGAGGCTTGTGTGGTCCATCGTTCAACGTTTTACAACAAGGGGTGTTGAACTCGAGGATTTATTTCAGATTGGCTGCATAGGGCTCATGAAATCTGTGGATAAATTTGATTTAACCTATGATGTGAAGTTTTCAACCTATGCAGTACCAATGATCATCGGAGAAATTCAACGCTTTTTAAGGGATGATGGCATGGTGAAGGTGAGTCGCTCGATTCGTGAGCTAAACTTTAAAATCCGTCATGCTACAGAAGAATTTATTAAAAAGAATGAACATCCACCGACTATTCAAGAGCTTGCTCAGGTGCTTGGTGTTACAGCTGAAGAAATTGTCACAGCTTCTGATGCGCTAAGAGATCCAGCATCTCTCCACGAGCAATTGTATGAAAGCGAAGGGGATTCCATTACATTGATGGATCAAATGAAAGATGAAAAATCAGAACAACCATTTGACTATATTCCATTGAAAGAAGTACTCACGAGACTTGAGCCGAGGGAGCAGTCTATTATTTATTTACGCTATTTTTCAGATTGCACGCAAACTGAAATTGCGACTAGACTTGGAATATCTCAGGTACAAGTATCCCGTTTAGAGAAAAAAATCCTCGCCCAGCTGAAAAGTTGGATGGCGACAAGTGCAACAGTGGAGCAAGAAGTAATGAAAAAAGACATCTAAGAAAATGGTGACAGCATGACAAATAAATTATTTAACAGCTTAGAAGAAGCCGAAGATTTTCTTATAGAACATTTTGGTGACGGCGAATCATTTGACGTTTGTGTCAAACACTTATTTGTCAAAGATTTGCCGGTCCTTTGTGCCTATATTAGCGGACTTGTGGACGGGGAAGCTTTAACACAATTACTCTCTAGCATGCTCCCAGATGAGGACTCGGACATTGAAATTGATGTTGAGGATGAGAAAGAATATTTTGAGTCCTATTTTAATTTCCATGGACGTTCAGAGGAAACAGAGCGTAAAGCCTATTTACTATCCATTTTAAGTGGACAAGTAACCTTTATTACTAAAGGGGGCTATTGCTTTGTTGCCGAGTTGAGAAACTACCCGGGTCGTTCACCAGAGGAGCCTGACAATGAAAAGGTTATCCGAGGTTCGAGGGATGGTTTTACGGAAGGAATAATGCAGAATACGGCTTTAATTCGTAGACGAATTCGCAATAGTAATTTACGTTTCGAGCTACATAAAATATCAAAAATCGGCCAAACTGACGTCGCGATTGCATTTATGAAGGATGTTGCCAATGAAGATATGCTCGAAGGATTACGACAGCGTCTTGGACAAATTAATCATGATGGCCTGACGATGGCCGATAAATCGCTAGAAGAATGGCTTTTTAAGCAGAAGTTTCATCCAGTTCCATTTGTACGTTATACGGAAAGGCCGGATATTGCAGCAGCTCATCTACTTGAAGGACATATAGCCATAGTGGTAGATACCTCTCCATCGGTTATTCTTGTGCCTGTTACGATGTTTCATTTATTACAGCACGCAGAAGAGTATAGACAGGCGCCAACTGTTGGAACTTTTGTACGTCTAATGCGGTATTTTGGCTCTGTAATGGGTTTACTTTTACTACCATTGTGGTATGTATTTGCAACGAATGAATCGTTACTTCCTGATGCCCTATCCTTTTTAGGTATTGAGGAAAAATCACATGTACCCTTATTGCTGCAAATTCTGATTGCCGATATAGGTATTGAGTTTCTAAGGATGGCCGCCATTCATACTCCCTCACCATTATCTACTGCGATGGGATTGGTTGCGGGAGTGATTATTGGTCAAATTGCCATTGATGTAGGATTGTTTTCTTCAGAGGTTGTGCTCTATACAGCTGTTGCTGCTATTCTTATTTTCATTATCCCGTCGTATGAGCTCAGTATCTCAATCAAAATTTTTAGGTTGATGTTATTGATTATGACAGGTATATGGGGTGTCAACGGATTATTTATTGGATTATTTTTATTGTTTACGTATTTATGTTCATTGCGACCAATGCAGGCACCTTATTTATGGCCGCTAGTTCCATTCTTTCCAAAGGCAATGCTACGTGTCATTATTCGCTTCCCAATGACTGCGGATGCATTAAGACCTTATGTAGTCGCTTCCAAACAGCGAAAAAGATCATAGGAGCCGTTGCACTCGTTTTTTTCATGTGATAAAGTTCACATATAGTATTTTGTGATTTTTGCAAAAATTATTTTCATTCAAGAAAAAGTAAGTATTATACATTTACATTTTCTTGCTTAGTGGAAATAATTATTTGATGGTGTACGTTTATTTGAAGGTACAATTTCGCTATCAATGCGTAAAAATAACAAGATGGAACGATGTGAAAAGGGAGAGATGCACATGCATTTATATGGAACACAAGCGGTATCTGAAGATGGTCATTTAACAATTGGACAGGTAGACACACTAGACTTAGCAAAAGAGTATGGTACACCACTTTTCGTGTATGATACTGCACTTATTCGTAAGCGTGCACGTAGCTTTATCGATACGTTTAAAAAATTGGGCGTAAAAGCAGAAGTAGCATATGCTTCAAAAGCATTTGCATGTGTAGCGGTGTATCAATTAGCAGCAGAAGAAAATTTATCATTGGATGTGGTATCAGGTGGAGAATTATTTACAGCTTTAAAGGCAGGATTCCCAGCTGAGCGCATTCATTTCCATGGCAATAATAAAAGCATTGCTGAATTAGAGCTAGCTTTTGACTCCAAAATTGGATGTATTGTTGTAGATAATTTCTATGAAATACAGCTTTTAAAAGAAATTTCGGAGCGCCGTCAGCAAAAAATGCGTATTTTATTACGTGTTACACCAGGGGTTGAAGCACATACGCATGATTTCATTACGACAGGTCAAGCAGATTCAAAATTTGGCTTTGACTTAAACAATGGCCAAGCGGATGAAGCATTCCAACAAACATTTAATCATGAATTCCTAGAGCTATTAGGCTTACATTGCCATATCGGCTCACAAATTTTTGACACTGCTGGCTTTGGCTTAGCTGGAGAAAAGTTGATTGACAAAATTTCTGATTGGAACAAGGCTCACGATTTTACGTGTACTGTGTTAAACTTAGGTGGGGGCTTTGGTATTCGTTATACTGAAGAAGATGCACCGCTTGAACCACAAGTATATGTAGAGGATATGATTACAGTTGTAAAAAATAAAGCAACTGTACTTGGACTGAAAATGCCAGAAATTTGGATTGAACCAGGTCGATCGCTTGTAGGTGATGCAGGAACATCTCTTTATACAATCGGTTCACAAAAAACAGTGCCAGATGTGCGAAAATATATTGCTGTTGATGGTGGAATGAGTGATAATATCCGCCCGGCATTATATGATGCTAAGTATGAGGCTGTCATTGCAAGTAAAGCAAATGCGCCAAAAAATGAACTTTATACAGTTGCTGGTAAATTATGTGAATCTGGCGATAAATTAATTATTGATGCTAAACTCCAAGATGCAGCTTCAGGTGATATCTTAGCTATTTTCTGTACTGGTGCCTATGGTTATTCAATGGCTAGTAACTATAACCGTGTACCTAGACCGGCTGTTGTGTTTGTAGAGAATGGACAGCATCAACTAGCTATTCGCCGTGAAAGTTATGAAGATATTGTGCAAAACGATCTCCCGCTAACTTTAAAAAAGGGTGAGTAAATTTGAGGAAAAATAAATGGGTATTGCTAGCGTCGATTTCAACTTTTATTTTGTTGTGGGGCGTTGTCTATTGGGTGTTGGCATCTAAAGGTATTCTCGGACCTGGTTCGTAAGACAGAAATTGGCTTGCGGTAAAAGTACAAATCGTGTAGGATAGTCAAAGATTATGTACAGCTAGAAAAAGAGGGAATAGACAAATATGTTAATTCGATATAAAAAAGCTTTAGAGAAAATAGCAATGGGGCTACTTTCATTTATGCCTAACGAAAAAGACGTAAAAAAGCTTACAGAGACCATCCACTCCTATGAAAATGATGATCATTGGGTTTTATATTTATGGAAAAAGAATGATGAATATGTTGGTATTGTAGGGCTTGTAATCGATGAGGATAACACGGCTACAATCCAGCATGTATCAGTTGTTCCCTCCTATAGGGGCGAGGGTGTAGCAACGGAAATGCTTCAGGAAGTAGCGGAACTTGGCCAATATGAAAGTGTACGCGCTACGGATGAAACACGAAGCTTCGTTCAAAAATGTATCCATTGTATCGATGAAAAAGCAGACGATTAACAACGTCTGCTTTTTCTTTGTTTGCTTTCTTGTCGCTCTGCAAGAATATGTGAGCGATCTCGTAGCATATGTTTATGAAGAAGATAGGTTGAGCTACTAGAAGGCAAAAGCTGTATACGTGTTATGGTTAACTCCAGTAAACTTGCTGAAAGAGGGAGTTGAAAAGCTTGAAAGGACTTGCCTGCTTTAATGGCAGATAAGGTTGTTGTTACTTGTGTTAGGAGTTGATGATAATCAATTTCCTGGAAAAAAATATGACCTTCATTTTTTTTGAAATTATGAAGTGCCTTTTCTAAAATTCGGACAGCGCCAGTATTGTTACCACGTCGCCAATGATAGAAACCTGTTGCAAGCTGCACATAGCCGACTAAAGGATGCAATTTATCACCTGGTGCAATTTTCTTCCAATATTCCTCAAGCACTTCATGGCATTCAAAAAAATCCTGATTGCCATTAAAATATGCACAGTAATCTATAAATAAAGTATGATGCTGTGGATGCATTTTGGACTCCTTTCCTCTATACTAAAAGAACATAGAATCACAGGGTGGTAAAATAATGTCTTATGAAGTAAAACTAGATGCCTTTTCGGGGCCTCTTGATCTATTATTGCATTTAATTCACAGATTGGAAATTGATATCTATGATATCCCAATGGCTGAAATTACACAACAATATATCGACCATATACATGCTATGCAAGTACTGGAGTTAAATGAAGCGAGTGAATATTTAGTGATGGCAGCAACATTGCTGGCTATTAAAAGTCGTATGCTTTTGCCTATTCATGAAGGAGAAATGGAAGACGCAGAATTAGAAGTGGATGGACCTGACCCGCGTGAAGAACTGGTGCAACGACTAATCGAATATAAAAAATACAAAGAAGCTGCCAGCAATTTGCAAGAACTTGAAACTGACCGATCGCAGGTATTTACTAGGCCACCTGCTGATTTAACAGGTTTAGCCTCAGATGAACAAATGGCTTTGTTTGATTTAAATGTCAATATTTATGACATGCTTGGCGCATTCCAAAAATTAATGCGCCGAAAAAAATTGAAGAAACCTTTAAAAACAACAATTGCTAGACAGGAACGATCAGTAAAAGATCAAATGCGTTCAGTTGTTGATTCTTTACGATCAACAGGTGGACGTGCATCATTTTTCGAGCTTTTTCCCTATGAAGATAAGCCGACACTTATTCTGACGTTTGTATCCCTTCTTGAATTGATGAAACGACAGGTCGTCATCGTAGAGCAAGATGGTAACTTTGAAGATTTAACTGTTACCTTACAGAAGGAGGAATGGGAAGATGACGAAAACATTGATGTTACAGAGTAGAATTGAAGCCTTATTATTCGTTGTTGGAGATGATGGCTTAACGATTAAACAATTATCACAACTTTTAGGGGAACAGGAAGAGCTCATTGTTCAGGCGATGAGTGCCTTGAGAGAAGCTTATGACGAGGATTTAACTAGAGGAATCACTGTAAAAGAAATTGCGGGCGTTTATCAGTTAATTACAAAATCAGAGTTTGCTGATACGATTCAAAGATTAGTAGAGAACCCAACGGCCCAATCTTTATCCCAAGCCTCACTCGAAGTATTAGCGATAGTAGCTTATAAACAACCAATTACCCGTGTGGCAATAGAGGATTTACGTGGTGTGAAGTGTGAACGACCAATCCAAACATTAGTTTCACGAGGATTAATTAAAGAGGTAGGGCGCTCTGAGGGAACTGGACGTGCCATTTTATACGGGACAACTAAAGAATTTTTACATTATTTTGGTTTGAATAGTATTGATGAAATGCCACCTCTACCTGATGAAGACCTTATGGAAACTGAACAAGAAACAGATTTATTTATGACTAAATTTCAAGAGACGTTTAGTGGTTCAAAGTAATTTGTTAGGTATAATGCCTAGCCTTCGACAAAAATATAAATCTATATTTTCCTATCATATTGAATAAGGAGTGGCTAGTTGCTTCGGTTATTTCGTTTTACACTGTTTATGATTATTTTGCTAATGGTAATGCTCCCACAAACCAGCTATGCAAGAGGTGGAAGTGGCTATGCTGTCTTAGATGGAGAAACAGGACGTGTTTTAATAGGATCTAACAGCGATGCGCGATTACCTATTGCTAGCTTAACGAAAATTTGGACGGCGCTGGTGGCAATCGAAAATAGTGATCTCCAAGATGAAGTTGTTATTTCACCGAAAGCTGCTATGTCTGAAGGCAGTTCCATTTATTTGCAGGCTGGCGAAACGGTGACAGTAGAAACGTTATTATATGGTTTAATGTTACGTTCAGGTAATGATGCTGCCACAGCTTTAGCAGAGCATGTGGGGGGGTCTGTGGAGGGCTTTGTTAAATTAATGAATGAAAGAGCTGTAATTGCGGGTCTTTCTAATACAGTTTTTATGAATCCATCTGGCCTTCATCATGAAGAACATTTATCGTCTGCAAGGGATACTGCAGAGATGTTAAGAATTGCCCTGCAAAATAAAACCTTTGAGAAAATTGCTTCAACTGTTCTTTATCGGGCGGATACGGTAAACGGAATGCTGTGGGAAAATAAACATCGTTTATTAAGAGAAGGCTCAGGGATGGCTGCAGACATTGATGATGAAACGGAGCAGCCTGTCAGTTCTTTAAAATCAGCCACAGGTACGGCCTTTGCTGGTAAAACAGGCTTTACAAAGGTTGCTGGGCGTACACTTGCGACCGCCTTTCAAAAGGACGGGCAAACTTGTATTGTCGTAACATTAAATGAATCAGATGATTGGAATGTTCATCGAGGACTATCCAATAAAGTATGGCAAGATTATAGTCTTGAAACAGTAGTGAAAAAAGGGAAATACAACGTTAATAAGAAATTGGCGATTCGTTTAGAACAGCCTATACGCCTACAATTAAATAAAGAAGAAAAAGAGCAAGTACGGCAAGTTCTACATGTTTCAAGGAAACGTAAGGAAGCTGTCTTGTCAATCTTTATTGGGGAAGACCGTATTTATGCTACACCTGTAAAAGTTGAATCAGCGAATCGTTGAAAAACGAGACGCTGATTTTTTACATTAATTGATTAATTGAGGGTAAATTTGGTAATATGATAATGAGGTTAATAGTCTTAATTTTCTAAAAAAGGGGGAGGAATATTTGAGGAGTGTTTCTGTTGAAACAAATAGTAGACAGATTCAATTAGGGATAATCATTGTATTGTTCTTATCAAGTTTAATTATCCCTGTCATTCTACTATTTCCGATTCAAGAGTGGTTTTATCGACCAAAAGAGGTTTATTATTTTGAACCGTACTTGCAAGCTTATTTAATATTTATGGCCGCATTATTGTTCATGGCACTAGCACTATTAATAAATTATTTGATCATACCTGAAACTAAAAAAGGTAAAAGTATTCAACGTGGTATACTGATTACTTCCTTTTTAATTGCTTTAATCTTCATTGCCTTGAGCTTTAATCACTATAAAGTAATGGATTCAAATGGTATTCATATGAATCAATTTTTTAGTTTAAAAGAGGATTTTGTCGCCTGGGAAGAAATAGTGAAAGCTGAGCAAGTAAATGTAAAAAAAGATGGAGCGACAAAGCCTGAGCGACTGGTATTTACATTAAAAGATGGTTCCACAATTGAAGAACCTACATCGACTAAATTGATGCTAGCAAAAAACTTTATTTCCTTTGAGTTAAATCAACGTGGATTAACAATTGAAAATGTGTTTGAATAAAGCTGCCGTGTGGTAGCTTTTTTTGTTAGAAAAAAGGAAGTACAAATAGTTTATATAAACATTTTTTAGGAACGATTTGCTTTCTGGTAAAAAGAGCATACTACTATCTAGGACTGATAAAAAAGTTTTTCCTTAATTTGGTGAATGAACAGAAGATAGATAATTACGAATACTCTAATAACAAATGTGAAATTTGTTTTTCTTTAATAATGCTTAAAAGTATGACATAATTTTCACAGATTGGCGGGAAAAATAACCCTATTCATGAGGTTAAAATCGAATGGTGACGAAAGTGTCAATGTGAAAGAAAACTAGAGGTGAAAAAATGGAAAGATTACAAAAAGTCATTGCCTATGCAGGAGTTGCCTCAAGGCGAAAGGCAGAGCAATTGATTTTAGAAGGTAAAGTAAAAGTAAACGGTGAAGTTGTTCGTGAGTTAGGAACAAAGGTATCTAATTCCGATACAATTGAAGTAGAAGGTGTGAAACTTGAAAAGGAAGATAAGGTTTATTTCTTACTATATAAACCACGTGGCACAATTTCAGCTGTAACAGATGATAAAGGACGCAAAACTGTCACAGATTTATTTCATCATATTCCGCAACGTATTTTCCCAGTTGGTCGTCTTGATTATGATACATCTGGATTATTGTTATTGACAAATGATGGAGAATTTTCCTATATGCTGACACATCCAAAGTTTAAAATTGATAAAACGTATATCGCTCGTGTCAAAGGTGTTCCAACAATTGAAGGGCTTAAAAAGCTTCAAAGAGGGATTAAATTAGAGGATGGTAAGACAGCACCAGCTAAGGTTAGTATGACATCCTTTGATGAAAAAGCAGGCAAAGCGATTTGTGAAATTACGATTCATGAAGGTCGCAATCGCCAAGTGCGCCGTATGTTTGAAGCAATTGGTACTCCTGTTGTTAAATTAAAGCGTGAACGCTTTGCATTTTTAGATTTATATGGCCTTGCCCCAGGTGAATACCGTGAATTGACAAAGCATGAAGTAAAACAATTGCGTGTCTTAGCAGAAACAGGAAAGCTTGATTAAAAGAACTTCCCTGAAGAAAGGTTAGATACCTCGAAAGGTATTAAAAATGTTTACACTTTCTTTGTGGTGAAATCGTTCATAAATCATTCATAATTAATAGCTAAGTGTTTTTGTATCATTTTGCTATAATAGGTGAGAATAGTACACCTAGTAACAGTTTGCATAAAAAGAACTGTAGCACATTTTAATCTGGTATTGTTGACGTCCATGTGAAAGAAGTTTTTACATACTTAAAGACGTAAATAAAATGAAAAAGTTCTATCTGGGTCTTTAAAATGTAAAAGCTTCACGTCTACAAAATTACGCTATGTCGTAATTGATAGGGGGTTTATTAACTTGGAGAAAAAGAAAAAGCGACTCGTACTGCGAACGGTCATTTTAGCCGTGCTGGCATTGGCAATTGGGTACACGGTTTATGGAACAGCAACAAAGGAAAAAGTAGAGTTAGTGGCAGTAGGGTCTGAAGCACCTGACTTCACGTTAGTAGATTTAAATGGTGAAAAACATAAATTGTCTGATTATAAAGGACAAGGGGTATTTTTAAACTTCTGGGGAACTTGGTGTAAGCCTTGTGAGAAGGAAATGCCTGCGATGGATAATCAGTATCAAGTGTTTAAAGATCAAGGTGTACAAACATTAGCTGTTAATATTGCGCAAACAGACTTTGAAGTGCAGAATTTTGTCGATCGTTATAATTTATCATTCCCAGTAGTCATTGACAAAACGAAAAGTGTTATGACTGCATACAATGTAGGTCAATTACCTGCTACAGTGTTAATTGATCCAGAAGGCAAAGTAGCGAAAATTATCACAGGTGAAATGACGGAGGAAAATATCGCTTCGTTCATGGAATTAGTGAAGCCGAAATAAGGAGTAAATGACGATGGAAAATATCATTTGTGCTTGTGGTCATAGTAACCCATACGGCACGAAGCTCTGTGAGAAATGTGGTCGTCCTTTAACCGAAGAAGAAAAGCAAAATAAAGTAGTTGATATGCGATATGATGGCATGGCCATTCGTTCAAAAACATACAACAAATCTATCATCGATAAAATATGGAATTTCTTCTCGAGTGTTAAAGTTGGTATTACCTTAATTATTATCACATTGATTGCTGCTTCAATCGGAACATTACTACCACAAGAGTTTTACGTAAAAGCTTCTGATATGGAGAAAGGAGCTTATTACGCAGACGTATATGGTACATTCGGTAAAATTTATTACACGTTAGGCTTATCGGATTTATATAGCTCATGGTGGTTCCAAATTTTAGTTGGTATGCTGGCTGTGTCGATAATCGTAGCGAGTCTTGACCGAGGAATTCCACTTTATAAATCATTAAAAAATCAACGTGTGAAAAGACATGAAAGCTTTATGAAGCGTCAGCGCATTGTCGCGGAAGGGCAAGTGACTGGTAGTGCAGAGGAAACGCTTGATAAAGTAGCACAAAAAATGACTGAGATGAGATATTCTGTTCGTCGAGATGGTAGCGCTCTCTTAGCTGAAAAAGGACGCTTTTCTCGTTACGGCCCGTACATAAACCATGTCGGTCTCATTATTTTTTTAGGTGGAGTCATGCTACGTCTTGTCCCGGGCTTCTATGTCGATGAATCGATTTGGGTTCGTGAGGGAGAGACACGTGCTATTACTGGCATGGACGGTTATTTCATTGAAAACCGTGATTTCATTTTAGAGACTCATGATAATAAACCACAGGGAGAGCAAGTCAAACAGGGTGTGAATGTTGTTGCGAAAAATTTCCAAACAGATATTACACTATACAAACAGCCTGATGACGCACTACCAGGTGATACAGAAAATCTAGAAAAAGTAAAAGATTATTCGATTCGTGTAAACCATCCTTTAAAAGAAGATGGCTTCGCTCTTTACCAAATGGATTATCGTCTAAATGAATTAAAACAAATGAATTTTGAATTAATCAATAAGTCGACTGAAAAATCACTTGGTAAAGTAGAAATTGATTTAACTAATCCTAAAAAAGAATACGATTTAGGTAATGGTTCTTCAGTACAAATTCTTGTTTATACACCAGATTTTGATGGGTTTGAAAACGGAGAGCCACAAACAAAAACTTCAATTCCAAATAATCCAGCATTTTTATTTAAAATGACAACGCCAGAAACACCAGAAGGCGAAGTAAGTTTTGTTGAAATTATGCAACCTCCGTTAGAGCCGCTTGGTGAAAATAAGTACAGAATGAAGTTTGTAGCAGCAGAGATGCGTGATATGTCAGGTATTACGGTCCGTAAAGATAGTACAATTCCTATTTTATTTGTCGGGGGTGTCATCTTTATGATTGGTGTTGTGATAGGTTCTTACTGGAATCACAGACGTTTATGGCTTCAAGTAGAACCAGATGGCCGCGTGTTAATGGCTGCCCATGTCAATAAAAATATGTTCAGCATGAAAAAGGATTTAGATGCTGTAACAGCCTTTGCTACATTGCCTCCGTATATAGACCAGTTAGAGAAAAATGAGGCTAGCGAAGAGTCCACAAATGGTGGCAATAAAGAAAAGGAAGGTGACAACACCTTATGAGTTTGATTGACCTAAGTGGAAACCTATTATTTGTAGCATTTATTGCTTATTTAGTTGCAACATTATTATTTGGTGGCTCCATTAAGCAAGCGAATGCTACTGGTAAGAATACAGGAAAATGGGGTAAGCTTGCCATTGTTGTAACAATTATTGGTTTCCTTTCTCAGCTTGGCTATTTTATTACGCGTTGGATCTATACAGGTCATGCGCCAGTAAGTAATATGTTTGAATTTACAACGGCATTTGGTATGTTCATTGTAGGCGCGTTTATCTTAATTTATTTTATTTATCGTTTGACTGCACTTGGATTAGTTGCCTTACCTGTAGCACTTTTAATTATTGCCTATGCCGCGATGTTCCCAAAAGAAGTAAGTCCATTAGTACCTTCCTTACAAAGTCATTGGTTAACCATTCACGTTATAACGGCAGCATTAGGGCAATCTATTTTAGCCATTAGTGCTGTGGCAGGACTTATTTACTTATTAAAAGTAGTCGATTTAACAAAGCCTTCTAAACAACGTTTTTGGTTAGAAGCCGTGATGTACTGTCTTGTAGTAGTGGTTGGTTTTGTTGCGGTGACATCTACATTTAGTGCGATGGATTATGAGTCTAGCTATAATTATGTTGATAAAGAAGGAACAACGCGAAAAATTATTTATAATTTACCGCCAATTTTCGGTATGAATGAGTATGAAGCTGTTGAAGAACATGGCATGTCACCATTAGTAGAAATGCCAGCTTTAATTAATGCGAAAAAATTAACAACTGTTGTTTGGTCATTAATGGTAGGATCGGTTTTATATTTATTAATTCGATTAATCGCTCGTCGTCGAATTAGTGCCATTTTCCAACCACTCGTTAAACGTGTAAATTTACAATTACTTGATGAAATTGGTTATCGTTCAGTGCTAATTGGATTCCCTGTATTCTCCCTAGGTGCTTTAATCTTTGCGATGATTTGGGCACAAATTGCTTGGAGTCGTTTCTGGGGTTGGGATCCAAAAGAAGTTTGGGCTCTTATTACATGGTTATTCTATGCGGCATTCCTACATCTGCGACTATCTAAAGGCTGGGAAGGTCGAAAATCTGCTTGGTTAGCATTAATTGGATTCGGGATCATTTTATTCAACCTAATTGCTGTTAACTTAATTCTTGCAGGTTTACACTCCTATGCATAACCTGTGAAGCAACAAGCCTTTTCGCTGTAGCGAAGAGGCTTTCTTTTCTTTTCAATATGTGTCACACCATGTACAATAGAAGTTAGAGAAAGATTGGAAGAGAGGGATCGTGAAAGTGTCAGAAAATATTTCAGTATTAGTAGTAGATGACGAGGATCGTATTCGCCGCTTATTAAAAATGTATTTAGAGCGTGAAGGATACCTTGTTGACGAAGCAGAAAATGGTGAACAAGCGATCGAAAAATCTTTAGAAAAAGAGTATCACTGTATTTTACTTGATATTATGATGCCTGAAAAAGATGGGCTAGAAGTATGTGCGGAAATTAGAGAACGTGCAGCAACACCGATTATTTTATTAACTGCAAAAGGCGAAGAAGCGAATCGTGTACAAGGCTTTGAGCTTGGTGCAGATGATTATATTGTAAAACCGTTTAGTCCTCGTGAGGTCGTATTACGAGTGAAAGCTATTTTACGTCGTTCACAGGCGTTCTCACCAGCGACAAATGCATCCTCTTCAAAAGATTTAGTGGTATTCCAGCATTTAATGATCGATCATGATGCACACCGCGTGACAGCAGAGGGAATTGAGGTCAATTTAACACCTAAAGAGTACGAATTATTATACTTCTTAGCGAAATCGCCAGACAAAGTATTTGACCGTGAACAACTACTAAAAGAGGTTTGGCATTATGACTTCTTTGGTGATTTACGTACAGTTGACACACATGTGAAACGATTACGTGAAAAGCTCAACCGGGTTTCAGAAAACGCTGCTAAAATGATTGTGACGGTTTGGGGCGTTGGTTACAAATTTGAGGTTGTCAATGAATAGAATATGGAATAGTGTTGTCGGGAAGCTATGGGTAACCATATTGCTTCTCGTTTCATTTGTATTATTTGTTTTCACGGTATTGATGCTAGAATTTCTTCAAAACTACCACATGCAGCAAGCGGAAATTTCATTACGTCAAACGGCTGCAACAGTGGCAAGTATAGTGGACGACAATGAAACAGCAGAATCCACTTCAGAATTATTAAAAGATATATTACCTACAGGGACCAATGCATTGATTGCTATAAGTCATGTGGAAGTCTCTTTTGCAATGCAAGAAGGTGTAAATAAAAAAGAAATACAAGACACCATTTTAGCTAACAAATCTTTCCATGAAGTATTTCAATCTGATGAACCCATTATTAAAGAAATGATGATGCCTTCTTCTACTGTTCCAGAAAAGATGGAATCGTATGTTGTGCTTGGTTTCCCATTGAATGTTGAAAACGCAGTACATGGAGCTGTCTTCATCTACCAAAGCCCAGATGCGTTACATAAAACGTCTAAGGAAACAACGAAAATTGTCTTTTTAGCGGCCTTTATAGCATTTGTATTGACAACATTTTTTGCGTTTTTCCTTTCTTCACGTATTACTTCACCGCTTAGAAAAATGCGTGAGTTGGCCTTTGAAATTGCTAAAGGTAACTTTGAAGCAAAAATGCCAACGACCCAAAATGATGAAATTGGTCAGCTTGCGGTTGCTTTCAACCAAATGGGACGTCAATTAAAACATAATTTAGAGGTCATCAATCAGGAAAATGAACAGCTTTCAAATATTTTGACATCTATGACAGATGCTGTGATTACATTTAATCGTGACCGTACAATATTATTAAGTAATCCACCAGCCGAACGTCTTATGCAAAAATGGTTTGTCAACAAAGGCTCGCAAAGTGCTAAACCAATTCCACCTGAGCTTTATCATATGCTTGATCATGTGCTGATGTTTGAGGATAAGTTAGAAGAGGAAATTGAAATGGACGGCAATTATTATACATTTACTATTAGTCCTCTTTATAGTGGAGAAATGATACGTGGTGCTGTCGCTGTTATTCGTGATATGACTGAACAACATCGCTTAGAAAAACTAAGATCGGATTTTATTGCGAATGTTTCTCATGAGCTTCGAACACCGATTGCCATGTTGCAAGGATACTCGGAAGCGTTGATGGATGATGATTTTATTCAAGATCAGGAAGAGCGCAATGAAATTACTAAAATTATTTATGATGAATCGAAGCGAATGGGTCGCCTTGTAACAGATTTATTAGATTTGGCACGAATGGAATCAGGGCATATGACCCTCTATAAAGATGAATTACCAATTAATTCTACATTTGAACGTATTACTCAAAAATTTGCCCAAGTAGCAAAAGAAAAGCATGTTCGCTTGATCTTTGACAGTGAATTTAACGACGATGCCATGATTAATATGGATGAAGATCGCATTGAACAAGTGCTCACAAATTTAGTTGATAATGCATTAAGACATACTGATGAAGGGGCTGTCACTGTAAAGGTTGAACAGGAGCCAACCTTTGCTAAAATTTCTGTGCAAGATACAGGGCACGGCATTCCACAGGAGGACCTACCATATGTCTTCGAACGTTTTTATAAAGCAGATAAGGCACGTACTCGCTCTAAAGGAGGAACGGGTCTTGGTTTAGCCATTGCTCGAAATATTGTAAAGGCACATTCAGGTAATATCATGGTAGATAGTGTGCTGAAAGAAGGTACAACCTTCACGTTTTATTTACCGTTCGATTAATAACATGTATTGCTATTAATTGGCTGTAACTTCTATGAATGTAAGACGACAAATACTATAGAACGGGGGTGGAGTGCTTTGAATGACTCCGTGTTCCATCGACTATACGATGCATATCACCAGGACGTGTTCCAGTTTTTAATATATTTAGTAAAAAACCGTACACTCGCTGAAGATTTAGCGCATGAAGTTTATGTACGAGTGTTGCGCTCATATGATCAATTTGCAGGTAACAGCAGTGAGAAGACCTGGCTTTTTGCTATTGCTAAAAATGTAGCAATTGATCATTTCAGAAAGCAAGCTGTACGCCAAAAGCATTCACTTGATTTCTTTGACTGGGAAACGGAACAGCTCCATTCAACCACACCATCACCGGAAGATATGCTACAGGCCAGTGATGAATTTATGCAAGTCGAGTCAGCACTTGAAAACTGTACAGGTGACCAGAAAATGGTCATTATTATGCGCTATTTTCAGGATTTATCTATTGCAGAAACTGCGCAAATACTAGATTGGACAGAAGCTAAGGTAAAAACAACCCAGCATCGAGCCATTAAATTTTTAAGGCAACAGCTACAGCCGATTAAAGAACAGGAGGCGAAACGGCAATGACGCATAAGCCATTTGATGATGAGCAGCTTGAACATGTATTGAACAATGCCCCTAAGCTTTCTGACCACCGTTCAAAAGAAGACATATTAAATCGGTTAATGGCAGATGCTCGCTTGCAGGATAATATTCACCTTCAAGAAGCAATTCAACAACCAGTAGAGGATGAACAAACTCAGCAACAAAGTAATTCTCTGAAACAAGAAGAACGATCAACCGAATCTAAGTTTCGTAAAATACCATTTTTTATGAGTGTGGCAGCAGTTTTTGCGTTAACAATACTCGTAGGCTCAATGGTAATGAATAATCAAGCTGAACAGAAAGATCAAGCTAGTACGGCTGAAACAGCTACGTACTCTACTTTACAGGAAGATCGTGCTACAAAAGATGCATCTGCGAAGGATGAGGTGCTCCAATCCAATATTGTAACAGAGCATGAGCGTATTTTATCTTTACGGTCATCTGTCTATGAAGAAGATGTCAAAGATGCTGTTGTCTTTCGTATTGGTTTAGCTGGACGAGACGCAGAAAGTGTTCCTATGACATATGTAATTCCAAATGAGCGTGTTGCAACTGATTTTGGAACTGAAAAACCTTCTACTTTACAGATGTATGAAAAATACGCTCCTCAAATAGATGAGGAAGCTAAAGGGTTTACAGACTATCATCCTTATAAAGGTGAGTTAAAGGAGAAGGAAGATAAGCTTGTTCATGTTTTACCTAAGGACAATGATTATGATGTTGCTTCAGCTACCGTCAATGAATACAAAGGAACTTTGGAAGATACATTCTCAGATTCTGAATATACAGAAGTAGAGATTCAAAATGAAGATGGTACGCCTTATGAGTTTTCCCAAGATGGTGAGCCAAGTCAAGCTATGTCATTAACAGGTGCCAAACATTATAATTATTATTTATACAAGGATCCAAATGGAGCAGAATATTTATCTCCAGATTTCCGTCAAACCTTTGCTAATGTGACAGAGGCACTCACACAGATGAAAAATAAAAATGATGATGTTTATGTGCCAGTTGTTCCTGAAAACGTGACATACACAGTAAAAGAGGAAGCGGATGGTGTAGTCATTACATTTGACATCCCTCTTGATTTAACATCCTTGGAGCCAATTCGAGCTACACAATTAATCGAAGCCATGATGCTAACTGCTGCTAGCTTTGATCAACAGTTACGCTTAGATAATGTTGTTCAGGAAAGCTGGGAAGGATTCGATTTAAAAAATTATTTGCCAAAGCCTGTAGGACCAAATAAACAATATATGCCGTAGTCAAAGAGATAAAAGAAATAGGGTATTCCTACAACGTAGGAATGCCCTATTTCTTTTTGCAATACATACAAATCTAATCGGAATTTTTTGAGCAGAACTATTTACTTTTTCTTAATAATTCATTATAGTAAGGCTGTAGAACAAAATAATATGATTCATCTTCGGGGCAGGGTGAAAATCCCGACCGGCGGTAATAGAGTTGTAAATCGTTAATGAATTTTCATTAACTCGAGAGATTTATGCTAAACTCTTCAGCCCGCGACCTGTGCAAATTTTTTTGCATGGCTGACTTGGTGCAATTCCAAGGCCGACAGTTAAAGTCTGGATGGGAGAAGATGGAGGTACGATCGTCATTCATTGTTATGAAATAAACTGTGACTGAGCGCTTTTTCGTATGGCTTTAAACGCTGCTCAAAAATAGTTTATATTGACGCCTATTCGTCATGCCTTTCTCCCTTGTGCTTTAGATGCATAAGGGTTTTTTCATGCTAACAATTGAAAGATCGTCACCTTTCTTCTTGCGAGATTGAATCAGCAAAGAGGAGAGAGTTTTCTATGAAGAAAAATGTTAAACTTCAATCGTTTATTACGATTGGTATGCTGAGCAGTATTTCGTTTTTATTAATGCTTTTTAATTTCCCTATTCCGCCTTTCCCAGCATTTTTGGAAGTGGACTTTAGTGATATGCCTGCCTTACTAGCAGCCATCACAATGGGACCGGTAGCTGGTATTTTAGTAGAATTATTTAAAAATGTGTTGGATTGGATTTTCTCAGGTACTCCAACTGGGGTGCCGGTAGGTCATATTGCCAACTTTGCAACAGGTATTTTATTTATTTTGCCAGTAAGCTTTATTTTTAATCGTTTTAAATCGATTGCGGGCCTTATTGGAGGTTTAGCGACAGGGACAATAGTGATGGCAGTGGGAATGAGCGTTTTAAACTATGCTTTATTTTTACCAATGTACACATATTTCCTAGGAATGGAACCAGTTGTAGGAGACTCACTTTATAAAATGATTGTCGCTGGGATTTTACCATTCAACATTGTGAAGGGTATTTTATTAACAGCTATTATGGCTTTATTATTTTCAACAATGCGCAAGTGGATCGACCGCCAGCGCTCAATGTATATAACGAAATAATTGAAGATGAACCTCGGGTGGATGGACTGCTCGAGGTTTTTTGTGGTTTAAACTGGATGGGAGGTAGCTTGGCTAAAGTGAGAGAGATAAAAATCGGAGCGTAAAAATAGAAAAAAGTAATAGAAAATGCTAGCAATCTAGTTCTTTATGATTATTACCTAGTCGAAAGGCATATTTTCATGTAAAATAGAGTTGAGTTTAGAATGTTTGAGGAGTTTTGAAGAGATGAGTGGAAAAAAAGGACAATGGTCAAGTAAATTAGGTTTTATTTTAGCGTCAGCTGGTGCTGCAATTGGTTTAGGAGCGATATGGAAGCTACCGTATGTCACAGGGCAGAGTGGCGGTGGGGCATTTTTCCTAATTTTTGTGCTCTTTACATTGTTAATTGGTTTGCCCATGCTATTATCCGAATATGTCTTAGGTCGTGGTACGCAATCAGAGGCGATAACTGCGTATAAAAAAATCGCTCCGTCAAAACCAGGGTGGGCATGGATAGGCCGAATGGGTGTGCTTGGTTGTTTTTTATTATTAACTTTTTATAGTGTTGTTGGTGGTTGGATTTTCATTTACAGCGGCCTAGGTGTAGCTGGCGCTGTGATAGATCCAGCAATTGATTCAGCTGAATTATTTGGGAAAATTATAGGGACCCCTTGGATTACGCTAGTGGGCTTAGCTTTGTTTACATTAACAAATGTACTAATTATTTCATTAGGTGTACAAAATGGTATTGAGAAAGCTAATAAATGGATGATGCCATTACTCTTTATCATGTTCATTGTTCTTGTTATGCGAGCTGTTACATTAGATGGTGCGATGGAGGGAGTAAAATTCTTCTTATGGCCAGATTTCTCTAATATTACTGGGAAGGCACTATTAGAAGCACTAGGGCAATCATTCTTTGGACTAGCAGTAGGATTCTCTTGTCTTGTTACATATAGTTCCTATCTAAAAAAAGATGTTAGTCTTCCAAACTCAGCGGGCTCTGTTGTGCTACTAACTGTACTAGTATCTTTTTTGGCAGGACTAGCGATCTTCCCTGTTGTATTTGCCTTTGATTTAGAGCCGGCAGCGGGACCAGGTTTACTATTTATGGTGCTACCGACTGCTTTTAGTCAAATGCCATTCGGGGAAGTATTTTTAGCCATGTTTTTATTGTTATTTTTATTTGCTACATTAACATCATCATTCAGTTTATATGAAATTATCGTAGCAGCCATGATGGAAAATAGTCAGAGATCTCGTCCGATGTGGACACTTTTATTAGGTGTAGTCGTTTTCATTGCTGCCATTCCAGCAGCACTTTCCTCTAGTATTTTATCGGATGTAACTATTTTCGAGAAAAGTATTTTTGATGCAACCGACTTTTTAGTGTCCAACTTAATGTTGCCATTGGGGAATTTGTTTATTGCGATCTTTATTGCCTATGTAGTGGATAAGGAAATTGTGAAGAGAGAACTGCTAATGGGTAGTAAAATGGGGCAGGGCTATTATTCAACATATCGTATGTTAATGTTAGTTATTGTACCGATTGTTATTCTCGTTGTATTTATTAATATGTTATTGCAATATTAAAATAAAGATAAGGTGTATCCATTGAAAAGTGGGTGCACCTTTTTTATGTATCGAAAATCAAGATCAATATATTCTAAAAAAACAATGTTATAAAACCTAACATAAGTATTGCGTAGTTTTCATTTTTAATGTATTTTAAGTACAGTTATAAAATGTTGTGTAAACTAAAATTACATTGGAGTGGTGAAGAATGAAACATTTTACAAAAGAAGATATTATTCGTCGGGTAAAGGAAGAAAATGTGAAATTTATTCGCCTACAATTTACTGATATATTAGGAACAATTAAAAATGTCGAAGTCCCTGTGAGCCAATTAGAAAAGGCTTTAGATAATAAAGTCATGTTTGATGGTTCGTCGATTGAAGGGTTTGTCCGTATAGAGGAATCTGATATGTATTTAAAGCCTGACTATGATACATTCGTAATTTTCCCTTGGACTGCCGAGAAAGGAAAGGTTGCTCGCTTCATTTGCGATATTGCGAGACCGGATGGTACACCGTTTGAGGGAGATCCTCGCTCCAATTTAAAACGTGTATTAAAGGAAATGGAGGAGCTTGGGTTTTCATCCTTTAATCTTGGTCCAGAGCCAGAATTTTTCCTGTTCAAGCTTGATGATAAAGGGCATCCAACACTAGAGTTAAATGATAGTGGCGGATATTTTGATTTAGCACCTACTGATTTAGGAGAGAATTGTCGTCGTGATATCGTCCTAGAGTTAGAGGGGATGGGCTTTGAAATTGAGGCTTCTCATCATGAAGTAGCACCTGGTCAGCATGAAATTGACTTTAAGTATGCCAGTGCCATTGAAGCATGTGATCATATTCAAACGTTTAAATTAGTCGTAAAAACCATTGCTGCACAGCATGGATTACACGCTACGTTTATGCCAAAGCCACTATTTGGGGTCAATGGGTCAGGAATGCATTTTAATCTATCGCTTTTTGAAGGGGATAAAAATGCATTTTATGATGAACATGCGGACTTACAATTAAGTGCAACAGCACGCAGCTTTATGGCGGGGGTAATGAAGCATGTGCATGGCTTTACGGCAATTACGAATCCGCTAGTCAACTCTTATAAAAGATTAGTACCCGGCTATGAGGCGCCATGTTATGTAGCATGGTCTGCTCAAAACCGTTCACCACTCATTCGTATCCCTGCAGCTCGAGGATTGTCTACTCGAATCGAACTACGTTCAGTTGACCCAGCTGCAAATCCTTATTTAGCAATGGCTGTTATTCTTGCATCTGGACTGGACGGTATACGGAAAGATTTAACACCACCTGCTGCAGTGGATCGTAATATTTATAAAATGACAGAGGGGGAGCGTGAGTTAAATGGTATTGATAGCTTACCATCCTCATTGGAATATGCGCTTATTGAATTAGAAATGGATACCGTTGTTCGAGAGGCTCTTGGCGATCATATTTACGATAAATTTACCGCTGCTAAAGAAATTGAGTGGAATAAATATCGTACTCGCGTCCATAACTGGGAGCGTGAGGAGTATTTAACGATGTACTAAAAAGTGTAGGAGTCTTTTTTCTCCTACGCTTTTTTATGTGTGACATGGACATCTTTTTGCTCTATCATTAGAGTAAAGGAGAGTGGACCATGGCACAAACGACTCAAGTTGTAACAATTCAAAATCATGATATTGTGCAATTTGAACATGATATTAATCGAGCTTTAGCAGATTTACGAGGCTTTATCATACTTGATATCAAATACAATACGCTCTATATTGGTGAGCAGACAGTCATCCATTCGGCATTAATTATTTATGAATATAACGATTAGACACCAAAACAGATTAGAATCTGTACGAGTATATCGTTTGGTCATGTCGATGAGACGTGACTTTTTTATTTAAATAAGGATAAGAGAAATACCCGATCTTCTGGAAAGGTTAGAGGTAAAATAGCTACTTCCTCTTTAGTTTTCCATGCGATGTCATAAATTAATCCATCGGGATCTTGAATCATCATTTGTCCACCTGTTATGATGGCTTGAAAATAGCGAACTTCCACTACTTCATTGTGCTTATAATAAATTTCCTTCATAATATCGGCTGTATAGCCTGTTTCCTCATAGACTTCCCTTTTACAGCAAGCCTTAAAATCTTCCGTCGCCTCTTTCCCACCTGATGGGACAGTCCACGTTTTCTCTTCATCAACAGTTCCTTGTAAAACCATTAATAACTGATTCTCTTCGTTCAAACAAATAGCTGCAGCACCTAGCCATTTCATCGTAGAGGCCCCCTATACTTTCTTTTATACTATTTTTATAATGAATACTATTGTAAATAAATATAAGGAGAAACGAACTATAAAAGACTTAAATATGAAAAGCTATTCAAAAAATACTTCCCATTTCACCTGTCCAAAGTTAGCATAAAAAGACAGGTTATACAGCAATATCTATTTTAAGATGGTATCAAGGAGTGAGAGCAATGAGTTGGATTGAGTCGATTCAAAAGGCCATTAATTTTATGGAAGAACATTTATTAGAGGACATCACGATTGAACAGATTGCACAGGAGGTTAATTCATCTGTCTTTCATTTTCAACGAACGTTTGCAATATTGACGGATATGTCCATTGCGGATTATTTGAGACGAAGAAGATTAACATTAGCTGCACAAGAATTAATGGACACAGACCGGAAAATAATCGATCTCGCCTACAAATATGGCTATGAAACTCCTGAAGCTTTTACAAAAGCGTTTCGTAAGCAGCATTATGTAACGCCAAGTGAAGCTAGAAAGAAACAAGGACCATTACAATCATACAATCGCCTGGTCATCCAGGTAAGCTTGAAGGGAGCAGAACCAATGAAGTATAAAATTGTAGAAAAAGACAAGTTTCAAATTGTTGGTGTGAAAAGAACGTATAACTGTCAAAATGGAGAGAACTTAAGAGAAATTCCTTTATTTTGGCAAGAAGTGAATCAGAGTGGCCTTGATCATCAGCTATATCAATTAAATAACGGCAGTATCGATGGCGTATTAGGTGTATGTGTACCAAATATAAAGCAAGGACAAAAGGGATTCATTGATTACTGGATTGCTACTGATCATGTAGGGGATGTTGATGAGGGGCTATTAGCAATGGAAGTCCCTGCATCTAAATGGGTTGTCTTTGAGGTCCATGGACCAATGCCAGATGCGATGCAAAATACATGGAAACAAATTTATTCTGAGTGGTTTCCGTCGAATCCGTACGAGCCAGCAGGGACAGCAGAACTTGAGGTTTACCCGGAGGAAGATCCCTACAGCCCAGATTCATACTCAGAAATTTGGATTCCAATAAAGTAATCGTCAAGCCAAGAATGCAAACCGATGCATTCTTGGCTTTTATCATTCTTATAAAAATTTCCTTTTTAACAGTACATTAAAGATGTAAAATAAATGTATGTTTACAATAAACGATTAAATATTAAATGACTTTTTAATCGTTAATTATTTTCATAAGGGGGTTAAAGGATGATGAGAGGTACGATTCAAAACAAACGTGTTGAAATTTCACAAGTGGAAGCATAGCACTTCTTAAAATCAGGGAGAGTAGCGCATGTCGCAACTGTTGATGAGGAAGGCTTTCCTTACGTAATTCCTTTTGTCTATGTATATGAAGGGGATGACAAACTTACACGAATCGAGGAGGTATCTAAGAAAGAATGGTTCTTTGATGCTCTTCTAGAGAAGTATGGCAATCCTGAATGGACATTTGAAAGAGAAGGCTATCCGATTCTGCCTAAAATTGAGCTTTTTGAGGTACAAATAGAAAAAATAACTGGAAAAATAAATCACAGCATGTATCACTGATAAAAAAGGCTAAGTATTAGTTGAAATCTACCATCCTTAGCCTTTTCATTTTACGAGTTAGTTAAAGTGAATAATTGAAGCGTATTGTCAGTATCGTCATAGCCTTGGTAAATAAAGTTCAATTTCTTTAAAACCTTGATAGAATTGATATTTGCAGCCTCAACTTTTGCAACAATTGTATTCATTGCTAAGTTCGTAAAGGCGTAATCAATTAAAGCAGTTATAGCTTCTGTTGCATAGCCCTTTCCCCAATGAACCTTCGCTAAATCATAGCCAATCTCAGTGATAGCATGGTCAAAATCAAACATATTAAAGCCACATGAGCCAATGATATGATTGGATGCCTTTTCAAAGATTGTGAAACGGAGCGCCTTTTGTTGATCTGCTAATTGTTCCAGTAGTTCAATCATTTCTAGGGCCTGGTCTTCATGTGTAAAATAAGTGATATTCATATATTTGGTTACATCAGGATCTGACCAAATGGCCAATAAATGTTTAGCATCAGCCTTCACCATTTTTCGTAGCTGTAATCTTTCAGTGTTAATATATTCAATCAATACTTTTACCTCCAAAAAGTTAGGATGTTGGATGAAAAATATTGCTATCTGTGCATAATTCAGTCCCTTCTAATGAATCTAATTTTATTATAATAGACTGGGTACAGACTGCAAGTAACTGGAGGAAATATTATGATAAGAGTCTCAGAGGAACAATATCCAACCATTAAACAAATGATTTTAAGAGCCCCAACATTTGTTTATAGTATACTAGATCAAATAATAGAAGGAACTGTCTATGCGGATACAACTGCTTTTCAAACTTTATTATTTCATACGAAATCAGGCATTTATTATATACATGGTGATATAAATAAGACTGCGGTTGATCAACAGCTTAGCTATTGCTTTCTAGAATCTATCAAGCAAAAGAAACGTTTTACTCTATTCTCTTCCACAGCACAGTGGGATACTAAAATTGAACAATTATTCGATGGGCTTATTAGAAAATTAGAGCGCTATACATTTTCATTTGATGAAGACATGTATAATCAACGTGAAAAAAGCGAGGGGCATGATTACGAGGTACAACCTATTACTGAACATCTTATAAAAAATTCATTGGAATTCGGGCATGCATATTATGATGAATATTGGGACTCTCCTGCGAATTTTCTTGAAAAAGGCTTTGGCTTTTGTTTAGTCCATCATCACCAAATAATTAGTGAAGCTGTCGCTATTTTTAAATCAAATGATTATGCGGAAATTGATATTATGACGGATCCGAATTTTAGAGGGCAGGGCTTAGCTAGTATGATTGCAGAAACATTTATTGACCGTTGTCTCGCACATGCTATAAAACCTTGTTGGGATTGCGATATTTCGAATACTGCGTCCATTTATCTTGGTACAAAGCTTGGTTTTACTAAGCCGCAAAAATACTCGATTTTTACTAAGAAGGAGCCCACGCTGTCCTCAAAAACATCGTGAGCTTTGTTCCTTAAAAGTATCGATTGCGTAAATCAAAAACACGATAGAATAATCTGGCATCTCTCGCCATTTTATTAGGTGCATTCATATACGGTTGAAGGCATCGTTGAAACTGTTCATCACAATGTCTTGTGCTACCGTGGCGTGTATAGCATTCATCGTGTAGTTTACAGCAAGCATCCACTGCATTCGTAGGCTCGCCTGGCCCTGAGCAGCCAGGACCACAGTACCGATAACCTGGGTAACAAAAACCAAGCTTGCGTTTTCTATTCATTGGCTAAACCTCTCTTTACTATGTTTTTACTATAAAATATGTAATATTTCATGACAAAAGAGGTTAAAAAACTACTAGGCTATTCTTTTAATTTGTAAGGTTGCTGTAAGCTTAAATGAACATAACTGTAAGGATGGGGCGTTATGCTAGCTATAGCATAAAAGATAAGGAGTTAATGCAACATGAATCCATCCGTAACACAGAAAGAACGAATTATTTCCTTAGACATTATTCGAGGATTAGCGTTATTTGGTATTTTATTTATTAATGTAGGTGCCTACCAAGTTCTTATTGAAGGTGGCCCAATGCCTGATTATAGTGGCATCAATGGTGTAATCAATACACTTATTGATATATTTATCGAAAAGAAATTCTTTTCTATTTTTTCATTCCTGTTTGGTGTTGGTTTTTATATTTTCGCTACTCGTGCAGAAGCGCGTGGAGATAGACCGAGATGGCGCTTTGCAAGACGGTTATTGGCATTATTGATTATTGGTATTATTCATATTTTTCTATTTTGGGGCTCGATCCTAGCCATTTACGCAGTGCTTGGATTTTTATTGCTGCCATTTTATTCAGCAAAAGTGACAACAATTAGTAAATGGTTAATGGCTATTATCACGCTTTATATTCTTGCTTTATTAGGACAAATATATATGCCTGCTAATACTACAATGTCAGCTATTTATGGCTTTGTAGGTAATGATGCCGTCTCTATTTTCATTATGTTTTTAAGTGGTTTTTTGGCAGCAAAAGCCGGCTGGATTAGCCGTATAACAGAGAATATGCAAAAAGTGAAATGGCTACTTTATGTGACAGGTCCATTATTTATCGGATTTTCATTATGGATTTGGTTGGCATCGCAAGCAGATGATCAACATATACAATCTATTCTTGGCTTAGGTGTTATTCCGACAACATACTTTTATTTAACATGTTTGTTTATAATATTAGAGCATAAACAAGTAGTGAAACTTCTTCAACCAATCGGACGAGTGGGTCAAATGGCATTTACTAACTATTTAGCACAAAGCTTTATCGGTACTGCTATTATTTCACTAATGGGTTTAGAGGTTGTCTCACCATCAGATATTGTTGTAATAGCGAGCATCATTTTTATTATTCAAATTATTTTTAGTATGCTTTGGTTTAAATTCTTTACAATCGGACCATTTGAAAAGCTATGGCGATATATGACATACGGTAAAAGAGCGGTGACAAAGCAATGATAAAATTCTTGGAATCCCAAACATATAGTTTGGGATTTTTTCCTGGAGAAATAAATATTGTATGATTTTGTAAAAAGTGAAACCTACTATTAATCACATCCGTAGATTAGTTACATGAAATAAAGGAGCATTTGAAAATATGGCAAAACAAATAAAAAAATATATGGCTGTAACAACGGCATCTTTTATGGCTGTACAGCTAGCCGCATGTGGAAATAGTGAAACACAAATAGTAGAGGAAAATCCTACAACAACATCTGCTACTAATCCGTCAAGCGAAGAACAAACTCAAGCAACGAGTGATGAATTAATAAATGTTTATAATAGCGAAATGGCTGATGCCTGTGATGAATGGCAAGAGGGGGACGATGGTTCCTATGAATGTATCGATGAAGATTCCCCGTATTATTCTCAGCATTTCTTTAATGGTCTCATGTATGCAACGGCGGGCGCAATGATCGGAAGTGCCATTTATAAAAGCCGCAATTTAAAAAATGGCACAGATCGAGATGAACAAAGCGGGGGTGGTGGTTCTACTGTACCTCGATCAACCCAAAATGCTAAGGATGAAAGTAAAACAAATGGTCTCACGAACAGCACTCAAGAAAAGGCTGGTACAACATCCAGTAGCTCTACACCGAGTAGTTCAAACTCCTATTCAAGTGGTCAGCGCTCCTATTCAACGGACAGCTCATCAAAAAGCTCGAACTCCTATTCCAATAGTTCTTCCTCCTCTAGTACAGGGAAATCTGGCTTCGGTTCAGGTGGGGCCTCTCGTGGCGGCTCGTCCTCCTCGTAAGTTTGAAAAGGGAGCATAAAAACTGATGAATTATACACAACAACGACAAGCATTCTATTCTAAATTTCCCCACTTCTTCCCTGATTTTGAGGATTTAGAGTACGCACTTTATGATGTTTTAGAATTGCCAAAACAACAAATCGATCAACTTCACTATGCCACACAAATACTTTGGCGTATCTTTTTAAAAGTAGGGAAACAATTTAAGCATTTATCGTGCGATCAATTATTAGCCTTAGGAATTCGTCCCGAAATGATACCCTATATTCAACTAGATTATTTACAGCAGCAATCTGTTCTGGCTCGCTTTGACTTTATTTGTACAGAGGATGGTCATATTAAATGTCTAGAGTTGAATGGAGAAACACCTTTTCTTGTACAAGAAACCTTTGAAATGAATGAACAGCTCTGTCAGCATTTTAGTTTTAAAAACCCAAATGATGTGACCGCTTTACAAAAAACGTTGTCAGGTGCACTTTTTGCTGCTATGCAATATGTAAACGATGTTAAAAAGCCAAAGATTGTGATCACCGGAAAAATGGCAACAGAGGATTATGAAGAGTATTGTCAGGTGCAATTTATTAAGAGCTGTATTCCTTTTGAAATTGAGTATGTACCTATTCAGAAACTAACCATTTTTTCTAGTGATACGTCAAATGTGTCTCAAGGTCTTTATACACCTGCTATGGAGAAAATTGATATTTTATTTCGTCCTGCACATCCTGCAGAGTTTTTAATAGATGATATAGCTTCAGATGGGGATCGTATTGGGCTACAATTATTAGAGCTTGTCAAAAAGCGACAGCTAGCCATCATTAATCCACCTGCAGCTTATGTCTTACAATCGAAAATCTTATTATGGTTAATATGGGAGCGGAGAAGTGACCCACTACTCTTTACAGCAGAGGAAAGAGCAGCAATTCAGCAATTTATGCTACCTACATATCTTACAGCAGAACCTTTTATTCGTGAGGATATGCCTTATGTGAAGAAACCTGTTTATTCACGTGAAGGAAATACTGTGGAGATTTACGAAGGTAGTGGGAAGAAACTAAATGCCTCTCAATCCTCCCATTATGATGATAATTTGTTTATTTATCAGCAGTATATAGAGATGCCTAACATAACGATTCAGCTAAAAGAGGGATATCAGTCTAAAAAATGGCTAATCGGTTCATTTGTTGCTGATAATCGAGCGTGTGGTTTAAGCTGTCGCGTCGGCAATCAGATTACTGAATGGGATTCACATTGGTTAGCAGTGGGTTACAAGGAATAGTAAGTCATTAATAGTAGAATCGGCGAGACCTTTTGATAAGTTTCGCCGATTATTGTTTTTAATCATTCCAGCCCTTACATACATCAACCCATTCTTTATAGGGAGTATACGTTTCGAGTTCTGAAATGGTTACCTCTATGGCAGAATTGCTACTACCGCATGCTGGAAATACAGTTGTGAAGCGTTTCAGTGATTCATCTAAATAAATGGCCACCCCTTCGTTTACACCAAAAGGACAAACGCCTCCAACATCATGCCCAATCATTTTTTCAACGTCATCCCTTGCTAGCATCTTAGCCTTCGTCCCAAAGACCGCTTTAAATTTGGCATTATCGATTTTAGCATCGCCTGCAGCAACAATTAATACGGCACCGTCATTCACCAGAAAGGATAAAGATTTTGCTATACGTTCAGGCTCACAGCCGAGTGCCTGTGCAGCTAATTCAACGGTTGCAGAACTTTCTTCTAATTCTTGTATCTTGTGCTCAACATGCCATTGTGCTAAATGATTACGTACTTTTTCAATTGCCATATGTACAACTCCTCCTACTTATCTCTATTACATTCGACATAGTGCTATCCAGTTTAATACTTTTTTAAAAGTATTCCTCTAACGAGATGCTAGCCTTTGCAACCAAATGTTAAACCTTTGAAATTAAAGCTATGCCGAATCAGGATAAATTTAATTTTAACATAATTTTCTGAATAAATAGTTGTGAATGCTTTATCTTTCCAGTACGATTAGTTTAGAAGTGTAAAATTACACTGGAGGAGGGTATCTGATATTAGAATTATACAAACTGTATCGGTGTTAATTGGTTTATCGGTTGTCACATTAATGGCTGCGCTTATTGTTACACTGAATGGAAGTATACATTTTATGCATTTAGTGTTTACCGTGCCTGTTTGTTTATTTGTCTTTTTTATATCTAGCATGTTTAAATGGATCAACACTAAGAGAAGAAGAGGCTTGTTATTTGGTGCTATGGGGATTGCCTTATTGATTGCGTCCATCAAACCGATTCAACATTATTATAAAATGAGTATCCCGACTGTCGATGCAGAAATTGATGTAACGGCCTATCAGCCATTTGCACAGGGCAATAAAGTGGAAAAGACTGACGCAAAAGCATCCTTACAATTATCGGAGTCATTACCACGTTTAGATGGTGCGACGGCTCTGTATCCTTTGTATGCAGCTTTTGTAGAGGCCACTTATCCAAAAAGTGACTATGCTCCGTATAATAGTAGAGTACAAGTTAATCGCACACCTGAAGCTTATCAAAATTTAATTACAGGAAATGTTGATCTTATCTTTGTGGCAGCACCGTCCACCTCACAGGAATGGCAAGCAGAAAAGGAAGGTCTGACGTTAAATATGACACCAATAGGACGAGAGGCATTTGTCTTTTTCGTGCACCATAAAAACAGTGTCGATAATTTAACTCTAGAGCAGGTGAAAAAAATATACGCGGGCGAAATTACCAATTGGCGAGAGGTAGGTGGCGAGGACGAGACAATTCGTGCTTTCCAACGTCCAGCAGATAGTGGCAGTCAAACAGCACTAGAAAAATTGATGGGCAATACGCCATTGATGAAAGCACCTTCTGAAGACATCGTGTCGGGAATGGGAGGAATCATCCGAGAAGTTTCGCAATACCGAAATTATAAAAATGCCATAGGCTTTACGTTTAGATATTATTCGACAGAGATGGTCAAAAATGAAAAAATTAAATTATTAGCTATTGATGGAGTGGTACCGACTAAAGAAAATATTCAAAATGGTACATACCCTTTAGTATCAGAATTTTATGCAATCACAGCAGGAACAGAAAATCACAATGCACAAAAATTAATTGATTGGATTCTTTCTGAGGAAGGGCAAGTCATGGTTGAAAAGGTCGGCTATGTACCACTGGAAAATCATTAAATAGTTTGCTATACTAAGAGTAACAATCGAATGAATAGTTTTCTAGGGTTCCGTAGCCTTGCTAGTCTGGTCCGAGAGAAAACCACAAATTGATTTTGTGACACGGAAGGATAAAAGCCTGGGAGATACTGTTTTTAAAACAGTTTCTTCAGGCTTTTTTTGTTTGGATAAAATTAACTCACAAAGTGAATGCTAAACAACGGTTAATCGTCCGTGTCTTATAAAATGGAGGGGTTTTTATGAATAAACAGTGGATAAGTGTCATTGTAGCGGCTTGCTTTGAAGTATGTTGGGTCATTGGTTTAAAGCATGCAACAAGTGTATGGGAATGGCTAGGTACTGCCATTGCTATTTTTGTAAGTTTTTATCTGCTTATTAAGGCAGGGGAGCATTTACCAGTTGGTACGGTTTATGCTGTCTTTGTCGGTTTAGGGACAGCTGGAACTGTTTGTGCGGATAGCTTGTTATTTGGGGAGCCATGGAAATTAGCAAAAATAGTATGTATTGTAGTGTTACTCGCAGGAGTAGTCGGCTTAAAGCTTGTAACTGGAGAGTCAAAGGATCAAGAGGTGACTGAATAATGGCATGGATGGCATTAGTGATTGCAGGATTGTGTGAGATGATGGGTGTATATATGATCAGTAAATATAACAAGATGAAAAGTTTGAAAAATTTAGGATTACTGATTTTTGCATTTACCTTAAGCTTTGCAGGTCTTGCCTATGGAATGGAAAAATTGCCAATGGGTACAGCCTATGCTATTTGGACAGGAATCGGTGCGGCTGGGGGAGCACTGCTAGGAATGCTATTTTTTAATGAATCCAAGGACTGGCGCCGTATTGTTTGTATTATCCTTGTATTAGGGGCGGCAGTCATGTTGAAGTTGTTATCATAATAAACAGGCACTCCTGCATAAGCGGAAGTGCCTGTTTTCTTATATTATTTCTTTACATCTTTTGTCCATTCAGCTACCTTATCTGGATTAGCTTCTACCCATTCTTTCGCAGCGTCTTTTGGATCTTTACCATCCATTACTTCTAGCATTACGCTTTCTAAATCTTCTGCTGTCCAGTGGAAGTTATCTAAAACAGAGTATACATCTGGTAAATCTTCTTTCAAGCCTTTACGAACAAATGTATTAATGGTTTCTTCTCCACCATATACACCTTTTGGATCTTCTAAGTATTTAAGATCATATTTCGCAAATTTCCAGTGAGGTGACCAACCTGTGACAACAATCTCTTCTTCATTTTTCAGCGCCTTAGCCAATGAAGTTGTCATTGCGCCAGAAGAAGAAGTAATAAAGTTCCAATCTGCTAAATTATCATATTCTTCTATTGCTTTTTCCGTAGCAGCCGTAATACCAGCACCTGGTTCAATCCCAGTGATTGTATGATCAGCTTCATTTGTTAAATCTTCAATAGAGTTCACATTCATATAGCTTGGAACAACTAAGCCAATTTTTGCACCAGCAAGGTTTTCTCCTAGCTCATCTAAATCAGCTTTATATTTTTCGTACTGTGATGCATGTGTATGTGGTAACCATGCAGCAACCATTCCGTCAGCTTCCCCTTTAGAGACAGCCTCCCACATAATTGCATTATCTAAAGGAGTTAATGTCACATCATAACCTAAATCTTCGAGAACTTGCCCAACCACATTCGTTGAGGCGATTTCTGTATCCCACTCAACATAGGCAAGGTTTACCTCCTTAGAATCACTGGTTTTTCCAGAGCTTGAGCCTGAATCGCCTCCACTACATGCAGCGAGCATGAAGCCTAGACCTAGAGCCATTCCTAACTTTGATATTGTCTTTAGTTTCATCGAATCTCCCTTTCTATTTATCATTTTATCAAACTGCCAACACCATCCATAAGGTGCATGCCGGCGAGAAAGATTAACTATGTTTCTATAATGCTTTCTTTTTATTAAAGCTTTGTGTTAAGCGGTCAATAATAATAGCAAAAATAACTAAGCCTAGGCCTGCAACAAAGCCATTCCCAACTTGTGTACGTTGAAGGGCTGTTAATACCTCTCGTCCTAGACCCGGTGCTCCAATCATAGAAGCAATAACTACCATAGAAAGTGATAGCATCACGGTTTGGTTAATTCCGGCCATAATCGTAGATTTAGCCAAAGGAATCTCTACTTTAAATAGTTTTTGACTAGCGGTACTACCATAGGAGTCTGCTGCTTCGACTAATTCCTTCGGTACTTGACGAATACCGAGGTTTGTCATACGTACTGTTGGGGGTAAAGCGAAAATAACAGATGCAAAAACACCAGGCACAATCCCGATGCCGAAGAAGGCAACTGCTGGGATCAAATAAACAAAACCAGGCATTGTTTGCATGAAGTCAAGTATTGGTTTAATAATGTTTTCAGCTATTGTAGATTTCGACATTAGAATACCAAGTGGAATACCGATAATGATGGATATAATACTTGAAAAGAGCACGAGTGTAGTTGTCTCCATAAGGTGTGTCCATAGTCCTTGATTATAAATAAACAAGAGACCTATTAATGAGAATGCAGCTAGCCCGAATTTTTTGCCTGAAACGAAGAAGGCAAATATCACTACAAGTAATATAAGAATAATGGCTGGGATACCCATTAATAAATCAGTGACCTGATTCATGAGTAGTTTTCCAAATTGCTGAATAGAGTTAAAGAACGCTGAAAAATTACTCGTCAACCAGTCCATAGCTGATTCTACCCATTGAGCTAGTGGTATTGTTGGAATATTATCTAAAAAATTATTCATGTACTTCGGCCTCCTCATCGCTCGTTGAAAGTGCTTGGATGACAACGCCCCTAATGAGAACCCCTAGTAAGCGGTCATCTTTTACAACTGCGATAGGAGTAGGTGAATTATAAATCATCCCTAGAATATCTTGTAATAGCATATCTGGTGGAACGGTTAGCACCTCTGTTTGCACAATGGAGTGGACGGTCTGTTCATGCTTTTTAGCTGCAGCTAGTGCATCATCCGCAGTAATATAGCCTTTTAAGTGTCGATTTTTATCAACAGCCATTAATAAACTAACTGCTTCTTGTCGCATGCGTTTGAGTGCTACTGTAGGGCCATCCAAGTCTACATTAACGTAAACAGGTCGTACCATAACATTTTCAGCTGTTAATACTTTAGAACGGTCCACATCCTCTACGAATGTTTTGACATAATCATTTGCTGGGTTGGTTAATATTTCTTCCCCTGTACCAATCTGAATGATAGAACCATCCTTCATAATAGCGATCCGGTCCCCAATGCGTAATGCTTCATTTAAATCATGTGTAATAAACAAAATCGTTTTTTTCAATGTTTGTTGTAGATCAAGTAGTTCATCCTGCATTTCTTTACGAATCAAAGGATCTAGTGCAGAAAAAGCTTCATCCATTAGCAGTATTTCAGGGTCATTTGCAAGTGCACGCGCTAACCCAACACGCTGCTGCATACCACCAGATAATTGACTTGGATACTGATCTTTGTATGCAAGTAATCCAGCATTTTCTAGAGCCTGTTCAGCTTTTGCTTGTCGTTCTTCCTTTGAAATACCACGAATTTCAAGGCCGTATTCGGTGTTTTGAAGTAGTGTACGATGGGGGAATAAACCGAAGTTTTGGAATACCATACTCATTTTGTTTCTTCTTACAGTCCGTAGACTTTCTTTTCCCATTGTAGAAATATTTTCTCCATCAATATATATATTTCCGCTCGTTGGTTCAATAAGGCGGTTTAAGAGCCGTATAAGGGTTGATTTGCCACTACCTGACAAACCCATAATGACGAAAATTTCTCCTTCATTGACAGTAAAGCTTGCATCGTATACACCAACAGTTGCACCTGTTTCTTTTAAGATATCAGTCTTACTTTTTTGTTGCTTAACGAGTTCTAGTGCTTGGGGAATATGTTTGCCAAACACTTTCGATACGTGTTCTATTTTAATTTTTTCCATAGAAGCACTCCTTTCGTAAATTATTACTATGTGAGGATAATGATACCCAAAAATAAACAAGTAACAACTTTACTGTAGCAAAGGGTTGTTACTTTTGTCAAATCGACAAAAAAGAAAAAAACCGCTTAAACGCTGTTATATCAGCGCTTAAACGGATTTTAATTTGGATATAAAAAGCTTTGAACTCTGGCAAAGCTTTCATCATTACCGACAAAATAAATAATGTCTCCCTCTTCGAATGAGACATAAGGTCCAGGGGATAGTAATAATTCATTACCACGTCGAATTCCTACAATGGTACTTGATGTATTTTGCCAAAAGTTTAATGCTTGTACTGTTTGATGAATGCAAGGGCTATCAGCTGTCATTTCTAATTGATAGGGAATGAAAGGATTGACTGAACGGAAATGCTCTGTGCGGCTAATTAGCTGCTTTGCTTTATCTTGTAAATTAATTAATTCATGATGCTGTTTTTGGATGCTAGTTAAAAGTTCATTTTGTATTTCATGTATAGATTGAACATCATGAAACTGTCTAACGAAATGTGCCGCTTTTTCATAAGATTTAATGATAACTCCACTACCTTTTGAGGCCTCTACAATTTCTAAGTCTTGTAAAACAGCAATGGCTCTTCTTGCAGTTTCCGCCGAAACATTATATTGACTTGCTAAAGAGGATCTTGCATATATTTTATCGCCAATTTGGTATTTTCGTTCCACGATCTTTGATGCAAGGTCATTGGCTATTTGTTGATATTTTGGCTGTTTTACTTGAACATTTTTTTCTAAGTTCATTCTTAACTTCCTTTCGTCATTACAGGTACCACAGCTTATTATAGACTAGCCTGCACAGAAAAAATAGCATCTCCATAAGCTAGTAGTATATGATGTAAAAGTAATGTTAAAATTTTTGTATCTTATATTTATAATCAAAGAATAATAGCTGTTGATTGACACTTTTTAGTTATTATTATAAACTAAGTTACGTTATGTAAGTGCTGTGAAAATACATGTGCTCAGTTGGTGTATTTACCCCAACTGTTTCTATAGAAGGTTGGAGATTATAATGACAATTACGACTAAAGTTATGGACTTAGTGAAAGATAAAATGACAATGGTAAAGTATACCGACACAGAAAATATTTGCCTTGTTGGACCTGTAAATTTACCGATTAAACAAGGTGATTTTTCTGCCACATTTCAATGGTATAACTGGCTTAAAGTTGATGCAAATTTATCAAAAGAAGAAATCATTGATGGATTAGCCACTGCCAATTTAGCCTTTTTACAGCAATCATCAGTCCTTGTATATGGTGATTTTACCCATTCAGAAGATGCTTTAATCCGAATGCATAGTATTTGTCACACAGGTGACATATTTGGCAGCCAACGCTGTGATTGTGGCTATCAATTGCATGAGTCCATGAAAATGATTGTGGAGCATGGCTGCGGAGCAATTTTTTATTTAGCAGACCATGAAGGCCGTGGTATTGGTTTATTCTCTAAATCTCTTGCTTATTTATTACAAGAGGAAGGGTTAGACACGGTTGAGGCAAACCATGCTCTTGGCTTCCCGGACGATACTCGTTCTTATGAAGAAGCACTTGCCGTTCTAGCTACGCTGCGTTCTAAACCGGTAACACTTATTACAAATAATCCTAAAAAACTGGCTGCTTTACAGGATCGCGGCTTGGCAGCAGAAGGGCATGTACCTTTATGGGGTGGGTTGACGGAGACGAACCGTTATTATTTAGAAACAAAGGTTGAAAAATCTGGACATATACGCGAAAAGCAATGAGTGGAGGTTACGATCATGACGAATTTAGATGAAAAGTATATGCAATTAGCACTAGATTTAGCAGCTAGTGCGAAAGGAAATACTAACCCAAATCCACTTGTTGGGGCAGTCATTGTGAAGGACGGCGTGATTGTTGGCACAGGCTTACACAGAAAAGCAGGTGAACCTCATGCAGAAGTGCATGCTTTTCGCATGGCTAGTGAACATGCGCACGGTGCGACGCTCTATGTAACGCTAGAGCCCTGCTCACATTATGGCAAAACACCTCCTTGTGCGAATTTAGTGAAAGATTCTGGAGTACGTCGTGTTGTGGTTGCTATGCAAGATCCTAACCCAGCTGTAGCAGGGCGTGGCATTCAATTGCTTCGAGATGCTGGAATAGAGGTAGAAGTGGGGATTTTAGAGCAACAAGCGCGCCGTTTAAATGAACGCTTTATTCACAATATGTTGACGCAACGCCCCTTTGTCATTTCAAAATTTGCTATGACTTTAGATGGGAAAATTGCCACACATACAGGGCATTCTAAGTGGGTGACAGGCGAGGCAGCGCGTGAGGATGTGCACCAAATTCGTCATGAAGTAGATGGAATTTTAGTGGGTGTTGGTACAGTCATCGCTGATAATCCTACTTTAACAACAAGATTAAAGGAAGGGAATGGAAAACATCCAACACGTATTATTATGGATAGTTCTCTACGTACACCTGACCTTGCGAATGTGTTAAATACAGAGCAAGCACAAACGATTCTTGTTTGTAATAAGGACGTAAGCCAAGACAAGATTGATCAGTTTACAGAGAAAGGTGTCACGGTTTTACCTGTGGGCAAAAATGAACACGGACTTCAGATTGATGAGATGCTTGAACAGCTTTATCAACTTGGCATTACAGATATTCTACTAGAAGGTGGAAGTAAAGTGAATGCTTCATTTTTACAGCAAGGAGCTATTGACAAGTATGTGGTGTATATTGCCCCTAAAGTTCTGGGAGGGAATTTATCGTTAACGCCATTTGCTGGCTATAATCCCTCTTTTATGAACGAAGCATGGAATGTTGAAGTTACTACATTTGATAAAGTCGGCGAGGATTTGCGAATTATTGCCTATCCAAAGCTAGGTGAGGAAAAATGAATTACCATGCGGATGTATGTATAGTAGGAGCAGGACCAGCTGGAACATTGCTGGCCTATTTATTAGCCCAAAAAGGGTTATCCGTGATTCTACTAGAGCAGAACGCAGCACTCGGCCAGGCATTTCGTGGCGAGCATTTAAATGAGGAGGGCGAGGCTGTTTTAAAAAACCATCATCTTTTTGAAGCAGTCGAATCCCTTGGCGTATTACGAATGGAGAAGCTTGAGTATTACGCAGAAGGTAGACCTTTTAAAACGATATATCCTGATGAGGCAGTAGGGCATTTAGGTATACATGTACCGCAAAAACATTTATTAAAAGCCATTATACAAAAAGCACAATTATTACCCAACTTTACATGTTTACTACATACAAAGGTAATAAAGCTCGTTATGGATGCATCTGGATATTATAAAGGGATCACAGCAATAAAAGGTGGAGACACGATAAAAATCAATAGTCAGTTAATAATCGGTGCTGATGGCCGCTATTCTACCATTCGTAAGCAAGCACATATTGATGCTCAAAAACATAAACATGGCTTTGATTTACTATGGGCTAAAATTCCTGCCCCTCCTGGCTGGGAACCATCAATTAAAATGGCATTAATCGAAGATAAGCAACTGTCATTGTTTACACAAGTCGGGGGCTTTATTCAAATTGGCTGGAATATTGAACAAGGGAGCTTCCCACAGCTTCGAAAACAAGTGTTTACACCATTTATACAACAGCTTTCGGATGCATTTCCAGAGTTAGCGAAGACCGTGACGGAGCGTATAACATCTTGGCGTGATTTTGTGTTGCTGGATGTCTTCAGTAGCCATTGTCATAGCTGGGGGACAAAAGGTCTTGTCTTGTTAGGGGATGCTGTTCATACTATGACACCCACTGGCGCCTTTGGGCTTAATAGTGCACTGAAGGATGCAGAGTGTCTTGCGTCATTACTAAATAAAGACATGCTAGCACATTTTAATGTACAAGATTTTCAACAAATGCGTAAGCAAGCCATTGAAGAAGTATTAGCAAAACAAATTGAAAAAGAGCAAACATTTGCTGATAATTTCATCAATAAGGCTTCTTGAAGGGACGAACAACTAGATGAAGTTTGGCTTTGATATAGATGACACATTAATTGATTTACGAGCACATGCCTTTTCTCTTTACAATCAAAAACTAGGGAAGAATGTTTCCTTTGAAACCTTTCAAGTCTTACAACGAGTAGAAATTCATGAACCTTTTGGTTTAACGGATGAGGAAGGCTCAGCAATGTGGAATAGCACATTAGAGGAAATTTATTTTACGAACTGTCCTCCTTTTAAGGACGCCTTAGAAACACTGCAAGCCTTAGCCGAGTCAGGACATGAGATTTACTATATTACTTCTCGTCCTAAGCAGTATTGTGCGCAAACAAAAGCATGGATGGAAGAGCAAGGTTTCCCCATTACCGAAGGACGTTTTTTCTGTGGGATGCAAGATACAGAAAAAGTGGCCATTATAAAAGAGCTTGCTTTAGATATTTATGTAGATGATAAACCAGCTGTGCTGGAAACGCTGAACGACGTAAGGACTAAAGTTATGTTAAAAAATCAATCCTATAACCAACATGTGAATCTACCACGCTTATATGATTGGCAAGAGTTTCAAGGGATGCTACAAAAATAAAGGATTGGTGCAACGAATACCGTTGTACCAATCCTTATTTTGTTAAAATCGACTAAGCTGAAAGGTTGTTAAATCCTGTTTACTTTTGCCGTCAATGATTAAATCCGCTAATACTTCTCCAACGGCACTGCTAAATTTAAAGCCATGTCCAGAAAAGCCTGAAGCGATGATGATATTTTGATGTTCAGGTAAAAAATCGATAATGAAATCTTCATCTGGTGTCATCGAATATTTACATGTTTTTCCGTATTTTAATGCTCCGTGCTGGGGCATGAACTGATCGATAAAGTTTTGTAAGTCAACGCTGTCGGCTTCATCAAATGGTCGTAACGGTTCATTTGGATTAATCGCTTCACCGCCATCATGTCGTCCAAGCTTCAATCCTGTCCCATCAATACTTGGAAAGCCATAGTAGGTCGAATCGGCAAATTCAAAGCAATAGGCTGGAAAAACCTCGTCATGATAAAGCTGCTCATCTGCGTCAAACCATGCAAAAGTTTTCCGAGTCGGTGTTACTGGAATAGTTATACCAATCGTTTGGAGTAACTCCGATGCCCAGGCACCTGCAGTTACAATTAAGTGCTTCGCCTTGTAGATGTTTTGTGCTGTTTGAACTTGTACCATTTCTCCAGCTTGGATGGTCAGTACTTTTTCGTTTGTCTGTAGGCTTGCCCCAGCTTCTAAAGCTAATTTTTTATAAGCTCGTATACATGCTTCCACACGAAGGACACCTGCTGTCGGCTCAAAATAAGCTACTAAATTTACTGGCAAGGATAGCCCTGGCCACTTATTCATTGCTTCAGCTGCTGAATAGTATTCGAGTGCTAAGCCATAAAATGCTGCACTAGCTTTCACGTTCTGAATAAAAGCACAAGTTGGTTCGCCAATATTTACTACCCCTGTTTGTAAAAATAAATGTTCGTCTGCTAGCGTTTCGAGCTCCTGCCAAAGCTCCCCAGCTCTTTTGACAAAAGGCACATAACTAGCGCCTTCCCCATAAGCATAACGGATAATTCGTGTGTCCCCATGATGGCTACCTTCCTGATGAGGGGGAGTATAAGTATCTAGCATAAGGACTTTTTTTCCAGCCTTAGCTAAATAATAACCAGCAGCCATTCCCATAGAGCCAGCACCCACAATTATGACATCATATACCATTTTAATCCCTACTTTTTTGCTCTAGTATAACAGATGAATCGTTAAGGAAACAGAAATTTTTGAAATTAAATAAGCACAGCACCTACTCTCCTAATGGAGGAAGGTGCTGTGCACGTCAGATTTACTACTTTGAGCTTGGTAGAACTTTGTTGAGGATAATAGCAACGAGGGCAGCAGTTGCTATGGGTGAGCCAAATAAATATTGAACAGTTGTAGGTAACGAGTATAAGAAATCATCAGGCAATAAAGAAAGAGCTAACGTTAAAATGATAGGGATTGCTATCACATACATTTCCTTTTCACCAATACGTTCATTTTTCATGACCTGTAAACCACTAATGGCTATTATGCCACAGACAATCACAAATACACCACCGATGACGGCAGACGGAATTGCTGAAATCAGTGCAGCTAATTTACCAGAGAACCCGAAGACGATAAACCAAATACCCGCAGCGATAAATACTCGACGGCTTGCAATCCCTGTAATAGAGATAACACCTGCATTGGTAGAGTAGCCCGTAACTGGAGTTGATCCTAATAATGAAGCAATAAAGCAACCAATTCCTTCACCAATAACACCACGATTAATTTGTTTATCTGTTAATGGTTTGTCGATGACATTGCTGATCGCAAACCATGTTCCAGTAGTTTCTGCCATTAAGACAATATAAATAATGACCATTGTGATAATTGCTGAAATATTAAAGCTAAAGCCAAAATCTGCGAAGGGAATTTGTGGCATACTAAACCATTTTGCTTGCGATACTGCTGATAAATTTAAAACACCCATCATATTTGCTGCAATACTACCAGCGATTAAGGCAATGATAACGGAAGTAATACGGAATAGACGTCCTTTTTGATGAAAGACCGTGCCTAACATAACACAAATAATCAAGACAATTGCTGAAATTAACGCTAAATAGATATTTTGGTTAATGGATGCACCTGCTCCATTAAAAATATTATCACTTAAACCGACAGGCATTAAGGATAGACCAACCACAAAAATAATTGTTCCTCCAACAATTGGTGGAATAAATGTTTTGACAATTTTATTGAAGATGCCTGTATAGCCTAAAATAATGACTAAAATAGCTCCTATTAAGCTAGCACCTAACACAGTGCTCCAGCCTAAATCACCACTACCGCTTGCTGCATAGATCCCAACAATGGCGCCGAGTGGGACATAGGAAGGGCCTTGTGCCATCGGTAATTTCATACAAAAATGTGTTTGTACAATCGTTGCGATTCCTGCCGCAATAAACGTTGATTGAATTAATGCACTTGCCTGGCCAGTTTGTAAGCCGATAAGCATGGCAATTAAAAATGGGACTACGTAAACATCCATTGCCATGACATGCTGTAACCCTAGAAGGGCTGATTGACCAATCGAGACTTTTTCATCTGGTAATACGGTTAACTGGGTTTTTCTTGTTTCATTAGTTTGTTTATTAAGTTGCGTTTCCACGAAGATGTACACCTCAAATAATTATTTAGTTACTATAGAAATTAGAGAATCAATATTACTCTCTCGTATGAACTTTATTTCCTTGCACCCAAACCTCACGAATATTTTCTGGACGCACAAGATACATCATTTTTTGAAAAATATCGCGTAAATCTTCATTCTGATCAAAAATAGGGAGCTTGGCAGAAGGGATTTTTGTATCAATGATCTGTACATCCCATGTATAGTGTTCCTGTAAACGGCCTATTGGAAGGCTTAGGCTTTCTCCACCGCCAGCTGTTGCTAAATAAAATGCCTCATTAATGGTAATACGTGAATTTGGAACACCACGTTGATCAGCAGCTATAGCTGTATCTACACCATCCTCTAACATTCTCGATGACATAACAGCCTGTCTTGCATTATCAAAAAGACTTGGAGAAAATCCTCCTGAAACATCTGAGCCTAATCCAATATCAACACCCATCGCATGGAAGCGGGCGATAGGAATGACACTATTAGCAAAATAGGCATTGGAGATTGGACAATGGCCAATGGCAGTACCAGTTTCAGCAAATAGTCGTGCATCGTCATCACTTAAGAAATTACAATGTGCCATTACAGATTTTTTACCTAATAAACCAAAGTCATGTAAAGCAACAGCATCATTTTTATTAAATCGTTCTTTAACATAGCCATGCTCCCAGTCACTTTCGCTACAATGCGACTGAATATGTGTATCATATTTTGCAGCTAATTCACCTAAACCTTTTAAGGCATTGTCAGTACAGCTTGGTATAAAACGTGGTGTCACAACTGGATAGACACCTTGTTTAGTTGTTTTGGCTAGTTCTTTTACTGCTAAAATAAACTCTTCTGTATCGGCTAATGCTGTTTGTGTGTTTGCATCACGATAAAAATCTGGATTTTGCTCTGGATCATCCATGACCACTTTTCCGACTAGTCCTCGTTGGCCCTTCTCTGCGCAAATTTTAGCTAAAAGAACGCTTGCCTCTTTATGGACTGTCGCAAAATATAAGGATGTTGTTGTTCCATTGGCAAGAAGCGTGCCTACTAAATCCTCATAGACCTCTTGGGCAAACGCTAAATCCGAAAATTTTGATTCGATAGGGAAAGTGTATGTGTTCAGCCAATCATAAAGAGGAATATCTAGAGCTGTACCTGATTGAGCCCATTGCGGCGCATGGACATGTAGATCGACAAACCCTGGTAAGAAATATTGCCCTTCAGATAATTGATGGAAATTATTTTGATGTTGATATGTAGTTAATAGTTGCTGGTAATCAGTATGTTCAGGAGCGATTGTTTTATCAATCATGCCGTCAGCATTAATGAAAAATAAATAATCTTTTAAGATTTGAACCTCAGTAGCAGATTTACTTGTAAATGCTGTCCCTTTGAAAATATGCGTATATTCAGTCATAAAAACCACCTTAATGTTCGTTTATTGATAATAACATGGATTATTATAGGCTATTTAAACTATCAAGTCTATAAAAAAACGAATATTGATGAATTAACAAGAGGATTTAAAGAGCATTTTCAACTACTATTTGACAGCTTTGACAAGCGTTGATGGATGGATAAACAAAGTAATTTGAGAGCGTTACACAAATTGGATAGTTTGCCGTACTAGCTGCAATAAGACTACTAGTAGTCTTAGACATTAGATGATAAGCAGAAGAAGCTAGAAAGGAATCGATGATGAATTTCTCGATTCCTTTGAGATTGGACACGTTTACTATCAAATCGATTGATTGATGATGTGGAGAAAGTTATTAAAGGATGAGGAATGATGCTGTTCATTTTTTCTAGTACAAAGATAGATAGGACGCTGAATATCGATATCCTTTATAAAGACACGCGATACTTGTTGCTGTTGGATAAAGCTAGAGGCTGCAATGGAAGGGGCTAGCATAGTACCGAATCCTGCTGCAATAGCATGGATTGATTCATTAATTCCATCTAGTTGTAGTCCGACCTGAGGTGGGGGAATCTTATGCACCTTACATAAAGCATTTAAGTATTCTTTTGTGGAGCTACCATCTTCCCTTGTGACAAAGGGCTGTTGCATAAGTTCTGCTAACGATACAGTTTGATCCGCTAGTGGGTGATTATAGGGCACGATAAACCAATAATCTAAGTTCATTAAAAATTGATAATTGATATCTGGGTGATGTCCATCCTCTTTGACAATAAAGGCTAAATCTACCTTATAATGCAGTAATTCCTCAATTACTTGCTGCGAGTTAGCCGTTTTTAAATGAATATTTGTAGCTGGATAGATTTGCTTAAAATAAGCAAGCCATTTGGGTAATAAAAAGTGAGAGGGGACATGTGTAGATGCGATTTGTAATTCTTCGTTGCCAGTATTTTTTAGCTGCTCTATTTTATTTTCGATATCCTGCTCTAAATCAAATAATCGCTGAGCCTGTTTATATAAAAAAGCGCCATTTTGTGTTAGTGTAATACCTCTCCCTTTAGATTCCAGCAAGGTTAAAGCTAGTTCCTTTTCTAAATTTCGTATTTGTATAGTGACGGCTGGCTGACTAATCATAAGAGCTTGGGCTGCTTTGGAAACACTATTGAGCTCGGCCACTTTCGTAAATAAACGTAGTGCATGTAAATTCATGATAGACACACCTTTTATAAAATATTTTTATGCTTTTATATACATTATATATTAGATTTATTAATCTTCACTCTGTATTCTTTTAATTACAGTAGGGAACTGGGGAGGGGGATGAACACTTGAATCGACAGCATATGGGGATTGTTTTTGGGGGAATATTATTATTGGTTGTAGCGATGGGGATTAGTCGCTTTGCTTTTACACCGATTTTGCCATTTATGCGCCGTGATGTAGGATTTTCATTAGAAGTAGCTGGGTTTTTAGCCTCAAGCAATTATATTGGCTATTTTATTGGAGCATTATGGGCGGGCTTTATTTATCGTCAACGCAAAAAACTTTTATTGACAAGTGTTGTTTTCAACGTCCTTTCAGTAGGCTTAATGGGATTAATAGAGCTGTATAGTGTATGGCTAGTGCTTCGTTTAATCGCAGGTATTACAGGGGGCTTAATTTTTGTCTTGACGTCAAGTATTGTGATGGATTATTTGGCGAAACATTCACTGTCACGATGGTCTGGCTATGTCTTTAGTGGGATTGGTTTAGGGATTGCGATTTCAGGTTTATGTGTACCTATTATTGAAGCTAAATTTGCGTGGCAAGGTACATGGCTAGGATTAGGAATATTGTCAGCGGTTTTATTACTCATGACAACTATTTTGTGGAAGGGTTTAGAGGCTAAGGACGGCTTAAAAGTTGCAAAATCACTAGATACGAAAATGACAAAGGGCTTTATGCCATGGCTGATCGTGTCTTATGGATTAGAGGGCTTAGGTTATATTATTACAGGAACTTTTTTAGTTGATATTATTCATAATATCCCTTCTCTACAGGCTTATTCCTCGTATAGCTGGGTGATGGTGGGGCTAGCAGCGATACCATCAGCACCAGTCTGGACAGTTTTATTAGAAAAATTTTCGGCAATAAAAATTTTGTTTGTGGCATACATATTTCAAGTGATAGGCATCTTGTTACCCGTATTTTCACAAACTGTATGGAGTGTATTGTTAGCATCGTTTTTATTCGGTCTAACCTTTGTAGGAATAGTCACACTAACAACATCCTATGCACGTCAGCTTTTTCCGACCCAGAGCGGATTCGTTGTATCTCTATTAACAACCTTTTATGCTTTTGGACAAATTATTGGTCCAATTATCGCAGGAAAACTGGTAGAAGTTTATAGCAGCTATAAAGCAGCACTTGTCTTTGCAGGGGTAATTGTATTTCTTGCATTACTTGTCATGGTTGTTGGCAGGTGGCTCACTGTCAAAAAAGAAGCTGTCGCTGAACAATCCATTTCAATATAACGCATAAAAGCCAGAAATCCTATTGGGATTTCTGGCTTTTCTCATTTACTTAAAGAAGCCGTGCCTCTATCTACATGATATTAAAAGATATAATAAAAGTCTATATATTTTTTTCTTTATATGGAAAAATAGACAAGTGCACAAGAGACGTAACGTTACGATTCTACTTTGAAATGAGGTCTTTATATGAATACAGAACAAGCCATTCAACGCTGGAATCTATATGCAGAAAGGTATACAGCTAACTACGATGAGCAGGGTGACATTCATCGTGTAGTACTGTTAAACCCCACCATCTTTGCATTGTTGGAAGAGATCAATGGAAAGCATGTATTAGATGCAGGGTGTGGAGAAGGCTATTTAAGCAGATTACTGGTGAAGAAGGGTGCAAGAGTAACAGCGGTTGATTTTTCACAAAAAATGCTGGACATTGCTAAGGAAAGAACGCCACAGAAGGATGCTATTCAATTTTTACAAGGGAACTGTGAAAAATTAGCGTTTCTAGCAGATGAACAATTTGATTGTATTGTTTCGAATATGGTTCTCCAAGATTTAGAGGATTATCAGGCTGCTCTATGTGAGATGTATCGATTATTAAAACCTACTAGCACTTTTATTTTTTCGATTTTACACCCATGCTTTGTGACACCAAATAGTGGATGGATGAGACATGTGGAGCTAGATCAGCAATATTGGAAAGTCCAACGTTATTTTTATGAAGGGGTGTACCAACAGCTAGATGCTGAGCCACCAATCATTCTGTACCATCGAACATTAACAAGCTATGTGCAAGCAATTAGGCAAGCTGGATTTATGATTGAGACTATTGTAGAGCCAAAGCCATCAGAGGAGATGCTAGAGAAGTATCCTCAATTTAAGGAAGATTTGCATTGTGCAGATTTTATTGTTTTTAAATTAAGAAAATAAAGGAGAAGTAACCATGCGTTTATTCCATATCAGTGAAGACCCTACTATTACGATTTTTCATCCTCGACTACCTGAGCGACCAGATTTAGATGCCACCAAAGGGCTTGTATGGGCGATCAACGAGAGATGCTTGCCGAATTATTTAACGCCAAGAGATTGTCCACGTGTTTGTTTTCATGCAGGAGAACAGACAACAGAGCAGGACAGACAGCACTATCTAGCTCAAGCTTCTCATGTAGTAGTCATAGAAAACAAGTGGTTGGAAGTATTGAAGAATACAAGTCTTTACCTATATGAGTTTGATAGTAATGGATTCACATTACAGGATGATATTGCTGGCTATTATACAAGTGAATTAACACAAATGCCCATCAATGTCTCAGAGATCGAAGATATAGAGAAAGCATTATTAGAGCGTAATGTTGAATTGCGAATGGTAGATAGCTTGTGGGAAATCCATGATGAAATCCAGCATACAAGCTTAAATTGGTCGATGTGCAGAATGCGCTTTGCACAGCCTAGACATTAAAAATAAGCCTCGTCATGCACCTAATGCATGGCCGAGGCTTGAATGTTTAATTAGACAGTAGATGCTTGTTCAATTGGTGCTGAAGAGATATTGACCAATTTTTTGTCTTGATAGGTAAAAATATATTCATAATTAGTTGTTTCCTTTAGCATTGTGGGTAAATAATATTTTAAATCCGCAATGCCCACATTTTCAGGGTGGAAAATCCAAGTAAGTTCCTTCCAATCTAGAATACCCTCAGCAACCTTTAGAGGGGTTACATATGTAAAAGATTCAGGTAGTTCCGCTATAAACGCATACATACAACCATAGTTAATATCGCCATCTGTCCATGTAATTTTTCCTTTATACGTAATATCCTCGACAGTAATACCTGTCTCTTCTTTAATTTCACGGATTGCACAAGCTAATGGTGTTTCATTCTGTTCAATTTTACCACCAACACCATTCCATGCACCCATCCACTGCGGCTTATCTCTATTCAGCAAAAGGATATGATCACCCTTCTTTACAAAACAAATAGTAAATTCAATCAAATTTATTCCTCCTTGTTAATTAGCTATCCGAGCGAGAGGGCGACCAGCCTGTAAGCTGACTCCATTGATTAGCTTGTTTTAAAATTTCCCAAATGATCGCTTCTTTAGAGTTTGTATATAGTTGTCGGTTATTTATGTATTTTTCTGCAAATTCATATTTTACCTGCTTGTAGCGACGACAGTAATTTGGATGACAGCGCAAAAAATCTCGAAATAATAAGGCCAGCTGTTCTGCCCAACTACCAGCCTGTCGAACATGAATATGTACTCGTCTATGACCAGGAGCCTCTCGAAAATAGCGTTTAGACTTGTCTGGATTGTTTGCTCGATAAATAAAATCAAGACATTCTAGTGGTCCTTTAAACGCTTCCAATGGCGTAAATGATGCTACGGATAGTTGTATGTCAATCACTGGTTTCGCTGCTAAGCCTGTTATAGAAGTTGAGCCAATATGATCAATTCTCAGTGCGTTGTCTCCTAGGGCCTCACGTAATCGAGAACCTATGCTATGAAATTCTTTAGCCCATTCATCTGTATATGGCAAAATTAAAATAGGATCGGACATTTTTTCCTCCTTTGGATAGCTATTTAAATAGTGTATCAAAAAAAGAGCAGATCACGTAAAACATTCTAATGTGAGCATGTTATAGTTGTATAAAGATAGTTGAAGGAGTGAGGAGCTATGATTTTAATTAGTGCCTGCTTAGCTGGAATAAATGTTCGTTATAATGGTACGAACAGTCTAGATGAAAAAATACAAAAGCTTGTGTTAGAAAATAAAGCTGTCACCGTTTGTCCTGAGTTAATGGGAGGTTTTACAACGCCACGCGAGCCTGCTGAAATTGTTGGAGGAAATGGTCATGATGTTCTTGATGGGAAAGCAAGGGTCGTTGAAAGATCTGGACGTGATGTTACAGAATTATACCTTAAAGGAGCGAATGCGACCTTACAAAAAGCACGCGAAATAGGTGCAACAAAGGTTGTCTTAAAGGAGTATAGCCCATCTTGTGGTAGTGCCATGATTTACAATGGGGAATTCAATGGCACTAAATTAGTTGGTGTGGGAGTAACGACTGCATTACTACAAAGGCATGGAATTGAGGTAGTGTCGGAAGAGCAATTTCTAACAAATTGAACCCAACATGACTGCGATTTTAGATGAGGGGGTAACCTTTGTCATTGGAAACGTCTGAACAGATGGGAGGTGGGTGATATGCCATTAACCTTTGCACATCCAGCCGTAATTTTACCTTTTTCAAGACAAAGTAAATACATACATTTTTCAGCATTAGTATTAGGAAGTATGGCGCCTGATTTTGAATATTTTTTAAGAGGCAGACCAATAGGCGAGATTGGACATAGCTTAACAGGTTTTTTTACTTTTAATCTACCTCTTGTAATCTTGCTCTATCTAATTTATCGAGCATGTATTCAGCAACATCTAATTAATCATTTACCGATATGTTTGCAGGACATAGCTAACCAACGAACTTCCAAAAGTAAACTATTCAATGTCATGGTATTTAGCTATTCAGCTTTATTCGGAATGTTAACTCACGTGGTCTGGGATTCGTTTACTCATAAAAATGGATTTATGGTCACGCAAGTATCTATTTTAGCTGAAATAATGCCACTGTTTGGTTTACAGATTCCTCTTTATAAATACTTGCAACATGGTAGTACTTTAGTTGGCATCACACTAATGATTTGCTATGTCTCTTATAGGGCAGCTAATCAACCAAAGAAATTCTTACCAAGTATTCAGCCTAAACAAAAACTCATCTTTTGGCTTCAAGTACTTGGATTGGCATTTTTCTATGTATGTATTTGGTGCTTAATAAATGAGGTTTCACTAAGGAGCTATGGTGTTTGGGTGGTTCGCTTTATCGATTCTAGTTTCTTGAGCCTGTTAACGATTTGTTTGCTACATACACCTCGTCACAATAACATCAAGGTAAAAGGACTTCCATAAACGGGAGTCCTTTTGGTTATTGTATCTTTTGAAAACCCCTTGCTATGCGAGGGGTTCCAAAGGGCTTCTAGCTATGGACAAGAAAAAAACCCCAGCCGTACAATGAAATCAGGTCTGGTCAACCGACTTCGTACGAAAGGGGCTCCAAATGGATAATAAAAGTTTAGCACACACGACATGGAATTGTAAGTATCACATCGTCTTTGCGCCAAAATATAGAAGGCAGATTATTTATGGAAAAATCAAAGCAGATATAGGTAGAATTCTTCGCCAGTTATGTGAAAGAAAAGGAGTAGAAATCATTGAAGCTACAGCCTGTCCTGATCATATTCATATGTTGGTGAGTATTCCACCAAAAATAAGTGTTTCATCGTTTGTAGGTTATTTGAAAGGGAAGAGTAGTTTAATGATATTCGATCGGCATGCGAACCTGAAATACAAATATGGAAATAGGAAGTTTTGGTGTCGCGGATATTATGTAGATACAGTAGGTCGAAACAGAAAAATCATACAGGAATATATAAAAAATCAATTGCAAGAGGATATTCTTGAGGATCAAATGACTATGAAAGAATTCATTGATCCATTTACAGGAGAAGAAATACAAGCAAAAAAGCGAAAATAATAAAACCACTTTAGTGGTAGCGTGAAAACGGAGTGCGGTTGGCGGACCTTTCAGTGTGTCTTTAGACATGGGCCAGTACCCCAGCGTTTCACGCGTAGAGCAAACCACCAGTTAGACTGGTGGTTCTGATTTCCTTTTTAGCTTAGATAAAAGGAAGAATAGAGTGATAACGAAACCAGCATAGACTAGTATCCAGGCAAATTGCCAATAAAACTTACTAGGTATGGATGTTATTTGATCGCCAATAGCCAACATTTCTAAAGAAAGATGGACAGGGGGAAGAACCCAAATAAGACCATTTAGTTGGTCAAGTGAATCCTTTAATGTTGCTAATACTATGGCAAACAATAATACACTAATAACTCCCCACCAAGTATTTTGTTTATTTTTAACAAGGTCTCTTGTAAACAGAGCGGATAGGGCCATACCTAAAGTAGCCAAAGTAAAATGGGCAAAAAATCCAAGAAATAGGTGAATAAAGCTTGGCTTTTCAGCAAAAGCATGGATGACTACTGGGTAAATGATAGATACAAAACTTAAGCTGAAAGCAATTACTATATTAATTATAAATAGGCTGACATTATATGGTGTTGAACCATTCGCATGCAGTATCGTAATCTTTTTTTGCCCTTCATCCTCTGAATGAAACAATGTCACGGTAAACCAACCCATCAGGAAAAAGAGGATAATAGATGTAAAGGAAAAGCTATCTAATATAGGGTTTGGAACAAATGTATAGTTGATTACAAGACATAAAATGAAAATAGAAAAAGGTGGCACATACTGATAGGTTCTCGCGTAATTGCTTAATTGATAACGCATTAAACTAATCATTTGCTATAAATATCTCCTTATCATTGATTGGCATAAGTTGTTTGATAGAAGCTTTTTTTAGAAGTAGCTGTTGTAAAAGATCGTCGGTATGCTGTGCTTGATAGCGAATATTAACTTCGTAAAAACCAGTAGCCAATTGTGTCTGGTGGTTAATTTCTATTAAATGAGATAGGTCCTCTAAGTATGTAGGATTAGAAATATCAAAAATTAATTGATTATAGGTTACATCCTTCAAGGGTAAATCTGTCCGCATCACTTTTTTGTTGTGAATCATGAGAATCGTATCCACGACATGGTCCAAAAGCTTTGTTTCGTGACAGCTTAAGATAATCGTCATTCCTTGTTGTTTGAGGCTATGTAGAGTTTGTTCCAACTCATTTTGTGTTGTAAGGTCTAATCCTGATAAAGGCTCATCTAATATCAACAAATCTGTTTCATCCAGCATCGCCTGCATAATCATTATTTTTTGTTTCATCCCTTTAGAAAAGTTGATAATACGAGTATTATGAACATCTACTAAGCTAAAAAGTTCTAGTAAATAATTTATTCTCGGTAATAGTTCTTGTTTAGCCATTCCACGGATTCGCCCCATCTGATAAAGATATTCTTGAGGCGTAAATAAAATATGAGAAGGGGAAACTTCTGGGACATAGCCAATTTTTAAGTTTTGTTTGGAAGGAATAATTGAACCATGGTCAGGCGTAATAAGACCAGCAATCATTTTTAATAGCGTGCTTTTGCCAGAGCCATTTTTCCCAACGATAGCAATGATTTGGTTATGATCGATTGGAAATGAGACATTATCTAAAATTTTTATGCCCCTGTATTGCTTGGTGATATTTTGTGCGTTAAACAAACTATTCATAAATCTAACACCTACTTATTTGGGTTTTGAAAGGAAACTACCCTAATTGTAAGACACTAGATGTTTGTTTGGCAAAAGAAACCATTTTAAATAAAGAAACAGTAAGGATCTTCTCTAAAGGGGGATGGATCCTTACTGTATTTTTTACAATGAGCGATATTTTTTTAAACTGATAATATTTAATGTAATAAAAACGAGGGCGAAACAGGCAAGAACGCTGATATTCACTACGATATCAGGGAAGGTATAACCTTTATACATAACATCATTCAATGCGTCCGCTGCATAGTAAAGAGGCATGATACGTCCAATGTTTTGAAGCCATTCTGCCATACTATCGAGCGGAAATATACCTGAAAAGAATACTTGCGGAACAATAACAATCGGGATGAATTGCATCATTTGGAACTCTGAAGCAGCAAAGCTTGATAGCAAGGCACCTAAGGATAACGATACAAGGGCAACCATCATATTAATGAGAAAGACAAGCCAGATTGAACCTACATGAACGATATCTAGTACATAAATACCAAATAGCACGATAATAATCGTTTGCAAGAAGGCAAATAATCCATAGCCAATCATATAGCCTGCTACAATTTCAGAGCGTTTAATAGGTGTCGCAAGTAGTCGCTCCAATGTCCCTGAAGTACGTTCCTTTAGTAAAGCGATTCCTGTAATTAAAAAGACAAAGAAGAACACAAAGAAACCAATTAACATGGGACTAAAAATATCAAAAATTGCCGTATCCTCATTACCATAAACATAGTCCGTTTCTAAACTGTCTATAGCAGCGTGTGAAGGTTGTAACATTTGCGCAAGCTGCATCGTTAACGCTTTTGCTTGGGAAGGGTCATCATTTAATAACGTTAACTTACTATCATTTTGCTTGATTGTAAGCCAGCCATCATACTCTTTATCTTGTAGCTGCTTTTTCGAAAAATCATCATCCTCAATAATTGTAAAATCGGCATCTTTTAATTTATCGATTAGTGGTGCGGGTCCATTCGTGACAACAAGTGTGACAGAAGTTTCGTTACTATTAAATATAAAATACATTAAGGATAAGACGAGAAGCGGGGCAAAAAATAATAAAGCGAGTGTCCGTTTATCTCGTTTCATTTGCTGAATAATTCTTGTGACAATTGCACCTATTCTCATTGTACGTCACCTCCAGCTTTTAAAAATACTTCATCAAAATCTTTTGCCTGGTAATATTCTTTTAACGCTTGTGGTGTGCCTTGCGCAATAATATGACCACTTCTTAACATAGCTAATTGATCACACTTTTCTGCTTCATCCATCGCATGTGTCGTCACTAAAATCGTCTTTTGTTCCTCTTCTTTTAACCGAATAAGTTCCTGCCAAATTTCTTTTTTTAAAACAGGATCAATACCAACGGTTGGTTCATCTAAGATTAATAGTTTAGGATTTTGGATGAGAGCAATAGCAAGAGATAATCGACGTTTCATTCCTCCCGAATAATTGATCACTTTAAGATGTAGGTCATCAGTTAAACGAACAAGGCTTGCGGCATAGGCTACACGCTCCACTCTTTCTACCTTTGACAAGGAGTAAAGCTTTGCAAAAAAATGAAGATTTTCTTCACCTGTTAAATCTGTATAAAGTGCATCTGATTGTGCCATATAGCCAATATCATTCAATAATTGCTTATGGGGAACATCTAAATCTAACACTCGAATGTGACCATTATCAGGCTTTAGCATGCCCATAATCATTTTGATTAGCGTCGTTTTACCACAGCCTGACGGACCAAGTAAGCCCATTAACTGTCCTTTAGGAATAGCTAAAGAAAGGGGGGCAATAACTTGCTTGTGGTGAAATTTTTTTTCAAGGGATTTAATAGAGATTGCTTGGTTGCCCATACGGACCTCACTCCTTCACTGAACACAATGTTGATTTGATAAAAATTTTACGGTAGCATGTGAGCAAATACAATCAACAGTTTGCCAGCATGTGTTAAGTAAATGGAGGGAATTTGTGTGTCGGTACATGAAAAAATGAATTTTGAAACGAAGCAAGCCATTAAAAAGGCACTGATTCTGCAAGTAGAGGAAGTGGCCTTTGAACGTGTGACCGTAAAAAAATTAGCATTAGCAGCTCAAATTAATCGTGGAACGTTTTATCTACACTATGCGGATAAATATGCCGTAATGGAGGATTTGCAACAAGAGCTCTTAGTGGAATTAGAACGCTATGTGAAGCATGTTCAACCAGTCGATGCTTTTCAAACATTAAAAATGGGCCAACTGTATCAACCATTTATTAATGTTATAGCCTGCATAAAGGAACATGCCCCAGCCTTTCGTATGCTATTAGGAGAGCAAGGAAGTCCGGGCTTTACACAAAAAATGAAAACAATCTTTGGCAATCATATATTAGATAGATTATCCGTTATACGCGAGGAAGTGCAAGATCCAGAATTTCAGCAATACCTACAAGCCTTTATCGCATCTGCCATTTTGGGGGTAATTCAGGAGTGGTTAGACAAGGGTAATGAGAACTTAACCGTAGATGAAATGGTTTCTCTCCATTTCCGATTATTGCGTTTCTTAGGGAATGTTGTAGCCAATACGTAAGGGTGAAAATCTGATATAGATTCAGGGAACCTGATTGACTATATGAATACATTATATTTTCACAGCATCGAGCAGGTAATATCATGATCTAATAAAAAGAACATGATTGGGACTATTTTAAATAGTCTCACTCATGTTCTACTAGTATTTGCTTTATTTTTCATAGTATTCGTTCAACGCAACTTCTAAACGCTCTTCTAAATGCTTGGAAATATAGCTTAGGACAAACTGCTCTTTTTCCATCTCGATTTGGGCGGATTTGAACATCTTGGTGAAAAAGCTAATTTTATTGTTCGTTGAAAATTCCTGTAATGCTTCTGTACGTAGTGTAGAGACAATTTCATTTTCAATATGACGCTCTCTAATTTTTTGCACAATATCCTTTACACTGTTTTCTTGTAGCTCGGTAATTTGCTTTTGGAGATGCTCGTTTTCCTGCTTTAGTTCTAACGTTTCTTTTTGAATTTCTTCCACTTGAAGGACTGAATCAGTCGATAAGCGTTGAATGTTTTCGACAAGAAAGTCCTGATTAATGTTAACTTGTAACGTCCCTTGCTCTTCATTCGGCAAAATTTGAAAGAGCCCTGTTTGGATCATTTGTTGTAGGACGTTTCCAAGAACATCAATTTTATGGGTTAGATCCTCTGAATCCATGGTCGTTGCCGTAATTTGATGTTTAAGTAACTGACCGTTATCATCAAGACCTAGCAATAATTTTATCCCTCTCACACGATACTCATCCTTCAGTAACAAAATCATTCTTAGCCTTACGATAGCAGGCAAGTTTAAACGGATATTCCCATGTACGTTCGGTGAAGCATTGTCAAATACATATTGCTCAAACGGTTTTAAATAGTAGCGAAGCATAGCGTCTGTGATATTAAACCAGCCCGCGACTTCTGCTATTGTATAGTGTTTGGATTCATCGATGTCTGCTAGATAGGCATCATTATAGAGGTTCTCCTCTAAAGGCGTATGTTGTAGTGCAACAAACAATGGGTCATCTTGCACAATTCCGAGTACCAATTCTTTTGCATCATTTACTTTAAGCATCCTTTCACACCCCACTTTATTTTTCCCCTGACTAATTGTTCTCTATATAGGTTTCTATTCGATTGGAAGCAATTGTATGCCTATTTTATGTAGGAAATAATCATTAGAACGAATTACCTTTTAAGCTTTTATGACTCTTAAGAAAATTTTAAGAATTCTCCTCGCAATTCGTTAAGAAATGCTCTTTATAGTTAGAACCATCTACATGAATGCAAAGTGAGGAGAAATTTTCATGCAATTTATTACCTTTCTTACTGAATTTATAAAACATCCTAAAACAATTGGAGCAATTTCCCCGAGCTCTAAAAAATTAGCTTATAAAATGATACAACCTATTTGTTTTGAAACTGCACAATGTATTGTCGAGCTAGGACCAGGAATGGGCTCTTTTACAAAGGAGCTTGTGAAAAGAAAAAAGCCAGCTACATGGCTTGTACTCATTGAACATAATCCGAATTTTTGCGAGAAATTACGTCAACAGTTCGCTCATGAGGCCTATGTTATTGTAATCAATGGCTCTGCAGAAAATATGAAGCAATATATAGACGAGTTGCATATTGAAAAAATAGACTATGTTATCTCTGGGCTACCATTTACATCTTTAAAGTCAGAAGTATCATGTTGCATTTTAAATAATGTGAAGGATTGTTTGGATGATGGGAAATTCATCACGTTCCAATATTCACTTGTGAAAAAAGCATTCTTCCAACGCTATTTCGCGGAGATCTCACATGAAAAAGTGTGGATCAATATGCCCCCAGCATATGTCTTTAGCTGTCAACTTGGAAATACGAGGGTAAGCTAATGGAGTTGCAGGATCTCTTACTATTTATTGATCAATATGGCTATTTTGCATTGTTTTTCAGTTTATGGCTAGGCATTATCGGGATGCCACTCCCGGATGAGATGATTGTAATGAGTGGTGGTTTTTTATCGTCATTAGATACAATGAGTGTATGGAAATCCTTTCTAATTACTTATTTAGGTGTTGTTTCAGGCCTTTCACTAGGGTATGTTCTAGGTAGACAATTTGGTCAACGAGTGCTCGATAAACTTATGAAAAAGAAAAAAGCAAAGTATTTATTGCAATCCAAAGATTTGCTTGATAAATATGGGCGTTTTGCTTTAGTCTTTAGTTATTTTATCCCGATTGTTAGACATATTCTTCCGTACTTGGTCGGGATGAATCATATGTCCTTTAAAACTTATGCCATATTCTCGTATACAACAGGCTTTGTTTGGACATTAATTTATTTCATACTTGGGCACTTATTTGGTAGCCAGATTGAGTATATTTCTTTGCTTGCTACTAAATATGGTATCTATTTAGGTATCGTCATCGTCATAATCAGCTTGCTTTATTATTTTTATATTCGAAAATTAAAAAAATAGTTAAAATAGGGAACATTCCTATTAGTAAAATATTTGAGGTATGGTGGGGTTAGATGAGTAATGAAACAATTTTAATTGTTGATGATGAAAAAGAGATAAGAAATCTTATCGCTATTTATTTGAAAAATGAGGGCTATCATGTGCTAGAGGCATGTGATGGGGAAGAAGGCTTGCAGCTACTGAAGAAGCATCAGGTACATTTAATAGTACTCGATTTAATGATGCCTAAAGTGGATGGTATAGAAATGTGTATGAAGGTAAGAGAAGTAGCGGAAATGCCGATTATCATGCTTACTGCAAAGTCACAGGATATGGATAAAATTGTTGGTTTAACAATAGGGGCTGATGATTATGTGACAAAGCCCTTTAATCCATTAGAGTTGATTGCACGCATTAAATCACAGCTTCGGCGCTATCTTAAAATGAATGGCTTAAATAATAGCAATGGTGAGGAAATGGAAATCGGTGATTTGCGTCTCAATACAGCGACTCATGAAGTCTTTGTTAACAATGAAAAAGTAAAATTAACACCAAGAGAGTTTGCTATTTTGGAACTACTTGTAAGTAATCCGGGCATCGTGATGAGCGCAGAGCAAATCTATGAAAAGGTTTGGAAAGAGGAAGCTTTCCAATCAGAAAATACAGTGATGGTACATATACGAAAAATTCGTGAACGTATTGAAACAAATCCAAGAAATCCACAATATATCAAAACTGTCTGGGGAGTAGGATATAAAGTTGAAAAAGATCTTTAGGCTATTCTTAAAACTACTGGGGCCCCTCCAGCGTATTTACAGAAAAATAAAGAATAATATAGAGCGCAGCATTAGAATTCAATTATTTACAACCTTTATTTTATGTGCACTTGGAAGCTTTTTAGTATCACGGGCAGTCCTCCCTTTATTTGAGAATATTAATGACACTGTCATCGTTGATTATAGCTACAGTATGAAGATGATGTATTATCAGGCACAAGATACAGCAAAATTAGCGACCCAAGAAAATAATGTGAATGTGTTGAGGCAATTGATTGAACAAGAAGATGAAAATTTCGAAAGTGACCAGAATGCTTTAAAAATTGTAGTAACAGATGAGGTAGGGAAGGTTTTATATAAAACAAAGCAGGTAAAAGAGTCACAAATTGATTTACATGAAGAAATTAGAAAGGTCATGGATTTTACAATTAATCAGCCGTTTGATCAAGCGTATCCTGATACGATTGAAACTTCTCGTAGAGAATTTTCAACATTAGTACCTCTGACCTTGCAAGATAAAAACTATTATTTTTTCGTAAGTGGCCTTCCACAAGGTGAAGCCATTACAAGTACGAGTGAAGGACCTATACCTTTTTTCATTGGTATTATTTTATTTATTGTATCGTTCTTCTATATAACCAAGCGCAAAATGAATCAAATAGAAGCGTTAGCAGAGGGGGTATTGGAAATAGCAAAGGGGAATTTAGCCTTTCGCATTGAGAAAAAAGGGCAGGATGAAATTGCTTTATTAACAGATAATATTAACCAAATGGCAGAAGAAATCATGACAAGTATCGAAATGGAAAGGAAAATTGAGCAACAGAAAAATGAGCTCATTACAAATGTTTCACATGATCTGAGAACACCGCTTACCTCCATAATGGGTTACCTACGGCTATTAAGAGAGGAAAAATATGAGACAAAAGAGCAATACGACGAATATTTGAAAATAGCCTTTTCTAAATCCGAGCAATTAAAAAATTTAATTGATGATTTATTTGAATATACAAAGCTAACAAATGATAAAAATGCTTTAGTGCGACAACAAGTCTGTTTAAATGAGCTACTCGATCAATTAATGGAGGAATTAGTGCCACTTGCAGAGGAGAAACAACGCATTTTTAAGAAGCATTTTTCAGAAGAGCGAGTTTTTGCGGCGCTTGATTCAGAAAAAATTGTTCGTGTGTTTGATAATTTATTAATCAATGCGATTAACTATAGTACGGGTGACGGAAAAATAATCGTTTCTCTTGAAGGGCAAGGCGATCATGTGCGTATTGGTGTAGCAAATCAAAGTGACGCCTTTACACCAGAAGAGCTTGATAGTTTATTTGAGAGGTTTTATAAAAAGGATCAGTCAAGAACGAATGTAACAGAAGGCTCTGGGCTGGGTCTAGCGATTGCCAAAAGCATTGTGGAGCTTCACGGAGGAACCATTCACGCTACATATAAAAATAAGACATTGTACTTTATTATCACATTGCCATTAACGACTTAATCCAAATCACAGTGGGTAAATGGTGATGGTATGATGGATTTGCTTAACGTGTGAAAGCATTTCCTGCATGGTTGCTAAGTGAGCTATGTCCTTTATTAAAAGTTGAATTTCTGTCTGCTTGTACTGTCGTTGAAAGTCAAAAATATAGTCTCTAATAATGGCTAAATTATGAGGATGTTTCATTTCTACCTCTACAAAAAATGGCAATGTTACATCGGGAAGTTTTGTACTGCCCCCGCGACGAATCCAGACCGATTCTTGCACATAATAACGGATAGGTAATTGGCGGTTACTAGCGATAAAAATATCCATAAAAAGCTCCTTTCTATATCTAATTAAAGCCTAAAGGAATTACGTTCAGCCGTCAAAGGAAAACATGAAAAGAGCTGTTCAGTGGGGGAAATCTACTGAACAGCTCTTTTAGTAATGAAAATAATAGATAGAACACTCAAACTGATGGATAGTCATACGCGTCTATTGATTCTAAAAAATATTGAAGTATTGGTGATTGTACATCATCCTTACGATAAATAAACCAGGTAGGAATATGTGCTTGCTTATTCGTTAATTCGTGCAGAGTTAGTGTTTGTGTTGCCATATATTTTTCCGCAATAGCACGAGGAAGTAAAGTAATACCTAATCCAGCAGCAACGCAGCCAATTATACCATCAAGCGTACCAAATTCCATTCTATTTTGAGGACGTACTCCGTCTTCGTGTAACCAATGCTCCAAAATGGCTCGATAGGAACAGCCATTTCGGAACGTAATCACAGTGCTACCCTCTAAGTCTCTCAAATTTTTAATGGGCTTATGCTTAGAAGATGTGATAAAAACAAGCTCTTCACAGATAAACTCCTTCACCAATATATTTTCTTTATATACAGGCCCGGTCACGAATGCACCATCTATTTCATAGTTTTCTAACCGTTCAATATTATGCTGAGATGGACTAGTCAATATAGTGATATCAACCTGTTCATGGGCTTGATGGAATGGTGTTAACAGTGCTGGTAAGTGAAGTGCTGCTGTAGTTTCCATTGAACCAATGCGCAAAATTCCTCTTTGTTCCTCTGTATTTTGTAAAATCTCAAACGATGTATCATAGAGATGAAGCATCTTTAATACCAGTTCGTAAAATTGTTCCCCTTTAGGTGTTAGTTGAATGCCTCGATGCCCCCGATAAAAAAATGTTGTATGATACATAGCCTCAAGATTTTGGATTTTCATAGAGATATTTGATTGCGTGTAATTAAGTGCTGTAGCAGCTTTTGAAAAACTCCCTGCTTGGACGACTGTTCGAAAGATCTTTAAATCATTAATATTCATTGGCCCTCCAGCTATCAATTTTTTTGATACTAATTATAACGAATTGAACATATTTGTGATAGCTAATTATTCGATATAGTGGAGAAGAGAAGGAGTGATACGATGCACAAACAAACAGTTCAATATTTAATAGGTGGTATTTTTTCTTTGATCATTGCCATGGGCATTGGTCGTTTTTCCTATACGGTCATTTTACCTTATATGCAAGAAACAGTTGAATTTAGCCGTTCGACTGCTGGTTATTTAGCAACAAGCAACTATTTAGGCTATCTAATAGGGGCAATAGTGGCAGGTCGTTTAACCTTAGAGAATAAACGTATTCCGTTTTTGCAAATAGGGCTAATTATTAGCATTCTTACAACTGCATTTATGGGCTTTACAGATAATGTTGTTTTATGGTATATACTTCGGTTTATCTCTGGAGTAGTGAGCGCTTTTATTTTTGTAGTGATTGCTAGTCTTGTACTCGATCAGTTGGCTAGTAGTAGTAAAATGCATTTATCAGGATTTTTCTATAGTGGGGTTGGTGTAGGGATTGCATTAAGTGCCATTATTGTGTCACCCATACAGGCAATCTACCATTGGAATGGCACATGGATTGCGTTAGCTTTGTTTTGTATTCTATTGTTTGGCATTATCGTACTATTCATCAAACCTATTAGGCCAAGTGAACAACAACGGATACATGAACCCACTACATCGAAGAGAACTCCACCAAAGAAATGGATGAAGTGGTTAATGATGTCCTATAGTTTAGAAGGGCTAGGTTATATTGTCACAGGTACTTTTATTGTATCGATTGCGCGAGAATCAACAAGCTTTAATGGGGATGCTGCCTTTGTCTGGTTTGTTGTGGGAATAGCTGCCATTCCATCGTGCTTCGTATGGTCAAAGCTAGCGCAGCAGTATGGTTATGTAAAAACATTATTTGTATCCATGATCGTTCAAGCAGTTGGGATTATTTTACCTGCATTTGCCTCGAATACGATTACACTCTATGCTAGTGCCTTTATTTTTGGCGCTACTTTTATGGGCATCACAACAGTTAGTACAACGCTAGCAAGACATATAGCTCCTATTAATAGCCATAAAATTTTAGGTTATTTAACGGCTGGCTATGCATTTGGACAAATGATTGGGCCATCCATTGCAGGAAAGCTTGCCAATATAACCAATAGCTATCACTATGCATTGATTAGTGCTGCAGTAGTCGTAGCTATTGGAGCTTTCTGTTTAATCGGTGGCCTAAAATATGAAACACATGAAACTGTAACCTCTCCAGTAAGTAAATAAACAAAAAAAGTAAGTAAGACTATAGAAGCCTTACTTACTTTTATATTAATGGATATCTCGCTTCTTGAAGTTACCGCCGCGAACCTCCGAAACATCGGAAATAACAACAAATGCACCGTCATCAATATCTTTAATAATCGAAACTAATTTATTTTCTTCCATACGGTTAATGACACAATTTAAAATTTCAGTTGGTTCATTGGAGAAACCACCTCGTCCATGTGTATAGGTAACACCACGACCTAGGCGTGCTTGGATGGCATCACCAATTTCCTCAGATTTTGCACTGACCACACGTACTTCTTTTGATTTTTCTAAACCAACTTGGATTATATCAATAACATTTTTTGCAATATAGTATGTTAATGCTGAGTATAATGCGCTTTCTAAGCCGAAAATAAAGCTTGCCCCTAAGAAAATAAAGGCATTGATAAATAATATAATATCACCGACTGAAAATGGAATCTTACGTGATAATAGTACGGCTAACACCTCGGAACCATCTAAAGCTCCACCGTTTCGTAAGACAATACCAATACCAACACCAAGTAGCATACCACCAGATAAGACAATCAGTAAGGGATCATTTGGTCCTAAAATGGTTTTGACATCATGTAAAAGAACCGTAGAAATGGATAATGCTGCGATACCAGCACAACTCATTAAGGCAAATGTTTTTCCTACTTGCTTGTAGCCGATATAAATGAACGGAATATTTAGTACAAAGAGCAGTACGCCTAACGGAATGCCAAAGAGGTGAGCGCCCATAATACTTAAACCCGTAACACCACCATCAATAACATCATTAGGAATTAAAACAGCTTCTAATCCGTACGCCGCAATAACTGCGCCAATAATAATCATGATTAATTTTCTTATGTTTTGAAGTAACTTTCCTTTTTTCATAAATCTTCTCCATTTCTTTACGTAAAATACTACCTAAGGTTTTGGAATAATATTTAAAGCAATCGTTTTTGTTTCAGAACCTTTAGTTGAGTCGGCCATATTATAGTATTTAGTTAATAATTCGTTTAATTCATTATCAAAGTTCTTGAATTGCTCCGTTGTTAATGTCAAATCAATGAAAGAAAAAGTTGCTAAATCTGCAGTACTTTCTTTTTCATCAAGGGATTGTAAATAATTTTGATATTGAGAAAGTAAAGCTAATTGATAGTAAGAAATATAATTTAACTTTTGCTTGGTTGAAAGTTGTGTCCAATCCTCCTTACTAAGTTTTGCTGCTCCTTCATTTAATGCATAAAACTTCTCTGTAACAGAACGTACTTTACGCTCTTTCACAATTTTTATGATGTTTTCATCCACTAAAATTTGGATATGCCGATATAAAGTAGCCTGGGGTACATCCTTAATAACAGAAATCATCTCTAAAGTGCTTAAGCCTTCTTCTTTATTGTGCATAAGAGCTTGTAAAATTTTCATTCTCACAGGGTGCATTAATACCTCTGCTTTATTACGCATAAATCGATCCTCCTATCAGATAAAATGAGATAGTATCAAGGGAAGCAATCAAATGTTATCAATATGAGAACATTATCAAAAAATATACTATAGATTTTTTTTTGAGATGTACAGTAAAAAGGTAATGTAATTTTTTAAGATTTCTGTTATCATTATCGATAACGATAATGAAAGGGGCTATATTAAGATGAAATTACATTACCGTTTTGAAGACTTAGGTCAAATTGATTGGGCAAGTATACTACCAATCCTTTTACCTTTTTTATTCGTAGGATTTTTACTTATCGTTGTTGCACTAGTCGATTTATATCGGCACCGAGAGACGAGAGAAAATATACTGATGTGGGCAATTATTATTTTATTCTTTAATACAATTGGTTCTGTTCTATATTTCGTGATTGGCAGAAAGGATGTAAATAAACATGCGCTTAGAAATTAATAATATTACAAAAAAGTTTAAATATAAGACGGCTGTGAATAATTTTTCAATGGTTATCGATACGAATGAATGTGTAGGACTTATTGGACCAAACGGGGCAGGGAAAACCACATTAATTCAAATCATTGCTGACATTCTTAATGCAGATGAAGGAGACATTGTACTTGATGGACAAAAAATTTCAAAGATGAAAAACAAAATCGGTTATTTACCACAGTATCCTAATTTTTTCTCCTGGATGACAGCATTTGAAACTTTATCCTTTATGGGGACACTTTCTGGTATTTCGAAAAATCAACTACAAAAGGACATTCCATTTCTTTTAGAAAAAGTGGGCTTAGGGAAAGAAGCACATGCTCATGTCGGAACATTTTCAGGAGGAATGAAACAGCGTCTTGGCATCGCACAAGCTTTATTACACAAGCCAGCTTTCATCATTATGGATGAACCAGTATCAGCGCTAGATCCCATAGGTAGACGTGAAGTATTGAATTTATTAAACGACATAAAAAAAGATACGACCATATTATTTTCCACCCATATATTAAGTGATGTAGAGGAAATTTGCGAACGCTTTGTCGTGATTAAAAATGGTTACAAAATAGAAGATGCGTCGAAATTAGAGTTACTTAATCGCTATCAAGACTCAGCTATCTTTTTAATGATTCAAAAGAAAGATGTTAAGTGGCTCACAACGATTGAACATTTACCGTATGTAAAGAGAATCGAAAGTAGTGGTGATGGTTTTAAAGTATACGTTAATCAATTGGAAGCGGATGCCCATCGATTGCTACAGTACGGCTTGGATTCAAACGTGTTATTTACAAAGTTTGATCTTGGCTTTCAAGAAAGCTTAGAAGAAATATTTTTAGAATTGGTGGTGTGACGTGGAGTGAATACGTTTTTAGCATTAAGTAAAAAAGAAATCAATCAAATGACAAAGGAATATAAAGTAGTTTGGTTACCAATTGTATTTATCCTACTAGGCTTAACTCAACCGATCATGATGCATTTCTTGCCTGCTATTTTACAATCAATGGGTGGGATTGAAGGGATTATGATTGATCCTACATTGGCAAAGCCAAAGGGACAAGAAGTGCTTGCCTCCACCCTTAATTCCCAATTTGATCAACTAGGTATTATCATACTTGCCATTGCGACGATGGGCATTATTCAAGGAGAAAAAGCCAATGGGATGATGGCATTCATTTTCACAAGGCCTGTCTCTATCTCATCCTACTTAAATAGTAAGATCCTTAGTCATTATGTTTTAGCTGTTCTATGTATTGCTCTAGGCTATGCAATGTCCTTTGGCTATACATCTTATTTATTTACCTCTGTACCGATAACTCATGCATTGATAGCTTTAGTATTTTATTGTATTTGGCTGTTATTTGTCATAACACTTGTTACCATGATGAGCACATTTTTTAATAGTTCACCATTTATTGCTTTAATAAGTATAGCTGTCTTATTTATTTGTCGTTTATGTGCTGGTTTACATCCATTCTTAGATGTACTTAATCCTGCTAGTAATAGCTTGTATGCTACAACGATATTAGTGACAGGTGACGTGGAAACATGGTATTACGTTACTATTGTTGTCACACTGTTGCTTGTACTATTAATGATGATTATCATGCATCATTTTATTGCCAAAAAGAAATTTTAATGGAAGGATTCCTCGACAAATGAATGTAAAAGTAAATCGAAGGAGCAAAATTCCTTATTATCAGCAACTTACCCAGCAACTGCATTTATTAATCGCGACAGGAAATTTAAAAAAGGGTGATCATTTGCCTTCTATTCGCAAGTTAGCGACACAAATAAACCTCAATCTTCATACGGTTCGTAAAAGCTACAAAGAGCTTCAAAAAAAGGGGATTATCACCATTAACCCTCATACTAGAGCACTTGTTACTGTAGATTCTAATAAAGCAAAGACTATTTCACTTCAACAACTATCGATGAGTGTGGAACAAATAATGATAGAAGCCTATATTTTAGGCATTAACGAATGCCAACTAAAAGAAATGTTTCATAAGAACTTACAAAAATATTATGTGGATAGTGAAAGAGATGGTTTCTAATAAAGTGACCATCTCTTTTCATTTTTATCTAAATTAAAAACACAGCTACAATCGTTGTCACAATCAGCCCAATAACGACAGGAATTAAGTTACGTCTTGCCAATTCAAATGGGCTCACATTACAAATTGCAGCAGCGGGAATTAACGCCCATGGAATCAAAGTACCGCCGCCTACCCAAATCGCTGTGATTTGCCCTAAAGCAGTTAAAGTGGCTGTTCCCCCTCCAATGGCATTGCCAAAGAGACTGCCAACTGATCCTGCTAGGGAAATTCCAGAGAAGCCCGAACCATCTAATCCAGTAATGGCACCGACGACCGCCAACGTGATAACCGCAATTTCCTTTGTTAAAGGGACGACCGCTGCAAGACCAACACCAAGATCATTCACAATACCATGCGAGGTAGCAGGTAGGTGGTCACCGAGAATTTGTGTGAAGCCAGCATCTCCAAGATAGAAGAATGCGGCGATTGGGATAACAGGCCCGAAAACTTTAAAGCCGAATTGGAATCCTTGAATCAAATAGCTTGTCGTCTTCTCGAGCCCTTCTCCTTTATGAGTAACAACACTAAGCAAAAGTAAAATAAAAACAGAGGTTCCACCGATTAAAGCAGTTGCATCGCCGCCCGTTAAATTGAATACTGACATAGCGATGACGTCTAAGATAAAGGCAATGGGAATAAGCACGGCGAAGAAACGTTTTTGACCAATTGACAGTAAATTTTCCGCAGTTTCTTGTTCGCCATCCTCCTCTTCGTTGTTGCCAGTATTTAAAAGCAGCGTTCCTCGCTTCATATCTCGCCGTAAAAAAATATAAGCAACAATTGTGGTTACAACGCCCATTGTAATGACGAGTGGAATACTAGCCGAAACTACATCTCCAACAGGGATACCCGCAGCATCAGCCGTTAATTTTGGAGCCCCTTGTATGACAAAATCACTTGATAACGCAATCCCGTGCCCAAATAAGTTCATCGCCATAGCAACGCCAAGTGCCGGAAGTCCCGCTCGAATGGCAACAGGCAAGAGCACAGCTCCTAATAATGCAACTGCAGGAGATGGCCAGAAAAACCAGGAGATTAACATCATTAACAGACCAATCGTCCAATAGGCAAGGGCAGGTGTTTTAATGATCTTTGTGAAAGGTGCAACCATGACCTCATTAATACCTGAAGACATCATCACTCGACTCATAGCAACGATAATCGAAATAATAAGAATTGTTGATAACAGCTCTGTAATGGCATAGATAAAGCTGTTAAAAACGCCACTGATAGACGAAGTTAAATCGCCAGTCGCAACGATTGCGAGCACAAAGATGCCAAGTATACAAATGAGGGTGGTATCGCGACGTTTAACCATAAATCCGATGATGAGCACAATAAAAACAACGTAAATCCAATGGAGAGCTGTGAATTCAATCCCCATAACGTTTCCCCCTCAATATTCGACCTGATTCTATAGAATATGAAGAGAAAAAAAGATGGTGATGATTTTGAAAAATTTCGCTTTAGATGAACAGCAATGTGAATTGATAAGCGCAATAACTAATGAAAAGAGATGAAGCATAAGTAATTAGGAGGGGCATAATAGAGGTAGTAGAAATGGGGTTATTCCTATATTTATCAATGAGTAGATATTGTGAGAAAATTTCTTTAGATAAGGCACATTTAAACAAGATAAATGAACACCAAGAAGGTATCTATCAGATATATTTTCCATTCTTTTAGGTACTTTTTTGTTTCTATAGCACTTTTAAGTACGTACTTTTTATTGTGTTAGATATATTTCATAATGACATTTGTAAGACGAGAATGAATGATGAGGTATTTTATCGTGTAAACTTTTTCTTATTAAAGAAAGTAGAAAAAATCAAAAGTATTGCAGATCGTCATCAAATCAGCATTAAGTCAGCTGCTTTACAATTTTCATTGGCGAACCTAGCAGTTGCTACGGTTATTCCTGGCGCAAGTAAACCAGAGCGAATTGCAGAAGACAAAGCTGCATTAAATACAGTATTCCGCCAGCATTCTGGAAAGAAATGCGTGAACAAAAACTAATAGCTCCTCATGCACCACTTCCAATCGATCTTAAGTAAAGAGAGTATGAAATGGCTTAGAAGGATTTACAAAGGATTTTAGAATAATCTGGTTACTGACAACTGTTTTCTAGATATATGGCATTTTAAAGATACTTCAGCAGCCAAGTGCTAAAAAAAGCCTTGGCTGTTTATCTTAGTATTTCCTGTTTTTATAAGAAGACTGATTTGAAATAACACTGATAGGTAAGACTTAGCTTGTATACCTTTGTAGAGAGCCACACTATAAGGGCTATATAGGTGTATGTCTTGTGTTTAAATTACTGATTTAAGAAATGATGGAATCCATGCTTTATAAGAGTAACCTTTTCATTTTACTCATCATGGTCATCTAGATATTTTTAACTTTTCAATAGGAGATGTTTAAATGGTTGAAGAATTTTTTTATAAAAATATACTAAAAAATCTCTTTTCAGACCCTGTTCAAATTACACTTTGGAATGGTGAAACCTTACATTATGGTGAGGGAAAACCTCGTTTCCATGTAACATTCCATAAGCCTCTATCAAAAAAAGAGGTTGCTATGGACCCTTCTATTGCATTTGGTGAAGCATATATGAATGGAGATCTTGAAATACAAGGAGATCTTGAAAAAGCAATTCAATCTATTTACAAAAAGCAGGATAGTTTTTTAGGGAATAGTAAATTGCAATATTTCAAAAGTAAATGGAATTTCTCCAAACAAAAAAATAAAGAAGATATTGCTCACCATTATGATATCGGGAACGACTTCTATAAATTGTGGCTCGATGACACAATGACATATTCTTGTGCATATTTCAAAAGCGATAAAGATACTCTAACAGCAGCTCAACATAATAAAGTAAATCATATTTTAAGGAAGTTAAATCTTCAGAAAGGTGATACTTTATTGGACATTGGTTGTGGATGGGGTGAACTGATCACAGCTGCAGCAAAGCAATATGGTGTTAAAGCCATGGGCGTAACATTAAGTGAGGAGCAATATGCACAAACTTCTGAGCGAATTAAGCAAGAGGGACTTACTGAGTTGGTTGAAGTATCTTTACTTGATTATCGTGATATTCAAGGTCGTAAATTCGATAAAATTGTTAGTGTAGGCATGATTGAACATGTAGGAAAAGATCACATTACGGAATACTTTGAAACTGTGAATACACTATTAAATAACGGCGGGTTATCTCTGCTTCATTGTATTTCATCGCCAACGAATGGTGCTACAAATGGATGGATTGAAAAATATATTTTCCCTGGCGGATATGTTCCTGCTGTCAACGAATTAATTACCAATATGACAAATCAACAATTTTATATAGTTGATGTGGAAAGCTTACGTAGACATTACGGTAAAACCTTACAACACTGGGCTCGAAATTTTGAACATGCGCTAGGTGAAATTCGTCAGACTAAAGATGAGCGATTCATTCGTATGTGGCGCTTATATTTAAATGCCTGTGCAGCTTCATTCTTTACAGGTAATATTGATTTACATCAATTTGTATTTACAAAAGGCATTAATGATTCAATTCCTATGACGCGATCTTATATGTATGAATAAGAGGATAATCTATCCTTAACAAGGAGAAAGAAAAGAATGACAGAAATTATAATCAATGCGGTTTTAAAAGCTAAATCTGGGAAAGGTGAACTGCTTAGAAAAGAGTTATTAAACTTAGTTGAAGCATCTCGAATGGAAGACGGCTGTCTCCAATATACTCTTCATGAATCTGTTGAAAATAGTGATACATTTATTTTTTATGAAAGATGGAAAGATGAAGAGGCGCTTATATTTCATATGAACGCTGAACATTATAAATATTGTGGTCAGCAAACAGAACCGCTACTGGAAAAACAAGAGATTCATCGTTTACAAATAGTAAATTCTTAAATGAAAGATCCTATGGCACCGTTCACATTCTCAATAGATAATACGACATAACCCTAAATGCGTTAAAAAGGAAAAAGAGACTGTCTTGTGTTTGACAGTCTCTTTTTCCTTCTCATTACGATGTTTGCTGCATGGCTATATCATCATCACGTTGTTTTAACATGACATCTTCGCCATTTTCCTGTAATAATTCAACATGCTTTTCGCCCCAAGTGCAAAGCATGTTTAGAATAGGTTCCATTCCTTGTCCATAAGTGGTTAAGGAATATTCCACTTTGGGCGGTACTTGATTAAAGACCTTTCGGTTGATTAATCCTGCCTGTTCTAATTCTCTTAATTGACTTGTGAGCATTTTTTGGGAAATACCTGGAATTAATCGTCGGAATTCATTTGTTCGAATTTTACCATGGTGGTTCAAATGACAAAGAATAACCGGTTTCCATTTACCGCCAATGACTTCAAGTGTAGCTTCAACACCAATATTATAAATTTTTTGCATTGTAAACCTCCTATAATATACAAAAGTAACTAAAAGTACTGTACATTCTTTTTAAGTATGTATATATTACTACACAATATTAAAAAAATCAAAGGAACTTTATTCTAAAACTCCATATCAATCTAATGTGAGTCATTATGTAAGGCTCAGAACTACTATCTTATATCCTCATCTTCGCAAACCATCTCAAATTAACTATCAAATCAACGTAACAATCATTTTCCTAGCGTTTTAAACTTCTCTTAAAAGATTCTTCAATAGCATTCCAAAACAAGATAATTGAAAGTAACAAGCTTTTATATTAAAATACCTTTATAGATTATCGATAATCTATAATCCATAATATATAACACCTTTAGCTAATCACCCTATACACTGAACTATGTTAAAATAGAAGATATAAATTTAATGGAGTGGTTTAATGGGGTTTGATGAAAATTCAATTTCAAAAAAAACAATTTCTGAGCAAATAGCTGAACGATTATTATTTCGTATATTTTCTGGGTATTATGAACAAGGTCAGCGCTTAATAGAAGCGGAAATTGCAAAAGAGTTACAAGTAAGTCATGCACCTGTCCGTGAGGCTCTTTATCTTTTACAAAAAGATGGTGTAGTTGAAAAAGTTCAACATAAAGGTGTAAGAGTGAAGATTATAACGGATCAGGAATTGAAGGATTATTTGGAAGCGCTTTATTACCTATTGGATACTGCACTTACAAAGTGTGAATCTAAATGGACGGCCGATTTGCAAAGCGAACTATTACGTCGTTTTGAAGCAATGAAACAAAGAAAGTCTGCTGAAAATATTTATGAATATGTTGTTTCGTTTGCACACTTATTACAATTGTTTTTTGATGTTACAGGAAATATTGCGATGCTACGATTTTTTAAAGAAACCATATTTGTTACAAACGTAGCTGCACAAACAAAATGGAAAATGAATCTAGTTGAATCCTATCATATGTCCATCAATACATTTATCAAGTGTATAGAAGCATCGGATTTTGATAATGCACGAGTAGCTATTAAAGATGTTATTTTATGGTACCAATTTAAATAATTTTGGGGGTAACATAAATGAAAGCTGCAGTTTGGCATGGTGTGAAAGATATTAGAGTCGAAGAGGTTGAATTACGAGCTTTAAGAGAAGAAGAAGTGAAAGTAAAAGTAGCGTGGGCTGGTATTTGTGGAAGTGATTTGCATGAATACGAAGAAGGTCCCGTTTTCGTACCAGTTGATGTCAAAGCTGAATTAACAGGTGAGGTTGCCCCACTTACAATGGGACATGAATTTGCTGGAATCATCGAAGAAGTTGGCGCTAAGGTTACTGATTTTAAAGCAGGGGACCGAGTTGTAATCAACCCTACTTTAACGTATAGAAACAAGCATGAAGATGTCGATCGTTATGATGGATTTAACTTTATCGGATTACATGGAGACGGTGGATTTGCAGAATATGTCAACGTCCCCGTAACAAATATCCACCGTTTAGCAGATAATTTAACATTACAAGATGGTGCACTTGTAGAACCAATGGCTGTTGCTGTACAAGCTGTCAAAGATGCTGGGGTTACACTAGGAGATTCAGTTGCAGTATTTGGGGCCGGACCAATCGGATTATTAACAGTAATCGCTGCCAAAGCATCTGGTGCAAGCAAAGTTATTGTATTAGATTTATCTGACGAACGACTAGAGAAGGCAAAAGAATTAGGGGCAACTCATGTTATTAACTCAGGTAAAGAAAATCCTGTACAAGCAGTTCGAGCAATCGTAGCAGATGGAGTTGATGTATCCTTTGAGGTTGCTGGAGTAGCTCCTACCTTTAAACAAGCAATTGATGTAACAAAACCTCGTGGTAATATGATGATTGTTTCGATTTTTGCTAGACCGATCGAATGGAATCCAATGCAACTTACAAATACAGGTGTTAATGTATTATCATCAATTGTTTATACACCATCAATTTTCCAAAGAACAATAGATGCTATGAGCTCTGGTCAACTAAAACCACAAGGAATCATCACAAGTCAAATTGAACTAGATGAGATTGTTGACAAAGGATTCAAAACGTTAACAAGTGACAAAACACAATCTAAGATTTTAGTTGCGATAAGTGGAGAAAAATAATATAGATTAATGTATATCTAACGGAGCATGGCTAATTACAGCCATGCTCTTTTCGTCTAGTCTCCTGACATAACATTGTTTTACTCGGAATTTGATAGAGGGAAGGGGGCTTGAAAAATTAGTCTCGACTTTTTTCACTATCAACGTACAACAGGGGGCAGGGTACCAAATATCAATAGGAAAGATTTTTACATAAATCGAAAGCGTATTGTACTGAACTTGGACAGGCCGAGGACTTGATGCGCTTAGGAGTGTAATGAGACAAGAACAAATGACAAAAGGAATCCAGAATGAACTTCTAGATTCCTTGAGTGATATAACTTAATTTCTTTCTTTTGCTCTTTGTGTGTCTCTAATGTTCTTTTGGACCGTAATGGATGCAAATAAACTAAGAACAAAGGACATACCATAAAAACCTTTTTCGCTTAAAACAATACTTCCAGCATTATATAACCCAATACCCATTAATGAAATAGATAGAATAAGTGCGATCCAACTAATACCATAATAAATACTAGTAACGGGTATTCCCTCATCTTTGTCTCTTACCGCTTTTTGTAACGATATGGCTGAATAGAGTCCGAAAACTAAAACGGCTAAGTAATACCCTTTTTCATTTAGTTGCATCGTTGCGTTGAACAATCCTATAAGATAAGCAGAAACACCTACTAGCAAAGCTGCCCAAGAAGCACCTTTAAAAGCAGCAGTCGGTTCTCCCTCTTTTCTTTCTATTTTAATTTTCTGATCAGGTTGTTTTTCCTTATCTAATGAAGTTTCATTTTGATTAGACAATGAATCCTTCTCCTCCTTCTTTCACTGTATAAAAACATTCTATCATTCTAAAAGGATGTTATGAGAACAGAAATTTACAAAATCTCACTTTCAGTAAAAAAGCAACTCTTTTTGTAGGAAACAGCTTAAATTTGTCCTATTTTGTAAAAATATAGACGGTTAATATGGATTATAAATGGTGCAACTGTGCCTAGTTCTTCAATGACAACAAAACTATAAAGGCTTCATGGTGATTTTTTGGAAAATTCTATTGTGTACTAAGATTAACTTTGTTTCAGATTATTCAAAGACACAGCTGATTATGTCAATGCACCGCTATATTAGACTTGCGACTACAATAATAGAAATCATAAAAATGATTGATAACAGCTTTGTTTTGCCACAAATAAAGCTGTTAAAAACCACACTATTGATGAACTGAAATCACCAGAGACTACAAACGCTAACATGAATATGCTTCTTCCCATAACGTTTGCCCTACATTATTCAACTTCTTTCTATAGAATATGAAGAAATAAAAAGAAGGTGATGATTTTAAATTCGATTAGTTGAAATGGAAGGTAAATTACAGAAGTAAACGATTAAACGCAGGATATAATGCTAGTAAAATTGGATATTCTTATAAAAGAACTCAATTTATACATGAGAGTTTTTCTATTAAAGTTTGTAAACTATAATATCCTATAAGGAGTGATGTGTTATGCAAATAAAACAATATAAATTTAATGATTCGGATAAAATAAACTAGACTATTATAGGAGGAATCCAAATTTGATTTATTTAAAATCTATTGATCAAAGTAATTGGGAAGATTGCATAGAACTGAAAGTAAAGCAGGAACAGCAAAGTTATGTAGCATCAAATTTGTATTCAATTGCGGAAAGTAAAATATTTCCTCATTTAAAAATTAAATCAATCTACTGCAATGAAAAGTTAATAGGTTTTGCAATGTATGGAATAGATTCAGACGATGGGAACTACTGGATTTATAGATTTATGATTGATGAACGTTTCCAAGGACATGGATATGGTAAGACCGCAATGAAATTAATTATTCAAGATATAGAAGGCAGAAATGATTGTACTGACGTAGTATGGCTTGGGTATCAACCGGAAAACGAACAGGGAAGAAGATTATATGCGAGTGTAGGATTTGAAGAAGTAGGAATTGCTCCATGGGGTGAAATGCTGGCTAAATTTAGCTTTTCTTCATGAAGCTGAAGCATTTAGGTAAAAAAAAATATTATTTTTAGTTTCTTTCATTTTTCGAAGTTAATTTTGCAGGGAATGAACCATCCTAATTAGATTTTAGCCAAAAAGCCCGAACTATTTACAAAACATTAATTTAATGTTCTGTAAATTGTTTGGGTTTTCAATTTATAGGGATAACTTTTACTTCAACATTTTCTTGTGATATTTATAAGTCAATTGTTTATTTACCGTATATTGGCTGAATCTTTTATTAATTAAATGAATATTGACGTGAAGTAACAAAAAACGCAATATTATTTTTTTGCGTGAACACGCAAAAAGAATGCGTAAGTAAACTTAATTTTGACGGAAAATACGGATTCTGTAGACACCAAAGTCCGCTATGCTCAATGAGTACTTTAAGAAATTAAAGTTCATTTTGAGAATAACAGGAGGGGTTTTGTCATGTCTGAGGTTTACCGTAAACTTGTAGATTTTTTCAACTTGTCTGATCCGAACTATATCCGTTTCGTCCGTAAATATGAAGCCAAAACAAAAAAAGAAATTGCTTTTTACTTGTTTATTGGTTTGTTACCCGGTCTGATAGCATATGTTTTCATCTATCCGCTTCGAGAAATGATAATGGCATGGACCGACTTATCAGCTCATTATTTGCAGTTATATGTGCTTGTCCTAATGAGTGCCGGCTGGCATATGCTCGTTCCTTTCCTAATGCTACGATACAAGGACAGACTTTCATTCAAGGAATCACTCGTATACTTAGGCTTCACCAGACTTGATCTGAAAGGGCTGGTATTCGTCTTTCCGATTTTGACGATTCTATTCACGCTTTTATCGTTACCTTATGTAAAATATGTCTATCCACCATTTTTTGAATGGCTGAATGGGTTCCCTGCTTTCCATATGGGGGAATGGCATGTTTTTTATCAAGGATACTATGATCCAGCTTTTCCGTTACCGTTATTGCTAATTGGCCTAATTGGAAATTTTATCGGTGAGGAAATTTATTTTAGGGGTTATTTGCTACGTAAAGTGGGAATTCTCAAGTTTGATTGGCTATGGATTGCCATTATTTTTCAACTCTATCACATGTGGCAAGTGCCAATTAACTGGGCGTACGTACCGTTAGCCATAATGATTCCTGAAGAAATCTTAGTGAAGTTGCGCAAAAATATTTATGGCGCTATCCTGCTGCATTTATTTGTCAATTTTTTATGGGGGATGATTAACATGTATTTAGTGGGAGTTCGATAAGCTCTTAGCATGTCATTCACCTTTACTTTTATGCTCGACTAAGTGATTTATTAGAGTAATATATTTAAAGAGAGGTGAGTGGATTTGCAAAAAATAGCCCGTAAATATAATTTAGCTGTATACAGTTCAGCCTTGTTATTTTTACTTGTTGCAGGTTATATTCATGCCATTACTTTAAAGAATCCATATACTGGTTTAATGTTCCTTGAAGACGGAAACACCTGGGTCGTTGCATCCATCGATCCAGCCGGTAAGGTTAGAGAATGGGACATCCATATCGGTGACAGACTTTTGACGGTTGATGGTCAAAAGCCAGAAATAATGAAATTAGGTAATCGTGCTTATCTGAAGAAATTGGGGGTACTTCAGTTCGAGCGCGAGGGCTTGGGTCGCTTCGAATTGCGTAGTGAATTAGCAATGTCAGAAGTTTATAAAAGTTTGTATGCAGCATGCGTGGAATTGGCGCTGCTCGTTATCGGACTGGCTGCCTATAGGAACAAGCCTGAGTCCTATATGGTGCGTCGTTTTTATGCATTAAATGTATTTATGGCGGCGACGCTGCTATCGGTCTATTCAACAGAGACTGTGCTTACTGGACTAATATTGCCTGTCGTTGTTAGTTGGTTGCCTTACCTGCTATTTGCTTTCTTCGTTGCCTTCGTATTTCGCACGGTCCCAAGGTGGATTGGTTTAGTAATGGCTGTCTATCGGGTATTGGCAGCTATGTTCGCTGTATATGCTTTACTAGTTTTCTCGCTAGGGGTCATCCCAGGATGGACCAGGAGTGCTCTTAATGCAGCACTGATTGGTACATTACTTGCCCTATTCGTCATTACTATCATATATTGGCGTACGATGGATCGCGCTGAAAAAAATCAGCTTCTTACATTTGTTGCTGCGTTGACATTTGGCCTGTTACCTTACCTGTTTTTATATGCACTCCCTGATCTACTATGGGGGGAATACATAGTGTTGCCGGATATGACATTGGCCGGTCTTATTGTTTTCCCAGCTTCCATCCTAACGTTGTGGACCAGACAAAAGCTGCTAGATATCCGTTTTTATCTCCCTAGTTTAGTTATTAATGGATTATTTTTGGGGATTGCAACTATCCTGATAGCAGCGCTTATACGTTCTAGTGCATCTCTACTAACACTTATATTGTGTGGTGCGTTTATTATTCTCACATTGCTACACCGACTTGGACTTGATAGTTTCAAACGACAGAGGAAGAAACGGGAAAATCTATTGGATCAACAAAGGTTAGAGATGTCGATTAGGCTTGCTGAACATCGTAATAGCCGTGATCTATTACGAATGCTTGCCGAGCTCGTCCATAGCGTGACAGATATTGAAGGGCTTTGCTTCGTCTGGAATCGGGGAAGTGAAGCTATTATCTATGGAACAGGCCAATTTACCGAGACGCATACCAATTTTAGCCAACCTTCACTAACTGTTTTTGCACAAGTGATGAATCTTGTACAGCCTGATGGAAAGGTCATAGGCTATTTGGGACTTGGTTCAAAAAAAAATAATACTTCCTTTACGCCTGAAGAACTAAGCTTAATCAACAAAGTAAGGCAAGAAACCGTTAGTCTCCTGATGGGTGCTGCTTTACTCGATGAACTAAGAGGAGCGAGAAGTGAATTACCAAAGGAAACCTCAGAATACAGATTGCTAGAAGCCCAGCAGGCAGAGCGGATTCGGTTGTCATATTACTTGCATGATCATGTGTTGCAGAATCTAATTTTTCTTGCTCGCGATTTGGAAGAGTTACACGATACCGAGCGAAGTGACAGGCAGTTAACCGCCGTTTGGTTAAAATGTTTGTACGATACGCAACGTGACATCCGAAAGCTATGCGATGATTTATATCCTCACATCATTGACCAGGCGGGGTTAGATGCAGCACTGCTCTGGCTCGCACGCACAGTTAAAGAGAACGGAGGCCCTGCAATTAAGTTGGACAACAAATTGCCAGCTACGTTGCCTCCATTATACAAAATGACACTATTTCGAATTGTTAGGGAGCTTGCAAATAATACGGTTAAGCACGCGAAGGCACAAAAGTTGGAAATTCAGCTATGGGAAAATGATGACGCGTTCTGTGGAAAGGTAAGTGATGATGGCATCGGATTCGATCCAGTACAAGCTAAAGACAGTACTGACTCTAAAGGGTTTGGGCTTGTCACAATCAGTAGTCAAGTAGCTCAATTTGGAGGAGGTATCGAGATTGAATCGGAAGCTGAACGAGGTACTATTGTCTTTATTAGACTGTCAAAACTGGGAGGTGAAGCAAATTATGGATCAACCAATCAAAGTTCTGTTACTCGATGATCATCCACTTGTCATGGAGGGATTGAAAAATCGACTAGAGCGTGAGCAGGATATGCAGGTCGTAGAGACATTCAGTGACCCGCTTGAGGTGATTAAACGTATCGGTACATTGAAGCCGGACGTCGCCGTAATTGACATTTCAATGCCAGGTATGACGGGATTTGACTTGGCAGTAGAAATAAAGCGGACTTACGATATGGCAATCAAAATGATCGTGCTGTCGGGTTATGTCTACGATGAATATGTGCAAAAAGCTTATGAGATAGGAATACATGCTTATTTATCGAAGCAGGCGACCTATCCACAAATAATAAATGCCATTCGGCAGAGTATGCTTGGTCTGCGGCTCGTACCGGAAAATATCACTACATTACCGAGAGCTGATCAATTAACACCAACAGAAAAGGCTGTACTAAAGCAAATAGCGCTTCAGAAGACAAATAAAGAAATTGCTAGGGAGCTAGCTATGAGTCAGCGGACGGTGGAATATCATATGGCGGCAATTAACCAAAAGCTTGAGGTGAAGACAAGGGTCGGGGCGGTAGCAAAAGGCTATGAAATGGGATTGCTAGAACGCTTATACGACAGAAGCTAGCATTAAAGTGTTAATTGCCGCTATAGCGATACTTTTTACATTAGATAGTGAATAGTGAAGTAGGAATGAGTCTGAGTGCCAAACGGCCCATGGCAACATTAATATAAATTTGTAATAAAGCACATAGTTAGATTAATAATTGAAGAAACGGATTTGGATTAAGAAGAAATCTCCAACTCCGTTTCTCTAAAGAAAAAATTATAGAATTACTTCTTCTCTGTAGTAAAATAAAGTAAGGATATAATTGGAAATGTTATTCCAACCCATAATGCTGTACTCCATCCTCCCTCGGCATATGCCCACCCCCCTATTGCAGATCCAATTGCACCGCCAAAAAAGAAAATAGCCATGAATAACCCATTCAGCCGACTACGAATTTCGGAACTCAACGAGAAAATCTCGCGTTGTCCGAGCACAAGATTTGCGGATACTCCAGCATCCAACAATAACGATGAAACTACGAGAACAGCTATTCCGATGGGTGAACTTGTTTGGATGATAAGTGGCAATAAAAGAGAAATAACAACTGTAAGGAGTGCTATTCCTGTTGCAAGTCTAGTAAAGCCACGATCTGCAATTCGTCCGGCTATGGGTGCAGCTACTGCACCTGCAACTCCAACTAGCGCGAATAATGCAACTTCTTTCTGAGAAAAATGAAACATAGAGCTAGTTAACAGTTGAGGAACTGTAGTCCAAAATAAACTAAAAGATGCAAATACACATGCATGATATGCAGCCCGACGGCGTAATATTGGGGTTGTTCTTAGCAAATGCCACATAGAATAGAGCAGAGCTAAATAGTGAGTGTCAGTTGAAGGCTTTCTTGTAGGTAACACCTTCGCAAGTACGATAGCTAAAATAATAATAGCTATAGCAGATAAAATAAATATGGCATGCCAGCCAAAAAAATCAGCGACTAAGCTCGATAAAGGACGTGATAGCATAATTCCAAGTAACAAACCGCTCATCACATTGCCAACAACTCGCCCGCGTGAAGAATCGGATGCAAGATAAGAAGCAAAGGGGACGAGTACTTGGGTAGCTACCGAGCCTAAACCAATGACAAATGAAGCGGCTAGGAACAACCAAGTTTGTTTAGACAGTGCTGTAATGATGAGAGCAACTGCCGTGATAAGTAAAGATGAGACAACTAACTTCCGATTTTCTAAAATATCTCCTAAAGGCACGATAAATAACAAACCGACTACGTAACCGATTTGTGTTAACGTAACGATAAAGCCAGAACTGTTTGCTGACAACCCGATTGATGAGCTAATTACTCCGACTAAGGGCTGTGCATAATACAGATTAGCAACAATGATACCGCATGCTGTTGCCAACAGGAAAGTTAACCAAGAAGGGATGTTTTTTTCAAATGTTTGTTTAGTTATATTAGGCATACTGAACAACTCCTTATGTGAAAATTTATTGTTTAAACACTAATAATTACAACGCCATGTTGTTTCCTCCCTTAAGTTTTGTTCAATTATAAATACTAAACGTATAGTATATAAAATGATTAACAACATAATATACTGAACGTACAGTTTTGTAAATAGGCAAATCCAACTTTCTGTTTTTCTATATAATTGATATACTGAACTTATAGTTTTTAAATTCCGGAAGAAAGGTGATACTTATAATGGATGGTAAAAGAGGGAGACCACGTAATTTAGAAGCACAAAACTCAATCCTATCAGCATCGTATGATTTATTATTAGAAAACGGGTTTCAGGCTGTAACTGTTGATAAAATTGCAGAATGTGCCCAAGTTAGCAAAGCAACTATTTATAAATGGTGGCCAAACAAGGCTGCTGTAATAATGGATGGTTTTCTTTATGCTGCCTCAGAAAGATTGCCTGTGCCTGACACTGGTTCGGCATACGATGATATACTTATTCACGCCACAAATTTAACGAAGTTTTTGACGAGTCGAGAGGGGACAATAATTAAGCAATTATTAGGAGAAGGACAATTTGATTCCGGATTGGCAGATGCCTATCGTGATCGATATTTTCGCCCTCGCCGACTTGAAGCAGGCAGTCTTTTAGAAAAAGGGGTAGAACGTGGTGAATTGAAAAAAAATATCGACATTGATATATGTATTGATTTAATTTATGGTCCAATTTTCTATCGATTACTTGTGACCGGCGAACCATTAGATGAATCCTATGTACAACAATTAATAGTAAACGCTTTTGAGGGAATTCGTACTATCAAGCAGTAAAAATAGGTTTACTGGAATCTTATTTTCAAACCTTAAAATAGCCGGGGGCACATATATAGTGCAAAACCTTAGTGTGATTATAATAATGAGTGATACCTCTGTAAAACAAACATTTATCTTTACATAAGGGAAACTTCATGCTATGGTATCTATTACTATTATTTACAGAAAAGAGGTGAAAGCAATGATAACAGTTTTTAGAATTTTGTTCGGTAAAAATGCAAAACTTGGAAATCGTTTGGCGTATAAAGGGAGTGGTCTGTCCTTTTTTAAGCCAAATAACCAAACAAAATCAGTTATCGGAGCTTTTTCTCTACAGCAAATAAACTTTAATTCAATGACATAAATAATGTCCTTGATTATTTGTGTAAGATTTTTTAAGCGTAGTAACACCGATAATTGTGTCGGTGTTTTTTTGTGCTTAATTTTATAAAAAAGGTTAGATGATAACTCCCTCAAATTTTACTCAAGCAAAAAAGAGTTAAATTGAAGGGTGAGAAAATATGCAACAAAAAAACAAGTATGCAAGAATTCAAGAGTTCTTAAATCAGAATAATTTCCCTAATTTTAGAATGAACCAAATTACAAATGCTATATTCCAAGGTCGGATAAATAATTTCACTGACATAACGGTTCTTCCTAAATCCCTAAGAGAAATGTTAATAAAGGAGTTTGGAGAATCGATTTTAAATATTGAAGCGTTAAAAGTACAACATTCTGAACAAGTGACAAAAGTTCTATTTGAAATTGTAGGGGATGAAAAAATAGAGACAGTAAATATGAAATACAAAGCTGGTTGGGAGTCATTTTGCATATCCTCTCAGTGTGGCTGTAATTTTGGTTGTAAATTTTGTGCTACTGGAGATATAGGATTAAAACGCAACCTCACATCAGATGAAATTACAGACCAAATTTTGTATTTTCACTTGAAAGGACATTCAATTGATAGTATTTCTTTTATGGGAATGGGGGAAGCATTAGCTAATGTACAAATTTTTGATGCTTTAAATGTTCTTACAAATCCGAGGTTATTTGCTTTAAGTCCTCGCAGATTATCAATTTCGACTATAGGCATTATTCCAAGCATTAAAAAGTTGACTCAAAATTATCCGCAGGTTAATTTGACTTTTTCATTACATTCTCCATTCAATGACCAGCGAAGCAAGTTAATGCCAATTAATGATCAATTCCCTTTATTGGATGTAATGGACACTTTAGATGAGCATATACGGGTGACCTCAAGAAAGGTTTATGTTGCGTATGTTTTGTTAGCTGGAGTGAATGATTCTATTGAACATGCAAAAGAAATAGTAAATCTTTTAAAAAGTAGATATAAGAAAGGGAACTTGTACCATGTAAACATCATCAGATATAACCCAACTTTTAGTTCACCTATGAGATTTGAAGAAGTAGGTGAAAATCGTGTTGAAAACTTCTATAAAGAATTAAAGTCAGCAGGAATTAACGTTACGATAAGAAGTCAATTTGGCATAGATATAGATGCGGCTTGCGGGCAATTATATGGAAACTATCAAAAAACAATTACCAAATAAATAAAGGTGAAGGTAATGGTCAGAACGTGGGAAGTGCCATAAAAGCTAATGATCAAGAAGAAAATAGGAATGTTCCAGTAGAAAAAAAGTGGATTATAAAAGATACGATGTAATCCAAATTGGATGACCAATAAAAAAACAAGGTGAACTTGGGGGATATGTTATATAGGTTCATTGCGCTAAACTCCTTCTTATATAACTGTAAAGGAATAAGCTCATTCCTTCTAAAGTATTGAATACGTTTTTTCCTAGAAGATATACTACTTATGCAAGCAGAAATAAAAAGCAATAGGAGGCAATATCAAATTTTATAGATTGTAAGTTCATTTTGATATTGGCCGTGTAACAGCACTTGCGTTAGCGTGTCAGGTTCATCAGGTGCGATTGAAACGTAACCTGAATCAAATCTGGGATATATTTTAGAACATTACGTAGGAGGAACTTACTATGAGATTTCAAGATAAAGTTGTCATTGTAACAGGAGGGGCAAGTGGTCTTGGAGAAGCTACAGCACTTGAATTTGCAAAAGAAGGAGCGAAAGTAGCTATCGCTGATGTTGCAGATAAGGGACAAGCATACTCTGATGAATTGAATTCAAAAGGCTACGATACAATCTTTGTAAAGACTGATGTATCAAAAGAAGACGAAATTAAAAATTTAGTTTCTACAACGGTTGAAAAGTTTGGGAAATTAGATGTTATGTTTGCAAATGCTGGCATTAACATTGAGGCTGATGTACACGATCTAGATTTAGCATCTTGGCAAAAAGTAATTGATATTAATTTAACAAGTGTCTTTCTTTCAGATAAATATGCAATTGAACAATTCCAAAAACAAGGTACTGGTGGAGTTATAATTAATACTGGTTCTATTCATAGTCTAGTTGCACGTGATGGTCTTGCCCCATATTCAGCTTCAAAAGGTGGCATTAAAATGCTAACTCAACAAGTAGCTGCTAGATATAGTAAAGAAGGAATACGTGCAAATGCTATAGCTCCAGGTTATATTGAAACACCGCTTATGAACACATTATCACAAAATGTCATTGATAGCTTGGTAGGTCTTCATCCAATGGGACGTTTAGGTAAACCTGTAGAAGTAGCCAAAACAGTATTATTCCTAGCTAGTGATGATTCATCATTTATTTCAGGCGTAACTTTACCAATTGATGGTGGTTACACAGCTGTTTAATCTTTATAATTAAATACACATTTATCATGAACTGCATCCTACTTGTTAGCTATTAACTAACAATTGGAGATGCAGTTTTTTATTTTCACTTATGATTTAATAGACTCATTGCTAAAAGAAATATTATAGAAAACATCGATTCTAATAAAGGTTTGGGGAAAATTCCTAATTGTTTTTCGAGTCTTTTTTGTACACTAAAATAAAACTAGCATCGATACAAAAAAATTGACGGGTAAAAATTAAATAGATATTATGGATATATTAAGTCCTTAATATGGTGGTGATAAGATGAAGCTAACAAAAGCAACTAATTATGCTCTCCACACAATGCTATTTTTAGCTATTAATCCACCCAATGAGCATATTGGGGTGGCAAAATTAGCTGAACGACAAGAAGTTTCAACGACCTATCTATCTAAAATACTAACAAAGTTAGTAAAGTCAGGAATGATTGAATCTGTCTCAGGTGCAAATGGAGGCTATAAATTAAAAAGGGGATGGGAAAAACTTTCATTACTCGATGTTATAAAGGCCGTTGAAGGTTTGACCCCTATTTTTGATTATTGTTTGAATCATAATCCTGATTGTTTAATTCAAAAGGCGATTGAATCAGCTGAGGAAAAGCTGTTGGATGAATTGGATCACACACTAATTGTCGATCTAGCTAAAAAAATGAAGGAGGCATCACCTATGTAATGGTGATGTTTTTCACCCTAATTGTAGATATTAAAGGTCTTTAATATATTTTATGAAAATGGAGGAAAGCAGATGTATCAATACGATTGTATTATTATAGGCGGTGGGCCAGCTGGTTTAAGTGCCGCTTTAACTTTGGGTAGAGCACGAAGGAAAATACTTTTATTTGATAATGGAACAAATCGAAATCGTGTAACACAGGAGTCCCATGGATATGTAACAAGAGATGGAATAAAACCTCATGAATTTAAAGAAATTGCTATTACAGAATTGCAGTCTTATCCATCTATTTCAATTTCAGATCAGACAGTTATTGAGATAAAAAAAGATGATCAACAATTTGTAGTGAATACATCAAATAATATTTCATATCTGACTGAAAAAATATTATTAGCTACTGGTATACAAGAGGAGTTTCCCATACCACAAATCAGACAATATTATGGTAAGAGTTTATTCAGCTGTCCATATTGTGATGGTTGGGAGCTAAAAGATAAGCCATTAGCTATAATAGCAGAAAGCGAAGCACACATTAATCATATGACCAAGTTGCTGTATAATTGGTCACAGGACTTAATTGTATTTACAAATGGTCATCAACTTTCCGATATCATACAAAATGAATTTCAACGTAAAAAGATAATGGTATATACGGCTATTATAAAAAATTTACATGGAGACGAAGGTAATTTATACAGTATTGAATTGGAAACAGGTGAAAACATTGTAAGAAGTGGTGGTTTCGTAGTTCCAAGTTTTTATCGTCCAAATAATTTGGCTATACAGTTAAACTGTCAAGTTGATGAAAACGGAGGAATTATAACAGACAATGCAGGAAGAACAACAGTGAGTGGAGTATATGTTGCAGGTGAAACTGAAAAAGCAGGACCCTCTTCCTTGATGATTGCCGCGGCTGATGGCTTTAAAGCTGCTACAAGCATAAACTTAGATCTAACATTATTGAGATTTTAAATTAAAAGCTGATGAGTTGAAAATACAAACTCATCAGCTTTTGTTATAAAAGAGGTTTACATTTCTGATCGAAAGTTGTTACCTAGCTCGTTACCCAGACCAAAATAATGTCGGAAATTATAAATAAGAGGACTCCATTTATTGGGGTCGATATGATGATCTTTTATAATAATGTCCGTATGTGCATGTACATGTATCGTTTGAGTTTCAACGATTGCAAAATCCGGAGAATAATTAGGAATGCGTATATGTTTTACCTTTGCCTCAATTTGTATGGGGCACTCCATAATACGAGTAGGAATGACTGTTGTAGACTCAATAGGTGTTAATCCACTAATTGCAAACTTATCTTTTCTATAAGTAAAGCCAATCTGTTTCTTAAAATCTGGCACTATATTTTTTCCTGTATATGGGGCTAACTGTTCTACATTCTCCCATAGAGAGGGATCAGGAATATTAATAACACATTCGGGATGTCGTTCTAAATTTTCGATTGCTTTTCCACCAAGCCCTATACCTAAGACAATACAATCTCCTAATGCCCATGACGAGGATAATGGACTAATATTTACTGTTCCATCCTCATTCAACGTAGTCAGTAAAATTACTGGAAATCCATAATATAAAATTTTTGGGTTAATCATTTTTGTGTTTGGATTCGTTATTTGCATCTTTAGGTCCCCCTACAATCTGTTTTTATTTGCTAACTCATTGTAAAATAGAAATATTTCCATTTGCATCGAAGTGTCGATTACATAAATAACTATATTCTTTAAAGAATCTTAAGAATATGATGAAATTAATAAATCCAGCTACACTGGTGGGGCAGGGTTGCTAGAAAAAATGACTGCTAAAATAATAAATCTGTATTCTGAAGAGTAGTTAAAAAAATTTATGTTAATAATAGTACTAAAAGGACGTTAGTCAAATGTTCTTCAATTTTCTAATTGCATTTGTTCTTCCATGGCTTATTGCTTCCATGCATTTATTTAAAAAAGATAGTTTATTAATCGTATTAGTCGCCCCTTTTTCTAGTGTCCTAGCTTATTTTATAAATACCATGGCTTACAATTTTGGTTTTTGGGAGGTAGCCCCTTTTCCAGAGCAAAAAAATCTTGCTTCATTGCCTTCAGAGTTGGGGATTTACCCTGTATTAGCTTGTTACTTAGTTTTTCTTATAAGAAAGTTTAAAAGGACTTATATGGTTGTTGTAATAATGACCGTAATTACAACATGTTTAGAACAAATTTTTGTTCTTTTCGGGTGGATCATTTATGAAAATGGATGGAATATAGTGTATACATTATTCTCCTATCTGTTGCCCTATCTTGTCGTATATTGTTATTACAGATACTTAACAAAATTATCTATGTTTGAATAAAATTGAACCTATTGTTAACCTGTTTGTTTTTATTTAGAGAATGGTCATCTATTTATAGGATAAAGCCAGGGAGCTCATAGAATGAAGTGAGTTACCTGGCTTTTTCATATGTAGTAATTGATTGGTCGGTTTTCTGTGTAAGGAATAAGAATCTCGTGTTTTCTATTTTTGAGACTTATGACCTGGGTATATTATAACTTTTTTACATATCCAAGTACAAAACCGTTGTTATAAATAGGATAAGAACTATTTACCTACCTATGAAAATGCTACACGAAAAAGAAAATGTAATAATTTGTATTACATTAAATGATATCGGATTACTAAAGTGTTAATTATTGGTATGCCTTTGTTGCGATAGTATAATTTTTACCAAAAAATGTTGTTTCATTACAAAATGTGGATTAAAATGGGTATCAGCTCAAAATGGTTTATTGTGAAACTATTTTAAAATTGAGTTTGAAGTTTCTGATTATTGAAATTATGGAGGAAGAAATGAAAAAGAACTTATTATTATTACTGTCACTTACTTTCGCTATCGCTGTTATTCTTAGTGGATGTGGAAAAAGTGAGGAAGAAGCGAAGAAAGACAATGATGCGAAAAATACGCAAGAGGAACAAGGACAGGAAAAAGAACATTCAGATAAAAATGAGGAAGATAAGAAAGAAGAAGAACCAACTAAGGAATCAGCAGATATTACTTCTTTAATCTCTTATATGGAAGAGGAAACACAAGGGACAGCAAAAGTTCTTTATGAAAATAAAGAGCCACAAGTCCATAAAATGGAGGATGTTTCAATTTCTCTTGATAGCTACTCGTTAGTTGAATTAAAGGACTTCCACACTGATTTTGCTATTCCATTTAACGATGAAACAAATGGTGGGGTTATTTTAGCAAAATATACAGTGAAAAATGACATGGATAAAGATGTCTACTATATGCCAAGCTTAGATATTACTTATACAGGAGCACCTAAATACTATACTAATTATAAGGATTTAATTCCAGAGGATCAGCAATTGCCTACAAAATTAAACTATCAAACAGGTTATGAGCTGAAAGCTGGTGAAGAGGTAACTGGCTACATTGCATATCCATTCGGAGAAAGTCATTTAGCGAAAATCAATGAGTTAGGTACAGTTACAGTAATGGTTCCACTACCAATTACAGAGAAAGATAAATATGATACGTCTATTGGTTCAGAAGGCCGATTTAATTTAGCAATTAATGCACAAGGTTCTGAGAAGGTTTCTAGTAACGCTGCGTTCTATCAAGATAAAGCAACGATGGACAACATGGGTGAAAAGAAAATGCTGAAGGAAAAAAGTAATATCAACGACAGCAAACCAATTGGTGATGTCAATGCAGTGTTAGAAGGGTATCAATTTACTGCATTTACCCCAAATGAAGTGGAAGCACCACGTTTTTCTAATTTCACAAATGGCGTAACATTATTAACAGTTAAATTTAAATTAGACAATAAAACGACAAGTGAAATTGGTTTATCGTCTTTGTCCTCAAAATTAACAGTGAATGATGGCACTCAATATTTATTGGATGAAGGAATGCTATTAAATTATGGCTATAAAGATGTCATTAAAGCTGGTGAAACGGGTGAACTATTACAAATCTATGTGCTAGATCAAGAGCAGTATGAAAAGATTTGGAAAGATAAAGCCTTTGAAATTGAATTAGGTCCAATTCGTAACCAAGGAGCAGAGGATATTTCTAAAGGGAAAAAAGCAACGTTTATTCTACCAAAATAAAAAACTAAGAGGAAGGCATGAGTCCATTACAGGGCTTAAGCCTTTTTTTGTTTAAAAGATCGTTGAAAAAAATAGAACCTTTAATTAATACAATTAGGACCCTATCAAACATATAGTAGACAGTTTGTTGTTATATTAAGAAAGTATGGAACGTAAATACTTTTTCTACATGAAATCTCTTAAACATGTAAATATTATCTAACTTTTGTCATCAAGTAATCAAACACTCCTATATTTTGGAATTTTTTAATGAAGAAATTACCTACATAACCAATACAGTATTAATATTACCTTATTTTTAGCATTTATTTATTGGTAATGTAGTTATAATATTGTCTTGTAAAGCAAATTACAGTTGGATTGGGATATTTAATCTTGGAAACTTAGGAAGATTGCTTTACATATAATTGGTTGTAATTATTATTTGCGAGAACAAATTATACATATTTTAAAAACTAAATAGAGCGATAATATTGTTTTCACAGAATAATATAATTTATTAAAATTCTGGAGGAATATACTATGACAAAACAAAACAAAGGTCGTAAATTTTTCGTAACTACTGCTACTGCAGCATTAGTAGCATCAGCAATCGTGCCAGTAGCATCAGCTGCTGAATTTAACGATGCAGATAGCATTTCATCTTGGGCTAAAGAAGCAGTTCAATTTTTAACTGACAAAGGCTTCATCCAAGGCGATGAAAAGGGGAACTTCAACCCAGCTGGTACTCTAACTCGTGCAGAAGCTGCTGAAATCTTATCAAAAGCATTAGACTTAAAAGCAACAGGAACTGAAGATTTTTCTGATGTAGATGAAAATGACTGGTTCTATAATGCAGTACTTGCAACTTCACCTGAATTATTTGACGGTATGGGCAATGGTAAATTTGAACCGAAAGCTCAATTAACAAGAGAACAAGCTGCGAAAGTAATCGTAGAAGGATACCAATTAACAGGTAAAGCGGATTTAAGCCAATTCGCGGATGCTTCTAAAGCTTCTAAATGGGCTGTATCTTACTTAGAAACAGCTGTAGAAAACGGCGTAATCAACGGTAAAGGTTCATTATTAGCTCCACAAGATAAAATTAGCCGTGAAGAATTCGCTACAATGGTAAAACGTACAATTGATGCAACAGTAAAAGAGGTAACTCCAGCTGTAGCTTCTGTACAAGGACTTAATGCAAAAGAGCTTGAAGTAAAATTCACCACAGCTGTTGATGCAAAAGATGCTGCTGTGACAGGTAAATATGCGATTGAAGGTGTAGCGATCACAAAAGCAGAAGTATCTGAAGATGGCATGTCTGTTATTTTAACAACTAATAAAGAATTAAAATTAACAAATGGTAAAGTAACTGTTAAACCAATCCAAACAAAAGCAGATACTAAAGTTTTAACTGAAGAGTTTAACAAATTAATCACATTTGCAGACACAACACCTGTTAACGTTAACTCTGTAGAAGCAAAAGGCACTACAGCAGTAATCACTTTCGATGAGCCTGTACAAAGTGAAGGAACAGTAAGCTTAAATGGTGCTGAACTTTCTAAAGATCGTTATACTTTATCTGGTAAAACTTTAACTATCAAAGGTTTAACTGCCGAGCAAGCTTATAAAGTAGATATCGTAGGTGCAACTGACTTCGCTAATAATATTGCAAATCCAATTGCTGTGAATTTCACAGTTCTAAAAGCAGACGCTGATAATTCAAAACCAACTGTTTCTACAGCAGTAAACGGTACAGAAATTACGTTTGATTTCTCAGAAGAATTAAAGAAACATGATTTTGTTGTTGATAAAGAGACAACTATTAAAGGGTATGCAAAAGTAACTGTTGGATCAACTGTTTTCTATTTAACAGATGCTGATATTAAAGATACAGAGGATAAAACTGTATTCACGATTGATGCAAAATCAGCATTAGGTACAGCTACATTCATTAATACAAACATTAAAGTAGAGGGACAAAAAGATTTAGCTGGTAATGCTGGAGATGCATTTGAGTTTAATGCTATTCTATCAAAAGATTTAACACCTGCTTCACTTGTATCTGCTTCTACTAAAATGTTAGTAGCTGATGATGTAAATGCTACTACAGATGTTGATGCACTATACCTTACATTTAGTGAGCCAGTAAAAGTAGATGGCACTTTAACAGTTAAAACGCAAAACGGTATTGCTTACACTACTGGAAAAGAAACAGCAGTAAAAGCAGACGCTGGTTTCGATGTAGATGGTAACGGTAAAATTGAGGGTGCAGAGAAAAACACTGTAAAAGTTGACATTGATTTAGATAGCAATTCATCTTATACATTTGAATTATCTGCAAAAGCAGTGACAGATTTAGCTGGCAACGTGACTGCAGATACAGTTACTTTCAATGTAACAACAGGCGTGTTTGAAGCTACACCTGAAACACCTACAGATTCATTAGTATTTGGAGCTACACCAGTTGTTGTAACAGATAACAATGTATTCACTGTTGAATATGCTGCAGATGTAACTGCAACAGCAACAAATGCTGCTAACTACACACTTGGAGGAAAAGAACTTCCTGCTGGTACTCAACTTCAGTTTGTAGATGGTACTAAAAAAGTAAGATTCACTTTACCTGAAGGTTCTATCACTGCTAATGGTAATTATGTACTTGAAGCTATCAATGTAGTAGATACAAAAGGTAACACTCTTAAAGGTGGAAAAGTGACAACTCTAGTAGCACTTAAAGAAAATGTTGTACCTGTTGCTACTAAAGTAACTGCAGTAGATAGCAAAACATTTACAGTAGACTTCTCTGAAAATATTGCTGACCAAGCTGCACCAACAGGAGTAACAGTTAAAATTGCTGGTTCAACTGTAGAACTTGCTTCTGCTAAAGTAGAAGGTGGTAAACTTACTGTAACAACTAAAGCTGACTATACATTAACAGACAGCATTGTAGTTGAATTCAAATCAACAAACTTAGTTGACGCTAATAACAACAAAGTGAAAGACGGATCTATTGCTAAATAATTAAACCGTTCAAATTTTGAAACCCCTGTAGAGAATAATTCTACAGGGGTATTATTATTAGTTTCTTCTATAATATAGGGGGTTAATTCAAACGATAGCTTTCAATTATTCATGTGAATGACCGTATATTTAATAAATTATTTGTAAGGAAACTTCTTCGGAATTGGTCCAAACGCAATCCAATGATAGTTAAAAAATCTGCCTATCAATAGCACAAGAATCCATGGGATAAATAGGGCAAAGATAAAGCCCCCAACACTCCATAAATGAAAGATAATACTATTGCCACTTAAATTGATTTGTCTATAAAGGAAAAGGAAAAGTGGATGCAAGAGATAGACACCAAATGAAACTGTTCCTAGATTGATTAAGACATTTACAAAGCCTTGGTTCCATTTATCATAGATCCAGAAGGATAGTTGTAATAAGACAATACAAGCAGTCAAAGATTGTAGCTGAAAAACTAGTTCAAAGATGATGCTGTTCGTTAAATAGGTTTGAGACGAAAAGACAAAGTAATATAAATAAACATTATATATAGTAGAAATAAGCCAGATTGCCCATATAAAAAGGGTTGGTATCGGGAAATTTTCTTTCTTTAAATGGAGCCATTTTTTATATTGTTCAAAATAGATACCTAAAAATGCACCGGCTAAGAAATAAAGAATATACGAGAAAGAGATACTGCCTCTATAGGGATACTGCCAAAACTCAGCATTTAATAGAATAAAGACCCATTGAAGGGCAAAGCCAATCCAAATTAAATGAGGAGATAGGGCTGGTTTTTTCTTTAACATATACAGGAAGAGTGGGAACATGAGATAGAACTGCACAATAATAAAAATATAGTATAAATGTGTGTACGCTTTCCCAATCAAAAGCTTCTTAAGAAATTCCACACTAAATAGAGCATTCCATGTTACTACTAAATCACGTGACACAAAAAATTGCGAAGCTGCATAGTAGAAAATAGAAAAAAAGAGGTAAGGAATGAGTATTTGTGTTACTCTCTTCTGATAAAAACGAACGATAAGCTCTTTTGTTAAATCTTTTTGTATATAATTGTAAAATAAAACAAAGCCACTTAAGAAAATAAAAACTGGCACAGCGAATTTCGGGAAAATATTAAAAAATACATAAAGTGGATAAAGTTTCGAATCACTTGATAAAACTGTAACAGGTGTACTGGTTGAATGAATGAGAAGTACAGCTAGAATGGCTAATGCTCTTGTGATATTTAATTCATTAATATGTGCTCGCTTCATACGATCATCTCCAAATATTGATTATAGTGTTGACTTCCCATATTGCTACATACATACTCTATTGTTATGCGAATAAGTGCTAAATTAGACAATCTTAATCATTAGTATTTGAAATAGATGGGCATCTATGACTAACTATAGGGAGCTATTATGTCAGGCAGATGTCAGCAATAAAAAAAGTTACCACGCTCTTTATGCGCAGTAACTTCCGTGTCATAAAACTATAATGTTTGGAAATGGAATGGAGAGCAGTTCATATACCTAATTACATTGTAACCAGGAATCTCCCTCTCGCTTGCCCTTTCAGTAAAACTGGTAAAACATCAGGTAGTTGTTGCAACGTTACCTCTCGCTGAATGAAGTTAGCAATATTAGCAGGTTTAAAATCAGTTGCTAAACGATCCCAGATCTTTAATCGAATGTCCATTGGGCAATAAACAGAATCAATTCCAAGTAAATTTACCCCTCTTAAAATGAAGGGGAATACGCTTGTCGGAAGCTGTGTACCTGCTGTTAAACCGCTACTTGCAACAGCTCCTCCATATTGAATTTGGCTTAATAATGAAGCTAGTGGCTCTCCTCCAACAGAATCGACAGCAGCAGCCCATTTTTGTTTGCCTAATGCTCTAATCTTTCCATCAAAAACTTCTTCACGATTCACGATAGTGGTAGCTCCAAGTTTACGCAAATAATCATGTTCATCTTCTTTTCCTGTACTTGCTTCCACCTGATAGCCTAACGTAGAAAGAATAGCAACAGCGAAGCTTCCTACACCGCCTGTTGCACCCGTTACTAGGATTTTTCCTTTTTCAGGATGAATAGCATTGTCCTCTAATTTTTGGATAGACAATGCGGCTGTAAATCCTGCAGTACCAATCACCATTGCCTCTTTAAGGGAAAGGCCTTTTGGAAGGGGCACTATCCATTTTGCTGGGATACGGGCATACTCACTGAAGCCTCCAAAATGAGATACACCTATTTCATAGCTAGTGGCAATGACTTCATCGCCTTCGTTAAAGCGAGGATCTTCAGAGGAAACAACAACTCCTGCTAAATCAATACCAGGTACAAATGGATAGGAAGTAACGATTTTACCATCAGGGATGGAAGCAAGACTATCTTTATAATTAATACCGGAATAACTAACTTTAATTAATACCTCACCTTGGGGTAAATCTTCAAAAGTTAAATTGTTCACTTTCACTGTAAAATCGTGGTCTTTATTGACTACTAATGCCTGAAAATTTTCTACTGTCATTGTAACGTCCTCCTACAATTAAATTCCATTAAACAGTATCAAAATTATTCTGACCGGTCAATATAAAATTGGATTTTATCTATTAATCCTGTATAATGGCTTTTATTACGTCATCGGAGGCTCGTATGAAAAAGAAAGAGGAAGAACGAAAAAAGCAGATTATGAATGCAGCCTTTCATGCTGTTTCAAATTTAGGCTATGATAAAGTCACACTACAGGACATAGCAAACCATGCTAATGTTTCTAAAGGGGTAGTACACTACTACTTTACAAGCAAACAAAACATTTTATTAGAATTACTAGAATCCACTACAAGCAAAATTTATCGCTTTGAAATACAAGAAATAGGCAAGTACCATTCAGCGATAGAAAAGCTTCAAGCCTATGTAAACGCTGTTTTTGTGTCGCCCCAAGATAATAAAAAATTTTACAGAGTATATTTAGATTTTTTGGCCCAGGCAAACGGTAATGAAGACTATAAAAGAATTAACTTGAAATTTTATGAAAATTGCTGGGGAATTGGCCAAGAAATCATTGAACTAGGAAAAGGTGAGGGTGTATTTAGGGAAGACATCGATCCATTAACATATGCTAAAGTGATAAGGGCGATAATTGATGGATCATTAATTCAATGGTTGACATGTGATATAGAAGAACAACATACGTTTTATAAAGATATATGTTTTAATAGTATTTTAAAATTATTAAAGTAGAAAATGAAAGTAACTTTTAAAGCCTTACTAACTATATTGTAAGGCTTTTTTTCTGTCTCAAAACGATAATTTGTTAATCGGAGCTTTCCCACTCTGTATACAAAATTGGATATGGTTTCAATATTTTTCTAATATATAGTACTTAACCCTTAAATTACTGAGCTAATTTTCTTAAAAATCTATAAAAATAGAACAGTTTTAATTTTTTATTTTGAAATTTCTAACAAAAAAACGCATTAATTTGGTAAAAAAAGTATCCTTATTCACTGAAACCGTTTTTATACATTCATTTATACAAGAAAATATCTATGTTTTTAATAATTTAAACTGTATAAAAATTTAAAATAATGTCGAGTTGAGTCAAAATCCCATTTTCTTTATACTGTGAAAGTAATTATCGGAGAGGAGAAAACATCATGAACAAAGAAGTGACAATTATTGGGGTACCCATGGATTTTGGCCAAACTAGAAGAGGGGTAGACATGGGACCAAGTGCTATTAGATATGCTGGATTAACAGATCGACTTGAAGGCCTTGGTTATTCGATTTATGACGAAGGGGATTTAAATATTGAAATAGTAAATGAAGAGAAAGAAGCCGAAGAAAAGACAAACTTAAAAAATTTAAAAACTGTAGCAGATAGTAATGAAAAGCTAGGTCAAAAAGTAGATCGCGAAATTTCTTTAAATCGTTTTCCTTTAGTTTTAGGTGGAGATCACAGTATTGCTATTGGAACATTAGCAGGTGTTTCAAAGCATTATGAGAATTTAGGTGTCATTTGGTACGATGCCCATGGAGATCTCAACACTGGTGAAACATCTCCTTCAGGAAATATTCACGGGATGTCTTTAGCTGTAAGTTTAGGACTTGGTCATCCTGCACTGACAAATATCGGGGGTTATGCACCAAAAGTTAAACCTGAAAATGTTGTCATTATTGGTGCTCGTGATTTAGATCCAGGTGAGAAAAAGCTAATTAAGGAAATTGGTATTAAAGTATATACGATGCACGAAATTGATCGTTTAGGTATGACAACAGTAATTTCGGAGACGATTGAATATTTAAAGGAACGTACAGACGGTGTCCACCTTTCATTAGATTTAGATGGGCTTGATCCAAACGATGCACCAGGAGTAGGGACGCCAGTTGCGGGTGGAATTAGTTACCGTGAAAGCCATTTAGCTATGGAAATGCTATCAGAGGCAAATATTATTACTTCTGCAGAGTTTGTTGAGACAAATCCTGTATTAGATCAATATAATAAAACGGCAGTCGCTGCTGTAGCTTTAATCAGCTCTTTATTCGGAGATACACTACTCTAAACAAAATCTTAAAGAGGAAGAACTTTTCTTAGATTAATAGTCACCACAACCAAATGTAAGAAAGTAGCTCTCCCTAAATTAAGTTTACAATAGAAACGGCGAATGCTCTAGCTATTCAATGGTATTTATTTTGTCAGAAAATTGACAGTTCGTAAAATATACTAAATTATTATCCTATTAATTATTAAAATTTCTATTAGTTATCTTTCTTGCACGAAAAAAAGAAAGTGCTTACAAGATAATTAGTGTAAGGAGCTTCTTATGGCATCAGAACAATATGAATTAAAAAGAAGTATGAAAGCAAGACATTTATTTATGATCTCACTTGGAGGATGTATTGGAACTGGTTTCTTTCTTGGATCAGGTTACACAATTAACCAAGCTGGACCATTAGGTGCCATTTTAGCCTACTTAGTAGGTGGAGCAGTTATGTATTTAACTATGCTATGTTTGGGTGAATTGTCTGTTGCGATGCCAGTATCCGGTTCATTCCAAACATATACGACGAAGTTTATTGGCCCTGCAACTGGTTTTGCTGTTGGATGGTTGTATTGGTTAGGATGGGCAGTAACTGTGGCCCTTGAATTTTTAGGTGCTGGACAACTTATGCAAAGGTGGTTTCCTGAATCACCAGTATGGATGTGGTGTCTACTATTTGCTGCCCTGCTCTTTGTATTAAATGGATTATCAGCAAAAGCATTTGGTGAAGCAGAATTTGTCTTCTCAAGTATTAAAATATTGGCCATCCTAATGTTCCTTGGGGTTGGCGGAGCGGCAATGTTTGGTCTAATCGATATGAAAGATGGATCAAATGCCCCATTCCTTTCTCATTTTTATGAGGGTGGACTTTTTCCAAATGGTGTAACAGCACTGTTAATTACAATGATAACAGTGAATTTCTCATTCCAAGGGACGGAGTTAATTGGTATTGCGGCTGGGGAAAGTGAAAATCCTGAAAAGACAATCCCTAAATCGATTAAACAAACAGTTTGGCGCACGCTATTCTTCTTTGTTTTATCAGTCGTTGTGCTTGCTGGAATGATTCCTATGGATAAAGCTGGTGTTGTTGAAAGTCCATTTGTTGTTGTACTGGATAGTATAGGTATTCCTTATGCAGCAGATATTATGAACTTTGTTATTTTGACAGCCTTATTATCTGTTGCGAACTCTGGTCTCTATGCAGCAACGCGTATGCTTTTCTCTCTTTCTGTTGAAAAGATGGCAAGCCCTTTATTAGGGAAGGTTAATAAAAGAGGGATTCCAATGAATGCCTTATTGATTACACTTGCTGTGGCTGGTTTATCACTACTTTCAAGTGTATTCGCCGCAAAAACAGTATTTGTTTGGCTACTCTCCCTAGCAGGGTTAGGTGCACAAATTGGTTGGATTGCTATTACTGCTTCGCAAATTGCTTTTAGAAGATCCTATATCCGTCAGGGAGGAAAAGTAGAAGATTTAAAATTCAAAGCACCATTATACCCAGTAATTCCTATTTTAGGTTTGTTGGCAAACTGTATAGTTATGGCAAGTTTGGCTTTTGATCCTGCTCAACGATTAGCTCTTTATTGTGGAGGAGCATTCTTTGTTGGCTGTTATATCGTCTATTATTTAAAAGTGAAGAAAGTTGTGAACTTACAAATAAACCAACAAGAAGTACAACTAAAATTAGATCAAAAAATGTATCTTTAATGACAAGAGTGGCTGCATGTTGCGGCTACTCTTTTTTATTTGTTAAACCCATTTCCTTGCTAATCAGGAACAAGAAAGACGTAATTTGCAAAGAATAGTTGCAAAATAAAAAGAAAAAAATATCGTTTTTCGATAAAAAAATATTGAAATAGAATAATTAATCGTTTATTCTTCATACAAGAAGAAATTAAATTCTGACCAAGTTCATTGAGGTGGGTGCATGTTAAAGAAGCTTTTTAAAGATCTAGGAGTCTTTACTTATCATCAAGCATTATCTTGTATTTTTCCTGTTGTCATATTTATGACACTTGCACTTTCTAAAGCTATTCAAATTCCTGGCGTAGCAAGATACGACTTCATTCTGATCATCTGTCTTGTGACCCAATATTTAATGTATAAATTTGGCTTAGAAACAAAGGATGAAATAAAAGTAATCTGTCTGTTTCATATTATTGGCCTTGTGCTAGAGCTCTATAAAGTGAATTTTAATTCGTGGTCCTATCCTGAAGAAGCATGGACAAAAATAGCAGGTGTGCCATTATACAGTGGTTTCATGTATGCCAGTGTAGCCAGTTACATTTGCCAGGCATGGCGTCGCTTTGATTTGAAAATCGTCAGATGGCCCAAAAGTTATGTAGCCATTCCTCTTGGTGCCATGATCTACTTAAATTTTTTTACCCATCATTTTATATATGATTTTAGGTGGGTATTAATGGCTTTACTTTTTATAGTGTTTTATCGAACAGCTGTCAAATTTACAGTACGAGACTCTATCTATAAAATGCCTATCGTTGGGTCATTCTTTTTGATTGGTTTTTTCATTTGGATTGCAGAAAATATCGCCACTTTCTTTGGGGCATGGTCCTATCCTAACCAAGAAGTATCGTGGAAGATCGTTCATTTTGGTAAAATCAGCTCTTGGTTTCTGCTGGTAGTCATTAGCATTATGATTGTTGCACAGCTTAAATTATTTTATCGCGATGCAGGTGAGGATGAAAAAAAGACAAAAAGAAAGGCTTGAGAAATTTTTAACTAAAGACTTCTAAAAGAGCACAATTAAATAGAAGAAATTTCTATGGTTTTTAGTTGTACCCATTCCTTTTCATTAAACTGTCTCTTTTTTAGTGATAACACCTACTGTAGACTCCTTTTATAAGATATAAGGGGGACATAAGGATGGACAAAGACATTCGAATGAAGAACAGAGCTTGTATAGATGAACATCACATAAAACAATTTTTAGAGCACGCACAAACCGCTTTTCTAGGTTTAGTGGATCAACATATCCCATATGTTATTCCGTTAAATTATATCTTCAAAGATGGTAGTTTCTATTTCCATGGTGCCAATGAAGGAAGAAAAGTAGCCATACTGACGACCAATCCGAATGCTTGTATTACCATATGTGAAAGCTATGGAACAATGGTAGATCCCATTCCAGCTAAGACGGATACAGCTTATATGAGTGTCATCGCCAATGGTGAGGTCGAAATTGTCACAGATATCAATGAGGCAACAGTTGCTATGCAGGCAATGCTTAATAAATATGTGCCAGACTATTACCAAGCCCCATTGTCAAAATCACATATAGAAAAGTATCAATCATCTTTAGGTAGCAAAACGCTTGTATTAAAAGTGAGACCAAACAATCTAACTGCAAAAGAACATAAACTTAATGAACAAATGCAATATTATCCTGGGAGAGTTGTGACACAGGACCTGAACAGAAAATCCTCTCCTCTAGCAATCAATTAAATTTAAAAGTAGATTTAGGGAAAACATATTTTTCTAAATCTACTTTTTTATTTGTCCACAAGACATTTTCTTATTAATAGATATAACTACTAGTAAATGCTATAATGCCTGTGAAAAATCCATTAGCATCAGGGTGGTAGAAGGAGAGAGGCATTTATTGAATATTTTAGTTGTAGATGATGAAAAAGAAATTGCAGATTTAATTGAGCTTTATTTAAAAAATGAAAATTACCATGTGTTTAAGTATTATAATGCCCAAGAGGCTTTGGCATGTATTGAGCGCGAAAATGTGGATTTAGCTGTTTTAGATATTATGATGCCAGATATCGACGGCTTTACTATTTTACAAAAAATACGAGAAAGATTTAATTTTCCAGTGATTATGCTTACGGCAAAGGAAGAAGAGATCGATAAAATAAATGGATTTTCTTTAGGGGCAGATGATTATATAACAAAGCCTTTTCGTCCATTGGAAATGGTTGCTCGTGTAAAGGCACAAATACGGAGATTTACATTGTATAACCAAGGTTCAAAGCAAAACGAGGATATCATTGATTTCGCAGGTTTGATGATCAACAAGAATACAAGACAAGTCTTTTTAAATGAAAGACCATTATCCCTCACACCCACGGAATTCGCGATTTTATGGTACTTATCTGCAAATCGAGGGAAGGTTATTAGTTCAGAGCAATTATTTCAAGAAATTTGGGGAGAAAAGTACTTTAATAGCAATAACACTGTAATGGTTCACATTCGGCATTTACGAGAAAAAATGAAAGATTCTGTGGACAACCCAAAATTTATTAAAACCGTATGGGGAGTGGGGTATACCATTGAAAAATGAGTTTGGCAGACTGAAGAGAAAAATGGTAGTACAAATTATTATTATCCTTCTCTTAGCGATCATCATAGGTTTATTTATAAATTTTGCATTCATTGATGGAGTCTTGCAAGCTCCTTTTGCAGATGCCTTTGTTGACTTTTGTGAAAAAGTCTTGCAGCTCGATTATTTTGCTGCACAAAATGCCTACAATGTGTTATTCCAACAAAATAAACCCCTTTGGCTTGCTATCGGTTTTATTGTATTATTATTAATCATTTTTTATATTGCCTTATCTCGCTTTACTCGTTATTTTCATCAAATTAGTACGAGTATCACAATGCTTGCCGATGAGTCAGATAAGGAAATTCAACTTCCCGAAGAGCTTGATTTCTTGGAGAAAAAACTAAATGATGTGAAAAATAAATTAGAAAAACGTGCGAGAGATGCTCAAGAAGCGGAACAACGTAAAAATGATCTAGTTGTCTATTTAGCGCATGATATTAAAACACCCTTAACATCCATTATTGGCTACTTAAGCCTTTTAGATGAGGCAAGGGATATGCCTATTGAGCAAAAAGAGAAATATGTTGCGATTACGCTAGAAAAGTCAAATAGACTAGAACAATTAATTAACGAGTTTTTTGACATAACAAGATTTAATTTACAATCCATCGTTTTAGAAAAAGACCTTATTCCTCTAAATTATATGCTAATGCAAGTAGCTGATGAATTTTACCCATTGCTTGCACCAAAAGGGCAAAAAGCGGTTGTCAAAATAGATGAAGAAATTAATATATATGCAGATGGTCATAAATTAGCAAGGGTATTTAATAATATTTTAAAAAATGCCATTGCCTATAGTGATTCAAATAGTACAATTGAAATTAGTGCAAAAAGCGAAAACAATCAAACGTATATTTCGTTTACTAATACAGGAAAGACAATTCCTCCTGAAAAATTGAACATGATATTTGAAAAGTTTTACCGTTTAGATAATGCTAGGTCTACACAAACAGGTGGAGCTGGTCTTGGTTTAGCCATTTCAAATGAAATTGTCCAAGCCCATGGCGGGACCATTACGGCAACTTCTAATAATGGGAAAACAGTTTTTACTGTGATGATTCCAACGAATTCTTAAGAAACCTTAAGAATTCACTAATAGTTAATTAAAAAAAAGCTCCTTTTTTTATGGTTGAATAAAACTATAAGAGAAGGAGTTGTTTTTATGACGAGAAAAGGTGTTTTAAGTATATTGTTCCTTATCATCATGCTACTTGGTTATTTACTAGTAAAAGAAACACCCGTGTCACTACGTCAGGAAATTGTCGAATCACCTAACGTAGTGCAAACAATGGGTAGTAATATGCTCAATATCGATTTATACAGTGCTAATGCAATATTAGTGAATTTAGATGAAAATCAAGTGCTACTAGAAAAAAAAGTGAGGAAATGATTTATCCTGCATCCTTGACAAAAATGATGACGGTTTTAGTCGCGATTGAACAGATTTCAAATTTACAAGAAGAAATCGTGTTACAAAAAAATATCTTTAATGATTTATTCGAGGAAAATGCGTCTGTGGCGGGGTTTCTCCCGAATGAGAAGGTAACTTTAGAGGATTTATTATATGGTTCCATGTTACCCTCAGGTGCAGAAGCATCCATTGGTTTAGCTGAATATGTTGCTGGATCAGAAAAGGAGTTCGTAAAACTTATGAACGATAAGGCACAGCAGCTAGGAATGAAAAATACACATTTTATGAATACAACGGGATTGCATCATCCTAAACATTATACGACAGTAAAGGATATGTCTTTACTCTTACAATATGCATTAACCAATCATGAGTTTCGCAATGTTTACACAGCAGAACGATATTCTATTAAGCAAACAAACCTTCACCCCGAAGGCATTACATTTACAAGCCGCATGTTTCAGCATATGACTACATCTGCATTGCCAGGAGGAGAAATTGTAGGTGGTAAGACAGGCTATACAGATGAAGCTGGTTTGTGTTTAGCAAGTCTAGCCGTTGTAAATGGACAAGAATACGTGTTAGTAACAGTAGGGGCAGAAGGAAATCCTCGAACGGAGCAATACAATATCACCGATGCGCTTTCGGTATATAGTCAATTATAGGCTGCATAAAAGTGAGGAAAATACTCCAATGTGATGGAGCTTTTGATCAAAAATGTGGCTCCCACTCCAAGTTGAGGAGAGGGCGCTCATAAAAGGATGGTCCCCGCTCCAAATTTGGGAGTAGCCCGCTCATAAAAGAGAGAACCGCTCAAAGTTCAGGAGAAGCCGCTCATAAAGTGAAGGAAAGCGCTCCAATAAGGTGAGAAGTCGCTCATAAAGTGAAGAAAAGCGCTCCAAAGTGGTGAGTAATCGCTCACAAAGGTAAGGAAAGCGCTCCAAAGTGAAGGGTATCCGCTCATAAAGGTAAGGAAGCGCTCCAATAAGGTGAGAAGTCGCTCAAAAAGTGAAGAAAACCGCTCCAAAGTGGTGAGTAACCGCTCACAAAGGTAAGAAAACCGCTCCAAAGTGAAGGGTATCCGCTCATAAAGGTAAGGAAAGCGTTCCAAGATGGTGAGTACCCGCTCAAAAAGGTAAGAAAACTGCTCCAAGTAAAGGTATCCGCTCATAAAGGTAAGGAAGCGCTCCAATAAGGTGAGAAGTCGCTCAAAAAGTGAAGAAAACCGCTCCAAAGTGGTGAGTAATCGCTCACAAAGGTAAGGAAAGCGCTCCAAAGTGAAAGCTAACCGCTCATAAAAGTGAAGGAAAGCGCTCCAAGATGGTGAGTAACCGCAAAGGTAAGAAAATCGCTCCAAAGTGGTGAGTAATCGCTCACAAAGGTAAGGAAAGCGCTCCAAAGTGAAGGGTATCCGCTCATAAAGGTAGGGAAAGCGCTCCAAAGTGAAAGCTAACCGCTCATAAAGTGAAGGAAAGCGCTCCAAGATGGTGAGTAACCGCTCAAAAAGGTAAGAAAACCGCTCCAAGATGGTGAGTAACCGCTCAAAAAGGTAAGAAAACCGCTCCAAGGAGAGGAGAAGTCGCTCAAAAAGGTAAGAAAACCGCTCCAAGGTGAAGGGTATCCGCTCATAAAGGTAAGGAAAGCGCTCCAAGAAGGTGAGTACCCGCTCAAAAAGGTAAGAAAACCGCTCCAAAGTGGTGAGTAATCGCTCACAAAGGTAAGGAAAGCGCTCCAAAGTGAAAGCAACCGCTCATAAAGTGAAGAAAACCGCTCCAAGGAGAGGAGAAGTCGCTCAAAAAGGTAAGAAAACCGCTCCAAAGTGAAGGGTACCCGCTCATAAAGGTAAGAAAACCGCTCCAAGATGGTGAGTACCCGCTCAAAAAGGTAAGAAAACTGCTCCAAGTAAAGGTATCTGCTCATAAAGGTAAGGAAACCGCTCCAAAGTGAAAGCTAACCGCTCATAAAGTGAAGGAAAGCGTTCCAAGAAGGTGAGTAGCCGCTCCAAGTTGAGGAGAGGTTGCTCATAAAAGGATGACCCCCGCTCGAAAGGTGAGGAGTACTCGCTCAAACAAGAAAGGCAACTGCTCTAAGTGATTGACCCTATGACGAGGGACATCCTATATTAATCAGATACTCTATTAAAGATCAATGTTCATTTTTCTTGAGCATTGATCTTTCTTTTGTGATTGACCTTGTATAGAATGGTGAGATTTATTAATTTATAATGTTTTATTTTGGAAAATTTGGTATGGTTAAGTTATAGGAATAAACAATTATTACATAATCGTCAAGGAGTAATCGTAATGAGGAAAAGGCGAATGTTATTTTTAATTGCACCAATATTGTTAGTAGCCTCTTGTAGTAGTGATGTTGAGGGTGTTCCTACTAATGAGAAAATGTATACTTCATCTATACAAAAAAAGGAAGTTTATGAATTTCAACAGCCTGCAAAGTCCACTATTGCTAGAGGCTTAATCACCAAAAATATGAATAATGCCTTGAATATAAATGAGATAGAAAATGGATTAATGAATTTATCTGTGAAGCATTTTCCAACAGAAAAGTTTTACATGCAGGAAGGTCAATATTTGGATGAAAAAATGATTAGTCAATGGTTAGAAAGAAAAACAGAAGAAGGTATAGGTTTAAACCCTGCCATTGAAAATAGGACGGGTAATGTTTTAGAGGATGAAAAAAAGTATCCTTTGATACTCTCTCATGTTTTAGAACATAATTTTATAAATAAAAAAACTAACAAAATAGAAGGTATGTCGATCGCAATATCTCTTAATGAATTTTATGATATACGAGTAACGGATGACAACGGTTTAATTTACACTGGCCAAGTGAAAGTTGATGAAAATGATGATGATATTCATGATGTGAAAAGGTATGGGAAAGAAGTAGCTGAAAAGATTATTAAAGACCTTAGAAAAAATGAAAAAGTACCTCGTGTTCCCATTTATTTAACTTTATATCAGGAATCTAATATCAATGATATTATTCCAGGCGTATTTTTAGCTGAAACATTTATGACACAAGGGGAAGATACCATAACAAAGTGGTCTGAGGTTGATAAAAAGTATTATTTATTCCCATCAGATGCGTTATATAGTTTAGACCAAAATATGTATAATAAATTATTAAATTTTAAAGAAGAAATACAAGATGGATTTAAACATTTAAACCCGAAAATTATAGGGAAACTTCAATATGAGGATGACCAATTAACTGATATTAAAATCGATGTAAATGTTCCTCTTATTAATGATACAGAATTGGTAGGGCTATTACAGCTGATTAGTACTAAACTAAATTTTGATTACATTCCCATTACAGTTCGAGTTATCGATCAGGGAGCGGATGTGGGCATTGTTCTTTGGGACCCAATTGAAAAAAAAATTTTTGCAACCCCTTTGTGAGTAGTTAATCATTTCAAACATAAAAAATCTAAAGGCTCAGCTACCTATTGTTAATTTCGTAACTTGTATTTACAGCTATGCTCTTTTATGAATTTGGTGCTCGTTAATAGAGTACCTATCTTTTATGGATAAATGGCATGGATGTTAGCGCCAAATTGATAACTATTCCCGGTTATTGTAAAAATGAAAAGACACTTTTTTTATGGGTAGGCATTTAGCTGTTTCTGGGATTAAATGATGAAAAAGGGCAAATTATTCGCTTTGCCCTTTTATTACTAGAAGCTCATTCGGATATTAATAGGATAAAGGTAAGGTGATTCGGGTTGTTCTATTGTTACCCAATCTTCAATATGGATAACAGGTAAGCTAGTTCCCTCATAGGTTGTTTGACTAATTGTACCAACCACTTCAATCCATGTATCTTCTGTGAGAGAGGGAGCCTCAGGAAATTCTGTTAGGAAGCCTACGATACTTGCATCAGCTACACAATGGGTAATAAGAAATCTTGAAATAACGAGTTGCTTTTCTGTAAAGCTTTCTTCTTTTAAAACAAAGCCCTTCAGCTGTATTTTCTTCCCTAAATAGTTGACCAAATTTTGATTAATCTCTTCATAATAAATCGTATAGTCCTTATCAGTCATTTTCAGTATAGGTTTTTGTGAGAGTTGTTGCTTTAATCGCTCATATTGCTTTTTTGTCATCTCCTGTTTTTCCTCCAACAGTCGGGGATCAGCCTCATGTTCATCGTAAATATTTTCATCAATCGTTTCATTTGAAGTGAGGTAATCCTCTATTTTAGATGATTGACTTTGTTGGGTGAGAATAAAGGCACCACCTTTTTTATCAGCAATGGCAGCATCTAAAATTTTAGCTGGTACGAAGAAGCCTGTCAGTATGGGGGTCATGATAATGAGATAGGCTATCCATGAGTAACCATGGTGGTGATGAGAGCAACAAGCTTGTCCAGCATGATCACAGTGATGGGGAGACTTTGAAAAAGATATAACTCTAGTCAATTGAACAAGAAAGAGTACAAAAAATAAAATGGCAGCTGTTTTACTGAGGCTTTCATATTTAGGGTTTATGAATTTTGTTAGTTCCCCGGTCCAATGCAGGCTGGCAATCATAGCTGAAAAGGCGAGTAACATCAAGGCTTTTAACGCTTGTTGAAAGTGAAATTTCATGGCTTTCCCCCTTAGAGATACGCTGAAAGAATCCATATACTAATGTAGACAACTGTAGCCACTAAGGCGATTAACCATAAGACAAATTTAATACGAAATACGCTCATCAACATAATAGTATTTTTTAAATCAATCATAGGGCCAAAAATGAGAAATGCCAGAATGGATGGAGTGGAGAAAATAGCACTAAAGGATGCACCAATAAAGGCATCGGCTTCCGAGCAAAGTGATAAAATGAAGGCTAAGCCCATCATAACTAAAATAGAAGAGGGGACACCTTCTCCAATTTCTACGAGTGTTTTGGTAGATACATATGTTTGTACAAAGGCAGCTAAAAATGCTCCGATAATTAAGTATTTGCCCATATCAAAAAATTCATCAATGGCATGTTTGAACATATTTATTAGCTTTGTGACAAAGGATGGTTGTTGATTAGTTGTTGTCAATGAAATGGGTTGTACAGAGCTCTTAAATTGTGAACCTTTAAAAAACAAGCTAATGAGTAATGCGATAATAATAGCAATGACAAAGCCAACTAGCATCCGAAGGCCAGCTATTTTTAAATCATTTCCAAATGCCATGTAGGTGGAGAGAATAACAATGGGATTAATGAGTGGACCAGTTAACATAAATCCTATAGCAGCATGTATTGGTACGCCTTTGGCAATCAATCTTCTAACAATAGGAACAATCCCACATTCGCAGGCAGGAAATAAGGCTCCTACAAAACAACTCATGACAACAGCCATCAACGTATTGCGAGGAATCCATCTTTGGATATGTTCCTCTTTAATGAAAATTTGAATAAAACCGGCAATCAGTATCCCAATTAAGACAAACGGTAATGCTTCAATTAAAATACTTAAAAATATAGTGTGTAGACTGAGTAAAGAAGAACTTAGATCTTTGAGTGCTGAGAAGTTGAATAAGATTAGTGGTAGCAGACTTACGAATAGAATAAAGAGGAACCAAAAATTCAATACATATCTAGTAATAGGGAGACGTTCCACATATACCTCCTTAAAGTGTAATGATTACGTTTTAATGTAAGGTATGTTTTAGGAGATACAGGTATTACTTCAAATCAGGAAAGAGAAAGTAAAAGTAGGTGGCTACAGTGCTTCACTTTCTCTTTTTTTACATCATTTACGAGAATACTCATTTCTATATTGCTTAGGGGTGATATCCGTAAATTTTTTAAAAACTTTAATAAAATAACTTTGGTCTGTGAAGTTCAGTAATGAGCCGATATCAAGGATTGGATAGTTTGTAAAGGTTAATAGTTTTTTCGCCTCCTCAATTTTTTGTTGCTGAATATATTCGCTTAAGGAAATTCCTACTTCTTTTTTAAATAAAGAAGAAAGATAATTTGGGCTTAAGTGGCAAATGGCTGAAAGTTGATCAAGCGTGATTTCACCATATAGTTGATTTTCGATCGTGTGGATGCAAGTTGTAATGGGTGCTGAATATTTCTGTTTATTTGTCTTTGACACACGACGCGTAAAATCGTAAATAGCTTCCTCCATTAATGAAAGAATGTCGATTAAGCTATTTTGATCCTCAAGCTTTTGTATGTAGAAATCATTTAATGTAAAGGCTGTTTCTTCATTTAAACCACCTTCAATTGCTGCACGACATATAAGGGCAACTCCTGTAATCATCAAGTACTGTACACTTCTTAAATTATTACGTTTGGAAAGTACTCCTAGTTCTGCTTGCTCCATAATGGAATAGTTTAAAACTTCATTTAGATTTTCCATACGTCCATTTTTCACATAGTCTAACAGTATTTTTTCGTAGTAAAGATTTGTATGAACAATAGCATTTCTTCTAGCATGTGAAAGTTCTATCGCAGTATTTTCCTCATGACGAATTAGGGGCTTTAATGCTTTGTTGTGTTGAATAACAGCCGTTTTAGTTAATTTCTTTTGATAGATTGAAAAATAAACAAATAAACTAATAGCTAAACATTGCTGATAATGAAGATGAGGAATCATCTCGTGCTTATGATAAGTAGTTGGATTCACAGCTTCTTCCATTTCTGGTGAAAGGGAAGGGCCAACGACAATGGCTCCTAAATATTGTTCATCGATTTTTAGGTTGATATAGAAAAAATTAAATTCAGCATGAGAGAAAAAAATTGGATAATCATTTGAAGCTCTATGATATGGATATGCTGTTAACTGTTCCTTTAAAGAATGATAGGAAGGATTTTCTTGATAGTCAGCTGATGAATAGTCAAAAATAACTTCTCCTAATGCATTGATATAAGAAACAGGAAGGTGATGGGTTTCATAGATGAGTTGACTTATGTATTGAAGATCAATTGTCGATATTTTCACGTTTCTCCCCCCGTTTATAATAGTAATGAAAGCAATTACAATTTTTATTGTATAGACAATGAGAAAGTTCTATTTTGTGTAGAATAATACAATAAATTAAGGAGAAGTAGCAATAAAATAGATACTGAATTCAAGATGTTAGGGAGGAATAGAAGATGGATCTTTTGAATAAAATTGCAGTTGTAACAGGTGGAGGAAGTGGTATTGGAAGAGCCAGCAGTTTGAAACTTGCTAGCAATGGTGCAAAAGTGGTAGTTGTTGATTTCAACAAGGAAACAGGGGAAGAGACATTAAACTTAATTAAAGAGCAAGGCGGAGAAGGCATTTTCGTTCAGGCTGATGTTTCAAAAAGTGAAGATGTTCAGAAATATGTCAATGCGGCAGTAGATACTTATGGACGTATCGATGTATTTTTCAATAATGCTGGAGTTATTCAAAAAATTTCTCCATTAACAGAGATCGATGATTCAGAATATGATCGTATTATGGCAATCAATGTGAAGGGTGTATTCCTTGGCTTAAAACATGTTTTAAAAGTAATGGAAGGACAAGGTAGCGGCTCTATTATTAATACGGCTTCAACAGCTGGCGTTCGTAGTGAGCATAGTATGGCTGTCTATTCTGCAAGTAAGCATGCAGTAGTAGGTTTAACAAAGTCAGCTTCCTTAGAATATGTAAAAAAAGGCATCCGTATCAATGGTATTTGTCCAGGTGGAGTAGAGACAGCGTTAACAAACAGCGTAACAAATATGTTTGAAACAGGTGGCTATATTCCTGAGGAACTTCCGAATATGAGAATGGGACGCTATGCGAAACCAGAGGAACTTGCTGAAATGGTTGTGTTCCTAGCATCAGATAAAGCAAGCTATATGACAGGCTCAATCGTGCTAGTAGACGGTGGCTTAACTTTATAACATTCAGAAATCCAGTGAAAGTCTTCACTGGATTTCTTTAGGTATTGCCTCTAATGGCTATAATGTAAATTTTTTTAGCTCATTCATCAATGTATCTGTCATTTCTTGAAGGTCGATTATTTTTGTATTAATTTTTTCGAAGGCTAGTAGCTGTTCCTGTGTCGATGCAGATATTTCTTCTGTACCAGCCGCTGTTTCTTCAGTAATGGCTGAAATATTTTCAATAGTACGATTTACTTGTTGGCTCATGTCATTCGTATGACCCATTTCTTTTATAAGATGTTGTAAATCATGATGGATATTTGCAATTTGGGTCGCAATCACTGCGAAAGATTTTTCTGTTTCTTCCATAGATTGTGCTTGCTCATTTGAAAGCTGATAGCCACGTTCAGCCGTAGTTAGTATATGGGTAATGCCATCTTGAATTTGCGTTACCATTGAAGATATTAAAGTCGTTGCATGCTCTGTTTCTGTTGAGAGCTTTTTAACTTCATCTGCGACAATGGCAAACCCTTTACCCGCTTCTCCCGCGCGTGCAGCCTCGATAGCGGCATTTAAGGCAAGTAAATTCGTTTGGCTTGCAATCGTGTGGACAGCATTAGCTGCTCCTTCAATTTCTGAGGTAAATTGGGAAAACTGCGTAACAGCCTCTTTAATATCAAGTGATGTGGTTGAAATATCCTTCACAATAGTAGCTTGCTTTTCTAATGAGTACTGCCCATTATGAACGGCTTCCAATGCCTGTTTACCTTTTGTAGCTGATTGCTCGCTTGTTAGCATGACACCTTTGAATTGATCAGCCATACCATTCATCAGAATTGCAACAGATTGGATGTCCTCTGACATTGTGTAGCTTCCTTTTGCTAATTCATCAGTAGATGTAGCGATTTGGTTACTGCTTTCATGAATATTTTTCATATGGCTCGTAACATCTTGTGTAAATAAATTAACATCCTGTCCGATATGATCAATTGATTGAACTGTACCTTTTAGATTATTCATCATCTGTGAAAAGCTTTCTGTTAATCGATCGATTTCGTTTCGACTGTTTGGGTGATAGGAAAGGGTAGCGGTATCAATCGTTAGATCCCCTGTAGCTGCGGCCTGTGCACATTCTACAATTTGATTAATCGGTTTGGTAATTCTTTTCGCAGCCAAATAGGAGTAAATAATTGTTGCGATAATTAATAACACACTACCTATGATTGTCGAATTTGTAATGAATCCTATTTTTTGCTTTGTGACTTGTATCATCTCCTGATACCATTCGTTCGTTTCTTTTTTCAGCAAATACATATCATTTAAAATACCTTTGATTCTGATGGACTGCTTTTTAATTTCAGAACGGTTGTTTTCTTGAAAGCCGCTTTCTGTAGCTTGTTCTAGATCTTTAAATTTACTAGCTATTTTCTCGATGATTGCTTGATGCTCTGGTATTTTTGAGAGAGCGGCTAATTCGTCTACATTACTTTTTGTTTCTTGTAATATAGCAAGTGCTTCGTTTTTATTGGCTTCACTTTCTAAATAGGTGTAATTATTTAATGATTGGCTGGCAACCACCAGACTTTGTTCAAGTTCCTTTACTACAAGTAAAAGTTCAGTGTCATCCTGTGCTGTTGTTTGAATCGTAAATGTTTGCATGATAATGAAACCAATCATAGCCATTGCCAGTACGATTGGGATCAGTGTATTCATAAATAATTTTTTACGTAATGTCACTGGCCATCCCTCTTTTCTGCATTTACTTTTATCGTACCTGCAACAATGGCTTCTCTTGCTTTTTCAATGGCAGCTTGTTGCTCGGTTGTCAGTTGAATAACGCGAATATCGGCTAGTCCCACGCCTTGATCGGCGAGACCTAAGGCAAACGATTTTTCCGTTATTTTTCCGTCTTCTACTAATGTCTTCGCAAGTTGATAGACGGCAAGGTCAACATTTTTTAGCATGGATGTAACCACCGTTTTTTCAGCAACAAAAAATTGATCAATATCAACACCGGCTGCATAAATGCCTTTTTCTTCGGCCTTTTTAATTGCCCCAAAGCCAGTAAAACCAGCGGCATGGTAAATAAAATCAACGTTATTTTTAATATATTGATCAGCTATTGCTGCGCCTGCCTGAGTATCATCAAAAGTACCAGCATATTTACTCAAAATTTCAATAGTAGGTTTTACGTAACGAGCTCCCTCAATAAATCCATTTTCAAAGTGATGGATAACAGGAGCATCTGCCCCACCAATAAAGCCTATTTTTCCTGTTTTGCTTGTCATAGCTGCCACCATACCAACTAAAAAGCTACCTTCCTGTTCTTTAAAGGTAATGGAAATTATGTTGTCGACCTCGGATTGTCCATCAATCAGTATAAATTGCTGCTCTGGAAATTGTTTTGCTGTCTTTTCTAGCGCTTCTTGTACTGAAAAACCTAGGCCGATGATGATATCGTATTTTTCAGCAACAAGCTCGTTCAGCTTTTCCTCGTAATTACCATCAGGTGCCTCTTTGTAATCAAATAAAATGCCAAGCTCATCTCGGGCCTTTTCTAGCCCCTTAAAAGCAGAATCATTAAATGACTCATCACCAAGTCCTGCATCTGAAAGTAAAATACCTATTTTATATTCCTCAGTTGATGATTCTGTCTGAGCTGTCGAGCAACCTGCTGCTAACAGAGCAATCAAAAGAAAAATAACCATTAATTTTTTCAAATTGTGTACCTCCTGTTGTTTATAGAGTATATATCGGCAAAATGTGAAGTTTTTTAGTCTGATGTCAGACATCGAGAAAAAATAAATATTAGTTTTCTGCTATATATCCATACTAAGTGACACATATAAAGGAGGATTACAAATAAAGTAATCGTTTTATTAAAGTTTCCGCAGCAAAAAGCCTACCGCTAATAGCGCTAGGCATTCATAATGTAATTTTTATGAAAATTGATAAGACTTTCCATGCCAGAATTGCTTGGTGATGAATTCCTGGTGGCATGCAATGAGCCGCGCGATGCCACTAGAAAAGAACGCTGGCATAACCAAAATCAACTCCACGTCAATCGTTCTTTATTAACAAAATGAAAGCTAATTACATCAGCTTTAAACCGCTCCAAATAATTTTAATAAATTAATAATAATAATACCGATAACACCGAAGTCTGAATCGCCAAAGGTTGTTCCTTCATAGCCAATGTCTCCCATAAAGATAAGAAGGATAGCTGGGATAAAACTAATTAATAAACCGTTAGCAAAAGCTCCTGCCATGGCACCAATTCTGCCGCCTGTGGCATTACCAAAGACGCCTGCTGCAGCACCTGTGAAGAAATGCGGAACAAGCCCTGGAACAATAACCTTTAGTCCGATGAAGGGGAGGATAAACATAGAAACCACCCCTGCTAAAAAACTAAAGATGAAACCAATGATGACGGCATTCGGTGCAAAGGGGAAGATGGTTGGGCAATCTAGTGCTGGCTTTGTATTTGGTACGAGTTTATCAGCAATTCCTTTAAAGGCTGGAATAATTTCTGCAATTAACATCCGAACGCCTGCTAAAATAATATAGACGCCTGCAGCAAATGTAATCGCTTGCATAATCGCGAAAATAATAAAGTTAGACCCATTAGACAATTGTGCCTCGATATAAGAAGGTCCTGCGAAAAGGGCAACAATGACAAAGAATATAGCCATTGTTAAAGAAATAGCGACAGAAGTATCACGTAAAAAGCCAAGTGATTTTGGTACTTGTATGTCCTCTGTTGTTCTCGCTTTATTACCAACTAACTTGCCGATTTTGGCAGAAACATAATAGCCAACACTGCCAAAATGACCGACGGCAAAATCGTCACTACCAGTGATTTGTCGGACTGTTGGTTGTAAAATAGCAGGGAACACGACCATACAAAGACCGAGGATAATAGATCCGACAATAATAAGTGGTATACCACTCATCCCACCTACAGACAATGAAGCAGCGATTAAACAAGCCATAAATAATGTATGATGCCCAGTTAAAAAGATATATTTTAATGGCGTAAATCGCGCTAATAATAGGTTCATAATCATTCCGAATACCATAATCAGTGCAGTAGCTGTACCAAAATTAGTCTGAGCAGCTGCCACAATGGCTTCATTGTTAGGAATGACCCCCTGTACTTGAAAGGCATGGTCGAACATTTTACTAAAATGATCTAAAGAGCCAATTAGGACAGTTGCTCCTGCACCAAGGATGACAAAGCCCATTATGGTTTTTAAAGTACCTGAAAGAACTGTAGAACTTGATTTCTTTTGAATCAGTAAACCAATCAATGCGAATAGGCCGACTAATATAGCTGGTGTTCCTAAAATGTCATACATGATAACATCTAACATATTCAACACCTCATCCTATCCAATTTTTTAAGTGCCTAAAGAAATGGTTCTAGCTTTTCTTTAATTTCCGCAATGCTCATCATATTAACGATGCTCACAATGATTCCTTTGTCTTTTGCTAGTTCATTTACAATGTCGGCGGCGCCTAAATAAATATCTGCTGTCTCCGCCTTTGCGGATGCTAAATCCGTATGTGATACCTCAGCTTCTTTCCCTAATGCCTCTAATGCTTTTTTGACATTTAACTCTAAAATAAAACTACTGCCTAAGCCGCTCCCACATACAACTAAAATTTTCATTCTGTTGACTCCTTTGTTGTATATTGTTTGATTTTCTCCCATAGCGTGTCTTGATGCTGACAGGCAATAAGGTCGTCAATCTGGTCAGGATTTTGTAATACTACTATCAAATCTGCCAAGGCTTGTAAATGTGACATATTATCGATGGCCGCTAACACAAAAATTAAGTAAACAGGCTGATTGGGACTGAAAAATACAGGCTTTTCTAAGCATAGCAAACTCATTCCTTGTTCATAAACGCCATCAGTTGGTCGCGCATGTGGAATGGCCACTTTCGGTGTGATAACGACGTAGGGACCATATTGCTCAATGGATTGAATCATAGCTTCGATGTAACGTTGTTCAATCTTGTTGTACTGTAATAATGGGCTTGCCGCTAAATGAATGGCTTCCTGCCACGAATGGACAAAATTTGCAAGCTGTATACAATCCTTTGTCAACAGCTTGGTTAGCAAGGACAACCCTCCTTTCTAAAAGAATAAAATGTCCCCATTTCATGTTATTACGGCTACCTGTGGAATTATGTCATGACGGAAGACTTTTTTTAATTGTTGTGCAACTTCATCAATCGACTGTTTGACAAATTTATCAATCGTGTGATCTAAGCGTGTTTTAGGATAAATAAATTGAATTTTTCTCTTAAGTGTCACATCATGTAAATCCTTTTTTACTAGTAATCCGGATTTTAATTCTTCCTCTATTAAAGCAACAGATAAAAAAGCCACATTTTTTTCAAAGGTCAGCATCTTTTTAATCGTGCTTACAGAATCCAATTCAATCGTATACATAGAGGGCTGAAAAGGATTCATCCATTTTTCAATAAAGTGATTCGTGGAGCTAGAGGACGTGTGCAATAATAGTTTGTTTTTAAGAACATCTTCTTTTGTGATGTTCTTTTTTGTTGCTAGCTCGTGTGTAGGACTGCATGCCAAAACGAGTGCATCTTCACCAATAGTCTCGTAATGAAGTAAAGGATTTTCCTGTTTAGTTTCCATAATAAGTCCGTAATCTAACTCTTGCAGTGCAACTTTTTCTTCAATTTCAGGTGCTGTTTTTACTTCCAATGAAATGCGAATCTCTGGATAAGCTGTTGAAACTTGATGGATTAAATCTGGCATGAAAATATGCGCAGGCAATCCACTTGCCCCAAGTCGCAATGAGCCAATATGTCCTGCCAAAAGGGTTTCGACAAAACGATTCATATCCTTTTGGAGTTGAACGATTTGACGGGCATAATGATAAACACCCTCGCCAGCCTCTGTTAAACGATATCCTCCTGCATTTGTTCGAAACAAGCGAATGCCGTATTCCTCTTCAATAGAGCGGATATGAAAGGACACTGTAGGGGCTGTAATGCCAAGTTCTTTGGCAACAGGGGCTAATTTTTTTAATTCTACGAGTAAGCAAAATGCCTGTAATTTACTATTATTCATTTTATCCTCCTAAAGCAAATTAGAAAAAATCTTGCATTTACTTTAGTTTATTAGATTTATTTTAACGAGTTATTAATAGTAGATTAATATTTTCTAAATATCTGGAATTTATAGTTGTACATAACGAGGAGGATATGTATGAAAATCTCATTAACCAATATCGAGAAAAAATATGGGCAATCCCAAGCATTATGGCCTATCGATGTGGAGTTAGATCAACAATTCATTACCATTCTTGGACAATCAGGCTGTGGTAAAACAACTTTACTAAAATTGCTTGCAGGCCTTGAACAACCAACGAAAGGGGAAATTCGATTTGATGACACCGTAATTTATTCTTCGGAATCTCGCAAAAATGTCAAACCGAATAAACGCAATATTGCCATGGTTTTTCAGGATTTTGCACTGTGGCCACATATGACCATCTATCAAAATATTGCCTTTGGCTTAAAGGGGATTGTTCCTAAGTCAGACATTCCGGCTCGAGTGGAGCATGTCATGCAAATGGTTAAAATGCAAGGCTATGAGCTACGGAAGCCTGGTGAATTATCGGGCGGCCAACAGCAACGGGTAGCATTAGCGAGGGCTTTAGCAACCAATCCTAAATTGATTTTATTTGATGAGCCACTGTCAGCTCTTGATGCTGTCCTCAGAGAGCAAATGCAAGACGAAATCATGCATCTTATTCATGAGCTTGATTGCCAGGCTATTTTTGTCACACACGATCAAACAGAGGCCATGACCATGTCTGATCAAATTATTGTCATGGAGGCAGGGAGGATTGCTCAAATCGGCTCACCAGAGGAAATTTATCGAGCACCAGCAACACCGTACGTAGCAGATTTTATTGGCAAAGTGAATTGGCTACAAAATGGACATTCCATTGTACGTCCTGAATGCGTTTCGAGTATCCAACGTCCAGGGACGATAGCGAAGCAAGCGGAGATTATGAAAAGTACGTTTGTGGGTGACCGTTATTTAGTGCAAGCACAGGTGGAAGGAAAGCCATGGAGTTTTTATGAAAATCATCCCTTAGAGCAGGGAAAACGACTACAAGTATTTATTGATGAAAAACAAATCTATCAATTGGAGGGTTTACATTGAAAAAACGACGTTTTAAGTTATGGGCAACTGCTGGGATTTTATTGACATTAGCATTAGCAGGTTGTGGTAATAAAGAGGCAAAAGATGTGAAAGAAGCAAGTGCAAAGACACCGGAGGAGAAAGTACTGACGGTATATTCTGCTGGTCCAGATGGTTTAGCTGCAAATATTCAAGAAGCTTTTGAAGAAAAAACAGGGATCAAGGTTGAAATGTTTCAAGGAACTACTGGTAAAATTCTTTCTCGTTTAGAGGCAGAAAAAAATAATCCTGCAGCAGATGTTGTGGTGCTTGCGTCCGTTGCCTCAATGGATGGCTTAAAGGCAACAGATCAATTGCAAAGCTATCAAGATGCTGCCAACAAAGACAACATCAACAAGGACTGGTCTGATGGAGAGGGCTATTTCTATGGCTATAGTGCTTCAGCTTTAGGTATTGCGTATAATACGAAAAATACAACACAAATACCTGAAGATTGGTCCGATTTAGCAAAAGCCGACTGGCAAAACAAAATCAATATCCCCGATCCTAGCTTGTCTGGTTCTGCTGTTGATTTCTTATTCGGCTATACGGAAGCAGATAACAAGGCTTGGAGCACGATTGATACGTGGAAGAAAAATGGCTTACAAGTCAATGGTGCAAATAAAGAAGCATTAGATGCTGTTATTACGGGTGAGAAAAATGCCACGATTGCAGGCGTAGATTATATGGCGTATAAAGCAAAAGCGGACGGTGAGCCGGTAGAGATTATCTACCCGAAAAGTGGGACGGTAGTTAGTCCTCGTGCTGTTGGTATTTTAAAGGAAGCTAAACATGTAGAAGCTGCAAAGGCCTATGTTGATTTTTTACTGTCAGATGAAGGCCAAAAACTTGTAGCTGATGCTTATTTATTACCTGGAAATAAAGAGATTGCTGTTAAAAATCGCGCCGCATTAGATGAAATTCCACAGCTACATGTCGATTGGATTGGTGCAGAAGCTAAGCAGCTGGAAGTATTAACAAAGTTTACTGATTTATTTCGTTAAATAGTTAAATAGGGGGGCTATACCTCCTTTTCAGTTTTCTATAGAAGGGTTGTAGTAGTCATGATTATGGAAGGAAGACGAGCTTTTGGATTTTTAATGGCACTTGTCACCGTTTTTGCTGTCGCTCCATTACTGGCAATATTATTTTATACCTTTGCAAAAGAGGGGCAATTCGATGTTTCTCAGTTTGGCCGAATGTTCGAGCATGAAAGATTATGGAAGACACTTGCCAATTCAGTAGGACTAGGGCTGTTCGTTATCATCGGGACAACGGTTATCGCTTTTCCTATGGCGTTTATCCGAACGAAAACAAGTTTATATCAATATGATTGGCTTGATATTGTGTTAACAATTCCATTTATGACACCGCCTTATATTGGTTCGATGGGCTGGATATTGTTTATGCAAGAAAACGGATTTCTTCAGCAACTAGTTCCAAGTGCGGCTTGGATGACGGACTCTTTCTTTTCTTTATTTGGCATGGTCATGATTATGAGCCTCCATCTCTTTCCGTTTTTGTATTTAATGTTAAAAAATACATTGCTTCGAATGAATGGCTCGTTTTTAGATGCGGCACTTATTTTTGGAAGAAGTTCTTGGCGGAATTGGCTAACAGTTGTTTTACCACTTGTACTTTCAAGCTATGTTTTAGGCAGTCTACTCATTTTTATCAAAACGCTTGCTGAATTTGGAACTCCTGCCACATTTGGTAGTCGTATTGGATTTCAAGTATTTACAACCGAAATTCACACGTATCTATCGAGATGGCCAGTCGATATTAGCATGGCGACCTCTCTCTCTTTATTTTTACTATCCGTTTGCTTAATCATTTGGTATTTCCAAAATCTTATTGGACGTCGTTATACGTATGGTGTACTTTCTGGAAAAACACCTGCTAAACGTGAAATCAAAGACAAGTGGTATATAAGAGCAAGCTCATGGATATTTGTAGGCATGGTCCTATTGCTGTCTATTGGTATACCTTATTTTTCTATTATCGTTACCTCTTTGCAAAAAGTAAGAGGAGATGGTTTACAAGCCGGAAATTTCAGCTTCGCTTCTTACCAGGAGGTATTTACAGGAGGAAGTGCAGGCTTAACGGCATTTATAAATAGCATTACTTTTTCAATTATGACAGCTATTATCACAGCCATTGTTGGATTATTAATTGCTCTTTATATTAAAAAAGGAGAAACCAAAAAACAACAGGTTTTAGATTTTTTTAGTTTAATGCCTAATATTATTCCAGGGATTGTTTTTGTTGTAGGGCTAATTATGTTTTGGAATGCTCCATGGCTGCCAGCAACCATTTATAACACGAAAGCAATGGTTGTTGTCACATATTGTGTTCTATTCCTACCCTACTCGGTACAGTATATTAAATCTTCGTTTTCCCAATTAGATGCTTCTATTTTTCAATCAGCCTCTATTTTTGGGCGTAGTAATTGGCATGTGTATCGTCGCATCATTCTTCCGTTATTAATGCAAGGGATTCTGACAGGAATGATGATGACCTTTATTATTTCAATGCGAGAGCTAGTAGCAGGTCTCCTCATTTTGCCGCCTTCTGTCGAGACAGGTGCCACATTTATCTATAGTCAATTTGAGCAAGGGAATGTAGGAGTAGGGATGGCGGTTGCTGTCATCACAGTCATTATGACAGTAATTTTTATGTTTCTATTAGATTGGCTGCAAAGACGAGGGGGTCAGGCCAATGCTTAATATTGACATTTTAGGTGGCGTTGGGGAGTATGGGCGCAATTGCTTTTATATTGAAAACCGAGGACAGGCCATATTATTGGATTGTGGCATTATGAAAAATGCTGAAAAAACGCCACCAAATTTAGCGCCTGCCCATATAAAAAAGCTACAAGCTGTCTTTATTTCTCACTCGCATATTGATCATGTAGGCGCATTGCCATTACTAAAAAAGATGGGGTATTCAGGACAAGTACTGATGAGCCACAGGACCGCACAGCAGCTTCAACAGCCTATACCAAATCTTCATACTTTCCATCCAGATTCCATAGGAAAATGGATTAAGGTTAATGACTGTATTGCCTTCCAATGGGGCTATAGCGGACATTTAATCGGAAGTGTGTGGTTCAAAATTCAATTTTTTGATGAAGTACTTTTTTTCTCAGGCGATTATGTAGCCGATTCTTATTTGTTAAAAGCAACCCTACCAGAGGAGGACGGGACCGTTTATGATGTAGCGTTTATTGATAGCGGCCATATAGAAAAATGTATTGATAATCTGGAAGTGTTACAGCAACTTGCTGCTTTCATTAAGGCTCAACAAAATCACGCTTTTATTTTTCCCTCCTCGTTTTCTGGCAAAACAGTTGATATGATCAGCTATCTTTCTGAACATACTTCGCGAGCTATCCATGTAGATACTAAATTACAAAATTTATTGGAGCAATATGATGAAGACCCTGACAACCTGTGGCCAAGCAAGAAGGTGTTGCCATTACGTCATCAGCACCTAGCGGACAGTGATCATATGCTTTATTTCGTTATGGAGCAGAATGACGCTCGGTTAGAGGAACTTGTAAAGAAGTATCCAACGGCCATTGTCATCCAAACTGGTTATGCTCATTCCTCGCTTAAGAGAAAAGATTTGAATCGTCCTGTAACGGAGTTTTTTTATAAAACGCATCCTGACTATCGAGATCTTATGAAGCTGTCGCAATGTATTCATGCGCGAAAAACTATCTATTTTCACAGTACTCATACAAATTTAGCAACAACATTAAAAAGGGAGGAAATCAATTATGGTTAACTTGAAAAAATGGGCTGTATATATGTGTGTGATGGGTTTGACAATTATCAGTATTATGGGTGTAAGCACAACAAAGGTGAAAGCAGCAATTGAGCCAGGACATGAAATTAAATTCAATGTCAAATCAGAGCTTTTCACAGAATCATCCAATATTCTAGAGGTTTTTCAGGCGGTTAAGAAGGATGATGTGAAGATTTACTTTTATGATACGCCTGATCAATCCTTTCTCCAAAACGATTATATTCACCGCTTGCGTGTATACAAAGGAAGCAATAAGATGGATATTACCTATAAAAAGCGCTTTTTGAATACACCATTGAGCAAAGCAATTGCAGAGACAGAAAGTCATGGTTTCACTGGTTCTGAATCCAATTACAAGTTTGAATTAGATATAAAGGGAAATCATCGTACGTTTACCATTAGTCGTAAAGAATCTTTAAAAACATCCTCGAATGTTTCTTACGATGAGGTAGATACGAGTACTGCAAAAAAACTGATTGTTGATAATTCACCAAAGAAAATTCTAAATTGGGATTCTGATGCTTGGTATAAAAATACTTTATCTCAAGCCGTTGTGTACGGTCCTGCTAATGCTACTACTTATAAAGGAAGCTTTTTTGGACAGGATGCAGATATTGAGGTGTGGCAGTATAAAGGAGACATTATGGTTGAGCTTTCTACAAAAGTAGATCATGAGGCTCAGGCAGCCGTAATTGAAAAGCAATGGTATGAGCAGCTACTATCAGCTGGCTATTTAAGTGAAGACCAACGAGGAAAAACAGCTTTTGTCATGGATAAATAGGATATAATATATTCGCAATATTTCGAAACAGTGAGAAAGCTTTTATGTCCTCGTTGATAGAAATGTTGCGAATTTTTTCTTAGTGAGCGGAGATGTTAAAAAAGTAGGTCCTTGTTTGTTCTAACTTTGGTAATTTCGCTTACACTTACTATAGGACAATCTTTGGGTGATATGAGGGGGAAATGACATAGCAAAAAAAATGGGCATTGTTACGCTGCTTCTATTCGGTGTTTACGTGCTTTGTATGTACTGGTATATATTCCATAGTGGTGGAGGGAAAATACCTAGTGCTTTACAAGGAACGGTTGCAGATCCAGTGATGTTTATGTCTGGCAAGGAACTTTTTTTGAGTGGTGAATATTCAAAAATACGGAACTTTTTATTCTTTGTAGCGACACCTTTGGAGTGGCTTGTTTACTTTATGATTTTATTGCTGGGCGTCTCGCGGTATTTTGAGAAGGTGTCTACATCTCAATCGAAATGGAAGCTATTACAAAATGCAGGCTACTTATTCCTATTGTCTTTATTAGTCTATGTAGTTTTATTCCCACTTAACTATTATCGCTACTATCTTAGTAAAAGCTATGGGATTAGTACTCAAGCCTTTGGATCGTGGATGAAGGATGGAGTCATCGATTTTTGGATCAACTTTGGAATGAGCCTGATTATCGTTACCGTTATTTATTGGCTTATTAAAAAAAGCGAAAAAAGATGGTGGCTCTATGCATGGCTATTAACTATCCCATTTACAATTTTTGTAATGTTCATCCAGCCAGTAGTCATCGATCCTTTGTACAATGATTTTTATCCGCTAAAAAATAAAGAGCTAGAAACGAAGATATTGTCACTTGCTACGCAGGTAAATATCCCGGCAGAGCATGTTTATGAGGTGAATATGGCGGAAAAGACCAATTCCTTAAATGCTTATGTGACAGGGATCGGTAGCAATTCGAGAATTGTGTTATGGGATACCACCTTAAATAGACTTACGGACAATGAAATTTTATTTATCATGGCGCATGAAATGGGACATTATGTAGAAAAGCATATATATTTTGGAATCGCAGGCTATCTTCTGCTTACCTTAATAGGGTTGTGGATAACGGCGAAACTTATGCGGCGTCTAGTTGCACGATATGGACAGGTTTTGAAAATTAATAAAGTGAGTAGTATCTGCTCGTATCCATTATTTTTACTCATCACCTCCATTTTATTATTTGCTTCCAATCCAATGTCAAATTTCGTGTCAAGATATCAGGAAACACGAGCAGACCAATATGCGATTAACCTCATGAATGATCGTGAAGCGGCAGTAACAGCATTTCAAAAGCTAACGATTTCAGGCTTAAGTGAAGTCAATCCACCACTATTGGTGAAATGGTTCCGTTATACCCATCCACCAATGCTAGAGCGTATTTATAAGGTTGCTGATACAAGCGTTCACAAGGAGAATGGCCCTTTGAAGGAAGAACAAAAGAAAAAGTAAGGTCGTTAGGTTTTTCATTTAATGAAGTTGGGTAGTCTAAGAGAAAGTTCTATCAAAAATCGGTCGATTATAGGGGACATCATTATGCGTAATGTGATTATAATTACACTTTCTTCCATCGTAGTGGCCTTTGCTTATAATTTTTTGTTAATTCCTCATGAAATTCTCAGTGGTGGATTGAGCGGGATTGCCATCATGCTTGGGATTGTGACACCTTTAAATACAGGAGTGTTAAATTTACTCCTTAACTTGCCCTTGCTAATTATAGGTGTAATGAAGCTTGGCAAACGTTTTATTAGCTATACAATTCTTTCTGTGGCTGTTTTGTCAGTAAGTTTATATATTATTCCGGTTTACAAAGCTACACAAGAGCCAATCCTTGCATCGTTATTTGGTGGTGTCATTGTGGGTCTTGCAATGGGGCTAATTTTCCGTGCTGCAGGTTCCTCAGGGGGCTTTGATATTATTGCGATGCTTCTGAGCCGTAAACGAGATTTTCCTCTAGGTACTTTACTTGCCGCAATGAATGGTATTGTAGTGGCTGTTTCTGGTTTTGTCTTTAGTTGGGATGCTGCATTATTAACGCTTGTTTCTATTTATGCTACTGGAAAAGTGGTTGATACGATTCATACTAGCCATATTAAATTAACACTAATGATTATTACGAATAAAGGTGAGGAAGTTAAACAGCAGTTATTAGAAAAACTTCATCGAGGCGTAACCATTATTGATGCCAAGGGAGCCTACTCTGGCGAAGGTCGGAAAGTGTTGATCACTGTAATTACGCGTTATCAACTTGCTGATGTGAAAAGCACAATCAAGGAAACCGATCCTAAGTCATTTGTCAATATTCTACAGACGACAGAAGTAATAGGGATGTTTGATCGAGGTACAAGTAAATAACGCTATTTTCTACACACGTTTTCGATTATACTGACTATAATCGAACGTGTGTTTTTGTTATCTTCATTCTAAGAACAAGATAACAAGTAAAACAAAGCTTATGGAATGAAAGGGAAATATAGGATGGAAAAGGAAAAGATTCATGCTTATTGTCTACAACTTCACGCAACAACCCATGACTATAAGGAAGAATGGCAGGCAGACCGTTATCATATTGGTGAGAAGATGTATGCCATGATTGGTGGTGATGGAAAGGGGAGACTAGTACTTACGTTAAAATGTGAGCCTGCTCGTGCAGAGGTTTTACGTGAATCATATGCCAGCATTATACCTGGCTATTATATGAATAAGACTCATTGGAATTCGATTTATATGGATGCTACAGATGTCCCTATGGATTTGATAGAGCAACTTATCCAACATTCGTATGAGCTCGTTTACAGTAAGCTAACAAAAAAAGCCCAAAAGGAAATTGGATTAAAAGAAACTAACTAAACGCAATGCATGCAAAAGTTTTAAAGCGCATTTACCTATCTTATTAGAGTAAATGCGCTCATGTAAAATTAAGAATGATAACCACGCTCACCAAAAGGCTTTAACGTGTCCAGCCATTTTTGCTCTAGTTTTTCGAGTTCTCTTTTAGCATCGAAATAGCCCTCTTCTTTTTTCTTCAAATATTCAACAATTTTCACTTCAAAAGCATCTTGGCCAAACGTATTGTAATCAGCTTGAAGCTCTTTATTGGTATGTGTATTTGTTTTTAGCATAAATTGAAAGCCATTTAGCCTTTTCAAGTTATTAAAGCTACCGACAAACACTTTTCCTGTTTGTGTATTAGTCATTGTAAAAACGCCTGCTTCAATTTTCATGTCTTTATACATTTCTTTTAACTCTTTTTTCTGATCCATGTGAAAAACCCGCTTTCTTATTTTTTTACCCAATAGGCACTACCGTCTGCTTTTCGGTCTAGAAATCCATATTCAATTAAGTAGCGACGAATATGGACATAGTCTTCATACATCGGTTTGATTACTTCATTCAATTCTTTTTCCGTGTATTGTTTTTCTGCGTCAAATAGCTTTGTTATGGCACGGAGTACTACAATTTTCTGTTTTCTCGTTTAGGGAAACGTACTAGCTCCTTGCCGATACCATGTGGAAAGAATTTTTCTAATAATTGCTGTTCTTCCGAGTGGGTGACGTTGTAGCGATCGTCCACCATTGTAGCTGTTTTATGAATAGGCACAAATGGTTCCTCCTTCTGATCTTGTTCCTTCAATAACTCCATCATTACCAACAATGTTTTGGCTTGGCGTTCTTTTTCTTTTAACGCAAAACGGTGGTGGCGAATAGTCGTGGCACTTCCAATCTCTAATTCCTCTTTTATATCCTGGTCGGATTTACCTTCATAAAATAAGCGTAAAATATGACTTTGGTGTTCTGTTAAGCCTGTCATTTTTTTATTGAGACCATTTAAATAATGAAAGACAGATTGGTGTGCAACTGTTATATGTTGCTGCATCATTTTTTCCGCTTCATACAGTAAGCCTTCATAGGGATATATAATCCCTTTCTCTACTTTTTCACCGCACAATAAGCAAGTGAAATGTGTCTTTTCGTCGATGTAGCCCTTTTTGAGGTCGTTGATAGGAGCTTGCCAAAATAGTTCGTTTACATCCATGAGAAATCCTCCTATTTAACAAACGTTTTTGATATTCGTTTGTTAATTTATATTTAAAATAACAAAATGTTTATAAAAAATCAATGAAAACAATTCGTTTTATAAACGATGTGTCAATATGTTGGGGAAGCTTTTAAATTTTTACTAATACTAGATAAGCGAAAAAATAACCCTAGATGATGAAAACTATTTACAAATCGTAATGATTACTATATAGTTTTAAATCGTAAACATTACTATTTATAAGGAGGGTAACAATGAATAAAAAATGGTTAGTGCCATTTGCAGTAGCAACAATTGCTTCTACTTTAGTGGCGTGTCAGGAGAAAGAAAAAGAGGAGGAAGTGGTTGCTAAAGCGACAGAGCATAGGGAGGACCATGAACAACATCACAATCACAGCCGTGGGGAACAAACAGATAAGGAGAAACAGATTTCCAAAGGTTATTTTGAGGATAGTGATATTACAGATCGCCCATTAACGAATTGGCAAGGTGAATGGCAATCTGTCTATACCTATTTGTTAGATGGTACATTAGATGGGGTATTAGAGCATAAAGCTGCTCATGGCGATAAAACGGCTGAGGAATATAAGGAATATTACAAAGTTGGCTACCAAACAGATGTCACACAAATTGAAATTGCCGAAAATACAATGATATTTTATAGGAATGGAGAAGTTGTTACAGGTACATATGTGTATGATGGATATGAGATTTTAACATATGACAAAGGTAATCGTGGCGTTCGCTATATATTCAAGCAAACAGATGAAAATTCACAAGCGCCAACATATGTACAATTTAGTGACCATATTATTTCAGATCAAGCATCAACACATTTTCATATTTACTTTGGTGATGATCGTGCAGAGCTGTTAGAGGAGCTGGATAATTGGCCCACATTTTATCCGAAATCATTAACAGGGGAGGAAATTGCTGAGGGAATGGAGGCTCATTAGTAGTAAACAGACACGAGGTTTCTGGAAGTCATTAAAATAATGGTTTCCATCGAAGTTGAAAATCATTTGTTTTAAAATTACTATATACGATAAAAACAGGCTGGAGCCAGCATTTTTTTTCCCATGTTTTATCCGTTAGAAGTAAGACTACTCGAAATGTAAATGCTTTCTAATTGGAAGTGATTGATCACAAAATACACATTATAACCAATAAATACCTCCCAGGTTATTAGATTACTTTGGGAGGTATTTATCTGACTTTATAGATAGCTGTTTCGACAGAGGGGATGACTTGGTACATATTCTATTGACTAATCTTATTTATATTTTCTTTTGAAAAGCATGATAGACGCAGCTGCTAGTATGATAGTTGTGCTGACTATAATGAAAAAGCTAGTTGACGTACTAAGTATATTTCCATGAAGGTCATAGATGATACCATAATTGATTTTATAATCCTCAACATAGGTAGTTGGCACACCATCAAATACTTGAGCAATAGAGCCTTCCATAAAAGCATTTCGTAATAATAATGTTGTATGACTAATAGGGAAGTACATAATTAAATTTTGAGCAAAACTTGGTAGTGCTCCCAAAGGTACATAGACACCACATAAAAAACCAAGTACTGTCCCGACGATTGTTCCTAATGTTGAAAAGGCACTTTGTGTTGAAACAAATAGCGAAAGAAATAAGTTAAAGACACTTGCAAGTAAGACAGCTAAAAATAAGATGCTGATGACTTGAACAAAACTTTGGAAGCTAAGAAGCTCACCACCGGTTGCTACAATAAATATCTCGCAGCCAATTAGGGCGATAAAGGTAAAAATACTTCCGATAATCAGTGCATTAACTACATAGCTCATCTGTATAGTTGCACGGGAAAGAGGAGCTGTTAAAAAATCCGCCTGCGTTTTGGATTCCTGATCCTTTACGGCAATGCCATATGCCCCAAGTGTAGTAGTAACAGCAATCATGGACAGTAATCCTGCTACAAGCCATTCATTGACAAGGGTAATTAATTCCGGTGTCGCTTCGGTTATTTGTTCAATGGCATCAATTTGCATCTTTTGGAGAAATACAGCGTAGAGCACAATGACAATCAGGACTGATAGTAGCGAAAAAAAGACTTGAGTCTTATCTCGCCTAAATACTTTACTATTACGCTGGACTAAAGTTAACAATGCTTCCACTAAGCTACATCCTCCTCTGCCATTATGTGAATAAAGACATCATCCATAGACCCTTTAATGACCTCGAAGGAGGAAATAAGTGGCTCAGCCTTTTTTAATAGGGAGAGCGCTTCTAGAGTAGAATCCAAACGGATCGTATAGATGTTCTGTTTTTCGGTGTAGGGAATGGCAAGCTCTTCAAGCCATTTGACGCCATCTATAGGATGCTTGAAAACAAGGGCCATTGAATCATAAGTATACTTAGTCTTTAACGCATCAGGAGTCCCTTGTGCGACAATTTTCCCTTGTTTTAGGACAACAACTTGATGGGCGACTGCAGCTTCCTCCATATAATGTGTTGTTAAAAAAACGGTCATATTGGTTTCAAGTTGAAGCTGCTTAATGGCCTGCCAAACAAATTGTCTTGTTTGAGGGTCTAGTCCTGTGGTCGGTTCGTCTAGAAATAGAATTTGAGGACGATGAATAAGAGCGCGAGCGATATCAGCTCGTCTTTTTTGTCCTCCAGATAATGTTCCATATTTGTGCTTGTCAATATCTTCTAAATGTAAATACGTAGAGATAAATTGATAGTTTTCGGCAAGCTGTTTTTTCGATAAACCGTATGTTCTGCCTCGATGTAAAATGTTTTCACGCACTGTTAATCGCTCATCTAATAAATTTTGTTGGAATACAACGCCGATCGATTTACGGATATCCGCATTTTGATTGCTTGCATCAAGCGTGAAACCATTAATGGTTACTTGACCACTGGATTTTTTTAATAATGTACATAGAATCTCAATTGTTGTTGATTTTCCGGCACCATTAGCACCTAAAAAAGCGAAGAGCGTGCCTTGTTCAACTGTAAATGAAATGCCTTTGACTGCTTGATGTTCACCATATTGTTTACATAAATTTTCAACTTCTATCGCAAGGGTCATCTAGGCTAATCCTTTCTCTTTTGAATTTCTTGATTCATTTTTTCAATATCATTTAATTGAAGAACATAGAGAATACACCAAACAATCAAGTAAATAATGGCTTCTGCGATCAGTACATACCATACACCGGAATCAAACCAATGACCAAAATAGCCCGCGGTTAATACACATGCTGTCACCGCTACTAAATGCAATAGAAGCTGTATCGTAAAAGGCAATGGCTCAATATCAAAAATGATGGATAGCAGTCCAATTGCAATGCCAAGAATGGCTGCGATAATAATTTGTTCTAGTAACTCTGTACCTAATGCAACTTCATTGCTTGATAGGAGGCTTAACGTGACTAAAATGTACGAAGAGCTAAGTGAAATGAGTAGTCCAATAATCATCATGCGTAAGTACCTCATGCTATGAATCCCTCCCAATACCTAAGTGTCGCTTTAATTCTTTTAAATATTTTCGACTGACATGAATGGCTACGTCATTTTCAAGAAGGAGTTGTGTTGTACCGATTTTGCCCATTTGAATGGAAGAAATTTTTTGAATATTAACAAGGGTGGATTTACTTACTCGTACAAAGTCTTTCGCTAGCTGTGCCTCTAGCTCATATAATTTTCGCTTTGACTCAAATTCATGTTCATCCGTTTGCAAAAATACTTTGGCATCCTCTGCGTAAATGGAATAAATTTCAGAGATTTTTAGTAGATGAATTTCTTGTTGAAAATATCCATCTAGCATAGTAGTTTGGGATGCTTGCAGCTGTTTCATCAGTCTTTCAATTTGTTCGTTATATTCCTTGGCGTGTATATGAACCTCTGTTTCTTCAAGTTCATGATTGATGGTTAGATGAATTTTCATAGGAGGCCTCCTTTATTCTCCGGTTGGAGAAACGCTGAATCAGGTAATACTAATGTAGCATAGAAAATTTTAGTCAGGATAAATTGTTGGATAAGAGGTTAAATTTCCTCCATAACAGGTTCTTTTTTAGCAATAGCAGACAGCTCAAAGTCAGTCTGGTAGAAAAAAGGGGTAATAAAGGTCATAATAGGCTTATCCAGTTGTAAGGGGTTGCTAAAATGTTTGTTTTTGATAAACATATGCTTATCACATTATGTATTGGCCTCATCGGCGCTGTTGTTTTTCAGTTATTACATATTCCTATGCCTTGGCTATTAGGTGCGATTACAGCGGTGCTCATTGTACAATTGTCAACTAATGTACAATTGAAATGGCATCATTATTTCCGTAATTTTGGTTTAATTGTAGCCGGATATTCTATCGGCTATGCCTTTACACCGGAGGCCGTTCAGGATATTAAGCTCTTTTTAGGGAGCATGATCCTTTTAAATGTGTTATTTATTGTGCTATTTTTCGCTGTGAGTCTTCTTGTAGCCAAACGTACAGATATAGATTTTGCTACTGCTCTGACATGCTGTGTACCAGGGGGAATGTCACAGGTTGTAGCATTTGCGGAGGAGCAAGGAAATATGGATATGGCTGTCATCACCTTTTTTCAAATCCTTCGTGTTCTTTTAATCGTTGGCTTTGTGCCATTAATGGTGGCAGGCGCTGGTAGCAATAGCTCCCTTATTGAGGGAACATATTCATGGAGCCTTGTTGCTATCCTCGTTGTTTGTGGACTAGCTGGGTGGCTTGCTCAAAAGCTTAAAATTCCAACAGGTTATATGCTTGGTCCAGTGTTTTTATTGATGGGCATTAATATGGCTGGGATAGAAGTGCCTAAATTGCCATTATCCCTTTTGCATATTGCTCAACTAATGATAGGTATTTATATTGGATTACTTTTGAAAAAAGAGGATTTACATTTATCAAAGAAGCATATTTTTTATGCCTTTGTATCAGCAGGCATTTTTATCGGCGCAGCCTACGGGTTAACATTTATTATGACTAGTTTGTATAAGCTCGATTTTAGGACAGGCTTTTTAAGCGTTGTACCAGGTGGGCTAGATCAAATGGGGATTATCGCTGCTTCTGTACACGCAAATGTCACGATTGTTACGGCTTTCCAATTATTTCGTGTATTAGTGGTCTCGGTTTTCCTTGTGCCTGTGGTGAAAATGTTTGTGAAAAAAACGAAAACATGAGGGAGAGGGTAATGACCCATCCTTCATGTTTTTTTAATTGTTCGAGCATCTAGTGTCAATGATGCCATGTAACATGGAAAAATCTAATAAATTTAACCCTTTCCAAATAATCTGAATAATGTTATGATACAAATAACTATGACGAACGGAGGTGAAAAGGAATGAATAAAAACGCTACGAAAACATGTGTAAAAGTGGATACAGCTATGTATTTTGCACGTGTAATTACTTTTGATTTTGCTAACAACGGGATAGGTCTGTCCATTTTTAAGCAAAATCAAATAACAAACGTAGCGAATTAACCATTCTTTTTCACAAATGTAAATGAGAAGAAGACTGCTTGTTAATGAGCAGTCTTTTTTGTGTTTAAAAGATGTTTTCGCACGTTTCATTGGAGGAAAAAACGATGCAAATGAAAGCTGAACAAATACAAAAAATTATGGGTGGAAATATATTATTTGAAAATTTACAGCTTGAGGTCAATAGCGGTGAACATGTGGCCATTGTTGGCGTGAACGGAAGTGGCAAAACTACTCTATTACAGCTATTGGCAGGCGTAGATATACCGGATAAGGGACGTATTATCAAAAGTAAAGATGCCACAATTGGCTACTTACATCAAATCCCGCAATATCCACTACATGCTGTGCAAGAAGTACTGGAGGAGGCATTTGCGGATATTTATGCTTTAAAGGCTAAAATGACGGCACTTGAGCAAGAGATGCAGTCGGCTGTAACAGATAAAATACTGCTACAATACGGGCAAGTTCAGGAGCAGTTTATGTTACTAGGGGGATATGAAGTAGAAGCACAGTTGGCAATGATTGCAAATGGACTTGGCATTACAGATATGCTGGATCAGCCTTTTAGTAGCTTAAGTGGTGGAGAAAAAACAAAGGTGATGCTTGGGCAAATTTTATTAAAAAGGCCTTCGATTTTATTACTGGACGAACCAACAAACCATCTTGATATGCAAGCAATTGAATGGCTGGAACACTATGTGCGAAATTTTGATGGCATTGTTATTGTCGTTTCTCATGACCGACATTTTATGAATCAAATAGCACATAAAATTATTGAAATTGAGGATGGAGAGGCATTCACATATAACGGTAATTATGATGCCTTTATGGCTCAAAAAGAGGCGAAGATTGAACAGCAGTTTGCTGACTATGAAGAGCAGCAAAAGAAAATTAAAAAAATGCAGGAAACGATAAAACGATTAAAGCAGTGGGCGAATGAAGCAAACCCACCCAATGCCTCCATGCATCGACGTGCTAAAAGTATGGAGAAAGCATTAGCGCGCATCGAGCGAGTGAAGAAGCCGATCACTAAAAAGAAAATGAATTTAGCTCTCACGATGGCTGAACGCAGTGGTAAAGAGGTGGTGCACCTACAGGCTATTCATCACGGATATGATAAACCTTTATTCAAGGACAGCAACCTTGCCGTCTATTTTGGGGAAAGGGTAGCCATTGTTGGGAGCAACGGTAGTGGGAAATCAACTTTATTAAAAATGATAGTAGGAGAAATTGTACCCAATCGTGGTGTCTGCCATATCGGTAGTAATGTAAAATTCGGCTATCTATCTCAGCAGTTTGAACATCATAATCCTACTATTCGTTTAATTGATGCCTTCCGAGAGAGTGTCGCAGTGTCCGAGGCTGAAGCACGTCATATTCTCGCACGATTTTTGTTCTATGGCTATGATGTCTTTAAAAAAGTGAAGGATTTAAGTGGCGGAGAAAAAATGCGCTTACGCCTGGCACAATTAATGCATGAGGATATTAATGTATTGATATTAGATGAGCCGACCAACCATTTGGATATTGAAGCAAGAGAGGTATTGGAAGAGACACTGGAATCCTTTGAGGGGACTATTATTGGTGTGTCACATGACCGCTATTTCCTACAGAAGATCTTTGCGAAAACGGCGTGGATTGAGGATCAAGTCATTCATGTTTTTGAGGGAGATTATGAATGGGCAAGACAAAAGAGACAGGAATTTTCCAAGAAAAAAGTGGTTGAAAAAGAAATACTCGCAAAAGTGCAGCCAGCAAAGAAAGAGCTTTCGATTGACCAACAAATTGAAAAAATAGAGGCAAAACTACAGGAACCTTCGCTTGCAACAGAGCAACGACAGAAGCTAGAAAAGCAATTAGAGGAGTTATATGAACGTTGGATGGAAGAGGGGACAGGAAATGCTTAATTTAGAACGTATTATGCAACTTGATATCGATTATTTAAAGAGTTTTAGTGAGATGGAAGAATGGAAAGAGGGAGCCTTATTTTACAATAAGACAATCCCAACCTATTATGATGCAAATCATGCACATATTTGGAGAAAGATTGATCATCCCAATGCTTTTTTGCAAGACATAAAGGATTTTTATCAATCAAAGTCACTGATCCCGCGGATGTATCTATACAACGTGGAAGACAATCATTCTTGTCTCGATGCACTAGAGAAGAACGGATTCCAATATGAAGATTTTCAGGATGATATCCAGTGTTGGAATGGTGAGTATGTGCAACTAACGCCTAATCCTGCGATTCAAATTGAACGGGTAACAGATACGAATATGGAGGAAGCATTAGCAATAGAAATGAGCATTTCTGCATTTGGGGAGCCTACTCTAATTAAACAGGCATTTGAGCAAACCTATCATTCACCAAACTTTACGTACTATTTATTAAAACTTGGTTGTGTGGCTTGTTGCACAGCAAATATATTTATCTCAGGAAATCAAGGACGGATTGAGAGTGTCGCAACGCTTGAAAGCTATCGAGGACGTGGCCTAATCGGCTATATATTGCAGCATATCCAACAACAATCAGTAAAGCTCGGACTAGAGTATCTTTGGATTTTACCGATTAGTGAGCAGGTTGCGAAAGTCTATGCCAAAGCAAACTTTCAATCAGTCGGCACTATTACATCCATTCATGCCTTTACAGAAGGTAAAAGCATTAAAGAAATACGACAAGACGCCTAAATCAATTAAACGTCGCCCATTTCCTGTGAAACTCACAAGGAATTGGGTGACGTTTTTTAGAACGTTACTTGCCAGTTAAGATTACAGGTTGCTTGGATGTAAGAATGCTTTAAAATATAATCAGCAATTAGCTCTGTCATGTCGATTTGTATTTCCTTTACCACATAGGGGCCCATTTAATTTTTGCGACGAACGCCTACAAATGGTCACAGGTAGGCTCTATTTTATTGGGGCTTGTTATTCTTATTCTAGTCGTGGAATATGTTTCGAATCGTGTGCGAACCAAGCTTGTAAAGGGGGAAGTCTTGATTTCTGAAAAATAGTAAAGTCCTGAATAGTATACTATTCGGGATTTTTGATTTATTCTTAAAAAGAAGGATTTTCAATTATTAAAAGTTTTTTACTTGAAAAATTACCGTATTCGATTTATTGTCTTTAGAGATACTTGTTTAATGGACTTGGAGGATATGGAATGCACGGAATTTATATATGCTATAATGTCTCAAAAGAAACCCCAGCAGCACAATGGCCCAAAAAAATGGATGCATTTGCGTATGTTCAACGAGGAAAACCACAACAAGACAATGACAACTTGCTGTCAATAGAAGAGCTAAAAAGCCATGCTATTCGCTATATTAAAAGCTTAAAAGATAATGCAAGTGTCCATTTAGTAGAGCAACGCAACGGCGAAATTGAGCATTTTGATCGACGCTATATGGAATCCTTAAAATTAAAGGAAAGCATCGATTCACAGCTTATTAATTTAGAAGAAATCCGTTTATTATTGCAATTAATGAATGTCTTGAATTTATCGCATGCATTCGGTGAAAATGCTGGAAAGCTCTTACGTCAAATTACTCCTTATGCAAAAGAGGTAGAGCATCCAACATTCCAAACTACTCGTGTTGAGCGACATTTTTATTCGGAATTAATAGAACAAATAGAAATGGTGTATGTTCGAATTATGCGACAACACAACCCATCTACAACGGAAATGCAGCAATCAGAAAAGCTGTGGACAACAGTCTGTGAGCAAGCAATAGAAAAGGTAGAGGCACGAATTGAACGTTTATCATCTATCAAATTAAAACATGAGAAAAATTTGCTAGAGTTTAGTCACTTAAAACAGCAAAATATCGAGGCAAAGGAACGCTTAGATTTAGCTGTTAATGAACTGGATGAAATTTTAAATGTATTAGAATCTTAAAAAAGCATGTCTACCGATTGGAGAGCCAGTCGGTGACATGCTTTTATCTTGAAGACAGATAGAAACGCCAAATTGCCCGATAAAAGCTACAATGTGACGGATAGAAAAGAAAAAACGGTGGATTAAGCCGTAGAAGTGACGGATACCACTAATCTTATTTTGTTTTTTCTTCTGTTTGTTCCCGTTTGCTTTGGCGTGAAATACGCAGTAAATCAAGTCCAAGTAACACAACAATGATATAGAATAGAGGACTTGTGAACGATAAGCCAATTTGTGATTGACCACCAAGCAATGTTAAAACAATCCATAGCGCGACTGTATATAGTGTTAAACCAATATAGGCCTTTTTGGATAATTTTTTATATCTACCTTTGTCGATAGCTAGCTGTATGATGACTAAAACAACTAATATCAGTAGAATTATTTTTTTAGTTAATAGTGCAGCCATCGCAGTGTCAGGAAAGAAATCATTGACGAATAATAACGTAAAAAATACTAAAATAACAATATTGATGATAGTCGAAAGCTTCATGCCGTATCTCCTTAGTTGCCAGAATTCCTTTTTATTGTAACATGGTTCGACATAAAGAAAAAAATAATACTTGAAGAAAATATTTGAAAATTTTTGAAACTTTCCTATGTGACATCCGTATAGTAGGTAATATGATGAAAAGGGGTGAGCAACTTGACGCTATTTGGCTATTCACTCGAACAAATCTTTTTAGTGGTTTTGATTTTCGCTGGCCTTGCCACAATATTAGTTATGTTTTTTGGTGATGCTGTCGAAGGTATTGGGGAAGGACTATCCATTTTGAATCCGAGTGTCATTCTATCTTTCATTACGTTGATGTCAGCAGCAGGATTTATTTTAGAAAAACTAGCCTTATTCTCTAGCGTTTGGAATATCATTGCTGCATGTATCATTGGCGCTATTTTAAGTACTTTATTTTATTTATTCGTTCTCGTTCCGCTACGGTCTGCTGATGTTTCTTTAGCTTATACCGAGGAATCACTAGGTGGGCAATTAGGGAGAGTCATTGTTCCCATTCCAGTAGATGGCTTTGGAGAGGTTGTCATCGAAACGACAAGCGGCATGATTTCAAAGCGGGCAACTGGCTATGATAATGAAGCGATTGCTTATGATGAGACCGTACTTGTAGTGGATGTGAAGGACGGTACACTTTTTGTTAGAACGTATGAGAAAAAATTTGTTTAAAGGGGAGATACATCTATGTCAACCGAAATTTTAACTGTATTAGGAATTGTAGCGTTTGTTTTAATTGCGCTAGTCGGATTGTATGTGACAAAGTATCGTACGGCGGGTCCTGATGAAGCACTGATTGTGACAGGTAGCTATCTTGGCTCAAAAAATGTACATAAGGATGAGTCAGGAAATCGTATAAAAATTATTCGTGGGGGAGGTACATTCGTATTTCCCATTTTCCAGCAGGCACAGCCGTTAAGTTTATTATCTAGTAAACTAGAAGTGACTACGCCAGAAGTGTACACAGAGCAAGGTGTTCCGGTCATGGCAGATGGTACAGCCATCATCAAAATTGGGGGTTCTATCACAGAAATTGCTACAGCTGCAGAGCAATTTTTAGGAAAGCAAAAAGCGGAGCGAGAAGGTGAAGCCCGTGAAGTATTAGAAGGTCATTTGCGGTCAATTTTAGGTTCCATGACAGTGGAGGAGATTTACAAAAACCGTGATAAATTCTCACAGGAGGTTCAACGTGTGGCCTCGCAGGATTTAGCGAAGATGGGTCTTGTGATTGTATCCTTTACGATTAAGGATGTACGAGATAAAAACGGTTATTTAGATTCACTTGGTAAGCCAAGAATCGCACAGGTGAAACGTGATGCTGATATTGCAACAGCAGATGCAGAGAAGGAAACACGTATTAAGCGTGCTGAGGCGTCTAAGGAAGCCCAGAAGGCGGAATTAGAGCGTGCAACAGAAATTGCGGAAGCAGAAAAAGAAAACCAATTAAAAGTAGCAGAATTCCGTCGCGAGCAGGATATTGCTAAAGCGCGTGCTGACCAAGCATATGAGCTAGAAACAGCTCGTGCAAAACAGGAAGTAACGGAGCAAGAGATGCAAATTCGCATTATTGAACGTCAAAAGCAAATTGAATTAGAAGAAAAAGAGATTTTACGTCGCGAGAAGCAATATGATTCTGAAGTGAAGAAAAAGGCGGATGCTGACCGTTATGCGGTAGAGCAAAATGCTGAAGCCGAAAAAATGCGAGAGCTTGCTCAGGCAGATGCAGAGAAATATCGCATAGAATCATTGGCAAAAGCGGAAGCGGAGAAAATTCGTTTGGACGGTCTTGCTAAAGCGGATGCAGAACGAGCAAAAGGGGAGACAGAGGCAGATATTATTCGTCTACGCGGTCTTGCAGAAGCTGAAGCTAAACGTAAGATTGCCGAAGCCTTTGAATACTATGGTCAAGCAGCTGTGCTGGATATGGTTGTGCGCATGATGCCAGAGTATGCAAAAGAGCTTGCAAGCCCACTTGGCAATATCGATAAGATTACAGTTGTCGATACTGGTGGTGGAGAAGGCAGTGGAGCGAATAAAGTCACATCCTATGCAACCAATTTAATGTCTACACTACAGGAAACGTTAAAAGAAACGTCAGGGATTGATGTGAAAGAACTGATTGAAAGTTATGCGGGTAAGCATACATTGCGACCAGAACTAGAACAAATTGCTTTAGGTCTAGAAAAAAAGCAAGCACCTGTTGAAGCCGTAGAGACGAAGGAAACAGTAGAACAATCCTAATAAAAGCGACCTGATGAATTTATCATCAGGTCGCTACTTTTATTTTTGTTGCTGCCATTCACTCTTGAGCATGCCATAGACCACATGATCTACATAATGATCATAGAGCCATTCTGCTGCACGAATCGTCCCCTCTTTTACTAGACCAAGTCGTTCAGGGATCGCGCGACTTTTGTAATTGGCCTCAGCAGCACGGATTTCTACTTTATGAAGCTGCAATGTTTCGAAGGCATATTGTAATAAGGCTTTAACTGTTTTGGTCATGATACCATGCCCTTGTGCTCCTTCACTAAGCCAATAACCAATCGTCCCAATTTTATTAGTAGCATTAATAGAATTAAAGCCAGCAATGCCAACAATTTCGTTTCTAAAGACAATAACGAGAGAGAGGCTACTGTTTGCTTCATGTCCTTTGATACAGCTCTCAATATAAGCGCGTGTATCTGCTACCTCCTTTGTATAATCCAACCATGGTAGCCATTCTTTTAGATACTCTCTAGAGGCATTCGTTAAGGCAAATACTTTTTCTGTGTCCCCAAGAGAAATTGTTCGTAAAGAGAGTTCTTGATTAATTGTGATCTGCAAATTGTTCACCTCACTTATTTTAAGGCATTATGCATAAAGCCTTTCATTTCACGACTAAGTACAGTCAGCTCTTCAATGATTTCGCTAAAATCCTGTACGAGCTGTGCTTGCTCATTCGTAGCATCATTGACTTGTCCCATATTTTGTCTTAGATTTTCAAGATTTCTATTAATATTTCGTAAAGAAGTTTCTATATTTTCAGTAGCGCTGGATGTCTCAAAGGACAATTTTCGAACCTCTTGTGCCACGATATTAAAGCCTGCACCATGCTGACCAGCACGAGCTGCCTCAATGGATGCATTTAAACCTAGTAAATTGGTTTGGCGTGAAATACTTTTAATTAAATCGGTCACTGCATTTGTTTTCTCAGAATCCTCTAATGCGTGCTGCGCTTGCTTATTAATTTCCTCACTTGTCGCCGCTAATTCCTCTGAATGAGAAGCAATGGTATGTACTTTATCTTGTAGACTGTTGATAATGTTATCCATGGTACTCATATATTTTTCGAGCTTTAGTTCATTATCAATCGGTAGACCAAAAGCCAATGCACCTACAACTTGACCATTTTCACGAATGGGAAATGAAAAAGCATTAAGGGCTACGCCGTATACCTCCTCTGGAATAATCACATCTGCATTTTGTCCATTAAAGGCAATGTAAACATTCTGATCATTAGGATTTACTTTTTGTCCATCTTTATCACCGGTATCCACACGTTTACCTGCCAAATATTTAACGACTGTTTCACTTTCCTTTTCAACAACAGCTACAATAGCTTCTTGTTTTAATGCAAGATGAATATAAGGTGCTGCTAGGGCTAAAGCCTCGATAATTTTCATAAAAATTCCTCCGGGTATAGTCAATGAAAAATAGGTAGATCATCTAATTTTTTTGTGACAATGGTTCTAGATGATTTCTAGTTTTACTGTAGCACAATAGTTGCCTAAGCTAAAATAGTAAATTTCAAAAAAATGAATAAATAGCATTATTTTTTTGTTGTCAACTAAAATTGGGAATTCCTCGTAAAAAAATGATAAAGATTTTGTCTATTTTTTGACAAACTGTTGTGTGTTTTGCGAAATATTGTATTAGAATAATAGTAGTACGTTGTAGAAATTAAGGAGAGAGATATATGGAGTATATACAAAAGGGCACGAGAGCATTTCATAAAACAAACTGGGCATTGTTTTTAGCGGGCTTTATTACGTTTGCGAACTTGTATATAACACAGCCATTATTGCCAACATTTGCAGACGTTTTTCACGTCTCACCAGCTATTGCTAGTTTATCTCTTTCGGTAACTACCTTTGCTTTAGCAGTGAGTTTAATTATTGTCAGTTCGCTATCCGAGGCATGGGGACGAAAATCGTTGATGACCATTTCGATTTTTGCAGCTTCTATCCTTACGCTTGCACTAGCATTTTCTCCTAATTTTGAAACGATTATTATATTACGCGTTTTTCAGGGGATTGTTTTCGCGGGATTACCTGCAATCGCCATGGCTTATTTAGGAGAGGAAATGGAACCAGCGAGCTTAGGGGTTGCAATGGGCTTATATATTAGCGGTAATTCAGTAGGAGGGCTTAGTGGGCGAGTTATCATTGGCACAATAACAGATCATTATAACTGGCATATAGGGATGATCGTGCTAGGGGGAATTAGCCTTCTTGTCAGTGTGTTGTTTGTCTGGATGCTGCCTAGTTCCAAACATTTTAGCGCCCGACCGCTACAATTAAAAGCATTGGCCAAAACACTTTATCAACATATGAAGGACCCTTCTATGTTATGTCTTTATGGTATAGGCTTTGTGTTAATGGGAAGCTTTGTCACACTTTACAACTATATTGGCTTCAAATTAATGGCGCCCCCATATAATTTGAGTGCAACCATTGTAGGCTGGATATTTGTCATTTACTTAGTCGGAACCTTTAGCTCTGCATGGTTTGGCAGTCTCGCTGATCGGTATGGTCGACAACGAATGCTATTACTAGCTATTGCGATTATGTTAGCAGGTGCCATTGTCACGCTTAACGGGCTGCTTACTTTAAAAATTATAGGCATTACGGTTTTTACCTTTGGTTTTTTTGCAGCTCATTCTATTGCTAGTGGCTGGGTGAGCAAACGAGCCTCCCACGATAAAGCACAAGCTTCATCTCTTTATTTATTTTTCTATTATTTTGGTTCGAGTGTTGGTGGGACAGTAGGCGGTGTATTTTGGATGAAATATGGCTGGGTAGGTGTTATAGCGATGATTGCCCTATTTCTAGTAATTGCTTGTGTGCTATCTTACTTATTAAATAGAATCATTGCTAAACAAAATAGCGCAACAACTTTATAGCATTTGATGATGTGAGGTGACGTTTTGCAGGAATTATTTTTTTCTTTTTTATTATCCTAACAGCAGCGATTTTGCAAACTAGTACAGGATTTGGTTTTTCTATTATGGCAACGCCTTTTTTACTGCTGCTTTTTTCACCGCAAGAGGCGATGCAAATGAATATAATTCTGTCCCTTGTTATTTCCTTTTCGTTGATTTTAAAAATTAGACAGGATATTGATCTGACCTTGCTCAAAAAGGTAATTATAGGAAGTGTTGTAGGCGCACCTTTTGGTAGCTTACTCTTTGCGTTGGTTGATGTGACGACATTTAAACTGCTCATCGCTATCCTTTTATTAGGGTTAACGATTCTCTTAATAAAAAATTTCTCCATTCAACAAACAAGCGGTAGAGATTACGGTGTTGGCTTCATCTCCGGTATATTTACAACGAGTATTGGCATGGCAGGTCCACCATTATTACTATATTTTGCGAGCACGAAAAAAAATAAAGAAATGATTCGAGCAACTTCATTAGCTTATTATATATTTATTTATCTAGTTAGCTTACTATCACAACTAACGATTGAGGGCACCAGTTTAATGGTTTGGCTCTATAGTCTATACGCCTTGCCAATTGTTTTGATTGGCCTTATTGTGGGACAAATCGTATTTAAAAAACTTCATCAAAGGCTATTTTTAAAATTGGTATATTTATTATTATTTGCTGCTGGCATGATGCTATTAATACAGAGCATATGGACAATGCTGTAGACATAAAAAAGTATGGAAGATTACTCATCTTCCATACTTTTTCGTTGTTAACCCATAATATTATAGCCAGCATCGATGTAGATTGTTTCACCAGTGACACCACGTGATAGGTGAGATAGCATCACAATCGTCATATCTGCTACTTCATCTTGTTGAACATTACGTTTTAAAGGAGCAGTTTCTTCGATTTTGTGTAAAATTGTGTTAAAGGATGGGACACCTTTTGCAGCAAGAGTACGAATAGCACCAGCTGAAATAGCATTGACGCGAATATTATCTTGGCCGATATCAGCAGCAAGATAGCGCATAGAAGCCTCTAATGCAGCCTTTGCTACACCCATAACATTGTAGCCATCCAGTACACGTTCTGCACCTAAGTAACTCATTGTGACAATAGAGCCACCCTCAGTCATGTATGGATGAGCTGCTTTTGCTGTTGAAATTAATGAATAAGCACTTGTATCTTGTGCAAATGCATAGCCTTCACGTGTTGTTTCAAGGAAGCGATTGTGTAAATCTTCTGCATGAGCAAAAGCTACTGAATGAACAATACCATGAATAACGCCAACCTTAGAGCCGATTTCATCGAAAGCTGCTTTTGTACTGTCATCACTATTTACGTCGCATTGAACAATGAGAGAATCGGATTGTCCAATATTGTCTAATTGTTTTTGTAATTTTTTTAATGAGCGTTCTTGACGATACGTGAAAATGACGTTTGCACCTACATCAAATAAGCGTTTCGCAATGCCCCAAGCAATACTTCGATCATTTGCAACACCCATAACAACAATGTTCTTATCTTTTAATTGTAATAAATTATCCATCATTATGAAGAACTCCTTTGTGAGATAATATCTGTTATTAGTACCAACTACTAAAATCTTATCATACATAAAATAGCGTTGCAATAATAAGATAAAAAGAGAGGCTGTTAAATAGCAAAAAAAATTCATCCCAGAAGAGACGAATTAAATAATGGCTATTTATTTTATAACATGATATTCATACATATCGATTGCTCGATTAACTGCATTGTTGACAGCAATTCTAAAGCAATTTTGAGTGCGAATAGCTTGCACAAGAACTTTAATTGCTCTTGTTTGATCTCTATGAAAAGAAGCGTTGTCAGTTTGAAAATCATCCTCTAAATAAGCGAGAAAATATGGCTTCTCCTCTGGTAGCTCTAATAAATCAGACTCAGCACTTTTTTCAACGGTATTGTAAATCCACAAGTCTATGGCATTCCCTAATTGAAAGGCAACGAAGTATTGTAAGTCATCATTATCACATTCTCTTATTTTTTGAATTATTTGAATTTTTTTGAGCTCATCTATTAAAAATGTATTGATTGAGTAGTAGATAGCTTTAGAAGGATTGAGAATAAGTTCATCGGTATGCTGAGATTTAAAGAAAACCCAGCTATTTAAAACGCTGGCCCATGAATCTAACGTATTCAAACATTTTGCATATACATCTGGAAAAACTGTTTGCCATTTTGCCGCAAGAGTTTTAAATAAATCAATATGGTCTTGATCAATATGAAATAAACTATGCTCTACTTGTAACTGCTTAAACATCATCATTCCTCCAGTAGATTGTTATGTATAGAATGGACCATATGATTATTATCTGATGCAAAAATTAGCAATAATTTTAATCAATAAGAAGGCATCCAATGAAGGATGCCTTTTAGGGTATACATTCAATTGAAGACTATTCGTATTTTAATGCGTCCCCATCGAAAGTTTCATCTGCTACTTTGATAGAGTCTGTTGGACAACCTTCAAAAGCATCTTGCATATCTTCTAATAGATCTTCTGGTACTTCAGCAGTTCCCATGTTATCATCTAAAATAACGAAGGCAATCCCTTCATCATCATAATCATAAATGTCTGGCGCTGCGGCTCCACATGCGCCACAAGCGATGCATGTATCTTTATCAACAATTGTGTATTTAGCCATTTTATTCTCTCCTTTAACGATGTTCCTACAAAGCTTCATACTCATTTTAAAGATGTTTATCTTACATTTCAACTTAAATACTATTAAATTGGAGGAATTTGCGTCAATGTTTCATCAAATTTTATTGCAAATCTTTCAAAAACTCAATAATGAACGTACAATTTCGGCTGCCTATCATGTTTTAAGAGGTAAGCGCTCAGGCCAGACAATTCAAGATATTGGCCTTTTTCAGTTACATTCATATTTCGGCTTATTACCAAAACTACCTCGTGCTACATTTGATGAGGCTGTTACATTATTTATGCAATATAGTTGGTTAAAAGTGCAGGAATCTGGTCATTTCTACATGGAAAAGCTAGGATTGCAGCGAGCCCAACAAACACCGAGCTTTTTCTTTGATGGCTGGCATTATCGTGGGAATGAGCATGTTTTTTTTGCCCGGCTATCTTTAATTGTCCAAAGTTTGTCACATCAAGCTGCAGCAGTTCGTTCTTTTTCTCCCATCAGTAGAGATCCAGCGATACAAGCATGGGTGCGGTCATTTTTACAGGGGCACCATTACAAAGAAGGGCATTTACAGCAACAATTATTAGTAGAATGTACAAATGTACTTAACATTCTTCCTATTTCAGATGCTAATAAGCAGCTAGTTCTATACCGTTTAAGCGGTCATCGATTACCTGGTTGGACGTGGCAACAGCTTGCGGATGAACGAAAGGAATCCGTGCTTGATAGTCAGTTAGCTTTTATTGAAACACTACATATATTATTAAATGAAGTGCATCAAACAAATAATGATTATCCTTTACTTGGGCAAATAGCAGAAGGATTAAAAGTGAAAATATTGTTAACCGATTCTGCACAACAAACAGCACAATTATATGAACAAGGCTATTCAATAGAGCAAATTGTACAATTGAGGAAGTTAAAACAAAGTACAATAGAGGATCATTTTGTGGAATTAGCAATGTATGAACCGAACTTTTCTATTGGACCATTCGTCTCATATGAAGAAGCACAAAAAGTTTGGCAGGCGTCGGCGCAATATCAAACAAAAAAATTAAAAATATTACATGAAGCTTTAAATGATATGAGTTATTTTCAATTAAGGCTTGTCCTTGCGAAAGGAGAAGTTTAAATGGAACTTGAACAATTATTGCAAAAGCATTTTGGTTATTCATCCTTTCGACCAGGGCAGAAAGAAGTCATTGAAGCTATACTGGAGGAACAAGATGTTATTGCGTTATTACCAACAGGAATGGGGAAATCACTTTGCTATCAGCTCCCAGCCTATACGTTAGAGAAGCCGGTATTAATTGTTTCGCCATTGCTCTCATTAATGCAGGATCAAGTGGAGGAACTGAAACGTTTCGGGGAAAAAAGGGTTGTTGCACTAAATTCCTTTTTAACCGTCACGGAAAAACGCTATGTGCTACATTATTTAGAACAGTATCGCTTTATTTTTACATCACCAGAGATGCTCCTTCAACAGCAGGTACAAGAAAAACTAGCACACATAAAGCTAGGATTAATTGTAGTAGACGAAGCGCATTGTATCTCACAATGGGGATTTGATTTTCGGCCGGATTATTTACGCATAGGTGAATGGTTTTCGAGGGGAAATCGTCCACCAATCTTAGCGTTGTCAGCAACAGCAACGAAAAAGGTTGTTCAAGATATTAGGGAGACCCTATCACTTAAGGCTCCATTTGAGTTTATGTATAATGTGGACCGACCAAATATTCATTTAGGTCGCATTGTAGTAGAGGATAAGGCTGATAAATCTAAGTGGCTCATGCAACATATTAAAGAAACGGCAGGCCCAGGTATTTTGTATGTTTCCTCTCGTAAACGTGCGCAACAATATAGCGAGGCCCTTTTACAAGCCGGTATTCGGACTGCTGCATACCATGCGGGCTATGGTGCAGAGGACCGTCAGTTTATCCAACAACAGTTTATAGATGGTGAACTGGATTGGATAGTAGCAACAAATGCTTTCGGCATGGGGATTAACAAACTAGATATACGCCAAGTAATACATGAATCTATGCCTGGCAATATTGCGAATTATATGCAGGAGATTGGACGTGCCGGTCGAGATGGTCATTCTGCGCTTGCCATTTTACTGTATAGTGATGGAGATGAAGAGCAGGCGAAATTTGTTGTGACAGGTGATTTGCCGACACCTCACCATGTTGATCGCTACCAGGAATTACTTAATCAGCAAATCCAGCCAGCACAAATGCTAAAGAATGGCGAGTTGAGTGAGACAGCCTTTCGAGTGTTGGACTACTGGATTCAACAAGAATCTACGGAACAAGTAAAGGCCCGACTAAATCATTTAGCCCTAGAGAAGTACCTTGCAGTGGACGAAATGCTTAAAATCATTCAGACAAAAGACTGTATTCGTGAACATTTAGTCGGGTATTTTGGGCAAAAATTGCAGAAAAGGCCGGAAAACTGTTGTGAAAATTGTGGAATCCATTATGATGAAATCAAGAAAACACGCTTACAAGAAGATAAGAAAATGGAAATGATGTCATGGGAAAGTCGATTGCAGCAACTTTTAATGGGTATTTAGACTAAAACTGACGGTCATTTACTTTTTTCGTAAAATTCGTCATAATAGAAATGATAGAAAGCGTAGTAAGGTTGGGGGAAAGGCGAATGAATAAAGAAGATTATCGCGATAAAATAGAAGAGCATCGTCAATCATTTGAAGATGAGCAAAAAGAGCAGTCTTTATCGAGAGTTTCCAGAATGAACAAAAATGGCAATAAAAACAAAAAGCCAAAAAATTCAAAACGAAAAACACCATTAATGACAATTCTTTTTGTTATTTTTATCCTTATTCCATTAACGATACTCATTTATTTTTGGAAGTTTTATGAACCAGGAAAAACGATTGAACAAGCTGAGAAGGATACAGCAGAACAGGTCGTCGAATTAGATCCTTCAGAAGCATCTGCATCAAATCAAGATAAAAAGGATCAAGACGGTCAGGCTGATAAAAAAGCTCAGGAGCAATCTCAAAAAGATGCAGATAAACTAGCGGCTGAACAAAAGGCCGCGGAAGAAGCGAAAAAAGCGCAAGAGGCTAAGAAGGCTGAAGAAGCGAAAAAAGCCGAAGCAGCTGAAAAAGCCGAAGCAGCAAAACGAGCTGAGGAAGCTAGAATAGCTCAACAACAGGCGGAGGCTGCGAGAAGAGCCGAAGAGGCTAAAAAAGCCGAAGAAGCAAAACAAAATGCTAAAGTAAGTACACATACTGTGAAAGCAAATGAGAACTTATACCGCATTGCATTAAATCATTATGGCGATGGCAGTGAAGCGACATTAGCAAAAATTCGCGCAGCCAATGGCATGTCTTCGAATACTGTCATGGTTGGTCAAGTAATAAAACTACCTTAATGTATAAAATAACAGACAAACGTTCACACCAAAACGTAAGTCTGATTTAGCAAAAAGGCGATTCGTTTGTTAAGAAGAATCGCCTTTTTGCTGTCGTAAGGAGAAGTGAGGGAATGCTATATTTAGGGCTATTGCTATTAATAGCTATTGCCTTTCTACTTTATATGTGGAAGGTAGCGCATGAAAACAATGTTTTGCATCACCAGCTAACATTACAGGGTGAGCAGGAGAAGGTACGATTATTTTTTATTTCAGATGTTCATTTGCGTAAAATAAATAAGAAAATGATTGACCGGTTAGAGGGCCATTTTGATGCTGTCATCATTGGTGGGGACTTTGCAGATAGTCGTACACCCATTGCACGAATTCATGAAAATTTACAATTAGTAACTTCTATCGGACCAACCTACTTTGTTTGGGGGAATAATGACAGAGAAGTTGGAGAGGAAAGGCTGAAGGCCATTTTACAAGAGCACCAGGTTCAAATCATCGTTAATGATGCTGTGCTACTTCCCACCAAAAATCGCTTTTGGCTAAGTGCCATTGAAGATACAACGGTGAAGGAATATAGTTTTGAAAAGGCCTTTGCGAAGGTTGGAGAGCAGGATTTGGTTGTTTTTATCGCTCATAATCCAGGTGTTTTTGCCAAAGTTCGTGCAAAGTTCCATGCTGATTTAATGATGGGAGGGCATTTACATGGGGGGCAGATTCGATTTGGTCCCTATGGTGTACATCCAAATGGTTCTTATCGAGAGCGAGATGGTGTCATGACCTTAGTTAGTAATGGCTATGGCACGACATTAGTACCTTTCAGACTAGGTGCTAAGCCGCAATGTCATATTATTGATATTGATATTGCGAGTAAATAACCAACCAAAATCTGTGAGAAGGCGTATAATAAAAAGATATCATCTATTCTATGATGATGTGAAAGTATGGAGCAGCAAATTGTGCTGGTCCAATTCGATTGGAGTGTCAAGAAATGCAGCAAGCAGATGCAATTATTGTTGGAGGAGGCCCTTGTGGCTTAGCAGCAGCAATAGCTTTGCAAAATATTGGATTACAACCTATTGTGATTGAAAAAGGAAATATCGTAAATGCTATTTATCATTATCCAACACATCAAACATTTTTTAGTGCAAGTGAGCGTTTAGCAATTGGTGACGTACCCTTTATTATTGAAGGACGTAAACCAAAACGCAACCAAGCATTGGTCTACTATCGTGAAGTTGTCCGTTTAAAAAATATACAGGTTAATCGCTTTGAAAAAGTACAAAGTGTTGTGAAAAATAAGGATATGTTTACGGTTACTTCCGATAAAGATACGTATGAAACGCCGTATGTTGTCATTGCAACGGGTTACTATGATCACCCAAATTATTTAAATATCCAAGGCGAACAGTTACCGAAAGTATTCCATTATTTTAAAGAGGGTCATGAATTTTTCGATACAGATGTTCTAGTTATTGGTGGTAAAAATTCAGCTGTGGATGCAGCGTTAGAATTGAATAAAGCGGGTGCCCGAGTAACGGTTGCCTATCGAGGAAGTGAATATTCTTCAAGCATCAAACCTTGGGTATTACCTGAATTTGAAGGGGTAGTTAAAACAGGGGAAGTTGCTATGCATTTTAATACGAATGTGTTAGAAATTCGCGAGCATGAGGTTGTTTTAGAAATAGATGGTCAAGAGCAAATAATCAAAAATGATTTTGTTTTTGCCATGACTGGCTATCATCCAGATCACTCATTTATTAAAGCAATGGGAGTAGAAATTGATGAAGAAACAGGGCGTCCTTATGTTACCCCAGAAACGATGGAGACTAATATCGAAGGATTATTTATTGCGGGCGTCATTGCAGCTGGGAATAATGCAAATGAAATTTTTATCGAAAATGGGCGTTTTCACGGAGAATGTATCGCTCAAATTATCGAGCAAAGAAGAAAATAATGAAATGGGCTGTATAGGCAATGTAGCTTATACAGCCTTTTTAGCAAGGAGGGCCTTTTTTGTTTGGGTGGTACTGGCTATTCAGTTATATAATAGGAAACTTTATGACGGCCTATTTCGTTGGAAAGATATATAAGGTTAATTTACAGCAAGAGCGCAGTAAAAACTTAGGTGCTCGAAATGCAGGAAGTGTTATTGGAAAAGCGGCCTTTATTTGGACTTTGCTCGGGGATTCACTGAAAGGTGTGCTAGTAGTCGGATTAGGCCATCTGTGGCATTTGGATGAATGGATCATTATTGGGGGTGCTGCATGGGTTATTGTGGGGCATCTATTTCCTATTTGGTTGAAATTTAATGGGGGAAAAGGTGTGGCTACTTTTATTGGTGTAGGTCTCGCTCTATCTCCGAGCCTATTTTTTTGGATGATTATAGGAACTGCGTTTGTGATGGTTTTTACAAGAAGTTTGACACTTGGCATGGTCGGGGGCTTTATATTCTATGTCGGTGCAATCATTCTTGCAGGGAAACTAGAGCTCTATAGTCTGTTAGTCTTAGCCATTGTATGTATGCTCATCAAGCATAGGTCTAATATTCAGGAGTCGTTGACAAGAGGGAAGTGAAGAGATGTATTGGTGTAAAATTGCACAAACGAATGAGGAATTTGAGGCCATTGCCCAACTGAATTATGAGACTTTTGTAGAAGAAATTCCACAGCATAAACCAAATGCGACAAGAAAAAAAGTTGACCGATTTCATCAACAGAATACGTATGTTGTCGTGTACAAGGAAACAGAACTAATTGGAATGTTGGCATTTAGAGATCAAAGACCATTTTCCATAGATGAAAAAATTGGTAAGGTTGAACAGTTTTTAGAGAAGGAAAATTGTGCTAAGCTATGTGAAATTCGCTTGCTTGCAGTAAAAAGAGGTTATCGGACAGGGCGTGTACTTTTAAAACTTACACAGGCCTTAAACACATTTGCCTACGAAAAAGGCTATACAGCGGCAGTGATTTCAGGTACAACTCGTGAAGAAAAGCTCTACCGACAAATGGGTTTTAGACAGTTTGCGCCAGCGGTAGGGGAAAAGGAAGCATTATTTTTACCGATGGTGCTTACTAGACATGAATTTGAGCAGTCACTACAACATAGACTATCTGCGGACCATTTTACTTTTTATCCAGGGCCTGTAAAGCAATTAGAGCAAATTGGTTATACAGATTTATCACACCGTTCATTACCATTTTATGCACTCTATGAACGTGTACAAAAAAAGTTACTGTATTTATCGAAAGCAAATCATGTTGGCATCATCGTTGGTACAGGGACGTTGGCAAATGAAGTGATGCTTGCGCAACTAAAGGAACAACAAGTTGGAAAAGGACTAATCTTAACAAATGGAGAATTTGGTGAACGTTTAAGAAAGCAAGCTATTCGTTGGTCATTACAATTTGATGTGGTAAGAAAAGACTGGGGGACAGCGTTTGATTTCGATGAAGTGGCGTCGCTGTTAGCAACAGGTTCTTATCAATGGATGCTAGCAGTACATGGCGAGACTTCTACAGGGACTTGTAATGATTTAGAAAGTCTTAGTAAGCTCGCCAAACACTATCAGGTAAAGCTGTGCATAGATAGTATCAGCACGTTCGGGGCCATGCCATTTTCTTTACAAGACTGCTATTTAGCAACTGCCGTGAGTGGTAAAGCTATAGGTGCATTAAGTGGGCTAGCTTTTGTTTTCTCTCAATCACTTGCACCATCATCTGCCACGCTTCCTACTTACCTAGATTTAGCTAATTATCAGCAAGGAGCCATACCATTTACGCTCCCAGCAGTGTTACTTGGCAATGTTGATAGGTCATTGCAAGCCTATCCAGAAAGGTATGAGCAACTACAGCAACGCTTTAAGGCATTGCTGAAGCTACCGATCATGCAGTATCAATATTCAACAGTTCAATATCCAATGTTGGTAACTGTTCAACTGCCGAGCACCTTTTCAAACTTACACATTGATTTAGCATTAAATGGACTATTCGTGCATGGTGATAGCCATTATTTACGTCAAAAGGGATTCCTCCAATTTTCGGTTATTCAACCAGATTTCGATGAAGCCCTCCAACGACTTGGCGAAATATTGAGCTACTATGAAAAGGTCATAAAGACAGAGACGTTGACTTTACAGGAAAAAGTCCTTTAAATTTAACGGAGAGCCTGTAGTATTAAGTCCAATTAATAATTTTAAACGTGCCTTTTGACCATTAATCCCTGTGGCAAAAATTGCGCCCAAATCTTCTAGCATTTTACCGCCGCCAACATAACCATAAACACCCTCTGCAATACCATTGAAGCAGCGGGAAACAAGTATAACAGGAATGTCTCGCTGTATAAGGCTTTCAATGCCCTTTACAACAGATGGTGGGACATTTCCTTGTCCTAAGCCTTCAAGCACAACACCATCATATTTACAAGCAAGCACAACATCAAGTAAATCTTCTTCCATACCGGCATAAACCTTTAACATTGCTACACGCTTTGATAAATTATCAACTTCTACATATTGTCTACGAATAGGTGCATGATGGAATAAGATACGTGATTTTGTAATCAATCCAATCGGTCCATACTGAGGGGATTGAAAAGTATTTACTGAACTTGTGCTTGTTTTTGTTGTATTAACCGCAAGATGAACTTCATCATTCATCACAACCAATACTCCTTTGTCACGAGCTTCATCATCAACAGCTACACGAACTGCCTCCACTAAATTATAAATGCCATCTGCCCCTAGTTCGTTAGATGAACGCATTGCACCTGTTAGCACGATCGGAATGGCTAAATTTGTTGTTAGCTCTAAGAAATAAGCAGTTTCTTCCAAAGTGTCAGTGCCGTGTGTAATGACAACTCCATCGATTTGCTGTGACATAATTTGTTCCATCATGACATGGCGTAATTGCAGCATTTCTTTCGGTGTAATATGAGGAGATGGAAGATTAAAAGCTTCTATTTCAATGATGTCTGCAAGGGATGCCAGTTTATTACTTTCCTTCATGAGTGGATTTTCTATATTTGGCATGACCGCTCCTTCAGCACTCATGGCCATGGAGATTGTGCCGCCTGTATGAATTAATAAAATTGTCTTTTTCATAAAAAATAAAATCTCCTTTTAAAAAGTTTTTTTTTCATTACATGGTATAATAATAGCAGTCTATTGTTGAAAGGAGCCGGCATCATGATCATTTTATTATCTGCTGCCATTGCTCCCGGTCTAGCGCTTTTTAGTTATTTCTATTTGCGCAATCAGATGGCTACGGAGCCAAGAAGAACTTTACTACAAACGTTTTTATACGGTGCATTCTTAACGTTCCCTATCATGTTTTTACAGTATGTATTAACAGAGGAAGGGGTATTTCGATATCTTTATCTTCAAGACGTCCTTTTTTCTAGTGTTATTGAAGAGTTTTTTAAATGGTTTGTTCTATTAATTGCCATTTACAATCATATAGAATTTGATGACCCTTATGATGGTATATTGTATGGTGCCAGCATATCACTTGGTTTTGCGACAATTGAAAATGTCCTTTATTTACTTTCTTTTGGCTTGGACACGGCATTCATGCGAGCCTTATTACCAGTCTCAAGTCACGCATTGTTCGGTGTCGTCATGGGCTATTACTATGGACGTGCTAAGTTTTCGAAGCTTGTAAAGACAAAAGAAATGATTGCAATGGCGCTTTGTGCACCTGTTGTACTTCACATTCTATACAATACAATATTATCATTCAAAGGTCACTGGGTTTATTTAATGATTCCTTTTATGTTGTTTTTATGGTGGTTTGGCTTGCGAAAAGTAAAGCTTGCCCATTACCATCTAGTTCAACATTTGCATATGCAAAAGAAAATTTAAAGCGTAGAAATCGTCAAAGATTTCTACGCTTTATTTCTTTATTAGCATGTATAAATTACTTCTTTTGTTTCAAGCTATAAAAAAAAGGAGTGATAAAAGTGCGTTTAGTCAGCATACTTTTTGCTTTGATATTAGGAATTAGTATAATTGCGATTCCTCAAAATGATGCAATAGCTTTTAGTGACCAGCAAATTACTCGTGGTGCCTACGGAGATGATGTCATTGAATTGCAATCCAGATTACAATACTTAGGTTTTTATAAGAGTAAAATCGATGGCAAATTTGGCTATAACACATACTGGGCTTTACGTAATTTCCAAGAGAAATATGGTTTACCAGTAGACGGGATTGCTGGCGCAAAAACAAAGAAAGCGTTAGCAGGCTACTCTGATTATGATGAAAAATGGGTAAAAGCACAATTAAATGCGGGTAATCAATTTACTTATTATGGTGGCAAGCCACTTGATCAGCAGGTACAAAAAGGTACTGGTGGCGGTAATAGTAGTGGGAGCAGCAATAATAATGGAACTCAAACGCAAGTCCCACCAAAATATACAGAACGTGATTTGCAGTTAATGGCGAATGCTGTATATGGAGAGGCTAGGGGAGAACCGTATGAGGGGCAAGTAGCAGTAGCAGCTGTTATTTTAAATCGTTTAGAAAGCCCCGATTTCCCTAATACAATTTCAGGTATTATATTCCAACCACTAGCTTTTACAGCAGTAGCTGATGGACAAATTTGGTTAGAACCTAATGAACGAGCAAAAGAAGCCGTTATTGATGCAATGAACGGCTGGGATCCATCTGAAAATGCGTTATATTATTTCAATCCAAAAACAGCAACAAGTAAATGGATTTGGTCACGTCCACAAATTAAACAAATAGGAGAGCATATTTTCTGTTCATAGAAAGGAGGAACATCGATGAAAACTTGGCTCGTGGTCTTAACGATTGCTGTTATTGGGTTAGGGGCATACAGCATAGATTTACATGGCGATAAAGAAGATTTACAACGTACCGTACTAGCGCAATATACAGATAAGTTAACAGATGCATCTGAAAAACTATCCCATCTCCAGCGGGCTGTATCACAATCCCTCTTGTTTCAAGACGAGCAGGCGATTCACAGTGAACTAGACTCGGTTTGGCGCTTAAGCTCAGAAGTTCGTTCTTCCATTGCTAATATCCCGATTGGACAAGAACTATCGAATGAATGGATGAATTATTTAGGAAGACTTGGCGATGAAGCAAAAAGAACAGCAAAAACAGGTGATTATGAGGCTTGGCGTGATAAGATGCCGCAGGTCTCCGCAAATTTACAATCCCTTTCTGATGATTGGACAGCTGCAACAGTTGATTTTTATAAGCATGATGGAAAAATGGATGTTTGGCTACAGCAAGTTGATAATAAAAATCCAAACACAAAATTTGATACTGTAAAAGATACGTTAAAGGGTTACGGAGAAAAGGATTTCCCGCTAACACTATCAGAATCTGATTGGCAGAAGAAAATCGAGTTAAAAGCATTGCAGGATGCTGTGATTACCGAAAAAGAAGCGTTAGAAAAAGTCAAATATTTATTCCCTGCCATTAAAGACGCAACATTTACGGTCACTAAAAGTAGTGACACCGCACCGTATCCTTTCTATCACATTCAATTCCATCAAGGGATACGTTTAGGCTATGTAGATTTGACGGAAAAGGGAGGACATTTACTGTCCTATTTAGTAGAACGTCCTGTTGATGAAGCAAAGCTCTCACAAGAGGAAATCCTCAAAAAAGCTCAGGAATATGTGAAGAAACTAGGCATGAAAGATGTGGCTTATGTGGAATCACGAGAAAATCATCAAGCATGGCATGTGACATTTGCCCGTGTACATCCTGGGGACAATGCGTTAATTTATGCGGATGGTGTTCAATTAAAAGTAGCGAAAGATACAGGTGAGCTGTTAGGTGCGAATGCAATGGAGTATATTCAAGAAGAGAATATTAAACCACAAACAGCGAAACCTATTGATTGGAAAACATTCTTCCAAGACGATATTCAAGTACAAGAGGTAAAAAATATTTATACAGATAATGGCCAATTTGAACAGCGACTTTGCTATGAGGTCATTGCATTACGTGACGGAAATACTCAGGAAACATTTAGAATTGTTATTGATGCGGAAAACCACAATGTATTAAAAGTGGAATATCTAACTTAATAATAAGAAAATACTACCAATTTTTATAGCCAAAATAAACTTCTCATGAGATAATTAAACCATATTTTTCGTACGAGGAGATGCTCATGGAAATAAAAATTGGTACACATTTACAACTTGAACCTACGTATACAGAGCAAGTGGAGAAATTCCGCTGTAAAGTTGTAGAGCAACAAGATCATATTCTTTATATTGATTATCCAATAAATATGGCAACGAAGAAAACAGCATTTTTAATAGATGGCTCAGAATTTAGAGCAACCTTTCGTACCGAGGATAAACAATCCTTTGCTTTTAATACAGAAGTAATTGGGCGTAAAGCAGGCAATATACCAATGATTATGTTGCATTGTCCAAAGCCCGAGGAATTTATAAAAATTCAACGACGAGAGTATGTTCGTGTTGAAACGCCAGTGGACGTTGCTATTCAGTTCAACGATTACAAGTATCAACTTGTGACTGTTGATATTAGTGCTGGAGGCTTGGCACTCATCTTGAAGGGAGAAGTAGCTTTCAATGATGGTGATGAGATAAAATTAACGATTGTATTACCTTTTGCGAATGGAGATGTCAAATACGTCATTACGGATGCAACAGTCGTGCGCATTTTTGAAAAAGACGATAAACGCATTGCGACCATTCAGCTAACGGATACAGATGATGTCGATCAACAGCATATTGTACGTTTTTGCTTTGAACGCCAATTAGTCAATCGTCGTAAAGAAGTGAATCCTTTCAATGTTTAATTTCCTTCATAATATTTTTACAAAGCCCTCTCCTAGCAGAGGGCTTTTTTGGGGTTATATGTTACAATATGAGGTGAAGAAAGTAGGGAAGAATAATGAAGAAAAACATTCAAATTGCGATAGACGGGCCTGCAGGTGCTGGTAAAAGTACAATAGCCAAAATAGTTGCTGAAGCACTTGGTTTTACTTATATCGATACAGGTGCCATGTACCGAGCAGTTACGTATAAAGCGATGCAACAAAACATACATTTAGATGATGAAGCAAAATTAGCAGAGATGTTAATGACTAGCACAATTGAATTAAAGCCATCTCCACAGGGCCAGCTTGTTTTTTTAGATGGTCGCAATGTATCGGCTGAAATTCGTTCAAATGAAGTTACTTCCTCTGTTTCTCAAGTAGCTGCCCATGCAAATGTTCGAGAGCTATTAGTTGCTCAACAACAAAAGCTTGCAGCTAATGGCGGTGTTGTCATGGATGGACGTGATATTGCTACACATGTTTTAAAGGATGCAGAGCTAAAGATTTTTATGTCTGCAACAGTAGAAGAACGTGCAAGAAGACGATTAATCGATAATCAAAAAAGAGGGATTGATTCTTCTCTTGAAAAACTTCAGGAAGAAATTGCGCTACGTGATAAAAAAGATAGTGAGCGTGAAGCATCGCCACTTATTCAAGCTGAAGATGCAATATTTTTAGATACAACAGCATTGTCCATTGATGATGCAGCACAAGCTATTTTAAAATTAGCAGAAGAAAAAATGCTATAAATCCTAAAATTTCAGACATTTTTTGAATTTAAAGGATTTATTTTTGTCTTTGTCTTCAATATCGAATAAAATAGTAAGGGAAGATGCGAAGGAGGGTTACATATGTCTGAAGAAATGAACTATGCAGAACAAACGTTTAACGAGGGTGATATCGTCAAAGGTATTGCAGCACAAGTTGATGAAAAGGCAGTATCTGTATCAATTCCAGGTGCACCGTTTGATGGTATTGTACCGATTAGTGAATTATCAAGCTTACACATTGAGAAAGCGTCTGATGTCATCTCTGTTGGGGATGAGTTAGAGTTGATGATTACAAAGGTAGAAGAAGAGAACTTTGTCCTATCAAAACGTAAAGTGGATGCTTTAAAAGCATGGGATACACTAGAGCAACAATTTGCCGCAGAGGAAATTTTCGAAGCGGAAGTAAAAGATATTGTTAAAGGTGGTCTTGTCGTAGATTTAGGTGTACGTGGCTTTGTACCAGCATCACTTGTAGAAGACTACTTTGTCGATAATTTTGAAGGCTATAAAGGAAAAACGTTAAGCTTTAAAATTGTTGAGCTTGATAAAGAAAAAAATCGCCTAATCTTATCTCATCGTGCAGTAGTTGAAGCAGAAAAAGCTTCACAGAAGAAAAATGTCATTAATCAAATTAAAGCTGGCGATGTATTAGACGGTAAAGTACAGCGATTGGCTTCATTTGGTGCATTCATCGACCTTGGTGGTATTGATGGGCTTGTTCATATTTCGCAAGTATCACATGAGCATGTGAGCGATGTGAGTGAGGTTTTAGCTGAAGGACAAGATGTAACAGTGAAAGTTCTTTCGGTGGACCCAGAAAATGAACGCATTTCATTATCCATCAAAGAAACAATTCCGGGACCTTGGTCAAATATCGAAGAACGCGCAGCTAAAGGCACGATTTTAGATGGCCGAGTAAAACGTCTAACTTCATTTGGTGCATTTGTAGAAGTATTCCCTGGTGTTGAAGGCTTAGTGCATATCTCTCAAATCGCCCATAAGCATATCAACACGCCACATGAAGCGTTAAAAGAGGGACAAGAAGTACAAGTAAAAGTACTTGATGTCAATGCAGAAGAAGGACGCTTAGCGCTGAGCATTAAAGAATTACTAGAAAATCCAGAAGCAGAAGAAGTGATTGACTACGAATTACCAGAAGAAAACACAGGCTTCTCATTTGGTGATGTAATTGGCGATCAATTAAAAAACTTTAAATAAAGTGCGGGGCGAGGATGCAAACATGCATCCTCGCTTTTTTGTTGGGGTGGAGGATAGAGCTTCTTAAATGATGGATAGAATTCATAAAGTAGTGGAAATAACTTAAAGTAGCGGATAGAATCTTCAAAGTGGAGGATAGAACTAATAAAGTGAAGGATAGAACTTAAAGTAGTAGATAGAACCTTCAAAATGGAGGATAGAACCCAAAAAGTAGTGGATACAATCCATAAAGTGAAGGATAAAACTTAAAGTAGCAGATAGAACTTCAAAGTGGCGGATAGAACTTGAAAAGTAGTGGATAGAGCCCTCAAAGTGGCGGATAGAACTAATAAAGTGAAGGATAGAACTTAAAGTAGTAGATAGAACCTTCAAAATGGAGGATAGAACCCAAAAAGTAGTGGATACAATCCATAAAGTGAAGGATAAAACTTAAAGTAGTGGATAGAACCTTCAAAGTGTTGGATAGAACTTGAAAAGTAGTGGATAGAGTCCTCAAAGTGGCGGATAGAACTAATAAAGTGAAGGATAGAACTTAAAGTAGTAGATAGAACCTTCAAAATGGAGGATAGAACCCAAAAAGTAGTGGATACAATCCATAAAGTAGTGGAAATAACTTAAAGTATCGGATAGAACCTTCAAAGTGGCGGATAGAACTTAAAAAGTAGTGGATACAACTTTCAAAGTGAAGGATAGGATTTATACAAGTGGATAGAGCTGCTAAAGTGGCGGATAGAACCCCTAAAGTGTTGGATAAAGCCCCAAAATTGAAGGATAGAATCCATAAAGTTCAGGATTTGAATCAAAATACCTATATCCCCATTAAAGTACTGCTTAGACTCTTAAAAATAAATCCCGAGAGTGATGATTGCCATACATAGCGTTCTACTTTATGGATATGATATGATATAATGGCATTTTTCGTGTATAATAGCGAAAGACAAGAAGTTGGAAGGATGAAGTACAGATGACGAAACCAGTAGTAGCCATCGTAGGTCGTCCGAACGTAGGTAAGTCGACGATTTTTAACCGTATCGTTGGAGAGCGTGTTTCTATTGTGGAGGATATCCCAGGCGTAACACGTGACCGTATTTATAGTTCGGCAGAGTGGTTAACACACGATTTTAATATTATTGATACAGGTGGCATTGAAATAGGGGACGAGCCGTTTTTAGAACAAATTCGTCAACAAGCTGAAATTGCCATTGATGAAGCGGATGTTATTATTTTCATGACAAATGGTCGTGAGGGAGTAACGGCAGCAGATGAGCAAGTTGCTAAAATTTTATACAAAACAAAAAAACCAGTCGTATTAGCGGTCAATAAAATTGATAATCCCGATATGCGTGAAATGATTTATGACTTTTATGCACTTGGCTTTGGGGAGCCTTGGCCAATTTCAGGGTCACACGGCTTAGGCTTAGGGGATTTATTGGACGAATGTGCGAAACATTTCCCGAAAGAGGATGAAGAGCAATATGGCGATGATGTGATTAAATTCTCTTTAATTGGTCGTCCGAATGTTGGGAAATCCTCTTTAGTCAATGCATTCTTAGGGCAAGAACGTGTTATTGTAAGTAATATTGCTGGGACAACACGTGATGCGATCGATACGCCTTATGAATATGAAGGTCAGGAATATGTCATTATTGATACAGCTGGTATGCGTAAAAAAGGGAAGATCTATGAAACAACTGAGAAATACTCTGTTTTACGTGCTCTACGCGCCATTGAACGCTCAGATGTTGTTTTAGTGGTACTGAATGCAGAAGAAGGCATTCAGGAGCAAGATAAGAAAATTGCTGGCTATGCGCACGAGGCTGGAAAAGCTGTTGTGATCGTCGTGAATAAATGGGATGCGATTGAAAAAGACGAGAAAACGATGAATGTCTTTACACAGCAAATTCGTGAGCATTTCCTATTCTTAGACTACGCACCTATTATTTTCGTATCAGCCAATACGAAACAGCGTGTACATCAAATTTTACCGATTATTCAACGTGTAAGTGAGAATCATGCGATGCGTATCCAGTCATCTATTTTAAACGAAGTAATTGAGGATTCAGTGGCGCGTAATCCTGCGCCAACTGATAAAGGTCGTCGTTTACGTATTTACTATGCTACTCAGGTTGCGATTAAGCCGCCAACATTTGTTGTATTTGTGAATGAACCAGAGCTTATGCACTTCTCATATGAACGTTTCTTAGAAAACAGAATTCGCGAAACATTTGATTTTGAAGGGACACCAATACGTTTAATTACACGTGCTCGTGCTTAAATGAAATAGCGGTACACTATAATACGCCAACCTGACAGAATTGTTGGGTGGCGTCTTTTTACAAAAAAGAGCGTATGATAGACAACCCAGTAAAGGGAGGATTTTTAATGGAAAAAGTTTGTGTGTTAGGGGCAGGCTCATGGGGTACTGCACTTGCAATGGTACTAGCGGAAAATGGACATGATACGCTTGTATGGACACATAGAGCTGAACAGGCAGAGGAAATCAATAACCTGCATACGAATAAAAAATATTTACCTGAAACCGTTCTGCCAGCAAATTTACATGCGACAAGTGATATTGCAAAGGCGGCTATGCATGCAGAGACTATTGTTGTGGCTGTCCCAACAAAAGCTATTCGAGAAGTTTGCGAGAAATTGACGGTTGAATTAACTAGGAAAGTGTTGTTCGTCCATGTCTCTAAAGGGATTGAGCCGGATTCTTTAAAACGGATTTCTGAAATTTTAGCTGAGAGTTTGCCAGCTGAGTATGTGGAAGAGATTGTCGTTCTTTCAGGCCCAAGTCATGCGGAGGAAGTGGTATTACACCACCCTACAACGGTAACTGCTGCATGTGCCAATATAGATGCAGCAGAAAAGGTACAGGATTTATTTATGAATCAATTTTTCCGTGTCTACACAAATGAGGATGTCATTGGAGTAGAGATTGGAGGAGCATTGAAAAACGTTATCGCTTTAGCAGCTGGTATTACAGATGGCTTAAATTATGGAGATAATGCAAAGGCTGCACTCATTACACGAGGTCTTGCAGAGATTTCACGTTTAGGTGTAAAAATGGGTGGTAATCCATTTACGTTCTCGGGGCTAACTGGTATGGGCGACTTAATAGTAACTTGTACAAGTGTTCACTCTCGAAATTGGCGTGCAGGGAATCTGCTAGGGCAAGGGATGAAGCTACCGGAAGTTCTGGATCAAATGGGTATGGTTGTAGAGGGTGTACGTACCACAAAGGCAGCCTATCAATTAGCAGAAAAGTATGGTGTAGCCATGCCGATTTCCACAGAGCTTTATAGTGTGCTATTTAATGATGTTGAACCAAAAGTGGCGGTTGATGCATTAATGATGCGTATGAAAAAACGAGAAATAGATGATATGAAACATTAATGACAATTTTTTGATTAACTTTGTCATAAAATGGACATAAATGAGGTGTCTCAACGAAACTGTTGTGACGCCTTATTGTGTGCTATTAATTGAATAGTGTAAGCAGCATAAAAGAGTTGTCCATTTCTTGATCGTTATGGGACAACTATTTCTTTTTAGCAGAGGCACATAGTATAATATACTTTGATTGTGTCTTGACATTGAAAGAAAGGTGGTTATTTGAAATGGGCCCGTTAGCTCATATGCCTGCACTAGATGTAATGTGGGTATCATTTTATTGCATCGCATTTATGATTATATCAGTCGGTTTAATTTATTTAGCTCGAAATAAAATTTCAAATGTATTTTTACGAACAATCGTAAATTTATGTGCATACATACTGTTTGGACTTGGCACATTTTTAATGGTACTAGTAGTTGCCACATGGCCAGCATAAAAATTTAATGAGGTGTCAGTAACATGAAAAAACTAAGTTCTTTTCTGTTGGTATTTGCAACCGCCATACTATTAGTTGGATGTGCGTACCCAGAAGACGAAAAAAGAGCAAAGGTCACGCCTGATGTCGACCAACTAGCTGCAGTTCAACGTGCTGTGAACGAATATCGTGAAGCAACTGGTGGGCTAGTACCGATTAAAAATAGTGAATTAGATACAGACATTTATATCAAATACTTGATCGATTTTCAAAAGCTTATGCCGAAGTATTTGACGACGATTCCTGGAAATGCCTATGAAAAAGGCGGGATATATCAATATATTATTTGGGATCCTGAACATGAAGCGACCGTCAAATTAGTAGATTTAAATGCGGCAGAGCGTATTCGTGAAATAGGTATTCGCAAATTATCTACACAATATTTACCGATAAAAGGTTCTTCATCTGACAATGTTTATCAAATTAATTATAAAGATTTAGGCTATAAAACAGATGTGACGGTGAAAAGTCCTTATTCTGGCGTCGAACTACCACTTTTTATGACGGGTGACGGTGAATTGCACGTAGATTATTCTGTGGATTTAGGGCAGCTTTTAAAAGAGGACAAGCCTGATGTGAAGCCTGGTGATGATATTCGCCAGCTACTAGTGGACAAATATCCCGTAGTGCCTGCTTATTCTATTCCTTATACTGTCGATAACAATGGGGAACCAGTTTATGATATGGAAACCTATAATGCAGATGTTCAAAAGGCCAAAGAGAGACAAAAACAAGAGGCAGAAGCTGCTGAAAAAAAAGAACAATAAGAAACAGGCTCCTTACATTTGTGAGGGGCTTTTTCATATTTGTCTACAAGCTTGCATATAGTGAAAAAGCGTAGATAAAGGAGGCAGAAACCTTGAGTGAAGCAGTATTTAGAGAAATTGCAGAGCGCACAAATGGCGATGTTTATATTGGTGTTGTCGGTCCAGTACGTGTAGGTAAATCAACATTTGTAAAAAAGGTAATGGAATCAGTCGTGTTACCAAACATTCTGGATGAGACGGAAAGAATGCGAGCACAAGATGAGTTGCCACAAAGTTCACCGGGGCCAGTCATTATGACTGCTGAGCCGAAGTTTGTGCCTGCCCAAGCAACACGTATTGTGGTCGGTGATGATGAGATGCCATTCCAAATCCGTTTGGCAGATTGCGTTGGTTATATTATCGAAGGAACGAAAGGCTATGAGGATGAAAATGGACCAAAATATGTTCATACTCCTTGGCATACAGAGCCGATTCCATTCCAGGAAGCAGCTAAAATTGGCACAGATAAGGTAATTCGTGATCATGCAAATATCGGTATTGTCGTAACCACTGATGGTACTGTGAACGGGATTAGCCGCCGTGCCGCAGAGAAGGCAGAGGAAGAAATTGTTGAGCAATTAAAAGAAATCGGCAAGCCTTTTGTGATTTTACTCAATTGCCAAATGCCAGCGAGAGAAGAAACGGTTCAGCTTCGCAATGAATTGTTTGAACGTTATAATGTACCTGTTATTGCTATGTCTATTGATCAAATGAGAGAAACAGATATTCAATATATTTTACAAGAAGCTTTATTTGAATTTCCGATTCGTACAATTGAGGTAGAAAAGCCAGATTGGCTGGATGTATTAGATGCCACGCATCCGTTGAATGTTGCGTTGATTGATTCAATGGAGGAAGTACTTTCGTCTGTGATGAAAATTAGAGACGTACAACAGGCATCAGATGCTTTTAAAGCGATTGATTTTATTGATCAAAGTGAAGTAGTTCATGTTGATGCAGGTGTTGGAACGGCTGTGATTCGTGTATCCTTACAGGGTGAATTATACAAATCGGTGTGTAATGAATGGCTAGAAGAACCGATTGAAACCAAAAAAGATTGGCTGCTCTTTATTAAAGAGGCTGCGGAGGCAAAAGAAGCACAAAAACGCTTTAAGAGTGCAATCCATGATGCGGATACGACAGGCTACGGCGTGACATTACCAATGATGCAGGAATTTGAGCCGACAGCACCAGAGCTCATTAAGCAAAATAATTTCTTTGGCGTTCGAATGAAGGCAAAAGCACCATCTTACCATATTATTCGAGTAGATATGGAATCAGAATTCGCACCGTTGATCGGCTCAGAGTTCCACAGTCAGCAACTACTTAAAGACTTAAATCATGCTTATTTACATGATCGTGAGGCATTATGGAATACGCAACTATTTGGAACTCCGTTACATGAAGTATTAAAAGAGGGTATACGCTATAAAATGGATGCTGTACCACCTACTGCCAAAAAACGGATGCGACAAACAATTGAACGAATGGTTAACGAAGGTGATAGAGGTTTAGTAACATTTATTTTATAGTAATAAAATTGAAAAAATGTGTGAAAAATAGGTGTAGGGCTTTTCGTTTTTAAGCGAAAAGTCCTTTTATTTTTGTTTTTTGGGTGAAAATCTAATTTTTTGGTTATAATCATGTATGAATACAGTTGCGTAGCGGTTTTCTATGTGTTACTCTTTTTACAGAATTGGTTCATGACCCTTTGAGAGGAGGTGAATGGTGTGAATAAAACAGAATTAGTAAACTCTGTTGCTGAAGCTGCAGGTCTTTCTAAAAAAGACGCTTCTAAAGCAGTTGAAGCTGTATTTGATACAATTCAAGATGCTCTTGCAAAGGGTGACAAAGTACAATTAATTGGTTTTGGTAACTTTGAAGTACGTGAACGTGCGGCTCGTAAAGGTCGTAACCCACAAACTGGTAAAGAAATCGAAATCGCTGCTAGCAAGGTGCCTGCTTTCAAACCAGGTAAAGCGCTTAAAGACGCGGTAAAATAATACACGTCTAGTAGTTACATAGAGCAGTCTTCATGTTAACGAACATGAAGGCTGCTCTTTTTAACTTTTTACATAAGAATTCTACGAGGATTTACTACTCTAAAGGCAATTTTTTTATGAAACAGGTAAGTCATTTTGCGCTAACCATTTGGATGTGCTACGATGCATAGGGAAATGTGTAATGTTTTGATACGCAGGAGGTTTTTTCGGATGTCGAATATTGATTTATTAAAAATAGAAGAAGCAGTAAAAATGATTTTAGAAGCGGTAGGTGAAGACGTAAATCGCGAAGGTTTATTGGATACACCGAAACGTGTAGCTAAAATGTATGCCGAAATGTTTAGCGGCTTGCATGAGGATGCTAAAGATTACTTTAAAACGGTATTTCATGAGGATCATGAAGAATTAGTCCTTGTAAAAGATATTCCTTTTTATTCAATGTGTGAGCATCATCTAGTGCCTTTCTATGGCAAGGCACATGTTGCATACATACCAAATGACGGAGTTGTTGCTGGGCTTAGTAAATTAGGACGTGCCGTTGAAACCATTGCTCGACGTCCACAATTACAAGAGCGTATTACGTCTTCTGTAGCCGAGACGATTATGGAGATGCTTGCACCAAAAGGAGTCTATGTTGTCATTGAGGCTGAGCATATGTGTATGACGATGCGAGGACTAAAAAAACCAGGTTCTAAAACGGTTACTTCGGTTGCTCGGGGTATTTATGAGGAAGATGAAGTAAAACGAAGAGAAGTGCTATCATTTATCCAAATGTCTTAAATTACATGTCTAATTATGTTATGATGTACTAAGAATTTGTCGGATTTAAGGAGTGTACAAAGATGTCACAAGATTATATTGTAATTCAAGCAGAAGAAGATGGTGTACATGTCATTGGATTAACACGTGGAACAGATACAAAATTCCATCATTCAGAAAAATTAGATGCCGGCGAAGTAATGATAGCTCAATTCACAGAACACACGTCTGCCATGAAAATTCGTGGTAAAGCACAAATTCATACAGCACATGGTGTGATCCATAGTGAAGCGAAAAAATAATAAAAATAGTTACTAACATTGTTATTATAAAGAATTTTTTGAGTAAGTCTGAAAAATTCCGATTACAGTGACACCTTGGTAACTGATTTGTACAATAAGCACATATAAAAGCACTAGATGTGAAAAACTGAGTATAGATCTTAAGGGCAGTTAGCATTCCTTCAGCCATTTGTGGGAAAGCTTTACTGCCTGTCGTTTGAAAGAAGCAAAAATTTTTTATTCCGCATCGTTGCGTATGCTATAATGATTCAGTAAGTAAGCGTTATGCCTTAGATAGGACTAGCGTATCTGAAAGTGAAATGGAGTAAGGTCTATGAATGCAACATACATTCAAAATTCAATTGCACAGTTAAAAACAGAGATTTTCATGGATGTTCGTCATAGAACTTTGCAAAAATACACAGGGGTACCTGTGATAGATGAAAATCAATTGTTTTATTTGTTAATCCCGTTTTTGAATGGTGAGGAGTGGCAACAAGAACAACAAGAGGCTGCAATTACTGTTGGCATTGTATACGCGGCATTAGCGGCTCACGATCATATAAAAGAATTAGATGCAACATCAAAAGAACAGCAGCTTACCGTTTTAGCTGGAGATTTTTATAGTGGTCGTTATTATGAACTATTAGCAATGTCAGGGAATGTTGCTTTGATTCGTAGTTTGTCACAAGGCATTGTGGCACGCTGTGAACATCAGATTAAAGTATATGAAGCGGAACAACGAACAAAGGAGCAATGGTACGCGTCGATGAGTACGATTGAATCGGGGTTAATTGCTCAATTTTTCGCTCTTTATTCTTTTAGTGAATATATACCACTTATAGAAAAAAGTTTATTAATCTTGCGTTTAGAAAGAGAATGGACGGCTTATCAACGTGGGCAACAAATGTCTTTAATGGGTAAGGCACTAGAAGAAAGTGTCAGACGAAATGACGCAACCTTTAATAGCGTCATCCAGGAAAAAATTGTGCATTTAAAAACAGAGCTTTTACAGTTGATCGAACAGGCAAGTTTTTTACAAAGTGATATCAAACAAGCTTTACATGCACATGTAGAGGCATCTATTGCTTCTACTAACGGATAAGAGAGGTTTTTCAAAATGGCTAAAACGAAAGAAGAACACGTTCACGAAGTATTTGAGAGTATTTCGGAAAACTACGACAAAATGAATGGTGTGATTAGTTTCCAGATGCATGTTGGCTGGCGTAACGATACGATGAAGCACATGGCTGTTAAACCTGGAACAAAAGCACTCGATGTATGCTGTGGCACAGCAGATTGGACGATCGCATTGGCAGAGGCAGTTGGTGAAAGTGGAGAAGTAAAAGGACTCGACTTTAGTCAAAACATGCTGAAAGTTGGCGAACAAAAAGTAAAGCCGTACCCACAAATTGAACTAATTCATGGAAATGCAATGGAATTACCTTTTCCAGATAATTCATTTGATTATGTGACGATTGGCTTTGGTCTTCGCAATGTACCTGATTATTTACAAGTCTTAAAGGAAATGCATCGTGTTGTAAAACCGGGTGGTATGGTTGTGTGTTTAGAAACATCTCAATCAGAAATTCCTGGTTACCGTCAACTGTTCCGTTTTTATTTTAAATATATAATGCCGATATTTGGTAAAATATTTGCGAAAAGCTATAAGGAATATTCTTGGCTTCAGGAATCTGCGAATGATTTCCCAGGTATGAAGAAGTTAGCGGCATTGTTTGAGCAGGCAGGATTAGAAAAAGTAACGTACAAAGCATACAGTGGCGGGGCTGCGGCAATGCATATGGGCTTTAAAAAGGTACGTTAATGGGGGAAGGTTTTCACACGTGGAAAAGATGAAGTTAAAACTACTCTATTCCGATTTGAAATCAGATATTGATATCATTGAACGAGAGTTAGAAAAAGCAGTGGACTCATCTTCATATTTGATCAACGATGCTTCTCTCCATTTATTACAAGCTGGTGGCAAACGGATACGACCAATTTTTGTGTTATTAGGTGCAAAATTTGGCGATTATGATATTGAGAAGATGAAGGATGTAGCGGTGCCTTTAGAGCTCATTCATATGGCATCACTTGTGCATGATGATGTTATTGATGATTCCGATATGCGAAGAGGACGCCCGACTGTCAAATCACAATGGAATAATAGGGTAGCAATGTACACGGGCGATTTTATTTTTGCACGTGCGCTAGAATATATTACAAAGCTTGAAGACCCACTTGTTCATCAAATTTTAGCACGTACCATGGTAGAGATTGTTAACGGTGAAGTCATTCAAATTGAAGATAAATTTAGATTAGATCAGGGCTTAAAAGATTATTTTAGAAGAATCAAACGTAAAACGGCATTACTTATTTCCTCTAGCTGTGAGCTGGGGGCGGTCGCTGCAGGCGTTGATGCAAAAACAGTGAGACATTTAAAGCGCTTCGGCTACTTTGTGGGCATGAGCTTCCAAATTATCGATGATGTTTTAGATATTATGGCAACAGATAAAGAATTAGGTAAACCCGCGGGTAGTGATTTGTTGCAGGGCAATATTACCTTACCGATCTTATTACTGAAAGATGATCCAGAGATGCAACCTTATTTAGTTAAAGTATTTGCAGGTACACTAACAGAAGCGGAACGTCAAAATATGTTGCAATATGTGCGTAAATCTCATGCAATTGAACAAGCTAATCGTATGAGTGATAAATATTTGAAAAAAGCCTTACAAGAAATAGATGCTTTACCAAAACATCCAGTTAAGAAAAAGCTGCGAGATGTTGCATTGTTTATGGGTAAGCGCAAATTCTAGCTTTTTGTTGTATAAAGGCTCGTTTTTTGTTAATATTTATCGGTAGGTGTAAAACCTGTTAGACGAATTTAAGGAGTGTTTTAAACATGGCAATTGAACAAACTTTTTTAATGGTTAAGCCTGACGGCGTTGAACGTCAAGTAGTTGGAGACATCGTTGATCGTTTCGAACGTCGCGGTTTTGTAATGAAAGGTGCTAAATTAATGGTAATTCCTAAAGAATTAGCAGAAAAGCACTATGCTGAGCATGCTGAGCGTCCATTCTTTGGTGAATTAGTTGATTTCATCACTTCTGGTCCTGTATTCGCTATGGTATGGGAAGGCGAGAACGTAATCAAGCTTGCTCGTACAATGATGGGTGCAACTAAACCTGAAGAATCAAACCCAGGTACAATCCGTGGAGACTACGCAACAACTGTTTCTCACAACATCATCCACGGTTCTGACTCTCTTGCTTCAGCAGAGCGCGAAATCGGCTTATTCTTCGGTGAAGATTTAGTTTAATTCGTGAATAGATTAGGCAATTCCAATTCATTTGGGATTGCTTTTTTTATTACCTTGAGAAACGGAAGAATTACAAAAGGTAATGTTCTATTGCAACATCTAAATAAACTTCTTCTAGATACATATAGAATTGTTAAAAACTTCTTACTCATGTACAATAAAAATATAATATTCAGACAATTAAGTTAGGAATAGAATTGTAGACCTGTCAATAAACTGTGAAGGATGACGAGGAAAAGGGGTTATAGAAATGAGAGAAGTGGTAATTGTCGCAGCAGTTCGAACTGCTGTTGGCCGAAGTAAAGGGGCATTAAGCCAAGTTCGAGCAGATGATTTAGCAGCAGATGTGCTAGAAGAGGTTGTAAGGCGTGCAGGGATTGACAAGGAACAAGTGGATGACGTTATTTTGGGCTGTGTAACGCAAACAGCAGAACAAGGTGCCAATATTGCGCGGACATCCTTATTAATGGCTGGCTTCCCGGATAGTGTGCCAGGGGTAACCATTGATCGTCAATGTGGCTCTAGTCAGCAAGCCGTTCATTTCGCCGCTCAGGCAATTTTAGCGGGAGATATGGATATTGTCATTGCTGGTGGCGTGGAAAGTATGTCGAGAGTACCGATGGGGTCAAACATGCAATATGCGCATAGTAGTAAACGCTTACAGGAGAATTATGACATTATCCATCAAGGGTTATCTGCGGAGAAAATAGCAGCAAAATGGTCTTTATCGAAAGAACAGCTAAATAACTATGCTTACCAAAGCCATCAACGGGCAATTTCTGCTATTGAAGCGGGTCATTTCAAACATGAAATACTACCTATTCAAGTGCCACAAGAGGATGGATCAATGACAACGTTTGCTGTTGACGAGGGACCACGTGCAGAAACAACTATCGAAATTTTAAATGGTTTAAAGACTGTTTTTCAAGAGGATGGCGTCATAACTGCAGGCAATGCAAGTCAGATGAGTGATGGGGCATCAGCAGTTGTGGTGATGGCTTTGGACAAGGCGCAGGAGCTTGGCATTCAACCACTTGCCAAAATTGTGACAAGAGTGGTCGTTGGCTCTGATCCAACATTGATGTTAACAGGGCCAATCGAAGCAACTAGAAAGGCGTTAGAACGAGCAGGCCTCAACATTGAAGATATCGACACTTATGAAGTTAATGAAGCCTTTGCACCAGTGCCACTTGTATGGCTACAAGAAATTGGTGGAGACCCGAATAAGCTTAACCCAGATGGCGGTGCTATAGCACTGGGGCATCCGTTAGGGGCTACAGGCACTAAATTGTTAACGACCATGCTACATCGTATGGAGCGAGAGAATTATCGTTACGGTTTACTTGCCATTTGTGAAGGGATGGGAATGGCTAATGCCACGATCATTGAAAAAATGTAAAAGGGGATAGAGTTGGATGAAAAATCATGAAGTGATTGCAGTAGTAACGGGCGGTGCCTCAGGTTTAGGTGAGGCAACTGTCCGTAAGCTGGTTGAACAAGGTGGCAAAGCAATTATTTTTGATGTGAATGATGAGCGTGGACAAGCTCTAGTACAGGAATTAGGGCAAAGCGTACATTATGTGCGAGTGGATGTCACAAAAGAAGAAGATGTGGCAACAGGTCTTGAGCAGGCCATTGCAGCATTTGGTAAGGTGAATGTGGCGGTAAATTGTGCAGGCATTGCAGATGCGAGTAAAGTCATCTCGAAGCGAGGGGTTCATGCTCTTGCTTTATTTGAAAAAATAATCTCTGTTAATTTAATTGGTACGTTCAATGTAATCCGTCTAGTTGCTGAGAAAATGCAGCATAACGAACCAAATGAGGATGGACAACGTGGCGTCATTATTAATACTGCATCGGTAGCAGCATTTGATGGGCAGATTGGACAAGCGGCTTATAGTGCATCAAAGGGCGGTGTGGCAGCGATGACCTTGCCAATTGCACGAGAGCTTGCAGAAATCGGTGTCCGTGTAATGACCATTGCGCCTGGGATAGTTGAAACGCCAATGTTTGCATCGTTACCTGAGCCAGCAAGAACGGCTCTTGCCCAAATGACACCATTCCCTAAGCGACTTGGTAAACCTTCAGAATATGCCCTGTTAGTTGATAGTATTATCCACAATGGTTTGTTAAATGGGGAGGTCATTCGTCTAGATGGGGCCATCCGCATGCAGCCAAGGTAACTATAAAGTCTATTTTTAATTGGTTTGTAGCAGCTGTAGAGTTGATCGTTTCAAAAATTCGTTTATGAAGGGAAGCGGTAGAATGCATATGATGGATACACCTTTATTATTAACAAGTTTTTTGAATCGCGCAGAACGATTTTTTCACTCAAAGAAGATTTATTCACGAACAAATGCTACAACCATTCACGAGTTCACGTACAAAGAATATGTTAAACGTACCCGCCGTTTAGCTGATGCTCTGACGAAGCTTGGAATGGAGCGAGGCATGAAAGTGGGCACATTTGCTTGGAATCATCATCGCCATTTGGAAGCCTATTTTGCTGTACCGTGTGCAGGGGCAGTACTGCATATGATTAATATTCGATTAGCACCAGAGCATATTGCCTATGTCATCAATCATGCGGAAGACGAAATATTATTAATCGATGACAACCTAGTGCCTTTAATTGCACCAATTGTGTCACAGCTTAAAACGGTAAAGCACTTTATCATTATGGGGGATGCTGTCGAGGTAGAATCTGTGCCCATTGCAAATGCTCTTTCTTATGAGGCATTACTAGCTGAGGCCGATGAACATTTTACATTTCCAGATGACTTAGATGAGAATACGCCTGCAGGCATGTGCTACACAAGTGCAACGACAGGTATGCCAAAAGGGGTTGTTTATACTCACCGTAGCATTGTCCTGCACAGTTTAACGGCTGGTCTTGCTGATAGTATTGCTATTTGTGAATCCGATGTGGTGTTACCTGTTGTACCGATGTTTCACGCTAATGCATGGGGCCTACCCTTTGCTAGTGTTGCATTTGGTTCTACACAGGTGTTACCAGGCCCGATGTTTACCCCACAGCTTTTGCTTGAGTTATTTGAAGTGTATAAAGTCACGTTAACTGCAGGAGTACCTACAATTTGGCTCGGTGTTCTACAAGAGCAACGTCAACATCCACGTGACTTATCGTCTATGCGATTAATTGTTTGTGGAGGATCTGCGTCGCCAATTGGTCTTGTCCGTGGCTTTGAACAAGAACTCAATATCCCATACATGACAGGCTACGGTATGACAGAGACATCACCGCTCGTTAGCCTATCCACGTATTTAACACATATGCAGGACTACACAGCTGATGAAAAGATGAATGTTCGTATTACGCAAGGTATGACGATGCCTCTCATTGAAACTCGAATTGTTAATGAAAATGGTGAAGTGCCATGGGATGGTAAAACAATGGGAGAATTAACGATTAGAGGACCGTGGATTGCCCATGAGTACTATCAAGATGAACGAACGGAAGAAGCGTTTAAAGACGGTTGGCTATACACAGGTGATATTGCCGTGATGACAGTAGATGGCTATATAAAAATCACAGACCGTACGAAGGATTTAATTAAGAGTGGAGGGGAATGGATCTCCTCTGTTGAACTTGAAAATGCATTAATGTCCCATCCAAAAGTATTTGAGGCGGCTGTCATTGCCATTCCGCATGAAAAATGGCTGGAGCGACCATTAGCCTGTGTCGTAGCAAAGCCAGAATTTAAAAATTCTATTACCAAAGAGGAGCTATTAGAGAGTTTACAGGCACAATTCCATAAAACGTGGATCCCTGATGATATTGTCTTCATTGAAGAGGTACCGAAAACGTCTGTTGGTAAATTCCTGAAAGCTAAATTACGAGAAGATTTAAAAGAGTATCGCATTGAAGTTTAACGAAAATGGATAGAATGAAGGTGGTGAAAAGCTACCTTCTTTTTTTAATTGAAATATATCCTAAAAAATGAAACTATTTTTTCCATTTTGCCGTATAATCTTAGTAATGAAAGGAAGTGGACGGAGTGTCAATTGCGATTGTAGCGATTATTGGAGGCGTCATCATCTCATTAGCAGGGATTTTTACAGATGCTCGTACAAGACAGCAAAAAATTAAATTAAAGGCTATCGAAAAAGAGGTGGAGTTAGAAAAGCTTAGGCTGGAAAACTATACAATAGAAACAGAAAAAATGCGTCTGGAATTAGAACAGTCTAAAATGCTATTATTAGAGGAAAAGCAAAACGCAAGCAAGTAGATAGGCAGTTAGAAAGACTATTTCAGGATTGGGACTTTTCCGCTATAATGGAAATACGACGCTAGAGGGGAAGATGACCATATGTCTGATTATGAACAGTTTATAGAAGGTATAAAGCGCAAAACAGGAATAGATTTAGCGTTATATAAAGAGGCGCAAATGAAAAGACGATTAACCTCTCTTTATGAGAAAAAGGGCTATCGTAATTTTGTAGACTTTCTAAAGGCACTTGAACAAGATCGTGATTTAATGAATGAATTTTTAGATCGTATGACGATTAATGTTTCTGAATTTTATCGCAATGGGAAGCGTTGGGAAGTGTTACAAAAGAAAATATTTCCGAAGCTGTTACAAACAAATAAGCGTTTAAAAATTTGGAGTGCTGCTTGTTCAACAGGAGAGGAACCTTATTCTTTAGTGATGGTATTATCTCAATTGTTGCCTTTATCTCAAATTCAAATTATTGCTACTGATTTGGATGAAAATGTAATCCAAAAAGCGAAGCTAGGTGTATACCCTGAACGATCTTTAGCAGAGGTTCCCAATGATATTAAAGCGAAATATTTTGAACAAGAAGGATCCTTTTATCGTGTGAAGGATGAGATTAAGCGTTGTGTTACCTTTAAGAAACATAATTTACTGAACGATTCCTATGACAGCAATTATGACTTAATCGTTTGTCGCAATGTTATGATTTATTTCACTGAAGAAGCGAAAGACCAAATTTATAATGATTTTAGTAAAGCACTGCGCAAGGATGGCGTTTTATTTGTTGGATCGACAGAGCAAATTTTTAATCCAGCACGTTATGAATTTGATGTAGAGGATACATTCTTCTATCGGAAAAATAATTAATAATATGGATGAAAAGCTTTGTACAAATGACCAGAATAGTCATGTACATATAAGTAAGCCGGCATTAAACATAGATATTTCGTACGCTTTTCGCTTATCATAAGCAAAGGCGTATTTTTTATAAAATTGAGCACTTCACTTCAGTAGTGAAGTAAGTTTTTAGAGAAGTCATTCAGAATATTCGCATTTGACTATGAAAATGGTAAGCATTTAAAAGACATTTGTAAAAGGACTGTTTTTTTAAAGAATATATGTTATAGTGAAAAATACATACTTTAGCGAGTTGAAGGGAGAAAGTGTTTATGCGTTACTTAACAGCAGGTGAGTCACACGGACCACAATTAACAACAATTATTGAAGGTTTACCGTCACTCTTATCTATTACAGCAGAAAAAATTAATCACGATTTAAAACGACGTCAGGGAGGTCATGGACGTGGGCGCCGCATGCAAATCGAAACGGATACAGTAGAGATCGTTGCAGGTGTACGTCATGGACAAACACTTGGATCTCCAGTCGCACTTGTCGTAACAAACGATGACTGGAAGCACTGGACTAAAATTATGGGGGCTGAGCCTTTAGCCGATGATATTAATCCAGAGGATATCAAACGTCAAATTTCCCGACCTCGACCAGGTCATGCCGATTTAGTTGGGGGCATGAAATATGGACATCGTGATTTACGTAATGTATTAGAGCGATCTTCTGCACGCGAAACTACTGTTCGTGTTGCAGTCGGGTCAGTGGCGAAAGCTTTACTGAATGAATTGGGTATTTCTATTGTTGCTCATGTCACTGAAATTGTGGGGATTAAAGCTGATACCTCTTTAATAGAAGGAAAAACAGCTGATGAAATCCGTGCCATTGTCGAAGCAGATCCATGTTACTGTGTAGATCCAGAGGCTTCTGCCAAAATGGTTGAGGCAATTGATGAGGCGAAAAAAGCAGGTGATTCCATCGGTGGTGTCGTAGAAGTCATCGTTGAAGGTATGCCAGCAGGAGTTGGTTCATATGTTCATTATGATCGTAAGCTCGATGCAAAACTAGCAGCAGCGATGCTATCTATTAATGCATTCAAAGGTGTTGAATTTGGGCTTGGCTTTGAAATGGCACGCCGAAAAGGCTCTGAAGTGCATGATGAAATTATTTGGTCTGACGAAGAGGGCTATACACGTGCAACAAATCGTTTAGGTGGCTTAGAAGGTGGCATGTCTACTGGAATGCCAATTGTTGTTCGAGGTGTCATGAAGCCAATTCCTACATTATATAAACCATTACAAAGTGTGGATATCGAAACAAAAGAGCCGTTTAAAGCAAGTGTAGAGCGCTCTGATAGCTGTGCAGTACCAGCAGCATCTGTAGTGGCAGAACACGTTATTGCCTGGGAAATAGCTAATGCTATTTTGGAGCAATTTCATAGTGATCAACTTCCACAATTAAAAGCTCAAATTGATGAGCATCGACAATATACAAAGGGGTTCTAATATATGCGAGTACCAGTAGCAACAAAATCCCATCATTATGAGGTTGTTCTTGGTCATCAATTTCTAACGGAAGCTCTTCAAGCATTTGCTGATAAGCTTCAAAAAGCAGATAAGCTGATTGTATTTACAGATGCCAATGTATGGGCTGCACAGGGAGACTATTTCAAGGCTCATTTCCCATATGAATTTAACGTGTTTATTTTGCCTGGTGGCGAAGCATGCAAAACCTTTGAACAGTACAATGCTGCTCAAACATTTTTATTGGAACAAAAATGCTCACGAAAATCATTTATTTTTGCCTTTGGTGGAGGAGCTGTTGGAGATTTAACTGGCTTTGTTGCAGCAACCTATATGCGAGGGATTCCGTTTATTCAAATTCCAACGACCATTTTAGCTCATGATTCTGCGGTTGGGGGTAAAACAGCTATCAATCATCCGTTAGGAAAAAACATGATAGGTGCATTTTATCAGCCAGAAGGTGTTATTTATGATACAGCTTTCACGGAAAGCTTATCTGAGCGCGAAGTACGTTCAGGAACAGCAGAGTTAATTAAGCATGCGATGATTTCTGATCCAGCATGGCTTGAGGAATTAATGGCAGCAGATTCAATCATTCATTTTAATCAACATGAACTAGCAAAACAGCTGAAAAAAGGAATTGAAGTGAAAGCACAAATTGTGGCAGAGGATGAAACAGAGCAATCTGTTCGGAAATTTTTAAACCTAGGCCATACATATGGACACGCCATTGAAGCGGCTGCGGGCTATGGCAAAGTAGCGCATGGTGAAGCGGTAATGATAGGTCTTGTTTATTGTTTATTGCTAAGTGAACGCTATGGAGAATTAGATCGTGCGTTTACCAAAGCGTTTTTACAATTTGCGTTGAAAAATGGTTATCCTTTTGAGGCTGTAAATGATTATTCATTCGACCAGTTAACAGGTTATTTAATGAAAGATAAAAAAACGGAATATGGCATTTTGCAATTTGTTTTACTGGAAAATATAGGTAAACCGTTTGTGAGGGCCATTGAGTTAGAAGAATGCAAAGAAGTAGATGCAGAATATAGACAGTTATTAGCGGAGGTGCTTGTATGATTCGTGGACTAAGAGGGGCAATAACAATTGAATCTGACAAGCCAGAGCTTGTATGGGATGAGACAGCAAGATTAGTACGTGAGGTTGTGGCAGCAAATAACGTGGAAGTAGATGATATTGCATCCATTCTTATTTCCACTACGCCAGATATTACCTCAGCATTTCCTGCTCGTGCGGTACGCATGATGGATGGGTGGCAATATGTGCCTGTAATGTGTACACATGAAATGGATGTGCCCAATGCGTTACCATTGTGTATTCGTATTTTAATCCATGCAAATGTTGAGGTAGCGCAAAAAGATGTCAAGCACTTGTATCTCAATGATGCAGTGAAATTAAGACCAGATTTGGCTAAAGGCTGAATAAGTAGAGGAGATGTTTTAAATGAAGTGGAAACAACAATTGGACGGTATGCAAGCATATAAGCCAGGCAAACCAATTGAAGAAGTTCAGCGTGAATACGGCTTAAAGGAAGTCATTAAATTGGCATCTAATGAAAATCCATTCGGATGCTCACCTAAGGTAACCGCTTATTTACAAAATAATACAGTGAATCATGCACTATATCCTGATGGCTACGCACAAAATTTACGTACGGCTGTTGCGAATCATCTTGATGTTCAAGAAACACAACTTCTTTTTGGTAACGGATCTGATGATATCATTGCTATTATTACTCGTGCACTGTTGTATCCAGGGGTAAATACGATAATGGCTGACCCTTCCTTCTCTCAATACTGGCATAATGCGGAAATTGAAGGGGCTGAAGTACGTAAAGTTCCTTGTATTGAAGGCGCTCATGATTTAGATGCTATGGCAGCTGCAATCGATGACAAAACATCTATTTTGTGGGTATGTAGTCCGAATAATCCTACAGGGGTTGTCATTCCAGATGCTCAATTACGTGCCTTTCTCGCCAAAGTTCCGAGTGATGTACTTGTCGTATTGGATGAAGCGTACATTGAATATGTTACACATCCTGATCATAAAGATACGCTACCTATTATTGATGAATATCCAAATGTTCTTTTATTACGTACTTTCTCTAAAGCGTACGGACTAGCATCATTCCGAGTTGGTTATGCAATAGGGCAACCGGACATTATTGCTAAGCTCGATCCTGTCCGCTCACCGTTTAATAATACGATTTTAAGTCAAGCTGTTGCGGCCATTGCTCTTAGTGATCAAGATTACATTGAAGCATGTCGCAAAGCGAATGAAATCGGTAAAAAGCAATATGTAGAATTCTGTGAAAAGCATAACTTAACATACTACCCATCTGATACGAACTTTATTTTCTTTGATACACATGCTGATAGTGATGTTGTCTTCCAGGAGCTTATGAAAAGAGGATTTATTGTCCGTAGTGGCAATGCTCTAGGATTACCAGGGTTCATCCGTGTCACAATTGGTACAGAGGCGCAAAATGCAGCCTTATTGAATCAACTTGACGAAGTTTTAAAGGAACAAGGAGTATTTGCATGACACGCAAAGTACTCGTTATTGGGCTAGGATTAATTGGCGGTTCCATAGCCCTTGCTTTACAAAAAGCACCTGAAACAAAAATCATTGGCTATGATATGGATGCTCAAACACGTGAACAAGCGAAAACATTGAATATTGTGCATGAAATTGTGACAGATCCGCAAGCTGTTGCTGCTGAAGTTGATATTATTATCTTTGGTACGCCTGTTAATGCAACGCTTGATTGGATGGAGCAATTAAAATCATGGCCGTTAAAAAATAAAGTCATCGTAACAGATACAGGGAGTACAAAAAAATTAATTATGCAAAAAGCCAGCGAATTACGTGAACTCGGCATAACGTTTATTGGAGGACATCCAATGGCAGGTTCACATAAAAGTGGTGTGTTGGCAGCGAAGGCGCATTTATTTGAAAATGCATACTATATGCTTACACCGCTCGCTGGAGAAGAAATTATTCATATGGCGCAGCTTGAAAGTTTACTAAAGTTTACGCACGCAAAAGTCGTTAGCGTTTCGGCCAGTGAACATGATCATATGACAGCTGTAGTAAGTCATTTCCCACATGTCATCGCAGCCTCACTTGTACATCAATTAGGTGGGGAAAATGGGGAATATCCAATGACACGTTCTTTGGCAGCTGGAGGTTTTCGTGATGTTACACGAATCGCCTCTTCCAATCCGATTTTGTGGCGAGATATTACGCTACAAAATCGTGAGGAGCTACTCACGCAATTAGAGGGCTGGGAAAAAGAAATGACTCGTATTAAGGAGCTGCTGACGAATGGTTCTTCGCAGGACATTGAAAACTATTTTTCTGTTGCTAAAGAACTGAGAGATGAATTACCGATTAGTGCAGGGGCAATGTACACACCGTTTGACTTATATGTGGATGTTCCTGACTATCCTGGTGTAATTTCGGAAGTGACGGGCTTTCTTGCGGATGAAGCAATTAGTATTACGAATTTACGAATCGTCGAATCACGCGAAGATGTTTTCGGTATTTTAGTCATTAGCTTTCAAAGTGAAAACGATCGTGAACGTGCTGCTGCATGTATTCAAAAACGAGCAAATTTCGAAACGTATATTTCATAGTTCAAGAAAGCGTCGGTATTGCGGCGCTTTCTATCTTCATATTGGAGGGAAGAAAGTTCATGAGTGAAAAAGTTTTGCAATACAATAAGCCATCTTTACAGGGAGCTTTAACTGTCCCAGGCGATAAATCTGTATCTCACCGCTCTGTGATGTTTGGTGCCATTGCAAGTGGGACTACAACAGTAGAGGGCTTTTTATTAGGAGAAGATTGTTTAAGTACCATCGATTGTTTCCGAAAGCTAGGTGTTGATATTGAGGTGGAAGGAACAAATGTAACCATCCATAGTCCAGGTATGGATAGTTGGCAGGAGCCATCAGAAGTGTTATATACAGGAAACTCTGGTACTACAACACGTCTAATGCTAGGCATTTTAGCCGGATCTTCTGTCCACACTGTGATGACAGGTGATGCATCTATTGGAAAACGTCCAATGCGACGTGTCATAGATCCACTGCGTCAAATGGGAGCACATATTACAGGGCGTGCAGACGGGCAATATACACCACTTGCCATTCAGGGTACGACACTACAAGCCATTGATTATAATATGCCTGTAGCAAGTGCACAGGTGAAGTCTGCTATTTTACTAGCGGGCTTGCGAGCAAATGGAACAACGATAGTTCGAGAAATGGAAGTATCTCGAGATCATACAGAGCGAATGCTACGTCAATTTGGGGCGCATGTTGCAGTAGATAATGGGGTTGTTTCAATTGAAGGAGGACAAGCTCTAAAGGGGACACATGTTTCTGTTCCAGGAGATATTTCTTCAGCAGCCTTTTTCTTAGTGGCAGGAGCAATTTGCGAAAATAGTCAAATAACCCTTCATAATGTTGGCATCAACCCAACACGTGATGGCATTATCGAGGTTCTGCAAAAAATGGGAGCAACGATGACCATAACGCCAAATGATGATAATCAAGCTGAACCTACAGCAACGATTCAAATAGCAACATCTACGTTAAAAGCTACAACGATTGAGGGAGATATTATTCCACGCTTAATTGATGAGATTCCGATTCTAGCATTACTAGCTACACAAGCACATGGTCAAACTATTATTAAGGATGCAGAGGAGCTAAAAGTGAAAGAAACGGACCGTATTACGGCTGTTGTAACGGAATTGAAAAAGCTTGGTGCGCAGATTGAAGCTACAGAAGACGGTATGATTATCAATGGACCAACACCTTTAAAAGGAGCAAATCTTCAAACATATGGTGATCATCGTATTGGCATGATGGGAGCGGTCGCGGCTTTAGTAACGGATGGAGTCGTTACGTTAGATGATGCACAATGTATTGCTGTATCCTATCCATCTTTCTTTGAGCATGTTGAGGCAGTGAAGAACAATTAAAGATAGACTCTCCAAGCTTTTGGGGAGTTTTTTCTTGTTTCAAAGGTAAATGTTTTGTAGCATAAAGGTATCAATGAAAGAATAGGTGAATGACTGTGAACAATGCGATGACTGAAATGATGCAAGCACTTGAACAAGGAGACTTAGCATTAATAGATCAGCTACTAGAATCATTTTTAATGAAGGAGCTACCCGAAGAGATTTATGCACTTGCTGAGATTTTTATGCAATATGGGTATATGAAAGAAGCTGACCGTGTGCTGGAGCATTTACAATTTTTATTCCCAGAAGAGGCACAGTTAAAAATAGATCGTGCAAATGTATTAATGGAGCTTGGTGATGAAGATGAAGCATTAGAATTATTATTAGAAATCGAAGAAACATCACCAGAATATCCTCAAGCTTTATTAGTTTTAGCTGATTATTATCAAATGCAAGGGTTATTTGAGGTGGCAGAAAAACGTATAAATGAAGCATTAGTGATTTTACCAGACGAGCCATTATTACATTTTGCAAAAGCAGAGCTGTTATTTGAAACAGGACGTTTTTTAGAGGCAGCAAGATTATATGAGGAACTATATGAACAGCAAGAGGAATTCGCTGGGATACAACTGGTTGAACGATTGGCCGAGGTGTACCGAGCAGGGGCAGCCTATGAAACAGCTTTCGATTATTATGTAAAGGCTCTTGAGGATGAGGTAAAGCCAGATATTTTATTTGGAGCCGCTTATTCTGCCTTTCAATCACAAAAATACGAGATGGCTATTAAACAATTAGAGGAATTAAAGGAATTAGATCCTGATTATTTTTCAGCCTATTTATTGCTTGCTGAAAGCTACGCTATGACAGAGGATAATTCAAAGGCCTATGCTGCCATTCAAGAGGGATTAAAACGCGATGAGTATGATAAATCACTTTATTTATTTGCTGGTAAAATGGCATTGAAAAATGGTTTACCAGAAGAAGCAGAACAACACCTAAGAGAAGCCATAGCGCTTGATCCTGAATATATGGAAGCGGTACTGGCACTTATTTCTGTGTTAGGCCAACAAGAGCGCCATGAGGATGTTATTGAATTATTTGAATCTTTACAGCAAAATGATTTTGAATGGAGCGCATTATATCCTTTTGCGGCAGAAGCATATGAAAATTTAGAATTGTACGACCGTGCATACGAATTTTACCGTTTGGCATATAATGATTTTAAGGAAGACGCAACATTTTTAGAGAAATATGTTTACTTCTTATTAGAGGAAGGAAAACGTTCAGAGGCAAAAGAGGTTCTTGGACAATTAATCAACATTCAACCGGGTGAACCAGAGTGGCAAGAGAAGTTAGAAACCTTAGAATTTGAGTAAAGGAGGGAGTGGGTATGACTGCTTCTGTATCAGTTGTTGATAAAAAAGCATTTGTTCGATGGTTTTTAAAAAATTATCAATTGAAACGTCGTGAGTGTGTATGGATTTTAAATTACTTATTAAGTAATGATGACCTATTAAAAAGAATCCGATTTGTGGAAGAAGCTCATTATTGTCCTAGGGCAATGGTGATGTCGACAGTAGACTCAACAGGTGTGCCTTTTCGTTTCTATAAAGGCAATGTAATGACGGCAGATGCTGAGAAGTCTTTCCATGATTTACGACTACATGAACAAGAAGATATGTATATACAATTGAATTTTCCAAATATACCACCAAGTGCACAATACTTAGCAGTTCTCGAAGAAAACCCTTATATGCCAGAAACACTGTTAGTCAGTGAAAAAGATCGTTTACTGGCAGAAGAGCTGCTTTCCAATAGCTTACTCGTATTCCAGGAAGAAAAATTACTCGCACAAATTGATGAAGCCCTCGACCAGGGAGATGAAGAGCGTTTTTATGAATTGTCTAATTTGTTACAAGCACTAAAGGAAACGGCCAATTTACGTTAATCATAGGTAAAATTTGAATGTCCTTTATCCACTTCAATATGGTAACATTACTAGTGAATGATTGTTTTCACTTTTAATTGGGTATCCTATTGAAGAGTGGATAAGGGATTTTTATTTTGCAATAAAAGGAGGTTTGTTGGATGTATTTTAATGCAAACGATGTGACATCGTTTATGGCACAGAAGGATTTCATTGATACTGCAATTGTTCCACTCGTATCCATTGATCTATCTTCTGAAAAAATGAAACAGAGTGGTGCGGAAGTAGATTTTGTTATGTCTTTAACTTCATTTATAGAGCAACAGTTCAAAGGCCGTTTACTAGTCATGCCACCATTTTCTTATATGACAACTTTAAAAAACGAAGATTTACCACAGCAATTAGAAGCACAATTACATAATGCTGGATTTAAGCATGTGTTCTTCATTACTTGTGACCATTTTTGGACAAATAGTGGGGATATAGTAAATATTATATGGTTACCAGCTATTCCATTAGAAAGTATGGATGCCAGTGTGAAAAAATCCATTCTGGAAGATCAACTACGACAAGTGATTCCGATGCTTTCGACCAAATGGGCACAGATTTAACAATTAGTTTCAATAAATGTTCACATTCTCCAGCTTTCCACAGAATGCTATATTGACCAAGCTATGGACTTGATATATCATATATATGTCCTAGTATTACTATTTGTAAAAGTATGTCCGTTGGACTGACCTTTAAGTTAGAGGGGGGAAAATAATGAGTAATAATCGAGTTTCACGTCGTCAATTTCTTAGCTATACACTAACTGGTGTAGGTGGATTTATGGCGGCAGGTATGCTAATGCCAATGCTTCGATTCGCAATTGATCCAGTGTTACAAAAGCATGATGGTGGAGATTTTGTTAAAACAGAGCATAAAATCGCTGACCTCACTGAAGAACCTGTAAAAGTTGACTTTTCATTCGAACAAGTTGATGCATGGTACAAATCGGATGTTACAAACGTAGCGTGGGTATACAAAAATGGCGATCAAATCATTGCCCTATCACCAGTATGTAAACATTTAGGATGTATGGTTGACTGGAATGGAGATTCTGCACACCCAGAACAATTCTTCTGCCCATGTCACGCAGGTCGTTATGAGAAAAACGGGAAAAACATTGCAGGTACACCACCTCTAGGTCCGTTGGATGAATTTGAAGTAAAAGAACAAGATGGCTATTTAATGATTGGTCCAGCAAAAGCAAATACTCTAGTTAAATAAGTAAGGGGGTACGACAAGTGCTAAATAAAATTTACGATTGGGTCGATGAACGCCTAGATATTACACCTATTTGGCGTGATATTGCCGACCACGAAGTGCCAGAGCACGTTAACCCTGCACATCATTTTTCAGCATTCGTTTACTGCTTTGGTGGATTAACATTCTTCATCACAGTAATTCAAATTCTATCTGGTATGTTCCTAACAATGTACTATGTACCAGACGTTGTGAATGCCTGGAAATCAGTTTATTATTTACAAAACGAAGTAGCATTTGGTGAAATCGTCCGCGGTATGCACCACTGGGGAGCTTCATTAGTTATCGTAATGATGTTCTTACATACGCTTCGTGTATTCTTCACAGGTTCTTATAAGAAACCTCGTGAGTTAAACTGGATGGTTGGTGTAGGTATTTTTGGTGTAATGATGGGTCTTGGCTTTACAGGATACTTATTACCATGGGATATGAAAGCATTATTCGCTACTAAAGTAGGTATCGAGATTGCTGCATCTGTACCGTTTATCGGTTCAATGATTAAAGTATTATTAGCGGGTGACACAACGATTCTAGGTGCTCAAACGTTAACACGATTCTTTGCGATTCATGTATTCTTCTTACCTGCAGTATTGTTTGGGTTACTTGCAGCGCACTTTATCATGATTCGTCGCCAAGGAATTTCAGGACCGTTGTAATTGTCTTGACGGTTCGATGATCTTTAAAAGGAGGGGACACTATGCATCGCGGAAAAGGAATGAAATTCGTCGGCGATTCTCGTATTAAAGCGAATCACAGAATGCCGAACGTTCCAAAGGATTATTCCGAATATCCAGGTAAGACGGAAGCTTTCTGGCCGAACTTCTTACTGAAGGAATGGATGGTAGGTGCTGTATTTTTAATTGGATACTTATTATTAACTGTCGCTCACCCGTCACCACTTGAAGGGCCGGCAGATCCAACTAGAGCATATACACCGCTACCGGACTGGTACTTCTTATTTATGTATCAACTTTTAAAATACTCATTTGCTTCTGGTCCATACAATGTAATCGGAGCAATTGTTATTCCAGGTCTTGCATTTGGAGCGCTATTATTAATGCCATTTTTAGACAAGGGTCCAGAACGTCGTCCATCTAAACGTCCATTACCAACAGCGTTTATGTTATTAACTTTAGCTGCTATGTTCTACCTAACTTGGGAGTCAGTTGTTAACCACGACTGGGAAGCTCAAAAAGCTATGGGTGCAATCGTAGAAACAGTAGAGTTCGATAAAGAATCTGAAGGTTATAAAATCTACGCTGGTTCTGCATGTATTACATGTCACGGTGAAGGCTTAGAAGGTGGGGCTGGTGCACCATCTCTAATGAACACTGGTTTAACAGCTGATGAAATTAAGGACATTGCTCATAATGGTCGTGGAAACATGCCACCAGGATTATGGACAGGTTCAGATGAAGATCTTCAAAAACTTGCTGAATTCATCGAAAGCTTAAAAGCAGAGTAATAGTAAAAGAGTCAGGAAACTGGCTCTTTTTTTCTACCTTGTTATAGTAATGGGACTGAAAGCCAAACTAAAAGGTTCCCGTGTGTAAAGAATTTTAGCGAAAAATGTCGAAAAGACGTTTAATCTAGGAATTAATAAGCGAATTAAATCAAAAAAATAACATATCCTAGGTCTCAAAGCTATACATACTGAATGTTTTTAAAAAGAGGAAGGAGTTGATGATGATGCAATTAACAAGAGCAAATATTTGGTTTCTTCTTACTCATAAAACTTTTTTAATCGCGCTATTAATTATTAATTTACTAGGTACAATCTATGGATATTATTGGTATGGATGGCAGTTAGCCATTACAAAGCCTATTTTTTATATTTTTGTGCCAGATAGTCCGACAGCAAGTCTTTTCTTTTGTTTTGTGCTGATAGCTTGGATTATGGGTAAAAGCTGGCCACTCATGGAAGTGCTGGCACTCGTTACATTGGTAAAGTATGGCCTTTGGGCAGATGTCATGAATATTTGGACATTAATTGAAACAGGAACGATAGGCTGGCAAGGCTGGATGCTTGTAGGATCGCATTTTGCAATGGCCGTTCAAGCCATATTATATATGAAGAAATATGTTTTCTCTTATTGGCATGTAGCTATAGCTGCTGTATGGACGCTCCATAACGATGTTATTGACTATGTATTTGGTCAAATGCCTATGTATCGAGATTTAGCCGATTACACAAGCTATATTGGCTACTTCACGTTTTGGTTATCAATTGCATGTATTTTTCTTGCAATTTTCTCAATTAGATGGCGCAAATATTTGCCGAATTAGGGTATAAATTATAGAATTATAGTATCGAGGTAGAAAGGGGTTAGGATATTGTCAACAGGCATGTATATCGTTTATTTTGTTATTATTATGCTGCTGCCACTTTACGCACAAATGAAGGTAAAAGGCACGTATAATAAGTTTGCAAAACAACGTACAATGAAGGGACAGACTGGTGCAGAAGTAGCGCGTGCGATTCTAGATGCGAACGGACTATATGATGTACGAGTTGTGCCAACGCAAGGTGTGTTGTCTGATCATTATAATCCGGCAACCAAAACAGTTGCTTTATCAGAAAGTAACTTTTATGAAGCGAGTGTTGCAGGTGCTGCGGTAGCTGCCCATGAGGTAGGTCACGCCATCCAACATAAAGAAGCTTATTCTATGCTTACACTACGTAGTAAGCTCGTTCCAGTAGCAAATATTTCTTCCAATATGTCTTGGCTTTTTGTGATGGTTGGTATTTTTACGAGTATGTCGAATTTATTGCTGTTAGGTATCATATTATTAGCAGCAGGTGTTGTTTTCCAATTAGTGACACTGCCAGTGGAATTCGATGCTTCGAAGCGTGCGTTAGTTCAAATGAATTCATTAGGTATCATTACTAACGAAGAAGAACGTCCAGCTCGAAAGGTGTTAAGTGCAGCCGCACTCACATATGTAGCAGCGGCAGCAGTAGCTGTACTTGAGTTATTACGTTTAATATTAATTTTCACAAATATGCGTAGCGACGACTAAGAAAAAACTTGTTATAGTGGTACACCACTATAGCAAGTTTTTTATCTTCGTATGCTTAATGAAGTGGCTGCTTTTGGTCATCTAGCGTGAAGCCTTCACCCGCAACATCTCGAACTTCTATTATCGAAACGAATGCGTGAGGATCAACTTCATGGACAATTGATTTTAAACGTACAACTTCATTGCGGCCAATTACACAGTATATTACCTCTTTAGGTTGCTTAGTAAAATGACCATGACCTTCTAAAATGGTGATACCTCGTTCCATTCTTAAGGCAATTGTTTCAGCAATCATACCCGACTTTTCAGAAATAATTAGAGCACCACGTGCAGCGTAGGCACCTTCTTGTACAAAATCAATGACACGTGCACCGACAAATACAGCTACTAGTGTATACATCATAGAACGTGCATCTAAGAAAGTTAACCACGAAAGAATGATAACAATGGCATCGAAGACAAACATGGTCTTACCCATACTCCATCCAAAGTATTTATGTCCAAGTCTCGCCAAGATGTCGACACCACCTGTTGTGCCGCCAAATCGGAAAACAATACCAAGACCAAGACCAACAAATACACCAGCAAAAAGGGCAACGAGTAGCATATCGTCCTCTAAATGAATGGTAAATTGATATTTTTGGAAAATTTTTAGAAAAAGAGATACAGATAAAGTGCCTACAAGTGTATAAACAAATGATTTTTTTCCAAGCAATCGATAACCTATAATAAACATGGGAATATTTAATAACAGGTTCATTAAGGCGGGATCCCAACCTAGTGTAAAATAAAGGATGAGAGTAATCCCACTTAGTCCACCTTCACCTAGCTGATTTTGAATGTTGAAGTGAACAAAGCCGAAGCTGAAAATGGCAGCTCCGAGCATAATTGCGATAATATTGCGAATTTTAATCTGTTTTAGCATTTGACCTCCTGAAGTTCCAAACAAATGAAGTTGTGTTATCTATTATCTGACATTTTATTGGTTTTGACAACAATGGTGTAAATTTTATACGATGGTAAATAGGAGTGTGATTTTTATGACAGAGCAACTATCAATGCAAGCATTGCAACAGCGTGTTGATGATTATATAGGACAATTCAAGGAAGGATATTTCCCACCATTCGAGCTACTTGCGCGTTTAACAGAGGAATTAGGTGAGCTGTCACGCGAGGTTCAAGATGTTTACGGACAAAAAAAGAAAAAGAGTACAGAGGACACAAATAGTATCGAAGAAGAGCTAGGAGATTTTTTCTTTGTACTAGTATGCTTTGCAAATGCACAAGGTATTAAACTAGATGAAGCACTTTTACGCGTCATACATAAATTTGAAACTAGAGATAAGGATCGCTGGACTAGAAAGGATGAAGAATGATGTCGATTCGTGTAGCTATTGCGGGAGCTAGAGGAAAAATGGGAGCTGAGGCTGTACATACGGTCATGAAACATGACAAAATGGAATTAGTAGCTGTACTAGATTATAAGGAAGTAGGAAAAACATTAGCTGATTTAGATATGTTTCCAGCAAGCTATACGATACCTATTTTTACAGAAATGCATGATCTTGTAGAAGCAACTGCACCCGATGTGTTAGTCGATTTAACTAACCCTCATGCAGTATACAAGCATACTAAGGAAGCATTGCATTTAAATGTCCGACCTGTAATTGGTACAACAGGATTTACAGACGCACAACTAGAGGAATTATCAGCCATGGCTAAAGAAAAAGAGTTAGGCTGTATTATTGCACCTAACTTTGCGATTGGCGCTATCCTGATGATGAAATTTGCGAAAGAAGCGGCCAAATACTTGCCAGATGTAGAAATTATTGAAATGCACCATGATCAGAAGCTTGATGCACCATCTGGAACAGCAGTAAAAACGGCACAATTAATACAAGAGGTTCGTACGCCTAAGACGCAAGGACATCCAGAAGAAAAAGAAACCATTGAAGGTGCAAGAGGTGGAGACTTTGATGGCATGCGCATTCACTCCGTCCGTTTACCTGGTTTAGTGGCACACCAGCAAGTATTATTTGGAGGAGATGGGCAGCTACTAACGATTCGTCATGATTCATTAAACAGAAACTCCTTTATGTCAGGTGTTGCCTTTTGCATAGAAGAGGTTATGAAAATGGATCAGCTTGTTTATGGTTTAGAAAACATCATCTAAAGATTGGGATGGAAGCTATATGAAAATCGCATTGATTGCACATGATCGTAAAAAAGATAATTTAGTACAGTTTGTTATTGCTTACCAAGATATTTTACATGAACATACGCTTTATGCTACCGGCACAACAGGACAACGTGTAATCGAGGCTACTGGCTTAGAGGTAACGCGTTTTCGCTCAGGGCCACTTGGTGGCGACCAACAAATTGGCGCTATGATTGCCAATAATGATATGGACATGGTTATTTTTTTCCGTGATCCATTAACAGCACAACCACATGAGCCAGATGTTTCTGCACTTATCCGTCTTTGTGATGTTTACCAAGTGCCACTGGCGACAAATATGGGAACAGCAGAAATATTACTAAAAGGCCTACAAGAGGGCTTTGTGGATTGGAGACTGATACAAGAAAGACGCAATTAATAAAAGACGTGATTTAGAAAGGATGATCATCGAATGAAAAAGCTAAAAATCGGCATTACCTGTTATCCTACAGTTGGTGGCTCTGGTGTCATTGCAACAGAATTAGGCAAAATGCTTGCAGAAAGAGGACATGAAATTCATTTCATTACCTCAAGCGTACCATTTCGATTGAATAAAATTTATCCAACCGTCTTTTTCCATGAAGTCGAAGTTAATAATTATTCAGTGTTTCAATATTCTCCATACGATATTGCATTAGCGAGTAAAATGGCAGACGTCATAAAGGATGAAGAGTTGGATGTGTTGCATGTGCATTATGCCATTCCACATGCAGTATGTGCGGTATTAGCACGTGAAATGAGTGGTAGAGATATTGGCATCGTCACAACCCTTCATGGCACAGATATTTCGGTGCTGGGGCAAGATTCTACGTTATCACAGGCCATTAAGTATGGAATTGATAAATCTGATATTGTGACAACCGTGTCACAAGCATTAAAAGAACAAACCTATGAGTTAATTGATACAGTAAAACCAATTGAAACGATTTATAACTTTGTGGATGAACGTGAATACTTCCCTCGTAATTCAGGAAACTTAAAAGAGCAATTTGGTATTCAAGAAGATGAAAAAGTCCTCATACATGTATCTAACTTCCGTAAAATTAAAAATCTTCCACATGTTGTAGATGCTTTTATGAAAATTCGTGCAAACATGAAGGCAAAGCTCCTACTAGTTGGAGATGGTCCTGAAAAGCATCGTGTTATGGACCAAGTAAAGGGAAGTCCCTATATGAAGGATGTTTTATTTTTAGGAAAACAAGAAAACTTGGCTGAATTATATGCGATTAGTGATTTGAAACTATTACTTTCACAGCAGGAATCGTTTGGACTGGTTTTATTAGAAGCAATGGCTTGTGGTGTACCTTGTATTGGGTCCAATGTAGGTGGCATCCCAGAAGTCATTGAACATGGCGTAGATGGCTATATTGTTGAATTAGGGGATACAGATGCAGTAGCTGAGTATGCTACTCAATTATTGCAAGATGAAGAACAACTATTGCGTTTCCGAGAAGCGGCTATTCGTGCAGTAAGTGAAAAATTCCATTCAACAAAAATTGTTAAACAATATGAAAATTTGTATGAGAAGGTTGCGGAAAGAAATCATGCAAAACAATAATGAATGGCAGGCAGCCTTTTTTGTAATCGAACAGCTAGAACAGGCAGGATTTGAGGCTGTTATTGTTGGTGGGGCTGTAAGAGATGCTTTACTCAATCGGCCTGCCCATGATGTAGATGTTGCAACAAATGCCTTGCCTGAAGAAGTAAAATCTGTCTTTCCACGGACAGTTGATATTGGGATTCAGCATGGGACGGTACTTGTTATCGTGCCCGCTGGACCTGTTGAAGTGACTACCTACAGGACAGATGGGGAATATACGGACCACCGCCGTCCAGAAAAAGTACAGTTTGTACGTTCCTTGCAAGAGGATTTACAACGTCGTGATTTTACGATGAATGCCATTGCTATGCGTCGTGACGGTTCTTTTGTAGATTATTACGGTGGGCGTCAAGATATCGACAAGCATATTATTCGAGCTGTTGGTGATGCACCAAATCGCTTTGCAGAAGATGCTTTACGGATGCTGAGAGCGATTCGCTTTTCCGCGCAGCTTGATTTTACAATCGAGGCAAATACATTGACAGCCATCCAACAAAAAGCCGCTGATCTGGCTTTTATTGCAAAAGAACGTATAAAAGCAGAGCTGGATAAGCTTTGGGTAGGACAAACAGTTTTTGGTGGTCTACAGAAATTAGAGGAAAGCGGTTTGACTGCCTATTTAATAGGAGATTTTCATGCTGCGCATTGGCTTGAATTTCATACACAGGACAAGCGCTTGGGCTGGGCCTATTTTGCTTTACTGCAAGGGACAGATTGGCGGGGGGTTTTGCGAGATTATCGACTATCAAATAAAGAAATGGCGTTTGTCAAATCGGTTTTAAGTGCCTATGATGCTCTAAAAGGTGGATGGACAAACACACATTATTTTATGTACACAGAGCAGGAGCTAGAGGCGGCACGCTATTTTGCCCAGCTGACTCAATTGGACGCTCCTATACCTCGGCTGTCTGTAAGAGAGTTACAGACAATGCTACCCATTAAACAGAAGCAAGAATTAGTGGTGAATGGGGCAGATTTACTGAAATGGTCAGGAAAAAAAGGTGGACCTTGGGTAAAAGAAGCCTTGGAGGACATGCTGACAGCCATTCTTCATCATGAGCTTCAAAATGATCGACAACAAATACGAAACTGGCTGGAGCTACACTATTTCTAGAAAGCCTTCACTTACTTTAAGCCATATTATATACAGCAAATTGCCGTCTCAAAAATGTGGGACGGCTTTTTTCTTTGGTGGTCATTTACGTTAATTTACAGTATGATAAAGACAAAATAGGTACATAAAAAATAGCACAGTTGACTAAAGGATTGATATGAAGATGACAATTTCGATGAAGGATGAAATTTTAAAAAGAATACTAGCTGCAGATGGTGAAGCTGTTTCAGGTCAGGAACTAGCAGATTCTCTTGGTGTCTCAAGGACGGCAATCTGGAAGCACATGCAGACATTACAGGAGGAAGGCTATACATTTGAAACAATTAAGAAAAAGGGGTATGTTTTGACAGGCGTACCAAATAGCTTGAATCCAACACAAATCGAGCTTTTTTTAAAGACCGAGCATTTTGGTCGTGAAATTCATTATTTCGATGTAGTGGATTCTACACAAACTATTGCACATAAGCTTGCCCAAGAAGGGGCTCCACATGGAACGATTATCATTGGGGAGGAGCAAACAGCGGGTCGTGGTCGAATGGCTCGTCCTTGGGAATCGGCACATGGCACAGGAATTTGGATGACGATTATCGTACGTCCAGATGTGACACCCCAGCAGGCATCCTCTTATACACTTGTAGTGGCAGTAGCGGTAACGATGGCCATCAAAACATTATATGAGCATGTAGAACCATTAATTAAATGGCCAAATGATTTGTTGATTAATGGCAAAAAGTGTACTGGAATATTAACAGAGATGCAGGCAGAGGCAGATCTTGTTCAGGCTTTACTTGTTGGCATTGGCATAAATGCAAATCAAGAGGCTACTGATTTCTCCCCTGATATTGCAGATATTGCTACTTCTCTACGTCTAGAAGCTGGCGAAGAAATCAATCGGGCAGCATTGGTGGCCTCCATTTTACACTATTTAGAACAATTTACAGAGCTCTATGTAAATGAAGGTTTTGCAAGTATTAAAACACTGTGGCAGCAATTGTCCTGTACCATTGGTCAACGTATTGAGGTGACAACATTACGAGAACGTTTTGAAGGGGTTGCTAGTGGAATTACAGACGATGGCGTCCTCCAGCTTACCCAAGATGATGGGACAATACGGACGATTTATGCAGGTGACATCAAAATTATATAAAAAAGAAGCTGCAATGAACGTCTTGTTCTTGCAGCTTCTTCATTTACTTGAAAGTTACATCTAAATCACCTTGTGATAAAGATATATGTAGCTGATCATTACCATTGTTTACTTGAGTAACTGTACTACTTTGTTCTTCGTCATTAATTGTGAGATCACCGAAGCTTGTTATGAAGTTATAGCCTAGATTAGATTGTTTGTTTTGTAAGCGAAGGGTCGTATCACCAAAGCTTGACGTAATGGTTGATTGACCATTTAATGTCCCATCTATACTGATATCTCCATGTTCACTTTTAATACTAATACCGTTACTAGCAAGGCGTTGGAGCGTCAAATCACCAAAGGACTGAGTAATCTCTGTGTTGTTACCAATTATGTTGGTAAAGGTAGCATCTCCGTAATCTTGCACTAGGTTAAGCTGCTGATAATGTAGCTCGTGAATGGCTATATCACCGAAGTCGCTATCTATAGTAACAGCATCTATATTTGCATCCTTTGGTACATAGAGCTTGATCGAAGGAGATGAAAAGCTTCCAAAGCCAATTTGGAAATCACTCTTTTTCTTCGCTACGGTTTCAATCGTTAAAGTCCCATCTTCAATATGATAGGTCACATCCTGCTGCTTAAGGACCTTTGTGTCTAATTTATAGTCGTTATTACTAGCAACAATATCAATATCGCCATATTCATTTACGATCTTGATATTTGTAAATGCATCTAATTTGTGAGAATGACTTACTAATTTAGTAGAGCTTGGTACGTGAAGACCCTCTGCATCTTTTTCAATAAACCAGCGACCACCTGAAAAATAGCCGACCAGTGCAAGTAAAATACCTAAAGCAATCATGGTCATAGCAATTAGCGTATTTTTTGATGTCATTTAGAAGCCCCCTTTCCCTTTTTTGTTATTTTGTGAAATAGTCTCCCTAATGTTTCAACTGAGACAAGAACCGTTTTCTTGATAAAACGAGCGACAATAGGAAAGAGTAGGACACCTAAGCCCGTTACAATCAATCCGACACCCATAAAGAGCAGAGCGGTAGGCCAATGCTCTGTTAAAATCAGGAGGCCAGATATAAGCGCCACAACACCACCGACAAAGATACTAATGACTGTAGCGATAATAGCAAAGATTAAACTGACAATGACTGCGCCAAATGAAAAAATAAGTGCGATTGCAGTAGCAAGTAATGGCAATGAAAGGGGCGCAGATAGGATGGCTAAAATAATAAGCCAAATAGCCGATATATTCTTTTTTGTCGATTTTGCCGAGGAGGTATCCAAATCCTTCAATGCGAAATCAGCTAATATTTGTGAGGCGACATGTGAAGGAGAGCCAAGTTGTGAAATAACTTGTTGCTCATTTTCTTCTCCTGCTTCCTCGAAGTATTCCTCATAATAGGCAATTGCAGCGTCAAACTCATGCGCAGGAAGCCGACGCAATTTGCCTCGTAGCTGTTTCAAATAGCTAGCTCTATCCATCTAATTTCCCTCCTAAAAGTACACAATCAACCTTTTCCTTATACACTTGCCATTCTTTTAATAGCTCTAATAACCGAATACGTCCTTGCTCTGTAATTTGATAATAGCGTCTATTTCTGCCTTGATAGGGCTGATCGTAGGTTGTTAAGTAATGCGCTTTTTGTAAGCGACGTAAAACGGGGTACAGTGTAGATTCCGAAATCTCCATGACGGATTGTACTTGCTGTGTTAGTGAGTAACCATAGGCGTCCTCTTTGTCGACAATAGCGAGTACACAAGCGTCAAGTAAAGCTGAACCAAGCTGAAATGTCATCTTTCCACCTCACATGTAATACTTATATTTCATTTTATATTATATATCGTATAGTATGTGGATAGTATATGACGTATAGTATTAATTGTCAATTAGTTAAAATAAACTCTGTTATTATAAGAAAATAATATTTGAAGATTACGAGGATTATTGTTATAGTATGTGCTGAAGGGCAGTATCCATTGTGAACGGCACCTTCACAAGCGCAAGATCCAATACAACAAATATCTGCCTTGATCTTTTCAGACAGGGACGGAAGAAAACATACGTTCAACATAGCTGCTAGCTATCGCCTCTTGTCAACACTTCATCAAGAGGTATTTTGTGACGAACGAAACACTACCCTTCTGTCTATTTTCGAAAACAGAAGGGTTTTTCTGTTTTCTTCCCTTAAAAAGGAGGACTACAAATTGAAAACGACTACAGATTTTTTAAAGATGAAAGCGGCCGGTGAAAAAATTGTCATGGTGACAGCCTATGATTATCCCGCTGCTAGATTTGCTGAAGACGCTGGTGTAGATATGGTACTAGTCGGTGATTCACTTGGGATGGTCGTGCTTGGCTATGATTCTACAATGCCAGTGACTGTAGCGGATATGGTGCATCACGCTAAGGCGGTTCGACGTGGTGCGAAGAATACGTTTATTGTCGTTGATATGCCATTTGGTTCTTATCATGGCGATGTCAATGAAGCATTAAAAACGGCTGTTGACATGATGCAACAAACAGGAGCCGATGCTTTAAAGGTTGAGGGTGCAGGAGAGGTCATTTCGGTCATACGTAAACTTACATCAGCCGGTATTCCAGTAGTAGCGCATTTAGGTTTATTACCACAATCAGCAGGTGTGCTTGGTGGTTATAAAGTACAGGGAAAAACGGCAGAACAGGCTGCTACCCTTATAGAGGATGCAAAGAAATGTGAAGAAGCAGGAGCTTGTGCTGTCGTGTTAGAATGTATCCCACATCAGCTAACAAAAATTGTTTCAGCTAGCCTTGTGATCCCGACGATTGGTATAGGTGCAGGAGTAGAAGCTGATGGACAAGTGTTGGTTTATCATGACATGTTAAGCTATGGCTCACACCATGTGCCTAAGTTTGTTCAGCAATTTGCTAATATGGGGAAAGAAGCAAGTACTGGTATGGTTCACTATGTTGAAGCAGTCAAAGCGGGTACATTCCCTGCACCTAAGCATTTCTTCACAATGAAAGAGGAAGCGTTAGATCAGCTATATGGGGGCGTCAAAGCATGAAAGTAGTCACTACCATACAAGCATTAAGAGTAGAAATTGATGCAGCAAAGCAGGCTCATAAAACGATAGGTCTTGTCCCAACGATGGGCTATTTACATGAAGGTCATTTGACATTGGCAAAAACAGCACGTGCAGAAAATGATCTAGTTATTATGAGCATTTTCGTCAATCCAACACAATTTGGACCGAACGAGGATTTTGAAAGCTATCCTCGGGATTTACCTAGAGATACCGCTTTAGCACAATCTGTCGGTGTTGATATTGTGTTCGCTCCAAGTGCGGAAGAAATGTATCCGCATGATGGTGGTATTCGAATACATGCTGGTGAACAGGCAACAATTCTTTGTGGTGCGAGTCGACCAGGTCATTTTGATGGTGTGCTACAGGTTGTCTCAAAATTATTCCACTTAACACAACCAACTCGGGCTTATTTCGGACAAAAGGATGCACAGCAGGTTGCGATTATTGCCACAATGGTACGTGATTTTAACTTCCCATTGGAATTGCAAGTAGTCCCAATAGTGCGTGAGGAGGACGGTTTAGCCAAATCTTCTCGCAATATCTATTTAAGTGAATCAGAGCGACAGGAGGCTCCTGCGATTAATGAAGCTTTGCAATTGGCACGTGATAGCTTTTTAGCGAATGGTGATGCTGAGCGCGCACTGGTTAAAGCGAAAGCGCATATTTATGCACGAACGCATGGCCGAATTGACTATATTGAGTTATTAGCGTACCCCGATCTAACACCAGTAACTGCAACGACACAGCAAGTCCTGTTGGCAGCAGCCGTCTATATTGGCAAAACACGCTTAATTGATAATTGTATTTTTACTGTGAAAGAAGGACTGTAAAGATGTTACGAATGATGATGAATAGTAAAATCCACCGTGCAACAGTGACACAGGCCGATCTAAATTATGTCGGCTCCATAACAATTGATGAAGATATTTTAGATGCGGTAGGTATGCTGGCGAATGAAAAGGTACATGTCGTTAACAATAATAATGGAGCCCGCTTTGAAACATATATTATTGCTGGTGAGCGAGGTTCTGGTGTAATTTGCGTTAATGGCGCAGCTGCACGACTTGTACAACGTGGCGATATTGTAATTATTATTTCCTATGTATATGTGGATAATCATGAGGCAAAAGAGCATAAACCAACCGTTGCCATTATGGATGAGGGTAATAGGATTAAAGAAATGATTACACATGAGCCTGAAGCCACGGTGATGTGATCAGATTATAGATAGAAGAAAGGAGGATTGGCAAATGCTTTGTCAATCCTCCTTTTTTGATTGCATCTATTACAAAAGTAACTGGTAAAATTTTGTTTTTCTTACTATTAAACTAGTTTTTAAAATTATAATTTTACAAATGTTCTAGTATTTTGGGTCATATTTATGTAGAATTTAGTTGTAAGTACATCAATTTACTAGTGGAGGTATCATTTGTAATGGAAAATAAACGTAACAAGTTTTTAACAGTAACTGCCGCGGCATTGGCTGTAACAGCGGTAGCAGTAGCGCCAGCATCTGCAGCAAGTCCTTTTTCAGATGTAAAAGAAAGCCATGCAAACTTTGAAGCCATTTCTACACTTTATGCAGCAGGGATTATTAGCGGGTATCCAGATGGTACATTCAAACCAGATACAAATGTCACACGTGGACAAGCAGCAAAAATGATTGCAGGCGCATTAAAGCTAGATACAAAAGATGTGGAGAATCCAAACTATAAAGATATTGATGTTTCTAATCCATATTACGGTTCAATTGCAGCACTTGCAGGATTAGAAGTGATTACAGGCTATGGTGATAATACTTTCCGTCCAAATCAAACAATTACACATGGTGATTTAGCTAAAATTTTAGCGTCTATTCCAACATTACCAGAGCTAGAAAGTGCTAAAAACCACGCGGCAACTGATAAAGTTACACGTGGACAGCTTGCAACATTGATTGCAGAAGCTTTAACAAAATCAAGCACAGAAACACCAGAAACTCCTGAAACACCAGAGAAACCTGAAACGCCTGAAGGTGCATTTTCTCTATCTATTTTACATGTGAATGATACACATGCTCGTGCTGAGAAGTTACCTCAATTAGCAACAGCGGTTAAGGAGCAACGTGAAACGAAGAAAAATGTCTTAACTTTACACGCTGGAGATGCATTTAGTGGAACACTATACTTCACTGAATTCCAAGGACAAGCTGATCTTAAGCTGTTAAATGAAATTGGCTTTGATGCGATGGTATTCGGTAACCATGAATTTGATTTAGGTGGATCAAATGAAGGTCATCAAGCATTAGCAGATTTTGTGAAAGGTGCTAAATTCCCATTTGTTGATGCTAATACAGACTTCTCAGCAGATGATAAATTCACGGGTTTATTTACCGACTTAATTTCCAGTGAGCCTGAAAATGGTAAGATTTATTCAGGAATTGTAAAAGAAATTGATGGCGAAAAAGTAGGTATTTTTGGTTTAACAACAGAAGAAACGAAGGGTATTTCCTCGCCTAATAAAGTAACCTTTACTAATTATATCGATGAAGCGAATAAGGCAGTAGCGGCATTTGAAGGAATGGGTGTCAACAAAATTATTGCATTAACACATATTGGCTACAACGACAATTCAAATGTGGATAATGATATTTTACTTGCTAAAAATGTACCAGGGATTGATGTCATCGTTGGTGGACATGACCATACAAAATTAGAAGAGCCAGTTGTTGTTGATACAAACACAGTGGGGGAAGCAAAAGAAGCAACATTAATCGTACAAGCTAATGAATATGTAAATTATTTAGGCACACTTGACGTAACATTTGATGGAAATGGTGTTGTGACTGAATATGGTGGCGAATTAATCGACCTTGGTAAAGTTGCGCAAGATGAGGCATTAGTGAAATTATTAGAGCCATATAAAGCAAAAGTAGATGAAGTAAACAATAAGGAGATCGGCGTAAAAATTGCAGAAAAACTAGAGAATCCACGATCAAGTGAAACAGGTCCAAGTGTTCGTAGTAATGAAACTGCTCTAGGTAATATCATAACGGATGGTATGCTTGCTAAGGCACAGCAATATACAGATAAAACTGTAATTATGGCATTACAAAACGGTGGTGGTATTCGTGAAGAAATTCCGGCTGGTAATATTACAGTTGGTCAAGTGAATACAGTACTGCCAAATGGTAATACACTTGCATTGATGGATGTAACAGGTGCAGAATTAAAGGCAGCATTTGAAGTCGCTGTAAAAAATGCACCGAAAGAAAACGGTGGTTTCCTACACATTGCCGGAGGAAAACTAAAATATGATTCATCAAAAGAAGTAGGCTCACGTGTTGTGTCTATTGAATATTTAGACAAAGCAACTGGTAAGTATGTTGCTTTAGAAGATAATAAAACATATACAGTAGCAACAAATGCCTACACTGCAAAAGGTGGGGATAGCTTAACAATGTTTGGTAAAGCATATGATGAGGGCCGTGTTACAGATCTAGGTTTATCTGATTGGGAAAATCTACAAGAGCATTTACTATCACTAAAAGAAATAAAAACAACAACAGAAGGTCGTATTGTTGATCTTGCTAAAAAACAATAATCGAATAGCTTGAATTACTATTTTATTTAACTACTATTCATCTACGCAACCTTAGGGGCTTCCTCTAAGGTTGTTTTTTTGTATCTTTTGAAAACCCCTTGCTATGCGAGGGGTTCCAAAGGGCTTCTAGCTATGGACAAGAAAAAAACCCCAGCCGTACAATGAAATCAGGTCTGGTCAACCGACTTCGTACGAAAGGGGCTCCAAATGGATAATAAAAGTTTAGCACACACGACATGGAATTGTAAGTATCACATCGTCTTTGCGCCAAAATATAGAAGGCAGATTATTTATGGAAAAATCAAAGCAGATATAGGTAGAATTCTTCGCCAGTTATGTGAAAGAAAAGGAGTAGAAATCATTGAAGCTACAGCCTGTCCTGATCATATTCATATGTTGGTGAGTATTCCACCAAAAATAAGTGTTTCATCGTTTGTAGGTTATTTGAAAGGGAAGAGTAGTTTAATGATATTCGATCGGCATGCGAACCTGAAATACAAATATGGAAATAGGAAGTTTTGGTGTCGCGGATATTATGTAGATACAGTAGGTCGAAACAGAAAAATCATACAGGAATATATAAAAAATCAATTGCAAGAGGATATTCTTGAGGATCAAATGACTATGAAAGAATTCATTGATCCATTTACAGGAGAAGAAATACAAGCAAAAAAGCGAAAATAATAAAACCACTTTAGTGGTAGCGTGAAAACGGAGTGCGGTTGGCGGACCTTTCAGTGTGTCTTTAGACATGGGCCAGTACCCCAGCGTTTCACGCGTAGAGCAAACCACCAGTTAGACTGGTGGTTCTGATTTGTATAGATTAAGTGATTTTACAAGGAGGAGAAAGGATGCTGCAAAGCCAAATCTATGATAAAATTCAACTTATCTAATGTGAACTGTGAGTTGAGATGTATGATGGAAAGTCAAAAATATGCCATTGTCGATTTGGAGACAACGGGTCATTCACCAGCCAATGGGGACCGGATGATTCAAATAGCAATTGTTATTATGAAGGATTGGAAAATTGAGCGTACTTATACGAAGTTCATTAATCCAGGAAAAACCATTCCATCTTTCATTCAAGATTTAACGCATATAACGGATGAAGATGTAAAGGATGCCTTGCCATTTGAGGCACATGCGGATTACATATATGAGCTATTAGCAGACTGTGTGTTTGTCGCACATAATGCAGATTTTGACTTATCCTTTTTACAAGCAGAGTTTAAGCGAGCAGGACTTCCGAAGTGGCAAGGTAAAAAAATGGACACGGTGGAGCTTGCTAAAATTTTATTTCCTATGTCCCTTGGCTTTAAGCTAGGCGATTTAGCGGCAGATTTAAATATTGAGCTAGCCAATGCGCATCGGGCAGATGATGATGCACTGGCAACAGCAGAATTATTCAGATATTGCTGGAGGGAGCTTTTAAACCTTCCTCAGCTAACGTTGGAACAGATGCATAAACGTTCTTTCCGTTTGAAATCAAATGTTTCCCAGCTCTTTTTTGAGGCTTTGCAAATTAAACGACAGCATGTGACAGGTCATGAGAATGTACATTATTACCGTAATTTTGCCATTTGCAATGGTCGCAATAAGCATGAAAATGCATCAGAACCACTAGTCTATCCGCAAACAGTAACTGAAAAAATAGCTTTAATGTCAAAGGCCCTTGCGAATTTTGAGGAACGTCCAGCACAATTTGAGATGATGGACACGATCTGGCAGGCATTACATGAACAAAAGGAATGTGTGATTGAAGCCTCCACTGGTATTGGCAAAACGGCTGGCTATTTATTGCCTGCGATTTTGTACGCCCGTACTGTCGATAAAAAGATTGCCATTAGTACGTATACATCGTATCTACAGGAACAGCTTGTAGAGGAGGAACTACCTAAGATTGAAAAAATCCTAGGAACAAAAGTAAATGTATGCGTATTAAAGGGAATGCAACATTATATTGATCTTGAACGCTTTGAGCAATGTATGGCCCATGCAGATGAGTCCTATGATGAAACATTTACTATTCTACAAATACTTGTGTGGCTTACTAAAACAGAGACAGGTGTGTTAAGTGAATTAAATGTTTCAGGTGGCGGACAACTATTTTTAGAGAAAATCCGAAAAATACCAAGTGACAAGCCTTCAAAGGGCTTTGATTTCTATGAACAAGCTTTAAAAAATAGTGCCGTTGCGGATTGTATTGTGACGAATCATGCTATGGTATTAAGCGATTTAGTTCGCCAAACACCACTCTTTACCCAAATCGATGGATGGATTATTGATGAAGCACATCAATTTATTCAGGCAGCCATGCAGCAGGATGAAATTGCCTTCTCCTATACACAATGGAAGTATATCTTTGGACAAATTGGTACGATGGAGGAGACCGCCCTTTTTCACCAGTTTTGTGAAGCAGCGAAGAAAAAACAGCGCGTAGCCATGCAAAATTTGCAGCGTCTGGATGCCCAATTTATACGCTTGCAGCGGTCATTTGATGAAACCATTCAGTTAGTTATTCAAAAAATACAGCAACAAGTTAAAGGGAAGCAAGTAGGTAGTAAATGTACCCTATTTTTAGAGGATCTATCATTTGCGAAAGAATCATTCGTGCAAGTTAGTAAGCAGACACAACAATGGCTAGACCTTGCAACTGTAATTACGCAGACATTCGAAAATAATATTGAGCAATTAGATAAAAATGATCTTTATGTTTTATCTGAATGGCAGTATTGGATACGAGAAGTGAAAATAAAAATTGCTGAATGGGAAGATATTTTTCTATCACCACATGAGGGTAATTCAATATGGCTAGAACTGGATCTCCGTAGTGTTCCTGGCAGTCTTCATGTCTTTAAGAAACCAGTCAATGTCACACCGATTATTGAACAAGTATTAGCACCGCTTCGTAAAGAGGCAAGCATTGTTTGGACATCAGGTACATTAACCGTACCAGGCAATGAGCGCTTTGTCACACGCCAGTTAGGAATCTCTGATGATGTTGAGATCATAAAACTCCAAGCACCTCCAGCCTATTACGCTGGTGCCAAGGCTTTTATTGTAACTGATATGCCAGATATTCAGCATGTTAGCCAGGAAGAATACATTGAGGCTGTTGCACATGCAATTACTCGGACAGTCCGCATGACGGAGGGACGCTGTTTTGTGCTCTTTACAGCACAGGATATGCTTCGGAAAACAGTCGAGCTCATTCAAGAAAGTGAACTTTTAGATGACTACATGCTTTTTGCACAAGGTGTTACTGGTGGAAGCCGTATGCGCATTCTAAAATCATTCCAAAAATTTAGCCATGCTGTTCTGTTTGGGACAAATAGCTTTTGGGAGGGTGTTGATGTACCAGGAGATGCTCTCGCTTCTGTCATTGTGGTACGATTACCATTCTCTTCACCAGAAGAGCCAGTATTTAAGGCAAGAGCCAAGCATCTGACAGCTCTAGGTGGCAATTCATTCACGGAGCTTTCCTTACCAGAGGCCATTATGCGCTTTAAACAAGGCTTTGGTCGATTAATTCGTTCTTCCCAAGATAAAGGAGCCTTTATCGTCCTCGACCGACGTATCACTAATAAGTCTTATGGGAAAGAATTTATTAAGGCATTACCGCCTATCGATGTGAGGAAAGTTCAGCTACCTGAATTATTAAAAGAGTTGAACCGTTGGCAAAAATAACATGAAAAGGCGTCAGGACAAGGCTATTGTCTTAGGCGTCTTTTTTTTGTAAAACAATCCGCTTCGCTAGACCATAACAGCAAGATTGAGGACGAAGTGAAGAAATCATTCCTGATAAAATGAGGTCTATCAAATAGTATGGAGGCTTTCGATATGTCTAAAATTCATGAATTCAATGATTTACATTCTTCACAAGAGCTCTTATTTTTAGGGAATGCTTGGGATTTATTATCGGCATTAATGTTAGAAAAGGCAGGTTTTCAAGCGATTGGCACAACAAGCTGGGGTATTGCTAATTCACTTGGCTATGCAGATGGTGAATTAATAGATTTTCAACGACATCTTAATATTATCCAAACCATTGCAGAGAATGTGAGCATACCTGTATCTGCTGATATTGAAGCAGGGTATGGATCTGATGAGCAGAGTATTATCGACAATGTATTAAGAACGGCCGATGTCGGTGTAGCTGGGATTAATATTGAGGATTCTCTCAAAAACCAAATAGGGTTAAAAAGTGTAACAGAACATTGTCGTCTACTAACAAACCTAAGGGCAGCGTTAGATTACCACGGTTTTAAAGATTTTTTTATCAACGCTAGAACGGATACGTATTTTCAATTGGAGCAACCATTTGAAGAAACCATGGTGAGAGCGAAGGCTTATGTAGAGAGTGGGGCTAGTGGTATATTTATTCCTGGATTAACGGATTTTAACGACATAAAAGCCATGACAAGTAACATAGAAGCACCCATCAATCTGCTTTCATTACCCGGCTTAACCAATTGTCAGCAGCTAAAAGAATTAGGGGTAAGGCGTTTTAGTTTTGGTAATGCACTATCAGATAAAATCATTGCAGATATAACGCAACATGCTGCACAATTATTAGAAGACCAAAATACTTCTTCTTTATATGTTTAATCAATGAAAATGAGGTGAGGTATACGTGGACCATCCAATCAATTTATCTTTTGAGGAGAAGTGGGAAAAGATTATAGCTTGTGATCAAACCTATGATGGGCTTTTTTATACAGCGGTTAAAACGACTAGGATTTATTGCCGTCCTTCCTGTAAATCCAGAAAACCGAAAAAGATGAATGTTGAATTTTATGAGGATTTACAAGAAGTAGAGGCTGCTGGCTATCGTGCATGTAAACGATGTCAGCCAGAGATTGAACATTCACCACATACACAATTGATTAAAAATGTAACAGCCTTTATTATCAACGAATATAAACAAAAGATGACATTACAAGATATGGCGGAGCATGTCGGCATCAGTCCATTTCATCTAGAACGGCTTTTTAAACAAGAAACAGCAGTGACACCCCGAACATATTTAGAAAAAATAAGAATTGATAAGGCTGCCCACTTATTAAGACATACAGATTTTACAAATTTAGAAATTTGCTATGAAGCAGGATTTCAAAGTCCCTCTAATTTTTATAAGGTGTTTCGACGATTGAAAAATTGCTCACCTACAGAATATCGAGGCCTTTCCTAAAAGGAGTCAGGATATGCACTGGATTAATGACGAAACTTATTTAGAAATCGTGCAGCCAAAAGAATTTAATTTTAAAGAGTGTTTGCTGTTTTTAAATAGATCCAATCAAGAAATTCTTCATTCAATAAAAGGGGATGTGCTTTACAAATTACTGAATATTGATGAACAGCTTATTTTATGTAAAATCAGTGAGCAAGACAATAACATAAAAGTGGAATTTCCAATGGATCAACCAATAGCCAATGTAAGAGAAAAAATCGTCCATTATCTAATGGAATGGTTTGATGTAAAGCAAGATTTGGCTTGTTTTTATAAGATGGCTAACCGAGATAAAATCCTACAGCCACTTGTTGAAAAATATAGTGGTCTACGATTAATCGGTATACCTGATTTATTTGAAGCGCTAGTTTGGGCTATTATTGGTCAACAAATCAATTTAACATTTGCCTATACACTAAAAAAACGATTTGTCGAGCAATTTGGAGAGTATGTAAGCTTCGAGGGGCAAAGCTACTGGCTATTTCCACCGCCAGAAAAGATCGCTGCCATTCAGGTGGAAGATTTAAGAAGTCTCCAATTTACGTTAAGAAAGTCGGAGTACATTATTGATATTGCAAAAAGTATGGCAAGTGGTCAATTGACAAAAGAGTTGTTGAAGCAAAAAGATAACTACGAGGACAAGAAAAAAAGTTTAATGGCTATTAGGGGCATTGGTGCATGGACCGCAGACTATGTGCTGATGAAATGTTTACAAGAGCCGTCTGCCTTTCCAATCGCAGATGTTGGTTTGCACAATGCGTTAAAAACTCAATTAGCGTTAGAACGAAAACCAACGATAGAGGAAATCAACCACTATGCGATACATTGGCAAGGTTGGCAGGCTTATGCCACCTTTTATTTATGGAGGTCTCTATATGAAAAAGTATAAAGTAGATTACAAATCACCAATTGGAGTAATTGAAATAGAGGGTAGTGATAGCGCTATTTATGGAATTAATTTTGCGGAGCGGGATGAAATTATCCATATTCCTCAACAAGATACACCGAAAGTTCTGATGGAGTGTGCCAAACAGTTGCAAGAGTATTTTATAGGTGAACGTCATGACTTTTCATTTCCCTACGTAGTTGAAGGAACAGACTTTCAACAAGCGGTTTGGCAAGCTTTACCGACTGTAAGCTATGGTGAAACGGCTTCCTATAAGGATATTGCTGTAGCTATTAACAATGAAAAAGCTGTAAGAGCTGTTGGTAGTGCAAATGGCAAAAATAATATTAGTATCGTTGTTCCCTGTCATCGCATTATTGGCTCTAATGGAACGTTGACAGGGTATGGCGGCGGGATGTGGCGCAAAGAATGGCTTCTTCAGCATGAACAAACCTATAAAAATCCATCAGAGTAATATTTGTTTGAGTACCCTTCTTTGGTGGCAATATCACTGTGCAGCCATTTCTTAGGACTGTATAAAAAAGTGGTTATTGCAAAAAATAAGACCGTCAAAATGGCGGTTTTAATGACTAGTCTTTGTCATTTTATCGCTTCTTATGACACCTCTCTGCTAAGAAATTAGCTTGGAGTATAGACGATAAAGGAGGTGTACTCATGAGCGTACTTTATAGAATTGCCTTAATATTAGTCATTATAGGTGCAATCAACTGGGGACTCATTGGATTCTTTAGATTTGATTTAGTGGCTTATTTATTTGGTGGACAAACTGCGGTCTTATCTCGATGGATATATGCCCTTGTTGGGCTTGCGGGACTGATCACGATTCCAATTCTGATGAAGCGATTTGAAGATGAGGAGGATGTAGATACATTCTCTCGTATGGACAGAAATCCTAGCTATGGTATGGAGGCTGGGGAAGAAGCAGATTTTACTGAAGTAACAAAAAAAGAAGTAAAAACTGTAGAGAAAAAAGACAAAAAATAATGTATGTAAAAACTGGGTCCACCCGTTTTTGAGAAACATTCGCCTAGTTCCTTCAAGGGAGCTAGGCGAATGTTTACTTTTAGAATTATTTATTTAGAAAAGGTTCAGCCCAAGGCCATGTTCCGAACAGCAAGTCAGCGATTTATTCATGCTATTGTTTAATGAAATGTAATGCTTGTACAAAATTTTTAACGATGAAATCTTTCTCATCAGAGGAAATAATCAATGGGGGAGATAATGTCAGAACATTATTAAACCCAGCAACGGTTACGCCATTTTTCCCAATGATTAACCCCAGTTCCTTACACTGTGCAATCACTTTGTTTACAAGTGTGACATCGAGTGGTGTTTTGCTGTCTTTATCTTGTACAAGCTCTACGCCAATTAATAAGCCCTTACCGCGAATATCCCCAACATGTGGGTGCTCCTTTAATTGCTCCTGTAAGGCCGTAAGAAGCGTAGCACCAAGTGTAGCAGAGTGAGTAAATAAATTTTCCTGCTCCATTATTTCAATATTTTTCAATGCTACAGCACAAGCTGCTGGTGATCCACCGAACGTATTGACATGGCGGAAAAAGTCATATTCCTCACTACCTGCAAAAGCCTCGTAAATTTCACGTCGAACGGCAGTTGCTGATAGTGGCATATAAGCGCTTGTCAAACCCTTTGCCATTGTAACAATGTCAGGCTGAATGCCGTAATTTTGGAACCCGAAAGCTTTGCCTGTACGTCCAAAACCACAAATTACTTCATCGACAATGAACAGTGCGCCATGCTTCTCACAAATAGCTTTGACTCCTTGTAGGTAGTTGTCGTGAGGCATAATCACACCACCACCAGTAATGATAGGCTCCATAATGACTGCAGCAATTGAATCTGACATTTCCCATGTCATTACATGATCAATCGCTTGCACAGATGGCAGTGCACAAGGATCTTTACTTTTAATATGGTCTTCATTTGCACGATACGAGTCAGGTGGTGTGACATGTAAAAAACCAGGTGCTAATGGCTCGTATTTATATTTACGTTGAGCTTGTCCTGTAGCGGCTAATGCACCCATCGAACTACCATGATATGCACGGTAACGAGAAATGATTTTTGTTCGATTGACGTGTCCTTTTTGTTGATGATATTGTCGAGCAATTTTAAAAGCAGCCTCATTTGCTTCAGAGCCGCTATTAGAGAAAAAGACGACATAGTCATCCCCTAATAGCTCACTTATCTTTTCACTTAGCTGGATGGCGGGAATATGGCCAACAGATAAAGGTGTATACGTATTTTCAAGTAACTGCTCATAGGCAACTTTCGCAATGTCTTCTCGGCCATAGCCAACATTTACGCACCATAAACCAGCCATAGCATCTAAATAACGTTTTCCTTCAATGTCGGTAATCCATGCACCTTTAGAAGATTGGACAATCATCGTAGCATTCGGATTATATGGTTTCATTGAATGCCATACATATTGTTCATCCTTCACTTGCCAATTTGGACTTGTTACATTTGTCACAAAGCTTCACTCCTTCTTAACAGGTAGATGATTAGCATGCATACGTTTTAGTCGGATGTGGACAACAAAATGCACAGTCGTCCCCATTTATACTTTATATGTATGCCGCCAAAATTTTAGAAGGAGGATTTATAAATAGAAAATCCAGATAATTAAACAACCTGCTAATTCTATTGATGTGTTAAAACATCCTCTATTAAAAAGGCAATATATAAGTTTGTCTTTGTAAAGGAGTTGCTTAAGTCAATATCCAATAGCATTTCGATTTTTTTTATTTTATAAAGGACCGTATTGCGATGAATAAATTGTCGTTCACTAATCCGACTTGTACTGCCATTCTCTTCAACAAATACACGTAAAAAAGGGACATAATCAGTATTGTGCATTTCATCATAGCGATAGAGCTGGCCTAAAATATCCTGACTAAAGGACTTCATCAATCGTTGGTTTTGCACCGCCATCAGAATTTTATAGGCACCAATTTCTTTATAGCTATATAAGTAACGGTTGTTATGGAGCTGTGCTAAATGAAGGACCATTAAAGATTCATCATAGCTTTTGCGAACATTTTCGAGCTCTTTATGGTAGTTGCCTTTTCCAATAATAATATCCAAGTAACCATTTTTTAATGTGATTTTATCGTAGATTTCTTCAACGATTTTTGAGAAGGGTGTATTTGGTGTAATGATTTGTGCTTTATCAATTAAAAAAATGAGGTAATTTTTATGCTTTAATTTTAAGAAGCGTTGATAGCGATTTTGAAAAGCAAATTGTATCATCACTTCATAACGATCGATGGTAGCTTGCGTGCCAGTAGTTGTGCAAGTAATGATCGCTAATTCTCTTCCTTGAGGAAATCCTAGCTGTGCTAATTGATCTTTTATAGAGTTAGCGTTTGCTTTGTAATGAAAAAGTAGATTGAACAGAACCTTTTCTTCGATGGAAAGCTCTTGATGGTGGTTGGCAATAAACTGAAAGGTAGTTTTTAATAGATCAGCAATACGGTAACTCCATGGCATTTGAAAAATAGGGAAATCATGTTGGTTTGCAAAAGAGATGACGGCTTCAGGAATAGTAGGAATGAATGGCCCTATGTTGATAATAAAGCCCGCTACTTTTTTCGCGTACGCTTGTTTGACAAGCTGTTCTAGAGAATCTTCCTGTGCATCTAAATTAATGCCTGTTGTGACGACTAATTCATTGGGTCTACAAAACATAATTAGATCATTGCTTTCCACAACATTAATACCAGTAACTCTGCGATACGTACCACTATGTCCAGCGACTAATGTAAGCATTGGGAATTGAATTCCCTCAACAATTTTACGAATCGTCCCCATATTTTCCCCCCTTAATTATGAACATAACTTACCATATATAATGTGCAGTTGCACATATTTTTTTAGTTTACTTTCCATATCTCACAAATTTTATCTATTTTAGAATGTTTAATAACTACTGTGAAAGAGAGGACTTGCATATGTATAAATGTAATAGTAGACGATTGCAAGAGTTAATTGAACAGTTCAGTCAATTTGGAGCCACTGACAATGGTGGCGTTACACGTTTATCTCTTTCGGATGAGGATGTTTTAGCTAGAAACTATTTTTGTGAATGTTGTAAAGCGTTAGGTATGGATATACAGGTAGATGATATGGGAAATATTTATGCCACTCTTCCTGGCAAAAAGGATATGCCACCTATCGTCATGGGTTCCCATCTAGATTCAGTTGAAAAAGGTGGGAGATTTGATGGCGTGTTAGGTGTACTTACAGCTATCGAGGCCATTCGAACAATTAAGGAAAATGAAATTGAGATGGATATCCCACTTATGATTGTGAATTTTACCAATGAAGAGGGCGCACGTTTTGACCCGGCCATGATGAGTTCAGGGGTAATTACCTCAAAATTCGACAAAGAAAAAATGCTGCAATCTACAGATAAAAATGGTATTCGCTTTCACGAAGCATTACAGGCAAGTGGCTATGAGGGAGAGCAAGAAAATCGACTAAAAGAAGCACTTGCTTATATTGAATTGCACATTGAACAAGGACCCGTTTTAGAGGCAAAACAACGTGAAATCGGTGTTGTCGAAGGTGTGCTCGGCATGGTCTGCTATGAAATTACGATTACTGGACAATCAAATCATGCGGGTACAACACCGATGTCGATGCGTAAAGACCCGATGATTGTAGCATCGACGATTATTACAGAGCTCCATGAGCAATTAGGGAAAATTGACGAACAACTTGTTTTTACCTTTGGTCGCATGAATGTTTCGCCAAATATTCATACAGTCATCCCGAATAAGGTGACATTTACCATCGATTCACGCCATCAAGATCCAGAGGTGATGCAACAGGTTGAGGATATTCTTAATGCGCTTCCAGAGACAGCAGGAGGTTGCAGCATTCATCCTACTAAACTATGGGGGAGAGAGACAGTGTATTTTGATGCAGCCATTTGCGATGAAGTAGAAAGAGCATGTCAGAGCTTCGGCTATTCTGCACATCGTATGTTTAGTGGGGCTGGACATGATGCCCAGTATATGGCGAGTATGGTTCCGTCCGCCATGATTTTTGTCCCAAGTATTGAAGGCAAGAGTCATTGTGAGGAGGAGGAAACAACATATGAGGATTGTGCAAAAGGTGCAGATATTTTGCTCGAAACAGTTTTAACGCTGCAAACAAAGTTTAGTATAGGGGAAACATATACATTGCATTGAACATCAAGCATTCTCTAATTTTGTAATGAAGGGTGAGGGGCACAATGAAAAAAATCATTAAAGGTGGACGAGTAGCAACAGCTGCTGATGTATTTGAGGCAGATATTCTAATTGACAACGGTAAAATTGTTCAAATTGGCCAGAACTTAACGGATGCTGGCGCTGAAATCATTGATGCGACAGGTAAGTACGTATTGCCTGGTGGCATTGATCCTCATACGCATTTAGATATGCCATTCAATAATACAGTGACAGATGACGATTGGAAATCAGGTACGATAGCCGCAGCTTTTGGTGGGACAACTACTATTTTAGATTTTTGTTTAACAGCAGGAGAAGAAAAATTATCGACAGCAGTGGAGAAATGGCATGAAAAGGCGAAAGGAAAGTCTGCTATTGACTATGGTTTCCATCTGATGATTGGTGATTTAACACCTGAAACAGAAGCTGAATTACCCCAACTATTAGAGCAGGAGGGCATTACTTCTGTAAAAGTCTTTATGGCTTATGCAAAAGAATTCCAAGCGACAGATCGTACACTATTTAAAGCCTTTAAAATCGCCAAAGATCTTGGCGCAGTGGTTATGGTGCATTGTGAGAATGGCTCTGTCATTGATGAGCTTGTCGAGGAAGCAAGACGTGCGGGACATAAAGAACCGATTTATCATGCACTGACTCGACCAGCCGAATTAGAGGGTGAGGCGACAAAGCGTGCCATCGAATTAGCTCATATAGCAGGAGCGAAGCTATATGTGGTTCATGTAACATGTAAAGAAGCAGTAGATGAAATTATTGCAGCTCGTGAAAAAGGGTATGACGTCTATGGTGAAACATGTCCACCATATTTAACACTCGATCAATCAGCTTTAGCGCAGCCAGGCTTTGAGGGAGCAAAATATGTCTGGTCACCACCACTTCGTCCGAAATATCATCAAGAACATTTATGGAATGCATTAAAGGCCAAGCAGCTACAGACAATTGGCTCTGACCAATGCTCTTTTAGCTTTAAGGGTAAAAAACAGCTTGGCTTAAATGATTTCTCAAAAATTCCAAACGGTGGGCCATTCATTGAGGATCGCTTTAGTATTTTATATTCGGAAGGTGTTGCAAAAGGTAGAATTACAATCCATGAATTTGTTGATATGATTTCTACAAGTGCAGCCAAAATATTTGGGCTATTCCCGCAAAAAGGAACGATTGCTATCGGTTCAGATGCGGATATCGTAATTTTTGATCCAGAGGCAAAACGCCAAATTTCTGCTAAAACACATCACATGAATGTGGACTATAACCCTTATGAAGGCTGGGACGTTACAGGTGAGCCGGTTAGCGTACTGGTTCGTGGGGAATACGTCATTAAAAATAAAGAATTTGTAGGGGTACTTGGTAGTGGACAATATATTAAACGTCCATTAAAAACAGTAGCTGCGGAAGCACTAAATATTTAGCTTCCTTCAGTATAGGACCGATTGTTTTGATGGAGAGCAAAGCAATCGGTCTAGTAATTGATGTACGGAAAAAATGCTCACATGAGGGGGATGTGGAAATGGTTCCGATTCAAGAAAATGAAATGACCATACAGCTTAGACGTAATTTTATGGAATTAAAAAGCAAAATGACAAAGAATGAGGCTATTGAGGAAGCCAACCGTTGTCTGTATTGCTATGATGCACCATGTATTAAAGCTTGTCCAACAAGCATTCAAATCCCAAATTTCATAAAAAAAATTGCATCTGGTAATATGAAGGGTTCTGCTACGACTATATTAGAAGCAAATCCTATTGGTGCAAGCTGTGCAAGGGTTTGTCCTACGGAAGAATTATGTGAAGGGGCGTGTGTCTTAAATTCTTCTACAAAGCCAATTAAAATTGGTGAGTTACAGCGTTATGCAACAGATTGGGCAATGGAAACCAATACACAGCTATTTAAGCCAGGACAAAATAACGGACAGAAAGTAGCAATCATCGGGGCGGGTCCTGCTGGCTTATCAGCAGCACGAGAGCTTGGCCGTTTAGGCTACCAGGTAACAATCTATGAGGCAGAAGAGAAGGCTGGCGGACTAGGAAGCTATGGAATTGTGGCATTCCGTTTACCTAATGAAGTAGTGGATTGGGAAGTGGAGCAAATTGAACAGCTTGGCGTGAACATTCAAACGAATACAGCAGTCGGTGTGGATATTTCTGCTGATGAAATTTTGGCGCAATATGACAGTGTAATTTTAGCTGTCGGTATGGGGGCTGTACCGAATCTGGGCATTGAAGGGGAAGATTTAGAAGGTGTGCATGATGCCATTGAGTTTGTTCGAAAAACAAAAATGGGACCGCTTACAAATGACATCGTTGGAAAAAAAGTAGCTGTTATTGGTGCTGGAAATACAGCAATTGATGGAGCTACAAGTGCGGTGCGATTAGGGGCAGAAAATGTACAAATTCTTTATCGCAGAACACAAAAAGAAATGACTGCTTACAAATTTGAATATGAATTTGCGAAGCAGGATGGTGTGGAATTTAAATGGCTGACTGCGCCGAAGAAAATTATTGGCGATGAAGCTGGCAAGGTGAAAGGTATTGAATGTGTAAAAATGAAGCTTGGTGAGGCAGGTCCTGATGGCCGACAAAGACCAGAAGAAGTAAAGGACTCTAATTTTATTATTGAAGTGGATGCTGTCATTAAAGCGATTGGGCAAACTCGTTTTGTTTCATTAATCGAAGCCTTTGGATTGGCTCATACAAACGGTGTTGTCGATATTGATGAGGCGACAATGCAAACGTCTAATGACAAAGTATTTGCCTGTGGAGATGTTGTCTTTGGCAATGGACAGGGTGAAGCGATGGTGGTGACCGCTGTGCAGCAAGGGAAAGATGCAGCATATAAGATTCATGAACGTTTAAGAAAACCAAGTGAGATTGCATAAAGTGAACCTTCAAACAGTGGGGGTTTTCTACATCCTTCACTGATTGTTAGTTTCACCAATCAGGATAAAGGGGGAACTTACATGGCAGACTTACGCATTAATTTAGCGGGCATCAAATCGCCGAATCCATTTTGGCTAGCATCCGCACCACCGACAAATTCGGGTTATCAAGTACAGCGTGCATTTGAAGCAGGCTGGGGGGGCGCTGTTTGGAAAACGTTAGGAGAACCGATTTTAAATGTGTCCTCCCGTTTTGCCGCTGTGAGTTTTAATGGTCAACGTGTAGCAGGCTTTAATAATATCGAATTAATTACGGATCGACCATTAGAAGTAAATTTACAAGAAATTTATGACACGAAAAAGAAATTTCCTAATCACGCAATTATTGCCTCCCTAATGGTGGAGCCGAAGCAGGAAAAGTGGCATGAAATTGTGAAGCGAGTAGAAGATGTGGGGGTTGATGGTCTTGAGCTTAACTTTGGTTGTCCACATGGGATGGCAGAACGAGGCATGGGTTCTGCCTCTGGTCAAGTCCCTGAATTGGTGGAAAAACAAACGTACTGGGTAAAGGAAGCGGCACGTACACCTGTGATTGTTAAGCTAACGCCAAACATTACGGATATTACAGTAACGGCGGAAGCAGCGACAAGAGGTGGAGCAGATGCAGTTAGTATGATTAATACGATTAATAGTTTAGCCGGTGTCGATTTAGATTCTTGGAACACTATACCGCATGTTGCAGGAAAAGGGGCGCACGGTGGCTATTGTGGTCCAGCTGTTAAACCGATTGCCCTCAATATGGTGGCTGAATGTGCGCGTAATCCATTAGTGAATGTACCGATTTCAGGTATTGGCGGCATCTCGAATTGGCAGGATGCAGCAGAATTTATTTTAATGGGTGCGACAGGCGTTCAGGTTTGTACAGCTGCAATGCACCATGGCTTTAGTATTGTAGAAGATATGATTGATGGTCTAAATAATTATTTGGACGATAAAGGCCTAGCTTCAGTTATGGATTTAGTTGGTCGCTCTGTACAAAGGTATTCAAACTGGGGTGATTTAGATTTAAATTATAAAATTGTCGCAGAAATTAATAACGATGTGTGTATTAATTGTAATAAGTGCCATATTGCCTGTGAGGATACATCTCATCAATGTATCGATCTGTATACAGAGGATGGCCGTCCAATGTTAAAAGTGCGAGAGGAAGATTGTGTCGGCTGTAATTTATGTTCCATTGTTTGTCCAGTCGATGGTGCCATTTCAATGGTTGAACGTAAATCAACAATTCCACCAATGACTTGGAATGAACGCCAATCACTGCTTAGCAGTCTTTCCAAATAAAGAACCTTTTATCGTGAATGAAGATTAAAGATAAATAAAATCGAAATTCCACCTTCCTTCAGCCATTTTTAGTGAGGGAAGGCTTAACTTCAAGTAGGTTGTCACGGAAATTTAAGAAAAAGGAGAGAAATAGGATGGAACGTGAAGGGAATTATTTAAAATCCCCAGATTTACTTCCAGTGACACATCAACAAAGAAATATTGGAACATTTGGTTTTGCGGTAATTTGGGTAGGAATGGCGATTGTATTAGCGGCTTTTGCTATCGGTGGTTCAGCAATAATGAACTTATCATTGCCAATGGTCATATTTGCAACATTGGTAGGTTCCTGTTTAATCGGTGTCTTTATGACGTTAATTGGTGATATTGGGATAGAGCATGGGCTTTCTTTCCCTGTCTATATGCGCGCACCATTCGGTACATTTGGTACCCATATACCATCCCTTGTACGTGGTGTTACTGCTGCATGTTGGTTCGGTCTTAATACCTATTTCGGTGCGTTAGCAATAAACGGTATTTTAAACTTATTATTTGGTTTTGATAATTGGTTTATCTGTTTCCTTGTTTTTGCAGCACTTCAACTCTTTAATACATCACTAGGCATTAAATCCATTGAACGCTTTGCTGATTTAGCAGCACCTGTCATTATTTTAATTTCTTGCTGGATGTATTACACATTGGCAGATAATGCTACATCTCAAGGGAAAAATGTTTGGACATGGGTGGAAACTCCAACAACAGGCTTTGCCGCCTTTACCGCGTTTATGGTAGTGGTAATGGCAAATATGGGCTTCTGGGCAACACTGGCAGCTGACATGCCGTCCTTGTCTCGGTTTTTTAAAGCACCTAAAAATGAGCGTAACTGGTTCAAACGTAATAAAACACAGCTCGTTGGGTCATTGATCGTTATGCCGATTACCAACACATTCATTGTAACAATTGGCGCTGTTTGTTATATGGCTGTAGCTTCTGCTGATCCAATCAATGCTTTACAGCAAAGTGCAAGCGGCTTTATTTTAGGGATTTTATTGTTGATGATTGTGTTAGCGCAATGGTCAACTAATACATCAGCCAATGTTGTACCAGCGGCTACTATTTTCTCTAATATTGGTGGACCAAAAGTACCGTTTTGGGTAGGGGTTGTTATTGCAGGTATAATTGGAATTCTGGCACAGCCATGGAGTCTATTTGATGTCATGGTCAATGTCCTATTAATAATTGGTGGTATTTTAACGGCCATCGTCGGTATTTTATTTGCTGATTATTACCTACTCCGTAAGCGTCGTGTACACGTTAAAGACCTTTATGAATTAAACGGACAATTTAAATATTATAAGGGCTTTAATATGGCTGGATTAATTGCCTGGGTAATTGGGGGCGCTATTGCGAATATATTTGCAACCTATTCCTCGCTAGTAGGGTTTGTTGTAGGAGCGGCTGTATATTATGTATTGGCGAAGTATTGGTGGTTTAAAAAGTATCCTCAGGCAGAGCTAGATGATCCAAGCGATGATAAATATTTAGGCATTACGGTTGGGCATAATTTGGATGAAATATTTGGCCAACCAGCAGCTGCTCCAGAGGAAGATGAACTGGTGGAGCAAGCAGATCCTCTGTTAGAAATGAAGGGTGCCGAGTAAGAAAGACAACATCTTGACATTTTCAAAAGAAGGTGAGGTGATGGCATGTCTGAATTCCAACAAAGCACAGAGGAAATCCAAAAAGTGGATCATTATTTAGATAGTGGCTTCAAAATCAAATATGTCTACGAAAACTTAAGTGGGATGTTTGTCGAATTTGCTCGCCAAGATGAAGTAACATTACTGCAAATTTTAACAGCAGATGCACGGAAATACTTCTCTGCTAAATTACAAGAACAAACTTTATTACAATAACGAAGTAAACTCTATTCCTTTCATCGTGATCGGAATAGAGTTTTTTGAATTTTCGGATTATAGTAGGGCTATATATGACAGGAATCAGCGGATGGATTCCGGGTTCTTAGAAAATGGATAAATAATTAAACAAAGAGGTGTCTCTACTGATGAGTAAAGGCATCTTTTTATTTCTATGAGCATAGCTATTCTATAAAAATAGCCATATTTTTTGTTTTTCCTAAAAATACATTTGTCTTTTTTAGAAAAATTGATTATTATTTTAAAGTAAAAACATCGTAGAAAGAACAACAGAAAAGAGGCGTAACAGAGTGGCCAATAAAGAATTAAAACGAGGATTAGAAGCACGTCATATCCAAATGATTGCGCTTGGCGGGACAATTGGAGTTGGCCTATTTATGGGCTCAGCAAGTGCTATTCAATGGACGGGTCCTTCTGTACTCCTTGCCTATGGGATTGCAGGTATTTTTATATTTTTCATTATGAGGGCAATGGGTGAGATGCTTTATATGGAGCCGAGTACTGGCTCTTTTGCGACATTTGGTTACAAATATATTCATCCGTTGGCGGGTTATTTAACTGCGTGGAGTAACTGGTTTCAATGGGTAATTGTTGGGATGTCGGAAATTATAGCAGTGGGAACGTATATGCAATATTGGTACCCTGAGTTACCAGCTTGGATACCGGGTCTTATTGCTATGGTGATATTAGGGGTTGCGAACTTTATCTCTGTCAAATCATTTGGTGAGTTTGAGTTTTGGTTTGCTATGATTAAAATCGTCACGATTATTTTGATGATTATTGCAGGGGTTGGACTAATTTTCTTTGGCTTTGGCAATGATGGTATTGCGATTGGCTTATCCAACTTATGGAGTCATGGTGGCTTCTTTACTGGTGGCTGGACAGGTTTCTTCTTTGCATTATCCTTAGTAGTCGCTGCCTATCAAGGGGTAGAGCTAATTGGGATTACGGCGGGAGAAGCAAAAAATCCGCAGAAAACAATTACCAATGCGATTCAAAGTATTATTTGGCGTATTTTAATATTTTATATCGGAGCTATTTTTGTGATTGTCACAGTCTATCCATGGGATGAACTTGGCACAATCGGTAGCCCGTTTGTTGCAACATTTGCTAAGGTTGGTATTACAGCTGCTGCAGGTATTATTAATTTTGTTGTCATCACAGCGGCTATGTCAGGCTGTAACAGTGGGATTTATAGTGCTGGACGTATGTTATATACGCTTGCTATGAATGGACAAGCACCCAAATTTTTCGCCAAGCTTTCGAGTAATGGTGTACCTTTATTTGGTACAGCTGGTGTGTTAGTTGGACTAGTTATTGGCGTTATTCTTAGCTATATTGCACCTGAAAATTTATTTGTCTATGTGTATAGTGCGAGTGTTTTACCAGGGATGATTCCATGGTTTATTATTTTAATTAGTCAAATTCGATTTAGAAAGGTGAAGGGAGCCCAACTTGCAGAGCATCCTTTCAAAATGCCTTTCGCGCCATTTACAAACTATGTAACGATTATCTTTTTAATTATGGTACTAATTGGCATGTGGTTTAATGATGATACACGTATATCATTAATTGTCGGCATCGTTTTTTTAGTACTTGTCACAGTCAGCTACTATGTATTTGGTATTGGCAAAAACCGATACGGTAAGATTCAATAGAATAGTTTAAGAGGATGCATCTCAAAATGGGATGCATCCTTTTTTTGCTAGCACAATTTTTACATAATTCAACTGTAAAAAGCCAAACTACTAAAAAGTTTATACGATGGACATGTCTTGGGAAATCAAGGAGTTGATATGGATGCGTGGGATACCTGAACAAATCGTTGCACATTTAAAGCAGGAATTAAATGAAATAGATGATGTAAAACTGAAAATGATGGCAACGGAAGAAGGGGACGTCACGGTCATTTATTTCTCCTCTCTTATTGAAAAAATGACCTTACAAACCATGGTAATAATACCGTTGGCCAATAATTTAAAACAGATACATCAAATGTCTCAATATATAGATGCAAAGGACGTAAAGGATGTCATTAAACGATTGAATGCTGGTCAAACCTTGCTATTCTTTCATGAAACAAATGCACTTGTAAGTATGGATACATTTAGTGCACCAATCAGAGCTATAACCAATACTGAAACAGAATCAACCGTGATTGGGCCACAGGATGCATTCACAGAATCATTGGAAACCAATATTTCTTTAGTAAGAAGACGTATTCAAAGTTCTATGCTAAAAAATGAAAACCGGATTGTAGGTTCTGAGGCTAATATTAAAATATCGATCGTGTATATGGACAATATTGTGAATGACGAAAACTTGAAAAATTTAAGAAATCGTATTGATCAAGTGAATTATCCATTATTTACGGATATTTCAGTTTTAAAGCAATTAATAGAAGATAATCCGTTATCACCCTTTCCACAATATTATATGACCGTACGTCCAGATAGTGTTTGTCGGTACCTTCTAGATGGTAGAATTGTTGTTTTTATGGATAACAGTCAATTAGCGATTGTCTGCCCTACATCCTTTTTTGAGATGTTCGTTTCGATTGAGGATTATTACAACCGCTGGACAACGGCATCTTTATTAAGGATGCTGCGCTTTTTTGGTTTTTTCATAACGATCATGATTACACCAATGTATATTTCAGCTTTAACCTTCCATCCAGAAATTTTGCCTTATGAATTATTGTTAAGCCTTCAAGAGTCGAGGAGTAAGGTACCATTTCCACCTTTGATTGAAGTGTTATTTATCGAGCTAATTATTGAAGTCTTACGAGAAGCGGGCTCTCGAATGCCTGCAAAAGTCGGCCAAACAATTGGTATCGTAGGAGGTATTGTAATAGGTACGGCGGCTGTAGAAGCAGGATTACTCAGCAATATTCTAATCGTCCTGGTCGCAACATCTGCCTTATTATCGTTCCTACCACCAATCTTTTTAATGAGTAATACGAGCCGCTTTATACGATATATTTTTATTTTATCCGCAGGGCTCTTTGGTCTATTTGGCCAGATGCTCGCCTTTGCATGGTTAATCCATCATTTACTAAGTCTAAAATCTTTAGGAACAAATTATATGACACCAGGGATACCAAGAAAGCCGACAGATTTATTAGATAATGTCATCAGATTTCCATTGAAATATTTAACGAAAAAAACGGGAATTTCAAGAACTCAGACAAAACAGCAAGAAGAGAAATTAGGTGAAGACGTTGAGCACAGCTAAATTAAAGGTTTTGAACCGCTACCATGTCATCTTTTTGGCTCAAAGCATTATGATTGGTACAGGTATACTTTCGTTGCCGCAAAAAATGAGTTCGATGGGGTATACTCAGTGGCTTGTGCCGATTATATTTGGAATAACTGCTACGTTAACTCTTTGGCCAATGGTTTGGCTTTGCTCTAAATATCCTACTGAGCATTTATTTCGTATCAACGAAATATTATTAGGAAAAATCATAGGAAAGGCCATTAACCTATTTTTTGTCTTGCAATTTATTGTCTTTAGTGCAGGTATCATTAGTAATTATATGCATCTCATTCAAAGTACAGCGCTGCCTGAACAAACGATCACATTGCCTGTTATTTGTTTATTACTTTTACTTATTTACATTGTAAGTGGCGGCATAAAATCAATAGCTAGATTTTGCATGATGACTTTTTTTATAACAATCCCCATGGTCTACTTTACACGGTGGGCAATTGAAAAAGGGGAGTTTAGCCATTTACTTCCGTTATTTAATTTTAATGCGAAACAATTTTTTGATGCGTTCAAAGATGGCTATTTATCAATCCTTGGTTATGAATTAATCATGATTTATTTTCCTTATATTATGGATCAGAAAAAGGCATTTCGCCATTCGCTAATCGGGATTTGGATTAGTATTTTTCTTTGTTTTTTCACAACAGTCGTAAGTGTCATCTATTATTCTGAATGGCAATTGAAAAATGTGGAGTTTTCTGTATTGAATTTATTTAAAGCTGGTGAATTTACGTTTGTTGAACGAATAGATATTATTGGGATCACGCTATGGGTATTTTTAATATTATCATCCGTAACTGCCTATGTATGGTGTGCCAAAATAGGAATTGACTCAGTATTTAAAAAGAAAAAAATTTATATACTCTATTTAATTGCAGCTATCATATTTGTGATTGTCAAGATGCCTTTTTCCCGCGAGGTTCAAGAAAAGCTATTTGCAGCAAGTAACTATATAGGCTATATGCTAATTATTTGGCCAGTCATATTAATGCTCGTATATGCAGTTAGAAAAAAGAAGGTGGAGCAATGAATAAAAAGCTTCTATGCATCATCCTTTCCTTGTTATTGTTACTAGTTGGTTGTGCAAGAAAGGAACAAAAGGTTCCACTAGAGGATATAGGTATGGTTGGTACAATGGCTTTTGATTATATAGATGATAAGCAAATGAAATTAACTGTAGCCATTCCGCAGTATTCGCCCGAAGCACAAAAAAACACACAAATTTTCTCTGTTGCTACTGACCTTGTTTCAAATGGAATAGTAGAAATTGAAAAGCTATCAGATAAAAAGATTGTCTTTAACCAATTACGTGTTGTCTTAGTCAATGAAGAGTTTGCACGAAAAGGGCAGGTGCGAAAGGTTATTCAGCATTTATACAGAAATGCAGAGGTAGGCAATAAGGTACTTATTGCTATTGCAAAGGACAATGCAGAAACTATTTTAAAGGGAGATTATCCTGATAAACCAAACATTAATTTTTATATTAATGATCTTTTAGAGCCAAGTATTAATACGGCGTTTAATCCCAATACAAATGTCCATGATTTCATTTACACCATTTCAAATCCAGTGATAGACACAATTCTTCCTTATATTGAAAAGCTTGATGATAAGTTAGAAATAAAGGGTGTTGCTATTTTTAAAGGGAGCCATATGCATGAACTAATAAAGCCAGAGGAAGCGCTCATTATTCAAGCTTTACAGGGACGAAAAAATCTGGCGCCGCTCCATTTAGATTTGCATGAGGGACATGGTGAAGAGAAGCTGATGATTGATTTAATTGAGAGTACGGTCAATATACAAAGCAATAAGGATATTGAGTCACCTAAGATAACCATTAACCTTAACATTAAAGGGACATTAAGCGAATATAAAGGCGCAAGAGAGTATGAGCTAAAAACTGCTGAGAGCATTAGTCATTTGGAGAAAGATGTTAATAAGCAGCTGAAAGAGGATATCACTAAATTTCTAGATAAATTAAAAACGATGGATGTGGATCCTAGTGGATTAAGTGAGAAATTTAGAATGTATTATCACGGAAAATGGACGACTAAAAAAACAAGGGAACTAATTAGAAAGCTAAATACAGAAGTACATGTTAAGACATCCATTATTAGTACAGGAACCTTAAAATAAAAGGACAATCAAATCTGCAATCCATTAGAGCGCAGAGCTGTTCGTCCTTTTTTATGTTTATGATTTGCGCATAATAAAGCTTAAATGTCTGCCTGCTTTTTTGTCCTGACGGTAAGAGAAGCCATCAGGGCTAAGGAATGTGCAGGTTGCATCAATTTGTATTTGCTCTGCTGGAATACCTGCAAGCTCACATTGTTTTTTGACGGTTTGTTGATTATCAATATGATATTTATTGGTTTCAGCATTAAAATACATGAATTGTTCAGCATAGCCCAGGCTATGGAATTTTTCGTAGACATCTGCGTCAACCTCAAACTTTTGCTGACTTAGAGCCATTCCGATTTGAACATGAAAATCCTCAGGTCGGCATTGTTCTTCATGTACTAGATGTTGGAATAACTTTAGGGTTATTTCTTTGACTGTTCCTTGCCAGCCTGAATGGATAACACCAACTAGTCCATTCACTGCATTATAAAAAATAACGGGAACGCAATCTGCGGTAAAGCTACATACTAATAAATTGGGCTCTGTGGTATAAAGAGCATCCGTATTTTTAACTGCTGTATCCATTTGCTCAGCTCCACGTCCTTTATCGGCCAATGTAACCTTGTGGAAATTAGCACTATGGGTTTGCTCTGTACAAATAAATTGTTGTAAATCACAGTTCAACGTAGCAGCTAATTGTTGACGATTTTCAATCACATCTTGAACATTGTCGCATATGTGCAACGCCATATTATTTTGCTCCAATTCCAATGGATCTTTTAAGGTAGTACCCGCAATAAATTGTTCATTATCTACATAAATTTTTGTTTTCATTCTAATCACCTCGTTTTACTATATAGGATTACTTATGGAAAGTATAGGTTGCAGTTATTTGTTATTTAGCTCTCTTTTACCCGACTATCAATCTTTTAGACATAATGAACCAATTTCCCTACATATAGTGGAAGGAATGATATTGATAGCTAGAGGAGAGGGCAAATTTTGAGTGAACTAAACATATTATTGATTTGCCAATTAGGTATGGGCCTTTTTTGGATTATTACATATATACTCGTTATTTATAAAGGATGGCGAGATAAACAATATGGCATGCCCATGGCGGCAATTTGTGCCAATATTTCATGGGAGTTTATCTTTGCTTTTTTCTACCCGCAAAATGATCTCCAACGATTCATTACGCTCATTTGGTTCCTATTAGACATCTTTATTTTAATGCAATTTTTACGCTATGCTCCAAATGAATACCGTAGAATGCTTTCAAAAAAATTATTGTATTTCTCCTTTTTGCTGACTTTAGTTTTCAGCATGTTGACGATTTTAGGCTTAGTCCATGAGTTTCATGATTACGAAGGGAAGTACGCGGCCTTTTTTCAAAATCTCATGATGTCCGGTTTATTTATCGCTCTATTGTTGCAAAGGGGGAATTTGGCGGGCCAGTCGATGGCAATTGCTATCTGTAAAATGTTAGGTACATTGTTTGCCTCAGTTGGCTTTTATCTCTACTTCCGCACGCCACTGATTACCATTATTTCTGTGGCAACGCTCTTTTATGATTGGCTTTATATTCTCTTAATCTATCGTTGGCAGAAGCAAAAACCAAAATTATAACAGATATACCTATTGGTAATGTATGCTAATTACAAATAGATTGCAACTTGATGACAAGGGAAAGGATAAAGAAGGGCGTCAAAATGGGCTTTTTCTGTTAATGTTGGGGGCATGTCATACAATTGTAAAAATCCTTCCAAATATTTTGTGATGATTATCGCACTAAAACTATTTACGATAGTAGTAGAGCAAAGAGGAAGGATGATTAACATGTTGAACAAAATCAAAAAAGCAGCATTTTCTTCAGTAATAGCAGCTTCTTTATTAGTACCAGTAGGAGCAATGGCAGCTGAATCCTATACTGTAGCATCTGGAGATACTCTATGGAAAATAGCGTTGAAAACAGGAACTGGAGTACAAGAATTAATTGATGCCAATCCACAGCTTGCGAATCCAAATCAAATTTCCCCTGGACAAAAAATCACTGTTTCTGTAAAGGAACAAGCAAGTGTTGAACAAGAGGTAGTTAAACTTGTCAATGCAGAGCGCGCAAAAGCAGGTCTACCAGCATTACATGAAGATTTAGAGCTATCAAAAGTAGCAAAAAACAAATCTCAAGATATGCATGATAAACATTACTTTGACCACACTAGTCCAACATATGGCTCACCTTTTACTATGATGAAAAACTTCGGCATCACCTATAAATCGGCTGGCGAAAATATCGCGAAGGGCCAACGTTCAGCTCAAGAGGTTGTCACAGCTTGGATGAATAGTGAAGGACACCGAGCTAATATTCTCAACAAAAGCTACACACATATTGGGATAGGCTATGTACAGGATGGGAACTACTGGACACAAATGTTTATTCAAAAATAATTATACAGAACTGCCCGAATTCAGTTGTCACTGATGAGGGACAGTTCTTTTTATGTAGATAAATAAAATCAAATCAATCCATTTAAAGTATATTAAACATCCCTTAATACTTTTCATAAACAATATGTTTGGGTAAAACGCACAAGAAATTACAATTTTTTCGGCATATTGTATCCATATATGATAGAAAGGGCGTTTATTGTGGGAAAAGAACAAAAATTTTTTAGGTTTAAGTTTAAATCCAATCCTGCTTGTCATTGTCATTGTTGTGGTTTTTGTTGCCCTTGCCGTTGTAAGCCACCATTTTTACCAGAACCACCAATACCAGTCTGTGATTATTTAGTATATGTGACGGATGCTGGGCAGTTAGAAACCCCTGATAATAGGGTATCAGTGATTGATACAGCGACAAATACTATTGTTGCTTCCATTCCAGTAGGAACGGCTCCTTTAGAGGTAGCGATCACACCAAACGGAGCATTTGGTTATGTTCCAGCACTCTTCTCCGATAATGTCACAGTTTTTAATACTGCAACAAATACGGTAGTCACTACGATTCCTGTAGGAGATGAGCCGCTTGGTATAGCGATTTCACCAAATGGTGCCCTTGCTTATGTCTCAAATCATGGACCAGCAGCTAACTCTGTATCCGTCATTGATACAGCGACAAATACCGTAACAGCTACCATTCCAGTTGGGCTCCAACCTCAAGGTATCGCTTTTACGCCGAATAGTGCGTTTGCCTACGTGGCAAACGAAAATTCAGGTACTGTATCGGTTATTAACACAGCTACTAATACGGTGGTTGCTACAATCCCTGTTGGAATTCGCCCAAGATCCATTGTTTTTACTCCAAGTGGACAATTTGCTTACGTTACAAATGAAAATAGCAACAATGTATTTGTCATTAATGTTGCAACAAATACAGTAATCAATACAATTCCTGTGGGAACAGGGCCTGTAGGAACAGCCATTACGCCTGATGGCACACTTTTGTATATTGTCAATAAAGGTAGTAATACTGTTTCTGTCATCAGTACAGCAACAAATATGGTGATAGCTACAATTCCTGTAAGATCATCTCCTGATCAAGTAACCATTTTGCCAAATGGAATGTTGGCATATGTCACAAATCAAACGGACAACACAGTATCTGTTATAGATATTGCAACCAATATGGTAGTGGATACAATTCCAGGATTTAATGGTCCGACTGGTATAGATACTGGAACAATCTGCCTATAGTAAATGAGCTAATTTTTTGAAGTACTCAAAGATTGCAAACAAAATTAAACTAGTAGCCTCCTAAAAATCAACACCACTAAAATTCAAGACGTCATATTGGGGTGTTAAAGAAAGTAATGGCCAAAAGATGTTCTGATAGAAAGTTACGAATGAATTGTATAGCCTGATTTTGGATAGCTCTCTCATTTTAAATTTTAGTATGGCTATCCTAACACTACATAATTTTATTAAATGTTGATTTCAAAGGTCGTTATGATTTATGTTTCCCATTAACAGATAAATAAATTTCCATAAAAACCACACACTATTAGCAATATACGAATAAGATGTCTCTGTAGTATGAAGATAGAGGTAGGTGTACATTGTTGAGAAAGAAGTGGATGGTTGCATTTTGCGTATTAAGTATGATAGGACTAGTGGGATGTCAAAAAAATGCCGCAAATGAGCATAGGCTAGAGCAAGAAAATCAGCAATTAAAGCAACAAATCGAAGAATTACAAAAGCCTGTTAACTCCGAGCAAATAACGCAAAATGAGCCGGCTATTGTAGAGATAGTGGATCCTACGACAAACACGATTATTGAAACGATTTCACCAAAGGAAAGTGGCTATGAGACAAATCCGCAAGCCTATCAGCAGTTTATCGAGCAAGTCGCTAAGGAATTAGCGAGAGGAACGAAAACAACCAATGGCTATGATCAGCGGATGGTGCTTGATCGATTGGATGAAACAGGGAATATAATTAAGGGAAGACCACAAACGATTTTAAAAGAAAGTGAATTAGTGGAGAGAGTTTTAGAAGCCTCAGCGACTGGTGGTCAAGTGGAAGTGCCACTTTATACCACTCAAAGTGGCTATTCGCTTGAGGATATTCCTTATTTAGAGGAGGTTGTTGTCGCATCCTTTACAACCTATTTTAATAGCGCTGATGTGGGGAGAAATAAAAACATTGAGCTTTCTGCCAAGGCCATTGATAATGTGATCGTTGGCAGTGGAGACCAATTTTCGTTTAATACGGTTGTGGGACCACGAGATGAAGCTCATGGCTATCAGCCTGCACCAGAAATTATTAATAAAAAAGTTGTCATGGGCATCGGCGGGGGGATCTGTCAAACATCTTCAACCCTATTTAATGCAGTGGATCAAATTCCAGTTAAATATGTGGAGCGCCATCACCATTCCTTAGACGTAGGGTATGTACCAAAGGGGAGGGACGCAACGGTGTCCTATGGTAGTTTAGATTTTAGATTTCAAAACACTAATGATGTACCATTTTTAATAAAGACTAGCTATGGCAAAGATTTTCTAACAATCGAAATACGAACAGCAGAGAAATATGTAGAATTATTGACAAAGCAATAATATAGTGAAAAGACACTAATAGACATTGGTGTCTTTTTTTAGGTGCCATGATATAGTTAATTTGAAAAGCTCTGGGAGGGGAAAACCATGCATCCAAAAATACAGGCAGTAATTGATTCTATTGATTTATACCAAGCGACATATCCAGAAGATGCTTGTGTCATAGTGGCAGATACAGAAAGGGTTCTTGCCTACAAACCAGGTAAACATGTTGACCTGAAAGTAGGGATAGGTGAATCCGTCCATACATATAGAGGAACCGCAACGGAAATAGCATTAAGTTCAGGTCGATTTGTGAAGGAAGAACGAAGTGCAGAAGGATTTGGTATGGCCTATATCGCCTCTGCACAGCCTATTTTTGATGGTGGACAAGTTATAGGCGTATTAAGTGCCATTATTTCGAATGAAAAAATGGATAATATGCGTTTATTAGCTACAGAACTTTCAAGTACTGTGGAAGAAATGACTACTACAAATGAAGGGTTAGCCACTGCTAGTATGGATGTTTCAAAACGTTTGGAAGAGCTATCTAATTTCTCTGAATCGATGGCTGGCGACATTGAACAAATCAATGTCATTGTTAATTTAGTAAAAGATTTGGCAATGAAATCAAAAATTCTTGGCTTAAATGCTTCGATTGAAGCTGCACGTTCTGGTGAGCATGGGCGTGGCTTCGCGGTTGTCGCTTCAGAAATTCAAAAAATGTCCCAAAGCAGTACTGATAGTGCAGATAGTATTACAAGACAATTAGAAAGCATTAAGCAATCTATTGATCAAGTGAATGCTTCTGCTAATCAAATTGCTGCCTTTACCCAGCAATTTGCAGAAAGTATGCACGAATTAACGGATGCCTATAAAGGGGTTAATAATACAGCAGAAAAGCTCATGCATATTAGCGAGATTAAAGGATAGCATAGAAAAAAGGATAATAGCCAAGTAGATTGCTATTATCCTACTCTATAATTAAATAATTTCTAAAATTTCTTGAGGAGTTGCTACCTTGTATTCAGGCTCTTCATTTTTAACCACTTCCTTGGCATCATAGCCCCATTCCACCCAAGCAATGGGCACACCTGCTTTTTTACAAGCCACAATATCCCGTTGTTCATCCCCGATATATAGCACATCGGATGAGTGAACATTCGATTCCTTTAAAAACTTTTTCATCACTTTATCCTTGCCGAAAATTCGGTTTGAGCAAAGAACATCGGCTACACAATGAATACCGTTCATTTTTAGAAATTCTAAAATATTGTCCTTAGAATTTGAGGAAATAATGAGGATTTTATAGCCTCTTTTATCAATTTCCAGCAGTACTTCTTTCATTCCATCAAAAAGATGAACATCATTTAACGATTGGCGATACAATTTATAAAATTGCGGTAAAATCATCGGCAATTTATACATTGGAAAATCAAATAATTTACTCCGTTCAGAAATCGATAATTTTTTCAAGGCATCAATTTCCTTTAATTCGATGCCTTTAAATTTATATTTTTGAGCTAATGTATTCCATGCTGATGCAAACACGGCAGTTGAATCTGCCAATGTTCCATCAAAATCAAAGATAATATGCTTCATTGCAAACTTTCTCCTTTACCATCTAGTTGTATTGACGTTTTATGCTTAAAAATGTTACATGGAATGGGCTAACAACTGCCTCATGAAACAACAACCATTTTGAGCGTACGTAAACATCTTATGGTAAATATTATCAAAAAATACTGCGATTGCAACGGAAATGGTCGTACAAAAAAGCGCTCTCTCAAAAGAAATTGGGCTTTCAAACGATAGACGCCAACTCAAAAAAATAAGTGTTTGCCTATTGTTTATGCATTAAAATGAAAAAAGCCAGTATTTAAAAACAATTGTAATCTCTAAAAATTTGTGTTAGATTAATTGATACTATTATTCGAAAGGAGGTAAAAAAGTGATGGAAGCTAAATTCGCAAAAGGTTTGATTGAGATAGAGGTGAAATCTTACAATTTCTGTGGGGACTTGCTGGCAAAGGGAGAGGTCTGCCCTTTTTTAAGCAAATTTCATATGGAAACAGGTTCCGGAAGCTTTTTACCTTCAAATTATCATAATTATTTTTAGTAGTATTACTGTAAAATAGAAAGCAGGGTAAGCGCCGGTTCTTGATCGGCGCTTTTTGTGTTTTATTGTGAAATATAGAATAAAGCCTCTTCATTACAGAGGTTTATTTTTTCAAAGGTGCCGTTTATTACGGTGCCTTTTTTTATTGGGGGAGGAGAGAGAAGTGATGTGTAACCTTATACGTCCATTTATTTCTTAAGTGCTAACGCTTGGTGAAATGATGGCCAAAATAAATAAGGAGATTGAAAAAATGATACTTCAATTAAATGGAATTAGTAAAAGCTATTTAGGAGATCCTATTCTCTCAAACATTACCTTAAAACTGGAACGTGGGGACCGCATGGGCCTTATTGGGGTAAATGGAGCTGGAAAATCAACGTTACTGAAAATAATTGCAGGAGATCTTCCATACGATCAGGGGGAGATTTTCATGGGGAAAGGGGTTAAAGTAGGCTATTTAAAACAGGACAGTGGATTGCAGATGGAACAAACGATTTGGTCTGAAATGCTCGGGGTATTTACGGAGCTACTAAAGGTTGAACAGGAACTTCGAGAACTGGAGGCGCAAATGAGTGAGCCATCTTTAGTCCATAATCCGGATAAATTTGAGCAAATAATGACACGCTATGCTGGCAAGGCGGATTGGTTTACGCAACAAGGTGGCTATGATATTGAGCCAAAAATTAAAAGTATGTTAAATGGTATGGGTTTTGGCGACATCCCCAACGATACACTGATTAAGAAGCTCAGTGGTGGCCAAAAAACAAGGCTTGCTCTTGCCAAAATCCTGTTAGCACAACCAGATTTATTACTTTTGGATGAGCCGACAAATCACCTGGATTTCGAGACATTAAATTGGCTTGAAAATTATTTACGTGTCTATCAAGGGGCCATTTTAATTATTTCTCATGATCGTTATTTTTTAGATGCCCTTGTCCATCAAATTTATGAGATTGAGCGTACAAAAGGCACAAAATATAGCGGTAATTATTCTCAATATGTAGAAAGTAAAGCTAAGAATCGTCAGTTGCTAGAGAAAAAATATTCGATGCAACAACAACAAATAGCTAAAATGGAGGATTATATTCAACGGAATATTGCCATGGCAACTTCTTCGAGAAGCGCTAAAAATAAACGGAAGCAACTTGAACGAGTTGAACGGATTGATCAACCACAAAAAGATTTAAAACATGCACAAATGGCATTTGCTATGGATAAGAAATCTCATAAAGAAGTATTGAAGGTAAGAGACTTAGAGATATCGTTTAAGGTAGAAAATATCCAAAAAACGCTGTTGCGAAATATTTCCTTTGACTTATACAGAGGCGATAGGGTTGCTTTAATTGGGCCGAATGGTGTTGGAAAATCAACATTAATTAAAGCACTGCTTAAAGAGATTGAGCCAGATAGTGGGGTAGTGGCTTGGGGGCATGGTGTTACGATTGGCTATTACGATCAAGAACAGGCAACATTAGACCCCGATAATTCGGTACTACAAGAGGTTTGGAGTGCATTTCCAACGATTGAAGAAGCAAGAGTACGAACGACGCTAGGTAATTTTTTATTCACAGGAGAGGATGTTTTTAAAAAGGTTTCCTCTCTAAGCGGTGGGGAAAAGGCTCGTGTTGCCTTAGCGAAGCTGATTTTACAGAAAGCGAATGTCCTTATCTTGGATGAACCGACCAATCATCTCGACTTATTTAGTAAAGAAGTATTAGAGGAAGCACTTTTAAAATTTGAGGGGACATTATTGAGCATTTCACACGATCGCTATTTCTTAAATAAATTAGCAGGTAAAATGCTTGAACTTACTCCTTCGAATGTGACTGTTTTTCAGGGGAATTATGATGATTATGTTCTTCGAAATATAAGAAATTAACATTACTACTCGCCACCTCTTAAGCAAGGGGTGGCCCTTTTTTTGAAAAATTTAAGATAGAAGGATGGATAATATAATAAAATAGTGTTATTGTTAGAACTAGCTAAATAAAAATATCCTTCAGGGTAGGGTGAAATTCCCGATCGGCGGTGATGAAGTAATTCAAAGTCCGTGAGCGCAAGCTGATTTGGTGCAAATCCAAAACCGACAGTTATAGTCTGGATGGGAGAAGGGTATAAATGCAAACTTTTTAAATTTAAAATAATTTAGAGGGTTTATTTGACTATGCATTTATTACAAACTTCCCATTCATTATGCGGGAAGTTTTTTTGTTTTCGTTTAATAACGAGTACGCAATACAACCACCTCAAGGATAGAGATGCATAGTAGATCTCACTGATTTAGCGAACAAACTAATTGAATAGAAGATGTTCTTCGGGGTAGGGTGAAATTCCCAATCGGCGGTGATGAAGTAATTCAAAGTCCGTGAGCGCAAGCTGATTTGGTGCAAATCCAAAACCGACAGTTATAGTCTGGATGGGAGAAGAACAAATGAGATAGTAGTCTATGGAAAAAAAGTTAATCCAAATAGGCTTATTTGTTGATGTCTTATACTCCCAAAACCCCTTTGTCAAAGGGGTTTTTTCTTTTTTTGTTAGCTAGGAAGGGAGACTGATACAACGTTTAAAATGACGGATAGAAAACTAAAATTAACGGAAACACTCCGAAAAGTGACGGATAAAAACTGTCAAAAAAAAGAAAGAAGGTGGAGAAATGTTTACGGGGCTTGTAGAGGATATTGGCACAATTAAAGCCGTGCAAAGCGATAAGTACAGTATGAAAATTACTGTTCAATCACCCAAAATAGTGGAGGATGTAAAGCTTGGCGATAGTATAGCAGTCAATGGTGTTTGTTTAACGGTGACACATTTTACGCAGCAGGAACTTACCATGGATGTTATGCCTGAGACAGTCAAAGCAACTAATTTACAGCAGCTAGCGATAGGAGATCCCGTTAATTTGGAGCGCGCTATGCCTGCAAATGGGCGATTTGGTGGTCATTTTGTAGCTGGACATGTGGATGGAATCGGGAAAATTTTACGAAAGCGTCCGGTTGCTAATGCAGTCTATATCGATATCGAGTTATCAGAGGAACTCACAAGCTTTTGTATTCCAAAGGGTTCCATCACAATTGATGGCACGAGTTTAACCATTTTTCATGTTGAATCGAACAGTGTCACTATTTCATTGATTCCGCATACGTATAAGGAAACTGTTTTAGGTATGAAGAAGGTTGGAGCAATCGTAAATATCGAAACAGATTTGGTTGGTAAGTATATTTTGCAGCAACTGAAAAAAGGACAAGTTACGTCAACCATTACAAGAGATTACTTAGCCCAACATGGTTTTTAATATAAAAAATGAGGAGATGACACTAGTGCTGCATGCAATTGAAGAAGCCCTAGAAGATTTAAAGCAAGGCAAAATAATTGTGGTAGTTGATGATGAAGATCGAGAAAATGAGGGGGACCTTCTAGCACTTGCTGAATTCATCACACCGGAAACAATTAACTTTATGGCAACCTATGGTAGAGGTCTTATTTGTACGCCTATTTCACAGCAGCTAGCACAAAAGCTAGATCTACATCCAATGGTTCAGAACAATACAGATAACCATCAAACAGCATTTACGGTCAGTATCGACCATGAAGAAACAACGACAGGAATTAGTGCCTTTGAACGCGCGTTGACAATTCAAAAGATGATTGAAGATCAAGCAAGGCCAACTGATTTTCGTCGACCTGGCCATGTTTTTCCTCTAATTGCAAAGGATAACGGTGTCTTAGAGCGTAGAGGACATACTGAGGCAACTGTTGATTTAGCAAAGCTTTGCCAGAGTGTGCCTGCGGGTGTTATTTGCGAAATCATGGGTGATGATGGACAGATGCTACGTTTTGAAGAGCTGACAAAGTACGCAGCTCAACATGGCTTAAAAATGATATCGATAGAAGCATTGGTTGCCTATCGCAATCGGTTATTCACAACAGAAAATACACTATCTATTTAAAAAGGAGAAAGAACAATGGGTAAAAAATTTGAAGCACAATTAATTGGAACAGATTTAAAAATAGCGGTAGTCGTAGGACGTTTTAATGAGTTTATTACAAGCAAATTATTGGATGGAGCAATGGATGGTTTAACACGACATGGAGTAGATGAAGCATCTATTGACGTAGCGTGGGTTCCTGGAGCTTTTGAAGTTCCATTTATTGCTAAGCAATTAGCAGAAACAAAGAAATATGATGCCATTATTGGATTAGGAACTGTTATTCGTGGATCAACAACACATTATGACTATGTGTGCAATGAGTCGGCAAAAGGTATTGCCAATGTGTCCTTAACAACAAATGTCCCTGTTATTTTCGGTATTGTCACAACAGAAAATATTGAACAGGCAATTGAACGTGCTGGCACGAAGTCTGGTAATAAAGGCTATGATGCTGCAATGTCAGCAATTGAAATGGCAAATCTGAAAAAAATGATTGGATAAGAACATGTTCTAATAGCCATCACATCATTTGTTTTCTTGAATATTTTTAATATCCATGGGAAAAATATGCTTAAGTGTATTTATTGAAAGTTGTTTATCATAAATGTACTAATCTTGAGCTGGCTCAGTAGGAGATGAGAAGTATTTCATCAATGGAACAAATGATTAATTTGAAAATGCTGAAATCACTATTTCAACGCTCTGCTGATGTGATATTCCAACAGTATAAATTTCAGCAATATACGGTACATTTTATAACTTGTGATGCGATGGTAGACGAGCAAATACTTCAAACAGTGATTGTTCAACGGGTTCAAGACTTATTAAATAATAGCTCTGACGAAATGCTAGAAGAACAAATAGAACAGCATTTACAAATTCCTTATCTTCAAAAGGTACTAACGAAAGAGGATATACTGACAAGAGTTTATAAGGGCCACGTATTATTGTATTTTGAGGAAAATCAATTATTATATTCGAGCAATATTTCAAAACGACCTAACCGAGAGCCTGGAGAAACAACACTTGAATTAGTAGTTAAAGGACCTAGAGATGACTTTATTGAAGATATATTCATTAATATTGCTTTGTTAAGAAAACGATTACCAACCAATTCATTTAGTGTCGAGACATTAGAAATTGGTAAACGTTCTAAAACTACAGTAGCGATCCTTTTTATGGAAGATATTGTGAACCTCAATATGCTGGAGCAAATTCGATTACAATTACAAAAGATTGATACGGATATCGTTGTCAATGGTGATTTATTAATGGAAGCAATCGAGAAAACTGCCACGATTCTTCCAAGACATGACTATACCGGAAGACCAGATTTTGCAGTCCAGGCATTGATTAGGGGAAGAATACTTCTCATGATTGATGGTGTTTCGTATGCCATGATTACACCAACAAATATTATGCTGCTTTTTAAATCGGCAGAAGATAATGAATATCCTATTATTGTCAGTTCAATGGAACGAGTGCTACGAATTGTAGGCATAATGATTAGTATGTTATTACCCGGCTTTTGGCTTGCATTAACAACTTTCCATCAAGAACAGCTACCTTTTCTACTTCTTGCAACGGTTGTAGAGTCAAGAACGGGTTTACCATTTCCAACGATTTTAGAAATACTACTAATGCTATTTATGTTTGAACTGTTTCGTGAAGCGAACTTACGTCTACCCAGTGCTGTCAGTGGCTCCGTTAGTGTGGTCGGTGGCTTAATTATCGGCGATGCTGCGATAAAAGCTGGTGTTACAAGCCCTTCGATGATTGTGGTGATTGCCATTTCAAGTATTGCTGCTTTTACACTTGTTAATCAATCATTCGTGACAGCTATGAGTATTTTCCGATTAATCATCATTATTGCATCTGCATTTTTGGGTTTATTTGGGTTTTTTATTTCAGTCTTCTTCATTCTACTGTACACAGCAAATATGCAAGTACTAGGTGTACCATATATTAACTTTAGTGCAGATTTTGAAAAAGGCAATATTAGAAAATCTTTATTACGTGTTTCTCCAAAGGGCTATAGCAAGCGACCTTCCTTTTTAAAGCCACAAGATCGAACACGTACTTCAAGTAAAAATAAATAACTTTTCAAAGAAGATCAGGTATTGTTAGTACCTGGTCTTTTTCTTTGTTTTATTTTAGTGAAAAGAGACATAAAACGTTACTATTTACCTTTTTAGTTTACTTTCTTGTTAAGGATTATTAAACTATTTGTTAAGTGTATAATTTTAGTAATGGAAAAATAAAATTTGATTTTATGTTTTAATTTATGTAGGATATACAAGCAATGTTCGCAATACAAACGATACAATAGAGTTAATTATAATATAATAATATTCTAGAATATTTATAGATGAGGAAGTCCCGTTTTATATGAAAAATCGAAAAGTAAAACTAATATTAATTCTATCAACGTTTTTATTATGTTTGTTTACAAGTTTAAACATCTTTACATCCTATGTAAAAATTAAAAAGACCGTTGAGGAGTCGATTGCCAATCAAAGTTTAGAGGCTGCCCGTTCCATTGCTTCATCTATTGATACGGATGCTTATCAGCAATTTTTGAATAATCCACAGGAAAATGCGTATTATTGGAAAGTAAGAAGCTATTTAAACGATGCAAGAATAAAACTGGGTGCACTATTTGTTTACACCCTAAAGGTGGATAATCCAGAAGTATCGACAGCCATGATTACAGGGATGCCAAAAGAAATGAGAGAGGGCTTCGAAATTGGGGTAGTTTGTACCGTTCCCGCGAAGGAAGTTGAAAAAGCTTATAACGGTGAAACCTATGTTACAGAGGTCATACATGACTCTATACATGGTTCCTACTTATCAGTTGGCGCACCCATCAAAGATGACAATGGGAAAATTATTGGGTTTTTAGGTATTGATATTAGCGCAGATACTTTAAATGGTATTAAAGGTAAAGTCATTGAAGACAATCTATTTATTTTTATCTTTAATGGAGTCTTTATTTTAATTGTCATTGGTTCTTTTTTATTTTTACAGAGATGGTATCAAAAGGAAGTAGCGAAAGAAGTTGGTGCTACTGAAGACACATATCAAGCAGAAATCAAAGCATTGATTACGTCGGTGTCATCATTACGTCATGATTTTACGAATCATATTCAAGTATTACACGGTCTTCTTCAATTAGAAAAGACTGAGCAAGCCAAACAATATTTGTCTTCACTATCCAAAGAGGTTCAAGCAATTAAATCATTAAAGTTAAATATTGATCATCCAGGTTTATCCATATTATTGCAAACGAAAAAGTTAACGGCACAGAATCATAACATCGATATGGATTTTACTATCTCTCAAGATGACTTTAATAAGATTAAAACGACAGATTTAATCAAGATTCTATCAAACTTAATTGATAATGCCATAGATGCTGCAGTAGAGTTACCGGAGGGACAACGTAAAATAATGATTTGCTGTCGAGCAGATGAAGCACAATATGAATTTAAAATTACCAATACAGGTCCAAATATTGCTCATCCTGACCAAATATTTAAACAAGGTTTCTCAACGAAAAAACTTGAGAATGGTAGACTAAGAGGACAAGGATTATTTATAGTTAAAGAAATTGTTTCAAAATATAATGGTCATATTTCGATCGATTCATCAACACATTTAGAAACGACTGCCATTGTTAATATACCAATAAAATAACAGGAAAAAAGCTTTCTACAAAACAATTGTGGGGAGCTTTTTTTAATATGTAGGACATACATTACAAAGTATAAAGTGATATGATGGAGGAGATGAAGAAAATGGAAAAGAGCCTCCTGGCATTAATGAAAAAGGGCGGGCTTATTTTGTATGGAAGGCATGGGGCAGCAACGGTTGGTGTAGATCAACCCTATGGTACATTTCATAGTTGTCAAAATCAGAGAAACTTATCAGAACAAGGGCGTAGGGAAGCTGTTTATTTTGGTCAAATGCTACGTTATTGGCAAATCCCTATCCTTTCTCCTATTGCAACAAGTCCATTTTGTCGAACAATTGAAACCGCTCGGCTGGCATTTCCAAATTACGATGTACAAATTGTGCCCTTTTTGTATGACATCAATAAGTTAGGTGGCGATCTTCCTAGCAGTGAGCAAACTAGAATATTAATAGCCCTTTCATCTATGCTGGAAATAATTCCGCCACAGGGCATGAACAGTGTAATCATTGGCCATAGCTTTCCTAGAGATGTGGGACTTGGCATCCTCCCCGATATGGGAACGGTAGTAATACGGCCAAAAGGTCCAGGTCAAGGATATGATATTGTGAAGAAATTAACTTTAGAAGATTTAGCAAAAATAGATTCCATTTGAGAAGAGGGACAATATGAAGATCAAAACTGTTTCACAGTGCACGTTAGAGGAAGTATTGAAAGCATGGAATAAAGGCTTTGAAGGATATTTTGTTGAAATCAACATGACGGCAGAAATGTTTTTGCATCGATTAGTTGGGGAGGGACTGTCTCCAACGCATTCTATTGTTATTTTTGACAAGGATGAGCCAATTGCAATCGTTCTAAACGGTTTTCGTATCGTCAATGGCAAGAAAACTGCTTGGAATGGTGGCACAGGTATTTCACCAGACTATCGTGGTAAAGGAGTTTCCCGTTTATTAATGGAAGAAGCCCTAGCTATCTACGAGCGAGAACAGGTGGAGATCGCTACGTTGGAAGCGATCAAAGAAAATAAGGTAGCCATTGCGTTATATGAGAAATATGGCTATGCTATTTCCAACCAATTGCTATTTTTAAGTGGGGAATATGAAGGGAAATTAGAACAGACAGCTCGCATTCATATAGAAACTATTCGCCCTGAGCAACTACCCCAATTCCCGTTCTATCAGGAAGATGTGCCGTGGCAATGTAGCTGGCAGAGTGTGAAACAGGGAGAAGCCAAGATTTTTTATAACGACGATAATAAAGCACTGGGCTATATGCTATACAAAACCGTTTGGAATGATAGTGGTGAAGTGGAGCGAATACTACTCTACCAATTAGAGATACTTGAAGATCGACATCAAAATTTACTACCCAACTTTCTCGAAAGCGTCATAACATGTCCAGTCCAAATGACGGCTGTTAACTTTTTAGCTAATAATCCCGCAACTAGCTTTTTAATAAAGAATGGCCTAAAGGTGACGACAGAGCAGGTACAGATGAAAAAGCAATTTTAAGCAAACTATTGTAATAAAGAACCCGGAATAAAAAATGAAGAACATGTCTTTTATTGAAATAGCGAGCCTCCGGAAGTAATGGATGGCTCGCTCTTCTATTATTCTACTGTTACTGCTAGTTCTTTAACAATGAAAGAGGGAGAACCATGGCCACTTGGTAAGAAGTACAGATCTGAGCTAATGGCTTGTATATCTTTTAATAATGTGAAGAAATTACCTGCAATGGTCATTTGTTTGACTGGTGAGGCAATTTGACCATCTTGAATATGGAATCCTCTAGCTGCCACTGAAAAATCACCAGAAATACTATTTGTTCCTGAATGAAGTCCTGATAGATCCGTAATAAGCACACCTTCAGTTAAAGAGTGGATTAATGAGTCCTGTGTCTCTTGGCCGGGTGCAATATAAAAGTTTTGTGGGGCGACAGCCAAAGTGTCCTTATAAGATTCTCTTTGTGCATGACCTGTTGACTCACAGCCGTCTTTTTTGGCTGTTTTTCGATTGTGCAAGAGTGTTTGTAATGTGCCATCGGTAATTATGGCTTGTTGTTTAGTGGCAACACCTTCACCATCAAAATTGCCTCCTGATAACGCTTCAGGATGATACGGTGCAGTGATGAGTGACAATATGTCAGAAGCCACTTGCTGTCCTTCTTTGCCTTTTAGCAATGACTGATTTTTTTGTGCCTTCTCAGCGGAGAAAATCGGCATAAAGGTACTTAGTAATTCCGCTGCGGCATCATGACGGAGAATGATGGGATATTTGCTTGAAGGGATGGATTGCTCACCTAAATGGGCGAGAGCCTCCTCAGCAGCAGCCTTGGCAATAGCATCTACATCAAGGGAATGAAAATCTCTTGTCATTTTCAAATAACTACCAGCTTTTAATTCGTCACCTTGCTTGACAACTGTGGACAGGAAGAGGACTAAGCCGTTTTCCTTATGTGATAAAGATAAATTATTACTATTCGCTAAAGCACGTTCAGTTGAATAGTATTGAAGTATACAATAATCGAGCGTTATAATGCGGGGATCATACGCTCTGATTTTTTGCTCTATAGCCTTTAAACATTCAATCTTTTCTGGAATACTCACTGCTTCTAGTTCTTCATTATAAAAAGAATGTTGAGCATATTCCTCGCTACCCTCAAAAATAGAGAGATCTTCAGGCTCATCGAGTACATCCGCATTGGCTTTCACCTGATCAATTAAAAAAGCGATAGAATCATCATCTACTTTTTCTGTATATGCATAGCCCATCTTTCCATTATAGAGTCCTCGAAGACTGAGACCGCCATCGTCTGATGTTTCATAGCTATCCAATTCACCTTCATAAAGTGTGCACTGAAATGAAGTTTTCTGTTCATAATAGACTTCTGCTTCTGTTAATCCAGCTTCTACTGCTTGTTGTAAAAGATTTTTTTGGTATTGTGTAATGCTCATAGTTTATTCCCCCTTTGTTCCACCAACAGTTATTTCACTCACGCGAATCATCGGCTGACCAACATTGACAGGAAGGCTACCACTAAGTGATCCACACATGCCGGCTCCGTGTGCAAGATTATTGCCAACTCGATCAACTAGCTGCAATGTTTTAGCTCCATTGCCAATAAGGGTTGCCCCTCGCACAGGTCGTTCAATTTTGCCATCTTTGACGATATAAGCTTCCATTACCGCAAAATTATAATCACCAGTGGAAGGGGAAACTTGTCCACCACCCATATATTTTGCATAAATTCCGTATTCTGTAGAAGCGATAATATCGGCTGGCGTAGATGTGCCAGGTGCGATAAAGGTATTCGTCATGCGTGATGTTGGGTTAAATCGGTAGGATTGTCGGCGTGAAGAGCCTGTTGGCTGCGCATTCATGCGTCGAGCATTAAATTTATCAATTAGGTAGCCCTTTAAAATACCATTTTCAATTAAAACATTTCTCCTTGTTTTTTCTCCCTCATCATCAATATTGAGCGAACCCCATTCATTCGGAAGTGTGCCGTCATCAATATATGTAACAATTTCAGGAGCCACTCTTTCCCCAATACGATTCGCAAAGACAGAATTATTTTTAGCAACAGCTGTTGCTTCTAAGCCATGGCCACAAGCCTCATGGAAAATAACGCCACCGAATTCATTATCAATGATGACAGGGAATTTTCCGCTTGGACATTCATCTGCATGAAGCATCGTTACAGCAATACGTGCAGCTTCTCCTGCGTAATGATTAAGATCCAGTCTTTCAATAAATTCAAAGCCTGCATGGGCACCAGGACCATAGAAACCTGTTTGCACTTCAGTACCTTCTTCAGCAGTTGCTCGCATGCTCAGCCTACTATAAATACGTGTGTCCTCTACAAATTTACCTTCAGAATTAGCGATTAGTACGTTCTGCTGTTCGTCTAAATAACGGACAAATACTTGACTAATACGGGGGTCATAATTTCTAGCGATTGAATCTGCTTGTCGCATGATCGCGGTTTTCCTGCTGTGCTCCACAGTATTAGGCATACGCAGGATTTGATGAATAGGTGTCACCATCTCCTTATGAAGAGGGTGAATAGTACCTGACGCACCACCTTTGATAGCTAGTGCTGCTCGTTTGGCTGCTGCCAATAAGCCTTCCTCAGAAAAATCATTAGTGTAGGTATAGATACTTTGAAGGCCTGAAAAAATTCGGATGCCAATACCAAAATCACGTCCAGCAATACTTTGATCGATTTGTCCGCTTTGTAAAACGAATTCATTAGCATACTTATCTTCAATGAAGATTTCAGAAAAATCACCACCTGTAGCAAGAGCTGCTTCAAGCACATTTTCTATAATGGATTGTTTAATCATATAAATTCCTCCTTTTCTTGATTATACCAAATTTTTAAAAAGTTCTGTATTATTCTATATTTCTAGATTGGTGATATACAAATTTATGTATATTGCCAATAAAATTTTTTATGACATAATTTTTATGCAATTTCACCAAACTAATGGAAAGACAGAGGAAGGTGAAGAGATGCAGCAACTATATAATGCTGGTGATATAGTTTATATTTTTTATCGCAATCCACATATTCAGGATGTAGCGAATATACAGGAAGCGGCGGTAGTCAATCATCCAGAGCAACCAGAGGAGCTAGCTCTATTTTTATTCGAAACCTATTATCCGATCACGAATGATATGTTAATTTTTTCAAGTGAGATGGCAGCTGAACAAGCCTATCATCAGTATTTTCACTAGGAGGTGGACATGATAAAGCCTTTTACACCTCAGCTTGTCTATTTTGAACCCGATGCACTTCAGTATCCATTAGGGCAGGAGCTCAAAGAGAAGTTTGAGAAAATGGGGATTGAAATTCGCTATACGACGTCGCACAATCAAGTAAGAAATCTGCCAGGAGACAATGATTTTCAAAAGTATCGCGTAGCTAAATCCACCTTAGTGGTTGGGATTAGAAAGACGTTAAAGTTTGATACATCGAAGCCTTCAGCAGAATATGCCATTCCATTTGCAACAGGCTGTATGGGCCATTGTCATTATTGTTATTTACAAACGACAATGGGCAACAAACCTTATATTCGTACGTATGTAAATGTCGATGAAATTCTAGAGCAAGCTGATCATTACATGGCCGAAAGAGCTCCTGAAATCACACGCTTCGAGGCATCTTGTACCTCTGATATTGTAGGGATTGATCATTTAACACATACATTGAAACGTGCTATTGAGCATTTTGGGCAAAGCGAGCTTGGCCAATTGCGGTTTGTTACGAAATTCCATCATGTAGACCACCTATTGGATGCCAATCATAATGGCAAGACAAGGTTTCGTTTTAGCGTTAATGCAGATTATGTCATCAAACATTTTGAGCCAGGTACATCCCCACTTGCAAAGCGCATAGAGGCGGCAGGTAAAGTGGCAAGAGCTGGATATCCACTTGGATTTATTGTGGCCCCTATTTATCTCCATGAAGGGTGGCAGGAGGGATATTACCATATGTTTGAACGATTAGATGCAGAGCTACCTAAGGATGTACGCGATGATATCACATTTGAGTTTATTCAGCATCGCTTTACAAAGCCAGCTAAACGAGTAATTGAAAAAAATTACCCGATGACGAAGCTAGAACTCGACGAAACTGTGAGAAGGTATAAATGGGGCAAATATGGAATTGGCAAATATATTTATCAAAAAGAAGAAGAGGAAGATATTAAAGAACATTTATATGGCTATATGCAAAAGTTCTTTCCACAAGCGAAGCTAGAATATTTTACGTAACTATGAGAGAGAACAATATGTTTTCTCTCTATAGTAATAATTGTGCTATATATGGTTCAATAAAACGACGATCTGTTAAATTTTGTGGTAAATGGCTCAGTGAGAAATAGCGCATCGTCTCTGATTCATTGTAATCAATCACTAAATCACCGTGAACATTTCTTGTATAATAGACAGCTGTAACAGAATATAATTCATCTCCATTTGACACTTTAAGATAGCAATCAGGTCCAGAAAAAACACCCAGTAACTGTAAGTCTGAGATGATCAGACCTGTTTCTTCTAACACTTCTCTTTCGGCGGTATTTTCTAAGCTCTCACCCAATTCCATTAATCCACCTGGAAGCCCCCAGCCGCCATCATATCTTTTTTGTAGTAACACTTCGTTTGCACTATTTAACATGATGACAACAGATCCAGGTAAAATAATCGGTTGATGTCCTACGTATTGTCTTAAAAATTTATAGTATTCCATGATAACATCCTTTTCTTTAATTGATTTTCCCTCTGTATGAATTAACCATAAAATGAAAAAATCCTGCTTATGTTCATATTTGTATAATCCAAAAAGCAATGGTAACGCTAATGAAAAAGGGGAGAAAATAGAGTGGATTCATTCCAAGTAAATTGTTGGTCAGAGCATGAAGAGCTAAAGGTTGTCATGCTTTGTGCACCTTCAATTGCAGATGTCTCAGATTTAACGATAGCGGAGCAGGTAGGTTGGAGTGATACGGTTAATCATAGTAAGGCACTGGAAAGCTTCATGGCACTAAAGATGATATTAGAAAACGCGGGGGTTAAAGTTATAGATTACGCAAAAGAACTTCCTATTGATCAGCAGTTATTAAGTGAACAGTTGATTAACCGTTATTTTGTACGTGATCTTGCGTGTGTTATCGGCAATCGAATAGTACCTGGTTATGCAGGAAGCTCACTAAGGCAACCAGAATATCCTCTTGCTCATGCACTTTTAGAAAAATGGTTTCCCCAACAATTGATGCCAATGTTGCAACCACTACATTCATTCGAGTGTGGAGATGTGTTGATTTTAAATAAGGATGCTGTACTTATTAATCTCGGTATGCGAACGACAATAGAGGCTATCGAAGGTATAATGGAAACTATTTTACATGAGGGATTTTCTGAAATCGCAGTCATTGATTTACCAAAAAGCAATGATACGCTTCATTTAGATATGAATTGTAATGTTGTGAACAAGAATTTGGTCATCGCTAAAAGTTTTGTTCGTCACTTTCCAGTACAGGTGTTGACAGCGCAAAGCAGACGTTTTGATATGGTGGAATCATTTTTAAAGCATCATGGTTTTGAAGTTTTCTGGCTAGACACCTATAAGACAATCCCTGATATTAATTTTATTAACCTAAATCCTGAAACATTAGTGATTAGCAAACAGGCATCGAAACAGCAATTATTGGCACATCCACTACTAAAGAAAAAGAACTTGCTTGAGGTTGACGTCACAGAGCTTGAAAAAGGCGGTGGTGGAATTCGATGCATGACAATGCCATTGGTAAGAACGTAATGAAAGGCTGATAATAATGACATCAAAAACAAGTAAGGGTAGAATGTCTTGGTGGCAGCTTTCACTTCTCGGTATCGGCTGTACATTAGGAACAGGCTTTTTTCTTGGAACAAGTATGGCCATTCATAAAAGCGGACCAGCCGTGCTCATTCCTTTTTTATTAGCAGCCATTTGCACGTATATAGTTTATGATGCTCTTGTCAAAATGTCTGTGGAAAACCCTGATAAAGGCTCCTTTCGTACTTATGCCAAGCAAGCCTTTGGACGATGGGCAGGGTTCAGTAATGGCTGGGTATACTTGATGTCAGAGTTATTAATCATGGGAAGTCAGCTGATGGCGCTCGGAATTTTTACGAGGTTCTGGTTTCCAGCACTGCCACTCTGGATTTCTGCAGCGATTTATGCCGTATTAGGATTAGTCGTGATTCTAACAGGAATGAAGGGCTTTGAAAATTTCCAAAATATCTTCGGAGCTTTAAAAGCTGCTGCCATTATCATGTTTATTATCGTTGCCGTTATTATCATCATGAAAGGCACGCAAGCAGCAACTCTGGATTCATTACAAGCCAATTATGAATCCTTTTTTTCACAAGGAATGAAAGGAATATGGCTTGGACTGCTCTATGCCTTTTATGCCTATGGAGGAATTGAGGTAATGGGGTTAATGGTTATCGATTTAAAAAATCCGCAAGAGGCGCCGAAAGCAGGAAGAATTATGCTTGTTGTCATAACAATCATCTTTATCCTAGCTATTGCACTTGCATTGGCACTTGTATCATGGAAAGACTTTGCGATAGATGAAAGCCCTTTTATCACAGCACTTCATGGGTATCATATACCTTTTGTAGCAGATATTTTTAATGGTGTATTAATCATTGCTGGTTTTTCAACAATGGTCGCTTCGCTTTACGCGGTTATCACCATTCTTATAACACTGGCAGAGGATCATGATGCTCCAGATATTTTGGCGAAAAAAGGGAAAATGAAAGTGCCATTTCCCGCCTTTATTTTTTTAACGAGTGGTTTAGTCATCACGATTGTTATTGGCTTTCTGATGCCAGAAAAAATTTTTGAATATTTAATTACCGCAGCGGGTTTAATGCTAATCTACAACTGGCTCTTTATTTTAGTGACCTATAGGAAGCTCATGGCATTATCAAAGTGGGCCTATGTGAAAAATAATATAGGGATATTACTCATTATAGTGACGGTGTCTGGGACTTTAGGCGAAAAAACAAGCAGACTCGGTTTTTACGTGAGCCTGCTCTTTATTGTTCTAATTGGATTGGCGACCTGGTTCGTCGTGAAAAGGCAAAGGAATATTACGTAATGAACCATTTTCCTGTGACATCCGTAAAAAAGGGCATTTGGATGGACTTTGATTATCGTCACTTAAAAAATACTGCTTCCATTCATAGCTATCCTCTTGTCCATACCATTTTAAATCAGGATGTCCTGGAATTTGGTCATAGTCTGCAATGCGCTGGCGGATGAGCTTTTTCATTTTTTGTCCAAATGCAGTAGAGTCGTTTATATCATTAAATATCCAGCGAGGTTGAATGGCCATTAACAAAGTAGAAAAATGACGGCTCTTCCGCAATTTATGTGCTGGTGTAGCACAAGAAATAAAATAGGGATCCCCGTTAAAGCAAAACTCCCATTCATTATGGACTGGATCTGTCGGTATTTCTTCAGGCCAAGCTACCTCATCTATGTTGGTTAAATGGTTTAAGACTGACCAAAATAACTGTTGATAATCCTCCACCTTAAAGCTTTCTAGCATATCAAGAGGGGTATGAAAAAACACTGTAAGGGTTGTATATTTTCCACAAGATCGCGAGACTTTCGCGTATTCCTTTAAGCACTGAGCTAGCAAGTTAATCGATTGCTCCTCCCGTGAATCGCCAACAAAACTATAACGTAAATGATTAGATAAAAAGCCCATTCTGGCTGGTACACACGGAAACGTATTTGCTTCATCAGCAATCGTGGCAGCAAAGTCATTATAGGCAGACTGTTGCCATAATGGAAGTGCTTCAAAATGATCCTCAATCCACTTCCTATCAAACACTACACCTTCCACTTGAGACTCCTCCTTCTACTCACTTTTATACTATTAAAGAAAAAGCAAATGGGTTACGAATCTGTCGCGAGTATACGAGGTATTCTTTCGAGAGACTGCTAGGGTATGAGCGGCTTTGACCAATAAGGATCACCTGGAGCAAGGGTATGAGCGGAATGGAGCCAAGAATGATCACCAGAGCAAGGGTATGAGCGGAATGGAGCCAATAAGGATCACCTCGATCAAGAGTATGAGCGGGATGGAGCCAATAAGGATCACCTCGATCAAGAGTATGAGCGGAATGGAGCCAATTATGATCACCTTGAGCAAGGATATGAGCGGTTTTGAACCAATAAGGATCACCTCGATCAAGAGTATGAGCGGAATGGAGCCAATTATGATCACCTTGAGCCAGGATATGAGCGGAATGGAGCCAAGAATGATCACCACGAGCCAGGGTATGAGCGGAATGGAGTCAAAGGTGATCACCTCGAGCTAGGGTATGAGCGGAATGGAGCCAATAAAGATCACCTTGAGCCAGGATATGAGCGGAATGAAGCCAATTATGATCACCACGAGCCAGGATATGAGCGGAATTGAGTCAAAGGTGATCACCACGAGCTAGGGTATGAGCGGCTTTGACCAATAAGGATCACCTCGATCAAGGATATGAGCGGTATTGAGCCAATAAGGATCACCTCGATCAAGAGTATGAGCGGAATGGAGCCAATTATGATCACCACGAGCCAGGGTATGAGCGGAATGGAGCCAATTATGATCACCTTGAGCCAGGATATGAGCGGAATGGAGCCAATAAGGATCACTTCGATCAAGGATATGGGCGGAATGGAGCCAATAAGGATCACTTCGATCAAGGATATGAGCGGAATGGAGTCAAAGGTGATCACCTCGAGCTAGGGTATGAGCGGAATGGAGCCAATAAAGATCACCTTGAGCCAGGATATGAGCGGAATGGAGCCAATTATGATCACCTTGAGCCAGGATATGAGCGGAATGGAGCCAATTATGATCACTTCGAACAAGGATATGAGCGGAATGGAGCCAATTATGATCACTTCGAGCCAGGATATGAGCGGAATTGAGTCAAAGGTGATCACCTCGAGCTAGGGTATGAGCGGCTTTGACCAATAAGGATCACCTCGATCAAGGATATGAGCGGTTTTGAGCCAAGAATGATCACTTCGAGCAAGAGTATGAGCGGAATTGAGTCAAAGGTGATCACCTCGAGCTAGGGTATGAGCGGTTTTGACCAATAAGGATCACCTCGAGCAAGAGTATGAGCGGAATGGAGCCAATTATGATCACCTTGAGCCAGGATATGAGCGGAATGGAGCCAATTATGATCACCACGAGCCAGGGTATGAGCGGCTTTGAGCCAAGAATGATCACCACGAGCCAGAGTATGAGCGGAATGGAGCCAATTATGATCACCTTGAGCCAGGATATGAGCGGAATGGAGCCAATTATGATCACCTTGAGCCAGGATATGAGCGGAATGGAGCCAATTATGATCACTTCGAGCCAGGATATGAGCGGAATGGAGTCAAAGGTGATCACCTCGAGCTAGGGTATGAGCGGCTTTGACCAATAAGGATGACCTCGAACAAGGATATGAGCGGAATGGAGCTAATTATGATCACCACGAGCAAGAGTATGAGCGGAATGGAGCTAAGAATGATCACCTCGAGCAAGGGTATGAGCGGTATGGAATCAAGAATAATCACCACAAGCAAAGGTATGAGCAATAATGCAACATCAACTACCTAAAAAGAACCAGCCTGCTATTGTAGGAAGCAGCTAGCGGGGTGGTCTTAAACTTTCTGTTGAAAAACCTTTTGCTCTAGGATGGTTAGGGCATGTTGGATTTCCTTTAGATCCTGTGGAGAAGCATGTTGAATAAGCTGGGAAAAGCGTTCCTCTATACAGGCGAAGGCCTCTTCCATCATTTTTTCACCTTCATTGGACAAGCGAACATATTGCTTTCTTCGGTCTCCGGTGTCGTTAAATTTTTCAATTAGCTGTCGTTCTTGTAATTTTCGTAGTTCACGACTCGTATTTGGTAAGGACATGTGTTGGCAGTCACTAATTTCGGTTGGTGTGACAGGCTGGCTTACTTTAATATATTCAAGAATTTTATATTGTAGCGGTGTGATATTTGCATCCGTAACATTTTGTGTAAGATCGTGTGTCACTTGATGGATAGCGGCAGTAAACGATACAAATTGATGAAATAAAGATCTATTATTCATTGGGATCACCTCTACTGTCAAGATACCAAATAACTTATCACAAAACAATTATCATTTGACAACTAAAAAGCGCTCGATTATTATTTTATTATCAAATGATAAGTAATGAGGTGCACGAAATGAAAACATTAATTGTCTATACATACCCAAATCATAAAAGTTTAAATTATGCTTTTCTACAGGAAGTAATTAAGGGGTGTCGTGAGAATCCTGCCATCGAGGAGTTACAGATACTAGATTTATATGAAGAAGACTTCGATCCACGTTTAATGTTCCATGAGCACAAACGACGACGTGATATGTATCAGGATCCGAAGATGGAAAAATATCGCCAACAGCTTTCTTGGGCAGATCAACTAGTTTTTGTTTACCCGATTTGGTGGGGGAGGCCACCAGCTATGCTGTTAGGCTATATTGATCAATTATTTGCAGCGAACTTTGCTTATCGCGATACAAAGGGGTTATTTCCAGAAGGGCTCTTAAAAGGGAAGTCTGTTGTCTGTGTGTCTACAATGAAGGGGCCAACCAATTATCCATTTTTATGGTTGAATAACGCACATAAAATTTTGATGAAGCGTGCATTGTTTAAGTTTGTTGGGATGAAAAAAGTGAAGTTTTTTGAGTTTGGTAACATGGAAAGTAAAAAGGGGAAGCAACAGCAAAAATTGAATAAAGTATATCAATATTTTAGAAAAGTAGCTTACTAAAAAATAACTCGTGCAGAACGGTGTTAATCGTTTGCACGAGCTGAAATACTGACGATCGGTATTGTAATTAAAAATCTTGTCCATTCGGCTAGCTTGCTTTCCACAGTAATCGTTCCATTGTGCATATCAATAATTTTTTTAACAATCGCTAACCCTAATCCACTGCCACCATTTGTGGCTGTTCGGGATTGGTCAGCCTTATAAAATCTTTCAAAGATATGCATTTGTTGTTCCTCCGTTAGGCCAATGCCAGTGTCTTGAACAATTACGGTGATTCTATTTGAGTCCAACCTCATGGACAATGAGATGGTACCTTTATTGGGGGTAAATTTGATGCTATTAGTCAGCAAATTCATCCATACTTGGTTCATTAAATCCTCATCAGCTGTGATGCAAATGTTGTCAAGATGGAGATCAAAGTCGAGCTCTTTTTCTAGCCAATTCGGTTCTAATGCGAGAACAACATTGCGCAATTGTTTATCTAATCGATATTCTTTAGGCTCAAAAGGATGATGCTGGGATTCTAATGATGTTAGTTTAAGTAAATTCTCACTAATTTTCGATAAACGATGACTTTCTAATTCGATAATGTCTAAATAATGTTGGCGTTTTTCCTCAGGCAGATTGATATTTTTTAGTGCCTTTGCAAAGCCATTAATAGACGTTAAAGGTGACTGTATCTCATGTGAAACGTTGGAAATGAACTCTTGACGCATTCTTTCGAGTTCGCCTAATTCAACGGCCATATGATTGATGCCATGAATTAATTGCCCAAATTGGTCTTCCTCATCTGCTTTCAAATCTAATTTGACATCAAAATCACCTTTTGCCATGCGACTTAATGCATCTACAATCGTATCCCAATAGTTACGTTGTCGATTTAGCCCGATTAAAAAGATAATAGCGGCTGAACAGGCAAAGAGCACAAATACACCAATTACTGTTCCTAACTGTAGCCAAAATCCTTGGGGCTCTGCACCCAATCGACTATAAAGCCATGTGGTTGCATGATAGGCAAGCAAAGCAAATACAGTATTTGCAATGAGAAACAGGCAAAGGACCATGATCAACTTTAAAAAGAATCTTCGTTTTCTCATGTGGCTAGTTCCAAGCGGTAACCAAGGCCACGAATAGTGCGAATGACAAAGCCGCTAACTTCCTGTGGAAAACGCTCGCGTATTCTTTTAATATGGACATCGACTGTTCGTTCATCACCCTCATAATCAAAGCCCCAAATTTCTTCGATTAATTGTTCACGTGAAAAGGTTTTACCAACATAGCTTGCTAGTGTGAATAATAGCTCGAACTCCTTTAAACGAAGTAGAATAGTCTCCCCGTCCAAATCCACTTCATGCGTACTGCGATTCAATTTAACGTTACCAGCTTCTACAACCTGTGAGAGGGAAATGCGGTATCTTTTTAAAATGGACTTGACCCGCACGATGAGCTCGACTGGTTCAAATGGCTTCACGAGATAATCATCTGTTCCTAAATGAAAGCCCTTGACCTTTTGGGAGGTTTCTCCTTTAGCTGTTAGCATAAGGATAGGGAGATCCGTATCGAATGAACGTATTTCCTCACATAATGCCCAGCCATCCATGTTTGGCATCATAATATCCATCACAACCATATCTACTTTTTCAGCGGCTAATTTGGACAGTGCATCTACACCGTCCGTAGCCTCTATAACCTCAAGACCTTCATTTTGAAGAAATACTTTTACTAATTCTCGAATATGTGCATCATCATCCACCACTAATAGTTTTGTCATTTCAACAAACCCCTTTATTCATTCTCTTTAATACGTAATTGCTGCATGGCAAATTCACGATACATAGCATGTGTTTCAAAGAGCGTTTCGTGTGTACCACAGCCTGTAATATGTCCTTTTTCAATAAATAATATTTGATCGGCGTCTACCACGGTAGATAAACGGTGCGCAATTACTAATGTTGTGCGACCTTGCATTAAGTTGTCTAAAGCTTTTTGTACATAAATTTCTGACTTACTATCTAGACTTGATGTTGCTTCATCCAACATTAATATTTGGGGATTGCGTAGTAACGCCCTTGCAATCGAGATACGCTGACGTTGCCCTCCTGATAGCTTAATGCCTCGTTCTCCTACTTCTGTGTCAAACTTATCTGGCAGCTCATTAATAAATTGATCCGCATAGGCCATTTTAGCGACTCTTTCTAGCTCATCATCTGGGACGTCTCGCTCTATACCATAGCAAATATTTTCTCGAATCGTACCTGAGAGCAGAGCACTTTCCTGTGCCACATAGCCAATTTGACTGCGCCATGAATGGAGAGAGAAAGTTTCAATGGGGGTATCTCCTAGTGTGATGCTACCATTAGTTGGCTGATAATATCGCTCTAACAACGAGAAGGTTGTAGTTTTTCCGCCACCACTTGGCCCCACTATGGCTGTAACCTTGCCTGGTTCAATCGTGAAGTTAATATTGGATAAAATCGGTTCTTCAGCATAAGAGAAATCAACGTTTTTAACATAGATCGGTTGATTGATTTTTTCGACAGTTAAACCCTCATCAATATGTTCCTCTTCATGTTCCAGTAATGCACTAATTCGTTCTGTAGCCCCCATTGCTTTTTGTAGCTGAGTAAAGAACATTGTTAGTTGTGTCATTGGCATAATGATTTGGATTAAATATAAAATAAATGCCACCATATCACCAGCAGTCAGTTCCCCAGAGGAAACGCGAACACCACCATAGCCAATGATCGCTACTAGCACTGACATGAGAACGAATGAAATGAGCGGTGAAATCAGTGCATGAATTTTCGCTTCTTTTAAGCCGAATGTAAAAAGATTTGTAATGCCTTTTTTGCCACGCTCATATTCCACTTGCTCAGCATTCGAAGCCTTTACTAAACGAGTTTCAGGCAAAACTTGACTTAACACCGCTGTAAACTTCGCTGTTTCATCTTGCATACCTTTAGAAATCACAAACATCCGTTTACCTAGCAGCATTAAAATCAGCATTGCGAGTGGGACTGCAATTAGCATCACTAACGTCATTTTCCAATCTAAGATTAAGAGAATGATGATGGAACCAATAATCGAAATAACCCCAGATAAACAGTTTGCTAAATGTTCTGTAATGAGCTCTTTTACAACGGCTGTGTCATTCGTAACACGGCTTAATGTTTCACCTGTATCATGTTGATCATAGTAGGGTATGGGTAAATGTAAAAGCTTTCGCCATAACTGGTCTCGCAATCTAGCGACAACATGCTGACCAACACGATTTAAATAGTAGATGGATAATCCGCTAGCAATAGCTTGTGCGATAAAGGCAATACCGAGTACAATAATTTGCCAATAATCAAGTGATTCTAATGAAAAACCATCCACCAATTGTTTTGTAAAGAGTGGGACGATAAAGCCTACACCCGTCGTAGCTAAACTCATTACTAAAGCGATGACCAGTAACCAAATTGGGGGTTCGGCTCGTTTGATTAATTGGATAAAGCGTCGCCAATCTTTTTGATTTGTCTTGTCTTTTGATGTCTCTTGCAAAGAAATAAGCCTCCTTCAATGTATAAAACAACGTATTTCGTTTCTATGGCTTTACTATAGCATGCGTTTATGAACTGAATATGAAATGAAGCGTATCATATATCATATAAAAGAGAGGGTCTGCTATACGTGATGTTTAGGTTGATTCAAGTTAAAAAGGCGATGCACATATCGGGCATCACCTTGTACAATTAATCTGCGAATTCATCATGGTATAAAGACTTTCCAAGCAAACGATAAATTCTAAGGGCTAATTGGATTTGCAGCAGTTCCTCATAGCTTTTTAAATCTGTTTTTAGAATCTCTTTAATCTTTTCGATACGATAAATTAATGTGTTACGATGAACAAACATTTCCTTAGCTGTTTCACTAATATTCATATGATTAATAAAATAGTTTTCTAATGTAACGAGGTAGCTTGTCCCATGTAAAAGATCATGCTCAAAGACAGCTCCTAAGCTTTCTAAGAAAAAGTCCTTTAATTGCACCTCATTCATATTTGAATCTAAAAAATGATAAATTGAGTGATCGGCAAAATGGGCTACAGCTCCACGTTCCTCAAACCGTTGCATTAGTCGAAGTGCTTCATGAGCTTCTGCAAAGCTTTTATGAACAAAGCGAATATGTTTATATTCTTTGCCAATACCTACCAAAAAGGAAGTTTGGCTATTATGCTGTATTAATAATTGCAGAATAGTATCTGCGTATTGTTTTGTTTCATTAATCGTCCTGTCTTGCTTCGTATCCTGTTGTCCTATTAGTACGATGATTTGATTGTTTCGATAAAGACATGTAATTTCTCCATTGATGGTACTAGAGTGTTCATAAATTAAAGTCACACATTTTTTTGCTATATTATCAGATTCGTATTTTCTTGAAATTAAATCAAGGTGTTCACTCAGGTTGTCATGACTGATCGAAATGACGATACAATAATATTTATAATTGATATTTAAGCCGTGTAGGTCACAGAGTGTTTGCAGCGTTTCACTGGATTTGATTTTACCTGTCAATAAATCATCAAAAAATTCCTGTTTAATTTTTAAACGCACACCCTCAATTTCCTTCTGTTTAATCCTTTCTAACGCAACAATCGTGGATGCTTGCTCCAAAACGATGAAATCAAACTCCGTCAAATCACGTACGGTTTGCCAAATTACAATATAGCCGTAAATGTAATTTGCAACTGCCACGGGTAGTATTCGACATTTCACAGCCACATCTTCTAAATGATACATCCTTGTAATTGATTTTTGCATTTCGTTTAAATCTTTTGGAATTGTATCAATGAAATCCTTCGAAAACGTAGGCCGATTCTTCTTGAGGTTGATGCCATAGGCAAGTGGCACAGGATTCGAATCGAGATCTGTATAATGCAGTAAATTCCAGTCACTATCCAAAAAGATAATCGGGTTATTAATCGTTTCGGCTAACATGCAAGAGATGGATTCAATGCCTCCACCTTCAAGTGCCACCTTAAACAACGTATTATGCATATCCAATGACTTCCTATTTAATAAATCATAGCCTCCTGAAGCCTTTTCATTGATGATCGAGATGACCTTGGACAAGGTGTAGTTATAAGGTAATTCTATTAAGGGCAAACCATATTGGTTGGCAATATCAATCATGTTTTGAGGCGTTTTTTGTAAATAGCGCCTCATTTTAATGACAAGGCCAGCACAATTTATTTTAGAAATTTCTTGGATAATTTTATTTTGTAATGCTTCATCGTCTTGAAATATATAACCAGTTGTTAATAATAATTCATTCGGTGTCAGCCAATCAAATGCATCGGGATTTTCAATAATGTTCACAAGTGCAATTTTATTATGAATCCCTTGTTCTCCGGCAACAATTTTAATTCCTTCGAGTGCCTTTGTTTCTAGAATATCTTTGATTGTTAGCAAATGATTTCACTCCTTTGCCATAATCTTATCACAAAACATTGTACACATTGCCTAAATCATCTACATTCTTTTTGGTTTTGCTAAACAATGATATATACGTCTTAAGAGAATAAAATAAAGCGTGTAAGACGGTAATGTGAAAAAAATAACATTGCTGCGGTTCATTTCCCTTTAGTTGAAATGAACAATAGGTCGGATTAATGGAGGTAAGAATGTGGAAGATACAAATGTGGTGTCGGAATTTTTAGCTGCGGCTGAAACAGGGGATATTAACGCTTTGAAAGGTTATTTACAACAAGGTGTAGATATTAACTCTCGCAATAAGCGTAAACGTACGGCAATTTTACTTGCTGCTATGAATGATCAATTAGAAACAGTAAAATTTCTAATTCAGGAAGGGGCAGATGTCGACCTTCAAGATCAAATTTGTTTAAATCCATTCTTATATGGATGTATTAACGGAAAGTTAGAGCTTGTGAAAATAATGCTTGAAGCAAACACAGATTTAGAACGTTTAACCCGCTTTGGTGGTGTAGGTGTTCACCCTGCAAGTGAGAAGGGATTTGTAGATGTGGTACGTGAACTTGTTACGACTACAGATATTAATGTCAACCATACGAATATTTGTGGTTGGACACCATTAATTGAAGCAATTCTTTTAAATGATGGTGGAGAGAAGCAACAGGAAATTGTTCGTTTATTAGTTGAACATGGTGCAGATACACAATTAGTGGATCAATATGGGGTGACACCGTTAGCGATGGCGAGAGAAAAAGGATTCACTGAAATTGAAAAGATTTTACTAGGAGCAGGGGCAAAATAGTAGTATTTCTAGGGCATAAAGAGGTGTACATATGATACACGCAATATCTGGTGATGGCTATTTTCTTCAGCAAATAGGTGCATCGGGGTTTACGGGAATGGTTCATAGTGTTTTTACGCATGCATTGAATATTCAAAGCGAGGCTAATGGAGAAATTTTCACACTTGCTACGAAAGCAATGGATAATGCACCCAATACACTGATTATCGATCTCGATACTTTAGGCAACCTGCACATTCACCAACATGACAGAGTATCGGTTCAACATGACCAACTATTAATAGAAGATAAAGTACAAATAGCAATGCAGACCGCCACTCGTTGGCAATGTCAACTACCTATTTTCCCAACTGATCAAACCTGTTTAAAAACGAATGTAGTCACTGTAAAACAATTTATTGATTTACATGGCAAAAGTGGAGGAATGAAACGTAGTAATTCATCAATTAGTGAGTTTGAGGCTGAAACATCGAGGTTGCTTCAGCAACGTACAAGTTTACTCCGAGAGGAATTAATGAATCAGCGTTTTGATCATTTTCAGAGTTATGCAATTGATTTAGTAGGCTTGGGACCTGGGCTAACACCATCAGGTGATGATTTTTTAGTAGGCTTATTTGCCATCATTCACTTAGAAAATAGTCCTTGTAATATTTACAAGCGACTGTGTGAAAGCGCCATCAACATGATGAAGCCTTTGACCAATGCTATTAGCTATACAACATTGAAAAAGGCAGCAAATGGACAAGTAAGGGAATCCATCTGTTCACTCATTTATTCCATTTTATATGGAACGGAAGCGGATTCAATTCAGGCTCTTAGAAAGGTGCTTGCAATTGGCTCCTCATCGGGGACAGATATCGCCTTAGGGCTTATAAGTGGCTTAGAAGCCAATATAAAATTAGGAGGATAAAGATGAGTATTAAAGTCGTAATTAAGCGAAACACATATTTTGATTCAGTATCATTGATGTCACTATCAACAAAAGCGAATCAAATTGAAGGCGTTGAGCAAGCAATTATTGGTATGGGGACTGAAATGAACAAAGGAGTCATTCGCAACGTTGGTTTGATGACGTCAGAAGTAGAGGAAGCAACAGCTGGTGACTTAATGATTATTGTAAAAACTGCTAATGCGGAGCAAACGGAAAGCGCTTACTTAGCAGTAGAAGAATTGTTAACAAATAAAAACTCAGCACAAGCAAAAAGCGATATTAAATATGCAACGATTGATTCTGCCGTACAAGGTATCCCAGATGCAAACTTTGCCGTTATTTCGGTAAATGGTGCATTTGCTGTTCGTGAAGCTCGCAAAGCTCTTGAAAATAATCTGCATGTTATGTTATTCAGCGATAATGTGAGCGTAGAGGACGAAGTAGAATTAAAAACTTTAGCACATGAAAAAGGTTTATTAATGATGGGGCCAGACTGTGGAACAGCAATCATTGGGAATACAGGTCTTTGCTTTGCAAATGCTGTAAGAAAAGGCAGCATCGGTATTGTTGCAGCTTCAGGTACTGGTAGCCAAGAGGTAAGTGTGCGTATTCATGATTTCGGTGGTGGGATTACCCAACTTATCGGGACAGGTGGACGCGATTTAAGTAAAGAAGTAGGCGGTATTATGATGCTTGACGGTATCAAAGCTCTTGATGCTGATGAAGCAACAAAAGTAATTGTTCTTGTATCGAAGCCACCTGAAGCAAGTGTTGAGAAAAAGGTACTTGCGCAAATTAAAGAGTGCAGTAAACCTGTTGTTGTTTACTTTATTGGTGGTAATGAAGAGGCAGTTGTGGCTGCTGGTGGACAATTTGCAAAAACGTCTAAAGAAGCAGCATTAAAAGCTGTATTACTAGCAGGTATTGATGAAGCAAGCATTAACAAGCGTGCACTTAATCTTCCGTTAATTGAAGAGGTTCGCGCTAAATTATCACCAGAACAAAAATACATTCGTGGTTTATTCTGTGGCGGTACGTTATGTGATGAATCTATGTATCTAGCTATGGAGAAATTCTACAATGTTTATAGTAATATCCAAAAAAATCCGGACTTCTTATTAAAGGATATCAGTGTAAGTCAAGAGCATACATTCATTGACTTCGGTGATGATGACTTTACAAATGGTAAGCCACATCCAATGATCGATCCATCTTCTCGTATTGAGCGTTTCCTACAAGAAGCGAAAGATCCATCTGTTGGCGTTATCGTGATGGACTTCGTATTAGGCTTCGGCTCTCATGAAGATCCAGTGGGCGTTATGCTTCCTGCCATCATGGAAGCTAAGCAATTAGCTGAAAAAGAAGGTAGGCATCTAGAGATCATTGGGTATGTCCTTGGAACTGACTTAGATACACCAAACATAGATGAGCAAGTGAAAAAATTAGTCGATGCAGGTGTGACACATGCAAGCAGTAGTACAAATGCAGGATTACTTGCAAGAGAAATGGTTTTGAAAGGAGAAAATCATGAGTAAGATTAATGAACTTTTCACAAGTAAAATTAACGTTATTAACGTAGGTATTGAACTTTTTAAAGATGATATTTTAGCACAAAATGCAAGCGCAACACACCTAGAGTGGTCACCACCGGGTGGAGGTAAGCCAGAAATCATTGCAGCTCTTAACAAAATTGATAAAGCAGAACTAGCAGAGAAAATCGAAGCTGCAAACCGTATTGCTGTTGAAAAAATTGTGAACTCCCAACCAGTGCTAATTGGTTTTGACCAAGCCATTAATGTAGTACCAGGGATGACGAAGAAAACAATTTTACACGCAGGCCCTCCTATTACTTGGGAAAAAATGAACGGACCAATGAAAGGTGCCGTAATGGGTGCTCTAATATTTGAAGGATTAGCAAAAGATCTAGAGGAAGCTGCAGCGGTTGCTGCATCGGGTGAAATCACGTTCTCACCATGTCACGAACATAACGCAGTTGGATCAATGGCTGGTGTAACTTCAGCTTCTATGTTTATGCACATCGTAGAAAATAAAGCTTATGGCAATATAGCCTATACAAACTTAAGTGAGCAAATGGCAAAAATCTTACGTATGGGTGCGAACGATGACAGCGTTGTCGAGCGATTAATTTGGATGCGCGATGTGTTAGGTCCAATTTTACGTGATGCGATGAAGCTGAATAAAGAAGGTATTGATCTTCGTTTAATGCTTGCACAAGCGCTTCATATGGGTGACGAGTGTCATAACCGTAACAATGCAGGCACGGCTTTATTAATTCAAGCATTAACACCTTTTATTTTAGAAACAGATTACCCTGTAGAACAAAAACGTGAAGTATTTGACTTTGTAGCAAGTAGTGATTACTTCTCAGGTCCTACATGGATGGCTTGCTGTAAATGTGCATTAGATGCTGCACACGGTATTGAATACAGTACTGTTGTCACTACGATGGCACGTAACGGTGTAGAATTTGGTGTTCGTATTAGTGGTATGGCAGGTAATACATGGTTTACAGGTCCTGCACAACAAGTAATCGGACCGATGTTTGCTGGGTATAAACCAGAAGATTCAGGTCTTGATATTGGAGATAGTGCTATTACGGAAACATACGGCATCGGTGGCTTTGCAATGGCTACTGCACCAGCAATTGTTGCTTTAGTAGGTGGAACAGTAGATGAAGCAATTGGATATTCACGTCAAATGAAAGAAATTACAACAACAGAGAACCAAAATATTACCATTCCATTATTAAACTTCATGGGAATTCCTACGGGTATTGATATTCGTAAAGTAATTCAAACTGGTATTCTTCCAATCATCAATACAGCAATCGCACATAAAGAGGCTGGTATTGGCATGATTGGTGCTGGTATTACTCATCCTCCAATGGAAGCTTTCGAAAAAGCATTAATCACAATTAGTGAGAAGTGGGCTTAAGCCCACTTCCTTATAAGTAGGAGGAGCTTAATATGGAACATACAAAAATTGAACAGTCCAATCAAGACTATAGAGCACTTGGCTATTCGGAAGATCTATTACCAAAAGGGCCTCAGGAAAGGGATTGGGGGATTTTTAACTACATCACAGTTTGGATGGGCGCAGTTCACAATATTATGTCTTATATGACGGTGGCTGGATTTTTCATCTTAGGATTATCTGTCAATCAAGTTTTCTTAGCCATCATGCTTTCGGCATTGATTGTTTCTGCAGGTTACGCATTAAATGGATATTCTGCTTCTAAATATGGTATACCATTCGCTATATTACTAAGAGATTCATTTGGAGTGAAAGGTTCTATTATACCAGCATTATGTCGAGGATTGGTTGCTGGGGTTGTATTCTTTGGGACGACAACAGTTGTAGGTGCTCAATCCCTTAATGTGTTATTTTCAAGATTCATTCCGAATTATATGTCTATCGGTGGAGACTTCAATATTTTTGGCTTAGATGTTCCAACAATGATCTCCTATGGCATTTTGTGGTTAGTTACAGTGTTGCTATTTTTAGGTGGCATGGATATGTTAACTGTCTTTGGTAAATATTCATCACCGATTGTTTATATCTTCATCATTGGAGCAGCTATTTGGGCAATTAATATTGCTGGTGGAATTGGACCAATTTTAGAATATAAACCTTCTGCAACAATGGAAAGTCCATTAGTCTTTATTGCATGTGTCAGTGCGTTGGTTTCGAACTGGGCTGGTCCCGTGGTTAATATTGCAGACTATACGCATAGAGCAAAATCACCAAAAGCGATGATTTACGGTTTATCTATTGGTATGATCGGTTCTTATCTATTATTTGCTATCACTTGTATTAGCTTAATTGCAGGAACAGAGATTGCTTTCGGACAACCAATTTTTAATATCGTCGATGCAATTGATAAAATTCAAAATCCATTCTCTGTAGTGGTGTTAATTTTAGCATTAAATGTAGGGGCAACAGCTTTTGTAGTTTTTGGTAACTTACTACCATCTGGATTACAAATGACAACATTATTCCCTAAAGTATTTACAGTGAAATCTGCAGGTGTTTTAACAGCTGTTATTGGAACAATCATTTTACCTTGGAAACTAGTATCGAGTACAGAAACTTTATTCTTCTTTTATAGTTTCATAGGTTCTATGTTTGGTCCAATAGTGGGTATTATGTTGTCTAGCTTCTTTATCGAGCGTAAAAGACATTTAAATTTATCAATGCTTTACGTAGAAGAGGGAAAAAACGGAGCCTATAAATCTGGCTATAATATCATCGCGTGTATCGTCCTTTTGATTAGCTTCCTGTTACCAATGTCTGGTGCCTTTCTTAAGGGTGTACCGTTCTTAGTGAAGCTAAATGACTTTGCATTCTTCAGCGGTCTAATCATGTCATTTATTTTATATACGGTGCTATATAAATTCAATCAGCAAAGTGTTCATAATAGTGTAGAAAATAAAGTAGGGGTGTAGTTGTGAGTAAATTAGTAATTGTAGCAATCGGCGGTAATTCGCTAGTTAAAGATAGCGGAAGTGAATCTATTCAAAGTCAGCAAGAGGCAGTTGCACAAACGGTCGAACATATCGCGGATATGATTCAAGAGGGCTATAAAGTAGTTGTCACACACGGTAATGGACCACAAGTTGGTTTCACATTACAAAGAAGTGAAATTGCTAACGAGGTAGCTGGTATGCCAGCAGTACCACTAGTAAACTGTGTGGCTGATACACAAGGTGGAATTGGCTATTTAATTCAACAAGCATTAATTAACGAACTATCTAAGCGTCAAATTGATAAAAAAGTAGTAAGTGTCATTACACAAGTTGAAATTAATGAACATGATCCAAACTTTATCAACCCTACAAAGCCGGTGGGCTCGTTCTTTACAAAAGAGCAAGCGGATGCAATGTTAATTGAACATCCAGATTGGAAAATGGTAGAGGATTCTGGTCGGGGCTATCGTCGTGTTGTGCCTTCACCAAAACCAATTGATATTGTAGAAAAGGATGCTATTAAATCATTAATTGATAATGATTATGTCGTGATTGCTGTAGGTGGCGGTGGCATTCCAGTCATTAAAAAAGAAAATAATGTCTATGAAGGCGTTGATGCAGTCATTGATAAAGACTTTGCGACAAGCTTATTAGCAGCACAAGTAAATGCAGATTCCTTAATTATTACAACTGGTGTTCCTCGTGTGTTTATTAATTTTGGTAAGCCAGAACAACAAGCACTTGAAGAAATTACAGTAGAAGAAACAAAGCAACATGTTCTAGATAATCAGTTCCCACCAGGAAGTATGCTTCCAAAAATTGAAGCGAGCCTAAGCTTCATAGAAAATGGTGGTCACCGAGTGATTATTACAAACCCTGAAAGTCTAAAAGAGGCAATTAATAATCAAGCTGGTACTCATATTATTAACTAGGAGGATTCATGGTATGGATTATATTCAATTAGCAGTTGAAAAAACAAAAGAAGGTATCGATCAAAATATTGGCGGACCTTTTGGTGCAACAATTGTACGAGGTGACGAAATCATTGCCGTTGTAGGGAATACAATGAATCGTGATACAGACCTTTCTGCACATGCAGAAATTGTGGCTATTCGTGAAGCTTCTAAAAAGTTAGGAACAATGGACTTATCTGATTGTGTTATTTATGCTACTTGTGAGCCATGTCCAATGTGTGTTTCAGCAATTATTTGGGCAGGTATTAAGGAAGTACATTATTGCAATACAGCAGAAGATGCTCACAAAAATGGCTTCTCTGATATGCATATACGCGACTATTTTTCAGGTAAAGATACAAGCGTGCTAAACATGCACAAAATCGAGACTAGAGAAGACTGTGACAACCTGTTCGTGCATTTTAATAAAAAAATGGCAGAAGAAGTAAAATAATAACCCGTTAGCTAGCTTTGAGCATTCAAGCCTAACAAAATTAGGACTGCTCAAAGCTTTCCGCAGACATACATTAGAGGAGGGATCTCGTCAAGGAGAATCCCTTTTCTAATTTTAAACAAAAAGTTGTAAGATTCTTGGTACAATGAAATAAATAATCATGCTGTTAACTTGATTCAGCAATATTTTTTGTACGAAAAGCAAAGCATTGAGCAGCTATTGCGTTAAGGCGTGGGCAACGAGCATTATTGGGTCAAATTTTCATCTTCGTAATTCATAAAAAGGAGCTGTTTACATGGTCTATAAAGAACGATATCAACAATTACTAGATAATATGAATCAATATAATTCAGGAGAGAAAGGGATTACGAGAGTTGCTTATACGAATGAAGAACAGGCTTGTTTACACGCTTTTATTCGTTTATGTAAAGATGAAAATCTTCAAATTCATATTGACCATTGTGGAAATCTTATTGCTCGAAGAGAAGGTAGTGTACCAGGACTACAGCCTGTTGTTATAGGGTCCCATTTAGACACTGTTTATCAAGGTGGTAAATATGATGGTGTTGTTGGCGTAACGGCTGGACTTGAGATTATCAAGCGATTAAATGAGCGTTCTATTGTGACAAAGCATCCGATTGAAATTATCGCCTTTGCTTGTGAGGAATCCTCCCGATTCGGTGTTTCAACAGTTGGAAGTAAAGCGATGGCGGGTCTGATAGAGAAAGAAAAGTACCGTCATTTAGTAGATCGAGATGGTATTTCCATGGAACAGGCATTTGCACATTGTGGACTTGATTTTAGTAGTATTGATCAAGCAACAAGAGTAGAAGAAGGATTCCATGCATTTTTTGAATTACATATTGAACAAGGACCATTGCTAATTAACTATGAAAAGAAAATTGGTATTGTAACAGGGGTTGCCGCACCAGTTCGTTTATTGATGAAATTAAATGGGAAAGCGTCCCATTCAGGCACGACACCGATGAATATGAGAAAAGATGCCCTTTTAGGTGCATCAGAATTGGCATTAGAATTGGAAAAAGCAGCGATAGCAGAGCAAGAGTTTGGAACAGTGGCAACGGTAGGAGTATTAGACGTTGTAGCAGGTTCCATGAACGTTGTCCCAGGGGAAGTAGAGCTGACAGTAGATATTCGATCATCTTCTGTAGAATCAAGAGAGCGAGTGCTTCAACATTTGTATACAACTATTACAAACGTGCAAGAAAGGAGACAGCTTTCCATTGAATACAATGTCATTAGTTCAGAGGAGCCTGTCCTACTTTCTCCAACTCTAATGAAAGAGCTCGAAACTATTTGTGTCGAAAAGGAACTCTCCTATCATTATATGCAAAGTGGAGCAGGACACGATTCCATGAATATGACGAGACTCGGACCAGTTGGCCTTATTTTTATTCCATCTCTAGATGGATTAAGTCACCATCCAGATGAGCATACAGATTTGGAGGATATATTATTAGGGATAGATGTCCTAGAAGAAGCTGTTTTAAGATCGGCTTCTGTCATCTAAAGTTGGGCTTTGTTTAGCAATTTTTGGAGGATTAAAGTAGTTTATAATCTAGTCAATAAAAAGACGACCTTTCTATACTAGAAAGTCGTCTTTTTTATGTGAACAGAATGGTTAATCGGTTTCTTCTGATTGCCAATTTTGATTTGAATGAGCATCATCGCAATGACCATAATAATCATACCAATAATGGCAGTTGTAAAATTGCCTGTGAAATCACGTATGAGACCGACAAAGAAAGGACCAAGTGCAGCAAATACAAAGCCAACTGATTGTGTCATAGCGGCTAAGAAGCTAGCCTCCTGAATATCTTTGGCTTCATCAATCGGTAATGTTAGACCTAATGAAAATAGCCCACCTGCACCAAGACCAATTAAAATACTGCTTAGCCAAGGATTATAACTAAACAATAGCATCAATAGACCAATTAATTCTAAAGCTGAACAGCCGAGGAGCCATACAGCTCTATGCTGAAAGCGGTTATTTAAAATAGGTACTAAAAACGTTGCCGGCATTTGCGCGACTGTTAATAGTGTCAGCATCATACCAGCATCTCGTTTATTGTAGCCCATATTTTCGGCAATTGGTGGTAACCAAGCCATTACGGTATAAAACATGATGGCCATTATGCCAAAGAAGCCTGTTAAAAGCCAAGCCTTTTGATTGGTTAACATGTGCTTCCTATAAATGTCTCGATCCAAAGTATTTTGGTTGGGAGTAGCAATCTCCTTATGCTCGATTGGCTTCCACCAAAAACATATAGCGATGAGAGCGAGAATAGCCCAAGAGGCAGTAGCAACTTGCCAGGAATGAAACATATTATTTAATGGAAGCGTAAGCCCAGAGCCTAATGCAGCTCCTACCACTAATGCTAACGAGTAGATACCAACTATACGAGAAGGATTTGAAAATTGCTCTTTAATATAGCCAGACAATAAAGGGCTAACAATTGCAATACCGATGCCGGATAAAAAGGCAGTTAGAAGCATCACCCAGCTAGAATAAGCAAAAAATCTGGCAGCTGTTGCTAGTCCAATAAGAATTAGGGAGTAGGCAATGGTCCGCTCTATGCTCCAACGATTGGCAAGTTTAATAGCAAAAGGGGCAAATAAGCCCATACACAGCACTGCCAAGGATGTTAGCAAACTAGCGGTAGCCGCACTCATGTCTAATGATTCGCGGATCGTTCCTAACAAAGGGGAGACAGAGGTGATGACCGGTCTTAAATTAAAAGAAGCTAAAATTATAGCGATAATCGGCACAATCGTACGTTTTATATTCATTCTCTTTCAACTCCGTTATATCAAATAAATAAATAGATTTCCCAATTGAAGTCTAAACTAATTTGAATGATTGAACAATACTATTATTACTATTACAATAATAGTTATAAACTATGATAGGATGTGGTCGTTGTGGAAATACGTCATCTTCATTATTTTATGGGGGTCTGTGAGGAGCTACATTTTACAAAAGCTGCTGAGAAACTTGGTATATCACAGCCAACATTAAGCCAGCAAATACGCATATTAGAAAATGAACTGGGTATGCCTTTGTTTGATCGGATAGGTAAAAAAATTGTTGTGACAGAGGCTGGTTCTCTTTTGTTTAGCTATGCTACAGAAATGCTTAATACATTACAAAATGTCAAAGATGCTATTAAAGATTTACAGGAGCTGCAAGGTGGGCAAATAAGTGTTGGAATTATGCCTTCAGATTTAGACTATCGGATTACACAGCTTGTTATTGATTTTCATGAAAAATTTCCAAAGGTAAAACTGAAGATACTAGCATCCATTGATATTATGCGGCAAGTTCTTGAAAATGAAGTGGACATTGGAATTGGAACGAATGTAGAGGCGGATGATCGTTTGGTCATGATTCCTTTATGTCGGGAGGAATATGTGTTAGTCGTTTCAAAAGAGCACGCATTGGCGAAGCAAACTGCAATCACAATTGCCGAATTAAAGGAGCTTCCGATGGTTATGTATCCAGAAGGTTTTCTTGGGAGAGAAGTGGTAGAAGATGCTGTAAAAACACATGGTTTTCAGCTGCATACTATTCTTGAAACAAGTTCTGTTACTTCCATTATGAATCTTGTTCGAGAAAATATTGGCGTGACAGTGCAACCTTATCCCTTGATACAACAAATGAATGATCCTAATCTATGTAGTATACGTATCTTGAATGGTGCCCCAAGCCGTAGCCTATCAATTATTTATCGAATAGATCGCTATGTCAGTCAAGCAACGACAGCTTTTATTGAACAACTCAAAGAATATTTTACGGGCTAAAGCACAAACGACTGTTAAAAAAATTGTAGAAAAAAGTTCCTTTTTTTGAAGAGTTCACATATACTATTATAAACCGACAGTCAGTCTATATATGTAGGACAGGTGAAAGAAGTTTTTCATTTCTTCATCTTGTACCTACATTTTTTTACAGTCGTAAATGACCGACTGTCGGTCTAAAATGGTGTGAGGTGATTTTAATTGAACAGATCCGTTAAAGTAATAGGCTTTTCCCAAGATTTTTTAATGATGGTTGTTGGTCAGATTATTTCTATTTTAGGCTCAGCCCTCCTAAGATTTGCCCTATCACTTTTTGTCTTGGATTTAACGGGAAGGGCAGATCTTTTCGCTGTGCTCTTTGCTATTTCAAGCCTTCCTATTTTATTTACACCATTTGGTGGTGCTATAGCAGACCGTTTTAACCGACGCAATTTAATGGTTGTATATGATTTTATTAGTAGTTTTATTGTTCTAATTTTCTATTGTATGTTACTGACAGATAATTATTCTGTGTTAGGGATCGGCCTTGTCCTTGTGTTACTTTCCTTTATTAGTGCGATGTACGCACCTGCTGTCATGGCTAGTATTCCATTATTGGTTGAAGAACAGAAGCTTGAGCAAGCCAATGGAATCATTAACGGGGTTCAAGCATTAGCTGGTGTGACTGCACCAGTACTAGGGGGCATCTTGTATGGGGTGCTTGGTCTGAAAATTCTTGTCATCATGAGTGGATTATTATTTTTCTTAACAGCTATTTTAGAAATGTTTATAACGATACCATTTGAGCAGCGTGATTATCATGGACAATTAGTACGTACATTGATCAGTGATATGAAAGGAGGGTTTAGCTATGTCATAAGGCAAAGATTTATTTTAAAATGCATATTACTAGCCGCTTTATTGAATTTATTTTTTACACCTCTATTCATTGTGGGTGTGCCAATAATTCTTCGTGTCACAATGGAAACTGGTCATACATTGTATGGAATTGGAATGGGCAGCATAGATTTGGCAACCATTTTAGGCGCATTAGCAATGGGCTATTTTGCCACAAAGCTTCGCATACACAGCCTATACATTTGGGTGTTTGTGACAGCTTTATTCGTAATCCCTATGGCTATTGCTGTCTTGCCTCCGTCGCTACAAATGGGTCTTTATCCTTCATACATTCTATTTATAGGGTGTGCTGTTGTGATCGCGATGATCATGACGGTGATTTCCATCTACGTCATGACACTTGTCCAAAAGGAAACGCCAAATGAAAAAATGGGGAAGGTTATGGCCATTATGATGGCAGTATCACAATGTATGGCTCCTCTTGGGCAAATTGGATATGGCTTTTTATTTGAGGACTTTCGTAGCCATATTTATATACCAATCCTCATGATATGTGTGGTTGTCCTATTGTTAGCGTTCCTGACCAATAGATTATGGCGATTAGAGGCTAAACGATGAAAAAAACCACCATTAGTTTTATCAAGACCTAAATTGTAAAAGTCGTAAAATATAAATGGTGATACATATTAGTCATATATAATATGTATCACCATTTTCTTCTTGCTCAACAATCGCGCATGATTATGGAACATCATAAGCACCTGTTTTGTAATACTAACGCAGTTTAATTTAAGTACAAACATTCACAATCTTTAAGATGTTATCATGTGTGATTGACTAATAGATACCAATACTATTTTCACTGTAAAAATTTCCGATAGTTAGATAAAAATCCATCTATTGTAACTGTTTATATAAATTCAGAATTGTTAAACTATTATTAAATACCAAGAATACACTTGAAACTTAATTCTTTCAGGAGGGATACAAATGGAGCAAAAGTTACATTTAATTCCGTATCAAGTGAATGAAGTGGTCGAAGTGGTCGAAATGGTGCCAAAAGGTATTGAACTTATTGCAGCACCAAAAATTTGGGAGCATTCTAAAGGGAAGGGAATTACTGTTGCGATATTGGACACAGGCTGCGACGTCACCCATCCTGATTTGGGTGGGCGTATTATCGGCGGACGGAATTTCACTCGTGATGATGATGGACAACCTGATGTATACACCGATTATAATGGCCATGGAACCCATGTGGCTGGCACAATTGCTGCAATCAGTAACGGCACAGGAGTAGTTGGTGTTGCACCTGAAGCAAGTTTATTGATATTAAAAGTGCTTGATAAAAGTGGATCAGGGCAATACGACTGGATCATAAATGGTATTAACTATGCAGTTGAACAAAGGGTGGATATCATCTCCATGAGCCTCGGAGGTTCTGTCGATGTACCTGAGTTACACCAAGCTATTCAAAATGCAATCACTAATCAAATTCTAGTAGTTTGTGCTGCTGGTAATGAGGGAGATGGACAGAGTTCTTCAAATGAATTGGCCTATCCTGCCTGCTACAATGAAGTCATCAGCGTCGGATCCATTAACCTGCAACGCAGTTCTTCTGAATTTTCAAATTCGAATAATGAAATCGACATAGTAGCCCCTGGTGAAGAAATCCTTTCAACGTATTTAAACGGAACTTATGCAAAACTAAGCGGAACTTCGATGGCAACACCGCATATATCCGGTGCACTTGCACTCATAAAAGAGAGTGCCAACAGAAACTTTGAGCGAAATCTGACCGAGGCTGAGCTGTATGCACAATTAATAAAGAGAACGATTCCTTTAGGAAACTCGCCAAAACTCGAAGGCAACGGATTGCTGTACTTAACAACAGAGGAATACTTATCGGATGTGTTCAACCAAAAATTATCTGCACAGGCGTTGAAAATATAATGGAAAAACTAGATTTGTTATACAGTGAATGGGAAACGGCCAAGTCAGACTTTTTAAACTATAAGGAAAATCGACCCTATTATGATGAAAAGAAAGATAAGGAAGTCAGAAATCAATACTATCAGAGCATTTCATTCACGGATGCTAATCTTTTAGACAGCCTTCATATATTGCTTGAAAAAACACATACAGATCAGTTAAACTACAGCCCGCACCGTTATGTGTACCCTTGGGTTGATTTGCAGGAAAACGGTTCATTAAAAAGCCTTTATTCTGGAAATAGAATGGATCCACTTTCTGTCATAGATGAGGACGTTCGGCTCCATGAAATGCAGGCAAAAGGGTTAATCAGCATCTTTTCGGATGATTTATTAAACTGTGAACATGTAGTGCCTCAATCATGGTTCGATAAAAAAGAACCGATGAGAGGAGACTTGCATCATCTATTCGCCTGCGAACCGACCTGCAATAGCAGTCGCAGCAACTACCCTTACTACGATTTCCACGATTATATCCCTGAAGGATTAATTTTAGGAATCAAAGATGGCTGCGGCAAAGCTGAAGAAAGTAAATTCGAACCAGAATACGGGAAAGGAATCGTTGCTAGAGCAACACTCTATTTCCTAATTCGGTACCCAAACACTATAAAAAAAGAACTAGAGAATGTCTCTTTATTGTTAAAATGGCATCAATCTTTCCCAGTATCTATCTATGAAAAGCATCGCAACTTAGCTATCCATGAACTTCAAGGCAATCGGAACCCATTTATTGATTTTCCAGAGATTGCAGAAAGTTTCGTAACAAATTAAAAAACACTAATTCCCTTATAAAAGTACAAGGGAATTAGTGTTCGCTTTTTTTATATTAAACGCAACTAATGGTATAATTGCTACATGTTAAATCCACTCTTCGTTCACAAGCATATTTTTATAGGTAACTATAGCATTTGCCCTGACTTATAAATTGATAACAAGCCCCTAAACTATCGTTTGGGGACTTTTCTTTGTTTACCGTCTTTTTTATAAACATCTCAACTTTATTTCAAAGCCACAAATTCGTTGCTTTGAAATAAAGTTTGAGCAAAAATACCTCGAAAACCCTAATAAGAAGAATCCCTTTTGAAAAAAGATTGATGAAAACGGATGCTTCCTCTGTGAAGTATTGTTTAATTTTTATAAAAAAGTTTGAGCATTTTCTGTGATCTAATCTTCAACAATACCAATTCCTTTTCCTCTCTTAAAATGCAGGTATCGATTTAGTAGCCTTCTAAAATTTTGACAAAGATGATTTATGAAATTGATTCAGTTAATTTTAAACATAATAAAAAAGCACTCTCTCAAGAATCTATCTCAAAATATTGCTGATACCTGTTGAAATAAACTTTCTTTAATCAGCTTGATTTTTAGGATGATTTTTACGATGAAGCTCAGTAAGATCTTTTATATAAAATAATGAATAGTCATCTCTAATATCCACTTCAAAAAAGTAATAATTTTTAGTTTCTATATCTTTAACTTCTATTTCAAACAACCCCATTCCTCTTAGGTAATTGATTTCTTCAGATTTTAAATTTTCTCTACCAATGCCATAGTTAGTTTCAATATAGTTTTCCACATAGTTGTATACGATAGCGTTTCAAGATTTAGAATTAAAATAATTGTAATTAACAAAAATAACTACTATACAAAATAATAGATTAAAGATAATTATTTTTTTTCATTTTCCTCTCCTTCCGCCATATTAAGTATCAAGATTATATTTATTAATAATTACAATTTGTCAAACTATAAGTATTAGGGGTTTTTCCTGTTTTGTCTAAATACTTTAAATATTTCATAGCTGGGATTACTGGAAATCCCTTTTGATTAAGCAATATGTACCTCTTATTGTTGTTCTCAAAGATAACCTCTTGGACCTTAATAGCACTTCACCTCCAAAGTTATTAAATATTACTTGGTCTAAAGCCTTCACTAACTGTAGGCTACATACATTGCCGCCAAAAAAGGTTCATTATATACATATTAAACTATATTTTCAATATCTAAATAACAAATCTAATATGGATAAAAAAGAGAATATACGCTCTTATATTGAACATAATATCCTCTTATTAGTTTAGTCTATTTAATTATTTGGTGGTTTTCCTTGGAAGGAACCTGTTAATTAAAATCTTCTTGTTCTACGACGCTGTAGCCTATTGCTATTAGACTGAGCTGAAAATGATGGCATGAGCAATGGAGGTCGCTGCTGTGCATTATTTCCTACATGAACAGTAATAGATTCCTCTTCAATTATAGGATCTTCGCTCTTTTCCTCATGTAAGCGAGCTTCTGTAGTATTTAATAATGGTGCGGGAGACTCGTTATGATGGGTAGTACTTGTCGTGGTGTTAGTAGCATTTGTCGTACTAGTTGTATTTGCTGTAGCAGTCTTTTCTTGATGTTGGGTAGCGTGTTCAACTGCTGCATGTGGTTGTTGGACTGCGTGGACATCCTTCATGACAAGAATAGGACGCATCATATCGTGGTCCTCATGCTCAAGGAAGTGACAATGCCACATATAATGACCGATATGATCTTTCCAGTGCATAATAATTTTAGTGACCTTACCAGCATCTGCTTTCACGGTATCCTTCCAACCTTGCTCATAGTCTCGTGGTTCTTCAGGAGGCCCTGTGAATTCTACGATGCCTTCATTTTGATAGCGTTCAAGGTCAAAAGGTCTTCGTTCCAAAATTTTAAATTGGATAAGGTGTAAGTGAATAGGATGTATGAAAGGTGTAGCATTAATAAAGTTCCATATTTCCACACTATCCAAAGATGGTTTTTCTGTTGCTGGATCATGGTACATACGATCATTTAATAATAACATTGGTCGGCCATATTCATCGGTTGTAGCTGTCAGTGGCAATTGTCTTTCAATATGTGCATGGTGTGGATGAAGATCCATGGAAACAGCAAGTCTTTCTGGAATTTCACTTGTATCCTCACATTTTAAAGGAAGTGTTACTCTAAATAGCATAATGACATTTGTGTGTTCATCACTGAAATCGGTATCAACATTCATTAAGGTGATTTCCTGTCCCTCGCAGCTTGAAAAATCGATAATGATATCTGTACGCTCAGCGGGTAGAAGCTCAACATATTGAATGGTCTTGGGTGCGTTTAAAAATCCGCCGTCTGTACCAATTTGAACCATTGGCTGATCATTTGAAAGTCCGATGACATAGCCCCTACGATTGGAGCCATTGAGAAAGCGAAATCTATATTTACGGGGCTCCACTTCTAAATAGGGCCATAGTTTTCCGTTGACAACGATTGTATTGCCAACAAAGCCAGGGGTGATGGAGGGATGGACAGGAACAGGGAATGGTGGTTCATCTGGATAAAACAAGGAGCCATCCTCATTAAATGATTTATCTTGAATTAAAATCGGATATTCATAGTCTCCGCAAGGTAAATTAGAACGTTCCTCAAGTGCATCTCTTAATAAATAAAAGCCTGCTAAGCCTGCATATACATTTAGACGTGTTAAAGCCATTGCATGGTCATGGTACCACATAGTAGTACCTGGCTGGTGATTAGTATATTCATGTATTTCTTTAGTAAATTTTGGTCCAGTATGGCGGTAGTCTCTTGTGTACCACGCCTCTGGATGACCATCACTTTCCCAATCCACATTGGCTCCATGTAGGTGAGTGACGGTTCTTACCTCTTGTGAATCGTTGGCAGCGTGGAGCGTAAAGTCTATTGGCAGAAAGTGCTGTAAGGGTAGCTGGTTTTTATATTTCACATAGATGGTTTTATCTTTTGTAGCTTCAATGGTCGGCCCCGGATAAAGCCCATTGTAACCCCAAATTAAAGATTTTGGAAAATGCTTATGGAAACGGTGCTCGCCTTCCATCATGACCAATTCATAATAATCATTTTTTTGTTGCCCTCGACAATATTTAGGTTTAGCTACGACAGGTTTTGGAAGTTCATCTACAAATTTTGGAATAGTTGCTGGATCAGAGGGGTTTATTTGCATACTCACAACATCACGTCCCTTTTCAATACTTTAAATTTGCTCATTATCTCATCATATGGGTGAAAACAATAGGTAACGAGGACAATAATGGAGAAAAATGTGTAAAAACATAAAAATTTTAGCTGCGGTGCATTTTCTTATTATTTAGGTGGAAGGTGAACCGATATAAGATTATATATTGTTATGCCTAGAGATTTTTGAAACGCAGGTAATAGTTGGTATGTTGCTGAAAAACATACCAAGCAAATAAATATGCCTTATAATTGAGAAAGTAGAAGTGAAATTGGATGATATAGGGGTTTGGAGAAGTGGTGAGACGGTGGAATTAACATTAGAAGAATTAAATAAAACGATCATGGAAATGCGCGCAAAGGGGTACTTAACAGAGGCATTAAAACTAGCAGATCAAGGTCTTTTAATAGCTTTAGAGAACAATAATTATACGTATATATTGGATTTATACTTTCAAAAAATATTAGTTCATCATTCATTAGGCGATACCTTAAGCATGGTTAGCCTTATACATGATTACGAGGCCATTTGTCAAAAATATGGTTCTAGTAAAGATTTAATGCATTACCATTTAGTGATGTCATTAATCTATGATTTGGTTGACATTCGTGAAAAAACAGTGGAGATGACGAAAAAAGCCATTGTCTACGCACTGGAGTTACAGGACCCCATTATGCTTGTTCGTTGTCATAATAATTTATGCTATTTAGAGGTAGAGAAGGGCTGTACGACAGAGGCACTTCAAGCAGGGCTATTGGCGAGGGAGTATAATAGGTCGTTAACGGAATCAATGCCTGATTTAGCAAAATTGCACGATATACGGATTAATAACAATTTAGCAGATGTTTATATTTTAGAAGGGGATTTTAAAACGGGGAAGGCATTGCTTGACGATTCATTAACGTCTGACATTATTGATCACCATAAGCGTGAAAAAGTAGCGGCTTTGTTTGGCTATGGTTTTTTATATGAAAAGCAACAAAAGCTTGATGAAGCAGTATCCTATTACAAACAGGCTATAGAACTTGCCAAATCCTATGGAGATAAGCCGAATACAAAAAAAGTAATGCGATTATTATTAAACGTATTGTATCAATTGGATTGGCGAGATGAAATCTTTGAATTACAGCGTGAATACATTGATCTCACAGAGAAAATGAGTGTTGCTAATTTACTACAACAAGTAATGAATTTGGAATTTAAGCGGCAGAAGGAAAAGCTGGAGAAAAAAGCCCACTATGATCCTTTAACAGGCGTATTAAATCGTCATTTTTTAGATTTTGAACTACAGGAGTGGTTAAATACAGCCAAACTTACGCAATGCTATGTGTGCATTACTGTGCTAGATATTGATTATTTTAAACTATTCAATGACATGCATGGTCATTTGTTTGGCGATATGATTTTACAGCTATTAGCAAATGGTTTAGAGGAGTTTTTACAGGACGAAGATGTGAAAATAATTCGTTACGGTGGAGATGAATTTATCATTTGTATGAGACATCAACAAAAGGATTATATTAAATCACTTGTCAAAAATACACATGCTTTTTTACTTACATTGAAGCTGGAGCAAGAACAAGAAAGCTACCCTGTAAAGGTAAGTATGGGTGCTTGTATCAACGATCAGAAAAATTATCATTACAAGGAGCTTTTTGAACAGGCAGATAGCTGTTTATACCAGGCGAAAGCTAATGGCCGTGCCAGCTGTGTTCTTTACGAGCTATCATAGGCATACTCATTCCTATTCATTGTTGAATAGGAATTTTTATGTTGTTGTAGTAGTTGCTTTTGCACCAAAAGTGAAACAGAAGAGAAAAAAGATGCTCTCTAATAGGAGATGTTCGGAACTTTGCAAATGGCACAAATTTTTAAAGAGGAGCTCTTTAAACAAGCCTGAAAAAATGTAGAATGAAATTTACTGCGCCAATCATTTGAAAACGTTGTTCTAGCAACGTACAATATATGAAATTAAGAAACACGACAGCACAAATTTGTTGTATAATGTTGTGGTATGCGGAAAGAAAGCAGGTTGACAAAATGGAAAGCAAAATGATTAGTTACGCAATTATAGACACACGCAAACATCGGCTATGTGTTATGCGAAATATGCTTGATGTGAAACATAGGGTGAATAGATGAAAAACTGGTTGATTTTCATTTCTGTTTTTATTGTTTCGTTGTCACTTGTCATTAGCATTTTAGTACTCTGGAAAGCCGAGGCTCCATTCCGTTCAATTGAAGAGCAGGCTGAACAGTTGGCACTTGATGCCAAAGCCCTCGCAATTGTATCGGAGTCCTACACATATAATGGCAAACATTCGTATGTTACTGTGTTCGGGGTAGACGAATACGGTGATAAAAAAGCTGTCTTTGTTCCGACGAATCTGGACGAGGATTCCATTCAGGAAGTGTTATTAGAAGATGGTATTACGGAAAAGCAAGCATTATCGGTTTTTAAAAATGAAGGAAATGTCCAAAAAGTCCTCCACATGAAATTAGGCTATGAGGAGCCTGGCGCTGTTTGGGAAATTACATATCTAAACGACCATGATCAGCTCAACTATGTCTATATTTTGTTTAAGGATGGCGACTGGTGGAAGCGCATTACGAATTTATAAGAGGAGTAGATCCCGGATGAAAAATTTATTAGCAACACGTGTAAAAACTTTAACACCATCTTCAACATTAGCTATTACTGCAAAAGCAAAAGCATTGAAAGAGCAAGGTATTGATGTTATTGGTCTTGGGGCTGGTGAACCAGACTTTAATACACCTCAAAACATTTTAAATGCAGCCATTGATTCAATGGAAAAAGGGTATACAAAATATACACCTGCTGGCGGACTACCAGTTCTGAAAAAAGCGATTATTGATAAGCTTCAACGCGACAATAACCTTGCCTATCAACCAAACGAAGTAATTGTTGGTGTAGGGGCAAAGCATATTTTATATACGCTATTCCAAGTGATTTTAAACGAGGGCGATGAGGTTATTATTCCAATACCTTATTGGGTGTCTTATCCAGAACAAGTGAAATTAGCTGGCGGTGTACCTGTATATGTTGAAGGTACACGTGAACAAAGCTATAAAATTACAGCGGATCAACTGAGAGCGGCTGTGACTGATAAAACGAAAGCAGTTATTATCAATTCACCTAGCAACCCATCAGGCATGATTTATTCTCGTGAAGAGCTAGCAGAACTTGCTGCTGTTGCAGAAGAAAAAGATATTTTAATCGTGTCAGATGAAATTTATGAGAAGCTTGTATACAATGGTATTGAGCATTTTTCAATTGCACAACTTTCTGATGCAGTGAAAGCACGTACAATCGTTGTAAACGGTGTGGCAAAATCTCACTCTATGACAGGCTGGCGTATTGGGTATGCTGCAGGTGACGCAGACATTATTAAAGCAATGACTGACCTTGCATCACACTCAACATCTAATGCGACAACAACTGCACAATATGCAACTGTGGAGGCGTATAATGGACCACAGGACGCAGTAGAAGAAATGCGACAAGCATTTGAATCTCGTCTTGAGAAAATTTATCCACAGTTAAGTGCAATTCCTGGCTTCCATGTATTAAAACCACAGGGTGCATTCTACTTATTACCAGACGTAGCAGAAGCTATGGCTCATACTGGCTATGATTCAGTAGATGCATTTGCTGCGGATATTTTAACAGAAGCAAACGTAGCAGTGATTCCAGGCTCTGGCTTCGGCGCGCCAACTACAATGCGATTATCTTATGCTACATCTTTAGACTTATTAGAAGAGGCAGTCCGCCGTATTGATTCATTTGTTAAATCAAAATGGCAAGACTAATCCTTCTAGTCGACTTTGGAGGATTTCTATGAAAAAAATTATGATTAAAGATATGCCTCAGCATATCGGTGAAACAGTCAAAATTGGCGCTTGGTTAGCTAACAAACGTTCAAGCGGAAAAATCGCTTTCTTACAACTACGTGATGGCTCTGGCTTCGTGCAGGGCGTTGTAGTGAAAGAAGAAGTAGGCGAAGAAATTTTTGCAACGGCAAAAGGGATGACGCAAGAAACTTCTATGTATGTTATTGGTGAGGTTAAAGCAGACGAACGTTCAAGCTTTGGCTGTGAACTTGCTGTAACAGGAATTGAAGTACTACATGCAGCAACAGATTTCCCAATTACACCAAAAGAACATGGCCCTGAATTTTTAATGGATAACCGTCATTTATGGCTACGTTCTCGTAAACAGCATGCCATAATGAAAATTCGTAACGAAATTATTCGTGCAACATACGAATTTTTCAACAACAATGGTTTTACAAAAATGGATCCACCAATTTTAACAGGATCTTCGCCTGAAGGTACTTCAGAGCTATTCCATACTAAATATTTTGATGAAGATGCGTATCTATCTCAATCTGGTCAACTTTACATGGAAGCGGCTGCAATGGCATTAGGGAAAGTATTCTCATTCGGTCCAACATTCCGTGCTGAAAAATCTAAAACACGTCGTCATTTAATCGAGTTCTGGATGATCGAGCCGGAGATGGCATTCGTGGAATTTGAAGAGAATTTAGAAGTACAAGAGCAATATGTAGCGCATATCGTACAGTCTGTTCTGGCAAACTGCAAATTAGATTTAGAGCGATTAGGCCGTGATACATCGAAGCTTGAAAACATCCAAGCGCCATTCCCTCGTATTTCTTATGATGATGCTATTAAGCTTCTACACGAACAAGGCTTTGACGATATTGAGTGGGGCGATGATTTTGGTGCGCCACACGAAACAGCAATTGCCAATTCGTTTGACAAACCAGTATTTATTACGTGTTACCCTGTAGGTATTAAACCATTCTATATGCAACCACACCCAGACCGTGATGATGTTGTATTATGTGCTGATTTAATTGCACCAGAGGGTTACGGTGAAATTATTGGTGGTTCTGAGCGTATCCATGACTATGATTTATTAAAATCTCGCCTAGAGGAACATAACCTATCATTAGATGCCTATGCATGGTATTTAGAACTTCGTAAACAAGGTTCTGTTCCGCATTCAGGCTTTGGACTTGGATTAGAGCGAACTGTAGCATGGATTTCTGGCACAGAGCATATTCGTGAAACAATTCCATTCCCACGTTTACTGAACCGCTTATATCCATAAGCTAATCAATTTAAAAGTCGCGTAGTGAACTATCTACGCGGCTTTTCTACTTACTTAAAGAAGGAGTCTGGAGAAACATGAACGTAAATAATCATCGACTCCGTACATGGACTGAGCAGAGAATGATTCCAATTCCTCAGCTTTTTTTTCAGTTTTATAAGGAGTTAAATATGGAGGATGAGGAGGCGCTCCTTGTCATGCACTTACTAGCCTTTCATATGGAAGGGAATGATTTCCCAACACCTAATGATCTAAAGAATCGTCTCACGATGCCTGACAATGATATTACGAAGCATTTACAACGATTAATGCAAAAAGGCTTCCTCGAAATTACGAGAGATGTGGATACGAGTGGTCGATTATATGAAAAATATTCTGTATATCCACTTTGGGAGCGAATTGTGCAGATAATCGATATGAAAGAGCAGCAAACGTCTGCAGCGACACTTCGTCAGGAAGAAGGAGAGATTTTTCGTCTATTTGAAGAGGAAATGGGACGCCTTTTATCTCCTTTAGAGCTTGAAAAAATAGGATGTTGGCTTGATGAGGACAAGCATAGTCCAGCACTCATTAAAGAGGCCCTAAAGGAGGCTGTTTTTGCTGGGAAGCTGAGTATTCGTTATATTGATCGCATTTTATTAGAGTGGAAAAAGAAAAATATAACGACACCTCAAGCTGCTCAAAAGCAAAGTGAGCAGTTCCGTGAGAAGCAGACATTTAACAGAGCACCAGCTCGAACAGTACAACAAGAATCAACACAATCGACCAATAAAGTACCATTTTACAATTGGTTAGAAGAAAGAGAATAGGGGGCATCCGGTTTGTTAACGAAAAAACAGTGGGAGCATTGTCTAGATGAAATGGATCGAATGTTTCCCGATGCACATTGTGAGCTTGTACATGACAATGCCTTTGAGCTGACTATTGCGACATTATTATCTGCCCAATGTACAGATGTACTAGTCAATAAGGTGACAAAAACATTATTTCAAAAATATAAAACGCCAGAAGATTACTTAGCTGTATCGTTAGAGGAATTGCAGCAGGATATTCGCTCTATTGGTCTCTATCGCAATAAGGCGAAGAATATTCAGGCTTTATGCCAACGTTTGTTGGATGAGTATGGTGGTGAAATACCTGCAACACGAGAAGCACTGGTAACATTGCCTGGTGTAGGACGAAAAACCGCCAATGTGGTGCTTTCAGTGGCCTTTGATATTCCAGCACTTGCAGTGGATACCCATGTCGAGCGTGTGTCCAAACGTCTTGGCCTATGTCGATGGAAAGATTCAGTACTAGAAGTAGAAGAAACGATTATGAAAAAAACGCCAATGGATAAATGGTCCAAAACACATCACCAGTTAATTTTCTTTGGGCGTTACCATTGTAAGGCTCAAAATCCAGGATGCCATACCTGTCCTTTACTCAGTGATTGTCGGGAAGGGCAAAAACGTTTGAAGAAGGGCTTGGTGAAGGAAGCATGAATAGTGAGGCTATCGCAAAAGATAAAGTAGATGCATGGTTTACCAAGTGGACAACTCTGCAAACGACGATCCATACAGCTCATGATACAAGAAGCGGCATGGCTAAGCAGTTAATGGAGGAAGCAATTGAGTTGTTTGAACAACTTGTACATGCTGCAGGGGATGAAGTGTTACCGATTAATGGCGTTGAACGACTAGCCTTTATCAAAGCGAAGCCTGGTCAATATGCATGTTATCGTCAGCTAGATGAGTTATTTAAGGAGACAAAAAAGCGGACAGCACGCTTGCGAATTCAAGCTAGTAAAAGCTAGGGTTATTGATAAGTGCAGGAAGTGGATAAAAGACATGAAGTGAAGGATAGAGCGAAAAAAGTGAAGGATAGCGCGTTAAATCTGACAGATAGCCTCTATATCCGCTCATATAAAAAACCGAGAAGCAGCATCATGTGCTTCTCGGTTTTTTCGTTTATTCTGTGCTTTGATCTTCTTCAGTTGGGTTGGTAGGTTCGGTTGGAGTCGTCGGCTGTAGATTGCCATCATTATTATTGCCAGGGTCTCCTCCGTTGCCATTATTACCTTGCCCATTACCATTATTATTATGGTTATTGCCATTACCATTATTGCCATTTTCACCATTGCCATTGTTATTACCATTGTCTTCTTGCCCAGGATCTATTGGTAAATCAATTTCTGGCTCATCTGGTTCTTCCGTTTCTAAATCTTCTTCAGACGTGCTTGTGATTTGGAAAGTAGTTGTACCAGGTTCACTACGTGTGCCGTCCATAATGGCTACGACAGAGATTGTGTAATTTCCATCCTCTAGCGTATTGCCAACGGTTAACCCTTTGCTCTCAGTTGTGCCTAGAGCAAACGTTTGACCGTCATCACGTGTAGCAGTGACTTCAAATGAAGTTGGTAATGGTTCGTCCGTTTCTGGATCTACGATAGCATCATGTTCCCAAGAAATATTAATGGACTGTGCTTCTAAATCTAAGCTTGCCGAAACATTATAAGGTGTTGATAATTCTGGTGCTTCATAGACAGTCGACACCTCTTTTGGTTCAGTTCCACGTACAAATAGCTCTGTTTGACGCAATTCACTAGGAGTGTAATCACTTGCTAATTTTAGTGGTTTAGAGCCTACTTCAATCGTTGCTTCTACAACCGAATTAGGTTTTTTAAAGCTTGCTGTTTCAACATTAGCTGAAATTTCTTGCATTATCGACTTAAATAAATTTTGTGGTAATCGACGTTCTTCCCATGTTGTAATTGGATCAAAATGTTTTTCATACCCACTCCATATCGCAATGGAATAGTTTGTTGTATAACCAGCAAACCATGAATCAGGCACACTTGTATTCGGTAAATTATATTTATTGAAATCTTCTGCAGAGTAGTTTGTTGTACCTGTTTTACCTGCAATATCTAAGCCAGGTACATTGGCAGCAGTACCAGATGCATCTGGTTTATTGCCCACTACATCACGCAGCATATCCGTTACCATATAAGCAGTATAATCGCTCATAGCAACTTTAGATTCAGGTGTGTAGTTTTTAGATGTTTTGCCATCACGATAGACAATTTTTGAAATCGCATGTGGATCCGTGTAGACCCCGTTATTACCGAAAGCTGCATAAGAAGCTGCCATTTGGATAGGGGAGATTGTAATAGCTCCTCCACCAATTGCATCCGATTCATAAAGATCATCTGTTTTAATGCCTAAATTTCCTACAAATTCCTTGGCCTTTTCAGTGCCAACCTCTTGTAATGCTTTGACAGCAGGAACGTTTCGTGAAGCATATAAAGCTTTACGAGCAGTCATGGCACCCATATATCGGCCATCCCAGTTTGTGATCGTTTGTTTTGTACCTGTGTAATTCATTGGCTCATCGACAAGTGTTTGACCTGTAGACCAATTTAAATATTCGATAGCTGGACCATAGTCAACTAATGGTTTCATTGTAGAACCTGGTTGATTTTTTTTCAGGTCGTCTGCGTAGTTCCAGCCACGTTCAGCTCCGTAATGGCGACCACCACCAACGGCTTGAATCGCACCCGTTTTTGTATCGATAACCGCAACACCAGACTGAATTTCTTCAGTAGGGAAATTACTGTCATCGTTCATGACATTTTCTACAACCTTTTGGGCATCTGGATCAAGTGTTGTGTAAACTTTAATCCCTTCTGCCATCGCCGTTCCATCGCCGTTTTCTTCCAATTCATTAATCACGACATCTAGGAAGGCATCATATTTGGAACCAGCAAATGATTGACGTGTTGCATCATCAGCAAGACCTGCTTGAACTTCCACTTTCTTTGCTTCTTCCATTTCAGCTTTAGTTATTTTTCCATGTTGATACATTAATCCTAAAACTGTGTTACGACGTTTTTTTGCAAGCTCAGGATTTTTTAATGGATTATAAGCATTAGGTCGTTGTACTAACCCTGCTAATAAGGCTTCTTCATCTAATGTTAAATCTTTTAATTCTTTCCCATAGAAATATTGTGCTGCTGTTCCGAAGCCATAAATACGACCTGACATGAGCATTTTATTGAAGTACATTTCAAAAATTTCTTCTTTTGAATATTTACGCTCTAACTGAAAGGCTAGCCATGCTTCCTGTGCTTTACGCTTTAATTTTTTCTCATTTTGTAAAAAAGAGTTTTTCACAACTTGCTGTGTTAGGGTAGATGCACCTTGAGCACCGAAGCCATCACGGAAGTTGGCAAGAATAGCACCACCTAAACGATAAAAATCCATCCCGTGATGCTCGAAAAAGCGTACATCTTCCGTTGCTAGAATAGCGTTAACCATATCTTCTGGTATATCTTCATATTTTATATATTTACGGTTTTCTGCACCGATTGTTGCGAATAGTTCACCGTTTTTATCGTAGAACTCTGAAGAAACAGGGTCCTTTAATAATTCCTCATCAAGCTCTGGTGCTGTGCTAGCATAGTAGGCAAATAACCCAGCTCCTCCTATGAAGCCTGCCACACCGATAGCTAAGATCGCTAAGAAAATACGTTTAAACCATGTCTTAGCGGATGAAGTTGGTTTATTCTTTTTCTTTTTATTTTTTTCAGCGAGAGCTTTTTGATGCTCTCCACGTGTTCGACGACGTTCAGTCATTCTTATTTCTCCTCACTTTCAAACCCGCAGCATTTCGCATCGATCAATCGTTGGATGATGGGCAAATAATCGATACGTGGATAATAAGTCGTTGGAATTTCATATGCCTCTTCTTCAATCATTGAAAAGGGTATCGATTTCCGACTGCCATTCTCCATTGCTTGCCAGGCCTTTTGTAAAACTTCATATGGCACAATAAAATAACGTTCAAAAGCAGAAAAGCGAACGATTATAAAAGCCACACCATTTTGTTCCGTCACTTGCTGCATATGGGTCATTTGATGCTCATGAATATTTTTTAAGGGGAAACTCGTTTTGGAAGCAGTTTCCTTTGCATCAAAATCAATATAATGCCCATTCCAAACACCATTGTAGTCGGTTGTGGAAGGTGTTCGAAAGTATGCTTCTCGAATAACAGCAGCACTTCTCGAAGGATACTCTACTTTGACGATTTGCACAGGAACAGGTTTCTTATGAATGATAGCAAGTCGCCTTTTTATATAATAGTCGTTTGCTTCATTAATTTCATCTTCTAGCGTCTTTCCACGATTACTAAAAGACAAATCTTTGTTTCTACTTTTTTTTCTGTTTTCTGTACAGAAGCATTGGGGGTATACAATTTCCCGTTTGGATAACGAATTGTCATTAAGCTCACCCTTTACCATACTGCATTTCTAATCATTAGTTTACCATGTTTTTATAGCTATTCTCTACTTCCATTTATTATGTTACCGCTACTAGAATAGTAGATAACGAAAGATAATGAAGAACAAATTGCGTCGAAAATTCGCCAGCTCCTTTATTACTCGAATCGTCAAAATAACTGATAAAATGAAACACGAAATCGGGTTGAAATCTTTTCACATTCAGACCCTTCATTCATGACGCTTTTTTAGGTTGAAGGTTCACTATTAAAAATTTATCGAAAATCTTCTTCTTTCAGCTAACTTACGCTTATTTTGTCACCCTTGAAGGTAATTCTATACATTCGAGGAATACTAAAGTTAAAGCAAAGGAGGCGTTATTTTGAACAAGTTAAAACAATTAGTTGCGCAGTTAGATCTGGTCAATCAATTACTTTTCACAAGAGTGTCCCTGGAAAACAATGCACAGAGTTTGCACTTTTTTATGCAGCTTAAAGCGGTTAGCCAGAAAGTAAGCTTAGCAGAAAAGAACTGGCAAGTAAAGAATGCTTGTTCGCCTACTAGTAGTGAAAAATGATAGACTTTGGTACACTTATCTCATAAGCAATTGAACTATCGCTATAGCATTAAAATTGATACAATTTTTACCACAAAAGTACGGTGAATGGTGTCAATGCAGTGATATTTCCGTAGTTGATTTGATGGACAAGACATACTCACCATATATATGCAATGACTACGAAATATATTTGCTTACGTGATTGATGAGAGATGAGGTGCAAAATTGTTAGTGATTCAGCAAACAGCCCAATTAATAGATGAATGTGAACATTGTGTATCAAGGTTCTGGCAAATGCGTGAAGAAGACCGGACGCCAGATTTTTTTCAAGAGGTGAAACCACACGCTGATAAAATTCACCAGCTGTTGAAGGAATGGCAGCAAGAAGCAAATAAATGGATTGAACAAAATCGACCGAAATATATGCATACTCAACAAATTGCTTCAGCGGTAGAATCGATGGAGCAATTTGTTGTGCAGTCTTTTTATAAAGAAACAAGTAAAAAACGTTTTTTAGATGCGATTCATTCTACCTCCTATACATTAAAAATCTTTGAACGATTGGTAAGGGAGGGAGAAACGGATGCTAACGAAGAAACGAACGATTAGTGAGCTTTTACAAGAGTGGAGATATGATGAAGAATTAAAAGAGCGTATTCTTCATTGGCAAACATTGGAGGGCCGACCTGCCAAATATGCACCTTTCCCGGAAAATTTACACCCTTCATTAGTGAAGGCATTGCAGGCAAGAGGCATTGAGCAACTTTACACCCATCAAAGAGAGGCTTTTGATTTGGCGCAGTGTGGTACATCGTTTACTGCGGTTACACCAACTGCATCTGGTAAATCGTATTGCTATCATCTACCAGTGTTGCAAAAAATATTGGAAGATCCAAACGCGCGTGCCATTTATTTATTTCCGACAAAGGCATTAGCGCAAGATCAAAAAAATGACCTAAATGACCTTATCGAGCTAAGTGGTGAGGAGATATTGAGTTATACGTATGATGGAGATACGGCTCCAGGCATTCGTCAAAAGGTTCGCAAGGCAGGGCACATTGTTATGACAAACCCTGATATGCTTCATTCAGGTATATTGCCACACCATACGAAATGGGTATCCCTCTTTGAAAATTTACAATATATCGTAATTGATGAGCTGCATACCTACAAAGGGGTATTTGGTTCACATGTGGCACATGTTATTCGTAGATTAAAGCGTATTTGTGAATTTTATGGCAGTAACCCTGTGTTCATTTGTACGTCTGCTACTATAAAAAATCCTAAGGAGCTTGCAGAGCTGCTGACGAATGAACCACATACGCTCATTGCTGATTCGGGTGCACCAGTTGGCAAAAAAACCTTCCTTTTTTACAACCCACCTATTATTCATAAAACGTTTGGGGTGCGTAGGAGTGCCGTTTTAGAGGTCAGTGATTTAGCTAAAAGACTTTATGTTGCTGGCATTCAATCGATCATTTTTGCTAAAAGTCGGGTGCGTGTTGAGATGATTGTTACCTATTTAAAGGAACTTACACGAAACAAGCTGCTTGATGAATCTGTGCGTGGCTATCGAGGGGGATACTTGCCATCTGAGCGCCGCGTCATTGAAAAAGGCCTGCGTGATGGCACAATCCAAACGGTAGTTAGCACTAATGCATTAGAATTAGGCGTGGATATCGGCCAATTACAAGCGTGTATTATGACCGGATACCCGGGAAATATTGCGAGTGCTTGGCAACAAGCAGGACGTGCAGGAAGACGTCAGGATGAGGCATTGATTATTTATGTTGCCCAATCTTCCGCATTAGACCAGTATGTGGTGAATCATCCGTTGTTTTTACTAGGGAGTACGCCAGAGGAAGCGCGAATCTATCCAGAAAATATGTTGATTTTAATGGATCATTTAAAATGTGCGGCTTTCGAGCTACCTTTTTCAACAGGCGATATGTATGGAGAATATGACATCCAGGATTTATTGGATTATTTAGCGGAAGAAGGGGTTGTCTTTAAGACGAGTGATAAGTGGCATTGGATGAGTGACCGTTTCCCCGCGCACGATATAAGCTTGCGCTCAGCGTCCCAGGAAAATGTGGTCATAATTGATCTGTCCATTCCTGCCCAAACAAAGGTGATTGGTGAAATGGATCGTCATAGTGCGATGACCCTGTTACACGAAGAAGCTATATACCTGCATCAAGGTATTCAATTTCAAGTAGAGAAACTTGATTGGGAAGAAAAGAAAGCCTATGTCCGTGAAGTAGATGTAGATTATTATACAGATGCTAATTTAGCAGTTGAGATGAAGGTGCTAGAGGAGGATCGTAGTCGTCATTATGGAGGTGGTACGATTGGTTTTGGCGATGTTGGCTTAGTGGCACAGGCAACGATTTTCAAGAAAATCCGCTTCGGCACACATGACAATATTGGGTCTGGACCTATTCATCTACCGCCAGATGAAATGCATACAAGCTCGTCTTGGTTATCGTTCAGCAAAGTAGATCAATGGTCCGAAGCAGAATTAACGGACGCGATGACGGGAGCAGCCTATGCGATGAATGCCTTTATTCCAATATTTATTCAGTGCGACAGTAGCGATGTAGCTGTCGTACCACAAGTAAAAGCTTCACATAATGAATTGCCAACATTTTTCATTTATGATAAGTATCCTGGTGGTATTGGTTTAAGTGAAAAGGTTTATGACTTATGGGAAGATCTTATAATCAAAACATTAGAGCATGTTTCAAGTTGTCCTTGTGAGTCTGGCTGTCCATCGTGCATTGGTGCACAGGACAGTTTGCAAGAAGGGAAGAAGAGGGTAGTAGTACTACTTCGGCTATTAACTCAAAAGTAAAATATAGAAGGCTTAAGGGATAACAGTGTTAGTTCCCTAAGCCTTCTTCCATTTTTTTGCCGCCATGCTACGGGTTTTACTGGAGGAAAGAGTAAGAGAGGATGAGCAGAGCATATGAAAAAGGATCAGTTACATTATTTCTTTTACCCCATCATTTATTTTCTACTTAGAACAGGTTTTCAATATATTTCAAATGACGAATTGAAATGAAAGGAAAGCTTATCCATAATGATTATTAGTATGATCGTGCTGCTCTTTGCCCTATTACTTTTTAATTGGTCTAAAACTCCCTATGATTGGAAAAAGGATAAGGATGTTTAGAATCACGAGCTAACTCCTACATATGTGTTTAGAGCAAAGAATATTTTGAATGAGCTAATGAATCGTGTTACTCTTGCTAGAGAGATGTCTTAACTATAAGCAGAAAATGAGTGAAATACATGTCTTACGAAAATAAAATACTCCAAATGAAAAAAATGCTTGGTAAAAAACCAGCGGCTCAACAAAAGGTGGAAGAACCCGCTTTTCAAAAGCCTGCAAAGCCAAGCTATACAGAGCAATGGCAAAAAGCAGGACTAACGGTTGTTGAAAATGACTTTGGCATTGTGTTTAAGCGTCAAGTACACTATCCATTTTCTTATCAGCATGGCCATTATCAGCTACGGTCATTTTTTGATGCCTTGAAAAAATGGCAAGGTGCCGATTTTCATCACCCTTATGCGCTTGATATAAATGAACCTGTATTATTTTTTGATACAGAAACAACCGGCTTAAAGGGTGTGGGAACGCATATTTTTCTGCTCGGTTTTTTAGAAATGGCAGAGGAAGGTTTTGAGTTGACCCAATATATTCTTGCTGACCCTGCACACGAGGCAGCTTTTTTGTTTGAATCTAAGCTATGGCAAAAAACAGCGACCGTTATTACCTATAATGGAAAAAGCTTTGATTGGCCACAGCTTGAAACACGTTGGACGCTTCACCAAAAAACGTTACCGAAATTACGATCACAACGACAAATAGATTTGTTGCATAGTTCGAAGCGTTTATGGAAAAATGATATGGAGCGCTTAAAATTAAAATCTGTGGAGGAAGAGAAACTTGGTTTTTCTCGAAAAGGAGATATTCCAGGTCATCTCGCACCTATTATTTATTTAGATGCTGTGAAAAGCGGCATACCAGATGCCCTTATGAAGGTTTTGCTTCATAACGAGTGGGATTTACTGTCCCTTATCACACTTTATAGTCATTCTACACATTTATTGTTTGAGGAAGACCATGAAGAATCCGCAAAAACCTTCACTAATATTGGGAAATGGTATGGTGATTTAAAAGAAAGCACCCAAAGTGTTAGGGTATTAGAAAAGGTGACAACTCAATTTGATGCACTAGAAGCAGGCCATGCTCAATATTATTTAGCCTTACAGCATAAAAAGAGTAAACGCTATAGTGAAGCCATTGACTCATTTGTGGCCTCTCTCCATTTTGTAGAAGCAAGAACAAAGTTACATGTCCTTGAGCAGCTAGCCATACTTTATGAGCATCAAATAAAAGATTATGAGCAGGCCCTTTACTATACGCATGAGGGCATACGTCTAATTCGAAATAATGAGCAATGGAGAGCAGAACAAAAACAAAAATGGGAAATTTCATGGGAAAAGCGATTGCACAGACTAGGAAATAAGAAATAATTTCCTGGGTAAGCGCAAGAATCGACAACTTTATCCTTACAATTGGTGTTTTCAGACGATATAATGTGATGAAGTGTGCTATAATGTATTCGTGTATGTAGTGTGAGGAAGGGCGATGTGAATGGACATTAAATTAACGTCAAAAATGATCCTTGAAAAGGAATTTAAAAAGAATTTTAAAGGCTATAATGTAGAAGATGTAGATTCTTTTCTTGATGAAATTATTCAAGACTATGAAACGTTTGAAAAAGTGGTGGCCCAACTACGTGAAGAAAATAGACAATTAAAAGAGGAAATTGATAGTACACCAAAGAGACAACCAGTTGCTTCAGCAACAGCTGGTACAACTAACTTTGATATTTTAAAACGTCTATCTAATTTAGAAAAACATGTATTTGGTAGCAAGCTATACGAATAAATTTAGTCATTTATATTGTATTTAACATAAAACTCTAGTATAATCTTTCGTATCATCATGAAATTCTGGTAATCGCTGCGGCGCTAGACGTCGTAGAGGAAAGTCCATGCTCACACGGTTCTGAGATGGCCGTAGTGTTCGTGCTTACTGAAAAAATAAGGTAAGGCAGCTGTTCAGGCTGACGGCGGAAGGAAAACCTACGTCTTTGGATATGGTTGACACTTCCTGAAAGTGCCACAGTGACGAAGCTTGCTTGGAAACTTGCAAGGTGGAACGAGGTAAACCCCACGAGTGAGAAACCCAAATTATGGTAGGGGCACTCTCTAGAAGGAATTGAACGGATAGAGGGACAGAGTTTGCTCTGTAGATAGATGATTACCACCTGATCGTACGAGGCGCAAGCTGTTTGAGTACTCGGGAACAAAACATGGCTTATGGAATTTTTTGATGCTTATCTATGAATAACAAGCGCTCTCCAACTCGGTGGAGAGCTTTTATTTTGAGTTCATGAGGAAAAAGTAACCTTGTTAATCAAGTCTTGGTATGCGCGATACGTTTGAGAATAGCTAAATCAGTGCTCTCTCTATCGCTACCGCTTCTAAGTCACAATATCTAAACGGTTATCGTAACAATATAATGTATGTAGATCTTGAGTAGATAAATAAGTCGAGCCTCAGGTATCAATCCTAAAGGTGATAAGAATACGTACATCTTCTTTCCATTTCAGCCGGTGTCCTAAAATTTTGGAGTGGCGCTTTTCAAGGAAGCTTGAAAATCTAGATGCATTTTTATCTACGCGAAAGCGAAGCGTCAGCGAAAATTTACGCTGAGGCGTAATGGATTACATACCGATTGACGAAATGCCCTTCTTAGGGAGTATAGAGAGATAGGATGGAGCGGAAACATGAACGGAGTGAATAATTGGGAAAGTATGGATAAGTTGAATTTGATTTCAAAATATCCAACGACCTTAGTACTTAAAATCTTCGAAAATGTATCTGAAGGTATCATGATTACGGATGAATACAAAAAAATAGTAATGGTGAATCCCGCCTTTGAATTTGTGACAGGCTATACACGAGATGAAGTGGTTGGAAAAACGCCCGCCGTTTTGCAATCGGGTGTACATGAATTGCCTTTCTATTTAGAGATGTGGGAACAGATACGACAAGAAGGCATTTGGCAAGGTGAGATATGGAATCGACGTAAAACAGGAGATGTATATCCTGAATGGTTAACGATTGTAAGTGTAACCAACGATGAGGGGAAGGTTACAAATTACTGTGGTATTTTCACAGATTTGTCTGAAAGAAAAATAGTAGAACATGAATTGGAAAAGCGTTTACTTACGGATTCATTAACAGATGTATCCAATCGTTTTGCCTATATTGAAAGAATGGATAATCTCTTAGAATCGACTTCTGCTATTTCTCATTCAGTGCAGCACGCGGTTTATTTTTTAGATTTGGATCGCTTCAAACAAATTAATGATACATTAGGCCATGCTGTAGGAGATTCAATTTTAATAGAAGTAGCAAATCGTTTAAAAAAATTACTGAAAAACAAAGATATTATTGCAAGATATGGTGGGGATGAATTTGTCATCACCTTAACCAATGTGAAAAATGTCAAAGAAGCAGCAAAATTTGCTGAGCAAATCATTAGTAGTATAGAACAACCGATGATGTTAAATGGGCAGGAAGTATTTATTTCTACAAGTGTTGGGATTAGTGTTTATCCAGTAGACGGAAAAAACACAGAAGAACTGATTAATTGTGCAGATCGAGCCATGACTTATTCAAAAAAACATGAATTGAATGGCTATTCCTTTTATTTTGATGAACTACAAACTGATGCAAAACGAGTTTTATTGCTTGATTCAGAGTTAAGAAGAGCCGTAGAAAATCGCGAATTTGAGCTGTATTTTCAACCAAAAATTTCGGTGGAAAATGAGGGGATTCAAGGTTTAGAGGCACTGGTACGTTGGAATAGTGAAAGGCTTGGCTTTGTATCACCAGCGGAGTTTATACCTTATGCTGAGGATACGGGATTAATCATTCCGTTAAGTGAGGTTATTTTAGAAAAAGCATGTGAAGCAGTTATTCAAATGCAACAACAAGGTTGGAAAACACCTGTAGCCATTAATATATCGAGCATTCACTTTAAACAGCAGAATTTTTTAGATTCAATACAAACAATATTAGAACGCTATAATATGCCAGCAAACAATTTTGAAATAGAAGTAACGGAACGAACAGTTATGAATAATGCAAACGAAACTGTCAGTAAGTTAGTGCGCTTGAAACAATTAGGCTTTAAAATCTCGATCGACGATTTTGGGACGGGCTATTCGTCTTTAAGCTATTTAGTTCGTTTTCCATTAGATTGTTTAAAAATTGATCGTAGCTTTATTCAACATATTGGATCACTAGATGAGAAACAGGCAGTTGTAGATGCGATTATTCAAATGTCACATCGATTAAAAATGAAAGTTGTTGCTGAAGGTGTTGAACAGGCACAACAAGTGGATATACTACGTAAAATGAACTGTGATATTATTCAAGGCTATTATTACAGCAAACCATTACCATTAAATGAGCTCATTGAGTTTATGGAGTATTGGGAAATTGAGCATCAAGGAAGGAAATAATCTATGGCAAACTATCAATTAGTAGCTACTTCAGCAATGGGCTTAGAGGCAATAGTTGCCCAAGAAGTGAAAGCACTCGGCTATGAAACAACTGTTGACAATGGCAAAGTATATTTTGAGGGCGACGAAACAGCTATTGCACGTACCAATTTATGGCTGCGTGTAGCGGATCGAGTAAAAATTGTTGTTGGACAATTCCCAGCAAAATCGTTTGAACAATTATTTGAAAGTGTAAAAGCATTACCATGGGAGAAGTATTTACCGGTGGATGCTGCTTTTCCGGTTTCAGGGAAGTCGGTTAAATCGAAATTATTTAGTGTGCCAGATTGCCAAGCGATTACAAAAAAAGCGATTGTCGAACGCATGAAACAGCATTATAAACGACTTGGCTTTTTAGATGAATCAGGGGCGACCTACAAAATTGAGGTTTCAATTTTAAAAGATGTGGCGACACTAACGATTGATACGTCTGGCGCAGGCTTGCATAAGCGTGGCTATCGTCAGGCTCAAGGTGAGGCACCGTTAAAAGAAACATTAGCTGCAGCACTTGTACAAATTTCGAAGTGGAATCCAAATCGTCCGTTTGTTGACCCATTCTGTGGCTCGGGTACCATTGCATTAGAAGCGGCAATGTTTGGACAAAATATAGCACCGGGATATAACCGTGAATTTATTTCAGAGGATTGGCCGTGGATGAAAGCTGCCATCTGGGATACGGTTCGTGATGAAGCAGAAAGCTTAGCGAATTATGATCAGCCACTAGAAATTATTGGTTCAGATATTGATCATCGCATGGTCAGCATTGCGCAAGAAAACGCGATGGAAGCAGGTTTTGGTGAGTTAATCGCGTTTAAGCAAATGCAAGCACGTGATTTTACAACACAATTAACGGATGGTGTCATGATTGGTAACCCACCATACGGAGAACGTATCGGTGATGTGGAAGTCGTAGAGCAAGTAATCCGTGATTTAGGAAAAGTGATGAAGAATTATCCAACTTGGTCTGTATATATGCTTTCCTCCATGAAAAATTTTGAAGAATTATATGGACGCCAAGCGACGAAGAAGCGTAAGTTATTTAATGGCTTTATAGAAACAAATTATTATCAATTCTGGGGTCAAAAGTCTAAAAGAGATTAACGAATAGTAACGGAAGATAAGTTGTTTTCTTATCTTCCGTTTCGTCGCGTATAATAGCACCAGAGAGTTAGAGGGGGAACATTAATTGCGTAAATCTTTACCATTTGCATTATCAAAGGACCGTTCATTTTTTGATTCATTAGGTGATTGGATGGGTGATGTCCTTTATGATGAATTACCTGAAAAAGGCTTTGAATGCCGTGATGAGCAAATTTTTATGGCTTATCAAATAGAACAAGCACTAAAAGAAAAAAATGTTCTCTTTGCAGAGGCAGGAGTGGGAACTGGCAAAACCATTGCTTATTTACTACCAGCCATTTCCTATGCGCGTTACACTGGGAAACCAGCGCTCATTGCTTGCGCAGATGAAACATTAATCGACCAGCTCGTAAAAGAGGGGGGCGATATTTATAAGCTTCAAAAAACATTAGGACTTGAAATTGATGTTCGCTTAGCAAAATCGCGAGATCAGTATTTATGCTTAAAACGTTTTGAAGAAACGGAAAAGGTAGTAACGGATGAATGGATTGATGATATTGCCTTTTCTATTCCAGATGGTGTGTATGCACAAGGCTCAATGATCGCTGTCCATCCGTATGGTGAGCGTAGTGATTATCCGACTGTTAGTGACGAAGATTGGCAAAAGGTCAATTATAATGCCATTATGCAATGTTCGGTTTGTGAGCTTCGTAATCGCTGTGGGCAAACGTTACATCGCTCACATTATCGTAAATCAACAGATCTTGTTATCTGTTCACAGGATTTTTTAATGGAGCATTTGGCCACTAAGGAATCGCGTGAGCGTGAAGGCCAGCTAGCATTATTGCCAGAGGTATCGATGATTGTGTTGGATGAAGGACATCTATTGGAATATGCTGCTCAAAAAGCAATGACATACAAAGTACAGGCAACAACCATTGTTAAACTACTTGAGCGATTGATGGTAGATGGCGTACGTGAGCGTACACTGTACGCAATGGAAAAATTACAGGATGATCATGAGCTATTCTTTGATCAGCTTCGTGATGATATCGTTGCTTCAAATGAGGATCGTAAACGTATAAACAAATCAAAAACACTGCTTGCTTACGGGAAGCAGTTAATAAAAGATGTAGAAACGTTGATGGAAGAATTCGTCTTTGAATCAGAAATGTATATGATTCCCGAATATGAATTAAATATGGCAGAAGAATACTTAGAACAATATGAGGCTTCTTTGCGTATTTTCATAGCACAGGGCGATGCAGTAGATTGGTTAGAGGAGACAGATGGCGAAGAAACGCTTGTTATTATGCCTCGTTTAATTACAGAGGTTTTAGCTGAAAAATTATTCTCTAAAAAGCTTCCAATCGTCTTTTCTTCTGCAACCTTATCTGTTAATAAAGACTTTTCATATATTGCCTATAGTTTAGGAATTCGAGATTATCAATCATTTTCAGTACCTTCTCCATTCGACTATGAAGAAGTGATGAAAATCTATTTACATGAGCTTAGTCAAGGTGATAAAACAGCGCGAGTTCAGCAATTGCTACGTGATGGCGAGCAAACATTAATATTATTTAAATCCAAGCAAGCGATGCTAAACTTTAAAGCAGAATTACCACTAATGGAACGAATGTATGTGGCTTTCGAAGGAGATCGAGAGCTTTCAGCAATCGTCCGAGACTTCCAGCAGGGATCGGTTAAAACATTATGCTCATATCATTTATGGGAAGGCTTAGATTTACCAGAGGAAGCATTAACACGTGTTATTATTTATGATTTACCGTTTCCTCCACAAGATCCACTATTTGATGCGAAGCGCACATTTGCTGAAAACCCATTTGAAGAGGTGGAGCTACCTTTCATGCAATTACGCTTGCAGCAAGGGATGGGACGCTTAATTCGGACATCAAATGATCATGGAGACATCCACATTTTGCTGAATGAGGAAGAACAAAAACAGCGTGCAGCCTTTGAAAACATATTAGCTGTTGTCCCAGAAATAAAATAATGAAAAACGAGTTTGCCATAGAGGTAAGCTCGTTTTTTAATATATTGAAATAATATTTTTCTCGATGTTAAATAATTCAATTTTAAAAAACTGTTGAATATTTCTCTTTTAAGCTATATAGTTCTTTGTAATGCAACAATATCTGGTGAAAGAAAATATTTTTTTTATTGAAAATAATTTCACAAAAGGTTTATAATAATGACAAGAATTTTTAAGAATAATCAAATTGATTGTTGATTATTTTAGATAGGGGGTTGAACCTGTCGAACATTCAATCATTATGTAGAAAATATACAAACCTTTCGGCAACGGATATTGACAAGTTAACAGAAATAGAGGCTACACTAAAGTATTATGCTGAGTTGACTGATTGTTATATGTTCATAGATTGCATGTTGGAAAATTTACCACATGCGATTGTTGTGGCAGAGGCTTTCCCGAACAAGGAAATTGGGTTATATGAGAAATCAGTTATCGGAAAATTCGTATTTGAAAGTTTTGAACCAGCCGTATTCGCTGCGTTTAAACATAAAGAAAAATCATCCATCTCAAGAGCAATTACGCAGGAAGGTGTTACGGTAGAGCAACATGTCATTCCTATTTTTAATGAGCAACAGCAAGTAATAGCAGTGTTGATTCAGGAAAAAATGGTGAAGATGCAAACGACACCGAAAGATGATTTTCAAAATATGCCTTTCGCATTAATTGAGCATATTGTAGAACCAAACTCTCAGCCAATACCAGTTGTGTCAGATTTACTTGTAGAATCGATCATTCTGACAAATCACGAGAACAAAGTGATTTACAGTAATCCTGCTGGCTACCATTTTATTTCTGAGCTATCAGGGTTAGAAAACTTTGACAATGTTGCATTAGATAAAATATTACCGTTTTTACAGGAAGTCTATGATAAAGGCGATGATGTCTTTTTCTTAGAAATTACGATTGATCGTAAATCCTTTATTGTGAAGAAAATTCCGATTCGTAGTCATAACGAGAAAGTGACGCTACTCATTATTCATGATCTAACAGAGCTTAAACTGAAAGAAAATGAGCTAATGATGAAAACATTTGCGATACGGGAAATTCACCATCGTGTGAAAAATAATCTTCAGACAGTAACGAGCCTTCTACGTTTGCAAATGCGCAATGATTTGTCGGCTGCGAATGCAAGTGCTTTTCAGGAGGCATTAAATCGAATATATAGTATTTCATCGGTTTATGAGCTTATTTTAGAAAACGAGGATAACGCTGAGGAAAGAGTAGACGTTATCGCATTAGCTAAAAAAATAGGTCATAAAATGATTGGCACGTCCAATACAGCGACTATTCAATTAGCCTTTCATCATGATAATTTGCAACTATTTTGCCATTCAAAAAAAGCAGTATCCCTTGCACTCATTATTTGCGAGCTACTGCAAAATGCATTAAAGTATGCTTTTATCGGACGTGATGAGGGAACCATCGATATTCTATTCATGCAGGAAGATTCAACGATTTCACTTCATATTTCTGACAACGGCGTTGGAATGCAAGAGGTGAAGGCATCTTTTGGTATGGAGATTATCACAAGGCTCGTCGAATATGATTTAGCTGGCTCATTTTCAATTATCCCTAGTGAAGAAGGTACACATACTCAAGTTCAGTTCCCTGTAAGTGAGGAGGTATTTATCGTAAATGACTAGGAAAGTTATGATTGTCGAAGATGAATCACTGATTGCGATTGATTTGAAGTTTATGTTAGAAGATAATGGCTATGAAGTAGTGGCGCAGGCGAACAATGGGGAAACAGCCATTGAATTAGCCTTTTTACATAAACCACAGTTAATCTTAATGGACATCAAAATGCCTAAACTAGATGGTTTAAAGGCAAGTAAAATTATTGAACAACAGCTTGGTATACCAGTTCTTTTCATCTCGGCTTACAGTGAAAAAGAATTGTTGCTATACATGAAGCAGGATAATATATTAGGGTATGTAATGAAACCGTTTTCTGAAAAAAATGTGTTGCCTGTGTTAGAGGTTGCCTTTCATCAAATTGATAAGTTCAACCGTCTCAATGGGGAGATTTTACATAAGCAAACACAATTAGATAAGCGGAAAGTCATTGAACGAGCAAAGGGCTTGCTAATGCAGGCCGAAAATATAAGCGAGGACGAGGCTTACCGTAGGATTCGCAATGAAAGTATGCAAACCCAACAGGAAATGGTGCATATCGCCCAGCAAATTATTAATACTTTACAAGTCAATAGTTGAAGCAAAGGCGCTTTAAAGAGATTTCTTCTTTAAAGCGCCTTTTTTTCTATAAATTTATTAAAAAAGGGGTGATGAGTAAGATGGCAATGATAGGAACGATTATCGTTTATATTATTATGATTTGTGCTGTTTTAGGGGCAATCGGGGCAATCCGAGATGCTGAGTATGGAATTGGAAAAGAATTTATGAATGGTATCCATACCGTTGGACATATTTTTGTCCCAGCAGCAGGGATCATGGCAGCTATTCCTTACTTAACATGGTTTATTAGTCATTTTATTAGTCCGATTTTTGAGTTAATTGGTGCAGATCCTGCGATAGCAGCGACGACAATATTAGCTTCGGACATGGGTGGTTACCAATTAGCCAATGCATTAAAAGAGTCTTATGAAGGATGGGTCATGGCTCTAGTTGTTGGATTTATGTCTGGTGCTACTATCGTATTCTCTATTCCAATGGGGCTTGCAATGTTAGATAAGCGTGATCATAAGTATATGGCGCTAGGTATTATGGCCGGCGTATTAACGATTCCGATTGGTGCATTTATTTCTTCAATCATGATTGTGCTATTCAATACAGAAGTCCGTGAAGTCATTAGTACAACAGAGGCACCTACATATGTGTTTGCCATTTCTGTTTTACAAATATTAATTAACTTACTACCTTTATTTATTTTCGTTATTTTAATCGCACTTGGCTTAAAGCTTATTCCGAACGGTATGATTAAAGGATTTATGCTATTCGGACGTGTGATGGATGCCGGGATTAAATTAGTATTAGTGTTCTCGATTGTTGAGATTTTTACAGGTATTTTTACAAAGATTTTTGGTGCGTGGGGCTTCGATCCAATCATGGCAGATGAGATCGATCAATTCCGAGCATTAGAGACAGCCGGTTATATCGGTATTATGCTAGCGGGTGCCTTCCCAATGGTGTATTTAATTCGAAAATATGCTTCCAAGCCACTTGAAGCGGCTGGTAAAAAATTAGGCTTATCCTCTGTAGGAAGTGCGGGGATTTTAGCAACGATTGCTAATATTTTGGCGATGTTTACACTGATTCGCCATATGCCACCAAAAGATAAAGTTATTAACATTGCATTTGGTGTGTGTTCTGCATTCCTATTAGGCGATCACTTATCATTTACAGCTAATTTCCAGCCTACTATTATCTTGCCTGTTATCGCTGGTAAGTTTTTAGCGGGTGTCATTGCCATTATTTTAGCTTATAAGCTTTCCGTACCAACTGCATTAAGGTTGGAAATTGAGGATCGCAAGGCTGGCATTATCAAAGAAGGCGAATATGTAACAGAGCAAAAATCTTAATTGATTAAAAAAGTGAGGTGATGACGTGTGAGTGAAGAAAAGAAACGATTTATTCAGGAGTTTGTGCCGGGTAAACAGCTAACATTGAGTCACCTTATTGCCAATCCTGATCCAGATATGTTTCAAAAGCTAGGAATCCAAGAAGCAGGTGCGCTGGGCATCATGACTTGTACTCCGAGTGAAACAGTGATTATTGCAGGGGATTTAGCGACAAAGGCTGCCAATGTCAAACTCGGATTTTTAGATCGTTTTACAGGTAGTCTCGTTATTGTGGGAAGTGTTTCTGAAGTGGAAATGGCGATGTTAGAAATTAATCGTTTTTTATCCGAGGTATTAGGGTACACCCCATCAAAAATAACGAAATCATAGGATGTGTCATATGAAAAATCGAGTAATGATAATAGGCGGTGTGCAAGCAGGAAAGTCAACATTGATGAATACTTTGTTAGGCAAAGAAAGTACGGCTAACAAAACACAGGCACTCGTTTATGATGACTGGATTGTTGATACACCAGGTGAATATGTTGAAAATCCCATGTATTACAGAAATATTATGGCAACGTCGCTGGAAGTAACTCATGTGATTTATTTGCAGGATGCTACATCAGCAAGAAGTGTGTTCCCTCCGCAATTTAGCTTAGGGATTCCAAAAATACAAATTGGTGTTATTACAAAGATTGATGCTCCTAATGCAGATGTAGAAAGGGCTACAGCTTTATTAAAAAATGTTATGACGCATGGGCCCATCGTGAAAACCTCTTCATGGAAAAAGCTAGGAATCGAGTTTATTGAACCATTGATTCAGCTGAAGACATATGAAGACATTCAACAATTTGTTAAGGATCGCGATAGTCCGTATCTCATGTATTGCTCACAGTAGCGAGAGGGAGGTGTAGGGTGAAAACTGAAAAAATATTTAGTGCAGGCATTGATATTGGGACAAGTACCACAAAAATGGTCGTCAGTAGTTTTTTGTTAAAAAATGTGGCTGGTGTGACCCATGTGCCAAGGATTGAAATTATTGAGAAAACGGTATTGCATCAAAGTCCAATTATTAAAACACCTTTTATCAATAAAGACATCATTGATATGAAAAAGATTGAGGAATTTATTTTTCAGCAGTATCAATTGGCACAAATTGCGCCAACAGACATTTCAACGGGCGCCATTATTATAACAGGCGAATCCGCCACGAAAGAAAATGCAAGAGAGGTTGTCCATACCATTGCAGATGGCGCTGGTCATTTTTTAGTTGCTACCGCTGGTCCTGATTTAGAGGGCATCATCGCCGCCAAGGGGGCAGGTACTTTACAGCAATCAAAGAATTCATCCAAAGTAATAGCCAATATTGATATTGGTGGTGGGACAGCGAATATTGCTGTAATGCAGTTTGGGGAAGTCATTGGTACATGTACCTTACATGTTGGTGGTAGATTGATTGAATTTAAGGAAGGCAAGATTCAATCAATTTCTCCGCCACTCATGCGACTGATGGAAAACTGGTCTAATCCGTTAGCTGTCGGTGATGGGGCAGAGGATGTTCGCGTCTCACAATGTATTGAAGAGATGGTTGGAACACTTGCCATGATTCTTCATGGACAATGTACCAATAAAGAGCATCCATTATTACTAGGACATTTACCCAACTGGCATAAACCAGTTGATGCCATTGTCTTTTCAGGTGGTGTAGCCTCCTGTATTTATGAAAATGACTGTACGCAGCGTCAGTATGATGATATTGGCGAAAAACTAGCAAAAACGCTACTTAAGCATGAGCAGCTTCAATCATTTTTATGGCTGCGACCAGAGGAAACAGCACGAGCAACAGTCACGGGGGCAGGTACACAGACCACTGAAATAAGTGGCGCAACTATTCAAGTAGATGCCGACGTGTTACCACTAAAAAATGTGCCTGTCTTCAACTGCCATATGAACGATGCAATAACAGACTTTAACACTGTAGTAAAGACAGCTGTTGAGCGAGCGGATGATCTATTTTCCATACAGGATAATCGTTCACCATTTGCCCTCTATTTTAGTGAATTGCCGTATTTAAGCTTTCAGGATGTACATGCATTGTGTGAGGCTGTTTTGCAGCATTTGGCGACAAGATGCTCCAAGGACATACCAATTATCATAGTCATTCAATCAGATTATGCAAAGATTATTGGACAAACCATACAAGCAATTAATTCTACAGTACCAATTATTTGCATCGATCAAATTAAAGTGGAGACGGGTGATTATATCGACATAGGAGAGGTTCTGCCATCTGGCGTTGTTCCTGTTGTTGTAAAAACTCTTGCCTTTCACTCAAAGTAAGGAGGATGAATGTGAATTTATCGGTGATATTTGGTGGAGAAAAATATAATTTTAAATCATTAAAAGATGTCATGGCGAAGGCCAATGAAGAAAAATCAGGCGATCAGCTAGCGGGGATTGCAGCTGAAACGGTTCAACAACGAATCGCAGCAAAGGCTGTATTAAGTGAGCTGTTAGTGAAAGATATTCGAGAAAATCCATTAGTGCCACAAGAAAATGATGAAGTTTCACGCATTATTGAGGGTGACATTAATGAGCAAATATATGGAGAAATCAAAAACTGGAGCATCGAACAGCTACGCGAATACATTTTATCAAATGATACGGGTGACCGTGAGCTAAAGCGTTTAAGCAAAGGGATGAATTCCGAGATTATTGCCGCTGTTACAAAACTAATGTCCAATTTAGATCTTGTACATGCAGCCAATAAAGTTGAAATACTTTCAACGTGTAATATTACGATTGGTCAAAAAGGGACGCTGTCATCTCGTCTACAGCCAAATCATCCGACAGATAATATTGATGGCATCATCGCCTCTCTAAAAGAAGGACTGTCCTATGGTATTGGGGATGCTGTTATCGGCATTAATCCTGTAGATGATTCAGTTGAAAGTGTCAAAAAAGTGCTTACGGCTACAAAGGAATTCATCAATGATTGGTCCATTCCTACACAAAACTGTGTATTAGCTCATATTACAACACAGATGAAGGCAATTAAACAAGGTGCCCCAGCAGATATGATTTTCCAAAGTATCGCAGGGACAGAAATTGCTAACCGTTCGTTCGGTATTTCTGCTGATTTAATACGAGAAGCAGAGGAGCTCATTAAAAAACAAGGAACAGGTACTGGTCCAAATTTATTCTACTTTGAAACAGGTCAAGGCTCAGAGCTATCGGCAGAGGCACATATGGGCATTGACCAAGTAACACTGGAATCGCGAAATTATGGCTTTGCTAGACATTTTAATCCTTATATTGTCAACACAGTAGTTGGCTTTATCGGTCCAGAGTATTTATACAACAATAAACAGGTTATTCGTGCTGGTCTAGAAGATCATTTCATGGGCAAAATGCATGGAATCCCTATGGGTGTAGATATTTGTTATACGAACCATATTAAAGCGGATCAAAATGATATTGAAGATTTAAGTGTACTACTGACAGCGGCAGGCGTTAACTTTATTATCGCTGCGCCAATGGGTGATGATGTAATGCTTAACTATCAATCGATGAGCTTCCATGATGTAGCTACATTACTCCAAACATTTGGTAAAAAACCAGCACCAGCATTTTTAGCATGGTTAGAAAAAATGGGCATTTATGAAAATGGTCGACTTTCAGCAAGAGCTGGCGATTTATCCATTTTTGAAAGGTAGGTGAATCGAGTGAATGATCAATTAGTCTCTATAATTACACAGCTTGTCATGGAAAAGATGGAGAAAAATACAGGAAACCAAGCACCTGAAGTTGTAGCTCCTCCAGCAGAACAATCACTTATTAAAATATTTGATACAGTCGACAATCGTCCGACAGAAATAACAGAGTCTCAAACGACATCACAGGGACCGTTAATAAAGCTGTATCAGCACGGAGCGCCTCAGTCGGAACCGATAGCTCCTGCTACTTTAGAACAACCTTTTAATACGGCTGTGCCGATTAAGCCATTTCAGTTTGAAGCAGAATCATTAACAGAAAGTGTGCAGGCTGCAAAAAAACATACACCTGCTCGAATTGGCGTTGGTAGAGCAGGGACAAGACCAAAAACGAAAACATGGTTAAAGTTCCGACTTGATCATGCTGCTGCGGTAGATGCCGTATATGGTGAAGTTTCCGAAGAGCTTTTACAAAAACTAGATGTTTTTCAAGTAACAACGAAAGTAACTGATAAGGAAGAATACATTACAAGACCTGATTTAGGTCGTCGTTTATCAGAGGAATCAAAGGCACTGATTCAACAAAAATGTAAGCAACAGCCTAAAGTGCAGATTATTATTTCGAATGGCCTAAGTGCCAGTGCCATTGAAGAAAATGTGCAGGATGTGTACTTGGCACTTCAACAAAGTCTTAGCAATTTAAATATTGACATCGGTACTACATTTTATATTGATAAAGGCCGTGTCGCTTTGATGGATGAAATTGGAGAGCTGTTACAGGCAGAGGTAATTGTTTACTTAATTGGTGAGCGTCCTGGTCTTGTCTCCGCAGAATCGATGAGTGCGTATTTATGCTACAAGCCAAGAATCGGTACAGTCGAAGCGGAGCGTATGGTGATATCCAATATCCACAAAGGTGGTATTCCACCATTAGAAGCGGGTGCTTATTTAGGAACAGTCGTACAAAAAATCTTGCATTACCAGGCAAGTGGCGTTGAGCTTGTCGCAAAAGAAGGTTAGGGGGCTGAAACATGAATCCTCAAAAAATTATGGCGCAAATTTTGGCGATGCAAACCATTCCAAGAGTCAACAGTGAATTAGCAGAGCAGCTAGATTTAAAGCCATATCACAATAGCATTGGGCTTGTCACATTGACCATTGATGATGTTGGATATGTTGCTATTGATGAAGCAACGAAAAAGGCAGATGTTGACGTTATCTATGCGAAAAGCTTCTATGCGGGAGCAGCTCATGCATCGGGCCCATTATCAGGTGAAATGATTGGCATCATTGCAGGAAGCTCGCCTGATGAAATTCGTAGCGGACTTGATGCCATTCAACAAAAAATTGAGTTTGATACGTACTTCGAGGCGATTAATAACAATGAAAACCATGCTTTGTTTGCCCATACAGTGGCAAGCTGTGGAACGTATCTCGCCGAGCTGGCAAATGTAAACGTCGGCACACCACTTGCCTATTTAATCGCACCGCCACTAGAGGCAGTAGTTGGATTAGATGCAGCATTAAAGGCGGCAGATGTAGAGTTAAAGGTTTTCTTTGGCCCTCCGTCTGAAACCAATTTTGGTGGCGGCCTATTAAGTGGTAGTCAATCATCTTGCGAGGCTGCGGCAAATGCTTTCAGAGAAGCTATTGAAAATATAGCTAGAAATCCAGTGATCTAGAAAGGAGGCGGCTTTATGGCCACATTAGACAAAGATTTATTAGCAATTCAAGAAATGAGAGATGCCGTTAAACAGGCTAATACAGCACAGGCTGCCTACATGCAATTTTCACAGCAGCAAGTAGACAACATAGTGAAGGCTGTTGCGGATGCTGCCTTTAAGGAAGCAGACCGTTTAGCAAAAATGGCTGTGCAAGAAACAGGGATGGGTATCCCTAATCATAAAAAAATGAAAAATGAAGTGGCTTCACGAGATGTCTATGAAGATATTAAAGACTTAAAAACGGTTGGTATTGTAGGCTATGATCGGATGAAGAAAGTGGCAGAGATTGCGAGTCCTTTTGGGGTCATCGCAGGTATAGTGCCAACGACGAATCCAACATCTACAGCCATTTTTAAAACACTTATTTCTTTAAAAACAAGAAATGCATTAGTGCTAAGTCCACACCCATATGCGGTGAAATGTACAAAAGAGGCGTTAGATGTTTGTCGAGTAGCGGCGGAACAAGCTGGTGCACCTGAAGGGCTACTGCAATGCTTAACGATGTCTTCTATGGAAGCTACGCAACAGCTCATGAAGCATCCTGATATTCATTTAATTTTAGCAACAGGCGGCGGTGCTTTAGTGAAGGCAGCCTATAGCTCTGGAAAGCCAGCTTATGGTGTAGGGCCGGGGAATGTCCCAGCTTATATCGAAAAATCAGCTAATATCCAAAAGTCTGTCCGTCAACTGGTTCACAGTAAGTCGTTCGATAATGGCACCATCTGTGCAACAGAACAAGCCATCATTGTAGATAAGGCGATTGCTGAACAGGTACAGACGGAATTAAAGAAAAACGGTGCCTATCTATTAAATGCTGAAGAAAAAGCAAAAATGGAGAAATTAATTTCACCTGTTCCTGGAAAGGTAAATCCACAAATTGTCGGGAAATCAGCTACTTGCTTAGCAGATTCTGTTGGCATCACAGTCCCAGAAGATACAAAAGTTCTTGTTGGGTTAGAAACGATGATTGGTAAAAATATTCCGTTTTCGCTTGAAAAACTTTCACCAATCTTTGCCCTCTATATAGTAGAAAACAGTACAGAAGCAAAGCAAGTCATGATTGACCTATTAAATATTGGTGGTCGTGGACATACATGCTCGATTCACACTGAAAATGCAGCATTAGCTGAGCAATTCTCTGTTGAATTACCTGTCTCACGTATTGTAGTCAATACATTATCATCTATCGGTGCAGTAGGTGGAACAACAGGATTAGCACCATCCTTTACATTAGGCTGTGGTACATTTGGCGGTAATATTACGTCAGATAACATTACAGCAAGACACCTATTAAATATTAAACGTATGGCTTATGGCATTAAAGATGTCGAAGTACCAAAACCAGTATTTGAAGTACAATCCGTTGTTGAGTCGGTTGTCTCACAGGAGCCTGCTCTTGACACGACGATGGTTCAACAAATTGTTGATCAAGTATTAAAACAAATCACATTACAAAATAAATAAATTATTTGGAGGAATGACAAATGAGTACAGCATTAGGAATGGTAGAAACAAAAGGTTTAGTAGGAGCAATTGAAGCAGCAGACGCAATGGTAAAGGCAGCAAGCGTTAATTTAGTAGGAAAAGTACATGTAGGTGGCGGTATCGTAACAGTGCTTGTACGTGGCGATGTAGGTGCAGTAAAAGCAGCAACAGATGCAGGTGCAGCAGCAGCTCAACGTGTAGGAGAACTTCTATCAGTACATGTAATCCCACGTCCACATCACGAATTAGAAATGATTTTACCAAAAGCAGAAGCATAATTTTAGCTTTATTTAGGACAAGACGCCCATCTCAATTGTTGGTGAATTAAACTGTGGATACAACACCACCACAATTACGCTAGGGCATAAAGGATTAGGATGAGAGTTAATCCTACCAGAGGACAGCTCTCATCTTGTCTAATAGGTAAACAATTAATGAGATAAAGAGGTGGCTAACGTGACAACAGCTACAAAAACATTTCCAGTGGCCATTTCGGCTCGTCATATTCATCTTAGTGAAGAGGATTTGCAAGCACTTTTTGGTCCAAATGCAACGCTGACAAAGGATTTTGACTTATCACAGCCTGGGCAATTTGCTGCCAAGGAGCGTGTCTCTATCGAGGGTCCAAAAGGCATTATCCATAATGTTCGTGTACTTGGACCAGTGAGACCAGCAACACAGGTGGAAGTCAGCCGAACAGATGCCATGAAGCTTGGTGTGAAACCTCCGTTAAGACAGTCGGGTGATATTGACCATTCTGCAGGCATTAAAATCCTTCACCAAAATAAAGAATTGCATATCGAGCAGGGTGTTATCATTGCACAGGCACATATTCATATGACAGAAGAAGATGCCAAAGCATTGGAAGTGCATAATAACGAATTGGTTTCTGTGGAAGTTGAAAGTGATCGACCTGTTACTTTCCGTGGCGTAGTCGTCCGTGTTTCCAATGACTTTAGTCTGGAAATGCATATCGATACGGATGAAGCCAATGCAGGTTTTATTGAACAGCAAGCACAGGGTAAATTAGTAAAAATCTCATCGTAAGGAGGAGGCAAGATGCAAGAAAATCTGGTTCAAAAAATTGTGGAAGAAGTTCTGCAGCAAGTCTTAAAAAATCAATCTTCCCCTCCACATGACGGTAAAATTCCTATTGGTGTATCTGCCCGCCATGTCCATCTTGCACAAGCAGAGGTGGAGCAGCTTTTCGGTGAGAATTATCAGCTTACACCGAAGTTTGAGCTTTCACAGCCAGGGCAATTTGCTGCAGAGGAAACCGTAGTAATTGCTGGTCCAAAAGGATCAATTGAGAGAGTACGTATTCTTGGCCCAGCTCGATCGTTGTCTCAAGTGGAAGTAAGCTGGACAGATGCTATGAAATTAGGGTTGAAACCTCCATTAAGAATTTCCGGTGATATTCAAGGTTCTAGTCCTGTTACATTAATCGGTCCAAAGGGGAGTGTCGTGTTAAATGAAGGACTTATTATTGCACAGGCACATATTCATATGTCCCCTGCGGATAGTGCGAGATTTAATGTAGTAGATGGACAGTCTGTTCAAATCAAGTTAGAAGGAATTCGCCCGATTATTTTATCGAATGTGGTCATCCGTGTATCAGAGCGTTATCGATTAGAAATGCATATCGATACAGATGAAGCCAATGCAGGATTAATTCAGCAGGGAACACTTGCTGAAATTGTACATCACCAAGGAAGTGAACCTTCTTCTATACCAGTGAAAGTGCAGTCGCCAGTCGTAGAGAAAGTAGAGAAACCATCTGTCTATCATTATGATAAAAAGCTACTTTCACAAATAGAAGTGCTAGAAATAGAAGCACAAGAAATTGTAGTACCAAAGAAAACGATTGTGACAGCATTGGCTTATGATAAGCTACGAGAGCTAAATAAAACATTAACGGTCCGAGCTGAGTAGTAAGACAATTTGTGTCGCATAAAGAGGGTGAAGTTCATGCAAATGGGTAGAGTAATAGGCAGTGTATGGGCAACACGTAAGGAGGAAGGGCTGAATGGATTAAAGCTATTAATCATTCAACCCATTGACTCCAATCAACAGCCGATTCGCACAGAAATTGTTGCAGCTGATCGTATAGGTGCGGGGATTGGTGATGATGTACTCATTACAAGCGGTGGGTCATCACGCTATATTATGAAAGAAAATCCATTACCAATCGATGCAGTTGTTATAGGTATTATTGATTCTACTGAAGTGATGAGAGGTGAAGACAATGAGTAGCGCAATTGGAATGATTGAAACAAAAGGCTTAGTTGGTTCGTATGAAGCAGCGGATGCCATGATTAAGGCGTCAGACGTCACAATCGTTAAACAGGAATTCGTTGATGGTGGAATTGTGACGGTCGTCGTGAAGGGTGACGTAGGTTCAGTACAAGCAGCGGTAGAAGCTGGAAAGGCTGCTGCCATGCGTGTTGGTGAACTATTAGGCGCTCATGTCATTCCGAGACCTGATGAAGATGTATTCCAAATGATTAAAGGCCCAGAGGCACCAAAGAAAAAGCCTGCCTCTACACCAGCATCAGCACGTGCTAAAAAAACAACCGAAGCAACACCGACGACAGATAATCGAGGTGAAGAATAATGGCCTTTCGTAAAAATAAAATCGCTGTTATTGGAGCTGGTCACACTGGTTCTACATTGAGTTTATTTTTAGCACAAAAAGAATTAGGTGATGTGGTGCTTGTCGATATTCCAGAGGCTGAGAACCCGACAAAAGGGAAGGCATTGGATTTACTACAGACAGGCCCAATTGAAAAGTTTAATGTCTCCATTAAAGGGACGAGTGATTACGAAGATATAGCTGGTGCCGATATTGTCGTTATTACAGCTGGTATCCCTCGTAAGCCAGGCATGAGTCGTGATGATTTAGTTACTACAAATGCCAAAATTATTCAACAGGTTTCAAGACAAATTAAACACTATGCTCCAAATAGTATCGTCCTTGTGTTGAGTAATCCAGTTGATGCTATGACCTATGTGTGTCATAAGGAAACAGGCTTTGCTAAAAATCGGATTATCGGTCAGTCTGGTGTGTTAGATACAGCTCGCTTCAATACTTTTGTAGCCCAGGAGCTACAAATTGCACCAGAAGATGTCTCTGGCTTCGTGCTAGGGGGACATGGTGATGAAATGGTGCCATTAATCCGTTATTCCTATGCTGGAGGTATTCCATTAGAAAAGCTAATTCCCCAGGAACGACTTCAGCAAATCGTCGAGCGTACACGTAAAGGTGGCGGTGAAATTGTCGGTTTACTAGGAAACGGAAGTGCCTATTATGCCCCAGCTGCGGCATGTGCACAGATGGTTGAAATCATTATCAAAGATCAACGAAAAATCATACCTTCTATAGCCCTATTAGAAGGTGAATATGGATACCACAATCTGTTTTTAGGGGTACCAACTATTTTAGGTGGCAATGGGATTGAATCTGTGATTGAATTGCACCTAACCAATGAAGAACAAGCAGCCCTCCAGCATTCAGCAGAGGCTGTTAAACAAGTGATTGCCATATGCCAAAACATTGAATAGTGAAAACACAATCTATTTTTTAAATTGAAAGATAGGATCCCCAACTTTCTTTCGATCAAAACTTCATAATAGCTCTTAAAAATGTTTGATTGGAAACCGAACATAACTGAAAGCTAGTTAATATTCCCCTTATTATATATAACACTCTCATTTATGGGAGATCTGACTGTAGCAAGCTTAAATGTTTGCTACAGTTTTTTGTTATGTTCACAACCTATATCATAAAAACGATTAACACTTCTACTATAATCAAATAAGGAGGGATGTGGATGAACAACATCGTACAGGAGATGGTTGAATGGATTGAAAGTCATCTATTAGAGGGATTCTCATTAGAGCATTTAGGGAAGGATATGGGGTACTCCCCTTATTACTGTTCCTTTAAATTCCACCAGATAACTGGAATAACAATCAAAAAATATAGATCACTTCGAAAAATGTATCTTGCTTCAATGGCCTTAAAAGATCCACAAAAGAAAATCATCGACATTGCTTTTTATCATGGTTTTTCATCTCAGGAATCCTTTTCTAGAGCTTTTAAAAATACATTTGGTATAAGTCCAAACGATTACAGAAGGTCCCCACAACCTTTACAAACATTCGTGAAGCTGAATTTACTGGGGGAGAGAGGATGGTTTACGATGGATATTTCACAAAAATTAAAAATTGAGGCGTTACAAGAGAAAATCAATGCCCAATATGATCAAAAGTTATTGAATGTATTGAATGGACAAATAATGTATGAAGAGTTTGCTAAACAGCAATTAATGGGGAACTCTGATTACGTACCTTTTAATGAAGCGATGTGTACAAATCCAACGACTAGTGTGATTTTCAGTGAAGAATTTAATAAAATTCGTGCTACGGGGCATCAGGTGTCATTAGAGGATTATGAGCTGATAACAGTGAATCCGTTGAAACCATTGTTGACAAATGACTATCAATGTATTGTTTTATGGTTTGGAGACGATATGTTTTGTCAGCTGAATCTACTGACAGTTCTTGCTTTCTTAGAACAACAAGGGTATCAAGGCAAGGTCTATTATCATATGGTCAAGGAAATGACCTATGATGTGGAAGAAACGGAGATAGTACTAGGCGATTATATGGAGATCTATGAACAGGTGTTGATACAGCATCGTCTTCCAAAGGCTACAGTTTTACCAGTCATGTACCAGGGCGTTCAATTATATTTCAACTATTTAAAGGAGGAGAACGAGATTACCACGTACATAAAAAAACATCTCGATATGCCTCAAAATGATCTGATAAAGCAACTATTCTACTTATTTCCTCACTATGGATTAGGGGATCGTCAATATAGTAAACTTATCGAGAAAAGTAAAGAATGAATAGTCAGATTCATTTTACCAAAAGGTCCACAATATACAAAATTTTCGAAAATATGATAAACTTATAACGGGAAAAGGAGGATAAAAGCATGACAGTTCAACAATTTATAGACTATGTGAAGAAGATGCAACATTATGAGGAAGCACTCAATGTGATTTATTGGGATATGCGGACAGGTGCACCCAAAAAAGGGCTAGCGCAACGTTCAGAGGTTATTGGCACATTGTCAGCCTCTTTATTTGATATGCAGACAAGTGAAGAATTAGGCGAGCTTTTATCTGCTTTAGAAACACAAAAAGCGGATCTTGACTATGTAACACTTCGTTTAGTGCAAGAAGTAAGAAAGAATTACGATCAAAACAAAAAAATCCCAGCAGATGAATATAAAGAATACGTGATTCTTCAATCAAAATCGGAAACGGCTTGGGAAGAAGCAAAGGCAACTAATAATTTCGCCCTTTTCTTACCATATTTAGAAGAAATCATTCAATGGCAGAAAAGATTCATTCACTATTGGGGCATAAAAAACGGATCTCCGTACAATACATTACTCGATTTATATGAACCAGATATGACGACAGATGTCTTAGATCAAGTGTTTGGCGACTTACGTCAATCAATTGTGACACTTGTCCAGAAAATTGCCGATTCATCGAATAAGCCAAATACAGATATGTTATTTAAGCATTTCCCAAGGGAAGCACAGCGTGAGCTATCATTAGAAATGCTAACGCAGCTTGGGTACGATTTTGAGGCAGGACGCTTGGATGAAAGTGTGCACCCTTTCATGATTGGCCTTAATCATGGTGATGCTCGTATTACAACGAAATATGATGAAAATGACTTCCGTTCAGCTATTTTTGGCACTATTCATGAGTGCGGTCACGCGATGTACGAGCAAAACATTGATGAAAAACTTGCAGGTCTGCCATTAGCTACTGGGACATCGATGGGTATTCATGAATCACAATCATTATTTTATGAAAACTTTGTCGGCAGAAATGAAAAGTTCTGGGAGCATAACTACGAGCGCCTTCAACACTTCTCACCAGCCCAATTTGGCGATGTTGCATTAGACGAATTTTTACGTGCCATCAATATGGTAGAACCATCATTTATTCGCATTGAAGCAGATGAACTAACATATCCATTACATATCATGATTCGCTATGAAATTGAACGTGACTTATTCAATGGGGATTTACAGGCGAAAGATCTGCCGCAAGTGTGGAATGATAAATATGAGGAGTATTTAGGCATTCGCCCTGAGACGGATGCACAGGGTGTGCTACAAGATATGCATTGGTCAGGCGGCATGTTTGGCTATTTCCCATCCTACGCATTAGGGATGATTTATGCGGCGCAGTGGAAGCATGCGATGGACAAGGATATTCCTAATTTTGATGAATTACTAGAAAAAGGAGAGCTACTGCCAATTCGAGAGTGGCTAACTGATAAAGTTCATCAATATGGAGCATTGAAAAAGCCATTTGAATTGCTGAAAGAAGCGACAGGGGAAGGCTTAAATGCTAAGTACCTTGCAAACTATTTACAAGAAAAATATACAAAGCTATATCAGTTATAAAAAAGCAAGCGATTTCTCTACAATGAGAAATCGCTTATTGCTTTAAAAAAGCCTTTTGAGTCAGATGGGGAATTGGAAATAATTCATAAGATTGGCATTTTGCAAGCGGATGGGGTAATTCACATGTTTCATTATTATTCTTTATAAAATATGCAACATTATAACGAATTATTTTTAAGCTGAACTATTTTGTTCAACATTCGGGCCAGATTGTGGAATAAAATCATTTTGTGCAATGTTACCAAACAAGGATTTAGTAGCTTATTTCACATAAATGATAGACTGTTTAAAAAATTTCCATTAATATGTTATTTTTAATGAAATTAAATCTAATTTGAGGTGAATTTATATGTTATTAAAGCCAAATAAACTCCAGCAAGGAGATTATATCGCCACAATAAGTCCTTCTTGGGGAGGTGCTGGAGAACCAGAATTAAAATGGCGTTATGAACAAGGCGTAAAAAGACTTGAAGAGGTTTTTGGACTGAAAGTTATAGCAATGCCAAATAGCTTGAAAGGTGCAGATTATCTAGACAAAAATCCAAAAGCACGTGCAGAGGACTTAATGATGGCTTTTAAGGACCCCAAGATTAAAGCTATTATTGCAAATATTGGTGGAGATGATAGTGTTCGTTTACTCCATTACATTGATTTTGAGGTTATAACTAAAAATCCTAAAATTTTAATGGGTTACTCAGATGTAACGATTGTTCATTTATTTTGTTTGAAGGCGGGTATATCTTCATTTTATGGACCAGCAATTTTAACCGATTTTGCTGAAAACGTTGAAATGCACTCATATACCGTTCAATCTATTCAGAAAACGCTATTTTCTAATGAAGTAATAGGTGAAATTGTTCCTTCTGTAGAATGGACAAGTGAGCATTTAGAATGGATAGAATCAAATAAAAATCAAAAACGCACAATGCAGCCTAATAAAGGATACGAATTGCTGCAAGGTAAAGGTATAGTGCAGGGACGTTTAATAGGAGGGTGCATTGAAGTACTAGAGTTTGCTAAAGGTACCGTGCTATGGCCTGAAGAAAAATACTGGGAAAATTGCATCCTTTTCTTTGAAACATCTGAAGATCAACCAGAGCCTAACCTACTTAGATATTGGTTGAGAAACTACGGTGTACAAGGTATTTTACAAAAAGCAAACGGAATTATATTTGGTAAACCACAAGATGAAAAGTATTGCGAAGAATATAAAGAAGAGATTTTAAAAGTGATGAAAGAATTTAACTTGGAGGATACACCAATTCTATACAATATGAACTTTGGACATACCGAACCAAAATTCATTTTACCTCTTGGTGCATTAGCAGAAATTAATTGTAATACAAGCTCTTTTACTATTTTAGAAAACGCTGTACTGTAAGATGTTAGCGGCTTTTTGGGACAAATAAGGATATTCAATAATCGGGCGCTTTTCTTGTATAAGGAAAGTGCTTTTTCAATTTAAGGGCAAGGTTAGAACAAAGAAAAAATATTGACTTGTTACTGTTAATGACAGTATACTGTCATTAACAGTTATTTTGTATCATTAAAAAAATGAGGGGTGTATCTTTTATGAAGCATACAGGGAGACATACAGGAGCATTTCTTTTGCTGTTTTTAACAGAGGGAGATAACTATGGAGGAAAACTTCTACAAAAATGTGAGGAGGAGCTTCCCATCAACCCAATTGATAGTGCGATATTATATCGCACGCTAAAAAAATTAGAGGAAGAAGGCGCTGTTGAATCTTATTTGAATATATCTGAGCAAGACAAACCGATAAGGATGTACAAAATTACTACTATTGGTAAAAGAAAATTAGAAGAATTTCATCTAGATATTGAAGAAAAATTGAAAAATTTAGCTTTTTTCCTAGATAAATTTGAGAAATGGAAGGTTCAAGATAATGGTTAGTGGCTTAGTTCTCTATTCGATAGCCTCTATATATTTGGGAATTTCCTTCATAAAAGACAAATACAAAACAAAAACAGCATTATTTAAATCATGGACAATGTTTCGAAATGTTTTGCCAGATTTATTAGTGATTATGCTATTTATTGGTCTAGCATTATCTTTATTGACACCATCCCTTATTTCTTCCATTATTGGGGGGAATTCAGGTTTCCTAGGTATCATCTATTCCACGATTATTGGCTCAATTGCTTTAGTTCCAAGCTTTATTGTCTTTCCTCTCGGACATACATTAGTTCAGAATGGAGCTGCCCTTCCGCAAGTTGCCGTATTAATGTCGACATTGATGTCTGTAGGACTTGTTACTTTAACTATGGAGCAAAAGATTTTTGGAAGAAGTTTTGCTTATGCTCGAAATATTTCTTCCATAATAATGTCTCTTCTATTTGCATTAATTATTTGGGTAGTGATGACATGATGAAGCTAAAAAGATATCGTTTCTTTTTCATTTTATTATTAGGATTATTTCTTCTTACATTTATGAATCAAGCAATTGCTATAAAAACCGTTCAGTTAACTGGTAAAAGTATTTTGGATATGTTATTTCTGCTACCTCCTATATTTATATTAGTTGGATTATTAGATCAATGGGTAACGAAAGAAACACTTATTAGTTATATGGGTGAAAAATCAGGTATATATGGAGTCCTCTTCACTCTATTATTAGCAACGGTAGCAGCTGGCCCTCTTTATATAGCCTTTCCAATAGCAATATTATTATTGAAAAAAGGAGCTAGTGTGCGCTATATAGTATTTTTCTTAGGGGCTTGGTCGACAGTGAAATTGCCGGTTCTGTTGTATGAATTCACATCATTTGGTCTTAAATTCACACTTATTCATATTTGTTTTGGTCTCGTGTTTTACTATTTAACAGGAATTCTTTTTGAAAAATTATACAGCCAAGAAAAATTACTAAAGGATAATGCAACCATGGAGATATAGATTTAAGTCATTAAAACTTTTAACCCCTCAATTTCTAATTTATAATGTTATGAATACGTTATTCAACAATCGGGCGCTTTTATGAATCATGTTGCGAGGTGATATTTGGATTGGGGATTAATATTTTGATGTATACAGTGGTCTTTTTAGGACAATTAATTAGCGTCAGTTTAATATTAGCTATTTTTACTTCTGTTTTTGTTAAGAGCAGGAAGCAAGGTCTTGTATTTTTAACAATCTATATATTACTAAATATATACTCTCTAATTATTGGATTTAAATTTTCGTTAGTAATGGGGAGTGGTATGTTGATTATATATATTTGCTTAGGTATATTAACTTACTTTGTTATTAAAAAGAAACTTTCAAACCTCTTTTTGGATTAATCAAATATAGAGGTCTATTTTGACAGCAGGAGACAAGATAACTGTCTTGATATTCAACAATCGGGCGCGTTTCTCTAAGAAATGCGCCTTTTTTCATCAGAAACAGCATTAGCAAGATCAACTTGTTTTTCCTTTAAGTTTCGAGGTATAGTTATATTATGGGAATTTAACCCAAATTTCCTAAGTTGAATGATGAGAAAATAATTAGTTCAGGGGGAATATAATGTTCATTAGGAGAGCAAAAATAGAAGATTGCAATTTTTTAACCAACTTGGCTTATAAATCAAAAGCCTACTGGGGATATACAGAAGATTTTCTACAACAATGTAAAGATGATTTGACTGTAACTAAAGAATACATAGAAGAAAATCCCGTTTATTTAATGGAGAGTGATAACAAGATAGTAGCTTTTTATAGCTTTACAATTAGTGAACGGAAATTAGATGCATTGTTCATAGATCCTAATTATATCGGTAAAGGATTAGGGAGAATGATTTGGGACCATTTACTAAACAAAGCAGAAGAGTTAGGAATAAACGAATTTACTCTTGATAGCGAACCTAATGCCGAAGGTTTTTATTTAAAAATGGGAGCAGAGTGCATTGGCTCTACTCCTTCTTCGGTGTTCCCAAATCGTCATCTTCCTCTAATGAAAGTTAAAGTGTTTTAAAATGCATTAATTAGATTAATTACGGAATTTAAACAAGAAGTGTGTTAGATGACTATATTTATTTTTAATCATTATCACTAAATGTGTAAACGGCTTGAGTCCTTTAGAATTATGGGTACAAGCCGTTTTTTATTTCGACTGTCAACTTGATGGGGTGCAATTGTGAAATGATGATTTTAGTCCTTCAAAATCACAGGTTGAAAGTTTTCTTGAACTAAATGGGTGCTTTAGTTTAACAAGTAAAAAACAATGAACACTAACTTGATCTTCAACAATCGGGCGCGATTCTGTCTAAGGATTAGCGCTCGATCTCATTATAGGGCCATTTTAATTGAATAAGAGATGTTGAACAAAAAACCCGAATAGCTACACTTTTTTAGTGTCCACTATTTGGGCAAGTTCTTTTTTTATTTACTGAATAGCTGAGATTAAAACTTCAATTATGTAGTCTGAATCATTTACATTGCATGTAAATACATATACGGGCTGATAATAACCTTTTGTATCATAAGTATATGTTAGACGAACATTCGTTATCGTTAATGTATCACCTTTTTGTAAAGGATTGTATGTGCTAAACTCTCCGTTTTCCATTACATTATATGCTTGCTGTTGTGAAATTAATTGCTTTTTCGCAACCATTTCATTGTCACTGATGTCAAATAATATGTCGGGTACTTGCTGATTAAAAAGACTAATCATAACCAGACCTTTAGAGAAATCTTCACATGTGGATTGTAAATTCTCTGGTTCAGCTAAATCCCAACGAATTGTACGTTCATCTTGCTGCTGATAGATAGCGTTATTAGGTAATAATCCTTCACTTTTTAACCAATTTTCTAAAAGTTGCTTTTTCTGTTTAATATCAACTTTTAGGGGGTCATCATTTATATTATCGAATGATAAGGACCAAGAACCATTTGACATGAAATAAGTTAAATAATAGTTACTGCCTTCATCGTCTTGAAATGTAAATATACGATTATCCACTTCAATCCGTATGCCACCTTGTTGTTTCAAATTAAATTGTTTAGCAATGGATTGGGCGATTAATTTTCCTTTTTTTATATCATTCACATCTTTATTGTAATAAACACATGCGTTAGGTGATTTATTGGAAAGTTCAGTTTCCAGTTGCATCTGTATGTGTTCCATATTTTGTTTTTGTGCAGGTTTGAATGGCAGATTCCCAAATTCTTGAGCGTTATATACCACATTTGCTACGCCAAATAACGTAATAAAAACTACTGGAATAGAAATAGCTTTCACAATCGGTATAAATGTTAATTTTCGTTGTTCGGTCCATAAAATGAATACCATCACGATAAAGTACCCTGCTAAACTCCCAATGGTATTATGCAAAAGGTCGTCTAATTCAAAAATCCCTTTACCTGTAATCAATTGGGAAATTTCAATACAAGACGTGAAAGCAATTGATATGACGAGTACACGCCAAAATGATTTGTTTTTATGATGAATCAACGGTAATAGTACGCCTAACGGTACAAACATTAACATATTAAAGATGATTAATTGATATTCAGTCAGTGACCACTTGTTCCATGCATTTACATAACTAGTGAATAGACTGAAATTAATCTGATCTGTATATTTTGCCCCTCTACTGAGAGTAGTGATTCCAAATACTACAATGAACCAACAAATAAGTAAAGTGATGAGAACAAATTTAGAAAGACGTATTGGATATTTCCCCTGATAAAATTTTCTATATATAAAGTATCCAATTATCAAGATTGTGATGATAAAAATAGAATATTTTACATACGGTAAAAGACCCGATACTATACTAATCAAATCCATTGTAACGTAACCTCCTTAATAATTTGCCTTGTTCATTGTAGCAAGAAAATCTTAAGGTTCTTTAAGTATAAAACTTAAGATTTTATGAAGTATGTAAGTATGTTTAGTTATTAAGTATTTAATAATGACTGTTTTCAATAAGATGGTTGTTATTCGGCTAACGGGTGCTTATCTTCAATAAGGTACTCAACAATCGGGCGCTTTCCTGGAAACAAGGAAAGTACCTTTTTGATTAATTAGAGTTCGGAACTATCAATATTTTTTTAGTTTGTTGAATATCCTTGTATGTCAATACAATCTATTATTGCGATTTTTGGGGGATATTGATATGAACGAATTTAATACAGATAGATTAAAAGAATATTTAATACGATCAGGAGACCACTTAAAGCCTTCTAGTTTAGGAAAGAATTAGAGATAGAACATCTAAGGGAATCTTGTCAAACAACGATGGAGAAAGCACTATTTGAGTTTATGTATTCAACCGGCTGCCGTATTGGTGAAGTTGTAATATTAAATCGAGAAGAGATCGATTTTCAATCGAATTCAGTAATTGTACAAGGGAAAGGTGATAAAGAAAGGGGAAGTGTACTTTAATACCCGCTGTTCTATTTGGTTAAAAAGGTATTTAGATGAAAGAGAGGATAAGGAACCTCGTTTGTTTATTACGGACAGACGGCCGAAAAGGCGAATGAGCATTGATAATTTAAGATATATTATCAAGCGCATATCAAATCGTGCTAGTATAAAAGAGTATACATCCGCATCAATTACGACACAGCTATGCAACGCATATGATTAATAACGGTGCGCCAATTGATGTCATTCAAAGTTTACTAGGTCATGAAAAGAGTGAGACTACAAAGATACGCTCAGCTAAGCGGAAAGCTAAGACAGGATTTATACAGTAAATACTTTTAAAAAACTTTCATTCAATTAAGACACTCATGTAGAAATGGGTGTTTTTTTATTATAGGGCCAGGAATAACAACTTTTTATGAAAGATTACCAAACGAAGGTTTGGGAACAATTTAATTACAATTTATGTCTATATTGAAAAAGGGAGGTGTCATTATGTGGTTAATATTAGGTCTTATTGCTATAGTAGCTACTTGTATAAATCTTTTTATGTATGGGACAGGTAAAGATTATAAATTAGCAATGGCAATGGGGTTATCATTTACAGCATTGACACTCTGTGCAGAACATAGCCTTGTATCTAATTGGATAAAAGTTGAAGATTGGTCGGCTTTAAGGGAAATACCTAATATGAATAAGGCGTTTTGGTTTCTGACAATTGTTTCTATCTTACTAAATATAGCACCTATACTTTTAGAACTAAAAAATAAAAAATAATTACTTATTGAAGTTTTTACAGGCTTACAACGTTAAGTACAAACATCCCCAAGCCACGCTTTGGGAAGGTTATACTTTAACTAACTTGGCAGTTTAGTGGAATAAGGATCTGTTAAAATAACTTGTATTTTGATATGGTTGAAACAAAACAATATGCATTTGAACTTAAAGGCAAACAAGGATTTATAAGAATTGAGTTAAAGGAAATAATATCAAAATTGATGAGAGGTTTTGGTTATGTATTTTAAATTGTTCAAAAAAATCTTGCTATTATAATTGCTTTTTTGCTGCTTTTGTTAATGGGCTGTGAAATCCCCAAAAAATATGTAGAAGAAAATGTTGAAAATCATTTGGAAAACTACGGAATAAATAACTACAACATACTAAGTGCTAAAAATGATGGTGAGCGTGGTGAAAGTAAGTATGGTTATGTAGAAATCTATAAACCTTATCATGTAAATCTCACATTAGCCTTTAATCGAGAAACAAATCAATTTATTCCTAACGAAAGTGACGATGTTTATTCACAACTATTTAAAGAAGCATATATTCAACAACATCCCGAACTTATCGAGGCATCCAATCAGATTATCAAAAAATACCATTTAATGGATGAACCTTCAAAAAATTATTATCTTGATTTTAATATTGAAAATGGTCAAAAAAAAGGCTAATTGAGGACCTTAGAAAGAAAGAAAAAATAGACACCAATTCATTATTATCATCACTAACAAACGATGAAAATGAATCGTTGTATCCTTTGAACAATGAGTCAGTTATTAATTTTCATTATAAGTTCAATGTTTACGAAAATAACAATACAATCCCGAAAGCCATTGATATTTTAAACGATTTTAAAGAAAGTAAAGTGTTGTATGAAGGGAAGTATTTTATAAATATACAGGTGGTATCTTACGAACAAAATTCAGTGACTTCTTTAGATGAAGATTATCCTGAAAACAATATTCTTTTTGTAGTCGGAAAGGATGGGGAAGTTAGAGATACAAGGACATTAAAACGTACCGGATGGCTAAAGTAAACCGTAGTTCCATTCCCCTAGTATTGTAATGGCAACAGCCTCCCCGACCAGCACTATAAATAATTTTTGGACAGGATTTCTCTTCATTCAGGGAATACCACTTTTAATACTAATACTTGGAATCTTAAAATGGTTTATCATTGACAGAAGAAAAAATAAATAAGCATATAAATAGTATTAATTAATTAGTGTTAATAAAGACAAGTTTGTGAAGAAATCTCTACTTAAACTATATGTGTGCTTTTCTTGAAGATTATTGAGTTGCATAGGAGCAGCTCTTTTTTTCTTGAACTAACGAAGCCGGATAGTTAAATAACAATGTAGATATATACGGTGAATAACTATTAAATAAAAGTTTGGAGAGTGATTGTAAATGAGGATACTATTGGAGTTCATAAGAATGTTTTTTTTACTCATAATTTTTTATTTTATTTCAGGCAATATTATTGTTCGTACCTACCAAAAATTAGGGATGAAATATTCGAATACTTATGGAATAATGATGACAATCTCAATTTTAATTATATTTACTATTTTATATCGAAATAAACTACAATTTAGTGGATGGTATAAAGGTGATGTAAAAGACAAACTCTCAAAAACATTAACAAAATGGCTGATTACATTTGCACTACTATTATTGTTATCACCTCCTATCCTAAGCTTCTTATTCCACTAACGGGGTGCTTTAGTTCAATAACGATATTCAACAACTTAAACTAAAGGAACAGGTAATTTCAATAAGGGTTTGCGGATCAAAACAATAGGAAGCGACAGTGGAAGGCTTAAATGCTAAGTACCTAGCAGGCTATTTACAAGAAAAGTATACAAATTTATCTGCTTTAAGATATAAAAAGGCGATTTCTCGTTGCAGAGAAATCGCCTTTTTCATGAAAGATGTTTACCACAATTGATAGCCTTTAGAGCCAGCTGGTGAGTTTGAAATAATATCGATAATTGGTACTGTGTAAGCAAATAAAATTAAGGCTACTAAAATAACAAGCCATACTTTGAAATTTTCTAAAATGGCTGGTGTTGGACCGCTAAGTGCATGTACATCCCCTACAGGGAATTCTTCTTCACCTTTAGGCGCAAACCAAGCCAATTTCACCACAATGTATAGGATGACTAGAATGGCGATAAAGAGAATTGTTCCACCAACAGCTTGTGCGATTTGATATGGAATCCAATCATATGCCTGTGAAGCACCACCATATTCTGAGTAATCTGAGCGACGAGGCGCACCGATTAGTCCGGCAATATGCATAGCAGAAGACATAATGGTCATACCTGTAGCCCATAGGATACCAGCGAAATTACTAAGATTATTTAAAGATTTCGTTAACGTACGGCCAGTTAAATGTGGAATTAACCAGAAGGCCGCACCGAAGTAAGTTAAAACGACTGCTGTAGCAATGGTTAAATGGAAATGGCCCGTTACCCAAATGGTATTATGGATTAATTGGTTCATTTGATAGGAGGCATTGACGATCCCGCCAGCACCACCAGGAATAAACGCCACCATACCGATAAATGGCACGAAGAAACGAGCATCTTTCCACGGTAATTTTTTAAACCAGCCGAACAGTCCTTTACCACCTAATTCACGACCACGTAATTCGAACATCGCAAACATCGAGAAGGCGGTCATAAGAGAAGGAACAATGACAGCGAATGTTAAAACAACTTGAATGAATTTCCAAGTCCCATCAATACCAGGCTCTGTTAACTGATGGTGAATCCCAACAGGTACAGAGAAAATTAAGAACAGCATAAAGGAAAGTCTTGCTAGAGAATCCGAGAAAATTTTCCCGCCAATTACTTTTGGAATAACGACGTACCAAACCATATACGCTGGTAGTAGCCAGAAGTATACAAGTGCATGACCGAAATACCAGAAAAGGGTACGGGATAATGCAACATCGACACGTTCAACTAAACCTAATGACCATGGCAACAGCTGAATTAAGACAGAAGCTGCTACACCAAGCGTTGCGACAAACCACATTAAATTATTGACAACCACCATAAACGATAATAAAGGACTGCGTTGTCCACTACCTTTATTTTCTTTGCGCCACTGTGCATAACGTAAAATTTGACCCGCGCCGCCAACCCAAGAACCAACCACGACTAATGTCAGGCCTAAATAGAAAATCCAATGCGCTTTTAGTGGTGCATAGAATGTATAAAGAACCGTTGCTTTATTCAATAAAACCATTGTTGCAGCAGCAGCTGTACCGATTGTCATTAACCAGAAACCGATCCATCCAAGTCTGCGCTGTCCATTTGTGAAAGTACCAGAAGTACGACTAACACTAGCGATTTGGAAGCCATAAATAAAGAATGTAGTTAAAATAAGACCAAGTAATACGCCGTGTACTGTTAATACTTGATAATAGCCAATGCCAGCTGGTAATGTAAATTGTCCAGAACGTACAAATACTTGTAATAAACCTGCTAGACCACCTAATAATAAAGCGATGAATGCCACGTAAATATGTGCCATGGCTAGCTTTGCATCGCGTCGATCTACTTTTGTCATTGAATTAGTGTGACTCATTTGAATCCACCACCTTTAGCATAGAGTGCATCATCGTATGTCCTGTACCACAATACTCATTACATACGATTAAAAACTCGCCTACCTTATTTACTTCTGTTACATATTCCGAAATATAGCCAGGCTCAAGCATCATGTTGATATTTGTACCTGCCACCTCAAAACCGTGCATAACATCCTCACTTGTTGCAATGAATTTCACCTTAGCACCAAGTGGTACCTCAATTTGTGGAGGATTATAATTAAATGCTGAGGCTACGACTACTACCTCATAATCCCAATCCTTTCCCTCTACTTTATGGACACCTGGATTATCAAAAGGTGCTGTCTCTTTTACTTTCTCGTAATCTAGTGTTTTTTTTCCATTGTTCGGATGGGAGCCTTGGTGAAATGCCCCGATACCGAGAATGATGAGGAATGCAACTAAAGTAGCAACTCCGAACACAAGCCAATACTTCTCATACTTATGTATGTGCATATGTTTCTGTCCCTTCTTCGTAAATTAAAACCGTCCAATGAATAAATCGAAGCAGTACACCCAAAGTAAAATGATGATAATGCCTACTCCAAAAACTGCATAGAGTGAACCTTTTAAATTCTCATCTGACTTCTTTTTGTTTGCCATTTTTGCTCCTCCTACGCTTTTTATTGTGGTGTTTCTTACTGACATCATATAAAAATCCATTTGATTTTGATGTGAAAAAAATCACACATCTAGAGGGTTTATGTGAAGAAAGTGTGAAGAATTGGGAAGAGAAAAAGACAAGCCATCTCAAAAGTCATTGAGATGGCTTGTCCGTTTATTGTATTTTGCTTAATTTTAGTAAAAACTATAGATTGGAAGGATAGTGGGGGATTCCACAGACAAAAAACTAACTTGCAAATAACGAATATACATAAATGCAATAGGCTTCTGCATACAATGTCTTATTTGAAATAGATTCTAAGTTTCTATTCTTCTTCCTCAATCGTTAGTAGAACTGTTAGTGCACCAACACTTGGAACCGAGACTGGGAGAGCAAATGCTTTTTCAAAGCCGTATAATTTTGTGTTGCCCACCATCACCGTTGGCGGAGTGATATCAATTTCTAAGCTTTCTTGCCCAACAGCTGTACATAAATTTCCTGCAATCATGTTACCAAATTCCCCAGTAAAGGATTCTAGCATTTCTCCCTCCAAAGGCATACCGAACATAGTACTACCAATACCGCTAAAGACTTCAGGAGAGGAATCAATAATCACACGCCCCTTTACATCCCCAATTAAGCCAATTAAAACGCCCATTTGTTGCTGTTGAAAGGGTTCAGAAATAATACTAGGCGACTTTACTTCTATGTCCATAGGAAGAATGGATTTTAAAGCGTGAATTGTCCCATTTAAAATAGTTTGAAAGTACTTCGAATTACTCATCATTACCGCATCCTTTTTCCGACTTTTCTACATCTTACCATGTAGAAAGGGTAAGATGAAAGTATGTCTTGACGAATTAACAGGAAATTTATAATATATTATTGAGAATGATTTTCAAATTCAGTGTAATGGTCTGAAAGCCTAATGAAAAAGATATTATTTAATATGAAAAGGAGCGGTCAGCAATGACATTCGTATTGATAGGAGCAGCTGTAGTGATTTATATTGGAGTTGGAAAATACGTCATGAAACAGGCGACTGCGCATTTAAAATAAGATTTAATACTATAACAATTTTTAGCATGGTTCGAGTAATCGGAACCATGCTTTTTTATGTTTAACTAAATTTTAAGATTAGGAAACACCCTATATTTCGTAGTAATACATCATCTAGTAAAGCAAAGAACACTTTTAAACAATTTATTTTATAAGAATAATTTTACTATATCGAATTTTTAATTTTTTCTGAAAACTATTGAAATACTCTTTTATTTTCTGATAAGATTTTAAAAAATGGAATTGCGTTTCATATTTTGGAACGGAGGGGTAAAAATGGATTTAAATATTTTAGAAGTAAAAGAGTTAAAAGTAGGTATTCAACAAAATAAAAAAGATATAGCTATTGTTAATGGTATTTCTTTCCGATTGGAAAAAGGAGAAACGTTGGGTATTGTGGGGGAATCTGGTTGTGGAAAGAGTATGACATCCCTATCTTTAATGGGATTGCTACCTAATGGGGTGGATTGGCAAAGTGGAGAAATTTACATAGATCATAAACAAATTAATAAAAGATCGAAGAAGGAATGGCGAAAGATTCGTGGGAAAAAAATTTCCATGATATTTCAGGAACCGATGAGCTCTCTAAATCCAGTGTATAAAGTTGGTTCACAAATTGTTGAAATGATTCTTAGTCATGAAAATATTTCAAAGAAAGAAGCACATGAACGCGCGGTAGATATGCTTCGTCTCGTGGGTATTCCTCGTCCTGATAAAGTTGTCAATGAGTATCCACACCAATTATCAGGAGGAATGCGCCAGCGGGTTATGATCGCCATGGCATTAGCATGTGGACCAGAAATATTAATAGCAGATGAACCTACTACTGCATTAGATGTGACGATTCAAGCTCAGATTTTAGATTTGATGAAAGATATTCAAGAAAAACTTGATATGTCAATTATTTTAATAACCCATGATCTGGGGGTAGTGGCGGAAATATGTGAGAGAGTAATTGTCATGTACGCTGGTGAAATTGTGGAAGAAGCGAATGTGTTGGATTTATTTGATCATCCTCTCCACCCGTATACTAAAGGATTATTGAACTCTTTACCAGATATTGAATCGGAGCAAGAGTATCTTCCTTCTATTGTAGGTGTTGTGCCATCACCATCTGATATGCCATCCGGTTGTAGATTTTTCGATCGATGTGAATTTGCAACTGAAAAATGCAAAAAGAAACCGGGATTATTCACAACATCTATTGGTAGTACAGTTAGATGTTGGCTATATGAAAAGGATGAAGTGGAAGGAGGAAATGTCAATGAGCAGCCCGCTATTAGAAGTTAAACACTTAAAGAAGTATTTTCCAGTAAAAGGATCTCGCTCGGCAAATTTAAAAGCGGTAGATGATGTTTCTTTTTATGTTAATGAAGGAGAGGTTTTGGGGATTGTTGGTGAATCAGGATGTGGAAAGTCAACGATGGGGAAAACAATAATCCAACTTCTTTCCCCGACTGATGGAGAAATTTTGTTGAACGGTGAAAATATTTCTACTCTAAGTCCAAAAGAGGTACGTCAAAAACGCCGTGATATGCAAATAATTTTCCAAGATCCTTTTTCGTCACTTAATCCTCGAATGAAGGTTTTTAAAATAATTGAAGAACCTTTAGTTAATTTTGGGATAGGTACTAAGGAAGAGCGGAAGCAACGAGTTTATGAGGTAGCCAATCAGGTCGGACTAACAAAAAAACAATTAGAGCGTTTTCCACATGAATTTTCAGGCGGTCAAAGACAACGAATTGGAATTGCAAGAGCATTAGTATCCAATCCAAAATTAATTGTGGCAGATGAACCTGTATCAGCTCTAGATGTATCGATTCAATCACAAGTTTTGAATATAATGAAAGACTTAAAAAAAGAAATGAACCTTACCTATATCTTTATTTCCCATGATTTAAGTGTAGTGCATCATTTTTGTGATCGTATAGGAGTGATGTACTTAGGAAAGTTGGTGGAAATGGCAGACAAACATGAGTTATTTAATAATCCTAAACATCCATACACAAAAGCATTGCTTTCAGCTTTACCAAAATCACATCCTTCAAAAATAAAGGAGCGTATTGTGCTTAGTGGAGATGTTCCTAATCCTGCTAATCCACCATCGGGATGCACGTTTCATACACGATGCCCAAATTGCATGGAAATATGTAAAGTGACATCTCCAAAATTAGAAAAAGTCGGCGATAAGCATGAAGTTTCATGCTTACTTTATGAAGAACAAATGGAGCGATTATTATGAGCAAAACATTAGAAAAAGGTATCAACATTTTAACATTATTCACTGAGGAAAAACCTTCATGGCGATTAGACGAGCTAGCAATTGAAACAGATATTCCTAAACCGACTTTACATAGATTTTTAAAAACTTTTACAGATTTAGGCGTATTAAAGCGTCCCTATGTTCAGAGTGGTGGACAGTTAGTATTGAGTGATTATTATCTACTTGGTAATAAACTAATTGAATTAGGAGCGATTGCTGCAAATTCAATTGAGATTCGTTCATTGGCCATACCATATATGAAGAGGTTGCAACAAAAGTTTGACTTGGCTGTTCAACTAATCGTACTGGACGAAACAGATGGTCTATATATTGAAAAAATTGAAAGCTTAAAACCTGTTCTACTTTATACACGAGTGGGTAGAAGAGCACCACTTTATGCAGGTGCCTGCTCACGAATACTGTTATCGTTTCAATCAGAAGAAAAAATTAATGAGGTACTTCAAAAACCTCGTAAAAAATATGCTAGTGGAACACCAGTTACTGACAAAGAAATAAATGAATTAATTGAATTTGGGCAAAACAACGGCTATGCCTATAGTGTTTCAGAATTGGAAGAAGGCACTGTATCAATCGCAGTACCAATTTTCAATAGTGATAGAAAAGTAGAATACTCGATTAGTATAGCTGGTATCGAATCACTATTACCGCAAGAAAAAATTAATACATTTTTAGAAGGACTATGGGAAACTGCTGCATTAATTTCTACTGAACTAGGTTATTCGATGCCATATCCTTATGGTGTGTAAATAGCACAAAAACAGAAGGGGATGAACAAAATATGAAGAAACAAAAATGGATAGCACTAATACTTGTATGCATGATGATCTTCTTATCTGCATGTAGTGGTAGTAATTCAACTAAGGACGAAAATAAAAGTAATGGTAAATCTTCTGGTGATAACCCAGCAGTATCACGTGGTAATGAATTAGTTATTCGCGTGGCAGGAGATCCACAAAACTGGGATCCAATTGATACGTTTTTACTTAATTGGAGTACAGTCGCAACATCGGTATTTGAAGGATTAGTAAGTCGTTCTTTAGATTTAGAAATACAACCAGGGTTAGCGGAATCTTGGGAGTATAAAGATGATAAGACAATTGTATTTACACTAAGACAAGGTGTTTCCTTCCATAATGGGGAACCATTTAACGCTGAAGCAGTTAAATTTACCTTTGATCGTTTGCTAGGAGAAGAAGGTCAAAAAGGTCCACAATATTCAAACTATACTTCGATTGACAATGTTGAAGTTACTGGTGAATATGAAGTAACTATGCACTTAAATTCAATAGACCCAGTATTATTAACAAAATTATCAGGATACGGTGCTGTTATCGTACCACCTAAATATATCCAAGAACAGGGAGCTGAGAATTTTGATATGAACCCTGTAGGTACTGGTCCGTTTAAAATGACGGATTATCAGCGTGATAAACAAGTGGTGATTGAACGTTATGATGATTATTGGAATAAAGATGCTATAAAGCTAGATAAGGTTACATTCAAGGTGATCCCAGAAACAGCAACAGCACTGGCAGAATTACAAACAGGAAATATTGATATTATGACACGTTTAGAAGTATCGCAAGCTGCGACAGCAGAAGGAACTGATTTTATAGAATTAATGGATGTTTCTACTCCTACTGCTTATTCAATTCGTTTTGATACAGCACAAAAGCCAGTAGACGATGTACGTGTTCGACAAGCTATTAACTATGCTATTGATAAGGAAACAATCGTGAAGGAAATTTTAGGTGGGTATGGTAACCTAATTAGTTCTTTCCAAAGTAATCTATCCTTTGGGTATAACAAAGATTTAGAGCCTTATCCTTATGATCCTGAAAAAGCAAAAAAATTACTGGCTGATGCGAATATTCCTGAAGGCACTACATTAGAATTCTTTATCCCTGGGACTGATGGAACATTTAAAGAAATTGCGCAAGCAGTAGCGTTTTACTTGGAAGAGGTTGGATTAAAAGTTTCAATTAATAGCGTGGAAAATACTACATTCCAATCTGAATTAATACCACAAGGAAAAGCTGGCCACATGTATAAAAATGGCTGGGGTGGTTGGACTTTAGACTTTGATAATACAGCTTACTTAATGTATCACGAAGGAGAATTCTGGAACCCATCTTATAAAAATGAAAAAGTTGAACAATTATTAGCGGCTGAGCGTGCAACTATTAATAACGAGGAAAGACAAAACATCTTTAAAGAGCTAACAGAAGTTTTATATGAAGATGCAACGGAAGTAAATCTATATTCAGAGGTTGAAATATACGCAGTGAATAAACGAATAAAAGGTTTCCAACCACCACATGATGGCCGCTTTAGATTTGAAGGTGTCACTGTCGAGTAAGTAAAAATTATGAGATAGTATGCTAGCATACTATCTCTTTCATTTCACATTAGGAGGATGGAATTATGCTTTCCTATATTCTACGACGTTTGTCGCATACCGTGCTGGTAATCATTGCGGTTTCATTAATTATATTTTTCTCCATTCGTTTAACAGGTGACCCAGTAAGTATAATGTTTGGGGCTGGGGAACCTTCACAGCAGGCTGTAGAAGAACTAACAGCAAAACTCGGTTTAGATAAGCCTGTTTGGGAACAATACTTCATATTTATGAAGGATTTAGTAACACTTGATTTTGGTACTTCCTATCGTTCCAATAGCCCAGTTTTAGAGATGTTACTCGAACGAGCATGGCCGACAATTGCACTTGCTTTAGGTGGAATGGCAGTGGCATTGTTAATTGCTGTTCCGCTAGGTATTCTATCAGCCATTTATAAAGGAAAAACTATTGATGTATTTAGTCGTATTTTTTCTTTGTTAGGTATTTCTTTCCCCAATTTTTGGTTGGCGTTCATGCTAATTCTAATTTTTGCTGTTCAACTAAAATGGTTGCCAGTATCCGGATTTGATGGGGTTAGCTCATTAATTTTGCCATCGGTTGCCTTAGGGCTTATTCTATCTGGTATTCTAGTTCGATTAATTCGTACGTCTATGCTGGAAGTACTTAAAATGCAATACGTCACAACTGCACGGGCGAAAGGAATAAGAGAATGGTTAGTTATCATTCGACATGCTTTCCGCAATGCTTTATTGCCTACAGTAACATATGTTGGTTTACAGTTTGGTGGGCTATTAGGAGGTGCGGTTATTGTCGAGCAAGTCTTTTCTTGGCCTGGAATTGGAAGGCTAATTGTTGATTCAATTAATCAACGAGACTATCCAGTGGTCCAGGGAGGAATCATACTTTTAGCACTTATTATGATCATAGTAAATCTAATCGTCGATTTATGCTACTCATTGATTAACCCGAAAATTAGGACTGGAAGAGGTGAGCAATAATGACTCAAATAATGGAAACAGAAGCAATCGAAATAAAAAAAGCCAATAAAATAGTAACCGTTCTGAAATTCATGAAGAATAATTCAACAGGCATCATAGGCTTTTTATTGGTTGTCGCTACGATACTGTGTGCTATATTCGCGCCTTATATTGCTCCCTATGATCCGGGTGCGGCTAGCTTAGGACATCGGCTTGATCTACCCAAATTGCTTGATGATACTGGAAAATCGCAATACTTACTCGGAGGAGATCAAGTTGGGCGTGATTTGCTAAGCAGAATTATTTACGGAGCACGTATATCTCTATTAGTCGGCATTTGTGGCGTAATCATTTCATTAGTGCTTGGTACATTTCTAGGCATTATTTCAGGTTACTTTGGGAAATGGATGGATGATTTAATAATGCGATTAGCCGAAGTTCAAATGGGGTTACCGTTTATTTTACTAGCCATCGTAATCATGAGTGTTTTTGGAACAGGTATTGAAAAAATTATTATTATCCTAGGACTTACATATTGGGTTAGTTTTGCGAGATTAATTCGAGGAGAGATTTTGGCTTTAAAGGAACAAGAGTATATTCAAGCAGCAAAGGCAATTGGTGGGACACACTTCAAAATAATCATTAAGCATATACTTCCTAATGTTGCTTCCTCCATTTTAGTGTTAGCAACGATGTGTATTGCAGAGTTTATTTTATTGGAGGCCTCTTTAACATTTTTAGGGTTAGGTGTGGAGCCTACAGTACCTTCGTGGGGAGGAATGTTAGCGGATAGCAGAAATTACATGACCTCTGCTTGGTGGATATCTGTTTTCCCAGGGATTGCCATTATGTTAACTGTTTTAGGGTTTAATTTATTGGGAGATTGGTTGCGAGATCGCTTAGATCCAAATATGAAAGTTTAGGTGATATGATGAACTCTATAATTTTTTCTAGTTTATTTCAAAAGAACGAAACGAAAAAAAAGCCTTCTTTATTTATAGATTTACCTAAAGATTTAGTTCCATTAGGATTAATTGATTTTTGTTTACGCTTAGGCTTTGAATCAAATGAAACTGACTTTGATTTATTTCAGCCAGCCAATCAGTCCTATACAATGAAGTTTTTACAATATACTAGAACATTTATTTCACAAGATGACTCTACATTTATCATTTATTATGAGAGTGAATCAGCACTTTCTACATTGTTAAGTGCAATAGCCAGTGAAGGAATGGTCGACACCAAAACGGACAGCCCATTAACGTATTATGAGAATTTAAGTCATCTTTGGTCAGCCTATGGCACGGGTGAAAAGGATGAGGCACATCCCCAGCAACATATAAGTGTAAAAATGGATATACAAGAAGACCTAAAGACAAATGCTCTGTTAAAAGAGGTTTGCTATCTTGCATTGCGTTTAGGCTTGTATGCCACATCTATTTCATTACCAGCTATAACAACAGAAGAGCGACATGTAACCATTTCATTCAAGAACGAAAACGAAAGTTATATGAAGTTGACCGCCAAAAACGCCATTCAAATCTCTGGTATGAAAGATATCCTACCAGCCGTTGTCCATTCCATTGCAACAGCAAAGCACGTGTCGGAGGGTGGACTGCTTGGAGTTTGGGAGTTCAACGAAAAACAAGTGAATGAAGCGGCTATTTTATTGGAAGAACAATGGAGCGATAAATCTGAGGCTTCGTACATGATAAAAGCATTAGAAGAAGAAATAGATAAAGCGTTAGAGGCTGAAATTTATATGACGGCCAATAAAAAAAATCGTGATCAATTCAAGCTAGATTTATATGAAAAATTTTCAAATTTGACAACAATTAAAGTTCGCTCTGCCTTTAAAACAGGTTTATACTGGATATTAGAGGAAGTACTTCCATCTGTCGAAAGCCGCTTTCAAAAGGTAAAAATAGTTTGTAAGGATGGGGTAAGTGTAGACGGCTTAGAGCAACATAATCGCTGGATTATGGAGCTTTATCCAGTGGATGAAATGATTGAAATGCAATATGGGATACCTAAAGAGCATGTGCAATTTGAGCTTTCAAGCACTCAACAACATGTTTATAGAGTATTTGTAGATGATCAGTTAATAGCTGAGCTCAATCCACTTATTAGTGAAGTAGATTATGTTGATGGTCAGAAAAAAGCTTATCCAACTACTGCTGGGTATAGGTTATTCAACAAAACAGAGCAAGTGCAAGAGAACATCATATTTTCTGATCGTGAACGTTTCTATAAATACTATGTGAAAGAGTTATTGCCCCGAATGGTGAAAAAGTTAAAAATAGATACGAATAATATTAATCAAGGACAACTATTTCCATTATTCGATCGAATCGAAATTGACTTTACTTCTTCTGGAATCGAAGAAGAAATCGGTGTTCAGCAAGAAGCGAACTCATCGTTTGAGGCGTTATACGAGGATTTATACTTTAATACTTTAGACTATTTTCATGAGCTTGGCCGCCAGTTAGTTAATCAGCCATACAAAGCTCCAGGTGGTGTAATTCCTTATATTCATATAGAACAAGATCTGTATAAGCCTATCAAAAGTGACATAAAGGTTTACCAGTGGAATGACAAACCGATGACGGAACCCGTTACAAAGCGAATCTTGTTTAATCAAGAAGGACAGTTTGAAACTGTAGAAATGTCTATAGGTAATGAACTGAAGGTAACTGAGGCAAGAACCTTTTTAAAACACAACATGAAAAATCTAGTTTCCTTAGTAGAGCGTTTTAAACAATACTCGGAGGTCAAATTGAATTATGGAGATATATCTTATAAAGGTACTGTCATTCCATTTTTCGAAGTGACGGAACCTATTACGAGTGAATATTATTCAGGGCTAAAAAAATCAGATGAAAAACATACGATTGTTTTTGAAGCTGGCCATCATCCAAATGAAGTATCTAGCACTCCTGCTATATTAGAATTAATGGAGGATATTGTTTGCCATTATCCAGAAATCTTAAAGAAAATAAATATAATTATTATTCCATTATCCAACCCAGATGGGTATGAAATTATGGAGAGTTTGACAAAAGAACATCCTAAATGGAAGCATCATGCAGCGAGGTTTAATGCGGTTGGTTTAGAATTTGCGCATGTTAAATTCAAAAAAAGTGTTTTTGGTGAGGCAAATGTTTTACCACTCATTTTAAAAAAGTGGGCTCCTGATGTAATAATAGATGACCATGGCATACCAGCTCGTGAGTGGGTTCAACCGTTTGCAGGTTATGCATGCCCACCGATTTTCCCAGTTTCTTACACTATCCCGAGTGCCAAAATATATGGAATTGGACGTTATGCAAATAATGAAACGAAGGAAGTACAGGCTAGAAATCTTGAGCTGGTAGCTGAAAGGGTAAATAAGATATTTGAAGGATCAACATTTGCCCAAGAAAATGCATACTGGCGTAATCGATACTATAAATATGGTACAAAGTGGGACCCGGAAAAATACCCAATTGAGGAAATGGGAAATATAAATTTTTATCGTAGTATGGAAGTAACCCCAGCATATTCCTCTGTAAGTATTTTACGCTATCCGCAGTGGGTAGCTTTAGATATAATTTCTGAAGTTGCTGATGAAATTGTTTACGATGAAGAATTAATCTCGTGCGTGAAAGCACATAAATTATTTAATCAGGCGATTATAGAAGCCACACTATCTACTCCAGTAGATAAAAACAATCAATCTGGACGCTACATAAAAAAACGTCCTATAGAAATCAGGTGACGAAACATGACAAAACTATTAGTAACAGGGTTTGAGCCATTTCTTGATTATAAGATCAACCCAACAATGCAAATTGTAGAAAATTTAGATGGAGAGAAGATAGGTGACTATACGATTGTTGGACGTATTTTGTCAGTAGATTTTCAGCAATCGGCACAACAATTCAAGCAATATATAGACGAGGTAAAGCCTCAAATTATTATTTCATTAGGTTTAGCGGGGGGCAGGTTTAAAATCACGCCAGAGCGCATTGCTATTAATGTGAAAGATGGGGAGCCTGATAATAACGGCTACACACCCGTTGACGAGAGTATTCAGGAAGAGGGCGCTGATGCTTTTTTAACAAATTTACCGATTCGTAATATGGTAAATCGATTACAAGCAGAGGGATATCCAGCCGAAATCTCCAATACAGCAGGTACATATTTATGCAATAACATAATGTATGAAGGGCTTGTTTATGCAAAGTATCATCAAGGTGTTCGCGCTGGCTTTATTCATATTCCTGCCTCCTTTGATTTGGCTATACAACATGGTAAAATTCCGGGGTGGAATAGCCAGGATTTACTTGATGCTGTGAAGCTTTGTATAGAGGAGACTGTACGTGCAGACGATCATTGATTTTCCACATTCGATGTGGATTAGTCAGCAGACCATACGTTTTGCATTCCATGAGGAAATATCACACGCCAACTTTCATGCTGTACAAGCATTCAATCGTTTTCTAACTAAACAATTACGGCACAATCTAATAGAAAGCGTAGCAAGTTATCATACAGTTACAGCCTATGTCAAACAGCAAGTAGATGTGGACCTTTTAAGAAGGCAATGGCTTGAGATGCAAGTGTCCACAGCTATTGCTGATGGGACGAATAGGCTTTTAAAAATACCCGTTTGCTATGATGAGGAATTTGCCTTAGATAGACAGCGCGTTATGGATTATACAGGCTTATCATTTGAGGACATTAAACGGCTACACATGTCCAAAAGCTATTATGTTTATTTAATTGGTTTTTTGCCTGGTTTTCCTTACCTAGGAGAGCTTGATGCAAAACTGTTTGTGCCACGCTTAAAGAATCCAAGGGCATCTGTTTCTGCGAGTTCCGTTGGCGTGGGAGGTGGACAAACAGGAATCTATCCCGTTGATTCACCGGGTGGCTGGAATATTATCGGTAAAACGCCGTTCGATCTATTTGATGCGAATGGGAAGGAACCGTTTCTATTCGAACTAGGTGATGAAGTTCAATTTTATGAAATTACCAAACAACAATTTTGGGAAATGAAAAGCAAAGGAGTGTAGCGATTGAAGCCACTTCTGCTCGTAACAAAACAAGGTGTTTATGGTAGCTTACAAGACAAGGGACGGTATGGCTATCGGGCATTTGGTATTCCGTTATCTGGACCGATGGATAACGTTTCATTTCATGCAGCCCAGTTAATCTTACATCATTTTCATGACCAAACATCTTTTGAAATGTTTGTAGGTGGATTTGAATTTGAGGCACTGGCAGATAGCATCTATGTTTTAACTGGTGGATGTTGCACATGTTTGGTCAATAGTGCGCCAATCGAAATGTGGAAGACATTCCATTTAACAAAGGGTGATCGACTTGCGATTAAGAATGTGAGTCAAGGTTCCATTGTTTACCTGACACCACTCGGAGGATTTCATTCAGAATATGAGCTTGGTAGTAGCTCATACCTACCACTTGGCAACCTAGGTACAGCGATTTCGAAAGGGAGTATTTTGTATGGGCAAGTCGCATCTCCATTAAAAATGAATAGAGGCCTTTATGCCCCATATCGTCCGACTTTTGCCAGCTCCATTACAGTGAGAATGTTTAAAGGACCCCATTTCGAGTTATTTACCGAGGAGAGTCAACGCCTTTTTCTTCAAAATCCTTTTCAATTTATCGGTGGTAATCGTATGGGCTATTACATAAAGGGGCCTACCCTGCAACTTCAAAATATGCAAGATATCCTTTCAGAAGCCACCCAGTTTGGCACCATCCAAGTGCCCCAAAGTGGTAATCCCATTATTTTAATGGCAGATGCTCAAACGGTAGGAGGCTATCCTATTATTGCGACGATCCATGAAGATGATTTACATAAAGTGGCTCAAATGCGTATGTTTAACACAATCAAGTTTGTACTGGAGGAATGATGCCAATGGATTTTAATTGCGATATAGGCGAAAGTTTCGAAGCTTTTATATCAGGAAAAGATGAAGAAATAATTGACTATGTAACCTCTATCAATATTGCATGTGGCTATCATGCAGGAGATCATACAATTATGCATCAAATGATTCGCAGTGCTCTTCGTAAAAATGTCCATATTGGTGCACATCCGGGCTACCCTGATCGTGAGGGATTTGGACGCCGAAATATGGATTTAAGTCCAGCTGAAATATACGATTTGACGGTCTATCAAATTGGCGCATTGCAAGCATTTGTGCAAATTGAAAAAGGGATACTTCATCATGTGAAGCCGCATGGAGCACTTTATAATCAATGTGCAAATGATCGGGAAAAAGCAATAGCCGTTATCGATGCCGTGTACGATTTCAATCCACAACTTATTTTATATTGTTTATCTGGTAGCCAAATGGCGAAAATCGCAAGGGAAAAGGGACTATCAGTATATGAGGAAGTCTTTTCTGATCGTCGTTATAATGATGATGGTACATTAGTAAACAGACAAGAACCAAATGCCTTAATTCAAACAGAAGAAGAAATGCTGGTACATGTAAAAGGTATTTTGACGGCAAATGAAGTTTTATCAGTACAATCAAAAAAAATACAAGTGGCTGCGAATACCTTATGTATTCATGGAGATGGCCCACATGCCCTGAGCTATGCTAAAAAAATTGCTGCGCTCAGAAGGCAATTAGAACAAATGTGAAAAAAGGATGCCTTAATGTTGTTTAAGGCATCCTTTTTATTTAAATCGTTGTTACTAATTCGACTGCTTCAAGCACAATTGGTGTTCCAGCAGAAAGCGAAGCCGTAACAGTATTGAATGTTATTTCAGTTGCAGAAACTGTATACGCATCACCTTCCTGTAGAACGCCATTGATATATAAATTATAGTAACCATTCGCGACTACAGGAAATGTAGTTGCAGCTGTGCCGCTATCATCTAAAAATGTTGTAGCAGCGACTGTTGTGCCGTCTGTAATAGCTAGAGGTGCAGCTAAGACGTTAAAAAATCTTGTAGAAGTACCAGTTACATTGACATGAATATTAATGATGGAAAGTGCCACCTGATTCACCTCCTTTCGTGTTGCTTATTTTGTTGTGAAGCCTAGTGATTCAATGATGATGGGCGTTCCTCTATACAATGTAGCATTGTAGGGATCAATCGTAAGTGAGGCAGGAGTTACCGTATAAATGCCGCCTTCTTGCATAACGGCATTAATATAAAGATTGATATAACCGTTGGGCGAAAAAATTGTAAATTCAGTAATGGGGTCGGCATTGTCATTCCAAAAGAGTGTCGCTGGAAGTGTAGCCCCATTTGTTAAATCAAGATCCGCTGTGACAATATAAAAATATCGATGGATGGTCGGAATAATGGCTCCTTCTGGGACTACTTCAGAAGGAGGAACAACGGGCACTCCGTTTGTTGCTTTTATACGGGGCCAGATAAATCGATTCTCGCAGTTACAAGGACAATCTTTTTCAACGTGCTGATGATTCTTAGGATTCACCATGTGCTATCACACTCTTTTCTAAAAAATAGTCTTGCCCCGAATAGGTTCACTATAAAATATGAAGAAAATATCATTCTATCTAGTTGAGCATCTTTCATTTAACGAGTATTATTTCAGACAATCGAAGCGTACTAGCTAGGAGGAAGCGTTGGCATACATGCCTTTTACCGTAAATTAGTGTTATACTTTGCTAGTTGAATAAGGTAGAATACTAATTATGAATAATTAACGAAAAAGGGGTTACTGGTTTCATGAAAGATTTTGAACAACAATTGGAGGGGCTTTTAAAGCAAGCTTCTTTGCAATACATAATCTATCAGCATAATGGTGATACGGAGCGTATGGATAAAACATCACTTTTTGCTCGGAAGATTCAACAAAAAGAGTATGTGATTGGCTTTGCAGGCCATTTCTCTGCAGGGAAGTCAAGTATGATTAATGCGCTGTCTGGCGAAAATTTACTAGCTTCTAGTCCGATTCCTACAAGTGCTAACATCGTAAAAGTGCATAAATCTGAGGAAGACTATGCAATCGTCTATATGCGCAATGAAAAGCCTGTTAAATTTGAGGCTGGCTATGATTTTAAAACGGTAAAAGAGCTAAGTAAAAATGGAGACTTAGTGTCACAAATTGAAATTGGCCACAGTACTTCTACACTCCCTGAAGGTGTAACCGTGATGGATACGCCAGGGGTAGACTCAACAGATGATGCACACCGTATGTCAACTGAATCAGCACTCCATATTGCCGATATCGTATTTTATACAATGGACTATAACCATGTGCAGTCAGAGCTGAATTTCCAATTTACAAAGCAGTTAATGAAATATAATCCAAACGTTTATTTAATTGTCAATATGATTGATAAGCATAAAGACAATGAATTAAGCTTTGAGGACTTTAAAGCTACTGTTCATAATTCCTTTACTGCATGGGGAGTTGTACCGAAAGGTGTATTCTTCACTTCTTTAAGAGAGCCAGAACATCCACATAATGATTTTGAGGCGGTCAAGAAAATTGTTATGGATAGTATGAATGATTGGCAGGAGCAGCTTGTACAAACAGCAACGAATACATTGCGTTTATTGCAAAGTGAGCATGACAATTATTTAATGGAAGAAAAAGAGGATCGTTTAGCTATTGATGAAGACATCTTAAGTGCAGATGACTGGGCACACCATCAAGATATTTTAGAGCAATACAATAAATTAAATCGTCAGGTTGAATTATTCTCAGTAGAAGCTTGGAATGAAACGTTTGAAGAGCAGCGTAAGGAATTACTTGCGAATGCTGCTATTATGCCAGCTGATTTACGTGACCGTTTACGTCTGTATTTAGAAAGTATGCAGGAGGGCTTTAAAGTAGGGGGACTCTTTACTGCCAAGAAAAAAACAGAGGAAGAGCGTAATCGTCGTAAAGAGGATGCTTATAGTGCCTATCAAAATGTTGTTCATGCCCAAATCACAGGGCATCTAAAAGGGCTTATGAAAAAGGCCTTGAAGGATGTTGGCGCTTTAAATGAAGAACGGGCTTCAGCGATCGATGGCTATGAATTTGACTTACCTTTCTCATTGATCGAGCAGCAAGTTCAAACAGGCGCACTATTAACAGGTGATGCTGTATTAAACTTTGCTAACCGTGTCGCAGAGGCAACGAAGCGCTATTTCATCCAAGAAACAGATAGCTGGAAAAATGCCCAAGCGACAACGCTTGAAGCAGTGGCAACAGAAACGGCAGCACCTTCAAAACTAAAAATGGCTGCTATGCAGGATAAAGTGGATGCGATTAATGCTGTACTTGAAATCGAAGGCTATCAGCAATATAGTGCAAGCATTATGCATCAAGCAAGCAATGAAATCCGTAAAATTGCGAATCAACAGCTAACAAATTGGGAACATTCTTTTAAGCAAGATTTAGCCGATATTCGCTTGTTTGATGAGTCTATGCTGAAGCCGAAAGAAGTAGTGATCCAACAAGAAGAAGTTCAGCAGGCTGTTAGTGCAACGACTTTACCAATTGATGGTGTTATTCATCGTGCCCTTCATACGGCCAATGCTGTCAAAGAGGTACAAGGCTTTGCAGAAGTTGCGCACTATCTTGAAAATAAAGTGGAACGATTACAGAAAAAAGATTTTACCATTGCTTTGTTTGGGGCATTTAGTGCGGGGAAATCTTCCTTCTCGAATGCATTAATGGGCGCGAAGGTCTTACCAGTATCGCCAAACCCTACAACAGCAGCTATTAATAAAATTCGCCCTGTAACGCCTGAGCATCCACATGAAACGGCAGACGTACAGCTTAAAACAGCCGAGCAAATGTTAGAGGATATTCAAGGCTCTTATAAAGCAATCGGCTTGACAGTATCTTCATTGGAAGAAGCATTTAACCGTGCGGATGAAGGACTTGCCGTACAGTTATCGGATGAGCGTTTAAATGTTCATAAATCATTTATTCGTGCTTACAAGGAAGGCTATCCAACTTTTAAATCTGAACTGGGAACAATTATCCGTGTGGACCGTGAAGAATTTGAAAAGTTTGTTGCGCAAGAAAATAAATCTTGCTTTGTTGACAATATTGATTTCTATTATGATAGCCCACTAACACGTATGGGTGTGACGCTAGTAGACACACCAGGAGCAGACTCTATTAACGCGCGTCATACAGGGGTAGCCTTTGAATATATACGTAATGCAGATGCCATCCTATTTATTACGTATTATAACCATGCCTTTGCCAAAGCTGATCGTGAGTTTTTAATTCAGCTTGGTCGTGTAAAGGATGCATTTGAGCTTGATAAAATGTTCTTTATTGTCAATGCGATTGATTTAGCAACAACTGAAGAAGAGCAAGAAGATGTAAAAGGCTATGTTCGTTCAGAGTTACAACGCTTTGGTATTCGTTTCCCTCGCTTGTACGGGGTTTCCAGCCTATTAGCGTTAAAAGAAAAAGTAGAAGATGCTGATTTAGCATCAGGGATGCCACCGTTTGAAAACGACTTCCATACATTCTTAAATGATGAGTTGAGTGCGCTAGCCGTACAGGCACTTGCAGAGGAAGTTGATAAAACAGAGCAGCGCCTGGCAGATTTAATTGCCCAAACGGAGGAAAACTTAAAACGTAAAGATGAGCGTTTAGAGGAACTAACAACACTTGAACAACATATTCAAACGAAGTTCAGTGCGCTTAATACAAGTATGTTAGAAAGTGAAACGAAGCAAGAGCTTGATGAGCTTTTGTATTATGTTCTACAACGTGTCTATTATCGTTATCCAGAATTCTTTAAGGAAGGATACAATCCGTCGACATTTGCAGCGATGCCAGCACAGCAAGCATTGGAGCATGCATTGAAGGAAGTCATGCAAAGTTTACGTTTTGATTTCACACAGGAAATGCGTGTTACTAATTTCCGTTTATCACAGTTTATTAGTAAAAAAATGCAACAACGCTTTAAAGATGAAGTACGCGAGCTCAAAGAATTAAATCGAAGCTTCTCGTTCTTATCATTCGAATCTTCAGAGCCGAATTTATTGGATTTTGAAGGACCATTCTCGGATATCTCAAAATATGCGAGCGTAAAATCTCACTTCCGCAATCAAAAAGCATTCTTTGAAAAGAATGAAAAAATGAAGTTAAGTGAAGCGCTTGAAACATTAACAAAGCCAGATGCACAAGATTATTTAGATGCACAGAAAGTTTCCCTCATGACATGGGCGATTACGTTTATTGCAGAGGAAGCAGAAAAATTACGTTTATATATTTATCATCAAGCGCTTGAACAAATTGAAACAGAAAGATTGGCACTACAGGAAGAGAGCCGTTTAGCTTCCTGGAAAGCAATTTACGCACAATTACAATACGCATGAGGTGATTGATATGGGAAAAGTATTCAAATCAGTGGATGAAATTCAGTTTGATGGGGTTCGCTTTATAGATGCTCGTTTCGATCTTCAGAATAAAGAGGCAGGGAAAAAAGCATTTGAAGAAGGCCATGCAACAGGGGCGGTTCATATTGATTTAGAACAACAGCTATCAGATATGGACAGTATTGAAGGCCGACACCCAATGCCGAGCAAGGAAAAATTAGCGTCCGTCTTTCAAGAATTAGGCTTAAGCTATGATGATCAAATTGTTGTCTATGATCAAGGAGCAGCTCCATTTGCTCCACGTGCATGGTGGATGCTAACTTATGCAGGTTTCCCAAATGTTGTGATTGTAAACGGCGGTGCACCTGCACTCGAGTCGAAAATTCCGTTCACCAAGGATATTATTAAATACCCACCAACGATCATCGATTTTGTTTGGAAGGATGAGCTTTATGCACCACGCCAAGCCGTAAAGGCTATAGTTGATGGTGAAGTGCAGGCTACTTTGCTCGATGCACGTGCAGCGGAGCGCTACCGAGGAGAAATAGAGCCATTAGATCAAGTAGCAGGACATATTCCCACAGCCAAAAACTTCGATTGGGAGCAGCTGAAGGTAGATGGTCAATTAAAAGCGAACGACGCATTACGTCAAAAAGTTGCGCGTGACGAACAAGTGGTTGTCTACTGTGGCAGCGGTGTAACAGCATCCCCACTCTATGCTGTTTTGGCAGATGAAGGTTATGAAAACATCCAATTATACGTAGGCAGCTTTAGTGACTGGATTACACAATACGATGTGGAAAAAGGTACGAATGAATAAAAGGAAACGCTCACCTCGGTGGGCGTTTTTTTTTTATGGATAGAGAAGCTTTTGGTGAATAGCACACTCCAATTGAAGGATAAAACAGAAAAAGTGGAGGAAAGGGCGTCTGGATTAATGGGGGAAGAATAACGGAAGTGGTGGATAGAGCAGAAAAAGTGGAGGATAAGGCACCTGGAGTAATAGGAAAGAATAGAGAAATGGATAGAACATTCAAATTGAAGGATAGAAAAGAAAAAGTGGAGGATAGGGCCCTTGGAGTAATAGGAAAGAATAGAGGAAGTGGATAGAACGCTCAAGATTGAAGGATAAAAAAGAAAAAGTAGTGGATAGGATGCCCGAAGTGATGGATAGAACAGAAAAAGTGGAGGATAGGGCACCTGGAGTAATAGGAAAGAATAGAGGAAATGGATAGCCAGCACAAATTGAAGGATAGAAAAGAAAAAGTAGTGGATAGGATGCCGGAAGTGGTGGATAGAAAAGAAAAAGTGGAGGAAAGGGCACCTGGAGTAATAGGAAGAATAGAGAAATGGATAGAACATTCAAATTGAAGGATAGAAAAGAAAAAGTAGTGGATAGGATGCCGGAAGTGGTGGATAGAGAAGAAAAAGTGGAGGATAGGGCACCAGGAGTAATAGGAAAGAATAGAGGAAATGGATAGAAAGCTCAAATTGAAGGATAGAAAAGAAAAAGTAGTGGATAGCCAGCACAAATTGAAGGATAAAAAAGAAAAAGTAGTGGATAGAATGCCCGAAGTGATGGATAGAGAAGAAAAAGTGGAGGATAGTGCACCTGGAGTAATAGGAAAGAATAGAGGAAGTGGATAGAAAACTCAAATTGAAGGATAGAAAAGAAAAGTAGTGAATCACACCGCACTGAAATGAGGAATAGCAGAGAGTATTTTGTTACTAAATAAAGTAATTTTTACTATTTTAGGGTTTGATGGTATTATATAGAGTATTTCAGAGGGGGGCAATGAATGGGCTTAAATAGTATGTATTATTGCATTGCTATGCTACTTATAGCCATCACGATTTCAATGATGATAATAGCAATTCGTAAAGGTGTCAGTAAGCTAAGTGTAATAATGTTTGGCTTGATTATGGTTCTGCTGCTTAGTAATAGTGCGGTATATGTGAATAAGCAGTTGGCTAACCCTATGATTGTTCCGCTTGTTTACGATTTTTATAGTGATAATGACACGCATGATTTTGCAATACATTATATAACAAATAAAAGCGATTATCGTAAAGTTGAATATTTACAGGCTGGCGATGTTACATTATGGACAACGAGTACTGGAGACAAGAGAAAGGGTGGCTACTTTTATTATTCTAGTGATGTGGTGAATGAAACTGCCCATCAATTTATGCGTGCCGCTTATTTTAGTGCCAATACAACGGAAATCCAAAAGCTACTTCAAACGAAGAAGGTATACTTAGTCCTAAACGATGGTGAAAAATTAGCTACTTCCTTATCTTTAAAATGGGATGATTCTAATCAAAGAACGGTTCGTTCAATTCGTGTATCTGGTAGTAGCAATGGGGAACATTCGACATCATTTGAATCTCCGCAGGATACGCAAATTGATGCAGTCAATATACCTGCATGCCTAAAGAGGCATACTAAATTGCTAGAATTGAGAGTGAATGAAGTGGCCTATACAGAGAAGGATTTCCCTATTTCCGTGAAGAAAGGGCAAATTGTCTATGTTTCCTTTCAAACCGAAGATTCTGGATTAGATATTCATGCCAAAGTAAGTGTAAGTGGATCGGATGCGATATGGCCAGTATGGATCGATAAAAAAGCTGTATTAGATATTCAAAAAATAAAAGAGGAGCGCCAGCGTTATGATTGTGATGGATGAAAAGTACCGACATTTAGAGTTCTTAAAATGGCTTTCGATTGCCCTTTGCTTGAAACTGGTGCTATTGAATATCGTTCCCTTTGCTTTTTACATTCAACAATTTTTGTTTTATAGTGCGTTATTTAAAAGTTTATCTTATTTTAAAGGAAAAACATTGGCGAAAAATTTGATCTTCATCGATATCGGATTACTCTTTGTTAATCTCTTGCCAATAAATATCGTTTTAAGTACCTGGCAGTTAGTGATAATAATGATCGTTGAATTATTTATTATTTTAGAGATTGGTAAGATAGTAGCGGAAATTGAACGACAATATAAAGCACTTCAAACTACATCTCGTATTTTGACGATGTATCAGTGGCTTGTTTTAGGGGTAGCTGCAGGATGGACTTTTATCATGAATGTGGATTACTTCTCCATGATTATATTTGTAAGTATTGGTGCGATCTTGTTATTTATTGCCAATGTACGTTTACTGTTTCATATTCAACGAATCAGAAAATCCATTAAATTTATCATGAAATCTAGAATTCCCTTAAAATGACTCACCATTCATTTTATGCTACACTCTTGAAAAGGGGGAAAATGGATGTTTACACGTGAGACGAGCATTGAGATTCATCACAATGGTCATGTGCAAAGTGCGCAGGGGAAAGTAGCTATACAAGGGTTCGGGATGAGTGTTTACAGTTTTTTTGTGGATGGATTACTCATTGATACAGGCTCTAATTCATTGGCACAGGAGTTTCAATCTTTTTTTAGTCCTCTATCAATCGAGCAAATCGCATTGACACATTCTCATGAAGATCATGCGGGAAATGTTGCTTGGCTTCAGCAGCAAAAAGATGTACCAATCTATCTTCACCGTGATTCTCTTACTCGTTGTGAAACAGTGGGAGATTATCCTATGTATCGTCAAGCATTATGGGGGGAGCGTCCAGCATTTGTTGCTCAGCCGCTTGGTGCTACATTGCAAACAATGACAACAGTTTGGGATGTCATTGAAACACCTGGTCACACAACGGATCATGTAGCCTTTTATAATCGTGAAACGGGTGCAATGTTTACGGGTGATTTATATGTTCAAAGCAAAACAAAGGTTGTACTTGACGAGGAAAATATTGTACATACCTTAGCGTCCTTAAAAAAATTATTAAACTATGATTTTAAAGAGGTATTTTGCTGTCATGCAGGGTATCTGCCGAATGGTCGAGAAAAAATAATGGAGAAAATTGCGTATATTGAACAACTAGAAGATAAAGTACGACAACTTTATAAGCAAGGATATTCCGTAGAAGACATGACGAGAAGTATCTTCCCACGAGATTATCCAATTACCAAAGTATCTGGTGAGCAATGGTCGTCCAAGCATATAATCACAGCTTTTATCAATCAATTCATGCATGAGTCCTTACTATAGGGGCTCTTTTTTTGTTGCTTTATATAAAAGAATTGAAGTTATAATAAATAACATTGTGAAAAAATGTGAATAAATTGTGACAAAACCAATTGTAATGATGGATACGCTTACATAAGTTTGTGAAAAACTTCTCTTTTACACAAGAAAAATACTATGTGAAAAGTTGAACAGGCAAAAAGGCTACAGTTGTACATTCTTCAGCGATTACTCTCTAGCTATTATTATTTAAAAATAATTGATTGTGAAATGTGTAATTTGACATAAAAATGTATTCTAAGTAGATAAAACAGCATTTATTAAAGATGAAATTAAATTGACAGAAAATTCGTTGACTATATTTTCACAAAGTATTATGATACTGAAATACAATAAAAACAAAGGGAAAAGGATGGGATGGAATGGACGTAATGAAAAAGGCATTAGAAATGCATGCACATTATAGTGGGAAATTAGAGGTGACTTCAAAGGTTCCAGTACAAGATTCGTATGATCTGAGTTTGGCCTATTCACCTGGGGTGGCAGCGCCTTGTGTGGAAATTGAGAAAAATCCATCACTCGTGTATGACTATACAATGAAAGGGAATATGGTGGCAGTCGTGTCGGACGGTACGGCAGTTTTAGGGTTGGGGGATATCGGACCAAAAGCGGCATTACCAGTTATGGAAGGGAAGGCGATTTTACTAAAGCGTTTTGCCAATGTTGATGCTTTTCCAATATGTTTAGATACGAAGAATACGGATGAAATCGTCAGCATTGTGAAGGCGCTTGCTCCGACATTTGGTGCCGTGAACTTAGAGGATATCTCGGCTCCAAGATGCTTTGAAATTGAAGATCGCCTACGTCAGGAATGCGATATCCCCGTATTTCATGATGATCAGCATGGAACAGCAATCGTGGTAGGCGCAGCGATGATAAATGCGAATCGCATTGTGCAAAAGGATGTAGAAACGATGAAGGTTGTTATTAATGGAGCGGGTGCGGCAGGAATTGCTATTTTACGTATCCTTGTGCAAATGGGCTATAAAAATATTTATATGTGTGACACAAAAGGTATTATTTATGAGGGACGTACGGAAGGCATGAATCCGATAAAAGAAGCGGTTGCACATTTAACGAATCCAGATAAGCTTCATGGTACATTGGATGATGCGCTAATTGGTGCGGATGTCTTTATTGGTGTCTCTGTTGCGAATCTATTAACAGAGGCACATATTGTGTCCATGAATGCAAATCCAGTTGTTTTTGCCTTAGCTAATCCAAATCCTGAAATTACCTATGAAAATGCCAAAGCATGGGGTGTACGTGTTATGGGGACGGGACGTTCGGATTATCCGAATCAAATTAACAATGTGCTTGCATTCCCAGGTATATTCCGTGGTGCCTTAGATGTGCGAGCAACGGATATTAATGAAGCCATGAAGCTTGCGGCTGTGGAAGCAATCGCATCTCTTGTCAGTGACGAGGAGTTAACAGAGGAATACATTGTACCAAAGTCACTAGATGAACGTATTGTGGCAATCGTCTCGAGGGCTGTGAGCGGTGCAGCTGTAGAATCTGGCGTTTCGGAGCTATTCCAACAAAGTGCAGCATTATCTGTTTAATAAAATAGAATAGGGAAATAGAGCAGATAGGGAAAAGTGAAGTGCTTTTCTCTATCTGTTTTTTATCAAATATGCTCGAAATTTGTTGTTATTTGGTGTTTTATGTAATAAAATGATTAAGTAAAATGGAATGTTTTACATAGTTGATTGAAGAAGAAGAAATACTTATTGATGACAGATTTAGATTGAAAAATAAGTCTTAAGTCCATTTAAAATTGAAAGAAGTGATGAAGGAAAATGAAATCAATCGTACAATTTCGATCTATTAAAACGAAGCTAATCGCTTTTTCATTGCTACTTTTAATGATTCCGTTACTTATCTTAGGTTTTATAAGCTATCAGCAAAGTAAATCAAACCTAGAGACGGTAGGGAAAGAAAATCTAAAAAATAGTGTGGAAATGACGATAGCCATGATTGAGCAATTCAATCAAGAGGTAGAAGAAGGCAATTTATCATTAGAGGAAGCTCAGGAAAAAGTAAAGATTGCTATTTTAGGAGAAAAGGATAGTGAAGGAAAGCGACCGATTAATAAGGACATTAAACTTGGCGACAATGGTTATATTTTTGTCGTTGACCAAAAAGGGATGTCAGTTGCCCATCCAAATATAGAGGGTACGAATGTCTGGGATGAAGAGGATGATAATGGCGTTAAGTACATACAAGGAATCATTGCCAAAGGGAATGAAGGTGGTGGATTTGTTTCTTATTCGTGGCCATTACCTAATTCAGGTCAGTTAGAGGACAAAGGGGTTTATGCGGAAACGGATCCATATTGGGGTTGGGTCATTGGTGCGAGCACTTATTTAATGGACTTCAATAAACCAGCACAAAGTATTCTTAAAATAACACTTATAGTAATTGGCTTGGCCATTATTGTTGGGATATTGATCATTTGGCAATATGCGAGTAGTATGACGAAGCCTATAAACCAAGCGGCTCAAGCGATGGAGCGTTTTGCAGAGGGAGATTTATCTCAAGAAAGTATGGCTATACGTTCAAAAGATGAAATTGGTAAACTGGCAAGCGCCATGAATCAAATGCAAATAAGGTTGAAAGATATGATTCATAATATTGCTCAAGCATCTGACTTAATTAACACTTCTAGTAAAGAGCTAACGCATTCAGCAAATGAAGTTAATATGGGAGCGGAGCAAGTCGCAATTACGATGCATGAATTAGCATCAGGTGCTGAGGGACAAGCCCACCATTCTAGTGAATTAACTTCATTAATGGAGCGCTTTACAGCAGATTTACAGGAAACGAATCAGCATGGTGCACATATTCATCAATCTTCAGTAGAAGTTTTAGCATTAACGAATGAAGGAAGTCAGCTTATGACATCCTCTAATTCTCAAATGGAAAAGATTGATAGCATCGTGCAAAATGCCGTTGAGAAAGTGAAAAAATTAGATGCTCAAGCACAGGAAATTTCTAAATTGGTCGTGGTCATTAAGGATATCGCAGATCAAACGAACCTGTTAGCTTTAAATGCTGCGATTGAAGCGGCAAGAGCAGGAGAGCATGGCAAAGGATTTGCTGTTGTTGCAGATGAAGTACGTAAGCTTGCAGAACAAGTAGCCTTTTCAGTAAACGATATTACATCCATCGTCACGAATATTCAGCAAGATTTTGATGTGGTCACGAACTCTTTAGAGGATGGTTACCAAGAAGTAAAAGAAGGAACGAATCAAATAAAAGCTACTACTGAAACATTTAACACGATTAGCCACTCCATTAATGATGTAGTGGAGAGTGTCCAATTAATTTCAACGAATTTATCGAAAGTTACAGAAGATGGTCATAAAATGAACAACTCTATTCAAGAAATTGCTGCGGTAGCAGAGGAATCTGCTGCAGGTGTCGAGCAAACAACAGCTACGACAGAAGAGACAAGTAGCTCAATGGAGGATATGGCTGGAAAGTCTGCTCAACTATCGGAATTAGCATTACAATTGAAAGCACTCATTGCTCAATTCAAACTATAAAAAAAATCTCCCACTCTCTGAAATGAGAGGGGAGATTTTTTTACATCATGCCAACACCAATAATACCGATGAGGATGATAAAGAAAAGAACAAAGAACACGATGAATAAAATAACAGCTGGAATAAAGATAGTGAAGAAGGCCATCCAGTTAGAAATTTCATGTGCTTCTGCAACGGCGCCAACAGAAATAACAAAAGACCATACACTAACAACAATAGTTGCTAAAACAGTTGGCCAAAAGATCCATGGCACATCTCCGATAAAGTTCGGATCTAATAATGAATCTGGTGATGTAACTAACCAAATAATATAAAGCGGAATGAGGACAATATAAGGTACTGCTGTTAAACTTAATCCTTTAAATAAGTCAGAGTAAGTACCGGTACCTTTAAATAACTTACCAAATAACCAAGTGACCAATGCAGAAATAGCTGTCCCGATAATACCAACGATTGGAGCGAAAATGATACATAATAATGCTAAAATCCATGGTGATAAATCGGGAAATAACTCCGAATCAATTAGTCCAGACATAAGAGAGCCGATATAGCCAATAGACAAAATCAAAATTGCAAAGCCAATAGATTTTTCATTAATCATATAACGAGTCGTTTGCTTTGGATGTAGCCAAGCTGATAAAAATGGATTTAGTCTTGGCCTTTCTTCTTGCGATGTCTCATTATAGTTTTCCATCAAACTACCTCCAAAATAATAGTATAATTGCTTATTCCATATGTTAATATACGAGTGAAGTGAAGAAAAGTTTCGTAGAAAATTAAAATAACGCCCTAAATAAAAAAGAGTCGTAATGATCGACTCTTTTTTGCAATGGATTTTTATTCAGCTAACATCAATTTTTCTAGCTCAAGCGGTTCGATGTATTGCTCACCTTTGTAAGCACGCATATTACCACCAGAGATTTCATCGATTAATAAAATCTCATTTGTATTTGCATCGCGGCCAAACTCTAGTTTAATGTCATAAAGTGTTAAACCTTTTTTAGCAAGCTCGGCTGCAACAAATTTAGAAATTTCAATTGTACGTTGTTTTAAAATAGCATATTCTTCGTGAGTTAACAGGTTTAACATAGCTAAAGAATCTTCTGAAATAGGAGGATCTAGTCGATCATCATCTTTAATGGTTACTTCTACGAAGGAGTCTAAATCTTGTCCTTCTTTAACATAGGCACCGTAGCGACGTAGGAATGAACCAACAGCTTTGAAGCGGCAAATAACTTCCAAACCGTTCCCGAAAACTGTTGCAGGTTTTACTGTCATCGTTGCATCTTCAAAGTTTGCGTCTACATAATGCGTAGGAACACCTTGTTCATTTAATTTGGAATAGAAATAGGAAGTTAGGCGTAAACCTGCTAAACCAGCGCCATCAATCGTTAATCCAACAGTATTAGCACCTGGGTCAAAAACACCGTTTTCTCCTGTCACATCGTCTTTAAATTTTAATAAATAATGACCATCTTCTAGTTTGAACACATTTTTTGTTTTCCCTGTATACAATAATTCCACAAAAATACCCTCCAATATTTCATAGTACTCTAAAATTATAACACGAATGTTTTAAATATTTAATAATAAAAATGTTCGTTTTAAATGTTTATTTACATGTTTTGTAACGGAATACTTAATGAAAAATAAGGTGATAACGAATATTCGTTATCACCTTATATGAAATTAAGAATATTTTGAATTTGGATTATAGGAAACTATGACAAAGAAATACTATTAATAAACACCTTCCATAAGCATTCCATCAGCTACTTTGATAAAGCCCGCGATGTTTGCGCCCATTACTAAATTACCTGGGAAGCCATATTTTTCAGCTGCTGCTTTGCTGTCCATATAAATATTTTTCATAATTTGATGAAGTTTCGCATCTACTTCTTCAAATGACCAAAATACGCGGCTTGAATCTTGTGCCATTTCAAGAGCAGATACAGCAACACCGCCAGCATTCGCTGCTTTAGCAGGACCGAATAATACACCTGCATTTAGGAATTCATTGATTGCTTCCAGGTCTGATGGCATATTGGCACCTTCACCGATAGCTTTCACACCATTTGAAATTAATGTACGAGCCGATTCACCATTAATTTCGTTTTGAGTAGCACATGGTAGGGCAATATCACAAGGAATTGTCCAGATACCTGTACAACCTTCTGTAAAAGTAGCATTTGGTCGGTAATTAACGTAAGTTGAAATACGGTCACCTTTTACTTCTTTAATTTCTTTAATAGCTGCTAAATCTAAGCCTTCTGGGTCATAAATATAGCCTGAAGAGTCAGAGCAAGCAACCACTTTTGCACCATATTGTTGTGCTTTTTCAATGGCATAAGTAGAAACGTTACCAGAACCAGAAACAACTACTGTTTTTCCTTCGAATGAATCATTTGCATCTTTTAACATTTCGTTGACAAAATAAACTGTACCGTAGCCAGTTGCCTCTTTACGTGCTAAAGAGCCACCATAACCAGGAGTCTTACCAGTTAGTACACCAGATTCATTTGCCTTTGTTAAACGTTTGTATTGGCCCCATAAATAGCCAACTTCACGAGCACCTACACCAATATCACCAGCAGGAACATCGACATCTGGACCAATATGACGGTATAATTCAGTCATGAATGCTTGGCAGAATCGCATGATTTCTGAGTCTGACTTACCTTTCGGATCAAAGTTCGAACCACCTTTACCACCACCGATTGGTTGCCCAGTCAACGCATTTTTAAAGATTTGCTCAAAGCCTAGGAACTTAATGATGGATTCGTTCACGGAAGGGTGAAAGCGAAGGCCGCCTTTATAAGGCCCCATCACATTGCTGTATTGAACACGATAACCGCGATTTACTTGCACTTGATTGTTATCATCTTGCCAAGCTACACGGAAGGAAATAATACGATCAGGCTCAACGATTCGAGATAAAATATTGGCCTGAATATATTCAGGATGTTGTGCGAATACAGGCACTAATGAGATGAAAATTTCTTCAGCCGCTTGTAAAAATTCCGCTTGATGACAGTTCTGTTGTTTTAGCTGCTCAAATACGCCATCAACGTATTCTTTTGCTAATTGTTCATTGCTAACAGTTGTAATTGTCATAATTAAAACCCCCATTTAGTTGATAGGTGTATCGTATATCTATTTTTCAAACTATTCAATAAAATACTTTGTAAGTTTGTGAAGAAATGAGCAAGAGAGGTCTGAAAAATATTATATTAAAATAATTATGTACTAAGTAATTAATCTAATTTCGAGAAAGGAATGATGCTTTATTGTGAAGGTTCTAATAGACGCTGATGCCTGTCCAGTAGTGGATTTGGCGCTATCTATATCATCTGAATATGAGATAGAAACTATCTTATTTTGCGATACATCTCACCGTGTTGAACGTGATAATGTAATAACAATTACTGTTCCGAAAGGTCCGGATTCGGTTGATTTTACGCTTGTGAACGCGCTTTCAAAACATGATATTGTCATTACACAGGATTACGGGTTAGCAGCAATGGTTTTAGCAAGAGGTGGATATCCGATCGATCAAAATGGACGAGAAATGTCTGATGAAAATATCGAACGTTTGCTCGATATGCGTCATGTTGGTCAAAAAATTAGAAGGGCAGGTGGGCGAACAAAGGGACCTAAAAAAAGAACACAAGAAAACAATATTTCGTTTGAAAGGAAATTTCGACAAATTTGTGAACGAGCAATTTTAGCTACTAAAATGGAGGAATCTACAGGTGAAAAATGAACGTAATCACGAACTATTGGAGCAATATCCACAGCTGAAGGAACTAGCAAAGAAGGATACTGTTTTCTGGGAAAATACAAATCGGATGAAAAAACCAAAGACAATGCACTTTACTATGTCTGAAGTAGAGGATGCGGAAGAAACATTGCAGCGTTTTTCATCATATTTAAAAGTAGTCTTTCCTGAGCTTGTAAAAAGTGATGGTCTGATTGAATCCACTATTGAGGAAATGGCAGAGATGAAAAATGCCCTTGAACAACGGTATGATGTCTCAATACCTGGCCAATTACTGTTAAAATGTGATCATAATTTACCGATTTCTGGATCAATCAAAGCACGTGGAGGAATTTATGAAGTATTAAAACACGCAGAAAGGCTTGCTTTGGCAAGTGGAAAGCTTAAAGTAGAGGATGATTATGCAGTCTTAGCTACAGAGGCATTTCAATCATTTTTCCGACACTATACAATTGCAGTAGGCTCTACAGGAAATTTAGGTTTAAGTATCGGCATTATGGGCAAGAAGCTCGGCTTTAATGTCGTAGTACATATGTCGAGCGACGCCAAGAAATGGAAAAAAGACTTGCTACGAGAAAAGGGAGCGACAGTGATTGAATATGAGGCTGATTACAGTGTGGCGGTAGAACAGGGCCGACAAGAAGCTATACAAGATCCAATGTGCCATTTCATTGATGATGAAAACTCAAAGGATTTATTCGCAGGCTATGCAGTAGCCGCAAAGCGTTTAAAAGGTCAATTAGAAAAGGCTAATATAACAGTCAATTCAGCGCATCCTTTGTTTGTTTATTTACCATGTGGTGTAGGTGGAGGGCCAGGTGGGGTTGCCTATGGACTGCGAGAACTATTCGGCGAGCATGTGCATATTTTCTTTGCAGAACCCGTCGCATCTCCTTGTATGACGCTAGGCTTAATGACAGGTTTACATGATGAAATAAGTGTAGAGGATATTGGCTTAGACAATAAGACGGAAGCAGACGGTCTAGCAGTCGGCCGTGCCTCTAAATTCGTTGGAAAAGTAATGGACACGTATATTAGCGGATGTTATACGGTAAAAGATGAGGAATTATTTACTTCACTAGCATTAGCAATGGAGTCTGAGGAGCTATTTTTAGAGCCATCCGCACATGCAGGAATGTTTGGACCGATCCAGTTAATGAAAAACGGGCAAAAATATTTAGAAAAGCATCATGTAACCGACAAAATGGTGCAAGCTACTCATATTGTATGGGCGACAGGTGGAAGTATGGTGCCGAAGGAAATGCGTGAGGACTATTTAAAACAGACAACATTATAACCATTAACTATTTATAGGCATTAAAAAAGCCTAGAAATTTCTTTCTAGGCTTGATTCTCACTTACTTTAAATGCTCCATGACACACTGCCTCGCTTTCGCATTGTATCTTAAAAATAAGACAACCGTGCTTTAGCTACATTCAGTTTTGTTGGACCTTCAGAGTTTGCAATCCATCCCACTCATCGGGTTAACCCTCCTAGTCATTGGATTTGAAGTGAAATCGTTAATAGTATGGGTCAATACTTATTTTTTATACACATTTTTTTAACTTATGTGTAGAAACCTTAATAATTATCGCTGTAGCTGTTTTCGCTGAGCACTTAAAAATACTTCATGAGCTGCTCGCACACCAGCACCTGGCTCAAAATCATAGGAAAAGTCTTGAAGTGCTGCTTCCATTAATGAAACTGCCTGTAATACATCGCTAGGGAAACAATAGCCCATATGACCAAATCTGAAAATTTTCCCTTGTAAATGACCAAGCCCTCCAGCGAAATCTAAATGATAATGCTGTTTTAAATGTGTTAAGAAATCATTGAGATCAATCCCTTTTGGAGCCATGATCGCTGTAATTGTCGGGGATGCATACTCATCGTCAGTTAAAAGGTCAATGTTCAGTGCTTTCATCGCATTACGGACCATGTTTTTCATTAATTCATGTCGGGCAACAGTTGTATCAAAGCCACCTTCCTGCTCGATTAGCTTACAAACCTCATGAAGTCCATAGATAAGTGTGATAGTAGGCGTATTTGGCGTCATCCCTTTTTCTGCCCAGCTCCGATAGCTCAATAAATTTAAATAATAGGATGGGGTTTTATTTTCTTCTATGATTTGCCAAGCTCTTTCACTTATGCTAACAAGAGAAAGCCCTGGTGGCAACATCATCGCCTTTTGAGAGCCTGTAACAAGAATATCGACTCCCCAAGCATCCATCTCAGCAGTAGCACCACCAATGCAACTTACACCATCGACGATACATAATGCAGCTGTTTCTTCACGAACGACCTTTGCTAATTCAGCGATCGGGTTTAAAATACCAGTGGAAGTTTCATTGTATGTGATAAAAACAGCCTTAATATCCTTTAATGGCTGTAAGAAATCCCGTAACTCATTAGCCGTGCAAGCTTGACCCCATTCTTTTTCAAGCTTATGTACGTTGAAGCCGTATTTTTCACAAATCGAAACAAAATAGTCACCAAAAGCTCCAACTGTAACAACGACCACATGTTCACCAGCTGAAACCGTATTCACCGCAGCTGCCTCTAGAGCAGCTGTGCCACCTGATGGGAGTAGTAAAATATCTTGCTTTGTCCCAAAAATAGGTTTTACTAATTCGACTGTTTCTCGATATAATTCCACAAATTCAGCGCTTCGATGACTAAAAATATCACGATTCATCGCAAGCTGAACCTTTTTTGGAATAGGTGTTGGCCCAGGATGTCTTAAAATATTTTCATACACAAATATCAGTCCCCTTTGAAAGAAATTCTAAATTTTCTAACTATAATCATAACATAATTATTATATCTGCTAGCTATATTTTTGAAAAATGATGGAAGAGATTGTCATTATGATACAATTTCCTAAAAGGAGTCAAAGCTATGGAGACAATGAGGCATTATCCATTTATCTACTTTTTGTACGAAGCAAATCAGGTCTTGGTTTATAAAATTCAAACATTAAATTATATCACGATAGATGATGTGGTGGAGAGAGGGAAATGGGAGGCATATGAACTTCAACCATTTGAATCATTTGCTGCTTTTCGACATGAACGAAGCAGTCCAAAGGAGGGATGGACTTTGATGGTAGAGCAAGATCATCTAAATCTTTTTGTAGACATTATTAATGATACCATTCAACAACAGAAAGTTTTGACAACAACGACAGCCCCAATGGTACATATTGTCTGTTCCGAATCCGTAGCAGGCTCACTACGAGTAGCACTTGCACCGCCGAAATATGTAATTGGGTTTCCAGATGATTTGTCTATAGGTCCGTTATGGAAGCTTGATGAAAAAAGAGGACAGGCATTTCGCCATGAATGGTTAATGGAAAATATAAATGATGGTATGGATGATTTTGTGAATTATCATCATTTCATGAATACGATAAGAGAAATACAGGATATTCCGCGTCATTTACCAATTTACATATGGTATGGAGACAATATAGAAGAACAATGTGGACTTAGATTTTTCCTTTATTTATTACGTGAAAAAACGAATGAAATCTATCTTATCAATACTGGGGAAGAGCGTGTTAGCAATCGGCATTGGAATGTAGAACAGTATGACAAAATAAGCTTGTCTGCTAATGCACATCTATTATTTCAGCAGCAATGGGAACGTTTAGCGAGGACAAAAGAGGTGTTACGCCTCTGGTTGCATCAACAAATTCAGGCGGTTCCAGTGAACGCCTATGATTCATTGATAATAACAAGGCTAGAACAACTTCATCAGCAGCAAGGAACCATCGATTATATTCAAACAGGGGCACTCATTTCAGAGCTTTTAACTAAAATGGAGGCTCCTCCAAATATCTTCTTTCTTGAATATAGAATTCGTTATTTAGTGTACAGTGGTGTATTTGAATTAAAAGGCATCCCTAAATCTATGCACCATTATCAAGTAAAAATGCGCCAAAAACCTCTTCAGCATTAAGGCATGAAGAGGTTTTTGAACGGTTTATTAGGCAACAAATGGTCTGTTCATACGCATTAAACCATAAATAGCAAAGAATAAGCCGCCTGTTATAATCATTAGAATTGTATAAAGCACGGCTTTCCCTGATTCTCCACACCAACGATAAAATAATCGGTAGGAGAAGTATAATGTAAAGCCTGCTGCACCTAAAGAAGCAAGTATGCCAATAATAGGTATAAACGAAACGATGATCAAGCCCGCATAAATGAGCGTATTTTTTAAAGCTGTGGCACGTACTGTTTCTCGGCTATCGCCACTAGCTGTCAGCAGGAAAAGACTGTATACATTAATAATAGGAATCCAAGCGATATAGGCTACATCTGCAAAACCATTTGTTTTAGACGTCATAAAATAAATTAGTGCACTAATAATATAGGCGATTAAACCTAAAGCAAGAGCTGCTAAAATAAATATAATAAATAAACCACCCATGGCTGCATCAAAATCATTGTAATAATACGAATCATTATAGTTCATCAGTAAAACCTCCTTTCATAAAAAAATACCTCCTAATAATAACAATCCTAAAGTGGTAAATCTACAACAATTTTTATAAGATACTTAGTGAAAATCGCACAAATGTACTAGGACATTCGCTTTTTCTAAAATGTTGATGATGATTTTTTGAGTAGTAAATGCAAAAATGCAAAAAATATCCTTTATGGAAAGAGTATGCTAGTTTTGGAGAATTATTTTTAGCGAATTGTGTTTTTCAATGTTTCCCCTATAGAAAACATTACTATCCTATGATGGAGGGGGTTCATAAAATGCAAAAAAAATCACCTTACGTTAAAGTGAGGTGATTTTTTCGACTGAATTAAATAAATTTAGCAATATGCTCTAGCTCGATACGAGAAGAATTGTAAGCAGGAGCGGAAGCCTTGCCAATGGCGATTAAAATAATAGGTACAATATGATCGGCTAATTCAAAGCGTTTTGCGAAGGCTTCTTTATTAAATCCACCCATCGGAACGGTATCATAACCCATATCTTTTGCTAATAGCATGATTTGCATGGAAATCAGACCTGCATCGAATGTCACGATATTTTTTAAAACTTCTTGTGGAAGCTGAGAATACAAGTTTATAGAGTTATTGATCATTAAATCCCTTGTTGCTTCATTGATATAGCCTAGATCAAAATTTTTTGTATAGATAGCCTCTGCATTCTCGTACATTTTTGTATCACCTAAAACGGCAATAATAGCGGAGGAAGTTTCAACCTGTTCTTGATTGTTGGCAATAGCACGTAGCTCTTTTTTTGTTGCCTCGTCTTGAATGACTAAAAAGCGCCAAGGCTGCATGTTACTAGAGGATGGAGCAGACGTTGCTTCTGTAAGCAATTGTTCTAATTGTTCTTGAGGAATTTTATAATTTTCATCGTATTTGCGAACAGATTTACGGTCATGCATAATTTTATTTAGATAACTTTTAGTCACTGTCATAATTCCAATCTCCTTCGTTCGTGTAATGCATTTTTTACTATACGATAAAGGGATTGATTTTCCAAGTGAATTGCTTGAATTTGAGAATCTTGAATTCAATAACTCTGTGATTTCTTCCCATTGCTATAATTAGCGCTAAGGTTTAAAGTTCTCGATCGTATGTTCGGAATATATGTTCCCTTTTACGAGATAATGTGTTACATTAATAAGGAAAAATAGAGAGAGAGAAGGAGTGGAAGTAATTTATGCAAGGGAATACCCATATTGTTGGGGGCATCACTGCAAGTCTTGCCTTTGCACAGTTTTCAAATGATAACCCACTTATCTTAGTAGGTGCAGGTGTTATCGGAGCATTACTTCCAGATATATGTCATAGAGGTAGTAAAATTGGTCGAACTTTTCCTATCATAGCGAAACTTGTCAATACTGTGTTTGGGCATCGTTCCTTTACACATAGCTTACTTTTTCTATTGTTAGTGATGTTGATATTACATACGTTGATTCCTTATAGAGCCATTTCTATTGGAGTTATTGTTGGGATGGCAAGTCATATTGTGCTTGATATGTGCACTAAGAAGGGAGTTAAACTATTTTTCCCCGCGTCTGTATCCATTCGTTTTCCACTGACGACGAAAACTGGTAGTAAGGTGGAGGGGATTGTGCTTATGTTATTGTCAATGCTGTCCATCTATTTGAGCTATGAATTGATTGCAAGATTTATTTATTCTATATAAATAAGGAGAGCCCCAGTATAAATTTACTGGGGCTTCATCATATTAGTCAGCTTGAACCTCTTCCACTGTTTGCTCTACCTCGGCACGTGTCATTTTTTCACGACCTTCTTGCATAGCCTTTAAAGTTTTATGAGCTAGGGCAAGTGGTAAACGACAGAACAATAGAATTGTACGTTTATTAATATCTTTCATATATAGATCTGCTTTAGCTAAATTTTCTTCAGCATAGGCAAATAAATCCTCACGTGTCCAACCTTCGGGAACAAAGCTAACCCCACGTTCATCTAAATCCTCATGTTGATTTCGTAAGATGTTGACGGCCTGAAGCCCTCGACCATAGCCAATCGCTAACTCACGATCCGTTTGAACGTCTGCACCCCACGCCCAAAGCTCAGACAACATCGTCCCTACAAGCCCTGCCACGTAGTATGTATAGTCATCTAAATCCTCACGTGTACGTACTTGCCAATTGGCCTTAGCCCATTTCGCCATACCAAAAGCCATTTCACTTGTGGAAGCTTGGACAATTTTGCGTGATTCTTCCGGGCAAAACGTTAGCCAATCTGCTAAACGCAGTGTTACTTCAGGAAGCTGATCAGCATATGGAGCTAATAATGCTTGATAAGCCTCTTCATTAAATGAATCTTTTAATAATTCACTCGTTGTTGTTAGTAAATCAAATTTCACATCATTTGAAAGCTCTTCATGATCTTCAATTTCATCAATGGCACGCATAGCTAAATAGGCAGCAGCTACTGATACTTTTAAATCATTTTTTAAAAAAGTAATCGGTATATAAAACGTGCGGCTTGTATCTTTTAAAACCTGCATCGCTTCTTTGTAAAGTCTTTTTTGATCTTTCACTCGTATTCCTCCGTTCAAATGGTTCCACATCTATAGTATATCGTATCGTAAAAATAGGGAAAGATAAAACAGATTGTTCATTTTTAAAGCGATATTCTTTGAAAACGTTTACTAAAAATGATATAGTTTAATAGTAAACTATTTAAATCTATACCTTTTATGTGGTCAGAAAGTATAGATTTATGTTAGTACAACCACATGTCAAAGAGAGGAAGTTGAAAGAAATGGGACGTTTAAATAATAAAATTGCTATGATTACTGGTGGAGCTTCTGGTATGGGCGCAGCGATGGCTAAATTGTTTGCACAAGAGGGCGCTACAGTAATTGCAGCTGATATTAATGAAGAAAACCTAGCAAAAATTTCTGAGGTAGACAATGTAGAGGGAATGAAGTTAGATGTTTCTTCTGACGAAAACTGGGCAAAAGTAACAAAAGCGATTGTCGACAAATATGGTCGTATTGATATTTTAATTAACAATGCTGGTATTTCATCTGAAAAGGGACCCGATCAAATTACACAATCCGATTGGTCACTTATGCATAATATCAACGCTTTTGGTCCATTCCTCGGTATTAAACATGCTTCTAATTATATGAAGGAAGCGGGAAAAGGCTCCATTGTAAATACATCGTCTTACACAGCGATTATAGGCGCAGGATTCAATGCTTACACAGCTTCTAAAGGATCTTTACGTGCTATTGCTCGTGCAGCTGCGTCAGAACTAGGTGCGTTCAATGTTCGTGTCAATACTGTTTTCCCAGGCGTTATTGAGACACCAATGACGGCTAAATTATCAGAAGCAAAAGAAGCGATGGACATGCTAGTAAGAGCGACACCAATGGGTCGTTTAGGTCAACCTGAAGAAGTGGCGAATGCTATCTTATTTTTAGCATCAGATGAGGCTTCTTATATCACAGGTGCGGAGCTTGTTATTGATGGTGGTTATTCAGCTCGTTAATAAAACATGTATGATGAAAGTGGAAATGCCTGCTCAAGCAGTGCATTTTCACTTTTTTTGTTTTTCTAGTAGAATGATGATAAAGCTATAGAAATTCGTCAAAAAACAGCTGTCCATTAGAAATATTTTGATATTTTTCGTGATTTTTTCATGAAAGTTTACGAAGTTATTGCACAATCATTTCAACAGCGTTAAAGTTTAGAAAGGGCGAAAATGTCATAACACGATTTTGGGGGATTGTACTAAGCATTTAGCTTTTGAATGAACGAATGTATTGGTCAGGATTTTGGCACAAAAAACTCCTTGCAAAATCCATGACACCAAAGAGGCATTATGGTCGTAATTGCCTGAATCATCGCGTAAACCGTCATAGGAAGTTACGTAATAAACACAAAGGAGAATTGTATGCCAAAGGCTATAGGTATTGATGCAGGTGGCACATTAACGAAGGTTGCCTATTTAGATCAAAACAATGAACTTGTTTTAACAACCTTTCCGTCTAATGATTTGCAATCTGTGAAATCTTGGATTATTGATCATCCAGATATTGAGGATATTGGTGTTACGGGGGGACGTACAGAACAATTACTTGATGTCATTAAAACAATGAAATCGATTCATTATATAGTGGAATTTGAAGCAACATTAAAGGGTGTCCGATTTTTATTAAATAAAGAAGGGTACTTTTTTGAGCGTAGTATGATTACGAATATTGGAACAGGTACCTCCATTCATTACATGGAAGACAATACCCATATTCGCGTTGGAGGGACAGGCGTTGGTGGTGGGACATTAATAGGTTTGTCAGCGCTTACAACAGGCATTACAGATTATAATGAAATACGAGAAATGGCTGCCAATGGCAATCGTGAAAGTATTGATTTATTGGTGAAGGATATATATCAAGGGATGGATACACCAATTGATGGTCATTTAACTGCTAGTAATTTTGGAAAAGTGGGTATAACTCAGTCAATGAAGCATCCCGCTGAAGATATTATTGCGACCGTACAGGGACTTGTTGGTGAAGTCATCACAACACTCAGTATTCAATATGCAGAAGAGAAAAATGTTCAGCATATTGTTTATATTGGTTCAACACTTAGTAATAATGATCATCTTGCCCGAGTAATTGCCAATTATACACGCACAAAGAAACATACACCTGTCTTTATTAACGATCATGGCTTTTCAGGAGCAGTCGGAGCATTGCTTAATATAACGGAATATACAATTGTCTAGAGACAGATGAGAATGAACATGACTAACGTAGATTAGTCATGTTCATTTTTTTTACAATTAGCGAAGAAACTTACCTACATTAAAACGTCTCTAGCTGAACAAATTACATGTAGGAGGTGAAGTTACGTGGGCAAGCGTAATAATCGAAACAACAGTAAAACAATGAATATGAGAACGCATAATCCATTTGGTACCTACAAAAGCAAAGACCTCGATCGCAGTAATAGCAATAATAACAATCCGAATGACAACTTGAACGAAGAGTTTGCAGCAGAATTTGATGCGAAGGCCAAAAATAAAGATAATAAAACGAATCATGATAAAAACCAACAGTCTAATAAAACAAAATAGCGGGGGTATGGATCATGGCAAAAAAGAGTAAAACAAGCTTTAAAAAGAAAAAGAAGGAAGATACACATAAAAAGAATGATCGTGAGGAATATTCAGCAGAATTTAACCAAGTCATTCATAATAATCCTCAACAGCCAAAACAATAAATCAAGTTGCTCCAAATCATTTGGAGCACTTATTTTTTGCATTATTAGCCTCTTCATACAGTAAGGAGAGATGGAAGTGAAAAAATTTATTGTCATGCTTGGACTTCTTTTTGTAAGTCATTCTCTACCGCTTCCTATGTCGACTGCACATGCACAACAAGAAGTGCCTGCCTATGCAAAATGGGGACAACTAGCCATCAAAGAGGTAAAGTCGAAATATCCTACTGCTCAAATTGTAGATTATTTGCATGAAGGCAAAGAAGTACATGGATTGTCAACAATTGAGAAATTTAAGCTTTGGCTCAAGCAACCTGACAAGGAATTTGGTGTCCATGTAAAAATTAGCTATTTAACCGCAACGCAAGAAGTGGAGAAAATTGAATTTCAAGAAAGTTCTTCATAAAAAGAGGATGCCTAATTTTAGGCATCCTTGTACTTTATCCTTCTAGCTTATGAATAAACTCACGCATTAATCCTGGTAAATCTGGCCATGCATGCCCACTTACTAAATTGCCATCTGTATGGAGGTTGGCATCAATATAAGTTGCTCCTGCTACTTGCACCTCTGGCTTGCAGGCAATATAGGCAGTAAGCTCTCGTCCTTTTAACACTTCAGGAATGGTCGCGAAAATTTGTGCTGCGTGACAAACTGCTGCAATCGGTTTGTTCGTTTCAAAGAAGTGGCTCACTAATGCTGGCACATGCTCATTTAAGCGAATATATTCTGGCGCACGCCCACCTGGAAGTATGAGTCCATCAAATTGTGTTGGATCAACATCTGCAAAAGAAGTATGTGCCTCTAAACCATAGGCAGGACGCTCGATGTATGTATCGACGCCTTCGACGAAATCGTGTAATACAGTTTGTAATTTTTTTGCTGAAGGTGCTGCAATTGTGACATCATAGCCTGCTTCTAGACAACGATAATAAGGATAAAAAACCTCTAAAGCCTCTACTGCATCTCCTGCTAATATTAAAACTTTTTTCCCCATCATTCCATCTCCTTTACATAGTGAATCTACTAGCTTTATTCGACATATGCAAAAAATTTCCTGCTAACCTTTCGAAATGACAGACTTTACAAAGAAAAAAAGGAAGCGTATAGTATTTATTTAGCTAGGTAAATAATTTTTTAGGAGGTAGAATCATGAATCCCATATTCCATGCTTTATTTCAAAAAAGCCGGTATTTAACCAACTGCTTAAATGAAGTGTTGAAGCAGCATCAATTATATAGCTCACAATGGACTATTTTATATTGCCTACATAAAAACGGCCCTATGACGTTAACGCAAATTTGGAAATATTTAAATGTAGAAGCGCCAAGTATCACAAGAGCTATTACACGACTTGAGGCGTTAGGCTGGGTCCAACGATTAGATGGAGTGGATAAGCGAGAAAAAATTGTGACCTTAACTGCACAAGCTGTGGAACGTTTACCAGCAATCACAGCAACCATTTTAGCATTTGAGGAAGAAATGGTGGGCTCACTAACTGCCGAGGAACAGCAACAATTTATTAAGTTACTGGAAAAAATGAAAGGTTGATTAACATGCAGCAAGAAGAAAATACACAAATATGGACGAAGCGTTTCATCAGTCTCTTTTTAACAAATATCTCGGTATTTTTTGTTTTTTATGGACTGGTAACGACTTTGCCACTTTATGCCATAGGTGAGCTCCACCAGACAGATAAGGAAGCGGGACTATTATTGTCAGGCTTTTTATTATCAGCCATTATTGTACGTCCGTTTTCAGGGAAACTACTAGATGTATTTGGTAAGAAGAAATTGCTAGTCCTATCGATCGTGGGCTATTTTATTTGTACTGTCTTATATTTATTCGTACATCCATTTGGACTTTTACTAGGTCTTCGCTTTATTCAAGGGATTTTCTTTAGTATTATTACTACAGCTGCAGGGTCATTAGCAGCAGATATTGTTCCCGCTAAACGAAAAGGTGCAGGCTTAGGCTATTTTACAATGTCTACAAATCTAGCTGTCGTAATAGGGCCATTTATTGGCTTACTATTAATACAATACAGCACGTTTAATGTATTATTCATTGTCATGAGTATTTGTATTTTAGCAGGAGGTATTTTAGCATTAACGGTCAATACCGATGATTTACCGAAACCTGACCATGAAGGGAAATTAACCTTTAAATTTAATGATCTATTTGAACGGAAGGCACTCCCGGTAGCAGCAATTGCTAGCTTAGTGGCATTTTCTTATGCAAGTGTCTTATCTTTTTTATCGGTCTATGCACAGCAAAAGGATTTAATGGCTGTAGCTAGTCTCTTTTATGCTGTGTTTGCGGCAGCCATGCTTATTACACGACCATTTACAGGAAAACTCTATGATACAAAGGGACCGCAATTTGTGATTATTCCAGGTATCATTTCTTTTGCCATCGGACTGGTCATGCTCGCATTTGTAGAAGGTCCCGTGTTATTTTTATGTGCAGCCATTTTTGTAGGCTTTGGCTACGGCTCTGTGACGACAAGCTTGCAGGCATTAGCCGTGCAATCAACAGCTATTCAGCGTAGTGGATACGCAACCGCTACTTACTTTACAATGTTTGACCTTGGTATTGCCCTAGGCTCGTATATTTTAGGAATGGTAGCCGTACAAGCAGGCTATGCATCTGTCTATTTATCAGGCGCATGCTTACTTGGCGTTGTCTTTATTATTTATTTAATCCGTTTAGCTAAAATAAAACCAAAAAAAGTGATCAATCTATAAAAAAACAGTTGGGGGAGTCCCAACTGTTTTTTCATGTTGTTGCAATAAGAAATGTTACTAGCAGTAAAAGAACGTTTAGCAAGGCGAGGGGTAGATTTCCGTTCCGCCAGCGTCCTTTCCAGGGGGCGTCCGATGAGCCGCTTCACTCACTTGCGTTCGCTCCAGGGTCTCATCTGTGACGCTAATCCCCTAGGAGTGGCGCTGGCTCCACTCCAATCAACATGCAGCACAAATGTCAATTATTCTAGAAGAGTGGGCACATTTATTTTAACTGTACAACCTTTGCTAAAATTTTGACTTTTTATTATTTCAAACGTCCATATCCTACGAAATGCTTCTTCCAATACGTGCTATTAATGTTGGCTACACTCACACCACTATTACTCGCATTAATCATTTGATTATTACCAATATAAATGCCTGCGTGTGAGATGCCTGCCTTATATGTATTTGCAAAAAACACGATATCTCCGATTTGAGGGGTACTTACTTTTTTAGCTGTCTGATAAAAACCGGCAGCCGTTTTGCGTGGAGTTGAAATACCAGCCTGATTAAAGACATAGGTAATATATCCAGAACAGTCAAAGCCTGTACTTGGCTTTGCTCCACCGAAAGTATATTTAACACCGAGTTGCTGTTTAGCTACCTGTAGTACCTTGGATGTCGTGTTCGATACTGAGGATAGTTGTTTATTGATTGTTAACTTTTGTCCAACATAAATCGTGGAAGACGATAAATGGTTGGCGTTCATTAATGTTTGATAGGAAATACCGTGTTGCGTGGCAATCTTCCATAAAGAATTGCCGGACTGAACGGTATAGGTTGCAGCTGATGCTGATTCTACTGTTGAAAAAAGTACGGATGAGCTTAATGCCAATGCCGCTAACTTCATGCCCCATCTATACTTTTTAATGCTCTTCATGCTTTAATTCCTCCTACAAAGTTACAATTTGATACGAATTTGATTATAACATTGTAGTATTACAGATGGATGTCAATTAAATAACAATGTAGAGTCGTTTTTAGAGTGAGATACTGTTTTTTCTAATTCTCTAGGGCATTCGTAGGGTAGAATTATCAATTGCATGTATGTTCTATCTTGGCAATTTGAAAAATATGCTATCATCAGATGGAACATTTTTGTTGGTATGAAAAGGGAATTGGTGGTCAAATATGGTATAATAGAGAGGTAACTAGATAGAGGTTTCATGGGCGGTTGGCACAATTTTAACCTATCTCATTCAACTTATTGAAGAGAAAGGAGTTGATGCCAATGACTATTTTTGAAGCAATAATGGTTTCTATAAGTTTCTCAACACTTATAGTTTCGGTCATTGCATTGTCATTTACTTTTACACAAAAAAAGTAAACCGCCCCGGCCTCGCAAGCTGTGAGTAGGTTTACTTCTTTTCTCATTGCAAATCGCCTTTGAAGCGATTCATCTTGTTACAAAGGCCATTTGGTGCTGACACACCGAATGGTCTTATTAAATTTATATACTTCTTCACTAAGAATTATAACATGGGTATATGGTGTTTTTCAAATAGTGTAAAATTTAATTCGTTTGGACTTACATAACAAAATGTATTCTTAGACCAATAACCTAGATAGCGGAATGTTAATAGTGAGAGAAAAGGAGAGCTGCATATACAAGCTCTCCATTCAATTTAATGAAGATTCTTCTGTAAAAACGCTTTTGTGCGGTCGTTTTGTGGGTTGGTAAAGAAGTTGTCTGGGTGACCGGTTTCGATAATGTCTCCACCATCCATAAAGACAACCTTGTTGGCTACTTCTTTGGCAAAGCCCATTTCATGAGTAACGACAATCATTGTCATTTGGTCTTCTGCCAAGCTTTTCATGACTTTTAAGACTTCGCCCGTTAGTTCAGGATCTAAGGCTGAAGTTGGTTCATCAAATAATAGTAATTGAGGATTCAACATCAAGGCACGGGCAATTGCAACACGTTGTTTTTGACCACCGGAAAGATTGGCAGGGTAGGCGTTTGCTTTGTCGGAAAGCCCAATTTTTTTCAGCAAATCTAGACAACGGCTCGTAATGGCTTCAGACGACTCAGTTTTTAATAAGCGCGGGGCCATTTCGAGATTTTGCTGAACTGTTAGATGGGGGAATAGGTTAAAGTGTTGAAAGACCATGCCCATTTTAGCTGTTATCGTTTTAATGTCCTGTGGTTTAGCATATTTTCCATTTCGCACAAGATAATCACCATCAACTAAAATACTCCCTCCCTCAATTTCTTCCAAATAAATTAAGCTCCGAAGCATTGTGCTTTTCCCAGATCCCGATGGACCAATGACAGCAATGACATCGTTTTTCTCAACTGTAAATGTAATTTGTTTTAAAACCTCCACCTGATCGAAGGATTTTTTCAAGTTTGTTACTTCCATCAATGCCATTTGTGTCACCTCTATTCAAATTTAAAGCGTTTTTCTAGCCCTTTAAAGAACATTGTTAAGACAAGAGTCATAACTAAGTAAATAGTGCCAGCGATAAAGAAAGGCATAATTGTGAAATCACGATTCACGGCGGTTTGTGCAAAATGCAGTAATTCTGGAACTGCTACTGCATAGAGCAGGGCTGTATCCTTTATGAGTGTAACTGATTCGTTGGATAAAGCTGGTAAAGCAACGCGGAACATTTGTGGCAAAATGACACGTGTTGTTGTGTGCCATTTAGATAAGCCGAGTACCTGTGCTGCCTCATATTGTCCTTTATCAATAGCTAGAAGACCACCACGGAATATTTCTGCGAAGTAGGCAGCATAATTTAAAATAAAGCCGAGACAAGCGGCTACAAATCGATCGAGCACTAAATATTCACCGATTACTGGTAGCATAGGTAAACCGAAACAAATTAATAATAATTGTAGTAAAAGTGGTGTACCACGCATGATATATATATACGTATGTGCAAGCCATGCGAGTGGTTTAATGCGACTTTTTACCGCAAGAGTTAGTAAAAAGCCTAATGGAATCGATACCACAATAGCGATAATAAACAGTAAAACCGTCATTTTCGCACCTTCTAGCATCGGCCATATCATAGTTTGCCAGTAATCCGCCATAACGATGTCCCTCCAAAAAGAGTAAGAGTTTCACTAAGGAAACTCTTACAGATGTTGTATCATGTCCTTACTTTAATACTTTATCTTCACCAAACCATTTTGTTGAAATGTCAGCTGACGTACCGTCCTCATTCATTTTGTCTAATGCGGCCTGTAGTTTTTCCAACAATGCTTCATTGCCAGGCTTCACACCAATTCCGTATTGTTCAGGTGCCAGTGATTCTTCTAATAATTTGAATGTATCAGGCTCCTGTGTCATGTAATATTCTGCAACAACAGCATCAATGACAACGGCATCAATACGGCCTGTTTTTAAATCGGATAAAGCTAAAACGTTATCTGCAAACTCTGTAATTTGTTTTACTTCTTTGTGAATTGGGTGACCGTTTAATGCATCGGATGCAGAAGAAAGGGATTGAATTCCGACTTCTTGTCCAGCTAGATCACTTAGTTTAGAAATCTTTGAATCTGCTTTTGTCATAACAACTTGAGCGTTTTCGAGATAAGGCTTTGTAAATAATACTTTTTCTTTGCGCTCATCTGTAATGGTATAACCGTTCCAAATTAAATCAATACGTCCACTGAGTAATTCAGCCTCTTTTGTTTTCCAATCGATTGGTTGGAATTCTGCTTCGACACCCATATGATCAGCCGCTGCTCGTGCTAAATCAATATCGAACCCAACGATGTTATTTTTATCATCTCGGAAGCCCATAGGTGCAAATTTATCGTCAATACCAATAATAATCTTTTCTTGATCAGCAGTTGTTTCGTCTTTTCCTGCTTTGTTATCTTTCGATGAACCACATGCTGCTAAAACAATGACTGCTGTTAGCATCATGAATAAAGTTATTATACGTTTCATTCGTGTTTCCCCCTATAATCTATCACTTTCACTTGCTAAACTACTAATGTGTTAAAGGATATCACCGTGTTTAATCAATGTCAATATCGTTTTGGATTAATCAGAAAATTAGCTGCATGTTCTAGCATTTTTTATAAAAAAGTTGACATTCATAAAAAATGTGAATTGGGGGATAGTAATTATTTGAGTAAACGGGAAAAAGAAAAGGGGACTGTTCATGAAGGACAGTCCCCTGAAATGGTGTTAGCTATTTTTGCTTTGGATCGCTTTTCGTGCTAATGCATCAGCTGCTTTGTTTTGTGAATCAGGCACCCATTTGATAAAGAATAAATCAAAGTTTGTGGAGAGTGCTAAAGCTTTTTCTAAATAAGGTTTAAATTCCTCATTTTTGACATATTCTTTTTCCATAGAAGCAACTACAATTTTGGAATCGGAGCGTACGGATACAAGGGAAGAGCCTAGTTTTTGCGCTTCTTCAAGTCCGCGTACTAATGCTGTAAATTCGGCGATATGGTTGTTCGTTTCACCGATATATTCACTAATTTGGATATGATGGCCTTCCCCTTTAATAAAAAGTCCAATACCACTTGGACCAGGATTTCCTGCACTGGCAGCATCGATATAAACTTCTAACATAACATCCCTACTTTGCAATGTGTCTTCCCTCTAATTGTACAACAAGGAGGGGAATCATTGCCCGTAAAAAATGGAACAAACAAAATAGTTGCTTGTTCAAATCGAACGCTTCATAATAGTAGGAAGTGAATTTTGGACGTGGAAGGAGCGAGAGTTCAACATGGATAAAGTGACGGTTATGAAGGATATTGACGAACTGCATGATACGTATTGTGCGGATTGCTTAGTCATCAAGCAATTGCGTAAAGAACGTGGTAAACCAGGGGCTCATCGTTTCTGTATTGAGGCCTGTTCAGTTGGAGAAAAGCTACAGTTTTTAGGAGAAGAGCTTCTGAAAGTTTATAGTAAATAAGATTACATGCACATTAGAAAAAGCTACATGTTTTAGCAATACGCTAAACATGTAGCTTCTTTAATTGTACGTTTATTTCGTTTCAGCATAGCTGCTTAAATCTTGGTAATACTTTGTCAGAGAAGAAGCAGAAATATCAAATGTCGCGGCGATTTCTTTAACTGTCATCGAAAGGGACTCGAACAGCTCCTTTTCCTGACCATAGCGAATGGCACCAGCTGCAATAGCTGCTTCTTTGCGTGCAGTTGGTTGACCTTCAATTAGATAGTCCTCTAATAGCTCAAGTATCGGTGCTGTTTCACGATCATTTTGCTCTAAGAAGTCCTTCACTTGTGTTAGGACATTGCTCTCAAAGTTTGTGAATTCCTCACCTTTATAGCCATTGGATACAAGTAACTCCCAGAAGGCAAGATGCTCTTCTTTTAAGAATGTACCAACCTTCTTGTCTGATGCTTCAAATTTTTTCTTGAATTCTTCAAATACTTTCGCATGATCTTCAGGGAAGAAAATCAATGTAGACACAGCTAAATAATGTGTCGATTTATTTGTTCCGTCTGGTAAGATAAAGGCAAATACATGCATACCTTCAGGAATTGGTTTGTCATTTTCACGACGAATATATAGCTCTTCATTTGTAAGGGAATGATTAGCTTTGAAATATTTTTCTTCAACAACAGATACTGTACCGATAAATAAAGTCGGCTGAGACCAGTTTTCAAGTACTTTAACTGTAGAAGGTCTTACAGCTTTTTTCTTTGTTTTCTTTAAGTAGCTTTTCCAAATAGATGGCTCTTGATGGAAGAAAAAGTCGTCTAACGCGATAGCTTCAATCAGCTCACGCTGTAAAACGCACTCTAATTTAGGCTGCCATGTGCCCACATGCTCGATATAAGCACGAACATCTTTACGATCAGGATATTCTAAGTAAAATGTTTGTAGCACACGCTCTAGTTCTTCGATTTGTACTGTTTCCACTGTTACTTGCTGTTTGCCTTCACAACATTTTTTATATTTTTTGCCGCTACCGCATGGGCATGGATCATTACGTTTTACCATAATTAGAACACTTCCTTTAATCATTGTTAATCGTATATTGCTAAATAATTTGCGTACTATTAATAATAACGGTACTTTTGTATGAAGAAAAATGATTGTCTATTTTGAAATATCTAAAAAATGTAGAGGGACGCCCTGATTCTAGTATATGTATGGATTTTTCTACTTAGAACTAAAAAAGAAAACGATCTGCACTTTTAAAGCGCAGTATCGTTTTCTATTGAATCTATTGCTGTTGTACCGCTTCTATTTCTAGTGTGAGGCGTTCAAGCTCATCAATTAAATGACCAATATAGGCAATGGTATCACGAAGCGGTTGGTCCGTTGTGATATCAACACCTGCCATTTGTGCCAACTCTACGGGAGATTTTGTTCCACCGGCCTGTAACACAGCTAGCCATTCTTGGACTGCTGTATCTCCCTCTTTTAAAATACGTTGAGATACTTGTGTAGATATCGTTAAACCAGCACTATATGTGTATGGGTAAAGGCCCATATAATAGTGAGGCTGACGCATCCATGTAAGTTCAGCACCTTCAGTAATATCGACTGTGTCACCCCAGAAGTCTTCTAAAACTGAGCGTTTTAAGTTATTTAAAATGGTTGCATTGACAGCTTCACCAGCATCCACTAATTCATACACTTTACGTTGATATGCGGCTTCTAGTAAATGTGTAACAAAGTTATGATAATACGTTTTTGAAACAATGTTTGAAATCACCCAGCGCTTAAAGCGTAGATCATCATTATGTGTGAGTAAATAATTGGCTAACAGCATTTCATTCATAGTCGACGGTGCTTCAATAAAATAAAGGGAAGGTCGGCTGTTAAGATAAGATTGGTGTTCATACGTATTTGCGAAATGGCCAGCATGCCCTAGCTCATGAACAAGCGTAAAGACTTCGTTCATGCGTTCATTCCATGACATTAAAATATAGGGGTGGCTACCATACGGACTTGAACAGAATGCTCCTGTTGATTTTCCTTTGTTGGGCGCATAGTCAATCCAGCGCTCATTAAAGGCTCTATCCATTAATTGATTATAATCATCACCCATCACTGCTAATGCTTTATCAACATATTCTTTGGCCTCAGCCATTGATAATTTTGGGTCATAATCTGGATCAAGCGCAATTTTTAAATCCGCAAAGGTCATATGGTCGATGCCACTGGCTTTTTGAATTAATGTGGCATAACGACGCATATGCGGAGCAAGCTCTTTCGTAATCAAATCGATTTGACGATTATAAAGTGAACGGTCCACATCTTGGTCAAATAGTAAATAATCAATGACAGAGTCAAAGCCTCGCAGGTCAGCCATTGTTTTTTCTTGTTGAATATGCGTGTTATACACTTGTGCTGTTGTATGCTGGTAATCACGGAGCTTACTTGAAAAGGCCTTAAAGGCAGCACGGCGTAAATCTGTATTGGCTTCAAATTCCCAGTCATTTTCGTATAAGACAAAACTTAGTGGATGTTTTTCGCCATTTGCTTCAAATTCGCCAAAGTTCATATCCACTAATTTTGTCGTATTGTATGTTTCGTATGGAGCATCAAATGTGGCACTAAATGCTGCAAGTGCTTTTTCGACCTCTGGATGAAGCTGGTGAGGTTTATGCTTTAACAGTTCCTCTAGATAACGTTTGTAAAGAGGGCTTGATGCAGCTGCTTCCTGTAAAATTGCTTCATCCAACGCCAGTAATTCTGAGCGTACGAACGATAGGGCACTGCTGACTTTCCCGATAGCAGTACTAAATTTCGCAGCACGCATTTGTGCTACATCATTTGTACGATCTGTTTCGAGGCTTAAGCTTGCATATGTGCCAATCGGAACAAACCTCTTTTGTAGCTCTTCAAAAGCAGATAACACGTCAATTACTTTTTGTGCATCTGTAATGGTACCTTTATACTGCTGCTCAAAGTGAAGTGCATCGTCAACCAGTTGCGCTAAAGTAGGTTCAAAATCAGCATCATTTTTTAGTAAATGTGTTAAATCCCATGTTTCTTCTACTGCAACATCTTTTCTTAATGGTAAAACTTCCATTTATGAACACCCCTTTACATGTAAGTGATTTCATTATAACGAAACTATTTCGGAAAGTGAAATAATTTAATAGAATAGTTGAAATATTCTTGCGGAAGGTCAATTCTTATGAAGAATGTTTGAAATATTGTTGGGCGGGAACAATGTGTGTATAGCCAACATAAGTTGTAACGCATACTAAGGGCTAGAACAATTGACACATTGGAGGAGAAATACATTATGACACAAAACTTAAACAAACAATTAAATAAGCTAGTGGCTACATGGTCTGTCCTTTATACGAAGCTGCACAATTATCATTGGTATGTTAAAGGGCACGCGTTCTTTACACTGCATGCAAAATTTGAAGAATTGTATAATGAAACAACGCTGAATTTAGATGAAATAGCAGAACGTATTCTTTCAAAGGATGGCAAGCCTGTGGCAACATTAAAAGAACATCTAGAGCTATCCTATGTGGAGGAAGCGACAGGAAATGAGACAACAGAGGAAATGGTAGCAACGACAATTTCGGATTTCCAAAAGCTAATGAAAGCATTAAATTCCGCTATGGAGCTAGCAGCTGAAGAAGGGGACGATCGTACAGAGGATTTACTTAATGCGATGTATCAATCCCTTGAAAAGCATACTTGGATGTTAAAAGCCTTCCTAGACAAATAAATAACGTAGTAAGAAAGAGCATGTTGGAGAATTACTCTCCAGCATGCTTTTTTTGTTTTGAGCCACCACATGACAAATAAATAACAGGGTTTAAAGCATCATAACAATTATTACAGTTTGGTAAAACGTGTTTGTTTGTGTTCTGTACGGGTATTTACTTAGTAAGCCATATAAATTAGGAGGAATTGAACATGATGAATGAACAAAACCCAAAAATTGAGGTGGCCCATACGAGAAATGAAATGCTTCACATTTTAGAAAGTATGCGGTTAGAAGGTTACCAACAAGAGGATATCCATATTATTGCGAAAGATCCGCAACAGTTTGAGGACGTAAAATGGGACGCTGATGTCCAAACGCATGAAGCGGGTAATTGGGTAGACCAATTCAAATCTTGGTTTACAGGTGACTCAGCTGTTACAGAGGGCTTAAAACGATTTAATCTATCCGAGGGACAAATCGCTTATTATTCGCATCTTGTTGAGCAAGGGAGTATTGTCTTGTATGCGGAACATGATGATGATCTGGATACACTACAAACACATCCAGAGACAGCTGCTGAACAAGAGGAGCGCTTAAGAAATCAAGAGCGTATGATCGAGGCCGAGCAATATAGAAGATTTTTATAAAGTGAAAAACAGAGTGATTTCAATTGATCACTCTGTTTTTTTGTTATAGAAAAAAGAACGAAAAGAGGCGTTGATTTCCATTCGCCTGCTTTCTTTCAAGGGAGCTGATGAGCTACTATCCACTTTCCTTACATACTAGCGGTTGTAAGCAAAAATAGCTGAATGTTCTCCAAAGAAAAAAGAGTGATCACGGGGACCACTCTTTCTATTGTATAACTTTTTCTTGTGCATCCTTTTTGATATAACGCAATACGTGAAAATGCTCTAATTGGGCAACTAAATTACCGATTAGAATAAAGCTACCACCAATGACTAATTTCATCGTTAGGCCCTCACCAATAAACATCATGGCGAACATGGCTGCAAAAATAGGCTCTAAAGAAAAAATGAGACCTGTATGTGTAGCAGATGTGTACTGTTGTGCAACAGTTTGGCCGACAAAACAGAACGCACTACAAATGATTCCAAGACCTAAAATCGCAATCCAAGATGTCGTTGAATCTGGCAACGTTGGTGTTTCTAATATGAATGTTAAAATTAGTGCATAAAGTCCAGCGAAACCTAGTTGGTAAATACCATATGAAATCGATTCGACATTTCGTGTAAAGGAGCTATTTAAAAGTAAATAAATTGAATAACATAATGCTGCAATTGCTACTAATAGGTCACCCTTTTGAAAGGTGAACGAGCCATGTGCTGTTAATACTGTAATACCAATCATCGTGCAAATAACGGCAAAGCTAACCGCTCTCGATGGTAATTTTTTTTCAATGAAACTACTGAAAATCGGCACTAATACAACAGTTAGGCTTAAAATAAAGCCAGCATTTGAAGCGGAGGTAGACTGTAGACCAAATAAACTTAACGCGAACACAATGAATAATAAAAATCCTTGAATAGCCGCATATTTTAATGTTTTACCATTTACTTTGATCATCCGTTTATAAAAAATAAGTCCTGCTACGAAGAATGCGATGATACAACGTAATGCCACCACATTATAAACTGCCAATGTTTCAAGCCCCATGACCATAAAGGTATAAGATAGTCCCCAAAACATTGTGACAATAACCATCAATACATTTGCTTTTCCTTGGATACTCATTATGTTCACCTACCATCTGTGTACTAAAACAGTTTTTATACTAAAAATTACTATATATCTTGTATTGTGATTAGTAAAACGAATGTTTATAATGAATAGGATTAAAAAATTTCATGTACATAGAGGGATGGCGAATGAGCTTAGTAAAATATGAGATTTTAACAAAGGTAGCAGAAGTAGCAAGTTTTACAAAAGCAGCGGATGCACTAGGGTTAACACAGTCTGCAGTGAGTCATGCCGTATCGAGTTTAGAAAAAGAATTTGGCTTTGCCCTTATTCACCGTAGTCGTGTAGGTGTCACACTAACAAGTGAAGGACAGACAATGCTTAGGGCGATGCGACAGGTCTTGGACGCACAGGAGTTATTGCAGCAGGAAGCAGCGCATATTCTCGGCGTTACACGAGGTAAGGTACGTATTGGTGTTATTTCAAGTATTTCTTCGAATTGGATGCCTGAAATTATTCAGATTATGGATCATCAATTTCCTGGGATACAAGTGGAGTTACGTGAAGGGGATTATTACGAAATTGAACAATGGCTTCTAAGTGGTGAAGTCGAGGCAGGATTCCTGAATGGGCAAAAGTCGGAACAGTATCAATTTATGGAATTACAGCAAGACCCTTTATTATGTATTGTTTCTCATAAAAGTCCATTATTTCATAAGACAGAAATTGATATTGTGGACCTAGAGGATATGCCTTTTATCATGACTTCTTACAAAGGGACAAATGATGTAAAAGTGCTGTTAGAACAATATCATGTAAAGCCCAATATACGCTTTGAGCTTTCTGAGGAAGTAGGAATTCTATCTATGATTTCACACCATTTAGGGATTAGTATTTTACCCCAGTTGGTCATTCAAAATTTACCGCCAACATTGAAAGCGATTCCATTAAAGCAAGGTGGCTACCGAACGATTGGTATTGCCATGAAACACCATGCTTCACCCGTGACAAAGAAATTTGCTGAAATATTAAGTGCATGGTTAAAAGAGCAAAACAGCTCCCTTCCATCGTAGCTATTGAAGCAAATCGTACCATTACGTTAAAATAGTATTTGTATATATTTTAGAAACTAGGTGAGTGTATGGGGACATTACTAGGCAAAACCGTACTCATTACAAGTGGGGGAACACTTGAAAAATGGGATCGTGTACGAGGGCACACGAATTTATCGAAGGGGACAATGGGCTGTTATTTAGCAGAGGCAGCACTGGCTGCTGGTGCGTCTGTCATATACATGCATGGTTACTTTGCTCAGCTCCCAGAAAACGAAGATAAAATGACATTGGTTAAATTTGAAGGCATTGAGGATTTAGGAGAAAAAGTTCGTCATGCTGTCCAACAACAACAAGTCGATATCGTCATTATGGCTGCTGCTGGCTCCGATTGGGTCATAGACAAAGTGTATGATCAATCAGGGAATTTAATGGAGGAAGCGGGCAAAATGCCTTCTGACGAACCACCGGTTATTCATTTTAAAAAGGCACCAAAAGTTTTAGGTCAAATCAAAGGCTGGCAACCAAATGTAACGTTAGTAGGCTTTAAGCTGGAAGCGACGAATGATGAGGAATTTTTGCTTGCTCGTGCAAAACTACGCATGGAAACAGCCAATGCACAATTTATGGTAGCTAACAGCTCACAATCTTTATATGGTGGGGACGAGCCTCATTGGATTGTGCCTGCTGAAGGGCAGCCGATCAAGGTGATGGGTAAGCAACAGACAGCTCAAGCTCTAATGGACTGTTTACAGGGGGATTAAAAGGAGAACTGTGGAGAGGGTTTACTTCTGCACAGTTTTTTTGTTGTGAAAAATTGGATCTTCGTATATTATTTACTTAACGGTCGGTAAAAAAGGAGGCCCTTATGGGAAATAGAGAACAAACCTTTCAAAAAATTTTAGAAGTTGCCTATGTGATGTTTGCAGAAAAAGGATTTGAGAAAACGAGCTTAGCTATGATTGCAGCAGAGGTCGGCATATCAAAACCAGCTATTTATTACTATTTTCAATCAAAGGATCAATTAATTTCTTTTTTGTTTGAGGAACTTTATAAAGAAATTCAATATGATATCGTTGTTGATTACAAGGAGCTATCTCCAAGCAATTTCATTGAGAAATTACTGAAGATTGGCTATAAGTCAATTGATGAACAGGACAAAGATCCTTATTTTAATAAAATATTTAGTCAGTATTTGTTATTAGCCGCTCGCGACGACCACTACATGCAACAGTTATTAGTGCTTCAATCAGATTATTTAGCAAGATTTTATGATATTTTACAATACGCAGTGCAACTAGAAGTGCTAGATGAAAGTGCCAACATAGAAGCGAAAGCCCATATGTTAGCCATGCTCTATGATAATATTGGCAATTTTATGTTAACTGGTAGTCAATTGAACTATAAGGCTATTTGGAGGGAGGCAGTACATAGCGTCATTCAAGGGGGAAAAGATGAATAAGCAACTTGGTCATCGTCGTATTGAGGGCTTAGATTTTGCAAGAGCATTAGCAATGTTAGGTATGTTTATTGTAAACTTTGGCGTTATTTCAGGTTCAACTGCCAATGGTTCACAATGGCTCATTCAATTGCAAAGTCTTTTTGAGGGGCGCGCCTCTGCACTATTTGTCATTCTAGCAGGAATAGGGACTGCGCTGATGACGCGGAAAGCAAGGGAAGCAAAGGACCCAATTCTTATTCGCCAAAGTAAGTTAACTTTATGGAAGCGAGCTCTTTTTTTGTTTGTTGTTGGGATGGTTTTATATGTGGTCGGATGGACGGGAGATATTTTACATTATTACGGTGTTTATATGTTTCTTGCAGCTTTGTTGATAGCAACTTCAAAGAAAACCATGCTTTTTACAATTAGTGCGGTGATAATCGTTTCCCAATGGCTACAAATCCAATTCAATTATCTAGTTGGGTGGCATCCAAAATATATTTTATTAGAGTATATAGATTTTTGGACGGTAGAAGGTTTTATGAGAAATTTACTGTTTAATGGCTACCATCCCGTTTTTCCATGGATATCTTTTTTTCTCATTGGGATGATTGTAGGTACCTTAGATTTAACCAATAGGGCATTAAGAAAGAAATTAGTTACGGTAGGTATCTTGTTAGGAGTGATTATAGAAATTTTTTCAAAGGTGATTATTCACTTCTCGACAAAATATTTCTTAGATCATGATAGTGCGTTGTATTTATTTGATACAGGACCAATTCCACCAAATATAATGTATGTTCTATCAAATTCGGCTTCGGCTATTGTGATAATAGTAGGTTGTATGTATTTTGTAGAAACTTTCAAAAATAAAGTAATAGAAGCAATCATTAAAACGGGTCAATTGTCCTTAACACACTATGTTGGCCATGTCTTTATTGGCATCACTGTGTTAGAAGTTTTCGATTTATCGAATAATCTAACAGTCGTTTTTTCAATGCTCTATGCATGTTGTTATTTTTTAGGCTGTGTGTTTTTTTCGATATGGTGGAGGACTATCCATCAACGTGGTCCAATTGAACTCATTTTGAGAAAATGGTCCAATTAAAAAGTTTGAGAGTAGTCATCTATTTACTACTGATTTGGCATAAAATACATTCATATCGACTCATACAAACGTAGAAGATTGATATTACAGAGTATTCAGCTAGGTTTTCTAATATTTTATATTGACATTCGTATAGTAGAATTATAGAATTATTGTCAAGAAACGCAGTACTCTTATCAAGAGAGGTGGAGGGACTTGGCCCAACGAAGCCTCGGCAACCGAAAAGTTAGGTGCCAAATCCAACAGATGGTATCTGAGAGATAGGAGGGGCTATCAATCAGTTTGATGCGTTGGCCTCTTTTGTACAACAAGAATGAAAAAGAAGGGGTGTATCGTATGGCTCAATCAGTAAAGGTAGATGATAAAAAATTAGAGGCAATTGCCAAGGCAATTCAAAATCTTGAATTTGGTGAAGTGCATATTACGATCCAAGATGGTGTTATTGTGCAAATTAATAGGCTTGAAAAACAGAGATTTCCGCAGAAAAAATAACATTGATTTCAGTTGAACGATGTCAAAAGGCCACCAATAAGCATGAAGGATTTCCTTTGCTTACAAGTGGCCCTTTTTTTGTCTAAAAAATTAACTATAAAAGCTTTTTGGTATTTGCCCAATATGACGGCGATGGTATAGTAACGGTTCTTTTTGCCCGTTTGTAATGTCTTGCACATGCCCAATAAAAATGGTATGGTCGCCAGCATCTATTTGCTGAAACGTTTTACATTGTAAAATAGCTGCTGTATCATGTAAAATCGGTAGACCTAAAGATGAAGTGGACCACTGTGCCTGTGCAAAACGATCAGGGATTTTACTGGCAAATAGTGTACATAAATGTTCTTGGTCGCTTGCTAAAATATTGACCGCGAAATGAGAAGCATTCGTAAAATAAGAATGAAGCTGAGAATTTTTATCGAGTGACCACAAAATAAGGAGCGGGTCGATTGAAACAGATGCAAAGGAATTGACGGTTAAGCCTATAGGTTTTGTTTCATGACTTGTTGTGACAACTGTAACGCCTGTAGGGTAATTACCTAATGCCAATTTAAAAGCAGCTACTTGATCTGTCATTCAAATATCACCTCTTTATTAATATAAATTAGTTCACGGAGTAAGTAGGTAAAATGAACTTTTTTTTCATATCCTACTAGTAACTCCTTTTCTTGAGTAAATTTTAAACCAATTAAACATACAGGTAAAGGTAATGGGGAAAGAAAGGGGAATTGCCATGACTTTATATTTTGATCACCTGGTTCACCAAGTGGAATCACCAGAAAATATAAAGGTTTTCTTCAATAAACGAAATGTCCACACAGTGAATGGTGGGCAGCACACGATGTGGGGGACTTATAATACGTTAAGCTACTTTGGCTTAAGCTATATTGAACAAATTGCTATCTATGATCGTGATTTATTTGAGCAGGCGGCACAATACCCATATTCCTTACATTATACGTTTAAACGTGATCAAGAGCGCCAAGGATTTTCACGAATAGCCTTGCGTACCAAAAAAATTGAGGAAGAGGGTCAACGCTTACGAGCATTAGGTTATGATGTATATGGGCCGGATGCTTGCAGTCGAACAAGACCGGATGGCACTGTTGTGAAGTGGAAGCTTCTCCATTTTGGCAAACCAGATCTTCTCATTGATTTTCCATTTTTAATTGAATGGGCAGAGGAAGATGAGGAACGTCTGTCACAATTAGTGACAAGCGGTGCTATTGATACAAAACAAGCGATTACAATGGAATCAATCCAATTGTATGTCAAGGATATACGAAGAACAGTTCGTTTATGGCAGGAGGTATTGCAGCTACCAGAGCCTGTGCAACATGAGCAGTTCATCTCGTTACAGCTCCCGAATATCCGATTGGATTTTTATGAGGAAGAGGTTGCAGTAGCTATGACACTTGGTCATATAAAAGAAGGGCCATTTGGTGTGACATTAAAAGATCCTCATCGAACAAAGGAAACATTAGTATGTCCTGGCGCTTTTTATTGGATTAATCGATAATTACAATATCCACTTCATATGCTGAAATGGATTCAGACTGTAGACAAACTCGATGAATTTTGAGTTTGCCTACAGTCTTTTTTCTTTTACAATGAAATAAAGCTAAGCTATTGATTTCCACAATGGACGGACGCTTTCCGCGGGTGAGGTCGAGCTGCTTCCCTCGCTTCGCTCAGTCCAGGATCTCGACTTTTCCGCTTTTCCCGCAGGAGTGCCGCCCTTCGTTCCGCAGTTTTCTTATAGCTTTTTTGAAATTATTTCAAGTGTAATTCCCTTTTGTCATGCTATATGCTTCACATACTTAGTATCAAATTTGCAAAGGGCCACCATTGGTAATAAAAAAAGCGGATGAAGGAATATTTCATTCCTGCTCCGCTGTCCATTTGGAACTAAGCTAATAGTCCATTACCGTTATAATTTCACAACATTTGATGCTTGAGGTCCACGATTACCCTCTACCACATCAAATGATACCTTTTGACCTTCTTCAAGTGTACGGAAGCCTTCCTCCTGGATGCCCGTAAAATGTACAAATACATCTTCTCCATCATCACATTCAATAAAGCCATAACCCTTTTCATTATTGAACCACTTTACGATCCCCTGTTGCATAAGCATTCGCCTCCAATGCGCTTGAATGTAAAATAAAGTTAAATAAGTTGTGCTCTCATTGAGAAAATGTGAAAAAATTGCATTTTCTCTTAGAACATACATGAATTGAACAAAGATGTCAATTGATTGTCGAAATGCTTGCATATCTGGCTTTCTTTTTTTTCACAATTAAGACTATAATGGAAATGAACAACAAAGAAAGTAGGATGCCAAATGACAACGAAAAATCAACCATTATCAGATTTAGAAATCGCTAGTCAAGCAGTGATCAAACCTATTACGGAAATTGCCAAAGCTGCGGGTATTCCAGAGGATGCTCTTGAGCAGTATGGACGCTACAAAGCAAAGATTGACCCATTAAAAATTACAGCTCAGGGCGAGGATGCAAAAGTAGTATTAGTGTCTGCTATTAGTCCGACCCCAGCAGGTGAAGGAAAGTCGACAGTGACTGTAGGACTAGCAGATGCCCTTCATCAATTAGATAAGAAGGTGATGGTCGCTTTACGAGAACCATCATTAGGTCCAGTAATGGGCGTAAAAGGTGGCGCAACTGGCGGAGGTTACGCACAAGTAATACCAATGGAGGATATTAATTTACATTTCACTGGTGACCTTCATGCGATTACAACAGCCAACAATGCTTTATCCGCATTTATTGATAATCATATCCATCAAGGAAATGCATTAAACATTGATCCACGACGCATTATTTGGAAACGTGTAATGGACTTAAATGATCGTGCTCTACGTAAAGTAGTCGTTGGTTTAGGGGGACCAGTTCAAGGCATGCCTCGTGAGGACGGCTTTGATATTACGGTAGCCTCTGAAATCATGGCAGTGTTCTGTTTAGCAACAAGTATTGAGGATCTACGTGAACGCATCGCTAGTATCGTGATTGGCTACACATTCGAGCGTGAGCCAGTCTTTGTACGAGATTTACAGGTAGAAGGTGCTCTTACTTTATTATTAAAGGATGCCTTCAAGCCAAACTTAGTACAAACATTAGAAGGAACACCTGCCATTATTCATGGTGGTCCATTTGCCAATATCGCTCACGGCTGTAATTCCATTATGGCGACACAAACAGCTCGTAAGCTAGCGGATATCGTGGTGACAGAGGCAGGCTTCGGCTCTGATTTAGGTGCTGAAAAATTCATGAATATTAAAGCACGGAAAGCTGGCTTTAAGCCAAGTGCCGTTGTTATCGTAGCTACGATTCGTGCCTTAAAAATGCATGGTGGGGTTCCGAAAACAGCGCTTGTTGGCGAAAATGTCGAAGCCCTTTTACAAGGTATTGAAAACTTAGCTAAACATGTGGAGACAGTTCGCACATTTGGCGTTGAACCAATTATTGCATTAAATCGTTTTATTACGGACACAGAGGCTGAATTAGAAGCCGTTCTTAACTGGTGTCAAGAAAATGATGTTCGTATCGCACGTACAAATGTCTGGGAAGAAGGCGGTAAAGGTGGTCTAGCTCTAGCTGAACAAGTACTAGCTGTGCTAGAAGAAGATAACAACTTCTCTCCTTTATATGATGTAACAGAGTCTATTGAAGAAAAAGTTCGTACAATCGTGCAAAAAGTTTATGGTGGGAAAGATGTGCAATTTACTGATCAAGCCAAAAAACAAATTGCCCAAATCGAAAAATTTGGCTGGGACTCTCTTCCGATTTGTATGGCAAAAACACAGTATTCCCTAACTGACCAACCAAGTTTACTCGGTCGTCCAGAAGGCTTTACCATTACGATTCGTGAAGTTATTCCAAAGCTTGGTGCTGGCTTCTTAGTTTGTCTAACAGGCGATATTATGACAATGCCAGGTTTACCAAAAACACCGGCTGCGCTACGTATGAATGTTGATAGCGAAGGACATGCGGTGGGATTGTTCTAACATCAATAAAATAATGATAGACCTTAAAGCTACCCTTTAAAAAAAGGGTAGCTTTCCATTTCGAAATTATAAATTCCAAAAATTTAAAAGCAAAAGGAACTGAGATTTTGCCCATACAATAAATCGCGAAAATTGTTATTTATTTAATGAGGAGGTACATATATGGATAAGATAATCACACAAATTCATGAATTTGCCACTGAAGAAAGAAAAGAATATGTTCGAAAGGCAAAAGAGTTACACCGAGAATTTTTGCTCAAGTTCCCACTAGAGCGTTTGCATGAGATGGAGCTTGAAGAATATGCACTAGGATTGCAGCCTCAAGGTTCCTTTAGCTGGTGGTTAGAATATAATACGGTTTCCTTAGGGAGTATCAAGGGAGGATCAGCTAATAAACATATAATTTATTATAAAAAGAAGGAAGGTACTTGGTTTTACCCAGAACAATTTAAAAATGAGCAAGAGGCATGGCAACAACTTAGAGAAGATATTATTAAAACGATAGAAGTAATGGGGAAAGAACCCTATGTATCAATAGATAATGATAATTTACTAAATCGGGGTTCAATGCTAAGAGGAAAAATATCATATATGTACCATGCAGATAAATTAATGCCGATTTATCAAGAATCTCATCTGAAAAAATTTTTAAAGGAATTTGGGGTGGATGAGAATCTGTTGAAAACAAGAGATACGCTTTATTTAAATCAACTCTTACGGAATGAACTATACAAACATAAGTCTTTACAACAATATGATGTGCTGTTGCTCTCAAATTTTCTATATACACATTTTATGCAAGCTGAATTTGTTTATAAAATTGCTCCAGGTGATAATGCTAGTAACTTTCAAAACTGTGTAGATAATAGTTTTATTTCCTTAGGTTGGGGTGATCTTGGTAACCTCGAACAATACAATGATTTTAACGAGTTAAAAAATGCTTTTGTTAAAAAAGGCTATTATAATCAACATAAATCAGTTATTACGAGAAAAGCAAATGAGGTATGGGACTTTTATAATTTACAGCCAGGTGACCTAGTGATTGCCAATAATGGAACGTCGAAAATAGTTGGCATTGGAGTAGTAAATGAAGAGGGTTACAAATATAACGAAGATTTTGGACGATATCCCCATACTGTAGGAGTGAATTGGTCGCAAATTTTTGAAAAAGGGTTAGTTATTCCACCTCAAAATGCTTGGAAAACTGTAACGGTAGCGAAAGTACCTAAGAAACAGATGGAAGAATGGCTACAAAGTAATGGAACACAGTCTATTACTAAGCCCACTTTAGAAGAATCACCTCTTTTTGGAAAAATAAATAGGGCTCTTAACCGAAAAGGCCAAATTATTTTATACGGTCCGCCAGGTACAGGTAAAACATACTCTGTAATGCAGTTTTTAAAGTGGAAAAAACATTCAAATGTGAAAATCCATATAGAAATGTGTACATTTCATCCTTCTTTTCAGTATGAAGATTTTATTGAGGGATATAAACCTACTGCTGAAAAAGATGGTACTGTATCATTTACTTTACAAGATGGCGTTTTTAAAAGATTTATTAATCAGGCAAAAAAAGAACCAGGAAAAAAGTTTTATTTCATTATAGATGAGTTAAATCGAGGGAACGTACCCAAAATTTTTGGGGAGTTAATCACATTGTTAGAAAAAGACAAGCGTGGGGTGGAAGTAATTTTACCCCAAAGTAAAGAGCTCTTTACGATTCCAGAAAACGTGGCGATTATTGCAACGATGAATACTTCAGATCGAAGTATTAAAATGCTAGATGCTGCTATTAAACGTCGTTTTGCTTTTGTAGAATGTATGCCAAATTACGAGATTTTAGAATGTTCAGTCGATAAATTAAGTATTTCTCCTTCTACAATTTTAAAGTCATTGAATAAAAAACTTATCCAAATGCAAGGTCGTGATATGCAAATTGGCCATGCTTATATGATAGAAGATGGTGACGTAATTTCTTCTGTTGGCCAATTAAAAGATATTTTCCAATATGATATTATCCCTCTTTTACAAGAATATTGCTTTGATAATTTCAGTGTACTTGCAGATATTTTAGGAGATAGTTTTGTAGATATTGATTTACAAGAAGTGAATCATACTTTATTTAACGATGATGATGAAGCTTTTATAGCGGCGCTTGAAAGTCATTTAGGTGATTGATAATGAAGAATGAAATAATTTTACAGGAATTCACGGAGCAAGTTATTCCAGCATATTACTTAACGAATCAAGAACGCTGTTATTTAAAAGAAATTGCTTCAATTCATAATAATAAACCTTGGGAGCAGCGGTTTTATTTCGATGAATTAAGAGAAGGTTTACGTATCAGGACTACTAGTTTTGTTGGTATCATTGAGTTAGAACATTTACGCATTATTATTCAACCAAAGTTTGATCCTACATTTACAGAAGTAGTAGATATGATGTTGTTTGCCAAAGGAAATGCAAAATGGTCAGAGCGACAGTCTATAGGACAAGCAGGGCATAATGATTTATTTACTCTCTTAGTAGACCTTTTTATTGAAGAAACAGAATTGTTGTTACTTAAGGGGCTAAAAAAGGATTATATCGAAGAGTATGGTAATTTACTACAGGCTCGAGGGCGTATTTCCATACGAGAAAACATGGTGAAAAACTTTAATTTACCAACAAAAATTTATTGTGTTTATGATGAACTTATCTACGATATTATAGAAAACCAAGTAATACTAAGAGTTCTTGAAATGTTAACAATAGTTAAATTGCCAAAGCATTTAAAGCTTCATGTTCATAAGCTACGAACACAGTTTGAAATGTTGACAAACACTTTTTATGGAAATAAGTGGCCTCATATTGTAATAAATCGTTTAAACGAAAATTATAAGATGAGCCATTTCTTTGGCAGAATGCTCTTTGAAAAGCTATTTTTACAAGATTATATGAAAAAGGAAACAAATTATTTTGCATTCCTTGTAAATATGAATGAAGTGTTTGAACGGTTTGTAGGAGAAATTCTGAAGAAATATTTAGCTCATAAAGCATTTAAAGTTGTATCTAATAAACGTATTACGAATGCTATGTTGCTAGAAGGTGAAAGATACCGTGATATTATCCCGGATATAGTTGTGTATGATTTAAATAAGAATACAGTTACAGTAATTGATACTAAATATAAAGGATATGATTTCAAACGAGTATCAACCGAAGACATATTTCAGTTATCATTTTATGCTCAGCACTTCCAAACTGGTGAAAGTTACACTGCAACTATTGTTTATCCTGTATTTAAAGGTATAGATTATCAGACAAGGCGTGTAATTGAAACGAATAAATTTTCTAAGAACTGTGGAAAAATATATTTACAGAGTATTAACATTCATCAAACTCTTGAATGGATTAAAAAGAATGAAGAAGTTTTATTGAAATCATTAGCAAAAAATTTAATAGGCTATTAACAAAGGAAAAATAAAAATGTTGGTTGGAAAAGTTGATCAATTAAACTACAGATTCCGAAATATAATAATTTCTTTAATTGAAAAAAGATTCTAGTAAAAAACTAGGATCTTTTTTTTTGCATAAAAAAACAAGAGAAGTTTCCTTATATAAATGTGTTTGGTAGTTTTTATCAATAGTTCTCTGTTATTGGAAAGAAAGAGCGGATTTTTACAATAGAAGATAATTGTCAAATGAATTTTTATTTAAAAAATACATTGAATTTTCTTTTTCTTTTAAATATAATTTACTTAATTCTAATTCGGAACACTGTTCCGATTATAGGAACACGGAGGGATGAAGTCTTGAAAATCGCAACAGATATTGGCGGTACTTTTACCGACCTAGTTTTCACAGATGAAAAAGGTAATCTTCATTTTGATAAGGGACATACAACACCTGGTCACTTTGAGGATGGCATATTAAATGTATTAGGACGTCATGTTACGGAGGATTCTCTAATTGAATCTTTTATTCATGGTTCAACTGTTATTATTAATACACTGACGGAAAGAAAAGGGGGCGTAGTCGGGTTAATTACAACAAAAGGCTTCCGTGACGTAATAGAAATTGCCCGTGGTAATCGACCAGACTTATATAACTTTAAATATAAAAAGCCAGAACCATTTGTAGAGCGTTACTTACGACAAGAAATAGATGAGCGAATTGATTTTAAAGGAAATGTTATGAAAGCGCTTAATACCGAGGAAGTCGGTGAAATCGTTCGTAAATTTAAGGAATTGGGTGTAGAGGCGATAGCCATTTCATTGATTCATGGCTATAAAAATCCGATTCATGAGCAACAGCTAAAAGAAGAAATCTTAAAAATTTGGCCAGATGTGTATATCACTCTTTCAAGTGAAACGATTAAAGAATACCGTGAGTATGAAAGAACAAATACAACTGTATTAAATTCTTATGTTAAGCCAATTGCACATGCGTATTTAAAAAGCTTAAAGGAGAAATTAAGCACGATTGGTATTACAGATCATTTAAAAATTATGCAATCGAATGGTGGTACAACAAGCTTTGATAAAGCGATGGAGCTACCAATTAACCTAGTTGAATCAGGTCCTGTAGCAGGTATGTTTGGGGCAGCGAAATTAGGCCAACTTTTAAATGAATCGAATATCATCGCTTTTGATGTTGGTGGGACGACAGCTAAATGCTCCCTTATTACAAATGGCAAAGTGAATGTCACAACAGATTACTATATTGAAAGAAATGAAAAATTTGCTGGCTATCCAATTAAAACGCCAGTTGTGGATATTGTAGAAATCGGCAACGGGGGCGGCTCAATTGCCCGTGTAGACCAATTCGGTTCATTAAAAGTTGGTCCAGATTCTGCAGGTGCCAATCCAGGACCAGTGGCATACGGCTTAGGAAATACACAGCCGACCATTACAGATGCGAATGTGTACTTAGGAAGATTGTCATTAGAAAACTTTGATAATCCTGTTTCCATTGACAAAGTGGAGGAAGCTCTTGTTGAAGCAATTGCGAAACCATTTAATGTATCAGCGGAGGAAGCAGCGCAAGGCATTTTAGATATTGCAAATTCTAATATGCTTAATGCACTAAAGTTGATTTCGATTCGTAAAGGCTATGACCCTGAAGATTTTACAATGGTAGCCTTTGGTGGTGGTGGACCACTTCATGCGATTAACTTAGCTGAAGAGCTGGGCATGAAAAAAGTCATTATCCCATATGGTTCTTCTGTCTTTTCTGCCTTAGGAATGATGATGACCGAGTACCGACAAGATTATATTCAAACAAGTTTAATGAACTTTGACAAAAACCATCTTGCGGCTATTCAAGAAAACATTGATCAAGCGATTGCCAATGCGTATGCAGATGCACCTTTAGCTAAGGATCATTATTATTTCGAGATTAATTATGATTTACGCTACAAAGGTCAAGAGCATACGGTTAAATTAAACGCATCGACTATTACAATTAATGAAGAAGGGCTTGAAAAATTAGCAGAGGCTTTCCACATTAAACATAAGCAAGAATTTTCATTTGATTTACCAGCTACACCAATTGAGCTAGTGAACTTACATCTTACAATTTACGGAAAAGATGAGGCGGTTCAGTTTAAAGAATTAGACTTCTCTCATATTGACGCTTCGACTTGTATTAAAACAAAGCGCAATTTATACGTGAAAGGAACAGGTTGGGTAGAGGTCAATGTTTATGATCAACAAAAATTAGTACCTGGCTATGTTATTGCTGGTCCTGCCATTGTGGAAAATCCAACATCTACAGTCGTGATTAATGACAAGCAATCCATTGAAATTGATCAATACGGCAATCTGATTGTAGAGATGGAGGGAAAATAAAACATGAAAAAAGACGTTTTTGCAGTAGAAATTATTCAAGATTCATTGCTAGCAATAGGAGATGAGATGTTTATTGCGCTAGCACGCTCTTCTATGAGTCCCGTGATTTATGAAGTATTAGACTATGCTTGTGGTTTAACAGATGCCAAGGGTAATTTAATTAGCCAAGGAAATGGTGTAACGAGCTTTATTGGGATGCTAAGTCCAATGGTGCAGCGTGTTATTGAAAAATTTGATAATGGGAAACAGTTACACGAAGGGGATGTCATTATTATTAATGACCCATATGTTGGTGGTGGATCTCATTTATCGGATGTAGGGTTAGTCCTACCAATTTTCTATAATGGTGAAATTATCGCGTATTCAGCCAATAAAGCGCACTGGACAGAAGTAGGGGGCATGGACCCTGGTTCATTCACAAGTAATTCTAATGAAATCTATCAAGAAGGTTTACAGCTTCCAGGTGTTAAACTTTATCATCAAGGTGAGCTGAACGAAGCAGTCTATGAAATCATTTCGACGAATGTCCGTTTACCAGAGCTTTCGATCGGAGATATGTTTGCACAAGTAGCAGCTCTAAAAACAGGAGAAAAACGAATTGCAGAGCTTTGCCAGAAGTTTGGTGCTGAGTCTGTGAAATTGTCCATTCAAAAACTATTGGACAAGGGAGAGAAAATTGTTGAGCTGGAGCTACAACATTTACCAAAAGGTGAGTTTTATGCGGAAGACTTTATTGAAGGTGACCCATTAAAAGGTGGCCCATATCCAATTAAAGTGAAAGTAACAATTAGTGATGAAGCGTTTATTTGTGACTTTAGAGGCTCCCATCCTGCAGTCAATGTGCCAATGAACTGCTCACAATTTGGTTTAATGGCTAGTGTGCGGGTTATGTTCTTAGCATTACTTGGTGATATTGATGTAATCAACGAAGGTGTCTTTAAACGCTTAACGATTATTACAGATGAAAACTCCATTGTCTCAGCTAAACGTCCTCATCCTGTGTCCATGAACTTCGAGGCACGTATAGGGGCAGCGGATTTAATTTGGAAGGCTCTTGCACCTCATTTACCAGAACGATTATCTGCAGGGCATTTGCAGTCCGTTTGTACGTTTATCTTAACAGGTAAAAACCCTGAAAACGATGAGTCATTCTTAATCGTTGAACCATCCGTTGGTGGTTGGGGAGCGTCCAATGATGAAGATGGTCAAAGCGGACAATACTGTATGGGAGATGGTGAAACATATAATCTCCCGGTTGAAATTGCCGAAACAAAATATGGTATTCACATTGATGAATATAGCTTAAATTGTGACGGGGCAGGTGCTGGTCAATTTAGAGGCGGCTTAGGTGTACGTCGCGTTTATACAGTGAATCATGATGGTCAAAAGGTTTCTGTTAACTTAGGAAGACATCAATTTGCGCCTTTCGGTTTAAATGGCGGAGGAGAGGGCTCTCACAACTATCTGATCATTCATAAAAACGATGGAACGAAGGTTGGACCCGTTGGAGTGCTGGCCAATTATGAATTGCAAAAGGGTGACCGCATTGAGCTTGTGACAGCAACAGGTGGTGGTTATGGTAATCCACTTGAAAGAAGTGCCGAGGCCATTGAACGTGATTTATTAAATGAATATATTTCTATAGAAGTAGCGCAGAAGAAATACGGTTATCAAAACGCTTAAAGGGAGAAATAAATGACTGTCAAGACATTAAAAAACTCATTGGATATACTAGAGTGTTTTGCCACGACAGAAAACGCATTAGGTGTTCGTGAAATTTCACGCATGATGAACTTGCCGACAAGTGTCGTGCAAAGAACCATTAATACATTTACAGAAGCGGGTTATTTAATACAGGATGACAACACAAGAAAATATAAATTAGGTTACAAGATGTTCCTTTTTTATGATGTGCTCTCCAATTCTAAAGACCCACACTCGACCATTTATGAATTGATGCAAAATCTTGCGAATGAAATTAATGAATCAGTATTTCTTACTTATATGGATAATGAATACGGTGTTACCACGAAAATTGCCGAGAGTAATAAAAATGTAAAGTATGCGGTGTCTTTAGGAACGAAGACACCCCTTTACATCGGTGCTTCCTGCAAAGTGATGTTTGCCTATTTAGAAGAGGACAGGCAGCTTGAATTAATCGCTTTTTTTCATAATAAACAATCGAAAGAAGAGCATCTTAAACTGCTTAAGTCATTGAAGGAAGAGCTACAGCAAATTAGACAAAACAACTGGTGTGTTACAGTTGGGGAGTATAATGAACATGCTTTTGGCATTAGCGTACCGTTATTTAACTATAAGAGGGAAATTATCGCATCTCTTACCATTTCTGGACTAGTATATGATTTAGATGATCAAAGGGAGAAATATATGCTTGAACAGTTAGTGAAAGTAGCTCATCAAATACAATCACATATTTCAAAACTATAACAGCAATAGGGGAGCTGACACTATGAATAATAAAGTATTACATCCAAGGGCTTTAGAGCCTGTAACTCTACTAATGATCGTCTTAACATCTGTCGTAGGGGCAATTATCGGGATACAGTTGATTACGACTTTAGGGATTTCTGCTAATACATCAATCGTCGGGGCAATATTTGCGATGATTCTAGGAAGAATTCCAATCGGCAAGCTCATTGAATTTAAATCTGTGCATAGACAAAATATTATCCAAACGGCCATTTCAGCAGCAACGTTCAGTGCTGCAAGTAGTTTAATGTTGCCAATTGGTATTCCATATGTATTAGGCTATGAAAACTTAGTATTACCATTGTTTATCGGTGTTATTTTAGCGATGTTTGTTGATGCTTTATTATTGTATAAATTTTTTGATACAAAGATTTTCCCAGCTGCAGGTACTTGGCCACCAGGGATTGCGACTGCTGAAGCCATTAAAGCGGGCGATAAAGGCGGTAAAAATGCCAAGGTATTAATCGGTGGTGTGTTAATAGGTATTGTGGGGTCTGTTCTTAAAATTCCAATGTCAGCTTTTGGGGTAGCGTTCATAGGAAATATTTGGGCACTAACGATGTTTGGGATTGGGCTTCTTCTAAGAGGATATTCTGTTCAATTGTTTAATGTCGATTTAAATGCATATTATATTCCGCATGGCGTGATGATTGGTGCCGGTATTGTGGCACTTTTCCAGGTCGCTTTTGCCTTATTAAATAAAAAGTCGGCTAAAAAGTCAGAAGAGTTGAGCTATTCAAAAGATGCCAAAGAAATTCGCCAAGCCTTTGGTGTAGGGTTTATTGCTTATTTAGCCATTGCCTTATTAATTGCCATTTTAGGTGGTATTATCACGCATATGTCTTTCGGTATGTTAATAGGATTCATCGTCTTTGCAACAATTGCTGCATTTGTTCATGAGCTGATTGTTGGTATTGCGGCGATGCACGCAGGTTGGTTCCCAGCATTTGCTGTCGCATTTATTACGCTGATTGTTGGTATTTTAATCGGTTTCCCAGCACCAGCACTTGCCTTATTAGCAGGTTATAGTGCAGCTACAGGGGTAGCGTTTGCAGATATGGGCTATGACTTAAAAACAGGATTTATTTTACGTGGTAATGGTAGTGATGCTGCGTTAGAAAAAGAAGGCCGTAAGCAACAATTAATAGCAGGAATGTTAGCCTTTGCGATTTCGGCTGTTGTCGTTTTACTATCTTATAAATCTTATTTTGCACAAGATTTAGTAGCACCTGTAAACCATGTGTATGCAGCCACAATCCAATCAGGTGTAACAGGAGATGTAGCAAAACAATTAATGATTTGGGCTATTCCAGGTGCATTGATTCAGCTAATCGGTGGTTCAAAACGTCAAATGGGTATTTTATTTGCAACAGGTTTATTACTTGTTAATCCGATCGCTGGTTGGGCTGTTTTAGTCGGTATCTTACTTCGTGTTATTTTCACATATGTAACGAAAGGTAAGAGAGAATCTGAAATGACGGTCTTTGCAGCAGGTGTTATTGCTGGAGATGCGTTATATAGCTTCTTCTCTTCTATTCTGAAAATAGGAAAATAGAAAGGGGTATGAATGAATGGTAAAAGTATTATCGTATGAGGATGGGATTGCAGCCGTTTATGGAGGGGCAATCCTTGGCGGCGGCGGAGGTGGTCTTCTAGAGGAAGGACTCAAGCTAGTGGAGGAAATCTTTGCTGCGGGAGAACCTCAATTAGTCGATATCACAGAATTGAATCAAGAAGACTTAGTGGCATGCGTTGCCTTGGTAGGTGCACCATCAGCAGTTGATCAATATATTTCTGGTGAGCAGCTTTGTTGGAGCTATCGTCAGATGAATAAGCATTACGAGCAGCGTCTAAAAGGCATCATTACGAATGAAAATGGTGCCAGTACGACGATCAATGGCTGGCTACAGTCAGTACTATTAAATGTACCAGTCGTTGACGCTCCTTGTAATGGACGAGCACATCCAACGGGGATCATGGGCTCTTTAAATCTCCATGAGCAACAAGATTATCAATCCGTGCAATTTTATGCAGGGGGAAAAGATGATTTTGCCGTGCAAGGGTTTGTCGAAGGGAATTTACAAAACACAGCCAAAACAGCTCGACAAGCATCCATTTTAGCAGGTGGGCTAGTGGGGGTTACTCGAAATCCTGTGACGATTGACTATTTACAGAAGCATGGTGCCCCTAATGCAATCACGATGGCTATTGAGCTTGGCTATCGATTCTTAAAGGGACAAACATTTGAAGAGAAATTAGGCAATGTTGTACAGCATTTGAATGGTACACACATTGTATCGGGGAAAGTTACGAATTATTCTTTAACGAAGGAAAATGGCTTTGATGTTGGAAAATTATCCGTTGGCGAATATCATCTTACTTTCTGGAATGAATATATGACATTATCGAAAGAAGGACAATTACAATCGAAATTCCCAGATTTAATCATGACATTTGATATAGAGAAAATGATTCCTGTACCAAGTGCAAGCATTCAGGAAGGGATGCATGTAGCCGTGATCCATGTAGACCAATCACTTTTGACATTAAGTTCGACGATGCAAAATGAAGCACTTTTGCAGGAAATTGATGAAGTTATTAAAAACGTGTTATAAGTAAATAAAACAGTAAAAGCTGCCATCATCTACTTGAATGTAAGATGGGCAGCTTTTATTTGTCCTTCAGCGGGAGGGTAATACATTTTATCACAATCGTACCTACTTCCTTTATCACACTTAATACATTGGCTTACATGATTTTTCTTCTGATTGCACGACTCATCGAACGTGGTATTCACAAGCTGGAGACAACAATAGTGTATGATTTTCATTAAAGGGAGGAGCTACGTTCATACATAGTAGAAGAAGGTAACAACCAGTAATGAAAAACAATGACACAAATGCAACTTCAAGTGAAAGCCTTTAGGTCATGCAACAAACTAACTTGTTGTTCACATTTTCGGCATGTACATAGGGCTATGCGGGTTAAACAAAGAATTTCTAAGGGAAAGTGTTCACTTTTATTTGTTTAGATGATTGGTTTTCAATACGTACGTCATCTTCTAAACAGGTTATTCAATTGTAAGCCCGCTGAAGTTAATGCTAAATCTGTCCTACACATAGCTGTTGTACATTACTGAAAAATATGAGGTACAGAACAAATGGATTGTTCTGTATGTTTATCATACAATATTCAGAAAAGTTAGTCAATTGAAACGTTATCAATTTTTAATTTCTAGATTACCTTTTGCAGGAATAAATACAGTATAATTTTGTAGGAAAGGAATGAGATTAACGATGAATAATTTATTGGATAAGGTTCGAGACGTATATGCACAATTTGATGCTAGTCATGATTTTCAGCATATTGAACGCGTCTATCAAAATGCGCTAGCTATCCTACAAAGTGAGCCAACAGCAGATGCTGAGGTGGTTAAAATAGCGGTGCTTTTACATGATGTCAGCGACAAAAAATATACTGATAGCAAGGAACAGGAAGAACAACTGATTGCAGAACTACCACTGAGTGAAGATAAAAAGCAACATATCCGAGACTGTATTGCTCAAGTATCGTTTAATGGAGGAAATGAGCTAGAAGCAACATCATTGGAAGCGAAAATCGTACGTGATGCAGATCGTTTAGATGCGATTGGTGCCATTGGCATTGCCCGAACATTTGCTTATGGTGGAGCTAAAGGTCGAAAGCTTTATGATAAAGACGAGGAAGCACGGGCAAACATGTCAGAATCAGAATACCGTCAAAAAAATACCTCATCTGTTACTCATTTTTATGAGAAATTATTACTGCTAAAAGATTTAATGGTGACAGAGAAGGGCAAAAAAATGGCACTGGAACGTCATCAATTTATGGAGAGCTTTTTACAGCAATTACAGCACGAAATCGGTCAATAGGACAACACAAAAAGAACCGCCTTTCATTGGAATGGCGGTTTTTGTGCTTCATTGGGTATTTCTTTCGTAGCACCAAGATTGTGAGAAGTACGTTCAGTATAATAAAATAAAGGACGCCTATCGCAAGTAGAATATTCCTTTTCATATGGATTCTCTCAACAATGTCTTTAGCAAATTGCATTAAGAATTTCCACAAGCCAATGATAGAAGATTGAGCAAAGTAAATATAATATTACCTGTTAGTATTCGATAATGAACGATATTTTTATCTAAAATGAACATAAGGTTGGCTATATATAATATGAAATTAATGACGTCTGCTAACTCCATAAAAAATCACCCTTTATATCGTTACTATTTTATTCGAAATTTTTTGATGAAATCGGCTGTGCATATTGGGCGATTACTTGCTCTGTAAATCGTATCGAATCATCTGAACTCTCTTCTATAAAACTATATTCAATAGTAGCTTTTAGTAGTAGTATTTTTCTGAATAATGTAAAAATATTGTTGAACTCTTCTTCTACATAGCTATTTGTTTGTGTTAAGCTATGGTCCTTAAAATAAATTAAGAGAAATATATTCGTGCATTCGCCCTTATGGTTCGTTTCTCTACAATTGAACCATTTATCACTATGAGGAAGAATCAAAAATAAAACGGTTATTTTCCACTTTTCTTTTTCAGATTCCCATTTTTTATTTTAATCCACGGGGCCCCATAAAATCGGAAGCGCGGCATATAGAATAACAGATTATCTAGCTCTGATAGCATTTGCGAATGTATTATTGAACAACAAGCTGTGATAGTTTGTTGTTCTTTGTTTACATGTCAATTGGTGTTATGATGAATAATGGATATCAATAATCGTCTACATACAAATCGTGTGGGCATGAACAATACCTAACATGAAAGAGATGGAATAGTGGAATGAGTCATTTAATCGTACAAAATTTAACAAAAACAGTGGGCGATAAAACGCTTTTTCAAGATATTGAATTTACCATTTATGAAGGAGAGCGAGCAGGTTTAATCGGTATTAATGGAACAGGGAAGTCGACGCTGCTATCTATTTTAGCTGGAGACGTTGAAGCAGACTCGATGACTGTGGACCGTCCGAATAAGTACCGTATCGCCTATTTACCACAGGAGCCGACATTTGAAGCTGGTGAAACAGTTTTACAGGCTGTCTTTGCTGGCGATTCACCTATTTTACAGCTGAATCGTCAGTATGAGGAAACCGTTGCTGCTTTAGCAGTTAATCCAACATCTGATAGTTTACAAAAAACGTTGTTTAGCTTACAACAGCGTATGGATGAAGAGCAGGCATGGGATGTCAATGCGTTAGCAAAGACATCATTAACAAAGCTAGGTATTGAAACATTTGAGAAAGAGGTTCTAACACTTTCAGGAGGTCAGCAGAAACGCGTCGCTTTAGCCAAAGTGTTAATTGAACCAGCAGATCTTTACCTACTAGACGAGCCTACCAACCATTTAGATGTGCAATCAACAGAGTGGCTTCAGGAAATGGTGCTACGACTAAAGGGTGCCGTAATTTTCATCACCCATGATCGTTACTTCTTAGATGAATTATCGACACATATTTACGAGCTAGCAGATCAAACGCTATATCGACATACAGGGAATTATGGCGATTATATAGAGGCGCGTGCCATTCGTGAGGAAATGAAAGCAGCCTCTGCTCAAAAGGACCGCAACCGTTATCGTTCAGAGTTAAAATGGATTCGTCGCGGTGCGAAGGCGCGCTCAACTAAGCAGAAGGCTCGTATTCAACGCTTTGAAAAGCTAGAGGAAAACTTAGAGCGAAAATCAGAGGACGTTTCTTTAGAAATGGGACTGGCTACAACACGTCTTGGTCGTAAAGTTCTGGAGGCCGAAAATATTTCGAAAGCTTTTGGACAGCAAAAAATTCTAGAAAACTTCTCATTTTTACTACAGCAGGGTGATCGCATAGGTATTATCGGTGCAAATGGTGTAGGAAAATCAACTTTATTGAACATGCTAGCAGGGGAGCTGACACCCGATCAAGGTGAAATTCTTGTTGGCTCAACAGTAAAGCTAGCGCATTTCAAGCAAACATTGCCGAAAATGAATGAAAATGAGCGTATGATTGAATATATACGTGAGGCTTCTAATGATATTACAGATGCAGAAGGCGTACGCTACTCGGCGGCTCAAATGCTTGAACGCTTTTTATTCCCATTGCATGCGCATGGTACACCGATTGGGAAATTATCAGGCGGTGAGCGCAAGCGTCTCCATTTATTACGTTTATTAATGGAGCAGCCAAACGTCTTATTATTGGACGAACCAACGAATGATTTAGATATTGAAACATTAGGTGTGCTAGAGGATTTCATTGAGCATTTCCCTGGTGTTGTAATTACGATTTCCCATGATCGTTTCTTCTTAGACCGAATTGCTAAAAAGCTTTGGATTTTGGATGGACAGGGGCAAGTAGAGGAATCACTTGATCTTTACAGTGAGTACTTGGAGAAGCGCGAGCAAGCAGCGACTGCTAAAGTAGAGACACCAAAAGTTGCAAAGACTGAAAAGCCCAAATCAGATAAGAAGAAGCTATCGTTTAAAGAGCAAAAAGAATGGGAAACGATTGCAGATGATATTGAAAAAACAGAAACAGCCATCATGGAGACGGAAGAAGGAATTGCTCAAGCTGGTTCAGACTTCACGAAACTACAGGAATTAACGGCTAAGCTTGATGAGCTAAATGCACACTACGAGCACCTGATTGAAAGATGGTCTTATTTAGATGAAATTGTTAACGGATAAGGAGCGATAGACATGAAGATTATTACAATTGAACCGACACCAAGTCCCAATTCTATGAAGATTGTTGTTGATACAGAGCTACCGTTCGGGAAAAGCTATAATTTTACAAAAGATAATAAGGATGAGGCAACTGGCGAAGCTGCAGCCATTTTAGCTATTGAAGGAGTAAAGGGCGTTTACCATGTAGCGGATTTCTTTGCGGTGGAGCGCAATGCTAAGTATGCATGGGAAGGCATTCTAGCAAGCATTCGTCAAGTGCTAGGAGAAGATGTACAAACACAGGATGAAACGGTTGTGGCCAATGAGTTTTACGGTGAGGTTTACGTGCATGTACAGTTTTACAAGCAGGTACCACTGCAAGTAAAAGTGTTTGATAATCAACGTGAACATCGTGTAAGCTGTGGTGACCGTTTTGTAGAGGCCTTTAATCAAATCATTGAATCAGCAGTAGACGAGAACTATATCTTCCAACGCAAGTGGATTGATTATGGGGTGCGGTACGGCGAGCTTGAGGAAATTGCTGAAGCAGTCAAACAGGAGATCGATGTCACGTATTCTCCAGAACGCTTAGCAGAAATTGTAGCTGCCATCAATAATGATGACGAAAAAGCTATTGTAAAAACAGACAAGCTAAAAATAACAGTGGAGCAGTTCAATCAACCAGAATGGGAGAAACGCTTCCAATTGCTTGACCAAATGGCCGATCCAGAGCTAGATGATCTACCATTACTTGATTTAGCCTTACGAGATGAACAAATGTCCATTCGCCGACTTGCTACTGTGTACTTAGGCATGATTGAGGATGTGGCTGTTGTTCCTTATTTAGAAAGAGCCCTTCAAGATAAAAGTGCAGCCGTGCGCCGAACTGCAGGTGACTGCATGAGTGACCTTGGCTTTGTTGAATTTGAAGGAGCCATGCAACAAGCCTTACAAGATAAAAACAAACTGGTTCGCTGGCGTGCAGCAATGTATTTATATGAGGTCGGCACGGAGCAATCTTTACCAGCATTACAAGCTGCCGAAAACGATAAAGAATTCGAAGTAAAATTACAAGTCAAAATGGCCATCGCCCGTATCGAACAAGGCGAGGAAGCAAAAGGCTCGGTCTGGAAGCAAATGACCGAATCCCGTCAACAATAAAAAGGAAAAACCAGCTGATGCTGGTTTTTTTCATTGTATGGGGTGGGCTTCGCTCTGGGGATGATAGTTGTTGCTCATAAGTGTTGATAAACGGCTTAATATGGGAGACTTCGCTCGTAAATGGTATGACTCCGCTCATCTGTGTGAGGAACCGCTCGAAGGAGGAGTGAAAACGCTCGAAAATGTGAGGAAACCGCTCGTAAAATTGAAGAAACCGCTCAAAGGATGTGTGAACCCGCTCCTAAAGTTGAGGAAACCGCTCAAAGGAAGGATGACTCCGCTCATAAGTGTGAGAAAACTGCTCAAAGGAAGGGAGAACCCGCTCCTAAAGTTGAGGAAACCGCTCAAAGGAAGGATGACTCCGCTCATAAGTGTGAGAAAACCGCTCAAAGGAAGGGAGAACCCGCTCCTAAAGTTGAGGAAACCGCTCAAAGGAAGGATGAACCCGCTCATAAATTGAGGAAACCGCTCAAAGGAGGTGTGAATCCGCTCCTAAAGTTGAGGAAACCGCTCAAAGGAAAGATGACTCCGCTCATAAGTGTGAGGAAACCGCTCAAAGGAAGGATGAACCCGCTCATAAATTGAGGAAACCGCTCAAAGGAAGGATGAACCCGCTCATAAATTGAGAAAACCGCTCAAAGGAGGGGAGAACTCGCTCCTAAAGTTGAGGAAACCGCTCGAAGGAAGGATGAACCCGCTCATAAATTGAGGAAACCGCTCAAAGGAGGTGTGAATCCGCTCCTAAAGTTGAGGAAACCGCTCAAAGGAAAGATGACTCCGCTCATAAGTGTGAGGAAACCGCTCAAAGGAAGGATGAACCCGCTCATAAATTGAGGAAACCGCTCAAAGGAGGTGTGAATCCGCTCCTAAAGTTGAGAAAACCGCTCAAAGGAAGGATGACTCCGCTCATAAGTGTGAGGAAACCGCTCAAAGGAAGGATGAACCCGCTCATAAGTGTGAGGAAACCGCTCAAAGGAGGAGAACCCGCTCGCAAGTGGTGACAAACGCTCAAAGAAAGAGAAAACCCGCTCCTAAAGTTGAGGAAGCCGCTCAAAGGAAGGATGAACCCGCTCATAAATTGAGAAAACCGCTCAAAGGAGGGGAGAACCCGCTCATAAGTGTGAGGAAACCGCTCAAAGGAGGGGAGAACCCGCTCCTAAAGTTGAGGAAACCGCTCGAAGGAAGGATGAACCCGCTCCTAAAGTTGAGGAAACCGCTCAAAGGAAGGGAGAACCCGCAACCCGCTCCTAAAGTTGAGAAAACCGCTCAAAGGATGTGTGAATCCGCTCCTAAAGTTGAGAAAACCGCTCAAAGGATGTGTGAATCCGCTCCTAAAGTTGAGGAAACCGCTCAAAGGAAGGATGACTCCGCTCATAAGTGTGAGAAAACCGCTCAAAGGAAGGATGAACCCGCTCATAAGTGTGAGGAAACCGCTCAAAGGAGGAGAACCCGCTCGCAAGTGGTGACAAACGCTCAAAGAAAGAGAAAACCCGCTCCTAAAGTTGAGAAAACCGCTCAAAGGAAGGATGAACCCGCTCAAAGGAGGGGAGAACCCGCTCATAAGTGTGAGGAAACCGCTCAAAGGAGGGGAGAACCCGCTCGAAAATGTGAGAAAACCGCTCAAAGAAGGTGCCACCCCACTCATAAAGTTGAGGAAACCGCTCAAAGGAAGAAACCCGCTCAAAGTCAACCTCCAATCGGTGGGATAATCCACTTATTGGTAATATCAATCCCCTAATATCAATTCATGTTCAGGGTAGCTGATAATTTGCGAGAAAACTATAAAATGCGTTTAAAACAGCGGAAAATGTAGTTTTTTAGCGTTTTTTTGCTAAACAAAAAGTTAAGGTCATTCTATGATTCGTTAACATATTGTCTAGTTTCATAGAGAAGGGACAATGTTAAAATAACATAAATTCAGAATATTCCCTAAAATAGGAGGTCCTTTGCATGACAGTAACTAGTTTAAAGACAACGACATCGTATGTGCGCGATCGTGAGGCAGTTATAGCTTTAACACAGAAGCTCGTACGAATTGAAAGCGTTTACCGTGAGAATGATCCGAACGGTAATGAACAAGAGGTTGCGAATTTTGTTGCGGCATATTTACGAGATATTGGTATTGAAACGCATATCGAGGAGGTTGTGCCTGGGCGACCAAATGTTATTGGGATTATTGATTCGGGGAAGCCGGGGAAAACATTGCTTTTTGAGGGGCATACAGATGTAGTTACGGAAGGTAATCGAGAAGCATGGACCTATGATCCATTCGGGGCAGAGATTGTGGATGGGCGCATGTATGGTAGAGGGACGAATGATACAAAGGGAAATCTTGCTTGTATGATTACAGCTTGTCAGTCATTGTTACTGGATCAGGAGGAGTTTACGGGCAAGATTATTTTATGTATTCCTTGTGATGAAGAAGGGTTGATGCTGGGCATTAAACATTTTATTAAAAATGGCTGGGCTGATGGTGTGGATGGAGCGATTATCTGTGAGCCACAGGAAAATAATGTCTGTATTGCACAGCGTGGGGCTATTCGTTTACAGGTAGATATTTTCGGTAAAATGGCGCATGGAGCGATTTCGTGGAGCGGCATAAATCCAAACTGGCGGATGGCACGTTTGATCGTAGAGCTTGAAAAACTGGAAAAAGAGGAGCAAGCGAGGTTAGGACGTGATCCAATGTTGAATTGGCCGTCGATTACGCCAACGATTTTACGTGCGCCTGTAAAGGGGGATGCACAGATCAATGTTATTCCGGATCATTGTATGACGACACTTGATATTCGTACGGTTCCAGCGCAAGACCATAATGAACTGCTTGGTAAAATTGAAGCGATCATTAAACGTTTACAAACGGATGATCCTGATTTTAAAGTCGAGCTAACGGTCCTTGATAATCGACCAGCAACAGCAACAGCAAAGGAAGATCCTGTTGTACAGGCTATTTATGAGGCAGTGGCAGAGGTGACAGAGAAGGAGCCAAAATACAATGGTGTTCCTGGAGCAACAGATGGTACGTTTCTTCATGTGCATGGAATTCCGATTGTGACAGTTGGCGCAGGAGATCGTGAAATTCCACATCAAATCAATGAATATGTAGATATTGAAGAATTGGCAGAAACAACTGCTATTTATCGTTTAGCAGCATTAAAATTTTTGGCTGGTGATGCACAATGACAGTGATCAAAATAGCGGTAATACCTGGAGATGGCATAGGGAAAGAAGTAATGCAGGAAGCGTTAAAAGTGTTAAATTGCTTGCAAGAACAAGATAGCTCCTTACAAATTGAAACAACGATCTTTCCTTGGAGCTCTGATTACTACGTGCAGCATGGCTGTATGATGCCTGATCATGCACTTGAAACACTTCAAGCGTATGATGCGATTTTATTTGGTGCAATTGGCGATGCCCGTGTGCCTGATGATGTAACGGTGTGGGAATTGATTATGCCGATTCGGAAACAGTTCCAGCAATATGTGAATTTCCGTCCTATTAAATCACTGCCTGGGATTACGTCCCCTTTGGCTCGTGGCAATGACATAGATTTTGTCATCTTCCGTGAAAATGCAGAGGGCGAGTATTCAGATAGTGGTGGGCGATTGTATCAACAGCAGCCACAGGAAATGACCATTCAAAATACGATTATGACGCGCATTGGCATCGAAAAAATTGTCCAAGCTGCCTGTGATTATGCGAAGCAACACGGGAAAACCAAACTAACAAGTGCCACAAAATCGAATGCGATTATTCATTCCATGAAATTTTGGGATGAGCATACAAGAAAAACGGTGGCAGAAAGCGCTCCAGCACTACAGCTCGAATCCATTTACATCGATGCATTAGTTGCTTATTTTGTCGAACGACCACAGGACTTTGAGGTGGTTGTAGCATCCAATTTATTCGGTGATATTTTATCTGATTTAGGCTCTGCGATTGTTGGAGGTCTTGGTTTATCTCCGTCGGCCAATCTGAATCCCGAGAAGGATTTTCCTTCCATGTTTGAGCCTGTACATGGTTCGGCACCTGATATTGCTGGAAAGGGCATTGCTAATCCAATCGCTCAAATTTGGTCGCTTGCCTTACTTCTTGGGCATCAAGGGAGAACGGATTTAGAGCAGCTTATAGTCAATGCTATTACAACGGTACTACAACAGGGTCTTGTGAAAACAGCAGATATTGGTGGACAAGCGACAACTGAACAAATGGGCGACGCTATTTGTCAGGAAATCATAAATAGGACGATAACAGCTGGAGGTGTTTAGGATGACAGTTGAGCAACAGGTCATTGTTGTAACAGGCGCAGGTGGCGGTATGGGAAAAGCCATTATTGAAGAACAGCTAAAGCAAGGCAATATTGTGGTAGCGCTCGATTTATCAGTAGAGCCTCTAAAAGAAATTGCACATGATTCTTTGCAATGCTTTGAAGTCAATGTTTTGCATGAGGAGCGTGTCCATGCCATCTGCCAGCAGGTTTTTGATAACTATGGTAGGATTGATGGCCTTGTCAATGCGCTTGGGGTTGCACAATCAGCCACACCAATTGAACAGGTAACGATGGATGAGTGGGATCGTTTAATGGATGTCAACGTGAAAAGCTTATTTATCACGACAAAAGCTATTGTCCCTTTTATGAAACAGCAGCAAAAGGGTTCCATTATTACGATTGCCTCTATTTCTGCAGTACGTCCGAGACCGGGCCTCCAGGCTTATATTGCGTCAAAGGGCGCAGCGGAAAGCTTTACGAGAGGGCTTGCTATTGAACTAGCATCAAGTCAAATTCGTGTTAATACGATTCATCCAGGACCAGCTGACACACAAATGCTTGGTCAATTTGCTGCACAGGGAGCAGATATAGAGCAAACAAAGCAAAGTGTATTTGTACAATCTGTCCCACTAGGTCGATTAGTGAAGCCTTCTGATATTGCAGGAGCTGTTAGTTATTTACTATCAGATGCAGCAAGCATGGTTACAGGGACGACACTACATGTAGATGGTGGTCGTGGATTATAGGAGGGGTACAATGAAAAAAATTCCTATGTTAATCAATGGGGAGTGGGTTCATGGTGCGGCATTAGTGGATGTTCGAAATCCATCAACTGGAGAAGTGATTGCGCAAATTAGCAATGCTAGTAAAGCGCAGGTTGATGAAGCAGTACGTGCAGCCCGTGTAGCATTTGAAAGTGACGATTGGCGTCAATGGAAGGCGTATGAACGAGGGCAGTTATTGATTGAACTTGCCCATTATATTCGCATGCATGCAGAGGAATGGAGTTTACTAGAATGTCGCGATGTAGGAAAACCTTTATCACAGGCAAGAGCAGATATTGAAGCCGCCGCTCGCTATTTTGAATTTTACGGCGGGGCTGCAGATAAAGTGATGGGGGATACCATTCCGATTGAGGATGGACTATTAAATGCGGTAGTGCTAGAGCCAGTCGGCATTACGGTACATATTGTGCCATGGAATTATCCGATTCAAATTACAGCGAGAAGTGTTGCAGCGGCTATTGCTACAGGCAATGCCGTTATAGTGAAGAGTGCCGAGGATACACCGCTTACAACGCATGCGATCGCTGAATGGTTGGCCGATAAATTGCCTAAGGGGATTTTTCAGCATATTACCGGTCTGGGACGAGATGTTGGTCCGTATTTAACATCACATCCTGATATTAACCATATTACGTTTACGGGCTCAGTTCCTACTGGTATCGCAGTGATGAAGGCTGCTGCGGAAAATATTATTCCTGTGACATTAGAGCTTGGAGGGAAATCGCCTAATATTGTTTTTGCCGATGCGAATATAGAGCAAGCACTGGAAGGTGTTATGCGTGCCATTATTCAAAATGCAGGTCAAACTTGTTCTGCAGGGGCCCGTTTAATCATTGAAGAAACGGTCAAAGATTCATTCGTTTCGCAATTAGTGGAAAAATTCCAAGCGCTACAAGTAGGACCTGGTGAGGCAGATTTGGATATGGGCCCACTATTAAATGAACGGCAATTTACGAAAATTACTGGATTACTACAGCAAGCAAAGGCAGATGGCTATGTCATCACGGGTGGGGAGCCATTACTAATAGAAGGCTATGACAAAGGGTACTATATACAGCCAACTATACTGGATGGTGTCGATTCAAAGGATCCATTAGCACAGGAAGAAATTTTTGGTCCCGTGTTGACGGTTTTGACATTTTCAAGTGTGGAGGAAGCCATTGCCTTAGCCAATAGCACCGACTATGGCCTAGTGGCTGGCGTTTGGTCACAAAATATTGATACTGCTCATTTTGTGGCAAGCCGCGTGCAGGCTGGACAAGTATTTATCAATAATTACGGGGCAGCCGGTGGGATTCAAATGCCATTTGGAGGCTATAAAAAAAGTGGGATTGGTCGAGAAAAGGGCTTTGTTGCACTGCGAAACTATACGCAAATGAAAAATATCGCTATACGCTATGCACCACCTAATCAACGCTGAGATGGAGGGACGCATATGGAACAGCCAAAAGAAAAAGAAGTCCTTTTAGAGGTCAAGCAATTATCGATTAAATTCCATTTGAAAAATGGTAAAGAGGCTAAAGTTGTTGAAGATGTAAACTTTACTATTCATAAAGGCGAAACGGTTGCACTTGTAGGCGAATCAGGAAGTGGCAAAAGTATTACATCGTTAGCGATTATGCGTTTACTTCCTATACCGCCAGGTGAAATTACAGCAGGTTCCATCGCCTTAAACGGGAGGAATCTACTAGATTATAAAAATAAAGAAATGAGCCGTATTCGTGGCAATGAAATTAGTATGATTTTCCAAGAGCCAATGACCTCTTTAGATCCTGTCTTTACCATTGGAAATCAAATGATAGAAGGCATTCGCAGGCATCAAAAGGTATCCAAAAAAGAAGCGTGGAATCAAGCGTTACATTTATTAAAGGAAGTTGGGATTGCGAATGCAGAAAAGGTGATTGCAGAATACCCCCACCAATTATCAGGGGGGATGCGGCAACGTGTGATGATTGCCATCGCCATGTCCAATCATCCGCAGCTCTTGATTGCGGATGAGCCAACCACTGCACTGGATGTTACAGTGCAGGCACAAATTTTAAAGCTGATGATGAAAATGAAGGAAGAGCATCAATCAGCAATTTTATTTATTACCCATGATATGAGTGTTGTGGCTGAAACGGCTGACCGTGTTATGGTGATGTATGCAGGGCAAATTGTCGAGGAAGCCCCTGTGAGAGAGCTATTTTTAAATCCGCAGCATCCTTATACAACAGCTCTCTTAAAAACGATGCCTAGTCTTGAAACAGATGTGAAAAGGCTACCTTCGATTCCAGGTAGCGTGCCACCTGCATATGCATTACCGAATGGTTGTCGTTTTGCCCCTCGTTGTCCGCATGTAATGGCACATTGTCATCAGGAGCAACCAGCCATCCATCATATTCAGGAGGCACATAAAGTACGCTGTCATTTATTCACAGAGAAAGGAGAGCTGGCTCATGACGGAGAAAGAAGTTTTGCTGGAAATTAACCATTTAAAAGCCTACTTTCCTGTGAAGCGCAAGTCCATGAAGGAGGAAAAAAAGGTCATTAAAGCAGTGGATGATATTTCGATTGAGATTTATAGAGGAGAAACACTTGGGATTGTGGGCGAATCAGGCTCTGGAAAATCAACATTTGGGCGAACGATTTTAAAGCTTGTTGAACCAACTGGTGGAGAAGTTTTGTATAAGGGACAACCGATCCAGCATTTAAAGGGCAACAAGCTGCAAAGCTATCGCAATCAAATGCAAATGATTTTTCAGGATCCCTTCGCTTCCCTTAATCCTCGCAAGCGGATTGGCTCTATTATTGAAGAACCGATGAAGCTGCAATTAACGTTGACAAAGGAACAACGAAAAGAGCGTGTTAAGGAGCTATTGCAAAAGGTAGGTCTACCAGAGGATGCCATGCATAAGTTTCCGCATGAATTTTCTGGTGGTCAGCGCCAACGTATTGGTATTGCAAGGGCACTAGCCATCCATCCAGAGTTTATTATTGCGGATGAGCCTGTGTCGGCACTCGATGTATCGGTTCAGTCACAAGTACTAAACTTAATGATGGATTTACAGGATGAATTTCATTTAACCTATTTATTTATCTCCCATGATTTAAGCGTTGTGAAGCATATTAGTGACCGGGTGGCGGTGTTGTATTTAGGTAGAGTGGTGGAAATAGGCACAAAAAAAGAGCTTTATGCCAATCCATTGCATCCATACACTCAAGCATTGCTCTCTGCCATTCCTGTTGTTAATTTTGATGAGCCAAAACAGGAAATACTTTTACAAGGTGAATTACCAAGTCCAATGAATCCGCCTGTTGGCTGTGTCTTTCATACACGTTGTCCGTTTGTTATGGAAAAGTGTCATCAGGAAAGACCGATGCTTCAGCATGAAAATGCCAATCAGCGAGTTGCCTGCTTTTTATATGATAAATAATCTGAATATTAAAACTATTTAAGGTTGAGGTGTTGGTGATGTTTGGCAATATAACTGATGTTCCTGGAATTAAGGTGGGACATAGGGAAAACAAGGAAGGAATTACTGGCTGCACGGCACTTTTAGTGGAGCACGGAGCAGTATGTGGGGTGGATGTCCGAGGCTCTGCACCAGGTACTCGTGAAACGGATGCATTAGACCCAATCAATGAGATTGACAGTGTACATGGTATTTGTTTATCTGGGGGGAGTGCTTTTGGTTTAGATGCGGCGACAGGAGTTATGCAGTTTCTAGAGGAGCAAGGGATTGGAGTAGATGCAGGTGTGGCGAAAATTCCTATTGTTCCAAGTGCTGTATTGTTTGATTTATTTATTGGAGATCCTCAAGCTCGACCAACTGCACTTATGGGCTATGAAGCAGCAAAAGCAGCACAAGTTGGATCATTTCCAAACGGCAATGTCGGCGCTGGCTATGGCGCAACGGTTGGAAAACTAGCAGGACCTGACTTTGCGATGAAGGGTGGACTTGGTAGTGCTTCCTATGCTGGTAAAGATGGTCTAGTAGCGGGTGCTATCGTAGCTGTCAATGCAGTAGGTGATATCAAGGATCCTGCTACAAGGGAAATTTTAGCAGGAGCAAGAGATGCTCAATCAGGACAGTGGCTAGACTGCTGTACCTATTTAGAGCAGCATGCTCAATCGGAGGCATTAGCTGGCACGAATACAACCATTGGCGTTGTGGCAGTGAATGCGAAGCTTACGAAAGCGGAGGCTAAAAAGATTGCCCAGCTTACACAAAATGCTTTAGCACGAACGATTTATCCTGTCCACACGATGCTCGATGGCGATACAATTTTTGTGCTCGGTACAGGAGATCAATGCTATGCGCTTGATTATTTAGGGCATTTAGCAATAAAGGTCATGGAGGAAGCCATTCTCGCTGGTATTAAAGCTGCAGAAAAATTGGCAGATGTTGAAAGCTATACGAGCATTCAAAATAGAAGCACTTAGGAAAAGGGGGAACGACCATGAAATTGAAAAACAGAGGGTTTATGCTAATAACTTTCATCATGGCATTGGTGATGAGTGCGTGTTCAAGTGATGGAGAGAAAAATGCTGCAAGCACAGGGACTTCAGATGGTCAAACGACTACAGATGTTCCGCAGGAAATCGTTGTACGTGTCAATGATGATCCTGATTTTTTAGATCCACATAAAGCAACAGCGTCCATTTCCTATCAAATGATTTTGAATATTTTTGAAGGACTGATGGCACCCGAAACGGATGGCTCGCTAAAAGAAGGGCTGGCAGAGAGCTACGAAATTTCTGAGGATGGTTTAACGTATACGTTTAAAATTCGTCAAGGCGTGAAGTTTCATAATGGCGAGGATGTAACGATGGAGGATATTCAATATTCCTTTGACCGTTTAATGGGGAAAAACGGAGGGGAAAAAATGTCCAATAACTTTGATAATGTAGCATCTACAGAGGCACCAGATGCCAATACATTTGTTATAAAGCTAAAAGAGCCAAATTCAAATTTCCTGTATTCATTAACAGCAAGACAGTCAGCCATTATTCCTAAAAGTAATGATGGGAAGCATAATGAAAAACCAATCGGCACAGGTCCATTTGCCTTTGTGAAATACGCACCTGGTACTAACTTAGAGCTCAAGAAAAATGAGCACTACTGGCAGGAAGGATTGCCTTACCTAAATAAAGTTACCTTTGCCTTTCAATCGGATGATCAGGCTGCGATTATGAGCTTGATGGCCAATGAAGTAGATTTAACGAGCGTACCTTGGCACCGGGTTAGCGAGGTGGAGGCTAGCTATAATTTATCACATCAAAATAATAACTCCTCCTTAATCGTTACGTTTAATGAAACAAAGGCACCATTTGATAATGTCAAGGTACGTCAAGCAATCAACTACGCGATTAGTAAAGCCGATATCATTGATTCTGTATTTGCAGGCTATGCTGTACCACTTGGCTCTAATATGAGTCCAGCAATGGGCGATTTCCAAAAAAAGGGCTTAGAAAGTATGTATGAACGAGACGTGGAAAAAGCGAAAGCATTATTAGCAGAAGCTGGTTATCCGGATGGCTTTAAAACAAAGATTACGGTATCTTCGCATAATGATATTTACTCAAATATTGCACAAATTGTCGTGGCGAATTTACAAGAAATCGGCATTGATGTCGAAATTGAAGTAGTGGAATGGGGCATTTGGCTAGATCGCGTTTACTTTGGTCGCGATTATGAAATGACAACGATTGATTTAACAGGTCGTGCATCTGCCTACGAAATTTTGAATGATTACATTTCTACCAATGATAGCGAAAACTTCTTCTTATTTAAAAATGAGGAATACGACAAAATTATGGCTGATGTGTTAAAGGAAACAGATCAGGCAAAACAAATAGACTATTATCATCGAGCACAGGAAATTTTAGCAGAGCAAGCCACAGCAGTTTATATTGCTGATTACCAAATCGTTTGGGGTTCTGACAAACAAGTGACGGGGCTTAAGAGCTATCCATTCTGGTTCCATGATATGTCAGAGGTTAAGTTTTCAAACTAGAAAGGGATGAATGCTGATGATGTATATCCTACGTCGAATCATCCTGTTAATAACAACCATCCTTCTAGTATCCATTATTACATTTGGTGTTTTTCAAATATTACCTGGTGATCCGGTTCGAACAATGTTGGGAACTGAGGCGGATTCCACACAAATTGAAAATTTACGATCTGAGCTTGGCTTGGATCGTCCTCTTTATGAACAATATGTGGATTGGATGAAGGGCTTATTGACAGGGCAATTAGGGGATTCCATTCGATTTTCCATGCCTGTAAAAGAGTTATTATTTGATCGGCTTCCTGTCACCATGTCTTTAGCAGGGCTCACGCTCATCATTGTCTTAATCATTTCCTTACCTTTAGGAATGTTTGCTGCAAGAAGACAAAATAAATTAAGTGATGTGTCATTATCGACGGTTACACAAATTGGTATGGCCGTACCATCCTTTTGGCTAGGGATGATGCTTATTCTTTACATTGGCCTACAGTTCAGCTTCTTTAAAATTAGTGGCTATATTCCTTGGACGCAAAGTGTAACAGGGGCGCTAAGTACACTAATCCTGCCAGCTTTAACGATAGCGATCCCACAAATTGCTGTTAATTTCCGTTATGTCCGAACAGCTATTTTGGAGCAGGTCCAGCTCGATTATGTCCGCACCATTCGCAGTAAGGGTATGTCTGAACAAAATGTGATGTATAAGCATGTATTGAAAAATTCAATGATACCGATTTTAACGGTTTTTGGTTTGATAATGGCAGAGGTTGTAGCGGGCACAATTATCGTGGAGCAAGTGTTTTCATTACCAGGAATCGGTCAGCTTCTTATTACGGCTATTAGTAATCGTGATTTCCCTCTTGTACAGGGAATTGTCATGTATATTACAGTAGCTGTCGTTATGATTAATTTTATCGTTGATGTTTTATATTCTGTGTTGGACCCTAGAATTCGATTACGTTAAGAGGTGGCTACAATGAAACAACTACAGCGCTATACTAAAAAAATCAATTTAGTCATTGGTCTCCTCGTGATTGTTGGCTTTCTACTCATCATGATTGTTAGCTTTTTTTATACACCCCATGATGTCAACGCGATGAATATACCAGAAAAATTGCGTGGGCCTGGTGGTGCATATATGTTTGGCACAGATGAGTTCGGGCGTGATATTTTTAGCCGCATTATGAAGGGGACACAAACAGCCTTTGCAGTGGGTCTATTAACCGTAGCAATTGGCACGGTGTTTGGCATCCTGATCGGAGGGATTGCAGGCTATGTTGGGGGCTGGATCGATGAAATTTTTATGCGGACGATGGATGCGTTAATGGCCTTTCCAGGCATTATATTAGCATTAATGCTTGTGGCAGTATTTGGTCCAGGTATTACGAATACCGCCATAGCACTTGGCATTATCGCAATACCTGCTATTGCGAGGATTGCACGAAGTGGCTTTGTGCAGCAACGGGATTCGGAATATGTGCTAGCAGCAAAATTAATTGGTGTTAAGCCTCATAGCATTATGTTCCGTCATATTTTGCCGAACATTTCGTCGCAAATTATTGTTGCAGCAACTGTGACATTTGCAACTGCGATGCTAGCTGAGGCAGCCCTAAGCTATTTAGGGCTTGGGGTACAGCCACCAAACCCTAGCTGGGGCAGAATGTTAAAAGATTCACAAGCTTATCTAATAGGTGCCCCTTGGTATACGTATGCCCCTGGAGGAGCCATTACAATTCTTGTTCTCGGTTTATATATGCTTAGTAACGCTTTACGAGATTTTATGGACCCACGTTCAAAATCGTAATAAATCAGGTGCTGTTTTTTGCAAGAGCGCATATGCCTTAACGGCCATTTCAATATTTAGGCGGTGCGGAGCTTGTAAAAAATCAGCACCTAATATACCTTCTAGCCGTTCAATTCGTTTATAAAGAGTTTGACGAACGATATACAGTTGTTCCGCCGTATCATTTTTAGCCCCATTACATGTTAAATATACTGCTAATGTTTGAAATAAATCATGGCTACTTTTCTGATCTAGCAGCAAAATCTCTTGTAAATAATCTTTCACATATTGCAGGAGGGTAGTTTGATCCTGCTGTAATAATAATCGATAAACACCTAAATCCTTATAATAGATAGAGCTTGTCAATTGATGATGCTGCATTTGGATGACCGATTTAGCCTCCTTATAGCCAAGATGAACACTCTCGATTGCTTGATAGACATGACTTATGCCACAGCTGAGGGTGAGCTGCTCAAAAAACTGTGCAGCTCGTCTAGCAGTAATCTGTGAAATTGCTTGATCGAAGGCATCCCGATTGTCTTTCATATAATCTGCGGCAATGTAAAAGGCTAAAATAATAATTTCATGCTGTCTTACCGATACGGTAGGGAAAAATCCTAGTTTTTTTAAAATAGAACGAACATACATGGCATTTTGCAATTGGATTTCCTGCCACTCTTCTTCAGGTACAACGTTAGCTACATCATGTAGATTGAACACGATGACTCGGTAAAATAAATTACGACTTTCGATAGGTAAATAGCTTTGATAGTACTGAATATCTACTGGCTGACCTTGAATTAAGGCAAGAATAAACTCATCCTCTCGGCTTTGCTGGCGCTCCTGAAGCATGCGGTTGCGCATTAAAATATGGGCAATCGACATCGTTGCGCGTTCAAGGTTTAATAGAGTGTAATCACTCGGCTTTGGCAGTCCAGAATGCATACATAAATAGCCCCATACTTGTCCAAGTCCATTGACAGGAATAATGACAAAATGATCCCCGTCAATCGATAAAAGGTGCAAGGGCTTTTGTAGTTCTAACTGCTGACAATGCTCCTCCATAACACGTAAGAATTTTTTAGCCTCGACAGGGTAGTAAAAGCTTTTAGTATCTTCCGAGACAAATAAAAAGGATGCCTCTGTATCTTGATAGAGGACTTGTAAAATTTTTAAAATACCATTCGGCATTAATGATAATTCCATAAAAGTTTTGGATAAGGTATCTAGCTGTGTAAGTGCCTGCTGGTGTTGATTAATTATGTACGTGTGTAAATCTTGCGTAATATCGATAAATCGTACAATTTCTTCAAAGATGATAATAGGGAAATGATGGGCATTCGCCATGGCAATCAATTCTGCGGGGACATGGTCAAAATAGTCTCCAATTTCAATACAAAGACCTGCAGCTTCATTGCGTATCAGATTTTGTAAGTAGGCAATTTGTGTTTCACGTTCTAATTGTAAACCGACACCAGTGGTTAAAATCAGTTCACCACCATTGATTAAAGTGTCAACATTTTTTATTTCTAAAATATGTGTCCATAGAACTTGACGATCAAGACCCTGCTGTCCTGCAATGAGCTTCGCTGATTCAAAATGCTTACGCTTGAGGACATCACGTACGAGTAGAGGATGTTTGGACATAATTTAGCACCTGCCCTTCGAATGTACAATGTCTATTTTATTATGTTAGATAAATCAGAAAATTTCAATATTAACTCGATTAATAGGGAAAATGGTGATAGATCAAAAGACATCAATGATACATGATTGGAGGTCATGATATGGAGCGAAACGATCAGTTCACACATACCTTACAACAAAAGGATCATGAAAACGTTTGGCATCACATGTCTATGCATAATGACAGGGCGCCCATAATCATTGAACAGGGAGAAGGCGCATGGATTACCGATAGTTTAGGCAATCGCTTTTTAGATGGCATGTCAGGCTTATGGGCCGTTAATGTGGGCTATGGACGTGAGCGTCTTGCCAAGGTTGCCTATGAGCAGTTGAAAAAGCTTTGCTATGCTCCTTTAACACAAAGTCATGAACCTGCCATCCGACTTGCTGAAAAAATTAATAGCTTATTAGAAGATGACTATATGATGTTTTATTCCAATAGCGGCTCTGATGCCAATGAGGTGGCCTTTAAAATAATACGCCAATACCATCAACAAAATGGGGAGGGGACCCGCTATAAAATCATCGCTCGCTATCGGGGCTATCATGGTAGCTCACTTGGGGCATTAGCTGCCACAGGGCAGGCATTACGAAAATATAAGTATGAGCCGTTTACACCTGGTTTCTTGCATGTTGCCCCACCAGATCATTATCGGCGTCCAAAAGGGCAATCGGTTGAGGCCTACAATATAGCGTGTGCCCGTGAAATGGAGGAAAAGATTATTTGGGAGCAAAAAGAAACGATTGCCGCTGTCATCATGGAGCCACTGATAACAGGTGGTGGTGTTCTTATCCCACACCCTACATATGTCAAGGAAGTCGAGCGCATTTGTAGAAAACATGGCGTATTACTTATTATCGATGAAGTAATATGTGGCTTCGGGCGAACAGGGAAGCTCTTTGGTCATCAACATTTCGATATTCGACCTGATGTCATTACTATGGCAAAAGGATTAACGAGTGCCTATCTACCGTTATCCATTACAGCAGTACGCAAAGATATTTACGAAAAATTTAAAGAGATGGATGGCTATAGCCATTTTCGACATATTAATACGTTCGGAGGTAATCCAGCAGCCTGTGCAGTAGCTTTAGAAAACATTAAAATTTTGGAGGAAGAGGGCCTTGTACAACGAGCAAGAGATTTGGGTATTCAATTCCTACATGATTTGCAAGACTTATTGGAGCTACCTTTTGTTGGAGATGTTCGTGGCCTAGGCTTACTTATTGGCATCGAACTAGTGGAAGATAAACAATCCCAAACACCGGCAAAGCCAGAACTAATCGCAAAAATTATAGCTGATTGTCAAGCAAATGGGTTAATTGTTGGGAAAAATGGCGATACAGTGGAGGGCTTCAATAATATCATTACGTTAAGTCCACCACTTTGCTGTACCGATGAAGATGTTGACTTTATGGTGGCGGTATTAAAAAGAGTATTTGCAGCTAATGCATAGCAGGAGGCGATTCCCGACGTGTGGAAGCACGGGGAATCGCCTTTAGTATTGTCGTTTATGACCTTTTTTCACTTCTTCCCAATCTATTTCTACATTATGCAAAACACGCGTCAAAAGACTGTGGATGCTGTCGATTTCCTCTGACGAGAACCCTTCGAGTGCACGCGCATTAGAGTATTCACCTTCCCGTTTTAAAAAGGGATAAATGTCCAAGCTTTTTGCAGTTGGAAAGAGTAATTTATTTTTCTTATTCCCCTGCTCAATACGTTTTTCAATAAAGCCCTTTGTCTCTAATTTTTTAATAGCCCGTGAAGCAGTAGTACGATCCACCTTCAAAAGCTCCGCGACCTTTTCCTGAATGATGCCAGGGTTTTCACAAATTCGAATCACATATAAATATTGTCCCTTCGTTAAATCTAACTCCTTAAATTCAATGTTACTAATTGAATCTAATGCTCGTGCAATCGCGCCTATTTCACGTAAGATTTCCTTCATTTTTTAATCCTCCTGAGATTTTTGTTGTATTTGCAATAAAAATCGTTCTATACTAATAGTATCATCTTCAACGTGAAATTGCATCTAAGGAAGATGGTGATGCAGAAGAAGCTAGGAGGAATAGTCATGAGTATAAAAAAAGTAACAACTGAAGCAGAATTACAAACAGCGTTTGATTTTCGACGTAACGTTTTTATCGAAGAGCAACAAGTCCCAGAGGAAGAAGAATATGATGAATTTGATGCGCTTGATGCACCATGTGATCATATTCTTGTCTATTACAACGAGCAACCTGTTGGAACAGGTAGACTTCGAGTAGTGGAGGGCTATGGCAAATTAGAGCGTATTTGCGTTTTGGAGGAATACCGCAAATATGGTCTTGGCAAAGAAATTATCGTTGGTTTAGAACAAATCGCACGAGATAAAGGCCTAACAAAAGCAAAGCTAAATGCCCAATCCTATGCAGAGGGCTTTTATGAAAAATTAGGCTATCAGCGTGAAGGTGAAGAATTCATGGATTGTGGCATCCCTCATATTCTAATGAAAAAATACTGGTAGTCATTTTTCAGTAATTTTCCAGACTTAGCGGGGACTAGGTAACCTTTTTTTGCTGTTTAGTTAAAAGGGGAGAAGGCATGGAATAAATGGATATTGCAGTAGTTGGATAGCCCAGACTGTAGACAAATTCAATGGATTTTGAGTTTGTCTACAGTCTTTTTTCTTTTCCAATGAAATAAAGTAAGCCGTTGATTTCTACTACGGGCGGACGCTTTCTGCGGGCGGGGTCGAGCTACTTCCCTCTTCGCTCAGTCCAGGATCTCGACTTTCCAGCTATTCCCGCAGGAGTCGCCGCCCTTCGTTCCAATCAACTTATACATAAAGCACTCCTTATTTACCTATTGATAAAAAGTAAACTATTGAAATGATCAACCATGATGACGAAAAATCAAACCAATGAACGTGAACAATTAGAAATGTTAACAATTGATCAATTAGTTCTCACCAATCATTTAGTGCGAAAACTAGAGGCTGCTATTGATTTTTTCATTTATCTATCCTTTAGTAGAAAACTTCTACTCTGTTTATGGGCGTCCTAGTATTGATCCTGTTGTTCTCTTTAAGTTTTTGGTATTCGGTCCATGCGTCAAACCATCAAAAGCATGGTATGCGATGGACAACCTTAAGAGGTCTTAAAATATTGTCCATGCAGGCGATGCTTACTTTCGCTGCTATGAATTTGAAAAAGCTGGCTACTTGGACATGGCAACAAGCTTAAGAGAGCAAATATGCTCGAAGAGTATGTGTGGTTTGGAAGTAAAAATGAAATAGGAAGAAAAATGACAAAAGCCATCGATAGTGAGCTTCTCGATGGCTTTTGTCTACAGTCTGAGTTATCCAAAGCAGTTGGGCAGTCTTCCTTTAAATTTCTTTCACAATCGTATGGGCAAAGCTATCATGTGGCAGACACTGTCCATGTTGTTGCTCAAAGGCTTGACGATCTTTTAAATAAGCAAACGTACTGATTGTGTCTCGATAAGCCATTCGTTTAATAATTTGAGCGCAAGATAATGGACGACCATCTTCATTTTCAAGTGCTAGTCCCATTGCTTTGTAGCCAATAGTTTGTCCGTTTTTTCGGAGCTGTGCATATTCGAGTGCCCACAACACGACTGTTGGTGTAACTAGTGCATGAACAGCCTCATTTTTAACCTTTTTTCGTAGGAAATATTCAATACCGAACGTAGCAGCCGTTGAAATAGCTGTATCAATTAAAAAAGCTGCTGCTCGTTTTTTTGTCACCGATTCCATGAAAGACCTCCTTAGATTGACTTGTCTCTAATACATACGAAAAAGGGGATGTAAAGTTTCGAGTTAATCTACTTTTAATTCCAGTGGTAGTGCCGGATAAGACGGTATTGCCCCGTGCTTCGTAGTTGATAAGCCTGCATAGCGGTTTGCGAAAGATAGCAGGGACGTCGCCTGCCGTTCACAGTAAGCCACTAACCCCTCTACCTCTAGTTGATGTTGAAGGAATTGACTTAGAATAGCGCCAATAAAAGCATCACCTGCTCCCGTTGTATCAATGGCTTGCACCTTGTCAGCGGGAACTTTAACATGAAGATTTTTCGTATATAATGTGGCCCCGGCAGCACCATGTGTAATAATGATGACAGCTATATATCCATTGAATAATTGAAGGACCGCCCTCTGTTCATCCTCTATGGCGGTTAGAAATAAAAGCTCCTCCGCTGAAAGCTTCACCAGATGCGCTTGAGGTAAGAAGGCTAAAATGGTTTCACGACAAGCTGATTCATCCTGCCATAAAGGTAGGCGCACATTCGGGTCAAAGGAAACGAGGCTACCCACTTGATGTGCCTGTTCAAGAAAAGCAAGGTGGGCTTTCTTCATAGGACTTTCCACAAGATTCACAGAACAAAAATGCACAATATCCTTCGCAGTTAAAAGCTGTGAGGGGAGGTATTCTTGTTTGTATAATAAGTCCGCAGCATGTCGGCGATAAAATTGAAAGTCACGATCCCCTTGTTCATTTAAAGATACAAAAGCAAGGCTTGTTTCTCCCTCCGTTGTTTGACGAATAAATTGAGTATCTACACCTGCTTGCTGCAATGTGTTGATGAGGAAGTCACCAAAGGCATCTTGACCCACCTGTGTTAGCAGAGCAGCCTGCAGACCCAGTTTGGCACAAACCGCCGCTACATTTGCAGGAGCTCCACCGGCATGTTTCGTAAAGTGCTCGATATCGGTAAGAGAGCCTCGCTGCTGTGTTGGTGTAAAATCAATTAATAATTCTCCTATCGTGAAGAGTTTGCCCATTATGAGACCTCCTGTGGCAGTCGCTTTTTCTTTGGAACATAAATTGTATAAAAAATACCACCGAAAATTAATAAAATGCCCATCGTTTGCACAATGCTTGGCATAAAATCAAGCAGTAGCATATCAAGTAAAATCGCGACAACAGGGTCGACGAATACTAATACAGATACAAGAATGGTAGAAAGACTACGAATACTATCAAAAAATAAATAATAAACAAATCCAGTATGAATAAAGCCTGTGCCTAAAATATAAAACCAATTCGTTGAGGTTAAGCCATCAAAGAGTGCAAAATCAATGAAAGGCAGCAGCATGACGATTCCAACCGTTGTTTGAATATAAGTTAATGCATAGGAGCTTAGCTTGGTAATCGTTTTGCTTGTTAACATGGTGAGGGCATAAAAGACAGCTGAAAGTAAGGCCCACACAAAGCCCGATTGCATAAACTCCGAGAACGACACAAAATTCTGTAAGCCAATAATAAAAATACTACCAATAAAGCAAGTGATGGTTGCCACTAGCGCTTGAATAGTCATCTTTTCCTTTAAAAAAATCGCGCCTAATATTAAAACAAAAATAGGAGCTAAATTATAAATCGAAATTGCAATCGAAATTGACATTTCTTCAAAGGCTTTAAATAAAAATACCCAGTTTAAAACAATAAAGACACCGCAAATAATCGTTTGAAGAATTTCTTTTTTATCCCACACCTCTGATTTATGTCCACCTGTGATCAGCCACATACCTCCTAGAAAGAGGGTTGCGCAAATGCATCTAACAAAGACAAGCTCTGTAGCCGGAACACCAGTATGAACGGTAAAAAAGCCAATGGAGCCAAAAAGAGCCATCGATACAGTTAATTTAATGATTGCTGAAATGTTCATACGAAACCTTCTTTCTATTTTTTATCAATCTATAACTAGGGAAGAGAGTTATAGCTATTCTCGAATTTGACCGTTGCCATGAATAAAATATTTTGTTGATGTTAAGGCAGGTAAGCCCATTGGTCCACGAGCATGTAGCTTTTGCGTACTGATACCAATTTCTGCGCCATAGCCAAATTCAAAGCCGTCTGTGAAGCGGGTAGAGGCATTGTGATAAACCGCTGCTGCATCGACATTGTTTAAAAATGTTTCTGCGACCAATGAATCTTCCGTAATAATAGCTTCAGAATGATTCGTTCCAAATTGATGGATATGCTCAATCGCTTCATAGACGTTTTCGACTAATTTAACACTTATTTTTAAATCAAGGTACTCTGTCGCATAGTCATCTGTCGTAGCTGGAAGAGCGTCCTTAAATGACTGACACACTTGTTCATCACCGATGATTGTCACACCTGCTTCGTACAGAGACGATAAAAGCTGAACACCGTGTGCCTTAAACCAAGTAGGGTGGATCAGTAAGCTTTCGGCTGCATTACAGACAGAGGGCCGCTGTGTTTTAGCATTCAGACAAATGGTTTCTGCTTTTATGTAATCTGCCATTTGATCCACATAAATGTGACAATTACCTGCACCTGTTTCAAGGACAGGGACAGACGCTTCATTAACAACTAAATCAATAAGCGCTTTGCCGCCACGAGGAATGAGTACATCTAAGTACTCTTTTAAATGAAATAGTTCTTTAGCTGTTTCCCGACGCGTATCCTCAATTAATTGCACCGCATCCGTTGGCATGGCTGTTTTGGCAAGTGCACGATGGATACTTGCGACAAGAGCCATATTTGAACTTTTAGCGGTGGAGCTCCCGCGCAATATGACAGCATTACCCGTTTTCAAAGAAAGTGTTGCTGCATCGACTGTGACATTTGGGCGAGCCTCATAAATCATGCCAATAACACCGAGTGGCACAATTCGCTTTTCAATGCGTAGCCCATTATCTTTCTCAATACGTTCCACAATGGTACCTACTGGATCGTTTAAGGAGACGAGCAAATGAATGGCATCTGCCATTGCCGCTATGCGCTCCTCATTAAGCATAATACGGTCCAAAGTAGAAGCGGGCATGCCTTGTTGCTCACCGAGTGCCAAATCCTTAGCATTTTCAGCTAGGATAATAGGCTGATCGATAAGAAGCTGTTCGGCAATTTTTGTCAAAGCCTCATTTTTTTCGCAGGTAGTTTTACTATTTAACGTGTAACTAGCGGCCTTTGCAAGACGACCTTTTTCTTGAATTTCACTTGTCATTTTTCATTCCTCCTTAATTCGTTTGAATTTTCAGCCATTTATCTCTGTGAATGACCTCGTTAGGACAATTCACCAATGTATCTGTCCGTTTTCCCATAGCAACAGCTAGCTCTTGAGATGAGTACAACACCTCACCACGTCCTAATAAACCATTTTCACTATAGACTTCGACCACGTCACCATTGATAAAATCTCCTTCTACACGGTACACCCCGGCAGGTAAAAGGCTTTTGCCATTGTCCATTAACGCTCGCTCAGCACCATTATCTATAAAAATTTTACCAGAAACTTCCGTAAGTGCAATCCACTGTTTATGATTCGTTAGCACTGCAAGCTCATCATGACCGACATAGGTTCCATCGCCATGGCCAGCTAAAATATCCACAAGTTTTTGAACACCATGACCGGTTCCAATAAACACCCTAACACCTGCACGTAAAGCAGTTCGAGCTGCTAATAGCTTGGAAGCCATGCCACCCGTGCCAACCTTTGATCCTGTACCATCTGCAAAGCGAAGCAAATCATCTGTAATTGCTGTTAACTTATCAATGCGCTCAGCCTGTGGATTTTTAGCGGGATTGGCGTTATATAAGCCATTAATATCGGTTAAAATAATGAGTTGATCTGCATGGACCAGACCACTTACTAAAGCGGATAGCATATCATTATCACCAAAAGTTAATTCGCTAATAGATACGGTATCGTTTTCATTAATGATAGGTAACATTGAGCGTTCTAATAATTCCTCGAACGTCGCGTAAGCATTTTTATAGCATTCTTTTTTAGAAAAGTCTGTGCGAGTCAGTAAAATCTGTGCAGGCATAATATCATAGATACTAAATAAAGCACTGTACGTTTGAATAAGTAGACTTTGCCCTACCGCTGCCGCTGCCTGCTTACCTTTCACCGTCACAGGACGAGCTGGGTAGCCAAGTTGTTTAAAACCCGCAGCGACGGCACCCGATGAGACAAGTAAAACTTCATGTCCCTGTTTCTTTAATTCGGCGATTGCCTGTACGTGATCCATTAAGCGAACTTTATCGATTTCACCTTTTGTGTTCGTTAAAGAGCTACTGCCAATTTTAACAACAATTCTTTTTCTCTCCATCACACAACCTCCAGTTGAATACGTTCGTTCCTGCATATTACATCAAGATAAAAAAAGCCTTTTCATCCTAAAAATTAGGACGAAAAGACTTGCCTTCCGTGGTACCACCTACATTGAATATCATGCGACATTCCACTTTTCTCATAACGCTAGAGACTGCGCCTAGTTTGGCTAGGACGTTTCACGAAGTAGGTTCATCAGTCTTTCTTGTACAATGCCTTGCAGCCAATGGGCATTGCTCTCTTCACAAGAGTTACTAACTACTAGTCTTCATTCGTTTTGTCATCATACTGTTTTCAACTATTGACTAAAGGATGCACTACTTGCAAAGGTCTGTCAAGTTGAATTGACAAATTACTTGAAAGTTTTGAAAAGTTAAGAGGGTGAAGAGCAAAAGTGATAAAAAAGGAACCTAATCGATTATTTAAACCACCAAATAGCGATGAAAAGTGGCAGCATGGCCAAAACAATCACAAAGAAACTCCATACGATTTGTTTCCCGGAGGACATATTTTTTGGCTTGATGCTCATTTGTTCATAGAGCTGGTTAATGGCATACTGCTCCTTCGAATAAAGCATTGCTTGAAATTCTTCGTAATCTTGTATATAGCTAGATGGGGGACGTGGACTGAAACGCAAATTTCGTATGGAATCCGTTATGTCTTTTTCTCCCATCCAATAGGTAATAATGGGAGCTAGTCCTGAGTTTTGTGTAGCCTTAACCTCAATGTCATGTGATGTCATTTTATAATAAACCTGCCCGTGCTCATCCTCGTATTGCGTAACAATATCACTTACTGCCATACAATCACCTCTTATGAAAATTATCTGTAAAATCATGAGTTTCTACTATTATAATGTATTAGGAGAGAAAAGTATTGTCTGAACGAGCATAATTTGTGAAGCTAAAGTTCGTGAAAAAATTTAAATAAAGACATAAACTTATATCTAGTGAAAATAATGTCGTGTAGTATAATGTAAATAGTTTTTCAAAGAAGTTGAAGGAAGTGAAAGTAGTGGAAATTTCAACGTTATTCGCATTTTTAGGTGCAGCGATTATTTTAACGATAATGCCAGGGCCAGATAATTTGTTTGTGCTTGCGCAAAGTATTACACAAGATAAAAAAGCTGGTATTGCCACATCACTTGGATTATGTACGGGACTTCTTGTTCATATTAGTGCAGCGGTACTCGGTATCTCTGCGATTATTTATCAATCGACTATTATTTTCTCTATTGTAAAATTTGCAGGAGCAGCATATTTATTATATCTAGCTTGGCAATCATTTCGTGCAAAAGGAGATCCATTTTCTTTGCAGCAGCAAAATGTACAAGCCTATGTTAAGTTGTATAAAAAAGGGATTTTAATGAATATTTTAAATCCAAAAGTATCGCTATTTTTCCTAGCGCTCCTACCTCAGTTTGTTCATCCTTCACAAGGACATGTTGCGTTGCAAATGCTTATTTTGGGTATAGTATTTTTAGTTCAAGCATTGGTATTATTTATCTTATTTAGTTTGTTTGCAGGGAAGGTTAGAAATGTGATTATTGGTCAGCCTGTGATTGCAAAACGATTAAATATGATTCAAGGTATTCTCTTCACTTTTATTGGGATACAAATAGCTATTAGTAAACAATAGGGAGGAATGATCATGGCTATTTTACATATTACCTTTAGCTTAGCAACTCAGGGTTCCTTGAAGCTTGCCATACGCCAACATCGTTTGCAGCGTGATGAATCAGTTCTAAGTGTCCATGATGATTTCTCGATTGGACCTCTTCAGAGCTTTGAAGAACGCAAACATTGGTTAGATACGCATATGTTGGACGATGATGACCAACAATTATACAATGATATCTATGAAAATTGGAAGGGGAAAATCGAAACGTTACCAAGTGATGTGGATGTTTGGGTTTGGTATAGCCATAATGCCCATGAACAAATTGGACTGCGCTATGTGATGAGTGAGTTTAATCATAAAAGTAGTATGGTCTATGGAATTGATGCCACAGAGGGCATGCAACGTATTCAACCAAATATTACTATTCGTCAGACAGGTGAGCTTTCCTCAGACATGCTTATGAAGCTTCGCACTGTTGCAAAACGATTTTCTACTCAAGAATGTCAACAACTTGCCAAAGAATGGGAAGACATAAAAGGACAGCCAAGTACACTACGACTATGGAAAATAAACTGGAGCATGTAGAGGAAGAGGCACTGGACGCATACATTATCGCCAGTGCAAAGAATCTGCAGTTACAGCACAAGGAAGAATGGCTGATGCCGACGCAAATTTTAGCTCAGACAGCTGGAACAGTTAATCATTATATAGGGAATGATTTTCTAATGTATCGCTTACGAACACTCGTCGAACAAGGATTATTTGAGATGCAAGGTGATACAACGGATATTTTTTCATATCAGGTAAAATTACGCTAATAAAAAGATCAGGGCAGCCAAAGCCCTGCTCTTTTTATTTTTTTTCATAAAAATCGAAGACAAACTGTTTAAATTGGCGTGCTGATGGAGGCAAATAGCGATTGTCAATCCAAGCCATGCCAATAATACGTTCACATACCATATCCTCAACATGGATTTTAACGATCTTCTTCGGATTTAAATCCTCATCATCTGGTAGTAAGGAAACGCCGAGACCAGCCCCAACAAAACCTGCAATGGTAGATACTTCATCGCCTTCATAAGAAATTTTAGGCTTTATGCCAGCCGCGTTTAATAAGCGGTCAGCAGAACGGCGAAGAGCATAGCCCTTTTTCATGAGCACAAAATTTTCATGCTCCAGTTCCTTCATTTTAATGCTTTTGCGATGAGCTAGTGGATGGTCAATAGGCACCATAATAAAGAGCTCATCACGCCACAGCTCTTTCCAGCAAACGGGAGGCTCTGTATCTATGGCAGCCAATAAGCAAAGATCTAACTCACCAGCCAGCAATTGCTTTAATTGTGAATGGGAATAGTTTTGCGTGAAATGAAAACGGATATGGGGGTGTTTCTGACGAAAAGCGCGAATCAAATCTGGTACGATACTCGTTCCTAGCGTATGTAAAAAACCAAGTGATACGTCCCCAAGCTCTGGATTATTCAGCTCTTGTAATTCTAAAACAGCCTTTTCATATTCTTTACGCATGCGTTGTACGCGATATAAAAATAGTTCACCATATCGGTTTAGCATGATTGAGCGCCCTTGTCTGTCGAAAAGCGGTACACCTAATTCTTCTTCCAGCTTTGATATAGAACGACTAAGTGCTGGCTGTGAAATCGCTAATGCCTCGGCAGCTCGTGTCATATGCTCTAACTTTGCAACCGTTACAAAATATTCTAATTGTTGCCACTCCATTTTTTTCACCTCTTTTCTCGTTATTTTTAAGTTATCTGCATTATAACGGGAAACAGTCTGGAAGTATAGGGTTCAAAAAATTTTTAAAAGGACATTGCCTTTAAATAGAAGAATCGGAAAGTTAAATAGTAGAAAGTGTGATAGTACAGCCATTAACCTGACATCATTCATGCACAATACACATTGATTTGATAAAAACTATAAATTGTACATTATGAATAAAGGGTGATAAGATAGACACATAAAATACACAATTATAAATTTCCGTGAAGGGGATATCATAAAATGAAGTTAACAAAGCCACAACCTCTAACAATTGAGGGAGGCAAAAAAGCCGTACTATTACTGCATGGATTCACAGGTAGCACAAAAGATGTGAAAAAACTAGGAGAATTCTTATCTCAACGTGGTTATACCGTTCATGCACCAATCTATAGTGGGCATGGCGTAGAACCAGAAGCTTTATTAGAAACTAAACCAGAAGACTGGTGGAACGATGTCGTGGAAGGTTATAACTTCCTACAAAAGAAAGGCTATGAAGAAATCGCAGTTGTTGGAATTTCACTTGGTGGCGTCTTCTCACTAAAAGTTGCAGAGACATTCCCAGTGAAGGCATGTGTTGCGATGTGTGCACCAATAACACGTGATAACTCAAAAGGCTTATTTACACGTTTGTACCACTATGCTCGATTATATAAACACTTTGAAAATAAATCAAAAGATCAAATTATTTCAGAATTACATGAGTTACGTATTACCCCAAAAGATTCTTTAGATGGCGTAACACGTTTAACGACTGAAACTCGTGAGGAATTATCCACTATTAAAGCACCAACACTAGTACTACAAGGTTCATTAGACGATGAGCTTTACCAAGAAAGTGCACCATTCATTTTAAATACCGTAGAAACAGATGATAAAGAAATCATTTGGTATGAAAATTCAGGTCATATTATTACGTTAGATAAAGAACGTGAAAAAGTTTATGAAGATGTCTATAAATTTTTAGATCATATTGAATGGTCAGTTGCAAATTAAGGAGAAGGGCTGTCAGCAGGCAGCTCTTTTTTTGTGGAATTAACTAATTAATGAAGCTTTCATCTAGATCATGAAAAAACTATTGTAATTATAATAAATGCTTGATAACATGATGGAATTGTAGTGAAAAATCATTCGATTAAAATAATTTGCTATAGTCTAAAACATCTAAGGAGTACATCAATTATGCAACAAAAAATACCTTTCTCAACCTATGCAGTCATTGGAACTATGTTATTTGGACTGTATTTCGGTGCAGGGAACCTTATTTTCCCAATTCAAATGGGGCAATTAGCAGGGACCAATTTTTGGTTTGGATTAATCGGGTTTTTAGTCACTGCCATCGGGCTGCCATTCCTCGGAATTTTAGCCATTGGTTTATCAGGAAGTAATGGCTTACGGGATTTAGCGAGCCGTGTTCATCCTGTTTTTGGTATCGTATTTTCTTTGGCGCTCTATTTAACCATTGGGCCATTTTTTGCGATACCACGTACAGCAACCGTACCATTTGTGGTAGGCTTTGAGCCATATATTGAAGCTCAGCATGCAACATTGCTATTAGCCGTATTTAGCTTTCTATTTTTTGCTGTTGTTTACTATTTTTCTTTAAATCCAGCGAAAATTATGGATTATATTGGGAAATATTTAACACCTGCTTTTTTAGTTGTCTTATTTATTTTGATTATTACAAGCATTGTGAAACCGATGGGGCACTTCCAGCAGCCAATCGGTGATTATATAGATAATGCCTTTATGACAGGCTTTAAAGAGGGCTATAATACAATGGATGCCTTAGCATCATTAGCCTTTGGGATTGTTGTCATCAATGCGATTAAAAGTGCAGGAATTACGGATCGAAAGCAGATAGCGAAGGCTACCTGGACTTCAGGAATATTTGCGATGGCTTTAATGATGCTAATTTACGGATTAATCACATTTATGGGCGCTTCCAGCATTGGAGCAGTAGGCACTTTTGAGAATGGCGGTTTAATTTTTGCCGCAGTAGCGGATCACTATTTCGGCTCATTTGGGGCCATTTTATTAGCTGTTATCATTGTTCTTGCATGTTTAAAAACGAGTATTGGTTTAATTACTTCATGTAGTGAATTTTTCCATCAAGTGTTTCCAAAAATCAGCTATAAATGGTTTGTATTTTTATTATGTGTTGTGTCCTTTACGATTGCAAACTTTGGCTTAAACAATATTATTCAATTTGCTATCCCCGTTTTAATGTTCCTGTACCCATTAGCGATTGTCTTAATTTTGCTGGCACTTAGCTCATCATTCTTTAAAAATAAGCAAACGGTATATGCCATTGCGATGATTTTTACATTTTTCATTAGTTTGATTGATGGTTATAAAGCATTAATTGAAAGTGTACCAGGCGCAAAGTTAGGTGTCTTAGATGCTGTAGAAAAGGCCTATTCAACGATTCTACCTTTTTATGATATTGGCTTAGGGTGGATACTACCAGCGATTATTGGTGCTATAATTGGAAGTCTGTTTCCATCAAGAAAAGTACTATAATGAATAAAAGCACGCACAGAAAATAATTTTTACTGTGCGTGCTTTTTGCTTGTTTAGTAAGCTGTCCAGCCACCATCTACTGCAATGACTTGTCCATTCACAAAGCTTGCCTCGTCTGATCCAAGGAAAATAGCTAATTGAGCAATTTCTTCTGGTTGACCAGCACGCGGATTAATCGATAGACCAAGTGCTTGGCGTGCTGCACCAGTTTGGCTCATATTGGTCATTGAAGAGGCGATATTCGTCATGACTGCTCCAGGCGCAATACCATTGCAGCGAATATTTTTATCAGCATACATAAACGCTGTGTTTTTTGTTAATCCAACAACGGCATGTTTTGAAGCTGTATAGGCAGCACCTGCACGTGCCCCATATAAGCCACCCGCAGAAATATTATTGACAAAGACACCGTGTCCTTGCGCAAGGAAAATGTCTGTCGCCATACGCATCGAGCGCATCACAGCTGTTGTATTTACCGCAAATACTTTATCCCATCGTTCATCGGAAATTTCACCAACAGGCTCCATCCCATCCATGATCCCTGCATTGTTTACTAAAATATCTAATTGACCATAGTTTTGTTTCGTTTCATCAAATAAACGCTGTAAGTCTTCTGTTGATGCGACATTTGTTTGAATGGCAAATGCTGTACCTCCAGCCGCTTGAATACCATCCACAACCGCTTGGGCACCGTCTAAATTTAAGTCTGAAACAACAACCTTAGCTCCTTCTTTTGCATACCCTTCAGCGATGGCTTTCCCCATACCTGAAGCTGCACCTGTTACTATAGCTACTTTACCTTCTAATCTCATCTCAAAAACCTCCTCATTGTCTTCATTAGATATTGAACATTTGTTCATTAAAATCATATAATAAACTTGAAAGCGATTTCAATATGCAAAAAATCATGATGTGTTGAGTAATCAACACTTTTGTAAAAACTGTTTAGTAAGGAGCTGAAAAAATGAGCACAACGGATTTACGAATTATAAAAACAAAGCAAGCCTTGCATGAAGCCTTATTAACATTGCTCAGTCAAAAACCGTTGGAACAAATTTCTATCGCTGAAATATGTAGAGAGGCTAAGGTGAATAGAGGCACCTTCTATTTACATTACGAGCAAAAAGAAGGACTCTTTGAAGAATACTTTCAGGAGATCATGGAGGACTTATATCAATCCTATGAAGAACCATATCGGGCAGTAACCACCTTGGATACCGATCAACTCGATCCAAATACCATTCGAATCTTTCATCATATTGAACGCTTTAAAATGTTTTATCGCATTGTGTTTTCTAAAAATGTCCCGTTAACATACTATTACATGCTTTTTGACGGCATATATTCTCTGCTCAAGCGGGATATTACACATCATCATGAACATCAAATGGCCGATCATATTTCCATTGATTATTATAGCGCCTATCAAGCAAATGCAATCATCGGCCTAATCATCCAGTGGTACCGAGGCGATTTTACAGATAGTGTGACCATGTTAAATCAGCAGCTTGCGGCAATCTTAAGGAATGTGAGAAGTAATGGGTAGACCGCGCCAATTGAAGGATAGAGAGGAAAGAAGTGGATAGGAAAGGGAAAGCGGCGGATAAATCTTGCAAAGTGACGGATAGAGAAGGAAAATGGCGGATAAATCTTACAAAGTGACGGATAGAGAAGGAAAAGTGGAGGATAGAGAAGGAAAGCGGAGAATAGACCACGCCAAGTGATAGATAAGAGGGAAGAAGCGGATAGGACAGAGAAAGTGGTGGATAAACCGCACAAAGTGACGGATAGACCAGGAAAAGTGACGAATAGACCATGCAAAGTGACGGTTAGAGCCAGAAAAGTAGTGGATAGACCGCGCCAAGTGACGGATAGACCATGCAAAGTGACGGTTAGAGCAGGAAAAGTAGTGGGTAAACCGCAACAAGCGACGGATAAACCTTGCATAGTGCTGGATAGGCACCTCAAAGAGCAGCGTAGAACCCCGAAATCAATAGGCCCGCCATAATAAAACGCTGAACCACAGAGTATCTGGTCCAGCGTGTATTAATTTATTGAGCTGGTGGCGTGGGCTTTAAGGCGACTACTACTGTTGCAAGGGTCATTGTCACAAGGATGATGATGCCTAAGGAGCTGCTGTTTTGTAGTAAATTGTCGGCACTTCCGCCAAATATAATGGTATAGTAGCCATCAGCTCCGTAAGTAGCGGGTAGCATGGCGGCGACATTGTTGTACCAGTCAGAGAGCATATTTTTGGGGACGAGTACGCCTGATGTTACGAGTTGGAGGGAGAGGGCACAAATATTAAAGACCATCCCAACGTTACCAAAGAGAATAACAAAAACTTGTGCTAGACAAAGGAAAGCTAAATACATGATAGATTGAAAGAAGTAGATAGAGAGAAAGCTTTCGTTGCTAGTAATATCAAAGACCTGCATTAAGGCAATTGTTAGCAATGGTAGGGTAAAGGCTACGGTCACATTGAGTAGCTGTCTTGCTAAAAATAATTGCCATTTGGATAGACTTTCTCGAACAATTTGGGCAGCTTGCTGGTGTTGCATAATCATCACCATAGCACCGACAAAGGATGAAATGATCACCATAAGTGGTACAAAGTTTGCCGCAAAGCCTTTCGCGTTATTGGTTTTAACAATAGTACTCTCGATTGCATGGTCTTTGACAGTCATAACGGTTGTCTTGACGGACGCGGTAATTTGCTGTGCAGTATTTTGCTCAAAAGGAAGCTTTGCAAATTGTTGAGAAAAGACCTCGATTGCCTGATTTTGTTGCATTGGATAAAGGGCTTGATTCATTTCTTCAGTCATTTGCTTTGCTACACCCTCCATCATGTTTTTCGCCACGCTTGCATTGGCTTGATTAATAGCGTAAATAATTTCCGCTTCTTTTCCTGCTTCAAGTTGCTTCGTAAAATCTACTGGAATGTGCAGTATCATATTAATTTGTCGTTCGTTTAATGCTTGCTCAGCATGCTCCATTGACGGATAGTCCTCTATGGCAAAAGGACTAGACTCTTTGATATTCTGTGCTAGCTGTTGCCCCAAGGCGGTATCCTCTGAGACAATGCCGATGGATAATTGCTCGGCTCTTTCATTGACACCATCATACGCTGTCATCCAAATAGTAAAGAAAATTAATTGAAAGGCAATGGTAGCGACAATGCCTATATAGGTTTCACGAACGCGCAATAATGTTTGTAAACCTTTCATTTTATATACCCCCTGAATTAAGTAAGTACTTACTTGCATTGATAGGAAAAATTTTTTCTAGGAAACGAGTCCCCTAGAAAAAATCGAAACACTTGTCTGTAAAAGTTCTTCGGTTGGTATGTCAGACACAATAGTGCCAAGTCGAGCACGTGACATAAAATGACCAAAATTTAGGGCAATGAGCGATAATGCAGCTGCTTCAAAATCCACTTCTCTTATTTTCCCTCGCTGATGCATTTCTTGAAAGTAGTGAATAAGCTCCTTCTTAATCAGAAGGGGAATATTCGCAATTTCCTCACTAATTTCAGGGAACTGAATGGACTCCTTAAAGCCAATCATTACAAAGTCTTTAATCGACATTAAAAACTGGAAATGTTTCAGTGAGAAGTTGAATAAATCTTTTTCTAATTCCCATGTGACATTTTGATTAATCTCCTGTTGTAAAAGTGGATAATAAGAAAATTGTTCAATAATGGCTTTTAATAAACCACGCTTGTTGCCGAAATGGCGGAAAAGAGTGACTTCGTTGACACCTGCTAATTCTGCAATGGTTTTGGTAGTTGCAGCTGTATAGCCCTTTTCACTAATCAATTGTAGTGCAGCTTCGATTATTCGTTCTGCCGTTCCCTTCGTTGTCAAAAACATACTTCCTTTCATGCAAGTAATCACTTACATACTAACATAGCGTATGATGTTCTGCAACAAAATGGTTGGACTATAGGAAATAACAGGTAATATAAGCATTGACAATTATATCGACTGCTGATATATTTTTTATATCGACTGGCGATATATTGATGGGCGATATAGAGGGGGATTTGTATGACACAGGAGCATCCGCCATTAACAGAAGGCGTTTATTATATTTTATTAGCTTTATATGAGGTTAGACATGGTTATGGCATTATGCAATTAGTGGAAGAATTGAGCAATGGGCGTGTGCGTTTAGGCGCTGGAACTATTTATGGAGCGATTAAAACATTGCTGGAACGAGGCTGGATAGAGGCTCTTGATGAGGATGGTAGAAAGAAGGAGTATATCATTACTGAAACTGGGAAATCGGTTGTTGACTATGAAATTTTGAGATTAAGGGAACTTTTTGACAATGGTATCCGTATAACGAGAGGAGTTGAATAATATGCATAAATATCGATTGATGATTAATCCCTATGCAATTGAGAAATGGGTCAATGATATGGCTTGTAAGGGCTGGCATTTGAAAAAATTCACATGGATTCGTTTTACGTTTGAACGTGGAGAGTCAGGTAGCTATATTTATCGCCATGATGAATTAGAAAGATTTGGCACTCACTATGAAGAGGATTATCTCGAATTTCTGAAATCCTCTGGCATTGAGCAAGTAGATCGCTCTGGCAATTTTGTATTTTTTAGAAAAGCGGCACAGGAGGGTCCATTTGAGCTGTATACAGATAAAAAAACGAAACTAGGCACTCTGTCAAAAAAGATGACTGTCTTGCTTTCTCTTATTCTACTTAATTTACTCATCGGCATAACTGGTTTGACTGGGGATTTTTCCGAACGCACAATAGATTGGGTTGGTTTCACGATGAATATGCTAAATCTAATTGTCGTTGTGTTATTCTCTTTTCCATTAATTAAGCTAATACGTGTACGCAATCGATTAAAGAGAGAATTAAATGTGTTTTCGGATTAATGGATTGATCATTATTTTCTGGGAAATCAGAAAATATAGAAAAAGGAAACTTTATTGTAAGGGTGAGGCTAGATGAAAAAAAGAGTGTACCGTTTTTTTATTGATTACGAAAAGGAAGAACGATGGGTTAATGATATGGCAGATCGGGGGTGGAATTTAAAGAAAACAATGGTAGGCTACTTTGTGTTTGAAAAAGGAACGCCAGGTCAATATTTTTATCGAAATGAATTCGTTAATAGGAAATCAAAGGATTATTTTGAGTTTCTAAACATGATGAATATTGAATGTGTAAGCAAATTCGGTGGTTGGGCCTATTATCGAAAGCTACAATCAGAGGGACCCTTTGAAATATTTACTGATGCAACTTCGAAAATTAACTATATCAAATCGATGAATCGTATTTTTATACTATTGTTGCTGTTTAATGTACTGGCGGGGATGTATAATCTTTCGATCGGAAGCGTAATCAACTCTAGTGTAGGTTGCCTGAATGTGATCGTCTCTATAATGGTACTTATATCCGTATCGAAAAATGAAAAACGTAAAAAGGGTTTGAAACAAAACTTACATATATTTGAAGGATAAGGAGGATTTACAACATGACTTTACAGTTACAGCATGTCACGAAGAAATACAAAGAGTTTACTGCTGTGGATGATTTAAATTTTACCATTGAAAAGGGTGAAATTTTTGGTCTTATTGGTCAAAACGGCGCAGGGAAGACGACAACATTCCGAATGATTTTAGATTTACAGGAAACAACGGCAGGGACAATTACTTGGAACGGCAAGCCAGTTAATGCCATTAACCGCGATGTCCTTGGTTATTTACCTGAGGAGCGGGGTATTTTCCCAACGATGAAGGTAGAGGAACAGCTTTACTTTTTTGGTGAGTTACGAGGCATGAAAAGAGCAGAGCTAAAAAAGGAAATTGATTTTTGGATTCAACGCTTTGAGCTCGGTGAAAAACGCAAAGATAAGGCAGAAACCTTGTCAAAGGGGAATCAACAAAAGGTTCAGCTTATTGCAAGTTTTATCCATAAACCTGAGTTTTTAATTTTAGATGAACCGTTCAGTGGTCTAGATCCAGTCAATAAGGATTTACTAAAGGATGCTATTTTATTATTAAAAGAGCAGGGTACGACCATTCTGTTCTCCAGTCACCAAATGGATAATGTGGAGGAGCTTTGCGATCATTTGTGCTTATTAAAACGAGGTGTGTCTTTATTTTCTGGTAGCTTACTAGATTTAAAGAAACAATATGGAAAAACAAAGCTTGCTGTTCGCACGGATTGGTCAACGACACAGTTATTGGCACTCGATGGGGTCAAGGATGTACGTGTTGAGAAGGAACAAACAGTCCTAACACTAGTAGACGAAAGCTTTGCCCAAAGTATTTTTGAGCAGTTGTCAGATGGGAAATATATTGAAAAGTTCAGCTTAGATTATTTATCGTTAGATGAAATATTTAAAGATAAAGTAGGTGGCCATATTGTCGAAGTTTAATTTGTTAATGAAGCAATTATACAAATCAAAAATTAAATCAAAATCATTTATTTTAATGACTTGCTTATATGTTGTTGTCATGTCTGTAGCTGTATTTTGGTCTGATATTAAGGAGCTATTTACAGGTGATGATGAAGCCCAGCAAATTGCCATTGTTAATGAGACATCCGCTGATTTAAGTGGAATCTTTGTTTCCAATGGAGATATGGCCTTTATTCAGGATGAAAAAGATGTATCAGCACTAGAAAAAAGGGTTAAAGATGGTAAGCTAGATGCCATTGTGACAATTAACGATCAAGGTGGCCAACTACATGCAGAAATCGCTACGTTTACACCACTAAAATTAAACGATCAGTCAGCATTATCTTCTTTATTGCAGTATGCTGGTCAGCATTTTGCCGTTCAGCAATTATCTTTATCACCAGAACAAGCGGCACAAATTATGGGTGCACAAACGGCTATTACTACCAAAAATTTAAATGAAGAATCAGCTGGTGGTAAAAGTGAAGAAGAGAAGCAATCTGGGTTAGTAGTTTCCTATGCAGTGGGTATATTAATCTATTTCTTTATTTCTACATTCCTTTCGATGATTACGACGGAAATTGCTTCTGAAAAAGGTTCACGAGCAATGGAAATGCTTTTAGTTAGTGTGAAGCCAGCCACACATTTTAAGGCAAAAATTGCAGGGGTATTATTACTTGCGTTAACGCAAATGGGGATTATTGCAGTAGTGTTTCTGATCTATTCGAAGTTTGTCAAAGACGGAATGGTTTGGGATGCGGCTGCTAGCATCATCAAAGAATTATCTGTTGGCTATGTTATCTATGCCATCGTATTTTTACTGTTAACGGTTATTCTGTATCTAATCATTGGCGCATTATTTGGTTCACTAGTATCGAAGGTAGAGGAAGCGGGTCAAGTGTTAATGCCTGCTATGATTATTACGATGATCGGCTTCTACGTTATGCTTACAGGAATGGGTAATCCAGATACGTTAATTATTAAAATTTTCTCCTATATTCCATTAACTTCTGGAATGATCATGCCGATGCGAATTGGTGCTACAGATATCGGCAGTATTGTACCGCTACTATCATTAGGGATTTTAATTGTAACGATAATTGTCGTGTATCTATTTAGTTTATCCTTCTATAAACGAAGTGTGCTGACATATAGCTCAGGTGGAGTAATTCAAAAAATTAAAACGGTTCTAAAGGTAACAACATAAGTTCAAAGCAGCTACGTGATAGATGTAGCTGCTTTTTTGGTTGTTTGATGCCATTGTTAGTAAACAATGTAAAGGAATTTACGGAATCAGTCGAATTTTGGATCGAAAGAAGCTATAATTTAAAAAAGAGCACGAAAATGAGTTTGTCATGAACCGGAAATGAAACTTTTTTAGATGGTAATCGTAAATAATTAGTAGAGATAAATTGCAGGGGGTAAAACGTATGTCTGAATTTAACAACGATCTTTTAAAATCCAAGGACCCATTCGCTTCAGAAAATCCTTTATTACAACCAAATCCACTTTTGCAACAAGAGCCTGAACAAAAGCCAGTGCTTGTGTCGGAGCAGGAGTTATCGCAAATTGCACAAAATCAGCTGATGCTAAAGAAAGATCCAGAGATTCATGCACTTGCACAAAAAATTGATGTTAAAGATCAAATTGCTATGCTTGAGCTTGGTAAAGAAACAGCCAATGGCATTTCTACTTTTTCAGATAAAATGCTAGCGACGATGAAATCCAGTAAGCTTGAGGAATCAAGTGTACTATTAAATAATCTTAATAAAATTATGGATAAATTTGATCCACAAGATTTTGCTGATGAGAAAAAGGGTGGCTTTATCTCAAAGCTCTTTAATAAAGGGAAAGAGCAATTGGAAAAGTTTTTATCTAAATATGACAGCATGAACAAAGAAGTGGATGTCATTTACCGCGAAATTCAAAAATACGAGGGAGAAATGAAGCGCAATACGATCGACCTTGAAAATTTGTATGAACAAAACTTAAATTACTTCCAATCATTAAGTAAATTTGTTGCAGCGATTGAGGTAAAAATTGAAGAGGTTCGTGCAGCATTACCAGCACTTGAACAAAAAGCTCAAACGGGTGATCAATTAGCAGCGATGGAATACGAAACAATGCTACGTGCTGTGGAATTATTAGAGCAACGTCGCTATGATTTAGAAATGGCACAACAAGTGTCATTCCAATCTGCACCTCAAATTCGTTTAATGCAGCAAGGTAATAACCATTTAATTGCCAAAATTAACTCTGCCTTCGTGACGACAATTCCAATTTTTAAACAGGGCTTGATTCACGCAGTCACATTAAAACGACAAAAGCTAATTTCTGACTCCATGAGTGAGCTAGACCGTCGTACGAACGAAATGCTTGTTCGTAATGCTGAAAATATTAGTAAAAACAGTGTAAATATCGCGCGTCAAGCAGGTAGCCCAAGCATTAAAATCGAAACTATCGAAACAACATGGCAAACGATTATGTCTGGTATTCAAGAAACGAAGCAAATCCAAGCAGAAACGGCAAGAAATCGTGAAGAGGGTCGTAAACGTATTGAGCGTTTGCAATTAGAATATGAAAAACTGAAAAAAATGTAAAATCAAAAGCTTCTTGCTCAAGTTGTTGCAAGAAGCTTTTGATTTGGAAAAAAGAGCTCTTGGTAATTGTTCTTTGACAAAAACAGAAATACTGATTATCATAAAAATAAATGAGAATGATTATCAAGTGAAAAAGGAAGCGGATAGATGATACACAAAGCAATACGAATAGATAAATTTGTTCGTGGGGGAGTGAAGAAGTAATGGGGAATAAAATAAAGTCCTCTGCATTTTCGTATGAGCCTAATCAAGATGGAACACTAGCTCTCTACACGACTGAGAATTTAATGATTGTGCCGCAAAGCCGTTATCTGGAGCTGTTGCATATGGAAGAGCTGTACAATGCTATGCATACAGATTTGGATCATAAACAGCATAGTTTAGAACGAGAACGAAAAATGTTAAAAAAACAAAATGCACAGCTTACAGAAGAAATGCAAAAGGTCAAGCAGCAAAACATGGTCCTCCAAAAAAAGGTGACGGAATACAATTGCGTGGTAGAAGAGATGAAGGTGCTCCGTCAACAAAATACAGAGCTGCTAATAGAATTAAGTAAGTATACAGCGCTGTCAAGAGAATCACTGACAGGTCCTCTTAAGTCGATGATTCGAGATATGCGTGAGCAAGGGGTAGGGATTAAAGAAATCCATATTCGCATCAAGCGTCAAATCAATCCAGATATTAGCTATAGTACAGTGCGTAAATACATTTCTGAGCTCGAAGCGGAACAGCAAGGTGAACGGTGATAGCAAGTCACTAGAAATTTGGCATTTACAGTTGCTACTCAAAGTCCTATAATGAGTCTATTCTTTAACTAGTTTAATATTATGTGAGGTCGTCTATCGATTTCAAAAAGAGTAGGAGCGTTAGTGGTCATGTCAAATGAGAAAAAAGGGGTACTGGCAGCCTTTTTAGCCTATGCCTTTTGGGGAGCTTTCCCTCTATATTGGAAACTACTTGAACACGTACCGAGTATGGAGATTTTATTATCACGTGTTATTTGGTCTTTTGTCTTTACGGTACTAGCTGTTATCGTATTTCGAATGCGTAAGGATCTCCTTGCAGATTTAAAATATTTATGGTCCCATCAAAAGCTTTTCTGGCAGCTTGCAGGTGCATCCTTTGTCATCTCAATGAACTGGTATTTGTATATTTGGGCAGTAACCCATAATCATTTAATTGAAACAAGCTTAGGTTATTATATTAATCCACTGTTATCGGTTATTTTTGGGGTAATATTCTTTAAAGAATCGCTAAGTCGTGCACAATGGATAGCGACGGGGATTGCTTTTATTGCTGTCATTATTTTAACAATCAATTACGGATCTGTGCCATGGGTAGCATTGCTGATCGCACTGTCCTTTGCTATTTACGGTGTACTAAAAAAGAAAATCAAATTAGATGCCACAAGGGGCTTAGCCATTGAAACATTGTTGATTTTACCCTTTGCATTAGGCTATTATGTTTATCTGTTTACAACACATCAAGCTTCATTTTTACATGTCGATGTAAAAACAGATATTTTAATGATTTTCAGTGGGTTAGTTACAGCAATACCGCTTATTTTATTTGCCAAGGGTGCACAAAATATACCTTTATATTTACTAGGCTTTATTCAATATGTATCGCCAACCATTGTCTTGGTTTTAGGCATTGTGCTATACAAAGAGCCATTCAGTCAGGTAGAGCTTTTAGCATTTAGTATTATTTGGGCGGCTTTACTGCTATTCTCTGGTTCTAAAATTATTGAAACAAGAAAAGCCCATCATAAATCACTAGACTTGTAGAATTTTCTACAGGTCTTTTTATTTTAGAATAAGGATATCAAGTAATTAATTTTAAAATATTAGTTTTAACTAGGAATGCTGTCAAAAATATATGTGGCTTCTTGAATGGCTAGGTGAAGACCATGTGTTTGGTTGAAAACGATCACTATCGCTATGACGAATAGAATCGCAAATATGAAAGATGCAGGATTTCTCAGCTCATGCTTTTGCCTTCTAAAGAATTGCAAACAAATAACGGCAGCGATAATGATAATAATGAGCGAAATAATCAGGGTGATCAATGTTGAATGTATGTCGTTTACCGCTTCCCTAAACTGTCCTAATATCCCCATATTGTTAGGGCTCTCCACAATGGTTTTTTGACTGTCTTTGTTGGTAATCTCCCACCTAAAGTGATCGTTTTCTTGCAATACCGTATAATGAAAGCCTATTGTGTTTCTTTCTCCAATTAATGATGAAGAGGCAAAGGCTGTAGGAATCCATAAACTGAAGATGAGCATAAAGCTAAAAATGGTATGAATGGTTTTTTTGCGCATTTGGTCACTCCTTCATAGTGATATTCGACAAAAATTAGAAGAATCCCTTTCCTATATGAACACCTTTACTTTTTTGACAACATGTAGTAAGATAATGTCAATAATTAGATAACAATGAAAACTAATGCGAGGTGCTTTTTGTGAGTGCGGTAGGTTCTAACTAGGTAAAATTGAATGAAATAAGGCTATGGCGACAGGGGATTTATGTCATGCACACACCCCTTTTTTAGTCATGGATTTATTTCAAAACCTATGTAGATACCTACAATACTTTATCAAGCGTGGCGTACTATCGATGAACCTTCAAGTAACAAGAGGTTTTATTTGTGGTGCCGTAAAAGCTCGCCTTTTAAAGATTAAGCTGTGGGGATTCCTCACGGCTTTTTATTTTATTAACACATCATTGCTATCTAATATTGGGTAGGTATCTTCATGTATGATCAAACATTACAATGAGGAGCATGAAAAAATGAATTTTACTACTCTAGAAAAGTTACAATACCATGAATTAAAGGATATCGTTAAATCCTACTGTGTTAGCGGTTTAGGAAAACAGCTATTAGATAAATTAATGCCAAGCTCAAGCCTAGCAGTTGTGAAAACTCGTTTGAATGAAACGACAGAGGCGCGCGCAATTTTAGATGCAGAAGGCCATGTACCTTTTTTAGGTGTCTCCAATATTGAGCATATCATGACCAAACTTGCGAAAGGGATGATATTAGATCCAAGTGAGCTAGTTAGTATGTCAGACTTTTTAAGAGGCTGTCGCAATATCAAAAAATTCATGTTGGATAAGGAATTTTTTGCACCAGTTCTTTCATCTTACGCCCATTCAATGGCAGAGTTTAAAAGTGTGGAGGAGGAAATTAATTTTGCGATAAAAGCCAATCGTGTGGATTCAGCTGCTAGTCGAGAATTAAAGCGTATTCGTCATCATATGGACACGACCGAAGAAAAAATTAAAGAACGCTTAACAAAATTTTTGAATAACAGTGCTAACAAACCCTATATTCAGGAATTCTTTATTAGCCAAAAGGATGATCGATATACGATTCCAATAAAGGCTTCCTACAAAAATCATGTACAGGGTACAGTAGTAGAGATTTCCTCAAAAGGTGCAACTGTTTTTATGGAGCCGAGTGTAGTTGCTAAATTGAATGTAGAATTGGCTACCTTAAAGGCAGAGGAAGCGGTGGAGGAGTATCAGATTTTAGCCACTTTATCAGGACTTTTAATGGAACATCTTCATGCCATTCAGATTAACATGGAGTTGATTAGTCAATATGATATGGTCTTTGCCAAAGCAAAATTCAGCAGACAAATTGGTGGTATGGAGCCACGTTTAAATGATTATGGTTATATTAACATAGTAAATGGCAAGCATCCGTTATTACCAGCTAATGCCGTGCCCCTACAGTTTACCATCGGTCAAGATTATCGTAGCTTAATTATTACGGGGCCAAATGCTGGTGGGAAAACCGTTGTCTTGAAAACAATTGGCTTATTAACGTTAGCGACCATGTCAGGCTTTCATATCGTAGCAGAGAAGGGAACCGAGATGGCGCTATTCGATCATATCTTTGTGGATATTGGTGATAATCAAAGCTTAGAAAATGCTCTTAGTACGTTTTCTTCCCATATGAAAAACCTTTCCGATATTATGAGGGCGGCGAATAATCATACACTTTTACTGTTCGATGAAATTGGCAGTGGTACAGAGCCAAATGAAGGAGCAGCGTTAGCAATAGCTATTTTAGAAGAGTTTTATCAGATGGGCTGTATGACCGTTGCAACAACACATTATGGCGAAATTAAACGATTTTCAGAAATGCACCCTGATTTTATGAATGCAGCGATGCGCTTTAATAGTGAAACACTAGAGCCTTTGTATCAATTAATGATTGGCACATCAGGAGAAAGTAATGCCCTTTGGATTTCTAAAAAAATGAATGTCCGTGAAACAGTTTTACAAAGAGCAAAGGATTATATGAATAACAAGGATTATCAGCTAACACTTGTTCAAGACAGTAAAATCCGTAAGCCAAAGATAGAGAAAGCGAAAGCGACAACAGTATATGCCTATGCAAAAGGGGACCGCGTGAAATTACTGGATTATGATGATATAGGGCTCGTATACGAAGAAATGGATCCTTACAATAATGTCAGCGTCTTCTATAAGGGGCAAATACTAGAGGTAAATGTTAAGCGACTTGCCTTAGAACTACCTGCAACAGAATTATACCCCGAGGGATATGATTTAGAGACATTATTTGTTGATTATCAAGCACGTAAGCTTCAGCACGATATCGAGCGAGGGTCCAAAAAAGCATTACGTAAAATACAAAAGGATATTAGAAAAGATAAATTGAACTAAGAACTTAGTTGAGAGACTGGGGCATAAGTGAACTTTCCAATTAGAAAAATGAGAGTCAACGTTATGTCCCAGTTTTTTTAGAATGGGGAGGACAAATAGGTTGAAAAAGGAATTTGGTATGTTGGTATTGTCTAGTATTTTATTGCTTGTGGGTTGTAGTGTTCATCAAGAAAGTTCTCAGAAGGATGAGAACTCTTCAACCGAACAATTATCAATGCAGCCGAAACAAGAGGCGAAGGAAAGTATTATTTGGTTTTCAGAGAACAATGAAGTACAGCTCACACCAAAAACAAAAGTTTCAGATGGTTTCAGTGGTGTAACTGTTGCAGTAAATAATATGGAGAAAGAGTTTAATTGGCGTTTTACGACCATTACAGAGCCTCAAGTTTATTATACAGATATTACAGGGGACGGGAAAAAAGAAGCAGTAGTAATTATAAATACAGGAAGAGGGACTGGTTTAACGATTGATGAAGTACATGTGCTGAATAGTGAGAACCTCTCCGAAATAAACGTACAGCCTTTTGAAGAAATTATTTCGGATCACTTCGAATCGAAAATTACTAAAAAAGGAGAGAATCTAAATATTCAAGTAGTAATGCAAGGTACTGAACAGCATGTGAATGTTGTCGCTCTAGATCCACACGTAGAGCAAGAGCATCTTAATTTTGGAGGGGTCGTTTATTATAAATTAGACAATCAAAAATTAACTGTAGTGCTAGGTGCTAGTGTTGGAGTATCTCCGCAATATGTAGGTGATGTCTATATTACATATCAATTTGATGAGGCTAAAAATGAATTCCTGGCACATCAAATGAAATTTGTTCCTCTAAACAGCTAAATAAAATAATTAAAAATGAGTTCGATATGGGGCAGTAGCACCTTGCATCGAACCCATAATGTTTTATTCTACAGAATTAATTTGTGCTTTAATCGAATGATAGACTTCCTCAATTTTTCGTTTGTAAGGTAAATCCACTAAATTTAATGAATCTGTGTAGGCCATTTTTGCAATGTCGTAGGCTGTTGTTAGCTCCCCAAAATGTGCATAGCACAGGGCTTTATAGGAAAAACACTCATGTAAGCTTAAAATATCATATGGGTGACTAATATAAATCGGTATGTTTTTATATTGTTCAAATGCAGCCTTCGCTTCGTCATAACGACCAAGTAAATAGAGGGATTTTCCTTTTTCAGCATAATAAAAATTAGGATCCAGCTTGTCTATATACTCATGCTTCCTAAGCTCATTAAAACGTTCTATTTCAATCAGAGCTTGCTCATAATTATGGATGTAACTATTATAATAATGTGCCTTCAATACAAAAATAAAGGCGTCCACCTCAACACGTTCCGCAAATGCCTGATATTGCGCTAGCTTCATAAACATATGATCTGTTTGTTCAAAATCATGATCGATCATAGCACAATAGGCACCAATCCTGTACATATTATCAATTTGATAGAACAGTTGGTTTTTATGGGCATTAGTAATTGACTCTTGAATTAATTTTTTCCCTTCCTCATGCTCACCAATTGCGAGCTGGAATATACTCGTATAATAAGTCATTAATAAGGCATCGCGGGAATCGAGCTGATAGTCTTCTTGTTCAATAATTTCCTTTGCCTGTAAGATACGAGCGTAAGCCGATGTATATTGACGCTTTGCTGCTAAAATTGAAATCTCTAGGACAAATGTTTTGAACCAATGGCTGCGTAAATTAATTTCCTTAAAAATAGTACGAGCTTGCTGAAGCGGGGATTCCCAAGTTGTTAATCCAGCTTCATACTGAGCGTATGCGTAAATATACAATAACCGTCCAGCTTCGTAGCTAAGTGGAAGATTCTCTACAGATGGCTTAATGAGATTAACAATTTCTTGATGATGGTCGGCATCACCCCGTTTTACTTCTGCAAATAAAATTTCAACCTGCTCTAAAAGCGGGCGAAGTGAGGATGACGTTACTTCTTCCAGTAATTCACTAGCTTTCACCCCTAAACGTTCAGCAATATAATCAAGGCTTTCCATGGAAGGCTTGGCCTTATCATTTTCTATTTGGCTTAACATGCCCTTTGTTAGACGCTCACCGGCTAGTGCCTCTAATGTTAATTTTTGTTCTTTCCTTAATTTACGAATGCGTGTGCCTAAAGAATCCACTGCCTCGCCTCCTTTTGTTTAATTATATTAAACTTTTTCTTGCATGAAAAGGGGGAGCTGTGGTATATTTTGTTTAACATGATTAAACTTTTTAATTTAGTTAAAAAACGGAGGGGTTTTGAGATGAATGAAGCGGAGAAATTAAAGAAGGCTACCTATCATTTATGGACATTTACAGCGAGTAAAATGATTGCCATGCTAGGGGCACATGTGATGGCATTTGGTTTTAGCTTATATATATTAGCCATGACAGGGTCGGCCATGAGCTTTGCAACGAATATGATTTGTTCTGTGTTACCTCGTGCTCTTGTGGCACCTATAGCAGGGTATGTTGCGGATAATTATTCGAAAAAACGAACAATTTTACTAGCGCAGGCAGGGACTATTGTGACCGTTGGGGGGTTACTGTTATATACAGAAACGGTAGGGATGTCAGTTTACGCTATTTACATTGCTACTGTGTTTAACACGATCTGCTCTGCCTTTTCCGGTGTTACATTTTCATCAGCTATTGCTACCCTTGTTAATCCAGAGCGCTTACAGCGTGCGATGTCATTTAATCAAATGTCCATGTCCGTGGCTGCCATTGGGGGGCCAGTCATTGGCGGGATGATGTACGGATTTTTTAATATCGACGTTTTTTTAATGGTCAATATGGTGGCGTACGCTATTGCCTTTTGTTTAGAGGCAACAATGGATTTTAACCTCTATAGTACAAGAGGAAAAGATGTGAAGAAGGAAAAGGTTTGGGAAAGTCTTAAAGGTGGGTTCCATTACATCAAGCAGCGTAAAGTCATAAAAACAATTATGTGGGTAGCATTATGGATTAATTTATTCTTTTCTGCCATATCTGTCGGAGGAACATTCATTATCATTGAATTACTGAAAGTAGAATCTACGCATTTCGGCTTTATTCAGGCTTCAGGAGCAGCGGGTATGCTGGGAGCTTCCGTATACTTTGCATCAAGATCAGAGGTTAAAGTGCCATTACGTTTCTCAAAAATAAGCTTATTGCTATTGTCAGGGAGTGTAGCTTTAGCCGTCATTCCATTAGTTACAGATTTCTCCTACTTAGCAGTCGTTATCTTTTATCTAATCATTTACTTTATTTTTGCTATATTCGAGATGGGCATTAATATGCCAATTGGGGTGTATATGCAAAAAATCATCTCAGAGGAATACCGTGGACGCGTTTTAGGCTTATTAGAGACCATGGCAATGTCCATGATGCCAATAGGTATGGTTATTTACGGTATATTATATGATACTGTACCAGCAACAATTATTTTACCTGTTACAAGCGTCATTATAATTTCAATTTCACTTGTAATGTTGCGACCATCCATCTTAAGAGAAGCACATCCAGAGTATTATGATCAAAAAGCTATAGCAGAAAGTATTCCTAATTCAACAACATAACCAAAAGGCATGCATAAACTTTGCATGCCTTTGTTAATTATTGGTCCTCAATAACAATATACGTTGCTTGAATGGGGCCATGTACCCCAACGATTAAAATCATTTCGATATCTGCTGAGTTACTTGGACCCGTTATAAAGTTGATGCATGAGGCAATTTTTTCACCACGACGGATTTTTTCACTAATCCAACGTGCTGCCTGTGTCATACGAGGAACAATCGTACTTTTCGGAATTAAAATAATCGATTTTTCTGGTAAAAAACTAACACTACGTCCCTTATCCTTGCTACTAAAAAGTACAGCAGTTCCTGATTCTGCCAAGGTCATTTCACTGATTGTAATACCAATATTCGCTTTTTCAGCTTGTCGGATGTTTTCCTCCTGGTGCTGTGCATTCCATTCATAATGCTGAATATTAGCTTGTGGCCATTGTTCGGTCATTAATTGTGATAGTCCATACTCTTGGAATCGTTTATCATGCCATGTAATGATGGACTGACCCCCATAATGGTCAACAACGGATTGTAAATCTTCAGATAGCTTTGCGGTAGTGGAAATGACAATATCAGTATGAATATTAGCACACTGCTTTATTAATACCTCTACTAATTCGTCCTTTGTGGCATCTTTGAGAATGCGGTCTTGTGGCTGATATTGCCACGTTGGGCGTGAAAGTTCTATTTTTGGTGAACGTCCAAGCTGCTTTGCGATGTTGGCTAAGAAGGATTCTCGATTGTGAATGGTACCTGTCACTGGTGTTCGCCTCCTTTTGAACGGTTTTTCAACCAATCTCTAAAGCTATCTTTTGTTGGTGCAGGAAAATCCCTCGCTTCAGTCCATGCTTTTAATGGACCTGGTCCTTTCGAAATGGTGTTGTCTTTCGTAAACGGGGACATTGCTGGTGCCGCCATTTTGGTTGCCATCTTATATAAAGTAGGGGAGGAAGCACCTAAGCCAAATGCCTTCATTAATAGCTTTTCAGAAACAGGTGCTTTGCCTTCATTTTCAACGATGACTTGGCGATGGCGATGAATCAGCTGATGTAAAGGGATTTTGACAGGACATGCGTCTGTGCAAGCCCCACACAATGTAGAAGCATATGGCAATTCTTTATAATCATCATAGCCTCCTAAAAGAGGTGAAAGGACAACGCCAACAGGCCCAGAGTAGATGGAACCATACGTATGGCCACCAACATGACGGTACACAGGGCAAGCATTTACACAAGCAGCACAGCGGATACATTGTAAAATGGGCTGGAATTCACTACCTAAAATAGCCGAGCGTCCATTATCTACAATAACTAGGTGAAATTCCTCTGGTCCATCCGTATCACCCTCTTCTTTGATTCCGGTTAATGTCGTAATATAGCTAGTTAGCTTTTGACCCACCGCACTCCTTGTTAATAGGCTCACAAGAACCTCCATTTCTTCAAAGGTAGGGACAATTCTTTCCATTCCCATAACCGTAATTTGCGTTTTCGGTAAAGCCGTGACTAAATCAGCATTACCTTCATTTGTGACAAGCGTAATGGAGCCACTTTCTGCAATGGCAAAGTTACAGCCTGTTATCCCAATATCTGCGGTTAAATAGTCATTTCGTAATTTTTGTCGCACATAGAGAGCAAGCTCCTCTGGCTTTTCTGTTTGCGTGTAGCCTTGTTTTTCCTTAAAAATATCTCGAATCTGCTCTTTGTTTTTATGGAGGGCTGGCGCCACAATATGTGAGGGTGGCTCATGATCCGCGACCTGCAAAATGTATTCGCCAAGGTCTGTCTCAATCACTTCACAGCCAAGTTTCTCTAAAGCTGCATTTAGGTTAATTTCTTCTGTCACCATCGATTTCGACTTGACAATTTTCGAAGCATCCTTCTTTTTGGCAATGCCTTGAATGTAATCGGTTGCTTCTTTTGCCGTATGAGCAAAAAACACATGTCCGCCTCTTTTGGCAACATTGTCACTTAATTGATATAAGTAATAATCAAGGTTAGCTAAAACATGCTTGCGAATTTCCTCTCCATGCGAGCGCCATTCTTCCCAATGACCGAGCTCGTCAGCTTGTTGTAAGCGGCGAGTTTGAAAGCGTTCTTGCGCACTTGAGACAGCCCGACGCATAAAGTGATTGTTAAGTTCTTTTGTTACACGCTGATGGAATGGCTCATTACTTGTCTTCATTGCCATGATTTATTTCCCCCTTTTATCGGCAGTTTAAAATTTCAGCAATATGCATCACTTGAATTGGTTTCCCTTGGCGCTGAATGCGACCACCGATATTCATTAAACAGCCGGCATCGGCCCCAATTAAAATGTCAGCGCCTGTTTCTTCCACATTTTGTACTTTTTCATTGACCATTTCTCCAGAGATATCGCCCATTTTGACGGAGAAAGTGCCGCCAAATCCACAGCACCGATCTTTACCTGGGAGATCCGTGTAGTGTAGTCCTTTGACATGGCTTAATAATTTTAACGGAGCATCCGTTACACCGAGCAGACGAGTCATATGGCAGGATGTATGGTATGTAGCTTTGCCTTCGAAATGAGCACCAACATCTTCTATTTTTAAGACATGGACAATAAATTCAGTAAATTCATATGTTTTATCCGCTAAAGCCTGTGCTTTTAATGCCCATTGTGGATCGTCCTTCAGTATTTCAGGATATTCTTTCAGCATATAAGCACAGGAACCAGAAGGGGAGACCACATATTCAGCTTCCTCAAAAGCATTGATCATTTTTTTTATAGCACTTTTGGATTCTTTCACATAGCCGCTATTGTACGCAGGCTGCCCACAACAAATTTGATTTTCAGGAAAGTCTATTTCACAGCCGAGTCGTTCCAACACTTCAACAACTGCCTTTCCGACATTTCCTTGAAACATATCTACTAGGCAAGTGGCAAATAGTGATACTCTCATTTTCATCGCTCCTTTTCTAAACAACAGGTCATCTGATGACTTTTGATGGTTATATCATACAACAATTTGTTAAAAGAATAAAAGTGTTTTCAGAGAATTTTCTGAAAAAATAAAACTACCTAGTGAAGGGGTAGGTAGTTTTACTCGGAGTTGGATTCCGTTAATTCGAAATACTGTAGGAGCACCTTTTCAACATTGCTTAAATGAGAAGCCATCGCATGTTTGGCCAACTCCTCATTTTGCTGTTTAATCGCGAGGAAAATTTGCATATGTTCATCATATAATTGTTCGCTCGTTGTTTTTTTGGAATACAACCAAATTCGGCGAGTTTCTTTCATTGTTTCAATCATAAGGCCAGAAATTTGATCTAGGATGGTAACGAGTAGGGGGTTTTGAGAGGCAGTAGAAATGGCCGCATGAAATTGATAATCTACTTTTTCACCAAGCTCGCCATCACCGTTGGCTTGCTTCATATCCTCTAAAATTTGTAGCATGGCTTGTATATCCTGTTCCGTACGATGGATAGCTGCACTAGCTGCTGCTCCTACCTCAATAATCTTGCGCACCTCTAATAAATGAGCAATATCCTGTCTATTCGTTAACATCGCAGTGGACAATGGAAAATCAAGTTGATTGGATGACACACTTTTAACAAATGTCCCAGAGCCTTGTTTAATCTCAATCAATCCCATCGCTTTTAAAGCGGAGAGCGCCTCACGTACAGCAGATCGGCTAACTTGTAATTGTTCTGCGAGCTGTTCAACAGAGTCAAGACGATCACCTGGTTTTAGGACACCAGCTCTTATTTTTTCATGTAGAATTTCGGACACTTCTTCATAAATTTTTTTAGGTTTAATTTTTCTTAGTTCCAAGGAGCTACACCTCATTTTCTCGATCAAATGCTCATTTGTTATCATCATTATACATGAAAATAAGTCATTTACTCACGGATTCAAATAAACATCTTATGTAAAGAGAGATTTTGTCGAAATGTAAAGGGGGATAATAATATTATCAACTTATAATAAGGTCATCAGATGATTCGATTTTCTGATATCTTTGTCTTTGTAAATGATTTCTTACAATAGCATTTGGTCAATAGTGTCTATCGAATACAGAAGCCTATTTCAACAGTAACGCCAACTAATCGACAATGTCAAGACTGTGGGAATAAGGGGAGTGATTGCTGCTACGAAAGGGTAGAATATTGGCGCAATTTGTTGACAGAATAATAACGGGAGAGCATAATGCAAAAGTAGCGAAGTGGCACTTCTCAAAAATCTCATACTTTTGCCATGAAACGTTCACAAACTGGAAGGGCGCATTTTATTCTGTTTTTTGGTACGATGGATGCAGTAACTGTAAGGAGCGATTATAAAATATGGGATCTGATATTAACGTATTTTTAGCTTTTGGTGCAGGGTTTTTAAGTTTTATTTCACCATGTACTCTCCCACTGTATCCAGCATTTTTATCGTACATAACGGGTATGACATTAGATGAGCTAAAATCGGAAAAAGGTATGCTACAAAAACGTGCCATTTTCCACACATTATTCTTTTTACTAGGTTTTTCAATTATCTTTATTATTATTGGGCTAAGTGCTTCATTAGCGGCAGAATTTTTCCTAAATTATCAAACATTATTACGACAGGTTGGGGCTATTTTAATCGTAGTATTTGGTTTAATGATTGTAGGATTATTGCAAATAGACTTTTTAATGAAGGATCGTAAGTTTCAATTTAAAAATAGACCATCTGGCTATTTGGGGTCCGTCTTAATAGGGATTGCCTTTGCGGCAGGTTGGACACCCTGTACTGGACCCATCCTAGCGTCCATTATCATGTTAGCTGGTACAAACCCAGGTGCGGGCTTCAGCTATATGTTCGCGTATTATTTAGGATTTGCGATTCCATTCTTCGTGCTTTCGTTCTTCATTTCACGTATGACATGGATTCGTACTCATAGCCAAAAAATTGTGAAAATCGGCGGTTATGTAATGATTGCCGTTGGGATCTTATTATTCTTTGATGGATTAACGTATATTACACGCCTTTTACAGCCAATTTTCGGTGGATTTACAGGCTTTTAATTTGTTAAACTAAAGAAGCATACCGAACTTTAACGTAGAGGGAGATGAACATGTGCCGACAGTTTTAGTAGTGGATGATACGCTTTTTATGCGTGTTGCAATCAGTAATATGTTTACAGAATGGGGTTATGAGGTAGTCGGTAAGGCAGCAAATGGTAAAGAAGCTGTGGCGATGTATCGTGAGTTACAACCAGACTTAGTTACAATGGATGTAACGATGCCCGTTATGACAGGTATTGCAGCAGTAAAAAAAATTATTCCAGAATTTCCACATGCAAAAATTATTATGGTGACAGCTTTAGGCCAGCAAAAGTTAATCGTAGAAGCGATCGAAAGTGGGGCAAAGGATTTTATTACCAAGCCCTTTGAGCCAGAACGATTAAAGGCTGTAGCTGATCAATTACTTGGACAAAATTGCTAATTAGACATTAGAGGAGGATTTTTTATGTTGAGCAGTATCCCTTCTCACTATTATGTTATAGGGTCGACCATCATGGCCATTCTTATGGGAAGCTTTGTCATGGTCATTCGAATGAGAGCTTCCAAAAAGCCGACAAATGAGAAGAAAATTATTATTCCACCAATAGCGATGTCTTCGGGTGCACTGATGTTTCTATTCGAACAATTCCGCGTACCACCGATGCAAATTTTAGAGGCAGCTGCTGTCGGAATGGTGTTCTCGACGATTTTAATCGCTACTTCAAAATTTGAAGTCAAAGGTCGAGATATTTATTTAAAACGGTCAAAAGCATTCGTTTTCATCTTAATCGGCTTGTTAGTTTTCCGAGTTGTTGCGAAAATGATATTAAGTAGCTCCATCGATGTCGGTGAATTAGCAGGAATGTTCTGGATACTAGCCTTTGCCATGCTATTACCTTGGCGAATTGCTATGCTCATCCAGTTTAAAAGAGTCAAAAAAACAATTCCACAACTACACTAGTGCAGAAGCTAGTGTAGTTTTTTTATGCTCATAAGCGTGAAGAGGTGTTGGATCGCATTCTTATGGGGTGGATTGAAGCGTGGGATAGTAAGGCGAAGGTGGTGGTTAGAACTCCAAATGTGGTGGATAGCAACGGGAAAGTGACGGATAGAAGTGAGAAAGTAGTGGATAAAACAGCAAAAGTAGCGGATAAAACCTGCAAAGAGAAGGATAGCGCCAAGAGAAGGGGATAGAATCGCAAAAGTGGAGGATAAAACAGCAAAAGTGATGGATAAAACAGCAAAAGTGATGGATAAAACAGCAAAAGTAGCGTATAAAACCTGCAAAGAGAAGGATAGCGCCAAGAGAAGGGGATAGAATCGCAAAAGTGGAGGATATAACAGCAAAAGTGATGGATAAAACAGCAAAAGTAGCGGATAAAACCCGCAAAGTGAAGGATAGAGCCAAGAAGCGTGGATAGAACAGCGAAAGTGATGGATAGAATCGCTAAAGTGATGGATAGAACAGCAAAAGTAGCGGATAAAACCCTCAGAAGGAAGGATACAACTCGATAGCCAGCAAGCATGCCATAACAAAAGGAAACGCTGCACAAAATGGATGTGCAGCGTTTTCATAATCATTCAAATAAGTGTTCGTATGGGGCGATGTCAATTTGCATTTGTTCTAATTTTTTGCGTAAAAATTTGTGATCGCGCTTGGGTGTTGCTTGGATATAGCCACGAATAATGAGGTCATTGTTAATGGCAGCTGCTTTTTCCTCTAAAGCGAGCTCACCGATTTTGCCTGCGATTTTTTCCTTTGCTACTTGTCTAAAGAGCTCAGGTACTGGACTTACTAGCTCATAGAGTAAGTCCTTTTCAGCTTGTCCCCATAAGTGAATTGTTTTATCTAAATAATATTCCTGCCAATCTAAGTCAGATTTTCCATCCTGCTTAGGTAATGCTTTTAAGAATTTACGGAACATAAAGAATCCGCCAATAGCCATCAATGAAATGAGGACGACAACCCAAAATAAAATAAACCATAAAAACCAACCTTGTAACAAATCGTTCACCTCTTTGCCTTCTCTCACTCTATTATAAGAGCTTCTGAAAAAAAATTCATCCTATAATGTCCCTTTTTTAGCAATTCATCTTTATATAGTGTGCAAGAAGGGAGGTGACGTTAGATGGCAAACGTTAACTTTATTAGTGCAACTCTGCGTCTCAGGTATGAAGATGGCTATGATGAGCAAAATGAACCGAAATTCACAACAAAATCGTATCGTAATCTTAACAACACACATAGTGCGGATGATTTACTAGCTGTGGCGCATGCTATTGCAAGTCTTTCATCACAGACTTTGTCTAGCATTGCAAAGCAAGAAACAAGCGATATATCTTAAGGGGGGATTACAGCATGGCACAAGTATTAGAGTTACAATTTGCAACAGTGGATGGTAAAACGACAACACTAACGATTGATGCTCCAAAGCCCAATGTCTCAGTGGCTGAAATTCAGCAGGCAATGGAAACGATTGTGGCGAAAAATGTATTTGCCGGACAGGTAGGGGCTTTGTCTGCCATTAAGGGGGCACGCCTTGTAGATCGTCAAGTAACGGAATTTGATGTAGCAACAGAATAATTCATCGATGGCCTTTGCAATTGGAACTGCAAAGGCCATTTTTTACCGTAGGAGAGAGGAGAGGAGACCTAATGGAACAGTGGTTAAACATGATATCCGATATCGGTTTTCCGATTTTAGTGTCATTTTATTTGTTGCACCGCGTCGAAGTAAAGCTGGATGCGATTCATGCTGCACTCGTTTCGTTAAAATGAAATCCATTTCACAAAGATGTACGAAAGCTGTCACTTAGTAGTTCTTGTCAACGCTTACAACCTACGTTAGGATGAGGATAGTGTAAGGTTAGGGAGAGTGTTGACCATGAAACGTAAATTACTAGGGCTAGTTCTACTGCTGACTTGTGCATCCGTGCTAGGAGCATGTGGAAATTCAAAATTTAAAGCAGATTATAGCCTGGAAATACCCGAATTTGAACATGTAAATCAACGTGGTGAAACGATTTCACTAGAAAGTTTGAAAGGCAAGCCTTGGATCGGCATGTATATATTTACGAACTGTGTGTCGATTTGTCCGCCCATGTCATTGAATATGGCACAAGTGCAAGAAAAGCTCCAGAAAAAAGGAGTAGAGGATTATCATATTGTTGCCTTTTCAGTAGATCCAGATGTGGATAAACCAGAGGTGTTAGCCGATTATCTTAGTAAATACAATGTACCAGATGAATCAAAATGGAACCTTCTAACAGGATATTCACAAAAATATATTGAACAATTTGCTGTGAAAAATACCAAAATTTTAGTGAAAAACGACCCTAACAGTGATCAAGTCATACATGGTAATCAATTTTTCTTAGTCGATAAAGATGGTGTTATCGTCAAAATGTATAATGGCTATGCTGAAAATATTGAAGATGTCCCAATTGATACGATAGCTTCTGATATCGAAACATATATTGATGAAAATTTATAAAAAGCAATAAACCGTCTCGGACTTAAGAGACGGTTTTTTTGTTCTGGAAAAATAATCTTTTTCTAGTTGAGCATCGTTTATAGTGTAGAAGGAGGGACAAGCATGTCTAATAACGAAAAATTAGAGCAACTAATGGCTATACATACGGAGCAATTATTTCGAATTCCTTATTACTATACAAAGGATTTACAACTAGCCGAGGATATTGTGCAGGATGTTTTTATTAAATTCTACCATCAAAAACATTATGAAGAACGAGGAGAAATGAAGGCTTACTTGGCACGCATGACGATTAATAAATGTAAGGATTACTTAAAAAGCTGGGCATATCGAAAAATTACATTTCAGCATAAATTTTTTACCAAACAAAAGTCGGGCTTACAGGATACACTTATTCTTCAGGATGAACAAGATTTATTAGATGAAGCAATTTTACGGTTACCCATTAAGCCACGAGAAGCGATTGTCTATTATTACTTAGAGGAAATGACAATTAAAGAAATTGCTGAATTACTTGAGATTCCTGAAGGTACGGTGAAATCACGTTTAAAAAAAGGGAAAGAGCTTTTAAAAGTAGATTTACAAAATATCGAATGGGAGGTACTTTTCCATGGATAAGCATACAATGCATATTTTGAAGGATGTCACAGCTCATAAAGAGGCGATCATTCAAAACGTTCGACAACAAATCCAACAGCAAACACATCCATCCAAGACAAAGTGGACATATCGTGCAGTCACAATGTTGATCACTTGTTCGCTCTTACTATTTATTGCGTGGCAAGCAACACAACCAATGAATCAATTGGCGACTGAGGTAACGGATGAAGGGGAAGTACCTACATTCACTGAATTATTTCAGACAGAGGTAGATGGAACTGCTACAACATACAGTCAGTATTTTCAAATTGCCGATTCACTCAATCACCGTGAAAATATCAAGTATTATGCTCCGCTTCAAGGTTTCGGGGCTATGCAAGAAGTAGCATCTACAATGGGGGATGCAGTCCATCTAATTGAGCCTAAAGATCTGCCGTTTCAAGCAAATATTCAGGAGGTCTATGCGGTAACTTCAGATATGAAAGATGGTAGCCTACAAACGCAATTTCAATTTAGCTTTAAAGAAAAATCTCTTGCAGGTGTAGATTTGCAGTATATTCATTTTACAATTACGAACGTAGAGCGTAACCCATTAGCTAACCGTAAACTTACAGAAAATATTGAGAACATTGAGGGGAGTAACCTCAAGAATGTAGGCTTTAATTTTTTGAACCCTTTGTATTATCGAGAGATGACTCCAGACCGAGGTTTTGCATATATATACTATGATTATGATGAGGCAGATAAGCGAGTCTTTCGAATGACTACAACCAGTGCTAATGAATTTTATACGTATGATAACGGATATGTTTATCATATTGGTTATCGAATAAATGGTGATCAAGAAGAAGTCCAAGAAAAAATGGTAGCCATCGTAAGAAAATTTATTTCTGGCAATTAGCTCATCCTATTGTAAAATGATAGAAAAGAAGGGATGGGGGTCAATGACAACGATTGCGCAAACCTATTTACAGGTTGTTCAAAAGAGATTCCAAAATGTGAAAGAGTTAGGGGATAAGGCTCTTGCCCAATTAGAAGAGGAACAGCTGCACTGGGCGTATAATGAAGAATCTAATAATATAGCTGTCATTGTGAAGCATGTTAGTGGCAATATGATTTCACGTTGGACGAATTTTTTAACGACAGATGGTGAGAAGGCTACAAGAAATCGGGATGATGAGTTTATGGATAGTCTTCATACAAAAGAATCTATTATCGCAGTTTGGGAAAAGGGCTGGCAAGTCTTTTTAGATACTTTGGCGAGTTTAAGCGAATCTGATTTGGAGAGGCATGTTACCATTAGAGGAGAGCAGCTAGCTGTGATCGATGCCATTGAGAGACAAATGGCTCATTATGCACAGCATGTTGGTCAAATTATTTATATTGCGAAACAAGTAAAGGGCTCTGAATGGCAAACATTAAGTATAGCAAAAGGGGAGTCTCAAGCTTTTACAGAGGCCATGCTAGAAAGAAACCAATCATAAATACACAAGATCGTAGCAATCATCTGTTGCTACGATCCTTTAATTTGCTACATAAAGCTTGTACATGGCTGTTTCAGAGTCAATGGCTTGCGCAAGGTCAAACGCCTCCTGCTGACTTTTTTGATTAGTGATGATTTCATAAAAATAACGAATAACAAACATAAGATTCGCATTGCCGTCAATATAATCATCAGGTGCTAAATAGGATTGACAGCCACTCGCTAAAAAGGCTGTTGCTAGCTGCTGCCAACCTAATGTACAGCCTGTTGCTAGAACTTTGACATTTTGTAGCCGGCAATAGGACTCAATATGCCTTGGTCCAAAGTATAGATCTTGAGGTTCATCGTTCTCATACACTTCTTCGCCTAACTCGGGTAAACAAAAGCGCCCTTCATTGCCGTGGAAATTTAAAATAAGATAGTCCATTCTGCCATAAAGGTCCTCTCCAGATAAGACATCAATCAAATCATTGGGTCTTCCAATCAAATGCAGTGTGACCCTGGCGCCAAATGATTCAAGTGCCGCTCTAATGGCCATGGATTCGAAATCACAATCTGGTCCAACTACTAAATTTACATATAACTCTGGTTTACTCAAAGTCTCTTCACCTCCATTATTAGTATAAATGAAAAGTTAATATTACAGGATACATTGTCAATTGCTGATGTTCAGCAGGCTATTTATTTACTAGAATAAGCGAAATTACTCCTATATTGTCATCATAATAATGGCGAATATAGGGGATTTTTATTTTTCGGGAAAGACTGAATAGTAGGAAAATCATAAAATTGTTTGAAAAAATTTTTTTCGTCCGATAAAAGTAAGGGGAGAAATGTTATGCAGATAAAGAAAGGGAAAGATGGTGGAAAAATAGAGTATTTTTTCACGTGTAAATTAAAAGGAGACTGATATATGAAGAAACTATTTAGCAGTTTTAAAGGCAAGCTTTATACGCTATTTGCGCTTGTATTACTTATCCCTGTGATATCTGTGGGGAGTTTATCCTACTTATCTGCAAAAGATTCCATTAAAGAAGAAATTTTATTTAGTGCCAATGAAAGTGTAGGCATTTTAAATAAGCTTATTGATAAAACCATTAGCGAAAAAATGGATGAAATTAACGTCTTTAGTAGTGAAGTAGATGCTCAACAGTATGAGCAAGCACAAGCATCGATTGTGTCAAAATTACAGCAATATACTAAGCTGAATCCAGATGTTTTGAGTGTTTATATTGGCATGAATAACGGTGACTTTACACAGGAGCCTCGATTAAATGATGCGGACTACAATCCATTAGATCGAGATTGGTATAAAGAGGCAACAGCTCTTAAAGGAGAAACCCTAATCACTAACCCTTATAAGGATGCAGGAACCGGCGATATGGTGGTGACAGTTGCCAAACAGATTAAGGATCACTCTGGTGTTGTGGCAATTGATATCAAGCTAACAGACCTGCAAAAAGTTGCCGATTCGATTCGGATTGGGAGAAATGGCTATTCCTCTATTTTTGGGGAAAATAACTTAGTCATTTCACATCCGACCCTAGAAGCAGGCGGAGAGCTGAAAGAAAGCTTCCTTGATAAAATGTACGAAAATTCATCGGGCACTTATGACTATGTCTTTGACGGTGATGATCGAATCCTGTTCTATACAACAAATGAATTAACAAATTGGAAAATTACCGGAACAATTTTTGCTGAAGAAATTGATGAGTCCGCTTCCTCCATTTTGTATCATACAATTCTTGTATTAGTGGCAGCTATTATTATTAGTTCCATCGTCTTTTATTTTGTAATGAAGGCCATTATTAAACCAATTAAAGCATTAAAGGACAGCGCCGTTACAATTAGTAAAGGTGATCTCACAGAGACGGTGACGGTTTCTTCAAATGATGAGATTGGTCAATTAGGGCAGGCCTTTAATGACATGCAAGAAAGCTTACGGACACTAATTCAAAAGATTGAACAAAACGCAGAGGAAGTCGCTTCGTCAGCAGAAGAGCTAACAGCCAATGCGAATCAGACAAGCATTGCGACTGAAAAAGTAGCGATTTCGATTCAGGATGTCGCAACAAGTGCTGATTCTCAAACGATTAGCGCCAATAAAAATGCAGAGTCACTGCATGAGCTTTCAACAGCTATTCTTCACATAGCGGAAATCTCCTCTGCTGTAACCGATCTTTCACAGCATGCAACATTGCAAGCAGATGAGGGTGGACAAGCCGTTCAAAATACAAAGGATCAAATGCAGTCCATCCATTTATCCGTAGCGGATTCCAATGCGAAAATCCAAACTTTACATGAACGATCACAGCAAATTACATCTATTTTAGATGTCATTACAAGCATCGCAGATCAAACTAATTTACTGGCACTAAACGCAGCAATAGAGGCAGCACGAGCGGGTGAACATGGAAAAGGCTTTGCGGTTGTGGCAGATGAAGTGCGCAAGCTAGCCGAGCAGTCACAGGAATCGGCAAAGCAAATTTTTGAGCTGATTCGAGGAATTCAACAAGAAACAGAGCAATCTGTTACCATTATGGCGAAGGTGACGGAGGATGTGCAAAGTGGATTGCATATTTCAGATGAAGCTATTACAAAATTCCAAGTTATTATGGCAAGTATGAATGAAATTACGCCTAAAATGGAGGAAGTATCCTCAGCCTCAGAGCAAATGTCTGCAGGTGTTCAAGAGGTTGCAGCAGTGACGGAAGATCTGGCATTCTCAGCAAAAGGTAATGCAGCTGCGTCAGAGGATGTAGCGGCATCGACAGAGGAACAATTAGCTTCAATGGAAGAAATTAATGCCTCTGCTCAAGCACTAGCACATATGGCAGATGAATTAAAGCAACTCATTAGTCAGTTTAAATATTAAAGCAAAACGCCACTCCTGTTTATTTAGGAGTGGCGTTCGTTGTTTTATCGATCTTCTTCCCAACAATCTGTATTTTTTAACGTTGGAATCGATTTTGCATAAAAGACAGGGTTTTTACCAGCTTTACGTTGTAGGGTAAAGTCGTCTAATACAAGGAAGGCAATTTTTCCAAGAAGCATAATAATAGCAATATTGATGAGAGCCATGAGACCCATAAATAGGTCAGCTAAGTTCCACACAAGCTGTACCTGTGCTAACGAGCCAAACATTACCATAACTAACACTAAAATACGATAGCTAAACATCCAACCTTTATGGGCATTCATAAATTCAATATTGGATTCACCATAATAATAGTTACCGATAATCGAGCTAAAAGCAAAGAAGATGATGGAAATGGCAATGAAATATGGAGCCCAGCCCCCAACATGCACAGCTAAAGAATCTTGCGTCAAAATAATGCCGTTGCTTTCACCTGTATCATATAAACCAGCTAAAATAATGATAAAGGCTGTCGCCGTACAAATCATAATCGTATCAAAAAAGACACCTAAGCTTTGTACAAGCCCTTGCTTCGCGGGATGTGAGGTATTGGCAGTAGCTGCTGCATTAGGCACACTACCCATACCAGCTTCATTGGAAAATAAACCACGACGTACCCCTTGCATGATAGCCGCACCGATTGCTCCACCAGCCGCTTCTTGAAGACCAAATGCGTGCGTGAAAATTAGTTTGAATACATTCGGTATTTCAGATAAATTTGTCACCACAACAAAAAGGGCTACAAGTAAATAAAAGATCGCCATGACAGGTACAAGAATTTGTGTTACTTTTACAATTCTATGTACACCACCAAAAATAATTAATGCTGTTAACACTACTAGCATAACCCCGATGGCCTTTGGACTTATGTCAAATGCATCTCCAACTGAAGTTGCGATAGTATTCGATTGTACAGCGTTAAAAATAAATCCAAAGCTTAATGTTAATAGAATACTAAAGATAATACCTAGCTTTCTTTGACCTAATGCCTTCTCCATATAGTAGGCAGGTCCACCTCGGAACGTATCGCCATCCTTGACTTTGTACACCTGCGCTAAAGTACTTTCGATGAAGGCGGTTGCCATCCCTAAAATAGCGATAATCCACATCCAAAATACAGCACCAGGGCCCCCGACACCAATGGCTAAGGCAACACCTGTGATATTCCCAGTGCCAACACGTGAAGCGGCACTAATCGTAAAGGCTTGAAACGGTGACACACCCGATTCGCCATCTCTTTTTTCAACAATCAGACGAAACATTTCAGGAAAAAGACGAATTTGTACAAACTTTGTACCAATTGAAAAATATAATCCTGCTGCTAAAAGTAAAATAATCAGGATATATGTCCATAAAATATTATTTCCGCTATCTACAATAGATGAAATCCATTCCATAAGTTGTCCTCCTTTCATACAATACGTTTAAGTCTACACTGTTTTTTTATAAAAAATCAACTTTTCTAAAATAAAGAATTATATTAAAATTTTGCGATTTCAAAATAGTAAGTTAGAAATTGTATTTTTAATTATTGTTTCATAGTAAACTACAATAATTATTTTATAGAAAATTATAGGTATTTGGAAAATTCTCTTATTTCTGCGCATGTTCCGCGTATAATAATAGAAAAAAGGAGAGTGATTTTGATGAAAACAATCGGCTTAATTGGTGGCATGAGCTGGGAATCGTCTGCACAATATTACAGACTTATCAATGAACAAATCAAACAACAGCTCGGAGGCTTACACTCTGCGAAATGTATCCTATATAGTGTTGATTTCCAGCAAATTGAGCATTTTCAGGCTAGAGGAGAGTGGGACAAGGCGGGCGAGGTCCTTGCTCAAGCAGCACAATCACTTGAGCGAGCAGGTGCAGATTTTATCGTTATTTGTACGAATACGATGCATAAGGTCATTGATATTATTGATGCATCTATCACCATTCCTATTTTACATATTGCGGATGCAACAGCTCGGCAAATTAAAGAAGCAGGCCTACAGAAAATTGCCCTTCTTGGCACGAAATATACAATGGAGCAAGCTTTTTATAAAGCAAGAATAGAGGACTTTGGTATTGAAGTCATTGTGCCAAACGAACATGAGCGAATAGAAGTAAATCGTATTATTTATGAAGAACTATGCTTAGGCAATATTGTGCCAGCCTCTAAGTCATACTATGTCCACGTTATCGCCGAGCTTGTGAAAGCTGGTGTAGAAGGGGTCATTTTAGGCTGTACAGAGATTGGTCTGCTGATTCAACAGGAGAATGTTACGATTCCAGTATTTGATACAACAGCCATCCATGCACAGACTGCTGTAGCGATGGCTATTCAGGAGGGAGCAAATTATGCAGGGGAAAGTAAGACAATTAGGCATTAAAATTGGCACCTTACCAGTCGGCAAAAAAAACTGTATTACCGACGTAGCTGGAGTCCGAGTGGGTCATGTCACACTGGATGAGCCATTAGATCAGCATGGAGGCTATGCGTGCACGGGCGTCACAGCCATTTTACCGCATAGCGGCAATGTATTTCAGGACAAGGTGACGGCTGCAAGTTATGTGCTGAATGGCTTTGGAAAAACGACAGGGCTTGTACAGGTCAATGAACTAGGGGTTATTGAGTCACCCATTATGCTAACCAATACTTTCGGTGTGCCAGCAGTTACGCAAGGCACGATGCGTTATATGCTAGACATGAATGAAGACATTGGCCTCACAACGGGAACCATTAATCTCGTTGTAGGCGAATGTAATGATAGTTATTTAAACTCCATCAGAGCCTGTGCTGTGACACCAGAGCATGCCATCAAAGCGATTCATCAAGCCTCCAACGATACCGCACAGGAGGGAGCCATTGGTGCAGGAAAAGGCATGATGTGTTTCGGCTATAAAGGAGGGATTGGTTCATCTTCTCGTCTTGTTAAAATTGAACAACCTGATGTTAGCTATACAGTTGGCTGCTTAGTTCTTAGTAATTTTGGACAAAGTACAGACTTTTTAGCCGAGCATTATGTAGCTTCACTTACTCAAAGCAAATCGACCTTATCACCAACAGATGGCTCCATTATTATTGTCCTTGCGACAGATGCTCCACTAAGTAGCCGACAATTGACCCGCGTCATTAAACGTTGTGGCATCGGTCTAGGACGGACAGGCAGTCATTTTTCGCATGGTAGTGGCGATATTGTCATTGGCTTTACAACTGCCCATCGTATTCCTCATAGCACTGACCAGCTAGTGGAAACAAGAGCACAGCTACGTGAGGACCATCCTATCATGAATCAATTATTTGCTGCTGCTGCTGAAGCAACAGAGGAAGCCATTTTGAACTCACTTTCACAGGCACAGACAACGGTTGGTCGTAATGGACATACGGTAGAAGCATACTCATTTCAAAAAGCTATTAAAACATAGACCATGTTTCAATAGCTTTTTTTGTGCACTAACAGAGGATTCGTCATTTTTTTAGCATGAGTGAGCCATACATTGAATAAAATCCTTAAATAGAGGTTTTTCGACGGTATGCTGCTGGAATATGTGTCATTATCAGAGAATGACCATTATTTTGTAATTATTCTTTTTTTATCTAGTCAATGCTAGAGAGTTGTGATAATATTCATTTTAAAAAACTGAATTATCCAAAAATTCTAAGGGTGGTGTTCCAGGATCGTCAAACTATTTCAACCAATAGCAGCTGTAATGGAAAGGAACCATCCTAATACGCCGTCTGTATGTGAAAGCAATGAGCCGCTTATTCAGATCCCTGCTGCCCATCCGAGATTATTCATTGAGCCTATCTATTATCAGCAACAAATCCCTGATAGTTTACGAACAATTTATGTACGTAAAGGGGTTTTTGAGCGTTTGCAGCAGGCGTTAACATTATTACCACAGGAATATAGTCTAGTACTCTATGATGGCTATCGTCCTTTTCAGGTGCAACACTATTTGTTTAGTCATTTTTCGAGGCAATTAGCTCAACAAATGCCGCAGGCGACTTCTCAAGAGATCATGCAAGCAACAAAAAGGTATGTAGCCTTTCCAAGTGAACAGTCTGCTCATCTAGCACCTCATTTAACAGGAGGTGCCATTGATGTAACGCTTGCTGATGTAACTGGGAAAGCTTTGGATCTTGGAACAGCTTTTGATGAAATGAATGAAAAATCAGCTACACGGTATTTTGAACAGCATACAGCAGAAAATCCTCTGGCCTGTCGGCATCGGCGCTTACTGTATAACTGTATGACGCTTGCAGGGTTTACCAATTATGCAGAGGAATGGTGGCATTATGATTATCACAATGTGGCATGGGCCAGACGTGTTCAAGCGCAAGTAGCCTATTACGGAGCAGTACACGCAACAATTCAAAATCATACTGTAAAGGAGTTTCGATTTCTATGAAAGTATATATTAGCGCAGATATTGAAGGCATTACTGGCACAACCTCATGGAGTGAAACTGAGTTAAATGCGCCAGATTATCAATTTTTCCAAAGACAAATGACGCGAGAGGTAGAAGCAGCAATTGAAGGTGCGATCGCAGGAGGGGCCACAGAAATTTTATTAAAAGATGCACATGATTCAGCTCGAAATCTGGATATTTCCAATTTGCCAATCAATTGTAAAGTCATCCGTGGCTGGACATACGATCCTATGTGCATGGTAGCAGGTCTTGATCAAAGCTTCGATCGTGCTATTTTTATTGGCTACCATAGTAAAGGAGGAAGTGAACGTAATCCCTTAGCCCATACGCTTTGCACATATGCCGATGTCAAAATTAATGGTGAATATGCAAGTGAATTTTTAATCAATACGTACGCAGCAGCCTTGCACGGTGTTCCAGTATCCTTCGTTAGCGGTGACGTGGGGCTCACAGAAGAAATACAGGCGTTAAATGACCACATTGTAACGTTTGCGACAAAAGAAGGCGTAGGAAATGCAACGATTAGTGTCAGCCCACAGCTAACCATTAGGGAAACGAAAAGACTGGTAGAATCTTCAATGAAGGTGCCCCGTACTGCTTTGCAGGTGAAGTTGCCAGATCGCTTCGTGGTAGACATTATTTACCGTGATCATACAAGAGCCTACCGCAATTCTTTCTATCCAAATGCCACATTCAAGCCACATAATACGGTGAAGTTTATAACCGACGATTACTATGAGGTTCTACGACTATTGCAATTTTTAACGTGAAGAGAGTTTTTCTTTGAGTTGATGAAGGAGTGAGTGGGTTCGCTCGATAGTGGGGCTACCTATCGAAGAATTCGCTCATAAAAGTGAGAGAAGCGCTCCATCTGGTGATGACTCCGCTCATAGCAAGGTGAGAAGCGCTCATCCAGGTGAGGACTCCGCTCATAGCAAGGTGAGAAGCGCTCATCTTGATGATGACTCCGCTCATAAAAGTGAGAGAAGCGCTCATCCAGGTGATGACCCCGCTCATAAAAGTGAGAGAAGCGCTCATCTTGGTGATGACTCCGCTCATAGCAAGGTGAGAAGCGCTCATCCAGGTGATGACTCCGCTCATAAAAGTGAGAGAAGCGCTCATCTTGGTGATGACTCCGCTCATAGCAAGGTGAGAAGCGCTCATCCAGGTGATGACTCCGCTCAAAAAAGTGAGAGAAGCGCTCATCCAGGTGATGACTCCGCTCATAGAAGTGAGAGAAGCGCTCACTCAAGCGAAGACCCCGCTCCAATCAGTGTGAGAAGCGCTCCACCGAGCGAAGACCTCGCTCACAAAAGCAAGAAACCGGCTCGAACGTATGTCAAACCTGATCCATTCCATTCAATGGTAGGAGCTGCTCGAAAATTTATCCATGTAGGACACGCTGTTGCCATTGTGTCATATATCTCAAATCAAGCCGAGGCAAACGACATGGTGTCGTTGGCTGTTTCATCGATAGAGGGTCAATTAAGAGGGACCTAGCTTTATGTTTGAATGATCCTATTGAAAGGTACAATCCGTCCTGGCAATAGGATTTTCATTATAAAAAGATGACTAGGGGGATGCTTGTGAGGAAGTATTGGTTGTTGTTGATATGTCTGGTTGTATTGTTTTGTGTAGCTTGTAATGACGAATCATCGAGTGAGAAAGCATCGGAATATCGTGTTGTGTATTCAGGGGAAATTAAAACGTTAAATTATTTAAAGACGTCTGAAACAAATGAGTTTGCGGTGGCAGCGAATATGGTGGATGGGCTCATTGAATATGATCAATACGGGGTTGTCCAGCCAGGGCTAGCCAAAGAGTGGTCTGCAAATGAGGATGCTACCGTGTGGACGTTCAAATTGCGAGATGATGCTAAATGGGTTACACATGAGGGCAAGGAATATGCAGATGTCGTAGCGCAGGATTTTGTGGATGGCTTACACTATGTCCTGGATGCGAAAAATGAATCATCAACTGCGTGGATTGCGACAGTAGTAAAAAATGGGGAAGCATTCTATAACGGTGAGATGACTGACTTTAAGGAAGTTGGCATAAAGGCGCTAGATGAACATACAGTAGAATATACTTTAGAGGCACCAACACCTTATTTCCTTTCTATGTTGAACTATGTTTGTTTCTTCCCGGTAAATGGCCAATTCATTGCGGAAAAAGGGGAGGATTTTGGTACAACGCGTGAAAACTTCCTTTATAACGGCGCCTATATTTTAGATAAATTTGAGCCGCAAAATGAGCGGGTCCTTGTTAAAAATGAGACGTATTGGGATAAAGACAACGTATTAATTGACCGCATCCGCTATAAATACAATAAAGAAGCGGCAACGGTAGCGCCAGAGCTATTTTTACGTGGAGAAATCGATTCAGCAAGTATACCAACTTCAATTATTGACGAATGGTTTAAAGACGATAAGAAAAAATCACAGGTTCGTCAAACACAAAATAACTTCTATACCTACTTCTATGCTCTCAACTTTAATCCACAATTTGACGCACAATATGAACCAGATAACTGGAAGGTCGCAGTCAACAATAAAGAATTCCGAAAATCATTATTCCATGCCCTTGATCGTGTGTCTGCCATGTTAACAGTTGAGCCTTATAATCCGGCAGATTTGCTAAGCAATACCATTACGCCGAAGAATTTTGTTGATGTTGAAGGGGTGGATTATACACAGTTAGCGCCACTAACGGCGATTTCCAATGAGGATTCCTTCAACAAGGAGCTTGCACTTGAGTACAAAGAAAAAGCGAAAACAGCCTTGGCGGGTAAAGCGACTTTCCCTGTCAAAGTATTAATGCCTTATAATGCTGGAATTCCAGATTGGGCGAATCGTTCTCAAGTAGTCGAGCAGCAAATGGAAAAATTACTAGGGACAGATTATATCGACATTATCGTAGAGGCTGGTCCATCGACAGGCTTCTTATCAGAGGTGCGTCGTCCAGGTAAGTTTGCGCTGTTAGAAGCAAACTGGGGCCCTGATTATGCAGATCCATCTACGTATACAGATCCATTCACAGTTGATGGTACTTACAATAAACCTGAATTAGCAGAAGGTTATAAAGAGGCTAATGGCAAAACGACTTATCAAAATCTCGTGGATCAGGCGAAAGAAACGATTGATACAGCCAAACGTTATGAGCTATTTGCCAAGGCAGAGGCCTTTTTAATTGAAGAAGCTTTTGTCATTCCATACTCAGTAGGTGGTAGTGGCTATGTGGCTTCCAAATTAAATCCGTTTGAGGCTCAGTACTCACCATTTGGTGTAACAGCGGAGAAATTTAAAGGACAAAAAGTGCTGGAAAAACCAATGAGCAATGAAGAATTTAAGAAAGCCCTTGCACAGTGGGAGCAAGAACGTGCTGAAGCTTTAGCCAATGCTGAAAAGTAGATGTTTTTTGTAGATGAACAAGGAGATACCGAAGCGTATAGTCGGCATCTCCTTTAGTCTTTTGGACAAAGGAGGATGGCGCGATGTTGCAGTATATAGGAAAACGACTCTTACAATCCGTATTAACCCTTTTTATTATCATCACCATTGTCTTTTCTTTATTACGGTTAATGCCAGAGGAAGGGTATTTAGGAGCGGCAGCGGATAAAATGTCACCCGCACAGCAAGAAGTTTACTTAACAAATCTTGGCTTGCGTGATCCATTGCTAGTTCAGCTAGGGAACTTTTATAAGAATTTGTTGCAAGGGGATTTAGGAAAATCGGTCACTTATCGCACGGATGTCCCAGTCGTTACGATTATTGGTGATAAAATTTCGTATTCTCTGCTCTTTGGCTTAGGCGCAGTGGCTTTATCGCTACTGATTGGGGTGCCATTAGGGATATTAATGGCCTATCGCAAGGGGCGTTGGCTGGATCGGCTTGGGACAGGCTATATCGTTTTTGTCGTTGCTGTCCCAGCAGCCGTGTATTACTTGGTTATTCAAATGTATATTACAGAACTTTTCCAGTTACCGATGTTGTTTGATGAGTACAGACCGATTACATGGATACTTCCACTAACATCAATGGCACTAGCACCAACAGCCTCCTATGCGATGTGGATGCGACGCTACATGGTGGATGAACTGAACAAGGACTATATTAAGCTAGCGAGGGCGAAGGGTGTAAAGGAGCGTACATTAATGTTTAAGCATGTGTTACGTAATGCCTTTATTCCGATGGCACAATATTTACCTGCCACGATATTGTTTACAATTACAGGCTCTATTTATATCGAATCGCTTTATTCCATTCCAGGAATGGGAGGCTTACTCGTGGATGCCATTCAGCGACAGGACAATACGATTGTGCAAGGTTTAGTGCTAGTATTCTCTTCTCTTGGCATTATTGGCCTTATATTAGGGGATATTGCCATGGCCCTTGTTGATCCACGCATTAAATTAGGCAAGGGAGGGGGAGTGCGTTAATGGGCATGTATTCAAATGAAATCAATAATATTTCGAATAAATCCCGTGAAACCTTGTTTGACTTTGCGGAAGTCGATGCACGTCAAGCAGAGGAAACTGGTTATTCAAATTACTCTTATTGGCGCTCTACATGGCAATCCTTTTTGAAAAATCGACTGGCTGTCTTTTTATTAGTCGGTGTGCTCATTATTGTCGGCTTTACCATTCTCCAGCCCTATTTACCAGCGCAAAAATCACCGACTGAAATATACCTAGATGAGCAAACAGGGATGCAGGCACGTAATATAGCCCCGAATGCAGAATTTTGGTTCGGCACAAATTCCATAGGACAGGATTTATGGTCACGTATTTGGGCGGGCACACGGACATCCCTCTTTATCGGCTGTGTTGTGGCTTTAGTGGAGGCAGTAGTGGGGATTACAATCGGTACGCTGTGGGGCTTTTCAAGGAAATTAGAAGCACCAATTACACAGCTTTATAATGTTGTGGATAATATACCTACAACGATTGTCCTTATTTTAATGTCTTATATATTACGGCCAAGTATTTCGACTATCATTATCGCCATGTGTATAACGGGGTGGGTGGAAATGGCTAGATTTATTCGCAATCAAATTGTGATTTTACGAGATCGCGAATACAACCTTGCCTCTAAATGTTTAGGCACACCGGATTATCGGATTATCCTTAAAAATCTATTACCCTATTTAATTTCTGTCATTATGTTACGCATGAGTCTAGCAATTCCCTTTGCGATAGGGGCCGAAGTATTTTTAACGTATATTGGGCTGGGGCTACCAATTAGTGAGCCTTCCTTAGGAAATTTAATCAATGAAGGGCGCGTACTTATGATGTCACCAGATTTACGCTATCAGCTTATTTTCCCGAGTATTGTGTTAAGTGTCATTACTATCGCATTTTATATTATTGGTAATTCCTTTGCAGATGCAGCAGATCCAAAAAACCATGTGTAAGGAGATGAAGCAAGTGACCTCGAAAAAATCGCGCATTTTAGTTATCCAAAATTTAGTGATTCAGTTTACATTACGTGGTCGTGTATTAACAGCTATTCGGGATATTTCCCTCGATCTTTACAAGGGAGAAAGCTTAGCTATCGTGGGGGAGTCAGGGTCAGGAAAGTCCGTGCTAATGAAATCTATTATGGGCTTGCTTGACAAAAACGGCAGCATTAAGCAGGGAAGAATCATTTACAATGCACAGGATTTAGGCCAGTTTACGACAGAGCAAGAATGGCTACGTATTCGAGGAAAGGAAATTGCGATGGTCACACAGGACCCGATGACATCGTTGAATCCGCTCAAAACTATTGGCAAACAAATTGAGGAATGTGTCGTCCTCCATCAAGGCTTAAGGGGCAAGGAAGCGTATGAGGAAACATTAAAACTTCTTACGGATGTAGGAATCAATGATGTAAAAAAACGCTACAAGCAATATCCGCACGAATTTTCTGGAGGGATGCGCCAACGTATTGTTATTGCCATCGCGATTGCCTGTAAGCCCAATATTTTAATATGTGATGAGCCTACGACGGCTTTAGATGTAACCATTCAGGCACAAATTTTACAGCTCTTAAAGAATCTTCAGCAAAAGTATGGCTTAACAATCGTCTATATTACACATGATTTAGGGGTTGTGGCGAAGGTTGCTGACCGTATTGCGGTGATGTATGCGGGCGATGTCATTGAGGTTGGGGAGACCCATGAAATTTTCTTTCATAGCAGGCATCCATATACATGGGCGCTCATTTCCTCCTTACCTCAGCTTGGCTCCAAGGGGGAACAATTGTATTCCATTAAGGGCACGCCCCCCAACCTTTTTCAAGAAATAAAAGGTGATGCCTTTGCGCCACGCAATCCATATGCCTTAAAAATTGACTTTCTGGAGCGGCCTCCTTTTTTCCAGATCAGTGACACTCATTATGCGCGAACATGGTTGTTGGACCCATTGGCCCCAAAGGTAGAGCCCCCTGCAGCCTTACAAGCATTTTTTGCAGAGGGGAGGCAGTATGCTAATGATTGAGAAAGAAGTGCTAGTAGAGGTAAAAAATTTGAAAGTTGTTTTTGGTAAAGGGAAAAATAAATTTACAGCCATTGATGATGTCAGCTTTCAAATTTTTAAAGGTGAAACCTTTGGCATTGTAGGTGAATCAGGCTCAGGGAAAACAACTATTGGTCGGGCAATTATGCGCATCAATGAGGTGACAGAGGGACAGATTTTGTATCATGGCAAAAGTATTCAAGGAAAAATCCCTAAAGAATGGGATAGAGAAATTACGCAAAAAATCCAAATGATTTTCCAGGACCCCATGGCATCTCTGAATGAACGAGCAAAGGTAGATTATATTGTTTCAGAGGGGTTATATCCTTCAAAAAAATATAAAGATGAGGCAGAACGGCAGCAAAAAGTGCGCGATGCATTATTGAATGTAGGGTTACTGCCAGAGTTCTCAAGCCGCTTTCCACATGAGTTTTCAGGAGGACAACGCCAACGTATCGGTATTGCTCGTGCATTAGTGATGGAGCCTGAGTTTATCATTGCAGATGAGCCAATATCCGCCTTAGATGTCTCCATTCGAGCGCAAGTATTAAATTTATTAGCAAGTCTGCAACAGCAAAATCATTTAACCTATTTATTTATTGCCCATGATTTATCGATTGTCCGTTTTATTACGGATCGTACAGCGGTGATTTACAAAGGGAAAATTGTCGAGCTAGCGGAAACGGAAAAGCTTTTTGCTCATCCGCTTCATCCTTATACGAGGGCATTGCTATCAGCCGTGCCGGAGCCCAATCCATATAAGGAGCGAGAGAAAGTAGTGGAGGTCTATGACCCGTCACAGCATCGTTATGATCAACATCCCCCCTCCTTCATTGAAATTGAGGATGGCCATTTTATCTTGGCTAATGAAGAGGAGCTAGCTGATTATCGCATTTTACTGAAAATGGAGGGAACGAAATGATTCGTCCGAAAGCATTGAAAAAGGGTGACACAATTGGTCTTATAAGTGCTTCAGGGGCCACACCACCAGAAAAGCTGCAGCCAGCTATTGCCAGTATTGAAAAGCTTGGACTAAAGGTTGTCGTTGGAGAGACCTGTCATGCGAGGCACGGTTATTTAGCAGGTACTGATGATTTACGTGCGGCAGATGTCCATCGAATGTTTAGTGATCCAACGATTGACGGTATTTTTTGTATACGTGGGGGATATGGGGCCACGAAAATTTTATCCCAATTGGATTTTGACATGATTAGGGCAAATCCTAAAGTATTTGCAGGCTATAGTGATGTGACAGCCTTACATATAGCGTTTAATCAGCTATGTGGCTTTGTCACCTATCATACGCCGATGCCCTCGACTGAATTTATTCGACAAGAAATGGATGACTTTACATGGCAATCCTTTATGCAACAAGTAATGGACAATGAACCAAATGAGTTCTACTTAGCAAACCCTGCAGCGCAACCAATGACCACGCTCGTTGCTGGAAAAGCTTCAGGTCAGCTTATCGGTGGAAACCTAACATTAGTCACTGCCTCACTCGGTACACCTTATGAAATAGATACAAGAGGTAAAATTCTGTTCTTAGAAGATATTGATGAAACGGAGCAACGAGTTGATCGCATGCTAACCCAATTACAGCTAGCAGGGAAACTAGATGACGTGGCAGGCATTTTATTGGGAGCCTGGACAGAGTGCGGACCTGAAAATCCTGAAAAGCCTGACCATAGTTTATCATTACAAATGATTTTCGAGGAAATACTTGTGCCAGTAGGTAAACCTATTCTGGCCGATATAGCTTGTGGCCATTGTTTACCAACGATGTCGTTACCTTTAGGAAGAACGATTACAATGGATGCGGACAATCAACGAGTCCAGGTTATGAGGTAGGTGTCCTATGGAACGAAAGATTCACGAGATGATTCAAGCATCACCTTATGAGGTACATCTATTTGTAAAAAATCTAGCAACCAATCAATTTCTAATTGGTCATCAGCTTGAGCATTCATTTTCAAGTGCTAGTTTAATAAAAGTTCCTATTCTTCTAGCTTTCTTATCGTCTATGGATGACAACCATCTTGCGCTTGATTCTACGCTTTCCATTGCGCCGAACGATTGGGTGGATTTCAGTGTAGTGAGCGAACAACGTCTGACGCAAAGCACTGTATATGAGCTGCTTGTATGGATGATTATTACTAGTGACAATACAGCCACGAACGTCCTAATTGATGTAGTAGGAATGGATTTTTTAAATGAATATTTCCACAGGTTGGGTCTACAGGACACCTTGCTACAGCGTAAAATGATGGATGTTGAGCGCCTCGCAAAGGGCATAGACAATTGCACGTCAGCTCGGGATATGGCTCATCTCTTTACACGTATTTACCAGCAAGATGTGTTGTCCCCCGCATACAGTAAATTGGTCATTGATATTTTAAGTCGGCAGCGTATACACGAGTCCTTAAGGCGCTATCTCGTGGATGATATCAAACTTGCACATAAAACAGGAGGACTTGATACCGTCGATCATGATGTGGGGATTGTTTATAGTAGTGCTATCGATTATAGTATCGGTGTTTTTATCACCAATGTGACGAATAATGAGCAGGCACGCCAATTAATTGGTCGTCTATCAAAGGTTGTTTATGAAGAGCTAGTGGAGCGGAAGGAGGGAATGTAATGAAGGCTATCGTAACAGCAATGATTGCTAGTTTACACGCTATGCCAACTTCAACGTCTGAAGTTGTCGATGAAGTGCTTTATGGGATGACAGTAAAGAGGATCAGGGATGTCAATGAAGGTTGGGTATATATCCAAACGGCCTATCGCTATGAAGGCTATTGTCAGAAGGCAGACTTACTAGTAGACGAAGTACTAGTCTCTAAGTGGGAAAGGGAAGCACAGCATATCATTTTTCAAAGTTTTGCGGATGTATTACAGCAACCACGTATTCAAAGTTCGAAACTAGTAACACTTGTAAGAGGCTCTTCCATCTGTGTTGTGTCAGAAGAAAATTTACCGGAAGAATGGTCAGCTGTACAGTTAGTGACAGGGCAAAGGGGCTATGTTCGCACAAAATGGCTACAGGCAAAAATGACAGAACGTTCGGTTTCCGAGCAGCAATTTCGAGAGAATGTGGTGGCAACTGCGTTAAGTTATTTAGGAGCACCTTATCGTTGGGGTGGCAAATCACCATTGGGGATTGATTGCTCTGGTTTGTGCTCGATGGCTTATTTGCTAAATGGTGTGACGATCTATCGAGATGCCAAAATTGTAGAGGGCTTTTCGATTGTGAAAATAGCTAGAGACCAAATGCAAAAGGGCGACTTAATTTATTTTCCAGGTCATATTGCTTTATATATGGGGGATCAACTTTATGTTCATTCTTCAATTGGAGGGAATGAAGTGTCAATTAATAGTTTAGAAGAAAATCACCCTCTCTATCGGCATGATCTAGCTACGACCATTTTAGAGGTAGGTTCATTATTTCAGGAGAAGCTGTGTAACTAGGCTTCTCTTTTATTGGGTGAAATGATAGTGTCGGAAGAAGCATAGTCAACAGTCAATCACCGATTAGAGTTCTAGGAGGGGGGAAGGACAGAAAAGACACGAGTCTTCACCGTATAATACATCATTAAATTTTAGGTACATTTTTTAAGGACATCCATATTTTGCTCATAATGAATGTCAGGACATTGACAAGAAATAAAGCGACTAGCTGCCATAGTCCGAGTACAAACGTTCTCATGTATAATTCAAAGGTCGCCTCACCTGGGGGCATGTGTGGATAGGGGATTAGTTGACTGTAGTGCCAAACAAAATAACAGGCTAAGGAAGTACCTGCTCCTACATAGATAAAGGTCCAATGAATATAGGATGTTATACGAAGACGACAGCTCCATAGTAGAACATTTATCAATAATATTAGTAGTGGAAACAGCCAAAGTTGAAACATGCCTTCGGGTATATCTACGGCATAAAATTGATTGTAGCTTAGCTGAATGATTGGCAATAGTACAAGATTGACGATGATTAGACTGACTAGCTGCATGCGCTTCATTGGATTCAAACCCTTTCGTCATTTTACATTTAGACGTGGTGAATAAGATTTGGTTGCCAACAAGAAAACCTCCATACACCCGCAGGCGAGATGGAGGTCTTGAGTTAATAATGATAAATATTTAATTGTTGACCTGCTTCAAGGCGGTCTGTTCGAAGCTGATTCCATTGTTTAATAGAGGTTACTTTCACATTATAAACCTCTGCAATCTTCATCAACGAGTCCCCGTCAGCTACGGTAATGGTTTTCTTATCTTTGACAGGGCTATCATATTGTTGTAGATCATATTTTGCGATAAGTGTATTTAATTTTTCATTGTATGACGAATCGGTAGCATAAGAGCCTGTTAAAAACTTCGTTGCATCTGTATAGGCAGTTGTGTTGCTTTTAAAAACGCCCGCATAGAAATCTTTGTTCCACGAAACCCCATTACGCATTAATTTGACATAATCCTGCATCGATGCCTCATAGGAAGGGTATTTGCGGAAGGCAGCCATGATTGTGGATAGATTACCTGAACCATCATCCTCTGTTGTTTCAAGAGTTACGGAATTATTTTGGTAGCTGCCTTTCATCCCGAATAGATTATAGTTTGGAGCAGAGCCAAGTCCACTTTGTCCATGCTCACTTTCTAGAATCGCTTGTGCAATCATGACGGAAGCATATAGGTCATTTTCAGCACCAAGATCTCGTGCTGTTTCAGCGATCTCTCCAATAAACTCCTCCACACTTGGACGATCATCGACAACAGGCTCTTCTCTTTCAGTCGTATTAAATAACTGTGTCACCATATAAAACGAAATACAAATAACGACAACGGTAATCATGAGTCCTTTTAAAAAATTAAGCATATATTTCATCGTATGCTTGATGTTGGTCGTGACCACATCTCCCTCCCTTCTATCAAAGTTTAGCTATCTCTCATTATTACAGAGAGTGAAAGAGAAATAAAGAGATGTCTTGATTAATAGATTCCATCATTAATAGAACGTCCCTCAACATAATTAGTTCCTCATTTTTTATCTTCCCGCATGACATAATAGATTGGTAGAGACAAGCATAATGTAATAGAAAATGGTAGTATTATTTGTAAAACAATGACCAGCTTGAAAGGAAGTTTTGATTGAATACTATTTTTTCTGTGACACAAAAACAACTATATGATTTTCTTTTAAATTTAGCGCCTATACGACCAGTATTTATTTGGGGAGCACCTGGCATTGGGAAGTCGGCAATCGTAGAAAGCTTTGCGAGTGAATTAGGAATGCCATGTGTGTCTTTATTAGGCAGTCAGCTAGCACCCGAGGATATCATCGGGGTTCCACAAATAAAGGATGGCTACAGTGTGTTCTGTCCACCAAAAATGATTGCTCGAGATGAACCCTATTGCTTATTTTTAGATGAATTAAATGCTTGCTCACAGGAGGTACAAAAAGCTTTTTATAGTCTTATACATGAAAGAAGAATTGGGGAATTTCTATTACCAGAGGGCACGATTGTGATTGGAGCAGGGAATAGAGCGCAGGATAGTGCGATCGTGAAGCCGATGTCCTCGGCATTAATTAATCGTATGGTCCATGTTCAACTTAGAGCCTCTCATAAAGATTGGCTCGAATGGGCCTATGAACATGAAATACACCCATATGTGATTGAGTATGTTCAAATGCGTCCCGATCATTTATGGAGTGAACCACCAAAAACTGAAGAACCCTTTTCCACTCCAAGGTCTTGGCATATGCTAAGTGATTGCCTGTATGCCTATGGTAACAGTCTAGATGAACAAGCTATCGATATTTTAGCGAGTAGCTGCCTATCTTCGCATATTGCAAGTCAATTTAAAGCCTTTATTAAACAAGTGCAAAGCAAATATGATTTAGCCAAAATCATCAATGGTGAATTACGCTGGCCAGATCGACCTGATGAAAGAGACTTACTCTATTTCATGGCGCAGTCCTTCCGCGCGCAACTAATCAAAGAGCTACCGAGCGAGCATACGACTTTGAAGGGAAATCAACAACAATTAGCATTCCGTGCCAAGGATTTGATCAAGGATTTAGCTTCGATTAGCTTAGAAATTGCACAAATGGTCGTGTCTGAGCAAAAGGGTGAAGCCTTACCAGCCTGGTTTATGCTTGAAGTGATTAGAGATTTACCACGTTTAGTAGCTAAGAAGGATGGATAAATTATGGCTAAAAAAAGAAAACATCAAAGCAGGAGCATAAAAATGAGACATCAATCGCTCGAGGACATGAAATGATCGCCACCCATCCATTATTTGAAGTGTTATGTAATGCCGTTTACATGCAATATGAAAATATGGCACAAAAAGATTGGGCTTATGTGTCGAGTACAGGGGTAATCTACGTCAATCAAGATAAAAAAGGGCAGCCAAATGAATGGGCCTATGTCATTGCCCATTGCTTATTACACCTTGGCTTACAGCATCACCAACCCAAAAAAGAGCAGCAGGATCTATGGAATATTGCTTGTGACTGTTATATCACGAAATTTTTAGCAGAACTCAAATTTGGTCAAGCACCAAAAGAAATGAATGAACAACTTGTTGAAGCCTTTACCTCTGAGGAAAAATTGTATGATCGATTTCTACGAGAGGGTGTACCTGCTCATTTTAAAGGCTATAGCACAATGCCAGGACAAATGGATTTTCTAATTTCACAAAATAAAACACAGTACATGTTTAGCGGCTATCGCAACTATGGCGAATTATTTGCAGAGGGATTAGCTAAAGCTGTGCAAAGCGCCATTCGTGTAGCGGGAGGTATAGACAACACACTCGCAGGCTCGACGAATTTGACACAAGCACAACGGGCAAAAGCTTGGTTTATGAGCTCCTATCCATTATTTGGCGCATTAGCTGCCGATTTTACGATTATCGAAGATCCACTTGTTTGTACAAGGATGGACATCTCGATAGCAGCCATCTCGGTTGAAACAAAGGAGATTTACCTAAATACGGCGATGGGGATGACAGATGAAGAAATGCGATTTTTAATAGCACACGAATTGCTTCATGCTGGATTAAGTCATACTACACGGAGACAAGGGCGTGATTCCTATCTCTGGAATGTTGCTTGCGATTATGTCATAAATGGCTGGTTAATCGACATGAAAATAGGGGAGATGCCAGCATTTGGTGGACTATATGACCCTGCATTAAAAGGGTTATCTGCAGAAGCTATTTATGATCGTATTGTTACGGATATGAGGTTGTATCGTAAATTAAGAACCTTTCGGGGGCAAGGAATGGTGGATATTATAGAAACGAAACCGCCAGACTTTTGGGAAGGAAAAGTAGGCGTTGATTTGGACGCATTTTATAGAAGAGCATTGAGTCAAGGGCTAAGCTATCATATGGCGCAAGATAGGGGGTACTTGCCACAAGGACTAATCGAGGAAATTCGAAGTCTGTCACAGCCGCCTATTGCCTGGGACGTGGAATTAGCAAAATGGTTTGATCGCATGTTTCAACCATTAGAGAAGGTCAGAACCTATGCACGCCCCAGTAGAAGGCAAGCATCAACACCTGATATTGCAAGACCAAGATGGTTTCACCAAAGTGGGGAGGAAGATGGGCGTACATTCGGAGTTATTATCGATACTTCTGGCTCTATGGATCGTGCCTTACTTGGCAAAGCACTCGGGACAATAGCAAGCTATAGTATTGCAAGAGAAGTTCCACTTGTACGTGTCATCTTTTGTGATGCCATTGCCTATGATGCAGGCTATATGGCACCAGAAGAGCTATTAACAAAAGTAAAAATACGGGGCAGAGGAGGCACAGTGTTACAACCTGGGGTCCGCTTACTGGAAGAAGCATCCGATTTCCCTAAAAATGGCCCTATCCTTATTATTACGGATGGACATTGCGACCGTTTAACGATTAAAAGAGAACATGCCTACGTGCTACCCCAAGGAGCTAAGTTACCATTTGTACCAAAAGGTGAGGTATTTAGAATGAAATAATGTTCATAAAAAGTAGAACTCTCTAGCATTAGAGGGTTTTATTATTTAATAATAAAGGAAGGGACTGCTGGCATGGAACAAATTATATAGTAAAGAATTTTAATTATTGATTAAGGGGCTTGTTACTATTTTTACGAACATGCTAATGACGATTCAATTTGTACGGGGTAGGGTCGTTACAGAACAGGAAGTGAATCAGTACTTGACTAAGGGCAGTGCACGGCTTCCATTCATTCTGAAGGTGAAGGTGTGACATTATTGTTGTCCGATCAGCTAGCCAAGAAAATCTAAAAAGATTCGTGAAATGTTTATTTACTGCTACACTATACATAGCGATTGTGTGCGTACGGGCAAGGTAAGTGCCTTACGTTTTTCTACTTTCAATGCAATTCTGTATGAGTTGAACTGTCAGCCAGGAGATAGACTGGAGTATGTAGAGGAAGAGGAACCATAGCAATAAAGAAGGGATTTTAACAATGTTGGCTTTTATTTTTTTATTACTCGCTATTATAGCAGAGGTTTTTGCAAGCTCCATGCTAAAGCGCACGGAGGGTTTCACTCGGATTTGGCCATCGATCGGTGTGGTGGTGGGCTATGGAACGGCGTTTTATTGTTTAGCCTTAACATTAAAAGTCATTCCAATTGGTACGGCCTATGCGATATGGGCCGGTTTAGGGACAGCCTTAACAGCTATTGTGGGGGTTGTCCTTTATAAGGAAATATTCAATCGCAAGAAGGTACTAGGGATTCTCTGTATTATTATGGGTGTCGTAGTACTCAATCTTGCAGGCGGTCATTAGGAGGCACCTTAGAATGAAAGGCTATTTATTTTTAACACTCTCAATCATAAGTGAGGTCTTTGCCACAACGATGCTCAAGCTTTCCGATGGTTTCACTGTGTTGGTCCCATCATTAGCAGTGGCACTTGGCTATGGCATATCATTTTATAGCCTATCCTTATGCTTAAAAACAATGCCATTAAGCTTAGCCTACGCCATCTGGTCTGGAGTTGGCACAGCTTTAACCGTCATGGTCGGCATTATAATTTGGAACGATATTTTTAATCTCTACTCTGCGATTGGCATTGCTCTAATTATTGGAGGGGTTATCTTGTTAAATCAAGGGGATAAAAGGGAAAAAGTGGCGGATAGCCGGCTGAAATCGAAGGATAGCCCCGCAAAAAAGCAGGAATCTAGCGTGTAGACGGATAGGAATGGAAAAGTGATGGATAGCCGTCCAAAAGCGGTGGATAGGAATGGAAAAGTGGCGGATAGCCGGCTGAAATCGAAGGATAGCCCCGCAAAAAAGCAGGAATCTAGCGTGTAGACGGATAGCGATAGAAAAGTGATGGATAGCCGTCCAAAAGCGGTGGATAGGAATAGAAAGGTGGCGGATAGCCGACTGAAATCGAAGGATAGCCCCGCAAAAAAGCAGGAATCTAGCGTGTAGACGGATAGAAATGGAAAAGTGGTGGATAGCCGTCCAAAAGTGGTGGATAGCCGTCCAAAAGCGGTGGATAGGAATAGAAAAGTGGCGGATAGCCGGCTGAAATCGAAGGATAGCCCCGCAAAAAAGCAGGAGTCTAGCGTGATAGATGAATAGCCATCGAAAATCGAATTATAGCTGGCCAGAATCAATGGATAGCACCACAAGAAGCAGGATACACAGATACGGAATAGGGGGATATGTGATGATTAAAGCCATTATTTTTGATTTTGACGGTACAATTATTGATACGGAAACGGCGTGGTATACTGTTTTTAGAGATGCCTATGCCCAATATGGGGTTGACTTATCGTTGGCAACATATGCAAAATGCCTTGGGACCAATCTTCAAGAGTTTAATCCTTATACATATCTTGTCACACATCATCACATTGAATTGGATGTGGAGGCATTTCAAACATCGATTCAACAAAGCCATGCGCAGCTAATGGCCAAGGAAACAGTAAGACCTGGTATTTTAACGTGGCTACAGCAAGCAAGGGAAGCGGGTTTACAAATTGGGTTAGCTAGTAGCTCTAGCCGCCAGTGGATCGATCAATATGTTGATACGCTTGGCATTCGAGATTTTTTTGATTGTTATTGTACTGCTGACACTGTGACCAATGTTAAGCCGGATCCAGAGCTTTACTTGCAGGCCCTTGAACAGTTAGGGATAAAGGCTAATGAGGCTATAGCAATTGAGGATTCACCGAATGGCGCACAAGCAGCAGTAGCAGCGGGGCTGTATACATTAGTCATTCCTAACGCAATCACTAAGCAATTACCTTTTGGTACAGGACATCAGACCCTGGAGACAATAGCACAGTATGATCTACAAGATCTTCTAGCAGTCTTCATCTCCTAATCTCATAACAACAGCCTCTCCATTTCAATGGGAGAGGTTTTTTTGTTTCTTTGTGAATTAGTCGTCATATTTTTTATTGCTACATATTATAACGAGAGGGCAATTTACATGGATATATACACTTATTCAGACTAGGGAGGGGGCTATTATTTGAATAGTGAGAAGAAAAGAAATCATTTTTTATGCGAAGCTTTAAGTGATTTGAAGGATCTTCAGGATATTATGATGAACTTTCAATCTAAATATTTCGGTCAGTTACTTGTCAAAATCGTTGGGAGTGATACGATTCCCTTTTTTTTAATTACAAACAGTGGCGCTCATTTAAGGTTAATGGATACAGTGAAACAGTTTGAAACGGAGTTTTTTCGTATTGAGGCAGTCGATAAGGAGCGTTGTCGTGGCACCGTGTCATTGTTACGTGCCTTCGATTATGAAGGCAATGATACCAATTCCGTGGCGGATGTAGTGAGGTTAGAAAAAACAAGTACGGAAAAATCCATTGAACTTAGTGGCATTTCTGCGATTCAGCTATTAAAGCCAGACATGCTGAAAGGGAAATTTATCATTGAGCCTAAATGGTAGCGCCAGATTATACTACTAAGCTAGAGCATCTGTCTCGATGTAAGGGATAGAAAGTGAATGTAATAGAGAGAGACTCTAATGAAAGGAAGTTTAGCTATGACGATTATTGGTATGCTGCATCATCGACTTGATCCAACCACAGTCCTCAAGTCGTATGCCTATGCAGCAGTTGCAAAGGCAGAAGGGGCACAGTTTTTTTACTTCACACCTAAAAGTGTTGATTTTGCCAAACGTTCCATTCGCGCTAAAGTTTATGAGGATGGACAATGGCATGAAAAAACGATGCCCTTTCCAGATGTGATCTATAATGCAGGGAGTCCAGAGAAATTATCTGTGTCCAAAGAGATTATTGATCGTTTAAAAGAAGAAATTCCATTTACGACTCATTCAATCGGGAATAAATGGAATGTGATGAAGCGATTGAAGGAAGCAAAGGAATTTGAACAGTATTTGATTCCATCAGAAATTGTGAAGGATGTCGATGTATTTCACAAGTTTATCAATTATTATAAAAAGGTTGTGTTTAAGCCAATTGATGGACGCAAGGGTAAAGGTATCTATTTTATTACGAAGGCAGGAACAAAGCATTTTGATGTGAGAAAGGATAGTACGAATACAACCTATTCAAAGCCTCAATTAGATGCATTACTAAAGGAGCAGCTTGCGGCTGGCACCTTTATTATGCAGCCCTATATTCAATCAATCACTAAATCGGGTCAAGTCTATGATTTCCGGCTACATGTACAAAAAAATGGTGAAGGTAAATGGGTAGTGACGACAGTATACCCAAGGATCGCGCCTAATGGCTCTATTATACCGAATATTAATAATGGTGGCTTTACCAATTACTTAGATCCTTTTTTGGAGCAGGAGTTCAAGGAAGAAGCTTATAATATTCGTCGAATGCTAGAGCATTTTTCATTAGCGTTGGCCCATCATCTGGATGAGATTCAAATGGAGAAGTTTGGGGAAGTCATTGATGAAATTGGCATTGACGTAGGTTTAGATCAGCAGCAAAAAATTTGGATGTATGAGGTCAATTGGCGACCAGGCTGTCCTCCTGCTTTTTACTTGGAATTAGATGTTGTCATCCATTCTATTCGTTATGCTATGTATTTAGCGAAAAATCATAAAAAAATGCAGAAGGAGATCGTTCAACAACAAAATCAGCAGCCTGCAGAAAAGAAAAGCATACCGATTATTGCAATTACCGGAAGTGCTGGGAAAACAACGACAAAGGCATTTGTTGGGTCGATTTTATCGAAAAAATGGAATGTTTTTGAGTCGAAGGATTATTGGAATACGACAGAGCATACGAAAAAGCATAAGGAAGAAATCAATGATTCACACCAGGCGGTCGTATTAGAATATGGTATGGCCTACCCTGGTATTATTACGAACCACTGTAGCATTATCCAGCCGAATATTAGTATTGTTACAAATATCGGTTTAGCGCATGTCGGTAATTTTGATGGCGATGTAAGAGGCGTAGCGAAGGCGAAGTCGGAATTGATTCATGGCATGGATCAACAAGGTTTACTCATTGTCAATCAGGATGATGATAATTCAAGGTATTTAGAGACACAGCAATTTAAAGGGAAAATCATCACGGTGGGCATTAAAAAGGAAGCGGACTATCGTGCCTATGATTTACAGTATAAGGATATCGGCATGTCCTTTAAAATGAAGCTACATGGTCAAGAGATAGAAATGTATATTCCTATTTTAGGAGAACATCATGTTTACAATGCTCTGAATGCAGTTGCAGTGGCTGATCTTTTAGGGTTCAGTGCACTCGATATTCAGGCTGGACTCAACTTTAAAAAACCACCAAGACGCTTAACTATCTATAACTGCCGCGATGATATTACAGTTATTGATGACACAGTACACTCCCATCCACAAGGGGTTCGTGCAGCGATTGATGTGCTAACCAATATTGCTAAAAATCGGAAGGTAGCCATTATTGGGCAAATGCGTGAGCTTGGTGTTTTAAGGGAAGAAGAATATAAAAAGGTTGGGGAATATGTATATGATGTTGGCATTGATGAATTCATTACCTATGGATTTAGGACAGATGAAATGAGCAATGCCGCCATCGCCAAGGGCATGGACCCATCCAGGGTACATCATTTTATTAATAAGGACCAATTACATGCCCTCCTAGAAAAGCTCATTAAGCCTCATGATACCATTCTCGTGAAAGGTGCTAGTAAAACGAATATGTTTGAAACCGTGAAATTTTTAGATCAAACATTTAGAGAAGAATAAACCATTAATAAAAATAAAAAAACCCGAGTAACTGTCCACTGCAAGCGGCAATTATTCGGGATATTTTTTTCAAACTCTCAATATAAATTTGATTTCCTTTGCTGCGTTGATAGCATGATTTCTAGCTTCCTTCAATGTGGCTCCTTGTGCAATAACATAGGCATAGCGGTGACCCATTGATAAAGGTGGCGTTAGGAGCGTTCCTTTTCTAGGTTTCACATATACTTCTACGACGCCTGTGGATCTGGATGCTCTCGCCTTACCAATCACCTTCTCTAAAACCCCTTTACTTTCTACAATGACATATTTTGTATAGACAAATTTTTTATGCCTTGGCTGAAAATTAGGCTGTTGACCAAGCAATAGTTTCAGTGTTTCTTCTACTAAACTAAAGCCAAGAGCAGCCTGGAGCATATTGTTCATGGCGCCCCCAGATATTCGCGGATTAATTTCGATGAGTTTCCAACCGTTTTGGGTTAATCGAAGCTCTAAATGGAGCGCCCCATTTTCTAAATCAAAGGCCTTTACAATGGAGTGGAGTACTTCCTCGATTCCCGCGCGAATGTCTTGAGGCGCTTTCACCAATACACCATAGCCTGTAATGATAAAGCGTTTCCCTTGGGTAATTTCCTGCTCAATTATGCCAATCACATGTGGCTGCCGTTGATACACAACAGCCTCCACTAAGTATTGAGGGCCCTCCAAATACTCTTCAATCATGATCGATTCATAGGGGTTTTTACTACGTAATGATTTGAGGTGGTTATTAAGTTGATCAGCATCCGTTGCTAATAATACATCTTTTGAGCCTGTTGATTTTGGTGATTTCACGATTAATGGAAAAGTCCAATTGTTAGCAATAGGTTCATTGGGCTTCATGAGCGAAAACTTTGGTGAGTATGGCTGGTCTTTTAAATAATTTCTCGTTTTTTCTTTATCCTCCATGATTTCAATTGCGGAGGAGGAGGTGTAGTTATGACAAAATTCATCACATAGCATAGAGGCAACATGGACAAATGGATCCACAAAACTAACGATACTTTTAATGTCTAATCCGGTTTTCCCTAGTTTATCAATTTCCTCTTTCATTCTTTCAATATTCAAAGTATCAATGAGTATCATTTTATGAATGTCAGGGTAGGCTCGTCGCTGCTGAAGTTGTTTTTCATTATTAGTAAAAAGTACTGTGAAGTAGCCTAATTTTTCTGCTGCTCTCGTCGCTTCACGGCTAGACCCGGATTTGTTTGTACCGATAAATACAATTGCTTTCAGGTATATCACTCCTTCTATTGGTACTTAGATACTTAATCACCTTTATATATATGCAACGAAATAGATTTCTCCTAGTTATGTATCTTGACTTCATCCAAGCAACTTTTAGGAGGTTACATATACTAGAAAAGAAAGGAGGGAGAAAAGATATGAAGCCTCTTTCGGTGAAAAATTTAGCAATGATTACGGCAGGCTATATAGTGCAAGGGTCAGAGGATTTACTGATTCAGCATGGTGCTTATCGATTAAAACAAGTAAAAAAACCTAATACGGCCCTTTTTACTAGTAAACGCATTGTCAATTGGAAAAATCTTGAGCCATTTTCTCCTCTAGTGCTAGTGACCGATAGAGCTTATCGGCCAAATGACATTCCAAACCAAGTTAATATGATACAGGTAGCGAATGCAAATGAGGCCTATTGGAAGTTTGTCGATTTTTATCGCAATCAGTTCCAGATCCCCATTGTAGCGATTACAGGAACTTCGGGGAAAACAACAACAAAAGAGATGATTAAACATATTCTTTCAGCAGAGCATAAAGTGACCGCTACTACATTGAGCAGTAATTCAAGAACGGCATCATTGCAATATTTACTAAGTATTGAGGAAGATACAGAGGCAGCCGTATTTGAAACGGCTGTTGGCTCACCAGGTGATGTTACAAATGCTGGGAAATACTTCAAACCGACGATCGGGATTATTACTAATATCGGAGCCCATCATTTAAATTATTGCAAAACATTAGAGGGCTATATTCAAGCAAAGGGAGAAATGCTAGACATTATTCATCCTAAAGGTACGTTAATTATTAATGCGGAGGATATCAATACTAAAAAACTAGATGTTTCTAGATTTAGTGGGCGCTTGATAAAGGTGGGAAAGCATGAATCCTGTGATTTTCGAGCGAGTCATATTCAGTATTATCAAAAGGGTATGAAATTTGTTCTTCAGCATGACAGACAAAGCTATGACATTCTTGTACCAGGATTTGGTGAACATCAGGTTTATAATGCCCTTGCTGCCATCGCAGCAGTCTATGACATGGGGGTACCTATTCCAGTTGCAGCAAAACAACTTCAGTCATTCCGCCAATTGAAAAAACAACTCCAGCTCTTTGAGGGCATCAATCATTCGATGTTATTGGATGATACTTGGAGTATTACAACCACCTCCTTAGAGGCTGCTTTAAAAGTATTAAATGAGCTAGGGGATGGCAAGAAGAAAATTGCTGTGATAGGGACGATTACGGATTTAGGTTCATGGGGCTATGTTATTCACGAGCAAGCGGGTGAATTAATCCATCGTATTGGTGTGGATGTTTTGATAACTATTGGGGAGCATGCCAAGATTATGGCGGATTATGCAGTAATGCTAGGGTTTAGCAAGCCTGTTTATTCATTTAAAAATAGCACGCTCGTTTATCCGTTATTGCAGGGGATTGTGGATGAGAATACGATTGTTCTCATAAAAGGTGATATGTATAGTAAACAGGTGTCAAAACTAGCAACGGAGCTAAAGCTTAAACCTACACCACCCGCAGATTAACTTGCTTCTGACAATATAGGATATTGACTGTGCCACATAGAAAGAAGCGCTAATAAGGTATAGTAATTGATCAGAAAACAACACTCTGAATCAAGAGAAGGAACAAATCATCTATAAGATTGATAAAGAGAGGAGGCGTAGTACACTTGCAACCGATTAGTGTGCAAAAACTTAGGAATGTACTACAGGGAAAGCTCATTCATGGATCAGATCAATGGTCTGTTCAGCATGCAATCTACTATAATCGGCATGATTTAACGAAAAGTCATACGCTTCTGTTTGTAAGTCGAAGTGATCAAATTAACTGGCAAGAGATTGATCGAAAAGGTCCGTCCCTCATCATATCCGATAAGCCGTCTACAGAGTTAAAAAACGCCTTAGACAACACAACCGTTTTACAAGTCAAAAGCGTTACGCAGGCCTATTGGACTTTTATCGAATATTATCGGAGTCTGTTTGACATTCCGGTTGTTGCTTTGACAGGAACCTGTGGTAAAACAACAACAAAAGAGATGTTAAAGCATATCGCGAGTAAGCATTGGCAAGTGCAAGCATCCGTCAGCAGTAAAAATGAGCCGAGACAATCATTACCCTATTTGACGGGTATTGAAGAGAAAACACAAGCGGCTATATTTGAATTAGGCTTAGGCAACACAGGGAATATTAAACATCAGTGTATGATCTATCAGCCAACAATCGGTATTATTACGAATATTGGTGTACATCATTTAGACGGCTGTCTCAACCTTGAAGGTTATATTAAGGCCAAGGCTGAAATTGTAGAGGGAATTAAAGAAGATGGCACGTTAATCATCAATGCGGATGATGATAACATTAAAACAATATCTTTGAAACGATTTAAAGGGAAGATTATTAAATTTGGTTTACAGGATTCGGCGGATTACAAGGCTTCGAAAATACAATTTGCCAATACAGGTATGAAATTTGTACTTGAATTTGCAGAGACAAAGTATAACGTATTTGTCCCTGGCTATGGGGAACACCAAGTTTACAATGCGTTAGCCGCAATTGCCGCCTGTCATGAAATGGGGCTGACCATTCGTCAGGCTATTTCAGGATTAAGGAATTTTAAACCAATGGCAAGACATTTAGAATTTACGACAGGACTAGGAGATAGTACGATTATCGATGATACATGGACTAATAATCCAACATCGGTAGAGGCAGCCTTAAAAGTATTAGATACAGTAGGAAAAGAGAAAAAGGTTATTCTTATTTTAGGTGATATTAAGAGATTGGGTAATTTTGAGGAAAAATATCATCGAGAAATTGGCTCGATGGTTGCTGAGAGAAAGATTGATACATTAATTACCATCGGCAAAAGGGCAGAGAAAATTGCCGACCAGGCTCAAAAAGATGGAACCAACGCAGAAGTTCATACGTTTAAAGAGGTAGCAGGCGTTTTAGAACTATTGAAACCAAAGCTTGATGCGGACACGATTGTCTTAATAAAAGGGCCGATGTCGAGTAGATCCATGATTGAATTTGCCAATACACTTAAAAACTCTTTATAGAGCAAAAGGGTGTCTCAAAATTAAATGAGACACCCAATTATCTTACTTATTTTAAAACACGTCGAGCTGTTACAAAATTCTTTTGTGCCCATGTCGTTGTCATACTAATATATTGATTACTCCCTAAATAGATCCCCGTTTGTGTGATTTCTATTGGTAGAGAAGAATACTAAATCAACTTTTTCAAGCTGAGATTTTTGAATAAGTGTACTAACTAAAGCTTGCTATACTTCTGGGCGTAGAGTTATTTAGTAGAGATAACGCGCTTCGCAGTAATATAATGTTTAGCATAATAATCAACAAATAATACTCTTGTCATGACACCATCGGAATTAGGGATGATGATGCGGTGATCGCCTGCATAAATCCCTACAAGAGAAGGGTTTTTTGAACCTTTCACACTATTAAAGAAGACTAAATCACCCTTTTTCAAATTAGCACGCGCTACAGTTGATCCTTTGCTCATTAAACCACTTAAAGAAGTTGATCCGAGTGTAACGCCACTTTTACGATAGATGAAATCGACAAAAGCTGGAGCGGTAAATCGTAGACTTGACTCATTTGTTGTCGAGCTAATCGATACTTTATTTTTATAAGTCAGCGCATTCTCAACAATTTTATCGCCTTTTGTTGCAGGGTTGGCTGATAGTAGGGTAGGTAATACTCTACGTGCAGATACATAATTTTCTTTGTAATAAGGCTTACTATTTAAATCAGAGATGATGATATTTTGTTTTGGATCAGCCATGTGAATGATTTTATTGTCGCCAATATACATGCCGACATGGTCGGGATCTGTCCCTGTTTTTTTACTTTTAAAGAAGACTAAATCCCCTTTTTGTAATTGGTTTCTCGCTACATATGTCCCTTGCTGAATCATATAATTTTCATTGTACGTACCAAGATCTACACCATTTTTCTCGAAAATGTACATTAAAAATGAAGCACAAGAAAATTTATATGGGTATGTAGGCTTGTATACCGTATTGCTGTATGTTGCTTGCCCCATTAAGCTTTTACCAGTTTTAATTAATTGATCTGCTTTCGCAGCAACAGCCTGTGCGTTGTTCTGTGTATTTGTTGTAGCAGCCTCTACTTGGATAGGTTGGAATGCTGTTTGCACCATTCCGAATGAACTCAATCCAATCGTTAAGGCAAGTGTTGTGGATAAAAATCGTTTATTCATGTTATTAAATAACCTCCTTAGCATCTAGTAGGATTTCTCCTGTATAGCTTTGCCATGGAAATAATCGTAGCATGAAAATCTAGGGCTTCTACGCGGTAAATGTTACCAGGGCAACAAAGGAGAGCCCCTTAACACTTGTTATAAAAGGCTTTATCAAGGGAATTTACAGTTTTATTACAAATGTTTCAGTACGTTGTCATATGGAACATTCTCATGAAAAAAACTGCCCAAAAGTGGACAGTTTACGAGATTTTCTGAATCATTTCAACACGATTGCCAAAAGGATCTCTGAACTCAAAACGTTCATAATGAGGGATTGGCACGGACTCTATTATGTCGATCTGATGTTGTGCTAGTTTCTCCCGCCACTCGTTAATATCCTCTACCTGATAAGCAATATGCGCCTTTGTCGTCAAACGATCGAAGCCTTCCTCTGTACCTACATGCACCTCTTGATGCCCTAGCTGCAACCAAAATCCCCCACGCCCTTTGAGAGAATCAGGTTTTTCAATTTCCTCAAGACCTAAGACATGACAATAAAATTCTCTTCCCTGCCCCTCTGTCCCCTTTGGAATCGTAATTTGCACATGATGTAAACCGATAATCATAGAAATGAAGCCTCCTTTTCTACCTTAATTATAGTATATTTTCAAAATATTTGAAATGGTGACAGGAGGCAGAGCGCAATGGCGGCTTTAGTAGTGGGAGGAAAGCTCTTATTGCGTTGGCTAGTAACTTCGAATTGAGAGATAGCACTCTGGAATTGAAGGATAGGGCTTAAAGTGGCGGATAGAACCCCAAAATTAAAGGATAACCCTCAAAAAGGGGTGGATAAAATGCTCAAAGTGAAGGATAGAATGCGCGAATTGAAGGATAGGCTTAAAGCGGTGGATAGAACCTTAGAATTGAAGGATAACCATCGAAAAGTGGTGGATAAAATGCTCAAAGTGAAGGATAGTGCTTAAGCCGGTGGATAGAACCCCGAAATTGAAGGATAGCCGACAAAAAGTGGTGGATAGAATGCTCAAAGTGAAGGATAGAATCCTGAAAGTGAAGGATAGCGCTTAAAGCGGTGGATAGAACCCCGAAATTGAAGGATAGCCGACAAAAAGTGGCGGATAGAATGCTTAAAGTGAAGGATAGGCTTAAAGCGGTGGATAGGATCTTAGAATTGAAGGAAAACCATCGAAAAGTGGTGGATAAAATGCTCAAAGTGAAGGATAGCGCTTAAAGCGATGGATAGAACCTCGAAATTGAAGGATAGCCGACAAAAAGTGGCGGATAGAATGCTTAAAGTGAAGGATAGAACCCTGAAAGTGAAGGATAGCGCTTAAAGCGGTGGATAGAACCTCGAAATTGAAGGATAGCCGACAAAAAGTGGCGGATAGAATGCTTAAAGTGAAGGATAGAACCCTGAAAGTGAAGGATAGCGCTTAAAGCGGCGGACAGAACCCCAAAATTGAAGGATAGCGCTTAAGCCGGTGGATAGAACCCAAACATTGAAGGATAGCCAACAAAAAGCGGCGGATAGAATGCTCGAATTGAAGGTTAGCACCCTAGGATTGAGTGATAGACCCCAAAAAAGTAAAGGATAGCCCACGATATCTAATCTATTATGATATTAGTACTATGGTATAATAATAAAAACGGAATAATAGGATAGAGGTACAAATTAGATTTTTTAATTTGTTTAAAAGGGAAGATCGGTGAAAATCCGACGCTGTCCCGCAACTGTAAATGGGAGCACATTTCAAAGGGCCACTGTTACGAGTCGTAATGGGAAGGTGGAAGGTGCGATGAACATAAGCCAGGAGACCTGCCTTTATCTAGTACAGCCAAAAACCTACGAGGATAGGGGGTGTTGAGTGTGACTAGAGAAATTCTCCTGCATGCTCATAGTACGATGATTGCTAAAAAGGTAGCTTCTATGTTTAATAGCAAGCTTTTTTTCAACTGGCCATCATCGTATTATGTCGTGTATTTGTCATTGTAGACATCTTTCTAATGAGGGAAAGATGTTTTTTTATGTAAAACAATAAAGGAGCGGTTCACATGAATCCACAAGTGATTGAATACTATGAAAGTCTATTTAAATTAGAAATTATGCAAGAGCCTTACGCGGCTAGACCATTGAAGGAGCTTGTTGAACAGTATGTTGGGCATGATGCCGCACATGAGCAGTCGATTTTAGCGGCATATGCGAATGTTATGAAAGAATTAATTGGATAAAATTCATGTTGGCTACTTCATTTTTGGAAGTAGCCATTATTAATGAGCGCATCCATTGACAATAGTAAATTGTAGGCGTAAGATTTTTTTGAACAATCGTTTTGAACACTTGTTCAAAAAAAGAGGTGAGAGAAGTCGATAAGAAAGAAGTAGCACAAAAAGAGAAAAATAAAGAGGTAAAAGAACAAATTTTGCAGGCAGCGAAATCCTTGTTTTCGTCAAGAGGCTATGATGGAACGACAGTGAGACAAATTTGTGATGAGGCAAATGTGTCGCTCGCGCTTGTTTCCTATCATTTTGGTGGGAAAGAAAATGTCTTCAATGCATTATTTGAACCGCTACGCGACACCTTTATGAATGCCCATTATGATGTTAGCGATTCACTAGGTGCGCTCAGAAGCTTTTGTCGTAATTTTGTCCTTTATCGTATTCATGAGCATGAATTAATTGATATTTTACAGCAAGAGATTGTCATGAATAGTCCAAGACTAGAGATGCTAAAGGATGTTTTTTTACCTTCCTGGGAGCAGCTTCGAACAATTTTACAAGCGTGTCAAGAGCAACAGACCATACACTATGAGTCCATTGATGTCGCGTTGAACTTTATTATGGGGACGTTAATGTATTCCTTGAATAACCCATTTTTAAATCGTTCTTCTTTACAATCAACACCCGAGCAAATTGCAGAGCTTGCAGTTCATTTCGTGTTCAATGGTCTTCACACAAAACAATAAAAAAGAAGGTAATCACAATGAAAGCAGCAAAATTTTACGGTATTAAAGATATTCGAGTAGAGGAGGCACAACTGCCAGCACTAGAGCCTGGGATGGTGAAAGTGAAAGTTGCATTTGCCGGAATTTGTGGTAGTGATTTACATGAATATGTAGGCGGGGCCTATGCATTCCGTACACAACCAGTATTAGGGCATGAATTTGCCGGAGTTGTTGTAGAAGTAGCAGAAGGAGTTACACAAACAAAAGTAGGGGATCGCGTAGCAGTGGAGCCGCCAATACCATGTGGCAAATGTGATAACTGTAGACGTGGCTATTCAAACTTATGTAAACGTGGACAATCTTATGGTTATACCATTTCAGGTGGATTCGCTGAATATGCGGTTGTGCAAGAAGAAAATATTTACCAGCTTCCTGATGGTATGAGTTTAGAGCTAGGTGCTCTGGTTGAACCTACAGCGGTAGCCGTGCATGCTGTTCGACAAAGTCAATTAAAGCTTGGCGATACTGCCGCTATTTTTGGCGCAGGTCCCATTGGCTTATTAGTCTTGCAGGCTGTGAAAGCGGCTGGAGCAAGTGAAATCTTTGTAGTGGAGGTTTCCGATGAACGTCGCCAAAAAGCGCTTGATTTGGGTGCAACCTATGTTATCAATCCAATCGACACAGATGCCGTAGCCTATATTCGCGAAAAAACAAATGGTGGAGTAGATGTTGCCTATGATGCAGCAGGTGTTCAAGCAACGTTTACAAGTGGCGTAAGTGCTGTTCGCCCTGGCGGCGAATTTAAAATTGTCAGTGTCTGGGAAAGACCCGTTGAATTTAATCCAAATGCGGTAGTTTCACCAGAGGTAACAATTAGCGGTTCATTTGCCTATGTTAACATTTTCCCTGAAGTCATTCGATTACTAGCACGAGGCGTTATTGATGGACAAGCCGTGATTACAAGTGAAATTGCTTTAGAGGATATTGTGGAAAAAGGCTTTGAGGCTTTAACAAAAGATCGTAGTCAGTGTAAAATTTTGGTGAATATGAGTTTGTAAATCTTGACCTAATCATAGTCAAACTTGAGTCAAAACAGGTTTGGCTATGATTATTTTTGTTCTTAAATATCATAATACCAATGGGAATACATTTGTTTGTCATAAAACTGCCTTTAGGACTTCATTCATATTTCACTTTTACTTTATATAATAAATTTGCTATATATAAAAAGAACGGAGATTAAATATGAAAAATTTGCTTTATTCAAGGTTTTGGCGGCTACATTTTTTCGCAGCACTTTTTATAACGCCATTATTGTTATCTCTTACTTTAAGTGGGATTGGCTATTTATTTTTTACAGATGTAGAAAACAAATTATATGATGATTACTTCTTTGGAGAAAGCCATAAAGAAGAGGTCTTAACGATTGATGAAGCCGTAGAAAAAGCGGAAGCGGCATTTGCGGGGTACTCCACAACTAAAGTCATTATGCTGGAAGAACCATATAATACCCGTTTAACATTATCCAATGGGAAAGAAGAAAAATATGTATTTTTAGATGATCACAATCAAATGGTAGGTAGTCAGGATGCTAACTATACATTCTCTAATATTATGAGAAATACGCATAGCTCCCTATTTATTGGCGGTACATTTGTCAATTATTTAGTAGAACTAGCAGCATGCTGGACTATCTTTTTATTACTGTCAGGTCTTTATATGACATTTAAAGGGAATGCTCTGAAAAAGCACAAGTCGGAAAATAAACGCCAAAAAAGTAAGAGATACCATGCGCTTGTTGGGACCATTATTACGATTCCAATGGTAATGTTCATTTCTACAGGGCTATTATGGTCTGCTTTTCAAGGGTCAATCCTTTCCAATATTGCTTCAGAGAGTCCAACGTTTGGTTACCCAATATTACAGCAAAAGCCACCAACATCGGATGTCTCGGAAATACCATGGGCGACTCGCCAATTAGAAGCACCATCGTCTGAAGGCGAACATGCACAGCATCATGGAGGCGGCGCTGTCCGTTATACAAACGACAACCAAATCTCGATTGCTAACCTTGAAAAAGAAATCGATGCAATGAATATCACTAAGCCTTATTCAATTATTTACCCTTCAAATAGTGAAGGCGTATATACAGTGGCAAAGGCTAGTAACTCTGGAGTAACGGGTCTAGATGTCAAACCTACAGAAGAAGCGACAATGTATTTTGATCAATATAGTGGCAAATTTATCGATCAAGTCAACTATGAGGATTACGGTATGTTAGCCAAGTTCTTTTCATGGGGCATTCCTTTACATGAAGGCCACTTATTTGGCTGGCCTAATAAGCTGCTAAACTTAGTGATTTGTCTCGCCTTTTTAGCTGTCATTGTCTGGGGAATTCGCATGTGGATTTTACGTAGGAAAAAAGGCGAGCTGTCGGCACCACCTCAAATTTCTCATAAAATTTCATTGCCTTTTGTGATCTTCCTTATTATTTTAGGTGTATTAATGCCATTGTTTGGCGCTTCCTTGATCGCTGTAGTGTTGATTGAACTTATCATTATTGGCTGGCAAACAAAAAAGAAATTAAGAGCAGAAGAAACAAAATAAATGACTGGATACGGCACAGCATTAAGGTGCCGTATCTTTTTTTGTGTTGTTTACTTCAATAGCATAAGCGCAATACTGTAATTGTTTATAGATTTTTCAGCCGAATTTTATAAAGTTTTAAGATTTGTATGGTACATTGCTAGTAGCTTCAGCTTATTGGGGGAATGTAGATGTCAATTAAAACGAGGTTTTTACTATCTTATATTGGTGTTATTTTTATTGCCATCGCTCTATTACTAGCAGCAGTTTTTCTTTTTTCCTTTGCTATTACAGGTGATGTTAAAGCGATTGAGCATTTTTTTAAAAAATCCTATGTCCAAAAACCTTTGACAACGGTAGAGGAAAATGCTTTTTTGGATTTAAAATTACTAGCTAAAACTGATCCCAAGCAGCTTTTAGATGTCAAGCAGCTAGAAAAAATAAATGCCCCTGCGATTGAGATTGTTGTACGAAAAGATCATCAAATTGTCTATTCTACGCAGAAAAACCATAAGCAATTGTTGCTGAAAAGTTTACCTGGTTTTGAGGCAACGAATATAAATTCTCGTGACACCATCATGATTAATCAAGCATTTTATACGTATGTAAAATTCGATTTTTATTTTCCGGATGAAACAGAGGGAAGTATTTTCGTTTTACGAGAGGTTAGTTCCCGTGCAGAAGTAACACGAGAGCTATTACCTATTCTTTTAGGTATTTTATTTGTCTTATTTATGATGATTATTGGCATATTAAATTATTTAGTTTCGAGAAGTATTATTAATCCAATTTCTGCTTTAAAGGAAGGGGCAGAACGCATAAAATCGGGTGATTTGGATTTTGAAATTACGTCCCGTTCGAATGATGAAATAGGACAGCTTAATCGATCGTTTGAGGAAATGAGGATTAAGCTGAAAGAATCGATCCAGCTGCAGCTTCAATATGAGGAAAATCGAAAAGAATTACTATCAAATATCTCACATGATTTAAAAACGCCAATGACCTCGATTATTGGCTATGTAGAGGGCATCAAAGATGGTGTGGCGAATACAGAGGAGAAGATGGATAAATATTTAACAACTATCTATACGAAAGCAAAGGATATGGATGTATTAATTGATGAGCTGTTCTTATTTTCAAAGTTGGACTTAAAAAAGATTCCATTCCAAATGGAAAACGTCAATTTACAGCAATATATGCATGATTATGTAGAGGATGCGAGCTTTGATTTTATTGATCGAGACATTCACTTACAATATATATCAGCGGACTCACCACTTTTTGTTATGGCTGACCGTGATAAATTAAGAAGGGTCCTGTCAAACTTATTAAGCAATAGTGAAAAATATATGGATAAACCATATAAGCAAATTATTATTTCCTTACATGAGCGAGTAGATGACGCGATTATTCAAGTAACAGATAATGGTACGGGTATTGATCCTGTCGCATTACCTCACATATTTGATCGCTTTTACCGTGCAGAGCTCTCACGTAATTCGCAAACAGGTGGGAGTGGCTTAGGCTTAGCCATTGCGAAACAAATTGTGCTTGAAATGGGCGGCGACATTTGGGCGAACAGTGAGCTAACAAAGGGGACGAGCATTTTCATTTCATTGAAAAAGGCGGAGGAGAAGGTGAAAGAACATGAAAAAAATACTGCTAATTGAAGATGAAGTGAGCATAGCAGAGCTCCAACGAGATTATTTAGAAATTAATGGGTTTGCAGTGGATATTCAGCATCAAGGAGATGATGGACTGAAACAGGCACTTGAAGGTGATTATGATTTAATCATTTTGGATATTATGCTGCCTGGGATGAATGGCTTCGAAATTTGTAAACAGATTCGTGCAGTGAACAATATTCCAATACTGTTTGTGTCGGCTAAAAAAGAAGATATTGATAAAATTCGAGGTCTTGGACTAGGAGCAGATGATTATATTACAAAGCCCTTTAGTCCAAGTGAGCTAGTGGCAAGGGTCAAGGCTCATTTATCGAGATATGAGCGTCTTGCAACAAATCAGCAAACCAACCATTTGATGTCCATCCATGGCATTACTATTGATACATCAGCCAGAAAGGTTTTTGTGAATGGAGATGAAATTGCCTTTACGACAAAGGAATTTGATTTGTTGGTATTTTTTGTGAAACACCCCAATCAGGTATTAAGTAAAGAACAATTATATGAGCGTAACTGGGGTTATGAATCAGCTGCGGATGTTTCGACTGTTACTGTCCATATTCGAAAGCTACGTGAAAAAATTGAACGTGATCCCGCACAGCCCAAATTTTTAGAAACCGTTTGGGGAGCAGGCTATCGCTTCAATGTATAAGAAAAGATATCTCGTCTTGTTGGCGAGGTATTTTTTTGTACAAGATTTTAGACTTTTTTAAGAAATGGTTAATAGGCAATTTAGCATTACCACGTACACTAAAGAAAGTACGACATCAAATTAGAAAGGGGTGTATGACAGGTGAAGGAGATACAGGCAGTTATGATAGCATTATCATTTTTACTGCAAGGGTGTTCCTCCAACGATACAGAGGCTATCCAGCTTGATAGAGGGGGAAGTGAAGAGGTGAAAACAGATTTGACAGGCGAGCTTTTGAAAGCAGCAGAAAAAGGAGATATAGAGGTGCTTCGAAAGGTTCTGGAGCAAAAAGTAGATATCAATGCTCAGGATGCAAACAAGCGAACGGCCTTAATGATTGCTACATATAATCAGGATGTGGAGGCAGCCAAGCTATTAATTGAGGCGGGGGCAGATGTTAATATTCAAGATAGCATGCAAAACACACCGTTCCTCTATGCAGGAGCAGAAGGCTATCTCGATATTTTAAAGCTTACAATTCAGGCGGGAGCAGATCCTACGATTTTGAATCGATATGGCGGAACAGCATTAATTCCAGCAGCAGAGCATGGTCATGTGGAGGTCATCGAGGAGTTATTAACGAATACAGACATTAACGTCAATCATGTCAATCATTTAGGATGGACAGCCCTAATGGAGGCGATTGTCTTAAATAACGGCAATCCTACACAGCAGACCGTGATTCAATTATTAATTGAGCATGGTGCAGATGTGACTATACCCGATCAAAATAATGTTACACCATTGCAACACGCGAAACAGCGAGGCTTTCAAGAGATTGAACAAATCCTAATTGCCGCGGGAGCAAAATAATCCACATTATAGACAAAAGGAATCTAGAGGTCACGCTCTCGATTCCTTTTGTTGTACGATATATTTAAAACCTCCACATGCGAACCTTTAGAGTTTTTATTGAAGAAAATAAGAGATATAGAAAATTATTGTAAAACGTTGTTTTTATAATTATTTTTTCTTTTATCAATTAGCAACAAAACTGACAGCACGACTACACTCAATATCACTATAAACAAAAAAGACAAGTAGAGCGTCATAAATCCTCCAAATGTCTCATCAAACTCTAAAAGAGCGACATCTGGGTTATACATGCCTCCCATGGAAATATATCTAGCCACTTCAAGATAAACAATATGAAAGAGAATACTCATCCATAGTGTACCTGTATATCTTCTATATAGCTGTAGAGCAATGCCAAAAATGAAGAGTAAAATAAAGTAGTCTATAGTTACTGTAAATGGTTCACTAAAGAATATGGATGCCATGGCCATCACCATAATCGGCACACATATGAAAATTAACGGTTGCAAAATTAATGAGATGATAAACCGATATTTCTTATGCAACTCTTCAAAAATTAGTCCCCGGATAAAAACTTCTTCTGGAAATGCCTCATACATAAATGCTGTTAATGAATTGATTAAAATAGCGATAATGACATTTGTTGTCAAGTTCAACCTGACATTTTCTATGCCACCAAATAAATAAGCTGTTAAAATGCCTGATACGAGTAAAATAAAAGGCAACGCAATACCGAACATCAACTTAGATAATGAATTAACACCCTTCAATCCAATATTTTTTAAAAAATCTGGATTTTCTCTTTTAAGTACAAAAAGGACAACAAGCGTTAACCCAGTAAAAATCATTCCTTGTAAAAGCATGGCTATTTTTTTATCCATACCTTGTGTTTCTATCAAATATTGTCCAACATTTCCCGAAACAAAGAGAAATAGTGATACGAGTACAAAGTACAAAAGCAACCGGCTAATCCTGAATGTCGAAGAACTTATTTGAAATCCCCCTCTTTTTAATGTGGTGTCGTTATAGATTACGTATCAACAAGTGTATAGTTTCAATTTTCTTAATGTGAATTATGGAAAATTATAGAATATTACCAATGTGTATTCCAGTTAATGGTCTGTTTGTTATTGTTACATACCAGATGTTTTGAAAATTTCTTTCTAGTTGTTCTTAAATTATTTTTCTTATTTTTTTATTTTTTTTTAATAGTTTATTTATTGGCAGTTTAGATATGGGCTTTATGATAAATCTTGTAAACCAAATGACACCAAAAAGGAGAGTTTTATAGATGAAATTAAGAAAACGTATGGTTCCAGCAGCATTAGCTTTATCCGTTTTATCAGCAGGTCTTGTTACATTTAACGAGCCTTTGAATGCAGAGGCAGCAAGTAAGAAAGTGGTAGCAGCTGCCGAAAATGAGCAAGTAGCAAAGATTACAAATATTAAGCCATTAAATACAATGACACTTCAAATTACATTTAACCAGCCGTTAGCAGCAGCTGATGTAGATCTGAATAATCTAGATGCAATTAAAAAGCATTTTACGTTTAATGGAGATTTAGAGATTGTCAATGTGCCACGCTTAATGACAGGATCTAAGAGTACATATATTGTACCGACGACATTCCAAGAAGATGACTTCATCTATACATTGAGCTATAAAGAACAGCGGAATAAAGTTTTTGAAGGAACAGATGAAAAAGTATTTGTGCGCAATGTGGAGCAAGTAACAAACGATACATTTACACTGGAATCATTCCAAGAGGATGGCGTTGTGGACTATGCCAATATTATTGAAGCATATCGCGCTGGTCGTGGAGATTTAGCATTTAGCTTAGATCATCATAATCGAGATGCGAGTGGCAAACGTTTTGATGTTATATCTTCATTACGTGACCGCTATGTGACAGTGAAAACAAGTGAAGGAGAAGAGTTTGTAGCAAACTATGTACCATTCACGCAAGCAGCAGATGGCAGACAAGCTCCTCAATTTAGATTACCTGCTGGACAAATATTAAAACCAGGTGTCACATATCGCGTGTACTCACAATGGGCGGAAATGGATGTAAAGAGCTTTGTAGCACAAGAAATCGCACCATTTACACTACAATCAGCAAAAGCTATTGATGAAAAATCATTCGAATTACAATTAACAAATGATCCTCAATCTGATTTACTAGCAGGAAGAAGTGTTGAGCTACGTGGAAATGATGGGAGCACATTACAAGCACAGTATCGCTATTCATCACGTAAAGGTGCTGTAGGTATCTTTGATGTTGCGAACGGTGGCACGTTAAAAGCCAATGTAAGTTATAAAGTTATGCCATTAAACAACTGGGCCACAGCAACAAATGTAGTTCTACAAGGAAAATAATTTTTAATAGAATAATGAATCTGTCATTTGAAACCTAAAACCTGAAACCTAAAAACTAAAACCTAATAGATGTAAAGTATCCAAATAAAAATCTCGTCACATGCTGTGGCGAGATTTTTTAGCTATAGCCAGCCTTTTTCACGTGCTACCTGAGCGGCCTGCTGTCTAGATTCGACCTGTAGCTTTTGAATAGAGGTTGATAAATAATTGCGAATGGTGCCTTTTGTTAAAAATAATCGTTTACTAATTTCATTTGTCGTTAAGCCTTCTTGAACAAGTTGTAGTACGGCAATTTCGCGTTCATTTAAAGGGTTATGCTCTTTCATAAATAAGGTAGCGGCTAAATCCTTGCTGACTACCTTTTCTCCTTGCATGATTTTCCGAATTGTAGCGATTAAATAATCAATGGGTTCATCTTTTAGTAGATAGCCGTGAACCTCACAGTCCATCGCTTTTTGTAAATAGCCCGGGCGTGCAAAAGTTGTGACAATCATGACTTTGCAGGGGAGGTTAGCCTGTTTAATTTTTTCTGCAAGCTCCAATCCTGACAAATGAGGCATTTCTATATCTACGACACAAACATCAGGTAGCTCCTGTTGAATGTAGTCCCATGCTTTTTGACCATCTGACACTTCTGCTATTACTTCAATATCTGGTTCAAAAGATAAGAGCGATGTTAAGGCACCCCGTAGCATTTGTTGGTCCTCAGCTAGTAATACACGTATCATGTTAGAGGCTCCTTTCCATCTTGAATGGGTATGGTTAGTACCACACTTGTACCTGTAGGTGTGTTATTTTCAACCGTGGCCGAGCCCTGAAGAACTTGCATTCTTTCTTTCATTGAATGGATGCCATTGCCAAGCCCTTTCTGCGATAATCCAATTCCATCGTCTTTCATCTCTAGCGTATACAGTCCATTGTGACAATGGATTGTCATGTGGCATTTTTTTGCCTCACTATGCTTGAGGAGGTTTGTCGTAGCCTCTCGTACACATAAAGCAAGCATCGTTTCCTCCACGCTAGAAAGGACGATTGTAGGGCATTGATTGTGTAGCGTTGTTGTAATATTCGCGCTTTGTAATAGTTGCTGGCAGTGTATTAACTCGGTCTGTAATGATACAAAATTCATATCAGATACGAGCTCTCGTACTTGTTTTAGGGCGGTACGAGTAGTGGCTAGTATCTCATTTAATTCTTGTTTGACACTTGAAGGATCTCGGTCGATTAGTTTAGTCGTTAGCTCTGTTTTGATTTTAATCATCGTCAGCGTATGACCAATCGTGTCATGGAGATCTCTAGCAATTCGCTGTCGTTCCTCTTGTTGAACGAGCTGCGTATTGACATCAGCCAATTCAGATTGTAGGTTTTTCGACTTTTCTACAAAATAAATAAGGACAGGAAACACCATTTGAATAATCATCATTGGTGCTAGTACCTGTGATTCAACTGTTACTAGCGAATCTGTAGTAAGTTTCATGACGCCTAAAAACATGACAGCTATACCAAGCATCCCAATCGCGATATGCCATTTCGATTTGGCTCTTCCTAATAAATCGGCAAAGGTAAATCCGAAAATCAGCATAAAGATGTCCTCATATATACCGAGGATAGTAATAAGGAGGAAGGCTACAAGTGAAGCTACAAGCAACCTCCAATCTCGATGCCATAAAGCTATATAGAAGGCACCGAGATATAAGCCTAAAATCGATATTCGAGCTGCCAAAGGGAGAGCTGAATGAGACCATAACACCATCGTTATTAAAACAATCAAGGACATCACATCGATGATTAAATAATGCTTTATTTGTTCTCTAGGATAAATTTTTATTTCATACACCATCCTTTGTTGCGTATTACTGTGTCATCGCTTGAATGGTTTTTTTACGAATCCACTCCATCGGGCCCATATGAAAGCGCTGCTGCCAAAATGACGCTAACATGAGCTGTAGGCAAGATAGGGCTAGCCAAATACTGATAATAACAATGCTATTTAATTGACCTCCTAAGCCAAGCCCCCAGCCATAAAAAATGATAGAAGCCAGCACGTTTTGGAGGACATAACAGCTCAAAGACATCTTGCCAACTTGTGCAAAACATTGCCACAGCCAATCCAGTCTCTTATATTCTACCAGTTTACCTAAAATACCAATATAGCCAATTGATAGAATAGGAGCACATAAATAGCGAACAGGTAAATCAAACAGTCCACCAGGAACAAATAACAGTAAATTTAACGGTAGGCCAATATATATACCGATTTTAAAGAGCTTTTGACGAGCTTGACGTCCTTTGTCATGTTGCGAAAATACCTCATTGCGCATGAATTTCACACCAAGTAAAAATAAAAAGACATTCATTGGGATAATAAAAATGGCTTCTGTTCGATAAAATAAAAAATTCGTCAGACGATGTTGAACTTGTGCAAGCCATGTGCCCTGTTCATATAGAGCAGCCACAGTTTCCATACCATTGAAGGAAATAATTGTACCCTGTAGGCTACTAATGAAAATCAATAGAATCATAAGGACATGAAAGCTACCAAACAGATAGAAAGCCCATGTCATCACTTTGTCACCTAATCGGATTAGGAAGGCAACTATGAAAGCTGTCACTGCGTAGCTCATTAAAATATCGTATTCCATGACAAGTGTATAATGCAGCAATCCTTCCAAACCTAAAAAGACAATTGTCCAAAGATAGACGCCCGGCCAAGCATTTCCTCTTCGTAGAGCTTGTTGGTATTTTAATTGTAAGCCTACCCCAAACATAATGGTTAACAGCCCAAGGAGCTTCCCATTGACGAAAAATAGGACGACCATTCGTAAAAAGTCATTGAAGGACCACCAACCAGAATAATTACTCGTTGTGATATACGATAAATCTCCTAGATAAGCAAAAATCCAAATATTTGTGCCAAGTGTTCCTAAGACAGCAAAGCCTCTTAACATATCGATAAAGGGGAGTCGTTGTTGTGTTTGCATAAGTTTAATCACTCTTTCTTTTGTTTTCTTATGTTTTAAGAATAAGAAATTATAAAGAGAAAACCTATTCACAGCAGTCAAAGAATCTAGATGACAGGTGTCATAAAATTGCTGTAACGGCAAAAAAACCAGCAACATTAGAAGCTGGCTCATTTATTTTGTACATGAATAAATACGATAGTCCAAATATTTTCCGTATTTTTCGTTCATCGTCATATGCTCATCCATTACATCTAGTAATTCGGGTTCAATATGTTGGGAAAAATGAAATTCGTGCTGAGACGAGATGGATTTATTTTTTTGTATTCGAATATTGTGAAACCCAGCTTGCTGCAATAATGTGACCCAATCCTTTTTCGTAAGAAGAGATTCAAATCCATAAAACTGCTGGATTTCTTGAGCTAGTTGGGAGGGAAGTGTTGCAGGAAGGGTGAATTCAATGGCAATAAAGCGGCCCCCTTTTTTTAATAAACGATAAATCTCTTGTAAAGCCCGTTGTTGATTGACAAAGGCCAGAACCGATTCGGCAAGAATGAAGTCAAAAGACTCTTTTTCAATTGAGGTTTGCTCAATCGAGCCTTCTATAAGGTTGACAGCTAAATGAGTTTTTTGCATTCGTTGTCTAGCTTTTTCGATCATAAGAGGATGAACATCGATGCCCGTGACATTTGCCTGATAGAAGGAAGCTAAATAAGCAGCAGTTTGCCCTGTGCCACACCCCACATCTAAAATGTCTACACCTCGCTGGATATTCTCATGTTCAAAAAGTGCTTTTGATAGATTAATGCCCCCAGGATGTGCACCTCCGATACCAAATTTAGCTAAAAATTGGAGATAATTGGAGCTTTGAATAATAAACACCTTCTTTTTTCTTATAGTATGACAAGAAAACTAGTAAGGTGACGTCCATATAGTAGTGTCTTACGAAATATATTATTTTTAACACTTCTTCAAATGTCTAATTCATCCTTAAAATTCGCACATATACTATCTTGAAGCTTTCAGATAGGGGGTGTATAAATGCCATATTTCCATCCAAATGCTAGAAGGGGATCATATCCGCCGAGCAATAGACAATATTTTGGCCCACCTTTTCGAGGTAGATCCATACAACAACCTTACTATTCTCCTAACCAACAATCACAAGGTTTAAGATTAGGGAATTTGCCTGATCATTTAAATACGATTATGGGGCACGCTGGGACGATTACGAATGGAGTCAATATGTTAAGGCAGATGGGGTCATTACTAAGTTTATTTAAATAAAAGCTAAAAACCCTCTTAAGAGAAGGATCTTAAGAGGGTACATAAAAGTGTTTAATTGACTTGGACAAGTTGCTTTTCAATAATAGAACGATTTTTTTCTTTAAATAGCTCATTATGAGAGGAGACCATACCATGACGATAGGCTGATGGCTCTAAATAAGTCTTAATCGAGTTAACGGCATTAGCCGCATCCTGGAATGTCCCAAGTAGTAAATTAATTTTTCCTTCAAACGATAAAATATCTCCTGCTGCAAAAATGCCAGGCTGTGCCGTCTCTCCAGTTGCTCTTCCTTCTACATAATAATCATCCTTTTTAGGAACAGCAATGGCCTCATCAAATGTGAGGGATGCTTCACAATTATAGCCGTGGCTTACGATCACCTCATCGATTTGACGAATATAGCTTTGTTTAGTTGTCGTGTTTTCACATGTCACTAATTGAATAGCCGTTTTATTAGCATTGGCAGTAAGCTTTGTAATAGTTGTATTACACTCAATGTGTACACCAGCATCCAGTGCTTCCTGTACAGTTGCTTCATGTGCAGATAACTTCTCTTTACGGTAAACAACGGTCACACTTTTGGCAATCGGGCTTAATTCAACAGCCCAATCAATGGCCGCATTGCCACCACCTGAAATCAAGATATCCTTATCAACAAAGCGTTTATAGGATTGTACAGTATAATGTAAATTCGCCATTTCGTATTTTTCAGCACCTTCAAGTGTTAGCTTTTGTGGATTGATAATGCCACCTCCTACAGCTAACAGCACTGTTCTCGAATAATGCTTTTCACCCGTCGCTGTATGTATGATAAATAGATCATCCTGGCGTTCAATAAAGTCTACCTTTGTGTTAGTCAAAATCGTAGGATCAAACGTTTTTGCTTGCTCGATTAACTGTTTAGCAAACTGCTCGCCTAACACAGGAGGGTGTCCGCCAATATCCCAAATCAACTTTTCAGGATACAGTAATACTTTTCCACCTAACTGTGGTTGGCTTTCCAATAATTTTGTTTTTAATCCACGTAAACCACTATAAAAGGCACTATATAAGCCAGCAGGGCCTCCGCCAATAATTGTCACATCGTATATAGGTTGCATTTTTATTGCCACATCCTTAATGAATAGTAAAAAAGTAATTGACAAAATCTTATCGGAAAACTAGACTAATTCTAGTGATAATGATTATCATTTTTAACTATGAATATCATAGCATGGAAATAAGTAAAAAGAAAGTGAGGGTCCGTTTTGCGTTTAGAAGTTGACTCGATACGTGTTGGTTATGAGAGCAAAACCATTGTGCATGACTTATCATTGCAAATTCCAGATGGCAAAATTACGACGATTATTGGTTCAAATGGTTGTGGAAAATCAACGTTATTAAAGGCCATTACGCGTATTTTAAAGCATGAGAGTGGGCAGGTCATATTAGATGGTCAAACGATTTCCAAGATGAAAACGAAAGAATTGGCTAAAGAGCTGGCAATTCTACCACAGAGTCCAGAAAGTGCACATGGTTTAACAGTGGAAGAGCTAGTATCCTACGGTCGATTTCCTTATCAAAAGGGCTTTGGGAATTTATCTCAAAAGGATAAAGAGGTAATCGATTGGGCTCTACAGGTGACCAAAACAAAAGACTTCCGTTTACAATCTGTGGATGCTCTATCTGGTGGACAGCGTCAGCGTGTGTGGATTGCGATGGCATTAGCTCAGGAGACTGACATTATTTTTTTAGATGAACCCACAACCTATTTAGATATGGCGCATCAGCTTGAGGTTTTAGAGCTGCTATATAAGCTCAATGAAGAACAAGGACGTACCATTGTCATGGTCCTCCATGATTTAAATCAAGCGGCACGTTTTTCAGATTATATTGTAGCGCTTTCACAAGGTGAGCTGGTGAAATTCGGAACTGCAGAAGAAGTGATGGTTCCAGAAGTATTGAAAAAAGTATTTAATATTGATGCGGTCATTGGCAAGGATCCACGAACAAATAAACCAATGTGCATTACATATGACTTATTACAAACGGTATAAAAGGAGAAGGACAATGAAAAAGTGGCTATTACCTATGTTCATGATGCTTGTATTAGTACTTGCAGCGTGTGGCAATAAAGAAGAGAAAACAGAGAAGGCAGATGAAGGCTCAAAAGAAGCAACGTCAGCAGAAACAATTACCTATCAATCAGAGACAGGTCCTGTGGAAGTACCAGCAAATCCTAAACGAGTAGTGGTATTATCGTCATTTGTAGGGGATTTATTACAGCTTGATGTAAATGTTGTAGGTGTGGATGCTTGGGCAGCGAAAAATCCAAACTTCGAAGATGCTATTAAAGATGCAGTGGTTGTTGAAAATACAGATATAGAAAAAATTCTTGAGCTAGAGCCTGATTTAATTATTGGCTTAAGTGGAATTGAAAATGCTGATAAACTATCAGAAATTGCGCCGACAGTGTTATTTACGTATGGCAAAGTAGATTATCTTCAACAGTTTATTGAAATAGGGAAAGTTGTAAATAAAGAAAAAGAAGCAACGGCATGGGTAGAAGATTTTAAAGCACGTGCGTCTGAAACTGGTAAAAAAATTAAAGAAAAAATCGGTGAAGATGCAACTGTCACAGTGGCAGAAAACTTTAATAAACAGTTTTATATTTACGGTGATAATTGGGGTCGTGGAACAGAAATCCTTTATCAAGAAATGGGCTTAAAGATGCCTGAAAAAGTAAAAGAAACTGCTCTAGAGCCAGGCTACTATGCGATTTCTCAAGAAGTATTAGGGGACTATGCAGGGGACTATGTCATCTTTAGTATGTTCCAAGATCAAGATAATTCCTTCACTGATGCTGCGTGGTTTAAAGATTTAGAAGCAGTGAAAAATGGTCAATTATTTGAAGTGAATGCCAATGCCTTTTACTTCAATGATCCTATTACATTAGAGTATCAGTTAAAGTTCTTTGAAGAGAAATTTTTACAATAATTGAGTAGAGAGTAGCGAAGGCAAATGACAAAGTTTCGAAAGCTTCCATTTTGGCTTCAGGTATTGCTTGCTTTGACCGTATTATTTGGTACGGCCGGTATCTCGTTGTGCTTAGGGGCAGCGAATACGAGTATTCAAGATGTCTTTCAAGCAATTGTCGGACAAAGTGGTGGTAAACATTACACGATTTTACGAGAAATTCGCTTTCCTCGTATCATTGCAGCTATTTTTGTTGGTAGTGCACTCGCTGTCGCTGGAGCAATTATGCAAGGGGTTACACGAAATCCATTAGCTGATCCAGGGCTGCTTGGTTTAACGGCAGGGGCCAATGCTGCCCTTGCCTTAACGATGGCATTTATTCCGAAATTCTCATATTATACGTTAATTTTAGCCTGCTTTGTTGGAGCTGGAATTGGCATGATGATAGTTTATGGGGTGGGTGCTTCTACTAAAAAAGGCTTTTCACCATTGAAGCTTGTGCTAGCGGGCGCGGCTGTAACGGCATTATTACAAGCAATCGCTGAAGGGACAGGCATTTTATTTCAAATTTCCAAGGATGTATCCATGTGGACAAGTGGCGGATTCATTGGCACAACGTGGCAGGCATTATTAATCGTACCTGTCATTGTGATTGGTTTACTGCTAGCGTTTGCTTTTAGTCGCCAATTAACGATTTTAAGTTTAAATGAAGAGGTAGCAGTGGGCGTTGGGCAAAATACAACGATGATTAAAGGTATAATGATGTTTGTAGTGGTCATACTTGCAGGCTCAGCCGTGGCACTCGTTGGGAATCTAGCATTTGTTGGCTTAATGGTGCCGCATATGGTTCGTGCATTTGTAGGAACCGACTATCGTTTTGTCTTACCGATGAGCGCAATTGTTGGCGGCTGGTTTATGGTGACAGCTGATTTTGCAGGGCGTATGATTAACGCACCATATGAAACACCAGTTGTGGCGATTATTTCAATTATTGGTCTACCATTCTTCCTACTTTTAGTGCGGAAGGGAGGACGCCAATTTGTTTAAAGACGGTCGTAAAAAACAGCGCAAATGGTTGATCCTTTGGCTGATTGTTACTCTGTTTATTTTTGTTATGGGCATATCATTAGGTGCTGCTTCTGTATCCATTGATCGTATTATTCCAACCTTGCTCGGCGATGGAAGTTTTAAAGAGTCCTTCGTGCTATTTTCGGTCCGCTTACCAAGAATGTTTGTGCTAGCTGCTGCAGGCATGGCGTTAGCTTTAGCAGGCGCTGTGTTGCAGGGCGTTACTCGCAATGATTTAGCGGATCCAGGAATGATTGGGATTAGTGCGGGTGCAGGAGTTGGGATTACTATATTTTATTTATTAGTGAAGGGGGATCTCCCTCACTTTGCTTATGTCTTACCTGCTGTAGGCTTTTGCAGTGCCTTATTAACAGCCCTATCGATTTACTTTTTCTCCTATCAGCGCAATAAGGGTGTGCATCCCGTGCAGTTTATTTTAGTGGGGGTAGGGGTCGCTTCAGCTCTATCAGGAGTCATGATGGTATTAATCTCCTCAGCCGAGCGTAGTGATGTACAATTTATTGCACAATGGCTAGCCGGTAATGTATGGGGCACGGATTGGCCATTTTTCTGGGCATTAGTACCTTGGCTTGTGCTAGGTATTCCTTATATTTTTTACAAGGCCAATGTCTTGAATGTCTTGGCTATGACAGAGCAAACAGCGGTAGGCCTCGGCATGAATATAGGGCGAGAACGTTTGCGATTATTAATTGTCGCGGTTGCGTTAGCGGCTGCTGCGGTATCGATAACAGGTGGTGTAGCCTTCATTGGTTTGATGGCCCCCCATATTGCCAAACAACTCGTTGGCCCACGCTATCAATTCTTTTTACCACTAACATTACTTATTGGAGCGAGCTTGCTTATGCTAGCTGATACGATTGGACGTGTTGCCATCGCCAGCGCAACTGTCCCTGCTGGTATTGTCGTGGCATTTATTGGTGCACCTTATTTCTTATATTTATTGCGGAAGAATGTCTAGAAAAGTATGAATCAAAATTAAGTAATGCTCGAAAGAAAAGACTTTTGTTCTAGCGAAAATAGGGAAATATTTATTTTAAACATTCTATATAACAAGTTTTTAGGAACCTCATTCGTTGAGGTTCTTTTTTTATATAATCATGGCAGGAGGTGATTAGATGATTTTATTAGCACGTCAAACATCAGAGACGCAAAAGATGCTAGAGGCACTTATACAAAGACTTCCTGTATCCCATAGTGAATTTACATTTTATTGTGAGCATTTAAGGCGTCTACAGGCAGGATTCGCTGGTGAACAGCTCGTTGATGCAAAATGGCTGGAACTAGACTTACCATCCCCCCACTATTTTCTCCATGACTTTCAAACAATGAATGACTTTGGTTCTACCCATCAAATGGACACCATCTTTCTCTGTCCTCACTTTGTCCTCATCCTAGAAATCAAAAATATTACAGGCAAACTTTCATACGATGCTTCATTCGCTCAATTAACACGTACGACCGCAGATGGTACAGTCGAAGGCATGACGGATCCATTTCTTCAGCTGGAACGGCATGTAGTATGGATGAAAAAACTAGTACAGAAGGAACGGATTGATTTACCAGTTTTGCATGCGGTGGTATTGGCAACGAGAAATGGTATTTTGACAAAGGGATTTGAGGGGCTGCCTATCTTTCATGTGGCAGGGTTACGATTTAATTTACAAAAATGGATGGAGCGGCATCAACCTAGAGTAAGAGTAGACCTTTTGCGATTCGCCAACCTTTTATTATCCCTGCAAACAAAGTTGAAAAAAGAGGTAGAGGTACCGCTCAAGGAAATGACGAAAGGTGTGTTATGTCCACAATGTGTTAATGGTCAGCGATTATCGTATCACTATAAAAAATGGACGTGCCCACGCTGTGGATTGGTGGACGATGATGCATTGGTTCGAACATTAGAGGACTACAGGTTACTAGTCGGGCAGCAGCTGACCAATCGAAGTTTTCGAGAATTCTTTGCCATTGCATCCCCAAACCTTGCATACAAGTTGTTGCAACAACTCCCATTGAAAGCGGAGGGTGTCAAAAAGCATCGAAAATATTGGATTATGGAATAGAGAGCTAAGAGCTACAATTCAAGCGGTCTGAATTGTAGCTTTTGGTGTTGTAGAGGGGAATGGCGCTTGAAATAGGTTGCTAGAGAGCGGAGAAAGTGGGGGATACGCTTGAAGCAGGTGGATAGAATGCTCAAAGTGACGGATAAGGTTGAGAAAGTAGCGGATAGAACGCGCGAAGTGGTGGATAGAGCGGAGAAAGTGGGGGATACGCATGAAGTGGGTGGATAGAAAGCTGAAAGTGACGGATAAGGTTGAGAAAGTGGCGGATAGAACGCGCGAAGTGAAGGATAGAGCGGAGAAAGTGGCGGATACGCATGAAGTGGGTGGATAGAAAGCTGAAAGTGACGGATAAGGTTGAGAAAGTAGCGGATAGAACGCGCGAAGTGAAGGATAGAGCGGAGAAAGTGGGGAATACGCGTGAAGTGGGTGGATAGAAAGCTGAAAGTGACGGATAAGGTTGAGAAAGTAGCGGATAGAACGCGCGAAGTGAAGGATAGAGCGGGGGAAGTGAAGGATACGATTGAGTAGGTGGATAGAATGCTGAAAGTGACGGATAAGAGGAGAAAGTAGCGGATAGAACGGGCGAAGTGATGGATAAAGCGGAGAAAGTGGAGGATACGCGTGAAGTGGGTGGATAGAATGCTGAAAGTGACGGATAAGGTTGAGAAAGTAGCGGATAGAACACGCGAAGTGAAGGATAGAGCGGGGGAAGTGGAGGATACGCGTGAAGCAGGTGGATACGATGCTCAAAGTGACGGATAAGAAGGAGAAAGTAGCGGATAGACCGCGCGAAGTGGTGGATAGAGCGGGGAAAGTGTAGGATACGCATGAAGCAGGTGGATAGAATGCTGAAAGTGACGGATAAGAGGAGAAAGTAGCGGATAGACCGCGCGAAGTGGTGGATAGAGCGGGGAAAGTGGAGGATACGCATGAAGTAGGTGGATAGAATGCTGAAAGTGACGGATAAGGTTGAGAAAGTAGCGGATAGAACGCGCGAAGTGAAGGATAGAGCGGAGAAAGTGAAGGATAGACCGCGCGAAGTGAAGGATAGAGCGGGGGAAGTGAAGGATACGATTGAGTAGGTGGATAGAATGCTGAAAGTGACGGATAAGAAGGAGAAAGTGGCGGATAGAACGGGCGAAGTGAAGGATAGAGCGGGGGAAGTGGAGGATACGCTTGAAGTGGGTGGATAGAAAGCTGAAAGTGACGGATAAGAAGGAGAAAGTAGCGGATAGAACGGGCGAAGTGATGGATAGAGCGGAGAAAGTGGAGGATAGGATGCTGAAAGTGAAGGATAGAGCAATAAAAGTGAAGGAGACCTCTCTCAAAACCACACATCCCAGGCTAATAGCACATACCCCAAGAGCGGCGTTTCGCTTATTTCCTACTAGACAAATAGAGTTTTTAGGTATATAGTTAGCTAGGCTAACTAATTTAAAAGGAAGTGGTGTTGTGACGATTGAGCAGGAGTTTTTTAATCAGTATCGTTTAATGTATAGGCCTTTTATTAATCAGCTGAATGTGCAGCTTGAGCCTTATCAGTTATATAGTTCGCAGTGGGCTGTACTGCGTTTTTTGAAAGATAGAGGTCCACATTCATTTGTAGATATCGCTACTTTTATGTCGATCGAGAAGCCGAGTGTGACGAAGCTTGTGCATAAGCTTGTGGAGTTAGGCTATGTGGAGACAGTAGCGGGCAAGGATAAGCGTGAGAAGCTTGTCCATTTATCGGCGCATGGTGATGAGCTGGTGCAGGAGATTAAGTTGCATTTGAGTCCGTTTTTTGAGCAGGCCCTAGCAGGTGTGCCAGAGCAAGAGATTGAAATTGCGACCAAGGTTTTAGCAAGAATTTGTATGAATATCAATCAATAGGAGAGAGTAACGTGGAAGCAACCAGAAAGAAACTATGGACAAAGGATTTTTTAATTGTCTCACTTATTAATTTTACCATTACGTTAATCTTTTATTTATTAATGGTTACGATTGCGGCATATGCTGTGGAGCATTTTAATGCTTCGACAAGTACAGCAGGGCTTGTTTCGAGTATTTTTATTATCGGGACACTGATAGGACGTCTTGGTACAGGACGTATTATTGGTGATTGGGGTAGTAAAAAAACATTATTTTGTGGATTACTATTATTTATGTTGTCCACGATGTCTTACTTTATAGCAGGTAATTTGCCATTGCTGATGTTAAATCGTCTAGTGCAGGGGATTGCCCTTGGTATCGCTAGTACAGCAACAGGGACGATTATTGCGCAAATTTTACCACCTGAGCGACGTGGTGAAGGGATTGGTTATTATAGCTTAAGTGCGATTTTAGCTACAGCTATTGGACCATTTATTGGTATTTTATTAACACAGCTTTTTGAAGATTATCGTATGATTTTTGCCGTGGATTCCGTTTTAGCTATTATTTGCTTTTTTATGTATTTTATCGTGACAGTGCCAGATGCACCGAAGAAAGCGAAGGATTCAGCTGTGAAGGCTGGCTTTAAGGTGACAAACTTTATTGAGATGCGTGCTGTGCCTATCGCCTTTGTTGCACTTGTGATTGGCTTTGCCTATTCAGGTGTTATGTCCTTTATGACCTTTTATGCTAAAGAGTTAAATCTTGTATCAGCCGGTAGTTATTTCTTTATTATTTATGCCATTGTGATTTTGGCTACACGTCCATTTACAGGAAAACTACTTGATACAAGAGGAGCCAATATCATTATTTACCCATGCTTAGTTATTTTTGCTATCGGTATGTATGCTTTTAGCTCAGCGACGACTACGATGGCTCTTTTAATTGCTGCTGCATGTATTGGTATTGGTTATGGTAACTTCAACTCCGTTGCACAGGCCATTGCGATCAAAGTAACACCTAATGAGCGTTTAGGACTTGCTACTTCGACTTATTTTATATTTTACGATTTCGGTTTAGGCGTCGGGCCTTATTTCTTAGGATTATTTGTTCCCTCTATGGGCTATAGCGCCATTTTCTTTTCAATGGTATTTGTCATTTTAGTATCGATTGTGCTTTATTATTTCTTACATGGGAAACATGAGAAAATCAAACAAGCGAATATTTCGTAGATTAGAATCATTATATTGTAGAAAAAACGTCTTTTTTCTAGTTGGTTGTGTAGATCAACTGAAAAATGACGTTTTTTTCTTTTTCAAAAAAATATATTGCAATGGAGGATGATAATCATTATCATCACAATATAAAACTAATTCGGAAGTAGGAACGAAGGATGAAAAATAAATCATTATTGTCAGTTTTAGTAGCAGGAGGCATTCTAATGGCTGGCTGTGGCGATACAGAAGAAGTAAAAAAAGAGGACAAGCCGGCAACAGAGCAGTCAGAGCAAGCGACACAAGCAGTCGATTTAACTAATGAACTAACTGCCTATCAACAATTTGCGTTAGAGCAAATGGATCAATTTTTACTAGAAACAGAGAAATTTGTGAACTTATTCAAGGCAGGCGATATTGAAGGCGCAAAAGCAGCGTATGCACCAGCACGTATGTACTTTGAGCGCTCTGAGCCAATCGCAGAAAGCTTTGGAGACCTAGATCCACGTATTGATGGACGTTTAGCAGATATCAAAGACGAAGGCAAGGGCGAGGAAGAATGGTCTGGCTACCATAAGCTTGAGTATGCATTATGGGAAGAAAATACAACAAAAGGCTATGAAGCTGTAGCAGATCAGCTACTTGCAGATGCGAAGGAATTGCACGCTCTTGTGCAAACAGTTGAAGTGACGCCGGATTTAATGATAACAGGTGCAGTAGACTTATTAAATGAAGTATCGACATCTAAAATTACAGGTGAGGAAGAAATTTATTCCCATACAGACCTTTATGATTTTAAAGCGAATATTGAAGGGGCAGAAAAAATCTTTGATATTCTACGCTCAAAATTAGAAGCAAAAGATGAAAAATTAGTGGCCACACTTGATGAAAAATTTAAGGCAGTGGACGATTTATTAGCACAGCATGCAACGGCTAATGGTGGCTATGTGTCATTCGAGGAATTAACAGAGGACAACACAAAAGCACTTGCGGCAGCTGTTAATCAGCTTGGAGAACCATTAAGTCAAATGGGGATCATTTTGGAGTGAACATAAATGACAACATCAAACGATGAAAAATGGATCAATAAGAAAATTTCTAGACGTGATATGCTGAAGCTGACAGGCATTGGGGTTGCAGGTGTTGCCATCGGTGCTTCTGGCTTAGGCGGTGTCATGAAAGCAATGGGCTATAATGTCTTTGAAACGGTAGAAGATAGTACGACAGCTAGCAATAAGGTCAATTTTTATGGCAAGCATCAGTCAGGTATTGTGACACCTGTGCAAAAGAATATTTATTTTGCTTCTTTGGATGTTTTAGTGACAACGAAGAAAGAGCTACAAGAGTTGTTCCAGCAGTGGACACCTCTTGTTGTTCGTTTAATGAACGGTGAATTAATGGTGGATGTATCGACGAATACAAGAGTGCCAACTGGTGATACAGGAGAGGCAGAGGGCTTAGATGCGGCTAATTTATCTATTACGATTGGTGTTGGTCCATCGCTCTTCGATAAGCTTGGCATGCAGCATTTAAAACCGGCAGAACTTAAAGATTTACCACATTTCCCGAAAGATCAGCTACAGAAAGAATATACAGGCGGTGATTTGTGTATTCAAGCATGTGCAGATGATCCGCAGGTGGCTTTCCATGCTGTACGAAATTTAGTGCGAGCTGCATCTGGTAAAGTAGAAATTAAATGGTCTCAGGCTGGCTTTAACTCGTTTCCTGCTGGTGGAGGAACACCGCGAAATCTCTTTGCCTTCAAGGACGGCACCGTGAATCCAGCAATTACGGATGAGAAAGATTTAAATAAGGTTGTATGGGTGGATAAAGGCTGGCTGAAAGGCGGCTCTTATTTAATTGCGCGTAAAGTTCAAATGCATCTTGAAACATGGGATCGCACATCATTGAAAGATCAAGAAGCAACCTTTGGACGTTACCGTGACAGTGGGGCACCCTTTGGCAAAACAAAGGAATTTGATGATTTTGATGTAGAGGCTAAGGATGAGAAAGGGAACTATATTATGCCTGATACATCACATGTCCATTTGGCACGGAAATCAGGTGCGCGTATTTTACGTCGTTCCTATTCATATGCATCAGGTGTTATGTCAAATACAGGAACCCATGATGCAGGGCTTATTTTTATCTCCTTTCAAAAGGACCCAGCCCAATTTACAACAATCCAAAATAGCTTAGGACGAATGGATAAAATGAATGAGTACATTACCCATCGAGGCAGTGCCGTGTTTGCTTGCTTCCCTGGTGTACAAAAGGGGAGTTATTTAGGTGAAGCACTTTTTAATGCGCTGTAGTATGGTCATCGCCTTCATCCTGATTTTAGCTTTGCCTGTGCAAGCTGCGCAATCTTATAGTCATTTATATATTGCGATCAGTGATGCATTGATGAATACAAAGCAGGATAAAGAGACGGAGGCCAAGCAAGCTCTTGAACAATTTGCTACGGACTGGGCTAACGTTTCTTCAGAACAAACAGAGGCAAAAGCCAAAGTCGATAAAATTCTTCAACAGGCCACGGATGCCACTTCCAAGGAACAACGTTTACAGGCGCTGTCGGCTCTATCGAATGCGTTACGTGACTTAGAAAAGCTTGAAAATCCTGTTGATGAAGCGGCACAGCGAACAGAGTTTGGACAAAAATTTAAGCCAATTATGGCAGACTTTGAACAGGCTTTGGCAAGCGGAGATCGTCAGGCCATTGACGAAGCTTATAAAGATTTTAATAATAAATGGAATAAAAATGAACGACCTGTGCGGGAGCAAAGTATTGCGATGTATGGGCAAATCGAAACACAAATGGCATTTCTTCGTATTTCTATTTCCGCTGAGGAACCAGATATAGCGCTAATGAAAACTCAATTTGCCGATTTACAAAAAACGATTGAGGATTTTGTGGCAGGAAAGGAAACAGCTGAAGTAGTAGAAGGTGACTATTCTTTAGCTACATTGATTGCCTATATTGACGAGGCTCAAGATTTCATTGATGCTGGTGATTATCAGTCGGCTTCAAATAAAGTGCGTGAGTTTATTACGATATGGCCAAGTGTAGAAATTGAAATCTCCACACGAAATGGCAGTCTTTATACGAAAATTGAAAGTGATATGCCTATTATTGCGAGTGATTTATTAAAATCTACTGTAAATCAAGAAGCACTGACAAAGCAATTAGATACATTCCGTACTGAAATCGAGCTCATCCAAGGTGATTCCGATTATACAATATGGGACGCCGCATTAATTTTGCTACGTGAAGGACTAGAGGCATTACTTATTATTTTAGCCTTAGTATCATTTCTTGAAAAATCAGGTCAGAAGAAGATGCGAAAATGGATTTATGTTGGTGCATTTGTCGGTGTGTTTTTATCAGCCGTCGCAGCTATTCTTATGTCGACCATTTTAAATTCAGCTACGATTGATACGAATCGAGAATTAATGGAAGGCTATGTCGGCTTATTAGCGGCTGCTATGATGATTGGTGTCGGCATTTGGCTGCATAGTAAATCCAATGTGGTCAGTTGGAATCGCTATATTTCGAAGCAAATGGGTCAGGCTATTTCCAGTGGCTCTATTGTGGCAATGGCTGCAATCAGCTTCTTGTCAGTCTTTCGTGAAGGGGCGGAAACACTTGTCTTTTATGCGGGTATTGCCCCGAAAATGGAGACCTCACAATTTATCCTCGGGATTGTCGTAGCACTGCTGATTCTTGCAGTACTTGCCATTGTCTTGTTTAAAGCAAGTGGCAAAATTCCAGTTCATAAATTCTTTGCGGTAGCGACCATTTTAATTTACGTACTAGCCTTTAAAATTATTGGTGTCAGCCTGCATACATTGCAGCTCACTGATCATTTGTCTTCAACAATTGTCGATCGCTTCCCGGTTATGAGCTTGATTGGCTTCTATCCAACTGTGGAAACAATGATTGGTCAAGCTATTTTACTAGTGTTAGTGGCAGCTACTGTCATCTATAAAAAGAAACAAGCTTAAAGAGAAAGGTAGATGACTGAAAACGTCATCTACCTTTTTTATTGCCAATGGGCAGGTCGCTTTATATAGGAAGGTAATTTCGTGTAGCGATCACCCTGTGCTGCATTGATTTGCATTTGGGTTAAAAACATACTTGTCGACAGGTCTGCACCGCGCAAATTGGCATCCCGCAAATCAGCTCCGATGAAATCTACCTCTCGTAAATTAGCATCTTGTAAATTGGCCGCAATTAAATAGCCACCTCGAAGGTCCGTTCCACGTAAATCTTTGCCCTTTAAATTTTTGCCCATCCAATCAGCCCCACGCTGATTCAATTGTTTAGAAGCTTTCCCCTTTAGGCTATGTAGACGAATTTGTTCGCTTGTTTTGAGCAATAGTGCATTGACAGGCACACGTATTGCTACCATATCCAGTGCTAATAAGGCATCTGCATCTAATTCTGTTGTTTGTTGGAGCAATTCCAATTGAGCTAGAAGCTGCTCGTAAAGGTCGTTATTCACTGGATAGGATAATGCCTCTGCCACATACGCAATCATTTCGTAAAGCTGTTCCATCATTGGAAATACTCGAAACATCTTGTCAGCATGCTCACGGGATTGTCGCCAATCTTGCCCCTGAAATGTGACTTGTGAAACCTGCTGTCCTGCACCTAAGCAATCAAAAACCGTACAGCCTTTGAAGCCTGTTTCTCTTAGTTCGCTATGAATGTGACAGCTATAATTATCCTGCAAATTGGGGCATGGTGAGCCTGCTGGTTTATTGATCGCAAAGTCACTTGAAGCAACAATATTTAAAGCCGTACAGCATAAGCCAAAACAGCTTTGACAATCAGCCTGTAAGCTCTCGCGGATGTTTATGCCCACTGATGAATCTCTATTTGTCAGATTTGACATGGTTAAATTCCTCTCTTACCTTCTAAACTTAGTTTTTATTTTATCACTTACTCACTTGAAGTTGAACAAGAGAGAAAATGGTTTTTGAAAGATCATAGGGGATATGGTATTCTTCTTCAAAAGATGTTGTAGAGAAAAGTGGTGGTTGAACATGGGGGTAACGGTCAATGAATTATTACATTTGCCATCCTTTCGAGGGGCAGAGGTTTTAACGGGTCGAGATAATCTTCATCGTACTGTATCTTCTTTATCCGTGTTAGAAGTATCGAATGTTGATTTTTATTCCAGAATTATTAACCGTGTACAAGAGGAATGGTATGCAGAGGAGCTTGTTATTAGCTCATTTTATTCCATTCGAGATAGTGTGGAACAGCAATGTGAAACGATTCAGCATTTACATGATTTAGGCGAGCTAGGTCTTATTTTATATTATGTAGGGATTGTGTTGCCTGATATTCCAGAGGAGGTCCTGACTCTAGCAGAATCACAGGGCTTTATTATCATTTGTATGCCAAGAAATGATTATTCCCTGCGCTATAATGAGGTTATTTATGAGGTTATGGAAGCCATTATTAGTCATCAAGGAGTCAATGATCATTTTGTCAAAGAGACGTTAGAAAAGGTATCCTTACTGCCAGAGCATTTAAGAAGTGTAGAAATTACGTTAAAAATGCTTTCGGATCGTTTGAAAGCCAATATTCTGCTAACGAATAGTCATTTTGATATTGTGAACCAAGTGATGTGGCCACGAAATTCAACATTAGATGTGGCGAAGGTCATTGCGGAATGTAGCCAATCGAATTTCCATCGAGAAGCAGGAACATTCGAGTTCCAACGAAGTACTGTCTCCTGTGTTGTTGAATATAAAAAAGTACACCAAAAAAATGGCGAGCCTCTTTATCTATTTCTGATAAAAGAAAATACAAAACTGCCAACTAAAACGATTGATAAAGTAAGTGAAGTGGTGCAAGTTGCGATTAATTTATGGGGGGATAAGCATGATGAGGTAAGTGAATATGCCTTAGTCAAAGCTATTATCAATGATGAAAGTGAGAAAATGAGAAGATTAGCAAATCTCCTTCATATTGATGTTTCTGCCATTCAGATGATGTGGTTAGTGTACATGCATGATCTTGCCGATGAAAAAAGAATTCGAGATGAATTAGATGAGCAACTGTCAACATATTACCAAACAAGAGTAATACAGTGCATGGATCAATGTGTTATTGTGCTGTTAGGGAATTGTCTTTATAAGCACCATGAGTTTGACATTGCAGTCGAATATTGTGAAACCACCAATTTTGATGATCAAATTGCGGAAATCGTTTATGCACCTAAAATGAAAAATACAAAGTCTGTGCGCCAAATGTATCAATTGGTTAATCAGGTAGGGGCTAAGGCGCATACCATTTATCCCATGCGAACGTTGTTTACAGCAGCAGAGGTACGTTCGATGAAAAGGGCTATAGATGTTAGTAGGCAGGGAGAAGAAATCATTGAAGAACATCTGTCTGTCATAGAACCCATTTTGCGGGAGCGTGATTCCCTGCAAACATTGATTACCTTTTTATTGGATGCGAATGCTAGTGTGGAGCGCTGTGCGGAGCTCCTTTATATTCATAAAAATACAGTGAAATATCGTATTAAAAAAATTAGTGAGCAGATTGGCACAGATGTGACAGTGTACTCAGAATTTTACGATGTGTATATGGCTTGTATGCTGTATCGCTTGATTAATGATTAGAATAATCTGAAATTTTGTCAATTTGAACAAAATTTCAGATTATTTTTTTCATTTACGCAAAAGACGTGACGCCTACCTTTCTTTTATAATAAAAAACATTAATCCACCACCTAAGTAGAAGGAGGGAGTCACATGCAAAATAATAATAAAAGTCAGTCTTGGTATAGCTTGGGTATTATTTGGGCTGGCGCCATGATTTGTATTCCCAGTTTATTAGTAGGTAACGCACTCATTACCAATATGAGTTTATCAAAGGCACTTGCGGTTGCTTTTGTAGGCTACGCAATTGTCGTGTTCATTATGGTTTTACAAGGAATGCAAAGCAGTGATTTAGGAAAACCAACTGTCCATGTTGCTGGGCACGTGTTTGGTAAAAAAGGCTCTCGAACAATCTTGTCCATCATTTTAGCCATTGCCTGCTTAGGATGGTTTGGTATTCAGGCCAATGTTTGTGGGGTCGCCTTAGCCAATTTGTTAGCCATTTATCATGTGAATATACCGATTCCGCTTGCTTCATTCATAAGTGGAATGGTGATGGTTGTTTCAGCGCTTTATGGAATGAAAGTGTTGCGTATTTTAAGCTATATTGCAGTACCTTTACTCGTAATCATTTGTCTTTACGGTTTAGGTCAAACATTATCAGGCGATCAGCTTCAGCTCATACGCGATTATCAGCCACAAGGCAATATGAGCTTTATGGATGGTTTAGCCGTTACCATTGGATCGTTTGCCTTAGGGGCCGTCATAGCGGGTGATTATTCACAATTTTCCAAAAAACGTTCAGATGTTGTCAAAGCAGCTACATTGGGGATTATTCCAGCAGGTGTGCTGATGATTGCGGTTGGGGCTATTTTAACCATTGCCTACCAAACAAGTGATATTACAGCTGTCTTTCTGCATATCGCTACACCGTTTATTGGTGGGGTTGGTTTAATTTTAGCGACATGGAAAACCAACTTGGTAAATGCGATTTCAGGCGGTATTGCTTTAATAAATGTATTCGATATTGCTAAAAACAAAGAACGATTAGCGATTGGTGTCGCGGGAACAATTGGTACGGTACTGGCCGTGGTAGGAATTTTAAATTATTTTACACCCATCATGTCCATCTTATCAGCTATGATTCCACCTGTTGCAGGTGTGATGATTGCTTCTTATTGGGTCATTCATCGAGGGAAGATAGATAGCTGGCATGAGATTGAAGGTGTGAATCGATTAGGGGTGTTTTCTTGGCTTGTTGGCGCAGTGATTGCCTGTATGCCAGTAGTCTTCTCCTTATTCCCTGAATTGCCACCATTACCAAACCAACCGATGATCGGCATCCTTATTTCTTTCCTTATTTATTATATTGGCTATCGAGTATCCGTACAAAAAACTGTCATACTGGAGGAACATAGATGAGATATTTAGATCAAGCAGCAATTGAACATATTGCCATTGGGGCAGCATTTCTAGGAACAGGTGGAGGAGGAGATCCTTATATTGGGAAGCTAATGGCCCTTTCTGCCATCGAAAAAAATGGGCCTGTAAAATTGTATTCAGTGGATGAAATTGCAGACGATGACTTTTTCATTCCAGCAGCTATGATGGGTGCACCATCTGTGTTAGTAGAGAAATTTCCACGTGGTGATGAATTTGTAAAAGTTTTCCAAAAGCTTGCGCAGTATTTGGGTAAAGAAAAAATTGCTGGAACATACCCGATGGAAGCGGGTGGGGTCAACTCGATGATTCCGATTGTAGTTGCTGCACAGCTAGGGTTACCGTTAATTGATTGTGATGGAATGGGTCGTGCATTTCCTGAGTTACAAATGGTGACATTTAACCTTGATGGAATTTCGGCAACACCTATGGCCATTACAGATGAAAAAGGGAATATTGGTATTTTTGAAACGATTGATAATAAATGGACAGAGCGTATCGCACGGTCGGCAACTGTCGAAATGGGAGCTAGCTCATTAGTAAGCTTGTATCCAACAACGGGTGCGCAAATCAAGCAAAGCGGTGTGCATCATATCGTGACACTTTCAGAAAAAATCGGTGAAATTATTGCCTCGAAAAATCAAGAGGTAAACGATAAGCTGCAACATCTTTTAGAGCTTGTGAAGGGCTTTGAGCTATTCCAAGGGAAAATTGTAGATGTTATTCGTGAAACAAAGGGTGGCTTTAACCTAGGTAAAATGAATCTTGAAGGCATTGCTCATTATAAAAATGATCAAATGAAAGTTCATTTCCAAAATGAAAATCTATTAGCAGAGAAGAATGATAAAGTGGTAGCGATGACGCCAGATCTTATCTGTCTGGTTGATTATGAAACATTGCTGCCTGTGACAACAGAAAGTCTAAAATACGGCAAACGAGTGCGCGTAATTGGCCTACCAGCTCATGAAAAGTGGCGTACCGCTAAAGGGATTGAAACGGCTGGACCAAAATACTTTGGCTATGATTACGATTACGTGCCAATTGAAGAAATGGTGAAAAAGGAGGTTGCAGAACATGTATAAAATTGGAATTGATGTAGGTGGAACAAACACAGATGCGATTCTTTTAGACCATAATAGTCAGCTAATTTATAGTGTGAAATCACCAACAAGTTTAGATATTAAAACCGGTATTGAAAAGTCCTTGCAACAATTACTACAAGGTGCCAACATTGATAAAACAAAAATTACCCATGCGATGTTAGGGACAACGCAATGTACAAATGCCATCGTGGAACGTAAAAAGCTCGCGAAGGTCGGCGTCATTCGATTAGGCTATCCAGCAACAGCCTCAGTGTTACCTTACACAGCTTGGCCAACAGATATGATTGATAAATTATCAGGTAATTATGCGATTGCTCATGGTGGCTATGAATACGATGGCCAATTACTAAGTGCACTTGATCAGGAAGAAATTAAGAAGCTATTAAAAGAATGGCAGGATGAAGTAGAATCGATTGCGATTGTAGGTGTCTTTTCTTCAATTAAAAATGACCAAGAATTACAGGTTCGTCAATGGATTCAAGAAGCCTATGGAGAGGATTTCCCCATTTCCTGCTCATCCCTAATTGGTTCGGTTGGATTAATTGAACGTGAAAATGCAACGATTCTCAATGCTGCTTTATGTAAGGTCATCGAAACGACAACCCAGGGCTTTATTCAGGCACTTCAAGCGGAAGGTATTTTTAACGTGGATGTTTACTTATGTCAGAATGATGGGACGTTAATGTCGATAGATTACGCGAAGCAATTCCCAATCCTGACGATTGCATGTGGGCCAACAAACAGTATTCGAGGCGCTTCGTATCTATCCCAAATTCAAAATACAATGGTGTTGGACGTGGGTGGAACAACTTCCGATATAGGTGTGTTACAGGATGGATTCCCGCGTGAATCGTCCGTTGCCGTGGAAGTAGGGGACATCCGTACGAACTTTAGAATGCCAGATATTATTTCGGTCGGACTCGGTGGTGGTAGTATTGTTCGGGTGAAGGACGACAAAATTACTGTAGGACCAGATAGTGTAGGCTATAAAATTAGTGAAGAAGCACTCGTATTTGGAGGCTCCACTTTGACAACAACCGATATTGCTGTACGACTTGGTTTAGCCAATGTAGGCGATCGTAATCTAGTGGCTCATATTGATGAGGCATTTGCTAAAGCTGTTCAAGAAGAAATTTCTTTGTTATTGGAGCAAGCCATTGATAAAATGAAAACCTCATCTGAGGATGTATCACTAATCTTAGTCGGTGGTGGCAGTATCATTGTACCTGACAGCATTCGCGGTGTTTCCAAAATTGTAAAAAATGAAAATGGTGGTGTTGCGAATGCCATTGGTGCCTCCATCGCACAAATTAGTGGCCAATATGAGCAAATTTATATTTATTCCAAAGAGCCTCGTGAGGAATCACTGAGGGACGCCGAAAATAAAGCAGTAAAACAAGCCGTGTTAGCAGGGGCCCTTGCAGATACGATTGAGCTAGTAGAAGTGGAAGAAACGCCACTAGCCTACCATCCAGAAAATGCAACAAGACTAAAAGTAAAAGTAGTAGGGAAAATGGTATAACGTTAAAAGGAAGAGTCTTAGGTAAATAAGGCTCTTCCTTTCATCGTGTTGAAATAAAATAATGCTCTGAAATGGACGTTGGAGTGATCCTCTTGCCTTACCTATTGTTATTTTTTATCTCATCAGTAATTGGTCCAACGATTGAATCTCAGCATATGGTTTGATGTCCGTTTCATTTGTGAATTCATGGGGATTGAACCAAATACCCTTGATGTTAGCCCGTTGACAACCTCCAATATCCTTTTCTATATCATCTCCAACGAATAATGTAACTTCAGGCTGAACATGAAGCTGATGTAAGGCGTAGTCAAATATTCGTTTGTCGGGCTTGCTGTAACCCACTTCTTCAGAAATGATGATGTCATCAAAGCAACTATTTAATTGTGTATTTATGATTTTAGCTTTTTGTCTTTGAACTGTGCCATTTGTGATAATACCAACTTTTACATGCATTTTAATTGTTTGAATGATTTTCAACGTTTGTGGGTTGATCGAAAAACAATGAGGAAAATGATCATTCCAAAAATCTTGCATGTCATGATGGGGCAGTCGAAAGCTTGGTGGAAATTCATCAAAAAACGATTGTAAAACAGTTGTTTTATCAGAAATGCCATAGTCATTTTTATCGTATGCTTTAAATTTTTCTAACATGTCGTTTTTTACAGAATGCTGAAGATCCTGATAAAATCTATCTAAAATCAAGAAAAATAGATGATCGACGGCCTGATCTCGATTCAGTAAGGTATCATCTAAATCAAATAGCATCGCTTGAAAGCCTCTCAACTGTTTTCACACCCTTAAACTTTACTAGAAATGAAACGTTTGTTTGATGATTTTGGCTACTTCTTGTGCATCTAACTTTGTATTGTTTATTTTAATATAGTTCGAATACTGAATTTCACCATCTAATGAATTCAACCTGTATGAATCCATTGAATTTTTTAAGTCAGCTTCAGACCATTCAATATCTCTTTTAGATGGCTTATGCTTCAGTCGATTATCGCTTTTATTTCGTTCAAGTCGTTCTTCAAGATCAGCCTCAAGCTCCACATAGTAGACAGTACCACCTCGGGATTCAAACAACTGGGAAACTTGATTTACATAATCCCAGTCATCTTGTAGATTAAATGCCCAAACATACGTAAAAATCATGCCATACATATCGCTTTTTGAGGCTTCTTCAAATATCTCCTGACGAAACAAATGGACTAATCTTTTTCCTTCTTTCGTGCTGTAATCAAAAAAATGACCAACTAAATCAATCGTCATATGATTATGAAAAAGCTTCAAATCAGTAATTTTTGCCAATTCCTGCCCAACAGTCATCTTTCCCACTGCTTGGGGTCCAAAGATAAGAATAAGTTTCATCACTACCTCCAGTAAACGGTTTTCATAAGTTATTTTTTTACGTATGTTTATATTAACATAAATATCCAATCTTTGGATTGAGAATAAATAGATAAATGACGTTGAAAGAGTATATGTCTCTAGGGAATCAATAGAAGGTAGCATCCTGCTAAACTATATGTTGTATATTAAACTCATAGCTAGTGAACGAAAACAGGTCATTAAATAATGAAAGGAGGGGAGGAATGCTAGTACTGTGGAGTGCATCCTTGGTGATCGCGATTTTTGCCTTTGTTTTAGCAGTAGTTAAGCTTTCATGGATGTATATGATGGTTAGTACCATTACGTCCATACCCGCTACAAGTTATTTTATCGGAGCAACTAATGCTTGGAAGTATACTGGTTTAACCCCTCTTATCTTATTCATGTTGACAGTCGTTTTTGGGTTTTTAGAAAAACGGCAAGAATAGGAGAAGTGCTTTTTTCGAGGAGCCCCAACAGTTAGACATGTTGGGGTTTATTAAGTCCAATGATTAAAATTCCTTTATTCTATCTCTACATCAAAAATAAAAGATTGTTTTCCTTGCTTCACGTTGCTTTGACCTCATACAGATAATAATCCTCTTTCGTTGGCATGGATCATCTTCCATTTCTACAATTTCATTTGAATCGTCCTCATTTCATTTAATAACAGTAATAGAGACAGTGGATTTTGGTTAAGGTCAAATTTTAAAATTTTCTCTTTTTCTACTTCTAACGTTGCAAATTAATCTAATTTTCCTTTTTCTTGTAGTTGGCACTTGCGAAGAAAAATGTCATAGTGTAATATCTAACTAGTACACTATGACACGAGGTGTTGAGGTTGAAGAGTTTTGCAGGACTTTTGAAAAAAGAATGGGTACTTTATCGATCATGGTTTCTAGTGGCAGTTTTTACTGGCATCATGCTCACTTGGATTGTTCCCTATGTATTACATCAATTCGTTGATATTTTTGCCCATGCGCATCAGCTCGCATTTGCTTTTACGCTTATCGTACTATTCGTTGGTGGATTTTATTCCATATGGCAATTTTTAGCGAGTGTGCGGTTGGATATTAAAGCTAGGGAGAGCTGGCTTCATTCCACTAGTTCCATCACGAAGTTAATCGGGGCAAAGATGGTCTGTTCGCTTATAGGCTATTCATTGTTTAATACGATCTTTGTGAGTATCGCCATCTTTAATATAAAAGAAGAGCTTATTGCAAATATTGGACAAATTTTGTTTGTATTAGTATTAATTGTTATTGTATTGACTTTATTCCAATTAATGCTATTTATTCTTCTCTTATTCTTCTTAGCTTTTTATTTGCAAATGAAGCATGTGATTGGCCGTTTTTCCATCGTGTTGACCATGCTTGCGTTTTATTTAACATCCACTGCCTGGGTTCATATAACGGAAAGCTCATTGTACCAAACGATTTTCCAGCATGGAGCTATTCCTTTACGTAAGATAGAACCTTTTTTACCACAATTAAAAGTTTCGACAATGGAATGGAAGCTCGGTTCATTGTATGCCGTAGAAGAAATAGCCTTTACCTTGTTGATGGTAGTGCTCTTTATAGTGGCATCCAGATGGCTTGAAAAGGTGGTTTTACGATGACGATAGATTTTTCGCGTGATAAACCTATTTATAGCCAGCTTGTCGATCGAATTTGTGGAGATATTTTAAAAGGGAAGCTAGAGCTTGGGGATCGGCTTCCTTCTGTTCGAGAATACGCGGTTGAAGCAGGGGTCAATGTCAATACGGTGCAACGTGTTTATAAGGAGTTAGAGGCAATGAATATTACGGAAACCAAACGAGGACAGGGTACATTTATTACCACGAATGAGAAACGTATTGAGTTGTTACGGGAAGATATGAAGAATCAGTTAGCTGAACATTTTTTACTGTCGATAGAAGCATTAGGATTTTCTAAGGAAGAAATGCTCATTGTTTTGAAAAATAAAGGGTGAGGTGAAGGGTATGCTACAGCTATCTAATGTGTCTTTTCAATATAAGAATAAGCCAATTTTACAGGATATTACCTTTTCTTTCCCTATTGGACAAATCATCGGACTTGTGGGGGAAAATGGTAGTGGGAAATCCACATTAATGAAAGTATTAGCTGGTTTACTACGACCTTCTGCAGGTGAAGTGACACTCAATGCAGAGCCCGTCACGCGTAGAAGTGCGGACCGAATTGCTTATTTACCAGATACGGATTTGTTTTTTGAGTACTTTACAGGTGAGCAGCTATTTCAGCATTATGCCTCACAGTTCGAGGATTTTTCCTATGACAAAGCCTGTATAGTAGCGGAATTTTTACAGGTTGATAAACAGGCTAAGCTACGCCAATTATCAAAGGGCAATCGTGGTCGGATGAAAATGGCTGCAACGCTTGGGCGAGAGGTTCCTTATTATGTAATGGATGAACCCTTTGCAGGGCTAGACCCTATCGTTCGAGAGCAACTGATTAAAGGCTTATTGCAATTTACTGATATCGAGAATCAAACCATCTTGTTGTCAACACATGAATTATATGAGGTAGAGCCGATTTTAGATCAAATTATATTGTTGCAAGCAGGGTCTATCACGGCTTATGAAGATGTCGAAACATTACGTGATGTGACCAATAAGGATGCGGTCGAGTGGATGAAAGGCTTTTATCGACCTTTCAACAAATGAAACTACTGCTAAAGATGAAAATTGACACTTTTTATGCTCAGGTGAAATGGATTAGAAAGGGTGAAAAAATATGACAGAACCAATTGTACAATTGCAAAATTTATCGAAGACCATTCGTGGGAAGCAATTAATACAGCAGTTAAATATTGATTTATATCCAGGACAAATTACAGGGTTTTTAGGACCAAATGGTGCGGGGAAAACAACAACCATTCGAATGATGACGGGCCTTATGAAGCCAACAGAGGGCAAGGTATTGATTGATGGGCTTTCCTTACAGGAGCATTATGAGGAAGCGATTAGTAAGGTTGGCGTTATTGTCGAAAACCCCGAAATGTATAAATTTATGTCAGGCTATAAAAATTTACTACATTTTGCACGTATGCATAAAAATGTAACGAAGGAACGAATTCAAGAGGTCGTTCAACAAGTCGGGCTCGAACATCGTATACATGAAAAGGTATCCACGTATTCTCTTGGTATGCGTCAACGACTAGGTTTAGCACAGGCACTATTGCATCGACCAAAGTTTTTAATCTTAGATGAACCAACGAATGGCTTAGATCCTGCTGGAATTCGAGAGTTTCGCATGTATCTTCGCAAGATTGCCTCAGAAGAGGGCGTTTCTGTATTTGTATCTAGTCACTTATTATCTGAAATTGAGCTAATGTGTGACCGCGTAGCAGTCATTCAAAATGGTAAGCTCATTGATCTACGTGATATCCATAATGAAAGCTCATCCTTTTATTATGTGGAGGCACAGCCAAAAGAACAGGTATCTGCTTATCTTAAAGAGCATGATTACCAATTCGCTGCTGAAAATGGTGGCTATGTAGTGGAAATGACGAAGGAAAATGTTCCAGCCTTAATTACACAACTAGTGCAAGAAGGTATTCAACTATTTGCAATACAGCCACATCAAAAAACATTAGAGGATCAATTCTTAGAAATGACTGGAGGCGGACAAATTGCTGAAGCTAATTCAAAATGAGTGGATGAAATTATGGCATAAAAAAGGAACATGGGCAATGGTTGCGATGCTAATTCTTGTCATTCTCGTTCCAGCAGGGATCACTAAATATTATGAAGTAAAATCGACAGATGAAGGCTCATGGCAGGATATGGAGCAGCAGGCCATTCAATCAAATAAAGAGATGCTTGCCAATGAGGAATTAACGGCGGAAGATAAGGTATATTTTGAGGAGCAGATTGCTCTTTCAGAATATCGCTTAGCCCATGATGCACCGAGCCAAACGGATAGTAGCCTTGCCAGCTTTATGTCCTTTACAAGCAATATGATTATACTTGTCACTTTATTTACAGTCATTACAGCCGCAAGTATTGTGTCGAGCGAATTTTCAACAGGTACCATTAAAATGCTGTTAACACGACCGATGTCTCGTGCAAAGGTGCTAACGTCTAAATTACTGACGACCTTCCTATTTGGTTTTTTATTATTTGTAGTCAACGTAGTGGTAAGTGCCATTGTTGGCTTGGTATTGTTCGGCATAGGAACAGGTGTCGAATTAGAAATCGTCAATGGGCAAGTAGCCGAGAAGGCCGTATGGAGTGATTTAGCGTATCATTATCTACTGTCTGGTGGAGATTTTGTGATGTCTACATTGTTTGCCTTTTTAGTAGGCTCTGTGTTCCGTTCAAGTTCATTAGCGATTGGTTTAACGATGTTCCTTTCCTTCACAGGTGGCATGATTGTGATGTTCTTAAGCCGCTACGACATTGTCAAATACATTTGGCTAACACATTCTGACTTAACACAGTATGAAAATGGTGGTGGCTCGATGATTGCTGATGTGACGATGCCATTCTCTTTAACCGTACTTGCTATTTATGCAGTCATTTTCCTTATTATTAGTTATACATCCTTTATGAAGCGTGATGTCACTGCATAAGTTAAATAAGAACTGTGCCCTAATTCTCATTGGGGTGCGGTTTTTTTTTTGCACAACACGAAATATTAAAAAAGTATTTATTTTTTTTCGAATTGCGCCTATAATAATAGCAACTTAGTGAAAACGCTTTTTTTTTACTAAAGTGGTCTAGACAACTATACCAAAGGGGGATAATGAATGTTTGCTTTCTTACAAAAAATCGGTAAGTCACTCATGTTTCCAATCGCTACTTTACCAGCAGCGGCCTTATTATTACGTTTAGGGTCAGGGGATATGCTTGGGGCAGTACCGAATGAAGCGATCCAGTACATTGCTAGTATTATGGCTGCTTCGGGGAATGCTATACTTGGCAATTTACCTATTATTTTTGCTATCGGTATTGCCATGGGATTAGCTCATGATAGCAGTGGGGGCGCAGCTCTTGCAGGGGCGATTGCTCATCTTGTGTTAATAGCCGTTTTAGGAACAGTTAATGAAGATTTAAATATGGGTGTGTTTGGTGGAATTATTGCCGGTATTACGGCAGGCTTATTATATAACAAATATTATAATGTGAAATTTCCAGAATGGTTATCATTCTTTGGCGGACGGCGCTTTGTACCGATTATCACATCGATAACGATGGCGATTTTAGGTAGTATTTTAGCAATCGTTTGGGGACCTATTCAAGGTGGTATTGATGCGGTCGGCAATTGGATGATTGGCGCTGGATCACTTGGTGTTGGGATGTACGGGTTCTTTAACCGACTTTTAATTCCAGTTGGTCTACACCACGTTATCAATACAATTATTTGGTTTGACTTCGGTGAATTTACCAATGCTGCAGGCGAAATAGTGAAAGGGGATATCAACCGCTTCTTAGCAGGGGATACATCAGCTGGACATTTCCAAGCTGGCTTCTTCCCAATCATGATGTTTGGTTTACCAGCAGCCTGTCTTGCGATGTACTTTACAGCGAAAAAAGAAAAACGTCCTATAGTAGGTGGGATGTTCGTTTCTATCGCTTTAACAGCCTTTTTAACAGGTGTGACAGAGCCGATTGAATTTTCATTTATGTTCTTATCACCAGTTCTTTATGGTATTCATGCTGTATTAACAGGTATTTCTCTTGCGGTTGCCTATATCGTTGGTTTCCGTGACGGTTTTGGATTCTCAGCAGGTTTAATTGATTACTTGCTGAACCTTGGTCTGGCAGATAAACCATTACTATTAATTCCTTTAGGCTTAGGCTTTGGTGCCATTTACTTTGTTGTATTCTATTTCTTAATCAAAAAATTAGACTTAAAAACACCTGGACGTGAAGACGATGATGAAGAGGAAGTGGAAGTCGATGCTTCTATTTCCGACGATGTCGATGTACGTGCATACTATACAATTGAAGCCTTAGGTGGAAAAGAAAATATTAAACAAATTGACTACTGTACGACACGCTTACGTATGTCTGTGCAGGATGCCAATATGGTGGATGAAAAAACATTAAAGCAGACTGGTGCACGAGGTGTTATGCGTATCAGTAAAACGAATGTTCAAGTAATCATTGGTACATCTGTTGAGTTTTTAGCTGAGGCCATGAAAGAACGTCTGAAAAAAGGCAACCCAGCACCTAAAAATGCAAAACTGCCAACAGCACAGCCTGTAGTGGAAAAAACAGCACATAATGAAACAACGACATTCAATGATTTTGAGATGCCGATGACAGGTGATTTGCTACCATTATCAGAAGTACCAGATGAGGCATTTTCTGCAGGCTTGATGGTACCTGGCTTTGGGATTCGTCCAACTGACGGGACAGTTTATGCACCATTTGATGGTCAAGTGGTCATGATCTTCCCAACAAAACACGCCATTGGTTTGAAATCAGATACAGGCGTTGAAGTATTAATCCATGTTGGATTAGATACAGTCAAGCTGAATGGTGAAGGCTTTGAACTGTTTGTAACAGATGGTCAAACAATTAAACGAGGAGAGGCGCTGTTAAAAGCAGACATTGCTCACATTAAAGATCAAGTACCTTCCGTGATTACACCAGTTGTATTCACAAGTTTAATGGGGCAAGAGATTACACTTGGAAAATCGGGCTACCAGCGAGCAGGCTCAACAAATATTATTGCAATGAAAAAGTAACAATAAATGGGGCTGTTTGCTAAGGTACACATAAGCAATGTGAAAATTGTGAATGGACGCCTTTTCAACAGCCTTTGTTCAAGAAGGAGATGCTATTCTTGAGTTTATTAATTCGTAACATCACAGTGGTTAACGCAAATGGTCGAGATGAGCAAATGGATGTGTGGATGAAGGATGGCAAAATCGCTCAAATCGCCCAGCACATTGAAGTCAGTGGTGGGGATCGGTTAGATGGTTCAGGGAAATTTTTATTGCCAGGATTTATTGATATGCATATCCATGGCTCTGCTCGAATGGATGCAATGGATGCATCTGATGAAGGACTCCACACTATGGCGCAATCGCTTTTAAAAGAAGGTACGACCAGCTTTTTAGCTACAACGATGACACAAAGCTATGACAATATTGAGCGTGCTATTGCCAATATCGCACAGTTCCAGCCACAGCCCGATGAAGCGGAAGTGTTGGGCATTCATATTGAAGGACCATTTGTTTCGAAACAGCGTGCTGGTGCTCAACCTCTTGATTTTATTGTGCAGCCAGATCTAAATGTATTCACCAAATGGCAGGAACTAAGTGGTAATAAAATTAAGCAAATTACGCTGGCACCCGAAGAGCCTAATGGTATGTCAGCTGTGCAGAGTATTGCTGCTAGTGGTGTGATTGTATCGATTGGTCACTCGGATGCAACCTTTGAGCAAATGCAAGAGGCGGCGCAATTGGGTGCAACACAGGGGACACATTTATACAATCAAATGCGTCCATTCCACCACCGAGACCCAGGTGTTGTTGGCGGTGTTTTATTGCTAGAAGGCATAAAGGCCGAGATGATTGTTGATTTTATTCATATGCACAAGGGTGCAGTGGAAATGGCCTACCGCGTGAAAGGCGCAGATGGCATTATTTTAATTACTGATGCCATGCGTGCGAAGGGTATGCCATTTGGTGAATATGACTTAGGTGGTCAAATCGTTCATGTGACTGAGGCAGGAGCCCATCTAGCAAACGGTTCCTTAGCAGGTAGTATTTTGAAAATGGATCAAGCTGTACGAAACATGCACCTCGTAACAAATTGTACGCTTGAGGAGCTTGTGAAAATGTCGAGCTTTAATGCTGCTCAACAATTGAAATTAAGCACGAAGGGACAGCTTGTGCAAGGCTATGATGCAGATGCAGTCATTATAGATGCGCATTTAAATCTTCAGCAAACAATTAAGGGTGGCCACATTTTATTTGATGTGATGAAAGATAGCGAAGGTCGTTAATGTCTCTTTGACATACAAACATCCAGCATGAAACGATGGAAATGAAAAGGTGATAGATCATGAATACCTATTTTCAACAAGTTAATCGATATTTAACAATGGTGGCTCAACAGGAAAGTGAGCAAGTCATGCATGTAGCCAAGCAAATTGTTAAACGTCTCACACAGGGGGGTATTATCCAGCTGTTTGGCTCTGGGCATTCCATGTTATTAGCGCAGGAATGTTACTACAGAGCAGGTGGCCTAGTGCCTGTCAAACCGATACACATTGAATCGTTAATGCTGCATCAGGGTGCACGGCAATCCTCGCAAAATGAAAAAAAGCAGGCTTTTTTAGCCTCCTATAAGGATCAGCTCCAGTTTGATGACCAAGATGTTTGTATTATCATTTCAACATCCGCTAATAATCCAGCGCCCATTGATATGGCCATCTATGCCAAGGAAGCGGGCGCTTTGACCATATCATTGCAATCGCTGGAATATCAACAGCAGCCATCACGCCATCCTTCAGGCAAGCGTTTAGAGCACATTGTAGATGAAATTTTAAATACACATGTTCCATTAGGAGATGGTGTTTTAACAGTGGATCAGTTGCAGTATGCACCTGTATCAACGATCTTAGGTGCAACTTTATTAAATGCTTTATTTGCTGAAATTATTGAGCTTTTGCATGAACAGGGTGCAAATCTACCCGTGTTTGGTAGCAGCAATATTGGGAAAAACAATAACGATGCGCTCATTGATCAATATGGTCAACGTATTCATTTCTAAGGCAAAAAGGAGGATATTTGGTGATAATAAAAAGGTTTTCCTCAGTTGATGAGTTATACGCTCAGGCAGTAGCGACAATCGTGGAAGCGAAACAAAATGGAGCGACAACGTTCGGGTTAGCTACTGGTGGAACAATGGAACCGTTGTATGCTAAAATCTGTAAAACGGATATTGATTTTTCAGATTGCACGAGCTTTAATTTGGATGAATATGTTGGACTTGAGGCAACGCACGAGCAAAGCTATGCCTATTACATGAACAAGCATTTATTTCACCAAAAACCATTTCAAGCATCCTATTTACCGAATGGTTTAGCAGCCGATCCTTTAGAGGAAGCAGCACGCTATGAAGCATTGTTGCAACAGCATTCCTTAGATTTCCAATTGCTTGGTATTGGTCAAAATGGTCATATCGGCTTCAATGAGCCAGGTACACCCTTTGATTCCTTGACACATTTAGTGACACTGGAGGAATCTACTCGCCAAGCCAATGCACGCTTCTTTTCATCGATAGATGAGGTGCCCACACATGCATACACAATGGGGATTCAGTCCATTATGCGAGCAAAGTGCATTTTGTTAATTGCAGTGGGAGAAACTAAGCGAGACGTTTTACAGCGTGTGCTGGCATTAGATTATACAGAGGATGTACCAGCGAGTGCTTTGTCCAAACATCCAAATGTTATCATTTTAACAGACTTACAAGAAGAGGAGAATAAATTATGAAAACACAACAATTTACAGTAGTCGATCCTTTAGGAATTCATGCACGTCCGGCAAGTCAGCTTGTAGCAAAAGCTACACCGTTTGCTTCTTCAATTGAAGTACGTACAGAAGAAAAAGCAGCTAATTTAAAATCCATTTTAGGTGTTATGGGGTTAGCCCTAAAACAAGGTTCACAATTTACACTTGTTGTAGAGGGGGAAGATGAAGAGCAAGCATTTGCAGCATTAGCGACACTCATGACAGAAATGGGGCTTGCACAATGACACAACTCTCTGGTATTGCCGCTTCAGACGGCATTGCCATTGCGAAAGCATATCGTTTTGTCCAACCAGATTTAACCTTCACGAAAACAACTGTTCAGGATATCGAGGCAGAGCAGCAACGTTTAGCAGCCGCTCTTGCCAAATCAGAGCAAGAATTAGTGGCGATTCAACAGCAAACAATAGAAAAATTTAGTGCAGAAGAAGCGGCCATTTTTGAAGCCCATTTATTAGTGCTGAAAGATCCAGAATTAATTGGGCCAATCAAACAAAAAATGGCAGATGAAGCGGTAAACGCAGAATATGCGTTACATGACGTTTCAACGATGTTTGTAACATTATTTGAAAGTATGGATGACGAATACATGAGTGCGCGTGCATCAGATATTAAAGATGTGACAAACCGTATTTTAGCGCATTTACTCGGTGTACATATTCCAAATCCAAGTCATATTAATGAACAGGTTATTATTGTCGCCAATGATTTGACACCTTCAGAGACTGCCCAATTGGACCGAAACTTTGTCCTTGGCTTTATTACAGATATTGGTGGCCGTACTTCTCATTCTGCAATCATGGCACGTTCATTAGAAATTCCGGCAGTAGTAGGGGCAGGGACAGCAACATCAACGATTCAAGATGGTGATCTATTAATTGTGGATGGTTTATCAGGTCAAGTGATTGTCAACCCAACGGCAGATGTTATGGCTGAATACGAAGAAAAGGCACAAAACTATCGTACGCAGCAAGCGGAGTGGTCAACATTAGTGAACGAGCAAACGCTGTCCAAAGACGGTGTACATGTAGAACTGGCAGCCAACATCGGATCGCCGAGTGATTTAGATAGTGTGTTACGCCATGGGGCAGAAGGAATTGGCCTATATCGTACAGAGTTTTTATATATGGGCCGAGAAAACCTGCCATCAGAGGAAGAACAATTTAGCGCTTATAAAACGGTCATTGAAGGAATGAACGGTAGACCAGTTGTTATTCGAACACTGGATATCGGTGGAGATAAACATTTACCGTACTTACCTTTACAAGAAGAAATGAATCCATTCCTAGGTCATCGTGCCATTCGACTTTGTTTAGATCAACAAGAGCTATTCCGTACACAATTGCGTGCATTACTTCGTGCATCTGTATATGGCAGCTTAAAAATCATGTTTCCGATGATTGCAACTATTCGAGAGTTCCGTGATGCTAAAGCGATTTTATTAGAAGAACAAGAAAAGCTTGTATCATCAGGAATTGCGGTCAGCTCGGACATTGAAATTGGGATGATGGTGGAAATTCCAGCGACAGCCGTGATGGCCGATATCTTTGCGAAAGAAGTGGACTTCTTCTCCATCGGCACCAATGATTTAATTCAATATACGATGGCGGCAGATCGCATGAATGAAAAAGTTGCGTATTTATATCAACCATATAATCCAGCCATTTTACGCTTGATTCAAATGGTCATTGAGGCAGCACATAAAGAGCAAAAATGGGTAGGGATGTGTGGTGAAATGGCAGGCGATGAGCTTGCTGTTCCATTGTTACTCGGCTTAGGCTTAGATGAATTCTCAATGAGTGCAACCTCCATTTTAAAAACACGCTCCTTGCTAAAGCAATTATCTGTTTCAGAGATGCAAGCTTTAGCGGCAGAGGCTTTACAGCTAGCGACAGCCGAAGAGGTTATCGAGAAAGTTAAGCAAGCTGTGAAATAAATGATCTTAAAAACCATCTACCGAAATGAATTGTGGTAGATGGTTTTTGGCTTTACTTCAACGATTTATTTAAACTGTTGATGATTAAAGGTACCTCTAACAAGTCATCGATGATGGCATCGGCTTTTACATGATCCCATTGAGAATCCCTTTTCCAAATGCCTTTCATTCCAACACGCTGTGCACCTTTCACATCATTTTCAGGATGATCTCCAATAAAAATACATTCATTTGGGAGCACATGTAGCTTTTCTAATGCTCTATTAAATATCTCGGGGTTTGGTTTTTTAATCCCTTCCCACTCGGATACTAATATGACATCAACATACTTGTCTATTCCTAACGCTTTCATATTATCCATTTGGAATTGCCCATAGCCATTGGTAATGATGCCCAAGGCGATATGGTCGCTTTTCAATTTTTCTAACATATGAAGAAGATGAGGAAAAGGAACACAGTGATTGTTGAAATTATTAATGTAATCTTGAAGAAGTTCTTCCCATGATAGTGTGTCTAGATTAAATTCAGCAACAAGTTGCTGATAGACTGTATCCTTCCATACATATCCCCGCTGATCTAATTGGATAAAACGAGACATATAGCGCTCTTTTGGAATATGTTTTACTAATTCGCCTAGGCGGTCATATTGCTTCGCTATGAATTTTTTTACGGAGGCATCTCTATTTAATAACGTTCCATCTAAATCAAATAATGCTGCTTTTATTCCCATAAATACACTCCTTTTTATATAAAAAAATAGTTGAAGATTTCCTCAACTATTTTTTCTAGGATCTAGATATATTTGGAGATGATTTGCTGAAGCTTCGCCTGGAGTGCAGGTACGTCATGCATAGTAATGGTTGTTCGAACATAGCTTTCATCCATATCTAATGCCTCCGCAAAGAAGCTACCAATGCCTCTTACTTTACGATCAATTTGCATGTAAATTTCTGCTGAGTGGTTGGATTGCGAAAGGAAGACGATTTCAAGCTCATCTAAATGTCCTCTAAATGGACCTGTTGGCACAAATTCAAACTCCTGAACAAATGGGTAATAGCCTCGGAAGCGGGTAGGGGCTTGTTGGCATTCCGCTTCACGTAAACGAAAACCTAACCCACGAATAGCATCTAGGATGTGGTCTGCCAGCATTGTTGGCTCCACTCGAATATAATCCTTATCACTTGGATCGACAGCGTTCTTTATATCAAGACCTGTTTGAATCCAGACCTGTGTTTTACCTGCAGTAATGGGTGTTTCAAATGGCAGTGTGAGCGAAATTGGAAAGATCTTTTCCTCACCAGCACCTAGTAAGAACGGCTCTGACACTTTCAATTTTTGCAGTGTGGCAACCTCTGTATGTTTATGGTCATTCGACTCTCGAATATAAGTTGTATTAACTGATAGATAGATCGTATCGACTTGCTGCTCAACTTGACCACCACGCACGATAATTTCGCCTTGCATGACCTCACCAGCGCGATAAGTATCCTTTTCTAATCGAGTATCCACTGTTGCTGAACCGATTCCAATACTTGCTAATGCTTTATGAAAAAAAGACATCTTTCATTCCTCCTACTGACATGTTTAGCTATACATACGCACAGATGGAAAAAAGGTTTCAAGGCTAGCCAATTTTTCGCTATACTATTTGAAAAGCGAAAGAGGGAAAGGAATGGAAAGTAGCAGTCAAAGACGGAGAACTTTAGGTTTTTTTGTTCATGGCTGCACCATTTATTCACATTTTCATTTTATAATGGTAAAAGTAGTACTAGATAGAAGGTGTGTTTGTATGTATCGTATGATGTCAGCTGTCAGTCAGTTTATAAGCGACCCTATTTCACAATTTTTAAATGGCTATGAGCATTCTGCATTTGCTATGACCGTTCTTCTGGGCCTTCTTGGTGCACTTGCTCCGTGTCAGTTAACGGGTAATATGAGTGCAATAACGTATTATGGCAATCGAACATTGCAACTGAAAAGTAACTGGCAGGAGATTGTGCTCTTTATGCTTGGGAAAGTGCTTGTATTTAGCGGTCTTGGACTCTTCGCTTGGCTTTTTGGTCAATCCTTTGAAACAAAGATGACTCAATACTTTCCCATCTTTCGTCAAGCTATTGGACCAATCATGCTGATAACAGGCCTCGTGCTAATAGGTCTATTCAAATTAAAGTTTTTATATCGCCTATCCTCTCTATTACCGCCAGTTGTAAAAGCAGGGAAATTGGGCTCCTTCCTCATGGGCGCTAGTTTTGCCATTGCCTTTTGTCCAACCATGTTTGTGCTATTTTTTGGGTGGTTAATGCCAATTGTTGCAAGCACCCCCTATGGCTTAATTTTGCCCAGTGTATTTGGGGTGGCAACTTCTATACCACTCATTTTGCTACTCTTCTTTATTTATCTATTTGATGCAAAGCGTCTTATAATGCGGACAAGTATAAAGCTAGGGAGGGGAATACAAATAGTGGCAGGAATATTGTTAGTATTCATTGGTATGACAGATACGATCACCTATTGGGGGATGTAAAATCCAAAACCACTTACCAAGCAGATTGATAAGTGGTTTTTATCAAAATAAATAGAAAAAGAATAGCTAATCATTCAACATTTGCCTCTGAATCGCTCCATTTATAGTAAACAAATTTTTGGCTTTGTCCATTCATGTCAAATTCATCATCACTCGTGCCAATGTATTTAAATCCATTTTTCTCTAATATTTTTTGAGAGGCAATATTATTCGTCGTTGTTTTCGCTGCAATATGTTTGATTCCTAGATTGCTTACCGTTGCCAATAATAACTTTAACGCCTTATTCGCCAATCCTTTACCTATATGCTCTTCGCCAACTCTATAACCAACATGGCCAAGCTGTTGACTTTTATCAATATCAACTAAATTTATTCTTCCAACAATTTGTCCATTGTCATTTTTTATTAAATAAAAATAAGATATGTCTTGGGCTTGTTCTTCTATTAATAGTTCATTTTTCTCTTTAAAAATTTTATACTCATAATAATCATGTCCACGACTAGGTACCATTTTTTCGAAATATGTCCTATTTTTAAGCTCAAATTCATATAAACGCTCAAGATCAACGTGTTCTAATTTTTCTAGTATAATATTCATATAATCCCCTTTTTCTATTTAAGTAAAATATTGTTTAGTTTGAGATAAAGCTGTCAGCATGGAGATGCTCACAATACTCTCTGATTAAAGTCCAGTCATTTTGCTCTTTGCGGAATCGTTGAATAAATAATTTGACAACATCAAGTAGTTTTCCTTCGATTTCAAACGTGACCCAAAACGTTGCAATCACTTCATTTTCAGTTGCAGGGGTGATATGCAGTACTTTAAAATGCCATTTTGGTTGACGACCTTCATATTGTTGATACGCTTGTTCCCAGCCCATTTTTGCCTCCTCGTAGCCCCAATCCGAAATATTGGCTTCTGGTCCCGCCCAGCGTATGGCGATTTCCTTTGACAAAAAGGCATTCATTTCTTCGGCATTACAGCCATTCCAAACATCTTGATAGTGTTGGAAAAAGTGTTCAAACTCTTTGAGTAATGTATCTGTAGCTGGCATGAAAATACCTCCCGTAGAATTGTCATTATTTTATGGTTCTAATAAAAGATTCCGTTCCTGAGAGTGGTTATATATATAATAACATAAATTCCAATATTATGAATTATCTAATAACAAAAAGGTAGATGATGTTTGCTTTTATTAAAAGTAAGTTATAATTATCCACATTTTAGTTTTACCGAGGAGATGTATCGATAGTAGAGCTGCTAACAATATGTAATGTGATCGTACTGTAAGTGTTTCAATAAGCGATGCAATAATGAGGAAAAAAGGTAGCTGATGTTTGAATCAGCTACCTTTTGTTATTAATCAAGCCTTGTTAACGTTTTGCCACTCCAACCAAAAATGACGGTTAGAATAGGCCCTAGTAGACAGAAGAAGGTAAAGGGAAGATAAGCTAACGTAGATATATCAAGAACACTTGCTATGAAAATACCACAAACACTCCAAGGGACAAGAGGATTGACTACCGTACCTGCATCCTCCATCACGCGAGAAAGATTTTTTGGGGCCAAGCCGACCTTCGCAAATTGTGCTTTAAATGCCTCACCCGTTAATAAAATGGATAGGTACTGCTCACCGATCAATGTATTGACACCGATGCCCGTAATCGCTGCACCTGTAATAACAGAGCCAGCACTTTTAAACAAGCTTTCAACTTTCGTTAAGATGCTTTGAATAATGCCTAGTGTAAATAGTAAGCCACCCATTGTTAAGGCAAGTAAAACAAGAGCAATGGTAAATAGCATACTATTCATTCCACCACGAGTTAGCAGAGCATCTATTTCTTTATTACCAGTTTGAGAGACATAGCCATCAAAAAGCATCTTGAAGACATCTGCAGCTGGCAATGGGTCATGAATATAGGCAAGTCCTACTCCCAGAATAGACACGACTGCCAGTGTAATGATAGCTGGTGCTTTATAAAAAGTCATAATAACGAGTACGGCAATAGGTAATAATGTATACCAATGAATAAGTCCTGTAGAGAGTAATCCTTCTTTAAATTGCTCCACTGTATCAAACGAAGTAGCTGCTCCTGTTGGTGATAAAATAGCGTACAGCACAAAGGAAATCAGGAAAGCAGGAATCGTAGTCCAACCCATATTTTTAATATGCTCAAATAAATCTACTCCAACCGTACCAGAGGCAAGATTAGTTGTATCTGATAAAGGTGACATTTTATCACCAAAGAAGGCACCAGAAACAATTGCTCCAGCTGTGATAGTTAACGAGATGTCCATAGCACCTGCAATGCCCATAAAGGCTACACCGACAGTGGCTACTGTTGTTAAGGAGCTACCGACAGACACACCGACAATGCTACAAATTAAAAAGACAATAGCAAAGAAAAAGTTAGGTGAAACGGTTAAAAAACCATAATAGATAAGGGTAGGAATCGTTCCTCCCATAATCCAGCTCGAAATCAAGATGCCAATAAAGAAAAAAATAAATACAGCGCCAAGTCCAGCACTAGCACCTGCAATCATACCGCCTTCAAGATCACGAAAGGGTACTTTTTTCAGTAGTCCATAGGCTAGTAAAAGTGAAATGACTAGAAAAATGGGAATGTGGGGTGTTGCTTTTAAATAGCCGATACTAAAAGCCATTGTGGCTATAATGATAAGTATAATAAAGCCTGCCTCAATAAATCGAGGGTTACTCTTAGCTTCTATTCGAAACATGTGAATCCTCCTAATAAACTTTTACGCTTCAATGCGGTGAAGCCCAAAAGTATTATAGCACGCTAATAATTTTTGTCAATTGACAGAAATTTGGAGGTCTTATCATCTCGATATTTGCAGCGATTGTGTATAAGCAGTTAGAACGTCGAGCATAACAAGCATAAGAGCGAATAATACTCTCGATAAAAGACAAAAAATAACAATGAAATTCCATCATTTTCATGTAAATTTCGTTTACAATTCCTTAACATTTCACATCATAAACAAAAAAGCAGAAAAAAGTTCATTTCAAGTGTTTTTGTAAAAACAAAAGAAAAAATGGTCATATTTAAAGAAAAAACACTGATTTTTATTAACAGATTTCCAGCGTTTTCAACTTGAAAAACAGCTTAAAAATAAATGTGGCAAATTTTATATTACATTTTTGTAAAATCAATATCTTTGTGTTTAAAATTTTGTAGAATTGTGTAAATGTTTTGTTATGATGATTCAGAAATCCACAAATTAATTTTTACTTAACAGGAGGAACAGGATGTTCAACTCAAATAAGCAAGATCCATTTTTTCAGTCTTTATTAAAAATCGCAAAAAATGTGAATGAAGGTATTTATTATGCACACAATGCCCGCATTCAAGATGATATAGATTCTTTAAAAGAAATTGCAGATACAATGAAGCAGTATGAAACAAGTGGAGATAAATTAATTCATGAACTCATTGTGATGCTAAATAAATCTTTTATGACGCCAATCGAGCGTGAGGATATTTTAGCATTAGCGAATAAACTTGATGATGTCATTGATGGAATGGAAGGCTGTATTGCTCATTTCAATATGTATAACTTAACAGAAGTAACAGAGCCTATGCGCCAATTCCTTTCATATATTGCCAAGAGTACAGATGAAATGGTACAAGCCATGGAACTTTTAAATAGTAAAAAGCTTGTAGAAATGCGTAAACATGCTATTCAAATTAAGGATAATGAGCGTGAATGTGATGAAATTTTCCGTTCTTCGATGAAGCAGTTATTTATCCAGGAAAAAGATCCAATGCGCTTAATTGTCTTCAAAGATATTTACGAGCAATTTGAGGATATTGCGGATAGCTGCCAAACAGTAGCAAACACAATTGAAACAATAATTATGCGTAATGCGTAAGATGGAGTGTACGAAATGGATACGATCTTATTAATCACCATACTAGTCGTTATATTCGCGCTTGTATTCGACTTTATTAACGGCTTCCATGATACAGCAAATGCCATTGCCACTTCTGTATCAACACGTGCATTAAAGCCACGTACAGCCGTATACATGGCTGCGGTAATGAACTTCGTCGGAGCGATTACATTCGTTGGGGTAGCAAAAGCGTTAACAAAAGATATTGTAGACCCATTTACCTTAAATGCTTATGATGGCGATATTACGGGGTCGGTCGTTATTTTAGCGGCCTTATTATCAGCCATAACATGGAATTTACTTACATGGTATTTTGGGATTCCATCAAGTTCTTCTCATACGTTAATTGGTTCTGTTGCAGGTGCAGCCATTGCGGCAGCCGGATTTGATATTTTGAACTATGCTGGGTTTATTAAAATTATCCAAGCATTAATTTTTTCACCACTACTAGCTTTTGCAGCTGGTTTCCTGATGATGACAATATTGAAGGTCATCTTTAAGGATATGAATTTATACCGTACGAATAAAGGCTTCCGAACAATGCAAATCGGGACGGCAGCCTTACAATCATTCACACACGGAACAAACGATGCGCAAAAAGCCATGGGGATTATCACACTCGCTTTAATTGCGGGTGGTCTACACCAAGGAGATGATATTCCATTCTGGGTACGTTTTGCAGCGGCCACAGCAATGGGTCTTGGTACATCTGTAGGTGGTTATAAAATCATCAAAACCGTTGGAGGTAAGATTATGAAAATTCGCCCAGTGAATGGGGTAGCGGCTGACTTAGCTTCTGCTTCGATCATCTTCGGTGCGACATTAATTCACTTACCAGTTTCCACAACACATGTTATTTCTTCTTCTATCATGGGTGTAGGTACCGCACACCGTGTCAAAGGCGTTAAATGGGGAATGGCACGTAAAATCGTCACAACATGGGTCATCACCATGCCAATATCAGCTGTCATGGCCGCGTTAATTTACTATATTTTAAGTCTATTTTTCTAGTTCGCTAAGGAATGCACAATCACTGTGCATTCCTTTTTTGTTTAGTGCTAGGAGCGTCAAAATGAGGATAACGAGGGCAAAGTAGCGGATAGAACGGCAAAAGTGGAGGATAGCCCGGACAAAGTAGCGGATAGAACCGGCAAAATGGAGGATAGCCCGGACAAAGTAGTGGATAGAACAGCAAAAGTGAAGGATAGCGAGGGCAAAGTAGCGGATAGAACCGGCAAAATAAAGGAAAGCCGGACAAGTAGCGGATAGAACCGGCAAAATGAAGGAAAGTCGGACAAGTAGCGGATAGCACGGCAAAAGTGGCGGATAGCGAGGGCAAAGTAGCGGATAGAACGGCAAAAGTGAAGGATAGCGAGGGCGAAGTAGTGGATAGAACGGCAAAAGTGGAGGAAAGCCGGACAAGTAGCGGATAGAACCGGCAAAAGTGAAGGAAAGCCGGACAAGTAGCGGATAGAACGCCAAAAGTGAAGGATAGCCCGGACAAAGTAGTGGATAGAACCGGCAAAAGTGAAGGATAGCGAGGTAAAAGTAGCGGATAGACCCGGCAAATGGAGGATAGCCCGGACAAAGTAGTGGATAGAACCGGCAAAAGTGAAGGATAGCGAGGGAAAAGTAGCGGATAAAACCAGCAAAGTGAAGAAAAGCCGGACAAGTAGCGGATAGAACCGGCAAAATGGAGGATAGCCCGGACAAAGTAGTGGATAGAACCGGCAAAAGTGAAGGATAGCGAGGGAAAAGTAGCGGATAAAACCTGCAAAGTGAAGAAAAGCCGGACAAGTAGCGGGTAGAACCGGCAAAATGGAGGATAGCCCGGACAAAGTAGCGGATAGAACGGCAAAAGTGGCGGATAGCCCGGACAAAGTAGTGGATAGAACGGCAAAAGTGAAGGATAGCGATGGCAAAGTAGCGGATAGAACGGCAAAATAAAGGAAAGCCGGACAAGTAGCGGATAGAACGGCAAAAGTGAAGGATAGCCCCACAAAACTAGCGGAATGCCCGCGCAGAAAGAAAAACAGCTTCGACGAAATCGGTAGTCTCTGCCCCCTTGTGTAAAGTGCGGATAGGCTCTAAGGTAATTATAAAGAAAGTGTAAAGTTCGGAGAAAAATGATTTTTCCGTAGTAAGGTTAATGCAGGAGGAGAATGATGAAGGAAAAGTTATTACTGATAGAGGATGATGCAGCTATTGGTCACATTGTGAAGGATACGTTGGAGCAGGAGGGCTATTGTGTGACATGGGCTACTACAGGCCTTGAGGGATTAGCAGATTTTCAAGCGCAACCTTTTGATTTAGTGTTGGTGGATTGGATGTTGCCAGAAATGGATGGTCTGACGGTTTGTCAAAATATTCGCTGGGAGAGTGATGTGCCCATCCTTATGATGAGTGCGCGTAAGGAAGAGGAGGATAAAGTGGAGGGCTTGCAGGGGGCAGATGATTATATTGCAAAGCCATTTAGTTTAGAGGAGTTAAAGGCACGGGTTGCCTCCCATCTTAGGCGCTGGCGACGCTATCATAAGCAAGAGCCGTTAGAGGAGCAAACTGCCTATGCGAATGGCTTAACAATAGATTGGCAACGGGAAATTGTCAGGGTTAATCAGCAAGAAATTGCGTTAACTCAAAAAGAATTTGCTCTTGTCAGGCTGCTAGCAAAAAATCCGAGTCAAACTTTCACGAAAGAGGAACTGTATCAGCATATTTGGCAGCAAGCGACTTTAGAGGACACTCATACTGTCACCGTACATATAAAGGCACTGCGAGAAAAGCTCAAGGATTCAGTGAAAAATCCAAATTTCATTCAAACCGTGTGGGGGAAGGGCTACCGCTTTATTGGTGAACCATTATGAAAATAAAAGCGTGGTTACTGATCATGTTTTTTATTGTAATGGTCTTACCCATAGCAGGTGCTTATAGCCTTTATGTGTGGATTAATGCTTATTATCAAGATAAAAATGTGGCGGAGTTCTTTGACAAGTGGACTGAGCTGAATCAGGTAAAAGATGTCGTTGACAATCCAGTACTTTATCGAAAAAATGCCAATTTTGAGGAGGTAGAGGATCTTACCAATGAGCAACTGGCGATTACCCTCTATACAAAATCTGGCTATGTTTTATATTCCTCCAACCCTTTGCTAACGGGCTATGTAGGGAAAGAGCGTATGTTGAAAGGCTTATATGATTTACAGCAATCCTACAACGCTTTTACCTATAAGGAGCCTGTTTATCAAAAAGGTGATTTGTTGGGCATCTATGAAATTCAATTAATACGAACAGATTGGGTAAAGGGTGTAGAGAAGCGTTCTTGGCTTGTTATGACAAGCACGATTCTGCTGTTTCTTATCATTTATTTAACTGTCATCTTGTTGCTACATCGGAAACTAAATCGGCCATTACGTGAACTGATGCAGCAAATGCGTAATTTTGCGAAAGGTCAGCATGGTAAATCAACTCTCGGTGTCAGAAAAGATGAGATTGGGGCACTCGCCCAAACGTTTGAGGCAATGCAGGATGAAATAGAACAAACTCGGGCTTCGTTAAAAGTGGAGCAACAGCAAAAAGAAATGATGATTGCAAGCATTTCCCATGATTTGAAAACGCCCCTTACAGCCATTCAAGCCTATGCTGAATCTTTACAAAACAAAGGCTTATCAGAACAGCAACAGGTGGAATATCAGCAGGTCATCGTCACGAAGGCAGATCGAATGAAGCATATGCTAGAGGATTTATTGATGTTTACATTACTTCAATCTACGGACTACGAATTAGAGCTGATAGCTGTGGATGGGGAAGAATTTTTTGACATGGCCTTATCTGATTATGAACCGTTATGTGTGGAAGAAGGATTTACATTAGAAGTCTTCTGTGCTGTGGATGGGCTCTATGCTGTGCATCCTAAACAACTTCAGCGTGTCATTGATAATTTATTGAGCAACGCATGGCGTTATGGGGAAAAGGGGACAACAATCGGCTTAGCAGCAGTCAATGCTGGGAACAATCCGCAATGGGGTTTTGATTTCTTGAAGTCTGCTTTAACCGAGCAAGAAGGTATGTATATCATCGTGCAAAATGTTGGATTAGGCATACCACAACAGGACATTGCAAAATTATTTGAGCCCATGTATCAAGCTGATCGTGCAAGATCAAAGGCTGGAGAACGAGGAACAGGGCTTGGCTTAAATATTACGAAACAAATTATTGAAAAACATGGTGGAACTGTCGAGCTACTTTCAAGGGAGAGCGTTGGAACAGCAGTTATTTGCTGGCTACCACCTTATAAAGGAGTAAATACATGATGAAGTGGAAACAATCATGCCGAGCAGCAGGCTTAATTGCTGTAATGACATTTAGTTTAGTAGGCTGTAATACGGAAGCATCGTATACACCACAGGAAATAATAGAGCAGGCTCTTCACGAATCGAAGGAGCCACTTACGTATTATGGCGAATATACGTTAGATATGGGAGAGCTAGGTGGCAAAGCTTATGTGAAGGAATGGGTAAAGGATCGAAATAGACGGATAGAGATGACAGGTGACAATGGTGAGCATGTGATTACGGTCACAAAGGATGCTAAAGTGATTAGCTATGATGTTACTGAACATACAGCCTATACAATGGCTTATTCGCAGGATGAACTTTACGGCCTACAATCACCGAAAGATCAGGTACAGCTTATTTTTAATATGGTTAAAGATACGCATGATATTAAGATAGCTGGAGAAGAGAAGGTTGCTGGTAGAGATACGTATAAAATTGTAGCGAAAACGAAGAAAACGGAATCATTATTTGGGGATATGGAAGCATGGATTGACAAAAAAACTTGGTTGACGTTAAAAATGAAGTCAGATAATGCAGGAAATAAAATGATTACCGAATATTCAAAGATCAATTTTGCTGAAAAAATCGAAGATCAACAATTTACACTAGATCTACCAAAGGATGTAACGATTCAAGAAATTAGCGGAGAAGATCCTTCTGAATCCATTTCATTGGAAGACGCCAAGCAGCAGCTAGAAACGTTTTTAATGGTTCCAGAAGGAAATGGTCTTACGTTAGATAAAATTTCAGTTGTTAAAGGGATAGAAGATCGATCAGAATATTCTTTTGATTATGGATTAGACGGAGAGCTCGCATTTTTTGTCACGGTATTTAAAGCTGATGCTAGTATGGAAGATATTGGTCCCATCCTAAACGAAAAAGAGATGGATATTCGAGGACAAAAAGGAACCGTTATGGATGATCAACATTTCCGTTCGATTGCTTGGCAAGAAAACGGCTACCAATATAGTATTGTTGGGCAAAATCCAGAGTTAACGGCTGAGGATCTTGTAAGCTATGCACAAAAAATGATAGTTGTACAATGAGGTGAGGTGATGCTATGAAAAAAGCACACGGATTAAAATGTCTAGCATTGTTTTTATTTACCACTATTTTCTTCTATGGGGTAGGAGAAACATATGATGTGTCTTGGCTCCAATTTCACTTGACAGGCCAATATAATGATGTCGGTTTTTATTTTAGCTTTACTTCCCTAATTCCAATCTTGATTGGACTAGTAATGGTGGGGCTATATGAATCACTATTAAAACGATTTATCTAAATAATTTAGAGGCAGGATCACTTAAGGATGGTCCTGCTTTTTTTATGGTAGGTATCTATTACTATAAAAAGGATTTTTAAAGGATATTTTAATACGGCTACTTTTTTCTATAGCTTCGCCCTACAATTGTTTGTCCCCATTGTTATTGGTCCTTTGCTTTTACTTTACATTAACTTATTTACATCATTTAAAAATGGATGATGATAGGGGATTAAGAAAACAAAGTGGGCAGCGGTCCGGTCTTTAGGACTCGCTTTGGTTGTCCCAGCTCTTTATAATGTAATGAATTTACAAGCAATTTGTACATAATGAAGGGTAACGGGTTTAGTCATGCTAAAAATGGGGAATATACATTTATCCTAAGCAAACGTAGGTGATACATATGTTTGATCAATTATTATTCCAGTTACCTTTTATCATTTTTATTGGTTTATTTTCGCAATGGTTAGCTTGGCGTTTTCGCATGCCAGCCATTGTAATTATGAGTATAGCTGGACTGATGATTGGTCCTTTTACAGGCCTAGTATCTCCAAAAGAGACATTTGGCCCTATTTTTCATACAATTATTTCTTTGGCAGTTGCCGTTATTTTATTTGAAGGAAGTTTAAGTCTTGATTTTCGAGAAATACGTGGCTTTCGTAAATCAATTTTACGCATTTCCACCGTAGGGGCAGCCATCGCTTGGCTAGCAGGCTCGACTGCTGCTCATTATGTAGCAGGTCTATCATGGCCAGTCGCCTTTGTGATTGGTGGCTTGTTTATTGTAACAGGCCCAACCGTCATTTTACCTTTATTAAGACAGGCAAAATTGAAGGAGCGACCAGCGGCGATCTTAAAATGGGAAGGAATTGTTGTCGATCCCTTTGGAGCCTTATTAGCGCTTTTTGCGTATCAAGTGGTTTTAGGTTTGTATCAGTTAGAAGGTGGGACATCTCTTCCTGTCTTCTTTATTTCAGCATTTTTAGCTGCCCTTTTAGGAGGAATTGTAGGCTATTTAATGGGTCAATGCTTGGAGCGAGGATTGATTCCTGAATTTTTAAAATCCCCTTTGCTGCTCGCAACGATTTTACTCGTTTTTGCCTTAAGTGATGCCATTATGCATGAAACAGGCTTGCTAGCGGTGACGGTTATGGGGCTAGTCATGGCAAATATGCATTTAACAAGTCATCATGAACTGCTTCATTTTAAAGAAAATATTTCGGTAATTTTAATTTCCAGTGTTTTTATAATGCTAACCGCCTCCCTTACAGTTGAAACTTTATGGCAGATTGTTGATTGGCGTATGCTATTATTCGTGCTGGCAATGATGTTTATCGTTCGACCGTTATCGATTTGGATTGCGACGATAAATACAGGCTTAACGTTGGAAGAACGGGCATTAATCGGGTGGATTGCACCGCGAGGCATTGTTGCGTTAACTGTATCGGGTTACTTTACAACGGCACTGCAGGATGTAGGGTTTCAAAGTGCACAGTTATTAACAGCGCTGACATTAGCACTTGTTTTTGCGACAGTAGTTGCCCATGGTTTTAGTATTGGCTGGCTTGCCAAAAAGCTTCATTTACAGGCTTCCACTGGTAAAGGTATCGTCATTGTAGGCGCATCACCATTCACAACTCAATTAGCGACATCACTTCAAAGTAATGGAATTGATGTATTAGTGATGGATCGCTCATGGGAAGATTTATCTGCTGCTCGCCACAATGGCTTGAAGACGGAAACGGGTGATATTTTAAGCGAGCATACCGAGTTCTATGTCGACCTAACCCCTTATGATCAGCTAATTGTCGCTACAAAGCAGGATGCCTATAATGTTCTTGTTTGTGCTGACTTTGTGCCAGAGCTCGGGCGTCTCAATATTTATCAGACAGCCCTACATTCTACTGACCCTAAAAATTATTCTCGAAAATACGGGGGACAGTTATTAGTCGATGCAGAGCACGATATTCATCAATTAAATGCGCTTATTGAACAAGGTGCGCAACTACGGCAAACGAAAATTACTGAAGTATTTACAGTGAAAGATTATCTAGAACAAAACCCAAATGCCATCATGATCTATGCCATGACCTCAGATGGAGATATCGTGTTAGATATGGTCAATAAATATGACGATATAAAAAATGAACCACATACCATTATTAGTTTAATTGGCTAACTATATGTTGGAGAGCGTTAATCAAAAAAGGATTAACGCTTTTTAAGTTGAAGTTATTGCTACTCAAGGAGGTAAAACATGAATTATATTACACCGAACCAAGCCATGTTAAAGATGAACAGATGGCCTCGACAGACGATAGCAGCGGGTCGGCGACATTCCGTTGGGCTTCAAGCTGATGGAACTGTGGTGGCTACAGGAGATAATAAATATGGGCAATGTCATGTAAGCGGTTGGCGTGATATAGTAGCGGTGGCGGCTGGTAATGTTCATATGGCGAGGAATACAGGAAATACGCATACAATTGGTCTTCACTCAAACGGTACGGTGGAAGCTGTTGGTTGGAATAAGCATAATCAATGTCATGTAAACGAGTGGTGTGATATAGTCTCGGTTGCAGCCGGCTGGTGTCATACCATTGGCCTTCAATCGAATGGTATGGTGCTCGCAGTGGGCCGAAATCATGAAGGAGAGTGCCAAGTAAACGACTGGCGTAACATTGTAGCAATCGCTGCAGGTGACTGGCACACTATTGGTCTTCAATCGGACGGCTCGGTAACCGCTGCAGGGAATAATCGCTACCACCAAGGTAACGTCCATGATTGGCGCAATATGGTGTCGGTTGCTGCAGGTTATCTTCATACAATTGGTCTTCATTCAGACGGCACTGTATCAGCCGTGGGGTCGAATAAACATAAGCAATGCGATGTAATGGGCTGGCAAGGGATGGTGTCGGTAGCAGCTGGTAGTTACCATACCATTGGACTTCAAGCTGATGGCACGGTAATAGCTGTTGGTTTGAATAAACATGGTCAATGTAATGTAAATGACTGGCATGATATTGTGGCAGTTGCGGCGGGCTGCGCACATACTGTTGGACTTCGAGCAGATGGCACAGTGGTTGCAGTAGGGGATAATGAGTATGGCCAATGCGATGTAAGTGGCTGGCAGGGCATACAAGTACATGGCGATTAGATATTGGACACTAGAATTTCAAAAAGGAGCTTGGATTCCCAAACTCCCTTTTTGATTTGACTCCTTGCTAGTTACGCAATTTGCTGTAAATGTGTTTTCGTAAAAGCTTCCTCATATTTGAGCCCATAACCGAGAGCTCGATCTAAAAAAATATGTGAGAGCCATATCAGAGCAGCTGCAAGAAGTGATGGGGATGCCACCATAAAGCCAATAATAAGAAGCACTGCAGGTAACGCAAAGCTATGCCCAATATTATAAAAGAGAGCACCTATTTTTGTATTCAAGACATAGCCGATCATTGTAATGTCAGGCAGTAGTAAAAAAACGATAAAATAAAGCCATGAAAAATTTAAGTGCCAATAGAAAAAGACCGTGATCATAAAAGCAATAACATATTCTAAAGAAATAATTTTACGTAATTTCATCATCCATCACCTTCCAATAAATTTTGATACATATCCTCTATGAGAGAGGCAATTTTTTCTTGATTTTTTTCATATTGTCCATCAGCCATTAATGTTTTCGTCAACTGTAAGGATTGAAGTGCATGTTGATAGAAATGAAGTTGTTGTTCAATACGGGTGATTTTTGTAGAAAACAGCTGTACCGTTTCTTCATTGCACGTTGGTGATACAGGCTTTTGTTCTAATGTTAGTAAGTGCTTAATTTCTTGGAGTGTAAAGCCTAGCTGGCGTAAGACGATAATAAATTTCATGGTCTGTTCACATGAGGCATCATACATACGGTAGCCATTTTCCTGTTTTTGGGGATGTAGTAATCCCTCTTTTTCGTAGTAGCGAATTGTATCAGTTGTTAAATGAAATGTCTCAGCGAATTGTTTTATTTTCATGTAAGTACCTCCTAAAATCATCCTAACATTGGAGTATGCTCCAAGGTCAAGGTTCTTAATGAAAATAATTAAAATAAATGAAACGGTCATCCAGTGGCAGTCGTTTATAGTGTAAGAAGGGGAGGTGGACGGCATACTTGAACAAATAATTGATGAGCATGCAGATCATTTATTACGTCTCGCCTATTTTTACGTCAAAAACCGGCAAACAGCAGAGGATATTGTGCAAGAGGTCTTCATTAAATTTTCACAGCGTGGCTATGAGGAAAGAGGGCAGCTCCGTGCGTATTTATCCACGTTAACAATTAATCAAAGCAAGGATTATTTGAAAAGCTGGCATTATAAAAAAATACTGATACAAGAAAAATTATTTCCTATGCAGGGCGGTAAACAGCGGGATGAACTCGTGGCAGCAGAAGAACGATCCCAAATTGGGGCGGCTATCTTAAAACTATCATTAACCTATCGAGAGCCCATCATTTTATATTATTTTGAAGAAATGAAGATTCGTGATATTGCCCAGCTGCTAGGTGTGGCAGAAAATACGGTCAAGACAAGGCTGAAACGGGCAAGAGAGGCATTAAAGCCCCATCTGAAGCAGGGGGAATGGGAGGTGTTAAGGCATGAGTGAAATACACAATGAATTAGTCAAAGTAGCGGGTGATTTGACAGCGAGCAAAGAGCGAGTCAAAAAACAAGTACTAAAGCAGGCGCATATTAATAGAAGGAAGCCTTTTCGATTCACCCTGTTAACAGTAGTACTGACACTTTGTGTGGCGGGATTTGTTATGGTGCAGCTTCTTACGAATGAAACAAATCAAACGTCCTCACTATTTCATGAAAGGCAGCTACAGCACTTCGAACGTATTAGTCAAAATATGTGGCCAGGGAAAGAGCGGGAATTTTATAAGGAGGAGGCCTATCTTTCTTATGAGAAACTTATTGCCTCCTACTATTTTGCAGAGTCTCTAGGTATTGACTATTCAAAGAATGACCTAGAAGTCGAGAGAAAGAAGCAAGTGGACCAATTGGAAATGCTTCATCAATCACCTGGATATGAAGATTTTTTTCAAGGATTAACATCTAAACAGTATGTTGCAACTTATCTCGAACCCCTTCTGCCAATGTATACTGTTCGGGCGAAGCTGTATGACAAGTATAAGGAAAAATATCCAACCTTTTATGCCTATCAGGAAGTAGCCACTATTGACGCCAAACGGTATTTCCAAGCGAATTTTGCTGAGCAAGCAAAAACCTTTCAAAAGGAGCATAACATTAAAATTCGTTCCAGCTCATATGGTTCTTCCAAGGTTGGGACCGTTGCAAAAGTTGAATCAAATGTTTTCTTATTTGTAGAAGGGGTGATTCCTGATGATCTTAATCACATGACGAAGGAACAGCTTGCTGAAAAATATGAACAAGCCGATTGGTATCCGGTGTTGGATGATTTTCCTGTCAAGCAGGGGGATTATATTACATTAACATCAATAGGTACAGGGAGCATTGAGGAAAACGGAGTCGTAAGAAAATATGGGTTATTAAATAAATTGGAGGTACTAGAACCAGCCATTACAAAGAAGCTTGAGCTAGACAATGAGCAAGAGGTCGCTCAGTTTTTACGGGATATCCCGTGGCAACCTGCAGATGTGATGAAAAGACCACCTGAATATTCTTTTCAAGTAGAAGGTGTACGGATTGAAATATGGAATGGCTATGGTGGGTCCCTCTACATTCAAAAAGTAGGGAGCGGAGAAATTCAGCTGAGTGCCAATAGAGCAAAGCAGTTAAAAGTCCTTTTAGGTATAGATGAATCTTAACAAGTCTCTTTAAAAGAGGCTTGTTTTTTATTTGGAGGAAAATTATAGTAAAAATACCATGTTAAAATAACCTTTCTTTAAAATTTAGGATAAAATACACAGTATTTTTTATCGCTAGGATGAATTGCTTAATAACGGAAAAATAAATGAGACCAAAGAATTGTAATATTTTGTGTGTAAATGTAGTATTAAAGAAGTAAGGGAAGATAAGGGGGGGCCGTATGAATACACAAGATTTTGAAGAATTATGGATTACGCTCAATGAATTATATAATGCTGATCGCTTTTTAGAATATATAGAAATAAGTAGTACAGCAATTGAAAGTGCTATTGAGCTTGGTATGTATGATAAGGCTATCCTGCTACTGCGCTATAGTTGTGCCAGCTATTTTCAAACGGGTGATCTACAGCTTTCCATAAGTATCCTTGAACAATATCGTGAGTTAACTTTTCAATATGGCACTGATATTGATTTAATTCAATATTACAATATAGCCGCCATTTATTGGGGAACATTTGGGCATTTAAAAAAATCCGAGGAGTTAATGCTGAAGGGGCTAAAGATTGCTGAATCGATTCAGCATGTGGAGAGCATGGGTAAAATTTACAATAACCTAAGCGATTTAGAAATATCTATGGGGAGTTATAGGAAAGCAAAGGAATTTGCTTTAAAAAGTCTGTATTATTCGAATGCTTTTGAAGTGCAGCATAAAGAGCCGTATACAACTATGATTTATCCGAAAACAAATCTAGCTGTAGCGCTTATTTGGCTTGAGGAATTTGAGGAAGCGAATACGATATTACAAGAATTGTTGGCAACAATTCACCATCCACCATACTCAAAAGTGCAGCTGGAGGTTTTTAATGCATATGCATTTTTATGCGAAAAGCAGGGACGGATAAGTGAAGCCATTGATTTATACCAAAAGACAAAACACTATGCTTTGCAAAACAATGATCTATCCTTGCTTCAGCTTATTTATAATTCTTTAGTGAAGCTCATTGAGGACCAAGGCAATAAAGTGGTGCTATGTGCCGTTCAAAAAGAATATATTAATATATTGTTAGAAATACAACGTGAAAACTACTCACATGTATTATTTGAAATGGAATACAACGATCATAAGAAGCAATTTGAAAAAAATGCCTATATCGATCCGCTAACGAATATCTACAACCGTCGTTATTTTGATGAACAGGCAGCAAAAATGGTTGAAAAAGCAGCCGAAAGAAATCAGCAATTAGCATTAATGATGGTGGATTTAGACCATTTTAAGGAAATCAATGATATGAATGGTCATTTATTTGGAGATGATGCATTAACAAGTACTGCTAAAACATTACAGGATTATTTTAAGCCCTTCGAATCCATTGTCGCACGCTTTGGCGGGGATGAATTTATTGTACTAAGTCAAGTAAAGGAAGGCGAATCGGTTCAAGAATTGGCAGATAACCTTTATCAAACACTAGCCTCGCTATCTCTTACGGTGGAGCATAAAACGGTTCAATTAGAGTTTAGTATTGGCGTGAGTACGAACCAGCATGGTGAAATTCAGAAGGTGGACGAACTAATTAAACATGCGGATGAAGCGCTTTATAAGTCAAAGCGTAATGGTCGCAACCAAATTACACACTATAACCAATATTATGATGTTGGAAATGGTATTTAAATGAGAGAGAGGCATATCTACAGTGGAAGTGCCTCTTTCGTGAAAGGTTTGTTAATGTTGTGGATTGATTAGGCCGTAAAAAACAATATCTTCGAATGTACCATTTTTATTAACATGATTCTTCAACGTTCCCTCATAGCTCATGCCACATTTCTCCATGATTTTTCCTGAAGCGGGATTGGATAAAAAATATTGGGCATAGACACGATGATAGTTTTTCTCTTGAAAGGCAAACTCGATGATAGCTTGCGTTGCCTCTGTTCCATAGCCATTTCCCCAATACGGCTCCCCAATCCAATAAGCCATTTCTCCATTTTGATGTTGTGAACGATTTGACAAGCCAATTGCCCCATATAATTGTCCACTAATTTTGTTTGTTATAGCAAATTCGTATAGTCGATTATCCTCAAAGTTTTGTGGATGTGTGGAAATCCATGACAATGCACAATCTAATGTATAGGGATAAGGTAAATTCAGGGTGCTTTTATAAAGAGCATAATTGTTACATAATAGACTGACTTCAGGTGCATCTGCCTCTGTAAAAAGTCGGAGCATAAGACGTTCTGTTTCTATTGTTTTTTCTGCTGCTCTGTAAATCATTGAAATACCCCCTTCATAAATGGATAAAACCGATTATAGCACAAAGGCAAGAAAAACAAACCAAATAATGGATATTTGATAAAAACATCTTGATATGAGATAAAAATTTATTGAAAAACGATAAATTTTATGATAAATTGAACAGGACAATAAATAAAAGAGGTGCGTAAGATGAAACGAGAAACGCTCTTTTTAAAGATCGCTGTTTTTCTTATGGGATTGCCCGTTCTCGCCTTATGTATATGGGTGGTACCACGTGTTGCTTTGAATACAGGGGAGCATTCTCCAGTTTTAACCATTTTTGCTTTACTTGGGGTCTATGCAACGGCAATCGCATATTTTGTTGCTCTTTATACGACGATTAAACTGCTAAGCTATATTGACCAAAACATTGCATTTTCAGAGCTATCAGTGAAGGCTTTAATTAAGATTAAATATTGTGCAATTATCATTAGTAGTGTTTACGTGGTTGGCATGCCACTGATATACTATGCTGCGGAAGTAGATGATGCCCCTGGTCTTATACTTATCGGAATGGTCATTGTTTTTGCTTCCTTTGTCGTTGCAGTTTTTGCTGCTGTGCTTCAAAAGCTTCTAAAAAATGCCATCGATATCAAATCAGAAAATGATTTAACGGTTTGAGGTGAATATTATGGCGATGATCATCAATATTGATGTAATGCTGGCGAAACGGAAAATGAGTGTAACAGAGCTATCAGAAAAAGTTGGCATCACAATGGCAAACCTATCTATTTTAAAAAATGGCAAGGCCAAAGCCATTCGCTTTTCAACATTAGAGGCAATTTGTGAGGCGTTAGATTGTCAGCCCGGTGATATTTTGGAATATCGAAAAAATGAAGAAATACAAAAATAAGAGTCTGCATGATGCAGATTCTTTTTTTGTTGAAATTATTGCCAATAGGAGTTGTCCTATGCTACGATGTAAAAAAGATATATCGACAGGCAGTCGGTCAAATGAGGGGGGTTATCTTGATGAGGGAAATGAAGAAAGCAGAAGAACGCAGAAATGAAATTTTAGATGCAGCAGATGAATTATTTGCCCAGAAGGGTTTTGACGGCACAAGCACGAGTGCAATTCTTGAAAAAGTGGGCATTGCACGAGGCACATTATATTATCACTTTAAGTCGAAGGAAGATATTATGGACGCCCTTATTGAGCGCTATACAAGTACGATGCTAGCAAAGGCAAAAACCATTGCAGGAGACAAGAATATAGCTGTAAATGAGCGCATACTGCGTGTGGTGATGGCACTGAATGTGCAAAATGAACACAGTGGTCAGCAGATCATGGAGCATGTTCATAAACCACAAAATGCATTGATGCATCGAAAAATACAGCAAGTGATTCTTAATCAAGTACCACCTATTCTTACGTCCATAATCCGTGAAGGTATTGAGCAGGGTATTTATCACACACCGTATCCGTATGAATGTATGGAAATGATTATCGCTTATACCAATACGGTATTTGATGATGATCTGGTGGTAATGTCGGAAGAAGAACGGGCTACCCGTATCCCAGCATTTATTTTTAATGTGGAACGAATGCTTGGTGTTGAAAGTGGTAGCTTGCTGTACATGATGCAAATGTTTGGCAATGAAGGCGAAAGCGGTACGAAATAATACTATTCTTGGGTCTTGTTAGGTTGAATGAAAGTAAAAAACTTACTAAGAGGTGACCTATGTATTATAAAATTGTGCGAAATGATATGGCAAATAGCAAGCTAATTACAGGTATGACCACGCTATTTGTGGTAGCTGCAGCAATGCTTGTCACGCTATCGGCTGTGCTCATCGTCCACTTATCTAGTGCTATTGATTCTCTAATGAAACAGGCAGAAACAGCTCATTTTTTACAGATGCATGCAGGAGAAATCGATACGGAAAGGCTTGCTCTTTTTGCGGAACAGGATAAACGTGTAGAAGAATTTCAAATCAATAAATTTCTGAATGTAGATGGTTCTAACATTAACATAGCTGGTAAAACACTAGCACAAAGCGTACAGGACCATGGGTTTAGTATACAAAGTGAGCATTTCGATTATTTACTGGACCTTGATGGCCGTGTAATTGAAGTAGCAAATGGTGATATTTATCTTCCGGTTAGCTACTGGAAGGATGGCACAGCCAAAGTGGGGGATACCGTAACAGTACATGATCAGTCGTTGACGGTTGCAGGGTTTTTACGGGATTCACAAATGAATTCTATGTTAGCATCTTCTAAACGTTTTCTTGTCAGTGAGCAGGATTTCGCGGCGATCCAAAGGGCAGGTACGATGGAATATTTAATTGAATTTCGGCTTAACCATTTAGCTGATTTAAAAGACTTTGAAGAAGCCTATGCGTATGCAGGACTAGAAGCGAACGGTCCGACCATTACGTTTCCCCTTTTCAAAATGCTAAATGCCCTAACGGACGGGTTGATGATTGCGGTCATTCTACTAATTAGTATCCTCGTTGTAGCGATTGCATTTATGTGTATTCGTTTTACATTACTAGCTAAAATTGAAGAGGATTATCGTGAAATTGGTGTGATGAAAGCGATTGGCATACAAGTTTCGGATATTCAAAGAATGTATCTAGCTAAATATGCCGCCATTGCGGGACTTGGCTGTATGCTTGGCTTTGCCTGCTCTTTCATGCTACGGGATACACTGCTTGAAAATATCCGTTTGTATATGGGAGAAACAAACAATACCTCTTTCGTATGGTTGTTTACAATCATAGGATTACTGCTCGTGTTTCTTGCCATCATAGGTTATGTACAATCCGTTCTTAGACAATTTCACAAGCTATCTGCCACGCAAGCTATTCGCTTCGGTACAATGCAAGGAAAAGTTGGTCATGCATCTTATTTGAACCTCAGCTCTAACAAAAGGCTTCCTATTAATCTCTTTTTAGGCATAAATGACGTGCTCTCACGCAAAAGGTTGTATGCCACTATGCTTGCCGTCCTACTGTTGGCGACATTTATGATCATTGTTCCTCAAAATGTATCGAACACAATTTCTAGCAAAAGCTTTATAACACATATGGGGATTGGCGATAGTGACTTTAGAATAGATATCCCACAAGGTCACCAAAAGGCTGTAGCTACCATCATGAAAACGCTAGAAAAGGATACAGCCATCAAGGAATATACCGTTTTGACGACAAAAAAATTGAAAGCCATTACAGATGATGGGACGGAAGAAAATCTAAAAATTGAGCTTGGCGACCATACAATCTTTCCTCTAACGTATGCCCAAGGTAGGGCGCCTGTTGCACAAAATGAAATGGCGCTTTCAGTATTGAATGCAGAGGAGCTTCATAAAAAGGTTGGTGATGTTATGTCACTAGTCATCAATGGTGAAAAGAAAAACCTAGTAGTGAGTGGTATTTATTCAGATATAACTAATGGTGGCAAAACAGCTAAGGCTGCCTTCTCTGACCATTCAACAGAAAGCGTATGGCGTGTCATTTATGGAACGATGTCAAATCCGTCACAGGTCGAAGAAAAGGTGAAGGAATATACGGATGCATTTTATTTTGCCAAGGTATCAGGCATTGATGATTATATTAACCAAACATTTGGGGCAACGATCCACTCCATAGAAAAAGCTTCTAACGCATCACTCGTCATTGCCCTACTGCTGTCTGTGCTCGTGACATGCTTATTTATGAAGATGTTGATGACGAAGGATCGATCATCTATCGCTATTATGAAATCATTGGGCTTTACAAATGGAGATGTCGCCACACAATATGTCGCACGTTCGATGCTTGTTGTATTAGTAGCTGTTTTAATAGGGAACTTACTCGCAAATACGCTAGGAGAATTTCTCACAAGCAAGGTCATTGCCTCATTTGGTGCAGCTTCATTTAATTTTACGATTAATTCACTAGCTATTTATGTTTTTTGCCCATTAGTACTCATAAGCGTCGTTTTACTTGCAACGATTATTGGTACATCAAGGGCGGGGCAAATAAAAATAATGGATCATATAAGGGGGTAGAATGAGATGAAGACCTTAGTGAGTGGTGAGCACATCGTAAAATCATTTCTAATAGGCAATGAACAGCACCCCGTTTTATTAGACGTATCCGTGGCAATAGCTGAAGGGGAGTTCGTTTCCATTATGGGACCGTCAGGCTGTGGAAAGTCCACTCTCTTGTATGCACTAAGTGGGATGGATAGCATTGATCATGGCCGTGTTATTTTTGATGGTCTAGATGTAACCTCCTTAGATGACAAGGAACTTGCCAATCTGCGTAGAACAAGGATGGGCTTTGTGTTCCAGCAGCCAACCTTTCTAAAAAGCTTAAATATCCTGGATAATATCCTGCTACCAGCCATGCGTGATCAGCGGAAAAATGTGAAGGCCTTGACAGAAAGGGCGCTACAGCTCATGAACAAAATGGAGATTGAAGACTTGGCAAAGCGAGATATCACCCAGGTTTCCGGTGGTCAGCTTCAGCGGGCGGGCATTTGTCGGGCTTTAATCAACAATCCACAAATGATTTTTGGGGATGAGCCAACAGGTGCTTTAAATTCAACATCTGCCCAGGCAATTATGGATATACTAGCCTCTATAAATAGGGAAGGTACAACGATTATGCTTGTCACACATGATCCTAAAATTGCTGCGAGAACGGAGCGTATCCTCTTTATGTGTGATGGCGCAATCGTCAGTGAAATGCGCTTGCCAAAATTCGTTGGCTCGAATGTAGCCGATAGATTGGCCAAAGTGGTAGCAACAATGCGAGAAATAGGTATTTAATAGATGGGTTGAATCCGTAATTGCTTAAAAAGCGGCCATTACGGATTTTTTATTTTTTTTGTAAAAAAATGAATCGTAATGATAGTGGCGTCCGTCAGTAGTGTAGAAAGAAGGTGAGAGCAATGATGGATATTGAGCAGATCATCGAGGAGCATGGTGATTACTTACTAAAGGTCGCCTATCTATATGTGAAAAATATAACAACGGCGGAGGACATCGTCCAAGATGTGTTCATTGCTTTTTATCAAAAGCAGGAACAATTTCGACAGGAAGCATCATTGCGTACATATTTAGTGAAAATGACGGTCAATCGCAGTCATGATTATTTACGGAGCTGGAAAAGCAAACGGCTGACATTATTTGAAAAGATCACGGGTCGCACAACAACTGTTACACCTGAAAAGGAGATACTTGAAAAATCCGTTAAAAAAGAGCTAACAGAAGCGTTGTTTACCTTATCCGTTTCCTATCGAGAGGTTTTGATATTGTATTATTTTGAGGAGATGTCGACAGTGGAGATCGCACAGCTTGTTAAATGTCCAGAAGCAACGATTCGCACAAGATTACAGCGAGCTCGCAAACAATTGGCAATAGCAATGGGTGACTTTGATTGGGAGGTGCTACACAATGAATCGATTTAAAGAAAATCTAGTAAAAGAGCTACAAGATGTCAAGCTTTCAAAGAACTGGAAACAAATAATCGCGGGTCAAGCACAACGAAAAGTTCAACGCAAAGCAGGTGGTCAATGGACATATCGTATTGTGTTAGCGACCTTTACTATTTTCGTCATTGGTTTTAGCTATTTACTAACGCAGCAGAAGGAACAGCATACAACAGGTCATCAGGCAGCGAGATTACAAGAGGATACGTCGAGCTGGTGGTCATTATTTGAATCAGATTATGTAAGAGGCATTCTTTTACTAGGCATATTTATAGGTGCAACCTATATTGTCAAACGTTTTTTAGTGAAAAAAGGCTATGGTTTACCGGTTTGTATTGAATGTGGGGAGAGCTGGTCAGAGAAAGAAGCACGTAAATTGTACCGCAAAAATAGTGAAATTGTGTGCCCTCATTGTGGACAAAAACAGTATCGTACGAAAAAATCGATACAAATAGGGGGCGTTCTCACGATGCCAATCCCATTATTTATTATGCTGCAGCATGTTTTCCATCATTATTTTATCGGTATTATTTTCTTTTTAGTAGGGATGCTCATTTTTTATCATCAATTAGTGCCCTATGTGTTTAAGCTACAAGAAAAAGATCCAATGAATGAACCTCTATGGTAATAATTTTGCAAGGAAATTGCTATGCTTATCTAGCAATTTCTTTTTTTATTCTAAAATAGATTGACAACCGTTTTCATTTGCATTATCTTTGTGTTAACTTATTTTTATAATTAGTTAACGCACAAGGGGAGGCTTTTTACATTGAAAAAAGGAAGTACATATCAATACGTGTTAGCGGCATTTGGTGCAGCCATTATTGCAGTTCTTGCACAGGTGACGATCCCGCTACCACTCATTCCGATTACAGGACAAACGTTAGCGGTTGGCATCGTGGTGACGATATTAGGGACAAGACTTGGGACATTATCTGTGCTGCTTTATATGCTATTAGGAGCAGTAGGGTTACCTGTATTTAGCGGTATGTCAGGTGGGCTGGCAATTTTAGTTGGTCCAACTGGTGGATATATCGTTGGTTTCCTTGCTACAGCGATTATTATGGGCTTATACTTAGATAAATTTGGTATTTCATTCGTACAAGCAATTATTGCAAATATTATTGGGATGTGTGTAACATTGGCATTCGGTACTGTATGGTTAAAAATTGTAGCGGACTATACATGGACAGCAGCCTTTATGGGCGGTGTTGCTCCATTTATCGTAGTAGGAATCGTTAAAGCGGTGCTTGCAGCGTGGATTGGTGTCATTGTTCGCCGCCGCTTAGCAAGTGCACACTTAATTGAAGCAACAGCATAGGACATAGGAGGAATTGTTTTGGCAACATTATGGACAGGTGGAAAGATTTACACGATGGCTCAAGTTGGTGAAACAGTGGAAGCAGTCCTTGAAGAAGATGGAAAAATTGTGGCGACAGGCTCAGTAGAGAGCTTGTCGCCACTAGCTGCTTCTATCCAACATTTACAAGGCAGTGTGATGTACCCAGGCTTTGTTGATAGCCATTTACATATTATCGGTTACGGTGAAAAACTAAAGCATATTGATGTCTCCATGGTGACAAGTAAGGATATGCTACTCGAGAAGCTACAAGAGCGAATGTCCCATGCTTCCGCACAGGAATGGGTCATTGCAATTGGATTAAATGAAAACCAATTTGATGAACCCATTTTTCCGACATTAGCGGAGCTAGATGCACTAGGAGAAGCCCATTTAATTGTAAAACGTAGCTGCCATCATTTAATTTTAGCCAATTCCAAGGCACTTGCATTTGCAGGGATTACTAGCGCTACTCCATCACCAGAGGGCGGTGTCATTGACAAAGTTGATGGTCAGCTTACTGGTGTGCTAAAGGATGCGGCCTTGTATTTAATTGTTAATCATATGCCCCACATTACACCAGCTTATATTGAGGATGCTCTGGCAAAAGCGATTGCCTCACTCCAATCCTATGGTTTAGTAGGTGGTCATTCTGAGGACTTAAGCTATTACGGGCCACCAAGTCAGCCTATTCAGGCCTATCGCAAAATAGTGGAGGCACAGCAATCCTTTAAAGTGCATTTACTACAGCATCATACGGTCTTTGAAGAAGTCGTGAAAATGGATCTACTTTCTTCACCATACTTGGAGTTTGGCGCCATGAAAATTTTTATCGATGGAGCCTTTGGAGGTCGCACAGCTGCGCTACGTCAACCATATTGCGATGATCCAAGCAATGCAGGGATGCTGATTCATTCTACGGAGCAATTAACGAAGTATGTTCAATTGGCTCGTCACTACGGACAAACTGTTGCAGTGCATGCCATCGGTGATTTAGCTATAGAGACGATTTTAGCAATCTTTGCAGCAAACCCACCACAAGAAGGTCAGCTTGATCGAGTCATTCATTGTAGTTTAGTGGATGATGACATTTTATCCAAGCTAGCTGACTTACCAGTTGCCGTTGATATGCAGCCGCAGTTTGTGCAAGGGGAATATCAAGCAGAACTGTCTAGACTCGGGACGAAACGAGCGCAGGGCTTACATCCTTTAAAGTCACTGCTTGACCGAGGGCTTATTGTAGCAGGGGGCAGTGACGCTCCGATTGAAGTACCGAATCCGTTAGTCGGAATCTATGCTGCTGTCACAAGGAGAAATGTTGGGGAAACTCATGATGGCTATAATTCACAGGAAAAAGTCTCTCGTTTTGAGGCAGTTCGACTCTATACAGTAGGGGCTGCAGAAATTATTGGTCAGCAAAATACTAGGGGCAAAATTGCAGCGGGCTATGCAGCTGACTTTACGATTTTACAAGAGGACCTTTTTCATGTGGGGATCGAGCACCTCCCTCAAATTCAAGTAGCCTGTACGGTTGTGGATGGCAAAATTGTCTATGAAAATCGCTGTAAAGGATAACCTTTGCAGCGATTTTTTGATGTGCTATTTTCTGTCGGCTAATTGTTTAACTTGTTGTTCTAGGTTTGCGACACGAATTGTTAAGTCCTCTACTTGCTGTTGTGTGGTTGGGGGAGGAGGCACAGGGGTAGTTGATTTCATTTTTTTAATCATATGAATCATCACGAAAAAGATTGCGAGAAACATACATAACAGAACGATCGTACTAATGTCATCGCCAAGGTTGAATTTCATGTTTGCGCTCCTTTCTCTAGTGGGTATCTAGTTATATACTGGATAGCCTTCGAAAAAGTTTCAAGAAAATAGAAAAGGACGAGCCATGAAATGGGGTTTCAGATTATTTGTTGCATGATAATCAAGAGAACAACACAATTCTTCTCCTACTTTGGCGCATAGAATACTTGAACAAATAGCTATTTTCCATGCTTTGAGTAATGGGCCATAGCAGTATGAACATACGTTAGTAGAGAGCTATTTTAACAGCATGACAGGGGTGAGTATGTGCACAAGGCAGGACAAGTAATGCGACAGGCTGTCTACAATATTTATGCTTATCGTTTAGATTATGTACAGGTTTTCGCATTGATTAGAATCTTTCAATTTTTATTGATAATCCCTGTTACCTCTATCGTCTTTAAGCTCACGCTACGAGTAACGGGATTTACACATATTACAGAGCAAAATTGGCAAAGTTTTGTGGCGCATCCCTTTGTCATCATGATGATTTGTCTATTAATGTTACTGTTTTTATTATTTGTCTATTATGAAATGGGCTTTTTGTTCTTAATGGCTTTTCATCAGCAAAGAGGAATGCGCTATCGATTTTTTCCTTTATGGCAGCAGTTGAATCGTAAGGTTGTTTATTTTTTTAGTGTCCAAATCTTATTTTTAATCGTCTATCTTGCCCTATTATTGCCACTCGCTTCTTTTATGCTACCACTCACCTTAACCCAATCCATCTCACTTCCACATTTTTTAACCGAAGAAATAATGAGTACTCGAGCAGGTAGACTAGCATATGCTGCAGTGGCAAGCATTTTAGTAATGATCGGTATCCGAAGTATTTTGACCTTACCTATTTTTACAATCCAACCGAACATCTCTATTTTACGCTCATTCAAGCAAAGCTGGCGATTTTCGAAGCGAGGTTTATTTGAATTGTTAGTGTTACTGGCAATGCTTTTAACAGGTCATTTGCTAATGATGCTAGGTATAACGGTCATTAGTACGTTTCCACTTTATATTATAGAACGGTTAATGCCAAGTGCTGCACTCGTCACTGCCGGATTGACACTCGCTTTTCTAGAAATGGTCTTTGTGGTGCTTTTTAGTTTATTACAGGCCATGTTTTCACAAGTCATGGTTGCCATCACCTATAATACGTCTGTGCTAGGCAAATTTAACGTTGCTTCATATAGGAAGCGACGCTATAAACCATTGCTATTCATTAGTTTCATCGTGTTTATCGTATTAAGTATGATGAACATGAATTCTTTAGAGAAAAGTGTTTATGCGCCTGATACCAAAATTATTGCCCATCGAGGCTATGTAGCAGGCAATGTAGAAAATACGATTAGTGGGTTGGTGAGCGCAGCCAATGCAGGGGCTGATTTGATAGAAATCGATATTCAGCAAACCGTCGATGGTGAATTTGTCGTTTTTCATGATCGAACTTTACGACGATTAGCTGGTAAAAACGGCGTGATAGCGAATATGACCTTGAATGAACTAAAATCGTTAACCATTCATCAAAATGGCTTTAGCGATAAAATTTCCTCGCTAGATGATTGTATCGAAATTGCCAAAGCTTTAGATGTGTCGCTATTAATTGAATTAAAGGTCCATGGCAAAGAAACAGAAGATGTTCTTCCTAAATTGGTAGAAAAGCTTCGAAACTATAAGGTGCTTGATTCCTATTATGTGCAATCTGCGGACGGGCAGAAAATGATGCAATTAAAAAAAATAGTACCCAATCTACGTGTCGGCATTGTCTATGCCCTCAATATCGGACCGATGGAAGAAAATGTTGATTTCATCGCATTAGAGGAATCCTGGGTAACCGAGCAGCTCATCGAGGAGTTAAAGCAGCATCCAACCGATTTATTTGTCTGGACCCTCAATGACGATCGTTCACTACAAACTTTTATCGAGAAAAATGTCAGTGGCGTCATCACCGACCACCCCGACGTCGCCCGCGAGCTAAGAACACAGCAAAGCGAACATCAATACTTCCTCCAACGAGTCCTCAATCGCCTCCGCTTTATCTTTTAAAGCGGGGCGAATACCCGCGAAGTGGAGGTGAATCCCTGTGAGCGAAGGTGAATACCCGCGGAAGAGAAGTGAATACCTGCGAAGCAGAGGTGAATCCCCGCGGAAGGGAAGTGGATACCCGCGAAGCAGAGGCGAATACCCGCGGAAGGGAAGTGAATACCCGCGGAACGAAGTGAATCCCTGTGAGCGAAGGCGAATACCCGCGGAAGGAAATTGAATCCCTGTGAGCGAAGGTGAATACCCGCGTAAAAGGAGCGAATACCCGCGGAGCAGAAGCGAATACCCACGGAAGGGAAGTGGATACCCGCGAAGCAGAGGCGAATACCCGCGAAGCAAGGGTGAATACCCGCGGAAGGGAAGCGAATACCCGCGGAACAGAGGTGAATACCCGCGGAAGGGAAGCGAATACCCGCGGAAGGAAGTGAATCCCTGTGAGCGAAGGCGAATAGCCGCGAAGCATGAGTGAATACCCGCGGAACGAAGTGAATCCCTGTGAGCGAAGGCGAATAGCCGCGAAGCAGGGGTGGATATCCGCAGAAGGAAAGTGAATCCCTTTGAGCGAAGGCGAATACCCCGAAGCAGAGGTGAATACCCGCGGAGCAGAAGTGAATACCCGCGAAGCAGAGGTGAATACCCGCGAAAAAGAACCCAATAACAAGAAGACATCTCTGAAAATATTAGACTTCATAATAATTTTGGCCAAATTGTAACCTTTTTCATGGAAACACGACTACTTTTATGAATCGTGATATGAAGGAGATGCTTTTTGTATGAAAATGACGAAAGTCGTACCATTTGCTATGTCAGCATTATTATTAGGGGGCGCGTTTGGAGCTCCAACTGCATCAGCGAGCGAAGTGGAGGCAGTTGTAACGAACACGGACAATTCGGAGCAACAAGTACAGCCGGTCTTTATTAAAGTGACAGGGACAATTGACAAAGTAGAAGTACGTGAAAATGGCACTTACTATACAGTGATTGATGGTGACAATACGAATATTATGATCGCCAATAAGGATTCACTTGTTTTCGATAATACGGGGAAAGAAGTGAAGCTACAAAAGGGGGATAAAGTGTCGGCGTATTCTTATGCGAAAAAGCCTATGCTAGCTATTTATCCGCCGCAATACAACCCGGAAGTAATTATTGTCGAAACAGAAGAAATGGGTAGCGTGGAAGTTGATTTCTTTAACAAAGATTTAGTTGATACTGAAAACAACTTAAAATTAAATGTTGGGGAAGACATGAAACTAGCGAGTGCTTCCGGTAGAGATGTGAAAATGGATGATTTAAAAGAGCAGCATTTAGTAGTATTCTACACGATTGCCACTATGAGCATTCCTGCTCAAACACCACCTTCAAAAGTGATCGTGTTAGACACAATCGAGAAAGAAGAGCCAGTGGAAGTGGACCCAGAGCCAACACCGGAACCAGCACCAAATAAATCAGCTGTTGAAGACATCATCAATAAGGACTTTTATGAAGTAGAAGGAACGAAAATGGTACCTCTACGATTAATTGCAGAAGAACTTGGTTTTAAAGTAGAAGTAACATCAAAAGGTGCCATCATTTCTAAAGGCGCACTATCTTATACAATTACTCGAGGACAAAAAGAATATGGCTACAATAAAGCGCTTCGCCAATTTAAAGTAGCCCCAGCTCTATTAGAATCAGGCAAAACATATGTACCTGTTGAATTCGTAGAAGAATTAATGAAATAAGCACATCATCCCCCCTTTGTGGTTTTTACCATGAAGGGGGTTTTTGTGAGTGTTTTAGATGTAGTTAAACCTCAACATTTTATCTTATTGAGGTGCTTTTTTATCAAAACTTTCTTTTAATAGAAGTTATTTTTCTGTACAATAAATAAGTTAATATGGAAGCAAAAGGAGAATTCTATGAAACAAGCATTGATCATTATCGATATACAAGAGGCTTTCTTTTTAGAAGGACAACCACATCTTTGGAATAATGAAGTCCTTATCAAACATATCAATACACTGATTACATGGGCACGTCATAACGCTGTACCTATAATTTTTATACAGCACACGGATGCCAATAAAGACGATGATTTCGCCTTCGGTCAGCCAGGGTGGGAGCTGTATCATGGACTTTCTAGACAAGCAGAGGATAAAGTGATTCAAAAAACAACGTGGGATGCTTTTTATCAAACTGAGCTTGGCACCTATTTACAGCAACAGTCCATTGAGCAATTGATTTTTGCTGGTGCTCAAACAGAGTTCTGTCTTGATACAACGATCCGCAGTGCATTTAGTCATGGCTATCATCGTAATCTTTTAATAGCGGATGCCCATAGCACTTTAGACGGTTCGGTATTAACAGCACCACAAATCATCCAGCATCATGAATCCATTTGGCATCATCGCTTTGTAGAAATTCAGCCGATTATCGAGTTCCAAAATGCTGATTGATGACAAGGAGTTTCATAGAAAAGAGTTGTCCTATACTATCCGCAGTGCTCGATTTAAAGGATGCACAAGCCTTATCTGAGCTACGCTGGCAATTAGACGGTGAAACAGAAAATTTTGACCGAGAACAAGGTGAGGCGTTTATCGATCAGGCTGGCTTTGAGCGGCTCATTAAAGAGGATACAGAAAGTCCCAAAAATCTATGCTTAGTAGCGATCGTTGGTGACCGAATTGTAGGGTTCTCCAGATGTCAGGGCTCTAGTCTAAAGAGACTTGCTCATAAAGTAACATTTGGGGTAGGAGTCAGTAAGGTATTTTGGGGCTATGGCATTGGAAAAGCCCTGCTTCAATTATCCATTGATTGGGCAGATGCCAATGGAATAAAGAAGATGGCACTTGAGGTGTTAGAAACAAATAACAAAGCCATTCAGCTCTATCAACAAGTAGGCTTTTCAGTGGAAGGTATTTTGAAAAATGATAAGTGTCTTGCTGATGATCAGTACTATCACACGATCATGATGGGAAGATGGCAACTGTAACGAAGAAGGAAACATGTATGACGAATTTTATGTATATTTTTTGTTTAATTGTCTGGGGACTGAATTTTATTGCAGTCAAAATTCAAGGAACGCCAGTCAGTTTAGAATTATCTTTAACGTATCGTTTAGTGATAACAGCACTGTTATTTTTAATGCTTGCTTGGTTCATGAAACCACAGGGTAAGCCTCAACAGCAAGATATCCCTTATATCATCGTTTTTGGTGTTTGTAATTTTGATTTAGTTATTTAGCACTTTACTATGCTACAATGTGGAGCTCAGCTGCAATCGTAACGTTAATATTTTCATTAAAAGTCATCTTAACGCCCATTGCCCTACGGATTTTTCTGAAAGAACCATTACATCGACGTGTTTTAATTGGTGGTATTTTAGGGGTCATGGGTGTTGGGGTTTTAATCTATCCAACTCTACATAGTTTTTCAGGCTTGGCAGATCTAAAAGGGATCCTGATTGCTTTATTAGGTACGGTACTGACAGCTATTGGGGATGCTAGCTCTGCAAGAAATGCTAAGCAGCATATAAACCCTATTTACGCCAATGCCATTGGTTTCGCTGTTGGAAGTGCCGTGATGTGTGGCATTGTCTGGATGCAGGGGAAAACCATCATGATACCAACATCCATCACCTATTTATCGGCTCTACTGTATTTAACCATCATCGCATCCTTTCTGGCCTGGTTATTTTATTTAAAACTGGTGGAAAGAATTGGCGGGGCAAAGAGTGGCTATATGGTTGCTTTATTTCCCGTGATTGGCGGTATTGCCTCTGTGGTCATTGGGGAATCAACGGTTAGTATGTATTTAGTGATAGGCTGTCTCTCTAGCTGTATCGGTGCTGCGATTGCCTTAGGTTTTAAATTAAAACCAATCTTACGATGAACGAAAACCCATCATCTTTCATAAACTAGATAAGAACGTGTGAAAAGGGTGAGGGACAATATGTCATTCGTTCAATCGAGTGCATTAGCAAGAAACAGAGAAAAAGATGAGGACCATTGGGACATTGATCGTTGGGAAAATGACGGTGGAAGAAGTCTAGAGGCATAAGGGAGGCAAAAATTTGTCTCCCTTCAAAAATAATGAAACCTTTTTTTATGTTGGTCGTATGATAAGTAGACAAGTTTTATTTAAAAAAGGGAGAAATGATTTTTTGAACTATTGAACAAAACGATTACTATTCATTATTTACTTGATTGTTATTGCGGACGCGTATTACACAACGCTCTATATTGAACCAAAAAATCCGCCGCAATACCAAACGATTAAAGCATCAGCCATTACAGTGGACCAACTGCGGTAGCAAGCCTTATAAAAGGAAGCGGACAACCCGTCGCTTGAAGCCCCGTTCCATTCCGCATTTTTTGCTGAAGGTGTTCAATGAAATGGTGAAGCCAGCAAGTGAAGTAGACATTTCATTACATATGCGTCTCTTTTTACGCTATCAACAGCTACGTTGCTGACGCCCTGTACATTTACAGGGTGTTTTTTTATTTAGGAGGATCAAGAAAATGAGCATGGTAACCTATATAGGACTCAATTGACGACTATACAGAAGAAGACGTTAACATTACTTATGTTTTCTCTGAAAGTGAAGATCGCCAAATAGTAAAGAATCAACATTTTACAACACTATTTGTCTATGAACTGCAAACAAAAGGAGATTTCATTTGGGACATGCATAACGATAATAAAATCCATTCCCCTCATAACTTTCCAAAAGGCGATTATTGCGAAATCTATATTTGCTGGAACGGGGAAGAGGCGGAGGATAGTAAGAAAAAATTAGATCTTAAGTTAGAGCAAATTCCTATAGAACAGATTGAAATATATGAGAAGTGTTTGATTACATTGAAAAACTAAGGCCTAATGAAAGTAAAAGATTGATGCGATAAGCCTCAATCTTTTTTATGATTGTTAGGTAGCTGATTTCTAATGGAGTTTTACATTCATTTCAGAGGTTATTTTTATTCTTGGAGATTCTAATATTTTTATCAAAAATGGTTTTTATGGTAAAATATATAAAATATTTTTGGGTATAGGGGTCATATAATGAAACAAATTAAAATAGTTTTAACAGGACTAATGCTTAGTGGCTTATTAATGGGGTGTACGGAAGAAGAAAAGAAAGTTGAGCAAGTAAAAGCAAAAGAAGCTGAAAATGAAGTTGTAACAATTGAGACTAAAACTGAAGTCAACTCCTCAAAGGTTTGGAAGGACGTTTCAAAACCCGATGGATTTAACGATTATGGAATCGAACCAACATTGAAGGCATGGATTGCCTATCATGCCGAAGATATTACTAAAACAACCGATGTGAACGAATATTATTCAAGGGCAAATCGTCTTACTAAGGAATTGTCATATTTTCGAGTACAAGGGGAAGATCTTGAAAAGGATTTTGAAAATTTAAATGTACTTCAAACTTTCATGGGCCATCTTGATTATGTGATATCGGTAGAAGAAGAGCAAGGAATTGACACGGCTGAAGCATATGAAGAATTAAAAGTCAGTTTCAAGTATTTCACTGAATTACTTCAAGACCTCAATAGTATTATAAATGACAATAGCCAAGGTGAAACATTCGGGCTCACACACCAATTAGACGGAAATAGGGTTGACGAACTCGAAAAGTTCCTTTATTCAGAGGCAGTAGAAATTGGAAAGTAAATATTACGAATAAGAATAAACAGTAATCATTGTTTAAAGGAAAGTTAGGCATATTAAAGCTTCTACTATCTGAGTTCACTGGACTCAGATATTTTAATTTTGGAGATTCTAGCCTTGTTATGAATGGCGGTGTCTAAGCAGTAATTCCTCACTATGCGCATTCAAACGTTAATATAAAACAATTAATTAAATTTACCGTAATCTTCCTGTCTATCCTTTATAGGATGGATATTTTTTTCGGTCGTATTTGGCAAATATTATAAAATCATCTAGTACCTATTTTTCTAGTTTAGCTACTTTCATAATAGGAGGGGTTATATAGACAATTGGCTTAAATGCTAGGTAGATGAATACAGATTGATAGAAAAATTTATGATTAAAAGGCGCTAGTCCTTCAATTTCCCAGTCAAGTCGCTTCCTTAAGAATATATTATTACTAGAAAATAAAAAGGAGGTGAATAGATTGGAACAGCATAATCATGCTCATCAACAAAAACAAACAGAAAAATTTTGTGGTTGTGTAGGTCCGATAAAATGTCAAGAACTTGCAAATATTATTGGTGGGGTAGTTATAACTGCAACACCAGTTTGTGTTGTTCAGCGCCTTCGTGACATTAAAGCTACTATTCTTGGACGAACTACTCGATCTCCACTTGCCCTACCATTTGCACTTTCGTTTGAAGGAATTGGCGCTAACACACTAAACCTTGGTGAATCGGTAGTGCTTCAAGAGGAAATTAATCCATTTTTAACAGAACTTCGTAAGAGAGGACTTACTGTTACGGCGGTGCACAACCATTGGCTATTCGATAATCCTAGATTAATGTATATGCATTGGGAGAATGTCGGGAATCCAACCCAATTTGCAAAAAATAGTTTCGATGCAGCAGTTGCAGCAGGCTTGTTCAAAAAAGGTAAGTAAAGATAATCATATAACGTGATTTAAATAGGAGCCATCTATTGTTGCAATCGTCTCAGATGGCTAATTCAAAGATGAATCATCATGAAAATGCACAGAACGAGGCACAACTAACAAACTGTGGCTTTTTATTATCCTTCATGATTACTTCCATCCCATTTGTCCCATGATAGGGATAGATGGGGGGTGTTGGTTAATGGATTATGAATATACGGTGAAATTTTACTTTGGCGAAAGTCGAGAAGAGGAATATAAAATCAAGACGAATATTGGACAAGAATCATTTGCCGAAGAAATTACTAATGGGTTCAATGAGAAGTCATGGTATTCATTTACTGAAACGGAACATTATCAGACGATATTACTCAATACGAAAGATGTTTATAAGGTATCGGTAGTGCAAAAAATTGTGGAATTTGATTAAAAAGATATGTTAAGTTTCATCTAATTTAGTGAACCCCAAAGGTTAGAATTTCGATCTAACATTTGGGGTTCTGTGTATTTATGTAACTTAGTTGGAGTAGGCAAAATTATCATTCCGTATTCTCTAGGTAATTCAATGAATACTTAAAGGGAACCATTGCCCATGAATACCATCATAGCGTTTGGGCGGAGAAGTATGCGAATAAAGTTGACACGTTTTCGATTTTGGATAATATAGTCTTCGAAGGAAAAGCTGTCATGTTCCAAAAGTCTGTATATCCCGACATCGACATGATCTCAGTGGATTTGACCTACGATAAGGAATTATGGTCTCAAATTGAGCCAGATTTAAACAAGTCTAACTTGAAACGTTCCTTAGAGATTGTACATGGTGGCAAAGAATTACCGTATACTTATGGCTACAGTGAAGGCTATAAAATGATTAAATCCTATCTTGATTTATAACCTGATAAAACACCAGAGGATTGGACGGCCTTAAGTGCACAAGAAATTTTTGAAGAAGGAAAATACATGGAACACTATAAATAATGCATTTTATGATCACATTTACTTAAACATCGATACAATTCAGACTGGAAGAAGGTATTTTTTTAAAATGTCCTGTTTTATTTGAGATGCCCCCTTTGTTCAACTTGTAATGCCTGTTTAATAATTAAATGGGAACAAGCTGATCTCCTTAGAGTCAGCCTGTATAATTGTTTGTCAATCAGCAATCTTTGTAACGACCAATGATGGGTATCTATAAAAGGCCTGTGTAGTGGCCAATATGACCCTAATACTAAGTCTATCATCTTTGTTTAAACGTAGTTGTATTGTATTTCCTATAGTGTTAGCCATTCTTAAGGTTACAACTGATTCGGCACCACCTACCATATTTAAATCATTTAAGGATAGAAAATTACTTTCATTCACTACGACTGTATCATTGATAAACAATCCAAATCGTACTTCCGTTTCTATAAGATCACTAGTTAAGTTCAATAATTCAACTGAAATATTCATATTAACTTCATATATACCACCGACGGCAACTTGAAGATCGGTAGTATTATTAGGAAAAGGAGCAGGACTTACATTTAATGATGGGCCAGGTGTCGTAAAAACAATTTTCTGTCCAGGAACAGGTGGTGTAGCTGGAGAAATAAGGACAGGGTTTCCAGATGGATCGTAAAATGATCCAAAAGCTAAAGTCCCCTCTACTGTTGGTTGGGAATTAGGTTGTATGCAATCAATATCAATGGCTCTAAACGGTCTAACCCCAGTACAATTGAATTTTTCATTACAGCAATGTTGACAACCATTATTATTTTTATTCAAATTTACACCTCCTTTATTTATTATTTTATTCAAGCATGTAATTAAACGAATGTGTCACCTGACCATTCTATAACCAGTAAAAGACCACTTCACATGATGAGTGGTCTATTTTTGTATCAGTTATTAGGGGTGATATGGAAGCTAAATAGTGAAATAACATTTAACAGAGGTGGCCCTTCATGAACGAACGTTTTGATATTGCAGCGGAGCTAAAAACTAAAATGTACAAGAAACAAATTTTATGAATTGATTAGTAGTGGAGAAATTGCTGGATAAAAACTGGGAGGATGAAAGTATCAACCATAGTACTTGAAATAAAAACACAAAATTTAACGGAATATTGGACTATGAGGTATCTAGAACATCGAAAGAATAAATAAAGGGGGGAATTAATTGAAACAATACCATTTATTGATATTAGTAATAGAACAAAACGTTTAGAAAAATTGTAAAGATCAGAAATAATTTAAAAACTTGCTAGGCAAAATAAAAAAAGGACTGGGGATTTAACCCCAATCCTACTCACAACCTCACCTTATTTATTAGAAAAAGACGCTTCATTTAACAATTGTCCTATTAACGTCTAATTGGCCTTATATGTTCATATTGCATTGTTTCTATTTCACATTTGGATAAATCATTGTTGCTGGGTCTACATATTCATCGAATTGTTCTTCTGTTAGTAGACCACTGGCGATGGCTGCTTCTTTTAAGGTTGTGCCTTCTTTGTGAGCTTTTTTCGCTATTTTTGCTGCGTTTTCGTAGCCGATATATGGATTTAATGCCGTTACAAGCATTAAAGAATTTCTTAAATTATGATCGAGCACTTCTTTATTCGGTTCAATCCCTACAGCACAATGGTCGTTAAATGATTGCATTGTATCAGCTAATAAGCGAGTTGATTGTAAGAAGTTGTAAATAATTACTGGTTTAAAGACGTTCAGCTCAAAGTTACCTTGAGAAGCGGCGAACGCAATGGTTGCATCATTTCCAACTACTTGTGTGACAACCATTGTCATAGCTTCACTTTGTGTAGGGTTTACTTTACCAGGCATAATCGATGAGCCTGGCTCGTTTTCTGGGATGGTGATTTCACCAATACCAGAACGAGGGCCACTAGCAAGCCAGCGAACGTCATTGGCAATTTTCATTAAATCGGCCGCTAATGCTTTTAGTGCACCGTGTGCGACAACGGCTTCATCATGGCTTGTTAAAGCGTGGAATTTATTCGCTGCTGAAGTGAATTGTTTACCTGTTAGTTCACTTATTTCCGCAGCAACACGATCACCAAATTCAGGGTGAGCGTTAATACCAGTACCTACCGCTGTTCCACCAATCGCAAGTTCCTTCATATAATCAATATTTTGGATAATCATCCGCTCCGATTTTGCCAGCATAGCTGCCCAGCCGCTAATTTCTTGACCTAATGTTAGAGGTGTTGCATCCTGTAAATGTGTACGTCCAATTTTTATAATATCTTTAAATTGAGCTGCTTTATCTTCTAGTGTTGACTTTAATAATCGTAGACGTGGTAATAAATAATCTTCCACTTTTAACACAGCTGCAATATGCAATGCCGTTGGGAAGGTATCATTTGAGCTTTGTGATTTATTGACATCATCATTCGGATGAATGCGATCAGTCTCACCAGCATCCTGTAATAGTTGGTTCGCGCGGTGAGCAATTACTTCGTTAACGTTCATGTTTGATTGTGTACCACTACCTGTTTGCCATACAACGAGTGGGAATTGATCGTCCCATTGCCCATTTAAAATTTCATCAGCTGCCTGTACAATCACATTCGTCTTAAGATCAGAAAGCTTGCCTAGTTTGTTGTTGGCAATTGCTGCACTTTTCTTTAAGATAGCCATGGCCTGCACAAGCTCAATTGGCATTTGCTCCGTACCAATTTGGAAATTCTCTTTACTGCGCTGTGTTTGCGCACCCCAAATTTTATCAGCAGGTACTTTAATTTCACCCATAGTGTCTTTTTCAATACGGTACTCCATGTTAAAACAGCTCCTTTATTATGTAAATTTCTCCATTTATATAGATAAAAACGGATACTCTTAGTCTGATGTAAGAATATCCGTTTGATACATGCTTATTCAAAAAAGAGGGGGATTCTGAATAAAGCAATTTGGAGAAAGAAATAATCTAGTGATAATGATAATTGTTATCAATTAAAAAGTCAATATTTTTGCTTAAGGAATTTTAAAGGTGAGAATCATTCGCAATCGTATTATTGATATTCCCGATTGTAAAGGAAATAAACCTATTGTGAAGTATTATCTCTTTTTCTTTCCAAGTTCTTTAACAGGTTGCTTTTTAGGAATTTTTTCGAAAATAATCTTAACATGAAAATTGTTATCATCAACCTGAAGCACCTCAACTACCTTTGCCTTGCGCCCTTTAATCCGAATATCCTCTTCCGCAGCAGGGAGTTTGACGAGCAACTGACTTAAAACGGACGTCTTGTTTTCATAAAAATGAGTCACAAACATCACGATTCTCCTTCTAACATTTGATTGTTACTCACTTTATGAACGACGGAGTCGATATAGAACTTTTGTTAAGGTGGTCAAATGAGATCACCGCTCGAATAGTGGGTCAGGTGGATCATAAACTGAGGGAATCCGTTTGCAATGGAGGCCACGGAGATCAAAAAGTGAGGGAACCCGCTCGAAAAGGAGGTTGAAATGATCCTAAAGTGAAGGAACCCGCTCAAAAAGGAAGTTGAAGTGATCCTAAAGTGAAGGTAACCGCTCGAACAGGGAGTCAAAGTGCTCCTAAAGTGAAGGTAACCGCTCGAACAGAGGGCCAGGGTGATCATAAAGAGAGGGACCCCACTCGAACAGGAGGTCAAAGTGCTCCTAAAGTGAAGGTAACCGCTCGAACAGGAGGCCAAGGTGCTCATAAAATGAGAGAACCTGCTCGAACAGGAGGCCAAGGTGCTCCTAAAGTGAAGGTACCCGCTCGAACAGAAGGCCAAGGTGATCACAAAGTGAAGGTAACCGCTCGCACAGGGAGTCAAAGTGATCATAAAGAGAGGGAACCCGCTCGAACAGGAGTTTGAAGTGATCCTAAAGTGAAGGTAACCGCTCGAACAGGGAGTCAAAGTGATCCTAAAGTGAGGGAACCAGCTCGAACAGAGAGCCAAGGTGATCCTAAAGTGAAGGTACCCGCTCGAACAGGGAGTCAAAGTGATCATAAAGTGGGAGAACCCGCTCGAACAGGAGGTCAAAGTGATCCTAAAGTGGGAGAACCCGCTCGAACAGGAGGTCAAAGTGATCCTAAAGTGAAGGTAACCGCTCGAACAGGAGGCCAAGGTGATCCTAAAGTGAAGGACCCGCTCGAACAGAAGGTTGAAGTGATCGTAAAGTGAAGGTAACCGCTCGAACAGGAGGCCAAGGTGATCATAGCATGAGAGTCCTTACTCAAATGCACTCATGGGACAATTTTAGAAAACTCCATTTAATATAAAAATTTATAGATAAAACAAAAGACAACTACTTATGAGGTAAACAAGATGTCAAATACATTTGACACCTTGTTTGTCTTATTTTATGATCAAGATGTAAAAGATCTTTTACACCCCCGAACTGGAGTGATTGTTAAATTGGAAAATAAAATAAAGATATATAGAGAAGAAAAAAGTCTTTCACAGGGCAAACTAGCGGATCTTTGTAACGTGACAAGGCAGACAATCAATGCCATTGAAAATAATAAATATGACCCGAGTTTAGAGTTAGCTTTTACATTGTCATATATATTAGATGCTTCTATTGAGGAATTGTTTATATTTTCATACGAAAGGAATGAGAAAAAGTGACGACTATTAAAAAGGTAAGTTTAATTGGTTCTTTAGTTATTATTACTTCGGTTGGGGGATACGGGGGTTATCAATGGATCAACGAAAAAATCATTAATCCCACAACCATTATTTTTGTATTTTTAGGAATTGGTCTCTTATTCCAATCTATTACTTGGGGAGATATGAATGGAAAAGAAGAAAGGAAAAAAGATGAGTTAGAAAAACATATCACACTAGTTAGTTCAAAAATAAGTTATTACCTTCTACTGTTATTAATGATTATTGTTTTAGTGATTTCAGAAAGAGTAACTGCAATGAATGACATAAAAAATATCCCATTAGTCGTTGTAATAGGTCTTGCTTGGATAACGATGCCAATTACTGAGTATGTTGTTTCAAAAAAATATAGTTAACCGAGTTAAATATTTTGGACATCATGATTTCGAAACTAGGAAATATGCGATAGCCGCATTTACTTGTATGTTGGGGACTTGGGAAACGGGTTACTGTCAAGTTTTTCAGCCAGTAAAAGAGTGAGAGGAAAATAAAAAATGGAGTGCGAATCCCTTCGATCAAAAGCGTTATTATCGCTTTAAAGATTATCTTTATGCCCTATTAGAACATCACGAACAGATAGAAAAAGAATTTCCTTATATGTTTGAAGATATTGTTTTATTTTTAACAACCATTGAGCTCAATAAGGGGATCAGCTATGAGGAATGGTTTCCTGAACATAATCCGACTATTTTTCAGCGCTTACGAGAGGAAGTTTTGATTCCCAAACAGCTCCTTCTAGGTAAACGTAGCCATCGAAAATATTTATTAATAGAAATTAGGTATTGAACCTTTTTTTGAATAAGATCATCCTTGCCGGGTAATCAAGTCAAAGAAGGTTAGCCGTAAATTAATTTATATGAAAATCAAAAATATGACATGTTTTTACGTTTTGCAATTGCAACTTTCGACATATTTTTTATTTATTTCTCGGGAAATATCTCTTACGGAATGGTCAAAATAGAGCACCTTTGTTACCGCAACTTCTGAGGGGCATCTATATGAAAAATAGTGACTTTATGATTTGTTTAACTATTCTTACTTCTTTTTTATCAAAGAGGCAGCGTGATGACGTTTCAGCTTTGATATTGTTCGTTATAATAAGAGAAAGGAGGAAATAAGATGTATTTAAAATCATGTAAGGTGTTACAGGATACCATTCCGAATAAACAGATGTATCCTTTTAACATTCCAAGCTTGCAGGATTTACAAGAGCTGGAGTTTCCGACAAATGTGACGTTCTTTGTTGGGGAAAATGGGTCGGGGAAATCAACATTATTGGAGGCTATTGCGGATCGCTGTGATTTTAATACGGCGGGTGGTGGTCGTCAAAATTTATATGAAGTACATAAGGCAGATTCCTCACTGGGGGACTATATTCGTTTGTCGTGGTTGCCGAAGATTTCGAATGGTTTTTTTCTTCGATCGGAAACATTTTATCAATTTGCCAGTCATATTGATTTGTTAGAATACCATCCGAATAAATATGCCGCTTTTGGGGGCAAATCCCTACACCACCAATCCCATGGTGAATCTTTTCTGGCATTATTTATGAATCGGTTTAAGGGGAAAGCGATCTATTTATTGGATGAGCCTGAGGCAGCCTTATCTCCAACAAGACAATTAAGCCTGCTGAAAATTATGAAGGACTTAGAGCATGAGGCACAATTTATTATCGCTACGCACTCACCAATTTTACTGGGCTATCCGAATGCGACGATTTATAGTTTTGATGATGAGGCAATTGAACCGATACGCTATGAAGATACCATTCATTACATTGTTACCAAACGTTTTTTAGATGCACCACAAACCATTTTAAGTGAGTTATTTGATGAGGAGAGGGAATCATGAATCAACGAAAAGGCTTAGTCATGCGAGAAATTCGATTAGACGAAATGGCACAGTCCATTGATTTACTGAATTATGTCTTTCAAATGTCTATGTCCATTCACAAGGATCGCCGTTTTGTAAATGCTAAGAGTAAGCAGTTTAATGAGGGGCATGCCATCGGATGGTTTGATGGGTCCCACTTGGTTTCGCAAATTTTAAGTTTGCCTTTTGAGGTTAATGTACATGGCAAGATTTACGAAATGGGTGGCATCACAGCAGTTGGGACATACCCAGAATACTCAGGTCATGGCTTAATGGAGAGCTTAATTATTGAAAGTTTACAAAGAATGCGTAATGAAGGTCAATGTATATCCTATTTATTTCCATATTCTATCCCGTATTACCGTAAAAAGGGGTGGGAAATTATGAGTGATATTGTGGAATTTCAGGTGAAGGATACGCAGCTTCCTCATTATGCTGGGCTTAACGGGAAAATTCGTCGTGTGGATCCGAAGCATGAGGATGTTGTGGATATCTATGCACGCTATGCCCAGAAAACGCATGGGGTGATGGTGCGCAATAGTATTGCCTGGAATGAGAAATTTCAGGAGGATTTCTGGGAGGAGAAATTCATTGACAGTGATGTCAATCTTCAGGCAGCTGTCTATTATGATGAAGACGATGTAGCACAAGGCTACATGTTTTATCGTATTATGGAAGAAAACTATTACATTGATGAAATCGTTTATTTGCAGGAAGAGGCTCGTAAAGGCTTATGGAATTTCGTCTCGGCTCATAGTTCGATGGTTTATAATGTCTACGGGAAAACAACGGGAAATGAAGCGGTTGCCTTTTTATTAGAGGACAGTGAAATTATTCAAAAGGTCTCTCCTTATTTCATGGCGAGAATTGTCGATGTCAAAGAGTTTTTATTGCGTTATCCATTTGTCGGTCATGATTTTGAGCTTCAGCTTGCGGTCACTGATCGCATTGTGGCTTGGAATAATGGAACATACATCATTAAAATGGCAGATGGTAAGGTTTCTGTCCAAAAAGTGAGTGAGACTTTGAATGATAGTGCTGTTCATTTAACAGTGCAAACGTTGGCTACTATGCTGTTAGGCTATAAACGTCCACGTTATTTAGAGAAAATCGAACGTTTACAAGGACGTCCCGAGGAAATTGACCTACTAGAGGCCGTATTACCTGTTGGTATTCCGACATTTATTGATTATTTTTAAGCCGTATCATGTGTAGAGGAGGAGCCATAACGTGGATTGTTATGGCTGCCAGGCCTCTTTCAACAGTTCAACACCAAGCTTGATTTCTTCCATCGTTAACTTACTAAAACCTAATTGCAGCATCGGTGTCTCCTTTGCTTGTTGATGAAAAAACGGACTGGTTGGGTATACTTTAACACCGCAGGATTCTGCTTGTTCGATGAGCTGTTGCTCCGAAAGTGCAGACTTTATTTTCACCAAAACATAGAGCCCTGATTGCTCGCCTATTATCGTGACTTGCTCACCCAATTGTTGTTGTAGCTCCTGAACAAGGCGCTGCATTTTTTGTTTGTAGGTCAGGCGCATCCTTTTAATATGGCGTGTCCATTCCCCTTGTGCCATAAAATGTGCCATTGTGCGTTGATGGAGGGACGAAGCATTTTGTTCAAAATGAGCAAAGCGTTCTTTAAATGGCTGAACAAGCATATTCGGTAGCACCATATAGCTTAATCGAACTCCTGGCAGAAACGATTTGGAGAAAGTGCCTAAATAAATTACCCGAGAAGGGTCGATCGATGCCAGTGCAGGAAATGGCTGTTGCGCATAACGAAATTCACCATCATAATCGTCCTCTAGAATAAAGCCATCGACTTGTTGGGCCCACTGTATTAGAGTCTGTCGCTGTTGAATATTCATAGAAACACCGTACGGGAAATGATGTGACGGGGTGACATAGAGTAGATGGGATGGACTGTCAGCTAATAGGTTGAGCTGTGCACCAGACTCTGTTACCGGCAATGCCTCTATATGAAAATTATGTAATTGGAAAGCCTCTCGTGCCCCGTTGTAGCCTGGGTCCTCCAGAAGGATACTTGGGAAATGGTCTTTTAATAAAAAGCCAAGATGCAGGAGCATTTGCTGCGTGCTACTGCCAATAATGATATTTTCAATCGTTGTCGAAACGCCCCTTGCTTGTAGGAGGTATTGAACAAGCTGCTCCTTTAACAATGAATCTCCAAACAATTCCCCATATTGATAGCATGATGAATCCAATAATACTTGATTGGCTATTTGACGCCATGTTTTCAAAGGAAAATGTTGCTGATCAACAGCTCCTGCTCGAAAATCTACAACGATGGAGGGGAGATGGTATTTGGTCTGTGAAATAATCGGGTCTATCTGCTCCTGTAAGAAAACCTGCTCCAACGCATTCACAAAATAGCCCTTCCGCCCCTCGCCGCGAATATAGCCTTCTGCCACAAGCTGTTCATATGCAGTTAGCGTGGTATTACGACTAACGTGTAAAGTTTCTGCTAGTTTACGAATGGATGGTAGAGAGTCGTTTGTTTTCAGTGCCCCTTGTGTAATAAGTGCTTTAATTTGCTGATAAACCTGTTTATACTTTGCCTCATTCTCTGTTAATAAAAAGATAAAGTCGTCCAATTGTGCACCGCCTTGACATGTTGAAATTTTAGAAACTGTTTCTTTTGAAATGTCAGATTTTTTATTACTATCATACAAGAACGTCAATGAAAAAGAAATGGGGAATAGAAGCATGAAAATTAGTATCGTATCAAAATCAACAATAGGGGAAGTTGTACCATTATTTAATGCCTATCGAGAATTTTATGGCCAGCCATCTGATATAACGAAGGCCGAGCAATTTATTCAGGAACGTGTGGAAAATGGGGAGTCCATTATTTTTCTCGCGTACCAGGAGCAGGAGCCAGTAGGGTTTGCGCAATTATTCCCTATTTTTTCATCTGTAGCTATGAAAAGAGCATTTATACTAAATGATTTATTTGTGGCGCAACATGCCAGGAAGCAAGGAGTCGCTCAAGCTTTAATGGAACAATGCTCCGCCTATTGCCAACAGGAAGCTGCCCGATACATGATGCTCGAAACAGCGAAAGATAATGTCAATGCCCAGAAACTCTATGAAAAACTAGGCATGGCGATTGATGAAAGTGTTTATTATTACAGTATTTACTGGTGATATAGGGGTTGTTCAATTAGTGTGGGGTATTCCTTATAAATGTTGGGGAAGTATTCAAAAAATGCGAGGACTCCGCTCCAAAGTGAGAGAGAAGTGATCAAAGAAGCGAGGCTACCGCTCCAAAGTGAGTCGGAAGTGATCAAAGAAGCGAGGGGTCCGCTCATAAATGAGTCGGAAGTGATCAAAGAAGCGAAGGGTCCGCTCATAAATGAGTCGGAAGTGATCCAAAATGGGAGGCTACCGATCCAAAGTGAGTCGGAAGTGATCAAAGAAGCGAGGAGTCCGCTCATAAATGAATCGGAAGTGATCAAAATGGGAGGCTACCGCTCCAAAGTGAGTCGGAAGTGATCAAAGAGGCGGGGAGTCCGCTCATAAATTGATTCAGAAGTGATCATAAAAGCGAGGAACCCGCTCCAAAGTGAGTCGGAAGTGATCAAAGAAGCGAGGGGTCCGCTCATAAATGAGTCGGAAGTGATCAAAGAAGCGAAGGGTCCGCTCATAAATGAGTCGGAAGTGATCCAAAATGGGAGGCTACCGATCCAAAGTGAGTCGGAAGTGATCAAAGAAGCGAGGAGTCCGCTCATAAATGAATCGGAAGTGATCAAAATGGGAGGCTACCGCTCCAAAGTGAGTCGGAAGTGATCAAAGAGGCGGGGAGTCCGCTCATAAATTGATTCAGAAGTGATCATAAAAGCGAGGAACCCGCTCCAAAGTGAGTCGGAAGTGATCAAAGAAGCGAGGAACCCGCTCCAAAGTGAGTCGGAAGTGATCATAAAAGCGGGGAGTCCGCTCGTAAGTGAGTCGGAAGTGATCAAAGAAGCGAAGGGTTCGCTCGTAAGTGAGTCGGAAGTGATCCAAAATGGGAGGCTACCGCTCCAAAGTGAGTCGGAAGTGATCAAAGAAGCGTGGAACCCACTCATAAGTGATTCAGAAGTGATCATAAAAGCGAGGAACCCGCTCCAAAGTGAGTCGGAAGTGATCAAAGAAGCGAGGAACCCGCTCCAAAGTGAGTCGGAAGTGATCATAAAAGCGAGGAGTCCGCTCGTTAGTGAGTCGGAAGTGATCAAAGAAGCGAGGAGTCCGCTCATAAATGAGTCAGAAGTGATCATAAAAGCGAGGAACCCGCTCCAAAGTGAGTCGGAAGTGATCAAAGAAGCGAGGAACCCGCTCGTAAATGATTCAGAAGTGACCATAGAAGTGAGGTACCCGCTCCAAAGAGAGAAGTGATCATAAAAGTAAGGCCACCGCTCACAAACCTAGCAAAGCGACCCATCCAACACAATTCAAAGGAAATCCCTCCACAATAAAGTTTACTTCGGCATCCCAAAAAAGAACCCGCTATAAAAGCGGGTTCTTTTGTTTAGGCTTGGCTCATCCATCCTGCGAAAAGGCCGGAGGAGAAAAAGCGGGTAATATGTGTGAATCCGGCTTCTTGTAGTAGTTGCTCGATTTCTTGAGCGGAAATGAAGGAAATATTCATAATGATTTTGCCCATACTTTCTACCTTTTCTTTTTTGTAACCTGCCTCTAAAAAGAAGCTTTGCCATATTTTGATGCGATCTTGTAGTTCTTCACTTTCACGTTCACCGTAGGCACAGGCGAGGACAAAGGGTTTTCCTGGTTTTAATCGGGTGTGTATGTTTTTTAGTAGGTTCAGTTTTTCCTGTCGATCTTCTATAAAATGAAGGACGAGGATACAACTGGCCGCATCGAATTTCGGCGTATTGGATGGCAGGTTGTCAATGGTTCCTTGTAATAATTGGACACGGTCTTCTAGTCCGAGTTGTGCGGCTTTATGTTGCGCGATTTGAAGCATTTCCTCAGCTGGATCAATCCCTGTAAATGTCCAATGAGGGTTTGTAGGTCCCCAAGCTGAAAGCTCATTGCCACCGCCAGCTCCTATGACAAGCAGGGATGCTTCTTGTTCACCTAGCTGAGCACGGAAGTAGGCTTGTGTTACGGCAAATAATGTGTCATAGGCAGGTACCGAAATACGAGTGCTTTGCTCATAGGTTTGTGCCTTCTCCAATAAATGTGTCGATAATTTATTCATCGTTATGGTCTCCAATGTTTATTGTATATATTATAGATCTTTATTATCCGTAATTGAGTATAACTGAAAATGAGCAAAAGAACAAAAGGGAAGGCTTCTTTAATGAATAACTTTATGAGTAATATTAGATTGAAAATAATGGAATTTTATCCTATCCTTGTAGTAGACAGGGGGAGAAATCATATGATTTTCGAAAACTTGATTAGTGCAATTCTACAAGTGATGTTGTTTTCCATTATTCCATTTATTTGGTGGTTTTGCACAGCGAAAAAGAAACAGTCCTTTCTTACGTGGCTAGGATTGCGAAAGCCTATTATTGAGAATAAGAGAAGGTACGCCATGTTCTTTGTCCTATCCATTGTTGTGTTACTAGTGCCTAACTCTGCGCTCGTCTATTTTTATATTGATAGCTCTTTGCTAGCGCCCAATCAATTTGCTGGACTTGGATTTGCAGCGGTCATACCAGCACTTTTATACGCCGTAATTCAAACTGCTCTGTCAGAGGAGCTATTGTTCCGTGGCTTTTTATTAAAAAGGCTAGCTAATTCGTTTGGTTTTCATGCTGGGAATATAGTTCAAAGCATCGTTTTTGGTAGTGTTCATGGGGCTTTGCTTTGGTCGGTGCTTCCTGTCCATATTATTCTGCTAGTAGTAGGATGTACAGGACTCGCGGGCTATGTGATGGGGTGGATGAATGAACGGCTAGCTGGAGGCTCCATCGTAGCTAGCTGGACGATTCATGCTATTGGGAATCTATTAGCGGCAGGCTTCTTTATGTTCCTATTTTGACTTATTTGCATTTCTTGGCTGTCACTTGCATAATAGGCAGAGAAGAAAATGTCGTGAAGGGACGTGCAAATATGACAGAGTGGCCGAAGGGTGTTGCAAAACCAGCAATTCGTGCCTTACAAGCAGCAGGCTATACAGAATGGCAGCAGCTAGATAAAGTCGACCTTTCAACGTTAACTCATTTACATGGGATGGGGCCGAAAGCATTAGCTGCGATTGAGGCGGCACTAAAGGAAAGTAGGGGATCGCGTGAATAAGCTAACGTTATTTTTGTTGGCAATGGTGGTCTATTATGTAGTCGTTGTATTCCTTATTAGCAAGCTGTTTATTATTCCTATCATGAAAGTGATGGCTCTTATCTTTTTTGTGGGGGCTGGCTTTATTTTTTCTCGGAAAATGCGCAAGAAATTACAGTAGGAGGTCTTATGAAAATAGCTAAACTAACATTGTTTTATCTAGCGATTATTGTTTTAGCGATCACTTTGTCATTAGCTGGTGTGCGCTTATCTATCTCACTTGGGCTATTTGCTGTGATTGCAATGGCAATGATTTACCGTCATATACATATTTTATATCGAACAAATAATATGGAGCAGGTGGATAAATGGGTGAAAAATCATAGAAAGGAACCTATCTTTGCTGCGCTCTATACATCTGCTTATGGGACGAAACAGGAACAGCTTGATGCCATCGATGTCATCATCCATCATTATAAGCAACCAGCTATTAAATATAATTATCTATTTATTAAGGCGATCATGGAGGACAATTTGGGTGCCGCAAAAGTAGCAGCAGCGAAAATAGAGAAGGAGCCTTTAACAAGCTATGCCCAATGCTATATTGCTGCTCTTGAAGGGCGAACAGCCGATATGAGAAGTGATCAATTAACACAGCCTTGGATGCAACCTGCTGTGGAAGCGGTCTATGCCTACACAATAAATGATCGTGCAAAGTTTCGCCAATTGGCCGATGCTAGTATTGATCAGGCACGTGGCATACAGAAATATGGCTTACTACATAATTTTAAACATATGGAAGAAGAATGGGTGAATGAAGGCATAATCCCAAGGGCTACTTGATGACGGTATCGGGTAGCCTGTTTTTGTGTCAGGAACCACCATGAATAATAAATAATTCGATGAGGTGAAAATGTTTGTCTAAAATGGATCATATGATGCAGATTTTATGGATGTTGAATTCAGGCAGGAAAATAACCGCGAAAGAAATAGCTGAAAAATTAGAGATGAATATCAGATCCGTTTACCGCTATATTAATTCACTTTCTGCCAGTGGTGTGCCGATTATAGCTGAAACAGGTCATCATGGGGGATATACCCTGTTGAATAATTTTATTAAAAGCCCTCTTATTTTTGATGTTGATGAGAAAGCGGCATTACTTCATGCTGCTATCTTTGCAAAAGAAGCTGGCTACTTTTTAGAGGAAGCGTTAAATAGTGCAACAACAAAACTTACGATGCATTCAAATCAAGAGCAGGAAAAAATGATTCAGCAACATTTACAAGGTTTCGAGATAATTGGTCCCGTTGAATCTTCATTGGAGCCGCTATTAAAAAAATTAGAAGACAGTATAGTGAACGAAACATCGATTAAAATGGAATACCATACAAATAATGAAAAACAACCTAAACATAGGATGATTAATCCATATGGTTTGGTTTATTGGAATCAAAACTGGTATGTTGTTGCATTTTGTCATGTAAGAAATGAAATTCGTAATTTTAAAGTTGGCCGAATTACTAGTCTGCATCAAACAGTCATACCCTTTCAACGACCACAAGCGTTCTCGGCCAGTGATTTTTTTATGAAAAGTCTTCTTCCACAAGCAGAAGACAAACGGAACCATGTGTCTTTCATCATTTGTGGAAAGACAAGTGCGGTGGATGCTATCTGTCAGCATTGGTTTTTAAGGTATCACCTCGAAGAACGCACCTCGAAGAAAGCGATATTTTTATTAGATGAAGAAGCGTTACATACATATGTACCTAATTTACTATTCCCTTATGGAAAATCGATCCAAGTAATAGAACCGATAAGTCTAAAGCAAAAAATGATTGACGTTCTAAAGGAGCTGATAGATTTTTATGAAAACGAAAACTTTACTGACGGAGAATGTCAGTAAAGTTTTTTTATACTAAGCATAGTTTCATTCAATAGAAGGAGTGTTTAGTTATGCAAACAAGAAAAGTATATCTTTATGTTTTTGATACGATGGCAGATTGGGAGATCGGGTATTTGATGGCGGAATTAAATTCAGGTAGGTATTTTAAAAAGGGGTTAGAGCCTTTAGAGGTGATGACGATAGGAATTGATAGAAGTCCTGTTACGACAATGGGAGGCATCACGATACTCCCGACTATTACTATTGCTGAATGTCACTTGAATCGCATGGATCTCTTGATTCTTCCTGGAGGTAATACATGGCTAGAGTCTATTCATGATCCTATGTTGCACATGGTTTCAAAAGCGTTGAATGAGGAAGTTTTTGTAGCTGCAATTTGTGGTGCAACGATCGGTCTCGCAAAGGCTGGTTTGCTTGATACAAGACAACATACGAGTAACGATCTCGAATACTTGAAGATGCTTTGTCCACAATATATCGGGGATGAACATTTTAACCAGGAGCCAGCCGTAGCGGAAAGGAACTTAGTAACGGCATCGGGGATTGCTCCGTTGGAATTTGCCTACCATGTTTTGAGGCAACTTGATGTTTTTACAACGGAAACCTTACACGCTTGGTATAAGCTTTATGAAACGCGGGAGAAAACATACTTTTATGAACTAATGACATCCATTGAATAACGACTAGTTGAAGAGGAGCATGTTATTTTTTGAAAACATGCTCTCTATTTATCTAGCAAAAAGCCTCGTAAGATCCCTGCAATAAAGATCCCGCTTAATAACAATAAAAATAGGTAAGCATGCCACTGCTGTAAAATTCGTTCGTGTCCCAATGCCACCATTAGGTCATTGAAAAGGGAATAGGTAAAATACAATAAAATACTATTTTTTATGAGACAAAAAGTGATGATACCATTTTGCCGTTGTTGATGTGACAGCGGCGCTTTCTTTTTCCGCATAACGGGATAAGCAGCTTTCATTTCTAAATAATGTAAAAGTAAAAACAGCATCAGTGCGATAAAGGGTAAATAAAAAATAGCAATTTTTGGTCCGAACTGGGCTTGCTCACTTGTAAAGCTTTGTAATACAGGGATTGTTGCAGGAAGCTGATGATATTGGATCAATGTAGCCGTAATCCCCGCTATAAAAATAGTAGTCACCATGATTGTCAGCTGGTGACAAAAGCGTGGTGTTGGTGTTTTTTGTTGTGTGTGCATCCGTGCCCCCCATTTCCAACGTCATTCAAAATAACAATCTGTTATACTGTATCATAGAATGATTGCTTATGGGTTAGAGAAAGAAGGATACTATGGAATACTTGTTGTTTTTACTAATTGGCATCATCGGGAATATCATTGGAACATTAGTTGGTGGCGGCGGTTTAATTACATTACCAACGATGATGCTCATGGGAGTTCCCGTTCATTCAGCAATTGGCGCTAATAAAGTGTCCAATATGGTGAGTGCCTTTTCAAGTTTTTATTCAATTTACAAACGAAAAGAATTGGCTTGGATAGAAATGCGTTCGGTCTTACTTGTATCCCTAGTAGGAGGTACACTTGGCGGACTTTTTGCTTCGTTAATGAGTAGTCAAACTTTAACGCTCATCGCCATTATTTTATTAGGCTTTGCTCTGATTGTGTCCTTTATGGGTGGTGCTGATTTTGGTGAAAAAGAGCGCTTTACAATGAATCGAAAAAATGGTCCAATTCTTCTTGGAGTTGGTTTTTATGATGGGATGTTTGGCCCAGGGAGTAGCACATTGGCACTTTATACATATGCACATGAGAAGATTTCCTATATCAAAGCGGTAGGTCTTTCACGGGTGGGCGTTTTTGCCATGTGTTCTGGAGCAGCGATTACGTATATTGCTACAGGAAAAATAGAGTGGCCGTTAACACTTATTTTAATGGTCGGCTCTACAATAGGTGCACAAATTGGGATTGTCCTTGCAAGAAAAGTTAAAGCCAATCAAGTGAAGCTTTTATTGCGTATCGTTACGATTGTGCTGATCGTCCAGCTTGTCTATGATTTTATCCACCAGCTATAGGAGGCGATAGTCATGTTTGAAATTACACCGTACCCAACCTTTTCATGGTCGTTATCGCGTCATAAAACGCTCACAAGCTGTGCACGCAAGTATGGCTATGAATATTATTTTTCCCATAATGGATGGCTTAGCTATCAAGTTGAGCCCTCTCATCAGTATGTTTATCGTTTAAAAAAGCTACAGTCCATGCCTATTTTATTTGGGCAAATTGTCCACCGATTTATTGAGCAGGCCATTAATGATTATCTACAAACAGGCAGAGCTCCCACGGTAGAGGAGCTGATCCAATCCGGACGAGAGCAGCTCAATGCGGCCTTTATTGATTCTACACGCCATCTAGAGTGGTGGCGGCAAAAGCCCAATAAATATTATATGATGCAGGAAATTTACTATCATGGCACACTTCCTCCTGAACTAATACAGGACTATAAAGAACGTTTACAAATTGTCTTTGACCATTTTTTGAGGAGTGAAACATTCCAGCAAATTACGGCACAAAAAGGTTCTCTCCGAATCGGTGAACCAGAGCAATTCCGCTCCATGAAAATCAACGACATCCAAGTATTCGTCGTAATGGACTTTCATTATTATGATGAGTTGAGGGATAAATGGGTTATTGTTGACTGGAAGACGGGTGGGGAATCTGATGATGATCGTCAGCAATTAGCGCTCTATGCCTACTATGTTCAGGAAAAATACCGTGTATCACTTGAACAAATCGAGGTCTATAACGAATATTTATTATCAGGAAAACGAAAGAAATATAGTTTTACAGACGTCGATATGGAGAATATTTTGTATACCTTCCAGCGCAGTGTTTTAGAAATGAAAAAGTATCAGGCCGATATTTTCTCCAATGAGCCCGTAGACATCGAGGATTTTGAACAAACACAAGATAAATGGCATTGTCGAGGCTGTAATTTTAGAGAGTTATGTGCGGAGAAATGAAGCAAGTGACTAAAATAGTATTGGAATACTTCAAACTGCAAGAAAACGTGTAGAAGCTCCAAAATGAAAGGAAACGCTCAGATAAAGTGTGAAACCCGCTCCTAATAAGGTGCGAGGTGATCCAAACAGCAGGTGTGGCGCTCCAAATTCGATTGAAGGCGCTCCATAAAGTGAGGAACCCGCTCCATCTAGGGAGCAAGGTGATCCAAACAGCAGGTGTGGCGCTCCAAAATGAATGAAAAGCGCTCCATGGAGTGTGAAACCCGCTCTAACTAGAGCGTGGGGTGATTCAAATAGAAGGTGAACCACTCCAAATTCGATAGAAGGCGCTCCATAAAGTGAGGAACCCGCTCCAACTAGTGAGCAAGGTGATCCAAACAGCAGCTGACCCGCTCCAAAAAGGCAGAAAGGCGCTCCATAAAGTGTGAAACCCGCTCCAACTAGAGCGTGGGGTGATCCAAATAGAAGTTGAACCACTCCAAATTCGATAGAAGGCGCTCCAAAAAGTGAGGAACTCGCTCCAAATAAAAATATAGATATCATTTCGAGATTTTCATTTCCGTACAATAATCTTTTAGTCAAAAAAGTTGATGCCAGGTCTTAATAAGCCAAGTAATACTCAGATAAAAAGAAAAAGACCACTCATGATGGGTGGTCAAAATAGATAAAACGCGAATTAATCTTAGATTATAATGAAGTTGATTTGCCCTTTTTCTCGTTAATAATAAGGTCTTCATGTGGGTGAGCAGTGTCAGATTGTCCTTCACGCTCATTACGTTTTTTACTAGTACCTGGGTCTGCATCTCTTGAAAATGTTTGTTTTGTTGGCTCGTCTGTTGCAAATTCTGTATTTTTTTTATCTCTTTTCATTTCGACACCTCCTACAGATAGTATTTAACTTATCCAATAAAATATCCCTGTTTATTTCAACTAAACACGTCAATTTCATTTTCGACCACTCCATGATCGATGGTTTTTTTACATAAAGTATGCCAATAGCTTACTAAAGCCAGTATGATAAAAAATACTAGTAAAGCAAGGTCTTAAAAATGGTGAAAGTCAGATTAATACTACAATAAAAAGTAATCTTGGATGTGTATTGAATAAAAGAAAAAACCAGAATGGAAAATTCCATTCTGGTTAAAGTCTCACTTTTTAGGTTCACTACATATTATAAAGTTTGTATTTATTTTAAATTATCTATTGCATACTGCGCTTCTTCAGGAGTGAATTTTTCTCCATATTCAGAAATCAACTGCTCGTAAATTGCCGAATTTGACATACTCATCATTTTTGCGTATGTTTGGGCTTTTTTCAATGCGTTTTCTTTCCAATCAAAAACAATGTTATCAATAGCATATTGAGCGGCTTCTGCTGGGAATTTCTCCCCGTATTCCGATGTTAATTGGTCATAAATACCTGCCTTTGACATTTGCATATTTTTCGCATATTGTTCTGCTTTCTTTAAGGCAGATTTATATTCTCGTGGGACACTTTCCTCTTTAGCCTTAGCTTCTGCTTTAGCTTTGGCTTCTGCATCTGCTTTAGCCTTTGCCTCCGCATTCTCTTTAGCTTTCTGTTCAGCTACTACTTTTTCTTCAGCTTCTTTGGCTTCTCGTGTAGCTTTTTCTTCAGGTGTTTCTTCCTTAGGTTTTGCTGTAGTTTCAATTGTTTCATTACCCTTATCTTTGGAAGTTTCAGTTGAATCAGTTGTTGAGACAAACCCAATAAATGAAGCAATCATGACGGCTACTGAAATACCAGCAAATTTGATTTGTTTTTTACCTTTTATACTATCTTTTTTGGCAAATTTAACAATTGATAAAATCACGAAAATAAAAATTGCCACAAAACTCATTATCGAGATTATCAAAAATAAATCATCCATCTTTATCATCCTCCCCTTATTTTACATTTTAGGTAATTCGATGGTAAAAGTACATACAAATTTAGTAAAAATTCCACTTATCGAAAAAAATTTCTGGACAGTGTTATCTTTCAACCTTAAGACTAAAGCTACGCTCAACATATTAGGCATGATTTATTATTAAGGATATATATGGTAAAATAGGTATGTATGTGTATAAAAGGGAGCGAGAAAATGGTCTATATGAAATCACCTAGTCATCTGGTGATAGGTGGAAATTGTGCAGAATCAACAAACAAATTCTCTATCTTATTGGTCGAGGAGATAGAGAATGATTAAAAATAAAATAGCGTTCATTAGCGGGATTGTTATTTTAGGTATATGTATGTGTCTGTTTTTCCCATATCCTAACAGCGAAATGATCTATGCTCAATCTTCATTCATGTCTTTTCCAATCCAAACGAAAGATGGATTTAGGATGCTTGGTATCATCGGTTCGGTTTTGTTTATAGTTGCTATCATTTTAATTGGTAGGAGCATAACCAAATATTTTTTTCGAACAATTGGTTTGGTCGTGATCCTCTATGCATGTTTACCTTATTTACTCATTACTGCCTATCAAGAAACCTTTGCTAGTGGCATAATGGCCATATCCTACAATGGAGATGGTACCTGTGATTTTGAAATGTTGGGTAAAGACTTAATGATGGGTGAATGTGAGCTTGCATTACATAATCGAAGCAATGAAGCTGTATCATTTGATTTAGAGTTTTTAGAATCTAGTTACTTGGAAGATGACATGCGTATGACGACACTTATGAATATAGCGGGTCCCTATCATCTAACAATCGAGGCAAATAGGATAAAGTCAATTCACCTGAAAGAAATACTTGATGTAACAGATGTTTCAAACCATATGGAGGGTGGAGCTTCGTATGAAGTTCACATTAAATTATGGAACGGGGAAACTGAACGAAATTTATAGATGATCGTAAATAATGTACTAATAAGTAAGTAACCAAAAGCGGGTGATGAACAATGTCACTCGCTTTATGTTTGACTAAACTTATGCAACAACAAATTTCCTAGTATAAATTCAGCTTGTTCCACATATATATGATAAGCAGCAAATTGCGAACGTTCAGTACCTTTTAAGTTCATAGAGGGGGGATGTCTATGAGTAAACAAATGTCGATGTTTGAGCTTTTGGAAACACCCGTGAAAAAGTCTGTAGAGGGTGAAATAAAAAATGTTGAAAAGAAAAATGTAGTAGCACCTCGTAAGGTGGGATATATTGTACCGCAATCATATGCAACCGTTGTGCATTAAAGTTAAATTTGCTTTTATGCTAAACTTGTATTAAATTATAAGGAATGTGAATTTTAAGAGAGGAGGCAAAAAGTGATGGAAATGGTGTACAGAACAATGGCAATTGAAGTAAAGACATTTTTACAATTAGATGATTTTTTGTCAAAGGGACCAGTCTGTGGTTTTTTAAGTAAATGCCATATTAAACATAGTAACCGGAAGCTTTTTGCCTGTCTATTATCATAGATGAAAAAAGTAAAAAAATGGATGATCGATAGAAATTCCTAGACGCCGGTTTTTATGGCGTCTTTTTTTGTTGGGATTAACGTTTAGAAAGGGTGAGTTGATTGCTGAAAAAACTAAGGCAATTTAGGAATGTTTCAGTGTTCCAAACGCTTCTAATTTAGCAAAATAATTAGAAGCGAGGAATTTAAAAATGAATAAACAACAAATTTTTACACTGTCATTTCTTTTTCTATTTATAAGTAATTTTTTGATTTTTATAGGATTTGAAATGTTACTGCCAATTTTACCGGCCTATTTAGTAAGTTTAAACGCCAACCCGATGCAAGTAGGGTTGGTAACGACTGTGTTTACAATAGGCGCAATTATTATCAGACCTTTTATCGGTTACTATTTAATCGATCATCAGCGAAAAAATCTAGCGATAGGTGCATGTATATCGTTATTAATCATTACGATGTTGTATCCTTTTCTTAATAATATTTGGCTTTTCCTTCTGTTACGGCTAGTCCATGGAACGGCTTGGGGGGTTTCCACTACAACTAATAGTACAATGGCTGTCGATAGTATTCCTAAAGCTAAATTAGGAGAAGGTATGGGGTATTTCTCCATTTCAACAACAGTCGGAGCAATTGTTGCACCGAGTCTTGGGATTCTTATCTACCATTCTTTTTCCTTCCATACACTCATTTGGTCTTCTGCCTTACTTTGTGTATTAGCTGTCATCGTACTTCCATTTGTTCAATCAGCGACACCTATTCAACATGAAAAGCAGCCATTTCGTTTTATGGAAGCGATTTTTGAAAAAGATGTATGGTTTCAAGCATTACTAACTATAGTGACGACACTTGGATTTGGCGCGATCATTACCTTTTTAGTGCTGTACGGAGAACAAAAAGGATTAAATCATATCTTTTTATTCTTTCTCATCAATGCAATTGTTTCCACTTTACTACGCCCATTTACAGGAAAATGGTTTGATCGGAACGGACCATGGTCGATCATCATTGTGTCAGCAACGCTAGGATTTTTATCATTGATTGTGCTGTCTTATACAACAAATAATGGAAGTCTTATGATCGCGGCAATTTTATTTGGTGCAGGTTATGGAACCGTTATGCCGTGTTTACAAACATGGACTGTTCAAAAAGTAAGTGAAGCAAAAAGCGGAGCAGCCAATGCTACTTTTCTTTCAAGCTTCGATGTTGGAGTTGGCATGAGTGCCTTTGTACTAGGGATTCTAGCAGAATGGATGAGTTTAGAAACGATTTTCCGTCTTGTTAGCTTAAGTTTCCTTTTAGTCGTCTTATTAGTATATAGAGATTATAAAAGAAACAAGAACATGTAATCATAAGGACCAGCCACATTGAAAAGAGTGTCTGGTCCTTTTATTACATAAACGACATATGAGGCAGGAAATTGAGTGTAGAACACAGAACACTAGCTATGTAACATTTTAAATTAAATGACAAGGCGAGGTAGGTGGTAGCTATGCTAATTGCAAAGGGTGTCAAAATGCTAGAGCTGAACTATCAAGGGTTCATCATTCATCCGATGTTGGTGTGGGATCAGAATATGGCTGTGTTAATGGATGCAGGCTTTCCAGGGCAAATGGATGCGTTACGTGAGGCAATGGCACAGGTGGGCGTGTCTTTGGATCAACTGAAAGCGGTTATTTTAACACATCAGGATGTGGATCATATCGGTTGTCTTCCTGATATTTTGCAGGAGTGTGGACAGCATATACATGTTTATGCTCATGCCCTTGATAAGCCTTATATTCAAGGGGAGTTGCCACTATTGAAAGATGGTCAACTAGTAAATCCCCCAAAGGGTAGGGTCGATGTAGAGTTGAGTGATGGGGAAGAATTACCGTTTTGCGGTGGAATTCGCGTTATTCATACACCAGGACATACGCCTGGTCATATTAGCCTCTATTTAACACAAAGTAAAACATTAGTTGCAGGGGATTCAATGTATAGTGTAGATGGCCACCTTGAGGGTATACACGAGCCAACTGTGTTACATTTAGAGGAAGCGCGTCTTTCTTTACAGAAATATGTAGATCTAGATATTGAAACGGTTGTTTGCTATCACGGTGGAGCTAGTAGGGGAGATATTGACCATCAGCTGAAAAAGATCCTGATATAGTATAAAGACCAGCCTTAAATTTTCAAAAGGCTGGTCATTTTTGATTATTCTGTAATGGTCTCTTGGAATGTTTTACGGCCAGGGCTTACTTTATTGATATGAATATCGATTTTACTAATGGAATCTTTGTTTAATGGAATTTTGCCATTCTTCTCTAGTTTTTTCCATGCTTTCACGTTATCACGGTATAAATATTCCGATAAACGAAAGACATCTGCATCCATTTTTAGGCCTTCCTCAAAGGTACCCATAATTTCTTTTTTGACTTCCTCTGAAACCTTTTTTCTTACCTGATCTGGATCTAGCTTGCCTTTAAAGCCATTTAAGACTGTATCAAATTTTAAAACGACTTCAAACCGTACTTGGCTATTAGTGACGATTGGTTTAACTCTGACATCTAATTTTTTTATATCAACAGTTAGGTAATCATCTTTTTCGTTATTTGCTAATTCAAAGGTAATTTCGCCTTGTTTTGTTGCATCATTCATCCATTCGATCCCTCGAGCAGATGTCCCTTTTAAATAGCCTTTGAAGCTGTCCTTTGAGAGAATACCCACACCTGCAAAATAGGTTTCTTTTTCTTGCCCATCTATTGTTTCCCAGCTTTCATTAATGGTAATGTAAGGAACCTTCATTTCATGGTTTGGCTCATTTAAACCGATAACTAGCTGCCTTAAATTGACAGGCTCTACAAATGACTCTTGCTTCGCTGTATTTTTAGGGTTACTTAGTTTAGCAGAGGTTGGTGATTTCTCTAATAATGGAGAAACTAATAACACATCCTCAATCGAGTCATCTGTACAGTAGACCCAAATATGATATCGGGTTTCTCGAAAACGCAAAAATGTGTCGATAACAGAAATGGCATGCTCATCACGCATAGCATTATCTGAGAAAAGAAGAAAGGTCATATGCCCCCAAAACACTTCTTGGTCCATCGAACGATATAATTTATAAATAGCCTCTTCAATAGTTTTGCCCGTAGCTTTCCCTATCTCGGTAGGCGCTGCTTGAGGATTTGCTGTTTCTGTTTTAGCTACAGTGGCAAAGTTAATAATTTGTAAGTATACAGTATATTCATTGTCCTTATAATCTACTCCAACACCTTGCACATAGTACATTCGTTGTGGCTCTGTGACATCCCAACAGCCTGATAACAGGAGTGTAATAGTAAATATGAACATAGCCACTACTATATTTTTTTGACTCATATGTCTCCCTACTTTTTAAAGGTCGTGTACATTAGTTTGGACAAAAAATGAGTATATTATAAGTAAGATAGTATGTAGGAGAATGGAATAGAAAAGTGCTGCCTACAGTCAAAAGACGCTGTGGCAGCACTGACTTACTCAGTTAATGAAAGTATTTCTCAACGCGTTGAACAACTTCGTTTGCTGAAAGCCCATCCGCGTCGATGACTGGACCAGCCATGACTGGATCACTAATTCCCATCACGTCTCGATCCTGACCTGTAATGATACAGGCATCACATTTTTTGGCATCCTCTTCATTGCGAAGCTGGATCACTTCATAGCCTTTTGCTTTTAAAGCATCCTCAATATTAGATAATGATTGTTCCACACCAATAATTCTAGACATTTTTCGTCCACCTCCTATAAATAATGTGCCATTTCAGGTTGCTCATTATTCATATTATTTTTTAAAGGAAGATGGATAATTTCCTGCTTTCTTCACAACATGAGTTTAGCGCTCTGTTCTTAATAGTGGCTGTGTACTACATCTAAAAGAACCTCCGAAGCTTCGTGAAATTTTAAAATCAACATATTCGACTGTGATCCCTTTTTGTTCTAATTGTTCACCAATCCATGTAAATTCTTTATCTGTAATATAAACCTGTTCATTAACAGGTAAACCATTGGTAGCAAGTCGTGCCGCATCTTCTAAGGAAACGTGAATTTTATCCCAATCCTTTAGCTGTTCAGGAATACCATCTAAAAAGGCTTCCTCACAAACAATCATAAGTCCGTTTCTTACCAAGCTAAGAGCACAGTCTAAATGAAGAATAGTTGGATGAAGCGGAACTTCAACTACCGTATAATCGAAGTTACTCGCTAAATTACGTAGCCATTGAACGCCATTTTGATTGGAAGCTAGTCCTGAATTTCCAACGAAAATTATTTTATCTAAAACTAAGACATCGCCTCCCTCTAAAAAGGGACCCGCTTCTGACGCTTGTCCTTCTGCCATATCTGGCTTTGGAATAGAGACATAGTAACATTGATTTTCATTTGCCTCCTGTGCTAAAAGATGACGCACAGGCAAAATTTCATTGCGTCTATGGGGAAATCGAAGTGAGCCTTCGATTAACAATGGACCAATGGTGAAAAACGGATCTCGGACAAAGAAATTGCTATAGCCATCCTCTTTTCCTAATTCCTTTTCATAGTCTGTTAAAAGTCTTGGAGAATGGACTTCAACCCCATACTTTTCTAAAACTTTCTTTAAATTAAGACGTTCCAATTCCCATTGCTGCTGTCTTTCTGGAAAAACATCTTTATAATTTTTACCCTTCGTATCGACACCAGCATAGAGTGCTAACGTTTCTTCAGTTAAAAATTCATCATCTGTTAACTCGTCTTTTGAGGGAAAAGCAAATTCTGATTGAGCCATTACCACTCTCTTTAAAGGAGCAAACTCACTTTTTACAAAAATATTCGTCATCGTACTTCCTCCTGTTGTATGATGGAGAAAAAGAGTGAACTATATTCTCCGTTGTGTCCTTATCCTAAGCTATATAGTAACTACATAGTCAAGAAAGGTAGTAAGGTGGTGAAAAGATGGGCATTGCAGAAGTGTTGACCATCGTTTTGGTTGTATTAAAATGGACAGATGTCATAGCATGGTCATGGTGGCTAGTCTTATTACCTGCCATTATCTCAATTAGTTTGTATGTACTATTATTGGTGGTGAAGCTCGTCGCTGTGTTGATTGGTGTAGTAGCAGTGAAAAAACGACAAAAGAGGGCAGGTCTTTAACCTATTGGGATGCTTAATCGGGAACTAAAAAGTGGTAAGCTCCGTCCAAAAGGAACGAATCTTACCACTTCGTAATTATTTGCTAAGTTCATAGGTTTTTATAGCTGTTGGAACAAAGCTTTCACATTTATCTAATAGTGCTGCCACGTCCTCGTCAACAATAAGTGCCTCTCGATATTGCGCTTTTAAAAATTGTTCCTGTTGCATATGGTCAAAAAATGAAATTAATAAATCGAAATAGCCCTCGATATTGAAAATAGCACAAGGCTTTTGATGCAAGCCGATTTGATTCCAAGTAAACACTTCAAAAAATTCCTCTAATGTTCCTGGGCCTCCAGGTAGGGCGATAAAACCATCTGCTAGTTCCATCATTTTACTCTTTCGTTCATGCATCGTATTGACAACGATTAACTCGGATAGCTGCTGATGAGCAATCTCACGTGCCTCTAATAATGTCGGAATCACCCCAATAACCTTTCCACCTTCTTGTAGAACCGTATTTGCTACTGTAGCCATAATTCCGACACTAGCACCTCCATATACGAGAGTAATGTGGCGCTTTGCTAATTCTTTACCTAGGCGGATAGCCCCTTCACGATAGGCATCAGAAGCGCCGATACTGGACCCACAAAATACTGCGATACTTTTCATAGTTGATTCCTCCATATCTAATCATTCGATTATCTTGGTTCAGCACGGTTTTTCGAGCGAAAGCGAAGCATCCTTGATCTGCTCAATGAAAAAACTACTGAAATAAGATAGGTCTCAGGCGGATGTCACAGATTTAGTAGAGGAGCTTTGAGCAAGCTTGAAAAATCTGGACAATCATTACGCCGAGCCGCAATTAATAGTATAATTTATTTTGAAGTGGAAAGGAATGGAGGAAAAGAACATGCAATTAAATGAGTTTCAACGTTGGGTGAAGGATTATTATGAAGAACGGGGTTGGTCTGAGCTCAATATTTTTACACGTATTGGGTTTTTGGCAGAAGAAACAGGCGAAGTTGCAAGAGCTATTCGAGCATTAGAAATTGGTAGAGACCGACCAGATGAAAAAATAGCATCCTATGAGGAAAATAAACAAGAGCTAAAGGAAGAGCTTGGCGATGTGATAGGGAATATTATTGTCATTGCAAATCAATATGATATTCCCCTAGAGGACATATTTGCTGCTCATCAAGACAAGCTGTTAAAACGCTATCAGGATTAGGAGGAGAGCAATGGAGTATCAAGTGGAAATTCTACGTGAAGAGCATGATGAGTTTACAAACTTTTTAGCAGAAAAGATTCGAACATTTAACAATGAGCATTCCTCTTATCACCGAGAAAGTAGGCAGAAGGGTGCAGTTCAGCCTTTACACCTGATCGTCACTGATGACCAGCAACAATGGATTGGTGGGATAACAGCTGAGGTCTACTGGGGTTGGCTGGAAATACATAAATTTTGGTTTTGTGAAGAATATCGAGGGAAAGGTTTGGGCAAAAAGCTACTGGCACAGGCTGAGGGAATTGCTAAGGATATGGGAGCAACGAAAGCACTGTTGACAACCTTTGAATTCCAAGCGCGAACATTTTATGAGACACAAGGCTATCGTGTTGTAGGAGAAATTAAAGATTATCCGCCAGGTAGCAGCTATTATACGATGGTAAAGCTACTGACATAAGAAAGGGCTGTCTATTTCAAAGGCAGCCTATTTAATTGATGTCACCCAAGTAAATTGTTGTTTTTTGTCCACGGATAAATTGTTGTAATGGTTGGATGAATGCTTTTGGATAAAGTCTCTTCGTATGTAGCATTTCGATGGGTAGCCATTCTGTTCCGATTTGATGGCTATCGGGATTCGTTGGCTGACAGGAGACCCCATTTAACTGGCATAAAAAATAGTATTCTACTTGGTGTGCATCAGCATCAAAGGCAGCATGTTCATGGTTTTTTCCGATATATTCTCGGATAAATAGAAGCTCTCCAATCTGAACAGAGGAGCCAATTTCTTCAAGACATTCTCTTTGCAGTGCTTCATGAAAGGTCTCTCCATGCTCTTGTCCGCCTCCCGGGAAAAGATAAAAAAAGCCCTCCGGATCTTGATTTTTTGTTAGTAAGATTTCCCCATTCACAATAATGATGGCTTTAACCGAATTTCTTATCATAGGATTCTCCTTTTAATGTTATTTTTACATGGATCATGACTAAAACGCTTCATGAATGTCTACCTTAGTAAAAAGGGGAGATAAAGCGTGTATTCAATGTCCAATTTTAAAATTCTTGTAGACAAACAGGCTGAAATCGATACAATTTATCAGAAATGCGATGACTTAATTCAATCAACTGTTAGACCGAAGCTTGATGCAGAGGTAGAACAGTTTTTAAGTCTCGTTGAACAGCATTTAACGCAGCAAGGCTTTACGATTAAAAAAACGTCAACAGGCTTAATTGCTAATTTTCAAGAAGCTGTTATTAATGTGGATAAACATTCAAAGCATTTGGAAGAGTGCTTTTTTATCAATTTAAATAGCTATGCAGAGGATCAAGTATCCATTGTTTTGGACATTTCACCAATAATGCTACCTAAAATATCCAATCAGCTCGATGGCTATACCGATATTATTGAGCAAATGACCGATAAACTAAAGCAAGCAAAAAGCCTCGAGAAAGCCTGTAATCAACCAACATTTCTCTATAAAACGCAAAGCAATAAAGTTTTCCATTCCGCACAACAAGTAGTGGATTATTATTTTCAGTAATGCGATCGAAGGAGAAGCCACCTTAAAATAATTTAAGGTGGCTCATTTGTGTTATCGTCATTGGATGCCCGCTATCATCCATTATGGATTGAAGTTACTATTGAATATATTTTCTCCCACAAAGCCACATCGTCAGGGATAGACCCAAGAAGTAAAGTGGCATTGTCAGTAAAGAACCGTTGTGTAGTAAACTCATGCCCGATGTAATGGCACTGACTAATAGGTAATAGCCAAGACTAAAAATAGCGCCGGCTGTACCGATAACATCCTGAAAGTCTACTAATGCAAGACTTAGACAATTAGGAAGTGCAATGCCAGCACCGAGTAGCATTAGAAAAACGGTTAGCATTATGCCTATCGCCAGTATTGTTACGTGCATTGGTACACTACAGATAATTGTTAAAAGAAGTGCACCTATTAGCATCACCAAACAACCAACGTGAATGATCGATTGTGGTGGATGATTTTTGACAAGTCGCTTTGAGATCATGGCTCCAATGATCGAAGCCAGTGCAACGATGATGCCAAGAAACCCATATAGGCCAGGTGTTATCTTGAAATGCTCGATGAAGATAAAAGGTGCTTCAGCATAGTAGCTAAATAGCACACCATTGATGCCTCCGATGAGTAATCCATAAACAAGAACGGTTGGTGAAGCGCAAAGGCGTTTGACGACAGGCCAAATCGCTATTCTTTGTCTTGCTGCAGGATTTGTTGTTTCAGGTAGCCTGCAATAAGCATAGAAGAACAACAACATACTCATCACAACAAGAACAAAAAACACAGCCCGAAAGCCTAATGCTTGATCCACCCATCCACCAATCAGTGGCCCTACCGCAGGGGTAAAGGCTATGACGGCTGAAATTTGTGCAAACATGGCGTGTCGTTGACTACCCGTTACACTTTCACGCAAAATGGTCTGCGTAATAATAGAGCCAGTAGCAGCCCCGAACGCTTGAATAAATCGACTTCCTATTAGAAAGGGAAGTGTCTCTGCATAAAAACAAAGTAAGCTCCCAATTCCATAAAAAAGGAGACCGCCTAACATGGCAGGGCGGCGACCAATGATATCAGAAATCCATCCCCAGCCAAAAACTCCTAATGCAAAGCCAATAAAATAGATGCTTAAGGTGAATTGGATAGCGCTATTGGAGACACCAAGTGCAGCTGCAATATCCGGTAGAGATGGTGTATAAATAGTTTCACTAATTTGTGGAAAAGCCACAAGAACAATCATTAACAATAAAGATGGTACTGCCTGTTTTTTCAACATATTGCCCTCCTACAAGCAAATTCTACTTTGTGCTATTACAAGTAGATTGCGTAGCTAGGGAAACGGCGGGACCATTATCAGTATACGTTCATAGGATGTCATGTTGAAATCACCTTTATATGCTTGAAGTAGGAGTGCATAGTCTGGTCCCTATTATAAGCCATTTTACAATATTTAAATAGGAATAATTGCTAAACCTAAAAGAAATTGCTTGTACATGGAAGGGGAATTATGTAAAATAGAACAAACGTTCTTTAAATGTAGAGGAGGAACAAAATTGACATTACAAAGTGAAGATGTATTTCAGCTCACAGAATTGACGGCTAAGGATATTCAAGGATTAATCGAGCTATCGGCTTCTGTCGGGTGGGACTATGATGCCCACGAAATTAAGACAATCATGGCAGCTGGTCGAATAGTCGGTCATAAAAATAAGGAAGGAAAAATTGTTTCATGTGCAGCTATAACGAACTATGATACAAATGTAGCTTCCATTGGCATGGTAATTGTGCATGAGCAATGCAGAGGTTTTGGCTTAGGTAGAGTTGTTACACAAGCTTGTATCGATCATGTTTCAAAGGAAACAACCATTATCCTTGTAGCAACAAAAGAGGGAGAGCCTTTATATGAAAAAATGGGCTTTAGGACGGTTGAGCATGTACATAAATATTTAGCAGACAACTTTGTAGAGACGACAAGGGACGTTGATTCTTTTGTCATGATTAAAGAATTTCAAGAAGCGGAATTTGAACAGCTGGTCAAGCTTGATGCAGGAGCATTTGGGGATCGTAGAGAACTCTTTTTGCGGGAAAGAATTCGGCAGTCCCAGCGCTGTGTTGTTGTGAAAAATGAGCACAACCAATTGATTGGGTACGGTCTAACGATTCAAGGACCCATTTATCTTCTATTAGGACCCATCGTAGCGCCAAATAAGGCAATAGCGCAGAATATTATTAAAGAATTGGCTAAGGCTCATAACGGGAAATTACGTATCGACTGTCCGTCTATCCAAAAGGAGCTTTGGCCATTTTTACAACAAAGTGGTTTTACATTGGCTGCAACACCACCTGTCATGATCCGCAATGCCAAAAAAATGCCTACTCGCAATCAAACATTATTTGCTCTTGCAGCACAAGCATTCGGTTAATAAAAAGTGCGAGCCTAATTGCAGGCTGCGCTTTTTTTGTTGTCAATAAAGGATTTTAAAGGAATGGTAGAGAATGGTATGGAGGGTAGAGGAGGGGGAGGACATGATGTTTCCAATTTTAGAAACAGACAGACTTAGATTAAGAGAACTCAAAGAGGACGATGTAGGTGCGATTTTTCGTTGCTTTTCAAATCAGGAGGTCACACGCTATTATGGGCAGGAGCCATTTGTCGATAAGCAACAGGCTGATGAATTAATTAAGCATTTTGCCAAAAACTTTGAAGAAAAACGTGGGATTCGTTGGGGCATTGAACATAAGGATTCAAATGAAATTATTGGGACAATTGGGTTTCATTTATGGTCGGCGGCGCATCAACGAGCAGAAATAGGCTATGAAATTCATCCTGATTACTGGCGACAAGGCTATACAAAAGAAGCTGTGCAAAAAGTAATTACCTATGGCTTTGAGACGATGAATTTGAATCGCATCGGAGCTGTTGTCTTTTTAGCAAATGAAGCATCCAATCAGCTACTCAGGAAACTAGGGTTTCAGGAAGAAGGTATATTGAGGGATTATATATATCAAAACGGACAAGCTTATGATACGTTTATCTATTCTTTGTTAAAAAAAGATGAATAGTTTAGCTTTGATAAAGTGAAAGAATACTTTTTTACTGAATTGTGGATAATAAATAATGAATTAGGGTGAGTTTTGAGGTTGAGATTTTCGGTTATAGTGCTTATATGAACAATAATTCATTCGTTCTTGAAAATGTAACAGAAGAGGAGCTAGGTGTTATGGAGCAATACAGCACAGCTTATTTTCAGAAGCTAGATTTACTAGCAAGCTTATACGCAGGGCAGGCCGCTTTAAAAGAGACAATACCAACCGAGAAGATCAACCAAATGGAGCGCTATCAACAAATTGAAGCGGCGATTGCGAAGCTAAATAACGAAATAAGACTAATTGAACGGACTATTTTAAAGTCCTCCTATTCCACAGAAAATTGTTAATAGCAGCTCAACCCATGTATGTTCAATACATGGGTTTTTATTTTGAGAAGAAGACTTCTTTTTATGCGCTATCCAGTAATCTGAGCATGCTATCCGTCACATTAAGCATTCTATCCGCAACATTCGCTGAGCTATCGATTAAATTGAGCGCTCTATCCGCTACTTTCAGGATTCTATCCACTAATTCGCTTACCTTCTTCGGTTCCTTAGCGCAATCTATCGTTCTGCCCGAGCTATCGATTAAATTGGACGCTTTATCCGCCACTTTAAGCGTTTTATCCGCCTCATTCGCCGAGCTATCCGTCACATTGAGTGTTCTATCCGCTACTTTCGCCGATCTATCCGCCACATTGAGTGTTCTATCCGCTATTTTCAGGATTCTATCCACTAATTCGCTTACCTTCTCCGGTTCCTTAGCGCAATCTATCGTTCTGCCCGAGCTATCGATTAAATTGGACGCTTTATCCGCCACTTTAAGCGTTTTATCCGCCTCATTCGCCGAGCTATCCGTCACATTAAGTGTTCTATCCGCTACTTTCGCCGAGCTATCCGCCACATTGAGCGCTCTATCCGCTACTTTCAGGATTCTATCCACTAATTCGCTTACCTTCTCCGGTTCCTTAGCGCAATCTATCGTTCTGCCCAAGCTATCGATTAAATTGGACGCTCTATCCGCTAGATTCCCCAAGCTAACCGTCACATGAAGCATTCTATCCGCCACATTCGCCGAGCTATCCGCCACATTAAGCATTCTATCCATCACTTTCCTTGAGCTAACCGTCACTTTCAGGATTCTATCCGCCACATTGCGTGTTTTATCGCGATTGCGCAGGGTTATCCATCACATTGAGTGTTCTATCGATCACTTTCCTTGAGCTAACCGTCACTTTCAGCATTCTATCCATCACTTTGCATGTTTGATCGCGCTTGCGCAGGGTTATCCATCACATTGAGTGTTCTATCGATCACTTTCCTTGAGCTAACCGTCACATGAAGCATTCTATCCGTCACTTTGCATGTTTGATCGCGATTGCGCAGGGTTATCCATCACATTGAGTGTTCTATCGATCACTTTCCTTGAGCTATCCGTCACTTTCAGCATTCTATCCGTCACTTTGCATGTTTGATCGCGATTGCGCAGGGTTATCCATCACATTGAGTGTTCTATCGATCACTTTCCTTGAGCTAACCGTCACTTTCAGCATTCTATCCATCACTTTGCATGTTTGATCGCGATTGCGCAGGGTTATCCATCACATTGAGTGTTCTATCGATCACTTTCCTTGAGCTAACCGTCACTTTCAGCATTCTATCCATCACTTTGCATGTTTGATCGCGATTGCGCAGGGTTATCCATCACATTGAGTGTTCTATCGATCACTTTCCTTGAGCTAACCGTCACATTAAGCATTCTATCCGTCACTTTCAGGATTCTATCCACCACTTTGCCCGTTCTATCCGCCACATTTCCTGAGCTATCCATCACTTGCCATCCTCGTTACACAAAAAGACCCTTATAGTCTCACTATAAGGGCGTCTATCTTTTATTGAACAAGGGCTAGCAGAAATTGATCGCGATCTGTTTCCTCTTGCATTTTACTATCGACCAGCATTGCACCTGATTGGACGTTGGTGATGGCGTTGTCTACAAGAAATTGCATATTCACTTTGGCTACTTCATTGTTAACGGGGCAATTTCCCTCGAACTCTACCACGTCTTGGCCCTTTTGGGTTTCGAAATAAACCCAATATGGATTGTCGCAGGCAGAGGCAAAGGCGCTCTCTAATGTTTTTGTACTATTTTCATATGAATAGTTTTTTACATATGTAATATATTCATTGTCAGTAATATCCTTTTGTGGACCATAAAAGTACCAGAATACCCCTAAAATACCAATAGGCACAATCCACAATATATTTCTTTTGCTTAATTTCCCCATGCGTTGCATCCCCCTTTATGAGAATATTTTAACATCTTCCTTTGTATTTTTGCTAGCTTACGATAATATTTTCTAATGGGGGTAACAATTTTGTTGATTTCACATGTTTTGAATTCATAGAGTGGTTATGTTAACGTTAGCTAGTAGATTTGTTTCGAGATAGTCATTTTGGATGAGTGAAGGAGGTTTTTTATGCATAAAAGAAGACGCGGTCTGCTCCTAGTTCTCGTGCTCATGTTAATAGGTCTGTTCCTTTTTTTCGGCATGAAATTAAGGCCAGGCACACAAACAACGACAAGAAATTCTGAGTCCAGCGCAGTCCAAGAGGATGTGTCTGAGAATGTGGGGGACATCGTGCAGGATATAGCCCGTTTAGCGCAAGAGGGAAGAGTGCCAGAAGTCCCCTTTGCTGCGGGAGAAGCCGATCAACAGACGGTTCATGCGCAATGGGGAAAACCTCTGCAAGTAACGGAGTCAGCGAATGGACAATACGAAGAGTATCAGGATGTGACCATCGGCTATCAAGGTTCAAAGGCCTTTGATATTCGTTCATTCAAAGAAGATATGAAGAAAATTCATCTTACAGATATTAAAAACAAGTTAGGGGAACCGGATGAGGTTCGCTACTATCAGGACCCAACGACCAATCAAATTATTTTTGTCTATCAAGTGAATGACAAGTATCAGTTAAAATGGATCTTACCAAAACCGACTGACAGCGATGCTAATCCTGTCGTGCATCATATTTCGGTCTATACAGAACTAACTGAACAAGTAACAGATACAGTAGAACAAATGACATTGGATGAAAAAATCGGGCAAATGATGTTTGCAGGCGTTTCAGGTACGACGCTCCAGCAGGAGACGACAAGTCTCATTCACGACTACAAAGTGGGCGGTTTGATACTGTATGGCAATAATCTTGACACACCACAGCAAACTGTCACACTCATGAATGCCTTAATGGCTACAAATGTAAATAATCAGCTACCACTTTTTCTAGGAACAGATCAAGAGGGTGGAAAGGTTGTCCGTTTACCTGGACCTTTAAAAAATTTCCCAACGAACCAAAGAATTGGTGACATCAATCAATCATCATTGTCATTTGCGGTGGGTCAATTACTAGGGGAACAACTAAAGGCGTTCGGCTTTAACCTTGATTTTGCCCCTGTACTGGACATCAATAGCAATCCGAACAACCCCATTATCGGTGATCGCTCGTTTTCCAATGATCCTGATATCGTCAGCAAATTAGGCATAGAAACCATGAAAGGGCTAGAATCCAAGCAGGTCATTCCTGTTGTCAAGCATTTTCCCGGTCATGGGGATACGGCGGTAGATTCCCATTTAGAATTGCCTAAGGTCACAAAAAGTTTGGACGATTTGAATCAACTAGAACTTGTGCCATTTAAAGCAGCCATTGATAACGGTGCTGATGTCGTGATGGTTGCTCATATCTTATTACCTAAGATTGATCCACAGTATCCTTCATCGATGTCGAAGGACGTTATTACAGGTATGTTAAGAGAGCAGCTCGACTTTGACGGTGTAGTAATGACGGATGATATGACCATGAAAGCCATTACCAACCATTTTGATATCGGACAGGCAGCCGTAGATTCTGTGAAGGCGGGTAGTGATGTTATTTTAATTGCCCATGAGTATGCAAATGTGACAGCAGCAATCCAAGCTGTGAAGGCAGCCGTCAACAAGGGAGAGATAACAGAGGATCGCATTGATGACAGCGTCCGAAGAATCATAGCGCTGAAGCAAAAGTATCAGCTTGCCAATCAACCTGTGAAAGCTGTTGATATTAACAGGCTCAATACAGACATTGAAAAAGTATTGAATATGTATATGAAATAAAGATAGGGAGGGACATACAGTTTGCCATGTATGTTCCTTTTTGTGAGTGCAGGATAGGGGTGAAAACATGGATAAGGATTTCAAATTAGCTAGTACATTATTAACTTTGCTGGATTCTGAACAAAGATGGTTTACCTTAGCGGAGGTTGAAAAAAGCCTCCATATTTCAGATAAAACCATCCGAAAGTTAGTTGAGGAAATCAATGGGCAATTGCCGACAGCGATGACGATTGAGGTTTCTAGAGGGAAGGGAATTTTTCTACAACGAGATGGGCGAAGTAGTACAACCGTTAGTGAAGTGGTTTCTAGCATGTACAGGCAAACCATCTTTTATCGACTAATGAATGTATTGTTTACAAATGGGGATCAGTGGTCAATGGAGGAGCTCGCGGAAGCTATGTTTATGAGCACCTCCTCTTTGAAAAAACTCATTATGCAGTTAAATAATCATGATCTGAAGCCATATAAAATACGCATTACATACTCGACACCAGCCATTAAGGGAAATGAATTAAATATCCGATATTTTTATTGGAAGCTATATGGTGATGCCTATGAATTTACAGGATGGCCATTTACGAATAGTGACTATGATGTGATCCATCAATTAATTACGAAAATTGAGCATGAACAAAACATCGTTTATTTTATCAATGCTAAAAGGAAATTATCTTTTTTAGTTGCGATTGTCCTTGAAAGAGTGAAAACAGGGAACTATGTAAAAGTGACAGAGAGTAATTATCATTGGGAACAGGCATTTTTCTATTTGCCAATAAAAGCCCTTGCGAAGACACTGGAAGATAGATATTCAATTGAATTACCAAAAAGTGAAATGTTTTTTCTGCAGTCTCTCTTTAGTATTAGCCAGTATCATTATTATGAAGAGTCAGACATGACGCCGAGGAAAGAAATCGAATTATATAAAAATAAAGAAGTCGATCAAATGGGCCAACAGTTGTTCACATTGTTGGCAAAGGCTTATCCCCATCTTGAGATGAATGAGCGGTTTATCTTAGAGGTCTATGAGTTCCTTGCCAAGCTGTTAATCGATAATGCCATTCCTGAATGGATGGCGATTTCAAAAAGTAATTTAACAAACTATGTTCAAATCGAGTGTCAACAGATTTATCAAACTATGCAGAACTGTATGCAAAAGTGGCAAAAAGCATACCCCTCTGTGCTTTATAATGACTTTCATTTAACCAAACTCACCTTACTTGTTCGTTCGGGACTTCGCTATAAAAGTAAAAGAGCATTTTTGGTTATCGGAGAGGAATTTTCAATCCGCCATTACATTGCCAACTTGATCAAGAATGAAATTGGGGACCAATTAATCATTATCACTTCCATTATGAAGGGGCTAACCGACGAAATGATACAGCTGCACGACATTGATTTTGTTATAAGTAATTTCCCTGTTGTCTTATCAACAGTGCCAGTTGTTATTATTTCAACAATCCCTTCCAAAAGAGATTTAGACAATATTCGGAAAGAATTGCTTCAGTAATTTGGTCAATTATTTCCCGTACACTCCGTAACATTCTGGTCTAGTTTGTCGAGATAAAAAAATCTTATACTCATAGTAGTTTTTGAACGGATTTCTATTTAGGGGAAATTTGTTTGGAAATGGCTATGAGTATTTTTTTATCGGTAAATGAAAACGGTTACCTAATTATATTTGAGATACATTGACAGGACTTGGAGGGTTAAAGATGAGTAGACATTTAGGTGCAAAAAAGGGAGAAATAGCTGAGCGAGTATTGCTGCCTGGAGATCCTTTACGCGCAAGATTTGTTGCGGAGCATTTTTTAGAGAAGGCTTATTGTTATAACGAAGTAAGAGGGATGTATGGTTATACAGGCATGTACAAAGGTGTGCCAATTTCTGTTCAGGGGACAGGAATTGGCAATCCATCGATGAGTATATACGGGACGGAATTGGTCAATGATTATGGCGTGAAAAAATTGATTCGAATCGGTACATGTGGGGCGATGCAAAAGGACATTAATATCCGTGATATTATTTTAGCCCAGGCAGTGTCCTCAGATAGTAATTTGACGGAAAAAATATTCTACGGAAATAATTATGCACCAACAGCCGATTTTTCCCTGTTAATGAAGGCCTATCAACAAGCGCAAGGTAAAAAAGGTAATGTCTTTGTGGGCAACATTTATAATTCTGATGAATTTTATCGTGAAACATTAGACAGGCTTCACAAGTTTATGGAATTCGGTGTATTGGGTGTAGAAATGGAAAGCACGGCCCTCTATACACTAGCTGCTAAATACGGGGTACAGGCATTATCGATTTTGACGGTAGGTAGTCAATTATTAACAAATGAATGCTTAACCCACGAAGAAAGTGAAAAATCCTTTTATGAAATGGTTGACGTTGCACTTAATACAATCATCGATGAATCGTAAGGAAAGCGGTAGATTTGTGGAAGTCCTTTAGCAATTATTCTAGAACTAGGATTAATATGGAAGGAAAAACATTCACATTACGTTATAAAGATTGTTAGTTACGGAGGGGACAAGATGCATTTTTTAATTTCTATAGTAGGTCTAATTCTAGTTCTATTCTTAGCATGGGTTGCAAGTAATAATAAGAAAAAGATTAAATATCGCCCCATCATGGTGATGATTGTAATCCAATTTGTGCTGGGCTTTCTTTTACTTAAAACGGGAATTGGTGAATTTTTAATTAAAGGTTTTGCGGATAGTTTTGCCAAATTACTGGAGTATGCGAATGAAGGCACTAATTTTGTATTCGGTGGGATGGCTAATGAAGGCGCTCATACATTTTTCCTTTTTGTTTTAATGCCGATTGTTTTTATGTCCGCTATCATCGGAATATTGCAACATTATAAAATTCTGCCGTTTATTATCAAGTATATTGGGTTAGTCCTAAGTAAAATTAATGGCATGGGAAAACTAGAATCCTATAATGCGGTGGCAGCTGCAATAGTAGGCCAAAATGAAGTATTTATTTCGGTGAAAAACCAAATTGGATTTTTACCGAAACATCGTCTGTATACTTTATGTGCTTCAGCTATGTCAACCGTTTCGATGTCCATTGTTGGCTCCTATATGACGATGCTAGAGCCCAAGTATGTCGTGGCAGCACTCTTATTAAATTTATTTGGTGGTTTCATCATTGCCTCCATCATTAACCCGTATGAAGTGCAAGCGGAGGAAGATATAATTGAAGTGCAGGAAGGCGAAAAGCAAACGTTTTTTGAAATGCTAGGCGAATATATTATGGATGGTTTTAAAGTAGCCATCATCGTTGGGGTCATGTTGGTAGGATTTGTTGGCTTAATTGCCTTGATTAATGGCCTATTTAACGGGATTTTCGGCATCTCATTCCAGGGCATTCTAGGCTATGTTTTCGCACCGGTTGCCTTTGTTATGGGTGTACCATGGCATGAGGCTGTTAATGCTGGTAGTATTATGGCGACAAAGCTGGTGGCCAATGAATTTGTTGCCATGCTTGACTTCGTTAAAATCCAAGATAGCTTAAGTGAGCGTACAGCAGCCATTGTCTCTGTTTTCCTTATATCCTTTGCTAACTTTGGTTCCATTGGTACGATTGTAGGTGCAGTAAAAGGGTTAAACGAAAAGCAAGGCAATGTAGTGGCTCGTTTTGGATTAAAATTGCTCTACGGTGCCTCCCTTGTAAGCGTTCTCTCGGCGATCATTATCGGCATTGTATTTTAAGGAGATTCATAATTATAGGCACCAATGAAAATTGGACAATTCATTGAATTGGAAATTCAGAAAATAAAGGATAAGATTCTACCAAGTGAACTGCATTCTATTTTGTAGACAGTTTAATAAAAAGGGATGTAGTTGTTCATACGCTGCGATCAGATGACTTCGGTAAGTTGCTGGGGTCATCTTTTTTAATGTCTAATGCTTTTTTGTGTGGTTGTAATGATTCATATAATCCATCACAAGTGTATGTAATTCTGATAAACTTTCTGCTTCTTAATAATCTATTTCAAATGCCCAAAGAGTGATTCCAACAGTGCGTTGTCTAAAGTTCGCGGACGACCTGTGTTTCCTTTTCCACCATAGGTTTGAAACGGCACGATTAGATACTAAAGCGACATTCGGATTCGCTTCAATTTGTCTGCGTTGATGTTCGCTAAAAATTATTTTATTCATAGTGTTCTCCAGTTCCTAAATCGTATGGTTAGTAAAATAGGAATTTCTAGTGATGAAAATAGAAAAACTCTGAATAGGAACACTTTATTTAAAGTGTCCACTATTGGGTGTTCTGTTCTGTAAATATGTATGTCTCTTTTTTTTTTCGATAATCCCGATGTGAAGATTAAATAAAGATCCTAGCAATGTCGTTGATTCTAATTACTCACTCGCTTAATATGAATATGTAAATAGAACATTTAATAATTAAGCAGGGGATAAAAATGGTTGATCCGATATTAATTATAGAAGATGAGGATATTTTAAGAGAGATTCTTAAAGATTATTTCTTGAATGCAGGTTATGCAGTGTTAGAAGCTAAAGATGGTGAAGAGGCACTGCAGGTTTTTCAAGAAAATGAGCTGAGTTTAATTATTTTAGATATTATGCTACCAAAATTGGATGGATGGACGATATGCCGTCGCATACGGAAAACTTCAAATATCCCGATTATCATGTTGACTGCTCGTGCAGATGAAGATGACACATTACTAGGCTTTGAATTGGGAGCCGATGATTATGTGACGAAACCATACAATCCACTCGTTTTATTGGCACGTTCTAAAAGACTGTTACATCATCGGGAGCAAAAAAATGATGTAGCAGGTGACTGTATGGAAAGTGGTGGCATCAAAATTCATATACCTTCTAGGACTGTACAAGTGAATAATAAAGAGATTTCTTTGACGCATACAGAATATGAAATGCTTTTATATTTAATGGAAAATAAAGGGATTGTTATAACGAGAGATCAGATTATAACCAAAATATGGGGCTATGAATATTTTGGAGATGACCGAACACTTAATAGTCACATGCGAAATTTGCGAAACAAATTAGGAGACCATTCTACTTGTATAAAAACGATCGTTCGAACAGGATATAAATTCGAGGATATACAATGAAGCGAGGAATTGTATATAAGTTGTTTTTACTAACCACTATGCTGTGTGTACTTATCTTGGCTACCATTTTTGTAGGGCAAACTATATTCTTCAAACAATTTTATATCAATAAAAAAGTAGGAGATTTAGAATCCAATTTAACTGTATTTGAAAAAGAGTATCAAAAAAATAGTCATGACATGACGAAAATTCAACAGCTAGTGAGGGATTTTACTGATGAAAATAATGCTTGGATTACAATATTGGATCAGTCCGGTCATTTAAAGCATGAGGATGATTTCTATATTGAAGTGCAATTGCATGAGGATTATCAAACTATGGTTGGATTGAAAACAATAAAAGTTCCTTTATATGTCATTGATGGAGAAAATCCGGTCCAGTTATCGGAATCATTGTTGAAGAATAGTCAAGTAAATTTAATCGGAATACTAAAAGAGTCGCAATTAACTCCAATTGAAATGATAATAGAAAATGAAACATATACAAACCCTAATCTATTGGAAAAATCTTTAACCTACAGGAATAACTTACTTTATAAAAAAATAGGGAGACCGAGGGAAAAGCTAAAGGAGTTATATGCCTCTAATGAAAATTCTGATATGGTTCATCTGGAGGGTAAAATTATTCATTTTCAATTTCCACAGAGTAATAATTTATCCAATATTATTTATTCTAATTCACTATTTTTAGAGCAAATTAAAGATTTTCAAAATAAGATATTATTAAATGAACTGGATTTTCATAATTTTACTACTCAACAAAGTAATTATGTACAAAACGACATTAAATACAAAATTTTAATAACAAAATCTGATGAAACAAACTCCTATATATTTTCAATGGCTTCACTTCAGCCAGTGGATGAAGCTGTTCAAATGATTGAGGAATATTATATTTACATTGTTGCTTTTGTTTTTATATTGATATTATTGGCATCTTTTTACTATTCAGTGAAAATAGCCAAGCCGTTATTGAGAATCAACCGTACTACAGAGAAAATAGCAAATTTAGATTTTTCTGAGACAATTGCTGTTCATTCACAGGATGAGATTGGAGATTTATCAAGGAATATCAATGTACTTTCGAACAGATTAAGTATGTATATTGACCAGCTACAGCAAGATATTGAAAAGGAAAAAAAGCTAGAGAATACGCGAAAAGAATTTATTTCTGGTGTATCACATGAGTTAAAAACACCCTTAAGTATTATGAAAAGCTGCATAACAATATTGAGAGGAAATGTTGCAAATCATAAGAAAGAATATTACTTCGATGCATTGGAACAAGAAGTGGATAAGATGGATTTATTGATTATCGATATGCTTGAATTAGCAAAGTATGAATCGGGTACGTATAAAATGCAAATGGATGCTTTTTATATCCATTCGCTGTTAGAAGAAATTTGCCAAAAACTTATGCCTGAAATTGAGCAAAAACAATTACGAGTTGAGACCCACTTATTACAGATTGAAGTAGTTGCTAACCAACGCCGTATCGAGCAGGTTCTTATGAATTTTTTGACGAATGCTATTCGGTACTCGCCTGCGCAAGAAAGTATAATTGTGGCGATTGAGGCAGAAGGGAAACAGGTAAGAATTAGTGTTGAGAATAAGGGGGCTCAAATTGAAAAAGATCATTTAGAGAAAATTTGGGAGCGCTTTTACCGAATTGATGCTTCTAGAAAAAGATCTGAAGGTGGAACTGGCTTGGGACTGGCAATTTCAAAAAATATATTAATGCTCCATGGAGTTGAATACGGTGTTTGCAATACATCCGATGGAGTAGAATTTTATTTTTATTTACCAATAAAAGAGTGAGACAAGCTCATACAAACGGTTTTATAAACCTTTTGTATGAGCTTTTTTAATTGTAGCAAAGGCATTACATTGAAAATTAATTGTGTGAAATTTTCTACTTATGGTCACTTTTCCATCAGCTGGCCAAAAGTAACTTCAATTTAAATGAATTTTCATTTCGAATCCACCTCATCTTGATTTTATCTTTACATAGTTCAGCAATAATAGTTTATGTAATACAAAATAACTGAAAAGAGGGAATAAGATGAGTAAAAAAAATTTAATCATGGCTTTTGTTATTTCAGCATTTTTATTAGGTAGTGGGCATACTTACGCTAAACAAATTCAGAAAGATGCAGATGCATCAGTAAAATCCGCTCAAATAGTTAGCACACAAACCGACGAAACAATAAAACAAAAAAGTAACGAGCAACCAACGCAATTTAGTTTTTCTGATGAGGCTTTCTTTACAACAAATAGTCAGCCTGATTTCTTTGCTAATGATTTTTTAAATAATTCAGACCTATTTTCTTTATTAGATATGACTCCAGGAGAATTGAAACAAAATTTGGATACTGGTAAATCGGTTGTAGAAATCGCAGCATCTAAGAACATATCTACACAAGATGTAATAGAAGTTATAGCAAAAGAACAATTAAAACGACAGTTTGAAGGAGAAGAAAAAGAAGCAACAGAAGAAATGATAGAAGATTTAAAAGTAAAAGTGTTACATGTAATTGAATACAAAAGTAATTGATCCATACAAGGAGGTAATAATTATTTGTAGCATTTTAGAAAAAAGTTAAACTTTGATTAGTAGGAATACAGATTATACAAACGTTTGTTTGTATAATCTGTTGTTTTTTTATAGATTGTGAATTTATCTTTGATATAAAATTTTACCTTCTGTTTACTTTATTTTTTCCTGTAATTGGTTTTAGTTACATATAATGATTAATAAGGGCGACAAAGAGTTTTCGTTGTTCCTAATAATCTTAAGCAAACCTAACAAGGAGGCAATTCTGTCATGAAAAGAAAACTATCTGGGGTGTTAGCGGCTTCATTAGCGCTAACGATATTCCTCCCAACTAACGCGATGGCGTTTTCTAGTAGCAGTCAGACTACCATTGTAGCTAGTCAAGAAGTAGTGGCTAGCCAAGAATTGAAAAAGATTGCAGCAGAGAAGGCTGCATTACTCATGAAATCCTATGAGACAATTAGTTTGCAGTATGCGCTAATTGATAATGGCAAAATCGTTTTGTCGGGTCAAACCGGCAAGAACGAAATAAAAGGGAAGCAGCCGTTAACCAAAGATACGCTATATGGGATTGGCTCAGTTAGTAAAGTATATACAGCGGCAGCTGTAATGAAATTGGTTGACGAAGGAAAAGTCGATTTGGATACGCCTGTTTTCCACTATGTCCCAGATTTCAAGATGAAGGATGAGCGGTATAAGCTTATTACGCCGCGTATGTTATTGAACCACTCTTCCGGCATACAAGGTACTATGTTTACTAATGCATTTTTATTTGAAGATAATGATACCTATGCCCATGATAACTTGTTGCGACAATTATCCGACAAGACCTTAAAAGCAGATCCTGGTGCATTTTCAGTATACTGTAATGATGGCTTTACGTTGGCCGAAATTTTAGTTGAAAGAGTTAGCGGTTTAAGCTTTACAGAATTTCTACACGAGCAGTTTACAGAACCATTAAAGCTCCATCATACAAAAACGCCACAGGATAATTGGGAAGATGCAAAATGGGCTGGCCTTTATTTTCCAACATACAAGGGGCAGCTTCCTGCTGAATCCGTAAATGTAATTGGCACAGGAGGGATTTCTTCAACTGCGGAGGATGTGGTGCGATTCTCACAATTATTTATGGGGCAGGGAAAAGGAATCCTCTCTGATAAAGCAGTCAAAGCGATGGAGCAAGAGGAATATAAAAAAGGTATGTGGCCAGGCGATGGAGATAATAGCATCAACTATGGACTTGGATGGGATAGTGTGAAGCTTTATCCATTCAGTGAATATGGGATAAAGGGCTTGGCTAAAGGCGGCGACACGGGATTACAACATGCTTCACTAGTGGTGCTTCCAGAACAGAAAATGGCGGTGGCTGTATTATCATCAGGTGGCAGCAGCGTGACAAATCAAATGATGGCTAATGATTTATTGCTCGCAGCCCTAAAAGAGAAGGGTACAATTAACGAGATTAAGCCAAACAAATCCTTTGGCAAGCCGAACAAGGCAAAGATGCCTCAAGATGTAGCAAAGAAAGCGGGCTTATATGGTAATAGTTACGGTCATTTCAAAATAGAAATTACGAAGAATGGGGAACTATTATTACCAAATTATACAGAAGAAAAATTTGTATATACCGCAGATGGTAGCTTTATGAATGAGGAGGGTACCTCCAAGCTTAACTTTATCAGTGAGAAGAATGGAAGAACTTATTTGAAAGAGAGTACCTATCAAACAACGCCAGGTTTTGGGGAAGTTGCGGTGACTCACTATTTAGCTGAGAAACTAGAAGACAATGTACTGTCGAAGGAAACAGCTGCTGCATGGGCAAAGCGAGAGGGCGTTAAGTTTTATCTAGTGAATGAGAAATTCAGTTCTGCTCAATATCTTCTACCAATGATGCTTATCAAACAAATTAATCGCGATGACAATTTTGAAGGTTATTGGGAGAGCAGAAAAATTACTGGCCCAAACTCTGCGGGACATCAACTCCAGATTCCTGTGATGAATGGTCGTGATATGACAGAAGCTCGTTTCTATACTGAAGACGGTGTTGAATATATGGAGATGGCCGGATTGTTATACGTTAGTGGGTCAAATTTAAAACCACTTGATTCAGGTCAATCATCCAAAGTTACACTGCATGCAAATGGTCAAGCTAAATGGTTTACAATACCACAAGCGGCAGCAGGAAAAACGATGACTGTGTCGTTGCCTTCCAAAAGTTCATTCGCGGTATATGATGAGGCAGGAGTATGTGTCAATTTTACCGTTGTGAGTGGCAAAAACAAAGTAAAACTGCCGAAGAACGGAACGGTTGTATTTGCCGGCGCACCTAACTCGGAATTTACCATCTCGCTAAACTAGCTACCATACTAAACAAAACCAGTTATTACAGAAAAAAGTGTTTAGCTGGTTTTGTTTAATCCTTTCAGATTGATTTCTTGGCGAAGCATATTTCTCCCCCGATTGGAAATTAAAAATTTTGAAGGGTCTTCGTCCAAAGATTTTAGTAAGTGATATTTTATATTGTTTACAGTAAAATAATAGTAGAGTATTTCACTTTAAACTCAACTAATCTGATTAGTTGGGTTTTGTGTTTTTCTAGAAAAATATACTAAACTTTTAAAAGAAGATGTGATGATCAATGGGGAAAATCGCCATTTTGGCAGAGAAACCTTCTCAAGCAAGAGCCTATGCTGATGCATTTAAAATTAAACAAAAAGAGAAAGTATTTATTGAATTGGAACCGTGTTCTACTTTTCCTGAAGGAGCCATCATTACCTGGGCAGTTGGTCATCTTGTTGAGTTAAAGGAACCGAAAGAATATCAAAAGGAATGGGAGAAATGGTCGCTGTCCTCATTACCGATCATTCCGCAGAAATTTGAAGATAAAGTCGTTTCTAAAATGTATACACAGTTCAATGCTGTAAAAAAAATCTTTCATGATCCGCAAGTGACGATGATCTATAACTGCTGTGATAGTGAGCGTGAGGGTTCAAATATCTTTTACTCCCTTTTAAAAATGACGAAAGTAAATAAGCCTGTGAAACGATTATGGATCAATTCATTAGAGGTGGAGGAAATTCGGAAAGGCTTTAATAATATGCAGAGTAATGAGCGTGATTTGCTGATGTATCAAGAAGCAAAAACGCGTCAAATTAGCGATTGGCTCGTAGGGATGAACTGTAGTCGCCTCTATACACTACTTTTACAGAAGAAAGGCTTTAAGGGGAGTATCTCCATTGGACGTGTGCAATCGCCAACCGTCTATCTAATTTATAAAAGACAGCAGGAAATTGAACAGTTCAAGCCTGAACATTTTTATGAAATTGAAGGGGTTTTTAAAGCGCAGAATGGTGTGTACAAGGGGAAGGCCAAGTTAAAAACAAAAGAGCGTGCAGAGGCCGTGCAATTCCTGCAACAACATGGGATTGAACCAATGGATATAGGTCAAATTACGAGTGTCACGAACAAAACGAAACGGATTGCACCGCCCAAACTACATGCACTATCCACATTACAAGCAGCTGCCAATAAACGTTGGAAATATAGTCCGTCCTATGTGTTGAAACTTACGCAATCACTTTATGAGAAAAAGCTTGTTTCTTACCCACGTACCGATTCACAGCTCATTACGCAAAATGAGTTTGCCTATTTAAATGAATCTCTGGGTAACTATCAAAAGCTTGTAGGGAAGTCCTTTCATACGATCAATCGAGGGTCAAACAAACGTTACGTCGACAATGCCAACGTTGGGGAGCATTATGCCATAATTCCAACGAGAAAGGTACCGACAGAAAAAGCGCTACAATCGATGAATACGGATGAACGCAATGTTTATTTCGAAATCATCAATACGACACTGGCCATGTTTCACCAAGATTATGAATACGATGAAAAAACGATTATCACAAATGTCAAAAATGTAGAATTTAAAACGGTAGGGAAAACGGAGCTTGTAAAAGGCTGGAAAGAGTTGTTTTCAAGTGATAAAGACGTGCAGGCTCGTGACGAGTCATTACCTGTCGTAAGCAAAGATGAAATGGTACAATGTCAGGTCGCTATTTTAGAAGGCACAACAACCCCTCCTAAGCCCTATACAGAAGGGCAACTCATTACGATGATGAAAACATGTGGTAAATCCGTGGAGAATGAAGAAGAAATCGAGGTACTCAAATCGATTGAAGGTATTGGGACAGAAGCAACTCGGAGCGGCATAATTGAGACGATTAAAAAGCATGGATTTATTGAAGTACGAAAAAACATTGTGAGCATAATGCCAAAAGGAGAGCTTTTATGTCGGGCCATTGAAGGAACATTGCTGTCCAGTCCATCGATGACAGCAAAATGGGAAATTTACTTACATAAAATTGGACGTGGCGAAGGCTCTGCAAAGCATTTTATTGATAGTATTGGCAAGTTTATTAATCAATTAATACAGGATGTGCCTCAACAGCTAGAGTCACTTACAATTGAAGCTGAGCACTTTAAACCAGCTGCTGCGAAAGAGATTGTGACGTGTCCAACATGTAAAGTAGGAAAAATAGGTTTGCGCAAAAGCTTTTATGGCTGTTCGAATTATAAAAATGGCTGTAAGCAAACGTTCCCAGAAAGGCTACTAGGAAAAAAACTAACGGAAAAGAACATACATGATTTATGCAAGATGGGTAAAACTGCCGTGATGAAAGGCTTTAAATCAAAAAATGGTAAACCATTTAATGCGGCACTCCGCTTGGTAGAAGGAAAGATTGAATTTGAGTTTAATGAAAAATAAACGCTGATGTTTGCTTTGAAGAATGAGTTTGCTGAAGGGTAGTTTTTGAAGGTTATCTCAATTTTGAAAGTAGGATAGCTCGTTCACTATAGAACATGCTATCCTATTTTTATGTGATATGGAAAAAAGGAGTAATGTGATGACTACAATTAAAGAGATTGGAAGCTTCTGTGTTACGGATAGTGATGGACACATTATTAATCATTCAGATTGGAATAAAATCAACCCAATTTTTCATCCTGTAATAAACGATGTGGTTCATACGTATTGCACCCTTCTTCAAGATGACTTACATAGCGTATATAAGGGGATCGATTCCAAAAGGGATAGGTATTGAAGGAGTAGCTGACTTAGACACGATAGCGGTTACGAAGCAAAAACCTAATAAACTGCAGTTAAAGCGGATAAAAGAAGTGGAAGATGCATTAACTCAGAACCATACTTGTGTCGATGGGATTGAACTAAGTGTTTACTGCAAAGAAGATATTTTAAATACGACATCTTTTTCAATCATTAGTTTCATACTCCAAACCCATAGTATATGTGTGTTTGGAGAGGATTTAATACCTCTATTACCAAGATATAAAGCGAACGAAGCTTTAGCGAATGACCACACAATTCTGATGTAGAGGATATTAAAGATTGTTGTAAATGGATTATGAAAATTATTGTAAGAGCAGGACTTGCACTTACCATAACTAAGGAAAACACATATACAAGGGATTTATACCCCGCTTACAAATTGTTTTCGGAATGTTTCCCTGAAAAGGAAAGTGACATGAGAAAGGCACTTGAATATGCGATAACACCCATCAAAGATACAAACGAATTGTTATTGTTTTTAAATGAATTTGGGTCGTGGATGGTCAGTGAAGCTGACAAATGGTTACAATGCCATAACCCTAATAGAGAATTAAAGCTGAAATGGTAATAGTTTGGTTGAATAACAAAAAGGTAATCACATGCACGCTTGTGATTACCTTTTATTTTAACATTCTTAGTAATGCTCATGGCATTATCGAAGACCCATTCGGAAGTTAAATACAATATTTTACTTTTCAAAGGGATTGTTGATGTAAGGGCCTTTAATAGTAATACGCATTAACTGCGTTGCCATAAATTTGGGCGTATACGGCATGTCATTTTCTAACCACCAAACAATCACCTCGAGAAAGGCAGCAGCATAAAAACGTTCAGCCATCTCACGGGGCACTGTCAGCTTTTGATCGTCAGGCTCCATAAATTGAATACCACTTGAGACAAAATTAATAATAATGTCTTTTAGGCCATCAGAAAAATAAGGGATATTTTTTTCCGTAAGATACACTTTATAAAGCTTACTATTTGATGCAATTTGCTCAAACAAACGCATAAATGTGTCGTGTGGCTGATCGTAATTAGGTAATAAATCAAACTCCTTTTTCTCTTCAAAATTTGGGTGAATACAACGAACTAATTGCTGTAAAGTTTCCATAGAGCTTTGATAAAGAAGGTCTAATTTATCGCGAAAATGTAAATAAAAAGTAGCTCGGTTTAAAGTGGCTCGTTTTGTAATATCTTGTACTGTAATTTTCTCATAGCCTTGTTCATCGATTAATTCCACCAGTGCATCTCTCAATAATTGGCGTGTTCTTATTACGCGTGGATCCATTTTTTTCGACATTTTTAAGCTCCTTGTATTAAATGATCGATTTAATCAACGTTTTAAATTAAGTTGTTGCGAAAGCGTCACATTCGCGTTCGCTGTTGTTTGCCCTTTTCAAATAGCAGGTTATAATTATATTAACGACACGGTGTCGATAATACAACTAGTTGTTAACATGTTCACGAATTGTTCATTTATAGATAAAGGAAAGGAAGTTTTAATATGGGTCGTTTAAATGGGAAAGTAGCAATTATTACAGGAGCGGCAATGGGAATGGGCGCATCAGAGGCAAAATTATTTGCTCAAGAAGGGGCAAAGGTGATTGCAACAGATGTACAAATCGAGCCATTGAACAACTTAGTTAAAGAAATTAAAGAAAACGGCGGAGAGATTATTGGTCTTCAACATAATGTGACTTCTGAAGATGAGTGGAAGGCAGTAATCGCAGAGGCTGTGAAGGCTTATGGTAAGGTGGATGTTCTTGTAAACAATGCAGGCGTTTCATCACCAAAAACAATTGCTAATATGGAAATGGATGAATGGAATAAAGTCATGGACATTAACCTTAATGGCTGTATCATCGGTATGAAATATGTCATTCCTGAAATGCAAAAAGCTGGTGGCGGCTCCATCATCAATATTTCTTCGATCGGTGGTATCGTAGGAATGGCTGGGACAAGCCCCTATACCGCAGCAAAAGGCGCACTACGCGTTCTTTCTAAATCGGCTGCGATCGAATACGGCAAAGATAAAATTCGCGTAAATTCTGTGCACCCAGGTATTATCGTTACACCAATGGTAGCACCTACCATGGAAGAGGGCGGTGCACTGCCATTCTATCAAACTTACACACAACTACCATACTTCGGTGAACCTGAAGATGTAGCGTATGGCGTAGTCTTCCTAGCATCTGACGAATCCCGCTTCATGACAGGCGCAGAGCTAGTCATCGATGGCGGCTGGACAGCAATTTAATAGAGTACAAGAAAAACTAGGCGACACGCAACGTGAGCCTAGTTTTTTTGTTGAATTAAGTGAATACCCGCGGAAGAGAGGCTAATACCCGCGGAAGCGAAGTGAATCCCCGCGGAAGAGAAGTGAATCCCCGCGGAAGCGAAGCGAATACCCGCGGAAGGGAAGTGAATACCCGCGGAAGGGAAGTGAATACCCGCGGAAGCGAGGCGAATACCCGCGGAAGGGAAGTGAATACTAGCGGAAGCGAAGTGAATCCCCGCGGGAGTAAAGCGAATACCCACGAAATCAGATCCACACGCTAGAAGTAAAATCCCATTCAAATCAACGTTGTGAACAGGCAAAAGAGCACAAACATAGTGGATAATTGTGCATATCATAGGGGGAGAAAGCGTTTTCTTCATTTATATAGAAGAAAGTCAGAACGGAAAATTTCACGATTATGTGAACGTCACGAAAAAAAATTCACAAAAACCTTAACTATTTCATATGAAATCCGTATAATAAATCAAACAGTACGAAAAATGTCCATATTTCTCGATAAATTGCGTGAATTTTTTAAATTGTATTGACGTAGGAAACGATAATTTGTACACTGTGTACATTCAATTGTTTTTTGAAGGCATACAATTAATTTGAAAAAGTTAGGATTTGATAGATATGATCGTGTGTAAATTTGGTGGAACATCTGTAGCAAGCGCAGAACAAATTCAAAAAGTGGCAAACATTGTGAAATCTAATCCGGCACGTAAGATCGTTGCCGTTTCAGCACCAGGGAAACGTTCTGGTGACGATATAAAAGTAACAGACCTATTAATACAATTAGCAAATGCAGCGTTACAACAAGAGAATACGGAAGAAAAATTGCAGACTGTTGTGGATCGATTTAGAGCGATTGCGGATGGTTTGGGGATAGATTATGCCATTTGTGACGTGATTGCGGAAGATTTACGTGAACGTGTACAAGGTGACAAAACGAACGTGGAATTATTCATCGATAGCATTAAAGCGGCAGGTGAAGATAATAACGCCAAGCTCATTGCTGCCTATTTTAACGCGATTGGTATGCCCGCACGCTATGTCAGTCCTAAAGATGGGCTAGTGGTAAATGATTTACCTGAACGAACATTTGCTTTACCAGAAGCGTATGCTAATTTAGCCCCTTTAAAAGATACAAAAGAAATTATTGTTTTCCCAGGTTTCTTCGGTTACACTAGAGCGGGCGTATTGCGAACATTTGACCGCGGTGGCTCTGATATTACAGGCTCCATCTTAGCAGCAGCTGTTGAAGCGGAGCTCTATGAAAACTTTACGGATGTGGATTGTGTGTTCTCTGCGAATCCGAAAGTCGTCAATGATCCAGTGGAAATTAAAGAAATTACGTATCGCGAAATGCGCGAATTATCATATGCAGGCTTTTCAGTGTTCCATGATGAAGCGTTAATGCCTGTCTACAAGATTGGGGTGCCAGTTAACATAAAAAATACAAATAATCCATCAGCCCCAGGTACACGTATTGTACCAAGCCGTCCTGCAACAGGTCGTCCAGTTACAGGTATCTCGGCAGACAGTGGCTTTTCAACTTTATATGTCTCTAAATATTTGATGAATCGCGAAGTAGGCTTTGGACGAAAGCTACTCCAAATTTTAGAAGATGAAAATATTTCTTATGAACACACACCATCTGGTTTAGACGATATTTCTGTCATCATGCGTTCAAATCAACTAACACCAGAAAATGAAGCACGTATTATTAGTCGTGTAAAAGAAGAGCTGCATGCAGAGTATGTAGAAATGCGTCACGGTTTTTCAATGATCGTGATTGTTGGCGAAGGGATGCGTCATAATACAGGATTAGCTGCCCGTGCTGCCACAGCGATTTCAAGAACTGGCGCAAATATTGAAATGATCAATCAAGGTTCTTCTGAAGTGAGCCTCGTGTTCGGTGTCCTTCAGGAATATGAAAACCGCATTTTACAAGCGCTTTATGAAGAATTTTTTGCGCATGCGAATGCATAATGACACAATCATCACTAATCCAAGACTTTCTAGCTTGGATTAGTGTTTTCTTTTTGCTGAGAATACGGTAAAATCGAGGGCGTACATAGTTGGGAGGGTTTTTCGTGAAGAATTTAACAATTGGTATGCTTTTTTCGATTATTGGGATACTTTTTGTCTGTTTAACGATTATGGATATTTTACCGTCGTCGACAAAAACAATGAAAATTGTTTACATAGGCATTGGTTGGGTCTTTATTATTATTGGCTCTGTGATCCGCTTTAAAAATCTGAAACAGAAGCAACAATAACGCTTTGAAAATGGAATTGTGGCAATAGGCAAAGTTATGATACAATTTCAAAGAAAATAAATAATTTGAGTATTATGAAGTTGTTATTCTGTACAAACGTTCAGAAGGTTCAAATTTTAATAAAGAATCGACAGTACAAATTCTTCTTTGTAAGAATTTGTTTTTTTATGTTCTATTCCATATTTATCGCGAGGAGGCGATCGATTGCCTATACTGACAAAGGATTGCATTCAAATTTTTGACCAATATGTGGCCCTACAAACCGATTCACCCATGAAGGTTGTATCCTCAGCCATGCATAATCCTGGCTTTGGTCATTATACCCATTTACTGAATCGAACGGTGCCTATTACCTATGATGAGCGACAGCCACATCTTGAATTACAGCAGTATTTGCAGGCACAACACTTTCCGTTAGACAACACGGTGGCGATGATGACGGCAGTCCAGGCCAAGTTTGCGACCATTCGTGACTTTACATATGAAGGTATTCAGCTTGTCGTTATGATTACTGCGGGATTAGGAAATGCGGTGGATATTACGCGGGCTTTTCATCGGGAGGAGCAGTACCATGCAGGCACCATTAATACATGGCTAGTCATTAATGGAAAACTATCTGATGAAGCGTTATTTCAAGCCATGATTTCAACAACGGAAGCCAAGGTCAAAGCGTTAATGGATGAAGGGATTACAGACCCAACAACAGGCACACAAGCTACAGGTACTTCTACTGATAGCTTGTTGATCGCTTCAACAGAAGAGGGAGACTTTCATCAATATGCTGGTCCTATTACCATGCTTGGTAAGGTCATCGGTTACGGTGTCTATGAGACAATGCGTGAGGCGATCAGCAAATACAAAAAAGATAAAGAGGAGAGGGCTTTATGATGGCTATCGTAATTGCCTGTATCATTGGGCTTTTGTTGGATTTACTCGTAGGAGACCCTCCTAAACTCCCTCATCCTGTACGCTGGATTGGACACTTGATTCAATCGCAAACGGCGCTCTGGAATAAGGGCAAATGGCGAAAGCTGCGTGGCATGGTGATGGCTCTTGCAGTCGTAGGCACGACCATGTTTGTGGTGACATTGATTTTGCTTCTTAGCTATCAGGTAAGTATTATTTTTGGCATCCTTGTAGAGGGACTTCTCATTGGGATTGGCCTCGCTCAGCGGAGCTTGAAGGAGGCTGCGATGGCTGTATATGAGCCACTTGTTAAAGGTGACTTTGCAGAGGCACGTGTCAAGCTGTCGTGGATTGTCGGTCGTGACACCGATAAGCTGGGAGAAGATGAGATTGTGCGTGGTGTAGTAGAAACGGTGTCTGAAAATACAAGCGATGGTGTGACAGCTCCACTTTTTTATGCCTTCTTATTTGGTGCAATTGGTTTATGGGGCTATAAGGCTGTCAATACATTAGATTCAATGGTTGGCTATAAAAATGACAAATACAAAGACTTTGGAATGTTCTCGGCAAAGCTCGATGATGTATTGAATTTTATTCCAAGTCGAATGACAGGCTTCCTTATTGTCCTTGGCACGAAAAATGAAACTGATCGAACGCTTGGCAAGCGGCTAAAGATTTGGGCACAGGACGCTAAAAAGCATCCAAGTCCAAACAGTGGCTATTTAGAGGCAGCGACGGCCGTTCAGCTAGGTGTGCAGCTTGGTGGGAAAAATACGTATCAGGGGGTTGTCTCTCATAGGGCTATTATGGGAGAAAAATTAGTCCCTTTGACGAAGGAACATATTGCAACATCTATTATTCATATGCGTATTGCCACAATACTCTTTACGCTTGTGATGTTAGCTGTGGAGGTGCTTATTTATGCCATTACCTAATCACGGAGCAAATCCGCACAATGTCTATCAGCAATTAGGCTTAACGATGCCAGAAGTAGTTTATGATTTTAGCGAAAATGTCAATGCTGAGGGACCACCAGCCTTTGTAGAGGCTCGTTGGCGAACACTTTATTCGCTTATTCAGCGCTACCCAGATCCTGATGGCGAGCCTTTTTTAACGAAGGTTGCTGCTTTTCATCAGGTCGCAAAGGAGACGATTTTACTAGGCAATGGGGCATCAGAGCTCTTTAGTGTAGTAGCAAGACGCTATGCGGGCAAACGTGTCATTATCGTACATCCAACTTTTTCTGAATATGAGCGAACTTTGCGGGCTGCAGGTGCGGATATTGTGCCTATTTTGGTGACTGATTTTATTCATTACACATTGCCAATGGATGTGCTCAAGCAGGAAATGGAGAAGGCGGACGCTCTTTATATTTGTACGCCAAATAATCCAACAGGGGTATTACCGAAAAAAGAAGATTTACTCGCTTTAGTGGAGCACGGAAGAAGTGTTAGCTGTGAGCTTGTGATCGACGAGGCCTTTATGGATTGGGTGGGTGAAGCGTATTCTATGATTCATCATTGCGCGCAAAATCCACATGTGATAGTGGTGCGTTCGATGACCAAAATGTATGCGATTCCAGGTTTACGACTTGGTTATTTAGTCGCGCATTCTTCCATTGTAAGCACTTTAAAGGACATGCTGCCTCATTGGAATTTAAATGCCTTTGCACTTGTGATTGGTGCAGGCTGTTTAGATGAACAGCAGTATTGTCAGCAGGCGATTGCCTATGCGACAACACAAAGAGGGCGATTACATCAGTATTTACAAGAAAACGGCTGTCAAGTAACGAACAGTGTGACGAATTATGTGTGCTTCACGTTACCACAAGGACAGCAGGCCGATCCCTTTTTCACGTATTGCCTTGGACAAGGGGTTGTCTTACGTCATACAAAAAACTTTCAAGGGTTACAGGGTGAATGGTTCCGTATAGGGATAAAAGATATTGCGGCCATGACTTCTTTACATAATTGTCTGCAAGCTTGGTTTAACGCAAATAAGGGGAGAGAAAAGTGACAACTTTTTATCTAGTAAGACATGGGGAAACACAATGGAATCAAGAGCAACGACTACAGGGCTGGCTGGACTCTCCATTAACGGAAAATGGTAGAGCAGCAGCACAAAGACTTCACAAGCAACTCCAGCCTATTCAGTTTGCAGCTGCTTATTGTAGCTCAAGTGGACGTGCAAGGGAGACGATGGACATTTTGACCACTAAGCGCAAGCTTCCGATTATTTATGAGGATGATTTACGTGAAATCTATTTAGGGGATTGGCAAGGCCAAACAATTGAAGACATTCTCGCCAATCATAAGCTTGATTATGAGCTCTATACTAATTACCCAGCACAGTTTGTTGCAACACATACGGAAAGCTTTGGTGCTGTGACAGAAAGAGCCATGTTTACATTAAAGAAAATAGCGGATCAACATCCCGATGAAACGGTTCTCATTGTCTCTCATGCAGTAACCATTAAATGTATCGTTAACGCTATTTTACAGAGAAGTATAAGTGAGCTATGGACAGCCCCATACATTCATGGAACAAGTGTGACAGTGATTGAACGACAAGAGCAACAATGGGCTGTGAAAGAAATTGGCAATCTTCATCATTTACAATAGGAGGTGTCCTGATGCCACTCATTTTTATTACAGGTGGTGTTCGTAGTGGGAAATCCCATTTTGCTGAGCGAACAGCGATTCAGCATTACCAAGCACAGCTAGGTCCCACAAAACGTTTAATTTATCTGGCTTCTGGCATCGCCTTAGATCGTGAAATGGCTAAGCGGATTGACCGACATCAGGCAGATCGGCAGGCACAACCTGTGCAGTGGCTAACGGTGGAGGCACCCTATGACATGGCAGAGGTTTTAGCAACACTCCAAGATGGGGATGTGGTGCTGTGGGACTGCGTGACAACGTGGCTAACAAATGCTTTTTATGAGGGCTTTGACAGTGGTACGCCATGTATAGAACAGCCAGGCTGTTTAGAAAACAAGCTAGTGAACATCAAACAGGCCATCCTTTCATTACTAAATAAGGATGTGACTTTTTTAGTTGTCTCCAATGAACTATTTGATGAGCCACCATATGATAGTGATGAAGTAGAGTTATACCGACGAACACTCGGCCAATGGCATCAATGGTTCGTTGCCATTGCACAGGAGGCCTATGAAATGAATTATGGTATTGTAAAGAGATGGAAATAATCAAGAAAGAAGGCAAGACGATGAAAACTGTTTGGCATAGCCTACAATTGGCATTTCAATTTTTTACGGTTTTGCCAGTACATAAAGAGCTACCGTTAACTAGGCCAACGATTACAGGGATGTTTGCCTGTTTACCTTGGATAGGAGCGTTAATGGGAACAACTGTGGCAGCAGTACTCTACGGTCTCACACAGTGGACAGCGAGCAGTGAGGTCATGCTAGCTTTTATAATCATAGCGCTTTTTGCCTTATGGACTGGTGGTTTGCATTTAGATGGCTTTATTGATATGGGTGATGCTTATTTTTCCTACCGAGATCGGGACAAGCGGGTAGAAATTTTAGACGACCCACGTGTTGGCGCTTTCGGTGTATTGTCTGTGCTGTTTTTACTAATGGGGAAATTTGTTGTCCTCCATGAGCTTTTCGTCCAACACAAATTCGCCTTATGGATGGTGCTGTTTGTACCTTTTCTCACTAGAGTTGGGATGAGCTTTTATTTTCTGTCCCTCGACTGTTCGAAAGAAAAAGGTCTCGCGTATTTTTTTAAATCCCATATTCACGCAAGTCTCTTAAAAGTGTTCATGCTGTTATCACTGGGCATAGCTCTGGCGGTTGTTGTCATTTTTACTCAATTCTCTCTGCTGCCCATTGTATTAGTTATTGTTTTAGCATTCGCACTGTTGATTTTTAGACAATTTACGCTACGTAATTTTGGTGGTGTATCAGGGGATTTACTTGGTGCATCTATTGAAGGGATGGAGGTTGTGCTATGGGTGACATTGTTACTGTGCGCTTGATTCGGCATGCGCCAACAAAGGAGAATCTAGAAAAACGCTATCTTGGTTGGACAGATGCCCCATTAGCTGATCCAACCACGCTTTCTATGGTGGATGATGCTGTAACAAACGTATATGGTAGTGATTTACGGCGCTGTCGAGAAACCGCTGCTCATTATTTTCCGAACGCAAGCTATCAAGCAGATGCTCGCTTTCGTGAGACGAACTTTGGTGCATTTGAAGGGAAAACATATGATGAATTAAAATCGAATGCTCACTATCGTGCATGGCTAGATGATCCGATTAAGACGCCACCACCACAAGGAGAGGCTTTTCATGACTTTGTGGCACGTGCTGTGGAAGGCTTTAGCCATTTACCGAAGGATGAGGATCAGTATGCTTTAGTGGTGCATGGCGGGGTCATTCGTGCCTTACTCGTGGCCTATGCCCCAACAGAACAGCCTTTTTGGTCGTATGATGTACCACATGACAAACAATTTATTTTAACGTTTACAAGAAAGGCTTGGGAGGAGGGAGCAAGATGCACGTCTTTATTGGAGGAGCCTATAACGGTAAAACCGACTATGTGATGGGCTTGTATAAAGAGCGACAGGTCGCCCTTGTCGATGGCAATCTACCAGAGATCGCACCAGCCTGTGAAGTGCTAGTGATTAGAAATTTAGAAAACTGGTTGATGACTCAAAATCTAGAGGACGATGACCAAGTGGTTCAAGCGGTACTTGCAACCTTCAGGAGGCTTGAACAGCACTGTATGCTAGCGCTCATTGTTAACGATATGGGGCGCGGTGTTGTGCCAATAGACAAACAAGCGCGACTCTTACGCGATACATGTGGTCGTTTATATCAGGCTTTATTCATTGAAGCCGAGCAAGTTGTACGTATTTGGTACGGACTTGCCGAACAGCTGAAGTGAGGTAAACATACTACAGAAAAGAGGACATGGAATGGATCGACAAAGATTAAGGAATTGGATATTGACAGCAATGGTAGCAGCCATTTGTGCAGTAGGGGCAGTTATTAAGGTGCCGGCATTTATTTCGACTGCTGCACTCGACTCGGCTCCTGCCTTTTTGGGCGTAGTCTTTTTATCCCCATTTTTTGCAGGTCTTGCTGGATTTATCGGTCATTTTATTACAGCGTTGACTGCTGGATTTCCATTAGGACCACTACATCTTATCATCGCGATCGAAATGTTCATAGTCGTGTGGATCTTTGGCGTAATGCATAGAAAAGGTCTACATGTTTGGAAATGGCCAGTGGCACTCGTATTGAATGGCATTGTGGCACCATTACCTTTTTATTTTTTAATAAGCCCCGCCTTTTTCTGGGGTGCATTAGGTAGCATTCTTATGGCAACTGTTATTAACCTAGTCATTGTTGCAGTAGTGATGCCTGTTTTATCAAAGGTCTTTTTGCGTAAGGAAGGTCGCGTTCAATGAGAAATGCTATGAAAGTGGGCACGTTTATTGTGACAATGGATAATGCGGCAGCCATTGGGGAAAAGCCACAAGATGTAGTGTCAGCATCTGACCAACTAACAGCTTACATGACAGCACGTGTGACATTTTTAGAGCAGCTTGCGGCACAGGCATTACCTTGCCAAGTTTTACTCGCTAATTTCTCTGGTGATACGGCATGGACACGTTATGAAAGAGGTATTCAACAGGTGTTTGAGGAAACTGGTATAGCCTGTCCTGCAATCGCAGGAAGTACGGAATCGAATATGCCCACGCTACAGTCAGGTGTAGCCATTACGATGCTTGGGGAAATACAACAACGTCAACCATTTGACCATGAACAGCTCAGCTGGTACACTTATGGCTTGCCGCTTGTAGGGGAAGAAGTGTTAGCGCATCCAGAAGACGTTGCACAGCTTCAGCCCATTTTTCAGGCATGGCAGGCGGAGATCGTGCAGCAAGTTTGGCCAGTCGGGTCAAAGGGGCTACAAGGCGAATTAGCGCGTCTTTTTGGACAGCAACTAGTTGAAAGTTCGCTTGATCTGACCAAATCAGCAGGTCCTTGTTCGGTCATTTTGCTTGGCATCGATCCTAAAAAAGAGCAGCAGGCACAAAATTTTTTCCAAAGAAATTTTGAAAAACTACGCAAAACTGCACCGTAATAGGGCTTGTTTCGAGCAAAAGGGCTGCCTTAAAAATCGCAAGGTACGAAACACCTATTGCAACACGAAACACAATATGTTAGATTTGTTTAGGAGTTAAAACACAATATATAGTATTTGGACAAGCGGTACCAATATGGTTTAAAAGGGAATTCGGAACAAGAGTCATCTTAAGCCGAAGCTGTCCCCGCAACTGTAAGTGCTGACAAATAATCAAGAGACCACTGTTGAAAAAACGGGAAGGTGATTATTTGGAGGAAGCATGAGCCAGGAGACCTGCCGAGATGTTCAAGACAGCAACACATTCTTCGGGGATTGAGAAGTGGAGGCGAGAGATTTGTTCACTTCTTTGTGTGCACGTCCTTCATTTCCATTTCCGATTTTACAGCGATCACGTAACCGATAGATGTTGCGTGATCGCTTTTTGTGTTGCTTGGAGAAAGAAAGGGAGCGAATGTGTACATGACAATTCAAATCGAACAGCAACTAGCTAAGTTAAAAAATAGTTATACGGAGGATGAGCTTGAAAGCTTTGTAAGGTTATCGGATCGTTGGCTACGAAAAAACGACAATGCCACATTTGAAGCATGGGCGGATGCGATGATTTTACAAACACTTAGCCTAATTGATGAGGAAGAGCCCTATTGGACATTTGTGGCTGCACACATTTATTTAGAAAAATTATACGATCAATTTGCAACGCGACGTGGGGTTTCACCAAAGGATGTTTATCAGGAATTTCCAGCTCATCTTGCGCACTACACGGAAGCGGGCTTATATCATGAAAGCTTAACAACGAAATATAGTGAGCAGGAGCTTCAACAATTAGCCAGCTATTTAGAGCCTAGTCGTGACGAGTTATTCACGTATATTGGCTTGAAGACATTAATGGATCGTTATGTTGTGCGTGATTATACAAAAACACCTGTAGAGCTCCCACAAGAGCGTTGGATGGTCATTGCCCTGACATTAATGCAAGATGAAACAGAAAATCGTCTAGAAAAAGTGCGAGAAGCTTACTGGGCGATGAGTAATTTATATATGACTGTTGCAACACCGACACTATCAAATGCTGGTAAGACACATGGTCAGCTTTCAAGTTGCTTCATCGATACAGTGGATGACAGCCTACAAAGCATTTACGATACGAATACGGATGTCGCAACATTGTCTAAATATGGTGGTGGTATAGGCGTTTACATGGGCAAAATTCGTAGCCGTGGCTCGTCCATTAAAGGCTTCAAAGGTGCATCAAGTGGTGTGCTACCGTGGATTAAGCAGCTCAATAATACGGCTGTCTCTGTCGATCAGCTAGGGCAACGTCAAGGAGCCATCGCGGTTTATCTTGATGTGTGGCATAAGGATGTCTTTACGTTTTTAGATTTACGCTTAAACAATGGTGATGAACGACTACGTGCCCATGATATTTTCACAGGGCTATGCTTACCAGATCTATTTATGGAAACAGTAGAAGCCCGTGGAGAATGGCACTTATTTGATCCACATGAAGTACGTGAAGTGATGGGCTTCTCTTTAGAGGATTTCTACGATGAAACAAAGGGCAATGGCTCCTTCCGCACGAAATATGCAGCATGTATTGCTAATCCATTATTAAGCCGTGAAGTAGTACCAGCCATCGATATTATGAAGCGTATTATGCGCTCACAACTCGAAACTGGCGTTCCATTCATGTTTTACCGAGATGAAGTGAACCGCATGAATCCGAATAAGCATGAAGGAATGATTTATAGTTCGAATTTGTGTACAGAAATATTCCAGAATATGTCTGCTACAGAGTTTGAATCCATTACATTAGAAGACGATGTTATCGTGACTCGTCGCAAGCCTGGAGATTTTGTGGTTTGTAACTTGTCCTCTATTAATCTAGGAAGAGCCGTGCCTGCTAATGTCTTAGAGCGGTTAATTCCGATTCAGGTACGTATGCTTGATAATGTTATTGCGTTAAATACTATCCCTGTGAAACAAGCAGAGCGTACGAACCTACGCTACCGTGGTATTGGACTTGGCACATTTGGCTGGCATCATTTATTAGCCTTAAAGGAAATTCAGTGGGAATCAGATGAAGCTGTAGAATTTGCGGACAAGCTTTATGAGGACATCGCCTACCTAACAATTCGTGCCTCTAACGCTTTAGCAAGCGAAAAAGGAGCGTATCCATTATTCGAGGGCTCTGATTGGCAAACAGGTGCCTATTTTGAAAAGCGCGGCTATGACAGCGACAAATGGAATGCTTTACGTGAGGCAGTGGCGAAAGAGGGAATGCGAAATGGCTATGTTATGGCAGTAGCCCCTAACTCATCGACATCGATTCTAGCAGGAAGTACGGCGTCAATTGATCCGATTTTCCAAAAGAGCTACTCAGAAGAGAAGAAGGATTACAAAATTCCTGTAACGGTACCAGATTTATCACCCGTAACGACTTGGTACTATAAATCAGCTTATTTCATCGATCAAAATTGGACAATCAAACAAAATGCAGCCCGTGCTCGCCACATTGACCAAGGCATTTCACTGAATTTATATGTTCAAAATACGATTAAAGCGAAGGATTTACTGGCACTGCATATGAATGCTTGGGCAAGTGGTGTGAAAACGACCTATTATGTACGCTCCACATCAGTAGAATTATTAGAATGTGAGTCTTGTGCAAGCTAGGAGGAAAAAACAATGACAACGATTACGAAACGACAAATTATGGATAAGGAAGCACCTAACCGTTCTACAGGTATCGTTAATGGGCGCTCCTCCAATATTTTAAACTGGGATGATGTCCGCTTTAGCTGGGCGTACCCTAAATATAAAAAAATGCTAGGAAACTTCTGGACACCATTTGAAATTAATATGAGCAATGATGTTAAGCATTTCCCTGAGCTGACGAAAGATGAACAAGAATCATTTTTAAAAATTATCGGTTTATTAGCGCTATTAGATAGTGTGCAAACTGATTTTGCAGGCAAGGTAGCCGATTATTTAACAGATTCTAGTTTAAATGCGTTAATGATTATCTTAGCGCAGCAAGAGGTTATTCATAATCATTCCTATTCGTATGTGCTTTCCAGTATCGTCAACAAGGATGAGCAGGATCGTACCTTTGATTTTTGGCGTACAGAGCCCGTTCTAGAACGACGCAATGATTTTGTTATAAAAGGCTACCAGGCTTTCTCAGAGGAGCCGACTGTCGAAAATATGCTTGAGGCCATTATTTATGATGTCATTTTAGAGGGCTTATTCTTCTATTCGGGCTTTGCCTTCTTCTATCATTTAGCACGCAATCAAAAAATGGTCGCTACGTCTACAATGATCAATTATATTAATCGTGACGAGCAGCTCCATGTCGATTTATTTGTGAAAATTTATCAAGAACTATTAGAGGAATATCCAGAATACGATACACCTGAACGTCAGGCTCGTGTTCAGGAAATCTTCCGCGAAGCCGTTCAACTAGAAATCGATTGGGCCAATGAAGTCATCGGCGATAAAATTGAAGGCCTTGATGTTGAGGACGTCCATAATTATGTCCACTTCTATGCCAATGTTCGCTGTAATCAGCTTGGCGTAGACCGTCCATTCGAGGGCTATCGTAAAAACCCATTAAAATGGATTAAAGCCTATGAAGATGTAGACCTTGGCAAAACCGACTTCTTCGAGCAACGCTCCCGCCAATATGTCAAAGTCAACGTCGAAGATAACGGCTTTGATGATTTGTAATCATCGTGTCACACCACCCCCATGCCCACTTGCATGGGGGTGTTTTACTTGGGTGGAATCGCTACGAGGTTGAGAAGTGTTCGCTCGATATTGGTTGATTGGCTCGGTGGAAGGGTGGCCTCCTCTTTGAAGAGAGTAGCCTACATGAAAGGTGGGGACTCCGCTCGAAAGTGTGAAGCAACCGCTCAAAGGAAAAGTGAATCCGCTCGAAAATAGTGTAAACCCGCTCAAAGGAAGGGTGAACCCGCTCGAAAGAGAGAGCAACCCGCTCAAAGGAAGGGTAAACCCGCTCGAAAGAGAGAGGAAGCCGCTCAAAGAAAGGGTGAATCCGCTCATAAGTGAGAGGAAACCGCTCAAAGGAAGGGTAAATCCGCTCGAAAGAGAGAGGCCACCGCTCAAAGGAAGGGTAAATCCGCTCGAAAGAGAGGGAAGCGCTCAAAGGAAGGGTGAACCCGCTTGAAAGTGAGAAGCAACCGCTCAAAAAAGGGTTGTCCCCGCTCGAAAATGAGAGGAAACCGCTCAAAGGAAGGATGAACCCGCTCGAAAGTGAGAAGCAACCGCTCATAAAAGGGTTGTCCCCGCTCGAAAATGAGAGGAAACTGCTCAAAGGAAGGGTGAACCCGCTCATAAGTGAGAGGAAACCGCTCAAAGGAAGGGTAAACCCGCTCGAAAGTGAAAGGCCCCCGCTCAAAGAAAGGGTGACTCCGCTCATAAGTGAGAAGCAACCGCTCAAAGGAAGGGTGAACCCGCTCATAAGAGAGAAGAAACTGCTCAAAGAAAGGGTAACCCCGCTCATAAGTGAGAAGCAACCGCTCAAAGGAAGGGTAACCCCGCTCAAAATGTGAAGCAACCGCTCATAAAAGGGTTGTCCCCGCTCGAAAATGAGAGGAAACCGCTCAAAGAAAGGATGAACCCGCTCGAAAGAGAGAGGAAACCGCTCAAAGGAAGGGTAACCCCGCTCAAAAAAGGGTTGTCCCCGCTCGAAAATGAGAGGAAGCCGCTCAAAGGAAGGGTGAATCTGATCAAAGGAAGGGTGAATCTGCTCAAAGGAAGGGTAACCCCGCTCAAAAATGTGAAGCAACCGCTCATAAAAGGGTTGTCCCCGCTCGAAAATGAGAGGAAACCGCTCAAAGAAAGGATGAACCCGCTCGAAAGAGAGAGGAAACCGCTCAAAGGAAGGGTAACCCCGCTCAAAAAAGGGTTGTCCCCGCTCGAAAATGAGAGGAAGCCGCTCAAAGGAAGGGTGAATCTGCTCAAAGGAAGGGTAACCCCGCTCAAAAATGAGAAGCAACCGCTCAAAAAAGGGTTGTCCCCGCTCGAAAATGAGAAGCAACCGCTCAAAGGAAGGGTGAACCAGCTCGAAAGTGTGAAGCAACCGCTCAAAGAAAGGGTGACTCCGCTCGAAAGAAAGAGGAAACCGCTCAAAGAAAGGGTAACCCCGCTCGAAAATGAGAGGAAGCCGCTCAAAGAAAGGGTGAACCCGCTCGAAAGAAAGAGGAAACCGCTCAAAGGAAGGGTGAATCTGCTCAAAGGAAGGGTAACCCCGCTCAAAAATGTGAAGCAACCGCTCAAAAAAGGGTTGTCCCCGCTCGAAAATGAGAAGCAACCGCTCAAAGGAAGGGTGAACCAGCTCGAAAGTGTGAAGCAACCGCTCAAAAAAGGGTTGTCCCCGCTCGAAAATGAGAGGAAACCGCTCAAAGAAAGGATGAACCCGCTCGAAAGAAAGAGGAAACCGCTCGAAAGAAAGAGGAAACCGCTCAAAGAAAGGGTGACTCCGCTCATAAGTGAGAGGTCCGCGCTCAAAGGAAGGGTAACCCCGCTCAAAAATGTGAAGCAGCCGCTCAAAGAAAGGAGGAATCCGCTCAAAGCGAGAGAACCCCGCTCATCAAAGGCTTGACTCCGCCCGAAAGTGAATGGCCCCAGCTCAAAAGTCAGAACCCACTCATCCATTCCGACGAGTCCAGAATATTACGTGACTCGAAAAATTATTGCCAAATGGGAATGATTTTCAGTTATAATGAGGAACGAATGGGATTTAAAAAGAACGGAGACGAAGGTATGCAGGCAGTTAAACAGTTAGGGCAGTATTTGGGGCCCTATAAATTTTTCACGTTGATTGCACCTCTTTTGATGGTGTTGGAGGTGACGATGGATTTAATTCAGCCGACCATTATGCAGCATATGATTGATACGGGGATTGTCCAAGGTGATCATCAGTATGTATTGAATATGTTTGTGTTAATGCTCGGCAGTGCAGTATTTGGGCTTGTTGGTGGGGTTGGTTGCTCCTACTATAGCTCGAAGGCGGCGATTCATTTTGCGTCGGATGTTCGGCAGGCTCTGTATGAGAAGATGATGACGTATTCGGCTAAGGAGCGAGATGCGTTTACGACAGGGAAGCTTATCACTATTTTAACGAGTGATGTGGAAAGTATGCAGCGGGCGTTTATGATGACGCTGCGTATTTTTGTGCGAGGGCCGCTGTTGTTTATTGGGGCAGTCATTATTGTGTTTGTAACTGCGCGGGAGCTTTTTTCCATCCTCCTTATTATTGTGCCATTGCTGATTATTGCCATGTATTTTTTCACAAAGTATTCGGGCGTGCTATATCGTCGTGTGCAGGAGGCTATTGATGCGGTCAATACAAAGCTGCAGGAAAATTTGGCTGGTATCCGGGTGGTCAAAGCCTTTCGCCGTGAGACGCAACAGGTGGCGCAGTTTGGTGATTTAAATCATACGCTAACGAAACGATTTATTACCGCTGAGCAAATTGTTGGGGTACTGGTGCCCTTTACGATGTTCGTTGTCAATCTGGGAATCGTTGCAGCGCTTTGGCTTGGCGCAATCAAGGTAGAAGCAGGTACTGTACAAGTTGGGGTTATTCTCGCTTTTATTAACTATTTAACGATTATTTTAAATGGGCTGATGTCCTCAAGTATGGTACTCATGCAAATTGCGCGAGCATTGCCATCTGGAGAACGGATTGTCGATGTGTTAAACAAAGACATTGCTGTTAAGGAAGCACAACAGCCGCTGACAGACCCCATTAAAGGAGCGATTGACTTTGATCATGTAAGCTATCGTTACTATGAGACAGCAGAGGATGTCCTTAAAAACATTTCGTTTTCTGTTAAGCCGGGGCAAACGGTAGGAATTATTGGGAAAACAGGTAGTGGTAAATCAACACTGGTAAAGCTGTTGCCTCGCTTGTTTGATCCAACAGCTGGGGAAATTCGCTTAGATGGTAAACCACTAAAAGCCTACTCCTTATCAACGCTACGAGAGCATATTGGCTTTACCTCACAAAAAGCCCTGCTGTTTTCAGGTTCGATTGAGAAAAATATACGACTCGGCAAGGACGATGCGACTGCGGAGGAGATTCAACAGGCCTTAGAGGCGGCGTGTGCCAGTGAGTTTGTGGAGCGTCTTGATCAAGGCTTAGCCCATGAATTGTCACAGGGGGCTACGAATTTATCAGGGGGGCAAAAGCAGCGCCTTGCTTTAAGTCGTGCGTTCATTCGCAAGCCTGCCATTTTAGTGCTTGATGATACAACCTCTGCGCTCGATAGTGCTTCAGAGCAACATGTTCAGCAGGCAATTGCCACACAGTATCAAGATACAACGACGATCATTGTGGCTTCGAAAATTGCCTCTATTCAGCAAGCAGATGTCATTTTGGTTCTAGAGGATGGCGGCATTGTTGGGCAAGGAACCCATCAGCAACTACTACAATCAAATACACATTATCAAGCAATTTACGCGTCACAGCAAAAGGCTGGTGAACAAGGATGAGTCAAAGTCAACCAAAGCAAATGAATTTTGGACGTGGTCCACGCATGGGAGCGCCAGCTGAGAAAGCAAAAAATCAAAAAGCAACACTAGCACGAGTATGGCACTATGTAAAACAGCAAAAATTAGGGCTGTTTTTATCCATCTTCTTTGTCATGGCTTCTACATTTTTAAGTCTTGCAGGACCTTACATGATTGGCCATATTATTGATGACTATATTATAAAAAAGGATATTGATGGAACGATTCGTCTTGGCATCGTGTTGGCTGTCATATTTACGGTTGCGTCTATTCTGACATGGCTACAAACGTATGTCATGATTCAAGTGGCCATGAAAACCATTCGGACATTACGTCTGGACCTATTTCAAAAGCTTCAAACGCTGACATTACGATTTTTTGATCAACGTGCGCTTGGCGACTTAATGAGCCGTGTCACAAATGATATTGATAATTTAAACACGGCACTGGCTCAAAGTGTGACACAAATCGTATCATCCATCTTAACGGTGATTGGTGTGAGTATCGCTATGTTCACATTAAGCTGGCAATTAGCGATCGTGACATTAATTATTATTCCGCTAATTGTTTTCACGACCAAGCAGATTATTAAACGCAGTAGTAAAAACTATGCAGCACGTCAGCGAGATCTTGGTAAGCTCAACGGCTATATCGAGGAAATGATTACAGGAGCAGAGGTGCTCACGCTTTTTGGTAAGGAGCAGCAAACAATTGACACCTTCCATCAGCAAAATGAAAACCTACGAAACTCAGCCCAGCGAGCAGAAATTACCTCGGGCTTACTTGGACCTATTAATAACTTTATGAATAATTTAGGCTTAGCTGTCGTCATTGGAACAGGAGCCTTCTTAGCTGTAAAAGGTGTTGTGACGGTTGGCATCATTGCAGCGTTTGTTACTTATACAAGGCAATTTTTCCGTCCGCTGAATCAGTTATCCAATCTATTAAATACTTTTCAATCTGCCATTGCTGGAGCAGAGCGTGTCTTTGAGATTATGGATGAACCATCAGAAGTAAGTGATGTACCAAATGCTATCGAGGCGTCGTCGTTAAAAGGAGATGTTGTTTTCAAGCAAGTGTCATTTAGCTACGTGCCAGATAAGCCTGTTCTAAAAAACATTCACTTCCATGCGAAGGCAGGGGAGACGATCGCGCTTGTTGGTCCAACAGGCTCTGGAAAAACAACGATTATCAACTTACTGACGCGTTTTTATGACGTGGATCAAGGTGAAATTCTGATTGATGGGCACAATATCGAGCACTATCAAATGGCGGGCATTCGTCAAAGAGTCGGTGTCGTCTTACAGGACACATATTTGTTCTCCGGCACCATCCGAGAAAACATTCGCTTTGGGAAGCTCGATGCGACAGATGAAGAAGTCGTCGAAGCGGCGAAAATCGCCAATGCCCATCATTTTATTAAATATTTACCAGCACAGTACGATACTCCAGTCCAGGCAGGCGGTGCTAATTTAAGTCAGGGACAACGACAGTTAATTGCGATCGCTCGGGCTATTTTAGAAAATGCTGATATTTTAATTTTGGATGAAGCGACATCGAGTGTGGATACACAAACGGAGGTCGATATTCAAAAGGGCTTACAGCATTTAATGCGGGGCCGCACAAGCTTTGTTATAGCGCACCGTTTAAAAACAATCGAGAATGCGGATCAAATACTCGTAATTCAGCAGGGTGAAATTGTCGAGCAAGGCAGTCACCATGAGCTCATGCAACAACAGGGGATTTATCGTCATCTACAGCAAAAGCTATTGTTAGAGCAGGTAGAATAGGGAATAATAGAGATATTCTTTCTGAAAGCGAGGGATTAGGATGTACGAATTAAAGACGAAAGAAACGGATGCAAGTGTCATTGAATTTATCGAGAGTGTAGACCACCCGAAAAAGCGGGAGGATGCCTTTCGACTATTAGATATTTTTACAGAGGTCACAGGCTACGATGCTAAAATGTGGGGACCGAGTATTATCGGGTTTGGTCATTATCACTACAAATATCAAACAGGCCATGAAGGCGATGCACCACTTGTTGGATACTCTCCTCGCAAAGCAAAAATTAGTCTATATTTTGCTCCAGGTGATTCTGAGCGAGAGCAGCTATTGCAGCAATTTGGTAAGCATACAACGGGAAAAGCCTGTGTTTATATTAATAAACTTGCTGACGTGGATGAAGCTATCTTAAAAGCACTCATACAACAATCCATCGCTTTTTTACGAAAAACCTATCCAGAAGCCTAGCACAAAGAAAGCTGCCTATCACTATGTAGGCAGCTTTTTTGTATCAATATGTGTAACGATACTAAATTGAGTACGTCTAAAAGGATAGAGAGTAGAAAGCGGGTGAAATTCATTTGCGTAAACTAAGTTCTATGATCCTTTTGTTATTCTTATCCTTAAGTTTATGGGGTTGTGCAGGGAAAAATAATGAACCTAATATAGTAGATGAAGCATCATCAAATGATAGGGAAAGGGTTGCAGATATAGAAGGAATTATAATCGACAAAACAGAGAAGTCTATTACAGTTGTTTGGAATGTTGCGGAAAAAGACCTTGCATTAAGTAAACGCGAAATTTTAGAATTGGCCATGCCAAATGCTTTTATTGTGTCTTATTCAGATACGAGTGATTTTACCATTGGTGATCGAGTAGCCATTTGGACTACTGGTACTTATCTTGAGTCATACCCAGCGCAGGGTACTGCAACTACGATCCAATTAATCGAAAAGTAAAAATAACAGCTCAATCATTTGGTGAAGAAGTGCCAAAGGGTTGAGTTTTTTTACGGATTTCCCGCAAAAATTAATTAGAAATTTATTTTTAACGTGTATCCTTGCAAGTATCAACGGAAAGGAGAAGCGTATGAAAAAGAAAGTAAAGAAATGGTTTGTTTACTTTGGGGCATTGCTCGTGCTTGGCATCGCGATCGTATGCATTTACCACTATACTTTAGTACAGAAGGAATCTGCCATATTACAACCTAACGGCACACTAGTGAACGTCGATGGGCAAAACATCCATGTTTATCAGGAGGGTTCAGGCGAGGATACGTATGTCTTTATGGCTGGATCAGGCATTGCAGCACCTGTTTATGAATTCAAAGGGCTTTATCGCAAGTTTTCACAGCACAATCAAATTGCTGTTGTGGATCGTGCAGGGTATGGCTATAGCGATATAGCCCATGATGAAAGAGACATTGATACGATTCTAGCGCAAACAAGAGAAGCCCTCCTGCAAAGTGGTCTTCAGCCTCCTTATACACTCGTCCCTCATTCGATCTCTGGGCTTGAAGCTATTTACTGGGCACAAAAATATCCAGAGGAAGTAAAGGGCATCATCGCACTTGATATTAGCTTACCTAGTCAATATATCAAGCATCAAATGGGGACTGTCGATAGATGGATGATAAAGGGCATGCACCTAGCCACTAAAATTGGCTTCCATCGACTTATGCCCTCACAGGTGTATAATCCACAAGTGCTGAACATGTCTTTTTTAACTGCCGAGGAAAAGAAAATATATCAGGCATTGTCCTTTAAGCAATTTTTTAATGAAGCTATGAAAAATGAGCTGTTACAGGTCTATGAAAATAGTTTACAATCAGAACAGCTTCCAAAGCCGAAAAATACGCCGGTATTACTAATTGATGCCATTGCGGAAGAAAAGAAAGATTCAATATATACGAAGCAAAATAGGCAGGATTATACTGATTTTGCGAAGCAATTCACTCATGCAGAGGTAAAAGAGGTAAGTGGTACACATAGCATTTATCTTTATCAGCCTGATGAAATCTATCAACTAACGATGGAATTTATGACAACGAATGCTAACAGGAAAGGTCGATAAGATGCAAGGATTTAGGATTTTAATTGTGGAAGACGATGCGATGATTGGTGATTTACTACAAAAAATAGTGCAGCGTGAGGGCTATGAAGCTGTCTGGAAAACAGATGGCAAAGATGTAATGGCGCTGATTCAGCAAGTAGATTTAGTCATTATGGATATTATGCTGCCAGGAGAGGATGGCTATCAAATAAGCAAAACTATTAAACGATTAGGCTTAAACATTCCTATCATTTTTCTCTCGGCACGGAATGATATTGAAAGTAAGCTAGAGGGCTTAACGGTTGGAGAGGATTATATGACAAAGCCGTTTGACCCAAGAGAGCTTTTGCTAAGGATGAAAAAAATGCTGACTCAGCATTATGGTACATTTACACATATTCAGCATTTATTTATTGATGGGGAACGGCGGAAAGTGTTTTATCAGAGTCTCCATGAGGAGATCGCCTTGACAGCAATTGAGCGCAAAATTTTCTTTTATTTATTTGATCACCGCGATAGAGTATTAACAAAGGACCATTTTTTCGACTATTTGTGGCCACTAGATGAACGCAATCATAATCTTCTCAATGTCCATATTAAAAAAATACGAACAAAGCTACACGATCCAGCAGGTACTATCTTACAAAATATTTATGGGGAAGGGTATCGGCTGAATACCTACATCAAAAAATGACCTTAAAAAACAAATACCGTACTTTATTATTTTTAGCAATTGTAAGTGTACCGTTGGTGATACTAGGTATTAGTGTGACAATGTCTATTCTTTACGATAAAGCTTTTAAAATGAAAAATGATGGGACTCCCTTTCATGAGTCATTTGCCTATCCGCTTATGCTATTTGCGTTTGTCATTTCTTTTGCCTTATTAGCTTTGTTGTTTTCAACATCGATACATTCCTTACTGAAAAAAATCACCATGCTCAACAACACAATCCGGGAGCTGGCAAGTAATGAGCGCATTCCAGAAACGTTAGCTGTCACAAGTGAAGATGAGATCGGCCAGCTGATTCAATCAGTTAATCTCCTAATTGAGCGTACAACATACCGAGAATTAGAGCTAGCACAACAGCAGGAGCTGCAAAAAGAGCTACTACAAAAATTACGACATGACATCCATACACCACTAACAGCTATTCGTTTGCAATTGTTTTATCTAGAAGATCAATTGCAGGAGCAGCCTAAATTGGTGGAATCGTTAACTGAACAAATTCACTATATAACAAATTTAACGAATGAATTTCAGCTTCAGTCCTTTGACACAAGCGAAAATGCCTATGTTATGCAGGAAGAAGTACAGCTTGCACAGCTATTAACAACGATGATAAAGAAATGGCGTTATTTATATCGCATGCAAAATATTGCCCTTCATTTTCATCCTGAAGATGCGCATGTAATCTGGATAAGCAATGAATTATGGCTCCAGCGTTTATTTGATAATGTTTTTCAAAATACGTTAAAGCATGCTCAAGCATCCAAGCTAGAGGTAATTATAAAAGATGGGCAAGTCATCATGTCTGATGATGGCATCGGCTTTACGCCTAACGATGCGCATGACGGACTTGGACTGAAAATCATTCAAGATATTGCCAAGACGTTACATATTGAAGCATTCTTACAATCAAACAAGGATGGTACTACCTTCCGCTTCACACACGAATAAAAAACAACGGCAGCCTTCGCCGTTGTTTTTCCATTTAAGCTGATTTACGTTGTTGCAATAAAAAGAGGGCGAGGCCTAGTAAAATGACTAGAATACCAACACCTTGTTGCACCGAAATCATCTCATCTAATATGAAATAGGCTAGTATACATGTGCCAATCGTTTCTCCTAAAATACTCATGGAGATGACCGTGGTACTTAACCATTTTAATAGCCAATTAAAAATAGTTTGGCCGAAAATCGTGGCAATGACGGCTAATCCTACAAGGGCCCACCATGTCGAAGCTGAATAATCGAAAAACGATTCCTTCATAAAGAGTGCATAAATGGCTAAGAAAATGGAGCTACTGCCATAGCCGATAACTGAATAGGGAATGAGTGATAAATCTTTGCGCACAGATTGCCCAATAAAAAAGTAGGCGGTAATAATGCCCGCTGCAATAAAGGCCAGAATATCGCCATAGAGGGCTTGTCCACTAATTTGGAAATCCTGCCAGCCGATAATGAAACAGCCGATGATGGCAACGAAACAGCCAACAATGGCCCCTTTTGAAAAACGCTCCTTAAATAAAAAATAGCTTCCTACTAAAGAGAATAATGGCTGTAATGTCACAATAACCGTTGAACTTGCCACGGATGTGTAGTTCAATGATTCAAACCATAAGACATAATGGCACGATAAAAATAAACCTGATAGAATGCCAAGCCCCCACTGCTTTTTGGAGAGGCTCGTAAGTTCCTGACGCAAGCCCTTTTGCGCTAATAAAAAGGGAAGTAACACGAGCATCGCAAAGAATAGTCGATAAAAGGCCGTAATGGCAGGGGGTGCATCAGCTAATTTAACAAAAATAGCTGAGGTCGATAACGCAAATACTGCAAAAAACAACGAGATGTAATAAAACATGATGTACTCCTATGCTTTTACTAGAATAATAAAGACAAACCTATTATAGAGCAGTCACAGCATGAATAATATATTTTTTTAGAATAGTAGCACAAAATAAGGCTCAACGTTAGTTCCTCTCAAGCAATGACTCAATCACCTGTTTTAATTGCATAATAGGGGCTAGCTTACTGTCGTTTTTTTTATAAATAAAGACGGTTTCAATGACATTGTGAAGATTGTCCAAGTGATAATGATGCAAATCAGGGCAAGGATAGAGTGCGAGTAATTTTGTGTTTAACACCGCCAACGTATGCTCGATTTCAAGAAAATCAAGAATGCTACTCACGGATTTTATTTCTTTCATCGTAAAGGGTATTTGCTTGTTTGTAAGCCACTGTGCTAATGCCTTCGAATACATACACCCTTTACTTAGCACGAGTAAGGTAACAGGCGTTCGCTGTTCAAAATCAATAACATGAGTAGGGCTTGAGATTACTTCAAATGTTTCAGTAGCGATCAAATCATAGTGCAAATCGGCATAGTGCTTCAGTGGATTGCTGGTCAAGGCACAATCCAGCTCGGCATGGTGTACTCTATGATTTAACGATGTACTAGACTCTACTGTGAAATCCACATCAATCGGACTATGACTCGTTTGGAGCGCATTCATAATCGCTGCCCCATATATTTTAATGGTTGTATGAGAAGTACCAAAATGGATACTCGTTTGAGTCGATCCAATCCTATGTAAAAATTCCTCATAGTCGTGAGCGACCTTTTTTAGAAATTGTAAGTAGTGATCGCCTACCTCCGTTAGCTTTAAGCCTTGGGGCGTTCGTTTAAAAACCTCTTGTCCAATCTCACTTTCCATTTTTTTAACCTTGGATGTGAGGGCTGATTGTGTATAATTGGTGATTTCAGCGGATTTACTCAAGTTTTGCCTTTCTAAAAGCTCCATTTTTAAGGCGATTTCTTCAATGTTCATGTTGTTTGTCACACACCTATTAAATTTTTTGATAGTCGCTATCATTTTCCTCCATTTTACGTAGTGGATCGGTCAACGTAAACTCTAGATAACGAACATTATACTGCACAAATAAAGCAGTATAGCACTTATGGAGGGGAACATATGCATACATATTATAAATGGATTATTTTGCTTGTGGCTACACTTTCGCAGACAGCAGCAACCTTTGTCACATACGGCATGGGGCCCGTTGCTTCGTTTTATCAAATAGAATGGGGTCTATCTTCATTTCAAACTGGTCTGATTGTCTCAGCTGTTAATATAGGGCCGATTTTCTCCATGCTTGTATTCGGCTATTTCATGGATAAAAAAGGAGAAAAACAACTAATCGGATGGGGCTCCATTTTACTTGGACTTTTTAGCTTATTATTAATTCCTGTGCACCATTATACGACATTGCTACTCGTATTAATAGTTGTTGGGATTTGGTATGGCAGTGCACAAACTGGTGGTAGTTCAGCTATCGTCAAGTGGTTTCCAGATAAGCATCGAGGGCTTGCTATCGGTATTCGTCAGACAGGAATTCCAATCGGCGGTGCGTTGGCCTCAAGCATTCTAACCTATCTGTACCAACACATCCACCTAACCTCTGTGCATATAACACAGGGCTTGGTAGCAATTGCGGGAGGACTGTTATTTTTACTGCTGTATCAGGAACCTAAACAGCGTGTAACCGTTGCAGCAAATCCTGTCACCTTTAAAGAGAAGGTGCATGCCATTAAGAACAATCGCGCGCTCTATCCTATTTATTTTGTAGGCATTGTCATGATGTCCTTACAAATGGTGATCATTGCCCATTTGATGAGCTATTTGCATCAAGAAGGTGGTTATTCATTAACGGAGGCTGGAAAGTATTTAAGTATCATTTTGCTTGGTGGAATGGTAGGAAGAATTGTGCTTGCGTGGATAAGTGACTGTTATTTCTCTCAAAAACGTGAATCATTATTAGTGCTCGTCATGGTAGCCACCTTTATTATGATAGGCTGTCTGCCTTTTGTCATGTCTGCGAAGAGCTTGATGATCATCTTTTGTTCGATCCTTGGATTTTTTGCTCTTGGCTGGTATTCCTTATATATCGCTTGTGTAACAGAGCAATCAGATTCTCAATCAGTAGGACTGACTGTTAGCACGGCGCTAACGATCAATCAATTCTTTATTGTCTTAGCACCAACATGCTATGGGTTATTGGTTGCCCTTTTCTCCAGTCATCAACTGGCCATGGATTTAATAGCGGTGATGGTCATCATTGGAGCGTTTAATTTATATAGAACAACCAACAGTAGTCTTACACCTGAAAATTCGGTAAAATAATGGAAAATAGAAATTGGAGGGTGTTGGAATGACAAGTTCAATTTGGATTAATGCGGGGATTGATGACGTCTGGCAGGCCATTACAGAGGAGCAATCCCTCTCCAAATGGTATGCGCCAGGCTCGACATGGGACATCCCAAAATTGGCAGCGGGGGAGAAGATGACGTTTACGTTAATGCCGAATGCCCATAACCAATTATCTGAACAACTACCTATGGAGCTAACCATTCAACAGGTAAAAAAGAATGAGACATTTTCATTTTACTTAGAGGTTCCTGAAACGTTAATAGCCATTACGTTAGCAAAACAACACAGTGGCACTAACGTTAGCTTCAATTCACCAGGCTATGATGCCTCACTCGCTAATTTGAAAGCTTTGCTGGAGGGGCGCGCCATCCCTTATCCATAGCAGTTTCTAAGTCTCAGGTCGTAGGAAAATTTCAAGCGTAAGGTCGTATTTTAAATTATTTACTCCTATATAATGAAATTATTGGCAGATTATATAGCGGGAGGAAATAATGTTGAAAAAATTAGTTGGGTTAGGTGTCGTGATGGGCACATCTGCATTGCTATTATCAGGGTGCTTTTCCGTTTTTCCAAGCAAAATGCGTGAGGAAACGATTTTGGTGGAAAAGGATAAAGCGAAAGCATTAGAGGTAGACATCGAATTAGGTGTTGGTGAAATGAATGTATCAAGTGGCGCCAAGGAATGGGTTGAAGGCAAGGCTGACTATAATATTAAAAAGCTTGCCCCTCACGTAAGCTATGATAAACATGGTGATACAGGGGAAATCGAAATCAAGCATAAAGGCTCTACAAAGCTAGGTCTTTCTAAAATTAAGAACACATGGGCGATTCAGCTAAATGACGATATTCCAATGGATTTATCTGTGGAAACAGGTGCAGCCATTGCTAATCTCGACTTACAGGGGCTCCAGCTTGAACAATTAGATATTGAAGCAGGTGTCGGGGATCTGACAGTGAATTTAGGTGGCGATTGGAAAAAAAGCTTTACCACAAACATTGAAACGGGAGTAGGTCAAACAACTGTTATTTTACCTTCAAAGGTTGGAGTCAAATTAACAACAGAAAAGGGCATTGGTTCTTCAAATGTGGAAGGTCTTGTGTCCAAGGGTAATGGTGTTTATGTCAATGACGCCTATGATAAATCGAATGTCGTGCTAGAAATCAATTCAGAATTAGGCGTTGGAGACATTACGTTTAAACTAGATAAATAAACAGTTCGTAGGCTACTTTATGAAGTAGTCTACTTTTTTGTGTCAAAGGTCAATTGTATTTGATGCTGATTGTATGGTAGCTTTAAGAAAGCAATTGTTGAAGGAGCGAACGTAGTGAAAACTTATACATACAAGCAACCAGCAGCCATCGAATCAACAGAGGTCATTAACATTTTCAATGAAGCGGGAGAGGTGTCGTCCACTGTGCAACGTGTGTATACCAATGCGCTAAAGAAGGCCTTTGATCGAACAATGGACTATCGTTATTTTGTCCGTTTTGATGTCCATGATACAAAGGAGCAGCCTCTTTTTACATGTAAAAAAGTATCTCGACGTGGTCGTGTGCATTTTCGAGGCAAGGATTTAGTAACAGGAAAAGACTATATGATTGCATACGATGGCTGGCAAATCATGATACCTGATCTTCTAATTACGGATGGAGAACAACAAATCAAGCTCAGCAAAGAAATGGAGGACTGGTCTGTTTTTACTGTGAATGAGCAGCCCATTGCACGCTGGCAAGCTACTTTCTGTGACACTCATTTTGACATCACGTTGCAGGTGGAAGACAGTAGTCCGATTCAGCATGAAGCCTTCTTCATTGCCATTGGACAGGCTGTGTTGTTTGTTGGGGCATAAATGCAAATGAGATCAGCTTTCAGGCTGGTTTCATTTGCCTGTTCAGTGGGGAAAGAAAGTACCAATAAATGAGTGGTCGTCACCTCCTTTATTAATTGACGTATGTGCAACGCGATGCTACAATTATCTCGAATTCGAGATAATATAATTTGCTGCAAGGACAAATCAAAAAGGTGAGACATGTCATTCAATATTTTTAATCGATCAAGGAAAGGTGCTTAGACTATGGTAAACATACTTCCAGCTAAAGAAATTTACTTACAAGGAAATGAGCATGCCCTATTGCTATTACATTCCTTTACAAGTCATACAAGAGATATGAAGAAGGTTGCTGCTAAGCTACATGAAGAGGGTTATACATGCTATGCCCCGCTATACCGTGGACATGGCAATGCACCAGAACAATTATTACAATATAATGTAAACGACTGGTGGCAAGATGTCATGAATGCCTATCAGTTTTTACTCGATGAAGGCTATCAAAAGATTTCTGTTATCGGTATCTCCATTGGAGGTATTTTCACGTTGAAGCTTGCACAATTAGAACAGCTCGAACAAATCATCGTTTTATCTGTACCGGTTGAGAAGGAACCCGAACAACTAAAGCAAAGAATCATGGACTATGCTTATAATTATAAAAATATAGAGGGCAAATCAGCACTTCAAATTTCTAACGAAATCGAGCCATTTACGAACATGCCGTTAGATTCTTTTATTGCATTCCAACATTTTATCAAAGATACAATGCTACATCTCAATAAAATTACAATCCCAATCGCTATCTTCTATGGTGAACGAGATGAAGATGTATACGCCCAAAGCGCTGAAACAATTTATCAGCAAGTCCATTCCTCTAAAAAGAAACTAAAGGGCTTTGCAAACTCCAAACATTTAATGACTTTAGGTCGAGACCAAGAGGACATTATGAAGGAAATGATGGAATTTTTACGGTTGAATAATGGGGATCTTACCCAATAGAGAGTATTGACTACCACTCAAAATCATGATATTATTATCTCGAATTAAAGATATTTTAATTCGAGATAATTTTAAAGTATATCTCGAATTCGAGGTAAATAACAAGAATGGTTTTGACGTTTTGACAAACCCTATAGGGAATCAACATGAAGTACAGGGAGAGATTTTACATGCTAACAATCACAGGACACCATCATATCTCAATGATTACAAAAAATGCACAGGAAAATCATCAATTTTATCATCAAATTTTAGGGCTTCGTCGAGTGAAGAAGACCGTCAATCAAGACGACCCAAGTATGTATCATCTATTTTACGGTGATTTAACAGGTAGCCCAGGGACAGGCCTCACATTTTTTGAATTATCGCACGCAGGTCGTACACATCGTGGGACAGATGCCATTACGAGAATTGGTTTACTTGTTCCTTCTTACGATAGCTTACTCTATTGGGAAAATCGCTTAAATGAATTTGCGATTGAGCACAGTGGCTTAACAAAATACGGTGAAACGGACGCGATTCACTTTGAAGATCCGGATGGTCTACGCCTTGTATTTTTAAATAATCAAGATAAGCAAATTCCACAAGAATGGACAAAGTGGGGAGATTCACCTGTTGAGATGGCGCATCAAATTTTAGGAATGGGGCCAGTGGAATTAACAGTTAGCTCATTAGCAGAGGCTGAACAAACTTTGGTCCAACTGTTTGGCTATACAGAGCTAACACGATCAACATCCCAAGCTGTTTTTCAGGCTGAAGAAGGTCAATTACAAGGTCAAATTGTCGTCGTAGAACAGGATGGTCCTAAAGAAAAGCCTGGAAGAGGAAGTGTTCACCATTTAGCCATTCGTGTGAAAAATAAGGAAGAGCTAGACCAATGGGAACAAAAAATTAAAGATTTTGGCTTTAGCATCATAAAAAAAGCGGATCGCTATTATTTCTCTAGTATTTATATGAAGGAATCACACGGAATTATATTTGAACTTGCAACAGATGGACCAGGCTTTACAGTGGATACGACTGTTGAAGATTTGGGCAAAGACTTAGATTTACCACCATTTTTGGAAGGCCGCCGACGTGAAATTGAAGAGAAATTAACACCGATTGACTAACAAGTATATGGTAGAGATGGATGGGCAGCTGCTGGAACTAGTTTTGAACAATACGAATAATACCATTTTTACAATTGGCTATGATTATTGCGACTCCATGTTAAATTGAAAGAGTCTTATCCAATTAGCCACTATGAATGGTGAGTTATTACAAATATTAGGATTTCTACTTTTCCGAAAGACGAAGATAATGTGAAAACTTTGATTCAAGCATTATATACAGCTAAAAAAAGAGATAGTTATGCACTTTACAAATAGATTATAATAGAGTTGCAACTAAGAAGATAAAACGAGGGGGCATACATATGGGGTATCGTGCATATGAAGGAGAAAAAATAACTGTTTATTTTGATAAAGATATGTGTCAGCATGCAGCTGAATGTGTAAAAGGCTTACCAGAGGTATTCAATGTCAAAGCGAAACCTTGGATCAAAGCAGATCAAGCAGAAGTCGCAAAAGTAGAAGAAGTTATCAATCGCTGTCCAAGCGGTGCACTAAAATATAAACGAAAAGAGGGAGAACACGTTTTGGAAATTAAACAAGGTAGCCAATCATTCTATATTGGGAACGAAGAAGATAGCGAAGCAGAGGTTCATTTTGTGCGTGTCGGAGAGAGTCGAATCATTCTCGATCATACACATGTTTCCGAACATCTAAGAGGACAAAATGTCGGCCAGCAATTAGTCAAAGCCGCAGTCGACTATGCGAAAAAAGAAAACTTACAAGTCATCCCTCTATGTCCTTTCGCCAAAGCCGAATTCGAAAAACATCCTGAATATCAAGAATTATTAGGATAATAGATTGTTTTGCACTCCAAAGATACTCTGGAGTGCATTTTTTTATGGGAGAATGCGTTCGATTTGGAGATGAAAATGCCACAGTGAGAGAGGACGCTCAATATATGAAGAAAATGTCGCTCGAGAGTGAGTAAAAGTGATCAAAGAAGGTGCAACGCCGCTCAAAAGTGGACTGAAAGCGCTCAATCCCGGGTCATTTCCGCTCGAAAGTAGAGTAAAGCCGCTCAATCCAGTGGAGAATCCGCTCCAAAGTGGAGTAAAAGGGCTCCATCCGAGAGTAAAACCGCTCGAAAGTGGAGTAAAAGCGCTCAATCCCGGGTCACTCCGCTTGAAAGTGAAGTAAAAGCGCTCAATCCAGTGGAGAACCCGCTCCAAAGTGGAGTAAAAGGGCTCCATCCGAGAGTAAAACCGCTCCAAAGTGGACGGAAAGCGCTCAATCTAGTGGAGAATCCGCTCCAAAGTGGACGGAAAGCGCTCAATCTAGTGGAGAATCCGCTCCAAAGTGGACGGAAAGCGCTCAATCCAGTGGAGAATCCGCTCCAAAGTGGACGGAAAGCGCTCAATCTATGGTCAACACCGCTCGAAAGGAGAGTAAAACCGCTCGAAAGTGGACGGAAAGCGCTCAATCCGGGGTCATTTCCGCTCGAAAGTAGAGTAAAGCCGCTCCAAAGTGGACTGAAACCGCTCAATCCATGGTCACTCCGCTCGCAAGTAGAGTAAAACCGCTCAACCCGTGGCCACCTCCGCTCCAAAGCGAACAACAGCCTCCTCAAATTAAAGAGGGGGCTGTTGTTTCTTATATGTCTACTATTTCATTGGCTAGTTTTTGGCGGCTAATCCAATAGCCTTGTAGAGCAAACACTATGAGTGTGGCACTTAATAGAGTGATGCTGGTGATGCCTATTGTTAAGAGGTCATAGGACATCGGGGAGCCGTCGTCGATAAAGGCTAGCATTCTTGTTAGAATTAAGCCTATAAACGTGCCAATAGTTAGACCATATAGCAAGAATGATAGGACTTGTGTCAAGATGAGCTTCATTAATCCGTTGGGTGATAAGCCAATGAGTCGTTGAATCGCATAATCTCCACGTTTTGAATAAATGGTATGAAGCAGTGTTTGAATCACGCCGAGGCAGGTAGCGACAATTAAAATAATAAAGACGCCTACAAATAGGCTCCAGCGTTGCATGAACATTTCGTTGGATTGCTCAATCATCGTTGCTTTGTCCGTAAATTTTAAGGCAGGCCAGCGTTCTTCTAAAAAGGCGAGGTCCGCTATGGTTTGTTGCGGATGAGCAGTTTCAACCATGATGTCTTCGATGATTGTTTGATCTTGAGTTGTAAGGAACGATGACCAATCAACGATTAAATCAGCATGGTGAATAGGTGCATCGACAATTCCGATGATCTGTAATTCACCTGTAGGCATATCCTGCTGTGCCTCAAAATTATAGGTTCCAACCGTGACATGATCGCCAAGCATTAGCTTGTGACGTTGGGCAAAGCTCTTTGTTACGAGGAGACCATCCTGCAAATTGCCCTCGATTTTTGGTAGCTTTTCTATTTGTACATATTTCTTTATATCAATCGTTGTATAGTTTTCTGGTAGCCACTCTTGACCGAGCTTCAGGGCAATGTATGCATTATTACTTTGTGCATAGGCATATTGCACGCTAGGCAATGCTTCCATTTCCTCTATAACTGCTGGTGTAAGAGAGGGATCGTTTAATTCGTTATGAATTTTGACTGCTGTTTCGTATTGTGTTTCTGTGAAGGCAAGGTCATTGTGCTGCAAGGTTTTCATTAACGAACTGCCGAAAGTTAAAATGACCATTAAGCCTATAATACTGAGCACAATCGGCATATTTTTGCGCACTTGTGGCATGAGCTGCTGACAGGCTAAAAAGGCTTCCTTGCCAAGTACCTTCCGAATAGGCTTTAGGGCCATTTGGAGAACAGCGGTAAACAGGTAAGGGATTACTAAAAGGATTATCCCACAAACAAGTAGCGTACCCATTAAAATAAATAAAGCACCTTGATTGCTTCCTGTTCCAGTTAAATTGGCTTGTAGTAACAATAAACTAGCAATCACAGCTAAAACACTGACCATAATCGTTTTCCACTTTGTCCATTGAAGTCCCAAATCTTCGTTGTCTGTGGCGATTTGTAATGGCAGTAATCTGGAACTTTTAGCTACCTGCCATTGTGTCATGATCTGCAGGATGAAGAAGCTTACAACTGCAATTAATAGGACAAATACAATCGGAAGCTCTGTTCTTGCCTCCGGTAAATGTAAGACGTGAATTAATTGTGGTAGCCAGATTTTAATCACGAGTAAGCTCATCGTTGTCCCCAGCAAAACGCCAAAGCTAATAATCAGTGATAATTGGAGCTTAACAATACGCCTAACTTGTTTCACAGATGCCCCGAGCGCGCGCAAAATCATCAGCTGTTCCTTGATTTTATAGAATAATAGCTGGAATGTGGACAGCAACAAGACGCTTGAAATAAGTAAAATAAAGACGGATAGCACAACCATAAAAACCATTAGGCTCTGAAAATTTTGTTTAAACAGATCATCATCACTCATGATATCAACCCGCAATGTTGTATCAAGTTGCTTCAACTCTGTACCAATTGCCTTAGCAAGGTCATCTTTTGTTTTAATAAGGGCAAACATTCCAACAGTTTGCGGCTGACTATTGTTCATCCAAGTTTTTACAATAGTATTTGGCAGCAAAATAATATTTGGGCTATCAGTGCCCTTCATCGTTGGTAAAATTTCTTGGACCACAAAATTTTTCGATTGAATTTCAATGGAGTCCCCAACGCTCTTCTTGAAAATACGCGCAACATTTTCAGAAAGTACGGCATCGTTCAGACCAAGATTTACGGCAAACTGGTAGCGACTTTTGACTAAGTCGTCATTTTCAACGCCAACCGTATAAAAAGTGGTGTTCTTTTCTTGCTCAACCGTTGTCTGAGCTATCGATACGCTGGATATTTGCGTGACGCCTGGGAGTGCTGAAAAATCCTCGATTTGCTGTGTCGTTAACAGTTGTTGTTGATCGGGGTTATAGCCGACCATTAAATCCATATCTCCGTAGAGTGCTTGTATGTCTGCCTTCATTTGGCTGTTGGCATTCCAAATGTAAACGCTCATTGTCATCAAAAGGCAAATCGAGATCGTAATAATACTAATACTCGTTAGAACATTCGCCCATGCAGCACGAAAAAGCTTCAGGGCAATGGTACGCATCGTAAACATTATCGATCACCCCTAGTAATTTGCTTGAATTTCGTTAAAATACAATCTAAATCCTCTTCACTTTGCTGATTTTGGTAGGAATCTACAATAGCTCCATCATGGAAGAACAGCACACGATTGGCATACGTAGCGACATATGGGTCATGCGTAACAAGTAAAATCGTTTGTTGGCTATTTTTTTGTAAATCAACGAGCAGCTCTAAGATTTCATCTGTTGTGTTCACATCCAACGCCCCTGTAGGTTCATCTGCCAATAAAATAGGAGGATTCGCGATAATTGCCCGAGCAATGGCAACACGCTGCTTTTGTCCACCCGAGAGCTCATGTGGTCGATGCTTTGCCCATGCGGCAATATGTAATTTTTCCATCATTTGCTGGACACGCACCCTGATCTCTTTACTCGGAACATCATTTAAAATGAGCGGGAGTGCGATATTATCCTCCACTGATAAATCTTTTAATAGGTGAAACGATTGGAAGATAAAGCCGATGTTTTCTTTACGGAATTGAGAAGCTTTTGGCTCCTGGTAAATATCACGTGCTTCCTTACCAAATAAAAATAATGCCCCGTCTGTCGGTTCATCAATGGCACTGATCATATTCAGTAGGGTACTTTTACCAGAGCCGCTAGTGCCCATAATCGCCACCATTTCTCCTTGATAAATCGTACAATGGATATTTTTTAAAGCATCGACAGTATGATGCTTTTGCTGATAAATTTTAGACATCCCTTCCACACGTAAGACCTCTGTTAAACGGCCTTCTGGGATGGGGATCGCATTAATGACTTCCTTCAACGGATTGAACCCATTCATCAAGATATGCCCCCTTTAATTGTTGTCGTATTGCCTGTAAACCACGGCGAATATGTGTTTTCACAGTGCCTTCAGGACATTGCAATATCGCCGCAATATCCTTGACCGAGTAGTCTTGATAAAATCGTAGTAATAACACCGTTTTATACTTTTCTTCAAGCTGGCAAAGGGCCTGCCATAAATCCAGCTCTTCCTCGATATATGTAGGGGAGGTACTGTTCAAATCCTCTAATGTATGTGGTTCGACAAGCTCCATTGTTTTTTTCTTAGTAATATAGGTTTTACAGCAATTAATCATAATGCGAGTTAGCCAAGTGGCAAAATAGTGAGACTCCTTTAATTGCGGTAAACCTTCATAGGCTCGGATAATCGTCTGCTGAAAAACTTCTACGGCGTCGTTTTCATTTTGTACGTAGACATAGGCCATACGATAAAGCTTGTGCTGCTCTCGCTCAATCAGCTGATAAAATGCTTGTTCATCGCCATTTTGCGCTAGGACTACAAGTGAATGTTGCGTTGTTGTAATGAAAATCGCCTCCTTTTCGACTATTAGACTCAGCAAGTCGACATTTCGATTCAAGTTTTTTTCTTTTCTTTAAAAAATATTGACATCGTACGAATCATACCCAATTTATAGTAGACTATCAATTTACTGCTATAATAACATTAGCTTGATAAAGAGAAGGAGTGAACGTATGAAGCGGAAGCCTATTTATGTTGAAGTCGAAATCCAAGCTTCTATAGAGGATGCGTGGACCTATACGCAAAACCCGACATTGCATGAACAGTGGGATTTACGTTTTACCTCGATTACATATATACCTAAAAAAGCCCCAGAGGAACCACAGCGTTTTACCTATGTAACGAAGCTCATGCCAGGCTTACAAGTAAGTGGCTGGGGAGAAAGTAAAGGGGAGCATCAGAAGGAAAATGGCACGAAAACATCCTCCCTCCATTTTGGTACACCACAAAAAATTTCACCTATCGCAGAGGGGAAAGGCTTTTGGCAGTATATTCCGAATGATTGTGGGCTAACGTTTTTAACGCAGTATGATTATGTGACGCGCTATGGCAAGCTTGGCGTCTTCGTGGATCTATTTTTTCGACCATTAATAGGATGGGCTACTGCTCTTAGCTTTGATGTTTTAAAAAGATGGCTAGAAACAGGAGAAAATGCTACTGCTCAGTATAGACGATTTTTTTTAACAATGCTGATGAGCGTTCTTTTTAGTTTTATATGGATCTATCACGGACTTGTACCAAAAATTTTAGCTGTACATCCTCAGGAAATTATGATGACGGCTCCCTTTATGAAAAGTGCAGAGCAAATGGTCGTGTGGATAGGCGTAGCTGAAATCCTCTTGGGTCTGTGTTGGCTTTATCCACGAGGAAAGCGTCGATTATTTGGCTTACAAATCATCTTTTTTCCGATATTGACGCTAACTGCCATCGTTGCCGATCCAACAAGTATCATAGCACCATTTAATCCCGTGACCTTTAATCTCTCCTTATGGATATTGTCCATTATTGGATTTGTCTTAAGTAAGAATTTACCGAGTGCAAAAAACTGTAAGAGAAAGCGAGGGTGATAGGTATGACCATTTATCAGACTTTATTAGGAGATGATTTTGCTAGACTTCATCCGATGCTACAGCAACGCTATGCATTACAAGTAAATGAGCCATTTTTGGCACAAGGAGTAATGTACCAAATAAAATCAGGTGCCAAATGGCTGCGTCCATTTTATACCGTAGCAGCGAACACTCGATTTTTGTTTCCAGAATCAGGGGAGCAAATACCATTCACCATCGCCAATACCTGTCATGCTTTGCCAAATGGCGAATTAGAAGTGTTGTGGGAGCGTACCTTTTATTTTCCACATAAAACAAGACATTTTGATGCAAGGATGACTATTGATCCTACTCGAACAATCGTTAGAGATTATTTAGGTAATCCAGCCCTTTTTTATTCAGACTTGCACTTTACCGTGACGAAAGAGGGAACATTAGTTATTCGCTCAGGCAAGCAGCGCTTTGTTTTATCCAAACTCGAATGTCCGATACCGCAACTACTAGAAGGTCGTGTCATTGTGGAGGAGGGCTATGATGAAGCGAAAAATATCTTTACCATTTATGTTTCGATCCATAATCCATTAATAGGGAGGCTCATGATGTATGCTGGTGAATTTACGCAACAATCAATGTAGCCTTATTTTATTACTTGGGATTACCCTAACGGCGATTTGCTTGTCGTTTGGTGAGCAACCACAATATTCATGGTTATTGACAGTGGCCCAGCTTATTTTTGTACCTGCAATGGTCATGATGGTCGTTGACTTTCAATCTGTAGGGAAGATTATCATCGTCGGGATGATGCTAGTCGTCACGCTGTTACATTTTTGGACAGATGGTCTATATGCTATCGCGCTGGCCTTTTTATATTTACTGTATACCTTTTATATTGCGATAAAGGGCGTGAAACGGTTCTTGCAACGAGGGTTCACCAATTGTGCTGAGTTTTCAATTGATATGGGGCTAATATATCTTGCTCTGGGTGGCTTCTGGTTTTTTGCCTTTACGGCAAATATAAATACCGGCTTTTCATCCTTAATAACATGGTTAACAGCCATCCATTTTCATTATTCAGCCTGTTTATTACCCCTTTCTGTCGGGCTTTTTGGACGCTTACATGATAGTAGCTGGTATCGTGTCATTGTGTTTATTTTGCAGGCTGGTCCGCTCCTTGTGGCGATTGGCATTACCTTTTCAATCATCATTGAAATTATAGCCGTAGTCCTTTATATCCTTGCCATCTATGGTTTGTTTGTCCTGACGTTCAAAACAAAGCTGCTGCTAGGACAAGGTATATTGCTACGGATTTCTTACGGGGCGCTGTGTCTAACGATTATAGGTTCCTGTTTGTATGTTTACAGCCGTTTAAGCGGGACTTATTATGTCGGAATACCAGAGATGCTACGCTTTCACGGTGTCATGAATGGTCTTTTCTTTGGGGGAATAGGGGTAGTCGCATGGGCAATCGCTGTGCCAGCAACAAATCAGCGCACCTTCAATTTTCCGGTGAGCCAAATTCGCGGCAAACTACGTCATGAACATCAACCACACCCCGGCTTGGTTGATGCTCTACAAGATTTTGTAGATACAACGAAGCTACACCCGGTCATTTCTGATTTCTATGAGCAAACGACTAGCTATCGTTTGTTGGCAACTGTCCAGTGGAAAACATGGTTTAAGCCTTTTGCCTTTCTTTATCAAGGTATGAGTCGTTTGCTACAACAACTCAATTTGCCTTTTTCCAATCAACAAATAGAGATGACGGGAAGAATTGTTAAGGTCGATGAAGAACAAGATAGCCGTCAATCTCCGCGTGCATGGATTCGGACAATCAAGCAGCAAACTGTTTTTGTCGCGATTTATTCGAGGCACACAAGTAATCAAATAACCTATATGAATATAGCGTTACCACTACCATTTTCAACAATGGTCGGCATCCTGTATGCCTACGAAGAACAAGGTCAGCTACACCTAACAAGTCAACAGGGAGAAGATGCGGGGATTTTTTTGGCGATAGGGGACTATGTGATGAAGCTACCATTACAGGAGCAGTTTCGAATTGCTGCAGTAAATGATCAGACACTTACAGCAGTACATAAGATGACACTATTTGGTATACCTTTTTTACATATTGACTACCATATCCAAAAAAATCAGCAGACTAGGCAGGGGATTTCCGGTTACAAAGAGAAGGTCCTTATAGGAACATATCAAAAGGAGTGATTGGGTGCGTTTAACGAAAGGTATTTCAGGCTTTGATGCAGAGCATTTAATCGAGCAGGATATGCGCATGTTTCAGTCAATGGTGTATCATTTAGCTACGAGTGAAAAACAGGTGAAGGTATCGGAATTTATTGATCAACCGCACTTAGTTTATATGCAGGCAGTTGTAGAAATAGATAGGGAGATGCTGACAATTCTTCATCATCGCTTCATGCCGTATATTGCCTTTGCAATGCATGATGAGGAGCTTAGCTTTACTTTTCTTTCAAAGGCCGGGCTACACAAATATTTTCCCATGCGCAAATGCTTGGAAGCGGCTACCCTCAATACATTACTTTCAAAGGATCAAGCATTGCATCACTTATCTGCTACCGAATGGAAATACATTTCTTACTTCAATAGCCAAACGATTGGAGACGTTATGTTTAATGCTTGGGATTAATGCAGTACACCCTAGATAAGAAAAAAGTAGCTATAAAAAACATGATATTGACGAAGTTATATCTGGATATCTAGTAAAAATTCCTAAAGACACCAATCTTTTTTATTAAGTGGTAAATTACTACTTATGGAATAGATTTGGAAAATAAGGAGTTTTTGCAGATGAAGTTCAAAACAATCAGTAGACGCATTGTTTTTTCCTTTAGTGCGGTAATCGCCATCATGATCGGCTACATTGTGTACAATTACTATGCCATCACACAAAGCAACAATGCAACAGAACAAATCGTTCAAAATGAATTACAATTATTAATGATCGACTACGAGCAAGCACAAACCATCGATTTAAGAATAGCTGCGGCAAGAGGCTATGTATTGTCTGGTAATGAAAAATATAAAACGATTTTCCGTGACAATGTAGCACGAGAAGCTAAAAATGAGGAAAAACGATTAGCCTTAACAACCACCGGTGATTTCGGTAAGTTTATGGAGATGGCCAAAGAGTGGAATCGTTATATTGAACAAGAAGTATTTGCCATATATGACCAAGGGAATACCGAACTCGCCATTGAAAACTTAACGAAAATGGATGAGACAGCAACGACTATTCGTGAGGGCTATGAAGGCTTAGCAGAGCAACGGAAGCAAGCCATTAATGAGGTAAGCACCGATATCGTTTCCGCTGGTGAAAATGAACAACTAATCGCTATTATCGTAGGTATTGTTATTGTCCTTCTAGCAGTGATGATTGAACTCTTAAGTGCTCGTGGTATTTCGAGACCCATTATTACATTAACCGAGCGTATGCGACGAATAACAAATGGAGATTTGAGTCACCCTCCTTTAACAATTCAATCAAAGGATGAGGTTGGACAGCTAATGGAAGCAACGAATACGATGTCTGATATTTTGAATCGTCTATTGAAGCATATTCAAACGGTCTCCCATGATGTGGCTGCACATAGTGAGGAGCTATTGCAATCAACGTCAGAGGTAAAGACAGGCACAGAACAAATTGTTGATACTGTTACAGAAATTGCGAGTGGGACAGAGCTACAGGCAAGTAATGCTTCAGATGTCGCTTCCTCCATGAACGATTTTATTGGCAAAGTATCAACTGTTCATGCCAGCAGTAAAGACGTTCAACAGTATTCACAGAACGTTAAAACTTTATCAACAGAAGGTAGAGACTTAATGTCGACTTCCACAAAGCAAATGGAAGAAATCCAACATATGGTGAAGGGTGCGGTAAAACAAGTAGAAGGTTTAAGTAATCAAGCACAAGAAATCTCTCAACTTGTAGCAATCATTCAAAATATTGCAGCCCAAACGAATTTACTAGCACTGAACGCAGCGATTGAGGCGGCCAGAGCTGGGGAGCATGGCAAAGGCTTTGCTGTGGTGGCCGATGAGGTTCGAAAATTGGCCGAGCAGGTAGCTTTTTCAGTAGATGATATTACAGCTATTGTAAGAAAAATTCAGGAAGAATCACATACAGTAACTTTCTCGCTAGAGCAAGGCTATGAGGAAGTTGAAAAAGGGGCAACGCAAATTGCTAAAACGAATACCACATTTTCTCGAATTGCAGACGCAATCGATGCTATTGCGTTAAACATTGATGACATGTCATCTAGCTTAGAAGAGGTTGTTCACAATACTGCCACGATTAATAAATCGGTGGATGAAATTGCTGCCGTCTCTGAACAATCAGCAGCAGGTATTCAGGAAACATCGGCTACAATTGAACAAACCGCAAGCTCCATGGACGAAATTAAACATAGTGCGGAGCATTTAGCGGAAATGGCCGAACAATTAAATGCCCTGATTCGTCAATTTAAGCTATAAAAATTAACGTTGAATTTCAAACTTCCATCACATTTCATCTGTATACTATGGAATTGGAAGGTGGAATCATATTGAGAAAATATTTACTTTTATTACTCATGAGTACTTTATTCATGGCACCTGTTGCCTACGCCCATACGATGGATAAAAGTACACTATTTACAGACGTGCCTGAAACAGCAGAAAATATTCAGGACATTATGGTATTACATAGTATTGGGCTACTTGGGTACAATGGCAAAGATATGGCCTTAAACCCAACAGACAACTTATCACGCAAGGATTTTGCAGGCTGGGTAGGTGGCTTCTTTGGATTAGAGGGAGCAACAGTGGATGAGCTGGCACAAGCAGCACAACAAGAGGATTACGTGTCTTCGTTAGAAGGAGACATTACGTACAAGGAAATCAATACAGCACTTTTTCATCATAAATTAGAGCTAGCAAATCCTGATGCAACGATGACGAAAGATGAGTACATTGCGTTTTTAACAGAGCATCTTACATTTGACATGGGTGGGCATACGCTCATTCAAATGGGCGGCTTTGCAGAAGGTCCAACTGGTACCATTGAAGATGTCTTAACAGGGGACGAAACTGGGATCACGATTGACGGTAAAACATATATGCTGTCAGGACATCCTCGTATCTATGCTGATTCAACAGATGTCAAAAGCTGGGTAGGTCAGCAACTTGAACGCTCTATCTTTACAACAGCTGGCGATCACCATCATGGTCACGACGGTGGACAGGAGGAAGGGCATGGTGAGCATGCGGATGGTCACGGAGACAGCCAAGAGCACGAAGCAGCCCCAACCAATACAGCCACACTTCAATATGTGCAAATCAGCTCCTCACAAGTAGCAAATGAAGACGCAAAAGAAGTAAAGTCAGCAGACGCAACACCAAGGGAACAACAAACTGCTACAGATGACACAACATCCAAAGCAAGCACGATGTGGATGGTTGCGATCCTAGTAGTCATAGCAGCCATTTTTGCCTTTGTTTTTGTAAAGCGAAAAAAATAAAATAATTTCATGCAACCAGCAATGATCTGAAAAAGAATCATTGTTGGTTTTTTTATAGAGACCTTCTAAACACACACCCATTCATAAAATCTTCAAACATTTCACTGTAAACTCATGCATATTCCAGCAATTTTACTCAAAATTGAATAACCTTAAGCCTGTTCGGTATATAAATAGGGTACGATCATTTTTTTGTTGAGGAGTGTGTAAATGGCAGTACTTGTGGTGAAGCGGAGTATTATGCATCGTTATCAAAGTATCGGGCAGGCCATTGAAGAGGCTGCGCCGGGGGATATGATTGAAATACGGGATGGTATTTATGAGGAGAGCTTGGATATTGGCAAGCGCCTGACGCTATATGGGGTTGGCAATGTGACGATCAAGGGTGGCGTGTTTATTCGCTATCAAACCCATGTGGATATGCGAAATTTAAGGTTTCGACAAGGCCAGGGGCTGTATGTGAAGGGTGATCTACAGCTAGAAAACTGTATTATTGAGGAGCAGTTAATTCGGACACAGATTATGGTGAGCTATGGTAGTTTATTGATGAAAAATTGTGCTGTTCTTGCTACACCGCTTAATCATTTCGGTTTGCGTGTGGCGAATGGTTCAAGTGTTATTCTTGTTGACACGACCTTTGAGCATCATGTGAAGGCACAGGTGATTGCGCAAAACTGTGAGCTTACCTTGGCTAATTGTATGTTGCTAGAAGGGAAGAAGCATGGGATTTTTGCGATTCGACATGTCAAGATGACGCTGGAGGATTGTGAAATTCATGGGCATGAAAAGGCACAACTGATTGCAGCGTCTAGTGAGATTTCGATGACCAATTGCCTCGTTCATCAGGGGCAGGGGGTAGGTGTTCAACTATTTGATAGCACGACTTTTAGGATGGATGGCTGTGAAATTAAGGAACACCTCGACTCGAACATGGTCGTACACCGCAGTGAGTTAATGGTATCTGATTCAATATTTTCAGACGGTCAAGGTCATGGGGTTTTTCTTGGCGAGAAGACGGAAGCTAAGTTTTATGATTGCCAATTTTCTAGACATGTGAAGGCACAGGTTTTCATCGAAAATAGCAAGGTGGAGCTTCGCAAATGTCAGGTGAGAAATGGCATGGCTGTTGGTGTCACAATTGTGGACGAAGCGGATGTTTCGATGGTTGAATGTCAAATTCAAAACCATCAGCAATTTCATATTATTGTCGATGCCAGTGGACTTCAGCTCCAGCAATCCACTATTCAATTTGGCCAATCGGGTGGCATCTATGGTAATGACCATGCCAAAATTATGATGCAGCATACCATCATTCGAGAGCTGACAAGTCACCATGTCTACATTAATAATGCTCGTTTGTTTACACAGCATTGCACGTTTGAACAAATGATAGGAAATGGGATTACTTGCATTGATGCTATTTTCGAAGTAGCAAACAGCTATTTTAAAGATGGTCAAGAAAGTCCCTATGCTATGATTTGGTCGGATCAATCGATGGGGCGTATTGAACATTGTACGGTGGATGGGGCAGCTCGTCCGTTTTTAGCCTTGTCCAATAAATCATTAATGGAGATGTGCCATACAGATATTAGTACCGTTAAAGCACCAGCTGTAGTACAGGAGAATAGTCAATTATTTATTCAAGGGCATGTGCATTGCGCGTCATGGCAGAAGGATACAGCATCCAAGGTCACTCGTATTGAGAGCATGTCGTTAAATGGGGAGATGAAAGAAATACTGAAACATGATATTAAGAAAATAATTTAAAAGCCGATTATACACATAAGATAAGTAGTTTCAATTTTGAAATTACTTTTTTTATGCATAAATGAGTATAAGTTTCATTCTCACAAAAAGTGGGTATAGGAATATGTTTGCGCAATTATATCTCCTTTTAAATTTACTAAATAGTGCTAAGATTCGACAAAATGACAGTTTGTTTTTATAATGGTATAGATGTCTTTACAGCAGTTAAGGCAATCTTTTGAAATATCATTCGAAAAATGCTACAGTCCCGTATGTAAGTTATGAATAAAATAATAAAATTTATATTTAATGTAAAAAAATTATTAAGTAAATATGGAGAATAGATTGATTATTTTCCCTGGATTAGCCTATAATTAGTAAAAATGGTTCATAGGTTAAGATAATAATACGTTAATTGCGAAATGTGTGTCATGATTTTACAATAATAAATTGAGAGAGATATTGGGGTGAGATGAGATGTTTGGGCTGACAAAAGAAGAAATTATGTTACTGTTAGAGGAGATTGAATTAGCAGAAAAGCAAAAAAATGTGATTGCTGATATCTTACATCTAAACAATATGCGAATCGAACAACAACTGGTATTAATGATTCAATTAATTATAGAAGAGCGCGAACGAACTATTTCCAACAATACATATCTAAATTAAATAATGTGTAAAAAACACAAGTGCCACGTAAGACACTTGTGTTTTTTTATTTTATAATTTTTTCGTGAAACAAATGATACGATTAGCTTCCGTAAAGCCTAGCTGCAGATGGACCTGTAAACTTTCTTCGTTGTGCATTTCACAGTCGCTGGCAAATTCTAAACAGCCTTTCTCCTTGGCCCACTGTTCACAACGTTCGACCAGTTGTCTTGCATAGCCTTGCTGTCGATACCCCTCCTTAACGAAAAGTCCTTCAAGATAGCCAACTGGACTAGAATCGGTACCCTCTACATAATCCGTTCGTAATTGACATTGGGCAAATCCAATTGCGTTGTCATAGTCGTATGCGAGAAAAATAGCTGCGCTATCTTCCGTTAGTAGCTTTTCCATTTCTTCTGTAAATTCCTCGATCGTATGATTCGGCCAAAGCAATAAGGCCAATGTAGCTGCTGCTAGCGCGTCCTGTTGTTTCGCTTGTTGTATCATCTGGAACCTCTCCTTGTTGTTTTATGGTAAAAAATGAAACGAAATGAATTTTAGCACGTACAAAGTAATAAGAGCTCTTGATGTTATGCTTATTGTAACATCAGGATCTACAGAGGGGGTACCTATGAATGTCACTCTTACAAAGGTTGATTGAACAGGCGAAAACACCAAATGGATGGATCGGCTCCTGGATGCTACGGATTATGAATATCACGCATCGAGGTATGAATGCATGGTTTATTAGACAAGGGGCTATTAATGATGGAGATCGTGTGTTGGATATAGGGTGTGGTGGAGGAAAAACACTCCAAATTTTATCAAAATTGAATCCAAATGGTATAATCTATGGTATCGATATCTCCTCACAAGCCGTAAAGGAATCGATTAAAATGAATGTAGCACAAGTCAAAAATGGCACGGTTATTGTCAAGGAGGCAAGTGTATCGAGTATTCCATACGAGGACCAATTTTTTGATGCCATCACTGCCTTTCAAACACATTATTTTTGGCCATCGTTAGAGCAGGACGTTACGGAAGTATGGCGTGTGCTAAAAAGCGGAGGGAAATTGATTATCATCGCAGAGCTTTACAAAATGAACTACCATATGGAAGCTTATCAAACACCAGCTACCATGAAGGAATTATTAGAACGTACCGGTTTTCAAACAGTCTATGTTACGGAAAAATCGAGTAAAGGATGGCTCTGTATTACAGCCATTAAGTAATCTATACATAAAAATGGAGGATCAAAAAATGAAAAGATGTGATTGGGTCAAGCTTGATGAGCCGTTGTATGTGGAATACCATGACAAGGAATGGGGTGTACCAGTCTATGATGATCGGCATTTATTTGAGATGCTTTGTTTAGAGGGGGCACAGGCAGGGCTAAGCTGGTGGACAATTTTACAAAAGCGTGAAGGCTACCGCGAGGCGTTTGATGGATTTGATGTGGAAAAAATTATCCTTTATACAGAGGACAAGCTGCAGGACTTACAGCAAGATACGCGAATTGTGCGCAATAAATTAAAAATAGCGAGCGTTGTAACGAATGCCAAGGCATATTTGCAAATTCAAGAAAAACATGGTTCATTCTCTAATTATATTTGGGGATTTGTTGATCATAAGCCAATCATCAATGAATGGGCTTCTATTTCAGAAGTCCCCGTGACGACAGATAGTAGTGATCGTATGAGCAAGCAATTGAAGAAGGATGGGTTCAAATTTGTTGGTAGTACCATTTGTTATTCCTTTATGCAGGCTGTGGGTATGGTGAATGATCATATAATGGATTGCTGCTGCCGACAACAGGAGTTAGCACATGACAATTGAAGAAATTAGGGCTCAACTGGCAAGGCCCGCTACGGTTTTTCAAACGGGTGGCGTTCGACCTACACATCATTTGATGGAAAGCTGGATAGGGTATGTAGGTTGGTCTTTCCCAGAGGAGCAGCAACCATCCGGCTATCAGCCACTTGCTACATTCTTTCTTCAAGACCTACCATATGTACCTACAGCACTCAAATCCTTTCAATTACTAACTATATTTGTCCATGACCACGTATACGACCATTTAAATGAGGATGATCTTCGTCCTTATTTTGATATTAGAGCGTACACAACATTGGAAGGCTTGGTAAAACGTGAATGGCAGCATGATCAACTACGAGCCTTCCCGCTAATGCCAAAGCTTATCACGAATGACTATCCACTATGGGATGGTGGGGGTATGCCTGCTCAATTGGAGGAGAAGATTTTGACCTTGGAGCAGGAAGGAACGCTGGATTATTTTGATGATATCGTGGAAGAACTGTATCCGCTTCATAAAATCGGTGGCTACCCAACCTTTTGCCAAAGTGGCATTGATTTTGGAGAGGGTTCTCCATTTGTCCTTCAAATTGCCTCAGATGCCAAGGCACAGCTGAACATTGTGGATAACGGCAATTTTTATTTTTTCTATCATGAAACAACACGGTCTTGGCACGTTTATTGCGATTTCTACTAAAAGTTAGGGTCTCACTCTTTCTTGAATTGTAAAATTGATTAGTTGATAAATAACATATAACCCGAGATAAGCACCTGTGATGAGGAAAATGGGGTGTAAGAAAACAGCGTGAATTGTTGTCATAAAGAACGCATCCTCAAGAATAATTTGCGTAATAGAGGTAGCGGCAATAACCGCTAAAATGTTGAGAGGATGGCGAAAGCTAGTCCATTTTTGCTGAAGATAAACCATGAAGCACGGTATTACAATAAGGACAGCCAGCATGGAGATGGTCACCCTATCACATCCTTTTCTTGTAGGTTGCCCTTGTTTGCTTGTGCATAAACAAAAGATCACGTTAGGAGGGAAAAGCGTTGAGGTGGCAAGATGGAGGGGTGAAAAGAGTAAAGAGGGTGAAAAAAGTGGAGCATAAAACGGTCGTTAAAAATGGTATTGGCTTTGGTTCGGTTTTGGCGATTACGATTTCATGGAGTGTCAATCATTCTATTATTTGGGCAATCATCCATGGCTGCTTTAGCTGGTTGTATGTCATTTATTATGCCATTATTCGCTAAGCTTGCATGTCAAACTATCAACTTGTTTGAATAAAAATAACTTTGGGTACATAAAAACTAACCAATCATAAATGATGATTAGTTCGCATAAATAACAAAGTGCTCTTTTTCCAAAGAACAAACAGATCGGTATGAACGAAGAAAGGTTGATAGAATGACACATCAAGTAACGGCTTTAAGTAATGTTAATGGGAAAGCTACAGGAGTAGAAAGTATTTTACAAAATGTAGCCTTTATTTTATCGACGTTTACGATCCCTTGTCCGCTTCGAGAATATGTGACAAGGTCTGATATTCGTAAACCCTTCCAACGTATGAAGAAAATAAACACAAAACGCCTCATAGAATGTATCCAACGATTTGAGCCACGAGCTGTCGTAGTGGACGTTGATTATCTTGGCGATGTGAATATAGGGAAACTAGAGCCTATTGTTAAAGTGATTGTGAATGAATAAAAATCAAAATCTAATTCTGCCAGGTGCGATGACTAGAACCTGGCAGAAGATAAAATGTGCGAGTAGTTATACGATTTATAGTATATGAACTGGTATCAAAAGCTTCTATTACGCAGGATTTGCGCTTCTAATCGCAACAATTTGTTGGCAATCAATAATGAGTGGGGACGCTGCAGCATTCTCTACCTCAAAGAACGTAGCACAGCAAGTTTTAGGATCTAAGCTAACGAAATAAACACCAGTGAAGCTACCCCCACCTGCTAAAATAACGTCAACAAAAGCGCCAGTAGATAAGCATCTTAATTGATGACAGATACAGCCTTTACAGCGGTGATCTTGCTCTTCTTCGCAACAACATTTCTCCTCTTTTTTACAAGGGCATTTATCTTCCTTATGTTCCCACTCACATTTACATTTTTCATGTTTTCGTTCCCACTTATGCTCACACTTACATTTGTCCTGCTTTTCTTCACATTTCTTTTCTACATGACAATTGCATTTTACATTGTGTTCGCAGGATTTTTCTTTCTTTTTATTCCAATTCATATAATGATTAAATCTACTATCTTGCATCTTTTAATCTCCCTTTTTGTAAGTTTTAGTAAGGGTAGCGCTAACCTTTACATTCATAATCTATGAAGGAATAAACATTACACCTTAGTAATTTGCCCCCTGAAACAGATTAAAATTATTTTTTGAAAAACAATGAGAGAACTAACTATTTAAATGAGTAATAAAAATAACAGCTTCAGGGCTACAATTTACTAGAATTCCGCCTTTTAATTTCGTGGAGAAATGGAGTGAATGAATGAAGAGCTTACTTCAAATCTTCTGTTTATTTATATGTCTGATGGTGGTAATCCCGTTTCTAATAGAAGAAAAGAAGCCTGTAACTTCAACCACGAGCCCCGTTAACTCATCTCCTTATGCAGTAGAATTTGGCGAAAAATTACAGGCTACTAATTTTACAAAAAAGGTGTTACAAGCAATACGAGAGGCAGGTTATTCTCCTGATAGTACAGTTGGTTATTTAATAGATTCTCCTGATCATCAAGTCATTACGATTCAATTACATGATGGGGAAGAGATTGATATCAGTACAGAGAGTGAAATTCAATCCATTATCGACGAGCTGGCTAAAAAGAATAATTTGCATCTATTTATTGTCAATGTGGAGTTGCTAGAGAAATAAGAATTAGGACGGTGTAGTTTGTCCAACCTCCTGTGAAGGTCAAAACCCTTTTAACATATAATGGCGTGCTATAATGACAGGGAGGTGAGACAAATGAATATGTTAGTTTTAGGTGCTAGTGGGCGTGTAGGTCGTCATATTGTTGCACGAGCCATACAGGATCAACATACTGTGACAGCATTGGTTCGTGATCCTAATAAATTACAGCTGGACGATCAACATCTGCATGTCATCCAAGGAAATGTTTTACACAAGCAGGATGTGGAGCGAGCGATGGCCAATGTGGATGTCGTTGTGAGCGCGTTAAACACGGATGGAAGCGATACATTATCTACTAGTTTACCGTTGATTTTAGAGGTTATGACACAGCAACATGTCAAACGAATCATTACGATAGGAACTGCAGGAATCTTACAAAGTCGAGTAACCCCGTCTATTTATCGTTATCAATCGACGGAATCAAAACGAAAATCTACCTTTGCGGCTCAGGAGCATCAACGTGTTTTTGAACAATTACAGCAATCGGAATTGGATTGGACCATCGTTTGTCCTACCTATTTGCCTGATGGCGCTTTGACCGGGAGCTATCGGGTAGAGCGAGATTTTTTGCCTGAAGAGGGCACACAAATTTCGGTTGCAGATACAGCGGACTTTGCCTACAAGCAAATTTTTAGTCAGGAATTTCTAAAAACGCGCGTTGGGATTGCATACTAAGAGGGGAGAAGGAAATGAAAGTGATTCATTCTATTATTGGGATGATGATTACTCTTGTTGGACTTGCCTTTCTCTGTACAACCATTGATGATGCACCTATTAGAAATATCATGCTAAAAGTCTATGGAATAGTGATTGTGTTCGTTGGTACATTTTATCTCAAAAAAATCGCGAAATTTGGTAAACAATAGCCTTTTTACTTTGATATAGGTCGAATGATTTAATGTGATGACAGTGTTCTGAAATTTAGATTGCCAAAGTGGACGAAAAGTATGAAAAAATATATGTATATTTTCCTTTTTATAGAAGGTTTGCTATACTTTATATTGAATATATCTTATAAGAGGTGATTGTTTGGACAATGAGATATCAAATAACTGTCAATATCCTAAACACCTAACAAACCAAGATGGAATCGAAACGACAGAATTATATGTCATCAAGATAACAAAGGAACAAGTGGATAGGTTGATAGAGGATATCGATCAAACATTAAAGGCGTCTATATGACGTCTTTTTTTATTCACTAAAATGAAAAAAGTCACCTTCCTAGGGAAAGTGACCTCAAAAACAGGAGAGGAAAGGTTAGAAATGCTTTACACTACTATACATATGTGAAAGTAGAGTCGTTTGCTAGCCATTTGCCCCAGTGGTAGATTAAAATTTCTTATATTTCTAGCATAAGCATTTGCCCCATCCCCATATACATTATGTACAACCTCAGTCCTTTTGACAGGAAAAAGAATAATTCAATGCCAAATAATCTCGTACGATTTTTGGCTGTCCTCCATTTTCAAGACATAGCTTACTAGCGATTTTAATTTCCTTTTGATTATAGTGGGATTGCACACCAATTAAAAATATGCCCGACAATATGACTAAAGTACCGACCGCCAAAACATATTTTATAATTCTTTTCAATCATCTTACCCCCATCTTCTTACGTCATTGCTCTTCTTTAGCATATGTTCAATCAACAAAGGATTATGTTTAATTGACACTACGTATACATTTGTATACAATATGATCTAATTAATTGTATACAAATGTATACAAAGGAGGGCTTTTACGAGATGAGAGGTACAGGATTTAGAGAACATATGAGAGAAGGACATCACCGTGGGGGGCGTCACAGAGGCATGGATGGTACAGCACAGCGAGGAGCTAAAACATTCCGACGTGGAAAAGCAGTATCCTTTTTAGAAATGCTACAGGTCAAACGGGCAACAATTAAACAGCAATTGGAGCAGCCAGAGTTTCAATCGATTCAACAAATATTAATTGGCGAATTAAAGGCTATTGATATGGTCATTCAGGAATTTAGTCAGCTCTTTGACATTCATGAAAGCGAAACGACGGATACATCTGATGGCTCACAGGAGCAAGAGGGAGAAAACGTACATGAAACAACTGAATAACTATATGGATGAGGTATATTATCAGCAAGATAGTATATTGGAGGATGTTCTTGCCTCCATTGCGGCTAATGGCATGCCCGCCATTTCAGTATCACCTTCCTCTGGAAAGTTACTGACGATGCTCGTATCGATTACAGGGGCTAAGGCTATTTTAGAAATTGGTGCACTAGGTGGGTATAGTGGCATCTGTTTAGCAAGAGGAATCGAGGGGGAGGGCTCATTGACCTCTCTAGAGTTAGAGGAAAAATATGCACAGCTAGCCGCTAAAAATCTTGCTAAGGCAGGCTTTGCTGAGCGTGTTACGTATATAACGGGTCCCGCACTTGCTAGTTTGGATAGGCTAGTGGCAGAGGAGCGATGTTTTGATTTCTTCTTTATTGATGCAGATAAGGATAACTACGAAAATTATTTAGCTTATTGCATTAAGCTGGCAAACTCTGGAGCATTAATCGTGACAGATAATGTCCTCGCTGCAGGCAGTGTAGCAGATCCTACAATCGCACCAAAGCGTTATACAGCCATCATGAAACAATTCAATGTGACAGTGGCTAATCATTCACAGCTTGAATCCATTCTTCTCCCAATTGGAGATGGCATGACCGTTTCCAAGGTCAAAAAATAGTTAATGTTTGTGGCAACTAGTAATGGTAAAATATTGTTAGAAAACCATAAGGGAGAGATGCTTTTGAAGCAAGCACTAGTCGTGATCGATGCGCAGCAGGAATTGATAGAAGGAAATGACAAGGAACAAGCCGTCTATCGCAAAGATGAATTACTGGAAACAATCAATGCCGTTATTGAAAAGGCTAAAGAGGCAAATGCACCTATTATTTTTGTCCGAGATAAAGATGTAGCTGATGGGGAAGGGGATGGCTTTCAAGTACATCAAGCAATCCAAATACCCGAGACAGCAAGCTATTTTGATAAATATGCAACAAATGCTTTTTACAACACAGGCCTACTCGAGTACTTACAGGCAAATGATATCCAGCATGTAGTTATAATGGGCTGTAAAACGGAGCATTGTATCGATACAGCAGTAAGAACCGCTACAATCCATGGGCTTGATGTCACCTTAGTTGCTGATGGGCATTCAACGAACGGTTCAGATTACTTATCACCAGAGGATACAGTAGCACATCATAATAATATTCTGCATGGCCATTATAATGTCGATCATTTCTCACTTGTGCGAAGTGCTGACGAAGCATTATTTGAACCGACTCATAATAGATACCGCTAATTCAAAATGACCAAGAATGCTCTGTTCTTGGTCATTTATCATCCATTTACATATAGAGAAAATTGAGTATCCAGCCTCCTATAGTGCATACAATGCCAAATATGATTAAAAGTAGCCCATGTCTAGCTGCATCATAATCCTTTCGAAGCACGACCCCCATACATATAGCCATAAGCCCGCAAAAAGCTTGGAATAAAAGAAGGGCGAACGCCACATTGACCCAACCGATCAAGAGGAGTAATCGCTTACTATTATGTTCTTGTACCATTTATTGTTCTCCTTTATCTTGTATATGTAAATAAAGTGCATAGCTAATTGCGACTAGTAGTAATAGTTTTCCTATTAATAGTGTACAATTCCTGTACAATAGTACAAGCGGTGATTTCAAAAATGAAGACATGTAGAGGTATGTATGTTATCCCATTAAAAGTAAGGGAAGATCTTGTCCAATTATTTTATTTACAAATATTGTAATATAAGCTATTTTTATACACAAAGGTTGTTCATCTTCATAGGGCCACTGAGTGAGCAGTGACCCTACGTATCAAGTCAGGAGGTGTAAGGCTAAAATTAGCTTTACACTATTATATGTGTGAAAAAGTAGCTTTTAATGCTAGTTATTGGCCTGTGTAATAGATTATTTTTTGTCGGACGACTAAATAGTGCACCAATTGTCGGATGAGGTGCTACGTTTCCTGCTATTGTTGTGACTAAGGGAGGTAATGGATGTGGATTCATTAACAAGATTGAATGAGGCTATTGCTTATATCGAGAACAATTTAACAGAGGACATTAACCTAAAGGAGGCTGCTAGAATTGCCTATTGTTCAGAATATCATTTTAAACGCATGTTTTCTTTTTTAGCAGGAGTCTCGTTGTCCGAGTATATTCGTCGTAGGCGTTTAACTCTCGCTGCGCTGGAACTATCGAACTCCTCTATGAGAATTCTCGATATTGCGGTGCGTTATGGCTATCGCTCTGCAGACGCTTTTACAAGAGCCTTTCAGCAAATGCATGGAGTCACACCATCCGAGGCAAGACGAAGTGGTCAAAACTTTAAAGCTTTTCCAAGGATGACCTTCCAACTAACAATAAAAGGAGGTAGTGAAATGAATTATCGACTCGAGCACAAAGAAGCATTTCACATCATTGGTATTATGAAAAGAGTACCAATTGTCTTTCATGGAGAAAATCAAGCCATTACAGAAATGGCACGCACTTTAACTATGGAGGACATTGAACAACTTAAAAAGCTGTCCAATGTAGAGCCAAAGGGAATCATCCAAGCATCTGCTAATTTTTCAGAGGGGAGAATGGAGGAAAAGGGTGAGCTTGATCATTACATTGGTGTAGCCACAACAAAAACCGTTTCTACCCATTTTACACAGTTGGATGTACCTGCTTGTACGTGGGCTGTCTTTGAAGCGATCGGGCCTTTCCCGCAAACCCTTCAAGAAACATGGGGACGCATTTATGCCGAATGGTTCCCGTCATCTGGCTATGAGCAAATAGCAGGGCCTGAAATTGTCCGTCATGCAAGCACTGAATTCTCTTCGCCAACCTTTACAAGTGAAATTTGGATACCTATTCAAAAAATGAAGCCTCTTGTATAAAGCGAGGCTCTCTACCGTATTTTCGTTCCATTAGGTACGGCTTGGTCAGGAGTTAACAGAATGACATCGCCTTCAACTGGCACCCCACCAATCACTAACACCTCTGACTTAAAACCAGCGACTCGACGCGGAGGGAAATTGACAATCGCCACGACTTGCTTACCAATCATTTTTTCGGGTGAATAGCGCTTAGTAATTTGGGCAGAAGACTGTTTAACACCAAGCTCTTCACCAAAATCGATCGTCATTTTAATAGCGGGTACTCGTGCTTTTGGCAGTTCTTCAGCTTCCAACACCGTGCCAATTCGTATATCAAGTGCTGCAAAATCTTCTATTGTCGCCATAAATAGACTCCTTTTTATAGCAATGTTATCATTATCTAGAAAAATATTCAAAAAAGAAGAGCACGCATAGTGCTCTTCCTTTTTTAACGACGGTGCTCTACCAGGTCAATGGCTCCTAACACAATGTGTGCTAAGCCAAAGCCAAAAAGGGTATTAGCTACCATTTTGTTGGAACCATGTTTTTGCTTCATGGCATACCCTGCTGCAGTAACTGCTGACCCTAAAATAGTGGGGATTAAACCTTCACGAATACCATTCATAAATAGATCCCTCCGTCGTCTAATTTGGCATGATTTTCACACCATTCTTACTATGAACGATTCGCAACCATACTATACTAAGCATCTACCGTATCGATAATAAAAGCAGTAATTGCTGTTTTTTCTGCATTCGTAAAGGCTTTGCAAAATAGAACAATAGCACTTTCTTCATGGTCAAACCATAAATAGCGTATCTCTGTTACAAAGTAACTTTGATCGTTCATTTCATACACATCAATGTCCAGCAATGCTTCATCAAGTGGCCATGTCAAATTGCCCTGTAACTCGAAAACCTCCTGCAAAAAGGTAGCCGTTTTCTCCGTTAGTGTTTGCTCTCGTATAAGTTTTTCATATCTTTTATGTACTAAATCTTCCAATGTCTTTTTTGTTAATGCGATTAATTGCTCCTCCATTTGCATCGTATTCCACCCCATTATATAGTCAATGCCTCCTGCAAAATAACATGTGCTAACTTATGATCGTTGATTAAATCAGGCACTCCCTCAGGCTCCACCCAAATCCGGTCAATTGTTTCATGCTCACCCCAAAACGGTAGACACTCTTCAATGGTCATTTTGTAAAAAAGCTGATAGCCAATCATTGGATATTTACCGCCTTCAATAAAAAATGGGTTTTCTTCGTGACTTACTTCAATCGCACCGATATATTGAATAGAACCTTTCACATAACCTTCTTCTAAAGCCTCGCGATGCAGCGCCTCCTCTGGGGTTTCCCCAAATTCAACATGGCCACCAGGATAATTAAATCCACGATTTTTAACGTACACGAGTAAAACACGACCATGGTGAAAACAAATACCATGTACACTGGTCACTTTACTACTTTCTTGTACGATTTGTTGAGGAAGCCATGTCAGCTTAATAGACTGTCCGCTCCAATTGACATACTGTTGTATCATCCATGTTACCTCCTATCGTAACTATTGTAGTGAATTTTAAAAAGTTTGTATATGTACATTTTGGGATAATTTTGAAACGAAAGGCACAATTAATCGTATACTAGAATAAGGGGGACTGCATATGAAGTATGTAAGTATTGGAACAGTATTGTCAATTGTAGGTGTGCTCTGTTCAATCTTTTTCTGGGGCACGGAGAAAGCCCATTTACTTCCAGGGCTGTTAGGAGGAATCTTCATCTTCGTCTCGATGCTACTGTCAGGAGCCTTGGCGAACGGAGATAGAATACGTGCCAATTTCGCCACAGAAACGCAACAAGATCGAAACGACCGCAATCGCATCATGAAAAACGCCTTACTACTAGCATTACCAAATATGATTGTAGCCATTTTCGCCTATTACATGTGAGGACTTGTAAAAAAGGGTGACCATCTGTCATGGAATGGCTATCGATCAAACTAGGAGCGCTAACCACCAGAAAGTCCGTTGTATCCATCACATATAGATTTTTATCCGCCAGTTTGAGCAGCCAATCCGTCTTGAGCGGGGCTATCAATCAAAAAAGGCGTGCTATCCACCAGATTGTCCGTTGTATCCATCACATATGGAATCCTATCCATCAGAAAGCCCATTTTATCCATCACATTTAGATTACTATCCGCCAGTTTAGGTACCTAAACCATTTGGAGCGGGGCTATCAATCAAAAAAGGCGTGCTATCCACCAGATTGTCCGTTGTATCCATCACATATGGAATCCTATCCATCAGAAAGCCCATTTTATCCATCACATTTAGATTACTATCCGCCAGTTTAGGTACCTAAACCATTTGGAGCAGAGCTATCAATCAAAAAAGGCGTGCTATCCACCGGTTTGTCCGTTGTATCCATCACATATGGAATCCTATCCATCAGAAAGCCCATTTTATCCATCACATTTAGATTACTATCCGCCAGTTTAGGTACCTAAACCATTTGGAGCGGGGCTATCAATCAAAAAAGGCGTGCTATCCATCGGTTTGTCCGTTGTATCGATCACATATAGATTTTTATCCGCCAGTTTGAGCAGCCAATCCGTCTGGAGCGGGGCAATCAATCAAAAAAGGCGTGCTATCCACCAGATTGTCCGTTGTATCCGTCACATATAGATTTTTATCCGCCATTTTAGGGACCCAAACCATCTGGAGCGGGGCTATCGATCAAACTAGGAGCTCTATCCACCAGATAGCACGTTGTATCCGTCACATATAGATTTCTATCCGCCAGTTTGAGCAGCCAATCCGTCTGGAGCGGGGCTATCGATCAAACTAGGAGCGCTATCCACCAGATAGCACGTTGTATCCGTCACATATAGATTTTTATCCGCCAGTTTGAGCAGCCAATCCGTCTTGAGCGGGGCTATCAATCAAAAAAGGCGTGCTATCCACCAGATTGTCCGTTGTATCGATCACATTTAGATTTTTATCCGCCATTTTAGGGACCCAAACCATCTTGAGCGGGGCTATCGATCAAACTAGGAGCTCTATCCACCAGATAGCACGTTGTATCCATCACATATAGATTTTTATCCGCCAGTTTGAGCAGCCAATCCGTCTGGAGCGGGGCAATCAATCAAAAAAGGCGTGCTATCCACCAGATTGTCCGTTGTATCGATCACATTTAATGTTTTATCCGCCAGTTTGAGCAGCCAATCCGTCTGGAGCGGGGCAATCAATCAAAAAAGGCGTGCTATCCACCAGATTGTCCGTTGTATCCGTCACATATAGATTTTTATCGCCAGTTTAGGCACCTAAACCATTTGGAGAAATGCTATCGATCAAAAAAGAAGGATACATTATTCATCACCTCCAGTAACCCAACCGTTTTCAAAAAATCCAATCCATCTAACCAGAAAGGATGTTGTGCCCTATGGAAGAAGAAAAAGATTATTATCCAGAAGCCTCCAGATATACGTTGGCTGTTGTACTTTTTACGCTTATTGTTTGGGGTATTTATGATTGGCGAAATGCCCATGTCTATAGTTTTCAGTTCCTATTAATTAATGAAATTGTTATTACGCTTAGCATCGTGCGCTATATTTTGAAGAAGAGAGATCAGAAACGTATGCGCTCTTCATAGTCGTTACATATAAAATCATAAAAAGTGTCACATCTACCCTAGGTGTGGCTTTTTTTGTTGCATTTAATAGGGATGAGTACATTTGCAATAGAGAGGTGGTACTATGCAATTAACAGATGGCACACGGACATTTGAAACGGACATGATTGATGAGGCTGCCATTAAAAAGGATCGTGATGAGCAGGAGCGGGAAATGCTCAATGCCTTTGCACGTTATGCTTACTTACGATACAAGCAAATACGCGACAAAGTAAATCCTCGTAAATGCAGATATATGTATATCCATCAAGTTCGCCAGCAACTAACATCTCCCGCTAGGCTCCAACGTGTTTGCAAGTTGTTATCGATGACGGAAGAAGAAGTTCTATACATTGTGGAATTTGTGCGAAAGTATCTGAAATACGTGAAGTAAACCTCATCTCAATAGATGGGGTTTTTTTACATAATTTCTAGAGAGAATTGTTTCTCAACCACCCACTGGATATAGTATGATGAACGTGGATAAAGGAGTGAGAGTAGTTGAGATTTATTAAATTTCTAGTGGTCATCGTAATTTTCCTTGGCTTGGTTGGATACGGTGTATTACATTTCGGTACAAAATTTGCCTCAGAAAAGATTGTTGATACATTATCAACAGAATTAGAAAACAGTGGGCAAATGGACGAAATTAAAAACACGATTGAAAATGATCCGCAATTAAAGGCCTATATGGAGGAAGCCCAAACGGTAGATAGAAGTACATTGCCATTTACGACAAAAGAAGAGGCGACTAAAGTGTTGATTCAAAAAGTGGGGATCACAGAGCTGAATGATATTCGAGTAAAATTACAAGATGGCTCGATGACACAAGAAGAAGCCCTGCAAAAGGTTGAAGGGAAACTGTCAGATGAGGAAATCGCCGCTTTAAAAGTCATCGTTTATGAAGAGCTATATCAATAAAATGAAGCAGAAGCAAACGTTTGCTTCTGCTTGCTCATTAACCATCACAAATCATTAAAATATTCCCATCTAAATCTTGAATGTTGAAGTAAGCAAAGTCATCAAAACGTTCTATTTCACGAACAATTGGAATGCCTTTGTCTTTGATATATTGATAGGCATCGTCAATATTATTGGTGTAGAAGTTAAATAACACATGTTTTGATGGCTGAAGCTTAAAGCCCGGATCAAATGTGTGATCATCTAGGGTAATACCTGTTTCTGAGGTAACGGGTAGATTGTAAACAGGAGATACTACCTTTTCTTGATAATAGGGCAGACCGAGAAGCTGACTATACCACTCTGCTGATTGATGTAAATCTCGGACATGAATAAAAACATTATTTACTTTTTTAGTAAGAGGGGACGCTGCAATTTTCATTTATTTACCACCTTTCTATTGTTTTAGTATAATTTCGCTAAAAATTTGATTTCACCTGCTTGTAAAGGCGTGCTCTTATGGCATGTCTTTTTTTTATGAATGTCCCTTTTTCTCGGAATTTCTTTATATAAGTATTGAAGATAGACACAACAGCGAGAAAGAGGGATGGGAATGATTTATCGCGTAGCGAAAAAGGGGAATTTTGTTGTATTGGACAAAGAATTTTTAAATGATGACCAATTAAGCTGGAAAGCAAAGGGGTTACTTGCCTATATGCTGTCTTTGCCAGATGATTGGTCTTTTAGCCTTTCAGATTTAGCGACACGAAGTAAATGTGGGCGAGAAGCGACAGCGAGTATTATGGATGAACTGATAGAGGCGGGCTATTTACAAAAAGCACAAAAAAGAACAAAGGATGGTAAGTTTGGCAAGGTGGAATTTTTCGTCTTTGAAGCGCCAACATGTGCTGCCATGCCGTCAACGGGATATCCGTCAACGGTAACACCGCAAACGGAAAAGCCGACACTACTAAAGAATAAGTTACTAAATAACCAATTACTAAAAAATAAAGATCATGATGATAAGAAACCTATGTCCACTGCCTCTCACTTTTATGAGCAACAAGGCTTTGGCTCTCAATGCGCCTATATCACGAGTAAAATTCATTATTGGCTCACTATTTTTTCGGAGGAAATGGTTGTTCATGCGATGAAGCTAGCTGTGGAACACAATGTTTTACGCTGGAGTTATGTAGAAAAAATCCTGCAAAATTGGTTTAATAACAAAATAAAAAGTCTGGCAGATATCGCAATCGATCAACAGCATTTTCAAGCACGTAAGCAACAGGTGCAGCCGAAGAAAGCTAAAAGACGTCGAGAAATCATTCCAAAGTGGTTTCATCAGCGTCATGAAGAAGACCCTCCAAGTAATCAGCAGCCAGCTATTGATTTTGAAGCAGAACGTCAAAAAATATTAGCATTATTAGGGAGCGGATAATCATCCGTATACCATATTGGCTTCGTCCATGAAAAGTGATCATGATCCTGTAAAATTAGCTGAATTCTCTCTAAGGCGTCGTCAAAGGATGGTGGGTCATATTGACGTGTCCACACAATGGTTGAAAAAACAGTCATTGCAGCATATAAGGCATAGAGTTGCCAAAAAGTCTCGTCTGGAGCAGAGGGGAAGTAGCCATTGATTTGCCCTATACAAAAGGGGATGCTATGTCGTCTACTAAATAAGGCGAGGTTATAAAAATCATGATAGGGATCGCCCACATCAAAGCCATTAAAATCGATAATCCCATTGAACGTCTGGTCTTTACAAATGATGTGACCAAGATGGAAATCATCATGAAGTAGAGTAATGGGACGGTGCTTTAAAAGTGGCAAATGGGCATCAATAAAGCTCACAAGTTTAGTTTCCTGTGGAAGATGATAGGAGTCCTGTTGGTATGCCTTAAAATAAGTAAAGAATTTCTTTCGCTGTGATGCCTCCCAATTCATGTTTTGAGGGGGATTCACTCGATGAATAGCGCTTAATTGTTTCCCAGCAGCTAGCCCAAGCTGATATTGCTCGGAGTCAGAGAGTTGATGGATAGTCTCATCTGCAGGGGAGCCTTCCAAAAAACTGACGACCATTGCGGATAAATTGGCCTCACGAAGCACCGTATAGTCAATCGCTTTATGCGTATGAACACCTTGTTTTGCTAGGTCTTGTAGCAATGCAAATTCCTTTTGGCGTTTTTCGTGATGCACAAGGTCTGATAATCGTACGAAATAACGCGTTTCCCCAACGGTTATGAGATATTTGTCATCAGGTGAATAGCCTTTGTTGACTTTTGTCATGTGCGTAAAACCGTGTAAGCTTGGTAATTGATTCATAATATCTACTAAACGCATATTTTTCTCCCTCTCTTTCAATATTTTAGAAGATACAAAATACTACAGGAGACATTGCTTTGTCAATATCTTGGAGAGAAGGAAGGGGTAAAAAATTCATATTGAAAACATAGTAAAAGAGCACAACTAACTAGAAATCACATAAGTGCGAGCATTTACTAACAATAAGGGAATGTCTTTGCTTTCAAGGGTCCTTCCCTCTCTAGCAGTAAGCCCCATGAGTACGATCCTCTTAGCAACAAACATTTCCCTAGAACTGTAGATAAAAAGTATGATTTGTAAAAAATTGATAGGAAAGGACGGTGCACTATGAGTTATGTTATTGAGAAACAAATGATGTCAGGGTTACCTAATCAGGCGCTTGTAGCAGTAAAATACGTTGTGGCGCATGAATCAGGGAATAGCAGTAATACAGGGCCATACGCATTGGAAAACGAGATTGCCTATATGAATAAAAATAAAGCCAATGCCTTCGTATCCCACTGGGTAGGCGGTGGTGGACGAATCGTACAAGTAGCCCCAGTGAATCGGGTGCAATATGGCTGCGGTCCGAAAGGCAATCCGTATAGCTATGCCCAGGTCGAGCTGGCGCGGACGTCTGACAAGGAACAATTTAAAAAGGATTATGCGGCATATATATGGCTGTTACGTAAACTAGCCATCGAGGCAGGGGTTCCTACTGTATTAGATGGAAGTGGTAATGGCATTAAGTCCCATCGTTGGATTGCCGACAATTTGGGTGGAACCACACATTCAGATCCTTTTGACTATTTAAAAAGCATGGGGATTACAGAAGCACAGTTCCAGCAAGACATTAAAAATGGACTTGAGGAGGGATTAACCGTGTCACAATATAATGAGCTGAAACAGGAAATCGAAGCGCTAAAAAGCTTGTTGGCTGAAAAAGCGAGTTTACAATCAAGCAGGGATGTAGGCGCAGCCCATAAAGAGGCGTGGGAATGGGCTGTTAATGAGGGCATCATCCGTGGGGATGGCAGTAAGAATATGAACCCAGCCGGCGTCCTCACGCGTGAGCAAATGGCGACCATGCTCAAGCGGTATTACGATAAATTTATAGCAACCAATTAACTTGGGGATACTGAAGGATAAAGCTCATTAGCAATCAAGAGCTTTATCCTTTTTCTTAGAATAGAGGTATTCTCAAACTTTTGTCGAATGTAGTAGAAGAGAGGAGGGGTTTGGATGATAACAAAAATAAGAAAAGTGAAATTTGAACAAGAAAGGAAAAATCCATTATATCAAGTAATTATGGAGTGTCCGGATGGAAAACAATTATATGTAAAGTTTGATTATACCTATAAAACGAAAAATTTTTGGCCACTAGAAGTAAATTATAATAAAAAGAACTACGGAGCGAAATTAGCATGGTATACCAATAAAGTCGAGAAAATGACAGTCGCTTTATTTTTAGAGACGATTGCTAAAAAAATCAACAAGAAATACGACTTTGACTTAAAGCAACAATAAAAAAGCAGCACCCTAACAAGAGTACTGCTGAAAAGCCTGTTCTTTATTTTGTCGAGATATAAACAATCAATGCTGCCTCATCAAATGTTACGTTTGCGCCAAGAGCCTGACTAACAAATCGTAAAGGCACCATTGTTGTTCCTTGATAAATTTCAGCAGGATGGCTAAGCGTGATTGTTGATGAAGTACCATTTGCATCAACATAAGCTTTTTTATTCCCCACACCAATCACAATTTTTTTACTGTCCTTTACTGCCGTCACTTTTTTTGTGGCACTATCATAGGAAACCGTTGCCCCAAGCGATTCAAAAATAGCCTTCATTGGCACGAGGGTTGTACCATTTTTCATATAAGCACCTGGCGTATAATTTTGTTTTTCATTATTCAAATAAACCGCCACTTTTGTCAATGCAGGAGCAACAGTTACTACAGGTGTCTGCGTATAGTTGCTTTGTCCACCTGAAGACGATCCACCTTGATTGCTGCCATTGCCATTATGATAATGGTAGCCTGAACAAAGACCCTTTGCCTTTGATTTTTCTGAACAGTTGTGACCGCCATTACTATCTAGACGTCCAGGATGAGCGTCCGCAATAGAGGTTGTAGCGAAAAACAATGTCAGCATCGCTAAAAATAATACTAATTTTTTCATATAAATCCTCCTAAAATTGAAATACATGGTTATTATACTATTAAAAAGTAAATTTTGACATGTTTTTATAGGATTTTAGATTGAGAACAATGTTAAATGAATACAAAAGTGGCACTAACAGACAATGAAATGCGTGTCTTGTTAGTGCCTTTTTTATACCTAAGTTTATCCAAAAAAGAGCATCAACCCTTTTTTGGATCAATGCCCTGCAACGAATTAACATCTTACATATTTACGTTTAAATCCAACTCGTCCTCGTTCTACTTCCTTTTGGATATTTTCATATGCGTGGAGTGTCGTGCTTTTTTTGTTATCTCGCTTCATTTCTACTGGACCAATAGCCTGTGCCGTTTCAACAGCCAGGTCGTGAAGTGGCACATAGGAAATGGCCACAGTGTAGAGAAAATTATTCATCGCAGATTTAGTCCGTTCTGGCGCATTATGAATGGTCGTTTTCACCACTTCGAGCATGTTGGCCAACTTGCTTTCTGAAAATTCGTTATCCTTGCGATTTCCTAATAACCAGCAATAGCAGCTCCAACCTGCTGACATTTTCAGCTCCTCACCGCTCGCAATCCATGCATCCGCCACTTCTTGGGCAATCGGCGCTTCCGCTAAAGTGACCGCTACGACATAATCAGACAGCATATAAAAATAAGCGGAATCCATCCAGCGATCAAAATCTTCTGCGGTCATTGCCTTTGGATCGGCAATAACCCCAGCAAAATACATCGCATCATAATTGCCTGTAGCATAGAGCTCCTCCGCTAAAGCCTGATCAATTTTTATTTTCTTCGCTATAGGCTTCATAGCACCTGTTGCTACGCCAAACAGTGGCTCATGCGCACCATTCGACATATACATTTTTTTCGTACGTTCCTTGCCTAGAGCCTCTAGCTCCTGCATCACCATTTCTGCATCCATACTAGCACTTCCTTCTTCGCTTTTTTCTACGTCATTCTTATTATCCTATAGTGGATGTCCTTTTGTCATGGTCGATGCTGTTTCACGAAGCGTGTTAAAGTCTATTCCAAATAAACATAAATTGTGCGGCATCAGACTCGAGGGCAATTTGGTGATAGTCAGTAGAATCATCATCTATAATCAAGCGACCTTTTTGCACATTTAAAATGGCATGTTTCACTGATTCTGGATGTTCCGTTGAGTAGTGGGAATCCTTTAGGAGGGTCAGGGCAGATCGACATTTATGTTTATCAATTCGCTCATTTTTTCCTTTGAAATATAGCTTTATTAGATAGGGGGTATCATCGATAATTAAACCGAGTTCAGGATTTGATCTTACTGTTAATTCCTCACAATACCAATTAGCCTTACCAGGTTCAAACCATTTTACATCTTTATTTTTAAAGAATTTCACATAGGCTTTTACAGCTTCTTGATAATTTTTCTGTCGGGCTGGGAGGGCATTGTCCACAATGTCGAGTAAATAGGAGTCATTCAAGCGCTGTTCATGGTATTTTTTTAAACCGTCGCGTAAGGCCTTCCAATAATCTTTAATCGGATGATAATCTCCCTGATATTTTATATCTTTCACAAACTTTGTCTTAGCTGCACTTCCTTTCATCGTAAAGTCTGTAAATTGAGTTAAACCAATTGATGGCTTTGTTATAATCGTCACGCTCACATCACCCTTCTTTCATCTTCCATAGATTAGTATTATATTGGAAAGCGTAAAATTATATGATTTTATCGAGATTTTGAACGGGGTAGAAAGAGTTCTATTAAGATAGAAAAATAAGTTTTTTAAGAAAATATGTTTAGATGTGTTTGAGCTGGGAATATAAATAGCGAGCTAGTCAAAGCTCAAAAAAATATTTAGGAGGAATAGAAATGGCTAACAAGCAAAACAATCGCAACAGAAACAACAATGAAAACATGACTGTCGAAGAAGCGGGACGTAAAGGCGGAGAAGCTACCTCCAGAAATCATGATCGTGATTTTTATGAAGAGATTGGACGTAAAGGCGGAGAAGCTACGTCTAAAAATCACGGTCAAGAATTTTATCAGGAAATTGGACGCAAGGGTGGGGAAGCTACGGCTGAAAACCACGGCGAAGAATTTTATGAAGAAATTGGACGCAAAGGCGGAGAAGCTACCTCAAAAAATCACGACGACGATTTTTATGAGGAAATAGGCCGTAAAGGTGGAGAAGCTCGCAGTAAGCAGCGTAGTGATAACTCCAACGGTAACCGTCGTAATAACGATAACAACTAAATTATTCACGTATAATATAACCATTCACACAAAAGGCGTTTGTAGTTGATTAACTACAAACGCTTTTTTATTGTGCATTTCCTCTAAAGCGCAGGATAAATTTGTTGAATTTCTCCTAATTGTAGTATATATTTAATCCGCTTCTATTATAGTATCAATAGCTTGTGTTTTAGAGGAAATGAGGATAGAGATCATGACAAAACAACATAAAGAAAAAGAACTATATGATGTAATCTACACCGTCATACAGGCTGTAGGCATGACGGTGACGATAAAACAAGACCATTCGGGTATTAATATGAGTTACAATTTCATTGGGGATTATGTAGGATTCGATGCAAAACGATTAATAGAAGCGAGAAATGAGCTAAAGCTGCCAATTTCACTTGAGGTGTATGTAAAAACAATGACCTTACATGAACTAGGGCATGCGATGGATCGTGATGCATTACAAGCATCACTACCACGCACAATTGAAATTTATACGATGAAAAAACAATATTCCTTAAAGGAGATTTATCGTCAGGAGCATCTATTAACGATGATGCTTGAAGAACACGAAATGAATATTCAATTTGAGCAAACAGCATGGGATAACGCAAGAGCTCTTAACCATATACACCAGTTCGTATCAGAAACAGACTTTGACAATATAATGCAGCATAGCCTTGCAACATATAAGACATTATATGAGCACGATGTGCAAGCCTATCACCATCTTTTGAACCAGCAGGTTGTTCAATTAGCATAGCTAGAAATCATTATTTCATACCTTGCTGGGAATAGATCATACCAAATAGGGCAATGTAATACTACTTGGAGGTGATTATTTTGACAAAAGGTAAGCAATATAAACGCCAGTCAGAATTGGCGGAATTAGCGACAGATTTAAGTCCAGATGATTTAGATGTGCGTGAAGATAATCCTTTAACACAGGAACAAAAGAAAAATTCGAACGAAAGTAATCGTTCAAACAAAGCACGCAAATCTCAATCATAACCTCTACACCACAATCACTTTGATTGTGGTGTTATTTTAATTTGGTAATTTTTGGACCAATGTCGAGGATACTTCGCTTTGAGGGGCGTATCCTGTAGCTTACAGTGTTCTATCCATCACTTAGCGCGTGCTATCCGCAACTTTCCTGATTTTATCCGTCACTTAACACGTGCTATCCACCACTTTCCTGATTTTATCCGTCAAATTGAGCGATCTATCCACCAGAATAAAACGTATCTTCCACTTTGATTGCTTTATCCGTTACATTGAGCGAGCTATCCGCTATTTTTCTGAATTTATCCGTCAAATTGAGCAATCTATCCACCAGAATAAAACGTATCCTCCACTTTGATTGCTTTATCCGTTACAATGAGCGAGCTATCCACTACTTTTCTGATTTTATCCGTTACATTGAGCAATCTATCCACCAACATAAAGCGTATCCTCCACTTTGATTGCTCTATCCGTCACTTAGCGCGAGCTATCCGCTACTTTTCTGATTTTATCCGTCAAATTGAGCGATCTATCCACCAGAATAAAACGTATCCTCCACTTTGATTGCTTTATCCGTTACAATGAGCGAGCTATCCACCAACATAAAGCGTATCCTCCACTTTGATTGCTCTATCCGTCACTAAGCGCGAACTATCCGCTACTTTTCTAATTTTATCCGTCAAATTGAGCAATCTATCCACCAGAATAAAACGTATCCTCCACTATTGGTCAACAGGTAGAGAGAGGCAACAGATATATTTACAAATATCATCAATGCCTACTTTAAACAGAGGAATATATGTTAGAATTTATATAACTAATGAGAGGAGTTGGAAAAATTGTCTTTATTTATTGTATTTTTAGGGATCATCGTTATTGTTGGTATCGTCAGTAATGTAAGTAAACAACACAATAAATCGAACGATCAATCACATCATATTCACTCAACAAACGATTTTCTAACCCATAATACACAGATTTCCTCACAAGACAGCCATCATTGTGCTGATTCAAGTTCACCGACCAGTGATTCGTCCTGTGGCTCATCCGCTGACTGAGTAGAAAATGGAAGATGATTCTTTAAAAGTGTTGGATACTAGCTCGAAATAGTGACTGGAGTGATCAAGTTGGAGTAGAATGCGCTCCAAAGTGAGGTCAAAGTGATCCAAAGTAGTTAGGACCCGCTCCAAAGCGAGGTCAAGGTGATCCAAAAGAGTATGAAGCCGCTCCAAAGCGAGGTCAAAGTGATCCAAAAGAGAGTGAACCCGCTCCAAAGTGAGTTCAAGGTGATCCAAAAGGGGTCTGACCCGCTCCAAAGCGAAGTCAAGGTGATCCAAAGTAGTTAGGCCCCGCTCCAAAGCGAAGTCAAGGTGATCCAAAGTAGTTAGGCCCCGCTCCAAAGCGAAGTCAAGGTGATCCAAGGTAGTTAGGACCCGCTCCAAAGCGAGGTCAAGGTGATCCAAAGTAGTTAGGCCCCGCTCCAAAGTGAGGTCAAAGTGATCCAAAAGAGTTAGGACCCGATCAAAGAAGTGTCCAAGGTGAACCAAAATAGTTAGGCCCCGCTCCAAAGTGAGTTCAAGGTGATCCAAAAAAGTGTGGACCCGCTCAAAAGAGTGACCAAAGTGATCCAAAAGAGTATGAAGCCGCTCCAAAGTGAGGTCAAGGTGATCCAAAAGAATGGGAACCCGCTCAAAGGAGTGACCAAAGTGATCAAATAAAGTGTCAAACTGCTCCAAAGCGTCATCTAAAGTGATCCCAAAAAGTTACCCACCGCTCAAAAGCGAGTCAACAGTTAAAAGCATATATTTCAGAATGCCCAAGACCTCCGTAGAACCTCCATTATCAATAAAGCTGGAACCTAATATACAGGTCTCCAGCTTTGGTTATATGTACGACTTATTTTAATTGACTTGTTTTTGCATCTAGCATGTACTTAGGCAGATTGACAATAGGGGGAATTGTACTTGCAGTTACTTGCCATTCAACGAGGGTATTCTTAACTGTGTTAATCCTTTGTTTTCAGGAGCAGGTAATAAATATCTGGGACTGGTTTCTCTACAATTTCTATTTATTGCGCTGATTCATCGGTGATATGTTTGGCAATAAAGTAAGAATGGCTACGCATGGCTTGTAAAATGACAATTTACTTGGATGAAACAAAAGAAAACCGCTATGAGCAACATACTTCCTATGATATAGCGGCGCTTTTTCATAGAACTAAAAGAGTTGCAAGAGAACATAATTGATGATCCACCCTCCAATAAAACCAATTACCCCGGCGAACATTAACACACGTCCATGTGTTGTTGCTTCATAGTCTCTTTTCAGAACAACACCCATACAACATGCGACAATTCCTAAAAATAGGGGGAAAAAGCCAAGAGCTAGCACAGCCGATAGCCAGCCAATGGTTATTAGTATTTTTTTGCCGTTCTTGTCGTTATTCATATCGCACCTCCATTTCCTATCATATCCATTATATATAATTTGTGGTCTTCGTATGTATGAAAAATATGTGTCCAGACATAGCGAAGTGGGTAATGGATTGTGCCAAAAATACCCCGGATAAAGATGGATAATTACAATCACCAATCATAAGCGGGCATTCTATCTACCCTTTGAAAAACGGCATCCCTTTTTCCTACAAATGGTTAACTAATTATTCTCCCTAATAGGACAATAACGTCAAGTCCTACGATAATCGATGGAATCCGTTTGATGGAAAAAATTTGTGGTTTGTGATACAAGACTCCATTATGTGGGGGCTATAAGTTGTTTTGAAGATAAACAAATAGCGCAAAGGGAACAAAATACCGTAATATAATAATAGGAACTGAAAAAAATAGATTTGGAGGGGAACTATGGGCTACATCATGGATTTACGTCGGGAGGTCGGCACGAAGCCATTGATCATGGTAGGCGCAAGTGTCCTCATTTTCAATGAAAACAACGAGCTACTTCTACAGCATCGTAAGGATAATGCGTGCTGGGGACTAATTGGTGGTTCGATGGAATTGGGAGAAACACTTGAAGAGGTGGCCATCCGGGAAATGTATGAAGAGAGTGGACTCATTCCTACTGACTTAGAGCTCTTAAACGTATTTTCTGGTCAGGAATTTTATTATCAATATCCACATGGGGATGAAGTTTTTAATGTCATTGCGGCGTATGAATGTCGTAGCTTTTCAGGTGAATTAAAGTATGATGAAGAAGAAGCAATAGCGATAGCATTCTTTCCACTGGATCAGCTGCCTAAGAAGATGAGCCCGCCAGATCAACAAGTCATAAATGATTATCTTCATAAAAAATAAGCAATAGATAGAGAGAATTTGGAGGGACTAAAGATATGATACGATTTGAAAACGATTATGCGGAAGGCGCACATCCAAAAATTTTACAGCAATTAGTAGCAACGAATGAAGAGCAATCACCAGGCTATGGGATGGATGAGCATTCGGAAAAAGCACGTGCCTATATTAAAAAAGCCATTGCAGACGAGCAGGCAGACATCCACTTTTTAGTTGGAGGAACGCAAACGAATACCACTGTGATCGCCTCTATCCTGCGTCCACATCAAGGGGTAATTGCAGCAACAACGGGTCATATTGCGGTACATGAAACAGGGGCAATCGAAGCGACTGGTCATAAAGTTTTGACTTTGCCAAGTGATGATGGCAAGTTAACGGCTACACAGGTGAAAGCATGCATCGAAGGACATTGGCAAGACAGCACACATGAGCATATGGTGCAGCCAGGCATCGTGTACATATCACATCCTACGGAAAATGGCACGACATATAGTAAAGCAGAATTAACGGCTTTAAGCGACGTTTGTCGAGAGTATGGTCTGCCGTTGTTCTTAGATGGAGCCCGTTTAGGCTATGGACTTGTGGCGCAAGATAGCGATTTATCTTTAGCAGAGATCGCCAAGCTTTGTGATGTATTTTATATTGGTGGCACGAAAATGGGGGCATTGTTTGGCGAAGCCGTGGTGATTGTCAATCCCGCATACCAAAAGGATTTCCGCTACATGATCAAACAAAGGGGAGGGCTGCTTGCCAAAGGTCGCTTATTAGGCATTCAGTTTGAAACTTTATTTGAAGATCAACTTTATATGGATATTTCCCATCATGCTGTTGACATGGCGATGCTAATTCGCCAGGCATTTATCGACAAAGGTTTTGACCTGCGCTATGATTCAAAAACTAATCAGCAATTTCCGATTTTACCGAACAGCTTGCTCGCAACACTAGGCGAAAAATACTCCTTCTCCATTTGGGAAGCATTCGATGATCAACACACCGTTGTTCGCTTTTGCACAAGCTGGGCTACTAAAAAGGAGAATGTGGATCGCTTGATCGAGGACATTCAACAATTAGCCTAATCATCCACTGCACCTATTTGTTGGGTGCAGTTTTTTTCTAATATTCCCTCATGATTGCTATAATAGTAATGAAAGGAAAGGTGGTCATCCATGACGCAGTATGTAGCACTTTTAAGAGGCATTAATGTAGGTGGGCACAATAAATTGAAAATGGCTGAATTAAGAGAAGCTCTTATACCACTAGGCCTGCAAAATATACGGACTTATATTCAAAGTGGCAATATATTATTTGAATCAAGTGAATCGGAAGTACGCTTACAGCAGCAAATTCAAGAAACCATCCAAACAGCTTTCAATATCTCAAGTATCGTGATGATTAGAACTGCCGAAGAACTGCTAGCCATCGTAAACAACTGTCCGTTTTCACCGCAAGACATAGCGGATGCAAGTGCTACAGCAACAGGGGAAAGTCTCCATGTCGCCTTACTGCCAATGGCACCTACGGAAGAGAATGGTGCTAAATTAGTAGCATATGAAAGTGAAAAAGAGCGTTGTATCATCAATGGCAGAGATGTCTATCTGTTATTTTACGATAGCATCCGTAATGCCAAGCTTAGTCAACAGCTGCCTAAACTGGAAGTACCAGCAACTGTTCGCAATTGGAAAACGATGATGAAGCTCGCTGCTATGGTGGATCAGTAAGAATAATAAACAGTATTGGAGGGATAGGATGAGACGAGATCAATTAAGTTATTTCATTTATCCAATTATCTATTTCATTGTAAGAACATTTAATCAATGGAGAAAAGATCAATCTATCACGTGGGCAGAAAATACGGTGACACTGATTGGAACAATGGTCATCATGTATGCTTTTATTTGGTTGTGGAATTGGTCAAAAAAGCCGTATCAATGGGGAAAGAACAAAAAGGAAACATAATACAGGAGAGCAAATTTCTACGCCCCTTGAAATGTTGCTCTTTGTAGCTGCTCAAAAAGTTACTTATCATTAATACATAAAAAAACTGCAGTGAAATGAATCACTGCAGCATAGAATTGGTTGATACCCTTTGAGGTTTTCATTAGTATTATAGCAAACTTCTTTTTTTCTGTATAGAAAACATTCCCTTTACATCATTTTTTCTAATGTTTGCATCATTATCTTATGGAAGTTTTCTTTATCCCACAATAGGAAGGTTCGCTGTTCACCCAATTCGTCTACTAATTGTTTTACAAGACAATAACCTACATAATAGGCTAGCCGAGTTGCTTGAAAATGCTGACCGCCATTGATGGAGAACCACTCTTTCCACACATAGGCTGCGTCATGTGTAGTTAAATCTATGAAAAATTGTTGAGCAATGGTCGATTGGTTCGTTTCAGCAAACTCCAGCCATTTTGGATCTTCTTCAAATGCAAAGTATTCATCTAATCTTGCCTGTACAACTTTCGATAGATAAGTAGCGACCCCCTCCTGTAAAAGCCACGTAATAGGATGTACCCAATCAATTTTATCCCATTCAATCCCGTGCTTGTCGCTATACAAACAGTGTGCTACATGACCAAATTCATGACCGATAATAATGTTTAGATGTCGCTCATGCTTAGGCATTTTCTCTAAGCAAAAAGCAACATCAGGGTTATATTGACGGTAAGTAAAAGCATTACTTCCATATAAGCCAACAAGTAAATGTACATCACTAGTAAAATGAATTGTATACATTTTTTCATATTGGGCTGCGATGGTCGGAATGAACTTTTGAAGCTTATCTCTTAATCGCAATAAATCAGGCAAAATGACCGCATGTTTTTCTATTGCAGCCTGCTTTTTTTCCTCAACATGATGACAATGATAGTAAAAATACTCCTCATAATGTTTTTTATTAGAAGCATAGTAATCCGTCAAATATTTCGCAGTAGGTTGATAGTGTTGCACAAACTCAGTTACCGTATCGAAAATAATCATCATATGCTCCTGACCTAATTAAATTTTTCTGGCTTGGTCACTTTGATGGATGTGACTTCTCCGCATTTTTTACAAAACGTTAAAATGAGCTGAAAAAGATGCTCTATATGTTGTCGCTGCTTTGCTCAATTAGAAAATTTAAAACAGTCGTTAAGTGTACATTATGGTTTTTGACACGCGAAATTATATCCTCCAATTTTTCTAGCTTCTGTTGCATTAGTTTGTCCATTTAAACCTGCGTCATCTCTTGAATCAATTATTGGGTTTCCACCCTGATCAAAACATCGATTCATGTAGTTCATTTTTTCTTTATGTGTAAGATATCGATCCCAGAAAAAATATCCAATGAAAGAAACCAAACCAATTCCTGCAAGCCATGCTACAACGGCGTATGGTGTTATTTCTCCATCTTCATTTTCTTTATAGATGATGTCGCCATCGTAATTTTCCATGTCTATCCCTAATGTTAAAAGTGTATTATTAACCTCTTTAGAAGTTAGTGACTCTAGAGATTCATAATAATTTAATTCTTCATCTGTGAAATGATATTTTTCTTTAGCTGTCTCTTCATCAAACTCTAGTTTCTTTGTATTAAAATTATATAATACTGATTCGGCTAAAGCACTTTCTTTACTTGCTAGTTCATTGGCATGCGCAAAATTTGATAAAACCGTAGATAACTGTATAAACATTTAACTTTTCATTACAACGATTCTCTATATATTTTGTTAAAATAATACATTTATGTGTTATAATATGTATTATTTGTATTATTATACATGATGACCGTGGAAATGTATAATATAATAAAGAATGTGAGGTGTGCCTAATTGTATTTCTCAAATATCCAATTTTTAATGTTGGTATTTGCTTTTATTATTGTAGTTTTCAGTGCTATTAAGGTTTATCAAATAAGAAAGGAATATTTGATTAAGCAGAGGGAACTAGAGGCTGAATTCGAGAGAATCGAATTGGAGAGACAAAAAATAAAGGCAAATATAAGCGAACCTGAGAAAGCCAATAAATAAAATAACTTGCTTGTTTATACGCTATTTTATACATGCTTAAGCTAGTAATTTAACTAAGTGCTGTTAAATCAACAATGTATAAAAATAACCTGTAATCTAACTGAAAAGGCAGTAACACGAAGGGTTGGCCCTTTGTCGTTACTGCCTTTTTAAAATGTTATGTAAAGTTAAAATGTATGAACGTGAATAAAACTTTTTTTGCAATGTTCTTAAAAAGTCCGAATAAAAACCAGTTACAATCCGTTTTAAACGATTGTGCGAAGCGTAATGGTACTCACATTTTAACAACTACAGACTTAGTGGATTATGTAGGTGCGAGTGGTAACAATATTACCTACTCAACACAAACAAAATATTCGTACCATTCATTTTGAAAAACAAGCAAAAGGTATTAATCCTTTTGCTTGTTTTTTTTGTTTAGCTTAATTGTTACATATAATGAAAAACTGAACGTAATAAACATTATTACAGAAAAAGCAATTGAGAATGTGGCTTTATAGTAGATAGATGTAATAGCCAAGACAATTAAACTGATGAGGATAGCTACACGTAATAATAGATCTGTTTTTTTACTTGGATTAAAAAAATCTTGAAGAATTGCAAATAAATAAGCTAATCCGAAAAATATAATGTACTCATAAACCAACACAGGCTTCACAGAATCGGGAATTCCTAAATACAGTAATTGAAATACGACAAGAAGCAATGCTACATATTTTAAATATTTATAGGAGTTTTTTGACAAATTATCACCCTTTTTTATAATAGATTAACATTATTAAACAAGTGTTAGTTATTTGTATAGGAGTTGATTTTTTGGTTTAAAATCGTCTATTAAAATCTTTTTTAGAAGATGAAATGTAAGTAAGCCTGTAGCCATTATAGAGCCGATTGGGCGAACATTTCCTTCACTCGTTATACTGCCAACTTGTCCCGTTGCAAATATGTCATTGCCGTATACTTGGCAAATTTGTTTATTTTCCATCTTATCACCTCGTTATGTAAATTTTAACATAAAAGTCATCTGGTTCGCTTAAAACTTCAAGGATATTAGTTTAAAAATAAATAGTTTAATGTTAAACTATTTTACGTTACTAATGAGAGTAAATGGAGGAATGAAAGATGGATCGAGTAAAAAATAAAGTCGCCTTAGTGACAGGGGGTGCGTCTGGAATTGGTTTATCAGCAGCTACACTATTAGCTAAGGAGGGCGCAAAAGTGGTCATTGCTGATTTCAATCTAGAGGGTGCTAAAGAAGCAGCTGATGCTCTAGTAAAAGAAGGGTTTGAGGCGTCAGCGATTTTCCTTGATGCTGGGGATGCTTCATCGATAGAAGGAGCGGTGAATTTTACTGTTGAACAATATGAAACTTTAACAGTCCTATTTAACAATGTCGGTCTAACCAATTTAAAGAAAGATTTAGATGTGGTGAATATTGATTTAGATGAATGGGACCGCTTAGTCAATGTGAACTTAAAATCAATCTTACTTGGCAGTCGTTTTGCGATTCCGTATATGCAAAAAGCGGGTGGGGGCTCAATTATTAATACCGCTTCCATGGCAGCATTCGCAAGTGATCAAATACGTACAGCCTATGGCGCTACAAAAGCAGGTGTAGTGAATATGACGAAAAACATTGCCACACAATATGGCAAAGATCATATTCGTTGTAATGCGGTTGCACCAGGTCTTATTTTAACACCAGCTGCCAAAAATAATATGCCAGAAGAAATGCTAGCGATCTATTCCAAATTTAATGCGCTCCCATATCATGGGGAGGCCGATGATATCGGTCATGCAGTTGTATTTTTAGCTTCGGATGAATCAAAGTTCATGACGGGCCAAACATTACAAATCGAAGGTGGGCATTATCTCGCTAATCCAACAATAGCCGATACAAATAACTGGTTAGCCACGTTATAAGCTAGCTAAAAGAGGTTGTCTCCTAATGGACAACCTCTTTTTCAACTACATTTGCGGAGCTTCCAATCCATACTGTGCCCATTCCTCTTTTGCTGGACCGTAAATGCCTGGAACCGTTAAACCAGCCTGGCGCATTAAAACGGTCATTTGTCCACGGTGATGGCTTTGGTGCTGTAACAAAAATAACAGCAGGGAGCCGTTGGGCATTTGCTGGCCGATAAATTCAATCTTTTCCTTCATTGTCTCATCAGTCCATTGTGTTTGGATCGCGTCTACGAAGGCTTGACTGGCTTGAAGATAGCGATCTGCAATTAATTGTGCAGAAGTTGGAACAGGAAAATCTTGCGCAGGTGCTTCAAATGATAAATTCGTATTCGAAGTAATTATCCGAATAGCAGCGACGGTATGCCATGCTATACGTCCTAACGTCCAATTATCAGCAGTAATGACTTGATTAAGTGATTCATCCGTAAGTTGATTGAGTAGTTTGTGTGTAGCAGCCGCTTCAAAAGACCATGATTGTAAAAAATCCTCTACTGTTTGAAACATTAAAATACCTCCCAAAATATAGTAGTCTCATTTCTATTTTGCTATGTGTCCAAAAGAAAAACAAGATAATATATTGCATAAAAAGGTAGTGCAATTGAAAGCATGATATACATCGTCCATTCACCGACGGTTAGTTTTCTTTGCCATCTCGTTAATTTAAGCTGTCGACGATAGATCATACTAGCCAATAAAATTGTTATTAAAGAAAGATCCTTTACATTACCTAAAAAGGTTATCACAGTATCAGCTCCTTTAGGCTGTTGCAATATATGTGATGAGTTAAGTGAACATACCAATCTGTGACAGTTTTCATTGAACAAAAAAGTGCGTCTCTATCTAACATAGAAACGCACTAACCATTTATTCATCTCGAATAACAATAAATACTCCACTAAAAATAAAGAGGGAGCCTAACCAGAAGGACAGCCCAATAGTTTCTCCTAATAACAACCAGCCTAAAAAAGTGCCGACTATGGGTTGAAAGAAGAAAAATAAGCCGCCGCTAGAAGCATTCATTAACTGAAGCCCTTTATTCCACAATAAAAATCCACCAGCTGTTGACACAATGCCCAGATAAAGCAAGCCCCCTGTAATCGTTGGCTGCAATACAGTTGTTAAATCTAACTCTTGTAACCTAGGAAGGACAAAAGGTGTTAATAGAATAACAGCAATCATCGATGAATAGGTTGTCACAACCATTTGAGAATACTCGCTCGGTACTTTTTTCACTAACACAGACATCAATGCCCAGGTTAAGGCAGCAATTAGTAAGTAGAGTCCACCTAATTGCTGCGTGACGTCGATTTGCCCATTGCCCACGATAATCCCGACACCAATCGTTGCGAGGACAATAGATATACATTTTTTGAGCGTTATACGTTCCTTCAACATCAAACGTGCAAAGACAACCATAAAAGCAGGTGTTGTCGCTGTAATAATCGCGCCCATCTGAGCAGTAGATAGCAAGGTACCCATTTCTTGCGTAACAATTGAAATGGTATTGCCAATGAGGCCCACAAGAAAAATGACTAGCCAATCTTTTTTAGCAATTTTCCACGATTGCTTCATCATGATGCCAATAATGCCTAGTGCCACCACCGCAATTAAATAACGAATCCAAACAAGCTCCAATGGTGGCACAACATCCACCACTACTTTAACTACTACATACATGGCGCCCCATATACTCGCTGCTAGCGATAAAAAGCTAGCGCCGATCACTTTATTTCTCATGTTTTTTCCTCCGTTTTCATAGATCCCTATGCCCTTAACGGAGAAAAAGCTCTTCTACCGTTAAGGAAGAAGAAGTCCTGGTACGTCCTGTTCAAATAATGGAGCAAACATCATATCAATTACACCATCCTATTTTTCATTTTTTACTTAGTATAATGGAATACGTCTTGTTTTCATAGTGTTCGGGAAAATGCACCTTTGTAACTTTATTAAAATAATGGCTTTGGAAATCCATTCAGGTGAGCAATAATTGAGATTTGTCCAACATGGTATGCCTCATGTGTGTAAACATGATGAAACAACCACTGAAATGTTGGGACTGAAGGTGGCGTCCAGCCATCAGAAAACCTTGGTACTTCTACTAATACATTAAGTTCTGATTGGTCCAATGTATGGAGAATGTCATCCGTATAATTTCTAATTTGAATATAGCTATCTAGTAGTTCTTTAGGCGAGCAATCCTCATGAAGATGTAATATACAACTCTTCTTAAGGCCAATTTCATTTACCCAATAGTCCTCGCTACTTGCTATATGAGAAATAATCCAAGCTAGATTATTGGGATAGCCATCTGATGTCTTAAACCAAAATGCCTCATCAAGTTTAGTTAGGTAAGGTATTAACGTTTTTCTAAGATCATTCCGATATGGAAACGGCAAAAAAATCAATCCTTTCAAATATTGATAGTAGAATAAAAAAATCACCTACTAACAGGTGATTAATTACGACTGCCTTTAAGTTCTCTTCCAATGAATAGAACACCCATTCCATACACAATAGAAATGGCTAAAGGTACAAGAGTGAAAGCATGTTCTACAAAGAACCCACCAAAGATGAGAGCAGAAAAACAAGCTCCTAACGTAATGAATAAATAAGCTTTACTTTTATAAATCCATAAGTAAGGAAGAAAATGAGAACCTGCAAGTAAACCAATTGTGAAAGGAAGGTAGTCAGGTATTTTCATATACACAAGAATAAAGACAGGTAGATAAAATGCTTGAGGAGCGGCAACGATCCCACCTAAAGTACCTAAAGGATTACCAGGAACGTTTAAATTAACGCCAAGGATTTTACTAATGAAAAACCCAATAGGAAAAATTGCACCTAAGCCAAATATCCAAATTAAACGAACAACTTCTATTGGAAAAACAAAGGGCATGAGGGTGAAAAGTAAAAAAACAAAGGCACCAGCAAGCAAAATCGGAAATCCTTTTTTCGCTTCAACGATCATTTCATGTTGTAAATGTCCAAGTGTTCTATTCATTAAACGACCACCTTTCGTATCAATAAAAATACTACTATAATATACCAGTATTACACTATTATTACCATAGATGATTTATGAATGGGAATTTTGTGATTACTTTATTGAAAGAAAATATGCACTGTTTATCTCTCTGATATGTAAAAATAAACTGCTAGGAGATAAATGCAGATATAAAAGACCACAATTAATTTATAAATTAATGAAGAATAGTATTTATCAATACTAGAGGGAATCAATACCACGATTGAGAGTATTACAATCAAGATATACAAAGGACTATATGTTAGTTGTGAAAGTAAAGTAGTTATAGGTTGTTCTGTTATATCAGTCATATTGCCTCCAAATAAAGAAACGAACTCCATTCATTTTAACAGTATTTGATTTAAGTAGTATTGGTAAATGCAGGGGATGAATTAGAAAATTTTACTGAACAAAAATAGGAAAGAAACTATTTAAGGGTCACCTTGGATAGTGGTGACCCTAATTAACAATTGAGGAGGCTATGACGTTCAACCAACGCCATCACCAAATTAGTGCGTACGATACACTCGGTATAAAAATGAAAAGGAACAAATTAAAACTTACGAATTTCCTGTAATATCGTTTTCTTTTGTTTCAAAGCATAGATTAACTGTTCTACAAGTTGAACGTGTTCTATGCTGGGTGAAAGCTGGCACTTTAAATATTTCACCTGGAAGTAGAGAAATAGTTTCGTTATTTTTTAAATCAATTAATAACTCTCCCTCAAGAACCATAAATAATTCATCAGTGTCATGTTCATGCCAATGATACTCTCCATCTATAACGGCTATTCTTACCACATGATCATTTACTTCAGAGACTATAAAATTTGTATACTCTGAGATATCAGAAACTGTTTGTAGTAGATTTATTTTTCCAGGCATTGGGTGCATAGTATTAGCTCCTATCAATAATAGTTATTATTGGAATTTTACAAGATTAATACTAAAAGCACAATAATACCCTAACATTTTTCTTATAGAGGTACGTTATGGGCTTTGATTTGTGATTTCGCTTGAGTTTATTTGTAATGGTGGGGGTGCAAATGCTTGCCTGGTTATGCAGAATTATATAGGGATAGATACTGGAAAGATTGTTTTTTAGTCTATTCCAATCAGCCTCTGTTTTTAAGCTTTTTTTCCGATTCCATACCTATACTGAATACAGAGAGGATCATACCGAAGAAAAGTATAATTTGAACGAATTTGTCTGCAGACCAATGTCCCAAAAAATTCATGAAAATAAAGATAATAATCAAAATGGTGGAAACAAACTGTAGATAGAAACGTATATTGCCAAGCATTTTCCAACCTCCAATTTATGTAAATTAACTTCATTTTAAGATTAACATAAATTGATCAATTTCAATAGCCCTCTGCCATTATTTAGTGCCTCATAAACTTCATTAAGGTAATATTTATAATTATTTTTATTTTTTGCAACCTTTTTTTGCCTTTGAACGAGGATAGGTTGAAAGGTGGGAAGAGATGGAACTTGAAACAATATATATCACCTATATGAATGATATATATCGCTATTTATATTCACTTACCAAAAATCATAATGTAGCTGAGGATTTGCTGCAGGATACATTTACAAAAGCGCATATTACTCTTCTTGGACAAGAAATTCAAGACATTAAACCTTGGCTTTTTAAAGTTGCTTATTATACATATATCGATCGTACTCGAAAAGAAAAGCGATATATTATGTCTGACAATGTTGATCAAATTTATTCAAATACACCGGAACAAATCATTGTTGAACAAGATGCCTATCAAAAATTACTAAAGCTACTAGAACAAATTAAACCAATCGAGAAGCAAGTTATCTTGTTATGTGATGTACATGACTGTACAAATGAGCAAGCTGCAAACATTTTACACTTAAATTTGAACACAGTGAAAAGTCATTTAGCGCGAGGACGTAAAAAAATGCGTGCACTGATTATGAAGGAGGAATAAAGTTGGATTCTTATAAACAATTATTACAACAAGTAAAAGATAGTAATGAGAGAGCGCCTTCTACAACTAGTATAAAAAAAGCCATTGCATCATCGAAGTGGAAACTAATTTTAACCACGCTGACAATTGCCCTGTTAATTGTCCCTACTTGTTATATGCTAACGTTTCTGTATTATGCTTTTGGGACAAAATCGACAACATTAATGGATGTGACAAGCCAAACGCTTTATGTAACAGAACCAAATACAACATTAGAAGAACTGGAATTCGATATGGATTTTTCACTTTTTTCGATGGGCTTATCATTTGAGCAATATAAGCAAATAGGTGATGAGGTTTATCCTATTAAACATTATGATACTCGCTTTATGCTGAATGATTTAGTAGAAAAGAAAATATCTTCTAAACTGGAAAAAACATATCCGAAAAACCCAACGGAAACGAATCAGTGGCTAGTTCATCCTCAAAATCGAGCAGAGTTTAATACAACGGAGGAACGACAAAAATTAAAAGGATTACCAAATGAGACCGTTGTGGAAGCATATATTTCTTTAAACGATTTATATACGGTGGATGAAGTGATAAAGCAAATGCCGGAAGTAGACGTTACATGGGCAGCAATTTATACCGGTGTAGAAGACACCATGCTTAGTGCTAATGGGAATGTTGTATCGCCGATTGGCTATCCAGTACAACCAGATCAGACAAATTGGTCGCCATTTAAAGGTTCTCCTTCTCATGAACAAACTTTTTTATCCATCTTACACTTTCTAGCTAACTATGAAGAGACTGCAACGGCTGTTTCTCCACATAAAAATCTGGACCTAAAAGAACGAATCAACTATTTAGAGCAACACGACATGAAAACGTATGCTGTTGTCATTACAGGCCCTAAAGCTGAAATCGAACAGTTACAAAATAATACAATGATTAAACATGTAAAACTTGGGGAGGTTAAACTATGGAATTGGATGCATTAACAAAACAGTCCATTTTTAATGTCTTTGGCTGGGCTAGTGTTAGCTTTGGCTTGTGGACACTTATTATGATAAATAGTTGGATTATCATTGGTTATCATACGCCATTTGCTAGTCAAAATTTTATTATCCTAACATTTATTTTTGGTATTCTTGCTATCCTATCAAAATCTAGCCGTTCACTTGGGAAGTGGGGTATCTTTCTCGGCTGCTATCTTGTCGTATTTATGACTGTCATATTTATGGTTGGCTGGGCGATTACTCCTTTTCCTTAAAGAGAGGAATTCTTTTTTAATGAAGCCCAGGTACTCAATTTTTTGAGCCTGGGCATTTTTCTGTCGTTTAATGAACTTAGTAGGCTATTGTGTCACAGTAAGATGGCTATTTTTTCATTTTACGTATATATACAAGTTGTCCGATATGGTATGCATTATGAGTCGCAGCATTCGAAATAATTGCCCACCATTCTGCCTTTACAGGATAGCCATTTACAATAGATAAAAGCTGCTCTTCCTCAATGAGCTCTTGCCATTGGAGTAGTATTTGTAACAGCTTTTCTTTTAATTCAGAGAAGGTCTTCTCATCTCTAATGGTAAAAGTGTCATCGTTATTCGTCTTTGCACTGGCATTAACTTGATTTTCTTTATACCGTAATTGCCATGTTTCATTCCAATAAATTAGATGTTGGACAATTTCTGCAATACTATGACTGGACTCATCAGGTTTCCAAAATGCTTCTTGTTCAGTTAGTCCGTCAACAGCTTCATCGAATGAGATATACCAACTACGATCATTCGCATTAGCTAGTAGCTGATCTAACAATATCGTCTTCGCATTCATAATTCACTTTTCATCTCCTTTATTTTTAATATATCATTCTTCTAAAGCAGAGGAAATAAGTACTAAATTCATAGGGCTCTTATTATTTGATTGTAAAGTAATCATTCCTTCTATAAAGTTAAGGAATAAGCAATAGTACTAGTAAAGGAGAAAATGGATTTGTTATATTATGTTATTGATGCTTTTACAGATATACAGTTTGGTGGGAATCCTGCAGGTGTAGTAATTTATGAAGATTTAAACGAAGTGTTTATGCAGAAATTTGCTGCAGAAGTTCGTTTTTCAGAAACAGCATTTATTAAGAAAATAGATAATAAAAATTTTGATATCAAATTTTTTACACCGACAGCACAGGTTGACCTTTGTGGACATGCTACGATTGCATCCTTCAAAGCCCTATTGGACAGCCAACTGATTGAAGATAATCATACCTATTTTATGAAAACAAGGGCAGGTACCCTTTCGGTAGAAGTAAATCAATCCTTTATTAGGATGGAGCAAGCGGAACCTAAGCTAGGAAAAATATTTAATGATTATCATTCTTTATCGAACCTTTTCAATATCGATACAAATGAAATAGGAGATAAAACTTTTAATTTAGTACCTCAAGCTGCGAGCACAGGTCTTTGGGATATGATGCTGCCAATAAAAACAAAGGAAGCCCTGTATGCTTTAAATCCTGATTTTAAAGGACTTGCTGACTATGCAAAAATAAATAATATAGTTGGATTTCATGCCTTTACGCTAGACACAGAAGAAGGAATTGGAGAGAGTCGAAACTTTTGTCCACTCTATGGAATTGATGAGGAAGCTGCCACAGGTACTTCAAATGGGGCATTAACCTATTATCTTTTCAAGAACCATGTTTTAAATGATTTTAACAAAGAGTACACATTCCTGCAGGGATATAGTATGGGAAGACCTTCTACTATTATGACAAAATTAGTTAATGAAAATAATCCTAGAGTTATAGTCGGTGGGAATGCCGTTATTTTGACAAAAGGGAATATTTACTAATCACCAAAAAAGATGAATCAACAAAGCTACTTTATCTAGGAAACGTAGAAAGGGTCACTGGTTAAAGTGACCCAAAGTTAAATTAGAAAAGTATAAAAAGGTAGCCCCTACGATTGCTTTTCATCCAAACCCTCGCTTAGAGATTGTGCCACAGCCACAAACCTTTTTATCCCTTCACTTAATTGTTGTTCATTTACATAAGAATAGCTTAAACGTATCCAGGATGATTGTTGTTTTAATGGATCGCAAACTTGACCTGGCACAAAGGATATCGATTGTTCGATACTTTTTGTTAATAATAATTCAATTGGAAGATGATCTGGGAGCTGCACCCATAAATTAAGACCACCTTTTGGACTGACCCATTGCCAATCTGTTGCTGCTAGCTCTTTCTCCATGATTTCCTTTCGAATCTGTAGGGCGATTCGAATTTTCTCCAAGTGCTGCTGCAATCTTAGTGATGTAAAGTAATGAAGAAAAATTTTTTGATTGAGAAGCGGTGAACCATTATCAGCTAACGATTTGACTGTTTGTAGTGCATTCAGTAAGGATGATGGACAAATAACAGCTGCAATTCTCAAACCAGGTGAGATATATTTACAAAAGCTTCGGATATAAATGACGGTCCCACCAGTATCATATGTGTAAATCGGTGGTGGCGGGGCATGATCAAAAAAGATGTCGTGATAGGCATCGTCCTCAATGATTAGAAATCTGTATTGTTCAGCTAACTCAACGAGTTTTTTACGCTGTTCGATGGGAACAGTATAACCAGTTGGATTATGGAATGTTGGATTGAGATAAAATAGGAGCGGTTTATATTGTTTAATATAGGTTTCAACCTGCTCTAAATCGTATCCGTCCGGATGGATATCCACTGTCACAATTTGTGCGCCTTGTGCCCTAAAACTATCAATCGCTGCACTATAACTTGGACGTTCAAATAAAACCACGTCGCCTGGTTGAATAAAGGCTTGAGCGATTAAGTGAATGGCTTGCTGTGAGCCAGAGGTGATTAACAGATTTTCTGCATGGATGTAAGTTTTATATTGATTGATAAAATATTGTGCGAGTGTTTCACGTAACTCCAAATCACCTTGCACCGTAGAGTAGGTTGCAAGTACTTTTGGATAAAGGTCAAACACGTTTTTTACATATTCTGAAAAATAATGATTCGGCAAAAGATTGGGATCAATTAATGCCTGAGAAAACTGATAGGAAACGGGTGTTTGATGGATTTCAGATAAATGATTTTTTTGTATATAGGCAGAAACAATTGGATCGTCCAGGTTTAGGTACTCAAGATTTTTCTTCCCATTTGATTGGACAAAATAGCCTGACTTATCTTTGACATACACTTTGTCATGCTGTTTCAGTAATTGATATGCCTTTAAGACAGTTAATCGATGCACATTCATTTCACATGCTAATTGCCGTACGGAGGGAATCTTTTCATGTTCTTTCCATTCTTTACGTTCTATTCTGTGAAGGACATAATCGTATACTTTCTTAAAAAGATAGTCTTCATTTCGAATTGCTTTCCTCACATCGATTCCTCCTTTTCAAAACGATTGTACCACGCCCCACTCGAATCTGTTCTATCTTATTCAATCTGTTCTATCCTCTGTCTTTTATGATAGAAAAAGAGGAGGAGTTTTATATGGTTATGATTAATTATTTTTTTATGTGTTTGATTTTTGGAACAACATTTTTAGCGATTAAAATTGGTGTTGATGCAGGCGTGCCTCCATTTTTATCAGCTGGACTTCGTTTTTTCTTTGCTGGTTTGCTACTATTTAGTTTTATGAAGTGGAGAAAAAAAACGGCAATAGGGTTATTATTTCGGAAAGAAGTGTTTTTTACAGGACTAGGTTTAACTTTTGGGACGTTCGCCACATTGTACTGGGCAGAACAGTATGTGACATCAGGGATTGCAGCGGTCTTATCTGCTACTGGGCCAATGATGATTATCATTATTCAGACATTCCTATTAAAGCAAAAAGGAAATCGGCTATCCTTCATTGGTTGTATCGTCGGAGTCCTTGGTGTCATACTCTTAATCTTACCTAGTTTTTCAATTGAGATTAGTCAATTCTGGATGATAGGTTGTTTTGCCATTATACTGGGTGAAACTTTTTACGCATCTGGCACGATTTATACGAAGCATGTCATCCAAACGTTTGAAACGACATCACCGATTGCTTTAAATGCAGCGCAAATGATGCATGGTGGGATCTTATTAATCTTGTTGTCATTGTTTACAGAGAACATACAGCTTCATTATCTTATAAGCCCAGCTTCCATCGGCTCACTTCTTTACTTAACGATTGTCGGTTCTATGATCGGTCATAGCATCTATTATTGGCTTGTCTCAAGAACAAATCCTGTGTTTCCTTCTACATGGCTGTACATTTCACCATTAATTGCCGTAATGCTTGGTGTTATCTTCTATCAAGAATATATTTCTTGGCTAACAGGCATCGGAACGTTAACGATTATTGTAGGAACGATTTTAGTTAATTTTGAAACATTACAGAAGCTGCATTGGAAGAAGAGAGCTGTTATTCAGGATATAAGTCGAAGTTAATCGTATGTGCAAGAGTTTTTTTAAATTTCCTTTGCCAAATGGAAGACAGAAGTTGCTGTATATTTTTGATTGAAGTTGGCATAGATGTTGCCTTTTATCTTGTCCCGTTACAGTGAGCAAAGGGCGTTCCGAGAAATCAATAGCCGAGACAAAATATTTTAGCTAAAGGAAACCGAACAAATTGCTAATAATTATGTCCCAGCCTTGTGATCCAGTTATGGCAGATACCTAAGTCTATTTTGATGAAAATAAATATGTCTTTTTGGGATTGAAATGACCAATACCTTTTAGTGGATAGTCAAAAAATTCTAATAACTCTTTTGGTTTTTGTTACCTAAATACACAAATATTTTATATTTTAGTAAAAATATTCACAATTAGGAAAATTAATGCAATAATGAATATGTAATATTTGGGATTATTACCGTAATATTCAATCTAATACTCACACTATACAAAAAGGAGAATTTTATGTTGAAAAGAAAAGATTTATTCTCATTTATAATGCTATTATTTTTTGCATTTGGATTTAATAGTATAGCCAATGCAGAAGAAAATAATGAGTTATCATCAACTCAAAAAGAACATATGAGACAATTAGGTTTCTCAGAACAAATTATTGAGTCAATGACACTAGATGAATACTCTCACTATGAGAACTCTATTCCAGTAGAGCCTTTCGTTCAAACGGAAACAATATATAAAATTACATCTGATCAAGATGGCGAAGTAAAAAAAGTTGAACAATTTAATGAAGTTGATGGTTTACAAAAAATGAATTTGGAAAACTATTCGTTTCCAGCAGCTACAGCAGCAAGTTGTTCAGGTACGATTTGTACAGAAACAACAAGTTGGATGTCCATGACTACTACTGCTACAAAACTTGGCAACGGAAGAACAATGCTTCATAATAATTTTACTTGGTTAAAAAATCCTAATGTTACTCTTACTGATATGGTTGGACTAACTTATAATGATAGTGCAGTAATTGAGCCATCTACTATAAAATTTTCATATAAATGGAAAGATGGTGTAGGAGACCATTCAAGAAGTTATAAAGATATGAAGAAAAGTCCTCAAGGTTTAGCAGCTACATTTGATATTCAAGGAATAGGTACAAATGCTGGGGCAAGTAATCACCATGGCTATATTTCTGTTGAGGTATCTAAAGGAAATAAAAATGACGTAAGTGCAAATGCTTTTGGGCATTACACACATACAACATTTTCATTTAATATCACAGTAACTATAAAAACAGGTGATATTGGATTAGGTGCGACGACTGCAGAAACTAAAATGACTTCTACCGCTATCAAGTTTAATTTCTAAAAAAAAATTACAGGTGTGATTAAATGATTGATTTTATTGTTGCTACATCGGTTTTGATGAATCCAATACTTACCCTAGTTTTATCTTTAAATGTATGTCTTTTTATAATCAAAATTTCCAAAAATGATTATCAAAGAATTAAAACAAACATAGTATGGATATGTATTTCTAGTACGTATATCATCTTTACTTTAACAATGTTGTTCGCCAACATAGGTAATATATCCTGAATATTCACCTATATTTTATAACAACTATATAGGTAGAAAATTTTACCATTATGAATAGGTTGGTCTATTTATAGTAAGTATTGGAATTTTAGGAGAGTTAATCAAGAATTGACGCTAAGTCATTTTACTCAAATAACAAGTGAAAGTATTACTTTAGAGAGCACCCCTAATATATGGATATATCCTTTATTAGGAGGTGATCTCTTTTAATGATGTAATTCCGAAAAAAGGAAGTGAATAACTATAACTGTTGTATAAACGCACTCTTAACTTTCTCAAATTCATGTTGAGAAGTCTTCTTTAACTTGGGGAATTATGAGGCTGAAATACATTATAGCACCTTCTATTGCTTGAGGATTAATTTTAATTAACTTTATAAGTTATTTCATTAACATACCCCAAAGCCAAATTAGTACTAGTATCTTTTATTTTACAAAGATTTGTGAAATAGTCTTCAAGTACCTCATTACTACACCCTAATTTTTCATGAATTATTGTGTCAGCTCTTAGAGGTGAATAAATGGATAGCAATTTTGATACGCATTTTCTTTTCACTTATTTCATTGGGAGAATATAAAATAAATCCCATTAGTGCACTTAAAAATGAAAACGCAATAATGATATAAATTGACTTTAAATCAAAAGCCATATTGGGATAATATCTTTGTCTTAAAATAGCTATAATAAAGAGTATAGGTGCAAAGATAATCAAAAAATTCCAAATGATGCTTTGTACAAATTCGGAAAATTTTATATATGTATACCCCTTTACAATCCAAGCATTTTTTAAGGACAGGCACATACTGCCCTGATGTAACTGCACGTTCCCCATTAATCTAACTCATAAAGCTTATGTTTTACCTAAAAAACGTTATCCTCGCAATAAAGAAAAACCTTTCCGTCAACTGTCTCAAAATAATAGACATCTTTAAGATTAATCCGTTGAACCCTTCTATTGAAATTTTCAAATTATCACCTTCGAAATTCAAACTATTTCAGGTTAGATGTCCGTGATTTTACTAGTACCATAATGATTTGGAAATAACAACCTTCAGACCATTAGAGCATAATCAACTTTAATTCTTATTTTTTAATAAAACTTTATGTGGATATGTTATGGTGAAGCGTATTAAAAATTTTATATGAGATTATAGAAAAACCCTTTTCTTCAACAATCAGGTGTATTTCTTTTATAAAAGGTTACTAAAGGGTGCTTCGGGTAGGATAAAGATATATTATAAACAATACAATTTCTTGTAACGAAAAGCATTTTAATTCTATTTATAAGTATCCCAGTTAATAGTTTAGAAAAGGAGGGGGCAGGTGGAGGATTTAAGTGGAATCTATCAATCTTATGCAGACGAAGTAAAACGGTTTCTTATTTGTTTAACGTCGGATGTAGATTTAGCGGAAGAGTTAACACAAGAAACGTTTTATCAAGCGGTTAAGTCAATCCATCGTTATAACGGTGATTGCAAAATATCTGTCTGGCTATGCCAGATTGCTAAACACACTTATTATAACTACTTAAAAAAGGAGAAGAACCATCATAATGCCAGTGTAGAAAATATGATGCAATTGGGTTTAGAAATCCCTTCAAACAAGGATTTACCAGAGGTCGTGGTCATAAAGCGCAGTACACTGATTTCTATACATAAAGAAATTCATCGTTTACAGGAGCCATATCGGGAAATCTTTTTACTCAGAACATCGATTCAACTTAGTTTTAAAGAAATTGGTGAGATACTTGATAAAAGTGAAAACTGGGCAAGAGTGACCTATTATCGTGCGAAATTAAAACTATCAGAAAGGATTGATCCGCATGAATTGTAATATTATTAAAGATTTAATGCCATCTTATATGGATGAAATTTGTAGTGAAGAGACTGCAAAAGCTGTCGAAGAACATATAGAACACTGTGAAAAGTGTCAGCGAAACTTACAGATGATGAAGCAACCAACCAATAACATTCAAGTGATGTCAAAAGAAGTAACCGTAGCAAAAGAGCCTTTTAAACGAATTAATAAAAAACGACGTATTCAAGTGCTTATAGCAGTTATGATTACCTTTATGATGACAATAATAGGAGCATGGATCGTACAAGATGTTGGGGTTGTCAATGACATCTTTTTCCCAGATGAGTGGGGAATTGCAACTGTACCGGATGATAAGGAAGAATGGGAGGGTGTAAAGTTTAATGATCAAAACTATATCATATTTGATAGTATTTTTTGGAGAAAAGCAATCGTGAATCATGCGAATAATGAAAAGAACGTGTTAGTAAGAGTAAAAGATGATAACGACAATATAGTCATTGATGCAGTGCAAGTGCCGGCAGGAACAAGTGTGAAATTAGAGGGCTTGAAAAGACATGAAAAATATTATATTGAAATCAAAGCGCCACAAGGTAAATTTACTATTAATGCGATATGAGAAAAAACGATACTAGTCATATATATTGAATTATTTCTCAAGAAAAGGGCAGTAAGTTTGTTTTGGCATACATTCTATTTCAGTATAAAAAACGCTAACCGAATGATTAACGTTTTATACATGATTGAGGGAACACGCAAGTGTATTTGGTGTATACTATATTAGATTCAAAAAACGATTTCGAATAATGAAAGCCCTCAAGTTTCTAAAGTAAGAATGAACAATTGGATTATAAGGAGCCGTTTTCTAATATAGAGTTGGAGTCGGAGGAGAACAACGGAAGGAGTCGATGTCTCTTAAAGCAATTGAATATTGATTCCATCTTCCACCGAAAAACCTGTAACCATAAGCTCTTTCGTGACCCACAGTAGTCAAGAAGAACCAGAAATTGTCACCGTTTCTAAGCCACATATACGTGAAACGAAATAAACAATTTTCAAGCCCCCTTGGATTCTGGCCATAGAAAGGCATTTCTTCCATATTTCGCATATGTCAGATTCACTCCTTTTTAAAATTAGACTTATAACCAGTTTATGCCTAAGGTCAGAGCTTGGGTTGGATGTATGCCCTGCATAGTTTTGTAAGAGGAAGCAGCCACTGCTAAATCGACAAGCTAATATTCCTTGTTAAGTGTAACGGGCACATTTCTTTAGTATGGAAGGGTCTTTCTTCATGAAATGGGCTATATTGGAGAGGAATGGATTATTTTTAAATACACAAGTTTAAATTAATCACGGTGAACCGTATCATAAGTAAGAGAGATTGTCGTATATTCTATCATCAGATACCAGAGGATTTTGCATTTCCACAGATCAACAAAAAGGACGGATATAATGAAATATAATAAAACAACTATGCTAAAGCTTATCAATGAACATCGAACGTTGCATGATGAATTAAAAAAGCTAAAATCTGAAATGGGTTTAGAGAAAAATTTTGCAGTAAAGGCATTGTACCATTCCTATGTTGCAGAGGATGGTCCTTATATGAAAGAATACCAAGATTTAGAGCGATTATAATAAATAGATGTTGCCACTAACAAATAGTTGGAAGTAACACGAACCATTTTGAGCTGATGAGTAGATGATACTCATCAGCTTTTTTACGTCTCGCATTGTGATAACAGTAAGGAGAAAATGTTATCGCTGTCTAGTCAAATGGGCCGCCACTTCCATGTCAGTCCCTGTGGAAAGCGCCTTCCTATGCTACCGTTTTTCCTTCTGAGAAAATATAGTTACTAGAAATGAAATTCAACAGGATAAAAGGCCTGTTAATACGATTCTCATTAACTATGTAAAAGATTTATAATGTACTATTTTACATAAAATTTAGAATATTAATAGTAAATTACAATGTATTTATTATTTATCTGTTAAAATTAATATGTTAATCAAGATTTTGGTGACCAAAATTTTGTTAATTGAATTCTTAAAATAGGAATGAGGGAGGTAGTACTCTAAGTATGGGAATTTGGTGGAATTAAAAAATTGCGTTAACTATTTCACCGATAGTAGGAACTCTAATACCCAAATTACAATCGGTAACAGGTTTATCAGTTTCGTTAGGTTTACAGGTGAGGGGAACACAGTAATTGAATAACTTCACAGAAACTCTTTGATCATTAATAAAAAAATATAAGGAGCTAAACGAATGAAGAGATATAAAATTAATTTCGTTTCCAAAATTGCGTTATCATTTTTACTAGTCATTTCAATGATTTTGCCTTACTTTACAGTTGTAAAGGCTGATTCGACAGAGGCTATTGGAGTGGGGGAAGCGGTCAATCAATTTGATCCAACCACAGTGAAGAGTAATGTTACTGTAGAAGGATATATCGTAGGGTTTGCCAAAAGTGAAACTTCATATTCAGTGATAGCAGATAGTGACACAAATATTGCGATTGCCGATACACCGGGTGAAACAGATGTCACGAAAATGCTGTATATTCAATTACCAAGCTCCTATAGAGCCAATTTCGGTTTATATACTAACCCAAGTAATCTTGGGAAAAAAGTTAAAATAACAGGTTCACTAGAAAAATATTTTGGCAACCATGCAGGGCTAAAATCACCAACTTCAATTGAGTTTGTTGGGGATGATACAACTGAACCAAATCCTCCCGAGACAGCAACAATTGCCGAAGCTCGTGCAGCTGTTGGAACTGACCGCACAGTTCAAATTCAAGGGACGGTTACGACAACACCTGGTAGCTGGGGAGGCAAGGCCTTCTATGTACAGGATGAGACAGCAGGGGTATATGTCTTCTCTAGTTCTGCAGAAGCAGGGAGCTTAGCTGTCGGAGATATTGTCAAAATCACAGGGAAAACTAGTTTATATAGTGGAGAAGTTCAATTTAATTCACCGACAATTGAACGACTTTCTACAGGGACAGCACCTGCACCACAAACAGTGACTCTTCCGATTGATGACAGTTTACAAGGTGAATTAATTACAATTGAAAATGTGAAGATTAAAGATTTAGCGCCATCTGGTACGTATGGTACATTTGAATTTAAAGCGGTCGATGCTGCAAATAACGAGCTGTTAATTCGCCATGATAACCGTACAGGCTATCAGTTCTCTCAGTTTGAAGCAGATGGATTCAATAACAATGATGTCATCACCGTGACAGGGATTGCGTCAATTTTTAACGGGACATATCAATTAAAAACGTTAAGCGCGGAAAGCTTCCAATTAGTATCAAACTATGAGCCAACTCAAGTAGGGAGTGTTAAAGCTTTACCAGCAACAGGCGAAGTTTACGCAGGAACAAAAGTAACATTATCTACAGATACACCAAATGCAACAATCTATTACACGATAGATGGTACTGAACCAACAACAGCTAGTGAGATTTATGATGCAGCAGCGGGCATTGTTGTAAATAAAGCCATGACAATTAAAGCATTTGCTACTGCAACTGGTTTAGACGATAGTGAAGTTGCTTCCTTTAATTTTACAGTGAAAGAAGAGCCGACCGTTATTTCCATTACGGAAGCACGAAATAAAGAAATCGGACAAACTGTCATCATATCAGGTATTGTAACAGCAAAATTAGAAACAGCTACAGCACATATTCAAGATGAAGATGGAGCGGCGATAGCCATTTATCCTGCAGATAGTCTTACTGCAAATGTCGGTGATCGGGTGACGGTGCAAGGTCAAGTAGCTGAATATAGCGGACTCAAGCAATTAATGAATATTTCGCTTGTTGGCGTGCCTGTTCCTTCGACATTACCAGAGCCACACATTATCAAGAGTAATGAGGTTGCAGAAGACAATGAATCGAAATTAGTAACAATTAAAAATGTGGCCATTACTGGTTCGGGTCAAAACTTTACAGGAACTGACGAAGTTGGTACATTTGCTATTTACGATAAAACACGAGACTCAGGTTTAGTGAGTGGAAAAACGTATGGGGAAATTACAGGGATTATTGGTCAATATACAAACCATCAACTGCTCCCGATTCGCATTATTGAAGATGTAACAAAGGTGCAGGATATCAAAGCTTCTCACGTTGGAGGCGTAACAGCTGGCACGAAAGTCTCGCTTTCTACAATGACAGAAGGTGCAACGATTTATTACACAATGGATGGCTCTACACCAACAACAGCAAGTACAAAGTATACAGAGGAAATCCTTGTTAATAAACCAATGACGATTAAAGCGATTGCGGTAAAAGAAGGTTTAACAAACAGTGCAATGGCTACATTTGTTTATGAAATTATTGATACTAAAAATGCCAAGATTAGTGATATTCAAGGGGCAAGTCATACATCACCATATGTTGATTTAACGGTAAATGATGTGGAGGGAATAGTAACATTCGTTATTAATTCATCGAGCTTCATTATGCAAGAAGTCGATTCGGCATTCGATGGCGTAAAATCAACTGCGATCAAGGTAAATAAGTCTGCACATAATGTAGCGGTAGGGGACATTATTAAAGTATCAGGAAAAGTAATGGAAGAGGGTGGCAACTCTCGATTGAAAGATACGCAAATTTCAGCAGCCAATATTACAAAAACAGGTACAGCAGTAATTCCAGAAGCGCTTGTGATAGGAGAGGACCTATTCCCACCAAATAAAATAATCGATAATGATGCCTTTAGCATTTTTGATCCACAAGAAGATGGTATTGATTTTTGGGAATCAATCGAGTATATGCGTGTATCATTCCCAGAAGCAAGAGTGATTGGACCAATATATAATAATGATTCTCCAATTGTTGTACCGAGCACAACCAATAATACATTTAATGTCAATGGCGGTTTAAATATTGCGGCCGATGATTATAACCCCGAAAAAATTATGCTTGAAGGGGTAGCAGGGAAAAACTATGATTCAGGTGATCGTTTTAATGAAGCCCTTATCGGTTTTGTAGAGAATTTTACAGATGGCTATCGACTGAACACGAATAAAGTATTCCCGGAAGTGACAAAGGCGAATATTCAACAAGAAGTGACGCATCTCGAACCAGTAGCGGACAAGTTAAATGTCGCTTCTTATAATATCGAAAACTTCTCGAATAATCCTGCCAACACATCAAATGAAAAAGTAGCCAGAATTGCATCGACATTTGTGAAAAATATGAAGTCACCAGATATTATTACATTAGTCGAGGTACAAGATAATGATGGGCAAATTGATTCAGGAAATGCTGATGCATCAGAAAGCTACATGCGATTAATTAATGCGATTAAAGCTGCTGGTGGCCCTGCTTATGATTGGATTGACGTCATGCCAATTAACAATACAGTAGGTGGTGCACCTGGTGGTAATATTCGTGTAGGTTACTTATATAACCCAACGCGTGTTTCGTTAGTGACAGGTACAAAGGGATTGGGTGACCAAGCGAATACGTGGACAGCAGATGGAAGCCTTGCTTTAAATCCTGGCTTTGTAGATCCATCAAAATTTGTAGATACACGTAAACCAATTGCAGCAGAATTTGAATTCCAGGAAGAACGAGTAGTTATTATCGGAGCTCACTTAAATTCTAAAGGTGGGGATGGCTCACTGTGGGGACCAACGCAGCCGCCGGTGTTAGAATCCGTAACGAAACGTATTCAGCTTGCTCAAGCCATCAATGATTTTATCGATGAAGGACTTGCCATAAATCCGGAATTAAATATCATTGTAGCAGGGGACATGAATGACTTTGAATTCACACCAGCTCTTGAAACGTTAAAAGGTGATATATTAACGAATATGGTAGATAAAGCTCCAGAGCAAGACCGATTTACGTACTTCTTCCAAGGGAACAATCAAGTGTTGGATCATATTTTAGTTTCGAATAATCTTGCTGATGATGCGAAAATTGACTTAATTCATATGAATGCGAACTTTACAGAAGCACAAGGGCGTGCATCGGATCATGACCCAGTCTTAGTTCAAATTGATTTGAAGGCAGGGAATGAGGAAGTCCCAACACCAATCATACCTGAAAATGTATACAACTTTGATAACTACAAAACAGGTAAGTTAATAATGAATCGCGAAAGTATTTCGCTAACGTTAGGGAAAAATACGAATATTAAAAATGGAATCGCGGTATTTAGTGAATATGCGGAATTCCACGGGGAAGGATTCGCAGACAAAACAGTAACAATTAGTCCGAAAAAAGGAAATGCTATTATTGATTTTAAAGGTACACAAATTGGAAAAATAATTATCGAAGGAAAAAATGTAAAAGAGATACGAAATTTACCTACTGAAGCGAACATCACCTATACGAAAGGGGCTTCAGAAGAGGAAATTGAGTTTAAGTAATAGCTCATTGCGGTAAGTTGGTTTATAAACATAGAGTTTAGTAGACAAAAAACCGAAAATGGAATGTTGTTTAACGTCATTAGGGAAAAATTCCTTAATGACGTTTTTATGTATTTTTGAGCATCATGTATTTAAATGAATTACCTTGAAAAACTAAGGTTTCAACTTTTAATTGACTATTACTTTAAATCATAAATTGGATAATCTATGTTATTATTTAAATGTAAGTTTTGATAAATTTTGTTATTAATTAGTTGATTTAAACTCTTACTTATTTAGACAGGAGGTAGCGATGACATGGAACAAAAATTACTAGAATTACTCAACGAAATATATCCAGTGGATTTTATAAAAGTTGAAGCAGTAACAAATGAAATGTTTCGCTGTACCGCAACACAAGGTGAATACTTTGCAAGAATAACAAACTACAAAGGTTATGATGAACAATTAGAAGAGGTTACATATACAAACTACCTACATAATGAAGGACTAGGTGTATCACCTGCAATTGTCTCAATAAAGGGTAGAGTGGTAGAAAAGATAACCTTAAACAAAAAGGAATTATTAACTGTTCTTTATGAATCCGCAGCTGGTAACCATTTACCAAGGAATGAATGGAATGCAAATGTTTTAAAAGAGTTAGGTAGACAAATAGGTAAATTACATCGCCTCTCTAGAAAATTTGAGGAGATACATCCGACTAGATATATCAATGATTGGTATGAAAATGAGGAGTATGCATTCTTGAAATACATTCCTGAGGAAGAGACTACGATTAGAGATGTGGCACAAGAAATATTAAGTACAATAAAAAACATGCCACAAGACAGTTCGAATTATGGATTGTTACACGGTGACTTATGGTTAGAGAATATATTAGTAGATCAAGATTTAAAGCTGTCAATGGTTGATTTTCAAGATTGTGAGAAAAATTATTATATCTTTGATTTAGCTGTTCCCATATATAGTGCGATCGAGTATTCATTTGTCGGTGGTGGGAACATCATTGAATATGGAAGAGGTATTACAAAAGCAATCATCGAAGGATACCAAGAGGAAAACAATCTCCCAAAGGAAATGTTAGATAAACTTCCTCTATTTATCAAACTAAAAGAAATCTTTGAGTATAGCTTGATGCATATGTATTGGAATAAAGAAAACTTAACGGAAGAACAGATAAGAATAATGAACCATTTTAGAATGAGAATTGAAAAAGATCATTCTTTCCTTGACACAAACGGTTTGTTGATAAACTAATCTTAATCTTGCGCAATTCGGATATGGATTTTTAGGAACTGGTCGAATAATTGGGTATCACCAGGCTGTTGTACCCCAACTGCTTTTAATTGTAAAAGGTGAAGGAAAGGTTATAGGTGAAAACGAGGAGTATATTAAAGTACAATGTGGAAATGCAGTGTTTTGGGTGAAGTATGAATGGCATGAGACCAAATCCGGGTGCCAAAACAAGGAATTATAATTAAATAAAATCATGCTTTAAACGAAGGATTATGGCAAGCAGGGGACTTCCTAAATGGAAGTCCTTTTAGGGGAACTTCTTATTTTGCGTGTTATCAACAATTGAAAAGCACTCAAATACAAAAGGTCCTATACAAAACTTTACAAGCTCACTAATTTTCTTACGCCCTCGGCAGGAATCAAACCTATATTTTAAGAAACGCAATCTCATGTGCTTTCCATAATAGAGTTAATTCCCGAGGGAAGCTAATACATCTAGCGATTTACAATTAAGCTAAAATCACTGCGTGTTATTTATGCGAACATTGAGCATTCATTTCGCCCTTACTCTTTAGGATGAAGAAATATCAGAATTTTACCATCCTCAACGTCGTTAGAATAACGTTCAGCTGCATCATCTGGGACTCCAATTTCCATAAGAGCATGTTTTAACCCGCCAGCACCAGAGTTAGCCCCTACGACTGCTCCCCCAATTGTTGTAATAATAGGACCTGCAGCCAACACAGCGCCAAATCCGGGAATCAAAACAGTGGATAATCCTGCTATCACGCCTGCTATGCCAATTGCAGCCCCAGTTGCAGCTCCAGCAAGGGCTCCATCTATAGTGGAGGGTTTTACTTCCTGTGTGTTTTCAGATAATTCTTTTGCTTTTTTAGTAATAACTGAAATTTCCTCAGTTGTATAGCCTTTCTCTTTTAAATTTTCAACAACTTCAGCCGCTCTATGTTCATTATCGTATACACCAATAACTTGATTCTTCATTAAAAATTACCTCCTGTTTGCTTCAGCTGTGTTTTCTTTACCCGTTTTTTTGTATTTCTAGACACATTTCACCTTCAAGCTTCATTTCTTTAAGAATTTCCTTCCTATTATTCTAGTTGTTGAATAATTTTCTTTTTTTGCTCTTTCTACATGAAAAGGGCTATATTAACCTCTTTTAATGACGACTCCGAATAGTTCAATAAAAGGGTGGATTAATTTGGTAAAATAGTTTCAGAGGGGAGGAAATGTAGTGAGAAATATTATTTCTGTTTTCATAATGATTGTTGTAGTCGTCTTAGTAATTAAAATTGACTTCGACAAAAATGATAGTTTCTCTAATAATAATGTTAATGTTGAGAAACAATGGGATCGTATTGCATCTGTCATTGAGAATGCGTGGGATCATTTTGGTTTATTAAGTTTTCAAGCAACCCCAGATTCAACAATTTTTATTGAAATGGATGAAACAAAAAGTGAATTACAATTGAGAAAATATTTAGAGGAAAATGTAAATAAAACAGATTTGAATCAATACAACATTGAAATTACTAAGAAAAGTTTACACGAAGTTGAGACAGAAAGTTTTATGATGAAGGCTTCTGATATTGTATATGATTATTTACAAAAAAATAATTATCACGATGTGGACATTTATGTCCCTTCAATTAAACCTACACCAATACTAAAAATATCGATTCCTAAGTCCAGTACACGTTCTGGCGAAAACATAAAAAAAGAGCTAGAAGATGTATTAACTTCCAAAAGCACTGAACTACCAAACAAAGATATTTCCTACGAAATCCAGGTGATAGAGCGTGTTGATGACAGTACTATTGAATCAGAAGCCTTAATCAGTGATGTTGTTGAAGATTTTCAAGGAACAGAAAACCATTTAATTATTTCTGATACAGATATTTTTAAAGGAAATGGTATCTATAAAATGACTTGGGCGCAACCATCTGATTCGAAGGACTATAAATTTCATGTTACAAACAATACAGGGACAAATGTAACCGTACAGATTCAACAGAGTAGTCAAACGCAAACTTATAATTTAGATGCTAATGATTCTACTACATGGGTCCAATCAGCGGCTTCTTCTGGTGACCATACAATAGTAGTCACCACATCTGATGGAAGGATTTTTAAAGGGGATGTTTTTGTCAGTAAATCTGATGTTCCATTAAACTAAAACCTAATAGTGTTCCTAAATGCAAGTTTGGAAACATGCTTAAAAAGCTACAAAATAAAGTTTTTTCAATAAAGGACGCTTTTCAGCAAGCGTCTTTCTTCATGAAAGGTCCATTTAATAGCAACTAGATAATGACAATAATAAATAATATGTCTTTGTGCTTTCAAAAAAGGACCTTCAGTCTCAATAGCTGAAGGTCCTTCTTTTTTATGCCATTTCATTTTTATTTTCAATATCTTCTATTTTGATAAATTTTAGGACAACGAACAGGAGAATGAATCCCAATACACCTGCCGTAATATAGCTGGCATTGAGATAATTTTTCATGACAAGTGACATAATAGGAGGGCCGGCTGCAACGCCTATAAATCGCGCTGAGCTGTAAAAAGAGGATACGGTTCCTCTTAACTCTTTTCTAATATTGTCAGTAATAATTGTGTCAAGTGCAGGCAAAAGTGCACCAATAGCAATCCCCACTATACTCGTTACGACTAATAAAAGTATCAGTTTTTTGCTTGTAAACCCAACGAAGACAATACTGACAGACATTGCTATCAAGGAGACAATGATTATTTTTTTAATCCTTCCCAGGTTTCCTTTAATTTTTCTACCGGATATATATGAAGCGATACAAAGTAATAAAAGGGGAATGGCCAGGACAAACCCTTTTTTAATCCCTTTTATATCATGAACTTTCTCGAGGTTTTCTGACAAAAAAAATAGCATACTAAATAATATGAGCATTACAAGGACTCCGTTAAGGAATACGGTATACAACCATTTTCCTTCCTCCTTGAAAACTTTTTTTGTATTACGTAAAAACTCTTTGAACTTCAATGGTTCATCATCATCTTTAGGAGCTTTAACGAAGAAGAAAATAAGTATAATTGAAATCAGACTAAGCGCTGAAATGGAAAAGAAGGGCAGGAACCATAAAAAAGCGGCAAATATTGAACCTAAAATGGGACTTAACACTTTCCCAAACGTGTTAGATGTTTCAATTATTCCTAATGTAGAACTTATTTTTTCGTCATCATCCTGATAAAGATCACCTACAAGAGGCAAAACGATCGGCATGGCACCAGCCGCCCCTATTCCCTGAATTATTCTGCCAACAATAATTATTGTGTACGGGTCATCCATTTTCCATGAAGCAAATCCGGCAATCAGACCACCGATTAAAGCTAAAATTAAGCTCGGTAATATGACGATTTTTCTACCGAAGCGGTCCGATAAATAGCCAGCTACTGGGATAAGAAAAATAGCTGCGACTGAATAGCTAGTTATGATCATGCTCGATTGAAATGAAGTGATCCCGACCTTATCTTCCAGTATCGGGAGCACGGGAATAAGCATCGAATTTCCCAGTGTCATGATGAGCGGAATAGAAGTCAAACTTACAATACACCAGACACTTACATTAACCTTCTCTTGGTCCATTACCACACCTCGACTAATATTCTTTTAAAGGTATGGTTTCCTTTCGTGTTCATTTAATGCGCTGTTGGTGAGATTATTGGAATAACACTTGGTAAGCCTGCTTGCCAAAGTAGATCCCGAAACCAATCATTAATAAGGCTGAGATAAAAGAGACCGTTTTCAAAAGTTTTGTAGACAATAATTTCCGAGCGACACTGGATAAAAAGGCATAAATAAAATCCACAAAAATAATGCCAATCAAGATGGCGATGCTTACCAAAATGATTTCATACCCTGTAGAGATACCAGCGTTTTTTGCAAGTATGGAGCCGTATATTCCCAGCCAGAAAAGGATGGTTAGCGGATTCAAAAAAGACATGAAAAATCCGGTCATGATGGATTGTCTCAGTCGAGTTCTTTTACCAGTTTTCGAATCCATCTCAATTTTATGTAGCGACAGTAAACTTTCGATACCGGTGTACAAAAGAACAAAACAGCCGAAAGACCATAGTATTGTTTTCAACCAAATGGAATTGACAAATTGGCCAATTCCAAAATATACGATAAACATATATATAATGTCCGTCGCTATGGCACCCAGACTAAAAAACCATGCATGAAAAAAGCCATTTTTTAAACCTGTATTTAATAGGACAGTCTTAACAGGTCCAATTGTTGCAGCCATTGATATGCCTAAAAAGATATAGGTAAACATAGAATCCATAAATTATCCTCCAATTATCAAATGTACTTGCATTTTATTCGAAGGCAATAACTTTTAGGACAATTTAAAAGGGCGATTCTAATAGGAATTTTGTAATTGTATTCGATATTTTTTTACATAATCATTTCAGTGTCAGCTTTTTTTATGTGATAAAAATAGATATGTGAAAACGAGTGTGCATTTCTTTGTAATTTTATGACAAAGGAACACCTCAATATAGTTAATTGAAACCAAAAGTAGCTTTTTGTACAAATTGCTGATAACTATAAAACTTGCTTAAAAGTAAGGTTACTACAACGAAATATAATGTAAAAGGAGCTAACGTTATTCAGTAATTTGGCGCTATTGTTGAATAAGTGAATTTACGGAGCTGAGGATTATTAAGTAAATAAGAGCAAAATAAAAGCGGCCTCCACGATTAGATTGTGGAAGGCCGCTTTTTTTATAAACACAGTCTACATTATTGTTGTTACAACGGACTCACTTGAAATAAACTAAAAGATCTTTTGAGTTTACTAAGCTTTTCGCAATGATTTCATAATTAAGCTCACTATGAAAACTAGAATAATTGCTCCAATGAGAGCAGGGAAGATATAGAAATCTGAAATTTTAGGACCCCAACTTCCAAGAAGCATACCGCCAATCCATGCACCGATTATACCTGCGATAATATTACCAATAATTCCTCCTGGGATATCTTTACCCAAAATTATACCTGCAAGCCAACCGATAATCCCGCCAATTATTAAAAACCAAATAAAACTCATACTGTCCAACTCCTATTTTTTATTTTAAATATTTCGCCATAGTGTTTTATAACCTTTATTAAACCTCTTCAAACATAAGGAGGAAAAAAATTTGTTTGAAGTTTCAAAGAAGATGGTGGACATTGTTATCTCTAATATGTTTTGTCATCAATGAAGTAAATAAAATAGTGCGTCTGTTATTATCTCCTTTTCTAATCGGGCGTGTTAGCTGTAATTGAAGCAGCAGGTTAACTTAAGGAGGGATTTTTAAAAAATAAGAGAATAACTATTGAAAGACCAAATTCTGGGATATAAGAATATAGCTAGTTTCATAAAGGAATAATGAAACTAAAAAATACTCGAGAGGAGAGAGATATTGATGGAGATAATTCAATTATCAAAGAAGGATGAATTATTTAATAAGGCTATAGATGTTTTTTGGAAAGAATGGGGTGTGGAAGGTGGTCGTGCTTTTTATGAAGATTGTATGATTCATGCCTTAACTAATCCAAATGACATACCGAGTTTTTACATTGCAAAAGTAGATGATAACATTATCGGAACTTATGCATTAATTCGTAATGATCTAAATAGCCGTCAGGATTTGAGCCCATGGCTAGCATGTTTGTTTATAGATGAAAAATTCAGAGGTAATTCTCTAGGAGCTAAATTGTTGAATCATGGACTGCAGGAAGCAGCAAAAAGAGGGTACGAATATCTCTATCTTACTTCAGATCTTAAAGACTACTATGAGAAATATGGTTGGGAAAAGATTGGGGTTGCTTACGGACTTAGTGGAGGGAGAATACCTTTGTTTAAAAAGAATACTGCTCTATAACTAATACAGCGATAGCTAATGGCAATGATTGTAAGTCTTAAAGTTGCTAAATCTCCTCTCTTTTAGGTGAAAACTTTAGCTAGTCTATTTAAGTCAGCAGAAGGTATCTTGATTATGGTTGAAAAACAAGGTCATATCGTGGGGCTAATGGCGAGATAGCAAGGCTTTTACAAAGAGAACTATTTTGCAGCTTTCGTGTTTTTAATTATTTAGCAATCGGGGGCTTTCCTGGAACAAGGGTAAGCCATTTTCTTTGTAGGTGCACGATAAACTAATACCATTACGATTATTAAAAGCTTATCTAAGTTCTATTGAGAAGGAGTCTTACTAAAGATGAATGAACAAAGTATCAAAAATAAAAAGGCTTGGGAATATCGAGCATATGAATTTTGGAGCAAAAGTAACGGTACTCCACAGGATTTAGCTACTCATATGGTAGAAAATCCCGGAGCATTTCTTAAAAAGCACAAACAATACTTTGAACGTATTGAAGGCAAGAAGATTGCAAATGTTTGTGGTTCAAATGGCAGAAAAGCAGTACCATTAGCATTATTGGGTGCTGGAGTAACAGTATTTGATATTTCAGCAGAAAACCAAAAATACGCCTTAGAATTAGTGGGATTTGCAAATACCTCTATTAATTATATTGTCACTGATATTTATGATATAGACTTAGAAATGTATAGCAATCATTTTGACATGATTTATTTAGAAGGTGGCATATTGCATTATTTTAATGATATTGATAAATTCATGTTTATTTTGTTTTCATTATTAAAAGATGGTGGAGAAATGATTCTAAGTGATTTTCATCCCTTAAGAAAATGTATAGTTAAAGGTCCTAACGCTGAAATCCAAAATCAAATCCAACAAGGTTATTTTGACAAGAAAATAAAAAATGGAGACTTAGCGTATAAGCATTTCTTTGATGAGCATGAACAAGAGGACTTTCCTGATGTGTCTATAAGATTATATACACTTAGCGAGATAATAAATTCTGTCATCACATCTGGTTTTAAATTAAAAAAATTTGATGAGCATCGTGGTTGGAACAATGAAAATATACCGTGGGAATTTACTATTTTGGCTTTTAAATAGCTAAATTAGTTTAATTAAAGATGCAGAAGAAAAATTGTTATTTTATTTAAATGTTATAAGACGTGTGTGGAAGTGATTGACCTTAGGAGAGGAGAAAAAGATGATTGAATTACGAAAAATAAACGGTGATAACATAGATGAAGTAATAGCACTTGAAGTTAATGAAAACCAGAAAGACTATATAGAAACGACTAACCTCAGAAGCTTTGCAGACGCTCATATGATGAACGCAGACGGAATACCAGCGACTCCATTTGCCATTTATGCCGATGAAATTGTGGTTGGATTCTTGATGTACATTTATGATACGTTAGATCATGAATCATTTGAAACTGAAGTTTTTTACGGGAAGAAGAGCTATTTTATTTGGCATATGATGATTGATAAGCATTACCAGGGGCAAGGATATGGCAAACTTGCTTTTGAAAAAATGCTGAAGGATATTGAAACTACGCCAGATGGAGAAGCAGAATATGTAACCCTCTTTTATCATACAAGTAATGTCAAAGCTAAAACATTATACGCTTCATTTGGTTTCATGGAGACTGGAATCATTCAGGATAGTTCGATGTTAGCCATTAAAAAACTAGATAGGAACATAACAGAATCCTTAGTGAATAGGATCTCTTCGAAAGAAATGTAGGCTACAACGTCTCGACTCATTATAAACCCAAATATCTATAAGGAAAAACCGATTTTGTTAGAACTGACTTAATAAGAAATAAATATTGTATACCGCGATCGGGCGCTTTCAGTAAAAGAAAGTGTCTTTTTTTGAAGCTCGCAAATAGTTCAGCAATATATTATTTTCAAAGATGTTTTATCATCTGGAAGGTCTACTAAACAGCAATAGCAATTTTAAAAAAGCAAAAGATCATATTTGATAAATACGGAGTACTGAATAGAACAGAATAAATAATTAAATCCAAATAAAGAAGCTTAATTTTTTTCAACACATAAGAAATGCGTCTACAATCAAGAACAGATTCACCTTTTATTTAAAAAGGTCTGTTGGCCATTTTACGAATTTTTTGAATACCGATTTCAGTCTAATTACCGATAGCATATTAAATGATTATCCTGTATTGTTAATAGGTCGTTAAAGACACTATCAGGTATATCCTGCAAATATATGAAATGATAGGTGGAAACAATGAATTATCAAGTATTATTATATTATCATTACACGAAGATTGAAGATCCAGCAGCGTTTTCAGCAATGCACTTAGCCATGTGTAAAGAAATCGGTTTAAAAGGTCGTATTTTAGTAGCTACTGAGGGCATTAACGGTACTGTTTCAGGTACGATTGAGCAAACAGAGCAATACATGGCAAACATGCAAGCAGACCCATTATTTGAAGGCATTGTCTTTAAAATTGATGGGGCAGAAGGGCATGCATTCAAAAAAATGCACGTACGCCCACGTCCTGAGTTAGTAAACTTAGGCTTAGAAGAAGATGTAAACCCACATGAATTAACAGGTCGCTACCTGTCACCAGAACAATTCCTTGCCGAAATGCAAGATGAAAATACAGTAGTATTAGATGTGCGCAACACGTATGAATACGATGTCGGCCATTTTCGTGGCGCGATTCGACCAGATGTAAAAAACTTCCGTGATACACCGGAATGGGTCCGTGCAAACCGCGAGCTATTCGAAGGGAAAAATGTTTTAACTTATTGCACGGGTGGGATTCGTTGTGAGAAGTTTTCGGGCTGGATGAAACGGGAAGGCTTTGGCAATGTCGGTCAATTACATGGCGGTGTTGCCACATACGGAAAAGACCCTGTTACAAAAGGTCAATTATGGGACGGTCAAATGTACGTATTTGATGAACGTTTAACGGTGCCAATCAATCAAGTAGAGCACGTAATTATCGGTCGTGATCACTATGACGGTGAACCTTGTGAACGGTACATTAACTGTGCAAACCCTGAATGTAACAAACAAATCATCGCATCTGAAGAAAATGAAGCTAAACATTTAGGTGGCTGTACAATCGAATGTACAAAGCATGCACGCAACCGCTACATCGTGCGTCACAATTTAACAGAAGAGCAAGTAGCGCAAGCGATTGAGGCGTTACAAGCAAAAGCGTAAAAAGCCGTATATCAATCATAAAAAAACGGCATAAAATATCTATCATAACCTCAACCAACGATATTGAAGTACTGAAAACACTCTATGTAAGTGTTCAAACTATCCATTCCAATAATGGACTAGTCTGTTCGCTTACACAGGGTGTTTTTTCTTTTGTAAGGAAAAAGTAAATGACTAATTAATAGGTGATGAGGCTAATAGAATTAAAGCTGTTTAAAGTAAATGATCACAGGGTATTCAAAAAAATGTAACTGGATGTAGCTAGTGCAAGCTCGCAAAATGTTGAAGAAGCCTTGCGGAACTTTTTAATTATTAAACAAGATCGGAGATGATTGCTGATGGGAAACCCACATCTAACTGACCCACGTACGAAATTTTATACGGAGAAATTCCCGGATCAAGAACAGAATACGCCAGCGCTACAAAATGAAATGAGTCCTAAACCTGATTGTGGAGAAGAATCATATAAAGGATACAATCGCCTGGAAGGGCGCAATGCCTTGATTACCGGAGGCGATTCTGGAATTGGCCGTGCCGCCGCCATTGCATATGCACGCGAGGGAGCAAATGTGGCCATTCAATTCTTCCCTGGCGAAGAGGAAGATGCCAATGAAGTCAAAGAATTAATTGAGAAAGCAGGCAGAAAAGCATTACTGCTACCGTATGACTTGCGAGAAGATGGCACAGCGACAGAAATTGTGACAAAAACAGTGGAAGCTTTTGGCGGATTAGACATACTAGTATTGAATGCTGCGCAACAAATCGCACAGCCATCCCTAAGTGACTTAACAATCAAACAAGTGCATGACACGTTCAAAGTAAACATCATCAGCATGTTTGAGACCGTCAAAGCTGCCGAAAAACATCTGGAACCAGGAAGTGCAATTGTCATGACCACATCGGTTCAATCGTTCGATCCGTCCTCATCTTTAATGGATTATGCCGCGACAAAAGGTGCCATAAGCAACTTTATGGTATCCCTGTCCTCGTATTTTGCTTCTAAGGGTGTGCGTGTCAATGGTGTTGCACCAGGACCAATTTGGACGCCGTTACAGCTGGATAATGGAAAATTGGAAGGAGAAATTCCGAAGTTTGGCCAAAATACTCCTCTCGGCCGTGCGGGACAACCAGTAGAGCTTGCACCGGTGTATGTTCTTTTGGCCTCCGATGAAGGAAGTTATATTACCGGTCAGATTTATGGAGTGACTGGTGGCAAGCCGATAGACTTGTAATCTTACGTATATATCAAATAGAAAAATCTGATGCGAAAATAACACTTTCATCTCAATTAAGACACTCATAGAATTTGGGTGTCTTTTTGTATAGGCCATTTTATTAAAAATGGATTGAGAGATTTTGAAGAAAAGTACAATAAAGTAACAGGGCACGCTCGTTAAATATAAAAAATTTGAAAGTTGGCTATATAATAGAAATTGATATTAAGATAAGGAGTGGTTGTAATAAAGATAAGTAAGCACAATGCTGAGTATTATTTATGGGGTGATAACTGTGATGGTTGGCATCTAGTAAAAAATACAGAATTAAGCATCATCCACGAACGAATGCCAGCAAATACAACGGAAGTTGTACATTATCATAATCAAGCACGTCAATTTTTCTTTATTTTGACAGGGATAGCAACTATTCAAATTCACGATGAAATTATTACATTAAATCCTCAAGAAGGGATAGAAATACCTCCTCTTATCAAACATCAAATGCGTAATGAATCTAATCAGGATGTTGAATTTTTAGTAATATCCCAACCAAATAGTAAAGGTGACAGAGTTAATTTGTAAAATGTTCATACATAATCTTGAATAAAGGTTTCAAATAATGTGTTTATATCCTACAACAATGAAAAGACCCCATTTAGATGGTGAATATGTAAAACTGAATATGCATACTTAAAAAAGACAGTTAGAATTTGGCACAATACCAATAAAATAAGCTCGGAGGAATAAAAATATGGAACGATTGGGGACTCTCTACTTTTTCTGTGGAAAAATGGGAGCAGGAAAATCAACGAAATCAAAACAAATGGCTATAGAAAAACATGCGGTCCTGTTATCTGAGGATGAATGGCTAGCATCTCTTTATCCCGATCAGATTACATCATTTGAGGACTATCTTAAATTTTCAGCGCAGCTTAAGCCGATGATGAAAAAGCATGTCCAAAATATTTTAAGTGTTGGTACTGATGTAGTGATGGATTTTCCAGGTAACACTCAAAAACAGCGAAAGTGGTTTTTGGATATAGCGTCCGAGGTCAATGCAAACCATCAACTAATTTTCCTTAATTTAAATAACGAGCAATGCTTACATCAAATAGCACAAAGGAGTATCGAACAGCCCGAAAGAGCAGCTTTTGACACGGAAGCTACGTTTATTCACGTTACTAAATTTTTTGAAGCCCCTGAAGCATCCGAGGGTTTAAATATTTTAGAGGTTAGTGGAAAAGAATAACAAAGGTTGGTTATCATCCAGAAAATCAGGAAGCACATCACTTATATGCCAGTTTAGGATTTATTGATAATGGTGATCAATTTAGAATGGAAATGGCTGTTATCAAATAAATAAACGAGATAAGGGAGAGCCTGTATTGTGTTCTCCCTTTTAAATTTATAAATACACTATTCAAGAAGCGGGAACTACTAATTTGTTAGAATGTAAAATCTAGAATCATTTTACTCGTGTCACCTGTAAACTTATAATTATAAGATCCTTCCAGGCTCTCTAAGTCACCGGTAGCTTTGATGATTGTTGCTGGAGAATCTAGATTTCCTTTATCAAATATCCCTTGCTCTAGAGCAGTAAACGTGCCCTGTTTTCCTTTATAAGTTCCTTCAAAATGCAAAAATCCGGAAATTTTAGAAGTGGCTAAATGACCATCATCTATAGAAGAGTCTATATAAAATAATAAATATTCAACAAAAGCTTTTCCTGTTAATTCACCCTCAATATCATACTCGACATGGGCAATATTTATAGGGAATTCATTTCTAGTGTTGTCCACTGGCTTTTCATCCCATTTGCTTACTGTAAATGTTACCTCCATAGTTAATCTCCCTTCATTACTATATGGTATTTCACCTCAAGTATAAATCCAAAAAGTACCATTATCAATAATAGAATAAGATTGCTTTTATTATTTTTTCATTACTAACTTTGGGTAATATTATACGGGCTAGATTGTCGAACAATAGTTGTTGACTAAACCAATTGATTTGAATACAATTCTTTAGAAATACAGATGTGAAGAGTAGATAAAGACTTGGAGCATCGTTCGGATCTAATGTTGTTATTCTTAGTGATGATGCAACGGGATTTCCCATTACAGAAATAGGATATTATCATTTTCATTACCATAATTAGAGAGAGTAATAAAATGACAGATTAATCTACAATAATTAGGAGAGGGGAAAATCGAATGAACCCTTTGTTATTAGATATTCCTTTACAATTAGAAACAGAAAGACTAATTCTTCGTGCACCACTTTTAACTGGAGACGGAGAAATTGTGCACCAAGCAATTAGATATTCCTTTTTTGAATTAAAAGAGTGGTTGTCACTTTTCCAACAAGTTCCGACCGTTGAAGAAACAGAAATCTTGTTAAAAAATGCTCATATTAATTTTTTAAAAAGAGATAGTTTTCGTTTCCTTATTTTTGATAAAGATGGAGGCAAGGACTTAATTGGAACTACTAGCCTTCATGCAATTGACTGGGACATTCCTAAAGGTGAGATTGGATACTGGATTAATACAAAATATAGTGGTAATGGATATATGACGGAAGCAGTAAAGGAGTTAGTAGACTTCGGATTAAATTATCTTAAATTTAAGAGAATTGGAATAAGATGTGAATCAACAAACGTTAAAAGTCGTTTTATACCGGAAAAACTTGGTTTTATATTAGAAGGTACTTTAAGGAATGAGGATCTAACCGCAGATGGCAGCAGGCTGACTGACATTTGTATTTATTCTAAAATAAATTAAAGGTAGCTAAAAAAAGAATTATCTAAATTGAAGTCTTAGAAAAAGGCGCTTTCCTGGAGCAAGGAAGTGCCTTTTTAAAATTAATTGAAAAAGGGCCCATTTTATATTTAAAGGTCATAATTCAGTAGTTAGTTATATACTTGCAAAATAAACCCCTACATTTTTTCTAGGCTATTTTTTATGGGCTTTTGAAGTACGTCTATAATGGCAGCGATGATAGCGGTTACTAACATCCCTATAAGACCAAGTGCTATCGGACCCGCTGCGTCATCACCCGTGAACATAGCCAAAACCCTTAGGTAAACTATTAAAAACAAAATGAATAAAATAGTGGTGAAAGCGCATTTTTTTATAACCTTCAAGCATTGAAGGGAAACCTCAGAAAAAGCATTATTTATATTGATAAAACTCAATAGTTTATATGCTTGATACAACGCAACAGAGAACGTGATGCATACTCCATATGCACCTATTAATAATGGATATATCGAATAATCTCCTGGACGCTCTTTTGCATCCCGTATAGCTGCTTGAGGTAACCAATATATACACACAGCAAGCACCGCAATTCCAATAAGAAAAGCAACGATCTTTAAGAAAAAAATTGAATTTAGTTTACCATTCATTTGAAGCACCTCATTGACTTAATGATAATATGATGTAATACGATATTAGTCTATTTTTTATCGTTTATCAATATATTTATTTCGATTTATAATATATTATTGCTGTTTTTCAATTGGTTATTTAATAATCATTTGGGAATCGTACTTCAGTTATTGTAAGTTTTTTCATGAAGTAACTGAACAAAAGAGCGCAATTCACACTTGACGTATCGATAATTCTCGATATAATGAAATGTGCAAGTTAGTTTTATTGAGGATGAAGCATATATGGCTTCGAAAAAGAGTGCGCACTTGACATTTCGATAATTCTCGATACAATGATTTGTATGAAACAAGTTGATATTTTTAAAGCATTATCCAATGAAGCAAGGTTGCAAATTTTAGAATGGCTCAAGGAACCGGATCTCCATTTTAAGCCCCATGAAGGGATTGATATGAACGAAACAGGGGTTTGCGTTAGTCAAATAACAGAAAAATTGAACATGACGCAATCGACAGCATCTCATTATCTTTCCATGCTCTTACAGGTTGGTCTTATAAAGGCTGACCGTATAGGAAAGTTTACTTATTATAAAAGAAATGAAGATGCCATCAATGGAATCGCTGAATTCTTGAAGCAAAAGAAATAACGAGTGAAACTGAATTCTTTGTGCGTTCTTTAAAGAGTTCAGTTTCATTTAGGCTAGCTAGAAAATTTTATATTTTTTTGAACTAACATATCGATAATTTGAGATATGTCTATATATCTATATATATAAATGATTTAAAGGAGTGACATCACTTGTCTAACACAATAAAGATCTATATTTTGGCTATCGTCAGTTTTTTAGTAGGAACTTCTGAATATATAATTTCAGGAATTTTAGATACGATAGCCGATTCACTTGGCATAACTTTAGCTGCTGCAGGTCAATTAATTACAATATTTTCGCTTGTATATGCAATATTTACACCTATTTCTATGGGAATAACGTCTAGTATGGATAGACGTAAGTTAATGATTTTTTCGCTAGGTTTGTTCGTAATAGGTAATATCTTAGCGTTCATCCTACCTGGTTACGGATTATTTGTGATGGCTCGTGTCATTATGGCACTTGGAGCAGGGATGGTCGTAGTTACTGCATTAACGATCGCTGCAAAAATTGCACCAGAAGGGAAGCAAGGCAGCTCAATTGCTACAGTGGTTATGGGCTTTACAGCTTCATTAATTATAGGGGTGCCCGTTGGCAGAATTATTTCTAGCGCATTTGGCTGGAAAGCGGTATTTGGCGGGATAGCACTACTAGGAATTATTGCAATCATTATAATAAGAGCGACGATCCCACTTATTGAGGGTGATAAATCTGTACCATTAGTTAAGCAGTTGGCACTTTTAAAGAAAAGAAAGGTGGCAATTGGATTAGCCATTACTTTTTTCTGGGTTGGTGGGTACTCAATTGCTTACACGTACCTTTCACCATACTTGTTACATGTATCAGGAATAGGGAAAAACTATCTAAGTGGCGTATTACTAATTTTCGGTATCGCAAGCTTGTTTGGTTCTAAATTTGGTGGATTTAGTACAGATCGTTGGGGAGTCCAAAAAACATTGATAGGTGGCATGCTGTTACATATTATCATGTTAGTATTATTATCTGTCGTAACAAACTCCTATATTAGTGTATTAATAGTGTTAATACTATGGTCATTTGCAGCATGGACATCGGGACCAACACAACAATATAACTTGGCTACCATCGAGCCAGAATCATCTGGTATCTTATTAGGCTTAAATCAATCCGTAATGCAACTGGCAATGGCTGCTGGAGCAGGAATTGGAGGTGTTTTTGTGGAGAAAATATCACTATCTTCAGTTACTTGGATAGGTGCATTAGGAGTTACGATAGCTATTGGCGCAACGATGGCGCTTTCTCGAGCCCAGTCAAGCACGACCTCCGTAGAGTATAAAAAAGCCTAACAGTTTAGCAGAAAAATTGGTTTTTAAAATTTATCTGCTGAGTTAGGAATGCCCATTATAAAAATTAATAACATTTTTCGATGCCATGGAAAATCTAAATAAGATATTTCCATGGTTTTCTTTTCTTACATCCACTAGTTAAATACGTTAATTTTTGTTTGGGCAATATATTTTTATGAATATAAAACAAATTAGTTAGTCATAATATCTAGCGACAGATACCATGTTAAAAAATATTTTCTGGAGGAACAAAATTATGGCTAAAGATTTCTATACGACACTTAAAGAAAGACGATCTTACTACGGAATTGGTAAAGAGGTAAAAATATCGGATGAAAGAATTAAAGAAATTGTAGAATTTGCTGTGAAATATACGCCATCAGCATTCAATTCTCAATCTGCACGTTTGATTGTATTATCAGGTGAAGCACATAATAAATTATGGGACATCACAACTGAAACATTAAGAAAAGTAGTTGGAGACCAAGACTTTTCAGCAACTCAACAAAAAATGGATTCCTTTAAGGCAGGGTATGGCACCGTATTATTCTTTGAAGATGAGGCTGTAGTTAAATCGCTTCAAGAGCAATTTGCTCCCTATGCTGAGAACTTTCCAATTTGGTCAAATCAAGCATCAGGTATGCACCAATTAGTAGTGTGGGCAGGATTGGAAGCAGAAGGATTAGGAGCTTCTTTACAACATTATAATCCACTAATTGATGATGAAGTAAAAAAAGAATGGTCTATACCTGAAAATTGGAAGCTTATTGCGCAAATGCCATTTGGAAATCCAACAGTCACACCTGGTGAAAAAGAATTCCGCCCACTTGAAGAACGAATTAAATTTTTTAAGTAATGAATATATATTTCTAACCAGTACCATTGCGGAACTGGTTTTTTTGTACGAAAGATACTTTAGTTTCTTAACATATAGTAGCATTCATTCAACGAACCAATAGATTTTTTATTGGTTTTCCAAATTTTGTTTTATTGACAAATCTGTGACGTGGGAATATGATTTTACTCGTAAATAATATCTCGAATTTGAGATATTGATTAATAACTATCTTGAATTCAAGATATGTTGAAAGGAGGTTTTTCTATATGAGTATCAATTGCTTAATATCAACAGGTTTGTAATGCAGATAGGTTGTTTTGACAATGAACTCTTTGATTTGGTTCTCATTTAGTTTTAAGTCCGTTTTTATATCAATGGTATAAAAGTTTTTGTTACGTTTCATATTACTATTGTGCTTCTCTCCTTAAAATGAGAAGAACTACTAATCGTAATAAACATGCAAAGAGCTGTCATATTGCAAGCGAAACGTACAGTACTGGGCAAAATGGCCAATCAATAAAAAATATATTATAGATAGGGGAGCAAAAGATGGATATCTTCCTAGCGATTTTACCAGCTCTGTTTTGGGGAAGTATTGTGCTCTTTAATGTCAAGCTTGGTGGTGGTCCCTATAGTCAAGTACTTGGAACAACAATTGGTGCACTGCTCTTCTCCATAGGGGTTTATTTTGTAGTTAAACCAGAACTGACACCTGTAGTTTTGGGGGTCGGCATTGTTTCAGGTCTTTTTTGGGCATTAGGACAAGCAAATCAATTAAAAAGTATTGATTTAATGGGTGTATCTAAAACCATGCCGATTTCAACAGGTTTACAGTTAGTAGCCACAACTTTATTTGGCGTTATTGTGTTTCATGAATGGTCAACAACAATGTCGGTTATATTAGGTGTTCTGGCGCTTATTAGTATTATTGTTGGGATTGTTCTTACATCTCTTCCGAATCCAGAAGAGAAAAAAGAGGACAATGGTGGCAATTTGAAAAAAGGGATATTAATTCTCCTTGTTTCAACATTCGGATATTTAGTCTATGTGGTTGTAGTTCGCTTGTTTGATGTCAATGGTTGGTCTGCTTTATTGCCACAAGCAATCGGGATGGTTATAGGTGGGATTTTATTAACCTTTAAGCATAAACCATTTAACAAATATGCAATCCGTAATATTATCCCCGGCTTAATTTGGGCTGCGGGGAATATGTTTTTATTTATTTCTCAGCCACGTGTCGGAGTAGCCACGAGTTTTTCACTTTCCCAAATGGGAATCGTGATTTCAACTTTAGGTGGAATATTTATCATTGGTGAGAAAAAAACAAAACGTCAAATGATAGCTATAGTAATTGGGATTATTTTTATTGTCGCCGCTGGAATTATGTTAGGGATGGCGAAAGGATAAGAAGGAGGATTTTACATGTATTCAGATTTAGAAGGAAAAGTTATTGTTATTACAGGTGCTTCAACAGGATTAGGAAAAGCAATGGCATTACGCTTTGGTGAGGAGAAAGCAAAAGTTATCGTTAATTTCCGCTCAGATGAAAATGAGGCCAATGCTGTTGTTGAGGGAGTAAAAAAAGCAGGTGGGGATGCCATAGCTGTAAAAGGTGATGTGACAGTTGAAGAGGATGTCATAAACCTAGTACAGACTGCTGTGAATAAATTTGGAACCCTCGATGTGATGATTAATAATGCAGGTATTGAAAATCCAGTAGCTTCACATGAAATGCCGTTAAGTGACTGGAATAGAGTCATCAATACCAATTTAACGGGTGCGTTTTTAGGAAGTCGAGAAGCAATTAAATACTTCGTGGAGAACGATATTAAAGGGTCTGTTATCAATATGTCTAGTGTTCACGAAATGATCCCATGGCCTTTGTTTGTGCACTACGCAGCAAGTAAAGGTGGAATTAAGCTGATGACACAAACATTAGCCTTAGAATATGCTCCTAAAGGAATCCGTATCAACAACATCGGGCCTGGAGCGATTAATACACCAATAAATGCGGAAAAATTTGCAGATCCAGCAAAACGTGCAGATGTAGAAAGCATGGTACCGATGGGGTATATCGGAAAACCTGAAGAAATTGCAGCCGTAGCGGCATGGCTTGCTTCTTCCCAAGCTAGCTATGTAACAGGAATCACTTTATTTGCAGATGGTGGAATGACTTTATATCCTGATTTCCAAGCTGGTCGTGGGTAAGTAACAGCACCGACAATTAATCATGCATTTGTCTTTAGGCATTGGAGGCTGGCGTTTGCCACTTCCAATGCCTTTTAATTTAATTAATGTATTATTTGGAGGAAAATCCCAAGATAAATAGAATACATATGAGTAGGATGTTTGTGAAAGGGGTGGATTTGAAGTTTGAGTAAATTATCGTTAAATGAGTTAGAAAAGAAACTTAAAGGCATTAGAATTGAAGCTTTTGTCATTCATAAAGGGGATACTCGAATCTACGAGTACTTGAAGAATAAAAAGGTAGTCGAGAAGCCTTTAAAGGTAAATTCCATTACAAAGAGCATTGTTTCTATTTTAATTGGAATTATGGTAGATAAAGGGTTAATTAAAAATATTCACGAATCCATTCAAAACTATTTTCCAGAGATATTAGAGTCTAATGATCCGCAAAAGAAAGAAATTACAATATTTCATTTGTTGACTATGACTTCGGGGTTACAAATAGGAAATTTCCAGGGGTCAAAAAACTGGGTTAAATACATACTAGAACAGCCAATTATACATAAACCTGGTTCAACCTTTCAGTATAATTCAGGAGACTCCCATTTACTAAGTGCAATCATACAAAAAATTTCTGGAATTTCCACTGCTTCATTTGCCGAAAAATATCTTTTTCATTCGCTGGGGATAAATAAATACACTTGGCTAAAGGATCCACAAGGAGTTAACGGGGGTGGTTTCAGTATTTCATTATATCTTGAGGATATGGTGAAGCTTGGATTGTTATTTTTAAACGAAGGGCAATTTAATTCAAGTCAGATCCTTTCATCCAACTGGCTCCATCAAGCAACAAGACCATATAATCAAGTGAAAAAAACAAATGAAGGAACTTATGGATATGGTTATCAGCTATGGACTTATGAAAATAATCATTCTAACACCCCGAATGATTATTATTATGCGAATGGTATATTTGGGCAATATATATTTATTGTTCCGAAATTAAATATTATGGCAGTGGTAAAAAGCCATCTCCAAGAACAGCAATCAGCACCAAGAATCTTTTTTGAAGAGCTATTAAAAAGTTGGCAGGATGAGAGAGATAGTGGAGCAAGTCAAACTGCGGTTCCTCCTTATGAGGATTGAGTAAAAAACTAAGTGATATAGTGAGAAGCTTGAATAACCATAGTGGAGGTGAATGTTTTATAGATGATAGTATTTACGTTCATTAGTATTTATGTAATGCCAATTTTAGCTATTACATTTTGTCTAAACCTTGTTGAAATAATAAAGAAAATAAAAAAAGAAGTTAACTATATCTTTTGTATTCATTGTCTGGAGCATTGCTGTTACAGCGGTAGGTGAATAATAGAGTTGCATTAACCAAAGCAATTAGCAGTTGAAAAGAAAATGCCGCAATCTTGATTGTTGACCAGTTAGTAGAAGATACATTGTAACTTTATTCCTCTAGTTTCGTTAAATTTGTTAAGAAGTGCATTAATAGTAAAATATCATAAGAGGAAGAATTAGAATGAAAACTATTTATCATTGTTTAATTATGTGGGTACCTTTTATCGTGCTGTTTGCCTTAGCTGGTGTGGGATTAGAAATTTTAGAAGGAAATAAAATCAGGACATCAGAATACATGACAGGACTTCGTGATTTTGGAATTGGTTATGTATTCCTAATGGGTTCCTATGCTTTCATTCTATACCCTCTTACATTTTGGCCATTAACATTTATTCTCAGAAAATTTATGAAAAATCAGATGTTTAAAATGGCTACCTTTACTTTATTTGGTGGGGGAATAGGGGCTTTTTCTTTAATAGTCATATATGGTTCTCGTTTTATTGTAGAATATCATTTAAATATTGTCAGCTCAATTATTTTATTTGGGATTGCAGGTTTATTTTATTCTATGGTAGAAATTTCTGTGAAGAAAAATATAAAATTTGTTTAACTAATGGGGACTTTTATTTTAATGATGATTTATCAGGCGCAGTTTCGAAGCAAAAATTGTGCCTTTTTTTATTTAGAGGAAGAGAAGAGGAGTGTGAATGGACGTGATTACTTTCAATTAATAGGAAAGGAGATATGATATACTTAGGAATATATTTACATATAGTTTATTAAATAGCAAGGAGCAGTCGAGATGCTATCGGAAAAAGTAATCAACTATTGCAAAAGTAAAAACTGGTGGTTTGAAGACATTGAAGAGGAGTATAAAGAAGCTTTAGTAAAGTTAGACATCGATTTGGGTTCTGATTTTGCTACTTTTTATTTGCATGCTGAGGATGGGCCGACTTTCTTTAGTAGACGACGTGAAATCTATCAGATTTGTTGGTTTATGATCAATACTTCTGATTATCTGTTAGGCATGAAGAGAACTCATGTCGTGTTAAACCTGCCTGAAGACTATATTCCATTGGATAATTTTGATGGGGAGTTCGGCTTTTTTTATAACAAGAATACTGACGAAGTGTTAGGCCTAGGTTTGGGCCAGCAGATGGAAGATTTTTTTGCGGGTAAATTGACTTCACAATGGAAAAGCTTTAACTCTTTCCTAGAGTGGTATTTTGAGCTGACAGATTTGTCTGTGACTCTATAGAAAAAGTCGTGAACATTTTTTTATCTATTGATTGATGCTGAGGAGAAGAATATAGTAAGAACGCCCTTTACTAATTAAGAGGGAATTTATAGGGCATCCTACCATATTAAGTCTTTTCAATCTTCAACAGCCGGGCGCTTTTCTAATAAGGAAAGCGTCTTTCTTCATGAAAAGGGCCATAGTATTCTTTAACGAATGGTCGAAATGACAGTTTGTGAAGCCTTTTTAATATTCTCTAAGGATTATTGTACTCTACCACTATTGAGTTTTCACACACCCACTATTTGGTAGAAAAGTAAATACAACTGACATATAATTCATAGTAAGGAGTGGTGCAAATGTATGGATTAGACACAAGTAAAGAAGCAATAAATATTGATTTAGCATTGATTAAATCTTGTTTGAGGCTAATTAATCAAACTGTGATTTTAAACAAACAAAGAGGTAAAACCTTTTCCGCTTTAGAAAATGAAGAGTTACATAAGTTAATTTCCAAAATTGATAAAGAGTTGAACAAAATTAAGATGAATATACACTATGATATAAATATAGATTGCTGAACCAATATATTAAATTCATATTCAGGAACACTTTAAATCAACATTTAGAAACAATTATTTCAAACTACGCTTTGGGAACTTTAAGTTTCAGCATTTAATGGAATAATTATTATTTTCACAGGGTACTTTATTTTGTATAAAGGGAGTGTAAAAGTGGACCTATTACTTTGGATAACAATTGGTTTCATTTTAATTGGATTTGTTGTTCTCATTTCAATGAAAAAAGGTATGGAAAATAAGGTCGCCTTGACAAAAGTAAATATGGAAGATGAGGTAAATTCATTAAAAGCTAAATCGGTAATTTGGTGGATATGGAGTACTACTGCATGGGGAATAGTAAGTATTTTTCTTGTTGTTTGGTGTTTTCATAATTACTTTGGATAATTGTTGCTTTTCATAATTGGGTGTATTGCTCTAAGAAATATTTATTTCATATTAGAGATACAATGTGTAATTTGTAGTAGGTTTAGTACTATTTTTATTTTTTGTCTTTTCGTTTTTGTATTTAAACTTATCCTTTAGCAAATAATTAAAATCATATTCGTTCATAATAATGAAAAGGACGTGATGACGATGCTAAGTGAGAAAAAAATATCAAAGTTAAAAAATATGTTAATTGAACAAAAACACTCGCTTCAACGAAGAATGGATACAGATGATGAATATTTAGAACGAGGAAGTTTACGGGATTCTGTTGATGAGTTGTCAACGATCGATAATCATCCAGCAGATTTAGGTACTGAATTATATGAACGTGAAAAAGATATGGCGTTAAAAGTCCATGACGATGATGAGTTAGCAAAAGTAAATGCCGCCTTACAAAAGATTGAGGACGGAACCTACGGCGTGTGTGAAGTTTGTCAACAAGATATCCCATATGATCGATTGGTAGCATTGCCTTATACCGCTTTTTGTATTGAACATACAGCAAAAGAAGTTCCAACCGATCGACCGGTTGAAGAGCAAGTGATGCTTCCTCCAGTTGACAATTCTTTTTCTGGCCGAGATGACAAGGATGATATTCATGATTATGAAGATGTGTTTCAGGTTGTAGCAAAATACGGAACTTCCGAATCTCCGTCCGATTTTGAGGGGGACTTTGAAAATTATGATGAATTATATGAAGACCCTGAAGAAATTGCCGTTAATGATGAATGGGATTCCTACCATATCTCCGAAACAGATGAATTAACACGCCAAGTTTCCATTCAAGAAGTAGAACATGCTAGAAAATTTGATTATTTAGAGGATTAAATCAAAAAAAAGTCTAACAAAATGCGTTATTGAAGTAACAGTTACTTTAGCTTAATAAACGATATTCCACAATAGTGGCGCAATTCTAGAAGATGAATTGTGCCTTTTTCAGTCATATTAACGCATGATCTATGGATTATTTCAGTTGAGCTAAATACATCGTTTCTCATATTCAATAGTAGTGTGTGTAAAGAATGGAAATCCATGATGTATGAAATAATCTAGTCCTCTAATGCAAATAACACTTCTATAGAAAACCAAATCAATACGGAGGTAAAAAAATGAATGTCCTTGATTGTATCATTATAGGTGGAGGTGCTTCTGGGTTAAGTGCTAGCTTAACTTTAGGAAGGGCAAGGAGAAACATTGCATTATTGGACGATGGAACGAATAGGAATAGAGTGACACAAGCTTCACATGGATTTATTACTCGTGATGGGATAGACCCACAAGCGTTTAAAGAAAAAGCGTTGAAAGAGCTGGAGATTTACCCGTCCGTATCATATTTTACTGCAACTGTTACGGAAATCATTAAGGATATAGGTAATGAGCGATTTACTGTTAAAACAGCTACTAGTCAGGAATTTGTTTCAGAAAAAATAATACTCGCCACAGGTATTCAGGAAATATTTACTATACCCAGTATGAGAGAGTTTTATGGCAAAAGCCTATTTAGTTGTCCGTATTGTGATGGCTGGGAGCAAAAAGATAAGCCATTAGTGGTTATTGCAGAAAAAGAAGAGCATGTACTGCATTTGACTAAGTTAATTTATAATTGGTCGCAGGATTTGGTTGTCTTAACGAACGGAGTTCAATTATCTGAAGAAGGCAAAACAGAGTTACAAAAACACCATATCAAAATTATATCGGAAAAGATAAAAGACTTATTAGGTAATGACGGTTATTTACAAAAAATAGAGTTTGAAACAGGAGCAACAATAAGTAGATCGGGTGGATTTGTTGCCCCATCTTATTATCGCCCAAATCAATTTGCTGAGAAGCTAGGCTGTGACATACAAGAAGATGGGAAAGTTATAACAGATGGTGTTGGTAGAACAACCCAAAAAAACGTATATATTGCAGGGGAGACCGAAAGATCAAAACCATCCTCTTTAATGATATCAGCTGCTAAAGGTAATAAAGCTGCGGTTTCAGTAAATACGGATCTAACGATGGAACGCTTTTAATTGTCAAAAACCTCTCCTTCATTTATATAAAAGCTTAGCTAGTATAACCCATCAGCGCCAATGGGTTGCCACATCATTGCATTAGAATTCATATAAGATCGAAAGAACGGATTTTGATTTTAGAATTCGTTTTTTTCTTGTTGTTTAAAAAGGATTGAAGGGCATAGCATCGTATAATCCAGCGCATTTCTTTAGTAAGGAATGCGTTTTTTATTTCATTAATTCTTTACTCTACACGTTTTGCTTTTTGTTTTTTTAACTAAAAATTAAATTGTAAAGCTTGCTTGACATATATAAATATGTAAAGTAAACTTTACTTATCGATAAATGTACAGTTTGCTTTACATTTATAAAGGAGGCTATATGAAAAACAGAATTCGAGAATTACGAAAATTGAAGAAGATTACTCAGGAAGAATTGTCGAGACAAGTAGGTGTCTCTCGGCAATCAATCATTGCTATTGAATCAGGAAAATTCAATCCATCCTTAGAGCTTGCTTACAACATTTCTAAAGCTTTCAATAGCACAATTGAAGAAGTGTTTATATTTGAAGAGGGGAGAATGTAATGATGGAGCTTAATATCTGGGGTATGATTGGATTGTATGGGGGAGTGATAGGTGGACTCCTTGGATGGTGGTTCGGACGAAAGAAAGCTAGAAAAAATAGAGGTTTAGACGAGCTGTACTACCATATTTGGCAAAAGGCGAGATCCTATTCATGGTATGTGACGTTAGGAGCGCTGTATGTTTTCTTTACGTTAATCATTTTTGGAATAGAATTAAGCACTGCTATGGTTTTAGGTATCCTTTTATTAACACACATAGCGAGTTGGGGAATCATTGGAATTATTTTGAGCATTAACATGTCCAGTACAGCCCCGTTGAAGCCCTCCCGCGTGAAAATTGGTATAATCGTCTTTGTTACATCAATTATCGTTTTTACAATAATTTCGATCCTGACGACAAACTGGCTGTTCTTAATATTTAGTATCCCACCTAATTTAATTGCACTTTTTATCGCATTTACACCAAAGCAAGAAGATTCCGAGGTAACCTACTAGATTTCCTTTAACGTTTTTCCCCTTTAGATTTTGTAATCTATAGGGGTGTTTTTTTCTAAATGAAAAGAACATTATTATTTGGCAATATCGATTTGGAACTGTTTCCATTCGAGGGCAATTGGTTGATTTAGGTCATAAGGAAAATTTATGAATTTTTATAATTAACCCCTATTATTATTTATAGACTGTATGTGATATGTTAAAGAAAAAGGGGGATTGGTACTGCTATTTGATGATCAAGCTGTTGATAATATTTTCTACAAAAATGCACTTAAATAGTGTTTCAAGTAATTAATTGCACAATTTGAACTTTCACGAAAGTGGATAATCAAAGACTGATTATTTAAGGAGGGATTTAATTGGAAACAGAATATAGAATAGCTACAGAGCAAGATTTAGAAAGTATTGTTGCAATGCTTGCAGATGATGTTTTGGGACGTACCCGAGAGCGGTATGAGCATCCACTTCCCGATAGTTATAAAAAAGCATTTGAGGCTATTACATCCGACCCTAATAACGAGTTAATAGTGGCATGTCACGGTAATGAAGTGATTGGCGTACAACAAATTACGTTTACTCCTTATCTAACACATACAGGTGGATGGCGAGCTACTATTGAGGGAGTTAGAATTTCTTCTACTGTAAGAGGAATGGGTGTAGGTACTGGACTTATAAAATGGGCAATTCAGCGTGCGAAAGAACGTGGATGTCATATTGTTCAACTTACAACTGATAAACAAAGGCCAGATGCGTTAAAGTTTTATGAGCGAATAGGTTTTAAAGCAACGCACGAAGGTTTAAAACTAAAGCTTGAATAATTTTTTTATTACTAGCGGATGTTTTAATTGAATAACAGACTTCCACCAGGACGCTTTTCAGAATAAGAATAGCGTCTTTCTAGAATTCAGCAATTCTTACTTTTCTTCCTAATCAAACTCCTTTGCCCCCTGGAAAATCCCTTCCCTGAAATACTTTCTTTTCGGTAGTAATGATCCTTTTAAAGGTAACCAATAACAATAGCTAAAAACCTCTACCAGATTACGGTAATTGTATAGGAATCGTCTTACTCGAAAACATATTATATTTCCATATTTTACAGTCTATTAAAATTTGTAGCAGTCATGTAAACTACGACTATTGGAAAAAATTTAATAGAAGAAAGTAGAGGCAAACCAATGAAAGCACTATATGTTTTATTATCTTCCCTTGTACTATTTGGGTTTATTACCGTTTCTCCAGCAGAAGCAGCAGAAAAATCCATTGATTTGTATTATATGGATGATGTCGATTATGATCATTGGGCATACAATGAATTGGAGCGTTTCTTGTATGCGGATATTATTGACGGATATGTGGAAACAGAATCGTTTGAGGAAGATGGAGAGAAATATGAATATACATACGTCTCAGTAAAACCAAAAAATTCGATTACTCGTGCTGAATTTACGAAAATTTTAGTGAATTCAATGAATCTACGTGCAGGTGAAACAGTAAAAACGTTCCCTGATGTAAAACCGGCAAATTGGTATTACGAGTATGTTAAGGTTGCCAGTAGCCAAGGCATTATCAATGGTAAACCAGACGGTGCTTTCCGACCGAATGATAAGATTACACGTAATGAAATGGCAGTCATGATTTACCGTGCATTCAAGACAAAGCTTGATTTTACAGCAACAGGAAAAGCATTCCCTGATGTACCACAGGGGAATTTTGCTTATGAAGCGGTTATGAAAACGGCAGCTTTAGGAATTATCAAAGGGTACGGAGATATCTTCAAACCTTACAATGATGCAACTCGTGCTGAAGCGATCGTGATGATTGACCGTGCCTTGCATCTAGTGCCAGGAACAGATGAAGATCAACTTGCAATCATTCAAACAGTTGATCGTAACATTAAAGATGAGATGAAATTCACTAAACAACAAGATGTAGAAGCATTAAAAGCCCTTTATCGTGATACGACAATTGGTTACCAACTGGCTTATTCACTGGATAGTTTGGATATGACAGGTATGATTGAAGAATCAGATATTAAATTCACAATGGAACAGATTGGTGAAAATGAGATCAATGCTGTTTCTGTAAGTAATCATTTTGCTCAAGTCCGCATTGATAACTTAGTATATAAAGTATCTTTGACAGCTCCAGATATGTCTTTTAACACGACAATTGACTTATCAGGAACTGCTTATCTTAAGAAAAATGATGATGGTAAATGGAAAATTTATAATGTTGTTCTTGATGAAGATGACGATGACCAAGATTGGAAAGAAACATTAGAAACTGAGATCAACTAAGTACAAAAAAAGCGGATTCATCTCAAATCCGCTTTTTTTTCTTATTGTCTAACAATTCAACATCGTTTGCCTCTTGTTAAGAAAGGGTAAAGTCATCAATTTGATATTCCAATCATTTATGATATTCAATGAAAGGGCACGATTCTATAGATAGAATCGTGCTTTTTCTTTAGTATAAGTGCAGATTATGGGAATAGGATAATTGTTAGCAATTTGGGCAAAGTAATTGTTAAATCATTATTGTAGGAGAGATGGATGTGGGAATTCGAATTTTAATACTACTCACTCTACTCTGTTTTCATGTTTCATCGATAGCAAATGCTGAAACCCCACTAACAGCTGTATTTATCCGTGATCATCAGCTATGGCTCAAAGAGGGGAGTCAAGAAATACAACTTACGAAGGACCGCTATATATATTCGCCGAAATGGTCATATGACGGTCGTTTCATTGGATATATTGATGGTGATGAAAAGGGAGAAAAATCGGATTTATTCATTTATGATAGGAAGGAAAAAGACAGCTACCAACCTTACGTAAGGGTCGTAACCTCTGACTTTAAATGGTCACCAAACAAAAATCAGCTGGCCTACACCGAGCAAGGTATATTAAATGTGACAAATATACAGAATGGCCGCCCACAAGGATTTGAAAATGTCTCATTAGGTGTTAGTGCTTTTGAATGGTTTCCAAACGGCAAAGAATTTATTGTTTCATCACAATCCAACCTACTTCCTACAGGATGGAGCCCAATCCCACTGTATAGAATTCCGGTAGATGCAAATCTTGCGAAGGATAAGATAAAGCCTTTTTTTACAATTCAAACGAAAGTACCTGACTTATTTGGGATTGATGCCGATTATTTTAAGTGGAGTTCTGACGGCAAGTGGGTTAGCTTTTTAGTTGTACCTACAGCTTCTTGGTCAATGGACAGTAATACATTAAGTGTTTTATCATCACAAGGAAAATATTTTCAAGCTGTGGGGAAAATGTTAGGGTTTAAAGATTGGTTTAAGTGGGCTCCATTCGCCAATGAATTAGCTTATATATCAGGAGAAGGAAGATTTTTCGTTGAAAACAAGCACATGACGATTGCCGAAATACCTACAATTAAACAACAAAAAGAATATACACCTGAAGGCTTTGTAGACCTTGATCTGGAATGGTACTCTAAAGATTTAGTCATTGTGGCTCGTGCAAAAGAAAACAAGGAGTGGAAAGTCGGTCCTGTACCAACTATGTTCACAGCTCTTTACGCTATCAACATAAGAACGGGAGAGCAAAAACAAATTACATCTCCAGGGGAGAATGAGCTTGATGAAGATCCTCAAGTTGTTGGACCCTATCTTACTTGGTTTCGAAAGAAGGCAGAGCAAATGAAAGGTGATGTATGGGTAAAAAATACTTTAACAGGTCAAGAGTATATTTGGCTCAAAAATGTAGATTATGCCCCAACATTTTTCACACCAAAGCAAAGCCCTTAAAAAATCTAACAACAAGCTGGCGCGATTCTTGAAAAAGAATGGTGCCTATTTCTATAGAGAGTGGTTATGTCCAATGCAATAGCCACCATCAATCTATTCAAAACGTATGAATAGCAATCCAACGGGAACAATAGTTGTAAAATGGAGGATTCGAAAGATGAGAAGACTTTTTGTATTAGTATTTATAGCTTTTATTACCTTGAATCTAACAGGTAATGTTGAAGGAGTTTTTGCAAATAGAGACAACGAAGAATTTAAAGATATTTATGAGAGAAAAGTTCCCCAAACATTTCATTTTACGTACGACTATGAGAATCTATACAAGTTCCTTGATATGAGTGAAAAAGAATACAGGTCTGAATGGGATAGCGGAAAAACGATAGCTGAAATGGCAGAAAAACATGAGATCTATCCTCAACAATTGATATCATACCTAGCAGAAAAACAATTTGAAGCATTAGATAAAGCACTAGAGAATGGAGAGATTGACCGTTACTTTTATTATGATTATGCGATATCTTATATGAGAAGCGATATTATTGAATTTATCAATCGAAATCCAAAAAAATAATATATTATCCAAATGTTGATGGAGAAAAAGCTTCCCAAAGCAAGGTTTAGGGTGTTGTTACCTGACTTTGATTTGGGAATGCTTTTGCTGCATAAAGCACCTGCTAAAAAAGAGCTGCCAAAGCAACTCCATAACTTAAATTAAATGCCCTTCGCAAGATCAGGTACTATGCCAAAGCTCAATTTCTTATTTATTATCGTTACTCAGGCACATTTCTACAATTCGATTGTGCCAAATATTATATAAAAAGAGTTGTAAATGTTTATGTTAAAATCTAGGTGATTTAAGTAGTTGTGTGAATAGGAGGACAAAAAGATATGAAAAGAGAGGGAATAGTTAAATGGTTTAAAGAAGAAAAGGGGAATGGTCGTATTATGCTTGACGGAGAGAATAAAAATGATGTTTTCGTTCATTTCTGTTCAATCTTACCTGATAACGAAAGGTTTTCAGATGGATTCAGGTTTCTTAAAGAAGGACAAAAAGTATCATTCGATTTAATAGAAAAGGCTAATTTTACTGAACAGAAACAAGTTGCGGAGAATGTAATAATTAATTCTGATTAAAGTATGATTAATCATCAAGGGCATTTCTTTAATAATATGAAATGTAGTTTCTATTTGCTAAAATCCATATTATGTATATTTAAATATCTGGATATTTATGTTAGAGTTTAAGCGAGAGAAGCAATGGGGTTAAATTTATCGGGGCAGGTAATAGGATAACTTAGAAGGTTTGAATAATCTTTATTTTGATCAGTTAATTATTATTGTTTATTCCTATTTTAATAAAGTGTTTCTTAAATTTGAATATGCTTTTTCACTTTACTAGTTATAAAAGATAAAAAAATAACTTTGAGGTGTTCTTTTGATAAAATTCAATTACTACATAGAAACAGATCGATTAGTTATTAGACCGCTTGAAAGAGAAGATTACACTCCTTGGATTACAGAGTTTGAAAATAGATTTCCTTCACAACACAAATATGATGAAGGTAAGATTGATATGAGTGTTTGTACGAAAGATTGGTTTGGGGATTTAGTCGATAATCATCAAAGAATGGCTTTAGATGATAAAGTGTATGTATTTGGGATATTCCGAAAAGAGGATAATACACATATTGGTTCAATCGATTTTTCGACAATAATGAGGGAGGATTTTCAATGGGCAAGATTTGGTTACAGCATTCATAATCAATTTTGGAGACAAGGATATGCAAAGGAAGCAGTAAAAGCAGCTATTATTCTTGCATTTGAAAAGCTAAATTTTCATCGTATAGAAGCACACATCAATCTGGATAATACCCCTTCTGTAAGATTGGCGGAAAGTGTTGGAATGCAATTTGAATGTATAAGAAAAGGGTTTATTTATGAATTTGACGAATGGACTGACCATCTAATTTACTATATTAATTCAAACAGTACTTTTGGAATTTAGGAAGTCGTGTAAATCCAAAAACAAGAAAACCCACTTATTTGAAGTGGGCTTAATAATTACCGAAATGATCAATTCAAGGGGTTAATCTATTGATGTCTCGCGGGAAAGCACTTGCCTCCCGAACGTTCGTTAATCCAAGGAGTTTTGCTGTTAAACGTTCCAGACCAATAGCAAAACCTCCATGCGGTGGCACTCCATATTTGAATGTGTTTAAATAATTTTGGAAGTTTTCCTCGTTAAGTCCTTGTTCTCTGAATGATGCTACAAGCATTTCATATTCGTGAATTCGTTCGCCACCAGATGTGATTTCAAGACCTTTAAATAAGAGGTCAAAAGATTTAGTTAATCCATTTTTTGCAGGCATTGTATACATTGGTCTATTTTCTTTCGGGTACTCTGTAATAAAGACAAATTCACTCCCCGTCGTTTCTTTTATATAGTTTGCAATCAGTTTTTCTCCTTCAGTATTGAGGTCACCTTCTGGCATTTCTTTTTTATAACGCTTCTTTAAAATTTCTATAGCTTCATATAATGTTAGTTTTGGAATATCAGTTATAGTGGGGACCTCAATTTTCAAAAGCTTTAACTCGTTTTCATTTTTTTCTTTTACTTTTTCAAACATAAATTTTATAACTTCAGTTTCTAGCACCATTAATTCTTCATAATCTTCTATAAAAGCCATTTCAAGATCCAGAGAGATATATTCATTTAAATGTCTTGAAGAGTTGTGCTCTTCCGCACGGAAAACAGGACCCATTTCAAATACACGCTCAAGACCTGAAGCCACCATCATTTGTTTATAAAATTGAGGGGATTGTGCAAGGAATGCTTCTTTCCCAAAATAATTTAATTTAAAAACATTGGCGCCACCCTCCGCACCTTGAGAAACAATTTTGGGTGTAAAAATTCTGATAAAACCCATATTTGTTAAATATTCACGAAATGCCTCTTCAAGAGTTGATTTTATTTTAAAAATTGAAGCTATTTTTTCATGACGGAGTGATAATACCCGATGATTTAAAAGGTTCTCAAGTCCTGTGTTTACTTCTTTTTTATTTACTTCAAAAGGAAGTAAACTATTTTTGTTAATCACTTTTACTGACTTTAGAAGCAGTTCAATGCCAAGTCCTGTTTTATTTGTTGAAACGACTTCTCCGATAGCTTCGATAACACTTTCTGTTTCGATAATGACGCCAGCAAGTTCTCCTTCTAAAACACATTGCAGTTCACCAGTTCGCTCTCTTATCACTAAAAAACTGATATTTCCAAGGTGCCTTACTTTTTTTACCCAGCCTTGGACTTTTACCGTTTCTCCCACTTTTTTCATACACTCGTTGGCAAGTGTACGTTTTAGATTTGTATGCATGATGGTTACCTCCCAAATTTTTAATCCTTTTATTTTTTTATCATCATCGTCATCATCCACGGACACTCACCTCCTTAAAATAAAAAAGCTCCCGCCCCTGACATTTGTCAGGGACGAGAGCCTATCTCGCGGTACCACCCTAATTGCTGCATATGTAGCCAACTCATTGCTTTTTAACGGTTGCAAACCGTCTATCCTTACTTATTTCAGGATAACACTCACAGATGTCTTTCAATCATTGTTTAACACAATCTTTTCAGCTACCGATTGCTCTCTTTCGTTAAAGGGAATGACATACTTATTCTGTTCTTCGTTTTTTAAATATTTGAAATTTATTATAGTCATACTTTTTTGTATTTTCAATAAAATTATTGGATTTTGCTAATAAATTTTTTAATGTGACCCCCAAATAGGGACCTTATTGTAGAAAAGTCCCTATAGTTCAAGTGGATTTTTTCACAAACTAGTCACCTTAGTTTCACACTATAATACCTCATTGCTTTAGGAATTCCCTTAATTTCAAAAACTCCTTTATAGATTAGGCTTCTCACTCTATATTCTATAAAAACATCGCCTAATTGATTGTGCTGTCCATAAACTTCCCCGATTAACCTTGCAGATTTCATAAAGTCTTTTTCACTTTGCTTAGCATGCAAATGTTGGGCCGTATTGACAATAAAATCATCTAAGTAATCTTCATTAACCGTGTTAATTTTGTTATTTTCCCAAATCCTCACCAAACCTTTTGATTCTGCTAATGCGATCCATTCTTTTTCAAATCGTGTTCTATCCTCATCAGTTATTGGTGCTGATAATTTTTCATGATAGATTTTGTTTAAGTGTTCACCGTTTACTTCGCCCGTATGGATATCTAAACACCCAAATTCAGGTGTGTTAAATAATTCCTGAAAAGCAAATGTAGTATTGATCACGAAAATCTTATTCTTTTTTTCTTTGAGCAAGTATAAAAGATAGCGTAAGCCAGTTTGCTCATTTGCATTTTCAGCAGTCCATATAACAATAGGGGTCTCATTGCTTAAACCATCTATTTCTACAAGTGTTTTTGAAAATCTATTTTCGTACTCTTCCTCAAGATAGTCATCGGAATAATTAAGATGGTCCTTCAACCATTCATGTCTGTACTTACGACCAACCTCTTGATGAAGTGCCCAAATAGGACCAACAGAAAAGAAATCGGGAAATCCGATTACTTTATTCTCACGCCCTAATCCTACTCGTAAAGAACCAGCAGGAGATTCGCCAAACACAATATGGACTGTTGAATAATCTCGCTCAACATGATTGCTATTTTGTACAACTTCAAAAAATAGATGGTATAAAGAATTTAATTGTTCTAACATTTCCTCTGGTGAATTCTTTGATTCCTGCATCACTTTTATTCGCAACATCATGCTTAATAAAAGGTTCTTTGCTTCGCTACCGCTTAAATCTTTTATTGATTTATGTATCTCTTCTAACACTAAAATTCACCTCGTTATTTATTGTTTCTTTGCGACCTACAAGATGCTCAACAGGCGGAGCAATAGGCACCGCTTCAACTAAAATATTAGCAATATTTTTAGCACCAGCTTTTGAAATAGTAAAGCATAGTTCATCTTCTTCTATCCACGGGTTTAAGTGCTATCCTTCGCTTTCAGGGTTCTATCCATCGCTTTGAGCATTTTATCCACCACTTTTTGATGGTTATCCCTCAATTCAGGGTTTCTATCCACTGGTTTAAGTGCTATCCTTCACTTTCAGGGTTCTATCCCTCGCTTTGAGCATTTTATCCACCACTTTTTGATGGTTATCCTTCAATTCAGGGTTTCTATCCACTGGTTTAAGGGCTATCCTTCACTTTCAGGGTTCTATCCATCGCTTTGAGCATTTTATCCACCACTTTTTGATGGTTATCCCTCAATTCAGGGTTTCTATCCACTGGTTTAAGGACTATCCTTCACTTTCAGGGTTCTATCCATCGCTTTGAGCATTTTATCCACCACTTTTTGATGGTTATCCTTCAATTCCAAGGTTCTATCCGCCAATAATAAGGTAGGGTACAATTGAACCCATTTCGCAACAGAGTGAGAACATAACTTTTTAAATGCACTTTTATATTTTACATGATTCTGGAATAAAAAAACAATTTTCCTAAACATGAGGCAGAGTTTCTCACCTTGAAAGCCTACGTTTAAGTCAAAAGTACATTAATTATAATTTATCTTAATTAAACGCCGCATTTCTTAGAAAGGATTTGTCCTTTTTTAGTTTTTTTTCAGAATTACATAATGAAATAATGGGATCTATTCCAGAACAAACGAATCTTAATAGCGAGTCAATAGGTGCAATAATGGTCGATGGTAATTTTAAAGATTTGACTGTATCCGTAAGTTTTCCGAAGGATGTAAAAGTTGCTGATACGTTAATTCAACAAATTGTGGAGGATTCTATAAAGAAAGTTTCGGAAAAAGAAAAGGTCACAATAAGCAAAGAACATATAACAATAAAAATTGAGAAATACTAACGGAGAATTTCTTAAATTAATCAAAATACTATTTTACATATCATGGTAAAGTGATATACTTGAATTAACTTTTATGAATGGAGGCTTCCGAATGATTGATATCCTATCTTTGAATCGTTAATTTTATACGTTCAAAGGCTCTGCTTATGCTCAGAGATAATAGGATAGATCTGTCTTTTTACGGAAACCCTTCATGATACGGTTATATACCAGGGGACATTGTCTCTGCTTTTTCTATTTTTTTTTAGAAAAAGTGTCATAAAGATGGATCCAATTGAATCATTCTATATGTTTGGAGCATGGGCAGATTGCCTATGCTTTTTATTTTTTCGATTTTGTTTTCTTATAATAATTGGAATTAATTGCTGCCTAACAAAATAGGATGAAGCGGAGGAGATTCTTAATGACAGGAAATCATATTAAAACGGCACGAGTTTGGTTTATTACCGGTGCTAGTAGTGGATTGGGATATGAATTTACGAAAAGAGCTTTAGAGTTAGGGGATAAGGTAGTTGGAGTTGCTCGAAATATTGAAAAACTGAAGGAGTTACAAAGCCAATTTGAAGGAAGGTTGTTGCCCTTAAGACTTGATGTTACGAATAGAAGCGATGTTTTTGCTACAGTAAAAGAAGCTATTAAACATTTTGGACAAATTGATATTGTCATAAACAATGCAGGTAATATGACTTTAGGAATGATTGAAGAATTTAAGGAAGAAGAAGTAAGAAGTCAAATGGAAACGAACTTTTTTGGAGCAGTTTGGGTTTGCCAAGCAGTCATGCCTTACTTAAGGGGGCAAGGTTCAGGTCATATTATTCAAATATCTAGTATCGGTGGACTCATTACGGGCCCTATGTCGGGAGTTTACAGTGCTAGTAAATTTGCTTTAGAGGGATTGAGCGAGGCTTTAGCACAGGAAGCTGCTCATTTTGGAATAAAAGTAACGATAGTAGAACCTGGGGGATACTGGACGAATCTTTATTTAAAAATGGGCTTCACTACACAGAAACTAGAATATGATTCATTACGTGAGAAATTGGCTAAACAAAATGCAATAGAATCCGTTGATAGTGCTCCTAAGTTGGCGGCCGAAGCTATTGTGAAACTAGTTAATTGTGAAAATCCGCCTCTTCGATTAATTCTAGGAAGCGTTGTCTACGATTTAGCTATTGAAAATGCGGAAAAACGGATTGCCATATGGCAGGGTTGGGAATCAGTCAGTCGATCTGCGGAACATGCTATACCTGCACCAGATGGCTATGGAATGATCCAATAGAAAATAACGATGGATGGGCGTAATTCTACAATAAGAATTACGTCTATTTTATATAAAAAGTGACAATAAATTGGATTGTTATATAAAATAGATAGTGATTATTGGTTAAAGGGGATACGCACTCATGAAAAATATTTTTAATTCTATACATTCAGTAGAAGTATTAAAGCGTATTGATCAATTAACTCCAAATGCGCAACCACAATGGGGAAAAATGAATGTTGCACAAATGCTAGCGCATTGTTCGGCTTTTCAAGATATTGCCATGGGAAATTCCTTTCCACCAAGGGGGTGGCTAGGAATAATAGTAGGAAGGTTTGCGAAGCCAATTTTGTACAATGACAAGACACTACCTCGTAATATGTCTACTATTCCAACGATTTTGATTGCAGATGTTAGAGATTTTGAACGAGAAAAAGAACAGCTTAAACAAAAAATAATCCTATTCCAAAATAACGGACCAGAGAAATGCACTACGCATCCTCATCCTTTTTTCGGTAAACTCACTTCTGAGCAATGGGGGATAGGAGTGTACAAGCACCTTGACCATCATCTTACACAGTTTGGGGTTTAAATAGGGGACAAATGGGCGAATGTTAATTCAAAAGTAGCCAAAAGAATAAATTCTAAATAGCTACTTCGAATGTCGTACTATGAATCCTTTTTAATTTTTTAATACTAAGTTATTCGGAGTTGTTTTAATAAACTTCGTGAATATAAAACGTACAAGTGGGCCCATAACGATAAGTTGCAATGGGTATGCTACAATGAAATTTTTACCAAACACTGAGAGGTAATCCTTGATTATCGAGTTGGAGGAAAAACCATTGTGAACATAACTTATGACTAAGCCGTATATGGACATGAAAAAGGCCATTCCAATAACCATACATGTGGAGATGGTTAAAACCTTAAAAAGCATATTATTCGTATTAGCTGTGAATCGAAAAGCTATTTTTTGTGCTACAGGTCCAACAAGGTACAAGTCAAGAATGATGGCAACCATAAACCCTAAAATAAAGTCAGTAATTCCTCCAAAGAAAGAAATTTGTCCAAATGTATCATTAAGGTAAAAATTATAAAGTGTCATAACAAGTACCATTCCAAAACACATTATTAAACCAAAATAGAGACTTTCTTTTCTAGTAGTGGGCATCTATTAACACTCCTTTCTGTTACTTAAGTTAGTATATAGATTTGAAAAATGCCTCGTAAGTGACATTTTTGTGACAGTTGAAAGGATGAATTAATTTTCTGCACCACTATACCTGCAATAATCTAGCACTGTAAAAAGGTTAAACTAGTATTTCACCTTCAATCCTAGTAATGAAGCAAAGCCTATCGCTTGTTCGGAAGAGACTTCACACCCGTTTAAACTTTCGGGCGTTACTTGCAGTCTTTTAAATGTACATGTACTTATGTCGATCCCTTTTAATGAAGTTTGAGAGAAATCGGCATCATTTAAATCACTTTCATGAAAGGCCACTTTATTGAGTAAACAATCATAAAAATTGGCACCTTGTAGCTTGGTGTTATCGAATAGTACTTGTTTGAAACGTACTTCAGGGAAATTGCATAAGTTGGCAATACAATGTTCAAAAGATACATTGCCGAGGTTAGCTTCAGTAAAATTCAACCCCAATAGTTTACAGTTTTTAAAAGCCACTCGATGGATGATACCTTCACTTAAGTTTGAGTTCGATAAATCACAGTTCTCAAAAATGACATCCGTTAAATCAATTTTTTTAAAGGTACAATTAATAAATGTGACATTTTTAAAGATAACTTTAGAGACGATTAATCGTTCAACATCTTCATGCTCAATGACAGTATCAGCGATCATGCAATTTGTTAAATAAGGTTCTTCCTCATAAAAAATATCCTGAAAATTTGCCTTTTCAAGATTTGTCGGTATTGTAGGTGATGTAATTTTGAAATTGTATGCCATATCAGCCCATCCTTTACATGAGATCTTAAACATTAGTATAAGGGCAAAGCGACAATAAAGACACCGTCTATATAACGGTGTCCTTATCGTACATTATTAAACTAGTTCATTAGAAACTCTGTTTTTCATTACAATCTTACTAAAAACAGAAGCTAGTACTTGTTGGAATAGCATGCCAAAAACGACAGGCATGGCTACTTTACCTGGAAAATATGTTGTGGCAACAATAACGCCAACAGCAATATTTCTCATCCCTCCCGTATAGACAAAGGTAGCCATTTGTGAATAGTCTTTTAACAGATAGCGACCAATGAGAAAGGCGAAGACATAGCCTGATACAGCAAGCATCAACACTAAAAGTATAACGAAAAATAGATGCACATTAATATCCTTTAAGTAGGGAGAAATGGCACTACTATTTATTAAAATGACTGCGAATAAACATAGCTTTGAAAAAGGAGCAAGCTTCTTGCCATATTTTTTAGGAATGTCTCCTTTTGAAAGTTCATTCACCACGATTCCTAAAATGGTAGGTAATACAATCATCCATAGTAAATTGAAGATCAGCGAGACTACATCCAATTCAATTTTTTCACCTGAAACGATATAGAGAATGAATGGCAGGATGAAAGGTGAAAGCAGCGTATCAATTAAAATAATAGACAAGCCTAATGGCATATTACCTTTGCAAATTGTAATCCAAATAACACTTGTGACGCCAGTTGGAAGGGCGACCGCTAAAACAAAGCCAACAGTCAGTAAATGGTCATCGAATAGAGTGGTGGATAAGAAATAAGCCCATAATGGCATGATTAGGTGAAGAAAAAGAATTGAAAGTAAAATGAGTACGGGATGCTTCATGAAAATTTTGACATCTTTGAATTTCATATTTAAGCTGCCAGAGAATGTCATGAACGCAAATAGCCAGGATACGAGGAATAATAATTGATGTCCAATGCTTTCTAGGAATACATCTAAAACTAAACTTAACGGTGTCAGGATTGCAATGTATTTTTGGAGAAATACATTTAGTTTTTCTAACATACAAAGACCTTCTTTTTTTATCTGATTTTATCACATTATTATAATATGAATCAGGACATAGTAGGAGTATTTACCGCAAAAAAGCAGAAGGTTTACTCCTACTTGTTGAAGGTCTAGATAAGACTCGCTAAGTATTTACATGTTTTTTATCCATTTCTTTAGTAAATGGAATCCATACAATGCCTACAATAAATAAAATATTACCTGTCCACCTTATCCATAAATAATAAGGATGGTCTTTTAACAAGTACAACGAGGTTAGGATAATAACCAACCCAATACCAATGAGCAATTTTAAAAAAATCGGAATTTTTGTCATTCTACTTCCTCCTTCCTTACTTTTCACGATAAAAATGTGTTTAGATAACTCTTTTTCCTAACCTATGAGCAGTAAAGACAATGGGGAAAAATAATAGGCCAAAAGGAAGGCTTATTAAAATTATATGCCACGTAATGATTCCGCTATTAAACAAAGATTTAAATAAAATAATACTATAGGGAATAATAATGATGGCTGATGTTATAGCTCCTGGGGTGATAGAGCGAAAGAATATCGATTGTCCAATATGGGTAAAAGCATGGATAAAGAAAACAAGTGTGACGGATGTGAAAAAATAGAAAGTAAGAGCTACCCCGTTTATGAAATATTGGTTAGCTAGAATGGTAGAGAGACTCACAAATAAAAAGATAAATAATACAGCAACAGCAAATTGAGCAGTGGTCATTGAAAATTGTTTTACCACTTTATCTGCTATTTTAGGGGGTAATCTTTCATACAGCTTATGACGATTATGATGTAACCATTTTTCTATCATAATAATTTCTTCAAAGTCATGGATAATAAATATAATAGGAAACAACCAAATAAGTGTTTGGACATTCAACCAATCCATATGAATACTCTCTCCTTATCTCTATGCTGGAAGCGACACTGAAAATACCATTTATATGTAATATGGGTTAATAATAACATACTGAAAACTGGAAAGTATAAAATATAAAATAGAGAGGTTGTTTGAATCTCAGAAATAAGGAATCGCAGGATGAAAATATGAGTGAAACAAACGAATAAACTAAACGAGGAACCCTTTACTTAGCAACTAGCAAAGAAGGGACGGTCGTTAATGATGTTCAAAGTACGCATGTTAAAATCGTGAAGAAGAAAGAGATAAAACGTCTAGTCACCAGGTGGAGGGGCAGATAGTCTTTGATAGCTAAGTTTACGGGTACATTAGGTAATAAGAAATGGGGTAAACAGACAAACAAGGATGAAGGTAAAATGATTTTTCGGTATAATAATTATACATATCGAGTAGAAATAGGTTGGGCTCGTTTTTCCTTTTTAAGGTAGAGGCTATGGGAATTATTTCGGAAATTTATTGAATTGTTTGCTTTAATAAAAATACAAACACTTGCTATGTCCAATAAGAAGAGTAAGTAAATTAACGAACAACTTTCAAATTTGAATTTTTTGTTAATGATTAGCTCATTTTACCATTTTCCCGTTCATTCGTGATATTCTATATTAGAATAATAAATCAGGAGGCGGTAATATGTATTATAGCAATGGTAACTATGAAGCTTTCGCACGACCTAAAAAACCTGAAGGGGTAGATGAAAAATCTGCGTATCTTATTGGTTCAGGACTAGCCTCCCTTTCAGCGGCATGCTTTTTAATTCGTGATGGCCAAATGAAAGGGGAAAATATTCATATTCTAGAGGAATTGGATATTTCGGGAGGTAGTCTTGATGGTACTCTTAATCCGACAAGAGGATTTATTATTCGCGGTGGTCGAGAAATGGAGGATCATTTTGAATGCTTGTGGGATTTATTCCGTTCCATTCCGTCCTTAGAAGTAGAAAATGCTTCGGTTTTAGATGAATTTTATTGGTTAAATAAAGAAGATCCTAATTATTCGAAATGTCGATTAATAAAGGATAGAGGGCAAAGACTGCAAGATGATGGGAAGTTCACCTTATCGGATCAATCATCTGAAGAAATGATTAAATTATTCTTTACCCCTGAGGAAAAATTAGAGGATAAAAAAATCACTGACGTTTTTTCAGAGGATTTTTTTGAATCGAATTTTTGGCTTTATTGGTCCACGATGTTTGCGTTTGAAAAATGGCATTCTGCTATGGAAATGCGTCGTTATATTATGCGTTTCATCCATCATATTGGGGGATTACCAGATTTATCAGCATTGAAATTTACAAAGTTTAATCAGTATGAATCTTTAGTACTGCCAATGATTAAATACTTAGAAAGCCATGATGTTGATTTCCAATATAATACGGTTGTCGAAAATGTCTTGGTTGATAAAGTGGGAGACAAAAAAGTAGCTCATACGCTCGTTTTAAGAAAAGATGGCGTGAAAAAGAATATTGAGCTGACAGAAAATGAATTAGTGTTTGTGACAAACGGTAGTATTACCGAGAGTACAACTTACGGTGATAATAATACACCAGCACCTAAAAGCACTGATTTAGGTGGCAGCTGGTCACTTTGGAAAAACATCGCTGCACAAGATAGTGAGTTTGGTCGTCCAGAAAAATTCTGCGACAATCTTCCAGAAGAAAGTTGGTTTGTGTCAGCAACACTTACGACATTGGATGATCGCGTAGCTCCATATATTGAAAAGATTAGTAAAAGAGATCCCTATGCTGGTAAGGTCGTAACAGGGGGTATTGTCACAGCGACAGATTCTAATTGGATGCTAAGCTATACATTGAACCGACAACCTCATTTTAAAAATCAACCAAAAGACCAATTAGTTGTTTGGATCTATGGTTTACTATCAAATAAGCCAGGTAATTTTATTAAAAAAAGCATTACGGAATGTACGGGAATAGAAATCGCACAAGAATGGCTTTACCATATGGGCGTACCGGTTGATGAAATTCCGGACCTAGCACAAAATTCTTGTAATACTATTCCATGTTATATGCCATATATCACCTCTTACTTTATGCCAAGAGCAATGGGAGATCGTCCGTTCGTTGTGCCGAAAGGATCTGCTAACTTAGCCTTTATTGGTAACTTTAGTGAAACAGCAAGAGACACCGTCTTTACAACGGAATATTCAGTAAGAACAGCGATGGAAGCGGTCTATCAATTATTAAATATTGACCGAGGCGTGCCAGAGGTATTTGCATCTGCTTTTGATATTCGTACCTTATTAGCTTCTACAGCTCGTTTGCTGGATGGTAAAAAATTAACGGATATTGATGCCCCATTCATTTTAAAACAAATTGGTAAATTGGGTATTCATAAAACAAAAGATACGATTATTTATGATCTACTGAAAGAAAGTAAATTAATCTAGTGATTTTGCAGAAAAATAGACAAAGCAGTTAATAAGGCTTTGTCTATTTTTTAATTTGCTTATAGCCAATCTTTGACATAGGCGAGCAATCCAATAAAGGCTCCTAATCCCATGCCAATAAAGACAGGGACTATGAGGTTTGCTTTCTTTTGTACTTTTTTCGTTTCTACCATGGATATCCCTTCTTTCTCATCGTATAACTAACATTCTAAGCGCATCGTATGGTTCATATCCTTGAACCCATGTTTTTCATATAAGGCTTTAGCACCTTTATTTTCAGTCAATACATTTAACTCCAAATAATCCAAGTGACGATAGGCTGCCCATTTTTTCGCTTCTTCTAATAAAGCAGATCCAATTCCTTGATTTTTGTATGATTTGCCAACTATCACATCAACAATAAAGGCATATTTGTGTTCAACCAAACAAGAATAGGGTGGGGTCGTTGTTTCTTTAATTAGCAAGAAGCCAACAACTTCCTTCTCTACTGTTGCGATTAATATATCAGAATCATCTTCAATGATCGTATATCTGATAAAGTTGGCATCCTGTTTTGCAGGTCTGATATATTTAGGTTGAAGAATAGACATTTCTAAAAAAAGCTCTTGGTATAAACGTTCAATTTGTGGAATTTCATCGAGAGTTGCCGTTTTTATTTCCATACTATCCCTCCGTCAGTTTTACTATCATAGTAAGTAATATTTTACATTAATGGTTGAATAATAGAAAGGGGAAGGCATATGAGATTATGGCATGTAGATTTACTAGCGTATTTACCTAAAGGCCAACTACTTTCGCAGTGGAGAGAACTTAATAGTATCTTTGCTAAAGAGGATCGGCATATTCTCATTAATTATATTTATGACTATCCGAAAGCTGACTTGTATTTGTATACAACAAAAGTGTTGGAGGAAATGAATAAACGTGGTTTTCAAATTAGAACCTATGAAAAAATGAATAACTACTTTGATGGATTAGGACCAGTAAAAGACAGGAAGCCTTTTTTGCATCATCATAATCAGGAATATCTAGAAATTTGTTTCTATAATTTAAAGGAGAAATTTATTCGTGGGCAGAAGGATTATGAAGAGGCATTGTATGAGCAATTATCTACGTATATTAAGGACGTGCTATAAATAGGAGGGGTATAGATGGTAAAAGCGATTATTTTTGATGTAGACGGGACGATTTTAGATACTGAGCAGGCGATTTTACAATCATTGCAAAGAACCTTACTGGAAGAGACAGATCAACAGTATTCGTTGGAGGATTTACGCTTTGCATTGGGGATACCTGGGAAGGATACGTTGATGAGGCTCAACATTGATAACATAGATGAAGTTCATCGGAAGTGGTCTGCAGCTGTTCTAGATTTTTCACATGAAGTGACTGTTTTCGAAAATCTAGAGGAAGTTATTCAACAATTAGCAGCAAAATCGCCTCTATTGGGCATCGTGACCTCTAAAACAGCTCAGGAGGTAACCGATGAATTTGATCCGTTTGGCTTAAGTCATTATTTCAAACACATTGTTAGTGCCAGTGATACGGAGAAGCATAAACCTCACCCTGAGCCTCTATTAAAATGTTTGGACGCATTACAGGTAGCTCCAGAGGATGCCATCTATATTGGTGATTCTATCTATGATTTCCAATGTGCAAAGCAGGCAGGAGCTAAATTCGCCCTTGCCCTCTGGGGTGCCAAAACGACAAATGGATTTGAAGAGGCTGATTACGTATTGTATGAAGCTCAGGATATTTTGAGCTTATAATAAGGGAGGAAGAAAGAATAAAAGATGGTGTCCATTGAAAGCACACCATCTTTCATGATTGTGTCATTACATTGTAGGTGGTATGTAGATATTTAAGAATGTTAATACAGTCAAATTCCCTATATCGACGATACAGTGGGATAAGATAATAGAACGTAAACTTTTTGTCTTTAAATACGTAATGGCCCACACGATACCTGTTACTGATAGATAGATATACAAATGATAGGATTGACTAGCATAAGAAAAGACTCCCCACATCAATGGATGACTTATGACAAAAAGGATAGTTGTATATAAAATAGCGAACCATGCTGGAAATTTTGTTAATAAACTATCAAATAAAACGCCTCGCCAGTAGTATTCTTCAAGCCAAGGGTTGATGATGGCGAATAAAAGCCAAGAGAGTATTAACCAAACAGAGTGAAACAGATGGTAGTTCATAATTAAGATTGTTAATGGAAAAAGGCCAATCAGCGTTGTGAAGGTTATCCAAAAAGGAGCCTTTTTTGACTTTTGAAACCAATCTCCTAGTTTTCTGTTACCTTTAAAATAGTAAATGCAAAATCCTAACAAGCTCCAATAAACAAGCGCTAGTGGAATCCAAGCCCAGCCCTCAATAATTTGATAAAAAAATGTAGCAGTCAAGAACCCTAGTATTATAATGAAAAATGGTTATATGAATAATAACCAAAATTTCGTATCTTGACTAAATTGTTTCATACAAAACCTCTCTTCCAAAAGATTATTTAAAAATTTTCATAATTATTTCAGCTTCTGGAACTGGACATTGTGTCCATTGTAGTTTATTAATCGCAAAACCTTGAATAAATGAATAGTAGCTAATTGCCAATTTAAGTGGATCTTCTTGAACAATTTCATTGCATTGTTGCCCCTCAGAAATTAAAGGGATGAGACCGTGAACAGGGGACTTGAATTCCTCCGAGGATAAAAATCTTTTTACTTCTTCGGGTACAGCATCAGACGTACTTGCTTGAATCATTATTAAGAATAATAAAATTTGTTGTCCCTCTGATAAACTATATAAAATCTGCTCCGTCATCCATTTCAGTTTTTCGAGTGCAGTTCCTTCTTGTAAATGCGCTTTTTCAATAATTTGCCCAGAGCTTTCAGCAGCTCTTTTAACTAAAAGTGTAAAGATTTCTTCTTTTGATTGAAAATAATGGTACACTAGTCCATGACTTAAATTCGCCTCTTTAGCTATATCACTAATCTTAGTTGCGACCATTCCTCTTCTTGAAAAGACGTTTAATGCAGCCTGTAGTATTTCTTCCCGTCTCAGCTCCCGTAATTCTATATTTTGAGCTTCAGTTCTTGGCATTATGACTGCTCCTTTTGATTGATTAACCAGTCAATATAAAAATAAAATGGAACTATTGTCAAATGTACTGTTTGTTGGAAATGTTCTGGTGGGGGAAATATAACTAGGGCAATGATCATCCAGGTTTTTAAGAGTTTGAACAAATGAAGATAAGAAAAAAGGTGTGTCACCTAAGTGCAACACCTTAAAATGTTAATCCCAAATCGTTGTTATAGGAACTTTTGCAGTACGTAAATAATCTAGTAATTGCCCAGTATGGACTGACTCATGATAGGCAATTCTAAGCAACATATCACCCAAATCTCTTATGTATCCAACGTCTGAGCGATCAATTTGTATGTTTGATAAATCTTCATTCGAAAAAGCTTGAACCGTGTTAATAAATTCATTTCTAAAAGGCTCTGCAAATAATAATTCTGCTTCTACAGTAGTGTAGGGCTGTTTTTCAAAGGGTGAATCAAATTCGCCTATACTGCCTTTATTAAGGATTGCTAGGTGGTAATAATGTTCACTTTCTAGAACATGTCTAACCATCTCGATGCACGACATGGCTTCATCATCTGGCCTCCAATGTAATTTTTCTTGGGGGATAGACCTCCAAAGCTTTATACTACGTCTTCGTACTTCATTGAAATTTAATATGATCAGATCTATGGCGTTCATCATTCATCAACCTCCATTCGCTAGTAGTAATTAAAGTATATAAGAATTTATGTTCGATTGGAAGTTTTCTCTAATTACTGCGGAAACGTTTATCCAAATGTTTATTTAAAAAAAGGATAAACCTTTCTTGAGCCTGCTTTTTCTTCAGCATTCTATTCACACGAACATTGCTTTGAAGGTAGTTTCTCACATGATAATTCGCAAAAAATAAGCTGCGATACTGATCTTGATGGTATATATTGTGAAACCATTCATACTGTTGCAGCCTTTCTATATTTCGATCGATTTTTCTTGTATGTAAAGCGGACTGACCACTAAAGGCACCTGATAAAAAATCAAATAAATTTTCTAGCATAGATTTACTCCTGTAATTTCGAATACAACCTATAGTAATAGCTAGGGATGACATATTCAATAGGGGCACTCGCAAAAGTGCCCCTTAGTAACAAATCGGGAGGTATCATGTTAAACGTATTTCGCTTAACACTACTATTTATATGATAAGATTACTCGGTTTTGTAGACCATCGTCTTTAAAAAGCTAAAATTCCTCCTTGTTTCGAAAAATTTCTAGAAATGAAAAGGACATGTTTTGTTGAAGAATGATCAAAACATGCCCTTACATGTGAAATGGTAAGGCTATATAATATTAATTTACTTTTTAATAAACTTTGCTTTGGAACCCTTCCATAATGCGTTCCAGTGGTACCCACCCAATGAACTTTGGTTTATCCCAACCTGGTGCGGTCGATAACTTTTCTACTTCAAGGAAATGATCAATCCTTACCTTATCCCAAGCATGAATGATCTCGCCATTGCCAACAGATAATCCTACATGACCCCAATTTTTTCGCTCATCTTTAATTACACCAAAGCAATCGTAAAAAACAAAGGTTCCTTTCGGAGGTATTCCTGTTTGCATACTTGCTTCATATAAAACTGCAGATTCTTTTGCCGTATCTCCACCGAAAATTTCAATGTTATTACTTCTTTCTAAAGCATCCTCTACAAAAGCTAAACAAATGAAACAATATTCTTCAGAGTTCAAATGACTTTTAGCCCAATCAATTGCATTATTAATATACTCTTCATAATTTTTCTCCATTTAATTACTCCTTTAACATGTCGTTAAGGTACTATATTCAACAAAAATGGCTTTAAAACCTTCCAAATATTACAAAATATTTTGTGGTATACCTAGAAAGGGCAATGACGAATAAATAAATTACAGGAATATTACCAAAAATGAAACTCCTGGATTTTTATCCTCGTATATACTAAAAATACTTTTTCTGGAGGTACATATGTTTAAATTAAGAGGCTCCTTCCTGCTAAGTCTATTGTTATTAACCGCTTGTACAGAGGAAACGATTTCTAAGGAACCAATTCAAGAAGAGAAAGATGATAATATTGTAGTGACAAACGATGGAAAAATAACCTTTGAGATTAAGAATAAGGTTGGTGTTCCACAGGAAAAAGTAGAGGCTATAAAGGATGAAATTGTGACGGCATATGACCATATAAAGGATTCCATTCATACTTCCTACACGCCATCCGAGCACATAAGCGTATGGCTTAAGGAAGACGGTCAATCATGGGGTTTAGCATCGAAAATCGAATTAGCTGGTGTGAAAGAAGATCTATACCCACTTGTCCATGAAATGACCCATTCTTTACTTGGCTATGGCAACAATTTTGACACAGATAACGGCTATTTTACGCAAGAGGGTTTTGCAAGTTATATGGAGTATCAATATGGAAAAAATAAATTATATTTTGATAAATACATGAAGCAATATATGGAGTCAGATAAGTTAATACCCATTAGTAGGTTAATTGATCCAAATCAAGATGATGTTTATTTTCGCCCTAAACTTTCAAATGTAAAAGAGAATCAAGTCCTTATGGAGGTGAGCTATACGCATGCGGCTTCATTTGTTATCTATTTAATTGATACATACGGACTCGAAAAGTATGAACAGATCTACGACAAGAAAGAACTAGCAAAAAAATTAGAGGAAGTTTACGGAAAGAATAGTAGTGAGCTAGAAAAGGACTGGTTAGCATTTATTCAAAATCAACAAGGATTCACTTATGAGGAAAAATTAAAGTGGGGATTTTATGATATGAATACAATTCTTCTTCAAATAGATCCAACATATTTTGCGAAGGACTAATATTGTTCTATAGCATTCAAGTAAACCCAAGTGCTCTTTATTTTGAGGACCTGGGTTTACTCTTGTATGAATTCGGATGAAATTGTTATGTACGAAATGAACGCCAAACACGGCTAATCCTCCATTCAATTATCGCATGCATGTTTGAATAGGAAAAGGGTCACTAGGCTGGTAAAGTGACCCTTATGAATTGGCTAGCATAACCTAACACGACTATTGATCGTGTAAAAGGGGATTTTAGGTGCTATTAGGGATGAATTAATACATGAAAGAAGCGCCGACAATAATTAAAAGAATGAATAATACTACGATTAAAACGAATGTTGAGCCGTAATATCCGCCGCCAGAGTCGCCGCCATAATAGCAGCTGTTGTTATTGTAGTTACCTACATTTCCACCGTATCCCATTGAAAATCCCTCCTTTCTACAACCTATCATATGTAAGGTTGCTGAAAGGAGAAATGTTATTAGACCCGATGCTTATTAAAAAAATTTAGTGATGAAGCAATTTTAGAAATAAATTGATGTGATTTATTTTACTTAATTTTTTATTTTTTACCTAATTAGAGTAGTGTGTCGTTAAAGAATGAAAAAGAAAGCGGGAGGAAAATGCTGCGTGACAAGCTAAAACAAAGAATAAGTAATGAACCAACAGAATGTATTTCTTATTTAAAAGAATTGGTGAAGTCAAACCGAGTTTATGATGGGGAAGCATTGGAAATCTTCATATACGTTATTAAAAATGGGCCAGAACAATTAACAAACATCCAATGGGATATTCTTTTAGATAAGGGCTTACTACCTGATTTTTATGTAGAATGCGATCGCTGTGAAGACACGATCCAGTGGTCAGATATGTATCAGGCGATTTTTATTAAGAAAGATCACTGTTGTCCTTTTTGCAGTTATTTAGTCCATAAAAAGGATGTGAGGTTATTAGACTAAGAGGGGAGATCCACTAATGAAAGGATTATTGGCAATAGGTGAAGGAATATTCTTTTTTTATGTGCTGATTTGTCTATTAGTGTTAAACATGATCCATTTTGGCAATATTTTATTTGTCGATATGCCATACGAAGAACCAATGACTGTAACTTCATCTTCACCTACAGCTTTCCTGTTCTTGTTTGGACTAGGTGGTGTTTGTTTCTTGTACATAAGGTATTTCTTGGGACGAAGCGGATATAGACGATTGAAGATTGTCTTGTGGGGGTCACTATTCGCTTTTAATACTTTTGGAAGTGGCTTTAGCCTCTTAATGAGCTATGGATTAATGCTCAATCACCGTGAAGCGATCTACCTCATATTGGCAACAGTAATGAGTTTGGTGCTCACTATACAGGCTATTATGAAATATTATGAATGGAAGTAAAAGAACAATTATAGGTTTAAGGAGCCTTACGAAGCAAAAAGCAATTTTTTATTTAATATGCCTAAGTCCTTCTACAATCCAATAGGAGAAATATGTTAAAATAAACAAAACACAAGTTTGGAGGGATGAGGTTGGTAGAAAAAAAGCGAAGGGTTTGTGAAAAGGGACATACGTTTTTTAAAAGCACGGATTGTCCAAGCTGCCCTACCTGTGATAAAGAAAATAAACCAAGTAGCGGCTTCCTTTCAAAACTTAGTTCACCTGCAAGAAATGCTTTAGTTCACGAAGGCATTGACACGTTACAAAAATTATCGCTCTATACAGAAAAAGAAATACTAAACATCCATGGTATTGGACCAGCCTCATTACCGATATTAAGATCTTCATTAGAGGAAGAAGGACTATCATTTAAATAAGTTAGGGGAGACAACGATGACCAATAAGGAATTGACACATGAACAACAAGAGGAACTCATCAAAACATTAAAAGCTCGTTTTGAGAAAAATATTGAACGCCATGAAGGCATTGATTGGGCAAGTGTACAAGCTAAACTTGACGCAAATCCAGAAAAATTGTGGTCACTTCATGAAATGGAAGCGACTGGTGGTGAACCAGATGTTGTTAGCTATGATGCAAAGACAGACGAATATATTTTCTATGATTGTTCAGCAGAAAGTCCTAAAGGTCGAAGAAGTGTATGCTACGACAGAGAAGCATGGGAAGCGAGAAAAAATCACAAACCAGAAAATACTGCAATGGACATGGCGAAGGACATGGGCATTGAACTGTTAACGGAAGAGCAATATCGCGAGTTACAACAGCTTGGGAAATTCGATTTGAAAACATCAAGCTGGGTACAAACACCAGAAAACATCAGAAAACTCGGTGGTGCCATTTTCTGTGACCGCCGCTATGACACGATTTTCATGTATCATAATGGAGCAGAATCCTACTATGCCGCAAGAGGTTTCCGTGGCTCCTTAAGAGTTTGACGTTCATAGTAAGGTAGGGAAACCTAATTTGTGAGGGTTTCCCTTTTGTTATTAAGTAACAAATTCTATAATTGAACCCTATTATTTTTAGATTGGATGATATAGTTGTTATTTGATTCACACTTGTAGTGTCCTATATAAAATTCGTTCAAGTTTAGTAAATCCTCGAAGTCTTTTGGAATAAGACAGTTCCAGTTTATATTGGGTATTTTCAGTGGAAAATTATCCTCATTAGGATTAGGCGTATGAATATAAATTGAATCCAAGCCAGCATCTTCATCAACTAACTCAATCCATGATTGATATGGTTTCTCAAGTGTTCCGAGCTTATCTAACAAACTTTGATATAAGGCAATTTGTGCTTTAATATGTTCTCTTCGAACCTTCACACTTTGATTCCCAAGCCCAAATAAATCAAGATGGATGTGCCACAAATCAAACCATCCTTCTTTGCCAAAGTCTATATCATATTGCTCTGCTGATGTTTCTCGCCATAAGTGACGGAAATAACGCTTTTTCCCTCGAAACTTTTTCAATATCATTTGCCTCCATCTTTAAAAGTTCTTTACGAATGCCCTGTGCTTACTTTTTAAAAAAGCTGATCTCCAAATTGAAAATCGGCATTTTCTAACAGTTCACCACTTCCTAATATCAACTATTCGGAATTTTCTCTTTATACTTTAAAGACAGAAGGTGTAGAGAATAGTTTGCAATTACTTCGGTATTAATTAACTCATTCAAGATGGTTTCAATTGCATGAATATGTTCATTAATAAGATTGATTTCTTTTATATACGTTGAATCAATCGCTACTTCTTTTAACGTCTTGAACACCACTTTTTGCTCATCAAATACATAAACCAATTCGAATTTGGAGTTGACTATTAAGGTGGTTATTTCAGGGAAAATGACTCGATCTTTTAAAATAGTAATAATACACTCTACTGATTTAACTCCTTCAATTAGTTGTAATGCTGAAAAAATCTCACATAATTGCTCTTCAAAATCGATGTTCATCAAAATCCCCCATTAATCAAAAATCCTTTTGATAATATCATTTTTTCAGAAAAATTTTAATCGTTAATATTTTCCTTTAACTATTGTGGGAGTAGGAGTAGAATAACGTTTTGAGAATCGTTCTTAATTATTTAAATAAAATAAAACCTGTCAGAAAATATAGTAACAAATAAAGGTAATTTAAATCATTTCCGTTCATGTTTGGTGTAAGATTAAGAAAAGAGGGGGTGGAAAGTTATGCTAAAAATATTACAAATTGTTTTTTCCATCATCGGCATTTCTCTCGCAGCTTACGGACTCATCGCACGAGATTTCCAGCTGAATTTTCTAATGTTCTTTTTCCTAGGCTTATACATGTTAACTTCAGGTATACAAGAATTCCAGAGAGGGAAAAAGGTTTATGGATGCTTCCTCACCGGGGTGTTTTTATTTTCAATGTATGCGTCTATTCAAAGCTTTTTATGGATGTAGTTACTATTTGAGTCCGATGGAAAGGGGCAGGTTGAGTGATTGAAATAATTTATGATTTAAGTGTACTTGAAGGTTCGTGTTATATAGAGATTTTACCTGATATATACAAAGGCGAATGCTGGAATAGTTCTTCTATTTTCTTTACCGAAGACAACTTTGGCTACATATTGCCTGCTATTGAGAAGTGCTACAAGAAGTTTGATTACTTTGCTTTCAATGAAATAGAGATTGAGATTTGGGGCCAGATTAATAAGGAACTAGAAAAAATGAAACAGGTCCTACAAAGTAATCCCAACCCTCAATCATTAAAAGATACAATCGGCTTTCTATATGACTATTCTGAGAAAGAGTTTAGAGAAAACTATGATATCAATATCAAACAACTTATTTCGATGATGACAGAATTTCAAATGTGGATTGAGCAAAAAAGTTCAACAACGAAGTTCATTTCTGTATTAGGGATATGATAGATTTCAAGTGCTTTTTAGCCAAAAAGCATGTTTTTGTACATTCACACAAAACCTTGCTATAATAAGCTTTGCGAATACATAGGAAAGAGGGTAAAAGCATGAATGCTTATGATGAATATATGAAGCAGGTAGTAAAGCCGATGCGTGAGGAGCTTGTGGAGGCTGGATTTACGGAGCTAACGACTGCTGATGCGGTGAATGAATTTATGGCAGAGACGAAGGGGACTTCGTTAGTGGTGATTAACTCAGTATGCGGTTGTGCAGCAGGACTTGCTCGTCCGGCAGCGCGTGAGGCTATTGCAGCGGTGAAGCCAGACAATTTAGTGACGGTGTTTGCAGGACAAGACCCAGAAGCAACTGCGGCAATGCGTGCTTATTTTGAAGATGTGCCACCAAGCTCACCTTCTATGGCGATTTTAAAGGATGGGCAATTGGCTTACTTTATTCCACGTGAACAAATTGAAGGCTTCCCTGTGGAGCAAATTGTTTCTCATTTAACTGGCGTGTTAGAGCAAACATGCGAGAACTAAAAACGATAGTGACGACAGCGGGCAGACCAGACGAGGTATCGATGGCGCTCGCTGCTTTTGCATGTCAAGAATTAGGCGCTACATTTGAGCCAAGAAAAAAGCGATCTATTCACAAGATGTCACAGGCATTGCAGGCCCATGTGATGGTGGCGGGGAAAAATCGTTATGACTATTATGCCTATGGGGCACAGGAGCCATTTTTCTTTCATCCCAATTCTGCGGCGTTTCGTTTAAAGCGCGTTGCACGTGGTGAGACAGAGCCTTTTTTGGAAGCGGCACAGCTCCAACAGGGTGATTCGGTGTTGGATTGTACGCTAGGGCTAGCGGCGGATGCCATGCTAGCAGCTTATACAGTGGGGGAAGCAGGTCGTGTAGTGGGACTAGAGGCGAATCCAAATGTAGCGTTTATTGTTAGACAAGGGATGCAAGCCTATGATACGGCTGAGTTACCATTAACTGCCTGCATGCGACAAATTGAGGTCATTCAGTCAGAGGCTATTCATTATTTAAAAACCTTACCAGACAATGCGTTTGACGTAGTCTATATGGACCCGATGTTTGAAGAGATTATTGAAGAGGCTAATAATTTCCAAGCACTACGGCAAGCAGGAGAACATGTCACATTAACAGATGAATGGGTCCATGAAGCCAAGCGTGTGGCGAAAAAGCGTGTCGTGTTAAAGGCGCATTTTCGTTCGGAATGGTTTGCGATCTATGGTTTTCAGCAATATGAACGGATCACCGCTAAATTTCATTATGGTGTTTTAAACGTATAGAGGCTTGTTCTTGAGACAGGCCTCTATTTATTATATCGTTAGAGAAAAGAGGGTGGGATAATATGGATAAAAATGAAATAAGAACCCCATTTGAATTAGATTTGCTGGCAAAAGCACAGGCTTTGAAAGGCACGAAACCTCCAAGTCCCTGGATACATGAAACCATCGTCCCAGCGAATGGTGTCCTGGCTTGTGGGTGGGATCCTGATGAAAACATCGTACTCATTAGTGGATCAGGCTATAGTGTCACAGAGCCTATAACAGGTCGTCGCCTTACTAGAGAACGAGATGCAGATCGTACAGACGACAGCATAAGTGATGACCGTTTAACGTTTCAGCTGCCAATATCTAAGCAACCGATACCTATTTTTGGCTTTGAAGCAGGAGATGGGATCCATATGACAACAGATGGCTGGCATGTGGAGGTCATTTATCCTTGGTGGCCCCGTGCTACGGTAGTGCTTGATCATCTTTATACGACACATTATGAATATTTAAAAAATGCAACGGCTATTGATGTACAGCGATTAGATGGTGTAATTAAATGTGGCTTCTCTCCATCCGGCAAACATTTACTAATCATGGGCTCAGGCGGTGCCTTGATTTATTCAAGAAAGGAATGAGACCATGAATTATGAAAACGAAGGCTATGTATCCATTTGGGCAGGTAATTTTACTAATGAAGAACAGCTAGCTACCTATCTTAATACAGTTTATCAAGGTGAAGAGGAAACGGACGAATCATTTTCACAAAAGCTAAAGCAGCTTTTTTTAGCAAAAAATGAGCACCGTCCCTGTGAAGAGGCTTTTAAGGCGCTATATGATGAGTTCTATAATCAATTTGAATATGATTTTGGTTTAACATTCGATGAGGATTTCTGTGAGGCATTATTTGATGAGGTTTCTTCTAATCAACTAGGGCAACTTATACGTGATGAATTCTCCTATGCTCAGCAGTTTAAACATCAATTAATAGAAAAAATAGGGAAGGAGTTACCCAAAGCCTATAATACAGTGGTTTTATTATATGATGTGAAGTATGAAGGACAGATTCAACATATGCATCATGAAGCATTTCACTTGGATTTTATTGGTTCTATCAAAATGCGGGAAATTTAATATTACCATTAAAAGTTTTTCGTCAATTACGTATTTACTTTTATGAAATTAGATGTTATAATAATACACGTGCTATTTTAGGTGGCATATTTCCGTAATCTGGCATTCTGCTTTTTGTTTTTGTAGATACTTATTCACACTGGCGCATGCTTTGGGGCTGCAAGGACGCAAAAGATGGTAGGGTTTGCGTTGCTTAAGTTAGAAAGCTCACAGTGGAATTTTACCGCGGTAATGAAACGAATACTGTTTCAAGATAATATTCCCCAGATGATTGGGTTGAGACTTTTACAATTTACGAAAATGTTACCTATAAATACTAAAGGGGTGGTTTCGCACAAGCGAGGCTGCCCCTTGTCTAATTGTATAGCCTGTCGTGCTTTTTAACGACAGGCTATTTTTTTATACATACTATATTGGTATACATTACCGTTTACTCCATTCAGAAAATAAGTAATAATAAAAGTATGAATTTTAGTAAAAATCTAAATTTCGAATAAGAAATCTGAAAAATCAAAAAGGTGAGGGATGTCTATGGAAAATATCAATACTCTTTCAACAAATGTAGCAGCTCAATTAATAAATTTAGCTGAATCACGGCAAGAAAATTTGGAGCAGCTCGTTTCACTTTATTGTCAAGAACGGCTACTATATCGCCTAGCTGGATCATCCTATGACGATCAATTTTATCTAGATGGAGATACATTATTATTTGCATTAACAGATGGGCTGGTAAAGCATTCAAACGTACTTACACTAACAGCTAGAAAAAGCATCCATCAGCATGACATTGTCAATCAGGCATTGAAGGAAATTTGTTTGATGACAGTTGAGGATGGGATTGAATGGTTTGCAGAAAAGATAGAGTCTATATTAACGGATAATAGTATTCACATAACAATACCAGTAGCATTGGCTCAGATGACCACATACATAGAAGTAAAAATTACCTTTAATGAAACCCCGCGATTGATGCCGAAAACAATTATTTTCCCAAGCTTACTAGATTGTAAGGCTGCGGTACTTTATACATATCCAACGGAGTTTGTGCTTGCACAAAAATTTATAGAAATATATCAATATCCAGCGTTAGAGAAGACTGCAAAGGCCATAGAAGATGTACTTTCACTGATCCAAACGCAAAACATTGAAGGGCGTGCTTTACAGGAATATATTGAGGAATTATTTGATCGACATCACTTTACCATCGAATTAAATCCTACGCTTGAAATATCAGGCGTACTGAAACACTTTTTTAATCCTGTTTATGAAGTCATTTTAGATGAGAATGAATTTTTTAAAGAGTGGCAGTTTGACAATCAGGCTTGGCAATAACGATAGACAACCCCGCGAACCTCATATTGTTCGCGGGGTTTTACATATTTTTGTCTCTTTTTTTATTTAAATGATCCGTTGCACGAATAAATGAAGTTGAATCGTATTATGACATGAAGGAGGTTAGGTGAAATATGATAACGTTTGCTGGCTTGTGTGTTCAAGAAATTGTTCAAACCTATAGTGACATGCTTATACGAATTGCTGTGCAACAGACAAAAAGTATGTCTGAGGCGGAGGATATTGTACAAGAGGTTTATATGACACTGATGAAACAGAAAAAGCCTTTCGCTAATGAATCGCATTTAAAGGCTTGGCTTATAAAAGTGACATTCAATAAATGCAAGGATTATTTTAAATCTTCTCGTGTGAAGAAAACGGTTCCAATTACAGAAGACATGTCCTTTATCGCAAAAGAGGAGCAAATCGTTCTTGCTGAAATTTTTGAGCTTCATCCTAAAGAGAGAGCCATTGTTTATTTACATTATTATGAAGGCTACACAACTGCAGAAATTGCCAATTTATTAGAGATAAATGTCAACACAGTAGGCTCCAAGCTACGAAGGGCACGAATGAAGCTGAAAACGATATTAGAAGAGGGGAGTAAAGTATGATGAATGCTTATAAGAATGTGATGAAGCAGATTCATGCTTCGGAGGAATTTAAGGATAAGATGCAGAAAGAGATGTTGGCATATGAAAAGAAAGAAAAGAGGGCCTTTATGAAAAAAGTAAGAATAAGTGTGGCAAGTTTAGTTGCCTGTGCAGTGATTGCAGTAGTTGCTATGGTTCATACAAACAATGATACAACAATTGATTTAACGGAAAGAATTGTAGCGGATCATTCTGCACCTGCAGCAAAAGCATTAGTAAATATCGAAGGAATTATTACAGCAGTTGGAGAGGATGGGCTGAGCTTTACACTAGATAATGGAATGGAAGTCGTCGTGACAGATGAAACTAGAATTGGAATCGATGGTCCAACAGCACCACCTAAGGAAGAACAATTATTTGAGCCTACCTTTAGAGTAGGTAATTTAATAAGTGGCTTTACAGAAAATACTTCCTCACAACCAGTTCAGGCAGCTGTCATTTATACAAATTGGAATTTTGAACAACCGATACGATGAAGAATCCCTTTAGAGGGATTCTTTTTATTATGTATAGGGATAGACTATACTATGTGTGCCTTGCCAATAAATCCTTTAAATACTAAAAACATGAATTAATATTAAGAAAATATTATGTTTATACAAAAAAGTATTGTCTAATGAGAATGATGTCTTTATAATTTACCTAATAGTCTTATATTTCCGAATTGCGAAAAATAATACGCATTATGGAAAAATAGAATAGGGGGATGGGCTATGAAAAGAAAGTTAATGGTGGTACTCACAATTGTGGCAGCTTTCACACTCGTTTTAGCGGGCTGTGGTGCAAAAGAAAATTCATCGTCAGGTGATGGAGAAGGTAAAAAAGTGTATAAGGTAGGAACAGAAGCTACATTTGCTCCTATTGTCTCACTCGACGATAAAGGAAATATTGTAGGAATTGATGTGGATGTTCTACAAGCTATCGCGGATGAAATGGATTTTGACGTGAAGTGGGAAAGTATTGGTTGGGAGCCAGTATTCCAAACAATTAAAAATGGTGAGACGGATATCGGTGGTGCAGGAATTACCATTACGGACGAGCGTAAAGAAACATTTGATTTTACAGAGCCGTATTATGAATCTCAATTATTAATCGTCGTGAAAGAAGATTCAAAAATTAAATCGTTGGATGAATTAAAAGATAAAAAGATTTCCGTCCAAATTAATGCTACTGGTCATATGGCTGCTAAAAAATTACAGGGTGAATCAAGTCCAAATATTTTTGCATTTGAAAATCAACCAATCGCTATACAGGAGATGCTGAATGGCAACGTAGATGCAGCAATTGGTGATAATTCAGTCGTTTACGAATATATCAAAGCACATCCAAATGACAAGCTAAAAGTAATTAAAGATGATTCCTTTGAAAAAGAATATTATGGCTTTATGGTTCAAAAGGGGAATAAAGAGCTTTTAGATAAATTAAACGAAGGTCTTAAAAAGATTAAAGAAAACGGGAAGCTGAAGGAAATTACGGGTTCAGATTTTTAATAGTAAAGGCTAGCATAAACAAACCGTAGAAGCTCACGATAGGTGATTGTCTACGGTTTATTTTGATATAAAACCAAAAAAAGATTGGAGCCACTGTATTAGCTCCAATCATTCTTACTCAAACATTCCTGTACACATGCCGCTTTTCACCATAGTATGAACTTAAAAATAATAGCAAAGCCTTGAACGCGTCATGTTACATTTGAATGATGCAAATTGACTAAATTAGTCCGTAAAGCATAAAGATGATAAATAACCTAACATTAATAAAAGTCCAATACCCATTACGATGTCCATGCTTTGTACCTCCTTTAAAAAAACGACACATTATTCATAAATATTGTACAATGAATTATAGAAATATGAAACCTTTTAATGGCCAGAACGTATATAATAATAGGAGAATTACCAATTTGTACATAAAGCGTAGGTGATAAAATGAAAACGTGGGTTAAAAAAAGTATAGTCATCATGGTTGCGTTTTTAACATTTGGTTTAATCACGCCTACCCATGAGATTTGGGATGCACTCGATCAAAATCCTTCGAACCGTGCATCCATTGGCCCTGCTGCTGGGACAAGCACAGCACTAGCTGCTGAACGTGAGGATAGCAGTGACGAGCAGCTACAGATACAAGAGGAAGAGATTGACTATAATGCCTTACTCATGGATGCAGCTAGAGAGCAATCGTACATAAAGTTTGGCACAAAAATTGGTCCAAAAATTAGTCATGAATTCGACAACATCATCTTCCCAAAAATGGAGGAAGCCATTGCGATGACAGTTGCTACTTTGGACGAGCAATCCCTAGCTTCATTAACTATCTCTGAAAAGCCAAGTGGTCATTATGGTGAGAAAATTTTCAATGTTATCAACAATGAAACTGGAACAGATCTAATTCGCTTCCATGTGCGTACAGAAAAAAGACCACAGGAAGGGTACTATTACAACTTCCATTACCACAGTGCAGAGGACAACTTCATGGCACACTACAACCTGGGCGATATCTATTGGGAAAAAAACACACCACCTAAGTGGTTGTCATAAAAGACTTGAAACACTCGTTTACATGGCGAGTGTTTTTTTGTGCGAAAACGCTGATAGCAGGTTTTATTCGAAGCACCGAGGGCAGAGGTGACGATTAAAAAGTAAGGAAAGTAGAGAGTAGATTAATGTTATTCATTGGGGAGGTTCATGAAATCGTTAAATTTGATATTACACAACACCAAAAGAAACGTTTATTACGCTTTGGAATCAAGGTTTAATACAAGTAAGGTAAGCTGGCTTTGATTGTGCTGGATCTTGAATGGCTGAACAAATAAAGCCAAGAGCTGGAGGAGTATTAGGTAGAGGAAAGTGGTTAGTTGAAAAGATATTGTTCAGAAAGGATGAATGAAATGGACTGGACTGTGAACAAAGGAAATTGTATTAGCCAATGCTATTGGAAAGAAATTAGATACAGGTGGTTATGCAGTAGACTTTCTCGTTAGTTGAACTTTAAGTAAAGATAGGGGAAGGTAAATCCTTCTCCCTAATCTAAGAAACATCTTCTCTGGACGGATATCAAAGTTTAGACAATAAATAAGAATTTTATGTAGCGAATCTTATTATACTCTGTCACCCAGAAGCAGTGGACATCTATTTCAATATTCCTTTCCAGAATACTTTCCAAGTAGATGTTAGTCTTCTTTCATATTCTTCAAATGAATAATTCATGAGATAGAACAACATTCCATCTAGGAGACAAATAAAAGATGTTGCAATGTTTTCTTTTTCGATAAACTGATGATCGTCTGATTTAACATCTAAAATCATATAAAGTAATTTTCTAATTTTATTTTCAACCATACTGTTTTTTTGAGTGATAATTTCTTTAAATCTTTCTGGTGGAAAAACCCCATACCGTTTAAGAAAAACCCCTCTGTCATTCATATAGTAGTATTCATTTAATTCTCCTAACAACTTATATAACTGATCTTTAATGGAAAGTGAACCTATAGTAGATGCTTGATCATCAATAAATTTTACATAGTCATCAATCACAAATTCTACTATTTTTTCAAAGAGTTCATCTTTACTTGAAAAATAAGCATATATGGAAGGTGTCTTAATGTTGACTTTAGTTGCGATATCTTTAAGAGAAGTTTCCTCATAACCTTTTGAGGAAAATAATCTTAATCCATGTTCTAGAATGTTTTGTTTCGTTTCTTCTCCCTTTTTCATTTCCTCACCTCATTTAGAAGTATATACAAATTAGGACACAAGCTTAAGGCCTACTATACTAATTATAATACCACCAACCAACATTAATTTTTTTATACTTTTCGGCTCATTGAAGATTAACATACCAAGTAACACACTACCGGCTGCCCCAATACCTGTCCACAGCCCATAGCCAATACTAATAGGAATTTCTTTTAATGATAGTGAAAGAAAGAAAAAGCTCAATCCCATGCACATGATCAACAATATTGTCGGTTTAAGTTTTGTAAATCCTTCAGTTAATTTAAGGCTAATAATGCCTCCAACTTCAAATATGCCTGCCATTACTATAAAAAGCCATCCCATATTTTAATCACCACTTTCTGTTTCTGTTTCATTGGATACTATTTTCAAACCGATAATGCAGCTGATTAATATTAATACTAAAACAACTTTTGTAAAGCTCACTGGATCACCTAACAAAGTCATACCTACTATAGCTGTTCCAAAGGCCCCTAGTCCTGTAAAGACCGCATAGGCAGTTGATACAGGAAGAACCACTAATGTTTTCGAAAAACACCAAAAACTTAACACCAGTAACAACAATGTAGGAATTAGAACACTTATATTCGTAAAGCCATCAGAGTACTTTAATCCAAGTGCCCAGCCGACTTCAAAGATACCTCCAAGAATCAGATAAAACCAAGCCATTAAAATCTCTCCTTCTTCAAAATTAATTTAGTTACATTAAATTAATTAACGTTCGTTAGATTTTTTGTGGAAAAAATATGACTTTAACACCTTCATTAAAGTCCTTCCTTCAAATAGCAAAATTATTACCTAACGTTAGTTAGATTTTATAATAAGAAACTTAAAGATACAACCCCTATATTTTAGGATCTGGCCGGTATGCTGAAATCATACCTTCATATCTTCATTAAGAGGAAAAGATAACTTTTCGTAAATCGCTAACAAATAGTAACTATATAGAAAGAGACATATGTGGTTAAAACCTAGAATGTGCTACAAAGTTCATTACTTAGAAAAAACTGCATCAGGTACTTTAAGAATTTGTATCATATATAGGTTCCGATTTTGATAAGGTTTCAGAAGTAAGTGAGTACCTGGACTTTTTTATGTTATTCAAATGCACATGTTAACAAACACATAAAAATATTAGTATTGTGCTCAAATTGAACTAAATAAAGAAATTTATAGAAAAAAAGAATTAAAAAAGGTATAATCAATTCAATTTAGAAAATTGGTTCATAAGTAATGGAGGTTAAATGTTTGAGCACTACTTTTATAGCAACTATACAAGTTTTGAATGAAAAAGCAGTTATATCTGCACTTGAATTAAATTTAGCAATGATAGAGTTTAATTTACAAGGCGAAATAATTTGGGTTAATAAAAACTTTTCTAGCACTTTAGGATATGAAGTGAATGAAATGAAAGATATGGAACATAAACAATTATGTACGCAAGAATTTAGAAACAGTAAAGAATACGTTTTATTATGGGATAACCTTCGCAGTGGAATCAAGTTCCAGCAAAAAATGCAGAGAGTCGGTAAAAGGGGGAATTTATTATGGCTTGAAGCTACCTATATACCAATTCTAAATGACAAGGGAAATGTAGGTCATGTTTTGAAGATTGCCACAGATATTACAGAACGTGAAAATAAAACAAGGGATGTTATAGCTCAATTAAATGATATATCTACAGAATTAGGAAATTTGGTTGTTTCTAAATCTAATGAAAACATTCAAGCACTTAATTCTCTAAAAGAAGAAACTAAATTAATAAGTGAAGTATCTAAAAAGATAAGGTATATCGCTTCTCAAACAAATTTATTAGCATTAAATGCAGCCATTGAAGCAGCACGTGCTGGGGAGCATGGGAAAGGATTTGCAGTGGTTGCCGATGAGGTCCGTAAATTAGCCAATAATTCAGATGAGGCTATCAAAGATGTCAGCTCTTATGTAGGGCACATTACTGATGAAGTAACAAAGGTTAGTGATATCACGGAAAACTTACAAAAGTTAGTTGAAAGCACTCAACTAAGGATTAATAAAATTATGAATGAATTTTAAAAAAGATTCTAGAAGTAGTAAACAAATACCAAGGCTAAAATACTTGGTATTTGTTATTTTCTTAATTTTTATCTTCCCTATATTCAAGCGCAAGATGTTTTTTTTGTAAATTAATGTACAACTTAACTACTGATAATTTTGGTCCATATGCTTAAATTTATTGATTAACCATTTCATTACAATAGCTATGACAAAATAGGCTATAAATGAATAGGTGTATTTCCAATGATAGGGTTCATATATTTGTAACCACACCAATAATGGTTCCAATAAAAAAGAGAATACAAAGGCATTTACTATTGCTGCAATTGTAAAAACTTTCCACGTTTTAAAATACTGGTAAAACAACATATAAATTATAGGCATTTGTAGTCTGTGGATTTCGATAGGTAAATGTAAAGGTGTTATTGTAATTGGATATTGCCATAATCCTAACCAAAAACCTGCTATGTCTGCCAATATTGCTATAGTTCCTACAAAAAATCCATATGTGATAATCTCCATTATTCTTTTTTTATCTAAAATAATGATCCATACGATTAATAAACATAAAGATGTAACTGAAAGAATCCACCAACTCAAGGTAAAAACGTTTTCACTTAACCAATACTCTGTTTTTATATTTCTAAATTGTTGTGTCAATTCTTGAACCTCTTGCCAAGTGGGGTGCATCACGATCCTCCTGATTAGGAATTAATCTCTCTTTACTGTTAAATAATTTGATGCCCATTTATGATGGATGTAGAACATAATAAATAAAATACAATCAGTGACATATGAGAATCCTAAGTTCCACCATAAGTCATATTCAATAAATCCTGTAGTCAAATAAAGCAGTTCAATTAAAATGACAAATATAGACCAATAAAATATATGTCGTGTAATAGATAAAAAATTTTCCTTTTTAGGTAATGACTGTAGAAAAAATAGATAACCACAAAGTATATCCCAAAGCCATTTAGAAGATTAATAAAAAATTGTTCGATCTTTGTTCCTGGATATTCCCATAAAGGGTAAACAAACATCATCAAATTCGCAATTAATGATAAAATAATACCAACGTAGCATGTGAACACATATAGTGGGAACTTCTTTTTATTAGAAAAAAATAAAAATGCAAGCCAACATATAAAAAAAGAGACTGTTCCAATCAGCACCGAATAAACACCTTCTATCACAATCTGTCTTGTGCTACTTCATAATAATATCTTTTGACAATATCTCAAATATATACTTATAGTGCTGAACTATGCCATAACATTTAGTCTTTAAACTGAAGTATGATTAATTCATTAAAATTTAAACTATAAAAAGTAATTTCAATGAACCCGAAATAGGGTGTTTTGTTCCCCGTTTAGATCTTTATCTTATGAGAGTTCCTTTTTTATCTAATTTAAGCCAAGTTATAATCAAAATATTTATTTTTTATTACAAAAAATACTAAATTATTTATAATATATAAATGAATGAAAAAACACGATTCGGTTGGTAGTCCGGATGCATCAAAATGACGATGTCAGTAGCCTTCCCCTCCTCGGGATGTCCATCATTCAAGATTAAATTATGAGGGGGGACCTACTATGAAACTAACCATTTATTATGATGGCCAATTTTATATAGGGCTAATAGAAAACATTTCTGAAAACAAATACAAAGCATATAGGTATGTTTTCGGCAATGAACCTAAGGACCACGAAGTCTTAGATTTTGTAAATAAAAACTTGTTTGATTTTATCAATAATGATAAACATGGTGGAATACCGATCAAACAAGATACAGTAAAAAAAAATCAATCCGAAAAGACTTCAAAGAAAAGTTGCTAAAGAACTTAAAAAACCTAGTATTTCAACTAAGGCTGAAGAAGCTCTTAAAGCAGAATTTGAACTCAGAAAAAAAGAAAAATCTGTTACCAGCAAACGACTGAAAGAAGAACGTAAAGAGTATATTAGGAATATCAAGGTTCAAAAGGCTAAAAATAAACATAAGGGTAGGTAACATCTTTTTTTACTGGCAACATTGGTTGTCAGTTTTTTAGATTATTATTAAACTTTCTCTTTCAAATTTTTCCTTGTGGTAATTTGTTTGTTGGATATTTATGTTAAAATTAATTTTAAAAGATTAACTCTTCACAAACTAAATATCGTAAAGCCATGAGGTATCAGAAACACAGTAACTATTAAGCTTAGTCTATTTGAAAAACAAGATGTAGCCTTTTAGCTTAGGAATGGAAGTGAGATATATGGATGAAAGAAATACAACAATGGAAACATACTTTCATACAAAGGATATTGCCAAACGAAACGCATTATTAAAGCAATTCGTATTTGACTTGCCTGAGAACGGAAAGGACTTTTTTCTAAAAGTGTATAAAAAAGAGCGATATTTGGATATGCGACTTACGGCCATTAGAGGATATGCTGCCTTTGCAAGCGAAGAAGAAGTTGCCATATTAATGAATAAGATGTTGGAAATCTTAAAAAAGCGTGCCGAAAGTACTCCATATAATTATCAGGAATATGAAATTTTACGATCATCTTTTCTGATGCCTTACTTGCTGGAAAACTATCCATATGACTGCTTCAAAAAATTTAATGAACAATTAAAAAAACAGTACGATGCCATGCCGGAAGTTTTCAAAGGAATTTTTACATGTGATGATAAAGGTGACCATATTCAACTAATTCCTCCCGCAATAGTGCGGAAAAAGATTGATGGTTTCCTTCGTGGAGAACAACAATAGTACTAATGGGTATCGTGCTGAAATGATTAAGCCATTTATTTTGAATGGCTTTTTATTTTTTACTTCATTCTCGCAGAGGCAACAATGAACAAATATCCTTTCTTAATAATCGTTTAGGGGAGAATTATGCAGATCGGAATACCAAGTCCAATGTGCCTTTTTCAGTGAGTAACACATTTAAAGAAAATCATTATTGGAGCAAAGAAATTGTGAGGATTTTCACTTAAACTAAAGGGGAATTTTACTGGAATAGTTTGCATGGTATATTGTGGTAATATAAGGTTGTAAAGGGGGAAATCTAAATGGTTAGAAATGCTCAAACAAATAGTAATTCGGTAATTTCTTTAACTCTTGGTATTCTTTCAATCTTAATACCATTTATCGGTTTGTTTTTGGGTTGTATAGGTGTTTTAGTGGCTAGAAAAGCGACAAAAGAAATTGTACAAAATAACCAAAGTGGTAGTGGATTAGCTATTTCCGGTTTAATTTGTAGCGTGGTGGGAATTTTCATTCAACTCTTTGCAGTACTTAGTATTCTCGTTTTCTATTCTGTAAGAAGTGTAGGATAGTATTTAAGGCTCTTATTAAACAAAAGAGTATGCTTAAAAGAAATTTTAAGTGGTAAGTTGTACTATAGTAAAATGTTATAGGTAATTTAAGCAGGTTATGAAGAAATTTTAAAAATTATATTGACAATATAATTTTTTGCTGTAAAATGAAAAACAATTCAAAAATATTTGTATAGAACAAAGGCAATGAAAAGAAATAGTATCAATTATTTTTACGAACAGAAAGTTACCGGTTGATGAGAGGTGCATGTAAAACGATTGAGAATTCATCTTGGAGCTGTGTACCGAAAAGATTATTCTTAGTAGGCTACGCCGGTGAGCACCCGTAATCATGTGCGAGAGTATCGTCAATTGACCGTACTTCTTAAGGTAAGTAATGTGAATTGCTTATAAATTAAAGGTGGTAACACGAGTTGAATCGTCCTTTTGGTTAATCCAAAAGGGCGTTTTTTTTTATTCCTTTTTTGAGCAAGTATTTGAAAATCTAAACGTAATAGGAGTTAGTCATTATGAAAGACAATCATCAAGATTCACAGCTAAAGCGCGGATTAAGTACTCGGCACATACAATTAATTGCACTTGGCGGATCCATTGGGGTCGGTTTATTTTATGGCTCTAGTTCAACCATTCAAATGGCTGGGCCATCTATTTTACTAGCTTATCTAATTGGCGGATTAGTTATTTTCACAATTATGAGAGCATTAGGCGAAATGGCAGTAGAGGAACCTGTGTCAGGCTCATTCAGTACGTACGCGAATAAATATTTAGGACGCTTTGCAGGGTTCTTATCTGGTTGGACGTATTGGTTCATGTGGATAGTCGTTGGTATGGCAGAATTAACAGTAGTCGGTGTATATATTAACTACTGGTTCCCTGATATCCCACAATGGGTAACTGCCCTTGTAGTACTTGTTATTATGACGCTTGTAAACTTAGCAAATGTAAAAGCTTACGGAGAATTCGAATTCTGGTTTGCGATGATTAAAGTTGTGGCGATTATCGGTATGATCGTTCTAGGATTAGCTATTATTTTCTTTGGTGTTGGTAACCACGGTGAAGCAATTGGCTTCGACAATTTATGGGCACACGGTGGCTTCATGCCAAACGGATTCCATGGTATTTTAATGTCACTAGTATTAGTTATGTTCTCATTCGGTGGGGTTGAGTTAGTTGGTATTTCCGCAGGAGAAGCCAAAAATCCTAGCAAGTCAATTCCTTCAGCTATTAACAATATCGTTTGGCGTATTTTAATTTTCTATATTGGTGCATTAGGCGTTATGATGGTTATTTATCCTTGGAACGAAGTTGGTTCAGAAGGTAGCCCATTCGTTCAAATTTTCGATTACGTTGGTATCCCTGCTGCGGCTCACATTATTAACTTTGTTGTCATTACAGCAGCAATGTCCGCATTTAATAGTGGTTTATATGGTTCAGGACGTATGCTACACAACTTATCAGTACAAAAAAATGGTCCAAAATATTTTAAAACAGTAAGTAAAAACGGTAGTCCGCGAAGAGGGATATTATTTTCTTCAGCGATGTTATTAATTGCGGTTGTCTTAAACTATGTAGTACCTGAAAAAGTGTTCATCTATATTTCTGCTGTTGCGACTGTTGCAGTCATAACGAGCTGGATGATTATTTTATTAGCCCAATTGAAATTTAGAAAGTCAAAAACGAAAGAGGAAGTAGCGGAACTGAAATTCAAAATTCCGCTCTATCCACTTTCTACGTATCTTGCCATTGGATTCTTATTAATGGTCATTGTGTTAATGGCATTTATTCCGGATATGCGTGTTGCCCTATATGTCGCACCAGTTTGGTTTATCATCTTATTTGTTGGATACAAAGTAGTAAATGTTAAAAGGTAGTTACATTTCATTTAACTGATATTTCTTTAACAAAGACAGATGTAAAAAAGTCATATTGGTTAACTCGTTTAGTTACACCTATATAAAGATTAATAATTTTTATACACTAGGAACTACCGTTAATAATGTTCCCAAATGTGTTGAAACCAGATTCCATATTCAATGGAATCTGGTTTTTTGTATTTTATTTATGCATGCAGAAATATTTCCTGAAGTTGCATTGTGTAATATTAACATATCCAGTATCATGTTCGATTACTGGCGAAGTTATCTCGCAGTATGTTATTTAGTAGAGGTTCGTGCTAATAATAATGTGAAGGCTGTCTTCGAGGATTACCACAATTGGCATAAAGAAGGTCGAAAAATACCTTTAACAAACTATTTTGGATTAAGTACCTTTTTTGATTAAAGTACTTAAAGTACTTATATTGAACTAAAAATACAATTTAAACAATCGGGCGCTTTTAGTAAGGAAAGCGTCTTTCTTCATCGAAAAGGGCATTTAATTGAATAATATACAATAAATAAATTAGACGTGGTAATTGGAGGAAAAATGCTTAATCAAATGGAACAGTTAGCTTGGGATGTTTGTAAATTTTAAATGGGTAATTAACTTAAATTTGGAACTTATATTCATTTCAGTCGTATTAAAGAAAAGGACTATGTAAGTTCAATGAGATACATATAATATGTAATGATAAAAGGGAGAAAATGAAATGACTATTTATTTAGTAATGTTACCAATGATTAGTATGTTGTTGGGTTTGTATTTCGTATGTCTGGGACTCTGGGAATTAAGAGTTGGTATAGATAGAAAAAGATTTATAGCCTTCTCGTTTACAGGGTTATTTTTGATCTTTATATTTCCGAAAATGTTTGGATTTTTTCAATTTAATTATTAATAGCTTTCAATAAAAAATTATTCGTTAACTAGACTAACGGAGTAGGTTAGTTAAAGAAGGCAAAAGTAAGAACGTATTTATATACTGTTAAGTTTTTGTTGTGTAAGGAGGGAAAACAATGCTTAAACAAATCATTCAAAATTGGAATCAGTATTGTAGAGATGAAAATTTTGTTGGTATAGGTTCTACAAGAAAATTATACAGAGTTTTCGATTATGTGATAAAAGTACATTTGCATCCGATCGGTTATAAACAATCAAAAAAAGAATTTGAAATTTACACTTCAATGGCTGATAAAGGTCTTGAAAAGTTACTAGCTCAGACATACTATGTTGATAAATTCATATCTATACAAAAATATTACAAACCATTAGAACTAAAAAATAATCAATCGTATGAGGTGAAAGTTGAAGAATATCGACACTTGATCCCTAATTTGTTTGAAGAGGTTTTAGAAGTATTAGATAAAAAGTTTGACTGCTTTGATTTAGTAGATAGTAGTAATTATGGTTTAAACAATGATGGTAAACTTGTTTTTACTGATTATGGTATGACAAAAAGTTTATATGAGAAAGAATGGGTTCCATTAGCCGAAGAGGGCATACTTCCGCAAATACATTATGATTTTTGCAGCGATTGTGGAATCGAAAAGGAACTTCGGATGTACGGAGACAATGACATAGACAAACGTTGTTATGTTTGTGGTAAAGAATAAGGATCATCCATTGCGGGAAAGATTGTAAAATAGTGTACTTATATTAGCGGGGGAGTTAGTTCTATATAAGCGATTATAGGAATTAACCCATATTTTAGTGGAGTAATGTTCAATGTGTTTCAGAAGGACAATTAAATCTGGATTGTATTAGCGGAAAAAAAGAGGGGCGGATTACCCCTCTTTTTTTAATCTAATTCAATGTTGTAAAGTACCTTATCTCTTCATTAGCCGTATAAAATCCAACAGATTCGTATAAAGATAAAGCGGACTTATTTGTAGTTAATACCATGAGGGTAGCGGAATGTATCTGATGAGATTTTAGATAACCCAAAGCTTGTGTAAGCAAAAACTTAGCGATGCCGCGCTTCCTCCATGGTTCACGGACAAAAACATCCTCTATTACACCATAGTCATTCTCTCGCCATACCATTAGTCCGCCCACAAGGGTATCTTCTTGACGTATGATCATCGATGTCCATAGTTTGTTTTTCTTGTATTCAGTTAATCTATTAAGTCCTAGTGGAGTGTCAGGCCAAATTTCAGCTTCTACATCTAGGTAATCTCTTTCCTCGCGAGATGTCTCCATCTTCCAATTCGAAAATTGAAAGCCTTCTTGGAGAAATAAATCAGGAATAGGTTTATTCAAGTCACGATTCATGCGAAACAAACTGTTCAGATGACGGAATCCTTTTTGGATAAAAAATTGATTGTTTGCTGTTTCTGTTGAATCGTTACCAACACAAAGTATTGTTCCATATTCTTTAGGTAAGTTATCCTTTAATTGATTGGCTCTAAAGAAAAGATACTGATAGACTTTATCGAGTAAATCAAAGTCACTTTCTCTTTCGGGAATAATTTTAAGATTAATGTATAGAGAGTGATTGTTTTCTTTTGAACGACCAGGGGGGACAACGTTAATTATGCTTACTTGCCCCTTAGCGACCATTTTTCCATTTTCAAATGCACAATAAACGTTACGCCAATTATCTTCATCACCGACCCACCAAAACGTTGCATTTTCTTTTGCAGTTACTAATTGATATAACTCGCCAAGTAAAGGCATATCTTCATGTTTGAAATGACGAATGGAAATCTCTGTTGATGATTCGCTCAAAATAATACCCCTTTCAAAAGTAGGGGGTTTCGCAGTTTAGAGGGCTAGCTATGCGTTTTCCCCTTTAAAAGTTTGCCCTTTACTAACAATTCCTTAATCACATAAAACGCCTCCTTTAACTATTATTACCATTTAAAGTAACACACTTTAATACGTGTATCAACATCATTTCATCTCTATGTATATTTATTCCACTTGCATATAGTCGCAGTTCAAATCATTTACATCCACAGATATTTTTTGTGCAACAAAAATGCTTAGAGAGGTACTAAGACTAGAGGTAGTAGCAGTAACCTGTCATCACTTATATTATTTTATTCAACAATAGTGTCTGAATGATGTTGAGCCTTAAATATAGGATTGTTCAACAATCGAGTGCTTTTCTTAGGTAACGGCGATAAAGGGTTTCATTTTGGTAAATTTCTAGAAGCAATAAACTAAAAACCAGGCGCTCGAATGAGAGCCTGGTTACGGTTAGGTTGAATACGCTTACTTCAAATGAAACAATTTTATCCTGCATCATTTGTTACCCTTTTAAAGGGTAATAAAATCATTGCGTTTATTCATCATCTTGCTTGATCATCATAATAGGCTTCATTTGCAGCCTTATGATTATTGCCTTTTAAGTAAGCTAAAATCAAAGTAGGTCGTTTAAGTAAAATCCAGTCCCCATAATGATCGAAACGCCTGCAAGAAGTGATCATACCATTCTTTATTGTTCCGTATTTTTTTCCATTTGTTTTTCCTAATTGTTTTAATCGTTTTGCAAAATCAGCATCTTCAGCCATAAGCATCTTCTCATTAAAACCTTTAATTGCTTGGAAATCCTTTCTATAGCACCAAAAAATCCCTACAGAAATAAATCCATATTTAAACAATAAGGGAACTATCAATAGCATGGTTGAAACAATGATTCCAAGCGACACTCTCTCGAAATTTCCGTTTACTCCTCCTCCAATGTATTGATTAGAAGCTAGATGCTTTTCAACTTCGGATAAAAAATGTTCAGTCATTCGAGTATCTGCATCGATTGTAATCAAGATTTCACCTTTTGCTAAAGCAGCTCCCGCATTTCTAATTTTGGATAAATTTTTATCTTCATTTACCAATGTTACACAATTGTATGACTTTGCAATTTCCTCTGTTCTATCTGTACAACGGTTAAGCACCACAATCACTTCAACTTGATTTTTATAAAGTTGTGCAGCTTTTGCAATTGAATCTAGGCATCCACCTATATACTTTTCTTCATTATGAGCGGGTATTATAACGGAAAATTTCACATCATTTTCATTAACAATAAATTGCTTGTTTTCGGACATAGCAAAATCCCTCTCCCTAGTTAAAATTGGTCCTTACAAATTTAGTATAACATTTACATAAATATCTTTTTGTGTAAAATTTATAACATTTTATTTAATTACTTCATCACAGCAAAGATTGTGTTTGAATAAAGGTTTCGATCTTGAAAAAGTTCCGGATTCAATAACTAAAAACCAGACTATCGAATAGGGTCTAAATTTAATCATTTTATTCTTCACGTCATACTATTAAAATCAAAATATGATAAGAAAATTTGAAAATAAAGCAGCCTAACAATTAATAACGATAAGATACTATCCAATTTGAACTCTGGGAAACCTAAGTGGTTGATAAAACACCGAAAATTCTCGTAGACATTTTTTATGCGAAATCGTTGTTATATCAGCGTTTAGGTCTTTTAATGAATACGATAATTTCCCATACGAAGCCTTCTAAAGAAGAAATAATGATTGAGCCAGAGCGAAGGATAATGAAGAAATCAGTCGCTTGTTGGTGGAATGTGGTACTGAACTTGTCATTTCTTGCGCTTACCCGGGAAATTTTTTTATTTCCTAACTGGAGCAACTAATAAAGAAAAATAGCTACCTGTTAAGGCAGCCATTCCTTATTCTGCTACATTGCCCATCGCTATAGAAATTCGATTCCAGCTATTAATTTGATTAATCAAGATAACTAGATCGACATACGCTTTTTCATCAAAATGCTTACGTACACGTTCATATAAAACATCAGGAACTCGTTTTTCTGGAATAAGTGTAATATGTTCCGTTAATTCTAATGCTACTTTTTCAGCTTCTGAATAAAATGTACATTCTCTCCAAGCACTAATACAGTATAAACGTTGTTCCGTTTCTCCCATCTTTTTAGCATCAGCAGTGTGCATGTTGATGCAATAGGCACAACCATTAATTTGAGAGGCTCTAATTTTAATGAGTTCACGAAGTTTTCTTTCGATAGCACTTTTCTTCGTGTATTTTTCCATTTCCATCATGATCTTCATAGCATCCGTTGCAATTTCATAGTAATTTATACGTTGTGTCATTGTGAATCCCTCCATTATTTATTAGCTAATTCAATTGACTTTGTTAACTACCTATCTAAAACAACCTCTCTATATAGATTAATTTAATTAACTACTTCATGGTCCTATTTATTTTTTTATCAGTTTGTAGAAATTGTCTCATAGAAGTCTTTGAATCCACTTTGGGGTGTGCTTGAGCAGAGTAGTTACTACATAAAAATCCTCCCATATAATAAAGATTGAATTAATCGTCGATTAAATTAATCGTTGATTAACTTTGTCTACAATATACGCTTTTAACTATCTTTTGTCAAACTGATTCATTTATGTATTTCTAAAATGTGTTACTATCATGGTAAGGATAATGTTTTAAGAAGGTGAAGTAATGAAATATAGTGTTATGGTTGAATATGCACTACATAGTCTTGTTTATTTAATCGATGTACCACCAAATGAAAGTATTGGCATAAAAGATTTATCTGAATTTCAAGGATTATCAGAGACCTATCTTTCAAAAGTTTTAGGGAAATTGTCCAAGGAAGGGATTGTAAGTTCCGTATCTGGAGTAAAAGGGGGGTATCGACTCAATAAAAAACCACAAGATATTTCATTTTGGGATGTTGTGCGTGCCGTAGAAGGTGAAGATCCGATATTTCAGTGTAAGAATATTAAAGCGAATTTTGCTTATCAAAAAACAAACGAACAGTGTGAATCCTGTACAGGTCAATCGAATTGCACGATTAATAGTGTAATGCTTGAAGCTGAAGAACAAATGCGTAATTATTTAAGAAGTAAAACAATAGCTTGGTTAGAAGAGGAACTACAACGGACATTACCGAGAAAGCAACTAGAAGAAGCAAAAAATTTCTTTAAAAAAGGGAATGAATAGCTTCAGAAGGAAAAAACACACCAGCTAAGTGGTAGTCAAGAAGAATGCGAAACACTCGTTTACATAGCGAGTGTTTTTTTGTTTAAGTTATTTTTAAAGAGAATAGTGAGATCTTTTGCATACAGAAATTTTCATTAAGCAAGCGACGATTTGACGGTTAAAAAGGGTCACTAGGTTTGAAGTGACATTAAACAGAAATACTAGATGAATTTTTTAGAGTTATCTACTTTGATTAAAGCAACCCCTCCACAGTTCTCGATAAATTGAGGGCAATCTAGAGCAACAATAGAAGTACATCAAATACTTTGAAAGTTTTTAATGAAGATGGTTAAGGGTAATTGTTACTGATAAAGAGGAAGAGGGGCATTGGTTCTTCTCTAGCCATTGAAGCAGTATACTTCCATAAGAAGAATGTATTTTGGAAGAATTTATCGTTTTCCTAATGTTTTGAAGTGGACGTGTAGGGAACTAAGGATATAGTGCGACATTTAGGAGATAGTATTCTATAATCCTTCTTCAATCCAAATGATGGGAGAGATAATATGGAAAACGACTGGAACAAAGCTATAGGTTCTCTTTCTCAAATAAACGTTTTTTCAAATCCAAATAACGAGCCAGTAACTATAAGTGGTGAAGCGGATGATTTGAGGTGTATCGGTGTTGGGACAGATGCGGCTGTTTTTCAATATCTTTCCGCTCCAGGTTATGCATTTAAATTATATGCCAAGGACAAAGTACACAAGGTAAAAGTTGAAGCAAATGTTTACCTAATATTAGGAGATTCACCTTTCTTTTCAACATATTTTGCATCATCCGACGAATACCTTGTTTTAAGTTATGAAAAAGGAAAAACGCTATTTGACTGCATTCTACAAGGTATTCATATTCCAGAACAGGTTGTAAATGAAGTGGAGGCTGCAAGAGAATATGTCCGGATGAAGGGCCTTAACCCTCGTGATATTCATTTAAAAAATATTTTATTACAAAATGGCAGAATTAAAATAATTGATGTCTCTGAATACACCCAACCAGGCAATGATTGTCGATGGGAGCATTTAAAAAAAGGATATGAGCAATACTATCATCTAATAGACGGAAATTCTGTGCCGTTCTGGTTAGTAGAAACGATTCGAAAGTGGTATAACCTGCGGGGAAAAAATACTTCATATGAAGAGTTTACAAAAAATATTTTAAAACTATTGTATAAAAAATAATTGACTACTAGATGGTTTCATTTTTGAAGCGCTACTCACACCGGGTAGCGTATTTCTATTAGGAAGAGAGACTAACAACATCAACAATTCATAAAACTGTAAATACATTATTGGCATTACCTTTTATATATTTTATACATATAATTAAAAGAAGCCGTAGCGTTTATAGACGCTACAGCTCTCGAAATTTCAAGCTTCTTGGTGGCAAGTTTGTATATAGAAAATGTAAAGCAAGGATGATGGACCCTTGCCTTACATCATTTTCACTATGATGAATAATAATAATTTTACTTAGGCAAGCAGCGAAGATTATAAGATAATTAATTTAAAGCCTTCCCACAGAAAATCGACTCCAACTTTATCTGGTGGAAATATTAATTAATGAAATTTTGAGGAATACATTCATGAACACCAGAATTTCTCAATGAGTTAAATAAAGCTGCACCGATTCTTAACATAACAAAGTTATCAGTGCCATTTTCTAATTCATATATCACAAAGTAAGAATTATCGACTGTAAAAATACATTTTCGTTCTAATTCAAATCCAGGTGGTACAGGAGGAAGATTAAAACGTGGTACAACTACAGGTGTATCTCCTTCATCTCTTATAAAATTGAAAGTTTGTTCGTCAATTTCATAGATATTAACTGGATCAATCTCCACACCTTTTTCTGGAATTGTGATTTCGTCTTCAACTAATAGGAAAAAGCGTTCGTTTCGAAAATTGAAAATGCCTCTCGCTCCAATTTCAAATGTTGCCATTTTATATTCACCTCCTCTCTTATAAATAAATTATTCATATCGAATACAGTTATATAGACAATAAGGAAGGTGGAGTGAAAAATATGTTCAATACAGATATTAGCCATTATAATACTAGACCGATGTCTATCCTATAAGACGTATATGAATAAAGTAACGATAAAAGGGTCACCCGGGATAGTGGTGACCCTAAGTAAAAATTCGGGAGGTCTCAAGTTAAACCAGTTTAGCTTAACACTATTATTTATATGCTAAGTACACTTGGGATTTATAGTTTATTGCCCTTTGATAATAAATGGTCAAGTAATCACACCTTTAAATGCATCTGATGTTCTTACTTTAAGAAATATTGATGACAGCCCAAAACCTTTATTCAATGGAAATGTAGGCATTCCGGCTGTTATCAGCACGTCTATTGTTATTTTGATTAGTGTAAGGGTTTTATAGTAGATCTAGAGTATGGGTCTAGAAGAGGTAAAGCTCAATTATTTTAGATTAAAACTTCTCGACGTATTTACCAAAATAAAAGAGGTATCTATTTTAATCCTCATTAGATATACCATGTAATTGTAAAGCTATTATAAGTTGCTTAAAGTTATTTAGGTTGATGTCGTTTCAGTAGGTGGTAAGCAAGATTATGTGATCAAAATACTTGATTTACGAGGAAATACAGAATAATATTGGAATATTTGGATAGGTATGAAACAAATGGACGGGAATATCGTTAATGTATTAAACGAGGTTATTTTGGGAGTGTGGAATGGATCATAAGTTAATGTCTAAATATTTATCGTACATAGTTTATTTTGTAATAGGACTTATTTTAACTTATTGTATGCAATGGGTAACAGTGCTTTTTATGGGCAGTGTAAGGTTTACAGCTGCAGATAGTTATCCAGGAGATTTGAGTACTCTTTCTTTAGTTGTATGGAGTTTTTTGTTTTCAATAAGTCATTTTGTAGTTTTGACAATATTTTCTTTATTATATAAATTTCTAGTATCTGTTTTTAAAATTAAGTTTCAAACCAAAATTGCGTTGATGTTTCATGCTTTTGTTACAGGCTGTTTAATAATGTATTTTATAAATGTTTTTTTACACTAAGTATCCTCTTTGGTGGATGCTTTTTAGTTGTGTCAAAAAGGATGTAAAGGACCAATATACGAATGGTATTCGATCATGAAGAAACGACGATACATGTACTTCAAAGGATTGTGCATACTTTTAATAGGAGTTCCTTGGAAACAAAAAAACCGGCAGTGGTTGCCGGTTGTGGAGCTATTGATTATTTGTATTATTTTCGTTTGCAAAACGACCAGAAGCAAATTTTTTGTTCGCTTCCGCTTGTTGGATTTGTTGTCTGATTTGATTTACATCAGTTTCTCTCCCAAATTCAACGTTCATGGAATTCATTGCATTTCTTGAACCAGAAGCTTGTTGTTTGTTCGCTTCTGCTTGTTGGATTTGTTGTCGAACCTGATTCACATCAGTTTCACTACCAAATTCAACGTTCATGGAATTCATTGCATTTCTTGAACCAGAAGCTTGTTGTTTGTTCGCTTCCGCTTGTTGGATTTGTTGTCGAACCTGATTCACATCAGTTTCACTACCAAATTCAACGTTCATGGAATTCATTGCATTTCTTGAACCAGAAGCTTGTTGTTTGTTCGCTTCCGCTTGTTGGATTTGTTGTCTAACTTGGTTCACATCAGTCTCATTCCCGAATTCAACATTCATTGAATTCATTGCATTTGGCGTTGCATTAGGAATTTTAGAGCTGAAGTTTTGGTTGTTGTTATTATTTTTTGCCATTGAAAATCACCTCCTGAAAATTAGTTTGACCAGAAGGTGCTTTAGTATCCGTAAATTTTAAAAAAACTTGGTCGAAGTAAATGGCAGGTAGATTTCTTCTAAATGACTACCTCATATGGAAAATTAACCAAAACTTACAGTGAGGAAGTGATTTTTATGAAATTTGGAAGGAAAATAGCTTCAAATTTGTTGATCATTTATTTTTTCGTTTTTTTAGCATATCGACTATCTTTTCATTCTCATCTACATTCAATTATATAGTTTGTGGCATAGGGATGATTATGGCAATTTTTCTACATATGTATTTTAAATGTACTAATCAAAATAATTAATTCCTAATTAAATGATGAAATGAGGGAAGGTATGATAGATCAATTAAAACTTACATACATAGAGGATGTTGAGAAATCCAGTTTTACTAGTATAATTGGAATAGGTTTGGAGATTGGAGAAATGTATGAAAGATCGTAAACAAGTAGTCATCGAATCAACAATACAGTTATTTACGGAAAAAGGTTATCAACATACCTCTGTGCAAGATATTTTAGATAGAGCCAATATTTCAAAAGGGACATTTTATAATTATTTTTCATCAAAGAATGAATGTTTGAAGGCCGTTTTAGAACAAAATCGGCGAGAGAGGGATGTTTTAAAAGAGGAAATTCTTGTTGGACAGAAAATGAATGATGTCGAAATTTTGGTTGATCAGTTAATGGCTTCATTAAGAATTAAGGAAAAATATAATTTAATGCCATTATTTCGTGAAATCTCTTTTTTACATGATGAAGAGTTACAAAAAATTCTTGCGGATCATCGTTTCCATGAAATCACATGGTTAAAAAATAGATTGTATGATATTTATGGCGAGGACGGAAAGCCTTATTACTATGAATGTGCCGTAATATTTTTCGGTACATTTCAATACTTGTCTTTTTACTGGAATTTAGCAACGAATACGACGATCGATATCAAAAAAGTAATCTGTAGATCATTAAGATATGTAGAAAATTTCCTTCCAGAGATGATAGCATGTGGTGAGGTATTTTTAGATCCAAGAGATATGTATTTGATCGAAAGTGAATTCGAAAACAAGATGGTAACGAAAGACATGATACTAGAGAAGTTGGGGAAGTTTGATAAAAACATGTCGACTGTCGAGCTTCCCCAACAATCCATCGAACTAACTTCTTTGCTTTTAGAAGAAATGGGTCGGGAAAAGCCTAGGATTAGTGTGTTAGAAATTATGCTAAAACCATTTCGTAATGCATTTACTGACACAATCTATACTGTCGAGGCTGAAGAGATAGCCAATATTTTTTGGCTCTATATAAAAATGCAAAAAAATAGATCGTGATGAAAGATGAATGCACTTAAAACAATTTAGGATGTCTAATGTGGGGAGTCATAAGGCTTCTTTTATTCAGTTGAGATTAAGTGTAGAGAATGGCTGGTTACCAGTGATAGCTATATATATGATCCTATTTGTGCTTTATCACAATAAATTACAATTTACAGGATTTTATGAAGGTCCAAACCAGCAAAAGCTACCACATTCAATATCAGTCACTTTCCTTATGACCTTTCCTGCATTATTTATCGCTACACGCATAGTTGAACCTATGACCATACAAAAGGCAGAAATGTTGCATACACAACATTTCTGCCTTTATTAATTCGCTATTTTTGTGTAATACGTTCGAAAAATTCGTGAGTTCTGTCCATATCTGTGACATGCTCATTACATGTTTTACTATCGGCGCAAATGTAATTACTATGGTTGGTAAATGTGCCTACCACTTGGCCTTTAATGGACGTTGTAAATAAGCCGACATCTGAATGACGATTACAGATGGCGCATATACCACGCACAGTGTTGTTGGCAAATATGCCCTTAATGCCTTTTAGCTGTCCATTTTGTTCAAGAACAACATATTTACGATGTGTTCCTGGATCATCCCAAGCAAGATAGCAAATTTGTTGAAAATCCAGTTCTTCTAAATTTGGTAACTTTAGCTTTTTTTCTTTTTTAAATAGAGCCTTGAGCGTGCTGGCTGTCACTGGCTTGAACGGGATGACATATGGTTTTAATTGTTCTAAAAATGCATCTCCCTGCGCACGATCTGTCACAGCAAATAGCTGTTCAATTAATTTTAATTCCTCGGCGGAAAGCTCTAATTTAGTTGTAATTTCAGTATCAACAAGCCCACGTACGGCAAGAATAACATTTTTATCCTTTGTTGTCGTAAGGGCATGTAAAATTTTATTTAACTGTTGTTCTAGTAAATGATAATTTGCGACCGTTAAAAACGGCTGAATTGTTTGGTTTTCCATTTGAAATCTCTCCTGATTCTTAGGCTATTTTGTTAATCTATGGCCTAAAGAGATCATTCAATTTTATGTTATTCGTATAACTTAAACTAGACCTCTTTGACCTAAAGAAGTCGTTCTAGAGCAAGCATTACAAGTGAATGCTATCATTTCGATCCCTCCTTTAAAGATAACATTGATTATATAAGGTTTATTTAAGATTACATAATAAATTGAATTTAACGAGGACCCATAAACTACCCATCTTTATTTTTAGCTCTTTCTTCAATCATTTGGATCTCATAAGTACCTCTCTTTATATATTACCATGTGTATGACTTATTTGCTTTTTAAAAATCTACTTCGCGCAAAGGAATGTCATATCCCTTTATTTATTTTAACAAATTTTAACCAGAAACTCGATAATGAAATTGCTTTTTTATTGAAGCAATTAAAGACAGCGTTGATAACTACACCATTGCCAAAATGGATGTGAGAAATATGAACTGGTAAGGGAGTTCAAAGTATATTTTTACCTACTTAGGCATTTCCAATAAGGTATTTATCGGAGCACACATATAGATAGCAAGACAATAAAAATAGGAGGCTAAAATAATGAACAGAAATCTGCTTATTTCATTAGTTGACAAAGTTGTTAGGGTTGATAGGGGAGGTCCAGAATCGCGTATTGGCAAGTTATTGACAGCAGGTGAGGATCATTTTGTTTTACTAACAGAAAAAGACGGTATTGTTTATTATAAAACGCAGCACATAAAAAGTATTACGGTCAATTCAAGAGATGGAATGGAATTTAAAGTTGAAGATCCAGAAGATGATTCCTACTTACTCCCAACTAATTTTAAAACAGTTGTTAGTAATTTTCTACATCAATGGGTTAAAGTAAATCGTGGTGGACCAGAAATGCTAGAGGGCATAATGGAAGAGGTCACTGATGATTATATTACCATTTTTTCAAAAGATGAAATTATCCGCCTTGCCATGTATCACGTTCGTAATATTAGTTTAGGTACTAGTAAAAAAGAAGAGGAAAATAAAAATGAAGGAAATAATGAAACAACAAACAATAATACTACCAACAATAATAGCGTAAACAATAAGGGAAGAAATGCAAGAAATCGAAAAAGATAATACTCTTTTGTACAAAGCCTAGCTAAAGAAAGGAGGAAGGAATGTGATTATGCTCCTTTACTTCTCTATCGTTGGTGGATTATTTTATAAATTATTTCTTAGGAAACCTGACGAACGTAGCAAAGAAATTACAATCAATCCTACCACATCAACCATTACTAAACATAAGGCGGCTGATGTGAATGTTGGATAGTTCAATTACTATCATGTTGGTTGTTTTTATTTTAACTATAATATTCATGCTGTGGAGACCATTTGGAATAAATGAAACTATTCCAACAACGATCGGTGCAGTGATTGTGTTGATGACAGGTATTGTATCTTGGAACGATGTCCTAGGGATATTGGGTATTGTCAGTGGTCCATCACTGACAATACTTTCAACGATCATGATGTCAATTGTACTTGAAAGTATAGGATTCTTTCGTTGGATTGCTTATAACATCGTCATTAAATCTAAGGAATCTGGTATTAGACTATACGTGTATATTATTTTGCTATGTTTTTTAATGACTATGCTTTTTAATAATGATGGAAGTATTCTCATTACAACGCCCATAATTATACACATAGTCAAGCTCCTTCGTTTTAAACCTCATCAAGCATTACCCTATTTAATTTCAGGTGCACTTATTGCCACAGCTGCTAGTGCACCTATTGCTGTAAGTAATATCTCTAATCTGATCGCATTAGAGATTGTTGGTCTTAGTTTAAATAGTTATGTGGAAATGGTATTTATTCCATCAATGATTGGTATCATAACTATTACGTTTTTATTATATTTCTATTTTAAACGATCTATCCCTAAAAGAACTAAGGCTCTACCAATCAATGTTAATACAAATGAACAGCTCTTGTATTCGCATCCGCTAGATATTCGTACAGACTATGTAACGATCGATTGGAAAATGTTTAGAATATGCTTAATTATCGTTGTAGCAACAAGGGCAAGTTTCTTTGCACTATCCCCATTAGGTATTCCAATAGAATGGATTGGTTTATTTGGTGCTGCCATTTTAATTACAGTTAGATGGCTTAGAATGAGAACAGGACTAACAGATATCATTAAAAATTCGCCATGGTATATTTTTTTATTCGCATTTAATATGTATGTGCTTGTGTATGGTCTTAAAAATGTGGGACTGAATGATATTATCATAAAAACTTTTAAGACATCAGTAGAACATGATATTTTAAACGCAGCCATGATTATGGGGCTATTATCTACATTCCTGTCAAATGTCTTTAACAATCTTCCTACAGTGATGATCGGTACATTGTCCATAATGGAGATGGGACTTGACCCTTTATACTTACAAGTAGCTTATTTAGCAAATGTGATAGGTAGTGATATTGGTGCATTATTAACCCCAATTGGTACATTAGCAACGCTCATTTGGATGTTTATTTTAAAAAGACATGGAATCCTTATTACTTGGGGAAATTATTTAAAAGTTACAATCCTTGTTGTTCCAATTGGGTTAATTGTAAGCTTATTTAGTCTATATTTATGGGTTGCCTTAATATTTGAATAGAGGAGGGGAGACTTTGAAGAATTTGATTCAAGATTTTGATAAAGAAATCGTTAAATTAGAAGTAACAGGGAAAAAAATACTCAAAGGAATCATAATTGATAGCAGTAGTGAATTAGTTGTTTTATTTAACGGTAAAGAATTTTTTTATATTCCTTTTAATCACATTCATGAGATAAAAATAGATGATGTTAATGAAGATGGACTTAAAATTCCTTCATCTATAACACAGGATAAAATATTTAACGATTCAAATGAAGAAATGACGTTTGCAAAAGTTCTAACAAAATCTTTAGGGACATTTTTAGAAATTCAGGTGTTAAATAATCAGCCATTCCATGGATATATCTCCAGTATTTTAAATGATTATATTGTATTTCAATCTCCCGTTTACAAAAAAATGTATATTCCCATTAAACATATAAAAACAATCGTACCTTATAGTCACCAACAGAAGCCGTATCAACTAACAGATGATGAATTTTTAATTACTGCATGTAACGAACATTTCCCAAGTACTTTTGAGGCTCAAATTGGAAATTTAAGAAATAAACTTATAGTATTAAACTTAAGTGAAAAAAACAATTTTACAGGGAAAATAACTGAAATAAAAGGTTCAATTATCCAATTTCAAACTGCTAAGGATATCGTCTATTATAATCTCCAACATATAAAAACTATTCATACTCCATGATGCTTCATTGTTTTTTGTAGGATAAATACAATAGTTTTTATGCAATTGAATTCAATCATATCAAAATAAGAATAATATAAGAGTAAAAAAACAAACGAGAGATAATTTTTCTTGGACTACACAAAATTTTGTATTCTGTGTGGTCTTTTGTATTTTATTTTATCAATACATTTGGTTTATACATTTAGATAATGTAACAGGTCAATAGACTCACAGCACTATAATGGGAAATTGATTAAGGTAATATGATGCGATAATTACATAGGCATGCATTAATTAAGCTATTTAACGAAAGTGAATGTTTTATTGAAATTAGTTGTTTCATACAAGCATACTCATTCGAAAATTCATAAGCTATGTTAATTATAAGAAAAGGATGTAATGCCGTGGAACAACTTAACCAATATTCTATCACTATCCTTGGAAGTAAGGGCGGTGTTGCTAAGTCAATACTATCTATTCTTAATCATTCCGCTATAGATAAAAACGATCCTATCCATCATGTTATTACAAGTTCGAAACTATTTCTAATAGATATCGAACAAAATCCATTAGATTATTATGATACTTTGTTTCCACATTTAAATGATAAAATTACCCTCTTACAATTTGACCTAAGTGACACAGCTAAGTTTACTGAACATCTACAATCAACAAATACAAAATTAGTTATTGATGTATCCTGGGCTGATACAATTGACATGCTACAATGCTGTAATAAACTGGGTGTTCATTATATTAACTCCGCTTTAGAAAATACTGCGGTAGATCTGGATGAGAGTTTATATGGTTTCCCCTTGACTGAACGCTATTATCGATTTGAAGATATAAAAGAAACACTTACTAATACAAGAGCGATTATTGGCTCAGGTATGAACCCGGGAGTCGTTCAATGGATGGCATTTAAGTTATTGGAAGATCATGCTGATAACAAACCATTAGCTTGTTACATTATTGAACATGACAGCTCTTTCTATAAAGACAAAACGCTTATTCAGCCTAAAACTATTTATTCTACTTGGTCTGTTGAATGTTTTCTGGATGAAGCAATTTTAAGCTATCCAATGTTTGTCCACCACCATTTACCATTATACTTATACGATGACGTCTATGCTTCTGAATTTAAGGTGAAATTGGGGGAAAAGGAATTTTACGGTTGTCTTATGCCTCATGAAGAAGTACTGACATTAGGTGAAATATATGATTTTGAAATAGGATTTATCTATCGAGTCAATGAATATACAACCGAATTAATTAGAAAAAATCTAGATAATGTAGATGATCTTTGGGATTGGAAGCAAAAACTGATTGACCCATCTGATGGAGAGGTGGAAGGAGAGGACCTTGTTGGTGTTCTATTAGTATACAGTGATAAGGAAATTTATATGTATAACTCGATGAAAAGTAGTGATATATTCCCAAAATATAAAACTAGCGCAACTTACTTTCAAGTAGCTTGTGGAATATATGCAGGGACTGCGAGTTTAATGTTAGATAATGTTCCTTTAGGTGTATACTATGTCGATGAATTATTATTAAATACACAAAGTGATTATGGAAAATACTTGAACTATTATATGCAGAATTTCGTCTATGGTGAAAATAACAGTTCGGATGGTTTATTACATCAAAGGATGAAGAGAATTGAATAATCACTAACATACAAATGATACGCTAGACAAGATAAATAATCTTGTCTAGCATATTTTATAAATTATTTAAAGTTTACCTTTTGGAGAATATAACATTGAATTTGAAAAAAATACTACATAAAAATGCAATTTTCTTCTACTTACTTTGTATGAAATTGCTCCAGATTAATAAGGCCAAGTTATGAACAAGGCTGCTCTTATTAAAGTGGTCAATAAAAAAATAGCGACCAAAAATGATGCAATATCCAATTACAAATTGAATGAACTCTAAAGGGCTACTTCAATCATTTGATAAATGATAAAGTTCGAATTATTTTCTGAATTGTTCGATATACAAAAAATTGGTATAATAGCATGAATTGGTTAAAGAAGGGAGCGTTTTTTATGAAACAGACTACAAATCGTACAATAACAAAGGCTTGGAGAATGTATCAATTGTAGGAGGCACTATGATATTAAATAAACAGGGATTCGATTTATGGGCGGATGATTATGATCAAACCGTTCAACTAAGTGAGGAAAACAATCAATATCCATTTGCAGGCTATAAGGCGATATTAAATAAAATTTTTAACGAAGTAATGGACGTTCCAGCTTCGACTGTTTTAGATATAGGCTTTGGAACAGGCATTTTAACTGCCAAGCTTTATGAGCATGGCCATAAGATCAATGGCTTCGATTTTTCTTCTAACATGATAGCTATTGCGAAAGAAAAAATGCCACAGGCTAATTTAATCGAGTGGGATTTAACGAAAGGGTTACCTACCGTGCTGTTCCAGCAGTCATATGATGCCATTATTAGTACCTATGCGCTCCATCATTTTACAGATGAGCAAAAGGTGTCGTATATTACCCAATTATTAGAGCATCTAAAGCCCAATGGTAAAATGTTAATTGGCGATGTTGCCTTTAACACAAGGGAACAGCTAGAACAATGTCGACTGGATAGCAAAGGCTATTGGGATGATGGTGAATTTTATTTTGTCCACGAGGAGCTACAAGCTTTATTGCAGGATAGTTGTCAGCTAACATTTGATCCGATATCACACTGTGGTGGAGTTTTTGTCATTACAAACCATGTTAAGGACAATGGTTAAATGCTGATTACAGATGCATGTATGGATCATTCGAAATTGATGGTGTGCTAGAAGAACTTATTTTAAGCGAGCGAGTGCAACGATTAAAAGGAATTCATCAGGCTGGAGCGAGCTTTCTAGTCAACAGCAATTGGAATATTTCGAGATTTGAGCATTCGATAGGTGTTATGCTACTGATCAAAAAGTTTGGGGGATCAGTGGAGGAGCAAATTGCGGGCCTATTACATGATGTCTCCCATACTGCATTTTCTCATGTCGTGGATGTTGTCCTTGATAATGAAGCGGAAGATTATCATGAAATGATATGGTTGGATGTCATCAAGCAATCGACAATCCCTGCAATAATTAAAAAACATGGCTACGATGCAGAGAATATTTTACTTAATCCATTAAGATGGCTAATACTAGAGCAACCAGCTCCAGCATTGTGTGCGGATCGTGTAGATTATACATTAAGAGATATGTATTTTTACGGCCAAGTCTCAATTCAAGATATCCACCAATTTTTACAGGATGTATTCATTTATCAAGGGAAAATGTGTGTGACAACAATTAGAAGTGCAGAGTGGTTTGTGAAAACTTATTATCAGGAAGTGTTAGACTTTTTCCTGCATCCTTTAAATATTTATGCTACTCGTAAGTTAGCACAAGTTATTAAATTATCGCTAGACAAACAAATTCTAACACTAGGGGATCTCCAAAAAACGGATGACGACGTATTGATGTATATGAAAGCTTTGCATGATCAAGCCGTTCAAGCTCTTTTACAGCAGCTCCATGAACATGTTGAAGTATGCGAGAATCAAGAGAGTTTTGATTTTCATTTTCGGAATAAGGTACGTTTAATTGATCCATTTGTTTATCACGAACAGCAATTATGGAAGGCAAGCGAACTATCAGACAATGTAAAATATATGAATACCCAAGCGATTGACAGGTTTAAGAAGGGTGTTTATGTGAAGATTATCAACAGGTTGACGAATTTTCGATCTACTAAAAAAGGGGCTGTCATATGGCAGCTCCTTTTTCAACTTTTAAGCGAACATCGATAGTATATATTTGCCAGATAGCATAAATACGGCATAGACAGCGAGTGCGCTCATGACCGAAATACTTGGCTTCAACCAATTCGTTAATAAAAAGACAAGTACGGTAAATAACAACATACCGACCGCGCCAAATACTGTATTTTGTAAGACGGTATGAAAGGTATCTTCTTTCATATTTTTCATTTGCATCCCCATATTGATGAGCGTCAGAATCGGTAATGCGGTAATAATGCCTGACAAAAATAAGTATTTTGATTGGCTTAGCAGCAGCGCCAGTACCATGATTGTGCCACCAACTAGAAAATAGAGAAAGTATAACATTGGATGTCCTCGATTAAATACAGAATAGGGTAATAATAATGTAGAAAGTTGATGATGACAAGTACCTATTTCACATCGTTAGCAAGATACGCAGAAAGATAGATGATTATGAAAAATAGATAGAAATTTTAAGAAGGTTGTTGGGGAACTGTCTGAAAATAAAAACTTTAAGGATGTCTCTTTTGTTATGTCGTATTATACGATATAATCGTGTGGAACGATATATTAAAGGAGTCTAGACGATGATTAAAGATATAAATGACTATTTTACAACGATTTTCTATCATCTACATACAACACATGAGGATGTCATTTCCCATCAAAGCGTCCGTATTTTACAGATGATTCAAAAGGAAGCGGAAGTAACAGTACGTGATATTGCTGGATTACTAAATATTTCTCCCAATACAGCGTCAGAGCATATTAAAAAGCTGGAGCGCCATGGCTGGGTGACAAAGGAGCGTGCGAGCGATGATCAACGGAAAGTTATTCTTCATTTAACCCCAGAAGGGCTACAGGTGCTGAAGAAAAACTCCGAATTAGATGAGGACAAGCTACAGCAGGCACTTCTTCAGCTAACTGAACAGGAACAGCAAGCTATCCTACAGGCATTTCGACGCCTAAGTGAGGTGGCGAAATAATGTATACATTTTTTAAAATTCTTAGCTCGGCGGCGATTATTGGTGTTGTAACCGAGGTAGCACGAAGATTTCCAACCTATGGTGGCATTATTGCCGCATTGCCGTTGGTGAGTATTTTAAGTATTATTTGGCTGACGGTGCAAAGTGAGTCGAGCGAGCATATTCAGCGTTTTACCGTAGGAGTCATCGTTGGCCTGCCAGCAACAATGTGCATGCTTTTTGTGATATACATGGCGATGAAATCCTCAATGCATATCGTCCTTGCTATTGGTCTAGGTGTGCTGTCATGGGCAGTGTTCCTAGGCATTCAAAAGGCGATTGCAGGTGTTTTTCATATTTCGATTTAAAAAAGGGGTTCTAAACATGACATTGACAAAAATTCACCAATTACCCCAACATGAGGTGCTTCATTTTTTTGAGGAGCATTGGGGCAGTACAGAAATGGTCATTTCCAGTGGGATCTATGACTGCAGTCAATTAGAAGGCTTTGCTTTTTTGGATGAGCAGCGAGCGATTATTGGATTGATTACCTATATTATGCGCGAAGAGGACTGTGAAATTATATCATTGGATAGTACAGTTGAGGGGAGAGGCATTGGTTCAGCGCTTGTAAAAGCTGTAGAGCAAGAAGCTGTTGGACAAGGTTGTACAAGCATTTCTCTTATCACAACGAACGATAACTTACATGCCTTGAAATTTTATCAAAAACGAGGCTATTATTTACTCGAAATATTGCGCAATGCAGTCGAACAGGCGAGAGCCTATAAGCCTTCTATCCCTTTCATTGGTAATGATGGTATCCCGATACGAGATGAAATACGTTTACAAAAACAACTTGACTATCAATAGGTCAGGTTGTTTTTGTTATACTGATGAAAGAGAAAGAGAGGGAAAGTATGAAAAAATTACTATTTATTTTTGTATTGAGTGTACTTGTGGTCGGTGCCGTTTTTATGATTTATCTCAAAAGTAATCCGCCACTTGTCATTCAAAGCTATACAAGCAAACAGGACAATGAGGCAGTCAAAATAATAGCGCTTGAAAATAAAGGGCTACGTGAAATTAAACTCAAACAACTTCTTGTGAACGATAAGCTTCCAGACAGCGTAGAGCTTGTCATTAGTAAGTCCGAACCATTTGAGGTAGAAACAAAACTAGAGGGAAATAGCCAAATGTCTTTTCATAAATTATCACAGCGCATAATTTTACCAAGTCGATACATAGATCAACAAGCGATTGGCAAGCAGCCCCAGCATTATGCTGTTCAAGTTCAAGCTTCTGACATTAAGAAAGTAACGATTCACTATGAGTATTTAAAAATACCTTTTACACTAACAGCCGAGCTTCAAGCGGGGAAATAAGGATAAGCGAAGCAAATTTTGTCTTATCCTTTATGCCCGTGTCTATTTCTAAGATTGTTTGATGAAAAGCACCTATCTCTCCTAAATCATGGTAATATTTTAGTAACAGCAATCTTGATACTAGGAGGGACCTAATGGCATTTATCATTTTTGGTATAGTACTATTTATCTGTATTATCACTGTGACGTTAGTGTTAATGAAAAAGCTTTCGAACAATGATATTATGCTTGACGTGACAGCCACTTGTAATGGGAGAAATGAAGACAATCAAACGATAATGAAAATATATTTTATGTATTCAATTGGTCGGGTTGCCAGTCGAAGACGAGAAATAATAGGTAGTATTGAATGGTCTGAAGGTTGGATGCCAGTTAGCTACAATTTAAAAGAGAACGGTGCTTATCATGAGGAGCGGCTTCTATTTGCAACAACTGAGCAATCCTATTGTACTTTTGACATCAATGCAGCAAAGGCAATTGATGAACAGGGGCGGGGAGAGGGCTATGTAGTTCTTGTGCTGGAAAGTCCGACCCATTCTAATATATCGAGAGCGGGGGTTGTTCTCGCAGTCACAGCCAATATGGTCACATATCAATTATCTGACTCAACGAGCTGGCACAATGATGTTGTAGTCAATTAGCTTAGCTATCCAATGTCTTAGGGCAATGGAAAATACGTTGACGTATCCTTAAAAAGGACAACTAGCAGAAGATCTGAGGCTACTCAGAACGAACCATCGCTTGAGCATTGTATGAAATTGGAGCCTTTATTCGAGTTATGGCAAAAATCTATGCTATTGCAAACTACCAAACTCTCATGCATACAAGCATCAACAAATGCTTTGCAGCGTGAATAGACAATTCATAATGTCTCCTACATATGTAGGGGACTTTTTGTGTTTCTATTGTTTGGCCGTAATAAATTTGCGATAATTTTTAAAGAGGTGGTTTAAAATTGAAAAAAAGTTATATTTGGGGTGTTCTTTTTGTAGCTGTAGTGTTGAGTATAGGTGTTGCGTTTTGGATAAATGATAAAGAAACAGAGTCCATTGTTGAAGATGATGGGGAAGAATCACTTAATGAAACGGATTTATCTTGGGTAGACGGTGTTCATGCCGCTATGCTTGATGATTGGCAAAGTGGAGATAAAACGTTTGATGAACGTTTAGTGCAAGAAGTGATGTTAGATATGACACACCAAAAGGTTGATACGCATGTAGAAGAAGGTACAATGGAGATAACAGCGGAACGAATTGATCATTTGATGCAGATAACAGAAGAAGAGGAAGCCGTCTTTTTTCATAATGAAACATATATTGATATATTAAAACGTTGGAAAGAAAATGATTTTTCAACAGTTGAGGGTGACCATCAACTACTCCATTCTCTTTATGATTGATGATTTAATACGCTTATACAGTTTTTGTCCTTATATAGAGGCACTTACATTTGAGTAAGTGCCTCTTATTTTGTTGTATTTACTAAAATACTAAAAAAATCACTATCGTTTACAATGGCATAATTTTCTCGATTATTAACAATATGCAGCGACTTTTTGTCTGAAATAAGATACATTGTATAACCTGTATTTAATGAAATCGTTATTCGGTAATCGTACTCAGTTGGGTCTATTGTTGATTTAGCAAATTTTGCATTCTGAAAAGCTTGTATAAGCTTTTTTTGCGTTTCTTCTGGAATTTCAATTCGTGTAAATATATCTTTTTTATCTGTATCAATGGTATGAACGGTTATAGTCTGCTTTTCCACATTAAAATCAGCGTTTGCTAATATATCCTTTGCGGAGTATTCAGTGTTCTCCAGTACGTCTGTTGTAGAGTTGTTATTTTTCATAACATCTGTTGTAGAATCGCTTTGGTCTTTTTTTACAATTAAAAAACCAACAGCGATAATGATAAGGAAAGACAAGATCATGATGATTTTTTTCATATAGACCCCCCTTTTTTAATTAACTGAATTATAGCAATTTTGGTACTTAAAAGTAAAATTAGGCTGTTTATGGAACCAAATGGTGGGAATATCGTATAGAAAGAAGAAGGATCGTAGGATGGAGGAGGAGTTGGATGTCTAAAATGCCAAGCAAGGGCTACGACGACCCAAGGCTAGAAGAAATAGACGAAGAAATTTGTGTACTGTTGCAACTACGGAAAGAGCAATTCAGTCATACCCCAGGTTTCCCCACTGATGAAACCATCTCGGAATGGGCGCAAAAGTATGGCCTTGATGACTTATTTTTAACCATGCTCTTTAGTTTAATAAGATCAGAAAAATACTATCAAGCAAAGGTAGAACCTACAGGCTTTCTTCAATATATTCCCGTATTACAGACAGTTGAAGCGGGGGAACGGTTATATACAGTTTCCTATATTCGCCAATACAAAAATGCAAGTGTGGTCCAGCTATTAATTGACTGGGATGCGCAACAAGACGCTACTCAGCGTATTCATGAAAAATTGGACTGCAAATATTTAAAGTTGTTTATAGATGATCATTACGAATGTCGAAATACGGGTGCGAGCGGCTCGGATGGGCATGAAAGCAATAAGTTTGTGGTGACACCACCCTTACCAGATGACATCCAAGGACTCGACTTCGTGTTTACAGAATATCATGATGTTTTTGAAGAAAAGCCAACAGGATTTACTGTCACTATGCATTGTTAGGGGGAAGGCTTGTTGAAAAAATGGATACTTCCACTGGTCCTGTTTATCCTTTTAGCAGGCTGTCAAAGTGAAGAACAAGAGATTCATTACATTGCTAAAAGTGAACATTGGAAAGCGATCTATCATAATAATACCGAGGAAGGCTTACGTTTATATTATCTGGGTGACTCCCATGATTTGGGGCCTTTACAAATTACAATTGAAGGAACAAAAATCACTCAATCGTTGGATGATGCACATTTAAATAAAGAGGGATATTATTCATTCACGAAAAAAGAGAGTGAGAAAATGTTTAAACGTGATGCGAAACCTATAATTCATATGAAATGGCAAACTAAAAGCGAGACTTTAGAAGTGAAAAATCATTAAGAGATAACAAAAATGTGCGAATTGAGCAACGGGGAAATGTAGTGGTCGTGAATAAAGATTAGCGGAACCAAAATACTCCACTTGTGAACGTTATGTCATTTATGATGATACCTTTGATAGTTTTATTTTTCACATACTGTAATGAGTTGAAAGAGGAAATATGTGATGATCTGCATTGCCGCTACTGTGTACAGCGGCCTGATTACACACTGCCTAGCAATCGTTAATTTTTTCAAATCAGTGTTTGACAAAAAATCCACTATTCGTTATAGTAATTAACAATTTCATGCAAGATGAAATGGGCAATGATAAGGACAAGAGATTTAATCAACCATTTTCAGAGAGGGAGGCAATCGCTGCAAGCTTCCTAATGTCGTGATTTCTTCTTACTACCTTGGAGCCGTGCTTGGAAACTTGCACCGTTTTTTGCAACGTTACAGCAAAATCAATGAGCCGCTAGCAAATAAACTAGTGGGAATTTGGGTGGAACCACGGGTAATAACACATACTCGTCCCTTTGTTGGGGCGAATATGTGTTTTTTTTATTTTGATTCAGCAATTGTTTTTATTTCGAAAACATAGCGACAACGGAATCAAGATAAACGCTCAGGCGGGTGTCATGGATGAATTTTGGAGAGAGCTTTTCGAGCAAACTCCAAAAATCTAGACAGAAACAATGCCGAGGCGCATATTATTACATTTTTACTAAAAGGAGTAGAGAACATGTCAAATCAAGTTATTCACATTCAATTTCCAGATAGTCAACAGCAAGTATTTACGAAAGGCGTGACACTAACCGATATTGCGCAGGCAATTCGTCCCGAGCTTCGTAAAAAGGCAGTGGCAGGAAGTGTTAATGGAACCATCGTTGATTTGACGCACCCGATTATGGAAGATGCTCAAGTTACATTGTACGATGCAAGCTCGAAGGAAGGGATCGAGGTTATTCGCCATTCTACGGCCCATTTATTAGCGAAAGCAATTAAGCGACTATACCCACATGCACAATTTGGGGTAGGACCAGTCATTGAAAACGGCTTTTATTATGATATAGATATTGCCAACACATTAACACCAAGTGATTTGCAGCAAATTGAGAAAAAGATGAAACAAATTGCGCAGGAAAATATCCAAATTCACAGGCGTGAAGTATCTCGGGAGGAAGCACAGCGGCTATTTGCACACGATGCGTTGAAGCTAGAGCTAATTGAGGCTATTCCGGTAGATGAAGCGGTAACGATTTATGAGCAGGGAGAGTTTTACGATTTATGTCGAGGCCCACATGTCCCAACTACAGGTAAATTGCAGCACTTTAAATTAATGCATGTGTCAGGAGCTTATTGGCGAGGTGACAGCAGTAAGCCAATGCTTCAGCGCATTTACGGTGTAGCCTTTGCTACAAAAGAAGAGCTGCACAACCATTTTGTCTTTTTAGAGGAAGCGGAAAAGCGTAATCATCGCAAGCTTGGTAAAGAGCTATCCTTATTTATGTTTTCAGAAGAAGCGCCTGGCATGCCATTTTATTTAGCAAACGGTCAAATTTTGCGCAATGAGCTGGAAACCTATTTGCGACATTTACAAGCGAAATATGATTATAGGGAAGTAAGGACACCACTAATGATGAATCAGCGCCTCTGGGAGCAGTCGGGCCATTGGGATCATTATAAGGATCAAATGTATTTTACACAGGTGGATGATCAAAGCTTTGCCTTAAAGCCAATGAACTGCCCAGGACATATGCTCATTTTTAAAAACAGCCTCCATTCCTATAGAGACTTACCAATTCGCATGGCTGAATTTGGGCAAGTACATCGACATGAATTTAGTGGAGCCTTAAATGGTTTATTACGTGTCCGATCATTTTGTCAGGATGATGCCCATATTTTTGTAACACCACAGCAAATTGAGGATGAAATTGCGCTGGCATTAAAGATTATTGACGAGGTGTACAACGTATTTGGTTTCCGCTATACAATAGAATTATCGACACGACCAGATGATTATATGGGCGATTTGGCACTATGGGATCAAGCAGAAGCGGCACTAGAGAACGTGCTAACAAATTTGGGTATTGCCTATACAATCAATGAGGGCGATGGCGCTTTTTATGGACCAAAAATTGACATTCATATTAAAGATGCAATTCAGCGCAGCCATCAATGTGCAACAGTACAGCTTGATTTCCAGCTGCCAGAGAAGTTTGATTTAACATATATTAATGAACACAATGAAAAAGTAAGACCTGTTGTTATCCATCGAGCGGTATTTGGCTCGATTGATCGCTTCTTAGGCATTCTTATTGAGCATTTTGGAGGAGCATTCCCAACTTGGCTAGCACCACAGCAAGTACAAGTTATTAATGTTGCAGAAGTGCATCATGACTATGCCAAACAAGTAGTAGAAGTATTACAAGAGCAAGAAATTCGTGTGCAATTAGATGACCGCCAAGAAAAGCTTGGGAAAAAGATACGTGAAGCACAGCTACAAAAAATTCCGTATATTCTTGTCATTGGAGATCGTGAGGTTGAGAACCAACGAGTGGCTGTTCGTAGACATGGTCAGCAAAATTCCGTTGAGCAATCACTACAGCAACTAATAGATGACATCACAGGAGCTATTCAAGAAAAAAGGTTATCTTAATTCCACTGTAGAAAAAAAGCTTGCTTTGAATGTACGTGTTCAAAGCAAGCTTTTCAATTTTTAGAAAAATTTTATTTCTATTTTTTTGAAATGACTACTAGAATCTACGTGATGTGCATACAATGAATTAAAGGTCCTTGGAACTTTCTAGAAAATGTGAATGTCCAAGTATTACTTCTTGTGTTTCAGCGTCGATGACAAGAAATTTTTGATAGGACTCATCGGTATTGTGCTGAAAGGATGCTAAAAAATAAACTTGTCGATTGGGATGAATAAAAGTATGTTGAGAGAGGTCGATTGTTTCCTGATTACTATTTGTTTGTAAATAAAAGTTTTGTGTCGCATTTTCTATATCTCTAAAAGCCATTTTTTGACGAATATTCAATGAAGCATTAGCATATTCCTCATAAATTGTACGATTAAGCTGCTGATAAAATTCGTCCTCATCACGAAACGATTGAAATTGGTTGTTTGGATATTGATATAGTGTATTGATTTCAGTTGGTGTGCAAAGTGTGGGTGTTGTTTTGTCTACTGAATGTTGAGGTGGCAATAATATTTTAGAAACAACCATAAAAGTTAAGATGAATACTTGCATCATTCAACCTCCAAATGTCTTCTTAAGAAAAACATCGCCTACTTTTACTGTATCTATACATTTCGGCTTGATGAATGAATGCATGCATGAAAGATAAAACCAGCCAAAAAACTTGTCTGGCTTTATCTCAATCTATTCTTTCTTCTATATAGATGCCTCGTTTGATTAGGAAGCTTGAGCTTGTTTTAAATATCTATTAAGTAGGACATCCAATTCTTGACTGTAATCTACTACAATAGGGTGGGTGAAACCAAGATCCTTTGCCTTTTTATACATAATTCTTCGTTTGATCTCAATTTCCGCCTTCAAGAATTGTTTAAGTAATAAGTTTACCAAGATATTTTCCTCCTAATTTTTTATCCATATTCCTGAAATTAATTTCTCATGACCTCGATTCAACTTTTTCATTGTATATCACTTATATTAAAAAAAATGTCATATTGTGTATCGTTTAGCAAATTCGTAATTTAGTCACATGTAGGGACCTTTATCCTGTTTAATAAAATGAAATGTTTTTTATAATGTTGAATAAAATGGTCTATTTAATTCCCTTTTTATAGAAAATTATACCATGCTTAAAACCCTATTCATTGACTTGATAGGGTTATTTGCTTGCTTTTATTTAGAAAAAATTAAGTGAAAAAAAAGAAGGTATTGATCCTTTTATACTATGAAAATAGTTGTGAATAGAAATTGAATTTTCCGATAATTTATCCTGTGATTTTTATCTTGTCACATTTTAGCAAATTCCCTTTTATGTTGTTTAGAATTGTGGACATTTCATTATGTATGGTGAAATGTTGAGAATTTTTGAAATTAATGGAATAATAAAAGATAGATTTGAGGTGATGAAGTGTATGGTGAAAAAGCTAGTTTATGTTGCAGTTATTGCAAGTTTACTAGCAGCATGTGAAGCGAAAGAACCCGCTCAACAACCTACCATTGATGCTGACATCGTCAAGACAGCTGCGACTGACTTTAGTTATGTAGCCAATTTACCATCAGAAAAAAAGGAGCACTATCAGACGTTCTTAAATGACGGCGATATAGCAGTTTTGCAAACCTTTTCGCCAGAGGAGATGGTACTGATAATGCTCGATTTAGTGCACGAAACACGAATAGATGCATTATATGCAATTACTTACCAAAATAGTGCAACTCCTACAAAAGAAAAGTTTGAACAGCAATATATGGATTTACGGGCATATGATTTGTTAGAAACCTATCTAATGTTTCGTTATTATGATCAAGTAGCTATTAATGAAGCGAGCACCCCAGATAGGCAGGTTGTTCAACTGGAAATTTCCGCGAGTAATCACAACTTCGCAAAAACCTTTGCTCTTCAAAGGCAAGATGGTATTTGGAAGATTCTTTTATTTTGAAAACAGGGGAGATGAAAAGAATAGGATGACTGTTATGTATTTTGTAAGACATGCTCATGCACATTATTCAGTGGATGAATATCACCGACCTCTCTCGACGCAAGGGATAAATGATGCGGAGCGTGTTACAAAATTATTTAAAGAGAAACAAATTGAAGCAATCTATGCTAGTCCATATCGTCGAGCAATTCAAACAGTGGAGGGCATTGCGCATGCTCATCATCTACCCATACAAACCGTGGATGCTTTAAAAGAACGGCAGCTTTCAAGTGGAGCGATGACGGATTTTCATGCAGCTATTCAGCGAGTGTGGCAGGAGCCAAGCTTTGCGTGGGAGGGTGGGGAGTCAAATGAACAGGCGACGGCACGTGCTGTCGAGAGCTTGCAATCCATCATTCTTACCCATCCACAGGAGAGCCTTGTTTTAGGGACACATGGCAATATCATGGTATTGATGATGCAATACTTTGATGCCCGCTATGATTACGCATTTTGGCAGCAGCTTACGATGCCGGATATTTATAAACTAACATTCCAAGGTTTAGCACTACAGCAAGTAACACGCATATGGCAAGAGGAATAAACAAAAAGAGATACTACAGCAACCATAGTATCTCTCTTGTAGTTATTGGTTAATTTTTCTCCCATTCCGAGCGTAGTAAGCCAAACAATAAGATGTCATGAAATGTACCGAAGCGAAAAATTTCTTGGCGTAAAGTACCTTCTTTTGTGAAGCCGCATTTTTCATAGGAGCGAATAGCTGCCTGATTAAAGCTAAAAACCTGAAGCTTGATTTTTTGTACAGCGATGTATTGAAAAATAAAATCTATGAGTGTTTTCATTGCATCAGTACCATATCCTTTGCCTTGCCACGCTTTTCCGATTGCAATGCCTACAGAGCAAGTGCTGTTTTGCCAGTTGACGGAAAAAACACCGCAGGAGCCAATCAGTTGATGGGAGTCCTTTTCATAAATGCCAAAAAAGAATTCCTCCTTTTTTCCACTTATACTATGAAAGAATGCAGTGTGATCCTCTTTCGTTTGAGGAAAGGGAATATCATCATTGGCAAGAAGCAATGTAGTTATTTCACTTTCGTTGGCTACGAAGCCTTCTAAATCAGTAGAAGCCATTTGCTGTAGCATAACTGATTGACCAGTTAGAAATGTGTTGACATAGTGTTCCATTTGTTATTCTCCCTTGTATCAGGGCTGCAAGTAGCGTTACAACCCTTTGATTGTTGATAAAAATTTAACGTCTACTGCATTGAACGAACTCATAGGCACAACTCCTTCTTCATGAATACTTCCATAGTAGCATGACGGAATAGTAAAAGTATATTAATGTAAAAAATAAGTTTAATAGAAAGAGGGATTAAAATGCGTACTAGCTATTTTCAACGTTTACTCCAACACTTACCTGAAGAGGAACAACGACAATTAGAGCGTGCAACTGGTGCAACAGATACACAAATTCAGGCATTGCTTGAAGTTTTTCCGGATTGTCCGCAGTCCTTACTAGCATTACTTCAGGATGTCAATGGTACCTATTATTGTAAGCATGGTCAAGAAACAATCTGTGTTCTTGTCCTAGGTTCCGATTTAGGTGACTACCCGTATTATCTGAAATCCGTTGAGCAAATCATTGAAGATTATCATGACAATCGAGAATCAATATATGAACGTTATCAAGAGTTTTTGGAGTATGTCGAAGTCGACGGAAAAATCAATATGCATGTGCCATTAAATGAACGATTATGCTTTGCCGATTGCATGAATAATGGTGGAACATCTAGCCTGTTTCTTGATTTTTCACCAAATGAAGCGGGACAAGTAGGGCAAGTGGTTCGTTATGTGCATGATCCAGATAGCTTTGAGGTCATTGCCTCCTCCTTTGATGATTACTTACAGCAGCTTCAAGAAGGGGACTACGAATTTACAGCTATTTACGAGGAGGAGTACTAAATGTCCATGAAGCTTATGTTCTATGAGGATAGTGCGCAATCTTTAATAGAAGAATATACAATAACAGATGAGCAGCTCCGCTATACAAAGTCACCACAGGAAAATATTGAACTCGCTAGGCAGGATCACAGTCGGCATGCTATTTTAGCCATGGATGGAGACAAGCTGGTAACCTTTTTTGTGCTACATGAAAAAGACGGGGTCAAGCCTTACACTTCTAATGATAAGGCATTGTTAATCCGTTCATTTTCTACTGATTATTACGAGCAGGGTAAAGGCTATGCCAAGAAGGCACTGCAATTGTTACCTGATTTTGTGCGGCAGCATTTCCCTCATATAAATGAGCTTGTGCTAGGTGTAAATGTACCAAATAAAGCGGCGCAAGCCCTTTATACAAAGTGCGGATTTGTGGATGAGGGAAGACGGGTCATGGGATTTCGAGATGAGATTAAGGTGATGAGCTATTCTATGAAGGATGATGATAAATGCAAAATATAATAGAAGCAGGAATGGAGCACTTACAGGTACTTTGTGCGATTGATCAAGAAGTAATTGGCGATCAATCAAGAAGTCATGAAATTCAACAAGCTATTAAAGAGCAACGCTGCCTTTTGTATCAAGCTAATAAGGATGCTGCGGGTTTTCTACTATTTAATAACGACTTTTTTGGTCATAGCTTTATTTCTTTAGTGATTGTCAAGCCTTCCGAGCGGAGAAAAGGGGTGGCGACTAGCTTAATGCGTGCATATTTGGAAGTCGCGAGGACACCAAAGGTATTTTCTTCTACTAATCAATCCAATACAAGCATGCAGCAAGTATTTCAAGCCTTAGGGTTTATTAAAAGTGGCTTTATTGACAACTTAGATGAAGGGGATCCAGAAATTATTTATGTAAAAAAAGCCTCACCACAGGAGTAGGGTGAGGCTTTTACTTATTTTTTAGCTTTTATAAATAAAAAGGACGGACGGCGTAGCTCCTTTTCAAGGGAAGGAAGCTGAAGGATAGCTTCTTTGCTAGGAAGAGGTTCGACTATTTTCTCAATGGTTAACCCGTGGGCAATCAATGTATTGATCATCGTCGCAATGGTACGATGATATTTGACAACCCCTTCCACGAGCCATGTCTGCTCACGCAAGCCCTCTTCATGATAATGATCGATTGCATAGTGAAGACGATTATGCTCGTCATCATAAATCCAATTATCCTCCATTGCTTGACGAGCTGTAGCAATCGGATGCTCGACAGAAAAAACAAAAACACCGTTAGGACGTAGCATTCGAGCTATTCGGTCAATAACCGCATCGAAGTCTTTAACATAATGAAGGGAAAGGGAGCTTGTTATACAATCAAAGCTATTGGAAGGCCCTTCATAATCCTCGATTGCTTGTAGCTGATAGTCAATTTGCGGATGGGCATGCTCTTGTTTCGCCATTGCCAACATATTACTAGAAACATCCAGTGCGGTCACATGCTTGGCCTGATGGTCGATACAATATTTGGCGAACTCACCCATACCACAGCCGATATCGAGAATGTCGCTATTCGTTAATGGCGGTAGTAAAGATTTCATTGTGGGCTGCTCCAACAGACGATTATAATTCAATTCCTTTTGCCTTAATGCTTTGTATTGATGGAAAAATATCGGATTATCATAAATATTTTGTTTCATGGAAAACCTCCAATTTGTGAAACATAACGTTATGTCAATTGTGCGCATCATTATTTTCCCATGGGAGGCGAAAAAGAAATAGACTTTTTTTGCAATTTTTTGTAGGATGTAGATAGAGGCATATCACTTTTTCTATTACCATCTATTTACAATTAGATGGTTTTTTGTTATGCTCTACGTCCTTCAATTCTCCTGCTATTTCACCAATTTGTAACAATTCGAAAAAATAAAAATATTTACAGGGAAAACATGGCACCTCTTGCAATCTTGTATCGTTCCTATTAGTTGGAAGCAAATTCCGAAAAAGAACATGGGAGGGATTCATGTGAATCAAGAAACCTTATTATCTATTAGCAGCAATTCTTTATTTGTTGCCTTTATCTTACTACTGATTGCAATTGTGCCATTAGGACTTGCGGTCAAATCAAAGGGCAAATTATTCGGCAAGCTAGGACTGTTTCTCACGTATGTAGCCTTTGCTTTACAGCTCGTCTATTTTGTGGTGAGATGGATGGCTGTAGATCATGCACCTGTGAGTAATATGTATGAATTTATGACATTCTTTGGCATTATGCTGACAGGAAGTTATTTAATTATTCATTTCCTCTATAAACAAATTGTAGTGGGCTTATTTACTATTCCTGTTTCATTAATCATCCTTGGATATGGAAGCGTTTTCGCGAAGGAAGTATCACCACTTGTTCCTTCACTGCAAAGCCACTGGTTAACTATTCATGTTATGACAGTTGCCTTTTCTAGTGCAATTTTATCAGTGTCCTTTGCTACAGGTTTGATTTATTTATTAAGAACGTTGGATGTCTCGAAGAAATCCATCAGTACATACGGTCTAGAGTTTGTTTTATATTGTTTAGTTGTGGTCATCGGCTTTATCGGTGTTTCCACGACATTTAGCTTTGCCTCAGACGATGTCAAAGTACAATTTGACAATGCGCAGGGACAGTCAGAACAAGCCGTTTACTCGATGATGCCACTTATTGTGACAAAAGGTGCGGTCACAGAAAATGGTGAAGCAGTCGGTATGATTGAAATCACGAACAAAATTGATGCCAAAAAGTTAAATTCCATTGTTTGGGCATTTATGGTCGGTACGATTTTATACGCTGTCATTCGATTAATTACAAGAAAATCTATTAGTGCTTTATTAAAGCCATGGACAAGCCGAGTGCAGCCCCAATTAATGGATGAAATATCCTACCGTGCTGTCGTCATCGGCTTCCCCTTATTCGCATTAGGCGGCCTATTGTTTGCTATGATCTGGGCACAAATTGCGTGGAGTCGCTATTGGGGCTGGGACCCAAAAGAGGTTTGGGCATTGATTACCTTTTTATTCTACGCTGCCTTTCTCCATTTCCGACTATCCAAAGGCTGGGAAGGTGAGAAAACAGCCTGGCTAGCCATCATCGGCTTCGGCATCATCGTATTCAACCAAGTCTTCGTCAATCTAGTAATTGCCGGCCTACATTCCTATGCTTAATTTAGAGTGCACTTGCTTGGAAGTAGACCAATCAGTGCGAGAACTGCTCCAAAGTGAGTGAGAAGTGATCCAAACAGTGAGGGAACCGCTCCATAGTGAGGGGAAAGTGATCCAAAAGGTGATAGAACCGCTCATTAGTGAGGGGAAAGTGATCCAAAAGGTGAGGGAACCGCTCATTAGTGAGGGGAAAGTGATCCAAAAGGTGAACGAACCGCTCCAAATTGGGTGGGAAGTGATCCAAAAGGTGAACGAACCGCTCCAAAGTGAGTTGGAAGTGATCCAAAAAGTGACCGAACCGCTCCAAAGTGAGTTGGAAGTGATCCAAAAGGTGATCGAACCGCTCCAAATTGGGTGAGAAGTGATCAAACAGTTAGGAAACCGCTCCAAGGTGAGTGAGAGGTGATCCAAAAGGTGAACGAACCGCTACAAAGTGAGTGAGAAGTGATCCAAAAGGTGATTGAACCTCTCCAAATTGGGTGGGAAGTGATCCAAAAGGTGATCGAACCGCTCCAAATCGGGTGGGAAGTGATCCAAACAGTGAGGGAACCGCTCCAAAGTGAGTTGGAAGTGATCAAAAAAGTGACCGAACCGCTCCAAAGTGAGTTGGAAGTGATCAAAAAAGTGACCGAACCGCTCCAAATCGGGTGAGTAGTGATCCAAAAGGTGATTGAACCGCTCATTAGTAAGGGGAAAGTGATCCAAAAGGTGATAGAACCTCTCCAAAGCGAGTGAGAGGTGACCGAACCGCTCCAAAGTGAGTGGGAAGTGATCCAAAAGGTGAACGAACCGCTCCAAAGTGAGTTGGAAGTGATCCAAAAAGTGACCGAACCGCTCCAAAGTGAGTTGGAAGTGATCCAAAAGGTGATAGAACCGCTCAATAGTGAGAGGAAAGTGATCCAAAAGGTGATAGAACCGCTCCAAAGCGAGTGAGAGGTGATCCAAAAGGTGATCGAACCGCTCCAAAGTGAGTTGGAAGTGATCCAAAAGGTGAGGGAACCGCTCCAAATTGGGTGGGAAGTGATCCAAAAGGTGATCGAACCGCTCCAAAGTGAGTTGGAAGTGAACCAAAAAGTGACCGAACCGCTCCAAAGTGAGTGAGAGGTGATCCAAAAAGTGATCGAACCGCTCCACCAAATCAGGAAATCACACCAAAGCAAGGCAGAACCGCTTCACCCCGAAGAGAACCTCTTAAATCCTCCGCTTCTCAACAAAAATAGGACGAGATGCTGCATGCATCTCGTCCTATTAATTTTAATTATGCTTTGCGAAGTAGTCTAATGTTGCTTGGCCTAGAACGTTGGCAGCAATTCGTAAGGAGCGTTCGTCGATATCGAATTTCGGGTGATGGTGAGGATATACTTCCTCCCAATTTGGATTTTTTGCGCCTGTAAAGAAGAAGGAACCTGGGATTTCCTCTAAGTAATAGGCAAAATCCTCACCACCCATATTAGGGTCAACCAGTTCAACAGCTGCTACATCTGCAATTTTCTCTGCGGATTCCATAATATGCTCTGTCTCTGCTTCATGGTTAACAACAGGTGGATAGCCTCGTACAAACTCATATTCGTAGTCTGCTTTTGTTAAATAGCATGTGGCCTTTAATAGTTCTTCAATTTCACGCTCTAGCAAACTGCGCTCTTCCTCGTGGAAAGTGCGTACAGTACCTTTCATATACACTTGATCAGCAATGACATTGAATGGATTGAGGGCCTCGATATGCCCAATCGACACTACTGCTGGACGTAATGGATTGACGCGACGTGCCACGAGCTGCTGTAAATTCGTAATAAACTGTGCCGCTAAAACAATGGAATCCTTGGTGTCACTTGGGTTGGAACCGTGGCCACCTTTGCCTTTGATTGTTATATAAATACCATCTGCTGCAGCCATTAATGGTCCCTTCGCTGTTTGTACTTTTCCAAGTTCAGTTGGAGCCCATAAATGTGTACCAAAAATAACATCGACACCTTCTAGGCAGCCGTCCTTAATCATTGAAATAGCTCCACCCGGGGCCAGCTCCTCTGCATGCTGATGAATAAAGACGATAGTTCCTGCTAGGTCATCCTTCATTTTGTTGAGTGCCTTCGCTAAAATTAACAGGGAGGCAGTGTGTCCATCATGTCCGCAAGCATGCATACGACCTTTAATTTTTGATTGGAAAGGTAAGCCTGTTTCTTCTGTAATGGCTAAGGCGTCAAAATCCGCGCGTAACGCTACGGTTTTCCCGGGTTTACCACCTACTAGCTTTGCCACAACACCATTGCCACCTACACCTTCATGAACCTCATGACCTAAGGCGCGATGAAAGGCTGCGATTGTTTTCGGCGTTTCTACTTCCTCGAAGGAAAGTTCGGGATTTTCATGGAAATGACGACGAAGCTGAATCATTTCTTCCTCATATTGCTTTAATAACTCTGCTAATTGTTGTTGTAATGCTGTCATGTAAAACACTCCTTATTTTAAGTAAATATAATCACCAGGTCCTAGCGGTAAACCGAATAGGAACCAAAGAGCAAATAAGATAATCCAGCCGATTGCAAAGAATACCGAGAACGGTAATAAAGAGGAAATAAGTGTTCCGATACCGATATTTTTATCGTAGCGCTTTGCAAACGACAGAAGAATCGCGAAATACGGTAACATCGGCGTTATTGGATTTGTAATCGAATCCCCTACACGATAGGCTATTTGTGTAATCGCTGGGGTATAACCTAAGTAGAGGAACATCGGAACAAAAATCGGTGCAAGCAAAGCCCATTTGGCTGATGCACTGGCGATTAATAAGTTAACAAATGCACAAATTAAAACAAAGCCAATCATCATTGGTAAACCTGTAAAATTTAATGCTTGTAACAGCTCAGCCCCTTTAATGGCTAAAATAGAACCAATATTACTCCAGTTGAAGAAGGCGATCATTTGTGAAGCGGCAAAAGCTAATACAATAAATGGTGCCATATCAGCGATGGATTTAAAAATTTTCTCCGCAACTTCTTTATCGTTTTTAACCTCCTTCGCTGCAATACCATAGGCAAGACCAGGTAATAGGAAGAAGAATAACATGATGGGTACAATGCCTGACATGAAAGGTGAATTTAAAAAGCCGCCTGTTTCAGGATCACGTAAAAGCCCATTCGATGGAATAACTGTAATAGCAATGACTAAAATATAAGCTAGCATTACGATTCCAGCCCATTTTAATCCTCGTTTTTCTAGGGCTGTCAATGGCTCTAGCTTTTCAACCTCTCCGTTAAACGTACCGAAGCGAGGCTCTGTAAACTTTTTCGCAACCCACGTGCCAATAATGACTAGTAAAAACGTCGAAGCAATTAAGAAGTAGTAGTTCATCGTTGCACGACCAGTATACGTAGGGTCTGCTATATGTGCTGCTGATTCGGTAATTCCTAGTAATAATACATCGAGAGAGCTAATCAAAATGTTGGCACTGAAGCCTCCAGCTACAGCTGCATATGTAATAATTAAACCAGCTAATGGATTACGACCAATACTCATAAAAATCATAGCTGCAATAGGTGGTAAAATGATAAATGCCGCGTCAGCAGCTAAGTTTCCAACTAAACCTGTAAAAATAATAAAAGGTACAATTAACTTTGTCGGTGCTGACATCACGATCTTCTTCATGACAGCCGAAATTAGCCCTGTTTGCTCAGCTAAACCAATACCAATCATCGTCACGATAACTAGCCCTAGAGGAGCAAAGCCTGTAAATGTCGATACCATTTGCGTTAAAATTAAGATGAGTCCTTCTTGACTTAGCAGGTTTTTGACTTCAATGACATCATCTGTACCGGGTTGAACTGCTGAAATACCTAGCATAGATAGAACCCATGATAAAACTAGTACTATACCTGCTAGAATAATAAATAACGTGATTGGGTCTGGTAATTTATTGCCTGCACGTTCGATTTTATCTAACATGTTGTCAATCCAAGATTTTTTCTTAATTGTTTGTGAATTCCCTTGCATAAATTTCATCTCCTTTTATACTTTATTAGACTTATTCTTTAAAAAATGAATGTCTGTAATTTAAGACATTAAAAATCTATGTCCTTTATACAAAGAAACCATATTTTCTGACTATTTTCAATATTTATTTTTCAATAAGGAGATATATGTATGTATAAAATTAATGTTTTTACCGCAAAACGTTCGCTTTCTTGGGTTCAGCAACTTGAAAAAATTAAACCCGCTTTTTGTAAATTTCATTACTATGCTTATAACGATAATGCACATTTACATGAGCTTTTAGAGAAGCATTTAGATGGGGGAGATGGAGCACTTTTTAGCGGGCAGATTCCTTATTTCTTTGCTAAAAGCTATTTTCAAGAAGTAACAGTACCCATGCATTATTTCGATATTTCAGAGCGTGATTTTTACCGTACCGTTACGGAGCTTTTTTATGAGAAAAAGATAGCTATGAATCGTATCGCCATCGATTTTTGTTATGAGGAAAACGGCTATCTTGGTATTCATGAATGGTCGATAGGTGAAAAACCGTTTCTTTTTAGCCAAACAATGAGCGAGTTCGCTAGTAGCGATATTATCGACAAAGCTGCAGAATGGCACATACAATTGCATAACGAAAACAAGGTTGAGCTAAGCTTTACACGCATTGCAGAAATACGTGAACGATTAGCGCTTCAAAACATACCGTTTATTGCTTTTTACCCATCTCTGTATGCCATGCAATTAACATTGGATCATTTTGTCAAACAGCTTCAAATTCGCCAGCTTAATCAAAACAAAGTCGTTGTTGTACATATTTTAATTCCGATAGACAAATCGAATCTAGATGACTTAGAATATCGGCAAATCGCCTTATATAAAGCGATTTTAGATTTCAAACAACTATATGCTTGTTCGTTTATCGTGCATCGAGAGGCTTCATTCCTTGCGATTATCACGACATATCAGCAATTCTTATCTACAACAGATCAATATACACATTGTCAGTTAGTTGATTTTTTAAATGATAAGCTATCCTTTCCTGTCAAAATAGGGTGGGGGATTGGTGACTCTCTTATTGAAAGTCAGGAGTTTGCTAAAAAAGCCGCAACCCTCTGCTCCTCAAAGGAAACACAGGGCTATATAATTGAAAATACGCGAGAAATCGGACCTTTATTATATGCAACAAAGCTACAGTTTGACGATGAAAAACAACAATACTTAAAAACGTTAAGCACTACCTATGACATTCCTTTATTACAATTACAAAAAATTGACGCTATGCTGGAAAAGCTAACGACCACTATCGTCAGTGGCGAATTGCTCAGCACTCATCTTGGCATAACAGTCCGCTCGGCAAACCGAATTTTAAAGCAGCTCCATGAAAAAAATTTAGCACACGAATTGCCAAGCAATACCTCTTCAACACGTGGGCGCCCAAAAAAGTATTATCAAATTACTTTAACGAACAAGGATATTAACTAAAATTACTATCAAACAGGGGCTTAGTGGACAGTTCCTTGGAGCTTGCATGATATAGCCTTGAAACATGAAAAAGAGACATCCATTGTAGGATGTCTCTTTTTGATGCACGTCTATGTTAAGTGAAGATTATAGTTTCACTACATTCGTTGCTTGAGGTCCACGGCTTCCTTCTTCTACGCCGAATTCTACTTTTTGGCCCTCTTCTAAAGTTTTGAAGCCATCTGCTTGGATCGCTGAGAAATGTACGAATACATCGTTGCCACCTTCAACTGCGATGAAGCCAAAACCTTTTTCTGCGTTAAACCATTTTACTGTTCCTTGTGTCATGTAAACACCCTCCCAAAAAAATTCAACAATCAATTGCTTCCATCACATATAAAAAACGTATTCAAAAGCTTGTATTCCTTGTGTATACGCGTTTTTAATCATCGCAACGAAGTAATGTAATTATTACCTTTATTATAGTACAGAATTGTTTGTATATCCAGTATATTCCGTTTTTAGTAAAAGAAATTTTACATTTGTCATCAAATGGTAATGAAATTAATCAATCCATGCTTTTTCCTTGGCCACAATGACGGCCTCTGCTCGTGATTCAACATTCAGTTTGACGAATAGCTTCGATAAATAATTTTCTACCGTGCGCTGAGTGACCCCTATAGCTGAGGCAATGGCTTTGTTCGTACAGCCTTGTGCAACGAGCTGTAATATTTCCTGTTCTTTATCACTTAATAATACCTCTTGTTGAACATTAGGTAGGTTGGTACGTTGCTGGACAAAGTCTAAGAAATCGGCTGCCAGCAAAATTTCGCCTCTTAGCGCTGCTTGGATCGTTTGAATCACCTGTTCCTTCGTTGCAAGCTTTGATAATAAGCCATCAATTTTTTTCTCAATGAGTAGCTCATAATAATCGGACAGCTCGTAGCCTGTATAAAGAATAATGAGTGCTTCAGGTTGTTTTTTCTTAATCATTTCTGATAATTGAATGCCATTGATTGGCTTCATATTAATATCAATTAGGAATAACTGAAAAGCTTCGGTATCCATTCTTGGTAAAACAGCTGCACTATCCTGTTCGGTTTCGATTTTGACATTGGCTAAATCCTGTAACAATGTTTTTGTACCATCTAAAACGACAGGATGGTCATCTATAATAAGTATGTTCATCATATGAATCCCCGTCCTCTTGTATTTGTATAAAAATATGCATGCCCTCATTGTGGCTAGATTGGATGGTAATATTACCATTAAAAGCACGGACACGTTCGCGAATGCCATTAATGCCCATGGATGCAGAGGACTGGATCAAATCGTCTATGTCACAGCCTATCCCATTATCGTCATATTGAAGGATAAAGCCATGAGGAACTGCTTGTAATTGGAGCGAGACCTCCGTTGCTTCGGAATGCTTGATTGCATTATTGAAAAGCTCCTGAACGAGACGATAGACCACGAGATGGAGGGTTACATCCTGGAATTGCACCTGATCTATTCGAGCATCTAATAAAAAGTCGGCACGTATCTTTACCTTTTGAATCAGTTTTTTTAAGGCTATTTGTAAGCCAAAGGTATCTAGTAGAGGGGGACTTAAGTTCTCGCAATATTCTCGTAAGTCCTTCGTCGCATTTAATAGTTGCTCACGAATATCCAGCACGGTTCCTTTGTTAATAGTAGGTGAGCCAGCAAGAACATCAAGCTCTCTAGCTAAATGCAGCTGCTCCTGCAAAATGGTATCGTGTAATTCCTGTGCTAAAATACTTTTTTCTTTCTCAATAATATTCCACAGCAATTTATCGAGCCAATGAAGCGGTGTATCACTGGTGTTTTTAATTTGCTGTATGTCACGAACTAAATCCTCAATTTGCTGTAAATTATTGATGGACATGGACACATACAGCGCGAGCAACTCTAACCAAAGCAGCTCTTCCTTTTGTAAGGCATGTTGTATCTCTAACATAATTTTTTCCTCACCAGCATCATGTAGCAGCAGCCGCGTATAGGAGCTGACAAGCTGTGGGGAATCTTCTGTTATCGTACAGATATGAAAGGCTGTCGTGCCTAGTTTTTCGGTAATTTCATATTTAAAACGGTCTAATAATTCTTGCTGGTTTTTTGCTTTCCCCATACGATGAACCGCCGCATATAAATTATGTACATAATTTCCAGTGGAAGAAAAGATAATTTTTCGATACTTAAAATCAATGCGTTCTTTTACATAAAAGCTAGCAATGATAACCAAAAACAGCAGTAAAAAAATACTTGTCATATGAACAATGGAAAGCTCGCCTAAAAATAATAGCGCAATCCCTGCTGTGGCTAGAAGGGCACTGAAAAAGGCCAGTGTTGAATAATAGCGTAAACGGGATAATTGGTATTCAATATCAAATAATCGTTCGTTCACCTGAATAAACAGAAATGAGAATGGAATAAATAATAAAAATAAAGCAGCTATTTCGGCGTGTAATAACGGCTTATGTCCTAAAATTTCAGGTGTCACGAAAAACAATAAAAATGGTAAAAATGGCACAATAAACGCAATGGCAATCAAACGGATTTTAGCTAGTTTCGTCCGTAAGTAACTCGTTAATAAAATATAAATAGCATAGAGCACAAGAATAGCAAATAAGCTCAAGTTTAAGAGAGGTGTCAACTCACGAACGGTTGGCAAAAATTCTCCTAGTAAATCACAGACCGGAATGATAAGTGGAAACAGATATAGCCATTTACTGTCGATATAGGTCCATTTAATTCGTAAGTAGTTGAAAAAATGCTGTAAAAAGTGAAGGAAGAGAACCATACATAAAATAATACATATGCCGATGACAAACTTGCCAATGACATTCCCTCTTGCAGAAGCGCCTGTGCTAATGTAGGCCAGGGAACAGGTTAATAAAAATAGAATCAATAAAAAAGTGGATAGATTATTTTTATTACGCTGACATAAATAAAGTGCAATAACGAAAGCTAAAAGAAAATAAAAGATAGGAAACAAAATTTGTAAATATAATTCTTCCGGCATATCTCGATGCTTTACAGCAATGGTTTGAATCGCCCCATCAGGTTTTTGAATCGTTAATGTATGGGCACTTCTAATGATGGAATATAGCTGAACAGAGCGGTCTTCCAAAGTCGGCTCTCCATCAATGGCTAGAACGATGTCCCCTTTATTAATATTTTTTTGCTGTGCCCATTGAGGATAGTAGCTATCGATGAAGACAGGTTGTCCATTTGTTATATCAACGCTCATACTAATAAAGGGCGACTTGATTGCAATGGCTAATACATAAATGCCAAGTATAAAATAGGTAAGAAAAATACTATATGTCCATTTTTTCATTATGAAACCTCAAGTTTGCTTATGATAATAATCTCCTATATATTATCGCTAATTATTGATAAATTTGGAATACCGAAATGACGCGTTTCGGAAAACCACTATTATTTTTTCGGAATAACGAAATAGTGTTTTCGGACATGGCTATGATAGGGTAAATTTAATCATTGTGACGAATAGGGGGGCTATTGCGTGAAAAAAGGCATTTTATCACTTATTGTGTTTTTCCTCATCGCTATGATCATGAGTCCGTTGACCACGAAAGCCAAAACGGTAGATCAAGAGAAAGTCGAAGTGGAAATTTGTCTCATCGGTAGTGATAATCATTTTGTTTATAAAATTCCGAAGCGTTTACATAAGGATATACCCTACACTGAAATGAGGAATGGCATTCAAGCTTCCTTAGCTAGTCATTGGAAAATTGAAGAAGCTCATTATGAGGCGAATAATTCAAATGTTGCTTACACCTTTTACATAGGGGATTTATTTCAAGAAAAGCAAGATGGGCAGCTGAAGGTATCGATTCCTTATCGTATTTTACTTGGGATGTTTGGGGAACAAGATCCTATTCAATTGCGTATTTTAGCGAGTAAGTTATCCCATTGGACTGTCAATACAAAGGATTGGACGGCACTTGGCTTTATGGAGCCTTTTACTTTTTTAAGTGAGCGCGAATATATATATGAGGGCGCAGTCGACGATTTATTGAACCAAAGGGTGGGTCATTTTAATGGTACGATTCAGAAAAATCAATTATTAGTATACAGTGTCATTTATTTTAGTTTTATTGGTATTCAATTGCTTGCTTGTCTCATTTTGTCGAGACGCTTAAAAAGAAAAATCATTCAAAATCCAGACAATATGCATCAGTTCCGTAAACTGAATTATCTGTATCAATTACTACCAATTTTAATTATTGTTGCCCAAATCATCTTTCTTGTGATGACTGGCCTTATTACAGCATTCGGGCTTTACTTCAGCCCTGGCATCGATTTATTAGTCATCGTTGGACCTATTTTACTCAATATTATTTTACTTCCTAGCTTTTTCGTCACGGCAGAGAGTGAAATCTCCCGGGAGCTTAACAACAAGAATTCCTACCATTCGAGCTAATAATAGACGTACGAAAATACGCTGTAAAATGGTATAATGGTCAACAGCAAACTTGAAGGAGCTGTTGAAGAAAAAATGACGCATCCAGAAATGGCGTACTTAAATTTACTACAACATATATTAGAACATGGCACGAAAAAAGAGGATCGTACAGGGACAGGTACATACAGTGTCTTTGGTTACCAAATGCGCTTCGATTTAAGCAAAGGCTTTCCACTATTAACAACAAAGCGTGTGCCTTTTAAGCTTGTAGCGAGTGAATTGCTATGGTTCATAAAAGGGGATACAAATATTCGTTATCTATTACAGCATAATAATCACATCTGGGATGAATGGGCATTTAAAAAATGGGTAGAATCAGACGATTATACTGGCCCTGATATGACGGATTTTGGTCGCCGTTGTTTAGTGGACGAATCGTTTAATGTCCTCTATCAAAAAGAGCTTGCCTCATTTTGTGAGCGTGTTTTAACAGACGATGATTTTGCACAACAGTACGGAGATCTTGGCAATGTTTATGGCAAACAATGGCGTCATTGGACAACCTCTAATGGAGAAAGCATTGACCAGTTACAGGATGTCATTGATCAAATTAAGCATAATCCTGACTCACGTCGTATCATTGTCAATGCATGGAATCCAGAGGATGTCATTAATGCGGGTGCAAAGGGCAGTAAAGCGGCATTACCTCCATGTCATGTCATGTACCAGTTTTATGTAGCTGATGGTAAATTAAGCTGTCAGTTAATGCAGAGAAGCTTAGATACATTATTAGGCTGTCCTTTCAATATTGCTTCTTACGCCTTATTAACTCATTTGATTGCCCATGAATGTGGACTCGAGGTTGGTGAATTTATTCATAGCATTGGGGATGCTCATATCTATGCAAACCATGTGGAGCAAGTTAAGGAACAGCTTTCACGTGAGCCAAGAGACCTACCAACATTACACATCAATCCGAATAAAACATCGATTTTTGATATTGAGCTTGAGGATTTATCTATTGAAGGATATGATCCGCATCCTACGATTAAAGCTCCTATTGCCGTATAATACTAGCAGCAGCCATTATGGTTGCTGTTTTTTCTTGCTTTCATCTAGTTCTTACTAATCATTTTAGTAAACGGGTAAATAGTTAGATGACTAGTTTAAGAGAAGTTGATTATATTAATTATGGGATTATTAGCATTATTTGGAACAATGGCGTTCGTCAACATAATGGTAGAGGTGAAAGTTGTGAAGAATACACTAGTACTTCAAGCAGAAGAAAGTGAACCACATCCAAGACATCTAGAACAAAAAATTGGTTTGGAGCAACAAATGTTTTCTGTTAATACTGCAAAATTGTCAGAGCAGCAAGTCCTAGAGATGATGCAAATCATTGAAGAGATTCGGCTGAAAGGCTATAAAGAAACACTATAAATGTAAGCGCCTTCTAAGCTATAATGGCTGTGGAGGTGTTTTTTATGAACGTAATTTTTATCGATTCATTTTCAGGGGAAGAATTATTACATATGGTCTCACAGGATGTAGCGGGTATTTTGGCAGCTGCTCAGGGAGAAAGTGTGACATTTCCAGTAGGTCACTTTAAATATGAATTTCACAATTTAGATTTTTATGAGGACAATGGACAAATCCGTCAAGAATTAGTGATTTATGTGAAAAAAATATAAGTCATGCATGGGAAATAGTTAAAGGGAAACAATATTTACAGGTGACAGTGCTTGACTTTTTTCTGCACCTGTAACTATAATGGTTACAACAGGTGGTGATTCATATGGTGAACAGTCGATTTTCGGTGGCGATCCATATACTTTCGCTCATTGCCACAACATCTGATAAAAGCCTATTAACGTCCGATTTTATTGCTGGCAGTGTGAATACAAATCCGGTTGTGGTGAGACGTATGATTGGTGTCCTAAAAAAAGCGGGCTTACTTTCATCACGATCTGGGATGGCCGGCTACGAGCTATTAGTTGAGCCAAAGGATTTAACATTGTTAGCCATTTATCAAGCAATGGATGGGCCAAAGCAGCTTTTTGCGATTCATGATGAGCCTAATCCAGCGTGTGCAGTGGGACGTAAAATCCAACATACATTGGAAGGGGTTTATACATCTGTTTGGCAGGCAATGGAGGAGCAATTACAAGCACAGACGCTTCAGGACGTGCTAGATCAACTTCGTATTTAGACGGAGATGATCTTTTGTATCCAACCTGTAACTAAAATAGTTACAACTATATTTGAGGAGGAAAATTGAATGAAAATAGCAGTGATTGGTGCAACAGGGAAAGCAGGACAAAAAATAGTAGAGGAAGCGTTACAACGTGGTCATGAAGTAACAGCCATCGTTCGTTCGGCAGCAAAGGTAACAGCCTCTATTTCAGTGATTGAAAAAGAGGTTTTTGAATTAACGCAAGAAGATGTGAAGGGCTTTGATGTGGTGGTAAATGCATTTGGTGCACCAGCAGGTCAAGAGGAGTTACATGTAAAAGCAGGTCGTCATTTGATTGCAATTTTCAACGGAATTGACACAAAATTATTTGTCGTAGGTGGGGCAGGCAGTCTATTTGTGGACCCAGAGAAAAAAGTGCGTGTTATGGATACACCTGATTTCCCAGAGATGTTTTTGGCAACAGCCCAAAATCAAGGTCAAAACCTAGTGGATTTACAACAATCCTCTATTCATTGGACATTTTTAAGTCCTTCCGCATTTTTTGATCCAGAAGGCCCGCGTACAGGACACTACACAACAGGTATTGACCACTTATTAGTAAATGACGCTGGTAACAGCTATGTAAGCTATGCCGATTATGCGGTGGCTGTATTGGATGAGCTAGAACAACCTCAACATGAAAACAGCCGTTTTACTGTGACATCAAATAAATAATAATGAAATGAAAACCAATAAAGTTGACGAAGAGAACAACTTTATTGGTTTTTTGACTTTTAATTCATGTTTCCAATCCATTTAAGTTAATTTTGACTTTACCTAAGAACAATATAACGGCTAATATTGCTCGACCATTAATAAAATATGCTCGGTTTTTAGCGGATTTTTTGCTTTTTTGAAGGATTTTTTTCGTTTACAGAAAAATGACTGTTTACAATACGACTTTTATTAGCTACTATCAAGTGTGAGTATTACATAAAAGGAGACGACAATAATGTCAACACAACGAATAGAAAAAGATTTTTTAGGTGAGCGCGTATTACCAGCAGAAGCGTATTATGGAATTCAAACACTGCGTGCTACGGAAAACTTCCCAATTACAGGCTACACAATTCACTCTTCACTAATTAAAGCAATGGGGATAGTGAAAAAAGCAGCTGCATTAAGTAATATGGAAGTACACCTATTATCAAAAGAAATTGGTGAGGCAATTGTCGAAGCTGCACAAGAAGTGATCGATGGCAAATGGGATGCAGAATTTATTGTAGACCCAATCCAAGGTGGCGCAGGTACATCCATCAATATGAATGCCAATGAAGTGATCGCGAACCGTGCCCTAGAAATTTTAGGGAAAGAAAAAGGGGACTATCACACAGTAAGTCCAAATAGTCATGTTAATATGTCACAATCAACAAACGATGCTTTCCCAACAGCGATCCATATCGCTGTGTTAAATTTAATAGATGAATTACTTGAAACGATGGATTATATGCAATCTGTCTTCCATCAAAAAGCGGAGCAATTTGCTCATGTTATTAAAATGGGCCGAACGCATTTACAAGATGCAGTGCCAATCCGTTTAGGACAAGAGTTTGAGGCTTATTGCCGTGTTATTAATCGTGATATCGTACGCATTCGTCAAACACGTCCAAATCTTTATGATGTGAACATGGGTGCAACGGCTGTAGGAACAGGCTTAAATGCTTTCCCAGATTACATTAAATCTGTTGATGAGCATCTTGCTGAAATTTCTGGTTTACCATTAAAAGGTGCGACACATTTAGTGGATGCAACACAAAATACAGATGCCTACACAGAAGTATCTGGTGCTTTAAAAATCTGTATGATTAATATGTCTAAAATCGCTAATGACTTACGTTTAATGGCTTCTGGTCCACGTGCAGGCTTAGGGGAAATCCTATTACCAGCTCGTCAACCAGGTTCTTCTATCATGCCAGGTAAAGTTAACCCTGTTATGCCAGAGGTACTGAACCAAGTTGCTTTCCAAGTAATTGGCAACGACCATACAATTTCTCTAGCTTCTGAAGCTGGACAATTAGAATTAAACGTAATGGAGCCTGTATTAGTATTCAACCTAATCCAATCGATTAGCATTATGAATAATGTTTTCCGTGCGTTTACGGAAAATTGCTTAAAAGATATTGAAGCAAATGAAGAGCGTATGAAAGAATATGTAGAGAAAAGTGTAGGGGTATTAACTGCTGTTAACCCTCATATCGGCTATGAAGTAGCTGCTCGCTTAGCGCGTGAAGCTATTCTGACAGGTCGTTCAATTCGTGAGCTTTGTATCGAAGAAGGCGTCTTAACAAAAGAGCAATTAGATTTAATCTTAGATCCATATGAAATGACACACCCAGGGATCGCTGGTTCTAGTATCATGAAATTAAAATAAATCTAGATTTCAAGACTGTAGACATGCTACTAAAGCTGTCTATAGTCTTTTTTTGTGAACAATTATCGGAGATTTAAGGAATACTTTGTGTCTTTATTCTTATAAAAATAGAGCTTTTCTTTATGATATTTAGGATTATTCAACTATAATGATGGTATAGAAGTAATATTTTAGTTGGGGGAATTTGTTATGAGTTTACGAAAAAAGAGTTTACTTGGCTTTTCTGTTTTAAATGTCTTAATGATTGCTATTTTATTTATTGATTTAGCCAATGTAACGTCATTAGAATGGCTTTCTACCATTTTAACCATCGTAGGAATCGCGATTACACTATCTTACACGGCGTATGTGCACTACAAAGTTATTCAGCCAATTAAACAGTTAACCGAGGCTGCACAAGGGATTACTGCAGGCCATTTAGATAATGTGAACATTGAGGTTCGAGACAATAGTGAAATTTCTCAGCTAGCACAATCCTTTTTAGAAATGAAGGAACAATTACAAACAATGTCACAAAAAATTGCACACAGCTCATCTGATTTATCAGCAAGCATTGAGGAGTTATCAGCAAGTACGAATGAAATTACTCTTGCTGTAGAAGAAGTAGATCAACAAATGGAAAAAACGTCTGAGGGCTTAAAACAGGCTGCCGAGTCGGCTTATTCTAGCGCAAATGCGATGCAGGAAACGGTCGCTGGAATCGAACGAATTACCGTTGCTACACAGGATGTTTTTGATCATGCGAAGGATGCCAATGATATTGCAGGAAATGGTGCAAAGATTTTACATGTTGCGAAGGAGCAAATGCAATTTATTTCCGCTTCAACTGAAAAAACAAGTGGTCTTATGCAACAATTATCAAGTAAAATGACAGATATAAAAGCGATGACTGATATGATTACGGCTATTACGGATCAAACAAATCTATTAGCATTAAATGCAGCCATTGAAGCTGCTCGTGCTGGGGAGCATGGGAAAGGCTTTGCGGTCGTGGCTGAGGAAGTGCGTCAGTTAGCTGAGCAATCAAAGCATTCTGCTACGCAAATTGTGGACTTAGTCGTGGGGATTGAAAGTGATACAAAACAAGTTGCGTCAGCAGTGGAAGATGATTTAAAAAATGTCCAACAGGGTGTTTATGTCATTGATGAAGCAACAACATCTTTTGGAACGATTTCACAGCATGTTCGCGAAATGACAGGTCAGCTTGAGGACATTTCAACGACAGCTGAACAGCTTGCTAGTAGCGCGAATGAAGTGGCATCCTCTGTCACAACGATTGCAGATGACATGGGCAAGCTATCTAATTACACAGAAGTTGTTTTACATTCAATGGATGAACAAACTGCCTCCATGCAAGCAGTCAATCATGTTACACAGGATTTAACCGTGCAAGCTGATAATTTACAGAAGCTAACCAATCGATTTGATTATGAAAAATAACGTTTTTAGTCCTGAAATAATTATTTTACATAAAATAAATTTACTAGTTTTTTAATATAATTTTTCATTCGCTTTAGCTAGCAAGACAAGAGGCTTTTTTGCAGATGACCAATTTTCTGTAAAATATGCCTCTTTTTTTATTAATTATTTAGCAAACTTGTAAATTCACAGATAAATAAAAATGTTGAATTTTTTAATGTAGTTTCTTATAATGGACTAGCTGTTACCTCTATTACTCACTTCAACTATTGCAACCCGCATTCGCCGGGTCAACAAGTCATTTCTATTTCTCTTCGCAAATCCCTTGCGAAATCATAATTTGTAAGACAACAACTAAATGCACGTACAACTAAATCGTTAGAACATTTCAAACTACTGAAAGGAAGTTATGTCCAGAGAAAATATTATTGAAAGATAATTCTGAATATAGGAAAGTGAGAGATTGGATTGAAGCTATCACCAGTTGAACAAGAAAAATTACTCCTCCATGTGGCAGGAGAACTTGCGCTGAAAAGAAAAGCTCGTGGCTTAAAGCTAAATTATCCGGAAGCAGTGGCACTAATTAGTAGTTTTATTATGGAAGGTGCTCGAGACGGCAAAACGGTAGCGCAGCTGATGAGTGAGGCTAAGCATGTACTTACAGCTGAAGATGTAATGGAAGGTGTCGGGGACATGATTTCAGATGTGCAGGTTGAGTGTACATTCCCAGATGGGACGAAGCTTGTTACGGTTCACCGTCCAATTCAATAAAGGAGTGTTGGAGAATGATTCCTGGAGAAATCCGACCGAAAAACGGTGTCATTGAAATCAATGTGGGTAGAGCGACGAAAAAGGTATTGGTAGCCAATACAGGTGACCGACCTATACAAGTAGGTTCCCATTTTCATTTTATCGAGGTTAATAGATTTCTAGAGTTTAATCGGCAAGATGCTATTGGTATGCATCTCAATATTCCATCAGGGACAGCGGTGCGCTTTGAACCTGGTGAGGAAAAAGAGGTGGAGCTTGTCGAGTTTGGTGGCAAACAGCATGTCTTTGGTTTAAATAGGCTAACAGAGGGCTCTACCCACCATAAGGAAGAAATTTTAGATAAGGCAATTGAAGGTGGCTTTAAAGGAGCGGAAGAAAAATGAAGGTAACACATGAAGCTTACGCGAAAATGTTTGGTCCCACTGTCGGAGATAAAGTTCGTTTAGCAGATACAGACCTGTGGATTGAAATTGAGAAGGATTATACATCCTATGGGGACGAAGGGGTCTTCGGTGGTGGTAAATCATTACGTGTCTCGATGGGGCAAAATGGTAAAAATACACGTGATGAAGGTGTGCTTGATACCGTCATTACCAATGTCATCATTATAGATTATACAGGGATTGTCAAAGCAGATATCGGTATAAAGGATGGACGTATTATTGGTATTGGGAAAGCTGGTAATCCGAACAGCATGGACGGAGTCGATCAGGACATGATTATCGGCGTTGGTACAGAGGTTTACGCAGGTGAAGGGCTAATTGCTACGGCAGGAGCCATTGATACACATATCCATTTCATCAGCCCTGATCAGGTGGAGACGGCCCTACTAGCAGGGACAACAACTTTTATTGGTGGTGGAACAGGCCCAGCAGCTGGCTCGAAGGCGACGAGCTTAACAGCGGGTGAATGGCATTTGCATCGCATGTTGCAAGCAGTTGAGGGCTTCCCAATTAATGTTGGCTTACTTGGAAAGGGAAGTGCATCTGAGCCAGCACCCATCATAGAACAAGTCCGTGCAGGTGCGATTGGTTTGAAAATTCATGAGGACTGGGGCGCAACACCAGCAGCGCTAGATCAAAGCTTATCTGTTGCAGATGACTATGATATTCAGGTTGCTCTTCATTCGGATACATTGAATGAAGCGGGTTTTGTGGAAGATACAATTAATGCGATTGATGGGCGAGTCATTCATATTTTCCATACGGAGGGGGCAGGTGGAGGACATGCGCCAGACCAGCTTGTCATGGCATCATTACCCAATATTTTGCCAGCATCTACAAATCCAACAAAACCGTTTACAACGAACACTATAGACGAGCATTTAGATATGCTAATGGTCTGCCACCATTTAAAACATGATGTACCAGAGGATGTGGCATTTGCGGATTCCCGCATTCGACCAGAAACGATTGCAGCTGAAGATATTATGCAAGATTTAGGGATTTTAAGTATTATGTCTTCGGACTCACAAGCGATGGGACGTGTTGGTGAGGTAACGCTACGAACGTTCCAAACAGCAGACAAAATGAAGAAGCAACGAGGTCCATTACCACAGGATGAAGGCAAGGATCATGATAATTATCGTGTTAAGCGCTATATGGCAAAGCTGAATATTAACCCGGCGATTGCCCACGGAATTAGCCATGAGGTAGGTTCGCTAGAGGAAGGGAAGCTAGCAGATATCGTCCTTTGGGAGCCAGCATTCTTTGGTGTTAAGGCAGAAGTAGTCATTAAGGCAGGGATTGCGGTCTATGGCATCACAGGTGATCCGAATGCGTCGATTCCTACGCCACAGCCAATGAAAGGACGTCAAACATTTGGCTTTTATGGTCAAGGTCCTCAAAATTGTGGCATGACGTTTTTACCGAAAATCGCTGTGGAGGAAGGCCTACCTGAAAAATTAGGCTTAAAACGAATGATTGGTACGGTTTCAAATTGCCGAAATATTCGTAAAGCTGACATGAAGCTCAACAATGCAACACCACAGATTGATGTGAATCCAGAAACCTATGAAGTAAAAATTGATGGGGAACTAGCAACATGTGAGCCTGTGGATATATTACCAATGGCCCAACGATATTTCCTATTCTAAGCCATCAAAGTGAGAGGAACAGCTAAAAATAGAGGATGAGGTGCAGAACTTATGTTAATTGAAAAAGTAATAGGCAATATTGCTAATGAAGAAGAACATCAACAGAAAACAACAGAATGGATTGAGCTAGAGTGGGAGGAATTAAGCAAACGAATTCTTCGTACGACAACGGATCAAGGTACAGATATTGCTTTGCGTTTAGAGGGAGAAGAACCATTACAATATGGCGACTTATTATTTGAGGATGCCGAACGTCGTATTGCAATTCGCACGAAGCTGGAGCCCGTTATCGTTATTACCCCAAAAGACATGTACGAAATGGGGAAATCAGCATTTGAATTAGGGAATCGCCATACACCTTGCTTAATTGAAAACAATGAAATCATCGTACGAGCAGATCATACGATTAATCCATTACTAGATGAAATAGGGGTGCATTATGAAACTACTGAAAGACGTTTCAAGCAGCCATTTAAATACCGTGGACACTCTCACTAATTTATCCTTATTGCATTTATTGCAAATCCATGATTCTGCCTTTCCAATCGGTTCCTATACCCACTCTTATGGTATGGAAACGTATATTCAAGAGGATCGCATTCGCACGAAGGAACATTTAGTTGAATTTTGTCAGGTGTATCTAGAGCAAAATTTAGTGTATGGGGATGCCATCCTAATTCAGGAGGCGTTCCATGCAGCACAAGCCCGAAATGTTACACGCCTTATTGAACTGGATGAACTGTGTGGCGCTATGAAGCTAGCGAAGGAGTCAAGAGATGCTAGTGTCAATGTAGGGAAGCAATTTATGCGAACAGTAGCCCCACTTATGGATAGCCCTTTTTTATTGCAATGGAAGGATCACATTGATCAGGAAGTCGTGAAAGGTCATTATGCAGTTTTATATGGGATTTATTGTGAAGCACTAGGTGTTAACGTTTTTCATGCTGTCATGACCTTTATGTATGCAACAATTAGTGGCCTCGTTCAAAATGCCGTACGAGCAGTGCCGTTTGGTCAAAACACAGGTGTCCAAGCCCTACATAAGCTCCTTGCCTCGGTGGAGGAAGCTGCCAAAACGGTGAAGACGTTAACGCTAGATGACCTTGCCAATAATGCGCTAGGTATAGAACTAGCCTCCATGAAGCATGAGTTTTTATTTTCGAGATTATTTATTTCATAGAAAGCGAGAGGATAGATATGAAACCAGTACGCATTGGTATCGGAGGGCCTGTTGGGTCAGGCAAAACATCTTTAGTCGATCAATTAACACGTGTGATGCATGAGCACTACAATGTGGCAGTAATCACGAATGATATTTATACAAGAGAAGATGCCCAATATTTAATCACAAACGGTGTTTTAGCCGAAGAGCGAATTATTGGGGTGGAAACAGGTGGCTGTCCACATACAGCCATTCGTGAGGATGCATCGATGAATTTTGCCGCGATTGATGATTTGAATAAACGCTTTGCCGATTTAGATATTATTTTTATCGAAAGCGGTGGCGATAATTTATCGGCTACATTTAGTCCAGAGCTTGTTCATGGCTATATTTATGTCATTGATGTAGCAGAAGGACAGGATATTCCGCGCAAAGGTGGCCCAGCGTTAACACGTTCTGATTTATTACTAATCAATAAAACGTCATTGGCCCCTCATGTTGGTGTTGATTTAGAGCTGATGGATCAGGACGTGAAAAAAATGCGTGGTGGACGACCATATATTTTTGCCGATGTTCGCTCACAAACAAATGTTGATAAGGTGGTTGAATGGATTCAGCACCATATGCTCCTTGAAGGTGCCGAAGCAGTTGAAGAAAATGCTTAATCAAGGAAGGGTCAATCATTTCGGTAAGTTGGAGATGGCTTTTGAGCCTAGACGGGGTTTTACACGGCTTGTTCATGTGTATCAGCAGCCGCCATTAAAGGCAAGTCGAGAGCTGTATGAGGGCAATCATCCAACTGCCACCGTTTTTATTATGGAGTCCTCTGGTGGTATGGTCGCGGGAGACCGCAATGAAATTTCAGTAAAGCTTGCGCCAGACAGTCAGGTAAGGTTAAAGCAACAATCAGCATTAAAAATTTACCCTTCCCACACTGGCGAGTTTTGTACACAAGCCATCACTGTGGAACTCGATGAACGAGCACGATTAGAATGGCTTCCTGAAGTGACCATTCCATTTGAACGAGCCAAATTTCAGGTAGATACAACGATTCATCTGAAAGAGAGCTCAACATTGATTTGGGGGGAGATTGTCGCCCCTGGAAGAGAAATGCGAGGAGAAATCTTTGATTATCAAGCATTCCAATCTAAGTACAAGCTCTATGTAGAGGATTCATTGATTGCTTTTGATTCCTTTCATTTCAAGCCACAGGACATGAATTTTTCAACGATTGGCTTGCTTGAAAAGGCGCTCTATATCGGCTCCTTATGGATTGTGGCGCCACAGGTTCAACATCTCAATATACGAGATTTACAGGATCGAATTCAATTGGAACCGTCCGTTCAGGCAAGTGTGACAAAACTAACCGATCAGGCCATTCATTGTAGATGGCTCGCCAAAGAGCAACGAACACTTCACAAAGAAATCAACAATATGTTTGAGTACATCTCAACATTGCTGTAATTTCTGTTGTGATAAAGGAGATAGTAAATGAAAAAGAGTTCCCTATTCATACTTTTGATGATAGTAGCAATAAGTCTTGTTGGCTGTGCCTCTAGTCAGGGGGAAAAGAAACAACCAGCTGCTGCATCATCGTCTAAGGCAAATGAGCTTATTTTTGCCTCGGAATCTGAGTTTGCGGGTTTAAATCCGCTGTTGGAGGAAACCAATCTAGATGCATTTTTATTTAGAGGTCTGATGCGCTTTGATGAGCATAATGTTCCGGTAAATGATATTGCTCAAAGCATTAAAATATCTGATGACCAGATGACTTATACAATTACCATTCAACAAGATGTGACGTTCCATGATGGGCAGGCATTAACAGTAGACGATATTATCTTTACCATTGACAGTATTTTAGATGATGAAAACGGCTCCTATTTAAAGTCTGATTTTAACCATGTAGCATCAATGAACAAGATCAATGACACAACAATGACCATTCAATTAGACGAGCCATTTACGCCGATGTTAGATAAATTAACGGTGCCAATTTTGCCAAAGCATGCCTTCGAAGGGCAAGAAATGCGAACGGCTTCGTTTAACCAACAACCAATTGGGGCTGGTCCGTACATGTTTGAGCAATGGGATAAAGGAACAAGCTTAACACTAAAAGCATACCCAGCCTTCTTTGGCACAAAGGCTTCAATTGAAAAAGTCATTTTTAAATTTATCCCTGATAGCAATGTGCGAGCTTTACAGCTAAAATCTGGTGAGGTAGATATTGCGCTTCTTGACCCGAATCAGGTGGAGGAGCTTTCAAAAGTAGAGCATTTAAAAATGTATGAAGTAGAATCAGCAGATTATCGCGGTCTCTTATTTAATATGAAGTTTCCTATTTGGCAAGATGTGACGATTCGTAAGGCCATTAGCTATGCAACTGATCGCGCTGGTATTGTAAAGGGCATTTTACATGGTTACGGTACGGAAGCATACTCACCATTACAAAAGCATGCCTTTGCCAATAGCACAATTGAACAGTATTCTTATGATGTCAAGAAAGCCAACGAGCTCCTAGAACAAGCGGGCTGGACATTAAAGGATGACGGTTTCCGCTATAAGGATGGTCAAAAATTAGCATTTACGATTACGGCTCCGATTACCGATACAGTGCGTGTCAATATGGCTAATTATGCAGCAGAAGGCTATAAAGCGGTGGGGGCAGATGTGAATGTAGCTGCCCTAGATTGGAGCAATATTGTCATTGAAGATTCAGAAGCTTTTATGGTGGGCTGGGGTAGTCCATATGATGCAGATCATCATACGTATAGCTTATTCCACTCGGGTGAATCAAGCGACACAAGTGCTGGCTATAATTACGGCAGCTATGCCAATGCTAAAGTAGATGCTTTGCTAGAGGAAGGACGAACAACCGTTGATCCTGAAAAACGTAAGGAAGTCTATATGGCATTACAAAAGGAACTAGCACAAGATCCACCTTTCGCTTACTTTGCCTACGTGGATGCAGTATATGGCATCAATGAACAGATTCATGGTGTCAAAGAGCGAATTTTAGGTCACCACGGGGCTGGCTTCCTATGGAATGTCGAGGAGTGGAAATGGAATGATCGCTAAATGGATCGGGAAGCGAGTGATAATGGGGACAATGGTCCTCATTATCGTGAGCTTCCTCTCTTTTTTCATGATGCATGCCGCTCCTGGTAATCCAGCTGCAGCTTATTATGGTGGCAATGCGCAAACATTATCCGCAGCTGAGAAGGAGCGTATTGAAAAAGCCTTTGATCTCGATCAACCAGTACTGTATCAATACGGTTCTTGGCTTCGTGGCGTACTACAAGGCAATTTAGGATACTCGGCAAAAGAGGGCAGACCAGTCGCAACAATTTTACAGGAACGTTTACCGAATACACTACAGCTCGTTGTTTTGACTTTAGTTATGGTAACGATTGCGTCCATTTGGCTCGGCTTACGGGCAGGGATGCTGGAAGGTTCATTACTAGATAGAGGACTATCCATTGTCAGTATTGCAAGTTCAGCTATCCCACCATTTTGGCTCGGTATAGTATTTATCATGGTGTTTTCCGTACAGCTAGGCTGGTTTCCTTCATCGGGGATGAATGATGTACGGGGGAATGGAGGGATGGTGGATCGACTATACCATATGGTCCTTCCTTTAACAGTCCTTGTTCTGTCACATGTCGGGGTATTCGCCCGCTTTTTACAGGAGAATGTGAAGGCTGAGAACCATAGCTATTATGTCCAAGTTGCACGTGCCAACGGAGTGCCAGAGCATGAAATTCGTAAGATGATATTACGCAATGCCATGATTCCCTATATCAATTATGTCGGTGTTACCATTCCTTCATTTTTCGGAGGCTCCATTGTCGTTGAAACCTTATTTGGCTGGTCAGGCTTAGGACAGCTTTTGGTGAAATCAGTCATGGTTAAGGATTTTCCTGTACTTATGGGGGCTATTTTACTCATTGGCGTTGTGGTTGTTATGTGTTTAATTCTCATTGATATCCTAATGATTTGCCTGAATCCTAGGTTAAGAAGAGGGGGGCTTGTATGAGAAAAGAAAAACAGCGGAAGATACCCATCTTTTGGTTAGTGCTTCTTGCTTTCATTTTTGGCTTGACCCTTTTCTCCTCTATCCTCGCTCCTTTTGAACCAAATGCGATGGATATGAACCATATTTATGAGGCGCCTACTACGACACATTTCCTCGGAACAGATCAATTAGGCCGAGATGTCCTATCCCGCTTGCTTATTGGTGGGAGGGTGACTCTTTTCATCGCCATTGTTTCCGTTGTTCTAGCCAGTATAATTGGCATTATTTATGGAGGCATAAGTGGTTATTTTGGCGGGGCTATTGATGCCGTGATGATGCGTATATTAGAGGCCTGTTTAACCATTCCTTCTTTAGTGATCGTCCTTGCCCTTCAAGCGATTATGCAGGGGAGCGTTTGGCGCATGGCGATTATTATGGGGGCTACGAGCTGGTTTGTCACAGCACGTATTGTGCGATCTGAATTTATCCGTTTAAAGGAAGCCGAATTTGTACAAATGGCTAAAATGTTCCGTACACCGTTGTGGAAAATTCTTTTTAGCCATTTATTACGTAATAGTTTTCCCGCCATCTTTGTCGTAACGATTTTTAACTTTGCTGGCGCTATATTTACGGAGGTGTCTTTAAGCTTTTTAGGGATTGGGGTCCCACCAGCCATTCCGTCCTGGGGGACCATGCTCTATACGGCACAAAATGATTTACTAGTTGGTGCTTGGTGGATGGGGCTGTTTCCAGGACTATTAATCTTTATAACTATTTTATGTGTACAAGCAATAGGAAGTACGTTCAAGAAGGGAGGGGAGCGGACACATGTTTAAGATGTACAATGTAGCGGTACGAATGAATGAAAAAACAATTCTCAAAGATCTGTCATTCATTGTGCCGAAAGGGCAGATTACCGTGATGATTGGTGAAAGTGGTAGTGGGAAAAGCACGACTATTTCAGCCTTGCTTGGCATGCTTCCTGCTCATGCAACAGTGGAAGGGTCAATTTATTTTAATGGTCAAAATATAATGGAGCTATCGAAACAGGAGCAACTGGCACTACGTCAAAAACATTTCTTTACGATTTTCCAGGATGCCATCAATAGTTTTTCACCGACTATAAAGATAAAGCAACAAATGTATGCGTTAAGTGCTTTACGGAAGGGTCATAAGAAGAAGGATTTTTTAGCTACCATCCAAGTCATGTTAAAGGACTTTCATTTACCAGAAAATGTGTTAGATTGCTATCCCTTTGAGCTTTCAGGGGGAATGCTCCAACGCTGTATGCTCGCCTGTGCCTTATACAATGAGCCAGACATCTTAATAGCGGATGAACCAACTTCCGCCTTAGATATGCTCCATCAGCAGGAATTTATTCAACTATTGAAAAAGCTTCATACCCGACTAGGAACGACAATACTATTGATTACCCATGATTTAGGTGTTGCTGCTGCCATCGCTGATTTTATTCTTGTAATGAAAAATGGAGAAATGGTGGAGCGAGGGCATGTGAAAGACATCTTTGAACAGCCGAAGCATCCATATACGAAGCAGCTTGTGGCTAATCATTTTTTAGGAGGCGTAAATTTTGTTGCTGCAGGTTGACCATGTTTTTAAAAGCTATCGAAGAGGACAGCAAGTATTAAAAGATATTAACCTTACTGTAGGAAATGGTGAATTAGTAGGTTTAGTGGGGGAAAGTGGCAGCGGCAAAAGTACATTGGCTAAAGTAATCATGCAGCTAGAAAAGCCGAACAAAGGAACAGTGCTCTTTCAAAACCAAGCTATTACCAAACATAATCGCACCTCTTTTTATGAAAGATGCCAGCTCATTTTTCAAAATGCTACAGCGGCATTAAACCCAACGTGGACGGTAAGGGAACTATTAAGAGAGCCATTACAGCATCAATTATCAGTAAATGATACGTATTTACAGACCATGCTAGAGAAAGTTAAGCTACCAGCAGATATCTTACTTGCCTTACCTACAGAGCTAAGTGGTGGTGAAAGACAACGTGTCAATTTACTAAGATCCATTTTAATTGAGCCGCAATTAATCGTCTGTGATGAAATTGTTTCGAGTCTAGATCGTTTAATACAACGGGAAATAATCGATTTATTAGTCACACTCAATAAAGAAAGAGACATGGCGATATTGTTTATTTCGCATGATCTAAAGGCCGTTTCTTATTTATGCGACCGCATTTATGTCATGAAGGCGGGAGAAATTGTGGACGAGAGCTACAAGGAACAAAATCGCTTTGCTTTCACAGACAGCTATGCCCAGAGGCTGTTTCAGGCGATCCATCATACATAAGCATTTTCCTGTAATTTCTTATGTAAGAAAAAGACTGGGAGCACGTAGATGGAGATAAAATGTAATAGGATTAAAGAGAGGAAATGACTATATATGCCATTCAAAGGAAGGGGGCTAACAGCCAAAGAACTAGTCATGTATTCATAGCCAGCTTTGATCAAAAAGGACCGTATAGGCTTCCACAATAAGTACCAAAGCAGGCGATCCAACAATTGCTGTCCCAGTAGGTAATATGGCAAGTAGGAGACCCTGTGGTATTGCATTTCCTGCTACTGCATTTAGTGAAGTCACTTTAATTAAGCTAGCCTATTTTGAACAAGCAATAAAATGGCAAAAGGCTCCTCAATGGCTCTAATTAATCGTTAGGGTTCTACATATTAGACCAATCTACTATGTAGAACCCTTTCTTCTTTTATTCGTTAGATTGCAATAGTTTAAAAGAGCTTCGCTAGTTAGAGAAAAAGTATGGACATTAGAGGTAGTAACACCTGACGGAAAAGTGGTACACTAAGGATAATACATATATTGGTAACAAAAACCTGTATGCTTTTTTAAAATATAACATTCATTATTGAGAGGTGTAAGAATGAACTTGAAATTTATCCTCATATTATTTACTTTTACATTGTTCCTAGCTTTTGGTTTCACAGCACACGCAGAAAATCTTTATGACTATTATGAAGATGTATCTGAACATGACTTGAAAAATAGTATGATTCTTTCTCCTGAAAGCTCCATGGCATTTATTAATGGGCAGAAAGTATCTGCTGTTCAGCCGATTATTAAAGATGGAAGAACATTAGTACCCCTTCGTTTTATTTCTGAAGGATTGGGTGCAAAGGTAGATTTTAATACAAAAAAACAGTCCATTACCATTACATACGCTACTAAAACCATTTCCCTAAAAATAGGAGATAATAATATTTCAATAAACAGTAAATTGAGCGAAATGGATGTGGCAGCAAGCATATACAACAGTTCAACGTATATTCCTTTAAGGTATATTGGTGAGGAATTTAATAAAAAAGTCATTTATTTAAAAAATGCAGAGATTCAACCATATCGTTTGATTATAATTAGGGACGTTCATGCCACAGCAATTGAAAACCTTAATCTTATCCATATTTTTAAATTACTCTATCAAGGAAAATCCATTGTCTACAGTGATCGATATATGGCAGTCATTAAAGAAAACGGTCACTTAGTATTTAGCAACACCTTTAGTGATTTCGAGCCCTTTGTTTATCAGGAATTAATTGAGGATAAAAACTCGGTTCGATATGGGGATATATGGTTTAATACGGACATGGGCCATTTTTATTTGAATTATTCCTATAACACAACGCAGGAATTTATTTTATATCGTGTGGATGGCGATGCAATTACAAGAGTTGCGATTGAGAAAGCACCAATAAAGTCGGTAAAAACATATCAAAACAATGTCTTTTACTTGACAAGATATGAGCGTGGAATACTCAATGCTGAGGATACAAGCAATTTAAAATCTGCAACATTTACCAATGGACAATGGTTTTCCGATTATTTAGGTAAGCCTGGATTTTATTATGGCTTTGACACATTAGGTAATGTCTATGATTGGACAATTAATGGGAACGGGATCACTACATTTGGCTTTCAACGCTCCGGTGATTTAAGCTCTGATGAAAGAAAAAAAACGTTCGGACATTATAGAATCGAGCTGAAGGGGAATCACCATGAGCTGATATCGCCATGAGTAAAAAGGGCCCTTTAGTCTAAATTAAACCATCATTTCTTGTCGTAGCCCTAAATAAACGGAAGTGTTTTTTTATTGCCGAACAAGGGCTATGAGTGCCTCGGTATAATCCTTTGAGATTGTGTAGATCGTATGTGTGTCTTTCGTATTCATGAGCACACTGCTTTGTCCATTCTCACCTAGCCAAAGATGATAGCCATATTTGTTGCCAGCAGTATCCACTACTTGCAAATCATATTCAGGTGAAGCCATATCCACAACGCCTTCGTTTTTGACGGCTGTAGAAATGGCTTGTTGGAATAAATCAAGTGATTCCTCATCCTCATATATAACCATAAAATCAGTATTTATTTGACCAAATTCAGCTCCAATTGAGAGGCTGACCTTAGTTAACTCGCCACCTGGTAGCCTCTCTTCATTACAGCCAAAGAGGAAAACGGCCAAAAAAGCAACCATCATTACACGCAACTCCTCACCTCCTATAAACTAAATAATACCATCATTTCTTGTCGTAGCCCTTGTATCTTTGTAATACATTAAATAAACGGAAGTGAGAGGGGAAGATCATGGGATTATTTGATGGGTTAATCGGCAATGCAAGTGAGGTCGATTTAGATAAATTACAGCAGGAAGTAAAGGATTTATTAATTCCACATGAAACAATCAAAAATGCCTATAAAATTATAAGAGATACGTTTATTTTTACCGATAAACGATTAATCCTCATTGATAAGCAGGGGGTGACGGGTAAAAAAACCGAGTACCATTCCATTCCCTATAAAAATATTGTGCATTTTTCAGTGGAAACAGCCGGCACATTTGATTTAGATGCAGAGCTCAAAATATGGGTATCAGGCAGTTCGTTACCGATTCAAAAAAACTTCAACAAGGCGACAAATATTTATAAAGTACAAAGTGTCTTAGCTCAGTATGTTCTAGGAACCTAATGTATGGTATAATAAGAGTAACATTTACAAAACACATCGTCTAAAGCCCGCATGTATGCGAGGCTTTTTTTGTTGTGCAATGAAAGGGGAATGAAGATGGAAAACTTACCATGTGAAGGGTGTAAGGGGTTATGCTGTGGTCCAGTTCCAATCACAGAGAAGGAATTAAAGAACATAAAAAAGAAGCTCAAATCGATGCCTAGTAAAATACGTTTAGAGCTTAAAAACCAACAACGATTTATGGGTACATGTATTTTTTACGATTTACAAAAGGATCGATGTGGCATCCATGCCGTACGACCTGAAATTTGTAGAATGTTTGGCTATTACAAGGAGCTAGTTTGTTTTCGAAAACCAGCAGTCGCAACTAAAACGATGGATACTTCGACAATAGCAAAGCATATCGGTATCTTATCGTTAGATTATACGTGGAAGGATTTTGAGTAGTTATCAATTTATAAGAGATACTAGGCGGGTAAACGCCTAGTCTTCTAATAATACGAACGTACTGGTGAAATAAGGTGAAGGGAAGAGGAATGATCAACCGGTTCAATGAAGATGGGTCTCATTGTACCACCAAAACTTACTTTAATCTCTTCATCTTTTATTACCTTTAAAGCATCCATTAAAAAACTGCCATCCAATGAAATACGTAGGTCACGATCACCGTTAATCGCTTTGATAGGTTGGGTTTCTTCTATTTTTCCTATTTCGGAGGAGTTGGAGGAAATTTTTATTTTACTCCCATCGATTATTTCTAAATTGACATTGTTATTTTTCCATTCGTTTGCAAAAAGGCAAGCTCTATCAATACCCTTTAATAGTTGTTTCCTGTTAAGCGTAATGATTGTCTTCGAATGATTTGGTAAGAGTTCAAAAACATTGGGATAAGTTCCAGCTATTAATCTTGTATAAAGTAAGGTAGTAGTAGATTTAAATATCATATAGTTGTCTATTACAAATAATTGTATTACACCCGATTCGTTATTTATGAGTTTCATCAGCTCACTTAGGCTTGTTCCTGGAACGGTAAATGAGCCATTTATGCTTGATTCTATTACATATTTTCTTAAAGCTAATCGTTGGGAATTCGTTGCAACACACGTCAATTGATTCTCTTTGAATATCATATTTACTCCTGTCAAAACAGGTCTCGACTCACTTTTTGCGACTGCAAACACAGTTTGTTCAATAATTTCCATTAGTACTACACTAGGGATTTCAATATAGTCGGTTTCATCAAATAGAGGAAGACTTGGGTACTCTTCAGAATAAAAGCCATTTAAATTTGTTACAATTTCGCCAGATTGAATAGTTACGAATTGTTTTTCATTCACGTTGATATGTATTTTATTAGGCAATTTCTTAACAAGCCCATTTAAAAATTTAGCAGAAATCACAACACTACCAGGTTGATAAATCTCCAGTACTTTTACTTCGTCAATCGTTAGAGGAATCACTCTCTCAATGATCATATCAGAATTGCTTCCGACGAGTACTAAACAATGATCATAAGCGATTATCTTAATACCTGCCAGAATGGGGAACGGTGTCTTTAAAGACACAGCTTTAGTAACGTCCGAAATAGCTTTGTTAAAACATTCATGATCTATGATAAATTCCATACACGAACACCTCATTTAATTGTCTATGAAACTATTTCGACAAAAAACAAGAATATCCTATCAAAATCAATAAGGAATTTTTCTGAATAATGGATGATTTCTGACTAAACTATGGTAAAATAAACCATAATAGTAAACAAAGATAATTCCTTTGATTGGAGGTTAACCAGATGGATGAAAAGAGGAAGCGCAAATTTCAGGTCATTGGTATAGTTTTAATGATAGTCCTATTAGCTGCGGCGTTTGTGTTATTTTTCTTAGGTCATTATATGGTGGCGTTTGCCTTATTCGGAATTTTTATGCTCGTTCTGAATTTTGTTAGCAATTGGAAGGGACTTGATAATGCTGATTACGTTTATAGAAAAGTTCATAAGCATAATGAGAAGTGGTAATGGGGTACGCAAAACTTTGGTAAGTTGAATAAGAAGCTATTACATAAAACCGCTAGAGGATATGACCGTCTCTAGCGGTTTCCAGTTTCATCGAGTTTAGTAACTCATTACATAAAAAAGCATCACCAAGGAGGAGGAGTCAATTGGAGTTATTATCATGAGGGAACTATATGGCTTTGGGTACGATGCTTACTTTATTACTAGATATAATGGTAGATGGATACCGTTTGGAATTAAAGAAGGTTGTAAATAAATGTACTTTAATGGGTTCGATTGTTTAATTATGCGCTAACGACGATGCAAGTAGAAGGGCTTTGAATATTGTTGTGATATGGCAGCAAAGCATTGGGGGAGTAGTATGTTTATAATTAGAACAGTTATTTTATGGATTATTATATCAACTATGATAAATGCATATTTAATGACATTTCCTGTTCCTGTTTTACGAAAAAGAGGATACCCGGCTAACTATCTAATTAAACGAAATAATAGAATCGACATACAAAATAACAGGGAATGTGCAGGATTTTCAACAGCGTATGTGTTGCGACATTTTGGAATAGAGGCCGATGGTGAAGCATTATATTCTAGTTTCCCTAGTAAAATGAGGTCAGGTAATGTGTATCCAAAGGGCATCCGGACGGTGTTAAGGAAAAAGGGATTGAAAACAAGCTATTTTAAAGGAACAATAGATACATTAAAGTATGAAGTAAGTAAAGGAACACCCGTAATTGTTTTCATTAAAGTACATAAGGATTTTAATAATTTGCATTTTGTCCCTGTTGTAGGATATGACGAGCAGTTTGTCTATCTTTCAGAATCATTAAGGCAACTGGTGAATTGTAATGATGCTAACAATAGCTATAATCGTAAAGTTACTATTAAGGAATTTAAAAAATTGTGGAATGTAAAAAATATTACTATGCCTCTTTATAGCAATACTTATATAACAGTAGAACCTTTATCTTAACACACCGGTGCGATTAGGGTTACAGGTATGTGAAATAGAGGTTTTGCAAGTAAATGATAGTTTGTAAAATGTTGTGAAAATTGACTTTTAATTCACAAAGATTTACAATTGAGTTAATAATTTATAAGGGATAAGGGTAATACTAAATTCCTTATCAACTAAATAGCGTGTAGTAATAGGTGTAAATTGCGTGCAATTTGCTTAAAAGGGAAGTCGGTGAGAATCCGACACTGTCCCGCAACTGTAAATGTGAGCGACTTTTCAGCATCCACTGTCTTTGGACGGGAAGGAGAAAAGAAGCGATGATCATGAGTCAGGATACCTGCCTGTTACGAGTACACACCATAAACCTACGAGGAATAGCTTTTTATTATGGGATGGTGATACGCTACAAACATTGTCATATCAATATTTTCGAGTCTACATAATTAAATTTAGGATAGTGGGGTCATGTAGCCACTTTTCTAATTAACGAAGACACTTTCTTTAGATTACTGAATCTAAATGGGGGTGTCTTTTTTGTGTTATTAAAATTTGCTATTCAGGATTTTTTGGATGAAAAGGAACTGCAAAATCTTAGTAAACATACTTTGCATAGTTACAAGGCCTTCTTTAGGGAGTTTAAAAGATGGCTATATGAAAAAGAGATAGTTGATGTAGATGACATTACACCTACTATTATCAAAAGTTATCTACTTTATTGTAAAAATGAACGTGGAAACTCAGCACCTACTATAAATACGAAATTGAAACATTTGAAAGCATTTTTTAATCATTTACAAGACAATGAGTTTTTGTTGAAGAATCCAATGATCAAAATAAGCAAGATGAAAGAAGATACACAAATTGAAGTATTTACGGATACACACATAAGAAAAATGTTGGCATATTACAGGAGAACAAAAGGCAAAGAAAAGCAATTTATAGCTTTTAGGAATAGTTGCATTATTACCACATTACTTGGCACAGGAATACGCATTGGAGAGTTGTTAAATTTGCAGTGGTCGGATATTGATACAGAAAACTACTTAATGACTATTTATGGCAAAAATCGTAGACAAGAAACTGTCCCGCTAACATCAAAGGTACTACAAGAATTACTGGAATATAAGCTGTTCTGTGAACGGCACTTTGGTACATTATCAAATTTTGTGTTTGTAAAGTATAACAATACACAATTGACCTATGATTCGATTAAAAACATGTTTATGAAGTTACAAGAAGTCATGAACTTTACTGATGTTCGACTTTCAGCACATACGTTTAGACATACTTTTAGTCACCGATTTTTGATGTCGGGCGGAGACGTTTTCACGCTTCAAAAAATTTTAAGACACAAAAATCTCAGTATGACAGAAAAGTACCTTGCACTATGGGGAACGGCTCTACATGAACAGAATGAGAAATACAATCCGTTGAACGATTTTGACTTATAGGTAAAAGAAAAAGCCGAGTGCGCTAACACTCGACCTCAACTGAATATGACTACCGCAAAGCAATAGCATACACACCAATGTAACGCTATTGTACAGCCTTTTCGAAAAAATTACAACGTCTAGGCTTATTTAGGTGCGCCTATTTTTCGGTAGTCCGACGAGGTAGCCCACTAATTCGTCGTTAATCTAACCTGGTCAGTGCCGTCCGTCACATCGCAAACTACGGAATATATCGCAGGTCAACCCGTTTCCTGTTACGGTTGCGACGAATTGGTGAGCGCCACCATTTAAGGGCGCGGCATGGTTTATCGGCTAGTTACGGCTAGGGTAAGCATGTACAAGCGGACAAATACTCTCAATTAAGGACTGCCGCACGTCTAGGACGATAAATAGACGAGTACATACGGATAGAAATATCCCAATCTAACAGGAGCATACGAGAAACCCAGGACGTCACTATGACGCTGAAATATGCGGTTGTTACTTATTGTTGCTATTCGCGTATTTCTACGTGTCTAGCGATAATAGGTAACCACTATGCCCGATTTCCCGGAGCGTGCAGCTACTCTGCTGAAAATGGGGAATAAAAAGTCAAGTGATTTATATTAAATAAGCCAACTTCTAAATTCCTTTAAGCCTTTATAAAGTTTAGATAAAGTTGAGTTTTCATTTAAATAATTTTCGCCTTTTTCGGTGATTTCAGATGTTAGAGAATATATAGAATCATCACCATAACGCGGTTTAGTTATATATCCCTCTCTATCTAGGAATCTAACTTGGTCTACAAAAGCATCCCAAGTTACTCCTAAATCCAATTCTAAGAATTTTTTTTCATCTAAAAATTTAAAATTTCCATCGTTTATTTCTTTAAGAATCATGTATCTAATTTTTTGTTTATTATCCATTTTTCTGCGTCCTCCAAATTCCATTATTTTACTATATTAATGATAAATCATCTTAAGTTTGAGGTCAAATTGCGCTGATGAAATAGTAAAACGCCTCACTGCGAGGGCAGCAAAGCGTCATGTTTTTTGGAAAAAGCTAATAGCACGTTGTTGCTATATAGCTTATGAAGCTGATATGTCGTTTTAGAACTAACTTTTGATGCTTTTTAAAAAGTCGCGAATCTCGACGGCATGAGCTGCTAATAAATATCCGCAACAACAAGCGATTAATAATTCTATAGCTTTACTGCGGTGACCTAACGCCCAAGAAGCGCCAGCAAATACGATAACCAATACGACACCTTGATCGAATAGAGTCATAACTGTATCGTAAATTTTAAAAAACGTGCTACTTCCGTCGTTTGCGTACGCAATTCCTGGTGTCACTAATAAAGGGATCGTTGAATACATAACTTTAAGGCTACTATTCAGAGTCTTTCTTTCCGAGACAGTTTCTTTTGGTTTACTGATTACTAACGGACTATAGCTGTCTCTTAAATCCCAAACACTTTCCAATGTTGCACCTCCGTATGTTTTTTGCGAATACGGGTTAAAGTAATAAAAAATATAGCGAGGTGTTTTAGATGCTATTTGTGGTAGGAATGGGTATCGGTGCAGGTGCTTATGTAGTGCTACATCACGTTATTCCGGCATTTTTTAATTAATAATTGCAAAATATTGAGCGCAGGCGAATACGGCCTGTGCTTTTTTACTTTTTATAAATAAAAATATCCTTTATATCGTAAGTGCGTGTCGTGTCTAATTCGTTCATGGCGTTTAGGATTTTACTTAATGTCTCAAAAGTGATTCCTTTGGTTTTATTGTTTACTAATTCATGAAGTGTCGCCGGTCTTATTCCTGCTTTAACTGCGATTGCATTTCGTGTTAATGATGTGTTTTCTAATGTCTCGTTCAGTGTAATTTTTATTGTCATAATATCACTCCTTGCTCGTAGTATAGCATGTTTTAAAACAATATAAAACTTTTCCCGTATTACGCTTGACGTATGATATGCAAGATGGTATCTTTATATTACGAATTAAGTAATACTTTTCAAGTAATAAAAACGACGAGTGTTGCTTATATTAAGAATTTTAAAATATGGGGAGGCTTTACAGATGAATCAAACTATTGAACACGTAACTTTAGATGACGACTACTCAGTAACGATGGTGACAACGGAATTAATGGAAGGTGTGCGGCTAATTACTTGCGCAGATGAATGTGAAGCTACATTAATGATTAATGACCAGGATATCAATCTAGTTTACACAGCGGAATTAGCAAATATCATAGGAAACCTAAGCAACTACACAGCGGAGCAACTACTCCTGGCATTAGCGCAAGTTGATCGATTAGTTTCTTAATACGTAATTTACCCAGTATGGCATTATCTGTGACGTCATATTTACTTAAATAAGAGATTGGGGGAGTTAATATGTGCGAGTATCATTCAAAATTTAATGGATTATTATCGGAATTAAACAATCAACGAGGCCTATTAACTAAAGAGTTGTCTCGCCTAGATAAGTATATTAGTAGTATGTATCACGACTTAGAGGGAATCGACCCAACGGAAGAATTTTCGTTAAGTTTTGTAACGCAATTACAAGACACACTTAAAAAGCGTCGAGTAGTGAAGGATGAAATGGCCAGGTTGGACGCTGTTTTAAATCCACTACGTAATATAGCCGGGGATATTGAAACTTCTGTAAACATTCGTAAGAAAGTCAGTAAACGCTGGAAAAGAGATTTTAAGATGACATTAACTATAGAGGAAGTAATTTCGGCTTCAAATTAATCCAGAACGATATTAAAGAGAAATGTTATGGGGAAGCTCACTTGCGCCAACGAGTTGAGCTGTCCGTTTTGCGCCAACAATGGTCGTTGAAAGCTAGGTGCGCTAACGCCTAGCTTTTATTAATATCCTCCGTTAGTTTTATGCAATTTTGAAACAGACTTGCAGTGTTCTTCTAACTCACTCAATGTAAATAGTCTTGTAATAGGAAATTCACTTGAAGTTTCTTTTGAATATGTTAAATGAACTACAGCATATTTATTAAGCTTTTGAATCCAAAAAATAACATCATCATTATCTTCTCTTCTAGCTACAGCTACAGCTACTTTTCCGTAGAGAATGTGTTTTGGTGAAACTTCTTTTTCTAACTCTTTAGTTAGTGATTCTGACATACTTGTTGAAATCAACCACCAAGGATCGTTCATAAAACTATTTAATATTTCATGCATTTTAATAACCACTTCCGATTTTTTTTTAACTTTCTAATCATAATTCAACACTATATTCTAAATTTCCTTTTTGCACTAACCTAACTAGATAGTAAAGAAATATCGCCATCGATCCGCCTTTATAAACGTGGCTAAGAACGGTTTTGCATCGTTAGTCGACTTATTTATCATACGAAGGTTAGCACGCCTTAAAATGTGCTATACAAAAGGAAGAACATCGCTTCATTGGCATAAGTATAACGCCTTTATTTAGCCTTTATAGCCGTTGCTAAAAACGGTTTTAAATCATAAGTTAGTGTAATTATTATTAAAAACACTTCGACGCTAAATTAATGGAGGAATGAACGGTATGAGTACCGCAAAAGGTATAGTAAATATCCAGCGGAAGCTATTCGAGCAAACTGGACGTAAAACTGACGCATATTATAGCGAAGGTAAAGGCGCTCTTTACGTATTCATGGGCGATAATTTAGAAGTCCAAAACGTAATTTACGCGGCGTCTGAAACGGAACTTATGATGCAAGCAATTTAACAAGGAGGAATGAATTTTTGTGAAAAATTGTACCTAAACTGAAAATTCAAGTGTGCATGTACAGTAGGAAGAAAATTATCAGATACATGTCCGAAACTGAGTTTTCGTTCGGGTATATGTAATAGAAGAAAAAAAGTTTAAAAAAAATGCAAAAAAGCACTTTACATTCCGCAAGTGCTGACGATATAATAAAAGTTGGTATGTCAGTTTTCGTGCAAACTATATCCATCATAACATTTTTTATTATTTATAATGTCATTATACAGGAGGATGAACAACAATGCAAGCGAAAATCAAAAAATTTATAGTAATCCATTCTCGCCAAGTAGCACAGGAAATTATCGATGCGGGACAAGCTTTAATCAAAATGGAGCCAAGTCGACATAGGCGAGGCAAACTTGTCTTTATATTTGAACGATCACATCTTATCGATGAAATTCTCGCCAAGAGTACTAGACGACCTCAACCGCAACACTTATCCGAAATAAAAAGTGCTTATTGACCGTTAGAAACCGCGTCATATCAACGTTTGTGAGGTGTCGTCCTTAAAGAGAGGTATATAAAAAGTGCTTATCATCGATGACAGTTTACTGGCAGCGATAGGCGAATGAAATGAGCCGTAGAGTTCTTTACGAAGCATTCGCTAACGCTCATACTTCTATTTTTGCTAATCGCAAAAATGATATCTGTTGATAAACACTTATATCGATATAAAAGTGCTTAACGCTAATTCTATGTAACTTATATTCTCGTAAATTCAGTTTTGTTGTCATTTCTTCGTGTATATCGTTTTGTCCCTTAAAGATAGGCATATAAAAAGTGCTGAGGCGGTGGGGTCGTCGTCTACAACAATAATTCTACAAATCGGAGGTTTTCAAATGGAAATGAAAAACGTAACGGTAATTGATTCGGTGATGGGAGCAGGTAAGACGACTTATGCTATTGACTACATTAACGGTGCGAGTCCATTGGAGCGTTTCATTTATGTTACGCCGTTCTTAGCTGAGGTCGACCGTGTGATTAGCTCGGTAACGGGTCGCGAGTTTGTGCAACCAACGAATAACGTAGAAGGCGGTAGTAAATTAACGAGCCTAAAGCGATTGATTGAGGACGGTAGAGACATCGTAGCGACGCATAGCCTTTTTGAAATGGCAGACGATGAACTGCGCTACTTGTTGCGTGAGAATAACTACACGTTGATTTTGGACGAGGTTATAAGCGTCATAGATAAGGCAGGCGTTTCACCGTCTGATATGCGACTACTACTCGATAAAGGCTTAGTAAAAATGGAGAACAACAAAGTCGTTTGGACTGCGAGCGAAGTTGAATATGAGTACGGGGTATTCGACCGCATCAAGTTATTAGCGCAAGCTGGGACGCTTTTTTATCACCGTGACAAATACTTAATTTATGCGTTTCCGCCTTCAATCTTCGAAACATTTACTAGTGTATACGTTTTGACATATCTATTTGAGGCGCAGTTAATGAAATATTATTTCGAGTTGTATTCGATTCCTTACGATTTAAAAGCAGTCAAAGACGGCCAATTAATCGAGTATGACAAGCGCCAGGAAGGACGAGAGTACCTTCGTTCATTAATTACTCTCTATGACGGACCCCACAACGATCATGGCAGTGTTCCGACCGCGTTTTCTAAAGGTTGGCTGAGCCGTCGAAGCGATGGAGAAATGGCTGCAATTCGTTCTAGTATGCAGTCGTATGTCCGAAATATCATCAAAGCAAAGACTGACGAAGTTTTATGGACGACGATTAAAAGTTATCAAACGGATTTAAAAGGTAAGGGCTATACAAAGGGATTTTTAGCGTGTAATGCCCGTGCGTCTAACGAATACGCAGACCGTTCAACCTTAATGTACTGCTACAACCGTTACATGCATCCTATCGAGAAGTCGTTCTTTCAAGATCACGATATAACTGTTAGTGAGGATAAGCTAGCGGTATCAGACTTGCTTCAATGGGTTTGGCGCTCACGCATCCGCAATGGCGAATCTATCAATCTATATATGCCTGCTAGACGTATGCGAGAACTACTCGAAAAATGGGCCCGATACGAAATCTAAAGTAAAAAATCTACCAAAAACTATTCTGCAAAGGGGAACTGGATATGACAACTGTAAATACGAGTATCACATTGAAAAAAGGCGATGTACTAAAACACACTTTCTTAAAGGTTGAGCCGGGAGCAGGAGCAATTAAGTTAGCTCGTAAATACTTTCCACCAAACGTCGAATATCATGACGCTTTAGAAATCGCAGCAGCATTAATTGATGGTCATTTTGAGGGCATTGATGACCAGAAAGTCCGCCGTTGTGCTCACTGTGGGTATTACTACCGCGATAAAACGAAAAACAATAGTTCAGTAATATGCAGTAAAGAGTGCGCCCGTGGAAAAGATATTGTATTGAAAGCATGGAGACGAGAAGTGCGTAAGGTTGGTAAGGTGCGCCGTCTGTCGTGGTTAGATTTACATTATGTGTCATCATATAAGGGAGAACCGCTAGAGTATCCGTTTTGGAGTTCTGATTGGCATATGTTTGAATATGACCGTAAACGAAAGGTGTATTCATTCGGAGACGACTTCGAGCAATATGTAGCACAACAAAAACGGAAGGCAGAAATGGGAGGTAAGCGAAAAACTGCGGAACAAATTGATTATGATGGATACAATGTACCACGTAATATTCACGTTAAGTTAGGCGGTCATGTAGGATATGGAAAAGTAACTGTAATAAAACAAAGTCGTGAGAAAATTGAGGCGGAATTGCTAGCACGTTATGGCGCTAAAAAGCTACAACAAGAACGTGTTCGCGCTCAAATGGCGGCATTAGGCAGTTATAAAATTTAGGTACGACCAACTCGGCTATATATGAGGAAGCCGATACGGAAAAGTCGGCTATTTTATTTACCCATTAGTTATAAAAACGTATAAAAAATGAAAGGATTGATAATCATGGACTTTTCAGAGTACCTACGATTTACTAGGCTTTTTCACGGGCTGACACAAAAGGAAATTGCAGCTCGGCTTGGCTATACACAAGCATTAATTTCGGAAGTAGAAAATAAAAGAAAACATCCGTCGACACGGCTAAAAGTAGCGCTCACTCGCGAGTTCCCACGAACAATCGAGTTTGAGCGTTTTTTAATTGAATTGAAAATGGAGATGGTGTGAAATGACACGTAAATGTCGTACTTGCAGAGAAATTAAGAATCTAACCGAATTTACTCGACGCCCAAAAGCTCCACAAGGACGAGAGTACCAATGTAAGGCATGTCGTAGTAAAGCTCGTTATGAAAATGGAGCTTACATACGGGAGCGATTCCGTAAACACCAATATCGTCATAGTAACACTGTGTTTTATACAAATGTGACTATTAACGCTGTATTAACCGCAGATAAATGCTGTTACTGTGGTGACGAACTTACACGGGAAAAGGAACATGCAAAACAAGCGACGCTCGATCACGTATATCTCGGACACAATATCGATGATAACGTGGTTGTTTGCTGCCGTAGCTGTAATACTTCAAAAGGACAATTACACATCTATGACTATTACCAGCGATCAACTAGTTTCACAGATGAGCTTTGGCATGAATTCGTTAAACAATTCGCAAGTCGATTATTAAGGCGTGAGCCAAACGAACAAGAAATCGAAGCCTGGAAACAAGGCTTTAAAGAAGAAAGCGAGGAAATGAAACGATATGGAGCGTAAAACGTATTCATCTAATTATCATGGCGATGGTAAGCGAGCAAAGCCGAAGCATCGTAAAAAGCAGTACAACAAAAATGGTATCGAAATCCACGGACAGCGACCGCCAAGGCCGCGAGTAATTAATGGCATGGTGTTTTATTAAATGAGATTCGGTTTTCTATCGCTACATGACGTTGAATCAACGCGTTTTATTACGTTACTTGTTTATCAGGACAATAATAGAGGAATATCGCACGAAATTGCTTCGATTTCGCGGCCTTTTGATACTGTAATTGACGTAATCGACTTAGTTATAGATTTACAGCTTGATAGCCTTGAAACGGACAGCCAACAGCTTTATCGTGATTTAATCGTATGTGATATGCCGATAATTTATCGACGCGAGCTTGATGAAACAAAAACGTATATTGACCGTGCATACGACGAATTAGTCGAGATTTATGAACTAAATACGGAAGCAGAGGCGCAACACTTAGCAAAGTGGCGTCTTTTTATTATCAAAAAATTAGAGCGCTTGATAGCGTGGTTAAAAAAGGAGACAGAATATGCAAATATTTAATTTTGAACTACTAGACCAATATAAAGAGGAACATAGAGAGCGATCAACTAAGCTTAGTGAGTATTTGAAAGCATGGGATGACGCTAAATCTCGATTGCGAGAACTCGAGAAGCAGTATGAACATACTTTTACAGAATCGGTAGGCAAGGGCGAGGATAAAACAGCGGAGCTAGCAAAGATTGACGACGATATTACATTGCAAAAAGAAGTCATTGCCCGGAGAGAACGAGATTATAAACTTGCAATGCAGGCTTTGCCGGTAGTCGAAATTTCGCCGGTACAGGTCGTTAATACCTATCGTAGCGAGTTTTGTCCGAAAGTTCAATCAGAGTACGTGCCTACTGTGCAAGCAAAATTAGATTTAGCGAGAGATTTACTGAAATCTGCATTAATCGATCATCATAAGATTTCAGATGAGTACGATCCTTTATATGCAGAAATGAAGGAAATGTCTCAGGCAAATAAAACTACTGGCAGAACTCGCTATATTGAAGGGGTTATTCATCCAACAAAGTATTTTGAATTCTTTGGTGGACAGGGTGTTCCGTCGGGAATAAGTAGACTTTTTGGAGAGCTTAGAGATTATTCCGGCAAGATTGATCAGATTAAACAAGATGCTGATGCGGATTTTTATATCGCGGTAGCACCAAAAACAACAAAAAAGGTAGGTAAATAAATATGACAATAGCTAAAAATCATCAAGTATTACGTTCAACATTAGATAAAAAAGTATTAAAAAGTGAACCAGTAACAATTGACGAACTCGTGCAATTTGCGACTGTAGCTCAAAGTTCAGGACGACTCGCAGACCGTGTATTGTTCGCAAAAGCGAAAAGGTTATTAGTTGATGAAGATGTAACGACAGACACAAATGCGGAATAACGCAATATTAACGAAAGGCATGACGTTTAACCGACGTTGTGCCTTTTTCTATTCATAGAAAGGCAAGGAGGATAAGGAAAATGAATAACACAGACAGAGAAATAGAGATTTTAACAAATGCCACACTTTTAGCAGGCGCTTTAATAGACGCAGATTCTAATAAGCGTGAGTCGATGTTGCCGAAGCTAAAAGTGATTGAGACCGAAGTAAAAGCGACTCAACTAGAGGTACACAAAAATTTAAAAAGGTTAGTAATTATGACGGTGAATGCGGCGATTAGATATTGTTCTAGCGGAAAGCAATCAGACGCAAAACTAACGCGTAGGAATGGAAATGAAGTTGCCAAAGAGTTAGGTCGTTTAAAAAGACTTGCACACCGCAAAGGATGTGATTAGTTTATGGCCATAAATTTAACCGCAGTATTCCGAGTTCGCGATCAAGGCACCTCGCGTCTACGCCGTATCACGCAGATGATGAATCAGATGAACCGTACGAGCCGCACTACTAGCGAAAGTATGTCGAGAGCACAATCGGCAACTAATCGTCTTGGAGGCGCCGTATCATCAACGTCAAATCGTATGAACGGCTTTTCTGCAAGTATTAGCCGACTTCACGTAGGTTCTAACGGATTAAGCGCATCATTCGGCGGACTCCAGAGCACGCTCATAGGGCTAGCTAGTGCTTACATTGGAGCTAATGGGGCAGCGAAATTACTTAATGCAACAATTGGTGAGGCTGCTAAGTTTGAACAATCAAAGGCGATCATCCAAGCCGCATTCCAGGACGATGGTGCAACTAAGCAGTATATGAAGATGGTCGATAAAATCGCTATTGATAGTCCGTTACTTAACTCAGGTGACATGTTTGCGGGATCAAAGGGACTTCTTACGCTAACTAAAGACATGAAACAACTTGGAACCGCATGGAAACTTGTTGAGCGTCTTATTGCCAGTGATCCAACGAAATCAATTGATGATGCCGTTCGTGGCCTTCGCGAGCTATCATCTGGTGATACGATTTCTTTACGTGAGGTATTTAATCTCGATAAGAACATCTTAAATGATGTTAAAGGTGGTACATTCGAGGAGCAACTTGCGGGGATAGATAAGGCTTTAAATAAAATGAATATCAGTCAAAAAACGGTTGAGGCGATGGGTTCGACAACCTTGGGCAGATTTAATTCCTTAAAGGAGCGCCTAGGTACGCTCTTCCGTGATGCTGGTGATAAATCAAATACAAAATTAGGCGACTTTTTAAAACGTATTAATGATTCAATCGATAAATTGGATGTAAAAAGCATTAGCGATAAACTAGGGGATTTTCTAGGGAATGTCACGGACAAGGCGATTTCCTTGTATGACGTATTCATGAAATGGCGCAAACCAATCGCTTATGCTGCAGGAGCATTCGCAACGTTTGTTGGCGCTTTGGCGGTCGTGGGTACAATCGCTGCGCTAGCGAATCCAATCGCGCTAATAGCAATGGGGATATCAGCTGCAGCCGTTGGATTTAAGGCTCTTTACGACAACAGTGAAACGTTTAGAGGAATCATTGACGGTATAGTCGGCAAGGTAAAAAGACTAGCTACAGCCTTTAATTTCGGAGGCACAAGCGGACTGATAAATGCGCTATTCCCGCCAGATATTGCTAAGCAAGTTAATTCTGTTGTAGACGGAATCAAGTCGAAAATGGCGGAATTGACAGGAGCATTTAAGACAGGTGGCATCGGCGGAGTTTTTGACAAGTTATTCGGAGAAGGTTCGTTCGAAACAATCAAAACGAAATTCGAAGAATTTAGAGCGTATGCTACCGAAAAGTTTGGCCAGCTTAAGGGCGTTTTTGGACGACTGAAAGAAACGTTCTCCCAAGCGTTTTCCACTATCGCTGACATCATCAAGAATGTTTGGACGATTATTGAGCCGTATTTAAGCGGATTCTGGAATATTCTACAGGTCATCGGAGATATTGCGATGATAGTTTTCAATAACGTAATCGCACCGGCAATCTCGTTCTTAGTTCAATTATTTTCAACGTTATGGGCAGTCGCGAAGCCTATCCTTGAATTACTAGGAATCGCATGGGAAGCGCTCTCTACAATCATTAAGTGGGCGTGGGACAACGTATTAGCACCGTTAGTTGACTTCATTTTAACAGGCGTTAAAAATGCGTTTGATAACTTTTCAGAAGCGTTATCTATCGTTCAAGGATGGTTCGAAACGCTTAGCGGATGGATTTCGACTGCAAAAGGTCACGTAAAGGACTTTATCGGATTTATCTCTAACGTTAAGTTGCCAAGCTGGATTAGTAACGGAATCAGCGCTGGCGTAAACTTCGTCGGTAACTTAATGGGTGCTGGCGACGGCAAAAAGGGCGGCAAGAAATCGCACTATAGCGGACTAGACTCCGTACCATATGACGGCTATTCTGCAAGGTTACACAAAGGCGAGCGAGTACTTACTGCACGTGAAAATCGGGATTATTCGGAAGGTAACGGCGGAGGTTCTAGTATACCAACAATTAACATTGCAAAGATGGAAGTTCGTAAGGAGTCGGACATTCAAGACATTGCATTTAGATTAGCGAAATTACTAGAAGAAGCTAGGTTTCAAAGAGGTTATTAATACGAATTACAAAAGCCAGAGAAAAATTTAACATAGGACTAGTAAAATTCATTGAAATGGAGAGGATGAAGAACATGGTTAAATATACACCAAATTATAATTTAGGAAAGCTGGAAGGTACGGATATGTATAGTGTACTTCCGCAAAACGCCAATATGGATATCATAGATACAACATTAAAGGGATTAGATACAAAAGTTACTGACCTTTTGGCTGATGTAGTTTGGCAAGAAGCTGAATTACTAAACGGTTGGGAATCTTATGGTGTAGGATATGAACCGAAATTTGCCTTAGATAAGCACAATAATCTAATTATGAAAGGCGCTATTAAAAATGGGGTGATGACTAGAGGGACAATTCTATTTATCTTGCCTGAAACCATGCGTCCTGTTGTATATCGAATCTTTGTAACATCTTGTAATAATCAAATCCATGATCCTTATGAATATAAGGCCATCGAATTAGTAATTGAACCAAATGGAGCTGTGGCTTTAGGTAGCTCTATACCTTATACAGAATTCGTAGGCTTGGACAACATATCTATAAAATTATAGCAACAATTATATGTATTATCGTTATCAAATGAATGACGAAGAAGGCAGGCGCTTAAATGTGCTTGTCTTTTTTATATTGAAGAAAGGAAGCTGATGAAATGAAACGATCACCAACTATGGAAGAAATAAAAGCGGACATTGAGCGTTTACAAAGTGAAATTGATGCAGCAGATATGGAGCGAGGTTATTGTAAAATACCGTTCCCACCTGTTAGTGACGTTTGGGCAGAACAGGCATATAAACGTAATTTAGCAGACATAAAGGCGTTTTTAGCAGATTACGCAGAATTATTACTAACGGCAAAGGAAATTGTAGCATTGGGTGAACTAGAACGTGTTAACGATTGGTTAGGGTTGCTAAAGGTTGCGAGAGAAGCAAAGGATTTAATACTGGGTTCTACGTGTACACTGATAGCCGATATCTTACGTATCGCTACAAATGGTAATAGTAGAATGCACTACGCAAATTTAGCGGATATGCTTGTAAGTATCATTGAAGAAACACCTTATTCCGTTTATTCCGAGGATGCTTATAAAGGTGACTATGACGGGAATTTCGACCAATACTACGCTGATAAACGAGAGGAGTTAGTTAAATGGCGAGCAAACTAGAAGGTATTTTAAAAGAACTGACAGCTGATCAGGCGAAGGCTGCCGAATTGATTTATGAAAACGATCTATTACCGAAGGGTAAGCGTCGTTCTTATGTTGAAATTGCAAAGGAAATTGGCGTATCTGATCGTACATTACGTAAATGGAGACAGTTACCCGCAATGTTAGAGTATAAGTCAGCAGTAACAGATACGTATTTAGCTGATAATCGTACACGGGTTATGCAGGCTCTTATTAACGAATGTGAGGCGGGTAATGCCTCGATGATGAAACTATACATGCAAACGATGGGTATGCTCGTTGACAAGGCGGAACTTGAGATTAAAGCGCCGACAGCCGATCCAGATGCAGTTGCAGCTAAGTTGGCGAGTATTAAAGCACGCTTATAAATAGCGATATATCAACGTTTTAGAGCGTTAAATTATTATAAATGCGGAGTTGGCTACGTGCTGGCTTCGCTCTTTTTTATGCGTTGGAATGGCGTTAGGACTTCCGTTTTATTCCGAAATACGAGGAAACATCGGGTAGAAGGCGCTGGCGCGTGTGGGTACTCGAAAACAAATCGTTATCTGACAATTTATCCGATATTTTATACAGCATTTTATGCAGTATTGTAACGTATGTGCAAGCAGAGATAGTCGAAAGAACTGTGGTATATCAACGATGTATAAGATTGTGTATATCATATTTTTGCGTAGAAGTTACAAAAGTCAGTTGTATCAACGTTTTATCGTTATTTTCAGTTTACATAATCAAGCTTATGGGAAGTTAAAGACGAATATTTATTCGTTTGATATTCATTGCGTCAATTAAACGTTGGATAACTCGAAAATCCCCCCAAGCCACCTACTTCCTACAAGTGCTTTCTGCTGTCCGATAATCGCAGACACTATTTTTAAAACAAGCCGGTTTTTTGCGATGTCAGAAGTAGCGAGAACCGTTAAATCGGATAGTTGATCGTTTCGAGTCTTCTAAGTGACGATAGTTATTAGTTTGAATATTCCTTAGATGGAAAATAAAGAATGTTATTATTCCGATTTAACTTGCGTCAGTTTTGCGTCAATACTATTTCTCCGTATTCTAACAATACCGCAAAGTTAAACCGAATAATATCGGACGACTTTCCTTTGTTTTTGTCCAATCTATTTCGGATAATTTAGCGGATATTTATAAAAGTATATTTGCGCTAGAATATCGAAATAGAAAGAGAGGTAATTAAAAATGTGGCATAGGGAAAACATTTTAACAGCAGACGTTAGAGCAGCGTTTAATTTAACCGAAGGGCAAGTGAGATCAATCGTAATGGCTATGAGAAAAAGAGTTGGAATTTTTACGACTAAAGTTGGCGGTGATTTACGTTATAATGCTCGAGAGGTAAGTGTTGTAGAGTTCGTTCGTACTAGGATGAACGAGAATTATTTACTTGATGATGCGTGTGATTTAGCAGTATTAACGCATTATGGGAAGGATGAAAACGATATAATAAAACAGTATCTACTATCTGAGTTACAAAGAATAGAAGGTAAAGAATGATAAGTTGGAAAATATTACGATATTTGACTTTAGAAAAACGCTACTTTACAATTGATTTTAGTAATCTAATAGGAATGTGGAGTACACTCGATTCCTATGACAACTAAATAGCGTGTAGTAATAGGTGTAAATTGCGTGCAATTTGCTTAAAAGGGAAGTCGGTGAGAATCCGACACTGTCCCGCAACTGTAAATGTGAGCGACTTTTCAGCATCCACTGTCTTTGGACGGGAAGGAGAAAAGAAGCGATGATCATGAGTCAGGATACCTGCCTGTTACGAGTACACACCATAAACCTACGAGGAATAGGAGGTGGCATGTTGACAAAACAGAATGCTCTGTTCGTCACAGTACGTCAAACGCCCAAAGTTCATGAAGGGGTTCATCATCGGGCTCATTCACATTTACTTCGGGTTTGTTTGGCATTGTGTGATGAAGAAAGTTAATGTAAAGGATTTCCTCAAAGAATAGGAAGTCCTTTTTTGTTTTGAAAAAATGTACGCAAAGGGGATGCACGTATGATGTATGTAGAAATGAACATTTGTAAGCAACCACGCACAGAAACAGCCAAGAAAGCGAAAACGAGAATGGCGGTTGAATCACTGATCGATCAATTATTAGCAACGAAGCTCATTCGCAATGATCGTTTCTTTGAGCAAATTTTATATAATAAAGATATTATTTGGATCCAAAATGGGGAGGTCAATGGTCATCTTTTTGCGAAGGCATCGGTAACTGATCAACTGAAAACGAAGACCAATAGCTTTATGATGTATATGCCGTCCAATCCAATTGTCTATGAGGTGAATGGGGAGCCGTACCATTTCATAACACGTATTGATTCAACACGGGCAAAGCCTAATCTTGAACGGCTGACATTCGAGCCAAAGCCTATTTTAAGTGCTGCACGAGTGAATGATTTACTATGCTCCATTGTGATGCGTTTTTATGAAACGTATATACAGGATTTAGCACCACAGCACGACAAACTCATCGCATTTGTACAGCAGGAATATGCCCAGTTTATTGAAGCGGTACAAGAATTAAATAATGATCATTTCAACTGGCATCCGCGCGGTAACGGCCATGAGCTTTTGCTGAAATTAATTGATCATTTACAACTTATCAAAAATCATCCAGGCAAAGTGTTAATTGATTTCACAAACTCGCATGACTATGTAATCGTCCAACCAGCATATTTCGTGCACAAGCCAACAAAAAAAGCAGTCGGTGCCCTATAAATATAAGCCCTCCAACCAACGGAGGGCTTATTTTAATTAAAGAATATCGCTGCTTGAGTGAAGACCCGCGAAAGGAGAGGAAACACCCGCGTTTGAGCGAAGAATACCCGCGGAAGGAGAGGAAACACCCGCGCAAGAGCGAAGAATACCCGCGAAAGAGGTAAACACCCGCGCAAGAGCGAAGAATACCCGCGGAAGGAGAGGAAATACCCGCGCAAGAGCGAGGAATACCCGCGAAAGAGGTAAACACCCGCACTAGAGCGAAGAATACCCGCGCAAGAGGTAAACACCCGCACTAGAGCGAGGAATACCCGCGGAAGGAGAGCAAATACCCGCGTTAGAGCGAGGAAAACCCGCGAAAGGAGCAAACACCCGCGCTAGAGCTAGGAATACCTGCGGAAGGAAGAATCCCTGCCGCCAAGAGCAAATCCCCACGCGAGCGGTGCCACCCAATCCCGATATTATTGGCAATGCATGGCGGCTTGTGCTTCTTGCCAAGGGACGGTGTAGCCTTTGCCTTTCGCGCAAAAGATGCTAGAGGAACTATATTCAGGGTCGGCATTTTTATCGTAGCCAATTTGTGCAATGACTTCCTCGGGGTTATGGCACACATCATAGCCGTCAAACTGTAGTGTTAGTGCGCCCTTTCCATTTGTATAGGCAGCAAAGGTTGTGCTATAGCTCATCAAAGTGGCAACGGGCGCACGTCCTGTTAGCACTACATCTGTTTCCGTCAAGATTGGGTCATCGAATGTACCCGCTGCTTGTTGAATGTCGGTCATCATGCGGCCAATAAAGTCATTAGAGGCTTTCATTTTAAAGCGATAGTATGGCTCCAGTAAGACATTCTGCGCTTGCTCAAGTCCTTGGCGTAACGCTCGGAAAGTAGCTTCTCGGAAATCACCGCCCGATGTGTGTTCATTGTGCCCGCGACCTGTCAACAGCGTAAAATGAACATCGGTTAGCGGGAAGCCTGTCAGTAGTCCATGATGCTCCCGTTCAAATAAGTGCTTTTCAACAAGTCGTTGGTTACCTACTGATAAATCATCCGCATGACAGGCATTGCTAAAAGTTATGCCTGTTCCACGTGGATTTGGCTCCAATAATACATGCACTTCCGCATAATGCTTGAGTGGCTCAAAATGGCCATAGCCTGTAACCGTTGTCGCAATTGTCTCCATGTATAAAATTTGTGGCTCTCCGAAAGAAACGACTAATGAAAAACGCTTCTGTAATACCTCAACAAGTACCTCTAGCTGAATAACGCCCATTATATGCACGTGGATTTCCTGGAATTTTTCCTGCCAGAGAACACGCAATGAAGGCTCTTCCGCTTCTAACAAACGAAAAATTTGTAGCACTTCTTTAATATGTTGGTCGCCTTCATATTGTACCTTTGCCTGTAAGGTTGGGACGAGCTCGTACGGCTGCGATTGTGTAGTACTGCCAATGCGGTCTCCAATAGTTGCCTGACTTAACCCTTTAACAGCAAATATCTCACCCGCTTCAACATGTTGAACGGTTTCAAAGCGATTGCCATTATAAAGGCGAATTTCTGTGATTTTTTCTGTTGTCTCGCCAAAGGTAAATTCATCCCGCACATGTAAGGACCCCTGCATGGCCTTCATAAAGGTTAAACGCTGGTGGCCGTCGTGTCGTATTTTAAAAACCTCTCCCTGAAACGGTGCATCCTGTTCAAAATGAGTATCGGTTAATAAAGGAAGCTGGGCAATAAATTCCTGAATGCCCTCATCCTTTAAGGCCGAGCCTGTAAAGCAAGGGAAAGCACATTCACTTGTAATCATGTCCTTTAGCTGTGCTAGACATTGTTCATGTTCCAACGATTCATTCAAAAAGGCATCGAGTAATTCTTCATCTCGCTCTGCCAGCCATTCCATCATACTACTAGAAAGATAATCTGCTCGAAGCGGTTCATCGATCAACAAGACATCTGGTGAGCAATCTTTACGTAGCTGCTTCATGACTGCCTCTACGTTGGCCCCTTCACGATCGATTTTATTGATAAAAAAGAAGGTTGGGACATGATATTTACGTAACAGCTGCCATACTGTTTCTGTATGACCTTGCACGCCCTCCACTGCACTGATAATAATAATGGCGTAATCCATGACTCGAATGGAACGCTCCATTTCAGGGGAGAAATCGACATGCCCTGGTGTATCAATTAACGTGTATGTATCATCGCCGATGTTCATGCGACCTTGCTCGGCAAATATGGTGATGCCACGCTTGCGCTCTAATTCATGATTATCGAGAAAGGTATCCTGGTGATCGACACGGCCTCGGGCTTGAATACTATTTGTATGAAAAAGTACTTGCTCAGAAAATGTTGTTTTCCCTGCATCGACATGGGCAAGTACACCAATTGTTTTGTACATAACCAATCCTCGTTTCTATCCAGTGCTATCTTCCCATTGTAACAGAATTCTCGTAGAAATATTTCTTGTAAAATAGTTCGTCTTTATGTCGAAATAGTGCTAATATAATGGGGATTATGGATGTCACGCCATGTTCCTCATTGCGTGATTAATCTTCTTCTGCTAGTCTATCAATAGTATTAACCATTATAAAATGTATTGGTGCAAATGGCATTTGTCATTTGCTTAAAAGGGAAATCGGTGTAATTCCGATGCTGTCCCGCAACTGTAAATGGGGAGTCTATACAACGTGCCACTGTAGTGTAGCTATGGGAAGGCGTATAGATGATGAACCTAAGCCAGGATACCTGCCAATATGAACAGTTAACTAAGAACCACGAGGATGGGGATAGTGATAAAGGTGACCATACCATTTTTTCACTATGCTTCTCTCTTGGCGACAAGAGGGTTTTTTTATGCCCTCAAAACTATATTCATAACAAAGGAGATTAGGACATGAAGAAATGGAATAGTTTATGGCTCATCATGGTCATTGCCTTAGTAGCTGTTTTAGGCGCTTGTAATGCAACGGACAACAAAGAGTCTGCAGAACAGGGTGAAAAGGTTGAGCCGTCCGAGACAGCAACAACAGAAGTAACGATCGAAAATAATGATACAACGCAAACATACAAGGAAGCACCAAAAAAAGCGATTAGTTTAAATCAGCATGTAACGGAAATCATGCTGGCATTAGGATTAGAGGATTCCATGGTAGGAACAGCTTACTTAGATGATACAATCTATGAGCCATTACAAGAAGCTTACGATAAGGTCCCTGTGCTTTCAGATCAATATCCAACGAAGGAGCAAGTAATTGATGCAGAGGCGGATTTCTTATATGCAGGCTGGAAAAGTGGCTTTGGTGAAAAGGGCGTAGGAACTCCGGAAGAGCTAGAGGCATTAGGGATTCATACGTATTTACATACAGCTTCCAATATGACAAAGCCGACATTAGAGGATATTTTCACTGATATTCGCAATATCGCGAAGATTTTCCGGGTGGAGGATCGTGGAGAAGCCTTAATTGAGCAAATGACGAAAGACGTAGAAAACGTACAGTCGAAATTACCGAAAGATGATGAAAATTTACGTGTGTTAGTGTTTGACAGCGGTGAAAAGGATATCTTTACAGCTGGTCAAAACTTTATGAATGAGCTAGTGACCATCGCTGGTGGTCAAAATATTTTTGGTGATGTGGAATCCGGCTGGACAACCGTATCAAAAGAAGATGCAGTAGACCGTAACCCAGAGGTGGTGGTTGTCATTGATTACGGTGAAACAACAGCAGAACAAAAGATTCAATTCTTAAAAAATGATCCCGCATTGAAGGAGATGGAAGCTGTTAAAAATGAGCGCTTTGTTATTCTTCCGCTATCAGGAGCATCTGAAGGAGTTCGAGCAGCAGAGGCGATTGAAATTTTAGCAAAAGGCTTCTATCCTGAAAATTTTTAATCTAACAACAATCCGAGCTAGCGTTTTTGCTAGCTCCTTTTTCATAAGGAGAGATATCCATGAATGCATTTCAAAAAAACGTACCAGATCAAACCTTCGAAACACTTAGCCAACAAGGCGAATTTACACGCTTAGCTGTCAGTCCTGGCATTATTAATAAGCATTACACGCCAGCACAATTTCAAAAAATAGCCGAGATTGTTGGAGAAAAGGGGGCAATTAAGTATTCGGCTTCTTATAGTATTTTAGTATCCGTCCCGACGAGTGCTGCCGCACAAGCTGTTCAAGCCTTACAGGAAGCGGGTCTACATATCGCACCAGCAGGACCTAGTATCGTCATGAAGGCATGTGATTTTTGTGATGGTGAAAAAATGGAGGCAGTGCATATTACAGAACAGCTCTATCATACGTTAGAGAGGATTCAGGTCCCTTCGAGAGTGCGTGTTAACGTGAATGGCTGTGCCTCTGCCTGCTATAACCCATCTTTTGATGATATAGGACTCGTTTATCAAAACGAAAGCTTTGATGTTTATTTAGGGGCTATACCGATGGGGGCAAAGGCACAGGCTGGCACATTATTCGCAAAAAGGGTAGGGGTAGAACAGATTGAAGGCTTTGTGCTACAAATTATAAGCCTTTATCAGGAGTATGCACGTCCTCATGAGCCCTTTTATAAATTTTATCGTAGAACAAAATCCACTGAATATTGGGAAATAGTAAAAGATTCTATTAAATAGCAGGAATATTACTTAGGGTGTCGAAGTATTGTAATAAGGCAATAAAAATTACAAATCCAAAGGAGTAAGAACATGACATCGAAACAAGGAATTCAACCAGAAGATCTTTATCACTTAAAATCGGTAGCAGATCCCCAGCTATCACCTGATGGCACTGAGGTAATATATGTAGAGACGCGTATTGATGAAAAGAAAAAAGACTATATATCCAATTTATTTTACATACACTTGAAGGATAGAACGCCAAAGCAATGGACATTTGGAGAGGATAGAACAAGTGCTCCTGTTTGGTCTCCGGATGGCAGTCAAATTGCCTTTTTGTCAACGAGAACGGGGCAGCCCCAAATTTATGTTTTGTCAAAAGCGGGGGGTGAGGCAAAACAAGTGACACATTGTAAAAATGGTGCGTCATCTCCTGTATGGTCACCGTGCGGAAAGAAAATTGCCTTTTCTGTTAAGCTAGGGAAGGATGAATCTATCTTAGACAAGGTGGAGGATGAAAAGAAAGAGGAGAAAGAAGTAAAGCCTCTCGAAATAGACAAGATGAAACATAAATCAGATGCAGGTGGGTTCTTGGATTTGGAGCAGTTTACCCACATTGCCATCGTCGATTTGGAATCGGGTGAGCTTGAGCAAGTGACGGAAGGAAATGAACATTTCCATCTTGATACATGGTCGCCAAATGGACAATATCTTACGTATTTAGCAGATAAAGCGGAGGATTTAGATTTCTCATTTAATATCGATATTTTCTTATTAAATGTAGAGACAAAAGAGACGCGCCAGCTTACGCAAGGAACAGGCATGTATTATCAAACTTCATGGTCACCGAATAGTCGCTTTATTTCCTATGTAGGAAGTGAAAGAGAATTTGAAAATGCTACGCAAGCTAAGCTATGGGTGTATGATTTGCAAGACAATGTGCTGACATGTATCACAGGTGAATTTGATGCACCGATTGGGGATTTTGCTATTGGAGATTTCCTACAAGGTGTAGTGACACCACGTGTTCAATGGCTGAACGATAACAAAAGCTTCTACTTCCAAGTAACAGATCATGGCAATGCGGCGATTTATTTCGGTAATATAGAGGGCGAAATCTACCCAGCTATTCACGATGATCAATATGTCTATGGTTTCTCACTTGATGCTCAACAGGATAAAGCAGTTGTTGCTATTAGCACAACAACAAATCCTGGCGATTTATTTTACATCAACTTGCAAACAGGTGACAGAGAACAGCTAACATCCATCAATGAAGAATTTTTAAAGACGAGAACCTTATCGGTACCAGAAGCCATTGAATTCGAAGGAGCAGAGGGCTGGAAGGTTAACGGCTGGATTATGAAGCCAGTTGGCTATGAAGCTGGGAATAAATATCCTCTCGTTCTTGAAATTCATGGTGGGCCACATGCCATGTATGCCAACACCTATTTTAATGAGTTCCAAATCTTAGCTGCTCAAGGCTTTGCTGTGCTTTATACGAACCCACGTGGTAGTCATGGCTATGGACAAACATTTGTCGATGCAGTACGAGGTGATTATGGTGGTAATGATTATCAGGATCTGATGGCTGCCGTAGACTACACGTTGGAGCACTATGATTTTATTGACCAAGACCGTCTTGGTGTAACAGGGGGAAGCTATGGAGGCTTTATGACCAACTGGATTGTTGGCCATACGAACCGCTTTAAAGCTGCCGTGACACAGCGTTCCATTTCGAACTGGATTAGCTTCTATGGTGTTAGTGATATTGGCTATTACTTTACAGACTGGCAAATTCAAGCGGGCTTTGACGATATAGAGAAGCTATGGCATCATTCTCCACTGAAATATGTAGATAATGTGGAGACACCTTTATTGATTTTACATGGTGAAAAAGATTATCGCTGTCCGATTGAGCAGGCAGAGCAATTATTTATTGCCTTAAAGCATCGTAAAAAAGAAACAAAATTCGTGCGTTTCCCTGAGGCTAATCATGAGCTATCTCGAAGCGGAAAACCAACGTTACGAATTAATCGACTCGAATATATTCGCGATTGGTTTGTGAAGTATTTATAAGGTTTTATTCGTGGCTTAAGAACTTTCTTAGGCCACTTTTTTACATAAAAAAAGAATCACAGCAAAGTGTGATTCCCTCCTAGTTAGTCGATCTTTTGAATGAATACGACCTTCAAGTAATTAAATTCAGGGTATTCCCGAGGCACACGGAAATCCTTCGGTAAACCGTATTCCTCGACAATTTTATAGCGTGTACGAGTCTCTTTAAAGGCTTGGTCAATAAAGCTTTTAAACTTTTTCATACCAAAGCTTGCATTATTGGTAGAAGCAACAATGATACCGTTTTTGGCCGTAATCGCAATCGTGTCCTTCAGTAATTTAGGGTAGTCCTTCGCCGTTGAAAACGTCATTTGCTTCGTACGTGCAAAGCTAGGTGGGTCTAATACGACAAGGTCGAACTGTAATGCATGACGCTGCGCATATTTAAAATAATGAAAGACATCCATCACTTTTATATCCTGTGCTTCATAATCAATGTCATTGACACTAAATTGCTCAATCGTTTTAGCTAGACTGCGTTTAGCTACGTCCACACTCGTTGTTTTATTAGCGCCTCCGAGGGCAGCTGCCACAGAAAATGCCCCTGTATAGGAGAACGTATTGAGCATGTTGGTGCTGTTTGCATAACGCTCACGTATAGCCAATCGTACCTCACGTTGATCAAGGAAAATCCCCGTCATCGCACCATCATTTAAATGAACCGCATAGGTCATGCCATTTTCCTTCACCATAAGGGGAAATTCGCCAGGCGTGCCCATGACAAAATCATCCTGTTCCATGTACTGCCCTTTACTATCAAAGCGTTTTTTCTCATAAATGGCTTGGTAGTTGACTGTTTCAGCAAGCGCCTCATAAACCATTTCTTTAAATGAATAAATGCCCTCACTATACCAACTCACCATATAGTACCCATTAAAAAAGTCAATTGTTAAACCACCAATGCCATCTCCTTCACCATTAAAAACTCGGAAGGCAGTCGTGTTGTCATTGTTAAAAAATGCTGCACGATTGTCGATCGCTTTTTTGAATTTTTTTATGAAAAAAGCTTTATCAATCGTTTCGTTGGCATCTGTTGTCAGCACCCAGCCAATCCCTTTATTTTGGATACCGTAGTATCCTGTGCCAATAAATCGATTATGGTGATCCATCAGCTTCAGGAGCGTTCCTTGCTCGGTAGGCAGCTGTTTTGCATTCACTGCATCCTTTGAAATAAGCGGGTAGCCTTTTCTTAATTGATCGGAAAATGGCTGTTGTATTTGTAGAGCAATTGTTTGTGTCATCGTGTCATCCTTTAAAAAACGTTTTGCTCTATTATCGCACTGTTTGAGTGGGATAGCCAACTTATTTTAGGAATTGGGCGATTTTTTCCACCGTTTCAATCGTTGCATCTTCAAAATAATTCATTTTACTAAAATAGCTATGAATTAAACCTGGCATTGTGACATGCTCTACGGCAACACCAGCGTCCATTAGTTTTTGTGCATAGCTTTGGCCTTCATCAAAGAGCACATCTGCCTCGGCCGCAATAATCATTGTTTTGGGCATACTACGAACATCCTCTAGCTGGAGCGGAGATACAAATGGGTTTGTAAAATTGGATTCATCTGTATAATGCTGTGAGAACCACTTCATGCCTTGGGTATCTAAGCCAAAATTTTCACCATATAAGTGATAAGAATCCGTAGTAAAATTCACATTTGTCACGGGATAAATAAGTACTTGGGCTTGTAGTTTTGGGCCTCTCATTGTAGAAGCTAAGTAAGCAACAACTGTCGCTAAATTACCGCCAGCACTATCCCCAGCAACAGTCAATTGACTAACATCTCCACCAAACGATTCCATATGGTCATGCACCCATAGTAAGCTATCATAGGCATCATGCAATGGAATAGGGAAGGGGAACTCAGGTGCTAAACGATAATCAACGGAAACGACAATAGCCTGTGCCCGATCTGCTAATAGCTGACAGCCTGCATCAGCCGAATCTAAATTGCCGTAAACCCAACCACCGCCGTGGTAATAAACAATTACAGGTAATGGTTGATCGTAGAAAGGAGTATAAATTCGAAGCGTAATTTTCGCTCCATCTCGCACAGATATTTCTTGATCCTTAATCGACGCAAGCTGTGGTTTCTTTGGTGATTGCCACGATGTCACCGTACGCGCTGCTCTTGCTTCCTGTGGCGTTACTTTGTAATAAGGCGTACCATGATGCTGATCTTCAATATAATGAACAGCTTCTTTTCGCAATGTAGTCATCTTTATCATTCCTTTATTGTGACATTTGTTAATTCTATTATAAACTATTCATATAATTTTACTAGGATTTAGGTGTGGAAAAAGAAAATTCTTTTAGAAATAAGGTGAAACAAGCGAAATGTGTTTATAATAAAAGAGATGAACGTATTTGGAGGGACAGTATGATTTCTTTAATTGTGGCACATGATGACAACCACGTCATCGGGTATAACAACGGCATGCCTTGGCATTTGCCAGGAGATTTGCAGTATTTTAAACAGAAAACAATGGGCAAGCCGATGATAATGGGACGAAAAACATTCGAATCCATTGGTCGACCGCTTCCTGGACGTCGCAATATTGTTATTACGCGTGATAAAAACTATCATGCCGATGGTATTGATGTCGTGACAAGCTTGGAGGAAGCATTAGCACTAGCTGGAGATGTACCTGAGATTATGATAATTGGTGGCGAACAAATTTTTCGTTTAGTCATGGAGAAGGCTGATCGTTTATACATTACAAAAATCAATCATTCCTTCCAGGGAGATACCTATTTCCCAAGCTATGAGCAGGATTTTGTTCAAGTATCTTCAGAAGAGCCAGAAACAGCACCAGAAGGCTATACATTCCAATATCAAATTTTTGAACGTAAATAAATGAATAAGCAATCGCTCATTGTGATCGGAGCGATTGCTTTTATTATAGATAAAAATATACACACGCATACATAGAGGCACAACCAGCTAATACAAAGAGATGCCAAATGGCGTGGTTGTAAGGCAGTGAGCGCCATGCATAAAAGATAGCACCAATTGTATAAAAAAGCCCACCTGCTAGCAATAAGGCAAAGCCATAAAATCCTAAGAAAAGATAAACAGGCTTAATGGCGAAAATAATTAACCAACCCATACCGATATAAAAAATCAGTGAAAGAACTTCAAAGCGATTAATAAAGAAACATTTAAAAAGTACACCTAGCACAGCCAGTGTCCAAATAATGCATAGTAAAGTCAAACCTAAAGTGCCACCAACGGCAATTAATAAAAACGGCGTATAAGTGCCAGCAATTAAAATATAAATGGACGAGTGGTCTAAAATAGCGAAAAAGTGTTTATATTTTTCTGGCATACTGTGTAGCAATGTAGACATTAAAAACAGGATGATAACAGACGCACCAAAAATACTAAAAGTGGTAATATGTAGGGCATTTCCTGTTTGAATGGCTGCTAACAGTAAGACAACTAGTGCCGGAATACTGGCAATGAAACCAATACCGTGTGTAATGGCATTCCACAGCTCTTCCTTCCACGATTTATAGTCAAATGAATCGATCATTTGAAACACTCCTTTCGTTTATATGTTTACTATACCCCAATAATTTATACATGAACATTTACATTTGTCATATATTTCATCTCTAAAATGTCATAAGGCTGTCATATTCTCTGAGGGGCATTGATAGACAAGAGGTAGGCGAAAACGCTATAGTATCCAAGGTAGCGTTTACATGCTAGAGAAGACAAGGTTTTGCCTAATGACAAATGTCATGTTTACATAATGATTCATTAGTCTATATAATAAATTTTAATGAAGTAAAAGGATGTGTCAAAGTGGGACGAATTCATATAGTAACGGACTCAACTTGTGATTTAACGAAAGAAGAAGTAGCACAACATGGTATACATATCGTGCCTTTAACGATTCAAATTGATGGTGCAACCTATACAGATGGTGTGGATTTAGAACCGCAGCCATTTTTAGGCTTAATGAAAAATGCGAAAAATTTACCAAAAAGCTCTCAGCCAGCTCCAGGGAAATTTAAAGAATTGTATGATGAGCTTGGTAAAGATGGAGATCAAATTATCTCTATCCATATGACAGGTGGCATGAGTGGAACGGTTGAATCAGCGCGACAAGCCGCACAAATGACAGATGCGGATGTAACGGTAATTGACTCGCGTTTTATTGCCATTGGTCTTGCCATTCAGCTTCGAGAGGCGATTAAAATGCGAGATGCAGGTGCTACAGTAGCGGACATAGTGGCTCGCCTTGAAAAAGTACGCGAAAACACACATTTGTATGTTATTGTAGATACACTTGAAAACCTCATTAAAGGAGGTCGAATCGGTAAAGGAACGGGCTTTATCGGTTCACTCTTAAACATCAAAGTCATTGCCAACCTAGAAGGCGGCGTTTACAATCCGGTTTCCAAGGTACGTAGCCATAAGCAGGTAGTCAATTTCTTATTTAAACAATTCCAAGCAGACACTGCCGGAAAAACAGTCAAGGCAGTTGGTATCTCTCATGCAGATGGCCTAGTCACAATGGGGAATCCATTAAAAGAATTAATCGAAGGCACAGGCTTTACCGATGTAGAAATTGCCTTTACATCCCCAATCATCTCGACACACACGGGTCCAGGCGCCATCGGCTTTATTTATTTTGCAGAATAATAGCAAGGAGCCACTACATAAGTAATTGTAGTGGCTTTTTTCATGCTTTGCTTATTTTGCCATGATCATTTTAGTGGTAAGGAAGAGCGGTTTCGAAGCGATAATGATCACTTTAGTGGTAAGAGAGATCGGTTTCGAAGCAAAGCTGTTCACTTTAGTGTCAAGAAAGAGTGGTTTCGAAGCAAAGCTGCTCACTTTAATGTCAAGAAAGAGCGGTTTCGAAGTCATGATAATCACTTTAATGCCAAGAATGATCGGTTTCGAAGCAAAGCTGATCACTTTAATGTCAAGAAAGATCGGTTTTAAAGCAAAGCTGATCACTTTAGTGTCAAAGAAGAGCGGCTTTAAAGCAAAGCTGATCACTTTAGTGTCAAGAAAGATCGGTTTCAAAGTCATGATGATCACTTTAGTGTCAAGAAAGATCGGTTTCAAAGTCATGATGATCACTTTAGTGGTAAGAGAGATCGGTTTCGAAGCAAAGCTGATCACTTTAGTGTCAAAGAAGAGCGGCTTTAAAGCAAAGCTGATCACTTTAGTGTCAAGAAAGAACAGTTTCGAAGCGATGTTGATTACTTCCTTAGTGAAGAAATTTGGCAAGAACACAAAATTATGGAGAACTGAGGGTAAGTCACTTTTCATTGCGGTATGAACTATTCTATAATAGAAGTAATAGAAAGGGATGGAAGGTGGTCAAATGGACATTTGGCGATTTATGTTGTCATGTTTGACCGTCTTAGTACTAAGTGGTTGTGCAATATCAATCGATGAACCGAATCCGCAAGCAGAGCCAGACGGTGAGCAAGCAGGAACGGAGCAAGATATGACGCAGGATGAGCAACAAACAGAAGATGAGGAAAAAGCCTCTAAGAATATGTTGACGCAAATTTTTGAACATTTTTTTGAGCCATCAGCAGAGGATTTATCGCAAATTGATGAAGAAAACGCAAAGCAACTACATTACTTGGCACTGGGAGATTCGTTAACAGATGGTGTCGGTGATGAGTATAGTCAAGACGGTTATGTTGGAAGATTAGCAGATTCATTGCTGGCGTGGCCCTCGATTTCGGACGTAGATGTCGATAATCGTGGAAAACGTGGTAGGCGCAGTGATCAACTTCTAAAATTAGTGAAAAAAGGGCATTATGATGAAGAGTTGCAACAAGCGCAGCTCATTTCATTAACAATGGGCGGCAACGATGTCATGAAAGTTGTCAAGCAGGATTTGTTTAATTTGAAGCGTGACGCATTCGACAAGGAATTGAAGGACTATAAGGAGCGCTACAGCAAAATCGTAGCAGGCATTCGCGCAAAAAATCCAACAGTGCCTATTCTACTCATTGGCTTCTATAATCCATTTTCGATTGTGACCAATGAGGCGAATGAATTTGATACAATTATTACAGAATGGAATAATGTAATCGAAGAAGTAGCGAGTGAAGATTCAAATGCTTGCTACGTTTCAGTAGAAGATTTATTCGATTCAAATGAAGAGCTCGTCTATCATACAGATTTTTTCCACCCGAATGCAAAGGGATATGAAAAAATGACCGAGCGAATACTAGCAGCAATGGAGCAGTGTGGCATGGAAAAGAAGATTAACAAGGCAATAGGCTTCGAGGAGTGACAAAATGAATAAATGGAAAGTCGCATTTTTCGCCTTAGCGGGCACAGTGCTTTTTGCAATCCTCCTCGTCGTTTTTTTAGCAACTAGACCAGTGGATGACGTCAATGTTGCGAAGAGTTCTGCAGGTGAAAGTGAAAGCAAAGGAAATGTACTCGTTGTGCAAACCACAACAAAGGAATTAGAATCGATATCGAAAAAATATTTAAAGGATGCAGCGAAGGGCTCTCCTTTACCGCTTGATTTTACAATCGGTGATGATATTCAATTAAGAAGCACATTAACCGTGTTTTATACGGAAATCCCAATTTCGATGAATTTTGATCCGATTGTGGATGAAAAGGGTAATATTATTTTAAAACAAACGGGCATGAATGTTGGACTATTGAATATTCCACCGGAGACGACAATGAAAATTATGCGTGATTCGGTGGAATTTCCCTCATGGATTACAGTGAATCCGAATAAAGCAGAAATCTATATTGATTTATCGCGTATTAACATCGCTTCAGGATCACGTGTTCGTGCCAAAGAGTTAGACTTACCAAAGGATAAAATATTATTAGAAATTATTGTTCCTGGTGAATAAGGAGTGAGATGAATGGCAAAGCAATATGCAACATTTGCGGGAGGCTGTTTTTGGTGTATGGTCAAGCCCTTTGACGAAACACCTGGTATTGACTCGGTGATTTCTGGCTATACGGGTGGACATGTTGTCAACCCCACATACGAACAAGTATGCTCAGAAACGACAGGACATGTAGAGGCTGTTCAAATCGTATTTGATGATGAATTATATAGCTACGAGCAATTACTTGCAATTTATTGGACATTGATCGATCCAACAGATGCAGGGGGTCAGTTTTATGACCGTGGAGAATCTTACACAACGGCCATTTTTTATCATAACGAAGAACAACGTGAATTAGCCGAACGTTCGAAGGCAGATTTAGAAGCATCTAAGAAGTTCGATAAGCCGATTATGGTCAAAATCTTACCAGCTAGCACGTTTTATCCAGCTGAAGATTATCATCAACAGTATTATAAGAAAAATCCAATGCACTATGAGCGCTATTCGATTGGCTCAGGTCGTCGAGCGTTCCAGGAGCATCACTGGGGGAATAAACATGAATAAAGAACAACGTTTAAAAGAACTAACAGATATGCAATATTATGTCACGCAGGAAAATGGCACAGAGCCACCATTCCGCAATGAATATGACGAGCATTTTGAGGAAGGCATCTATGTAGATATTGTTTCTGGAAAACCATTATTCAGCTCGTTGGACAAATACAACTCTGGCTGTGGTTGGCCAGCATTTACAAAACCGATTGAAAAAGAACAAGTCACAGAGCACTTCGATACATCTCACGGCATGCGTCGTGTAGAGGTTCGCAGTAAAGAAGCAGACTCTCATCTCGGACATGTCTTCCCAGATGGTCCAAGTGAATTAGGAGGCCTGCGCTACTGCATTAATTCAGCAGCCCTACGATTTGTCCCAAAAGAGGACCTAGAAAAAGAAGGCTACGGCGAATATCTTTCATTATTTAAATAACGACACCTAGCAGGAGCAATCTTGCTAGGTTTTTTTGTTGATCATCGGAATGGATATCCGGAGCGAAAGCTGCTATTGGAAGTGGAGGATAGCAATGTCAAAATTGAAGGAAAGCCGTACAAAGCGAGGAGTTTAAAACTCTTGTTGATGGATAAAATCAAGAAAGTGGTGGATAGAACGCGTAAAGTGAAGGATAGCGCATAAATCGGTGGATACAACGCGCAAAGTGAAGGATAGCCGCATAAAGCGGAGGATAGAACCCTCTAATCGAAGGATAAAGCCAGGAAAGTAGTGGATAGAACGCCCAAAGTGAAGGATAGCCGCATAAAGCGGTGGATAGAATCCTCTAATCGAAGGATAAAGCCAAGAAAGTAGTGGATAGAACGCCCAAAGTGAAGGATAGCCGCATAAAGCGGAGGATAGAATCCTCTAATCGAAGGATAAAGCCAGGAAAATAGTGGATAAAACGCCCAAAGTGAAGGATAGCCGCATAAAGCGATGGATAGAACTCTCTAATCGAAGGATAAAACCAAGAAAGTGGTGGATAGAACGCGTAAAGTGAAGGATAGCCGCATAAAGCGGAGGATAGAATTCTCTAATCGAAGGATAAAGCCAGGAAAGTAGTGGATAGAACGCCCAAAGTGAAGGATAGCCGCATAAAGCGGAGGATAGAATCCTCTAATCGAAGGATAAAGCCAGGAAAGTAGTGGATAGAACGCCCAAAGTGAAGGATAGCCGCATAAAAAGGTGGATAGAATCCTCTAATCGAAGGATAAAACCAAGAAAATGGTGGATAGAACGCCCAAAGTGAAGGATAGCAGCATAAAGCGGAGGATAGAATCCTCTAATCGAAGGATAAAACCAAGAAAGTGGTGGATAGAACGCCCAAAGTGAAGAATAGCCATCCATATTTGAAGAATAGCCACACAAAGCAATCAGCGAGTACTACTAGAAAACTCAAAAATAAGAGGGAATCCCAAAACGAAAGGATTCCCTGGAAAGCTAAAGTATATTTAAACTTTAAACTCACTCACTAAATTTCGGAGGCTGTCTGCTTGTTGGGCCAGTTCAGTGGCTGCTGCGTTGATTTCCTGCATGGATGCAGAGCCTTGTGTTGCTGCTGCAGCAGATGTTACGGTGTTGGCTGCGGATTGTTCTGCATAGGCATTGACGTGAACAAAGTCATTTGCCACGGCATTGCTAAAGTCTAGTGTCGTCGCAATTTTATCGACCATGGCTGCGATAATGGATGTTGTTTCTTCTGTATGCATTAAAATATTGGCTAATGATTGGTTCGTTTCATTGGTTACTTCCACGCCTCGGATGACAGTAGTGACGCCTTCATGATTTTGGGCGATGATTGACGTGACTTCATTTTGAATAGAAGTGACAATGGCAGTTACTTCTTTCGCTGCACTTTGTGATTGTTCAGCTAATTTGCGAACCTCATCAGCCACCACTGCGAAGCCTCGACCATGCTCGCCAGCTCGTGCTGCTTCTATGGCCGCATTTAAAGCGAGAAGATTGGTTTGCTCGGAAATGGCCGTGATGGTCCCAATGATGGAAGTAATGTCGGCAGATTTACGACCTAACGCCTCCACAGTTGATGTTGTGGAAGCCATTGTTTCTTCAATGGACTGCATAACGAGCGAGGATTGTTCCACTGAACGGCTCCCTTCATCGGCTGCTTGCTGCATGGCAACAGAGGCGCGATGGACGGCACTAGCTTGTTCTGTAAGCTGATGCATAGAATGCTCCAGATCACTCATTTTTTGCTGGGCACTATGCATACTGGAAATGGTATTATCACTATCACTCGCAATATCAGCTGTTGCATCCGCAATATCCTGAATCGTACGGGCATTTTCATCTGCTAGCGACATTAGCTCCTGGCTACTACTTGATACATGATCAGCTAATTCACTCACACGACGTATTAAATTGGAAATCGATTCGATTAATGTGTTCGTCGAAGCGGCAATAATCGAGAATTCATCATGATTACGAACTTTTACACGTCTCGTCAAATCGCCTCCTGCTTGTGCTATATCAAGGATAGAATCGTTAATTGTCTGGGTATTGCGTTTTAAAGATTTAAAGAGCATGAAGCCAAAAATGATAATAGCTAAAAAGCCTATGATAGATACGATAAAGAATGTAGTAATCGAAATATTGACCTGTTGATTAAGCTTGTCCAATTTGGTTTTATTGGCATCATCCATGACCACATTAATGGATTCAATATTATTATCAATATGTGTTTTCATCGTTTCCCCAGCAGCACCCATCATCAGCTTACGAGCCTGCTCAAGACCTAGCTCGTCGCGCATCGTCATCACTTTTTCTGAGTAATCAAGATAATTTTTATAATATTGTTCGATGGCCTGCATATGTCCAAGCTCTAATTGCCGATCTTTAAATTGTTCTTTTAATGCAGCTAGCTTTTTATTAATGGTATCAATTTTTAAATGATAAGAAGTAGAATAAATGCCATTACCTGTAATTAAATAGGATTGTTCTAAATTTGTCAGTCTAGCAATTTCATAGGCAAGTTGATTAACGGTTAGTTGTTCCTGGACATTTTTCTTAGTGAAATCCTCCATTTGCTGCTGCAAATTCTGTATATTGACATACGACAATATACCCATAACACCGTTAATCACAATAAGTAGTGCAAACATAATAAGCACTTTGCCCCGAATTAAATGATAAAAACGTTGTCGTTTCTCTTTAATAGGAGGGAGATCGTTCCCAAGTGTCTCTTGTATTGAAGCTTTCTTTCTTTTAAAGAGAGACGGGCGTTTTTTCACTGTATTTCGCGCTTTTTTAGTCTTTTTCATCGCCATCACCTTCCTATTTTTTCAATAGTCGATTTCAATTTTATCTTATTTTACTAGATATTTCTATTGTTATTTCTAAAAATTAAAATTTTTCAGATAAAAAGAGACTATGACAAAAGTCAGGATAGTCCAAGAATATAGTGCTAAAATGCTGGATAGGTAAAATATCTTAGTAGTAGAAGTTATGACGAATCCTTATTTTTTTGATACACTAGCAAAAGCTAATGTATAAAAGGGGAAATGTTTGATGAAAAAAAGTTTCTATTTGTATGTCCTCACATATCGTGGTGGTGATTGGACTGACCCTAAAGTACGCTTTGCAGAGGAAATGTTCCATGAGCATAATTTTCCAAAACAAAGCACAGACTTTCATGAGCTGTCCGACTATATTGAGTCCTATGCTACGGAAAACTTAACAATTGAAACATTTGATACTTTATGGGCACTCTATGAAGAGCATGCCTAATTGGATGAATACTATAAATAATTTTTCAGTTGCTAGACGTCTAGCATTGCGTAAATGACAGAAACACAGTATTATTTATAGTGATAACTGACAGAAAAGAGGGATTGCAGTATGAGTGTTCATATTAATGCAAAAAAAGGTGAAATTGCTGACACAATTTTACTTCCAGGAGATCCATTACGTGCAAAATACATCGCGGAAACATTTTTAGAAGATGTAACTTGCTACAATGAAGTACGAAATATGTTTGGTTATACAGGTACGTATAAAGGTAAACGTATTTCTGTACAAGGGACAGGTATGGGTGTGCCATCTATTTCCATCTATGTAACAGAATTAATGCAAGAATATGATGTTCAAAAATTAATCCGTGTAGGTACTTGTGGTGCAATTCAAAAAGATGTAAAAGTACGTGACGTTATTTTAGCGCAAGCAGCAACATCGGATACACGTATGAACCAAATCATTTGGGGCGGCGCTATTGATTTCGCACCAATCGCAGACTTTGATTTATTATTAAAAGCATACAATGCAGGAAAAGATGCTGGTCTTAACTTACAAGTAGGGAATATCTTCACAGCTGATATGTTCTACTCAGACGAGCATCAAAATGAAAAATTAGCACAATACGGTGTACTTGCTGTAGAAATGGAATCAGCAGCTCTTTACACATTAGCTGCAAAATTCGGCCGTAAAGCACTTTCTGTACTAACAGTAAGTGACCACATTTTAACTGGCGAAGTAACAACAGCAGAAGAACGTCAAACAACATTCAATGACATGATTGTTGTAGCGTTAGACGCAGCAATTCAAGACTAATCTAATAATTCATCAAAGCAACCGACCAACAGCCGACCATTTTTATGGAAAGGCTAGGTCGGTTGCTTTTTTTTCTGGAGAAATTAAAAGGACTTTTCATAATTCCAAGAGAATAGGTAATTATAAAAATCGTTAGGGGTGTATACAAGTGGCATACCAAATTCTTTCTAGAACGTTTAAAGTAGTTGGGTTAACTGGGAAAGGAGCATTTGAAAATTTTGATAAGGAAGTTCCTGCTCTTGCAAAACAATTATTAAAGCGATCTCAAGAAATAAAAAATCATACAGGAATTGAAATGGCTTTGTTTGAGCCTAAAAGAGATAAGAACCATCGCGTAGGGGAGTATTATGTAGGATTAATGGTGGATCAGGCATCTAGTGATGTGCCCCAAGGGATGGCGTTTATGGAAACAACTCATCAATATGTTACAACAAGAGGGAAAGTATCGAAAATCGGTACGCTCCATTTAGATTTATTACAGTGGGCTAATGAAAAAAATTATACAAGAAATCTAGATTCATATATTGTGGAGACGTATCACCCAATGGAGGATGGGGAAGAGGAGGTGCAAATTTATTTACCGATTCATTAAAGAAGAAGCGTGTTTTGTCAAACACGCAAGATTATAGATTTTTTTTGAATATTCCTATTAGAAGTGTAACCAGTCCGCTTAAAAATAGTATGGGAAACAAAATTATCAGTAGTCCTACTGCCGCAAACCCATCTCCTTCCGATATCCATAGGGTATAGCAATAAGCCATGACAGTAAAGGAGCTATGACAATCATAATTGTTATTCCCCAAATGATACATTTCGTTTTTTTAGATTTACCAAGCCCAATCATAAATACAATAGACATTACCAACAATAAAGTCACAATAACCATTCCAATTGCCAACTTAAACCCTCCTATTCTTTAAAAATAAAAGATAGTCGTGTTTTCAGTGTAACATATTCCCATGTAAACATAACGATGTAAAAAGGGACAATGGTTATTGTGGTATTATTTTCTATTGTTGTTTATAATCCTCAACAACAACCAACAAACAAATTTTAACTAAAAAGTGGTCTGAATCAGTATCTAAATAGTTGAGAAAAAGACTACTCCATAAGGGTAGTCTTCATCTAATTAATCAGAAAGTAATGCGACAACCTTATTTATATCATTCCACTCATAAACTAATTCTTCTAAAACTTTCCCACCAATAGTAACCTGCAGGGATGTATTGAGCGTTGCACCAAAATGTTCGTAGAAATATTTAGTATTATTTTCAGCGAGTACTTCTACAAATATAGTTTGATCATTTTTCAGACGGAAATAGACGAATAAATCTTTCAATAATTGCTTTCCAATTCCTTTTCCTTGGTACTCTTCTAATAGATAGAGCGTTTCTACATAATTTGAATTTGGAAGGGGATTGGTGTCTCTTTTACTCGCAGATGCAAAGCCAATGATGTCACCCAAGTCATTTTCTGCGACAACTATATACTTATTACTATCTGCAAGCTGTTGTGCCCATAATTCTGTTCTTTGTTCATAGGATAAATTATTTAAATAGTCATCTGGCACGATATGTTTATAGGTAGTCCGCCAACTATCCACATGGACTTTCCCAATGCCCGTTGCATCCTTCAAGGTAGCCTTTCGAATGATCATTTTATCACCCCATAGTAAATCTTATTAAACCAGATTATAACATAGTATACAGTTTATTTACTTAATAGGGTAAAATATGAAAAATGACTACGATTGTTGAGATTGATGTAGGATGATACTGGAGGAGGGTTCTAAATGCAATTAGGCAGTGCAAACTATCAACTAACAGATAGCTATTTTTTTATTATCGATCCATTGACAGTCATACTTTTAGGATTCCTTTTATTCTTTACTATGGTCGTTGGTTTTGTTTTATGGAAGAAAAGAAAAAAGCCCCGTTTGAACGATAGGTCTCACAAAGGGCTTATGTAGATAAGAGCTTATTGGATTCTTTTTTTATCCATAAAATGAATAATGGCCAGTTGCATGAGTTGGAAAAGTATAACAAACAGGAATACTACGGCTAAAATACCGAATGACAGCATTTTGATTTCAGGCGTTTGAACGGCTCCTGCTCCATCGACTTTCCTCACGCCAATAAAAACTGCGCCAGCAGCAAAAATAATGAGCCAAACGATATTTAGTAACCACCATATTTTCATCTTCAATTGAATCAGCTTCTTTCGCTAGAATTTACATTAATTACAATTATATCATATAATATGGAATTTTAATTAGTTTAGAATAACTTTTTGGGAAGGTGACAAGATGAAAAAGTTGGGTATACTGGTTGCGCTACTTTCAGTTGGTGCAATCATTATCTTTAGTAATAAGATCTATTATCCGTCACTGCCCATAGACTCTATTACACAGAAGGAAGCTATTCGAAAAATAAATACGTCATCGAATGATTTAGTAGAACTTTCTAAAGATCATAATGCTACTTGGTACATCACAGCGATTTCCACTATGGGCATACAAAAGGTTGATGCGGATATTCAACAACTGATGGAGAATGAGGGTTGGGTATTTCTTGAGAAGGAAGGGAGCGGGTTATTTTTCGAAAAAAATGAAGAACGGACGATTATCACGACAGAAATGTGGACGAAGCAATATGTGCTTATTCAAGTTCCTGCACGAATAAAACAATAGCGTATGAGGTGTCAAGAAACAGGCGTATGCTTATAGGACTACTGCTATTTGTTGGATGTCTGTATATTGCCACAGCGGACTACGTTTATGCCAATGAAAGTGATTCTCCACAACCTCTTGAAGAGTTTCTGCCTACAATCGGCTATAAAACGGTAGAGGCTGCTTTAAAAGAGTTCGAACAGTATAATAAAACAGAGCTGAAGCTACCTTTAAAGGTTCCACCAATTAGTTTTATACACCGCATTGGACGATTTAATCAAATGAATGGCCATACTAATCTGGAAATAGTAATGATGAATGATCAATTGCCACAAAATCATTTTAAAATTGATATTCGACCTGTTCAGGATAAAATGCCTTTTGAAAAGTATGTGACCGATGTCTTTCTTTTAAAGAATGGCAGGGAGGCAGCCTATATTGAAAATCCGCGAATTGGTTTTCATTTGTTGGTGTTTGAAAGAGATCATTGGCAGTATGTCTTCAGTATTGACAGTGATGTCGCAGATCAGGTATCAGTAGATGTGCTTCTTGATCTAGCTAATTCAATTAATGATCCAAAAAGTAATTAGTACGCAAGATCACTTTGCAGAAGTGGTCTTAATTTTTTTGCTTTCCTGTATCTCCTCCCGTAACCGTTTTATTTCTTCAGTTTGCGCCAAAATATTTTTATTAACTTGTCTAATGGAATCATAGATCGCAATAATTCCAGCAATGATAAGAATGACAAATAATAAACCCATGATGACACTCCTTTCTTTTTTACATTTTATTGTATCATATAGAGGATTTTCCAAATGTATGAAGAATTATAAGGTCGGAGGTGTTTTTTATGAAGAGATATTTATATCATATGGTTCCGCGAGAAATGGTCGGTCAAGAGCTGATACCATTACATCAGCTTAGAGAAATATCCCCGCATTTATATGAACGATACACAAGAGAGTATTCTGATCATCCCGAGCGAATGAAACTGTTAACGAGGAAAATCCCTCACTTAAACTGCTTGTGGAACGATGTTGTACATTTCTTACCAATCCACCCTTTTCACGTCTATAGCTTGTTAACTAAGCTAGAAATTGACATCAAAGAAAACTTAACGTTTTATCGAATTCCAATACAAAAACTAGCGCCTATTCAAAATGTCATATACCTATATTCAAAAGACAACTATCAAGGGCCAGCGGGAGAAATAGCGGCAGAGGATATAAAAATATTGATGACGGATGATTATAGAGAGCTGACACAACTGCCAACTGCAACCATTGACTATTTTATAACGGAGAAAGAAAAAGGCAAGAACTTTGGGCTGTTTGCATATATTCCACATATTTTAAGCTTAGGCAAAGTGCGCGTGGATGATGTGGAAATCATAACATGGAATCAGATGATAAACTAGGAGAGTCGTATAGGCTTTTATGTCTTGTTAAATACTTTTTGAAGCAAATACACAATCAGTCGGATAATAAGTACGTAAATAAATGCCTCAATTAAGCTTGTTACTAGTACCAGTACATATCGACCGAAATCCTCTAATTCATTAAATGAAAAATTTTGTATATGCCAATCAAAAAATAATGCTTTGTAACTTATCAGTAAAAAGGTTGGTATTAAAAGTAACCAGTAAAATAGCGGTAGCTTAAATTGATATCCTTTTACGAGCATACTACTTCCTCCTAAATTTTCCTTTAACATCTATAGTATAGGTCAAGTATTTGACAATCACAAGAAAGGAGAAATTCTATGAAAGTTATTCAATCAAAGACCATTCAACCAGAAGTAAAAACATTATTATTCTATGCCACAAAAAAAGTGGATAGCGAATATCGTCTTTATATCGAATGTCCCGAAAGAGTGCTATATGGCTATTTCATTGAAGAAAATATTGTTGGATGTATAGGAATAGCAAAAATAGACCAAAAACAATGTGAACTGAAACATATTGCCGTATCCCCAGCTTATCGTGACAAAGGAATTGGCCGTGAAATGGTCCAGTATATTAGAGATCGCTATTCATTTTCTTCAATTTGTGCTGAAACAGATCAAGATGCTGTGAATTTTTATAAAAATATAGGCTTTCAAATTACCAGCTTAGGAGAAAAATATCCAGGTGTCGAACGTTTTACCTGTCTAATGAATTGTTGTGAATAGCTCACATGTGAAAATTGCCCACTTGTTTACTTTGTACAACCACTTGTTTGTTTATGTAAAAAAGTCATTCATTTCAATGGTACGCTAGGAATGAAAGGAGCTACAAATATGAAAAAGAACATGTGGATGATCAGCATTCTGGCATTTTTTATAGCGGGCTATTCAATCATTCAATATTTTCTATTCGATGCACAACAAGCAGGCTTTGTTCAATTAAAGCGTATGTTCAATGCTTCTCTGAATTCAATGTGGTATATCATGCTATATATACATATTCTTTTTAGTGTATTCGCCTTAGTAATCGGCCCAATTACACTATCTTCAAAGATAAGAGAGAAAAATGTGCAGCGTCATAGAAGATGGGGGACGATTTATATCGTCAGTATTTTATTTGGTGGGGTTGCTGGCCTTTATCTAGCCTATTACGCCACAGGGGGATGGTTAGCGCAGCTAGGCTTTGCTATATTATCAATATCTTGGTTAATCACGGTATGTCTTGCACTGACAAAAATTAAACAAAGAAACATTCAGGAACATCAAAAATGGATGCTAAGAAATTATGCCTTAACTTTTGCAGCGGTGACATTACGAATATGGCTCCCTTTATTCACGGTAGTATTTGGCTTTGATCATTTTGAAACTAGCTATGCTATCATTGCCTGGCTATGTTGGGTGCCTAATTTAGTCGTAATAGAATGGTTCATCCAGCGGAATAGAAGGTGTAAAGCTTTACACAACGTATATTAATAAAGAAATACATGTAATTTATTATGTTGATCAATTGTAGCTAATAGGACATCCTTTAAATCAACTTGATAAGTTGACGTTAATTGATCTGTTAACCAATCTTCAGTAATTGTTGTTTGATCTAATTCATGGTAATCAATCTTTCCTTCTTTAATAAGGATTTTTGGTAGAAAAAAGGGTTCAGGTTGTAATTTCAAATCAGCTCGCGTGGGTGCTTGATATTGTGTGTTTAAAAAGCAAGAAATCGATCCATCTGGTTCCCATAATGCCAGCGCTACATTTTGAATCTCTTCGATTTTTTCCTTTCTTAATTCAGATAAAAGAAAATCAACAGAAATCCTAGCCTTCCGTAAGTTGTTATTAATAATTTCTCCATTTTTAATTAGTGCAATGGGAGGAGAGTCAATAAAATGTCGAAACGATATCCATTTTAGGCTCAAATAAACACCTATGAGGTATAAAAAAACTAAAACTGCCATGGTGATCATGGAACCCTTCATTCCTAATCCTTCATCAGATAAGGGATGGGCAATAATATTCCCAAGCGTAATGGCCATAGCAAAGTCCAATAATCTTAGCTGGGAAATAGAACGCTGCCCCATAACTTTTGTAGCAAAGAGTAAGAAGAAAAAGGCGACAATGGCACGAAGTATCCATTGAATGGCAGTAAGTGATTCTTGACTATGTAGGAAATCCACGATGACACATCCTCTTTTTTCTTATTGTTCCCTTACCTTACATGATTATGCGAATCTGCACGATAAATTAAGCTGTAGGAAACTAAATAGACTTGTGAAAATGCAAGTAAATGGCTATTGTTTTAATAGGGGTTGCTTTTTGAAATTTAAGGAATAAGGAGGAAATTTATGCAGACAAAATTACAAAACATCGTTATGGAAATTCACCAGAAGAATGAATTCTCGGGTACGGTACTGGTGGAAAATCAAGAGAAGGTTGCTTTGCTCAATCAAAGTTTTGGCTATGCTAATCGCTCAGAACAAATCAAAAATCACGCAAACACTCGTTTTGGGATTGCCTCTGGTTGTAAAATTTTTACGGCAATCGCTATTTGTCAGCTTATTGAAAAAGGAATGCTTTCTTTTGACACGAGATTAAGTGAATGTCTACATCATGATGTTAAAAATTTTGATGCAAAAGTTACCATTCATCATCTACTAACCCATACTTCGGGGATACCGGATTATTTTGATGAGGAAGAAATGGAGGATTTTGAAGCATTATGGGTTGAAAATCCAATGTATCAACTTCGAGAATTGAGTGATTTCCTACCTTTATTTCAGAATAAGCCTATGAAAAATGAAGTAGGTGAAAGATTTCATTACAACAATGCTGGATATATTTTATTAGGATTAATTGTTGAGCGTAGATCAGGAATGGTTTTCTCTGATTACATTCAACAAAATATATTTAATCAATTAAATATGACGGAATCTGGCTATTTCTCATTAGATTCTCTTCCAGCTAATACGGCATTAGGATACTTAGACAATCCAGACGGTTCGTGGAAAACAAATATTTACTCATTACCGGTAAAGGGAGGTTCTGATGGGGGAGCATTTGTAACAGCAACAGACATGGCGACATTTTGGCATGCGCTCATGAACTTTGAACTTTTAAGTGAAGATTTAACAAAGCTTTTACTTTCGCCTCATATTGAAATTAATGAAAGCGATTGTTATGGGTATGGTGTATGGATTAAGCGTAATAGTGAACGTGCTATTATAAAATATCATGTTATGGGGTACGATCCGGGAGTTTGCTTTCACTCAGCATTTTATCCAGACAGCTCAGTCAAGGTGGTTATTTGCTCAAATCAATCAAATGGGGCTTTTGACATCATGAAAGGAATAGAAGCGGAATTGTTTGCGAGCAAAATCTTGTAAAGGAAAGAGAGCTTGTGAGTACACAATGTTATACACAAGCTCTTCCTTAATTTCTCCTTATCGTCACAATGGAACAAATCCATGAGTTTGCCAATAGCTTGCATGCAGAAGTTATGAATTTGGAAGACGCCTAGTTAGAGGATAGTCATTCAGTCTCGGTTTCTATCACAATACTATGGGAAATATTGAGTCGATCACTGACCCAATTCTTAAATATATAATCAATTTGTTTTTTCATTTCAATGTCCGATAATTGTTCATCAATCCCTAATTGCTCAAACGTAAAAGTTTCTTGTATTGGATCGTTATATTTCGTATCAACTGCAAAAGTAATTGTTTTATACATGACAGTTACCTCCGATTTTAAAAGTGATTACTGCATAGGAATAATAGTGAATTTCCTACAAAAAAGGCATATTTTATACTAAAAATATTCGTATTTAGTATATGGTTATGTGGGAAAAGGTGCAAATTTAGAACTAGATCCTGTCTGCATGCACATATAAACTCACACACAAAAAGGACAGGGTCGCATGGCCTTGTCCTTTATTCTTGTATAGTCTCACTAAATGTTTTTCGACCCGGATTGATTTTTGCTACTTCCACATTAATTTTACTAATAGAATGCTCATCTAATGGAATTTTCCCATCCTTCTCAAGCCTTTTCCATGTCTTTACATTGTCTCGATACAGAAACTCAGACAAACGAAAGATATCAACATCCAATGTTAAGCCCTCATGAAAAGTTTGTTGGATTTCTTTTTTGATCTCTGTCGAAATTTGATGTTTCAGTTCTTGTTCGGATATTTTTCCTCTAAATCCATTGATTGTTGCATTGATTTTTAGTTCAACCTCAAATGTCACAATCTCTTTTTTGACAAGTGGTTTCACATCGATATGAATCTTTTCTATACTAGCTGTTAATGCTTCGTCACTATTTGCGTTTATTTGAACAGTGATTTCACCTCTTTTTGTTCTATTATGCATCCATTGATTGCCTCTTGCCGCATTGTCCTGCAAAAAGCCTTTAAAGCCGTCTTTCGAGAGAATTCCGACCCCTGAAAAATAAGTTTCCTCTAACTGTTCTTCAGCTGTTTGCCAATCTTCTTTAATGGACACATAGGGGATGGTTACTTCATGACTTGGTTCATTTAACCCGATGATAATATCTCTTAAATCTTTCGGCTCAATAAAGGTTTCCTGTTCAGTTGGATTGATGGGGTTACTTAATTTAGATGAGGATAGCGAATTTCTTAGGATGGGTGTGACAAGCAGCACTTCATTAACAGGATTTTTTGTACAGTACACCCAAATTTGGTATCTTGTATCCCGAAAACGGATAAATGTATCAATAACAGGAATAATATGTTCATTTTCCATAACCCGCTCTGAAAAAACTAAATAGCGCATATGACCCCAAAAAACCTCCTGATCCAACGAACGATACAATTTATAAATAGCTTCTTCTATTGTTTTTCCTGTGGCACGCCCCACTTCAGCAGGCGCTACATCTGTACTGGTTTGAATAGATTTTGCAACGTCAGCAAAATTAATGATTTGTAAATACACTACGTACTCATTATCTTCAAAATCTACGCCTACTGCATTGATATAGTACATTCTTTGTGGTTCGGTCATATCCAAGCACCCAGCGAGTAAGGTCGTCAATCCAATAATCGTTAACAATTTGATATATATTTTCATCGTTTCTCCACTCGAATAGCTTTGACATTGTATTTTATATTGATATTGTTAGCTTAGACAAAAGACGGCTTTTTTATAGTATTAGGTTTGTAGAAGATGGCAAAAAAATGAAGGGGGTCACTGGATAACTTTTTCTTCAAAATTCATTTCGGTATGTTTGGTACAGGGGGAGATGTATTGAAGGCTACAAAACTAGTTTTACTCGCTGTTCAGTTAATAGTATTGGTACTATTCATGGGCATTCATTTAATGACGGCAACACCAGGCAGTTCCTCTGGCAATGGGAATCCTGCCTTGCTGCTCCTTATGATCGTCGTTCCATTATTTATCATTATGGTTTTGTTATGGCAAAGGATTTTTCGCTATTATAAGCTAACAAAACAGGTGGTTATCATTGGGCTCCTTTTCACATCTCTTCATATTATTGCTGGCATTATGTATCAAAGAATGGAGCTTGCTAATTATCGAGGGGTAATAGAGAAGGCGTTGATAAAGCAATACGGGTATGCAGATCAACAATATTTATTGGATATCACGTCGGGGCTAACGATTCATGTTAACAATCAATATTTTAATCTTAACACCTTCTTCATGCTAGTCAGTTTTTCTGTTTTTATCGCCTTATTGTGGTTAGTAGTACTAGAAGAAAAAAACTAGAAAAATTTTTTTAGTTTTTTGTAACCTTTTGAAACATCAAGCGACTACTCTATTAGTAGAATACAAAAAACTAAAGCAATATAGTAACATTCACTTTTCACAAAATGACCAGGGCTCAATTGTTGAGTACCTGGTCATTTTGTTGGTTTAAAAAGATGTTATTCGCTTAGCATAGCTTTTAATGTTCGTTTTTGCCAGCCTAACTTGAAGTACGCATATTGCATGATGAAATGTACGCAGAAGGTAATTGGATAGGCTAACCAAACACCATTTAATGCCAGTGACGTATGGTGGGATAGTAGGAATGCTAAAGGCACTTGAACTACCCAAATCGTAATAACTAAAAAGATAGTTGGCCATAACACCACACCAGTAGCACGCATCGTAGCAGAAACAGTTTGTGTATGTCCGAAAATTAAGTAGCTCCAAAAGGCGATATATAAATAATCCTTGGCGATGAGCACCGTATCATGTGAATCAATAAAGAAAGCCAAAATCGGCTCTGCAAAGAGATACATCAAAATAATGATGGCGCCACCTAGAAGATAATTAATACGCACACCCATTTGACGAATTTTTTTGATCATTTCGGTAGAATTCGCACCTAATGCCTGTGCCACGAAGACAGAAGTAGCAATGGCAATACTCATTGCAGGTACTTGTGCATAGCTAGCTACCTGATTGACCACGCCATAAGCGGCAGTGGCATCAGAACCATAGACGTTGACAAACCCAATAACAGCAATTTCCGCAACAGAGATGGCAACCATACTAATGCTTGATGGAATCGCGAGCTTTAAGAGGGAAGCTAAAATATCTTTCTTTAATTTAAAATGCTGTAAGATCGATTTGTCTAAACGCAGTAAATGCTTTGTCTTATGCAAATAAGCCAGTAACAAGATCATCGTTACAAGGTTGGATAACACAGAAGCATAGGCAGCGCCATTTAAGCCGAATGCTGGCAAGCCAAACCATCCGAAAAGTAGCGGTGGAAGGAAGGCGATATTTAACACGACACTGATGACTAAAAATAAAAATGGTGTTTTCGAATCACCGACGCCACGCATAAAGGTTGTATACACCATATACCAAAACATAATTGGTAAAGTGAAGAATAAAATTTGTGCATAGCTTATACTCATGTCTAAAATATTAGCTGGTGTTTGCATAAAGCGTAATATCCATTCAATAAAGAAGCCACCAAAGATTGCCACGACAATGGATAAAATGGTTGTAAAGGCTAAGGTTACCCCAACGACTTCCTTCATTTTCTCTTGTTGGCCAGCGCCAAATGTTTGCCCAACTAAAATCGAGCTACCTGACCCAATACCTATCGCAAAAGCCATTAAAAAGAAGAAGAATGGGAAAAATGCAGAAATGGCAGCGAGCGCATCGACTCCTAAATTGCGACCAACTAAAAACATGGCAAAAACTTGACCAACCGACTGTAGCACATTCGCTAACATAACGGGAATTAAAAAATTAAAAAAAGCTTTTCTCAGTTTTGTATCATCCTGTAACATTTGTTCATTCATTTTAAAGTTCCTCTTGAGTTTTAATAACCCATTTCTTTTAAGATTCGGGATAGTGTGCGAAGGCGCTCACCAATCAGCTCACCATCATTATTTAATGCCTGTTGAAAAAGCTGTATATCCTCTTTAATTTGTTCATTTTCTGTACAAACCTCTACAGTCATAGCGTCTCCTTGTAAGCCTACACGATTAATAATAGGGTTTTCTTCATCATATAGATGCTCGTGACGATACGCCTCCTTAAAATAAAGTTGTGTTTCACATACTAAAATAGCCAGGTCAAGAACACGATGCAATGGAAGCTCCTCTGATTGACGCGACCATTTGCCACCAGTATGTCGCCAAACCTTCGCAGAAATATCAACCTTTCCTCGATCATTCCATTGCGCCAAGCCAAGAGAAAGCCCTTGAGCATCTGTTTGATAAGCCGTACGCCCGTCAATATTAGCGTAGTTTTCAGCAACGATAACAGGTTTATGTTTTAAATGTGTTGGGATTTTCATTTTCCGAACTCCTCGTCATGAAGATTTAGTAATTTAGTAAATTACTGCTTTAGTAAATTTAGCATCCAATGAAAAAGAAGTCAAATCAAAAAAATGTAACGTTTTCTTCAATTGTCAGTCTAATAAGTAAAATGATGGAAAGGGGGATATGCATGAAGCCTTATTTACGTATGGTTTCCTTCTGCTTATTAATAATGATAATAATACCTGCCAACGCTGTTGCAACAAGCTGGGTTTATCCCTTTGTTGTTTGGGATGGTTATATGTATGAAGTGACTGATGAAAAAGTAACAACGATTGAAAATAAAATTGGAACGGTCACGAAGTATTCAGATATGAAGGAATATGGAGGGAATTTTTCAAATGCTTATCCAAAAGGAACAAAATATTTTTCTATAAAGGGGATAGATAAGGAGATTGCCATTGCGGTACAGGTTGACAAAGGGACCTACCTGAAAGCCATTAGAGACGGAGAGTATACGTATCATCAATTCAACATTGCCCACAATTTATTTAAAGCTTTAGTAGTAATCGGCCTTTTTCTTATTCTTTTCCTATTGTTCAATGCTTTGCGTAAGAGGTAAGGAGTCTAGTTATACCTCCCGCTCTGCTGTATTTGTATTGATCAATTAGTGTTTGAACGGGCTAAACTTAAAACGGTACAACGTCTAACAGGAAAATGGTAAACAGGATGATTAACATTTTTTTAAATTCTTTCGAGAAACCTGTAACCTTTGCAAAGCTGGTACGACTAATGTAATAGTAGAATACAAAAAACTAAAGCAACCTAGTAAGTTTCACTTTTCACAAAAAGACCAGGACTCTAAATATTTGAAGAGCTCCTGGTCTTTTTGTGTTCTGGAATCAAATGGGAAGTGATGTTAAAATAAGATCAATACTTTCGAATTTTCTTGAAATGATATCAAGTCACCTATAAATGAAAAAATAACGTCCCCCATTATTTTTTCAAATAGGCATATAAAGGAGTTAGCCAATGCAAAACGGTCCAATTTAAACATCCCCATATAAAGCTAAAATTTTTTTATGGGGGATAAAAAGTGAATAAAAAAAACCGTTCTTTTTCAATTTTACTGACAGGTCAATCTCTTGCGGATATAGGAGATATCCTCTATATCGTAAGTGTTATTAGTATCATTTATCGTCTAACCAATTCCGCTATTTCAACGGCATTGGTGCCATTTATTATTACTTCCAGTATGTTGATTTCAAGCCTACTGACACCAATCTTTACTACGAAGTGTCCTTTGAATCGTTTGCTAACTATTTCTCAAGGCTGTAAAACAGCTGTCCTCGTTGGTCTTGCATCCTATGTAGAATGGGTAGGTGCTAAGCCAATCGTTGTCTATATTTATGTCATGATTGCGATAATTGCCTTACTGGATGGGTGTGCCAATCCCATTCGTCAATCCTTGTTACCTCATTATGTGGAGGAAAAGGATTTGTTGCGAGCAAATAGTATAGCTGAATCGGTTATTCAATCCATTCAAGTGGGTTCTTGGTTCGTTGGAAGTTCCTTGCTTATTCTTTTTACTCCATCTCAACTTTTATGGGTTGTTGTCATTCTTTTTTTCTTGGCAACAGTTCTTTTAAATCGTTTACCAGATGTCCCTTGGAAACAAAGTCAGCAGACAAAAAAGCGGCAATTACTAGTCGAAGGCTGGCAAACCATTCTGCAAAGCCCTGTGCTAAAAATAGCGGCACGTATGGATTTACTAGAATCTATTGCAGGTGCAGCGTGGGTCGCAGCTATTTTGCTTGTCTTTGTTGAGGAGGCTTTGCAGGTTTCCTCTCAATGGTGGGGTTATCTCAATGGCATTTTTTTCATTGGGATGATTATAGGGAGTATGATATGTCTAAAATGGACTTCAGTTGTCGATCGTAAAAAAGCAGTGTTCATTTGTGGAGGTGCTTTGTTATCAGCTATTTTCACATTGTTCTTTGCCTTTAGTCCGACAGCACTTTTGGCGTTACTTTGCTCGTTTATGATTGGCATTTGTGGACAATTAAAAAACATCCCACAACAGACCATCGTTCAAATAAGTGTCACCAAGGAAAAATTACCAACCGTTTATACCTCTTTAAATGTCATTGTTACTGGGGTATTTGGCATTTCTTCGTTCATTTTGGGCATCTTATCGGAATGGTATGGAGTAAGAATGGTTTTTGTCGTGTCTTCCATGATGCTACTTGTCGTTAGCCTCATAGCTTATAAAAATAAAAAGTTGTTCACGTAAATTAGTGGCCCCTCCTTTCACGGTTGGGGCTATTTTTATAATTTTTATTATGGTTATGAATCACTAGAGGATGGTACGAAATAAATTAATTATGAGACAGCTTTAACACAATTGGACCAATCATCGAAAATGGGGAAAATGTTAATTCTTGGGTATTGCGGTGTGGCCCATGTCAACAGGAGAGTACCTAATTTAGAGGTATTCTATCAACGCAATTAATGCCACAGCCTATGATAGTCTTGCGAAGGCCGTAGTATCCGATTTTTATAGACAAAGAGGGGATACTACAAAAAAAGCTCTGTAGTGATGAATTATCCAAGTACTTTTATTTTTGATGAAGAAGGAAAACTACAATTCAGCAAGAAGGTGAAATCATTCAACAGAAACGAATACAATTAGAGGATGGCATTTAAATATCGAAAAAGACCGATAGAAATGACAATAAATTCAGAAAAAACGAAACTTCCCCCATATATACGACGTAGATGTAGTAATTAAAGGGGAAGGGAGCCATTAGAATGCGTAGGAAACACGTCATTATTATGGTCATTGCATGGATTGTAGAAATAGTGTTGACGTATTGGATTGCCACTATGTTCTCGGTACGATTTATTGAAGTGATGTTTTTCACTGGTGTTGCCTTTACTCTAGGGATATTCTACTTTTCTAGCAGTGGTGGAGCTATGTCTAGACTTTTTGCATCCCAAGTGAGTGCACAAACAGGTATCATTCATGAGCGAGAACGGTTCCAGGTTCGACTTGGTCCGACCTTTTTGGCGTCTCTGCTATTTTTCCTTATTGGATTGGTTTTCTTTATCTTACTTGTAATGGGTATCATTCCACCACAAAATATGTAAAAACTACATAGGTTACGGTGGAGTGCTTGTTAAAGTCATTCAACCATAAAGAATCAGCTATTCTCAAGAAGGAATAGCTGGTTTTTTATGTTAAAAATGACTAATTTTTAATTGATAGAAGCTTACCTTTATTCAGCAGGAACGTTTTGGTGAACGTAGTTGATTTCTATCTCTTTCAAGATTGACACGGAAGAATTTGTTAGAATATGCAAAGTATTATTTTAACCTAGAAGATGCGACTGAATTTGAAAGTTGGTTGGATATATAATGATGATATCTTATTCAACTAACACCAGTTAGTTGAATAAGAGTTCTTTATGTTATACCGGAGAAGCCTGTGGTATTTTTGTTTTAAAATGAGTGAATAAATAGCAGCCGATAATAACGATCAGTCCTCCAGCCCCTTGCAACCAAGACAGCTTTTCTCCGATAAACAAAAAGGCAAGCAGGGCCGTGAAAATAGGATTAAAGTTTAAAAAAATACCAGAGGCTGTTGCCCCTAAATTCTGTACCCCAATATTCCAAAATACCATACACAAAACAGTAGAGATAATGCCTGTATAGAGGAGTGAAAGAATGAAAGCCGAATCCATATTAGAGATGGTAAAATCCATCCTTGTAAACGGTACAAGCATGAGCACACCGAATATACCTGCGTATAATGTCGCCATTAACGGAGAAGTAGTTTTCATAGCCCATTTACTACAAACCGAATAAAGTCCCCATACACAGACGGCTGCAACCATCCATAAGTCCCCAGTATTCAATTGGAAATCCAGTAATAGCTGCCATTCTCCTTTCGAAAGAACAAGAACCACACCGAATAAAGAGATTGTCATTGCCACAAGCTGCATGCTATTTATTTTTTCTTTTAGCAAAACAAACGAAAAGAGGGCAATTGAAATTGTATTCATCGTTGAAATTAGACCTGCATTAGTGGATGTTGTCCGTTCTAACGCTAAAAATTGAAAAATATTAAATAAGGCCACACCTGTTATGCCCATTAAGAATAAGGGCACAAGAGCTTGTTTTGCAGGCACTAATTTCTTTTCTTTCCACCAGACGAATGGTACAAGGACGACGACTGCTATTAACCATCTTGCTGTGGTTAATGTCATAGGAGAAGCGTGTGCGACAAGCGTTTTAGCCACGACAAAATTTCCTCCCCAAAGTAGACTCGTGATGAGCATTAAGCCCATATAAAACTTAATCAAGGCATGTAACACTCCTTTCAATAATATGTATACTAAGAATCATAGCATTATCGGATGTTTAGCTGTATAATATTTTGTTGAATTGAGTAAATTCAAAATAATTAAAAGTTATTGAAGTTTTTACAAAAAAATCTTCTGTAATTAAGCGTTATATGTCAGTTGTAAGAAATTATCGAAAGGGGGAAAATTGTGGAGGAGATTAAAAATAAGGCGTTAGATAGCGTGGACCTTCAATTATTAGATATTTTGCAGAGAGAGGTTCAACTCAGTAATGCAGAATTGGCTAGACGAGTCAATCTATCCCCGCCAGCAACACATACGAGGGTCAAACGTTTAGAAAATGAAGGATATATCGATCAGCAAGTCGCGATTTTAAATCAGGAGAAATTAGGTTTTGATTTACTTTGCTATGTTTTTATGAGTACAAATATTCATCAAGCAAAGGAACTAGAGGAATTGGAGAACAGCTTGAAAACAATGACCGAAATATTAGAATGTCATTGTTTAACAGGTGCCTATGATTATCTGTTGAAGGTTGTTATACGAGATCGCAAGGAATTGGATTTATTTATTCGAAAATTAAATAAGCTCGGGATTTCTAGAATTCAAACGAACTTATCCTTACGTGAAATTAAATCTTCTACGATATTACCAATATAAAAAAACAGCAAGTTTGAGCAGCGAACGCTCACTTGCTGTTTTTTAGTTATCATGATGACCTTTATTCACTTCATCTATATAGCGGTATAAGGTAGATTTACTTATACCTGTTTCATTTTTAATGTCCATAAGTGAATAATTTTTACTTTGATACATCGCAAATGCTTTTCGTAAATTATCATCTGATTTTTTGGGTCGTCCAATCGTTTTTCCCGCTTTTTTTGCTTCAACCAGACCAAATGTTGTGGCATGGCTCTTCAGCTGAGTTTGTAGATTAGTAAAGAGGGTGACGGACTCTAATAAATCTAGCTGGAGCAATGATGTATTGGAAATCTGCTCATCTAGGAACGTAATCTTGACACGATCTTTTGCTAGGACGTGAAGGACATCTAATAATTGATGAAAGGAGTCTGCTAGCACCACTAGGTTTTCAACAACAATTTCATCGCCTGGTTGGATTGTCATTAATAGATCCTCTAGGACATGCCTTTTTTTCGCAAAGGGATGTGCTTCTACAAATAATTGATCTACTTGTCTATCTACTAGCTGTTGTTCTCCTGATTCATCACCAATTATTGGCCGCTTATAGCCGTAAATCATCATTAATCCTCCCAAAATCATTCCTTTTCGGGAATGAGTATGTTATGCTACTTCTTGTTCGTCCCAAATAGGTATCTTTTGGTACGATTTATTCTACTATAACTAAGGGAGTTTATTTATGCAAACGTTAAAAGAACAATGGTTTGGCAATGTCCGTGCTGATCTATTATCAGGTATAGTTGTTGCCCTTGCACTTATTCCCGAAGCCATCGCATTTTCTATTATTGCAGGCGTTGACCCGATGGTAGGTTTGTATGCTTCATTTTGTATCGCGACCATCATCGCCTTTGTAGGGGGAAGACCGGCCATGATTTCCGCTGCTACAGGTGCGATGGCATTGGTGATGACGAGCCTTGTAAAAGATCATGGTCTTCAATATTTATTAGCAGCAACGATTTTAACAGGTATTTTCCAATTGTTATTTGGGGTACTAGGTATTGCTAAGCTAATGCGTTTTATACCTAATGCCGTTATGATTGGCTTTGTCAATGCGCTGGCTATCTTAATTTTTATGGCACAAGTCCCTCACTTTTTAAAAGAAGGGCTTTGGACATATGTATTTATTGGCATAACATTGTTGATCGTGTATATTGTACCTAGATTTTTCAAAGCAATCCCAGCACCATTAATTGCTATCGTTGTCTTAACAATTGTGGCCTTCTCAACAGGTGTGGAATTAAAAACGATTGGAGACTTAGGTTCCATTGAGCGTGCATTACCGTCATTCTTCATTCCAAACGTGCCATTTACAATGGAAACGCTAATAATTATTTTGCCTTATTCATTAGCTCTCTCTATCGTTGGATTACTAGAATCCCTGTTAACCTCGCAAATTGTCGATGATATGACAAGTACGAAAAGTGATAAAAACCGAGAAGCACGTGGGCAAGGTATTGCCAATATTGTCAATGGCTTTTTTGGTGGCATGGCCGGCTGTGCGATGATCGGTCAATCAGTCATTAATGTTAAATCTGGAGGGCGAGGACGTCTATCAACACTAGTGGCAGGGGTCTTTTTAATGTTCCTCATCATTGTCCTTGGCGATTTAGTGGTAGATATTCCAATGCCGGTTTTGGTTGGTATCATGATTATGGTAAGTATTGGTACATTTGACTGGGATTCATTCCGTTATATTGTGACAGCTCCTCGGGCAGATGCATTTGTCATGATTGCTACTGTGCTCATTGTTGTATATACCGATAACTTAGCTATTGGTGTTGTCATCGGTGTTATTTTAAGCGCCCTCTTCTTTGTAGCGAAGGTATCGAAGGTTTCCATCCAGCAAGCAGGTACGACCTTTATCATCGAAGGGCCCTTATTTTTTGCCTCAACGAAAAGCTTTATGCAGGCATTTGAACATATTAAAGCTTCCAGTATTACTATTGATTTATCAAGTAGTCATCTATGGGATGAATCGGCCGTTGGAGCACTCATGAAAGTCAAAGCCCGTCTAGAAGCACAACAAATTGATGTAAACCTAGTAGGCTTAAATCCTGCAAGCCAAGCGTTATATTATCAATTAAATGGCATCACAACCAACCATTAGGAGGTAAGCGTGTATCAGCGTATTTTATTAACAGTAGATGGCTCTGATAATGCGTTTCGAGCAGCACAGGAAGCTATAAAATTAGCCAAGCTGTCCGAAACCTCCACAATCGATATTGTGTATGTGGTGAATGTAGATAAAATAAAGAATGAACTGCTAATCGCTGGCACTATCGACAACGTGGAGCTAGCCCGTCAGCGCAAAATCGCCCCAGTTGAACAGGCATTACAAGAAGCAAACATTTCTTATCAAACAACATTTTTAAAAGGAGACTCTGGTCCCGAAATTGTACGCTATGCCAATGAACAACAAGTAGATCTTGTGGTCATCGGTAGCAGAGGATTAAATAGCTTACAGGAAATGGTCCTTGGCAGTGTTAGCCATAAAGTCATGAAACGTGTACAATGTCCAGCCTTAATCGTAAAATAAAACCAGCTGTCCCAACACCTTGTCAGAAACGATAACACGGTTGGGACAGCTTTTTTATTTTGAACTGCTCAATAAAATGTCGGACCCTTTTCCAAGAAGGTGAGGAGGAAGAGTCCAGGAAAAGTGATGGATCTCCTTTAAGTGATGAGATAAGTGTTCAAAAAAGTGAAGGATCCGCTCCAAACAATAAGGGAAGCGCTCAAAAAAGAGAGGAACCCGCTCCAAGTGATGAGAAAAGCGCTCGATAATGTAAGGACCCCGCTCCAAACGATGAGAAAATCGCTCAAAAAAGTAAGGAACCCGCTCCAAATGATGAGAAAATCGCTCAAAAAAGTAAGGGACCCGCTCCAAATGATGGGAGAAGCGCTCGATAAAGTAAGGAACCCGCTCCAAACGATGAGAAAAGCGCTCGATAAAGTAAGGAACCGCTCCAAACGATGAGAGAAGCGCTCGATAAAGTAAGGGACCCGCTCCAAATGATGGGAAAAGCGCTCGATAAAGTAAGGGGACCCGCTCCAAATGATGAGAAAAGCGCTCAAAAAAGAGAAGCTCCCGTTTCAAGCGGTGCGAGAATTAGCGGCTATTTATAATAATGTTTGAAAAAATCAACTCGTTAGTTAGTCTTGAGGTGATTATTTTATTGGATATTTATGTTAAAATTAATTTTAAGTAAATCATCGAATTCCCCTTTATGTTATGTTGATATGTATCATCGACAAGCGGTGTTTTCCTTATTGAGCTAGCTGCGCATTTTGGTAGAAAAGGGTGATGTGGAATGACTAAAGATAAAAAACAATCTAAGAAAAGAGGTAGTAAAGTAATATACGGTACGACGCCTGAAGAACGATTTAAAGAAGTACACGGAATGACAATAGAGGAATGGCAAGCAAAAGAAGAAGAAATGTTTAAAGCTAAAACAGGTATGAGTTCCGACGAATGGTATAGACAACAGGTTAATTCTTCAACACCAATTGATTATTTAATAAAAAGTAATGGCGGTGTTTCTCAGGATGATATCGAACTGGTGCGAGATTTACAAGAGTTGGGATTAAACGATAGCGTTATAAATGTATTGTTAGATTATGTAAAAATTGTTAATAGAATTGGTTTTATTCACCCGTTAGTAAGAGAAATGGGGGAATGTTGGCTCAAAAAAAATATCGTAACTATGGAAAGTGCAATAGCTTTTGTCAGAGAAGAATGGGATAAATAGGGTTCGTGGACCCTTATTAAACTAATGGTGCAAAATTGTCCACCTATAGTTTTTATAATAAAAATATAAGGAGAGCTAAATGGATTATTTCTTCATAATTCTAATGGGCTTTTTTATCGTTATTGCAAATATTATTGGGTTTATCTCATACAGAAAAAAGAAGAATCTCTATTTTTCTGCTTTTACAATATTACTACTAGCAATCTTTTTTGGTGCGCTCGGTGGAACATTAGCAATAATAATTATTCGAGATCCTTTCGCGCTGTTTTATGGCATGCAACTTGGGTATTATTTAATGATAAATAGTGCTATCGTTTTTATTATTGCCATTTTAGCAACTGTTGTAAAAAAATATAACAGCAAAAACATTTGATTCGCTACTTTACTTTAAAAAGAGTTTTGCGAAATGATATGTTAATGAAAAAAGAGGGATGACTATATTCATTTTTTTTGGATTATTTATTACGATTATTTTATTTCTGATGTTATGTGCGAACATAATGATTTCTACCATTACAAAGAAAGCTTTTCCTAAAAAAATGCTCATTGCAACATTGTTAGGCATTGTTCTGACATCTTCAATCTTTGTATATAAAATGTACTTTTTTTCATTCAGTAATATTGATAGAGAATTTATTCAAAAAGGACCTGGACCTGTAACATCCCCTACAGAAAAGTATGATGCTAATGCTTATTACGAACCATATGGTGGAGCTGCAGGTGGTGTAAATGTATGGGTTGAAATTACAAATAATATGGAGAAAAGTAAGGTCAAAACAGTTTATTATAGTGATGCTAAGAGTAATTTTGCGATGGAATGGCTGGATGAGGATACGCTGTACATAGTAAATGATGACCCCAGCTATCCAAATTCAAATAGAAGCATCCAATTAATAATTGATAAAGAGATTTATCATGAAAATGGATTGGCTTGTAAAAGTTTGTTAATGAAAGATGAATATGAAACTTGCTATCAAAACTTCAGGAAAGACCCTTGATTCTCAGTGTTGTAGGGTGGTTTTGCATTACCTATACTTAAATCAAAAAAATAATTCAATTTTGAACTTTTTTTAAAGTGGAGTTTTTTTGTTTGCTATAAATTATTTATTAATATTAGGTATTGATTTAAAGAGATAAGAACGTTTGGCAATGTGTAAACAGCTCAATAAGTATAGTACCCGTTCCAAATGATGGAGAAAGCGCTCAAGAAGCCTCCGCTCCAAATGAAGGGAGAAGCGCTCGAAAAAGAGAAGCCTCCGCTCCAAACTATGATAGAAGCGCTCGAAAAAGAGAAGAACCCGCTCCAAACAATGCGAGAAGCGCTTAAAAAAGTAAGGAACCCGCTCCAAATGATGGGAAAAGCGCTCAATAAAGTAAGGAACCCGCTCCAAACGATGAGAGAAGCGCTCGAAAAAGAGAAGCCTCCGCTCCAAACAATGAGAGAAGCGCTCGAAAAAGAGAAGCCCTCGCTCCAAACAATGAGAGAAGCGCTCAAAAAAGAGAAGCCCCCGCTCCAAACGAGGAGTTAAGCGCTCAAAAAAGAGTAATCCCCGCTCAAACTAATAAGGCAACCACTCAAAAAAACTAAAACCCGCTCCAAAATGTAAGAGCAATCCCCACAAAAACAAATCGTTCCATCCTATCCTATACATGCAACTGATTAGTTGCTTCTAATTGACGTGCAACCAAATAGTTGCATATAATCGATGTATGAATTGGGATAAAGACGCTATTTTTAAAGCACTTGGGGATTCGACACGGAGACTTATATTAGACGAACTAGCCGAACGTGACGAGATGACGTTGTATGAATTGACGGTTCGCCTTCTCATGAAGTATGAACTTTCTATTTCGAGACAGGGGATTGCCAAACATCTTTCAGTGTTAGAAAATGCAGGACTCGTCACATCACAACGTAAGGGAAAATATCGAGTGATGATCTTCAATAAAGAACCACTTCAAGATTTGCTGAAAGGATGGGTAGAGTAAAGTAAGAGACGGCACTGGCACTACACCACAAAGACAAGGAGGAAAATATATTGAATATCATAGTAAACAGTATATTTGTACAAGATCAGGCGAAGGCACTGGCATTTTATACGGAGAAGCTAGGGTTTGTAAAAAAGGAGGATGTTCCTGTAGGTAAATATAGATGGTTAACGCTTGTTGCGCCTAATGATCAAGAGGGTACCGAGCTTTTGCTCGAACCAGATGAGCATCCTGCAGCAAAAGATTATCAAAAGAGGATTTTCGCAGAAGGGATTCCCGCAACGATGTTTGGTGTTGCAGATATAGAAAAAGAGTACGCGAGTTTGCTGGAGAAGGGTGTAAAGTTTACTATTGCACCGACCAAAACAGGGGATGTCACAATAGCAGTTTTCGATGATACTTGTGGTAATCTTATACAGATTATACAAAGATAGTCCAAAATAGAAGCGTGTTTTGATGGTATTTCATCAAAACACGCTTTTCCAATTAGTCATCAAGTACCAAAACACTTTGATGTTCTTTTGGCTCTGCATTGACGGTCTGTTCTTTGGCTTCGGCTTCCTCACTAGGCGGAGCTTGTTCCGCGGAGCAGGCAGCCAGGAAAAGTAGCACAATACTTAGTAACAGTAATTTCTGCATGTGACAAACCTCCATCGAGCAAACGTTGATAGGAATAGTTTGCGCAAATTCATACAGAATATGTTAAGCATTAAAAATTTAAGCTACTGTATTACTAATAACGGTACTAAAGCCATTTTCTGATGCATTGTTGATAAGCTGTTGAATCGAATTCACGGCTTGCTCTGAGAAGATATACCAGCTATTTTCGGAAACATCATGTAGAAGTACCTTAGGATAGCCTTCTAGTAGTTCTTCTGGGAAAGGACCGTTTAATGAATAAATATCAAATTGCTTGATACTATTATTGTCATGAGTCATAAAATCATACTGGCCAAGCTTGTAGTAAGACCCAGGTTCATCTAAATTAAAGTGCCAATAATATTCCTTTGGAGCTTCTACTTTGTCGCCTTTCTCTTCTTGGAAAATTTTATAAATAGCGTTGTGATAGGCATTGCCCTTTATCTCCTGAATGATACCACCCATTGTCATATGGTATTCATATTGTAGGGCCTTTATTTTTTCATTTTCAATCAGCAATGGTTTAGTGGCAATAGACACTGTTCCTTGCTTGTAATCGACTTGGCTGCCAAATGTTTCGGCAATAAAGCGGAGCGGTACATAGGTACGGTTATTTTTAATGTAAGGTTTTACATCTAATTGCTCCTTTTTGCCATTTTTAATGACTGTTTGATTGTTGACATTTAAAGAAACCGTTGTTTGATTCATCGATAGGGTAATTTTCGAATCTTTCCAATCAACTTGGGCACCAAGGTTTTCGCTGATTACACGTAAAGGTACCATTGTTCGATTGTTTTTTTGCTCGGGTGCTGTATCCGTTTTTACTACAACATCGTCAATTTTAATTTGAGTCGTGGCAGCTTCAGCCGGTGAAGCCATCCATAACATTGATGTTATACATAGTCCTGTGAAAATTTTCTTCATGGTAATAAACCTCCTATATATAAAAAATTGCCACATATACAATTTTACCATAATATTCTTCTGTTTTTAATAAAATTTTTGTATAAATACCGTAGCGTATAATCCGATTATGTTATCTAATACTAAAACTGAAAGGAGGTTATTCTGTGAAATTTTTAACTTGGGGCATTGTAGGTGTGGCGCTTTTTGCAGCCATGAAAGGCTATGGGAAATCAAACCAAGGACAGAAGGAAAGCTTTCAGCAAACGACAACACCTGTTCAATTAGTTGCAAATGCTAATCCACTGACAGCCAATACGCCGAAACAATAACATGAAATATAGGCTTATAGATTGATTTTAATCTATAAGCTTACTGAATTTTACATAAATATCCTATCATTGGTATAATAGATTACGAGAAAATGGGTGTAGATGCTTGATTTTAAAAATTATCATGATGACGATTTAGAAGTAATCAATTATTTTATGTACATAATGTCAACGCTCAAGATTATTCAGAGGCACAATTGGGGGCTTGAGCACCTTCAGAAATGCAGCAACAAAGTTTATTGGTCAGAAGTTGAAGACGTTCGGACAAGAATATATCGAGCCTTAGAAATAAATAAAGGTGGAAATTGTCTACCACAACAAAATGGTTAAATTTATTTTGATTTGCATTTGATAAAGGTAACTTAAAAATTAGCTATGAATAAGGAAGCAAAAGACCCGAATTAGTTCAGGAATCGATGAATGGTTAAAATCGCTTGGAAATGCAACCCTTCATGAAAGATAGTGCGTAGCAGTACTTGTTCAATGGTTTGCATGCCCATGTCAATAGGGGGAAATTCTTCAGCCAATCGTTCACCATATCGTTCCTTGACTTGGTCAGGCTGCCGAGCCAAGTACTTTTTTAATTCCTCAAAGGTTGGCGTTTCTTTATCAAAATGATTCGGCGATGTGCCAAAACCAAACCATTTCATGAAAACGTTTAGCTCCGCGTCCTTTTCTTTTGTTAATGCTTCTATCCATAAATATTGATCGAGATAGAGATGGCCCAAATTCCAGCGAATATTATTATGAAAACCAGCTGGAATGATATTTGCCTCTTCTTCACACACATGCTCTAGGAAGTGGAGCAACTCGCTACGGTAATGAGCTAATTGCTCAAATAAATTTTCTTGACGTTGATTCAAGTTAAACCCTCCTTTTTAGTATGTATTGGCTAACATTCTTCATTTTCCTGCAAAAAAAGAAGAACACATATCGTGTTCTTCTTCAAATTATCTACTTTGTGTCTGTAACGCTAAACGGACACCGAGACCGATATAAACGAAGCCAACTGTCTTTTCAAGCCAACGTGAGCTACCACTCGTTTTCGTAAAGATTTTCTCACCGATGAAGCTTGTAATAATTGCTAGTAGGATAGTATACAAGGCACTCATTACGACAAATGTAATCCCCAGCGTTAGCAATTGGCTTGTGACAGATTGTTCATTGTGCTGAATAAATTGTGGTAGGAAGGCAAGGAAAAATAATGCCGTCTTCGGGTTTAAAATTTCTGCCAAAAACCCTTGGCGGAATGACGTACTAGCAGGGCTTTGTTCCACAGTTGGTTGTTCGATTTTCTTTGGTTTTGTGAGGAGCATTTGAATACCTAAATACACAAGGTAGGCTACCCCTATATATTTCACCACTTCAAAGGCAGTGGCTGATTTCATTAAAATAGCAGAAAGACCTAAAACAGCCGCTAATGTATGCACTAAATCTCCAAGACCAATGCCTAAAGCTGTATAGATTCCATTCTTTTTACCACTTTTTAATGTTTGTGTAATCGTGATAATGACAGCAGGACCTGGAATTAAAAATAATAAAAGAACTATTGCAATAAAAGATAACATGCTAAACCATCCTATTCTAATAAACTAATCATTCTAGGGTGAATGCATGGAATATTATATTCTAGCTACAGTGCGGCTGTCGATAAAGAAATATTGAAAAAGTAATGAAAAAATATTCAGAAAAGTAATTTAACGGGGGAGTGATTGCAATGAGCAGATCTTTAGGCTTACAACTACTATTTGCTGTGGTCATTATTATGATTAGCGTTTATGGTCTCGTAACAAAGGACTTTACGTTTTTACCTGTTACCTTCACCTTATTAGGCTTAACATTTATACTTATCGGGGTGAGAGAGTGGCGAAAGGAGAATAAATCGGCAATGAGCATCGTATCATTTGGCACAGCTTGTTTTCTATTTTTGGTTGTAGCACTGTCTTTTTTTCCTTAAACTCTATTTTTAATACCAACTACTAATAATTAGTGTTAGAATAAGGCTATAAAAAGCTGTGGAGGGATTACGTATGTTAACTGGTCAACAAATTCAAGAAATTTTACCACACCGTTATCCATTTCTTTTAGTAGATCGTGTGTTGGAATTAGAGGAAGGAAAGCGAGCAGTGGGGCTAAAAAATGTGACCATCAATGAGGAGTTCTTTAACGGTCATTTTTCACATTACCCTGTAATGCCTGGTGTGCTAATTGTAGAAGCACTAGCACAAGTCAGTGCAGTCATTATGCTAACAAAGGAGGGGAATGAGGGACGCTTAGGTTTATTGGCAGGTATTGATCATTGTCGCTTTAAAAAACAAGTAAAACCTGGTGATCAACTACGCCTTGAGGTGACCATTACACGAGTTAAGGGAGCAATAGGAAAAGGGACAGGAATAGCGACTGTAGATGGAGAAATCGTATGTGAAACGGATCTTGTTTTTGCGTTTGGTAATTAAAAAAATTTCGCAAATGGAGGTGCTAGTATGAAGTATACCATCATGCTGTATATCGCTATTTGTATGATGCAAATTATCATTTTAGCGAACATTACTATTGCTAAAGGTGCTTATAATGGACTGGCAATGTGGCTCTGTACGACGGTTTTTGTCTTTGCTTCTACCATGTTTGGGCTAAGCTGGCAACGGAAAAGCACTAAAAAATAGTAACTTTACTTTCTGACGTACTACTTCTCCATCTTTCTATCATATAGTATAAGGTCTAATTGTTTTTATCATGAGCGGATGAGGAGGTTTAAGGGTCGCCTTCATTGACATTAAAGATGAGCTATTAAAGCCTGAGAAAGCGCTGGCGAATGATTTTGGGGATCAATTTGTGCTTAAGTTTCATAAAAATATACTTCATAAAAAGCTAAACGATGAGGTATATAGGTCTTATTTTGTTATTTTTCAACAGCAATATACAATTCAAGAGGTTCAATATATCATCCGAATTTTAAAATTACAGGCGGATGAAATTATGCGTTATAAGCCTATTTTTATCACGTTAAGTGGGGTTATTCTGTCCGTATTGATGTTCATTGCTGCGACGATGAATAACATGTTCTTAGTGGGGCTGTCGCTTGTCCAGCTTGTGTCAATAACGGTATTAAGCTTTACGATCACTGTTTTAATGATTTCCTTTAAAATTGAAAAAGAGTATAAACGAGTGCAAGATGTCATTGCGTTGTTAGATTATTATGTTCAGATTAATCAGGTAGGGAGTGACCATCATGCAAAAGACGATTGATCAATTACATTATTGGATCATAAAAGTGCCCGAATTATTTCATGTGATGACAGCAGAAGAAATAGCGCATCGACCTGCGGAAAAAAAGTGGTCTAAAAAAGAAATAGTTGGTCATTTATGTGATTCGGCTATAGTTAATCTTGAAAGACTAATAAACATCCAGTATAAGGCTTCACCATACGTAGTGACTACATACGACCAAGTGCGATGGGTCGAGTTACAGGGTTATCAAGCAATGCCAATAGAAGCTATTTTACAGCTATGGACGAGCTTAAACAAAAAAATCATCTATGTGCTGGAAAACATACCTGAAAAATCGTTAGAACTACCGATTGTTATGAATCAGCAACATTTGACACTAGCATCGCTTATTCAAGATTATGTGCAACATTTGGAACATCATATACAACATCAAATTTGCGAAACGTAAGCATTTTTTTATGAAATCCTCAAATAATAAAGTACGAAAAAATTATTTGGGGACGTGAAAATGTGAAAAAGCTTTTACTGTTTTTACTACCACTTTGTCTAATTACCGTGTCATTTTTTTATATGAAAGTGAGTTCTTCTGAGAATAAAGGAAGAAAGTATTATGAAGAAGCGGGACAAATTCTTTGGGAAATCCAAACAGATGAAAAAATCATTGCCTTAACTTTTGATGATGGCCCGCATCGTAAATATACAGCAGAAATTCTCGATGTCTTGGAGCAATATAATGCGAAAGCTACCTTTTTTATTGTCGGTCAAAATGCAGAAAAAAATCCAGAACTCCTTTCAAGAATGTATGAAGAGGGGCATGAATTAGCCAATCACACATTTACGCACCCTTTAAAAACAAATGTGCCGAACTTAATGAAAGAAATTCAACAAACCGATGAAGTAATTGTTGGTATTACGGGCTATCAGCCAACATTATTCCGGCCGGTCGAGGGACAATATACCGATGCAATGATTGAAGCAATTGCCAAGGAAGGCTATAAAGTCGTGATGTGGTCCTGGCATTTGGATACGCTAGATTGGAAAAGCCCTGGAGTCCATCGTATCGTTAATACGGTACTGAAAGGTGTGAAGGCTGGTAATATTGTTCTCTTTCATGATGGTGGTGGAAACCGAGCCCAAACAGTCAAAGCACTGGAGCAGATTCTACCTGAGCTGGAAAAACAGGGTTATCAATTTGTAACAGTTTCTGAATTGATGGAAATACAGGGGACGCCGAAAAAAATGGAAAAAAAACAGTAGTGTTGAAGCAAAACGTCTTCAACACTTTTTCTTTATGTAAAGGGTTATTTTAACATTTTTTTAATTTGTTTAAGCTCAGTAATTAAATAATCAATTTGTTTCTGCATATTATCTATTTTCACTGTTTGATTGCCATTCCCGTTGCCATTATTATTTTGAGAAGAATCATTGTTCGCGTTTTGGAGCGCTTCTAGTACAAGACCAGCTGCAATGGTCTGTAAGCCATCCCCTAGTGTTGAAATGGCTGTACCAATATAAGATAGCTTAGCCGCGTAAATTTCTATCGATTCATTGCCTTGGTTTTGTTTATTATTTCTCCCCATTGTTTTTCCTCCTTACATGTGTCATTACTAGCATCATATGCGTAAGCTTAAGAAAAGGCGATTCACGTTCACGATAACGCTATTTGAATCATTCACCAATAATGGTAAAATTAGCAGAAATCATTATTGGAGGAAATGCCATGTCACAGGTAGAAATGCTTGAAATGAACGGAGAATGGTTAGAGGGAATGGGCAGTTTCTGTTTACGGAGCAAAAAGAATTCGCCAGGCTATCTAAACAAAAACAAATGGCTCAATCAACAATTTGAAAAAGGTTTACACTACATACAGCTACTTGAAAATGGTAAACAAGTAGGTTTTATTGAGTATGCAGATGCGGAGTACTCGTCGAGGGTCGTTTATGCTGATGGCTTTGTAGTTATTCATTGTCTCTGGGTGAGTGCAGTGGGCAAGGGTTACGGAACACAATTACTGAAAAAATGTTTAGAGGATGCCAAAAAGAGAGGGAAAAAAGGAGTAGTCGTCCTATCGAATGATCAAACATCCTGGACACCGAGCAAGGATTTATTTTTACAGCACCAATTTCAATGTATTGCAACAGCACCTTATGATTTCGAATTATTAATGTTTGCATTACAAGAAAATATTGATTTGCCCTACTTTCCTAATAACTGGAAGGAACGATTGGCGAAATTTCAAAACCTAACTATTTTGCGTTCGTTTCAATGCCCCTATGTTGAAGTAGCTACAGAAAACATTCAAGTAGCGGCGAATAAATTAGGATTGATACCAGATCTGATTGACCTTCAAAATAGAGAGGATCTGATGGAAAAATCGCCTACTCCATATGGCATTTTTTCTGTCGTTTATAAAGGGCAACTTATTACCTTTCATCGATTAACCGTCCATTCGGTCTATAAAAAACTGCAAAAATTAATGAATAGTTAATGAGGTGCAACTTTTTTGCTCTCTTGCACGTTATATTCTTATAGCATTTCTATGTTTCTTTTAGTTTTTTGTTGACTGCTACTAGGAAATGAGTAAAATTAAAAGGCAGTACCATTATATGTCTAAACTTAGGTGAATAGGTGCTAGGATACTAGATAGGATGAAGCATGATTGGACATGGTCTGTCATGAAATTTTGACAGTCTTTTTCTTTTCGTCTTCTGTATAACCTGTTAAGATGGTAGTAGTGTGACAACAAGTTAGTGTAAATGAGAGTGGTGACAATCAAGATGGATGAACAGAAAAAAGAAAGTACAGAACAGCAGCAGGAATCGACACCAGCTGAAATAAAGCCGGCAGGACAATTTATTCAACTGAAACCGTTTAAATTTATCATGCTCATGTTCTTTACTATTCTTATCACGGCAGGTTTAACGATTTTTGCGTTAACATTTGGTGATAAGAAAGTAGTGGAAGTGAAAGTTCCGGTTGAACGTGCGGAATTTACAAAATTATATGAAGCATTTGATTTACTGAAAAATAACTATTACCAAGATATTGATGATGAAAAAGTAGTCGACGGTGCGATCAATGGTATGTTTGATGCATTAGGAGATCCATATTCTGACTTTATGGTGAAGGAAGAGGCCGACCAATTTAATTCTGGCTTATCTTCTAGCTTCCAAGGAATTGGTGCTGAAATTCAAGAACGTAATGGTTATATTACAGTTGTGTCACCTATCAAAAATTCTCCTGCTGAAAAGGCAGGCTTATTACCAAAAGATATCATCTTAACGGTTGATGGGAAAAGCATTCAAGGCTTCAGTGCAACGGAAGCAGTGGCACTCATTCGCGGGGAAAAAGGAACACCTGTGAAATTAACAGTGAAACGCGGAGAAAATACGGAGCCTATTCACATGACAATTGTTCGTGATGATATACCAGTGGAAACAGTGTATGGCGAAATGCTTGATGGCAATATTGCCCATATTCAAATTACATCATTTAGTGAACAAACTGCCCAAGAGCTTGACAAAATCCTTGCTGAATACGAAGGTAAAGGCATGAAGGGCATTGTCTTAGATTTACGTCAAAATCCTGGTGGCTACTTAAAAGCTGCAGTAGATATTTCTAACTTCTTTGTACCAGAGGGCAAGGCGATTGTTCAGGTTCAAGAAAAAAATGCAGAGCCACAAATCACAAACGCTATTGCAGGGAAGAAATATAATCTACCAATCACAGTGCTTGTCGATAATGGTAGTGCTTCTGCTTCAGAGATTTTAGCAGGTGCTTTAAAAGAATCTGTTGGTGCCAAAGTTGTAGGTGAAACATCCTTCGGTAAAGGTACTGTTCAAAATGTGACACCATTAAAAGATGGTTCTAATCTGAAATTTACAACAGGCAAATGGTTAACGCCTAAAGGTAACTGGATTAATGAAAAAGGGATTGAGCCTGATGTCAAAGTGGCTTACCCATCTTATGCCTCTTTACCATACTTGAATGCCTCTATTGAAATGAAGGCAGGTTTACAATCTGACTCTGTGAAAGCAGCAGAGGAGATGCTTCAAGTATTAGGGTATGAGCCTGGTGAGGTCGATGGCATTTTTGATGACAATACAGAGCGTGCTGTAGAAGAACTACAAGCAGCGAATAATCTTGAACAAACAGGTATTTTAACTGGTAATACAACGTACGCATTAATGGATGCTTTACGTGCGAAAATGAAAGCGGATGATCCACAGTTGTTAAAAGCCAAAGAGCTTCTTTTAGGAACAGCTGAAAAAACTGAGGAATCAACAAACTAACAGTGTAGCTGTCGCAGCAGTCGTCTTTCACGGCATCTGCGACAGCTTTTTTTATAGGAGGACGAATAAGATGAAAGATGTATACCTTTTTAGTGGCTTTTTAGGGAGTGGCAAAACGTCAATGCTCACAGATGTCATTCGCCAACTAAAAGAAAAAAACTTAAAGCCAGCAGTCATTATGAATGAGCTTGGGAAGTTACCATTTGACTCACAGGCAGTAGAAAAAGATATTCCTCTTAAAGAGATGCTAGAAGGCTGTATTTGCTGTTCAGGTGCTGAAAAAACGGAGGCACAAATTCAATCTCTTCTATTAGATAGTGATTTTGATGTGTTAATTATTGAAACAACAGGTGCAGCACATCCCGTGGAAGCATTAGATGCTGTGTATTCACCCCTTTTTGCTGATAAGCTTAATGTCAAAGGCATTGTCACAGTAGCTGATTCTAAGCTTTGGCTCCATCGTGAAACGCTAACACCGCAAGTACGTTCTTTATTTATGGAACAAATTCGCCATGCACATCTCTTATTGTCAAATAAAACAGATTTATTAACAGAGGTGGAGCAAGGTCAGGTCGTCTACGAGCTCCAGGGCTTAAACCCACATGCCTTTATTTTGCAAACAACAAATGGGCGTGTACCACTACATTTATTAGAGGGATTAAAGGCAACGACACAGGTTGATAAAGCGGACATTGTCAAAGCACCTATTGCCTCCATGCAGCTTGGCTCACGTTTAGTAGAATTCACGGATGTGGAATTTTCTCAGGAGCAGTTTGAAGATTGGGTTCGAACATTACCTGAAACGATTTACCGTATGAAAGGCTATGTACCAATTGAGGGCATCAAAAATCCGATGCTGTTCCAATACGCTTATGGGATGGTACAATGGCTGCCTGAGTATATTAAAATGCCAGCAAAACTTGTCATCATTGGAGAGAATGTTGGTTCACTACCTGTTATTGGGATGAATTAAATAAAATGTTAACCTGCGCATTTTTACACATATAGGTCATGTGTAGTTTTACGCAGGTTCTTTTATTTTTATGTAAATGAAATGTAACGCCTTTGTAACATAACTGTAATATTAGAATGGCTATCAGCTATCAATGCTAGCCATCTCTAGCTCTATTCAACAATTGAAATGAAAAAATGAGGAATAGGATCGGTTGCATAAAACATACATTTTTTATTCATTTAAAATGCTGTTTTTCGAAAATATTTACTAGTTTAAGAGGAGTGTCAACCCTCTTTCGAACGTAAGTATTTCATAGATTGGAGAAACCTACTAAAAAGTAGGGTAAAAAAAACCCGATTTTTCGCGCATTTCTTTCCTTGTTGGCGTAGTTAGCAAATGATGGTAGGAATTTAAAGAAAATCATCCCTTACGATTAATGGCAGAGAAGGAGGAATTGCAAACATGAAAAAAACACTCACTGCAATTTGTGCAACATTTCTATTAGCAGCTCCAATTCAAATAGCTTCTGCTGCTACTAATACAACAGAAGGGAATTCCGTAAAGCAGTCAACGAACTGTAATGTTTATTATTATAAATGGTCAAACAATCATAAGTGGAACATTCAATTACCACAGGCATCTACACCATCTAAAGAGACGCCAACTACAAATGATAATACACAACCGACACCAAATAATAATCAACCATCACAAAATGAAAAACCAGCAACAACACCATCTACAACAACACCATCTACAACAACTTCAGATGTAAACGCATTTGAACAAGAAGTAGTTAAATTAACAAATGCAGAACGTACAAAAGCAGGTTTATCACCACTTCAAACTGATGCAAAATTAATGGCTGCAGCTCGTGAAAAATCACAAGATATGCAAAGTAAAAACTATTTCTCACATACAAGTCCAACATTCGGTTCACCATTTGATCGTATGAAAGCTTTAGGTATCACTTACAAAGCTGCTGGTGAGAACATTGCCCAAGGTCAACGTTCACCACAAGAGGTGGTACAAGCATGGATGGACTCACCAGGTCACCGTGCGAATATCTTAAACGGTAACTTTACACATATCGGGGTAGGTTACGTGAAATCAGGTAACTACTGGACACAACAATTTATCCAAAAATAATCAACCGTTTAAAGAAAGATGCTCTATAAGTCTGCCGAGGCTTATAGAGCATTTTTTTTGTTGATTTAATGGGGAGCTACCTTCTAGAAAAGTAGCATATGGCAAAGTAATTAGAACGGATTTCTTCAAATAGGAGCGGGTAGCAATGTAAAAGAAGCGCCTATCCTCTAAATAGGAGCGGGTATTAGGTTAATAAGAGCGCTTTTCGACCAAATAGGAGCGGGAACCACGGTAATAAGAGCGCCTTTCATCTAAATAGGAGCGGGTATTAGGTTAATAAGAGCACTTTTCGACCAAAAAGGAGCGGGTATCAGGTTAATAAGAGCGCTTTTAAGACAAAAAGGAGCGGGAACCAAGGAAATAAGAGCGGTATTCCCGCAAAAAGGAGCGGGTAGCAAAGTAAAAGGAGCACCTTTCATCAAAATAGGAGCGGGTAGCAAAGTAAAAGGAGCGCCTATCCTCTAAATAGGAGCGGGAACCAAGGTAATCGAGCACCTTTCAACTAAATAGGAGCTAATACTAACGTATTAAGAGCGCTTTTTCGTCCGAATAGGAGCGTATATCAAGGAAATAAGCGCGCTTCTCTTGACACAAGAGGGTGAGAAGAAATTAGCCTTGCATAACCAACATGAAAAAATGGAAGGGACGCCTTTTCTGTATGAGGATCTCGAGACTTATTTTAAAAAATAAAACACCATCAAGATGCTCCTTTTTCCTTAAGGGCATCTTTTTTTATGCCTCTGTTCTCCTATAAGAGTGGCGTTTGAAAACTGCTAAAAATGCTTATACTCTCCAATAGAGGAGGCGTTTTATGGATAAAGTGGAATATATGATGAAAAGCCTGCAAAAAGCATTCTACCATTCATCTGATTTGACAGTCAGACAGGTAGATTGGCATGAAGGAAACCAAGCTATTTTATGCTTTTACGCTTCTCTTGTTGATGCGAAGGAAGTACAAAAAGTATTAGATACGATTTATGCACGATTAGATACAGAAAAGCCTTTTTGGAGTGAAACCTTAATTACGACATTAGAAGATTTTGCCCTCCCTCTAGCGATTGAGCGGGTATGCCAGGGCGAAACAATTGTTATATTGCCTGAAATAGGGAAAATGCTGACACTTTCTATTATCAACGATGTCCACCGAAATCTTGAAGAACCTATTAATGAACATATTCTACGTGGCTCCCATGAAGGTTTTATTGAAAGAATCGATACGAATTTAGCCTTGTTACGCAAGCGGGTGAATAATCCAGCGCTTGTCGTTAAATCTTTTCTGGTTGGTAAAGAAACCAAAACAAAAGCGTATTATCTCTACATGGATGGGGTGATCCAACCGGAGACACTGCGTGAGATAGAGAAGCGTATTAGGTCTCTCGATATCGACTATTTTTATAGTATAGGTCAATTAAGTGATGCATTGGAGGATTCTGTGTTGTCTCCATTTCCTCAATTGCTAAATACAGAACATCCTGATCGGGTTGTTGCCAATTTAGTGGAGGGCAAGGTTGTCGTGATGACGAATATTTCACCAACCGCTTTTATTGCACCCGTCACGTTTTTCTCTTTCTATCAAACACCAGACGACTACAATGGTCGAGTAATCGTTGGATCCTTTTATAAAATTGTCCGATTGCTGTCGTTTATAACTGCTGTTTTTTTACCAGCTTTTTATATTGCCGTGATTAGCTTTCACTTTGAGGTATTGCCTTTGGAATTAAGTAATCAAGTGAAAAATGATGTAAAGGATATCCCTTATCGTCCATTAATCGAAGCCCTTATTCTTGAAATTATTATGGAATTAATTCGAGAATCGAGCATTCGTTTACCACAATCCGTAGGGCAAACCATCGGGATTGTTGGAGGCTTAGTTATAGGGGATGCAATTGTAAGTGCGGGCCTAGTATCCAATTTAATGGTCATCGTTGTCGCTCTAACGGCTATTTCCAGCTATGTGGTGCCATCCGTTGAATTGAATAGTACAATTCGTATGCTACGATTTCCGTTTATGGTACTAGCCTCTATGTTTGGTTTTTTAGGGATTGTTGTGGGGATTGTTATTTTACTCATTCATCTCCTCAATTTAACGTCCTTAAAACAGCCGTATTTTTCACCGATCATTCCATTTCAGCCAAAAGCGGTCTTTAAAATCTTTTTACGCTGGCCGTTTATTAAGCCATCCGTTCAAGTTACTAGCTTTCAGCCGCCAAAGGATGCACAGGCAAAAAATGAGGATACACCATGAATGTTTCTCTTTCAAAAGCTCAATTTTTTCTTTTATTATTTATCATACAGACAGGTGTTGTTTATATTGCCTTCCAAACACCATTAATCATTGGCAGTCAGACGAATGCTTGGTGGATCTTTATGGTAGGTAGTGTCATACATTATGGTCTACTCCTATTTTTCGAACGTAATTATCAATATTTCTATTTAAATGCATTCTTTCGATGGATCTATCAAATTTATTGGCTGCTGCTAACAGCTATTTTAATTGCCTATATGGGCTATGTATTAGCCTCATGGGTACTCCCGCAGACACCTGAATGGATTGTTGTAGTCATTATTGCTGCACTATCTCTTTATGCCAATGTGAGTAGACCTGAAACAGTCATTAATATGAGTGTCATGCTACTGCCGATTATTTTGCTATTTGTGATTTTTTTAATGCTAGCGCTACCTGACTTAACGTGGAGTAACCTTTTCCCAGTTGAGTGGAATAATAAACAAATCATAGCGGGGATCATTCATAGCACTTACGCTTATTTTGGAATTGAAATGTACCTCATCTATCGACCGTATGTACAGAAGGAATTACAGGTCAAAGGGAAACCATTGTTCATCTATCAACTGGTCATTTTTATTTTTTTCTTTATGTCGATTGTTTTTACGCAAATGTTTTTTGGTTTGGAGGAGATCAAGCTTATTCCAGAGCCAATTATGTATATTTTGAAATCACAGGAAGTCACATTCGTGAAGCGGCTTGATATTTTTTTCGTTTATATATGGCTTTCTTGGTCGATTGTTACGGTCATGATTTTCGGACTGTCTTTTCGTTTGCTGTATTTGAAGAAAAATAGGAAGAAACCGATTGGAAGTATAGTTGTCTATCACATATTGCTAGCTGTTCTTCCGCTTTTTGTTATTAAATTCCGAAGCATAGAAATAATCAAAAACTCTTTACATTATCTATTTTTAGTCTTTACGTTTTTGTTACCCATAGTCATTATCTATTGGAATAAATGGAGGGGAAAAGGTGTATCGTAAGGGGATTCTACTGATGTTGTCCGTCTTGCTGCTTGTCGCTTGTTGGGATGAACGCCTCTATAAAAATGCTTCCGTTGTGACGCTTGTTGGTGTGGAAGGGCGTGTGGGGGAATATAAAGGTTATTATGCCTATCCCAACAATACTGCTCAGCAAACAGAGATTATTATGGCTGAGGGAATTTCACCAAGGGATGTTCGTAGTAAAGCCAATTTGAATGTCGAGCAGACACTTGATTTATCAGAACTATCAACTATTCTTGTTTCGGATCAAACGGTAAAAGAGCCCCTTTATGATATTTTAGATATTTATTTTCGTGATCCCCATAACCCCATTTCCATTAAAATTGCATTAACAGATGGGGATGTTCAACCGTTTATTGACTTAACAAAAGATTTATCGGGTAGTGCAGGAGGCTATTATCAACGGTTTATTGAAAGTTCAGAAGAAAATACCTATTTTCCGAAGCTGGATTTACAGACCGTTGGCTCGATGTTATTTGAACAGACAATCGATATTGCTCTTCCATATATCAAGCTAAGTGAGGATAGAAAGCATGCGGTTGCAGCTGGTTTAGCCTTGTTTTCAGGTCAAACCTTTACGGGTACAGTCTTAACGCCAGATCAATCATTAATGATGCTGCTTTTAATGAATCAATCTAGTAAACAAGCACGAATGAGCTATATGTGGAAGCATGATGGAAAAGAAATGCCGATTACAGCAAATGTTATTCATGTGAAAAGGAAATGGACAGTGAATGAGGAATTACGAAGAATCACGATGGACTATCAAGTAGACATGGAAATTGAGGAATTTGCCCAAAATCATTTATATAAAGATTCCATTTTCAAAGATGTTCAACAATTGTTTCAAGATCGTGTGCAGGCTGAATTTGAGGAGGTTTTACGCATTCTTCAAAATCAAAAGTCAGATACATTAGGGATAGGTCGTCATATTCGGGCTTACCACCCAAACATGTTTCAAGAAAACTGGCGTGATGAATTTGCATCATTACAGCTTGTGCCGACAGTTCAAGTAAAAATCATTCGTACAGGAGTTATACGATAAAAATCGCCTTTCTCAACAGGAAAAGGCGATTTTTAATCGTTAGACGGTCACTCTTTTTTGTACGATAAGTAAGCGAATGAGAAGGGTAATAGCACCCATTGTAAGGCCTGCAACAAGTCCAATCCAATAGCCGAATGGGCCAAAATCAGTATGCGTAGCAAGGACATAGCCTACAGGCAAGCCGATTACCCAGTAAGAGATAATGGCCATTATAAATGTTATCATCACATCTTTATATCCTCTTAAAGCTCCCTGTACAGGTGCTTGGATCGCATCAGATAGCTGGAAAATCGCCGCATAGACTAAAAACTGTACGGCATATTCGAGCACCATGCTGTCTGCTGTATACATATGAGCTACTGGTTCACGTAAAATGAATAGGATACAAGCAGAAATAAAGCTAAACAAAATGGCTGTTCCTACACATAGATAACTATAAATGCGGGCATCACGCATGCGTCCAGCGCCAATTTCAAAGCCTACTAATATCGTAACGCCCATGGAAATACTAAGCGGTACCATATATAAAAGGGAAGTGAAATTTAAGGCAATCTGGTGGGCTGCAATTATTTCAGTGCTAAAGTTACTCATCATCATCGTCACGGCAGAGAAAATACTTGTTTCTGCAAATAAGGAAATGCCAATCGGTACACCAATGAGTAATATTTCCTTCCAGCGCAGCCATTCTAGTTTAGGCCATTGGTGAAACAGACGGAAACGTTCGAACGGTACTCGTTTCGCGATAATCCATACCGTAATCATGAAAATGAGCCAATATGTAATGGCTGTTGCGACACCAGCACCAATCCCACCAAGCTCAGGTGCGCCGAATTTACCGAAAATAAACATATAGTTAAGGGCAATATTAATCGGCGTTGTCATTAAAGTAATAATCATCGTGACACGTGTCTGTCCGAGTGCGTCAATAAAGCAACGCATAACAAAGAATAAGAATAGTGGTAATAGACCAGCACACATTGCATAAATGTAGCCCTTGGCAATATTATGTACAGCAGATTCTAAGCTCATCTTGCTAAGTATCCAGTCAATGCCAAAAAAGAGTCCTGAGAAAATAATAATAGCTAGCATGATGGCTACATAAATGCCTTGCTGGACAGCCTTTTTAGCATCCATCTCTTTTTTTGCACCGACAAGCTGTGAGACAATCGGTGTAATGGCAAGAAGAATCCCTGACAGGCCAGTATAAATTGGCATCCATATAGAGGAGCCAATCGATACACCTGCTAAATCTGCCGTCCCATAGCGACTGGACATTAAAATATCAAAAAATGAAATGAGATAAATAGCTACTTGTGTCACTAGTATAGGGACAATCATTTTTAAGAGTAATGCGTATTTTTCCTTGATTGTAGATGTTTGGTACATGTTTTATACTTCCTTCATGAACATAATGAACAAGTATAGCATATGTAAAGAGAGAAAAGCTGAATTTTTCATGCTTCATCTATATCTTTTCGTCAGCATATAGTAAAATAGAACACTGTAAACAAAAAGTAGTGCTGACTACAATGGTTTTTAAGGAATAGGAGAATTCATGTGAAACAACAAACAATCATTTTAACCGGTGGTGGGACAGCTGGCCATGTATCGTTAAACCAAGCGATACTCCCGTCTTTACTCGAACTTGGTTATGATGTCCACTATATTGGCTCAGAACAGGGTATTGAAAAAGAATTAATAGGCGAGGCATTTCCCAATGTTCCGTTTTATGGCATTGCGAGTGGTAAATTGCGTCGTTATTTTTCAATGAAAAATTTTACAGATCCATTTAAAGTGCTTGCTGGAATGATGCAGGCTTTTCGTATTATGAAAAAAGTGAAGCCTCAAGTTGTCTTTTCCAAAGGAGGTTTCGTTTCTGTCCCTGTTGTCATGGCAGCGAAACTCGCGGGTGTTCCTGTCGTTATTCATGAATCCGATGTGACGCCAGGTCTTGCTAATAAAATTGCGTTGCCTTTTGCCTCACATGTGTTCACGATTTTTGAAGAAACGCTGAAGCATTTACCACAAGAAAAGGCAACTTGCACGGGCTCTATTATCCGTCCAGAGCTGTTTCAAGGGGATAGAGCAAAAGGTTTATCTTTCTGTGGCTTTTCTACTTTAAAGCCAGTGTTACTTGTCATGGGAGGAAGTTTGGGCTCAGTGGTCCTCAATGAGGCCTTGCGTAAAAACTTGCCAGAGCTTTTAAAGCAATTTCATATTATCCATTTATGTGGTAAAGGGAATTACGATGAAGCGTTAGCAGAGATGCCAGGCTACAAGCAATTTGAATATGTGACTACTGAATTACCTGATTTATTGCATGCAGCTGATTTTATTGTGTCGCGAGCAGGCTCTAACTCCATCTTTGAATTTTTGGCGCTTCATAAGCCAATGCTTTTAGTGCCGCTTTCTGCACAAAAAAGCCGCGGAGATCAAATATTAAATGCCAATTTATTTAAAAAACAAGGCTATGCAGAAGTGTTACAGGAAGAAGAGCTAACAAAGGAATCATTTATGAAGTCTGTTCATACTCTAACAGAGCGTAAGGCAGAAATGGTGGAGACGATGGCGAAAACGCAAAAGCCAAAAACACCAGATGAAATGGCGTCATTAATTTTACAATATAAAAAATAAAGGCTATAAAAAGAAGCTATAGGGCATGTCATGTGACAAAACCTATAGCTTCTTTTTATATAAGAGCGTTACATTGCTTGCTCTTCGCCTTCTTGTATTTGATGTGCTGTTGTTAGATAGAATAAATCTTTTGGAATTTTAAATAAATTAAATTGTGCCTCGCCGCTATTGACCTGTGCTAGTAGAGTAGGATGGCTTTCGTTTGCACTCATCACATAAGGGAGCTTTAACGCAGCACGCTGTGATTTTATATTTTCAACCCGTATACGGAGAAAGACCGTATGGAAATTGTATTCAAAAAATAACTCGTTTAAAAATAACATTTTCGCTTTTTGATTATAACCTTTACCTTGGTAAGGGAGTCCAATCCACGTTCCTAAAAAGCCTGCACCGTCCTCAACATCGTGTATACTAATGGTGCCGATTGGTTGACCCCAGTCATCAGTAATGGTCCTCGAGATAGCGAGTCCTCTCGCCTCCTCCTCAATCAGTTGTTTTGTCATAAACCAATATTCATCAGCTGATGTGGCTTTCTGACGGACAAAAGGGAATACAGAAGGGTGTGATAATAGCTCATAAAGCTCTGTACATTCATGCAGGTCTCGATGTTTAAGCATACGAAACGCCTCCTTTACTAGGGTAGTTAAAACAATTCCGTTGAAGCATAAAGAAGAAAACTAAAATTCGTACTGGAATTAAAACCCAAAGAACTAGACGTTATAACTATGATATTCCATAATCTCCCGCTGTCTTACTGATTTCGACCATACCGAAAAAAGGCTAGTTTTTTAAATATAATATAACACAGAAACTGTTTGATGCAATCATTTTGCTCGTAAAAAACAAAATTCAAGTTTAATAGTCAGTAAATTCTGACAAATGAGATGGTAATATCAATTTTATTGTTGTTTTTTAACATTAAGTCTATCCTATCACTTTTAACTAATATTAATCATTTATCCATTTCTTTAGTAGGATTTAAGTTTTGCTAGAATAGGTAATATATCAAATATTACCCTAAAAAGGATATATTATTTCTGATTCTAGAAAGGTAATTATTTATTTTTATGTTATAATAGTAGTATTATTTTAATTCTACATACGGATACATACTAACATTTTTATCATGATTGCAAGGGTTTTCTGGAGGTGACAGCATGGAGTATCTTTTAAGCGAAGATTTTTTTAATCAATTGTTTATTGGCAAGGATTTTGTTTTTCTCATGAAAAAAATAGGAGACGATTATCAATATATTCGCTTAAACCAAGCAGCTCGAGATCTGTTATCCAATGAGGCGATTGGAAAAATGCTTTCGACTGTTACCTCAAAACGAAATTTCTCGATCATTCAGAAAAAGTATCATCAGGCAATTAGCGAGCATAATCTGGTTGACTATGTAGATTATGCATATGTTCAGTCGGAGGTGCGTAAATACGAAACGTCCGTCAGACCATTGACATATAATAATGAAGACTATATTTTGGCCATCACGAAGGAAATTCTTTATGACCGCAGTATTGAAGATAAATTTTTATTTATGCGGTCCATGTTTGATCATGCCTTTTTCTCTACTGTTATTTTATCTGCTGAAGGCATGATTTACGAAGTGAATGCAAGCTTTATGGAAGGTTTCCAACTAGATAATGACAGCGTCAAGCAAAAAAGGTTTGTTGATCTACCAATCGTTCCAAAAGAAGAAGTGGAAGAAATAAATTTATGCTTACAAATGGCGGCAAGAGGGGAAAACGTTGCAGAAAAGATCATTAGATTGTACACGCTGGACCAACAGGAACGAATGTATTTAGTATCATTATCACCTGTGATGCAGGATGATAATTCTTTTGCTATATTTCTTATCATGCAAGACTTTACCCAATTCACGGTTCAAAAAGCAGAACTACGTTCGAAATCTCACGGGCTTGATGTATTTAAATCTGCATTAAACTCTGCCACGGCCATTGCCGTATTAGATCATGAAGGCAATATTTCTGAAGTAAGTGAAATGTTTTTACAGGCTTGTGGCTATAGTGCAGAGGAGCTAATTGGCCAGCCGTATGCATTAATCGAACCACGGATCCATGGGCAGGATTTTTTGCAGAGCATAAATGACAAGCTTAATGCAGGGGAGATTTGGCAGGGGGAGCTATGCTATCGGACGAAATATCATGCCGATTATTGGGTTGAAGCCACGATTGTTCCATTAAAAAACGAGTTTGGTGACATCGAACAAATTTTAACCATTAACTATGATATTACGGACAAGAAAAGAATGTTCACGGAATTAAAAAATATCGAACGAACTTTCCGCCTCATTACGGAAAATACGAACGATTTAATTGTCATCACGAATGAGGATGGCATCATTATTTATACATCCCCATCCTATAATATGTATTTAGGCTATGACAATGTAGAGCTGCAAGGACAGTTTTACAGTGACATTATTGATGGAGAAAGTAAGAGTGAGTGGCAATCATTCATTAATAATTATTCTGGTCAGACTGATACACAGTTTGAGCTACTACTGAGGGCGAAAGATGGTACGCCGATTTGGACGGAGGGCAATGTCACAGTTGTCCATGACCCTGAACGGGAGAAGGTGTCACAAATCATGATGGTGTCTCGTGAAATTACCCATCGTAAAGAACGGGAAAATGATTTGCTGTATCTAGCTTATCATGATGCTTTAACTCAGCTACCTAATCGACGTTATTTACAAAAGGAGTTTCCGAATTTACTGGTGGAAGCAAACGACAATCAGACATGTGTAGCTATGCTTTATCTAGATGGTGACGATTTTAAAGAGGTAAATGATCGCTTTGGCCATGACACAGGTGATGCATTTATTCAACGATTTGGCGATGCCTTAAACAAGACGATTCGTAGTCATGATATGGTTATTCGTCTAGGTGGCGATGAATTTATTGTCATCTTAACGGGGTTAACGAGAGATATAGAAAAAAGACATAGCCAAATGATGCATATTATTCGTCGGATTCGAGATGAATTAGCATTAGGCTGGATCATTGAAGATCATCATTTTTCACCAACAGCCTCCATAGGAATTGCTTATTATCCCGATCATGGCCAAACACTAGATGAGTTATTGGATTTAGCTGACCAAGCTTTATATAAATCAAAAGAATTGGGGAAAAATAAGCTCTCTATTTCTGGCAGCCATTAAAAAAGTCTGTCCACAAGGTAAACTTGTGAGACAGACTTTTTAATTGGTGTTATGCTAGTACCGTAAATGGATTAAAATCCTTCATACGCTATTTTGGAATAGAAGGTGATACGATGCCTAAAAAGATATTATTAGTAGAAGATGAAAAGCATATTGCTCGTTTTGTCGAACTAGAATTACAGCATGAAGGCTACGAGGTGAAAGCTGCTTTCGATGGTCGAGAAGGACTTGCAATGGCAACAGCTGAAAATTTTGATGTCCTGTTACTGGATGTAATGCTACCTGGCATTAATGGGATAGAGATTTGTCGGCGTATACGGACACAGTCACAGGTTCCTATTATTTTATTAACGGCTAGAGATGCTGTCATGGATCGTGTAGCGGGCTTAGATGCAGGTGCGGATGACTATATCGTCAAACCGTTTGCGATTGAAGAGCTACTTGCGAGAATACGGACGATTTTACGTCGTGTCACGCCAGCGGCAGCAAACAGTGAATCCCTCTGTTTTCGCGATATCGAAATAGATGTAGCAGCCTATGAAGTTTTTGTGCAAGGGAATAAACTTGACTTAACAAAGACAGAATACGATTTACTGAAACTATTAATCGAGCACAAAAATAGAGTATGTACACGGGAACATATTTTAACGTCAGTTTGGGGATATGATACAGATATTGAGACCAATGTAGTAGATGTTTATATAAGACATTTACGCACAAAACTACCTGGTGATATGAATGCTTATATTGAAACCGTTCGAGGTGTTGGATACGTGATGCGTGAATGAACAAATTAAAAGGATATCTACGCCACCAATCTTTGCAAACAAAATGGATGTTAACGTCGAGTATCGTCATCTTTATTAGTTATACCATTATATGTGTTGTTGTTTATTTATTTCTTCATACATGGTTATTAAATGATGAAGAGAGTAAAGTAGTCCGAACTAGTAAGGATATCATCTCCTTTTTAGAATCTCAGGGTCCCAATATTACGATTCAGCAAATCCAACAAAATACAGGTTTACTGAAATCAATTACCGATCGTGATGAAACGGTCAGGTTGTTTAATGTAGATGGCATAGAAATCCTACGTATTAATCATACGTCAGAAGCCGTACCTCTTACTGCAATGCAAGAGGTTATCGAGACGACAATCGACAAGCAGGATGTATTAGTAATCAACGAGCCATTGCAACTAGGCTTTTTTCAGGGATATATTCAAGTCATACATCCGTTAACAAGCTTTCAATCACTGATGCATTATCTACTGACAGCGATGCTTATAGCAGGGATAGGCGCATTAGTGTTATCGGGTTCTATCGGCTATTATCTTGCCAATTATTTAATGAAGCCATTACGTGAATTGCGTGCATCGATGAAAAAGGTGATGGATCAGGGGTTTAATGAGCCTATCCAATTGACTTATACATCACATGATGAGATTGGCGATTTATTGAAAATGTACAATGCTATGATGAATGAGCTGCAAATTTCTTTTACTAAGCAGCAACAATTTGTGGCAGACGCTTCCCATGAGCTGCGAACACCCATACAAGCAATTGAAGGACATCTTTCACTTTTAAAAAGATGGGGCAAAAACGATCCTGCCATTTTAGAAGAATCTATAGATACCTCTTTATCGGAAATCGCACGTATGCGCAAAATGATAGAGGAATTATTAGAGCTTGCACGGCGTGAAGAAAAAGATCATGCGAGTGAGGCAAATGCACTGGTGGTACTCCAAGCGGTGATAGATGAACTGAAGCTCGTGCATCCACAAGCGCGAATTTTGCTGTCGAAGCATGGTGAAATAGGTCCGTTATTTATTACCGAAAATGCACTAAGTCAAATCGTTCGTAATATAATAGAGAATGCTATTCGTTATTGTGAAAAAATTCCTGAGATACAAATTTCTATTTCTGTTGCTGGAAATTATGCATGTTTAGAAATTGCTGATAATGGTATAGGAATAGCACAAGACAATATTCCGTTTATTTTTGATCGTTTTTATCGCGTGGATGAGGCAAGAAATCGTCAAATTGGTGGAACTGGCTTAGGGCTAAGTATTTCGAAGATGTTACTTGAAAAATACAATGCAACAGTAGAAGTCAAGAGTGAGGTTAATATTGGAACCGTTTTCTTCTTGAAAATCCCGCTAAAATATTAAGAAAAATGCACGCTTTATTTCATTATTCCATCCTTTGCGAAAAAAATTGCTTAATTTGCTAAAAAGAGTTGTATTTTTTGTGAAGAGTAGTAAGATTGAGATGGAAAAAACGTTCTTTAAAATATGGAAAAGTAGTGTGAAACATTCTTTTAAAGAACGGCTAAATATTATATAATTAATTGCAATTTAATTAATGGAACTGCCGAAAGGCAAAATTTGGAGGTCATTTTTCATGTCGAACAACGTTACAACTGTAAGTTCTCCATGGTCAGCTTTCTCTGGTCCTAACTTAGGATATGTGATGGAGCAATACGACTTATTCTTACAGTCTCCTGAAGAAGTAGAACCGGAGTTAGTATCTTTATTCCAACAATTTGGTGCACCAGTAGTAGTAGAAGGTGAAGTAGCTGTAGCTAGTCATACAGCAGCGGCTCCTGCTGGCGATTACAAAAAAGTGTTAGCCGCTGTAAAATTAGCAGACACAATCCGTACACGCGGTCATTTAGCGGCAGATATTTATCCACTGAAAAACCGTGAACTACAAACAGCTCAAATTGAAGAAAGCGCGTTCAACTTAAGCGCTGCAGATTTAGCTGAAATTCCTGCAGCAATCTTCTTCAAAGATGTGCCAGCAAACGTGAAAAATGGTAAGGATGCAATTGACTATTTAAAAGCTATTTATACAGATAAAGTAGCATTTGAATATGGTCACGTAGTAGCTACAGAAGAACGTGATTGGATTCAAGCGCAAATCGAATCAGGCTTATTTAAACAAGCATTATCTCCTGATGAGAAAAAAGCCTTATTAGATCGTTTAACTCGCGTTGAAAATTTCGAGAAATTTATTCATAAAACTTTTGTAGGACAAAAGCGTTTCTCTGGTGAGGGCTTAGATACGCAAATCGTTCTTTTTGATGAAATCATTAAAACAGCAGAAGCGAAAAACGTGGAAAACGTACGCATTGGTATGGCACACCGTGGTCGCTTAAATGTTTTAACTCACATTTTAAATAAACCGTATGACATGATGTTCTCTGACTTTGCACATGTTTCTAATGATTTATTTATGCCAGAGCATGGTCGCCTTGAAATCACAAAAGGTTGGACAGGTGATGTTAAATACCACATGGGTGCTTCTTACAACCGTGAATCTGGTATGAATGTGAAATTGGCTTACAACCCTTCTCACTTAGAAGTTGGAAATCCAGTGGTACTTGGTGCGACTCGTGCAACACAAGATGATACGTCTAAACCAGGTCAACCTGTTTTCGATCGTACAAAAGGCTTAGGCATTCTTGTACATGGTGACGCTGCATTCCCAGGTCAAGGGATTGTAACGGAAGTGTTAAACTTCGCTAAAACAGAAGGCTTTACAACAGGTGGTACAATCCACATTATCGCAAACAATATGATCGGGTTCACAACTGAACATTATGATTCTCGTTCTTCTGTGTACTCTTCTGACCCTGCTAAAGGCTATGAAGTACCAGTAATCCATGTGAACGCGGACAGCCCAGAGGCAGTGGCACAAGTGGGTCGCTTTGCAGCTAACTACCGTCAAACATTTGGCAAAGATATTATCGTAGACCTAGTAGGTTACCGTCGTCATGGTCATAATGAAACAGATGACCCAACTGTAACAAACCCAGAAACATATAAATTAGTTTCAAAACATGAAACAGTACGTGCATTATACGGTGCACAATTAGTGGCTGAAGGTCTTGTATCTACTGATGATGTAGCAGCTTTAGATACAGCTATCTATGCAGAAATGCAAGCAGCCTATGACCATGTAAAAGAAATGGCAGATAAAGATGATCATCATCAATTAGAAATGCCAGAAGAATTAAAAGTAGATTTCCCACAAATTGATACAGCGGTTGGTGCGGAACGTTTAGAAAAAATCAATGAAGAGCTCCTAGTGTTTGAAGAAAACTTTGAACCTCAGAAAAAGCTTGGTAAAATTTTAGAAAAACGTCGTGATGCTTATGCGTCAGCTAAAATCGACTGGGGTCATGCGGAAACTTTAGCATATGCAACAATTATCCAAGATGGCACACCAGTACGTTTTACAGGTCAAGATGCACAGCGTGGTACATTCTCTCAACGTCACTTAGTACTACATGATAAAAACAATGGCAATGTATTCACACCACTTCACCATATTTCTGGTGCGAACGCATCCTTTACAGTACACAACTCACCACTGACAGAAGCAGGGGTAGTAGGCTTTGAGTATGGTTACAACCTAGAAAACAGCCATGTATTAACTGTCTGGGAAGCACAATTCGGTGACTTTGCGAATATGGCGCAAGTGATGTTTGATAACTTTATTTCAGGGGCACGCTCTAAATGGGGTCAAAAATCTGGCTTAGTGATCCTTTTACCACATGGTTATGAAGGTCAAGGTCCAGAGCACTCTTCAAGCCGTATGGAACGTTATTTACAAATGTCAGCTGAAAATAACTGGTTTGTAGCAAACTGTTCAAACGCAGGCAACTACTACCACTTATTACGCCGTCAAGCAGCATTATTAGGTACTGAAGGGGTACGTCCACTTGTAGTCGTATCACCAAAATCATTATTACGTCATCCATTAGCAGCCGCTAATGCTGAGCAATTAGCAAATGGTTCATTCCAAGAAGTGATTGAACAACCAGGTTTAGGTGCTAAACCAGAAGCTGTAGAACGCATCGTTTTAGGTACAGGTAAAGTGATGATCGATTTAGCCGATCGCGTGAAAGACGGAGAAGGCTTCGATCACTTACACATTATTCGTGTAGAACAACTTTACCCATTCCCAAAAGAGCAAGTTGCTGGTATTATTGCTAAGTATCCTAATGTGAAAGAAATTGTTTGGGTACAAGAAGAACCTAAAAACCAAGGCTCATGGAATTATGCATTAGAAACATTATATGAACTTTCAGAAGGTAAAAAGCTTCGCTATGTAGGTCGTCCTGCAATGAGCTCAACTTCTGAAGGGGACGCAGATTCTCATAAAGCTGCACAATCGGCATTAATTGAAGAAGCAGTTGCTGAGCCAGTAAAGGTTAAATAATCACATATAAATATTGAAACCGGGCTACTTGCCCTTAAGCGGTAGCCCTTCTATGTGCGTAAGCACGTTAATCAAAGGAGGAAATGAAAGTGGCTGAAATTAAAGTCCCTGAATTAGCAGAATCGATTACAGAAGGTAGTATCGCACAGTGGGTTAAAAAAGTGGGCGATCGCGTTGAAAAAGGTGAATTCATCGTTGAACTTGAAACAGATAAAGTAAACGCTGAAATCATTTCTGAAGAAGCAGGTGTATTAACACAAATTTTAGCTGAAGAAGGCGATACTGTACTAGTTGGTCAAGTTATCGCAGTAGTAGAAGCAGGCGAAGGCGCAGCACCTGCACCAGCAGCGGCTCCAGCTGAAGCAGCTCCAGCTCCAGCAGCACCACAAGCAGCACCTGCACCAGCGGCAGCAGCTCCAGTAGTAGAAGAAACTTCTGGTGAGCGTGTTATCGCATCTCCAGCAGCACGTCGTCTTGCACGTGAAAAAGGTATTGACCTTGCAGCAGTATCTCCAGTAGATCCACAAGGTCGCGTACGTGTACAAGATGTAGCAGCACACGGAACTGCACCAGCGGCAGCAGTAGCACCTACACCAGTAGCAACTACAGGTGGCCCAGTTGTATTCACACCAGCAGCTAATTCTGATCGTGTAACAATTGAAAAAATGAGCCGTCGTCGTCAAACAATTGCAAAACGTTTATTAGAAGTTAAACAATCAACAGCTATGTTAACAACATTCAACGAAATTGACATGACAAACATCATGGCACTTCGTAAACGTAAACAAGAAGAGTTTGTGAAAGCAAACGACATCAAACTTGGTTTCATGTCATTCTTCACAAAAGCTGTTGTTGCAGCACTGAAAAAATACCCATACGTAAACGCTCAAATCGTTGGCGATGAAATTCATTTAAATAACTTCTTCGATATCGGTATCGCTGTATCAACTGAAGAAGGTTTAGTAGTACCAGTTGTACGTGATGCAAACAGCAAAAACTTCGCTGAAATCGAAAAAGATATCGCTAACTTAGCGACAAAAGCTCGTGATAAAAAATTAGGCTTAAATGATATGGCTGGTGGATCATTCACAATCACAAACGGTGGTGTATTCGGTTCATTAATGTCAACACCAATTATGAACGGTACTCAAGCTGGTATTTTAGGTATGCACTCTATTGTTAACCGTCCAGTTGCTGTAAATGGGGAAGTTCAAATCCGTCCAATGATGTATGTAGCACTTTCTTACGATCACCGTATCATCGATGGAAAAGATTCAGTAGGATTCTTAAAAACAGTTAAAGAATTAATTGAAAACCCAGAAGATTTATTATTAAATTCATAATACCATTAAACCCTGCGAACAATGTTCAGCAGGGTTTTTTTGTGCATAATGAAATCTTTCGACCGATTCTATTTTTGAAAGAGTACTAATGTTATATCGTATAGAGGAGCAAAAAAGAAATAAACACAACTTTTCTCACATAGAAAACATACTCTATAATAAAAATGTGTTGTAATTTTCAGAAATATTGACGAAAGCTCAATGATTTAAAATGGATAGAGAACGCATAATAACCTAATATTGTCATTAGTCAGAAAAATGTTAAAATCGTCTTGACGAACATATTAGTTTTATAGTAGTATCTAAATATCAATTAAATAAACAAACCTCACGAATGTTACCAGTGAGGTAGAGGCGCGGTATTTATTAGTTCATTGTTGAGTACAAGCAAGCGAAGACGCAATGAAGAAGGAAATATCGCCGAAGTATAAAAGGAGCTCGTACTTTTATGCTGGGTCTGCAGTGAATAAGTGCAGGACTGTCCTAGTAAATTGATTTCCAGGTTTACTAGGTTGTGCTATCTCGGAAATATGGAAATAATAGTGAGGATTTGGGCAACTGTCATAAAAGGTAAGACCTAAGTTCAATAAACTTAGGTCTTTTTTAGTACAGTTGTCTTATTTTTTTACAGAAAAGGGGAGTTTTTCATGAAAAGAAAATGGTTGTTAGTAATGATCTCTATCATGACAGCAATTGTGCTAGCTGCATGTGGCACTAGCGACAAAAAAGACGGCGGTTCAGGTGATGCTGGCGCGGACAAGGAAGAAGGCGGCGGTGAATTCCGCATTGGAATGGAGGCTGGCTACCCACCATTCAACTGGACACAGCAGGACGATGCTAATGGCGCGGTAAAAATTGCTGATAATGCAGAGTATGCAGGCGGCTATGATGTACAAATGGCGAAAAAAATCGCTGAAGGCTTAGGCAAAGAGCTAGTTATCGTAAAAATGGAATGGGACGGCTTAGTTCCAGCGCTACAATCAAACAAAATTGATGCAATCATTGCGGGTATGTCACCAACAGAAGAACGTAAGAAAACAATCGACTTTACTGAAAACTACTACACGTCGGATTTCGTAATGGTGATTAAAAAGGGTAGCAAATATGAAGGGGCAAAATCAATTCAAGATTTCTCTGGTGCAAAAATTACATCCCAATTAAATACATCGAACTACACAGTTATTGATCAAATTAAAGGTGTAGACAAACAAACTGCTATGGAAAGCTTCCCGGCAATGCGTGTCGCTTTAGAGGCTGGCAAAATTGATGGTTATGTAGCAGAACGTCCAGAAGGAATTTCCGCTGCAGCAGCGAACGATAAGTTCACATATGTTGCATTTGAAGAAGGCTTTGATACAGATCTTTCTAACACTTCAATTGCTGTAGGTTTACGCAAAGAAGATGCAAATCGTGAAAAAATTAACGAAATATTAAAAGGTATTACAGAGGACGATCGTCAAGCCATTATGGAAGAAGCGATTAAGAATCAACCAGCAGCACAATAATGACAAGGCACGGACTAGTTGCTGGTCCGTGCATGATCATTTCATCATTATCAAAATGAGAACCTCTCTACATAATGATAATGTCCTAGCGTGACAAATCATAGAATGGTAGAAAGAGCTAGGACACGAAAAAGATAAGCAAGCAACATGACATTGTAAGGAGGAACATCATGAGTCTTGAATGGATAATTTCAATTATTGAAAACAACTGGCAAATGTTTTTACGAGGTGCGTATTATACGTTACTGATTTCGATTATTAGTACAATTATTGGTGCATTCATCGGATTTTTCATCGGAATTATGCATACGATTCCAGTTCGTAAAAAAGGAATAAAATTTTATAGCCTGAAGCTTATTAATTTTATCCTAACATGCTATGTTGAATTTTTCCGTGGTACACCAATGATTGTACAGGCTATGGTTGTCTACTACGGATTAGATATCGCGTTTGGAATTGACATGCATTTTATCACAGCAGGTATTTTAGTCGTTTCTCTTAATACAGGGGCATACATGGCAGAGATTGTGCGTGGTGGGATTGTATCGATTGATAATGGTCAATACGAGGCAGCATCAGCGATTGGGATGAATCACTTCCAAATCATGCTTCACGTAGTCCTGCCGCAAGTAGCACGTAACGTTTTACCAGCAACAGGTAACCAACTAATTATGAATATTAAAGATACAGCCGTATTAAATGTCATCGGCGTAACAGAGTTATTCTTCCAAACAAAATCAATTTCAGGTAACAACTTCCGTTATTTTGAATCGTTCTTTGTCGCATGTGTTCTTTATTTCATTATGACATTTACCGCATCTCGCATCCTTCTATATGTTGAAAAACGTTTGGATGGACCGGATGCCTATCAAAAAGAACAAAAAGAAGCAGTATAGGGGGACGCACAAATGGCAGTCATTAAAATCGAACATTTAAGTAAATCATTTGGACGTAACCAAGTGTTAAAAGATGTGAATTTCCAAGTGGAAAAAGGCGAGGTTGTTTGTTTAATTGGTTCCTCTGGTTCTGGTAAGTCTACACTACTTCGTTGCATAAATTTATTAGAAACACCAAGTGGCGGGCAAATAATTTATCAGGGAGAAGACATCCTAGATGAAAAGCACAATATCCAAGAATATCGTACCCATCTAGGAATGGTATTCCAGCAGTTCAATTTATTTAATAATCATAATGTGTTAAGTAATTGCACAGTCGGCCAAATCAAAGTACTTAAGCGCTCGAAGAAAGAAGCGGAAGAAACAGCGCTGAAATATTTGAAGATCGTAGGTATGGATCAATATGTAAACGCTAAGCCACGTCAGCTTTCAGGCGGACAAAAGCAACGTGTAGCAATTGCTCGAGCACTGTCTATGAATCCCGAAGTAATGCTATTTGATGAACCGACATCAGCACTGGACCCGGAAATGGTAGGAGAGGTGCTGAAGGTTATGCGACAATTAGCAGACGCAGGGAATACAATGTTAATTGTGACACATGAAATGGAGTTTGCAAAAGAAGTGGCAGATCGTGTCGTCTTTATGGATAAAGGTGTGATTGTGGAAGAAGGCCCACCATCACAAGTATTAGTCAATCCACAACATGAACGTACGAAAGAGTTTTTAAAACGTACTTTAAAATAAGCACAAAAAAGTGAGTCCATTATTTTGGACTCACTTATTTTCTAGAATTCCATTCTGCATAGAGCACAAAGCAGATTGCGAATGCTACAGCAATGATAAAAAACCATTGCGGTACACCACCAAAACTCATGAGAACACCCCAAATTTCATTTTTTTTTGGATAGAATAGGTATAGTATTTCTTTTTTCTCCACAAAAGACCAAAAATATTATAAAATAAGCAATAGACATTAGCTTTTGCTAGTAAAGAGAGGTAGAGAGAATATGTTACATTTAAAATGGAAAGATGCGCCAACATTACGAACGGTTACCTGCAAACATACGAATGCATCGAAATACTTAGTGTCCAACGTCTTAACAGTAGGTAAAGAATATGAAGTAAAAAACGAAACAGAAGAATTCATTTTTATTATCGACAACACAGGTAATGTCGGCGGCTATTATAAGGATTATTTCGAATAAATAAAAACAGGGTGGTTCAGAGCATTTGCTGAGCCACCCATTTTTTAATGTCGCTGATAGCCTTGAGCACCCGCTACATCTTGCAGCTGTTGTTTCTCTTGTTCGGTTGCCGTATGCAAAGCAAAGACATCCTTAATTGCTGTTTGTAATTCATGCTGTGTTTCTTTAAATTTTGAAACTTGCTGTTCAAAAGATGGACTTGTAAAACGATCATGTGTCTTTGATAACCGTTCCTCTAGTCGGGCATAGTGCTGATCCATATGCATCGATAGCATCATTGCCAGTTGGTTTTTCCATAGCGGAATTAGCGTAACAATTGAGAACTCAATTTTTTCGGCTAACGTTTGATTAGCTTGTTGAATCATCCGTATCTGAGGAGCCGTTTGCAGGGCTACTTGCTGAGATACTTGTAAATCATAAATACGTTGGTCCAATCGTTCAATTTGCGCAGCAAAATCATTGAGCTGCTGAATAGCGAGCGGCTGTTTGCTTGCTTGGACACTCATTATTTGTGCTGGTAGCTCTACTTCAATAGCTTGTTGTTTTTTCATTTGACCTGCTGCAATGGCAGTAGCCAGTTCCTCAAAAAATCCTCGATTATGGTTATAAAGTGATTCTAAGTTTTCCACATCTTTAATCAGCTGGAGCTGTGCACGTTCTAGTTGAACACCAATACGTTCTACCTGAATACTAATACGCTCAAATTCTGTTAACGTTTGCTTGACCGAGGGCTCTGTTTTACCAAACATTTTTTTGAAGAACGTTTGCTTCTTTGGCTCTAAAGCTGTTGGGTCTACTCGATCTAGTGTCTGCATTAAGGAATCAAGCATTTGCCCAATTTTAGTAACGTCCTTTTGCTTCACCTGTGCAAGCATTCGATCCGCAAATTGAGATAAGGCTCGCTGCGAATCTTGCCCAAGAGATAGCAATGATTCAAAATCAGTTAAATCGATTTGACTGGCATATAGTAATGCACGACTTTGTGCAAGAGGCGATAGCGTTTCATATGTCGCCATCGCCTCATTTTGTGGAGTTGTTTCTAAGTAGGATTGGACTAGTGGAGAAAGTCCAGGTATGGTATTAAGTTGAAATGCGTGTTCATTAGCCGTCATTTATCATCGCCTCGCCAGTCCAATTGTTCTCTACGTCTTAAATTGGAGCGATTTGCGAACTCGATCTCCATTTGCAGATGATCGATATCATTAGCAAGCGCATCCTTTAAATCAATTTGTATTGTATCATTTAAATCGGTAAGAGTTTCACGTGTTTTGGATAACGTCAATTGAATTTCCTTATCCTTCACAGGCTGCCTTGAAAGCATTGTATATTTATCCGTTAATTCCACCGCAGAAGGTAAATGCGCATAGAAAAATGGTTCCACATTATAAAACTTTCGCGGGTCTGTCTTCACAATTTTAACAATATTTTTTGAGATACGTGTCATCTCAAGAAGTTGTTTAAAAGCAGATACAGAACGGACACGTAAATAGTTTTGACTTAATGTTTGAATATGCTTATTGGCTGTAGATAATTGTGTTTCAATATGCTTGAACTCTTCTTTTGTGATACCTGCTATTTGCATGACCTTCTTTTTTTGTCTATGTTTCAGCAACGTTGTACTCGTCGCATATGAACCCGCAAACAGTAAACCACCAAGGAAGAATCCAGGATTTGCCGCAATTGCTGCGATAGAAACAGTTGTAAGCGAAATAAGAAAGCTGGCACTATGTCTAGAGAAAAACTGTCCGACACTAAGCATTGTTTCATCCTCCTTGCTTTTCAATATGTCTATCTTCTTATACGAAATAATCGACATAAAGTTTCATTGAAAAATAAACCCTTACATAAATTTTACTGCTAATTGTTAACTTTCTCAATGATAATACATAGAATAAGTGAGATGTTTCGATGGAAAAATAGCGGGAGACCGCTTTTCGATAAAATGTGTGTGAGTCGATTTTCATCAAAGAGACCGATGAGCCGTTGGTTACTATGTTTTTTACTTGAATGAGTGGTTCTATACGGTATATGATCGATTTTGGTAGTAGTGAGAGCGGTTCTATACGAAATATGATCAGTTTCGGCAGTAATGAGAGCGGTTCAATACGGTATATGATCGGGTTTGCCATTAGTGTGAGCATTTTTAATCAACCCAAGAATACATCTAACAAGGTGTGGCTTTTTCTTTTGTCATTCTAAATTGATTATAGAAGGTACATCGAATTATCGTCTTTTCCCTTAGCATCTGGGCAAATTGCCTAGGTGTTTTTTAAAATAAAAATTTAAAAATTCTAAAAAATTAAAGGGATTTATAAAATAATGCAGAATATAACAATTGTAAACCAAATTATGAAATATATGGAGGATGGAAATGATGAAAAAGAAAAAATCGATGTTGTCTATTTTAGGTGTTCTATTTTTAAGCTTAGGATTAGCTAGTGGTGCAAGCGCGAGTGCTAGCAAACCACATTATGAAAATGACGGCGGTGGAGGTTCATCAAAGCCACCAAGTTGTGTCAAAGCACCTTGCCCAATGCAATAATTAATGAAGATAGAGCATCCATTTAATCGTGGATGCTCATTTTTTATGACAAAATTTTATGAAATACAATGATTTCCACTCATATCATGATTCATGTAAAGTAAGCTATAAAATAATGAAGCGATTTTCTGTTATATATGGTGAGGGGAAATGCAAAGTGCCATATAATGGAAGAATTCTTTCCGACAGACTTCATCAAAAATAAGAAGATGTATAATGAAACATCTCCCCAAATTTGAGGACTTCACCAGCCTCATGCGTAATTCTCGCTGCAGAGGTAATTGGTAGCTGAATTTTGACCGCAAGATACAATGTAGCAGATATACAAAATAAAAAGACTGGGGACTTTACCCCAATCTTAAGAAACTTGCCCCCGGAAACGTATTCAAGATAACATATTCAAACTATCAGTAAAGGTGCCATAAACCTTGATAAAATGTTAAAAGGCAAGAGCCAGACTAAACAATGTCTGACTCCATGCGTATATAGCCTTTTAAATCATCGTACATTTCTAATGAAAAGGAATTGGAATCAGCTTGTGGACTGACGCCTTTTTGGACAAAAAGGAGGAATTCATTGAGTGCTTTTTCAGAGCCTTCCACTTCGACCTCAATTTGCTCAGCATTATTTAGTCGACAGTATCCTTTTAATCCTAATTCAATAGCCTTTTGTTTGATAAAGAAACGATAACCTGTGCCGTATACATCACCAAAAAATTTGATACTTGCTCTTTTGTTCACGGGAATACCTCCTACTAGTGAAGAGGGGAATACCTCTTCTTTTTAATGCATAACACGTTCTTTTTCTAAATAGGCAATCAAGTTATTAATATAATAGAGAACATGCTTAGATGCTTCATCCACTTCTTTGAGGTGGACATCTGCTTTTTCGATATTACCTGCTTTATGAGCTTCTGCGGCAAGCTTTGCTGATTCATGGACACGTAAATGGTAGCCATCTAAATCATGATAGTCCTGAAGATGGCCGAAACGTTCTACTGTGCGAGGTGCTGTATACCATTTGCCAAGTCGACAGTCTCTATGAGAAGAAACATCATTTGGTTCAACACTTTCAAGGCCTAAGAACATGTTGTAAATACGCCACTTCCATAAAATGTGATCTGCTTTCGATAATTGAAGAAGGGCAATAGAGGAAAGCTGTACATTATTGTTGGCAATAATATCATTACGGAAACGATTAATTTCTTTCCCTAATAGATGAATATCACTAGATGTATTGTGACTATAATCACGAATATCTTCCTGCAAGCTTGAAATTTCAATCATTCGTGCGGAGACTTCATCAATCGCTGCCGCTTGTTGCTGAGAAATGGCTGCTGTATTTGTTACATCTACATTAATACCCTCAATTGCATGCACTATAGCATTTAAGAGTGGTAACGAATCTTTTGCCTCAACGGTTGCTTCCTTAATAATCGCTGTCGTTTCGGTAATTGAGTTGGATACATCATTAGAGTAGCTCTTTAAATGATGGACGTTTGTCGATACTTCACTAAGTGCAGAAACTGTATTTTCCGCAAGCTTTCGTACTTCTTGTGCAACGACCGCAAAGCCTTTGCCATGTTCACCTGCACGCGCCGCTTCTATGGAGGCATTGAGTGCCAGTAGGTTTGTTTGATCGGCGATTTGATTAATTAATGTTACAACCTGTTCAATATCATTTACCCGTTTTTGCAATTCTGAAAATGATTCGACAATGGACGTAAAGGTTTCTTCCGTTTTAAATATTTCCGCTAAGGCATGCTCAATGGCATTTTTTCCTTTCGTTGCATGATCAACCGATTCAGTCGTTTTCTCAGATATATGGGAAGACATACGCGCTACCTCATTAATAGAAGCGGCAATCTGTTCTGTTGCGGCAGTGGAAGATTGAATTTCTTCATTTTGCTTATCTAAGCTAAAGACTAAATCTTTCATGTACATAATTTTTGCATTGACATCCATTAACGAGGATACTTCGCCTACTACGTTTTCAACGATGCGTTCTGTTAATACTTCCACTAGCAATTCTTGATCGACATTGACAGCGGCTTGGAAAGATTTCATGTATTGAAAAGCTTTATTCGGCTTAATTCCGAAATTATGTAAAATATAGGTAGTGATATAGAAGGCAAATTGATTGAATACAACAATTAATTTACCAGGCTCGTATTGATGTTGACGAAATAGATTGAAAAATTTTACCGTTTCATCGACGTAATCATCGTCACGCGTTGCTAAGAAAAACTGTGTTAAGTATTGATTGATATTTTCTTCACTAATGGTTAATTGAGAGGTAGGGGAAATCTCGCTTAAATAATGATGAAAAATGGCATTCATAGAAGGGGTAATATCTTTTAGCTTTTGGTAGAGTGTTTTTAAATGCTCCTCGTCCTGTGAATTGAAGTGATTAAATGCCAATGTTTGATGAAATCGGCCTGTTGCATGTAAATCTGTACCACGTTGAAGTAGCTGTTCTAGCTCTGCTTTCGGTCGAATACTTGAAAACATAAAAATACCTCCCAAAAAGTATGTATAATAAGGTAATAATAGCATAATTCAGGTGGTTTTAATAGACATTTCAGATGTGTTTGATAAAATGAAAATATCTAATGACAGCAAGGAATGGGCAAATATGTATACAATTATTTACATGAAAGCGGACTATGAGCCTTGGTGGAAATTTGAAGGTTGGGAAGCTTTTATTCAAACAGAAGATACATTTGAAACAAAGGAGCTCTTTGAACGAGCTTTACAGCAAAAATTAGCACAATTTCGTTCCTCATATGACAATGAAGTGGCGAAGGAAGGGCAGTACTGGGCGTTTTGGTCTGAGGATGAAAGCTTTTATTGTGAGGCTTGTGATGACGATGCACAAGTATATCATGGGATAATTGCGTGTAAAATAGAAGAGAAGTAAAATAATTTTGAAATAAAATAAAAAAAGATTTTTTCTTTATTTGACAAAATTATGAATGGCGTTTATACTTAAGTTAACAATTTAATTGCTTCACCGGAAACATGAATTCACATATTACAAAAAGTGATCGCGTTAGTTCGGTACTCTTTGTAATATGTGAATTTTTTCAATCGCTGAAGAAATTACATATTGTTCACTTTTATTTTTTGGAGGTTTTCTTAAATGAAACAAGGTACAGTAAAATGGTTTAACTCAGAAAAAGGTTTTGGATTCATCGAAGTTGAAGGTGAAAACGACGTATTCGTACACTTCTCAGCTATCCAAGGCGAAGGTTTCAAAACTCTTGACGAAGGTCAAAAAGTGGAATTCGAAGTTGTAGATGGCAACCGCGGACCACAAGCTGCTAACGTAACTAAACTTTAATTCTCCATAATTAAAATTACTTTCGTTAAACCCAAGACATCCTATGCAAATAGGATGTCTTTTTTGTATCATTTGAAAGTTTATGGATTACAAATCTAAATTTAGGTTAAATATAAAGTAGGGGTAGATAGCTTTAGCAAAGTAGAGGATAGCATTGTAAAAGTGAAGGATAGCCTTGCCAAAGTAGCGGATAGTTCCTCAAAAGTGGCGGATAGCCTTGCCAAAGTGAAGGATAGCTTGGCCAAAGTGAAGGATAGCTCCCCCGAAAGTAGCGGATAACTGAGCCAAAATGAAGGATAAAGCTACCAAACTGAAGGGTAACGTCCCAAAAACAGAGGGATAACCCCTCAAAATGAAAGAAAAACCCCACAAGTATTCAAGATAGCTTGTAAGATAGGAGGCAGATCAATATGGATAACTTAGAGAAACTACCGGATGAGCAGGAGCAGCAAGATTTTTATCAGAAGCTACGTACGAAATTAGTAGCGTTTCTTGGATCGAAAAAGGGAAAAAGTAATAAGTTTACGCCGTATTTAATGTTTGTGCCTGATTTATTTCATTTATTAGTGAAGACATTAACGGATGCAGGGGTTGATAAAAAAAGCCGTACATTGATAGGGGCGTCCATTGCGTATTTTATATTGCCACTGGATTTGATGCCAGAAGGGTTGCTGGGCTTTGGTGGTTATTTAGATGATATTGTCTTAGCGACATTTGTGGTGAATACGATCATTAATAAATTGGGGCCAGATGTGGTGGAAAAGCATTGGACGGGTGATGACAAGCTGTTACATGTGCTGCAAAAAGTGGCGGAAGTCAGTGATGAGGTAGTGAGTAAAATTCCTGTTAAATCGCCTATTGCTCAGATTGTTAAGCAAGAGAGTAAAGATAAATAATATTATTATGTAAACTAAATTCCGGAATGAACCTGTGTAAGCAGGTTCATTTTTTATGTTGTTCCAGTACATGATGGAGCTGTTGAACTGGTACAAATAGGCCGACACGTCCAATAGGTTCATATTTCATCGTTGCAAAGATAATGCCAATGACCTCGCCATATTGATCAATTACTGGGCTACCACTATTTCCACGATAAACAGGTGCTTGTAACATCACCACTGGTTCTTGCCAATCCTCTAATTGGATTGGTTCGAGTAATGTCCCTTCATTGGCTATACCCGTGAAGGCAAGAGGGTTACCAATAAAATAGACATGTTCATCAGTTGAAAACGGTGGATCTTCAGCAAGAGGAAGATAGGGGAGTTGCTCAGCTTGCACTTGTATTAAAGCTAAGTCGATAGCTGGATAGCTCTCAATTAATGTAGCTTCCATCAGTCCCTCATCTGGAAATACAACAGATAATGTCGTTGCATGTTCTACTACGTGAGCATTGGTGACAATTAGACCATCAGAAGAGACGGCAAAACCTGTCCCTTTACTCGAGCCTGTCGAAATTTCAACGATAGCCTTTTTATACGTTTGGATATCTTCTTGTGCTGAGAGTCGTGTCGACACCTTCATAAATTCAATGGCAGGGATGGAGTAAATTTGAAAAATTAGCGCAAAAGTATTGAAAAACAGCATCAAAGCGATCCCCCATACGATCCAGCGTACAAAAGGTTTTTGTTTCTTGGGTTTCCTACCATGGAAGCGTTCTTCTCGTTCTTGTGCTAATGCTTTTTGCTGCTCCTCAAGTACGAGTTCAATAAATTCTTCTTCCGTCAATTCTTCTTCTTTCGTTGTTGCATTATGTATATCACTCATATAAGACCCCCTTAGCTAAAAAACAGACGCCCAAGCAGGACGCCTGTTAACAGCAAATTACTCTATTTTTTGCAAGGTAGATGTCACCACAAACGGTTCTTCTTGTTCGGTCTCCATCGTATCTTCTGAACGAATTAAGCCTATGCCATGCGCAAAATATTTGGTCGTCGTGACTTTATCATCGGTGCGTGATAGCTGGATGACATTTTGATAGACTGTTGTGCCTGTATGAACAGTGGCTGTCGTTGATTGGATGGTCCAGCCTTGAAAGCTTGTCCCCACTTTTAGGGGCTTTTGCAGAATTGTTTCTAGTACTGGGTAAGATGCAGCCTCTGTCGCACTTGGTAGGCTTGGCTTACTGTCAACAGGTTCACGATAGACTAGGTCAATACTTGAATCGGAAATGCGATAGATTTTTAAAAGAGTTACTCCACCATTATCCTCAATTTGTGCAATGTGTTGTGAATCGAGATAGGAAGTTTGCAGGGTATAGCTGGCAAATTCATTGCCTTCCCCTTGAAAATAGGCGGTTGAGCCATCAGGTGGAAAATAGGATAGAAGTGATGTTTGATCTTGTTCTACAGGTTGCTTGTCCTCCACAGGCAATGGTGATTGTTCTGATTCTTTGTTGACTTCTTCACTACAACCGAAGAATAAAAATGCAAGAGAAAGTACTAGGACATGATGTCTCATAGGCAAACTCCTTTGCTATTTTCTTTCATTATACGTGAATGGGGACGGTTATACGAATGAAAAGAGATAACAACTTATAATATTATTATGTAAACAAAACAAGAAACTTGTAACAAGGGAGAAAATTAACTATGATAGAAATGAAGTTAAAAAATGGGGGGCACACATATGTATAGACATGTAGATGATTTTTTACAGGAATGGTCGAATGCATCTAATGGAACATTAAATGTGTTACAAGCTTTAACAGATGATAAATTAGATCAAAGTATTGTGGAGGGTCACAGTACACTTGGCTGGTTGGGCTGGCATTTAGTCGGTTCAGCAGGTTATTTTAGTTATCTAGCAGGCTTAAACGTGCCATCGATTCGTCAAGAAGATCCAGTACCAACAACAGCTGCTGAAATCGTAGCTGCTTATGAAAAGGTTGCAAACGGTGTAAGTGAGGCAGTCGCAAAGCTTTCAAATGAGGACTTACTAGAAGTTGTCACTGGTTTTAAAGCTCCAATGCCAAAAGGCGCTCTATTACGAGTATTAATCGATCATCAAACACATCATCGTGGACAAATGACAGTCTTATTGCGTCAAGCAGGTTTACCAGTTCCAGGTGTTATGGGACCAACAAAAGAAATGCAATAAGCAATGATGCAGCAGATAAGTAAATAATCTGCTGCATTTTTTTATTTGACACTTACCTACTAGTAAGTTAGTATAAAGCCATGACAAATAGAAAATCACAAATAATTGAATTAACATTAAAGAATATTCAAGAAAAAGGTTTCACATCATTTAGTTATGATCATTTAGCAAAAAAGCTAGGCGTTACAAAGGCAAGTATTCACTATCATTTTGAAAAGAAAGGGGATTTAGGTGTTGCTGTTTGCGAAAGAATTCAGCATGGTTTAGAGGGGGCATATACATTCATTAAAGAGTCTTCTATGCCAGCTGTGGAAAAGCCTTTCGCTTTTATTTTGCGACGTGTACAATTTCTTGAGCAAGATGGAGTTTGCCCGATTTCTGCTCTACAGGCAGACTATCAAGAATTATCACCATCTATGCAAGAAAAGATTCAAGAGCTTAGTCAAATGGAAATCGATGTCTTTGTAGTGTTATTGAAAGAGGCAAAACAACATGGTGCACTGAAATCGACAAATGAGGAGGATTTAGCGTCATTGGCTATGCTACTCATTTCCAGTACAAAAGGTGCTTTACAATATAAACGTGTTTTAGGTGAAGATTTCTTTCAGAAAACGCTGGAGCAATTAAATGAACTATTAAAGTAAATGAAAAGGAGCGATGTCCATGGTACGTAGAGTCGTAGTCACAGGATATGGGGTGGTCTCCCCTTTAGGTAACACAGTATCAGCCTTATGGGAAAACATTAAAGAAGGAAAGTCAGGAATTGATAAAATTCATGCAGAGGAATTTAGCGGGATTAACACCCAAATTGCAGGTACCATCACGGATTTTGATGCAGCGCAATATATGGATAAAAAAGAACTGAGTAAGTATGATCGATTTGTTTAATATGCTATTGCCGCTTCACAGCAGGCTTTAGAGCAAGCAAATCTAAACATGGAACAGGTCGATAAGGAGCGACTAGGCGTATATATTGGCTCGGGTATTGGGGGCATAGATACCATTCTAGCGAATCATCAAGCGTTCATCGAAAACGGCCCAAGGAAGGTGTCACCATTTATGGTGCCGATGATGATTAGTAATATGGCTGCAGGGATACTAGCGATTAAAACAGGCTTTAAAGGGCCGAGCTTTTCACCTGTTTCAGCTTGTGCAACTGGTAACCAAGCCATTGGTGAAGCTTTTTTAGCTATTCGACATGGCTATGCTGATGGTATTTTGGCAGGTGGAGCAGAGGCACCCATTAATCCACTAAGCTTTGCAGGATTCTCACGTATGAAAGCTATGTCTACAAGAAATGAGGAGCCAACAAAAGCGAGTCGTCCATTTGATAGCGCACGAGATGGCTTTGTCATGTCAGAGGGGGCTGGAATCGTGTTCCTAGAGGAATATGAACATGCCAAACAAAGAGGTGCAACCATTCTTGGAGAGATAGTAGGCTATGGAGTTACGACAGATGCTTATCATATTACATCACCGGATTATACGGGAGCTGCCAATGCCATGAATTTAGCTTTAAAAATGGGCGAAATTGATGTATCAGCTGTCGATTATATCAATGCACATGGTACTGGTACGCCAGAGGGTGATAAATCCGAAACAAAGGCGATTAAAAGTGTCTTTGGCAACCATGCCTATCAATTAAAAGTAAGCTCTACAAAATCGATGACTGGACATCTTTTTGGAGCAGCCGGGGGTATCGAGGCGATCATTACCTTAAAAAGTATCATGGAGAATATCATTCCACCTACAATCAATTATGACACGCCAGATCCCGAGTGTGATTTAAATTATGTGCCAAACGAGGCGCTTCATCAAACGGTCAACATTGCTTTATCCAATGGCTTTGGCTTTGGTGGTCATAATGCGGTACTAGCCTTTAAAAAGTTTGAGGAATAAAATAATAGAAAGAGGATGACAAGGATGGTATGGAATTGGATGTTCATACCATCCTTTCTATTTTAATGTATAATTATGGATGAACGGTTTCAGAGAAAGGGGTTTTATATGAAGTACGAACTATATGGAGACCAACAAAGCAATATTACTATTCTTGCCATACCAGCATTAGGGGAACGAACAGAATTTTATCGTCCATTGGCCAAGCAATTAAATGAATTTCGTTGGATTGTTTGTGAACTACCAGGACATAATGGCTATGACACGAAGGATAGTTCGATTATTAGTTATATACATAAATTAAACCATTTATTAGACTCTTTAGCTGTAACAAAAGTTCATTTAGTTGGCGCATCAATTGGAGCGACAATCATACAAGCCTTTTATCAGCAGTACGCGGAGGTTGTTCAATCACTTCTTTTATTAGATGGCGGCTATTATTTTTTAGGTGATCGTCAAGGCTCTCATGAAGAAATAACTTTACAAACAATCGACAATTTTGAAGAGATCAAAACGGCAGTTCACGAATTCACCTATGGAATTGAAGGGCTAAACCCCAAGAATTACGAGCAATTTGAACAGTATTTTTTAGGGAACTATATTCTTGATAAAGGATTTTATAGACATCATTGTGATGTGGCTTCATATAATGCTCTCAGTCAGGAGGTAGAGACAATTAATTATTGTTTAACGAAGCAGCCTACTATCCCAGTAAATTTACTTCTTGCTGAAAATAGCATAGATGAGTTTAAGGGCAAAAAAATAGTGGAATATCAACAACGGCATCCCTTAGCAAATGTTCAAATCGTTCGTAATGGTCATCACTATTTACCTTTAACCCATACGAGGAAGTAACAAGTTTTCTACAAATTAATTTAGCAAGAAGTTTGTAATTATATAAGTTTTTCTTATGATGTATTAGCAGAAAAACAATATTCTTCTTATGACTGTTATGTGTTAAATTGAGGGAAAGGGGGTTGAAAGATGAAAATTTTTGATGCACATTTTCATATTATCGATTTAAACTTTCCGATTAATGAAAATCAAGGATACACACCACCGAGCTACATGGTAAATGATTACCTAAAGGCAACTAGTCATTTACATATAGGGGGAGGAGCCATTGTTTCAGGATCTTTCCAAGGTTTTGACCAAGCCTATCTAGTTAAAGCATTGACACAGCTAGGTCCCTCATTCTGTGGTGTGACGCAATTACCGTATACTGTGACGGATGAAGAAATAGTAGATTTACATAACAATGGGGTAAGAGCATTACGCTTTAATATTAAACGAGGTGGCTCAGAGGATGTATCTAAGCTAGATCGCTTTGCTAGAAGAGTGTATGATTTGGTAGGCTGGCATAGTGAATTGTATATCGATGCTAAATCGTTACCGGATATTGCTTCAACCATTGAAGCATTACCCGCTATATCTATCGACCATTTAGGGCTATCGGAGGAAGGGCTTCCTCATTTAGTCAAGCTAGTGGATAAAGGCGTACGGGTGAAAGCGACTGGTTTTGGACGTGTGGAACTCGATGTCAAAAAAGCTTTACAAACTATTTATAACGTCAATCCAGATGCGCTTATGTTTGGGACTGATCTGCCATCCACAAGAGCAAAACGTCCTTTTAATAATGCAGACATAGAATTGATTCAACAGCTTTTTGATGAACAGGCTGTTGCTAAAATTCTCTATCAGAATGCGATGCAATGGTATTTCAAATAAATAATAAAATCCTCTACCTAATGATCGGTAGAGGATTTTTTATAGAAATTAGCTTAAGCCTTGACTATCTTTCCATTCTAAAAATTCATCATATGTTAATTGCTTATCTAAAATAGAGCCGTCTTCACGGATTTCGATGACACGGTTCGCAATTGTTTGGATGAACTGATGGTCATGAGATGTGAAAATCATAGCGCCTTTGAAACGAATTAAGCCTTCATTTAAAGCTTGAATTGATTCAAGGTCAAGGTGGTTCGTTGGTTCATCTAGTAAAATAACGTTTGCTGTCGCAAGCATCATTTTTGATAGCATACAACGTACTTTTTCTCCCCCTGATAAAACAGAAGGTGATTTTTTTACTTCCTCGCCTGAGAATAGCATGCGTCCTAAGAAACCACGTAGGAAGCTTTCTGTTTCATCATCAGGTGAGTATTGACGTAGCCATTCAACTAATGATTTCTCAGAACCCTCGAAGTACTTATCATGATCGTTTTCGAAGTAGCTTTGAGATGTTGTGACACCCCATTTAAATGTACCAGCATCCGCTTCTCTTTCTTCCATTAAAATATCAAGAAGGGCTGTTTTTGCCATAGGGCTACCAAGTAAAACGATTTTATCTTCTTTGTTCATAGAAAAACGAATATCTTTAAATAACGTTTCGCCATCTTGAGTAGCTGTAAGGCCATCGACTGTTAAAACATCATTACCGATTTCACGGCCAATTTGGAAGTTGATGAATGGATATTTACGGCTTGATGGCTTAATATCATCTAGCTCGATTTTATCCAGCATTTTTTTACGAGATGTCGCTTGCTTCGATTTAGAAGCATTCGCAGAGAATCGTGCGATAAACGCCTGTAATTCTTTAATTTTTTCTTCTTTTTTAGCATTTTGGTCTTGTGCCATTTTTTGTGCTAATTGAGAAGATTCATACCAGAAATCATAGTTACCCACATATAATTGGATTTTAGAGAAGTCCAAGTCCGCAATATGTGTACATACTTTGTTTAAGAAGTGACGGTCATGGGATACAACAATAACTGTGTTCTCAAAGTTAATTAGGAATTCTTCTAACCATTGAATAGCCTTTAAGTCAAGGTGGTTGGTAGGCTCATCGAGTAAAAGAACATCAGGCTGACCGAATAATGCCTGTGCAAGTAATACTTTGACTTTGTCAGAGCCTTCAAGGTCACCCATCAGCATGTAGTGAAGGTCATCTGAAATACCTAAACCGTTTAATAATGTAGCTGCTTCTGAGTCAGCTTCCCAACCGTTTAGCTCTGCAAATTCACCTTCTAGCTCTGCTGCACGCATGCCATCTTCATCTGAGAAGTCTTCCTTAGCATAGATCGCGTCTTTTTCTGTTTTTACATCATAAAGGCGCTTATTCCCCATAATAACAGTATCAAGTACTGTATGCTCATCGTATTCAAAGTGGTTTTGCTTTAGGACGGATAAACGTTCGTCCTTGCCCATTGATACGTGACCTTCCTGTGCTTCAATTTCACCAGAAAGAATTTTTAAGAATGTTGATTTACCAGCACCGTTTGCTCCAATTAAACCGTAGCAATTTCCTGGTGTGAATTTTATATTTACGTCTTCAAATAGTTTACGATCGCCATAGCGAAGACCTACATTACTAACTTGAATCATGCAAGTTCCTCCTTTTTTCACAATGGCTCTAGTATATCATGAAATATGTTCCATAGTCTATAAACATTATTAAATCAAGGTTTTGCGTTCTTTCAGCCTATTTTGTTAAACATAAATTGAATAAAGATACAATTAAAAAGTTTTTCTTGATGTAACTTTCTGCAAAGTTGAGACGTCTATATTGTTGTACGATTAACTATTCTTGAAAAAGAATAGAGAAATGACATCATTTACCATGGGGATTTTGGTTGCTTCTTCACAAAGATATCGACTAAAATAATGCTGACTGTTATCAGGTGAACTTAGGTTTCTAATCACAACATGTGTATGTACATAACCCCGTTTGGAATGCCAGCTGATCGTTCCCTTCGATCATTCATACTATTTTTATGCGATTACTACAATTGTCCAATTGGTTGACAAAAAGCATCCAATCCTCATTAATCATTGTATTCATTGATATTAGTAAATCAATTCACATAGAAAAGTTCCGTAGATTAGGTGTGTTTTAATGTACGGTTAAGAGGCTTACATTTGTAGGCAAATGTAGAAATTAGGACATTCAGCTCTTTCAAGAGGTGGAAATGATGATAAAATAAACATGTTTATGGAAAAATTAACTATTGGAGGTACTTTATGGGTAAGGGCTTATTATGGACAGCCACTTGTGTAATAGTAGTTTTACTAGGGTTTGGAAGCTACTATTTTATTAAAGAAATAACAAACTCTATGGCATACAATAAATTAGTGGATGAGTATAAAAAGCCAGAACCAATAAACAATATAGAGGCAGACTATGATGTGATCGTTATTGGTGGAGAACCTGAGGGGGTAGCAGCTGCAGTAGCTGCGGCTCGCAATGGTGCGAAAACATTATTGGTAGAAAAACGACAAGAGCTTGGTGGTTTATTTACATACGGAATGCTGAATTTCCTCGATATCCCTCGTGATGGCCACAATAACTCGATCAGTAAAGGTATTTTCAAAGAGTGGCATGAGCTTGTCAAAGGGAATGACGCTTTTGGCATTGTCGGTGCGAAGGCAGCCTTTAAAAAACTAATTGATGAAGAGCCAAATTTAACCTTATCAGTGCAAACCGAGGTATTGAAAGCGAATGTGAATCAACAGCAAGTAACCTCAGTCGAATTAAAAAATGCGTACGGTACATATGTTGTGACGGGGAAATCTTTTATAGATGCCACACAAGATGCTGATTTTGCTGCAATGTCGAATGTTCCTTTCTTTGTAGGTGGAGAGGATATTGGCATAAAGGATAAACGTATGGCTGTGACTTTAATGCTGCATTTAAAAAATGTAGATTGGGATGAAGTGAAAAAAGCAGCGAAGTCTGACGTATTTGGCGGAGCCAACTTAAATCATACGGTTATGTGGGGCTTCACAAAGCTACATGATGAATACAAGCCTATACAAGAGGGCACGAGATTAAGAGGGTTAAATTTAGCGCGCGTCGATGATGAATATTTTATTAATGCCTTACAAATCTTTGGCATTGATGGCTTGAATGACAACTCCAAACAAGCGGCCATTGCGGCAGGTAAGAAAGAAACGTTACACATTCTTAAATATTTACAGGAAAATTTCCCTGGATTTGAAAAAGCGGAAATTGTCAGCTATCCAGAAGAGCTGTATGTGAGAGAAACAAGACATATTTGGGCCGAATATCAATTACCAATGGCTGATCTTTGGAAAAATAGTGATCAGTGGGATAGTATTGGAATTGCCTCATACCCAGTGGATGTGCAAGCACAGACACCTCATGACTATGGCTACGTCATTGCTGCACCAAAGCAATATGCCATTCCTTTCCGTTCATTAGTACCGAAGGATATTGATGGCTTGCTAGTGGTTGGACGCTCAGCCGGTTATTCGTCACTGGCAGCTGGTAGTGCGCGTATTGTGCCTACCGGAATGGTAACAGGTGAAGCGGCTGGTACTGCGGCTGCACTAGCTTTGAAAGAGAATATCAGCTTTAGAGACATGAGCAAGGATAAAAAGCTTATTGCCTCTTTAAGAAAGCAGCTCGAAAAACAGGGAGCTTATGTTGATTCATTTTCTGTTGAGTATCCGTATCAAGGAAAATGGTATGATGAAGCCATTCAAACACTCATTAATTACGGTCTTGTAGTGGGTGGCTACGAAAATGATTTAAAAGTCGATAGTAAGGCAACAAAAATTAAGTTTGCTAAAATGCTAAAAGAGAGTATGCTCCGTGCTGGTGGAGAGAGTGCCACAGCTAAGAAGGATCAGCTCGAAATTGTCATTAATAAAGTTTATAATAATGGTGATGAAGCCATTATGAGAGATGAAATGGCACAATATTTGGCTGACGTTCTTTTAGGCAAATCCGATGCTACTAGCTGGGATACGTTGATTGAAAAAGGAATCGTCACGGAAAAAGTGGCGAAGAAGGTCAAAGAGAATAAGAATTTAAAATTAAAAGAGATGTACGCCATCATGGCCGATGTCATTCACTATGTAGAAAAAGAACGTTCCTCCTGATGAGGAGCGTTTTTTCAAAAGGAAAATGAAAATCATATTGACGCCAACTAGAAAGTCCTGTAATATATGTCAAAATCATAAAAAAATTCGATGAAAAAGAGAGTAGTTGATGGGACAGCTGGCAAGCGAGTTAGGGATGGTGTGAGCCTAATACAGAAACCATGAATGAAGCGCACTTTGGAGAAGATTCTCGAACTAGTAGTAGAGAATAGCGGGGCGTCACCTCGTTAACAACGGAAAGTGGTCATAACAATGGCAACTAGAGTGGTACCACGGGATTACTATGCTCTCGTCTCTAATTTATAGAGACGGGGGCTTTTTTATTTGAACAGGAGGATGGGAAAATGAATAAACAAATTGCTAAAAGTATTGCAGAAGTTTTTAATCAACAGTTATCGGTGGATGAGATTGAACATTTATTAGAAAAACCAAGAACTTTAGAGCTTGGGGATGTGGCATTTCCGTGCTTTACGTTAGCTAAAACATGGAAGAAATCACCGCAAAGTATTGCCGCAGATATAGCGAATCAGTTAAAAAGTGATGACATCCAGCGTGTGGAGGCTGTGGGTGGCTATGTCAATATTTTTTTGAATCAACAGCAAGTGACGCAGCATGTGTTAAGCAATATCCTGCACGAGAAACATTTATATGGCACCAATCAAACTGCCATGGGACGCGTCGTGTTAGATTTTTCATCGCCCAATATTGCGAAGCCTTTCTCCATGGGACATTTACGTTCAACGGTCATCGGCAATGCATTAGCTAATATTGCTACGAAAAATGGCTATCAAGCGATTCGTATCAATCATCTAGGTGACTGGGGCACCCAATTTGGTAAACTCATCGTGGCGTATCATTATTGGGGTGACAAACAGGCCATTACAGCATCACCGATTGAGGAGTTATTAAAGATTTATGTGAAGTTTCATGAAAAAGCAGAGCAAGATCCAACACTAAACGAACAGGCACGTGCAGCCTTTAAAGCGTTAGAAGACGGCGATGAAGAGGCACTCGCATTATGGCAGTGGTTCAGAGATGTCTCCTTAGTAGAGTTTCAGACAATCTATCAGCTACTGGGCATTGATTTTGATGCCTTTACGGGAGAGGCCTTTTACAATGATAAAATGACAGCCGTTGTGACAGAGCTAAAAGATAAAGAACTCTTAGTAGAATCAGACGGGGCATATGTAGTTGAGTTAGACAATATGCCACCGTGCTTAATTACAAAAACGGATGGAGCTACGCTTTATGCAACGCGTGACTTAGCTGCAGCCTTCTATCGTCAACAGCACTACCAGCCAGAAAAGATTTTCTACGTGGTCGGTAATGAGCAATCACTACACTTTAAGCAACTATTTCAAGTCATCGACAAAATGGGCTATGCTTGGGCAAACCATCTACACCACGTACCATTTGGGATGATGCTTAAGGATGGTAAAAAAATGTCTACACGTAAAGGCAAAGTGGTGTTGCTTGCTGATGTGCTCAAAGAGGCTATTGCAACGGCCAAGCACAATATTGAAGAAAAGAACCCTCATTTACCAAATAAAGAACAAGTAGCACAGCAAGTAGGGGTAGGTGCGGTCATTTTCAATGATTTAAAATATCATCGCCAAAATGATATTGAATTCTCAATCGAACAAATGATGAATTTTGAAGGAGAAACAGGGCCATATGTGCAATACACCTATGCACGTCTGTGTTCCATTTTAGAAAAAGTCGAGGTACCATCACATGACGTGACTCTCGAAGCATTAGGTGAGCAGGCTTGGCCGATTATTTTATTATTAGAACAATTTCCTAACGTGGTGGTCACAGCTTTTGAACAGGCAGATCCGTCGCTAATAGCAAAGTTCGCGTTACAGCTTGCACGTTTATTGAATAAATATTATGCACAACATAAAATATTAGCCGATGATGCACAACAAACATCACGTATAGCACTATGTTATGGTGTCGCAATCATCTTAAAAGAATCGCTCACTTTATTGGGCATCGAGTCACCTGCAAATATGTGAGGTAGCACGATCATAGATTGTCTTGTCAAAGTAGCAGTAGAGAGGATATTGAACAAATGGTGAAAAAACAATGGACCGTTTCGCTCATACTGGTGGTAGTAAGTATATTTTTAATTGCGCTCAATATGAGACCAGTAGTAACAGCAATCGGACCACTATTTAACGTATTAGCATCAGCCTTGCATGTCTCCAATACGAGCATCAGTTTACTAACTTCGATTCCCGTTTTTTGTATGGGATTATTTGCTCCACTTGCTGTGCCTCTTCAGCGGAAGCTTGGGACGAAATCGTCTATCACACTGTTAGGCGTCATCCTTGTTGTAGCGAATGGATTGCGTTTTTTTAAAGAAAGCTATCAATTACTAGTGATCACCAGTTTTATGGCAGGTTTGGCTATCGCTATAATTGGTCCGATATTAAATGCGTATATTAAGAAAAAATTTCCGCAGCGTTTTACGGCAGTGATTGGTATCTATTCATTTGGCATTGGGGTAGGGGCTACCTTAAGTGCTGCGTTAACTGTTGCTTTTTATCATGCTTTTGCTAATAGTTGGACCATTGCACTTGGGCTATGGGTCCTACTAGCTATTGTCGCAGTTGTCTTTTGGTTATTGGCCATTCCAACAGAGCAGCCAGAGTTTGGGCAAAACGTGGAAACGTCTGAACAGAGTCGGAATCCGTGGACATCTAGACGTGCCTGGGTGATTTTACTGTACTTTGGTTTACAAACGTCGCTGTTTTTCTCCATCATGTCTTGGCTCACACCTCTTCTGCAGGATAAAGGCTCGACACTAGAGGCAGCTAGTACCATGCTCACATGTATGTCAATTGTGCAAATGATTGGAAATATGGCTGTGCCAGTATTCATGGAAAAATGGCCAAATCGAATGGCTTGGATTCGAGCATTAGGCTTAGTAGGCGTCATTGGATTTACACTATTGTGGCTCACATCAGGGACCCTTTTATGGTTAGCTGTTTTATTGATTGGCATAGTCTTAAGTGGTCTATTTCCGATTGGCTTGTTGTTACCACTTGATGAGGCTCAAAACGATCAAGAGGCCAATAGCTGGTCCTCGATGGTGCTATCAGGTGGCTTTATGCTGAGTGCCATAATCCCAATCATGATTGGGGTTGGCTATGACATAACAGGCAACCATATGTGGACATATGTCATCTTTCTTGTGTTGATGGTAGGCATTATCGCAACGACAGGACTGTTAAAAAAATAAGAGGATATGCGTTAACGGTAACCCGTTCAGTTCAGTGGTAAAAAAGTTCAAAATAACATTGGAAATTGCGACATATTTTACAATGAAATTATCACTACAATTAACATAGTAATTAGCATTGATTTTGACATAAAAAAGGACTTAATTCACTTAATGAACTAAGTCCTTTTAACATCGGCTATTTATAATGGAAAATAAGCCTCTGTTTGTTGAACAAGACGTTTTGTTTACCCTTCAACGATTGCAAGATACTTTTTGATTTCTCCCTCAGATTCAATAATTAAAATATCTTCTCTTTCTTTTGTAGAAAAAATCTTTGCACCAACAGGAAGTTTATTTGACATTTCATCTTTAAAATTCGTACCAGTATCATTTTTTGTTTTAATTTCACTGACTTGAACATCTTTTGTTAAAGATAATTTTTCTACCCAATCAATATTAGCTTTATAAATTACGCCCTTATATTGAAAGATATCAGCATTAGAATCCAAAGTTAATACTTCTTCGGCGTCGATACTATCATTCGTCACTGTTGTAGTTCCCCCTTGAATATTACAGCCTGTAATCATAAATAATGCTAATACAATTAAACCGTAGAAATATTTTTTTGATTTCATTTTAATCACCTCTATTACATAGACTTGAATTATCTGGAAAAGTTACAAATATTCCATAACACCAGTGAAATACAGGTGTTATTTGAAATTAAATAGTAACTGGACATTCATTCATCATTTATAGATAATATACTCCCAAGAATACACCTTAGAAGCCAAACAAAGTCGTTGTACAGGTGTTTCATCTTTTCCATTCGTTTAAAAATGCAGACAGAAGTTATAAAAATAGCCTGCTAATTACAATGAAATTAGCAGGCTATTTCTTTTTTTATGAAAATTATTTTCCGATTCAGTTATCCTCCAATTCTCACAACAAATGTTATGTTTCATAAAAAATAATAGGTAGAATGAAATAAATAGAGACAAGTTGCTGCATTTTTCTAATATCGAAATTTAAATAATAATATTATGTAAACTTGAAACATCACCATTCCTTGATTATGATAGACAATAGAGAATGATGAAAAGAAAGTTTTGGTGAAAGTATGTATAAAAAAGTGCTCGTGTTAGGAGCGACAGCTTTACTCATCACAGGCTGTGATAGTCAAATAGGAGCAGGCTGGTTTCAAAGTAAAAAGGCAGAAGTCCACAAAGAGAGATCGATTGTCGAGCAAGAAGAAAAAATTATTCCAGAAGTAAAAGTTATCGGAGAGCATGGTGTTGGGGCAGGCATTATAATTAAACAACAGGATGATCATCTGTTCATTTTAACGAGTGGAGCACTTGTCGCATCCAAACCAACGGCTCTTATCCAGTTCGGTCAAAATAAGTTAGTGGCAGCAGATGTTCATTTCATGTCAACAGCACATAATATGGCCCTTTTACAAGTTTCGTATCAAGCAAATGTCCAAGTGCCCAAAATCTATGAAGGGGAACTTAATCAGCTAGCAGTTTATGTCAATGGCATGCCCTATACCATTCAGAAATACCAAGATAAAGTAGCGGCTTATTATATTCAAGCAGAAGAAGCCCTACCTTTAGGAAGCCCTGTTATGGAGGCAAACAACGGGGCTATTGTTGGACTTTATTTTAATCGTCAGCAACAAGGTGAGTCCCAACCATACATACTGCCAATAAAGGAAGTCCAGTCCTTTGTGGAGGAGTGGATTGAAGATGGCATGACACCTAGTGTTCGTTTATCCCAATCTAAAAACCTATATCCTTATATTGAACAGGGTGATAAGGAAGCAGTACAGCAAGCTATCGACCAATATGGCGAAAATATCTTTGCCTATAATACGGATGAAATTAAGCTATTTTTAGATACGTTCCATAAGTATTTAAAGGGGGCAGTGGCCATTCAGGATGCAAGTGTCATGGAACCAATCGTTGGATCAGAAGATTTACAGGAAACCCTTACAAGTATGGTTGCCTATTATGCCTCCAAACAGGCGAAGATCCATTTCTCTGATACGAGCATACAGGATATTCAAGTGGAAGAATCCCATCTCCTTGTGAGAGCCAAAACGGAATATATACTAACGAATGCTGCTGGGCAGGAAGCGCTTGCCCACTCCATCATGCTGTATGAATTAGAAAAAAATGACCAGGGCGAGTACAAGCTACTTCGTCTAACAACCGAGGAGTGAATTGTACATGGAGCAAGCAAGACAAATGCTACAGCATCATTTTGGCTATGACGCCTTTCGTCAAGGACAAGCCCAAATTATTGAACAAACATTACAAGGGCAATCAAGCCTATGCGTAATGCCAACAGGTGGAGGGAAGTCCATTTGCTATCAAATTCCTGCCTTAATGCTAGAGGGCTTAACCATTGTTATTTCGCCGCTTATTTCCTTGATGCAAGATCAGGTCGAGGCGTTACGTGCGGCGAACATTCCTGCTGCTTATATTAATAGTACATTGACAGCACAGGAAGTGGATGAAACGATGCAGCTAGCTAGTGCTGGGTATTTAAAACTTCTATATATTGCACCGGAGCGACTAGAAAGTACTACGTTTCTTCAAGCCCTGTCTTCATTAACTGTACCCCTAATCGCTGTAGATGAGGCTCATTGTATTTCCCAATGGGGTCATGATTTTCGACCAAGCTATCGATCTATTCAAAAGCTCTTTACTTTGTGGCCGCAAAAACCAACTGTTTTAGCGTTGACTGCCACGGCAACGCCAGCAGTCTGTGAGGATATTCGTCAATTATTATCGATTGACGAGCAGGCAACGGTTATCACAGGCTTTGCTCGTGATAATTTGGCTCTCACTGTGTTAATTGGAGAAAATAAGGAACGTTATATTAAAAATTACTTAATGAAAAATAAACAGGAAGTAGGTATTATTTACGCTGCTACTCGAAAAGCAGTAGATGCGATTTATGATATGTTAAGTCGCTCCGGGGAAGCAGTTGCCAAATATCATGCGGGCTTATCAGAGGAATTGCGAATGGCAGAGCAGGAGCGATTTTTAAAGGATGAGGCACGTATTATGGTAGCCACCAATGCTTTTGGCATGGGGATTGATAAAAGTAATGTGCGCTTTGTCTTGCATTATCAAATGCCTCGCAATATGGAGAGCTATTATCAAGAAGCGGGTCGAGCTGGGCGAGATGGTCTACCAAGTGCCTGTCTCTTACTATATGCCTCTGGCGACGTCCAAACACAGCGTTTTTTAATTGAACAAACACAGGATGAAGCACGTATCACTCAGGAGTTAGCAAAGCTCCAAACAATGGTCGACTATTGCCATACAGAGGGTTGCTTACAAAATGCCATTTTATCGTATTTTGGTGAGGAACAGGAAGAGCCTTGTGGACGCTGCAGTAATTGTAATGATGGACGCGCTGTGACAGATGTGACCGAGGATGCGCAGAAGGTGCTCGCTTGTGTCGTGCGTATGGGACAAAAATTCGGTAAGACGATGGTTGCCCAAGTGTTAATTGGCTCCAAAAATCAAAAAATCGCTGAATTTGGTTTTGCTCGATTATCGACCTACGGCATTTTAAAAGGACAGTATTCCTCTAAGGATGTCTCCAACTTTATTGAGTTTTTAATTGCAGAAGGTTTATTGGCCGTGAAGCATGGGACATTCCCAACCATTTATGTATCAGCAGAGGGCAAGGAAGTACTACTTGGCAATCGTCAGGTTATGCGTAAGGAAGCTGTCACAGTGAAGAAGCTGGTGGACAATGATCCATTATTTGAACATTTACGGGTGTTACGAAAAGAGATTGCGGATGAAGAAAAGGTACCACCATTTGTTGTATTCTCCGATAAAACATTGCGTGATCTATGTGATAAAAGACCAGCTGTACTGGAGGATTTACGACAGGTAAGCGGTATTGGTGAGGTGAAATTTGACAAATACGGTAAGCGCTTTTTTGAGGCTCTGCAATCGTTTGTAGAAGCCTCATCATAAGAATTTACAGCTGTTTTCGTACAAAAGGTGTCTCCAACATGTGAGACACCTTTTATTATTGCTTATTTTTCCCAATGTTTTGTAATGAATTCATCTCGGCCAGAAATGGCACGATCTTGCTGATAGTGTTCTGCCTCTTTTTTATAATAGTCTTGGTGATAATCTTCTGCTGGATAGAAGCGTTCAGCATCGCGAATTTTGGTTACAATAGGTTTATCAAAGCGCCCACTGTTGGCAAGCTTTTCTTTGGAAGCCAAAGCGATTTGCTTTTGCTCATCTGTATAGGTAAAGATGGCTGTTGTATAGGATTCTCCACGATCATGGAACTGGCCAAAAGCATCTGTTGGGTCAATTTGCATCCAATAAATCTCAAGAAGCTGTTCATAACTAAAAATAGTAGGATCGAATTCAATTTCGACTACTTCCAAATGACCTGAAGTCCCTTTCTTGACATCTTCATAGGTTGGATTTTCTAAATGGCCGCCCATGTAGCCAGAAGTGACTTTATGTATACCGTCCCACTCGACGAATGGCTTCACCATGCACCAAAAACATCCGCCAGCAAATGTAGCTTTTTCTATCATATTGCATCATCCTTTCTTTTGTGAAATTATTATAGCATTGTTTTGCTCCAAACTGGGTAAATGGGTGTAAAATAACGAGTAGATAGAAAAACATGGAATCGATACTGTCAAAATGAAACTTTCTAGCTAATCAATCGTTACATTAACTATATCAAAATAGAGGAGTTAGTTGTTATGGAAGAGCAAGATTATACGAGACGCTCACAACGTCCGAAAAAACGGAGACTACGTAAAGGGAGAGCTTTTTTTACATTAGTACTACTCTGTATCATTGTCATCGCAGGTTACTCTATTATGCAATATCGTAGTGGGCTTGAACTGGCTAATGATACGAATGTAGCGCAGGAAGACTTTTCTGGTGATACGATCAAAGGGGATATCGAGAACTACTTGATTTTAGGTGTCGATACACGAGGTGAGGAAAAATCACGTACAGATACGATGATGGTATTATCGTGGAATAAAGCAAATAATGATTTAAAACTCGTATCCTTTATGCGGGATATTTATGCTGATATCCCAGGCTATCAATCCTACAAGTTGAATACAGCTTACTATTTAGATGGCGTCCAACTATTGAAGGATACATTGACGAATATGTTTGGCTTGCCGATTCATCATTATGCATTAATTGATTTTAAGAACTTTGAATCATTAGTTGATATTTTGGCGCCGAATGGTGTGGAAATGGAAGTAGAAAAGGATATGTCTGAGAATATTGGGGTAGAGTTAAAGCAAGGTGTCCATCGCCTAAATGGACAAGAGCTACTAGGCTATGCTCGTTTCCGCCATGATGCTGAAGGTGACTTCGGTCGTGTCGCACGTCAGCAAAAAGTCATTGAAGCTTTAAAAAATGAGCTATTAACACCTAAAAATGTTTTACATTTACCAAAATTTGTAGGAGCAGCTCAAGGGTACGTGACTACGGACTATTCATCAGCTGAGGAAATGCAACAAGTGCTTAAATTGCTATCTAAGGGCAAAGTAAACATTGAAAAAGCTACGATTCCTATTGAAGGAAGCTATCAATTCCAAAACTTTAGCCATGCGGGTGATTCTATTGTCATCGATGTAGAGCAAAATAAAGCCTTTTTAAGTGAATTTCTTGGCATTTCACTGGAGTGATATTTCGCAAAAACCAACATTATCCTGTAATATAAAGGTAGAGATTTGGATTGGGGTGGATATATGGAAAAAGACAGACCAAAAGAGCGTTCAAACCTGCTAGCAACCAAGTTTATACGTTTTTTAGGTGGTAGAAACCTATTATTTACACTAGTTATTTTATTATTAGTTGCATGTGTTATTTTTATGTTTAATCAAGTTTCCTTTATCTTTACCCCGCTACAAGTATTATTTAAAGTAGTGATTTTACCAGGGGTACTAGCCGTCATTGGCTACTATTTATTGCGGCCATTACTGGCGTTACTCGTTAGATGGCGCATCCCAAGAATTTGGGGTATTTTACTACTCTATATAGCGGTAATTGGTGTGATAACACTTCTTGTTGTGTTGGTTTATCCGTTTTTACGCGATCAATTTACCAATTTAGCACAGGAATTCCCTGAATACTTCATGACATTCACACAAAATATTGTTGGATTCCTAAATAATTCTCGTTTTAATGAGTATTTAGCGACACTTAATTTTGATTACAATGAAGTGGTGAAAAATTTCACAACCGATATGGTGAAAACGGTGAGGGAAACAGCTGCCAATGTAGCGCAAGGTGTTGCTACTGGTATTACGGGCTTCCTATCAACATTAACAGGCATTGTCCTATCCCTTGTGACAGTACCGTTTATTTTATTTTACCTACTTAAAGAGGGCGAAAAATTACCGAAATTTATGCTGAAAGTGTGCCCACCACGTATGCGTAAAGAAGTCACTGAAATTTTCCATGACATGGATAAGCAAATTAGTTCTTACATACAGGGACAAATTTTAGTATCCATGTGTATCGGGGCCATGGTAACGATTGGCTTTTTAATTATTGGAATGAAGTATGCGTTATTACTCGGCTTCCTAGCCATGATTACTAGTGTGGTGCCTTATTTAGGTCCTGTCATTGCCATCACACCAGCCGTTATTATCGCACTTGTTACTTCGCCATTTATGCTAGTTAAGCTAGCAATTGTTTGGACAATCGTTCAGTTAATCGAGGGGAAATTCATTTCGCCACAAATTATGGGGAAATCATTAAGTATCCACCCGATTACAATTATCTTTGTATTATTAACAGCAGGCTCGTTATTTGGTGTCCCAGGTGTCATTTTAGGGATTCCCGGCTATGCGATCTTTAAAGTGTTAATCACACATCTATTTAAGCTCTTTAAACAACGCTATAACCGTTACGAAGATGATGTCCATCAAAAATATGATATCTAATCAGCACACAGCTATTGCCATATGGCAGTAGCTGTTTTTGGATGAAAGGGATATTGATATGCTATCCTTTTATTAGATTCACCAAAGGATGGGGGAAAAGGGAATGACATACATACCGATCAATTTCCAAGAAAAATTGGCTAAATTTCAGGAGCATTGGTCTCCAAAAGTTATAGCGGAAATGAATGATTATCAATTTAAACTAGTGAAAGTACAAGGGGATTTTGTTTGGCATAAGCATGAGGATACGGATGAGGTATTTATCGTCATTGAAGGGAGTTTAATAATCGAGTTTCGAGATGGTCATGTGCAGTTAAATGAAGGTGAAATGTTTGTGGTCCCACGTAATGTTGAACATAAACCGTATGCAGCTTCCGAATGCAAAATTTTGCTTGTAGAACCGATTGGCGTAGTAAATACTGGCGAGGAACAATCGGCGCTAACCGCTGAAAATGACGTGTGGATTTAATAACCTTGATTTTCATGATAAAACCCTTCCAACATGATGTTAGAAGGGTCTTTTATTTTCACTATATCTAGCTTTTTGTCAGTAATTTTACTTGTGCTAAGCGATCTACAGCTTCTTGAAGAAGTTCCTTAGGCTGTACTAAAGCTAAACGTAAATAGCCTTGTCCAGCAGTACCAAACACGGTCCCTGGAACAGTCACAACGCCAACTTGTTCAATTAATTGGAAGGCTAGCTCCGTACAGTCGATATCGTACGGATATTTCGCCCATACAAACATCCCACCATCTGAAGGTGCCGCATCCCAACCTAATGCTTGTAAGCCATTCATTAATGTCTTATGGCGTTCAGAGAAAGTGGCACGTAAGCTTTCCGTGATTTCCTCTGCGTTGTCCAGCGCTACAACGGCTGCATCTTGAATCGGCTCAAAAATACCAAAATCTAAATTGGATTTTAATTGTTTGATAATGGCGATCATTTCTGCATTTCCAGCGATGTAGGCAATACGTGTCCCTGCAAGGCTAAAGCTTTTCGATAATGAATTAATTTCCATGCCGACTTCTTTTGCACCTGGTGTAGCAAGGAAGCTAATAGGACCATCACCTGTAAAATAAAACTCTGAATACGCCGCATCATGTAGAACAATAATATTATACTTTTTAGCAAAGGCAACCACTTTTTCAAAATACGCTAAAGAGGGCATTGCGGGTACAGGATTTCCTGGTAAGTTTAAAATCAATAGCTTGGCCTTCTGAGCAATGTCTTCAGGTACAGCGTCTAAGTCAGGAAGATAATTGTTATCAGCTGTTTGAGGCATATAATAAGGTGTTGCGCCCGCTAAGTGAATCCCTGCGTCATAGGCAACATAGGCAGGGTTAGTAGATAAAACGATGTCACCTGGATCACAAAAGGCAATTGGTAAATGAACTAAGCCTTCTTGAGAGCCAATTGTTTGAATGATTTCTGTAGCTGGATCTAAGTCAACGTTGCTACGACGTTTATAGTAGCGACTTACTGCTTCATAAAAACGTTGTGTACCTGTCAGTGTATAACCGTAAGACTCTGCTAAACCTGCTCGATAAGAAAGGTGCTCACGTATTTTATCATGTGGGGGAAGATCAGGACTCCCTAAGCTTAAATCAATTAACGTCATGCCCTTTGCTTGTTGTTCTCTAGCAAAATTTTTCAAATCTCCGAAAATTGCTGGTGTAAATAATGACATTTTTTTAGATGGTACGATTTTCAAAACTAGTACACTCCTTATTGTTGTATAAAGTGAAACGTCAATCGTAGGAGATGTCTTATCTCCCAATCGATTGGTTATGTTCACGAATCGGGCTTTTACAGGCCGTTGATCTTACTATGACCTGTTTATGCGAGATAACAGAATAGTAGTACACATTTTATCATACTAAAGCACATAAAGGGACAGATATTCTGAAAAAAGAAAATATTTATATAATGAAGAAGATGTGTGCATAGACTAGCGAAAATAGATTGTCTGTTGTTGGAATAAGCTACTATAAATTCCTTCATGGAGGGAAATGTATTATACTGAGTATAAAGTTTTTCAGGTAGGGGGAGTCTGATGAGAACCGAGCAAGAGATGTTTGACTTACTATTGACGACGGCACAATACGACGAAAGAATTCGAGCTGTCTATTTAAATGGCTCAAGAGCAAACCCACATGTTGCAAAAGATATGTTTCAAGATTTTGATATTGTCTATGTTGTCACGGAGACGGCCTCCTTTTTAGAGGATGACAAGTGGATTCATCTATTTGGCGACTTACTGATGGTGCAGGAGCCTGATCTACTGGATAAAGGACTTGGTTTGGACAAAGACTTTGCTTATAGCTATACATATTTAATGCTATTTACAGATGGCAATCGAATAGACCTTCGCTTATTATCAACTCAAGCAATGCTAGATGAGTATGGAAAGGATAAGCTAACAGTTCCTTTACTAGATAAGGATCAGCTTTTGCCACCTATCTCTCCAACCTCTGATTGTGATTATCATATTAGTCCACCTACTAAGGGGCAGTTTGACAGCTGTACGAATGATTTTTGGTGGTGCTTACAAAATGTTGCGAAGGGGATATGGCGGGACGAGCTGCCCTATGCTAAGCAAATGTTTGAGGACACAACGAGGCACGCTCTTCATCAAATGCTCAATTGGTGGATTGGTCAGCAGCACCATTTTGAATTATCTACAGGTAAGATGGGGAAGTATTTGAAAAATTATCTGCCAGAAAATTATTGGGCATTGTATAAAAAAACCTATGCAGATGCCGATTATGATCATATGTGGAATGCCATTTTTGCTACATGCACACTGTTTCGAAGCATCGCAAAAGACGTTGCGCATCACTTTCATTTCTCATACCCTCATAAAGATGATGCGAATATGACGGTCTATTTAAAGCATGTACAAATGCTACCACGGGATGCGAAAAGCATTTTGTAGAGTGGAGGGAGTTAGCAGTGAAGGTATATTCACTAAGCGGACCAAGCGGCACTGGCAAAAGTACTAGTGCACTTGCCTTTGCCCATAAATTAGGCGTAGAGGCCATCATTGATGATGGATTACTTATTATTAATGGCGTAAAAGTCGCTGGCGTTTCAGCTAAATTTGAAAAAAATACGATTACCGCTGTTCGGCGTGCTATTTTTACGGAGCGAGAACATCGAGAGGCAGTTAAAAAAGCGTTAGCTAGCTATAAGGTGGAGGCCATTTTGTTGATTGGGACCTCTACTAAAATGACGAAGAGCATTGCAAAGCAGCTGGAGCTTGGACCTATTGAGCACTATTATCAGGTGGAAGATGTTCGTTCCTTGAAGGAAATTCAAAAAGCTCGTTTTATCCGACAAACACAAGGTAAGCATGTTATGCCCATTCCATACCGACAAGTGGAGCAAAATTTCTTTAAACGGTTAGTGCAAAAGGGGATGGAGATTTTTTCATCAAAACGTGAAAAAATCGGGGAAACGACCATTGTGCGACCTGATTTTCAGCGAGAGTATATCGAGATTAGCAAGCATGTCTATGTTGATTTACTGACTTATTGCTGTAATCAACAAGCCATTGTCCAAAAGGTAGAGCACGCTCAATTTGTGCTAGGTGATCAGGCTGAAGCGATCCTCACTATTCAGGTGAAGCTGCCGATCGATTACCCATTAGCAGCGCATGTATTGGAACTTCAACAAGCGGTGCAGGAGTCGTTTTATCTGCATTTTGGCTATAAATTAGATGCGATCCATGTTCAGGTCAAAGTGGCTTTACAAAAGAAAAAATCATAAAAAACAGGTACTCCCCATCGCACCAGGGCGAAAAGAGTACCTGTTTTTTATTTCGGCTGTCGAGTGAAGTGCGGCTGGCGTTTTTCAACAAAGGCACGGCAACCCTCTGCAAAATCGCTGCCCACAAATGGTGTAGAGCCCTGCCATAATGTTGGCACACTATCAAGACATTCTTGCACGGATTGTTTAACAGCTAATAAGGATTCCGGCGACATCCCTGCAACGAGCTTGCCCATGCGGATCATATATTTATTTAAGTCTTTTTCAGCTACCAAATAGTTGAGCATTCCTAGCTTGAAGGCTTCTTCGGCTTTAAACATTCGACCGGTAAAGACCAAATCCTTTGTTGTGGCAGGACCTACTAGCTGTACTAAACGCTGCGCAAATTTATTATTTAAAGTAATGCCTAATTTTCCGACAGGGATACCAAGTTTCGCTTTGTCGGAGCCAATACGGATATCACAGGCTAAGGCTAATTCTAAGCCAGCGCCCATCGCAGGCCCATTAATGACGCCAATCGTAGGAATGGGTAAGCGCTCAATGGTGGAAATGGTTTTTTCCATATGTACAAACGCTTCTTCGGCTTTGTCGAGGGAGATGGCATTAAATTCTTTAATATCAGAGCCTGCGGTAAAGTTTTGGCCAGAGCCTCGTAAAATAAGGACTTTATTTTTAGGATTGTCTAATACTTGTAGAGCTATTTTCGCTAATTGATCCCACATGTTTGCGGTTAACGCATTTTTGGCTTGTGGTCGGTGAATCGTAATAATGGCTAGACCAGCTGTTTCTTGATAAATAATTTTTGCATCTTCTGCTTCCAATCGAGTCGTCTTTACTTGCATAGTAGAAAGCCCCCTACATGTTAGTTTCTGTCTTTATTATATAACACAATGAAAAATAATCACGGAATTATACGAATTTTCATATAAAGTTGCGTTGTTACACGAAAATAGAAGGAAAAGATAGCATTTGTACTACAACAGGGGGAAGAAATTTACTATTGTAAGAAAGTAAAAGATGTGAGAAACTAAATGTAAGAACATACGTTTCTTATTTACGTAAGGAGCACTTGCTGCAAGAAGCGGGTGTGTGTAATGATAATACAGATTATCCGACACTAAAGTAATTGTATTTAATTATGAACTGACGCACCCAATATATAGTAAAATATAAACATACTACGCACAGTAAACAAGGAGGGGCCATATGGTGACACTCAAGGAAGCATGGGATAGTTACTTTTTACTGCTGCAATCACTGAAAAAAAGTGCTGCAACAAAAAAGCAGTACAACATGGATGGACAGCAATTTTTAACGTTTGCCCATGAACAGAAATACTTGTATGTGGATCATCAATTAAAGAATTTACTTAAGCTATATAGTGACTATCTAAAGGAAACCTACAGCAATATCAATACATTTAATCATAAAATAGCGACTTTACGAGGCTTTGTTGACTTTATTTTTCTACGTGAATGGGTAAAGCCTTTTGATTATCAAGTTATATTACAGCCCAAAAAAAGACAAAAAGAGGCATTACAAGTACTGACAAATAAACAGATCATGCTCATTGCCAATGTTTGGCCAACTTATTTTCAATATGCCAAAACAGAGGAGCATGCCTGGCTGGCGAGACGTAATGGTACCATTGTTCAAATGTTGATGGAAACAGGTTGTAAGCCAGCGGAGCTTGTGCGCATGAAATGGTCGCACATCATCGAAGAACATGCGACTATTTTTATTGCCAATCGGAATGGGCGTCGAGAAATAAAATGCTCAGCCGTACTTATGGACATGCTAGCACAATATAAAAAAGAGACAGCACACTTACATGGACAAGAGGTTGGGGAATGGATTTGGGTAAGTGAGGCGAGTGTGGCAAAGCCAATTTCAACGAAGACAGTGGAGCGTATTTTCCAAACGATGTCTCAAGATATAGGTAAAAATGTAAGAGCAACAGATTTGCGTTATACCGTTATGCAACGGTCATTTCAACAAGACAAAACACTGGAACATATTCAACAAGAAATGGGCTATGTACGGAAATGGGTGCTGACAGAAAGACAGCAGCGCTTCGAATAAAATCCGTGAGACCGCATTATATGACTTAAACGCAAAATCAGTGGAGTTTTTTATGCTCCACTGACTCTTTCTTGTTCTTTATAAATGATTTAATGCTTTCACACTGACTTTTACCGTTAAATCATGCTTTCCTCCAGTATAAACTCCTTCTACAGGGCTTATATCACTATAGTCGCGACCAATACATAAAATAATATGGTTTTCTAAAACTTCCACATTATTTGTTGGATCAAGGCCAATCCAGCCTATACCTGGTATCATGACCTCTACCCATGCATGTGTCGCAATATCGCCAATAAGGGCCGAATTTTCATCTACATATAAGTAGCCACTGACATAACGAGCAGGGATTCCTTTTGCACGCAAAACAGCAAGCATTACATGGGTGAAATCCTGACAAACACCTCGTTTTAACGCAAAAGCCTCACTTGCTGTTGTTGTTACATCTGTTGCTGTTGGGTCATATTCAAAGCTTGCATATAAATATTGCATTAAATTAAGTGAAAAGAGCACAGGATTTTCAGCATGACCGATTGCATGATAGACTTCCTCTAATTGCTGATCCGTCATAAATGTAAAATGAGTTCCTTTTAAATACGGTAAATAATGCTCGTAAAATAGCTGTGAATGAAAGATTGTCTGCATTTCAGGCGAATACTGAATACGATGAATAAAGGGTGCACGCTGAATACTGACAATCGATGATGTATGAATTTCTAATGTTTGATGCTGCTCTGGTATATAAAAAGACCCAACTGTATTACCCCATATATCTGTATGCTCACGGGTAAGAGAGGATGGCGTTATGGCAATTCGATAGGATAATAATCGCTGACGCTCATCACTACGTGGCTTTAAACGGATCGTATTTAAACTTTGGTCGACTTCAGATTCATATTGAAAAACGTTTGTATGCTGAATTTCAAATTTCATCGTGTCCGCTTCCTTCTGCTTACTGACTTGCCTGTTGAAAGGGAGCTGTGGTGGATTCCTTTCAAGGTTGTACGCTGGGTTCATATAAATGATAAATTGTCGAAAAAGTATCACTAAAAGCAATACATTGAGACAATCTTTCCTCCATTATAGTAATGGTTTCTTCAATAGTCATTTGCCAAAAATCAATGTGATCGATAGCTAAGATAAGGCTTCTAATATTCCATTGAAGTGTTAAAAATCTTGAGGATAGTGCATCATGTTCAATAGCCATTATCGCATCTTCTATTTTCTTTAAACAGTACATGACAGAACTTGGGCAATGCTCATCTTGTACTAAATAGCGAATGACCGTCTGTAAATTTGTTTGGCGATGCTTGCGCATAAAAGACTCCCTTGCTGCCGCAAGCTCTAATAAAAATGCACCATCACGTTCTTCTAACGATAATCCCGCTTGCTTTTGCTGTTCTACAATAATGACTGTCATGCGAATTGTTTTTTCTGCGCGCTCAAGCCATTTCCCGACCTGCATGAAATAATAGGGGAGCGCACGATCCATTGTACTCTCTATCAATCCCGTTTCCATCCATAACGTTTTCCGCACTTCCTGTAAAAATGCCTGAAGCTCAATGAGTGGGATTGGCCGTTCTCTTGTCAGTATGGCCTGTCGCTTTGTTAAATAAAAGTCATTTTGAATTTCCCATAGTTCAGTTGGTAGACTATCACGCGTTACCCGTGCATTTTCTCGAATCGCACGTAATGTGGCGTGGAGGGCATTACTATTTTTTTCAGAAAATAGAAGATAGTCAATCAATGGGTTAACTCGTACTGTATTGTAATTGTCTAAATATTCCTCCTTGGAGGCGCAAATATTTAACACTGCCTCCCAATGATCAATATAGTCATGTTCTTGCCCAGATTGCTCCAACATATTCAACAGCTGTATCTGTAATATATGTGCATTTGTTTGTGAGCGTTCACTATACCGAGCCATCCAGTACAACGCGTCGGCTACTCGACTTAGCATGCTGCAACTCCTCCTTTAAAATCCACGTATCCTTCGCACCACCACCCTGTGATGAATTCACAACGAGTGAGCCTTCTTCAAGTGCCACTCGTGATAAACCACCAGGTAAAACATAACAATCCTCGCCCTTCATGACATACACACGCAAATCGACATGGCAAGGGTAGAATCGTCCATTTTGAAAGGCAGGTGCTCTGGATAGTTTAATCGTTGGTTGGGCAATGTATTGCAGTGGGTTCTTGCAGATTTTTTGCTTAAACAAAGCGATTTCTTCCTCACTTGCATGGGGACCAATTAGCATATCATAGCCCCCAGAGGCACTGACATTCTTAATGACTAGCTCCTGCATATGCTTAAGCACCCATTCACGCTGCTTGTCATCCCCTAGGTGATAGGTTTTCACATTCGGTAAAATCGGTTCTTCCTGTAAATAATAACGAATCATATCAGGTACATAGGCATACATCGCTTTATCATCGGCCACACCGTTTCCAACAGCATTTAGAATAGCAACATGACCAGCTTGATAGGCCGCCATTAAATGAGGAACACCTAGTAAAGAATCCTCACGAAAGACAGCAGGATCTAAAAAGTCATCATCGATACGACGATAAATGATATCTACTTGCTGTAGACCATAGATAGTTTTCATATAAACTTTCAAATCCTGTACAACTAAATCGCGGCCCTCGACTAGCTTGATATTTAAATGCTGGGCTAGAAAAACATGATCGTAGTAGGCTGAATTATAAATGCCAGCTGTAAGGAGCACGGCTTTAGGCTCACGATCCGCTTGCATGGAGGGAGGTCGATGTGCCAGAAGGGCCTTTTTCATATAACACATCTGTTTATCCAATGGTAGAATAGTATGTTTTGAGAAAAACTCTGGATATACTTCCTTCATGACATCTCGATTTTCGAACACATAGGAAATGCCAGACGGATTGCGTAAATTATCCTCTAACACATGATAAAGACCTTTTTCATCTCGAATTAAATCGATACCTGCTAAAAATATATGATTCTTGATTGGCACTTGAAGTCCTGTCATCATTTGCGTGAAATAGGGATTATTTTCTACAAGCTGTCGAGGAATGAGCCCATCTCGTAGTATGTTTTGCTGACCATAGACATCTTGTAAAAATAAATTTAAAGCTTCTACACGCTGTTTGACACCTGCCTCAATATGAGTCCATTGTCTTTGAGGAATAATAATCGGGACACAATCAAAAGGCATCGTGCGCTCAGTTCCATCCTGTGTTCCATACACCGTAAAGGTAATCCCTTGTCTGAGAAAGCTTGCCTGTGCTTGTCGGTATTTTTCTTCCAGTTGCTCCTGTGAAAAAAGGGATAGCTTATGATGAAAAGAACGGTAATGAGGCTTTGGCTTATTGCCGTCAAACATTTCATCGAAAAAAAGACTAGAATCATATAATTTCTTCATCATATGGATCGCCTCCGAATTTAAGTAGTAGTGAAAACATGTTACACTGTGAATAAATACATAAAAAGGAGCTAACAATCATGACCATCATTAATTTAATGCAAGCTTATGAATTAGATAAACTTTCCAAATTAGATTTAACAGACGAGGAGATTTTACGTGCCTTACGAGCGGGGGATGTATCAGCTTGGCAAGAACAAGTACCAAACTATGAATTTAGTGAGACAATGGCTCTTTATAAAGAAGGGGAACAACAATTCTTAGATGCACTACATGGCCATTATCGAATTAAGTATGTAACATTGCCAGGCATCCAACGTTTATTGCATCTACGCTTTCAATTAGAAGAAGGGAAGGATTACCAATTATTAGAAACGGGTATCCAGCACTTAACGTGTGATGAGGAAACAGTCACAAAAATTCAACAAATGTTATCGACAAACTGGTCACTAACAAAACAATCAGATGGAGCATACTCAGTATTTGTAAAATAACCGATTTATCCAAAAAATACCATACACATTGTGAGACGAATCGACATGGGTGGTTACCCATCTACTGTTTTTTCAAATCGTCTCACAGCGCAAACCATTTTTGTGAAAAATCCTGATTTTTTGCGTACGCTCGAAAAAAACTCCTCTCAAAATTCAAAATCCTCCCATAGTCTTTTTTCTTTAACGCAATCCAGATAAAGTCTACTAGATTTTAATATTCATATCCCGTGAACTTTATGCCTAAAATGTAGCAACTGTCACAAATCATTTATAACGAAATCCTCTTTTGAATTGAAAGGGGATTTTTTATTGCACATAAAAGAACATTTGTTCTATATACGCATAAAGAGCATTTTTTATGTAATAAAGTTCCCAAATATAAATTTGGGAACGTTTTTTATGGTAAAATAGAGCAAATAGAGGTGATTTTTGATGCAAAAAACGAAGCAACCAAAATTTATGAAGGATTTCCTTGTCTATTTAACAACCATCAAAGGAAAGTCACAGCGTACAAGAAAAGAATATGAATATGATTTGACTTTATTTTTCCGTTTTCATAAAGCAGTTCAAGAGGATTTGGGGATAGAGAATTTAGATGCTATAGATATTGCCACAATGACAATAGAAGAAATTCGTGCTATTACGTTAGAGGATCTTTATTACTTTATGGAGTACTGTGAAGTTCAACGAGGTAATTCTGCTGCGGCGAGAGCTCGAAAAGTCGCGACTTTAAAATCTTTTTTCAAATACTTAAAAGGAAAACGTCGACTCATTGAGGAAAATCCTGCAGATGAATTAGAAACACCGAAGATCGGCAGAAAAAGACCTATCTATATGAACCTTCAAGAAGCTACACAATTTATAGAAGGTATTCAGATCAATCAGGCATCACCGCGAAATTACTGTATGATGATGTTTTTCTTAAATTTAGGAATTCGTGTAACAGAGCTTTGCCAGCTTAATACAACCTCGATTCAAGGACGGTATTTAACGGTTATAGGGAAAGGCAATAAGGAACGAACGGTCTATTTAAATGATAGCTGCATGCAGGCACTTGCAGACTATGAAAATGGTGGCAAGACCCCTTATAAGGGAGACGGTGAGGAACCACTTTTCGTATCACAAAAAGGCACGCGCTTTACACGTCAAACGGTTGCTAAAATTGTCAAACGCATTAATCAGCAATCAGGACTGCAAAAGGAACGACTAACACCGCATAAACTACGCCATACTTCTGCAACGATGATGTATAAAGCTGGAGCAGATATACGTAGCCTACAGCATATTTTAGGGCATTCAAGTGTTGCAACAACGCAAATCTACACGCATATAGAAGATGAGCAGCTGCAGCATGTACTAGAAAACAATCCATTTAATATGGTACGGGAAAGATGATTTTCTACCATCAGTAGCGAATATATAAGAGAATACGAAATGAAATGGGGTGTTTATGATATCAATTGTAAAAGATCATCTTGATGAAACGCGAACGGCACTGCTTCAGACGATTCACACTTTAGATGATACGCTCTTTAATGTTAAACCGGATGCACAGAGCTGGAGTGTAGCACAAATTTGTCATCATCTTGTTTTAGTGGAGGAAGCAACGAAAAAAGCCATAGCATGGGGAGTAAAAGCACAAGAGCAAACATCGCCCGCACGAAAAGATGTACTGCTTATTTTGGATAGGTCAAGGAAATTTCAAGCACCAACTATCGTTGAACCTACGGAACAGCCTTTTACGATGGAAGCCATGTTGGATTTACTAGCGACAACAAGGAAGAATTTCCTAGCCTTTTTACAAACAATCGAAGAACCCGAACGATTAGCAAAGCATGCGGTGAAGCATCCTGCATTAGGAGAATTGCCACTGGATCAGTGGATTGAAATGGTCTATTTGCACGAACAGCGTCATATCGAGCAAATACAAGAAACAGTAAGAGCAATATGAAATGATTAAAGGAATTGGGGCACTCAACGTAGAGCTCGAATTCCTTTTCTTGTAATGAAATTTTTCTGTTATAAACTCTTGACGTGCTACATAATCTGTTATATATTAAATAAAAATAAAAACAACTGTTATAAAACAGTTTGAATTCAAGGAGGAATTTTAGATGTCAAAGTATCGTGATGGCTATGATTTTTATTGTGAAATGTGTGAACGTTATGGGTTAGAACCAATTTCTTTCCGCTATTATGTCTTGCAATTATCCCAGCAACAACTTTCTGCCTATAATATGCAGGCAAAACAATTAGGAATTTAAAAGGACGTGGTTATGACGGAAGCCGACGTGAATATTTTATGAAAAGCCCAGCCATACTAAACAAAATGGACTGGGCTTTCGTCATTCACAAGAAATTTCAGATCATTCATTGACAAGTTAATAACGCTGTTATATATTTTTAATAAAATAATATTTCTGTTATATAACAAAATATTAGTTATGAACAAATCAAGTATAGTCGCAAGAGTGAAAGGAAGTTAGAAGGATGACAGATTATCGAGAAGGGTATGAGTTTTATCGACAAGTATGTGAGGAGCATGGCTTAGAACCGATAAATTTTCACTATTATATGTTGAATTTATCCCAAGAGCAGTTAGATGCATACAATCAACATGCGAAAACTTCAGGAGGATCAATTGAATATGAGATCTCTTAGCGTGTAAAATACCTTACTGCCTACGGAGGACGGTAAGGTATTTTTGCATATTTACATAGTTATGTGCATTTTAAAGATAAATAGCCTAAAGTTAGTGCTTTTAATAGTACTAAAGTATTTAAAAACGCCATGATTAGACGATTTTCGGGAAAAATTAATCACTAATTTTTGTCTATTCTATTAAAAACTATCAAATGGAGCTTTGATTGTTTTTGATATTTGGGTTGAATTAACTGCTTTTCTAGGACTATAATATAATTACATAAATAAGGGCGATATACCACAACTTTATACCTCGCTGTAAGATAAAGCAAAAGTACCAAACCCTTCATATTTTAATGAATGGAGAATGAGAATGATGAATATCACGCCTAGTAGTATTAATCAAATGAACTACAGTCTAAAAGAATTACAAGATATCTTTTCTGCCATGAATAGTTCTATCATTGTAGCAATAACAGATCGCACCGGAAAAATCACTTTTGTGAACGATCATTTTTGCAAAATTTCGAAGTACACGCGTGAAGAATTATTAGGTCAAGATCACCGTTTACTAAATTCAGGTTTTCATCCAAAGTCTTTCTTTAGAGAGATGTGGAAAACAATTGGTAAAGGTGATATGTGGAATGGCGAGGTGTGCAATCGTGCGAAAGACGGCAGTTTATATTGGGTGAAGACAACCATTTTCCCATTCCTAGATGAAAGGGGAAAGCCTTATCAATATATCGCCATTCGAGTCGACATTACAGCACAAAAGGACATCAAAAAAATTACTCACATTGCCTATCACGATGAATTAACAGGGCTGCCAAATCGTCGTAAATTAGAACAGCGTTTAGAAAATGAATTTCATCAATCTCGACGTACAGGAGAAAAATTTGCGTTATTTTTCATTGATGTAAATCGCTTTAAACACATTAATGACGGGCTTGGGCATATTATCGGTGATATGTTTTTAGTGGAACTGTCCAATCGATTACGAAATATTGATTTTACCTCTAATTCTTTCTATCGCCATAATAGCGATGAATTTGTCATGATTTTAAATGATGTGGGTCGTATTGAAGAAATGGCCAAGGAAATTATTAACGTTTTCCATGAGAGCTTCATCGTAGATACCTATGAATTTTATGCAAGTATTAGTATCGGCATTAGTATCTTCCCAGATCACGCAAACTCCGTAGAAGAATTATTGAAAAATGCTGATATTGCTATGTATGCAGCAAAATCGACGCGAGGTAACCAATATCGCTTGTATCGTGAGAATATGGATGAAGCCAATGATAAATGGCTTTTATTAGAAACAAAATTACACCAAGCACTAAAACAGGATCGCTTAGAATTGCACTATCAGCCTAAAATAGATTTGAAAACAGATACGGTCATTGGTATGGAGGCATTGCTGCGCTGGTATGATCCTGAATTAGGGCATATTCCACCAGATCGCTTTATTCCGTTTGCTGAAGATTGTGGACTCATAAATGATATTGGTGTTTGGGTATTACGTAAGGCCTCCGCCCAAGCTTGTTTGTGGAATGAAACACATGATTTATCGTTACGCGTAGCTGTGAATATTTCTCCAATTCATATTAGTACAGATGGCTTTGTGGAAATGGTGCGGGAGGTTATTGCAGAAACTGGAATTGACCCTCATTTATTAGAAATTGAAATTACTGAAATGAGTATGCTCGATTATACGGAAGACTTAATTGATACTATTAAACAATTGCGAGCACTCGGCATTACCATATCACTAGATGATTTCGGTACAGGCTATTCATCGTTAAATTACCTAAAAAAATTCCCTGTAGATGTACTTAAAATTGATCGTGCTTTTGTGCGGGATATCGTGCCCGAAAAATCAGGAATCGCTATGATTTCGGCCATGATTTCTTTAGCCCACGCCTTAAATCTGCAAGTAGTTGCTGAAGGCGTTGAGGAGGAAGCTGAATTAAACGTTCTTCGCGAGCATGGCTGCGAATATGTTCAAGGCTATTATTTCAGTAAGCCTTTATCTGTTGGGGATTTTACGAATTTAATCGTTAACACCGTCACAAAATAAAATCAGTTATGAATTGCTATTCTTGAATGATTTTGCTAAAGTGGGATAAAGTAACTGTTAATAACCATACAATTTGATGATGTGGCCAAGTAAGTACGAATTGTGAGACAGAAAATATAGCAACTGCTGAGAGCTATATCACCGCTTCTGTACTGAACACCTACCACGGAGATGTTATGCAAACATAACCGAGTCGTTTTCGTTACCAAACGTGAGAGGGTTTTAAGTGAAAGCTTAAAGCTAAACCAAGGTGGTACCACGTCTATCCAGCACAAAGACGTCCTTATTTTAAGGACAGCTTTGTGCTTTTTTATTTCAAAAATATATGGAGGAATGCACATGTCAAAACAACAAGAAGATTTTTCAAAGTGGTATATTGAAACCATTCAAAAGGCGGATTTAATGGATTATACACCTGTTCGTGGCTGTATTGCCTTTAAACCAGATGGCTACGAAATTTGGGAACATATTCAGGAGGAGATGGATCGTCGCTTTAAAGAGACAGGGCATCGTAATGCCTATTTCCCAATGCTTATTCCTGAATCCTTCTTCCAAAAGGAAAAGGATCATATCGAAGGATTTTCACCTGAGCTTCCATGGGTAACAGAGGCAGCAGGAGAACAATTAGAGGAACGCTTAGCGCTTCGACCAACCTCTGAAACAATGATTGGACACCTGTACTCAAATTGGATCAAAAGCTACCGGGACTTACCAGTGCTTATCAATCAATGGGCAAATGTTTTCCGCTGGGAAAAGAAAACACTTCCTTTTATTCGCACATCCGAATTCCTATGGCAAGAAGGACATACAGCTCACGTCGATGAAGAGGATGCTCGAAAAGAAACGATGCAAATGCTCGACATTTATAAAGAAGTAGTGGAACAAGTGCTAGCAATTCCTGTCTACGATGGTCAAAAAACGCCTTCAGAACGTTTTGCAGGTGCTGTCGATACGTATTCCATTGAAGCCATGATGAAAAATGGGAAGGCTGTGCAAGCAGGAACATCGCATTATCTCGGGACAAAGTTTGCTGAAGCCTTTAACATCAAGTATTTGAATAAAGCGAATCAGCATGAATATGTTCATACGACATCTTGGGGTACGTCTACACGGTTAATTGGTTCCGTTATTATGGTCCATGGCGATGAGCAGGGTCTGATTTTACCTCCTCGTATTGCGCCAACACAGGTAGTATTAATTCCAGTTGGACCATGGAAGAAGAACCCTCAAATTATGGAACATTTAGACGAAATCTTTGCTTCCTTAAAAGCGAAAGGAATTCGAGTTCGTCTGGATGATTCAGACCAGTCACCAGGCTTTAAGTTTAATGAATGGGAGCTAAAAGGGGTGCCAGTTCGCGTTGAATTAGGACCACGTGACCTGGAGAACAACCAAGCACTAATGAAAGCGCGTGATGAAGAAGACAAACGAACAATCGATTTACCTACAATTGTCACAGCTATTGAAGAGGAGCTAACAACGATGCAAACGCGTTTACTGGAAAAAGCCCGTCAATTCCGTGAAGCAAATACACACACAACAATTGATACACTTCCACAACTTCAGCAGCATATCGAAACAGCGAAAGAAAACAGCTCAATTCCAGGCTGGGTACTTGCTGGATGGTGTGGCGAGGATGCATGTGAGGAAAAAGTGAAGGAAGAAACAAAATACACATCCCGCAACATCCCATTCAATCCACCAACAACAAAAACAACATGTATTGGCTGTGGAAACAAAGCAAAGCATACAGTTTGGTTTGCGCAAGCGTATTAATATCGTTTGAACACCCTCCTATTTTGTAGGAGGGTGTTGTTGTTAAGTGGAAATTCTACTCGAGCAGCTAAGTTTTCATCAAGATTATGTTAAAATAAAGGACGTTATGACTTGAATTTCCTAAAGAAATGAGGACATGCATGGCGAATGTACAAGCATTATTCAATAACTATCTTAATATCAAATTCAATCGAGAATTACCAGCTGTTCCAATGGAGGACTTTGAGTATGCAGTATTAGAAGATCAAAGTGCGGAGCTCTTTTTTAGTGCTCATGAGCATGAATCATTTTTGGCATGGGCAGAGGAGCTTCAACCTCCAGATCCACAGTATGGTGATCCATCAAATGGGAAACCTATACTCTCATCGTATTTCCATCAGCTCGATGTTTACGATGAGCAAGTATTTTACTATGTACACTATACCATTAATTCAACTACAAGGATTATTCCTCGTCATCCATATAATACAATGAATGACCGGATGAAAAATTATTGTTTCTTCCAACTAGCTCAACTATCGTATATGACAATGTTAAACGAAGAGCAAAAGCAACAATTAAAAGATTTCTTGTTCTTTTTCTTTTTGTATGCTCATCCAGTGAACGAGGAGACGCTTTACGCCTTTTCATTCCAAGACCAATCGATAGTACATGCAAAAACGAATATTCGTCTGGAGCAATATCTTTCTTTTTACCATGATTATTTTTTTGAGCACGCCCACAACTATCAGGATTCATTAGTGTTAGCGCCTGAGGAAATAAACGCTTGTAAGCATCTTACGTTAGAGCTCTTAAAAACATTAGAGGGGAAATCGCATAAGCTTGCGATGCCTCAAGAAGAAGGGCTTGAGGAAATCCTCCGGTTAATTAATGATGTGGACCACTTTTTACATATGTATAAGGAAAATAAATTAGCATTCTTTCAATTGCTAAACAACATGCTGTTAGAGGAGCTGTCCAATCCTTACCGAGAGCATTGTATGAGTATGTTATTACAAAATTACGCCATTTATATTTTGAATTTTCATTTTGATGAACTCCAAGCGTTAGTTGAGTATTTTCAAGACAACCCATTATTATGTAAATTTATACTCAATAAAATGTTTGCGGATACGATTTTTTTGCAGAAAATCATGAGGCAATCCAATATCGACATCAACAACTATCCGAAAATTACGCAGTTTTTCGACGAGGAAGCTAAAAGAATATATCTTGATTGATAGTAAAGGGAGAAAAGTAATATGACAGAAACAACAGGCTGGAAAAATAATGCGCAAGATCATCGATTTATTGCTTCATTTAGTGGTGGAAAGGATAGTGTCTTAGCTTTATATAAAGCATCGCAGGTAGGTCAAGCAATAGGTCTTATCGTGATGCTTGAGGAAGAAGGGCAACGCTCAAGGTCCCATGGGATGCCACCAGAGCTTATCCAGGCACAAGCAGACTTGATCGGATTACCTGTCTATACGGCTGCAGCAAGTTGGGCAGAATATGAGCATGTGTTCATTGGTCTTTTAGAAAATGCAAAAAATCAAGGGGCAGAGGTATTAGTGACAGGAGATTTAGACATGCCTGAACATGGCTGCTGGCATGATCAGGTGACAAAAAAGGCAGGATTAAAGCTTGGTATGCCTTTGTGGGAGATGAACCATCGTCAAGCTGTCGATGAATTTATTAACTTAGGATTTATCACGATGATTGTCACGGTCAACTTATCCTTAGGTATGACCGAAGAAGATTTAGGAAGAACCCTTACCTACGAATATGTACAGGAGCTTGAAGCCCGCGGCATTGACCCTTGTGGGGAGGGTGGAGAATTCCATACAACTGTCATCGATGGACCACTTTTTAAGCAGCCTATTCATGTTCGGAAATGCTCAATTGTACGAGACGGAGACTATGCATTTCTACCTTTAGAACTTGCGTAAAATCACTCAAGATAACCTTTAATGTGATGACCAATTCATTACATTAAAGGTTTTTTTACCTTAACTTGTCATTTTGTTTCATGTGTAATAAAATTATTACATATGAAAGATATATTAAAAGGTGATGAACTGTTAACAGTATTGGGTGCTCTGTCAAATCCTTATCGTTTAAAAATTATTGCTATTCTCCATCAAGAAAAGCGATATGTTAGTCAACTTGCAAGAGAGTTAGCAATCAGTAGACCATTACTATACTTACATTTACAAAAATTAGAGGAAGCTAACTTAATTAATGGCTATCACGAAGTTTCTGAAAGTGGCAAAGCGATGAAGTATTACACGCTAAACCCTTTTAGCATTACATTAAATGCCGATTTCATTGCCCAAGTTGCTAGCGGCATAACGGATAAAAAAAGAAAGGAATAACATTGTTTTTAGATGGTTTACTAATTATGAAGGGAGTTGATGAAATGTCGTCCATGTCCATTTCAATCTTTTCGGCATTCTTTGCTTTGCTGCCACTGATTGTTCTTGTTATTATTTTTGTCTTTGTAATAAGCGTTATCCGTCGTATGGAACGTCGTGCAGAGGAACGTTTAACATTAGATAAAGAAACAGCCCATTTGCAACAACTGCAAATTCAGGAAATTAATAACCGTTTAACAAATATTGAAAATATCTTAAAACAAATTGATTAAAGTACAAAGGTTATTACCTCTGTACTTTTTTAATTCAATTTTTCTTTTAAGAGGGTATAAAAACAATTCGATATTGTCTAAAATAACATTTGACTGGACACTAATTGGTGTCATATAATTAAGACACCAATCAGTGTCCTATTAGAAAGGGTGGTGGTTTTGAGTAACAATCATCAAGAGCGTGACGTCTATGTAGCCATTGCTGATCCGACAAGACGAAAATTAATTGGTTTGTTGGCAGAGGTAGATGAGTTACCACTTCACGAATTAACCGCTCAATTTGACATGGGGCGTACTGCCGTATCGAAACATTTGGCCATCCTCAAAGATGCAGGTCTTGTTACGGCTCGCAAGGAAGGTAGAGAGACCAGGTATCGGCTGAATGCAGCACCATTGAAAGAAATACAAGATTGGGTCTCGTTTTATGAAGGATTTTGGAAAGAAAGAATATCAAAACTACATCTTTTATTGGAGGAAAACAAATGAAACCAGATGTATCATTAGATTTTAAATTTACAAGTTCCATCGAAAAAGTGTGGCATGCGTTAACAGATCCAGAGACGCTTGCAAAATGGATTTGGAGCAATGATTTTCAGCCAATCGTCGGCCATCAATTTCAATTCCGTGCTGAGCCAAATGAATGGTGGGATGGTATTGTAAATTGTGAAGTACTTGCAGTTGAAGAGCCTCATAAATTATCATACACGTGGTCTAGTGCTGGCGAAACAACAACAGTAACTTGGACACTTACAGAACAATCTGATGGAACTACACAGCTTCACCTCGACCAAAGTGGATTTAGTGAAGAAACAAAAGCTCGTCAAGGAGCTATTGAAGGGGCTAAATATGCTTGGACAAATATGGGTTCACAGCTTGAAAAAGTATTAGCCTAATCATCGTCATTCAAATAACCTTACAATGAAGAACGCAATTCCTTAGCAAGAATTGTGTTCTTTCATTTTCTAACAAGCCTAATACACATGAAAGGATCACGACATGAAGATCAATCAACTCATTGCCAATAATATCAACCGTTTAGATGTAGTTTTACCAGAAGATCAATCACTAGGAATTGCAGGGTTGTCTGGCTCAGGGAAAACGACATTTTGTCAAACGATTGGGGAGGAATCCAAAAAACGTCTCGTTTCTTTATTACCTAAGTCTGAATATCAATATTTGTTTCCAAACATTATGGAAACGAACTTCAGTGCGATTCAAATGGAGGACATGCCATTAGTTCTTTTCCTAGGGAAATCATCTATCTCTACAAATCCTCGTTCAACAATTGGTACACATACAGGTGTTTTTAAAGAAATACGTGATCGTTTGGCAGAAGAATTTCAGCTGTCTCCAGAGGTTTTTTCCTTTAATAACGCTTTAGGCTGGTGTCCTGCATGTAAAGGACGAGGCACGACGAAAAATGTAGAGTGTAAAAAATGTCAGGGTAAACGCTATAGTCCAGAAGTGGAGCAACATCGACTAACTTTATGGAATGAACCCTATAGCATTTCTGATATTCATAATTTAAGCATCGAGGCTATCTATTCTTTATCAAATGAATTAACAATTAGCGAAGAAAAACAGCATATACTTCAAAATATCATTCAAATGAACATTGGCTACTTAACATTGAATCGTATTATGGGGACTTTATCAGGTGGGGAATTAACTCGACTTTACTTAGCAGAATTCATGGCAACGAGCGAAAATACAGTCATCATTGTCGATGAAATATCGGTTGGTTTGGACCATGATACGTTATTAAAAATATTGGAGCAAATTCAACAACTGGGCTATAAAAATCAAATTTGGCTTATCGATCATTCAGATACGGTGCTCGACACTGCAGACAAGCCTTTATTCTTCGGACCAGGTAGTGGGAAATACGGTGGGAAAATTGTAGACGAGTCCCCTCGACCACAGCCAATTTATTGGGAACGAAATCAGGTAATGCCCACTACCTACTACCAATTCCAAGACCTCCATTGTCGGAATATCCAAATGGACAGAATAGAAATTCCTAAAAATCGACTTGTTACTTTTACAGGGGAATCTGGTTGTGGAAAATCAACACTTGTCAATGAATGTATCGCGAAAGATTTTGTTAAACGCTATCCAAAGGATAAACTTGTGATGGTTGGACAAGATCGTAATCAATCCATTACAAGTCGATCTACTGTCGCAACATTCCTCGATATTAAAAGGAAATTAACAAAATATAGTGAGGAGATTGAAGATATTTTTCAACGTTCGATTGAGGATATCATTGATGAACTCCCTAATGAAGACATCGCCCATAAGCGGTTAAGCTTGCTGATAAAATTAGGACTTGGCTATTTAACATTGGAAAGAAAGACACAATCCCTTTCTACTGGTGAATTCCAATGTGTACATCTTGTCTCAGAGTTATTTGCGAATTCTCGAAACCCACATACACTATTTATTTTTGACGAGCCGTCTAAAGGGTTATCTCAAAATATTTTAAATCAGTTCATTGATAGTGTAAGGGACATCCTTGAAGATGAATCCATTTCCATCATCATGATTGAGCACAATGCCTATATGCTCGAAAGCTCGGATTTTATCATCGATTTTGGGAAAAGACAGCAGGAGCCTGTGACACATCTTGAGGTGGTCAGTCAAGAAGACTATTTTAATCAAGTGAAGCATTCACAAAACATAGCTCCTTTACACATTGCGTCAACACTTGATTCTAGAAATGGCATTCAATACTTAGAAGACCATCAGATTAGCTATTTTAAAAGGGCGGAAAATATTTATAAAGGGGGAATCTTAAAAAGCCTATCCTCTATGGCTCGACTTATATACAGTGATTACGAATCGAACAGGATTGCCCCAGTCATTGCTATTGATCTAGAGCGACATTTATATAGCCAATATAGTTTTCTCTATGAAATTGGGGGGCTTATCAACCATATTGTCGCTTCACATCCAACGAATAAGGATACAAGAAGCTTTGATTTCTTTAGCCAAGAAAATCACTGTCCAAGCTGTTCGGGGCGATTAGAAATAGAAAAATTCGATTTTGATATCGTAGTACAAAATAAAAATGTGCCATTTTGGGACGGTTTATTACATCCAGATGTGATGGATGTCTTAAAATACTACCAACATTCAAAATTAGAATTCCTCTTTGAAGAGATTAAAAATGAACTTGGCCAGGATATAAGTAAAAGCTACAATGAAATGACAGAAGAAGAAAAACATACATTTTTATATGGCTATTGGGATCAATCTTTTTATGATAAGACAACGAAATCCTCGAAAAAATGGGAGGGCTTTAATTTAATCATTGGCCGCTATATTGTCATTTCGAAATCTAAGATAAAAGAGCAAATGAAAGAAACAAGAAAAATGGTGCCTTGCCCAATCTGTCATGGCACAGTGCTTAATCATCAGAAGAAATTACGATTTGGGGACACCGATATCCGAGACTTAATCCATCAGTCACTGGATGAAGTCATTAAAATTGTAGGGAGCTTACCACAATTAGAAAAAATGAAAGCAATCGTTGGTGGAGATATGTCGTTACTCCAAGATGTCTCCTTGTTGCCAAGAGAAACGCAAGTAGCGTTGAAAATGCTGGAATTGGAGCTTGCAAGCTTTGTAGGGTATGAAATCGTTCTGCAAAACGCTTTACCATTCTGGGAAAAAATCGAAAGCAATTTAGACGTTATTAGCCGAAAAAATCAAGTAACAATCTGTGATTTTGCTAATATTTACGAGACGAGAGAAGCAATGATCGACCAGTATTTTACGAATGGCAAATACAAAAAACTTACCTATGTATATGAGGCGTTTGGCTACAAAAAAATCGTCACTCAAATCAACAAAGTTAAAGCAAATCATACTTGCCCATTCTGTAAAGGGAAAAAGGTTCTTTCAGAGGATGGTCTACATGATGGCGTCTACAAATTAACCGTCCCTTGTGTTAGCTGTGGTGCAAGTGGTATTAATGAAGAGGGGCGTCAGCAAATCGTCGATGGTATTGCTGTACAAACTTGGCTAACAGGAAAGGTAAGGGATGTGGTAAAAGAAGGCTCTCATCTTGAGGCTGTTGCTCATATTCCAATTTTCAATCGCATTCGTGAGTTAAATAAACAAGAAATGATGGCGGTCTATCAATACTTACAACATAATAACTAAGCTCAACTTGTTAGAAAACCCATTTGCGCACAGCAAGTGGGTTTACTTCATTTGGTTAATTACACTAATTTTTCCAAAAAAGTTAACATTCAGTGTCGTCTTTGCCATTTTAATCGTACTATAAAGGTAGCTGGATTGGCAGTAAAAGGGAGGTTATTCTTTGGTCAAAAAAGTACTGTTATTTGGAGATATTGGCATTGATGATACGGTTGCCTTAATTTATGCAAGGCTAAATAAAGAAATAGAAATTGTGGGCTTAGTTGCAGACTACGGAAATGTCTCGCGAGAAGATGCGGTGTCCAATATTTATTATGTGATGAAATTATTCGATTTCCCACAGGGTATTCCCGTTATTTTGGGAGCAGAGGTTCCTTTAACGGGGGAACAACCCACTTACTACCCAGAGATTCACGGACAACGAGGGCTGGGACCTATTGTACCAAATGACGATCACGAATTAAAAATTGAAAACTTTTTTGAAATTGTCAATATAATTGAAAGGTATAAGGATGAGGAGCTTATTATTGTCAATATTGGTCGGTTAACCTCACTAGCTACAATGTTTATCCTTTACAATGACCTAATGAAAAATATCAAGGAATACTATATTATGGGTGGTGCGTTTTGGGTTCCTGGAAATGTCACTACAGTGGCAGAAGCGAATTTTCATGGTGATCCGTTTGCTGTGAAAATTGTGCTAACCTACGCAACGAATGTAACAATCATTCCATTGAATGCCACACAAAAGGCAATTGTTACACCAGGGATGGTGGACTATATTGATTCATTTGGGCAAACAAAAATCCTTAAACCATTAATGGACTACTATACTCGTTTTTATCAAGAACGGGACCCTTCTTTATTAGGAAGCCCCGTCCATGATGCATTAACGTTGATGGCAACAATTTATCCTGACATGTTTATCTATGAGTCCTATCCGGTCATCATTGTGGATAAACTTGAAGGTCCGGCAAGAGGGCAAAGTATTGCCGAAACACGGCCATATGAAAATGGTAACAATGGAGCAAAAAGACATCGTATTGCCTTTGATATTCATTATGACAAGTTCTTTCATAACTTTTTGTCTATCATGACAGGTCAATTAGTTTGAGCCTATTCAAAAACCCCATCTCGTAGGATCACAAATTTAACATTGACATTCACTTTCATATCTTTATACATTTTATGCCATTTTTCTTTTGTCAGCTTAGAATGTCTCACAGAACTTCTATATTTCTCGCCAAAGCCAAAAATATCCGATTCGACTTCCTGACTATGCGCGATTACTCTTTCAATTTCCTTTGTTAGTTTCTTCTCGATTGCATCCTGTAGTATTTTTACATTCTTCGCGTCGCCTAAATTCATATCAGGATATACCTCTAAAACTCTTGACCGAATGTCGATGTTAAGATCAAACTCTGGTGTATCGGCATTCACTAATTTTATCTTTCTATTTGAATGGATGGCATCAAAGGCCACAGTTATTTTTTCTGCAGGTTTTTGAAGAACTTTAGATGGAATATCCTCTTTGTCTAAGATCGTTTCAAACAATCCAACTTTAAAGGTGTCTCGGACAATTTTAACGTAAAAGCTATCGTTTGCTGGAAGGGAACCCACCATTTTGCTCCCTTTAAAAAGAGCTACGCCACTTAATTCAACAAGCTCGCCATTTCTTTTAATAATTGGCATCGCTAAATCTTTCCCAAATGAATAGTAATCATGTGCGATTTGATGGAGTGTAGCCGAAATCATATATTCCTGTCTTACATTTTGTTCGATTAAACGAAATATATGTTGGCCAATATCCTCGATATCTTTGTATTCGTAGCTCAATAATGAGGATGTTTTACCCTCTACCACAGCCATATAGACACTATTACTAACACTAGCGTTTTCTAGGTTTGTATCTATATAATAGTGCAAACTTTCTTTTGCTAAATCGTCACCAAACAAGACAACCCTCATTTGACCGACCATGATTTTTTTTGAAAGCCTGCGATTCGCCTCCATACGATTTCCTTTACTTGTTTCATTTTCGGTTGTTAAAACTTCTACATTACTTTGAAATTCTGGATTTACTTCACGTATAACGGCTGTCGTCGCAATTTTTTCTTCAGTTCCTTTATCATAACCAATCAATGTAGTTAATCCTATTTTATCTAAAATATTTGTCTGCACACATCCATATAAAAAAATAAATGATATAAAAACAATAAAACAGCATTTAAGTTTGTTCATCTTTTTTCACCTTCTTTGATGTGAAGTTCTTTTTCAGCACGGCAAGCATCCATAGCAAAATAGGGTAAACAAAGATTACGTAAAATGCCACATGCCCAAAAATCGTATTAATCGTATTAATCTGAGTACGTGTTTGTATGATTAATGTACCGATAAACACAAAGAAAGAGAGTAACCAAACAAACTTTGTCCCGCTTATATTGACTAAACGAATAGCCCCTCGGTAAGCAGCCCATAAATAAAGACACATATTCGGCAAAATGATTAACATCCAATAACAAACGGCGATAAATTCAAAGCGCTCTATAAAAGGAAAGCTAATAAAACTAAATAATGTTAATGTGGCCCATATCGTTTTTAATAATTTACCTTCACTATAATAGGTAATTGACACCAGCATAACGGATAAATAGATAAAGGTTGTAAACAGCAAACCTAAATGAACATGTTTTTGAACATTTTTCTTTTCTTTTACAAAGGGATAAATAACGTTTAAGACCTCAAAGCCAATAATAGTGAAAGTCATTGAAAAGGTACCTTTTAAAATCGAACGAAAGTCATTTTCCAGAACCGGTAATAAACTTTCTGCTACTGAATACTTCAAAGGAAAAGCCAACATAGGAAAAATCCATAAGGAAAGTATAATACTAAAAAAGGCCAGACCTACAATTACGCGTAGCCCTCCAGTAAATGCATAAATAACGACAATGAGTAAAGTTGCTGACAGAAACCATGTCCCTATTCCAGGAAACAACCACACTTGGATTACTTCAATATAATTTCGTAAAACGGAAAAGAATGCTACCGAGCAATATAATACATACATGGCATTGAATAAATTGCCTATCCATTTGCCAAAGATATCTTGTTGAATGCCATATAAATCATTGGAGCCATAAATCTCTAATGTTTTAATCATAAAAAATGCGACGATATGAGAGGCAATCCCTGCTAGTAAAACTGAAATCCAGGCGTCTTGTCTTGCATCTTGATAGACAATTCGTTGAAATCCCTGTATACCAACCCCAACTTGTGCGCCATGTATGACAAAAAACAGTAAATAAGCGCTAATCATATCTTTAGGACTAAGTTGTATAGGTTTTGTCATTTTACTTCACCTTCATTTCAACTTTTTTCCGGTTTTACAGGTTGAGGCTCAAATTTATTTTCATCTTTTGGTCTAGTTAAAGCAGGTCTTTTCGCTGTTAAAGGTACAGGCATTCTGATGATGCTATCTCGAATTTCTTTCATTCTAGGTGGATAGAATGGAGACATATAAGGAGCACCCAAACTTGTCTGGCGTATTAGATGAATAAGAATAAAACAGAAAGCCAACATGATACCATAAAAGCCCCAGAATCCTGCTAGTATAATAATTGGGAAGCGAATAAGACGAATAACGTTCCCCATCATATAACTAGGTGACGTGAAAGAAGCCAGAGCACTTAAAGCAATAATGATCAGTAATATATTACTTGTAATCCCTGCTTGTACCGCTGCAGTACCAATTACAATACCGCCTACGATACCAATTGTTTGGCCGATTTTCGTGGGCAATCTTGCTCCCGCTTCTCTCAGCAACTCAATAATAAATTCCAGCAGCAATGCCTCAAATATCGGTGGGAAAGGTACTAACGCCCTTGATTCACTTAAAGGTACTAAAAAAGCTTGTGGTATGACTTCATAATGAAAGGTTACAGCTGCTACATAAAATGGTGTTAAATAGACGGATATAAAGAAAGCAGCTAAACGTAATAACCTAAGAAAAGTGGCAATTTGCCATCTTAAGTTTTGATCTTCCTGACTTTGGAAAAACTCTGTAAACGCTTGTGGACAAACAATAGCCATGGAGCTGCCATCTACAAGAACACCCACTTTGCCATCTAAAAGAGCATCGCATAATCTATCTGGCCTTTCAGTCATAAGCATTTGTGGGAAGACTGATAACGAATTATCATCAATCATTTCTGCCAAAACTGCGCTATCTAATAACTGATCAATATCAAGGTCTGATATTCGTTGACGCAATGTATTAACCATTTGATCGGAGGCAATACCACTCATATATAAAATGGAAACTGATGTATTCGTCCGCCTGCCAATTTTGAGCTTTTCATTACAAAGCTCAGGACTCACTATGTAGCGACGAATTAACGAAATATTTGTAGCTAGGCTTTCATTAAATCCAACCTGTGTACCAATTACCTGTGATTCATTTTCAGGCGCTGATAATGCTCTAGATTCCCTTGTAGCAATATCAACCAATAGAACGTTAGAGTAGCCATCGACATGAATCAAAACAGATCCATTGACCATGGATTTTACAGTTTCCCTAAGTAAACTGGTTTCATTCACTTCAGGAACAGAAAGAGAAATCTCAATATCCTCCGGTTTTTCATATGGATGATTCTGTAAAATTGCTATAATATCATTATTTAACGTTTGGTTATCGACTAAATTTTCAATATAAATAAGGGTAAGATTTGGTGGAATAGATTTTATAATTAAATCAGCTGGATTATTAGTAGCAGTTTTAATCGATTGAATAAAATGATCTGTCGCTTGAGCAACCCTTACTAGATTTTCTTTAGGCGCCTCTTTTGTTGGTGGTGGTTGTTTTTTATTGAAAGGTAGTTTAAATTTCATTTTAAATAAAAGGCTCCCTTCATGGTTAACTTCGTTTATAGAATAGGCTTTAAAAGGGGATTCTATACTTTTTTCTGCAAGTTTGCAGTGGACAGCATTTAACAAAAAGTGGTAGTATTATAGGTATCTTAAAAACAGAACGGAGTTTAGACCATTATGCTAAAACTGATTATCGCAAATTAAATTCCATGGAATTTAATAGTGGGGCATTTCTATAATTTTTAGGAAATTATAGGGTTTATTTGGTATTGCCCTTTTGCGATAACGAAGAGAAGCATGATCATGTCTAATCCACAGTAAAACTGTTAGCTACTTTTGGTAGCTAGCTTTATTTTCTGTGTAACCAAGGACTTTATGAGTGTGTGCTCATAAGGTCTTTTTCTGTTTTTAGGAGGTGATGATTCCCAACAAAAAGGACGTAGTGAAATAAAAGGAGGGAATTGAAGTGGAAAAATATGAACTAGTATTTGATTACCGTCATGATGAAAGGTTGAAGGCAAGTTATAATGATTTAGCAATCAAGACATTTGGTTTAGATTTTCGAGACTGGTATAACAAAGGATATTGGAATGACCAGTATATTCCATACTCATTTGTCAAGGAAGGAAAAGTCATTGCCAATGCCTCGATTAGTAAAATGTCGTTAGTAATCAATGGTGAGCGACTAAACGGCATTCAAATCGGTACAGTCATGACCGACGAAAACTATCGTAATCAGGGTTTATCTAAGCAGTTGATGCAGGAGATTCTCAATAAATACGAAGATATCTGTGATGTCATGTATCTTTTTGCCAATAACACTGTATTGGATTTTTATCCAAAGTTCGGCTTTACACGGATTCATGAAAGTGAATTTAGCTTAGATCTCACAAAAAAAACTATTCAACCGAACAATGCTACCTTACAGCGACTAACAATTGAACAGGATCTTGTCATTCTAGAAAACTATGCGAAAAATCGTAAAGTCAATTCTAGTATTATTGATGTCGAACAGAACGAAACCCTATTAATGTTTTATTTCACCATCGTATTTCATGATGCCATTTACTATCTAGAAGACTTAGAAACAATTGTGTTAATGGAAGAAGACGGTGGCGTTATAAATATTTACGATATCATCTCCATACGGCCATTCGATGCGGAGACTGTGTTAGCAAGCGTTGTTAAAGACACTACAAAAAAAGTAGTATTCTATTTCACCCCTGACTTCACCCTCGAGGGCATGACAGCAACCATCATACCAAATGATGACGATGCCCTATTTGTCCTCTCGAAAAAACCACTACTAGAAGGAAATTTTATGTTCCCTCTAACATCGCATAGTTAAGTGAGGGAGGGGGTAATCGCTACTGAAGGGGATTTTGATCACTTCAGTAGCGAGATGAGCGCTTTTGTAACAAATTGGAGCGCTTCGAGCGTGGATATGAGCGCTTTATGATGAAATTGGATCACTTCAAGCAGAGTTTCGAGCGCTTTGATATGAAAATGGAGCACTTCGGGCATAGATACGAGCGCTTTGACATGAAAAAGGAGCGCTTCGGGCATAGATATGAGCGCTTTGGCATGAAAAAGGAGCGCTTCAAGCAGAGTTTCGAGCGCTTTGACATGAAAAAGGAGCGCTTCAGGCAGCGATATGAGCGCTTTGTGATGAAATTGGATCACTTCAAGCAGAGTTTCGAGCGCTTTGGCATGAAAAAGGAGCGCTTCAAGCAGAGTTTCGAGCGCTTTGGCATCAAAATGGAGCACTTCAGGTGAAATTCGAGCGCTTTTGTAACAAATTGGATCACTTTGAGCGTAGTTTCGAGCGCTTTGTGATGAAAATGGAGCGCTTCAAGCAGAGTTTCGAGCGCTTTGACATGAAAATGGAGCGCTTCAAAGCAGAGTTTCGAGCGCTTTGTGATGAAATTGGATCACTTCAAGCAGAGTTTCGAGCGCTTTGGCATGAAAAAGGAGCGCTTCTAGCAGAGTTTCTAGCGCTTTGGCATGAAAAAGGAGCACTTCGGGCATAGATACGAGCGCTTTGGCATAAAAATGGAGCGCTTCTAGCAGAGTTTCGAGCGCTTTGGTATGAAAAAGGAGCACTTCGGGCATAGATACGAGCGCTTTGGCATAAAAATGGAGCGCTTCTAGCAGAGTTTCGAGCGCTTTGGCATGAAAAAGGAGCACTTCGGGCATAGATACGAGCGCTTTGGCATAAAAATGGAGCGCTTCTAGCAGAGTTTCGAGCGCTTTGCGATGAAAAAAGAGCGCTTCTAGCAGAGTTTCGAGCGCTTTGATATGAAAATGGAGCGCTTCGGGCATAGATATGAGCGCTTTTGTAACAAATTGGAGCACTTCCAGTAAAGATACGAGCACTTTGCAATAAAAAAGGATCACTTCTAACAAGAATCCAAGCTCCTCATTACTATAAAAAAGAGGGAGTCACAAACTTGACTCCCTCTTTATCTATTAGGAAAGGACCTGAATAGTTGATTCTTTTTTAGTTGTCACTTTTAATGTTAGCAGCATCAGAACTACCAAAGTAAATAATAATGCTATGAGGGCAACGTCAAAGGTGTTCGTTATATCTTTAATGACCCCCACGAGCATTGGAATAATACCACTTATAATATAGCCTCCGAATTGAATCATGGCTGTCCAATCGCTTGCTTCCTTTGGTGTAGATGTTGCATCTAAAGGGAGAATCATGGCTAATGGGAATAAGCCTCCAGCACCAATCCCAGCTAATGCGGCACAGAAAACAGGTGAGATTCCGCCAATGATTAACATGAAAATGCCGGTAAAAGAACTCAATGCACATAGCAGCATCCACGGTTTTCTCTTGGTACTATTATTAATAATGATTGGAATAATAAAGCTACAAATCATTTGCATAACGGAAAAAACCGTGACGGTTGTTGCCGCGTAGGCATCACTATAACCAACGTCCTGTACTTTCGGAGCGAGCCATGTTGCCAGGGAATAATAAACACCGGATTGCAAACCAAACATGATCATAAGGAGCCATACATATCGGTTTCCCCATGGTAATCGACTTTTTTGACTTCCAGATTCGTTTTTAGTTGGCTGTGATTGTTTTGATTTTTTAATAATGGGAATCCAAACTAGGACACCCGCAAGCGCAAACACAGACCATATCGCTAAAGCTGCGTTCCAAGATTGATGAAAAGCGTGCATGACAGGCACGACTAAACCAGCGCTGAGTGACGCCCCGATCCCCATTCCTGCAGAATAAACCCCAATCATAGAGGATGAAGATCTAGGGAAATGCTTTTTAATGTAACCAGAAATTAATGGCCCTGTTATGGCAATGCCTATACCACTTAGAATAGCAGTTACTAGTAAAAGCACAGGCGATGATGCGATTAGTCGCAATGCTGTTGACACACCAATTAATAAAACTGATAAAGCAATTGTCAGCTCGATGCCCCAGCGTTCACTTAACTTCCCGGCTAATGGTGCAAAAATGCCCATACAAAAAACGGGTAGGGCAGTTAATAAACTGACGACAGCACTAGACATGTGCAAGTCCATCTGAATATTTTTTAGCACAGGTGAGATAGAAGTGATGGAAGCTCTTAGATTCATCGATAGAATGAATAAAGAAAAAACGCTCCAAATCATATATAGATTTTTTGATTTTACTATCATAGAAGTACATCTCCTTGTATAATTAAGAATGCTTATTTGATATACTATAGTTAACTTTTCATCAACTAAAGTAAACTATAATTTATCAACTTGTATACTATAATATACTAATTATACAAAGTCAATGGGGAGGGTGCATCTTGATGAGTGAGGAAAATATTGACTTATCTGGTCAAGTTGGGGTTAATTTAAGGGAGATACGTAAAAATAAAAGAATGAGCCTTGAGGAGTTAGCAGCTATAAGTAATGTCAGTAAATTGACGTTAGGTAAAATCGAAAGAGGGGAAACCAATCCCACTGTCAATATTCTATGGAAAATATGTAGAGGGCTTAATATTCCACTTGTTTCGTTGTTAGCTTTTGAAGAAATTATCGAGGTTCATCGTTTTGGATCAGACTATCAATTTGCAGGGCATAATAACGATTGGTTTGTTGAACCACTTTTTAAAACTCATGGAACAGAATGGTATAGAGGCTGCCTTGAACCAAATAGCGAGTACAGTGAGTGCCACTTAGCTGGTTCTGAAGAAATTGTGCTCGTGTTAAATGGACAGTTGGAGCTGAAGGTAGGAGAGAAAAGCCATCAGTTAAATCAATGGGATGTCATCAAATTTAAAGGTGAAGAGCTTCACACATACATCAACCGCTCTAATGAAAAAGTCCATTTAATGCTGTCTTTAACGTATACAACTCCGTAGTTAGGCAAGTAAAAAATCGTCCTTACTTAACAAGTAATGGACGATTTTTATAATTCCTTGATTTTCATTCATATAGAAAAAAGTCGATTTCCTCAAGATTAGGAATCGACTTTTTTGTACAAAAAAATATGTAAAACACATTGAAATATGGTAAGTAGTATGGTAAATTTATATAGATAGACATTGTATAATTATTATACAACGCATTATCCCTATTCTAATTATACAATACACTCTATTCTTTCGTCAACACTTTTATTATTAATTTTTTGAGGGGTGGTTGCGATGAAAACAGCAGGAGCAAACGAGCAGATTGGAGGAAAAACCACACAGTAGATCTACAAGGCAATTTGAATGTGTAAATGAACTTAGAGGCGATGAAAGGCTTCATAAAGATGTGAATGAAATTTTAAAAAAGAAAGTAGGACTGATACTTACATGTCGGAGAAAAACATTTCTATTCAGACGAAAACGCCATACGGCATGATTGCCATTTTATTTATTGGGGCCTTTGTTGCTATTTTGAATGAAACACTACTAAATATTGCTCTTCCTGCTATTATGGAAGAATTCAAAGTCAATGCGACGGCAGTACAATGGCTTTCAACAGGATATATGTTGATAAACGGTATTTTAATCCCAGCGAGTGCCTTCTTTATTCAACGCTTTACCGATAAAAAATTATTTATGACAGCGATGGCCTTGTTTACGTTAGGTACATTTTTAGCTAGTATTGCCCCTGCATTTGGTGTGTTATTAGCGGCACGAATGATTCAAGCTGCAGGCTCAGCGATTATGATGCCATTATTAATGAATGTGATGCTAACTGCATTTCCAGTGGAAAAACGTGGGGCCGCAATGGGGATGTTTGGTCTCGTAATGATTACTGCTCCAGCGATTGGACCTACTCTTTCTGGCTGGATCATTGAACATTATAGCTGGAGAATGTTATTTGATATTGTGCTACCAATTGCTATTTTAACCTTAATTTTTGCAGCCTTTAAGTTAAAGGATGTTACACCACAACGTGCAATTAAGCTTGATATTATTTCACTTATTTTATCAAGTATAGGATTTGGTGGCTTGCTATATGGCTTTAGTTCCGCTGGGGAAAAAGGATGGGATCATGTCCTTGTATATGGCACGATTATAATTGGAACGCTTGCTTTAATTACCTTCACCCTTCGTCAGCTACGAATGGATGAGCCAATGCTTGAGTTTCGTATTTTCAAATATCCAATGTTCGCTTTATCGTCAGCCATTTCTATCGTTATTTCAGTGGCCATGTTTTCAGCCATGATTTTAATGCCAATTTACATCCAAACGATTCGTGGTATTTCACCAATGGATTCTGGTCTACTTATGCTACCTGGTGCGATTGTGATGGGGATTATGTCACCAATTACTGGAAAGCTCTTTGATAAATACGGTGCTAGAAGCTTGGCTGTCTTTGGCTTAATTATTACCATCGTGACAACGTATTACTTCAGCAAAATTAGCATGGATACGGCTTATTCAACACTAGTAATACTCTATACTTTACGTATGTTTGGCATGTCCATGGTTATGATGCCAGTTATGACAAATGGATTAAATCAGTTACCAGCCTATAATAATCCACACGGAACAGCGATGAACAATACATTACAGCAAGTTTCAGGTGCGATTGGTTCTGCCGTATTGATTACCATTATGAACAATAAAACTACAGCTAAGGCAGAGGAGCTAGCTGCGAGCGCAATGAACAATATGAGTGCCAATGCCGCTCAAGCAACAACACAGTCTGCTAGCGAATTAAAACAACAAATCTTAAATGAGGCTATGCTCCATGGTATTAATTTTACGTTCTTCTTATCAACATTGATTGCGACCATCGCACTCATTCTTGCTTTCTTTATTAAGCGAGTTAAACCAAGTCATGAAGCTTATACTGGTGGGGAAGTTGATGAAAAACAGTTAGCGGAGTAAATAGAAAACGGGTATTGCTTGAATAAAGCGATGCCCGTTTTTCTTATCGAACAATTCAATCATTCTATTAGCAATGAAATATTTAATTAATGTCTTTGAAACTACTAAAACAAAGTTAGATGTTGTGAGCGTAATTTTATCAACCGTTGGCTTTGGGATCATCAATATGATTGTCACGCTGATGATGTATGCTGATATAATTTTATTACCTATCAATCTACAAAACGGTAGGGGATTTTAAAGTCAGTACAAGGCAAGCTGGCTTTTTTAAAAGAGGAGAGTATGTAAAAAAGCGTCTCATCTTAAGATGAAACGCCATTTTTTGAGGTTATTGAGTTAATCGTTGGATGAAGGCATCTAATTGTGCCAATGTGACATTGTCGTTTACGCCAAATGTTCCGTCCCCTTTACCAACCGTAATTTTATTGGAGGCGAGAATGGCTACATATGTGTTAGCCCAGTGAGCGTTAGGAACATCCGCAAATTGTTCTGCAGTTCCTTGTTGTTTTAAATTAAAGGCTTCCACTAAAACTTTCGATAATTGACCACGAGTCATAGGTGACCCAGGATTGAATTTCCCATTTTCATCACCTGTGAAAACGCCGATTTTTTTCAGCGCTTCTGCAGCACCTGCATATTTGGACGATGGTTTGATATCTGGGAAACTTGTATTAGTGTTACTAGTATTTAACTGTAATTTATTCGCTAGTCGAAGAGCAACTTCACCGCGCGATGCATAAATGCTAAAGTCGATTTCTGCTTCTTTTACTTCACCAAAATCATTGTCAGTAAAGGTTGCCACGCGTTTTGCTCCTACATAACGAGATCCCCAGTAATAAGGGTCGTTAATTTTATCGATTTTAACGCCAGAGCTTGTCGTTGCCGAAATAAAGCTGTTGTCACCTATGTATATACCAACATGGGAAATTCCGCTTCCCGATGTATTAAAAAATACGAGATCACCAGTCTTTAAATTGTCTTTAGAGATTGCAGTACCTTGCTGATATTGAGCTTTTGATGTACGTTCAAGTGAAATGCCTAGCTTAGAAAAAACAATTTGTGTATAAGCTGAACAATCCACACCTGTTTGTATATTTGTTCCTCCATACTGATAAGGAACACCTAAATATGCTTTTGCTGTATTCGTTATATCTGCTATTGTCGCCGCTTTTGCATCATGAATACCTACACCTGTAAAGAACATAAACGATGCAAAAATCGGTAGTAACCATTTTTTCTTCAATTAAACCTTACCCCTTTCAAAAAGCTTTCGCCTTTGAATAATGTAAGGATAGCATGAATGAGACAAGAATTATTTTTCAATAATATTACCGATTACCCCTAAACACCAAAATTGAAACCTTATTTTTAACTCTGTAAAACTTCTGCAATAAACATGGGCAATTTTACTAAAAATATATGAAATATTTGTCTATACAGGGTTATTAGTGTTAATTTACATATAATAACCTACACAAAAAACGCACTGGTCGTAAATTTACCAGAAAAAAATGCAATAGAATACTGGAGGGCTTTCGATGTTTTTAAAATCTGATAGTGTCACTCTTAGAAAAACAAATAAGCAAGATGTAGATTTTGTTTGTAGCCTAGAAGCAATGGAAGAAAATTCGAAATATATTATTCTATGGTCAAAGGAAAAGCATGAAAAAGCATTGGCAAATACAGATGTTCTACATTTAATTGTGGAAGATCGAAAAAGAAGTCAACCTGTAGGCTATCTTATTATTGCTGGATTAGAAAATCCCGATTTAAGCATTGAGCTTGTAAGAATTACGATCAACGAAAAAGGAAAAGGGTATGGTAAGGAATCCTTTAACCTTATTAAAGATTGGGTATTTAGGAAATTTCAAGCTCATCGTCTATGGCTAGATGTGAAAGTAAATAATGTGCAAGCTTTTAAGCTTTACCAAAAACAGGGCTTTGTAGTAGAGGGAACATTAAGAGATTGTCTCAAAACAGAACATGGCTTTGAATCTTTACATATTATGTCTATTTTAAAAAATGAATATAAAGAATTAACAAAGGAGGGAACATGTTGCAGCACATCTTTAATGAGTTGATAAAACAGGACATAAAGCCGTTCTTAGCCACATTCGGCTTCAACAAGAAAGGTCTGAATTTCTATAAGAAAACGGACAACCTCATCTACCTAATCAATTTCCAAAAATCTGCTGGGAATACAGCTAATCAGGTTCTATTTTATGTGAATTGCGGGATTTACGCAGCTGAGTTGGCACAAATTCAATCGAAAGAAATTCTGACATCACCGAAAGAAGTAGAATGTCACTTCAGGGCAAGGATGAGAGAAATAGCTGACACTGCTCCAGATCGATTTTCTATCACAGCTACTACTAATATAGATAACGTAAGAAAAATGCTACTTCCTTGTTTAGAAGATGTCCTTCATTTCTTTGAAACGATGACCAGTGCCAGATCCATTGTTGATTATTATACGTCAGGCCCATTTTTACATTTAGGTGAAGAGAGCTTTCATTTGCTATTACAGGCCAATGATGTAACTGCAGCGAAACATTACTTTAATGCATTACGTAAAAAGCATGGAGCTGAACAGAGGTGGTCCATTTTCGAACAACAATACCATGCTATATTCAATCAATATGGAGTGAAACTTGAAATAATTTAAGATAAAACCAGCACTCATCTCAATTGAGTAGCTGGTTTTTGTTATTGTCTAACGATTAAGCTCTTCCTTTTGGCTTATGTTCATTTTGTTATCTAATATTCTCCCGATTATCGGCATAAAGAAATGCAGGATAAAGCCTCCTAAACAAACTGTTAATAACGTACCGACTCCAATTGGCCCTTTAAAAATCATGGCAAGTACTAAAAATAAGACATAAATAATTGTTCTTGAGAAAAATATCGATTTTTTCGTCATTTCTTTTATTAATATAGTTAGTCGATCTACAGGAATAGGTGCAAAATTTGTATGTAAATAGGTTGCGGTTCCTAACCCAGTCACTATCAATCCTATGCCAAAACAAATGGCTTGGCTATACCAAAAGTCTGGTGTTATGAAATCGCGTAATAGAAATAACCACATATCTATCCCTATACCAGTAATAAATGCTGTAATCAAGCCTACTATTTCGGGCTTTTGTTTGGCTATTAGGGCATTACTACCGATTAATAGGATGGCCAGAATGATTTCCCAGCTACCTACTGTCAAGCCCACATTTCTAGACAAGCCTACTAAAAGAGCATCAAAAGGAGAGGTGCCGAGATTGGATTGTATAGTGAAAGAAATACCAAGCGTTAAAATTAAAAGGCCTACTACATAAAAAGCATATCTCAAATTGCAGCCCCCTTTCCATTATTTTGTTGCAAATACAACAAAATTGCGTTACATTGACTATATACTCTTTTTATTGCATTTGCAATATAAAATCTAGAAAGAGCTTAGTAGGAGGGCAAGAAATGACAATTAAAATAAAAAAGTGTAACCGTGAAGATTTAAAAAAGCTACAAGAAGTTAGTATTGAAACATTCCATGATACATTTAAAGAGCAAAATTCACCTGAAAATATGAAAGCATATCTTGAAAAAGCCTTTAATGAAAAACAGCTGGCACAAGAATTAGAAAATGCTGCTTCACAATTCTATTTTATTTTGGACAATGAAGAAATTGCTGGCTATTTAAAGGTAAATGTTGATGAAGCCCAATCTGAAGAAATGGGGGATGAGTCACTTGAAATTGAAAGAATCTACATTCGCGACAAATTTCAAGGAAAAGGGTTTGGCAAACATTTGTTCAACAAAGCATTGGAAGTAGCTATGGCGCAAGACAAAAAAAGTATTTGGCTAGGTGTTTGGGAGAAGAATGATCATGCCATCGGTTTTTATCAAAAAATAGGCTTTGTCCAAACTGGAGCCCATTCATTCTATATGGGTGATGAAGAACAAATTGATCTTATCATGACCAAAACACTTGCCTAAATGTTTAATGGCAGAAACGTTGATATCACAACATTTCTGCCATCTATTTTATTCAGTTCTATTTTTCTTCATAGCCTCTGCCACAGCAGCCGCATGTGGATCTTCTTCTTTATAGAGCTCGCTAATAATATTAACATAGTCAGAAGCATTACGATTTTGACTTAATTTATAGGCAGCTTGCACCTCTTCTACCTTGATTTTAAATCCTTTAATTCCTTTGATTTCTTGCTGTAAAAGCTCTGGAGATAGTTTATCCCATAATACAGGATTTTCACGGAAACTTTCATATTTTTCAAGTAGACTCGTTAAGTCTTGTTCTAACTCCTTGCCATCTATTAGACTGGCTTTCCCGTAAATATGGACAGCTTGATAATTCCATGTTGGTACGTTTTCTTTCTCATACCAAGAGGATGATATGTAAGCATGAGGTCCATTAAATATGACAAGAATATCATTTACTTCCTCAAAGGTCTTCCATATAGGATTTCCATAGGCTAAGTGACCTGTTAGATAATAATCGTCCTCGATTTTATTCAGTAGTATCGGGATATGAACTGCTATTGGCTTACCTTTTATGGTTGAAACAAGTGTTGCAAAGGAATTCTCTCGAATAAATTGTGTGATTTCTTCTAAATCAGTTATTTTGTAATACTTAGGAATATACATGTCAATCTCTCCTTAGTTCTTCAAATTCATTGCGAGTATTTCGAATAAACAAACTATTACAGGTAGGCGTCTTTACATTTTCTCCTCAACAATGTAGATTTTATTATAAACAATCACTGGTACCCCTTAAAAGTGCCAACAATGCTATTTCGAAAGGAGCCAAGGAACGATGCTCGAAATAACGCCAAACTTGAATAATCAGGAACCACTTTATCTTCAATTGTACAATTATTTAAAAGCTGAAATTCAACATGGAAACATTGTGGCAAATACAAAATTGCCATCACAGCGCAGTTTAGCTAAGCATTTACATATTAGTCGAAATACAGTGGACGCAGCTTACCAACAGCTCCTTGCAGAGGGTTATGTTTGGAGTAAAGAACGGGAGGGGCTATATGTTGCTGCACTTGAAAAGGGCTATTTTCAAATGGGCCCTAGTCTTTTTGAATCACCTCCATTAGTGTCTCAGCCAGAACAAGAACTAATGACCATAAAGTATGATTTTAATTATGGGGATATCAATTTAAAAGACTTTCCCTATAAAATTTGGCGAAAGTTGACTATGCAAAGTCTTAATGAAGATAATGCCCATCTTTTTTTATATGGAGATCCACAAGGAGAGCTCGAATTAAGGAAACATATAGCAAGCTATCTTTACGAAGCTAGAGGAGTTCAATGCTCAGCAGACCAAATTGTTATTGGTGCAGGACTACAACATCTTATGGGAATCGTATGTAACTTAATTGGACGGAACGAGCTTTTTGCCATGGAGGATCCAGGTTATTACCGGGTGCGTTATCTTTTGAAGGATCATGGTATAAAGATGAAGCCCATACCTCTTGATGATCAAGGGATTCAGATTGACCATTTAAGAAACAGTAATATTAAAGCTGTTTATGTCACGCCATCTCATCAATTCCCAATTGGTACGGTTATGCCAATCACAAGAAGACTAGAGTTATTAGAATGGGCTAAGTCAGAAGATGCGTATATCATCGAGGATGATTATGATGGGGAGTTTCGATATTCGGGTAAACCAATACCAGCTCTACAAGGTTTAGATTCAAATGAACAGGTTATTTATATGGGCACCTTCTCAAAGTCATTAATTCCGTCCATTAAGCTAAGCTACATGGTTCTACCGAGAAAATTAATCGATCTTTTTAAACGGAACAGCTATTATGTTCAAACTGTATCAAGACACCATCAGCATACTTTACAATTATTTATAGAAAGTGGCCATTGGGAAAGGCACCTCAACAAATCAAGGAATGGCTATAAGCGAAGATATGAGGTATTAATAAAGGCCATTCATCAAATATTTGGAGACAAAGTAAAATTGTATGGGGCTAGCAGTGGCTTACATATTCTACTTGAACCAAATAATAAGATGTCGGAAGAGGAACTGATTGAAACTGCGAGGTTAAAAGAAGTAAAGGTTTATCCTACCTCTATTTTTTATGCGAGCCCTCCTGAGATAAAGTCTGCAAAGGTGCTGCTTGGATTTGCCAATCTAGAGGAAGCAGCAATTGAACGGGGGATTGAGCTGTTAAAAGCTGCTTGGTTTGGGAAATGAAGATTCATATTCGAACCTTCTAACGTTCTATTTTTACAGCTCTTGTATATACATATAAGAGATGAGTGAAATGGGGGAGAAGCATGCAGTTTTATTATGGCAATCAAATGCCGTTACGTGTTCTTGATGAAGCTGAATTTTGGAAACATCAAGAAGAGGAACATACGGTAGTGATAAGGGAGCTTGTCAAAGATTTAGAGCAGCAATACGTCGAGAGATTGAAAGAATGGGAAATAGCCTTTGCTCAGACACATCAGCAAGTAGTTAGATATATAGAAACTGTCAATCGCTCACAAGGACAAGTTTCCCAAGCATTTTTTCAAGATATTTTGCAGCTTACTTCTTTTTGTCTCCAACAGAGTGAACAATTTATTCAATTTTGTCGTATGCTTATTCAAGACAGTAAACCGATCAGCACCAATCCAACAGCCAAAGTTGTATTAAATCATATTATTGTAGAATCAGAATATTTTATCGGCATCGCACAAACCATTTTATATCAACAATCACTTTAAACATCCATTTCCTTCGATCAAGGTCTTTATCAGATCTTGATCTTTTGTTATGATCATACTAATTTTTAAAAAAGTGTTAGGATTCCAAAGTAATAGAAAATGGGGGAGAAAAAATGGAGCTAAAAAATATAAAAGATACAAAACAACTTAATGAAGAACTAGACGGGCTATCCGAGCTTTTGAAAACGGTCGTTGACGAAGGTGCATCACTAGGATTTTTACCTCCTCTAGCGCAAGAACAAGCACTAACATATTGGCAAACAGTCATAGCACCAGACGTCATTTTGTTTATTGCCAAAATCAATCAAACAGTGGCAGGCAGTATTCAATTGCATTTAATGACAAAGCCGAATGGACGTCATCGAGCTGAAATTTGCAAATTAATGACGCATCCAGACTTTAGACGTCACGGCATTGGGCGCGCTCTGATGCAAATAGCGGAAGAAAGAGCAAAGCAAGAAAACAGGTCTTTAATAGTATTAGATACAAGGGAAGGCGATCCTTCTAATCAATTGTACAAATCCTTAGACTATCAAGAAGTTGGTAAAATACCCGCCTATACTATTTCTTCAAAGGGTGAATTAGAGACAACAGTTATTTATTATAAATTGATTTAGTTTTTACACCGTTTGTATCTGTCAAACGGTGTTTTTTGTCTATTGATATGAAAACACCATCAATTAAATATAGAATATTCTGTTAATTGGTGCTAGAATTACACTTATCATTATATAGTACACATCATTATATTTTTATTTTTTGCTAGGAGGTATTCATGGTTAAGAATAATGATTACGAGAATGTTGCCTTTGACCAATTGGAAATGTTACGAAACGATTTTAGTAGTAACCGCATGACTAATCATTTTGTCGATAAAATTGATAATTATTATGTTCTTTGTATTTATGAACAAGTAACTTCTTCTCATAATAAAAAACCGAACATACCTCTTTCAGGTACATTACCCTTGCATCATCATGTTACTTCCAGCTCCTTCGTCATATGGGATCGTACTTATAAAGAGAGTGAAGATTTATTCATGAATTTAAGAATTTCCTCTAGAAATCGTGTGATAACTTGGATTGCTACAAAAATAATTATGTATTTATTTCAACAATATGAGGAACAGGTAAAAGCAACTAATAAACGAAAATCGAAACATGTCAACGCGCTTCATTTTGAGAAATATGTGCTCCGAATGGAACAAATCATTAAAGCGAATACGTTTCTTGGTGAAGATACTGCATGGGACGAGTTTTGCTCCTGGTTTCAAATGTATTTAACAGATTGGGTATTAGAGGAAATCGAATGTTCGATTGGCTTTGAAGGGATGAATCAATTAAGTACCCATGAATTAAATGATTTATTTTATCAACAAATAACAAAGAATCTTTCTTCAAACGACCGATTTATTTCAAAATATACGGACATTGTGAATAACTATACGACCGAATGGTTCAATAAAATTTTAGCTTCCATGAAGTTAGTCCATTTATCCTTAGAAGAGATAGAATCATTGCTCCGAATATCAGAACCATTGAATCAGAAAATACTTCCTCACAATCAAAATCTTATTTTAGCATTAGGGGTAGAGCATTATTTGCATGTTATGAATAACGCTCCTTATCAGTATGTTAGAGAAGCCCTTTATAAAAAAAGTTTCCAAAGCATGTACGAAACACTTTGGCCTACTACATCCTTATACAAAGGAAATGTAGAAGGAACTATTCAATTGATTCCTTTTCAAGCTAAAGAAAGGACCATCGCTTCACAAGCAATGATAGAAAAAGCGCAAGAACAAGCACAAAGCTTAACAGATTTAGACGTCGATATGTTCGATGCTTTATGTAGTATTTTTCTCTCAAAAGCACGGTATACGGAAGATATAATCGAAGTTCCTTTTCATGATTTATTAAAAATACGAGGCCTAAAACCGAAGCTAGGAGGCGAAGGGAGAAGAGGCGGTTATGAGCAAACTCAAAAGGACAAAGTTTTGCAATCGCTTACAAAGATTCAAAGTCTATGGTTAGAATTGAACAAAGCCACTGTATATGAAAAGGGTAAAGCTGTCCAAACACAGCTTCAGGGTAGAACTTTTCTTTTCGTTGATCATCATCGCAAAGAATATGATATAGCTTATATTAATCAACAAAAAACATTTACTTTTACAGTCGATAAAGTTTTTTCAAAGTATCTTTATGGGTCAGGCAGGCAAATTGCTCTTTTGCCAATCCAAACCCTATATTACAACCCATATAGTCAAAAGTGGGAGAAACGATTAGCGAGATATTTTAGTTGGAGATGGAGAACTCAAGCAAGAAAGGGAAACTTCTTGCAGCCTAATAAGATTCGAACATTATTAGACGCTATCGGAGAAAAAGTAAATGAACGTACACCATCTCGGACGAGAGACCGTTTAGAGAACGCATTGGATCAGTTGCTTGAGGATGGCGTGCTATCTGCATGGCATTATCATAAATGGGAGGAAAAGATCGTTAATCATAAAGGCTGGGTTCATATTTGGTTGGATTCTACCATTATAGTTGAACCACCTGACATCATAAAAGAACAGTATCGTTCTATTGAAAACACGAAAAATACGGCACAAAAATCAATTGATTTCCAAGACAACACATCTTCTAATGCAAAGGGAGCAGCATTGGGGCTTCAACTTAGAGCAATACGTAAGCAATGGAATTTATCCCTGCTACAAGTTTCGGAGGAAATTGAGATTTCAACTTCCTATATAAGTCATATTGAACGAGGGATTAAAACACCATCGATCAAAATTCAACGTAAAATAAAGAATTGGATCCAAAGGTTTACTTAACACTATAAAACTACCTAATATATCGTAAAAAACGGTATATTAGGTGGTTTTTTGTTTTTTATCTTCTATATCCCTGGCTATGATCCTTCCCATATGTCGTGGCTATCGAGTGTAATTGTCGTGGTTAGGATGTACAAAAAATAAATTGTGAACGTTTTAGCTCTTGCTATGCTTGTGTTTCTCCCTATTTTTCTTTTTTTTACTTCCTAATAATTAAATCATTTTACATGTACTTTTTTTCCTCGATTTTCAACTTCGTCAGATACAATGTTCACCATCATCAATTGTTTTTCTATTATTCGAAACCGAGGTGAAATAATGACGAAAGAATTGAAAGCTTATGAATCACTAGAACCTTTGTTTAACCCAAAGTCTATTGCAGTACTTGGTGCCTCTACCAATCCACATAAGATTGGATACATTCAATTGAAAGCACTATTAGATGGAGGGTTTGTTGGCGTCATTTATCCGATTAATCCTAAAGCTAGTGAGATAGAGGGAATTACCTGCTATCCTTCGATCACAGCTATCCCTGGTGAAGTAGATTTAGCTATCTTTTGTGTAGGGGCTGATCAAATTCAGGAGAGTCTTAAAGAATGTGCAAGCAAAAATGTCAAAGCAGCGATTATTTTTGCTTCTGGGTTCTCTGAAATTGGCGAAGAAGGTGTTAAATTACAGCAGGAGTTAGCAAACATAGCATTAGCAAATGGTATTCGAATCATTGGTCCTAACTGTGTGGGATTAGTCAATACAACGAATGGCATGATTGGCACATTTTCACCTGCTATCCTGGCAGTGCCCCTACATGAAGAAAAAGCAGTTGGATATGTTTCACAGAGTGGCGCATTTGGCGTTTTAACGTATATGGCCGCTGCCCAAAAAGGATTAAGCTTTAATTACTTTGTGAGTGTCGGTAATGAAATGGAAACTGAATTTGCCGATGTTGTGGAATATATGATTCATGATCCAAAAACGAAAATCATTACTGGTTATCTTGAAGGTGCAAAAGATAGTAAAAAACTTCGACATTTAGCACATGAAGCGTTAGATCGGCAAAAGCCCATCGTCTTGATGAAAACAGGGAGAAGTACTGCTGGAAGTAGAGCAGCCGCTTCACATACAGGCTCACTTGCTGGATCAGATCTCATCTATGAAGCGTTTTTCAGGCAAAGTGGTATCGTTAGAGTCGATGATTATGAAGATATTATTACCTTCTCAAAATTATTTTTATCCAATAAATTGCCAAAGGGGAAAAATACCGTATTAATTACAAGCTCTGGTGGCCGAGGAATTAATGAGGCTGATCGCTGTGAGGGGGTTGGATTATCGATTATTCCTCTATGTGAAAAGACGAAGAAAGAAATTAAAAAGCATATTCCTTCATTTGGTAGTGCTCTTAATCCAATTGACTTAACAGCAGCAGCATCAGTAACCAATCCTGAATTATTTATTGCTCCTCTTCGAGCACTTGTGGCCGATCCTGATGTTCATAATATTATCTTAACGGAATTTCCATTAGGCTGGGATGCTGATCATCCTTATCTTCAAGAATTTATAGATATCTGTAAGAATTCGGATAAATTTGTCTTTATAACAACATTCCCTTTAGAAGGCATGTCTGTCCCAAAAGGAAAAGACGAGCTTGAGAAAAATGGTATTCCGGTTATTCCTGGTGATTTAAATCCAATTAAAGGCTTAGCAAAACTAGTGGAATATAGTGAGAGATTAAGAAAACATCAACAAACAATTCATCAAGAAGACAAATCTCCTAAGAAAACTATAGCCATAGCACGTGAATCAGACTCGATATTAAGTGAATCACAAGCAGCAGACATACTAGATCTTTATGATATTCCAACAACGAAACGAGGCATTGCCACTACTGTAGAGGAAGCTGTTCATTTAGCAAATTCTATTGGTTATCCAGTTGTTTTAAAGATTGATTCAGCTGATATTCCTCATAAAACGGAGGCAGATGCAATTCGGCTTAATGTTCAAAATGCAAGCGAAGTAATGAAAGCGTTTACTGAAATTTATGAAAATGCTATGAAGTTTAAAAAGGATGCACAAATCAATGGCATATTAGTTCAAGAGATGCTGCCTGAAGGTACTGAGGTCATTATTGGCTCAACTAAGGATCCAAATTTCGGACCAGTTATCATGTTTGGATTAGGCGGTATATTTGTTGAAGTATTTAAAGATATTTCTTTTAGAGTGGCGCCGCTAACGAGAGCCGATGCTGAAGAAATGATTGAAGAAGTGAAGGGGAAGGCCCTTTTAAAGGGGGCACGTGGGAAAGTACATGCTGATATCGAAGCCATTATTAGCGTGATATTGAAAGTATCGAAGCTAGTTACTGAAAATGAAACGATGATTGAAGAATTAGATATTAATCCGTTAATCGTTTATGAGGATGGCATCAAAGCAGCTGACGCAATGATTGTAGTGAGTAAAAATCTGAAAGAAAAGTTAGTAGTAAGGGGGTGAGTACATGGAGCTAGATCAAAGCTTAGTTGGTTTAACTGGACCACAGTTCGTTTTTGAGGTGGAAAAAAGACATATTCGTCAATTTGCAGAGGCAATTGGAGATCCGAATCCACTTTATGTCGATGAGGCTTACGCAAAAACAACGATTTATGGGGGGATTATTGCACCGCCAAGCTTTCCAGTAGCAATAGGAACTGATAGTGGTCAAGAAATTGAGCTGCCCTTGGATTATAGTCGTATGCTACATGGTGAGCAAGAGTTTATTTATCGTCGACCTATTCGCCCTGGAGATCGCTTGCATTGTCAAATGAAAGTGACAGATGTTTATGAAAAGGAAGGTAAAAATGGTCCCATGCAGTTTTTAGTAATGGATACAGAAATGAAAGATGACGAGGGAGAGCTAGTTGTTATTAGTCGTACAAATATTATTTATCGTACATTAGCAAGTAATAAAGCGTAAATATTTGGTTGAACGAAGATTTTTGATGGCTTCGTTCAACCTCCAATACAAGTCAAAAGGGGGAAGAATCTTGCTTCAATTTAAAGATTTACAAGAAGGACAAAGACTTGAACCACTAGTGAAGCCACCAGTAACAAAGGTACAGCTTGTCAAATATGCAGGGGCCTCAGGTGATTTCAATCCTTTACATACGGATGATGCTTTCGCTCAAAGTATTGGGATGCCTGGTGTAATAGCCCATGGGATGCTTGTAATGGGTTTTCTTGGACAATACGTAATGGAACTAGCTGGTACATCTGCAACTCCGACTAATTTTAAAATGCGCTTCGGTTCAATGACAAGACCTGGTGATGAAATATCCTGTTCAGCTATCGTAAAAAAAGTCTATGAAGAGAAAGCAAGACAATTCGTTGATTTAGAACTATATGCCGAGAAAGCTCCAGGAAAAGTTGTGGGGGTTGGAACAGCGACTTTACAAATGATGTAACAAAAAAGGGGGATGGCCATATGACTACTATTAAAGATCGCTATGCCATTGTGGGCGTAGGAGAAAGTGAACGTTCTAAAAATTCGGGAACCACACCTTTACATTTAGCATTAGATGCTGCCCGTGCTGCTTTAAGGGATGCGGGATTAGAAGCAAAAGAAATTGATGGGTTCATGAGCTACTCTGAAAATGATTCTTGCACAGCTCATCAAGTAGCAACCTATCTAGGCGTAAGACCGAAATATGTAAAAGACATTATGGGAGGCGGAAGCAGTACAGAAATGTTAATTGCCGATGCAATTGGGTTAATTGAGACAGGTCAAGTCAGTACAGTTCTTATTTACCGTTCGATGAATGGCCGCTCTGGTGTTCGTATGGGTGGTGGTGGCTGGGATGTCAATATGCTTCAAGCAGCAATGGACGGCGGAAGTTTTTTTATTCCCTATGGAGCTGGTGGTCCTGGTCAATGGTTCGGCTTATTTGCAACACGTCACATGCACCAAACAGGAATTACTCAAGAACATTTAGGCCATGTGTGTGTCAGCTTTTACGAGCATGCTCAGCGTAATCCAAAAGCATTTTTTTACGGTAAACCATTAACGATGGAAGAGTATTTAAAGACACCACCTTTAAGCTATCCATTCAATCGACATGATTTTTGCTTAGAATCAGACGAAGCCAATGCGATTATTGTCACATCTGCTGAAAAAGCGAAGGATTGCAAATCAAAGCCTGTATATATTATGGGCATCGAAGCAAGACAAGCCGTATCACACGCACATTATTGGACGAATTTAGATGAAGTGGCATCAGATTACGTTGCACCTTCCCTTTATAAAAAAGCAGGAGTAACAGCACAGGATATCCAGGTCGCATCGATTTACGACTGCTTTAGTTGGGTAGTATTGCGTCAATTAGAGGCTTACGGCTTTGCCAAACGTGGAGAAGTCGGTGATTTTGTTGCAAACGGCCATCTAAAAATGGGTGGTAAGCTACCTACAAATACAGCTGGTGGGATGCTATCAGAAGGATATACACATGGCATGAACAATGTCCTTGAAATTGTCCGTCAAGTTCGTCATGACTATAAAGGAACTGGTCGACAAGTAGAAAATTGTGAAATAGGTATTTGTACTGGGTGGGCTGGTCCTGACATCGCAGGTGCAATGATTTTAAGAAACTAGGAGGGAAACTCATGACTTATCAAAAACCAATACCCGTGAAAACACAGGATAATGAACCCTATTGGGATGCGGCTGATCGGCATGAACTCATGCTCCAAAAATGTGAAATATGTCATGCGTATAATCATCCACCTGGCCCAGCCTGCGCAAAATGCGGTTCAACTGAACTAAGCTGGGAAAATCAAGGTACTACAATTATGGGAACGATCTATTCTTATGTTGTATCGTATCGTCCGTTCTTACCAGGGTTTCAGGATGAGCTACCAACGATTATCGTCGTTATTAAGTTAGACCATTTACAAGAAGTAAAGATAATTGGTAATTTGCTAGAGTGTTCACCTGAGGATATTAAGATTGGTATGCCAGTCAAAATGATTTGGCAGGCTATTACGGAAGATCGCGCACTTCCACAATGGATACTGGCATAGTATTGCTTTTAATTGAAAGGAATGATGAGATGGATTTTTCATTTACGGAAAAGGAAGAACAATTTCGCCAAGAGTTAAGAGCATGGCTAGAAACGAACTTACCAGCTGGATGGTTACAGGGGAAGGTCCAGCTAGATAAAGAATCGAAGGAGTATGAGCTATTTTTACGAGACTGGCAAAGGAAATTATATGAAGGTGGTTGGGCAGCAATTGCATGGCCGCAACAATACGGAGGCCGCAACGCCACGCTAATGGAGGAAATTGTCTATCAACAAGAAATGGTACGCATAAAAGCTCCAGCATTGATTAATTATGTGGGTCTTCATATGGTAGCTCCAACATTAATGCAAATTGGTACTGAAGAGCAAAAGGAAAAATATATCCAAAAGATTATTACCGGTGAAGAAGTCTGGTGCCAAGGCTATTCTGAGCCAAATGCAGGTTCAGATGTAGCAGCTATCCAAACGACAGCGGTGAAAAATGGAGATCGTTGGATTATTAATGGCCAGAAAGTTTGGACAAGTTTTGGTCATGTAGCTGATCGTTGCTTTTTGATTACAAGAACGAGCCGATTAGAGAAAAAACATAAAGGAATTACGGTATTCCTACTCGACATGCATCAGCCAGGAGTAGAAACTAGACCAATTGTTTCGATGGATGGTCAAAAAGATTTTAATGAAGTGTATTTAAATGATGCTATTGCTTATGATACGGAAATTATCGGAGAAGTAGATGAAGGTTGGAAAGTTATCATTGCACTTCTTATGCATGAAAGAACGGGCATTGGTGGCCAAGTATTTACGTTAGAGCAACAGTTCAATGATCTCGTTACTTTAGCGAAGGAATTGATTGATGATAATGAACCGATTATCAAAAATCCATTTGTTCGTAAAACAATGGTGGATTTATATACCCGTTCACGTGGATCACTATTAAACTATTATCGAAATTTAACGAAGCAATTGAAAAATGGCCACCCTGGCGCAGAAAGTTCGATGGATAAGCTCCTAGTTAGTGAATTAACAAAAGAGCTTTTTGCTCAGGCTATCTCAATGCAAGGTCATCGTGGTGTGTTGTGGAAAGAAGACGCCATGATGGATCGATCCTATTGGCAAGACAATTATTTGTATTCTTTTGGACAGACCATTGGAGGGGGCACAAGTGAGATCCAAAAGAATACTATTGCAGAAAGAATACTTGGATTACCAAAGGATATGGGTCGATAACTAGGAGGGGTGTTTAAAATGGATTTTTCTTTAAATCAAGAACAAGAAATGTTTCGAAGCTATGTACGTAAATATTTAGATGATATGGGGCAAACAAAAATAGCCCGTGAAATTATAGAAGGTAATATAAGCTCATTGAAAACACTACATTCTGGTTTGGCAGAGCTTGGCTGTATGGGTGTCAATGTGTCAGAAGAATATGGTGGGATGGGGCTAGGTCAGCTAGATTTAGTACCCATATTAGAAGAAACAGGTCGTGCATTACTCCCCGGTTTATATTTAGAAACAAATGCTTTAGCAGTCCCTTTGCTAGAGAAGTATGGAACAGACGAACAGAAAGCTAATTATTTACCGGCTATTGCAAATGGTGAACATACATTTACAGTTGCATGGTTAGAGCCAGATGGGAACTATAAACCAGCTCACGTTAGACTCAATGCTACATTACAAGGCGACGTTCTAACTTTAAATGGCGTAAAAACATTAGTGCCCGAAGCCGAGCTAGCAGATAGTATACTTACCCTAGTTCGTACCTCAGACGGAGAAAATAATCAAGGGATTTCATTAGTCATCATTGATAAGGACAAAGTGACTCTGCAATTAAAACAACAAAAAAACTTTGATCAAACACGTTTACTTACAAAAGTGATATTTGATGAAGTACAAGTATCGAGGCATCAAATTCTTGGCCCAATTGATCATGGATGGGACGTTCTACTGGAGGGTCTATTATCATTTAACGCAGCACTTTGCGCGACGATTGTGGGAAGTATGGACAAGATTGTAGAGACTGCAGTTGAATATGCTAATATTCGCGAGCAGTTTAATCAACCAATTGGTAGGTTTCAAGCAATTAAGCATCGATTAGTAGACATGAAAATGGATTTGGAAACAGCTCGTTCATTAGCTTACTATGCGAACTGGGCGATAACAAGCAAGCCAGACGATCAAGTAGAAGCCATTTTGAGTGCTAGATTATTTGCAACCGATGCCTTTATCAAAGTAGCATCCGATAGTATTCAAATTCATGGTGGTATTGGCTTTACAGAGGAACTTGATTGTCATCTGTATGTGAAAAGAGCTCGTTTTTATGAAAATTATTTAGGGAGCACCCAGCAATATTATGAGCAAACAGCAATTGCATTAGGATGGTAGTGTAGTAGAATGTCTTTCAATTTCTGTGTGGCTATGTAAGAAGGCAAGCAACCTCATATTACGAAAGGGTGGGAAAGTCAGTGAAAACAATTAGTGATTTGAAAGACTATAAAAATGTTATTAATGGTCAGTTAATGCCGTCTTCTTTAGGTAAAAAAATAGAGAGCTATAATCCTGCTACTGGTAAGGCTTGGGCGACAATTCCATGTAGTACAGTCGAAGATGTTGAAGCAACAGTGACTGCAGCTCAAAACGCACTTCCAAAATGGGCCACTCTTTCTGCTAGTGAACGAGCTAGTTATTTACGACGTATTGGGGATTTGATATCACAATTTGGAGACGAATTAGCTGAATTAGAAACAAAAGATAATGGTTGGGTTATTCGTGAAACAAAGTATGGTCTGATTCCAACATTAACAAATATTTGGTATGATGCAGCTGCAGTAGCCACAAATGTTGGCAGTAAAGGGGAAACCGTTCAACTAGGACCCAACACCGTAGGGTTTACAATCCGAGAACCATATGGGGTAGTGGTAGGAATAATTCCTTGGAATTCAGCATTATGGACATTCACCGTTAAAGCAGCATATGCACTTGCAGGTGGCAATACGGTCATCATTAAACCATCAGAGTTTGCCTCTGTTGCGCCTCTTCGCTATGGGGAAATTATACAAAGTGTCTTACCACCAGGCGTAATAAATGTTATCTCAGGTACAGGAGCTGAAGTGGGCGATGCACTTGTTCGTCATCCACATGTTAACAAAGTGAGCTTAACTGGTTCTGGAAACACAGCCAAAGCAATTGCTCAATCAACCGCACAAAGCCCTAAATCCATGGTACTTGAGCTTGGCGGTAAATCACCCAATATTGTTTTTGAAGATGCGGATTTAGCTAAAGCAGCAAGTGGAGTAACGCTAAATGGGATTTTTACTGGCAATGCAGGACAGCTTTGTGTAGGTGGCTCAAGAATTCTAATTCAACGATCCATCCTTTCTAACATGATTTCCCTTATGAAAAAAGAAATTTCTCAACATATTCATTTAGGTAACACATTCGATATGCAAACGTCTATGGGACCTGTAGCCAATGAAATGCAATTTAAAAAAGTAAGCTCGTATATCGAGTTAGGGAAACAAGAAGGAAGCGAAATTATTATTGGTGGTCAATATGGTGGAGCAAACTTGTTACCCGAACAAGAAGAATTAGCAGATGGTTACTGGATCGAACCGACTTTAATATTAGTAGACAATAATCATTTGCAAATATGCCAAGAAGAAATTTTTGGTCCAGTTGCTGTAATAATTCCATTTGATACGGAAGAGGATGCACTTGCCATAGCAAATGATACTGCATATGGATTAGGTGCTGGCGTTTGGACCTCCGATTTAAACCGAGCACATCGTATGATTCACGCAATTGAATCAGGAAACGTCTGGGTAAATACGTATCGCATTGTAGGAACTGAATTACCATTTGGTGGACGAAAAGGGAGTGGCTTTGGCGCAGATACGGTCCTCGATTATACACGTGAAAAAACATGTTATATTCAAATTGGCTAACAAGTAGCAGAAAAACATGATGTCCGATAAAGTAAAAATGAAATGGGGAATAATATGCCTCAAGCAAATAAAGGGATATTTTATGGATGGTACATTGTTATAACAAGCTTCTTGATTATGTTTTCTGCATTTTCCATTGTCAATTCTCTACACAGTTTATTTCTTGTACCTGTAACAGAGGAATTAGGCATGACTAGAACTACCTTTTCATTTGTACTTTCAGTTGGTGGTTTAGGTGTCGCGATTGCCTCCCCCTTTATGGGAAAGCTACTTGCAAAAAGAAATATGAAGCTCATTATGGCGGCTTGTGTCATTCTTGCAGGTTGCGGTTTTATGCTATACTCGCTCGCACAATCAGCAGTATATTTTGCTATCGTGCATTTTTTATCGGGATAAGCGTTGCAGGTTTTTCTAATATTCCTATTTCTATTATGCTTACGAATTGGTTTTATGAAAAAAAAGGACTGGCAATGGGATTGGCATTTGCGGGTTCAGGCGTCGGAACGGCTGCACTTAGTCCCATTTTAACAACGTTGATTGCCAATTATGGCTGGAGAACAACGTATGTGATTGCCGGTGTGCTTATTATCGCAATATCGCTACCTCTCATTTTATTCTTTACAAAGAAAAGCCCTGCTGAAAAAGGTATGATTGCACTTGGTAAAGATCAAGTAGAAATTAAGCAGGAAAGTAAAGATCAATCCGGTGTAACATTGGCAGATGCCAAGAAATCGGGCGTATTTTGGTTATTTATTTTCGGTGTTGTTTGCTTTGCACTTGTTGCAGGTGGAGTACAAATGCATATTCCAGCTTATTTAATGGATATTGGACACCCCGCGCTATTTGCAGGTACCATTTTCGGACTATTATCATTATCAAATACTGTTGGAAAGTTGATACTAGGCGCGATTTTCGATAAGTTTAGAACAACAGGCGGAATCTTGTTTGTCGGAAGTTGTATGACAATTGCAATGGTATCTTTACTGATGGCAGAAGCCAAAATCTTGGCGTTCGTGTTCGCCATTGCCTACGGTTTCAGTATTGTGATCGCTACAATTGGCCCACCATTCATGACAGATGATCTGTTTGGACAAAAAGATTTTGGTGCTATTTTTGGGTTTATTCAAATATTCTTCGTTGCTACAAGTTCATTTGGTGTGATTGTCTCTGGATTTATTTATGATGTTACACAAAGCTACAAAGTGGCATGGATTATTTTCCTAGGTTTATTTATCGTAAGTATGTTTAGTATTTTCATCGCCAATAGGAGGATGAAGAAAAAGAGAGCATATATTGAAGAGATACCAATGAATAACAGTTTTGAAGGTCTATAAAATTTTTAGCAAGAATTCATTATTTCATTTCTTTTACAAAAAAAAATCCCAGTATTAAACTGGGAAATTAATGATTCATATCCTTCAGACCAGGGCTGTGTTCATTTGGCATCTCTGGCATGAGTGGTACAGGGAACCCTTCAGGCGGGGGAGTTACATTAAGTTCTCCGCCATTTCTACTTGGCGTTTGTCCTTGGAAGATTTCACCGATACGTGTTGGATCTAATCTGAAGTTAAATTGGGCATTATGATAGCCCATTTCGACGAATTTCCTACATTCGGGATATTTGTTGATATCATAATTCGGCACTGGGAACAGTTTTCCCCAATCAACTCCTAACGTTTCTAATGCTTTGGCAAATGCGTTTTGATGGGCATTATCTCGAACGATTAGAAATGCAAGGGTTTCCCTAAATGTTTGATTTGAACTCATCTCATAAATACGTGTTTTTTGGAGTACACCTGTAGACTCAAGCACTAAATTATCTAATAAATCCGCAATCAAATTTCCATGCGCATACACCCAAGAACCATTCCAAGGATTACCTGCAGCATCTACAGGTAAAGAGGATTGAGCCCCCACAATATAATGATGAGGATTAGCATGTCTAACAGCTTCATCCAAAGGGGCTTGGTCGGCGCCGTTACTACCAGGAGCAGAAGATTCACCTGAATCGTTTAGCAATTGGTTTATTGTATTTTGTACGAGCTCGACGTGGGCAATTTCTTCTAGGAAAACGCCACGAAGTAAATCACGATATTGTGTTTCTTTCCCTCTAAAATTAGAGCTTTGGAAAAAATATTGCATCATGGTTCTCATTTCACCATAATGACCACCTAGTATTTCTTGCATAACACGTGCTGCTTGTGGATCCGGTTTGTCAGGCTTAATAATGTTAATTAATTCTTCTTTATAGTAATACATTTGCATTCCTCGATTCGGGGAAATTCACTTTACTTTTCAGGATAATTGACATGTAATGGCGGTGGTACAAGCCATCCTTTATTTTTGTTTAAACGTAAAAGCTTAGCACCAAGTTGAGCTTTAGCCATGTGGAATTGTCCATACATTAATGCGACATCCTCACGAGTAGACGTACCCATTGCTTGACTACATGCCACTAATCCAGCAGCAACATCAGCAGTAAGAGCTGCACTAATTTCAGGATCGTTAAACTTTGCACCTGGAGGAATATCTTCCAATCTTGCGACAGGTCTTTCAGGTGAAGCTGGTGGTAGAGCTATTCCATTCGTTTTTAGAATTTTTTCTAATTGTTTTACTTCTTCTCTACACGTTTCGATCAAATCTTCAATTATTTTTTTAAGATCTTCATCACCAGCATGATTATAGAACGTTTGATAGCCAGAAATCATACCATAATCTGCAATTAAACTTGACCAAACACTAAATACTTCACCATAATGCAATGGTTCATCTTTTGGATTTCCACCAAGAATACCCATATTCTACACTTCCTTTTCTGGTTTTCACCTTTTTTTCAAACAAAGATAGTATGGATGAATAAAGAATAAACATTCCTTTTAATCAAAAGAATTTAAAGACCTAGCATGATTTTTTGCACTTACGTATAAAAGAAGCCACAGAGAATAAATCTCTGCAGCTCTTTAAGTAGTGAGACACTACGCACTTTTATTGTGGTTGTATATTGTGGTTTTATACATGTGTATCATAATTTAAGCATGATAGTATAAATCACCGCAATAAGGACAATTTATACCTTATTGGAGGTGAGAGTTATGGCGAAAGAAAAGAAAAAGAATGAATTAGAGCAAGAAGAAGTAGCAATGGAATTTAATATTGAAGAACTAGAAGTGAAAGAACAAAAAGAACAAAAGAAAGAACAACAACAATTTAATAAAGAAAAAAAGTAAAACATTAAAAAATATCACAATCAATCAGTTGTGGTATTTTTTTCATTATAAGAAGGTGTATCCTAGTTATTTTAGCGATACATCTTTTTTTGTTTATTTAAGCCGATGAAAATAATTGGAATATTGTGTTAATATATACTTGAATAGCGTGTAGAAGGGGAGGAAGTAGATGAGTGAAAAGCAATTATTTGAACAAATGAAAATGTGGCGTAATTGGACTGTTGAATTTCTACGTACAATTCCCGAGGATATTGTGGACCAAATACCCGATGGCCATACGAACAATATCCGTTGGAACGCAGGTCATTTATTAGTGGGTTGGGATCATAGTATGTTTCCAGCTGTTCATCAAGAAAGACAATTACCTTTATCCTATCATTTAATGTTTCCGAGTGGGAGCAAGCCCGATAATTGGACTGAACAGCCTCCAACGATGGAACAAATAATTACGCTTCTAGAGGAACAACCGCTACTTATTGAACAAGCGTGTAGAGGCCATCTAAATGAACCTCTGAAAGAGCCTTTTTTAGGCATGAAAACCATAGGGGATATGGTCATTTTCCATATGAACCATGAAAGCCACCACATGGGCATCATCAAAAGCATGAAGCAAACGCTCTTGAAGGAAGTATCTTTATAAATAGAAAGGAATCCATTTTGATGTTTCAAAATGGATTCCTGTTTAACTACATCGATATCGTTTTAGTTGCCACAGCTTCTTGAAATGCCTCGTCATGCTCAACAAAAACCATTGTGGGATTAAAACTTTGAATGAGCTCTTCAATTTGCATGCGTGAATAAATATCTATAAAGTTTAAAGGTTCATCCCAAATATAGATATGTGCTTTTTCACACAAACTTTTAGCAATCAAGAGCTTTTTCTTTTGACCACCGGAATAATGAGAAATATCTTTTTCAAATTGAATTCGATCAAAATCCATCTTTCTTAGGATGGATTTAAATAGCGTCTCATCAATATTATGCTCTTCGATGAAGTCCGACAGCATGCCCTTTAAATGCGAAGTATCTTGTTGAACATAGGAAATGATAAGGCCCGATGCTAAATGTATGGAGCCTGTATACTGAATAGGGTCTCCTAGAATTAGTTTAAGGATGCTACTTTTTCCGCTGCCATTCTTTCCATCCAACACAATACGGTCGCCTTGCTCCACCTTGAAGCTAATTGGCTTATTGACAATGTGATCATCATAGTGAATAGATACATCAGCTAAAGTTATTAATTCCTTTGATTGAATGGCCAATGGTTCTAATTTTAGTGCCTCTGTTTTTTCTACATTTTTAAGTAGTTTTGACTTTTCCTCAATGGCTTTTTGTTGTCTAGATTCAATGTTCTTTGCCCGCTTCATCATCTTGGCGGCTTTATGTCCAACAAATCCTTTATCTAGCTTAGACCCGGAATTTGTTGTCCCATTTTTGGAAGCTTCCACTTGATTTGACCAGCCTGAAGTACGCTTCGAAGACTGTTTTAATCGATCTATATCTTTTTGTAGACGTTGATTAGTTGCTTCTTCGTGTTCCTGCTGTCTATCAAAATTCAGCTTCCATGAAGAATAGTTGCCACTTTGAACATCAATATTGGCTCTATTGATGGATAAGATATGGTCTACACAGCCATCTAAAAAGGCTCTATCATGAGAAATTAAAATGAATCCTTTTTTCTTCCGTAAATATTCTGAGACAATCTTTCGTGCATCTGTGTCAAGATGGTTGGTTGGCTCATCAATTAAAAGAAATTGGCCCTCAGTTAAAAATAATGCAGCAAGCAACACCTTCGTCTGCTCTCCGTTTGATAATGTTTTGAACGGTCGGTACATAACCTCAGCATCAACATCCAAATAGGATATTTCACGAAGGCATTCCCAATCTTCAGCCTGTGGGCAAATTTCCTCAAAAATTTCGTGAGTAAATTTGTTCTGATCCGAAACAGGATAGGGGAAGTAAGTAAATTCTACTGATGAAATGATTTTCCCACTATATTCATAATTCCCTAACAAAAGATTAAAGAATGTTGTTTTACCTCGGCCATTTCTACCGATAAACCCAAGTTTCCAATCCGTATCGATTTGGAAATTTACCTCTTCGAAAATATTGTCAAAGCTACTTGGATAAGAAAATGTTAAGTTTTGTACTTGTATCATGGACATGCTAGTTCCTCCTTTGTATAGCAACAGTTTTACTTTTCATACAAAGTCGGTATATCCATCTATTTTAATATTCCTCCGTATAGGCAGATGGATATTAACGACTTATACGGAGTGTTACATGCGTAATAATAGTGTCTGAATCAATCATTTTTTCCCTCTCCTTTTTAGTAGATGAAAGTTACAGAAAAAATTCTAACTATGAGAGCATAAAAAAACCTCCCAATATCAATTGGAAGGATTAGTCTTTTGCTTTAAAAAATTCGTCATCTTACTTGCCATGAACAGATTATGACAAATAAATGGAAACTGATTATTAAAAATGGACAGACTAACCCTATATTTTGTAGTTTGAAGTATTTCATTTCAAATAAAAATATAGATTAGTTCATCATTGTTCATTCATCAGTCCTCTCATAATTGTATTTCCATAGTAACAAATTTTTTCAACGAATACAATCCTGCTTCAACATCTCACAAACTTTTCCCTTCTATCATAATAGGAACAATTAAGTGACTATATCACTTTAAAGTGCGTACTTACCTTCGTCGAATACACTTCTTATAATACATTTATGGATCAGTAATACGTCCATGAGCATTAAAAATAACCGCATTTGATCAGAACTACATTTCCGATTAACTGAAGGATAGCTGGAGGTAGTGATATGAGTACTTTAAGTATAGATGAAATTTTAAAAGAAGAGGAAACACTTCAATTTTCCACTTTTACAAATGACGATGCCCTGCGCTTAGGCTTATTAATTATAGAAAAAGCGAAGCAAGAAGGGAAATCCATTGCTGTTGATATAACAAAGAATGGTGTCCAATTGTTTCATTATAAAATGACAGGAATGACTGAGGAAAATAGTCAGTGGATTGAACGAAAAAAGCGGGTTGTTTCGCTGCACAACCACAGCTCGTATTATTTACAGATGCAAAGTGAGTTAAGTGGAATTCCATATCATGAGAAATATTGCTTAGATGCCTCAAAATACGCTGCGTTTGGTGGAGCATATCCTATTCAAATAAAAAACGTTGGGGTTATCGGTATAATAACAGTTTCAGGATTAACCCCTGAGGAAGATCATGACTTAGTCATTAGAGGAATTAAAAATTTGTTAAATGATGAAGTTTAAAGGAGAATCATTATGCCATTAATTGAGGTAAATACATGGCCATCCATGTCAACGGAAGAAAAAAAGGAATTCATTTTTACACTTACTGAACTAACAACAAATTTACTAAAAATTGTTCCAGACAAAATCCAAATATTAATAAAAGAACTTGAGAAAGAAAACTGGGGAAAAGCTGGGGCAGTTGCATCTGATCTTAGCTTTGCCGATAAGAGTAGAGTCATGAATTGGAATACACAAGAGTCTTATCATACACAGGCAAATACAGTAGATGGAATGGCCATCATTACGATTGATATCTGGAATACATTTGATCAAGAAACAAAGGATAGATGGGTAAAGCAGCTAACACAAACTACATCTAAATTTACGCACGCACCTTTGGATAAAATACTTATTGTCATCAGAGAAATGATTCCAGGAAATTGGGGGCAAAGTGGAGTAACAGGGGCAGATCCAGATTTTCTTTCCAAAAGTCGAACATATTAAAATTCGTAGAAACAAGTTTCAGAAGGATTTAAAAAGGGGAAAGGAGCAAGAAATGCTTTATGAGTCAATTTTCCAATTATCATAGTTATAATCGAATGTATAAAGAAGGGGAGTTAACACTAGGTCTCCATATTCCATTAGAAAATTATCGTTTTGGTACGCCTACCATGGAAAAACAGGTGGAGTTATCACAATTAGCCGAGAATTATGGTTTTACTAGCCTATGGTTTCGAGATGTATTATTAGAAGATCCTTCTTTTGGTGATCCAGCAGTAGGTCAAATTTATGATATGTTGATTTATTTAACCTATTTAGCAAGCCAAACAAAGGAAATTGCTTTAGGAACATCAGCTATCGTACTTTCTTTACGTCATCCCTTACGAGTCGCTAAAGAAATAGCAACGATTGATCAGTTATTTCCCGAGCGCCTAATTTTGGGTGTTTCATCTGGAGATCGTAAAGCCGATTTTTATGGTTTAAATGTGAACCATGATGATCGAGGAGAACGTTTTATTGAAGCCTTTCAATATTTAAATCAAGTATTATATGAAGATTTTCCTTCTATTCGTTCTACTTTAGGTGCTATTCAAGGAAGTAATTTAGTTCCAAAACCAACGAAGCGCATTCCAACGATCATAACAGGTTTTGCGCAGCAATCAATGGAATGGTTTGCGAAGAACGGCGATGGTTGGATGTATTATCCACGAAGTCCACACCTTCAAGCAGAGGCTATTCGACAATGGAGAGAGCTTGTGGAACAGTACTGTCCGGGAGTTTTCAAACCATTCACACAGCCCATGCACTTAGATTTAACAGAAGATCCAAATGAAATGCCTACGCCGATTCGTTTAGGATTCCGAGTAGGGCGAAACCGGTTAATCGAACTACTAAATATTTATAAAGAAATTGGTGTCAACCATCTCTTCTTTGCATTATTTGACAGTAAAAGACCTGCAGAAGAAGTGATTCATGAGCTTGGACAAGAGGTATTACCTCATTTTCCGGCAATAAATAGCAACATCTAGAAATACAGAGGAGTGAAAGTGCTGAATTTTGCCTTGTCACTCCTTCTTTACATATTTACTGTTTAAAAGAAGTGGAGAATTCCATACTACTACTTATTCAAATAAAAACGTGCTTAGGAGTGATTACGATGTTTTTAAATTTGAAGGGGAAAACCGCGCTCGTTACAGGTTCTACAGCAGGGATTGGTAAGGCCATTGCAAAATCATTAGTATTAGAAGGCGTTACGGTCATTATTAACGGACGTCATGAAGATAAGGTTCTTCAAACAATAAAAGAACTACAGGAACAGTACCCAGAAGCTAGTCTTCAGCCTTTGATATCTGATTTAGGAACAGCAGAAGGATGCCAAAAGGCAACAGAAGAATACCCAAAAGTAGATATTTTGATCAACAACCTAGGGATTTTTGAGCCAAAAGAATACTTTAACATCTCGGATGAAGAATGGTTGAAGATGTTTGAAGTCAACATTATGAGTGGTGTTCGCCTTACACGATGGTACCTCAATCAAATGATTCAAAAGAGGGAAGGAAGGGTTATTTTTATTGCAAGTGAAGCAGCCATTATGCCATCGCAAGAAATGGCTCATTATAGCGCCACGAAGACGATGCAACTTTCCCTGTCGCGTAGTTTAGCTGAGCTGACGAAAGGAACAAATGTGACGGTCAACACCATTATGCCTGGTTCTACATTTACAGAAGGCGTCGAAGCGATGTTGAATACCTTGTATCCTAATGAGCATTTGACGATGGAAGAAGCTGAAATGCGATTTATGAAAGAAAATCGTCCAACCTCTATTATACAGCGACTGATTCGTCCAGAGGAAATTGCTCATTTTGTTACGTTTTTAAGTAGCCCACTGTCTTCTGCTATTAATGGGTCTGCATTGAGAATTGATGGGGGATTAGTACGTAGCGTCTTTTAAAAGTATAATAAATAAGGCATTAGGACTGGATTCCTATGCCTTTATTTATGTATCCCCTAATTAATCTGCAGGTCTTGGCCCTCTATTGTCCTGAGAACTTTCCGATATCAAAATTGGACGAACTGTAATGTCTCCAATAACACGTATTTGACAAGAAAGCCGCAAGCAATCATCATATAAGTTTTCATCTATATTTTTAATAGCAAAAGCGTTTTTCTCTATTTTCGAAGTATCTTTATACTCTCCAGCTAATACCTCTACTCGACAGGTAGTACATTTTGCTTTTCCTCCACATTGATGCAGAATATTGATACCATTATCTTCAAGAGCTAGAACTAATTTTTTTCCTTCCTCAACCTCAAAGGTTTTCCCTCCAAATACGGTGACAAATGGCATAAATTTTACTCCCTTTCTAATGTAAATCTTAATATAAGTTTGTATGTTATAGGCGAATCTCATACAAAAAATCGTCCATTTGCTAAATATAAACAAATTGGCTTCTTTTAATATTTCGGGAGCTGAATAATCAATAATGTTAAAGTTAAAATTAATATTATTGATTATTTTAATTAAAAAATTAAATTTCATTGTTTATTTATTCAATTATTTATTATATAATCAATTTAACTTAAAGGAAGGAGTACACTATGGCTTATCAAGTAATCACAAATTGTCCTGTCTGTAGTAAAACATTAAAAATTACAAAGTTACAGTGTTCTCATTGTCACACAACGATTGAAAATGAGTTTGAATTGTCTAAGCTAGCATCCTTATCTAAGGATCAACTTCATTTTGTGGAAGTATTTTTAACATGTCGAGGGAATATTAAAGAAGTTGAAAAGGAACTAGGGATTTCATATCCAACGGTTCGCGGTAAGTTAACAGAAATTATTTCATCACTTGGCTATGGACAAAAGAAGAAAAATGAAGTAAATGAGAAAAAAATTGTGGCCATGTTGGAAAATGGTGAAATCACAACGGAAGAGGCCATCAAGCTCTTAAAAGAAGAATAAGGAGGAATTGACCATGAAAGAAGAAATTACAAAAGTGTTAACGATGATCCAAGAAGGAAAGATTGATGCAGATAAGGGTTCAGAGCTCATTCAAGTATTACAAGAGAAAGAAGAATCCGGGAATAAATTCGCTGAAAAGCCAACTAAATATTTAGATAAGACTTTAAAAGTACGTGTTGTCTCAACGGAAAATGATAACGTCACGGTCAATTTACCAATCAAACTTGTTAAAGCAGTTTTAATGGCTGGACATAGTATCGCAGCGAGTATTCCACAATCGGAAAAATACGTGAAGGATATCGACATAAACCTTCTCCTTGAAGCAATCGAAAATGAATTAGATGGCCAAATTGTTGATATTAAATCCGCAAACGGGGATTCCGTTTCGGTCTTCATTGAATAGTGGTTAGTTATGATGCATGTAAAAGTGAAAGCAAAAGACGTTCGGCTTACTGTCCCCATTCCATATGCTTTGATAAACATCGCTCTTGCCATTTTGTCTTCTAAATTGATTCAGCAAAATGTAAACAAATGGACAAAAGAGTACTTCGAAAGGAAAAAAGTTGATTTTGTCTTTCCAATAATCGACAAAGAATCCTTAAAACCTATCGTCAACGAGATGAAAAATTATAAAGGACTTGTACTTGTAGATGTCAAAGCTAAAGATGGCACAGAGGTAAAGGTTAGACTATAATAATTAAACCACTTACTAGTCAAATAGTAGGTGGTTTTTTGTACAAAAGTTTCAAATCAATTATGAAGAAGGAGCTTATTAGCTTTCTATTGAATTAAGTACTATAGAAAATATTGTTTTCTAAAGGAGCTAATGAAGATGAAAAAGGGGTTTGCAGGGATATTCATTGCTTGGATTCTCATAATGGCAACGTCAACTACTAATGCCGCAACAAAAATTCAGCTAAAAGTGGATGATGTTGTAATTGTAACTGATGTAAACCCTGAAATGAAAAATAATCGTATGATGGTACCTTTACGTGTCATTAGTGAAAATTTGGGGGCCAAGGTAGACTGGACCAAATCGCAAGTGACGCTTACAAAAAGCACTATGAAGGTAATCTTAAAACAGAACAGTTGTACAGCTGTGGTAAACGGACAAACGATATTACTTGATACACAGCCTTATGTAAAGAATGGGCGTATCTTTGTTCCATTGCGCTTTCTAGCAGAAACCTTTGGCAGTAAGGTCCATTATAATAATTTAACTGTCAAAGTTGAAACGAAGCCGTTAATTATCGATGGGGTAGAAGTAAAGTCGATACTGCATGAATACCACATGACAATGGGCGGAATTGAGGAGCAATTAAAAGGCAATGCCTATATCGAAGAAATGTACCATCTTTTTGTAAAAAATAAAGGAAGTAAGGTCGAACCACCAGCAGATTTCACGTGGTCTTTTCACAGTGCTATACCTGGGAGCTATTATAAAATAGGACAATATGATTTTTTAAACGAAGAAGGCAACAATATCAAGCGTTTTGATCTCTATTCATTAATTCAAATTTCAGAACAACCATTTCTAGAGAAGCCAGATAGTTTGATTTACAATGCAGCTGAAGATCAATGGTATTTGTATAATAAAGCAGCCAGTCAATCTATTTACACGTTAATAGACACGGCTAAGAGAAACGGATTTGTGACTATTATTAGTAATACAGTTCCATGAGGCTATTTATTTGGTTTTAACCATCTCTCGATTTGTTTAAATAAATAAAGCGTACATGCTATTTGTAGCCACTCAAAGAGAGTGGTTTTTTTGCATCTCAAAAAGCTAATATCTCATTATGACAATCTTAGAGTACTTAAAATGAAATTCTATTTTATTGTGGGAATAAAGTATATAACTACTTTGTCTGCCGTCTTTACTAATTAATAGGCACTTTTTGGTGCTCATATTACTTTAAAGTGCGTACTTTTTTATTTTCTTTAGGTGCCTCATAATCAATATTGCAGATGAAGAAATGACTTTTGATAAGTAATCAGTCATTGATCATACTGGCAATCAACAAAAGAACTAATCTTAGGAGGATTTAATAATATGAGAAATCTATTACAAGGAAAATTAGGTTTTGGTACAGCGCCTCTTGGTAATATGTACCGTAATATCCCAGAAGAAGAAGCAATTGCAACTGTAGATGCTGCTTGGGAGAGTGGCATTCGTTACTTTGATACAGCTCCACTTTATGGCTCTGGTTTAGCTGAGATTCGTCTTGGTGAAGCCTTATCAAAAAGAAATCGTGACGAGTACGTTTTAAGCACAAAGGTAGGTCGAATTATTTCGGATGAGTTGGAAGATCCATCTGCACGAGATTTAGGAGAAAAAGGTGGTCTTTTCGAATTCGGACGTAAAAACAAAATTATTAATGATTACAGCGCAGACGCAACCCTTCGCTCAATTGAGGACAGCTTGAAACGTTTACAAACAGACCGTATAGATTTTGTTTATATTCATGATGTAGCGCAAGATTTTTATGGCGATGAGTGGATTTCACAATTTGAAACAGCTCGTACAGGAGCCTTCCGTGTGCTCACGCAATTACGTGAAGAAGGCGTTATTAAAGGGTGGGGACTTGGAGTAAACCGAGTAGAACCAATTGAATTACTACTGGATTTGGAGGAAGTAAAACCAGATGTATCCTTACTAGCTGGTCGTTATACATTATTAGACCACGAACGTGCGCTACAACGAGTAATGCCAACAGCTAAAAAAAATAATATGGACATCGTCGTTGGTGGCCCATATAGTTCAGGTGTTCTTGCAGGAGGCACTCACTTCGAATACCAAAAAGCGTCACCAGAAATTATGGCGAAAGTAGAAAAAATCAAAAGTATTGCAGATCGTCATCAAATCAGCATTAAGTCAGCTGCTTTACAATTTTCATTGGCGAACCCAGCAGTTGCTGCTGTCATTCCTGGCGCAAGTAAACCAGAGCGAATTGCAGAAGACCAAGCTGCATTGAAAACAATTATCCCAGCAGCATTCTGGGAAGAAATGCGCGAACAAAAATTGATCGCACCACATGCACCACTACCAATCGATTTTATATAAAAAGGAGAGTAAAGAAAATGGCAAATACTATTACATCTATTAGAATTTCAGCTTCACCTGAGGAAGTATGGCAATTAATTGGTGGCTTTGACTCGCTTCCAGACTGGTTACCCTATATTCCAAGCAGTAAAGTAACGGAAGGTGGACGTGTACGTCACCTTGCTAACCCTGATGGAGATGCTATTGTAGAGCGTTTAGAAAATTTCAATGACAAGGAACGTTACTACACGTATTCAATTATGAAGGCACCGTTTCCGGTTACTGATTATTTATCTACAATCCAAGTCAAAGAAGATACTGATGGCCAATCATCGTTGGTCGAGTGGTCTGGCAGTTTCACACCTGTGGGTGTAAGTGACCAAGAAGCTATTGAGCTATTCCATGGTATCTATCAAGATGGATTAGAAGCATTACAAAAAGCATTCTAAATTGAAGTTTTATAATGAATAAAGAGTGTCTTAAAGTTCAAATTTGACTTTAAGACACTCTTTTTTATTCTAAATCATAATGAATTTTTAAATCGCTAGAGTATAATCGTTTTGCATAAATTGTCGTAACGTGTGTGATGATAATAAATAGTAATGGAAATGTTTTTATAAAAGTTGTTGACATGGAGTTAACTCCAAGAACTACACTTCTTGTGAAAGGAGCATTCATAGATGAACGATATATTTACAATATCTGATGTAGCTAAAAAAACAGGATTAAGTCAAGATACAATCAGATATTACGAAAAAATTAAACTACTACCACCAGCAAAGAGAAATGAGCATAATAAAAGGCAGTATATTCAAATGGATATAGATCGAATTCTTTTTATAAATCATCTTAAAAGAACACAAATGCCTTTAAAACAAATCCGAGAATACGTAAAATTCTCACAAGCTAAAAATGATGAAGCTGGCCAAACAATACTTGAAGAGCATAAAAAGCAAATCACAACTCAAATTATTTACAAGCTACTTTAGATATTCTAAATTATAAAATTACCAATTATCAGCACATAAAAACAGGGAAGCTTAACCATTAATATTGAAGGTGACAATTACATGTTAAATAAAAAAACTATTCAAAAACCAATGCGTTCTGGCTTTGGTGCGAGAACAACAGCAAAAGAAGCTATGGGAGGCAAGAATTTATCTGGTAATGTAGCAATCGTAACAGGTGGATATTCAGGTTTAGGGCTCGAAATCACCCGAGTATTTGCAGAAGCTGGGGCAACTGTAATAGTACCTGCAAGAAGAATCGAAAAAGCCAAGGATAATCAATCGGAAAATATACTATTATTGTAATAGCATGTATTTTACCTTAATCCAATCTTAATAGAAGAATAAAAAAAGCTAACATGTAAGTGTAGAACAGTGGCAATAGCCGTTGTAGAATGAATTTGTCAATTTAGGGTTAAACAATGGTGTTTAATTATGTTGGCTTTGAATTTTTACTTTAGCTATTAAAGTTGAAGAACATCTATACTGTGTTACAAATTTCCTATAAGGAAAGAACATATTTGATGATGCTCACATGTTCTTTCCTTTAAATTACTTAGAGTAATATTAGTCCTCTAATCATTTTACCAGTTGTTCACCAAAACAATTTTCCCAACTGCTTGTCCTGACTCCATGTATTCATGGGCTTTTGAAACTTCATCAAATGTAAAAATACGTGGATCTAGTAGAGGTCGTAGCTTGTCTTCCTCCACCACACTTGCAACCTTCTTTAATATTTCTCCATAATGTTTATGCATGTCTTTATTCACTATTTTTAGTAGCATGAAGGTAACATGTAGAGAAAGGCCCTTCGAATGTACTGGTGTTAGGTCATGAGTTGAACGAGTCGCAATGGCTGTTACAGTTCCATGTACCGCTGCCGCTTCAAAAGAACGGTCAAGATTTTCACCCCCAACTGTGTCAAACACTAGGTCAAATCCTTTTCCGTCAGTATATTTTTCAACGTATTCCTGAACGGTTTCTTCTGTATAATTAATCGTGATATCTGCACCGAGGCGCTTAGCCATCTCTAACTTTTCTTGTGAAGAGGCAGTTGTATAGACGGTTGCTCCTCCCCACTTGGCGAGTTGAATGGCGATGTGTCCTACACCTCCAGTTGCTCCATGAATTAATACTTCTTGCCCTGGTGTAAGTCTAGCTCGGTTAAATAATGCCTCCCAGGCTGTTATAGAAACAAGTGGCAAAGCCGCAGCTTCTTCCATTGTTAAATTTTTTGGCTTATGAGCGAGTAAGTCAGCATCTGCTAGCATATATTCAGCAAGTGCACCGCCACTAGTCCCTTTAAAACCACCCGCACATCCAAACACCTCATCGCCAATGACAAACTTAGTGACTCCCTCGCCTACTGCACATACCAAACCAGCTACATCTCCATGTAATACTGCTGGGAACTCTGGAGCAACTGCTGGAACTGAACCGGCCCGAACCTTTGTATCAATAGGGTTAATACTAGTTGCTTTCACATGGATAAGTACTTGTCCCGGCTCTATTTCAGGCTGCTGAATCTCCTTATGTTGAAAGACGGATGGTTTACCAAAAGATTGAATAATTTGTGATTTCACTTTTGTCACTCCTTTAAATAAAGAAAACTAAATACGGTAGAGCTTATTGCATTTATAAGTCTATAAAAAAAAGAAAAGAAGGAATATTCTGTTTTTTCCTTGTAATATCTATGATACTTTATATAAAATAAATTTAAAAGCATGTGCACTTTTGTTAATCGCAATAGTGTAGATAAATTAAAAATAATTGCGAAAGGCAAGAAGCAAATTTAGTAGTCTATTTATATGGCTCACTAAAGTACAGATTCGAGTTATCAGACAGAAAGGATTGAAGCAATTTGGAATTACGGCATTTAGAATATTTTTTAATGCTTAGTAAAGAGCTCCATTTTACCAAAGCTGCTGAAAAACTAGGAATTTCTCAACCTACTTTAAGCCATCAAATTAAAATGCTGGAAAAGGAAATAGGGTATTCTTTATTTAACCGCGTTGGGAAGAAGGTTGAACTAACGAAGGTTGGAGAAATCGTCCAACAAGAAGCCCTGAATATTCAAGGCTCTATCTTAAGTATCTCTTCACAAATTACGGCATTATCAAATGTGGAGATTGGGGAATTGAAAATTGCTGTGTTGCCAGGGGAAATAACGGACTTGGTCTCAACTTTATGTATTCAATTTAATCAGCTGTACCCAAATATAAAAGTCATTATTGAAACGACAGATCAAGTAGAAAAAGCCGTTTTACAAAATCAGGCTGACTTTGGTATTGATTTTCATCTAACTCCCAATGACTTGTTACAAGTGACGAAACTATACGATGAAGATTTTTACCTCATTAGTAATCAAAGAAATAAAGAGCAAAACGTATCATTTTCTTCAGTTTTAGATTATCCTCTCATCTTATTTCCAAGTATGCATCAATGTAGAAAATTACTTAATAAGGCCAGCAATGAGGTTGGCAAACCATTAGAGCCAATCGTTGAAACATCAAGTATTCGATCGATCTTAAATTTAGTTCGTCATGGTGTTGGTCGCAGTATAGTCTCTCGAACTTTATACGATTTTTATGAAACGGAGGATTTATTTTTCCAACATATCGAAAAACCATCTTTATCTAGAGCCGTTTACCTCATCATGAAAAAGGACTGTTTTATTAATTATGCAGCACGTGAATATATTAAGCTACTTGTACGTGAAATCGAAAAGCTCCATTTTCACACAGAGAAAGATGCGATAAATTCTTTGAACAGCTATGTATTATAGTTTTTTTCTATCATTATCATAGAAATCATGAGATAGACTAAAGGCTGAGTTCTTTTTACAATATAGACAAGAAGCTCATATATTTGAATATATTGTAAGGTGAGTTTTGATTGGCAATAATGTTATGCATTTTTTATCCCAAATTTACAAAGTAAAAAAGTACTACAAATCTATTATGAGGTGATTGTTAATGCGAAAAGATTTAAGCCAATTTATTAGAAGTACAGCATTTTTGGACAAGGTTGTTTCAGCTGAAGAGGCTGCTTCATGGATTGAAGATGGAATGAACCTTGGAATGAGTGGATTTACTCTATTCGGTGAGCCAAAGGAATTTCCACTTGCACTTTCTAAGCGAGGAAAAAATGAAAACTTTAAAGTTAACTTATATACAGGTGCTTCACTAGGGCCAACTGCAGACCAATCAATGGCCGAGGCAGGTATCATTAACCTGCGTGTTCCTTACCAAGGAAACTCTGTAATGCGTGGTAAAGTTAATAAAGGTGAATTATATTACATTGACCAGCATTTATCACATACTGCGGAAGAAGTTAGAAAAGGAACATTAGGCAAAATTGATTATGCCATTATTGAAGCTGCTGGCATCACTGAAGATGGTTATATCATTCCAACTGGCTCAGTAGGAAATTCACCGATTTTTGTAGAAAAAGCTGAAAACGTTATCATTGAAATTAATACTACTGCGCCTCGAGCATACGAAGGTCTTCATGATATTTTTGTTCAAAAAGAGCAAGGTGAACGTAGAGAAATTCCTATTTATACAGTATCAGATCGGATTGGAGAAATTGGCATCAAGGTCGATCCAGATAAAGTAAAAGGCATTGTTTTATCAGAACAGCCTGATATTCCATCACCTTTATTTGAACCAAATGAAGAAACACAGCAAATTGCCAATCATCTACTAGACTTCTTAGCTAATGAAGTAGCTGAAGGAAAATTGCCAGAATCATTAGCTCCGTTACAATCTGGCGTAGGTTCAGTTGCGAATGCCGTTTTAAATGGCATGAAAAATTCTCAATTTAAAGATATTGAAGTGTTCTCTGAAGTACTGCAAGATGGTGTCTTTGATTTAATTGATGCTGGTATTGTTAAATTTGCAGCTGGTACAGCCTTCTCCCTTTCGAAGAAGCGTGTTGATTCATTAGCAGAGGATTTAGAAAAATATAAAGATAAAATTATGTTTAGGCCACAAGAAATTTCCAACAATCCAGAAGTTATTCGACGTTTAGGCGTGATTTCTTTTAACACTGCCATTGAAGTAGATATTTACGGTAACGTCAATTCAACACACATTAACGGCACTAAAATTATGAATGGTATTGGTGGATCAGGGGACTTTGCTCGAAACGCTAGAATTACCATCTTTGTAACGTCTTCACTAGCCAAAGACGGGGCGATTTCGACGATTGTACCTTTCGTATCGCATATTGACCATACAGAGCATGATGTAGATGTTATTGTGACAGAGCAAGGCTATGCTGATCTGCGTGGGCTTCCACCAGTGAAGAGGGCAGAAAAGTTAATCGAAATTGCCCATCCGAAATATCGACCACAATTACGTGCTTACTTTGAAGAAGCAAAAGAGAAAGTGGGGGGACAAACACCACACATTCTTGAAAAAGCTTTCTCATTCCATACACATTTAAAAGAAAATGGCACAATGCTATTTGAAGAGAATAAAGTAACGAATTAATGTGCGGACAAACACCTTAATGTGGTGAAATATATTTTCAAAGTTACCGTTATTATCAGTAGAAGATTTAATCAAGATAATAATAGGGAAAAGGGGGATGAAAAATGGATGTAAGATACCCAATTGGCAAACTACAGGTTCCTGAAAAAGTAACATTAGAAAATATAGAAGAATGGCTAAAGGAAATCGCAACTTACACGACTCGTTTAAGAGAAACAGTAGGCTCTTTAAATGAAGAGGAGTTAAGTAAAACTTATCGTGATGGTAGCTGGACAGTTCGTCAACTTGTTCATCACATTGCAGATTCTCAATTGAATATGTATCAACGTTTGAAGCTAGCTTTAACGGATGAGAATCCAACAGTTCCAGCTTTTGATGAAGAAAAGTGGGCCATTCTACCAGATACCAAGCTTCCTGTAGAAACTTCTATTAAGATGTTAGAAGGAATAAATGAGCGAATCCTATTTCTAGGAAGTACTTTATCTGAGGATCAATTAGATCGAAGATTTATGCACCAAAAAAACGGTAAAATAACAGTTGCCACTAAAGTGGCAAAATTAGCTTGGCATGAAGAGCATCACCTTGCCCATATACAAATCGCATTAGAAAAATAATAGAAGTGGCTTATCGAGATTCGGTAAGCCACTTATTTAATGAGAACCGGAACAACACGAATATAAATGATTTCTCCTATTATTTCTACCATAGTTTGCGTGACAATGATCGCTGCTACAAGAGTATTTATATTTTCTGGTAAAGCTAGTGCCAGTGGGAGGACAACCAGTGAGTTACGAGTTGAACCACTAAAAACTAATGCTCTACCTGATTTACTATCAAGTTTAAACGTTTTTCCAATGAATTTTGAAAGAATCGGCATAATCACCATAAATAGGATATATATTGGGATGACCTTTATGATCCACTCCAAGGAAGCCGATAATTTTCCAATTTGTGATGCGACAACAACAAAAAGAGTTAACGCCATAAAAGGGACGGGCAGCCAGGCGGATAGATGAATTAATTGATCCCCAACTTGCGATTTTTTAGCAAAAAGTTGGAGCGATATCGCAATGACTAAAGGTAGTACAATTAGCACTAAAAATGCCTCTAGGAAAGGTGACGCTTCAACAATTCTGGATGCTTCCTTTCCAAGAAATAACCACAAATATAAAGGTAATAAAAGCATTTGAGTGAAGAAGAGAATAGGTGTTGAGATCAGCATAGCTTTTTCATTCCCACGTCCAAGAGCTGTAAAGACAATCACATAATCAATACAAGGTGTAAGCAACACTAAATAAACCCCAAGCAATAAAGGTGGATGTTTAGGTAATAGCATTGTTAGTAGCCAAACAACGATAGGGACAGCAACATAGTTGACCGTTAGAAGTGCCCCAACAAAACGACGATTAGCAAATGATTCCTTCAACGCTGTAAATGGGATTTGAGAAAACATACTAAACATTAAAATAGCAATAACAAATGAAATGGTAACGTCAAGTTGTTCACCCACAAAAGGCGCTAATAATCCTACGCCAGCTGCGATTAACAACACAATTACATACAGGAAAACTTGATTGTTTTCTAATTTTTCTCTTGAAATCATGATAACTCCTATTTCAATCCCTACTTTTAACAAAGTAGAAAGAGCATTCTTTAGATTCAATTCTAATGTACCATATCATGTTTGTTCTAACTAGCTGAAAAAGGGTCGTTAACATCGGAATTGCTACCTAAAAGATACTCAATTTGAGTGTATGTGATAACGTATGGGGGGATTATTCATATGGGGAGTCACTATATTTATGGCGACTATGTCGTTCCAGCATCGGATTAAATTGAAACAATACAATACTTCCAGCTTTTCTCGAATAATGACCTATCATTAAAATTAATTAAGAGCATCTAAAACAGCTAGAAAAGGTTTTATGAAGGGGGATTAGAATATATGAATGTTATGGAAAAAGAGGATTTAAAAATTTCTATTATCATACCTGCCCATAATGAAGAAAAGTATATTGGAAAATGTTTAGAATCTGTTTCAAGAGCCTCTAAATTATGTAAAAATCAAGTTGAAATCATTGTTGTGTTAAATCGATGTACAGACCGAACGGAAGAAATTGCAAAATCGTATGATTGTATCATTGTAAAGAATAATGATAAAAACCTTTCGAAAATTAGAAACGCAGGTGTTGAAATAGCTAGCGGTGAAATAATCGTAACAATTGATGCAGATACCCAGATGAATGAACATGTGTTGTCTAAGGCACAGGAGAACTTAATTTCAGGGAAATACATTGGCGGCGGGGTTACAGGGAAATTTGAAAGAATGTCTTTAGGAATTTTTGTTTCCACTTTGTTATTAATTGGACCACTATTGTTTAAATATGGAGCCATTTCTGTGGGAATCTTTTGGTGCTATAAAAAGGATTTTCAATCAATCAACGGATTTAATGAAAATATGCTAATGGCAGAAGATGCAGATTTCGCTAAACGATTAAAAGTGTGGGGAAAAAAGAACGGGAAGAAATATGGGACAATTCAAAACGGGATGCTCACTTCTACAAGAAAGTTTGATAAACATGGAGACTGGGTTTTACTGAAACGGCCGAAAATGATCCTAGCCTATCTTAAAGGAACAGACCAGAAATATGCGGATGAAGCCTATTATGAAAATCAAGATAGATAAAAATAAAAGCGGTAATGACTTCATTAAGAAAAGAATTCATTTTGTCTTTCCAAAATTAAATCGAATAAAGAAAAGCATTGAAAAACATTTTATAGTAAATTATTCTAATTACATCAATATTGATCAATCATTTTGAAAGGAATGAATTGATATCTTTGACGTCAATGTATCAATACCAAAAGATAAAAATGAATAATAATCCTATTTCTAACTTTGAGGCTACCATAAAAAAGGAATATGCCAATATAGCAGGTATTGCGATTAGAAAAGATGGTCATTTGATTTATGAGACATATTTTGATGGATACACTAAAGATGATGTATTGCATATAGCCTCTGTAACAAAAAGTATTATATCTATTCTTATTGGTATGGCAATAGACAAAGGATATATTAACAATGTAGAGCAAAAGGTTTTAGAATTTTTTCCAGATTATACAGTGAAGCGTGGCGAAAAAACAATTCAAAAAGTCTCGATAAAAGACTTGCTGACTATGACTGCACCGTATAAATACAAGTCAGAGCCCTATACAAAAGTTTACTCAAGTGATGACTGGGTAAAAGCTACATTAGATTTACTTGGAGGCAGAGGACATATTGGGGAGTTTAAATACTCAACCGTTGGCGCACATATTTTATCGGGTGTTCTTACAAATGCTACTGGTCAATCTGTCAAGGACTTCGCTATAGAGAGCTTATTTAAACCTCTCGACATTACAGCTCCTCAACATACGTTTTTACGAAATAAAGAAGAACATTTCGCTTTTCTTAAAGATCAATATGTAACGGGTTGGGTAGTGGATCCTTCAGGTGTAAACACTGCTGGTTGGGGGCTTACTTTAACGCCACGCGATATGGCGAAAATAGGTCAGTTGTATTTAAATAGTGGTGTATGGGGCAACTCGCAAATCCTTTCTTCCAAATGGATAGAGGACAGTACAAAGGAAAAAAGTCGATTCGGAGAGTTGTCATATGGATACATGTGGTGGATAGTTGATGATGATTGCTATGCAGCACTGGGTGACGGAGGAAATGTCATTTTCAACAACCCCAATAAAAAAATGGTCGTTACGATTGCGTCTCGCTTTATACCACGTGCCAAAGATCGAATTGAATTGATTAGAAAGCATATTTTGCCATTGTTTGGTTAGAGCAAGTGATGGCGAAGGTTATAAGAAAAATAAGATATAGAGATCCATTTTTTATTAGCCATCTGAATTTGATCAGATGGCTTTATTTATTTCCCTATTGGTCGCAATAATTCTTAAAACTTGAATCATTGAAGAGTCTCAAGTTGATCATTGACTAAGCTTAACTTCCGGTAATTATTGAAAAGACAGATAAATAATAAATTATATTTTGGTTAGTTTAAGATTAGATCAATTAATCAACAAGGAGGGTTTTCGATTGGCTTCTAACAAAAATGATAATAGCCCAAAATTACAAAGAAAATCGAAACCAAAGTTGAAAAAAGAAGAAATTACCGTTGTTGACTCAAAATCTGCACGTAAAGCTGTTGTCGCGACGGCTGTTGGTAATGGAATGGAATGGTTTGATTTTGGGATATACTCTTATCTTGCAGCTACAATTGGACAAGTATTTTTCCCTGAAGTAAGTGGCCCTATGCAATTAGTTTATTCTTTTGCGACATTTGCTGTTGCCTTTATTGCTCGACCTATTGGTGGCATTTTCTTTGGTATGCTTGGGGACCGCCTAGGCCGTAAAAAAGTTTTAGCTATTACCTTAATCATGATGGCTCTAGCCACATTAAGTATTGGCTTGATCCCTAGCTATGCGTCTATTGGCTCTACTGCCACAATTATTTTACTCATTGCTCGCTTAATTCAAGGATTTTCGTCTGGTGGAGAATATTCAGGTGCTATGACGTTTATTGCTGAGTCTACTCCAGATAAAAAAAGAGGATTTATGTCAAGTGGTCTTGAGGTCGGCACCTTAGTTGGCTATATCGCAGGCGCAAGTCTTGTTACGTTACTTACGTTTATGTTAGGGGAGGAAACGATGCTAGCATGGGGTTGGCGAATTCCGTTTCTTTTATCTGCCCCTATTGGTTTAATCGGCTTTTATTTACGGAATAATTTAGAAGAAACGCCTGTTTTTGAAGCAATGCAGGAAAAAAAATCTGACGATGAAGATCATATATCTGTTAAGCACATTTTACAGTTCCACTGGAGAGCAATCCTTATAGGGATGTTTGTTGTATTCTTTTATATCGTTGTAAACTATACCATTTTATCTTATATGCCTTCACACTTAACCGTTGTACTTGGTTATGGAGAAGCAGAAGGACTATTATTAATTGTTATTGCCATGATTATTATGATTCCGATTGTTTTGTTAATGGGGTATTTTAGTGACCGGATTGGAGCAAAAAAGATCATTCAAGGCGGTTTAATTGGTTTGATTATTTTAAGTATCCCTTCGTTTAACTTAATTGGTAGTAATAACACATTACTTGTCTTTCTAGGATTAATGATTCTTGCGGTATTTTCCTCCTCTTTCCAAGGAACCATGCCTGCATTATTGCCCTCACTATTTTTTACCAAAGTTCGGAATGGGGCATTAGCCATTACATTTAATATTTCTGCCTCCTTATTTGGAGGTACGACACCTTTACTTGTATCATGGTTAATTAGTAAAACACAGAATGAAATGGTACCAGCCTACTATCTAATATTTGCATCTGTTATCGGTATTATTGTTGTAACCATCTTCGTAAAAGAAACTTCAGGAAAAGCTCTTCGAGGTTCACCGCCAGCAGTTGCAGAGAAAGCTGAAATCAAAGAGATTTTAGAAGAACCTGAGGAAGCATTATGGTGGCATGACGAGAGGAAAGAGATTGAAGAACGTATTGAAGATCGTTTGGACATAAAAATAAATGAAGAAGAAAAAAATAATTGACTTTAAAGATAAAAACCATCATAACCAACATTCTAAAAGATTCCGTGTAGTGTTAAAGCATGGAATCTTTTTATTTTATATATCCTCCAACTAAAATGCGCAATTGCCTCTTGAATGGAATTTATAGTATGCTTAACCAAAAAGGAGGAGATACATGATGGTTAGACAATTGATCATTGGTGACGCTATGTATGAACTAGCTACAACGCGTCGAATTTTAGAGCGTTTGCCCGATGAGCATATGGCATGGAGGCCTCATGATAAATCGATGACGCTCGGCGGACTGGCCACCCACTTAATCAACCTGCTGAACTGGCAAGTGGCAATTTTTCAGCACACCGAGTTTGATCTCTCAACGGTGCCGCTTCGTCGAGAGGCATTAGAAAGTCGCTCTGACATTCTAGATGAGTTTGATGCAAACGTCGGCAAAATAGACAAGCTACTAGCTGATAGTGACGAGAAAACGCTCGGTGAAGAATGGACTCTACGCCATGGCGAGCAAATCATCCGCCGTGAACCACGAGCGCTTGCCTTCCGTACCTTCGGCTTAAGCCATATGATCCATCACCGTGCGCAGCTGGGGGTATACTTACGACTTCTCAATATTCCAGTGCCAGGTATGTACGGCCCTTCTGCAGATGAGGAAGCTCAATAATCTAAAAACCTAAAGTGTGAGGACGTATATAAGGTAACTTGGACAAGTATCACGAGTAAACAAAAAATGTTCTAAAAATAAAGCTGTTTTAACTATCTTATTTTCTAGATCAGGTGCTCATTATAAGTGAGCATCTGTTTTTATACTGAATTGCTTACATGTTAGTTATTTTATTAAATCCGTTACAATCTGAACAATTAGCAAAAAAAAGATAATTGGTAATATAAGGTGAACCCACTTTATTTTAATATAAGGAATAATCTTTAAACCTAAGAAAGAGCCAACAATTGAGCCCATTGAAACAGGAATCGCTATGCCCCAATTAACAATGCCAGTAAAGTAATAAAAGAGAAAGCCACCTGTACAGCTTGAAAACGAGATAATTCTTGTTAATTCAACTGCTTTTACATAGTTATATTGTTTTTTCAAGAAATAGGTTATATTCATAAGAGCTGAGCCTGGTCCAAAACCACCGTCATAGATTGAAATCGCAAACGGAATGAGTTTATTAGTCACTTGTTCCTGTGTTTCTTTAATTTCTTTAACAATGAATGTACTACTGCGAATAACAATAATAAATCCCAAAATTAAGCTTATACAAGCTATCACATTCATAATTTGCTCCGATAATAGAAGGGCTAAAAACGCACCAAACACTCCTCCTAAACTCGAAAAAAATAATAAAGACCTGTATTGTTTTAAAGATACCTGTCCTTTTATGACAAACGTAACGACATTGGATAGAGCTGAAATTCCTGTCGCAAATTTATTAACAGCAATCGTGGTATGAATTGGAATGCCAATAAGTAACATCGAAGGCATTAAAATAAAGCCAGCAGCACCAAAAAGAACGCCAATTATTGCCGCAAGTAACCCAATTGTAAATAAAATAAAACCCTTTGCTGATACCCATTCTTGTAATAAAATTTCCACTTAAATCACCTCTATCCTTAAATTACTGTTAAACTATATATAAAACAAATATATAATAATTGTTTATTCATAAATTTTATTTATGAATAAGGAGGGGTGATTAAAATGAATTTGCATGCATTAAGAATATTTACGAATGTGGCAAAGCTTGGTGGAATTACTGCAGCAGCGAATAGTATGCTACTTAGTCAACCTGCTGTTACGATTCAAATTCGGAAATTAGAGAATGAAATTGGAACAAAATTAATTGAAGGCAAAGGACGGGGGATTCAGTTAACTCCAGAGGGGAGGTTTTTATACGAGCAGGGAATGCGTTTATTTTATTTAGAAGGACAAATCGATGAAAAACTCGCTAAATTTTTAGCAAAGGAAGACAAAATATATATAGCTTCTTCTTACATTCCAACTAATTATATACTGCCGCCTTTTATAGCACAGTATAAGCTTGCGAATCCTCACATTGAATGTATTGTATCGTTAGGTAATGTAAAATCTGTTGAGGAACAGGTTCTGAATTATGAGGTAGATATTGGTTTTGTCGTTCAAAGCAATATTGGTCATAATGATCTTCAATTTGAAAAGATTTTAGATATCCCGTTCTGGTTTATTGTCCACCCATCACATTCTTTAGCAAATCAAACCGTTGCCATTTCCGAACTATCGAACGAAGACTTTATTTATCGGGAGCGTGGTAGCTCGACATTAGATTTACTGGAGTCAGTATTTTACACGTTTAATGCCCCATTACCTAAGTTTGGACTTCAAATGCAGGGCTTGCATGAATCGATTAAAGTTGTGGAAGCAGGATACGGTATGACTTTAGCACCCTCCTATAGTGTGATAGACAATATAACAAATGGAAAACTGGCTCGAGTATTTGTTGAGCAGGTAAATATCCAACAAAGTTTATTTATCTGTACACGCAAATCAGAAATAGCAGAGCATCCATTTATTCAATATTTAAAAGCTCATTTAGACAGGATAAAGTAATCAACAATATAGAACTAGCATTTAGGGCATGCTAACTTCTCGATTATTGATTACTTCAGTTTAACAGTTCATAGGTGAGAGGAACTAGCTATTATTAATGGTTTAGAGCCATGCTACACATTACATGTAGCATGGCTCTTTATAAGTCATTTTTATTGTGAAGAAACAAGTAGGAACTTGACAGGTTTCTCTTGATAGTTGTACCAGTAATGCGTTTTTCTAGCATCAAACATTTTAGACTCGTTTTCTTGCAAAACAAATTTTTTCTCCTCAATAATAATGGTCAGTTCTCCTTCTACAACATAGATAAATTCATAACCGTCATGGGAAAGAGCGTTTCCTTCATTTTCTCCAGCCTTTAATGTCACAAGCATGGGGAGATAGGAAGCATCTATATTCCCATCTGATAAGTCTAAATAATGGAATTGGGAACGTATTTCATGTAATTCTTCATTGTTAGTAGGGAAAAAAATACTTGGATTTACACCTAAAGCATCTGCAATTTTCTTCAAAGAGTCTAATGTTACATTAGATTTTCCTCTTTCCACCTGTGATAAGAAGCTAATAGAAACTCCTGTTTGAGTGGCAAGCATTTTTAATGTATATTGTCTTTCTTTGCGTATTCTTTTCAATGTCTCTCCTAGAAAATCTGATGTCATCATATCAAACCCCTTTATTGATTATACTATTTTATTCTATACACGTTTTAATAGAAAGCATAATAAAAAAGTAATTTCTATTATTGACAGAGAATTCGGGTAATTGTAAAGTAATAACAAGAATAAATTGAAGTACCACTTCAATTTCAAACAAAGGGGGAAAATAGATGGATGGAAAACAAATGAGAAAGATTTGGATTGCTAGTTTGGTAGGGAGTTCCATTGAATGGTTCGATTATTTTTTGTATGGCACAGTTGCGGCACTCGTTTTTAATCAAGTTTTTTTTGTTAATGATGATCCTACAGTTGGTTTGTTACTTGCTTACGCATCCTTTGCTTTATCGTTCTTTATTAGACCGTTTGGTGGAGTTATTTTCAGTCATATTGGAGATAAGATTGGCCGTAAAAAAACACTCGTATTAACGCTGAGTTTGATGGGGATTGCTACCTTTGGGATGGGATTACTTCCTACATATCAAGCTATTGGCATTTGGGCTCCCATATTATTGATTACTTTACGATTAGTACAAGGATTAGGTATTGGTGGAGAATGGGGAGGAGCTCTTTTACTTGCTGTCGAATATGCTCCAAAGGAAAAGAGAGGATTATATGGAGCTATACCACAAATGGGTGTAACGATTGGTATGGTGTTAGGAACTGTTGCATTGTCTATAATGACTTTACTTCCTGAAGGATCCTTTATGTCATGGGGATGGCGTATACCATTTTTAATAAGTGCATTTTTAGTTTTATTTGGTTTATGGATTCGTAAAGGGATTGATGAGACACCATCATTTAAAAAGGTGCAAGAATCAGGTGACATTCCTAAACTACCTATTATAGAAACATTGAAAAACTATTGGCGTGAAGTCTTAATTGCAATTGGAGCGAAGGTTGTTGAAACAGCACCTTTCTATATTTTTGGAACATTTGTTGTATCCTATGCAACATCAAATTTAGGTTTCTCAAGAACTGTCACTCTAAATGCCGTCATGATTGCCACAATCATTACGACCATTTTAATTCCTATAATGGGAAGCTTGTCTGATAAATATGGACGCAAAAAGTTATACATTATTGGAACGGTTGGCATGATACTCTTTGCATTCCCTTATTTTTGGATGTTACAGCAACAATCCGCGATATTACTTGTAGTAGCCACAATCATCGGTCTAGGCATTATTTGGTCGCCAATTACGGCCGTGCTAGGGACAATGTTTTCAGAAATTTTCGACGCGAAAATTCGTTACACAGGGATTACACTTGGTTACCAAATTGGTGCAGCTGTAGCAGGGGGAACGGCTCCTTTAGTAGCAACAGCTCTATTAGTTCAATTTGATAATTCCTATATACCAATTGCTTTATATATTATTTTTACAGCAATCGTATCACTAATTGCCATTTGGGCTGTTAAAGATCGTAGTCAAGAGAATTTAGACAACGACATTCAAAAAGAATCGAAATTAAGTGATACGAAAAAAATCCCAGTTGGGACTATGAAGTCGTGATGACAGACGATTTAATGGAGGATATGGATGATGTTGATATTAAACGAAGAACAGATTATGAAGAGCTACAATATGAAAAATGCGATAGAGGATGTTAGGAAAGTATTAAAAGCAAAAGTAGAAAATAAAATTGCCGACGTGCATCGAACTGTCATAGATTTTCCAGATCATGATGCATCGGCACTCTATATGCCAAGTGCAGACTTAGTGAGTGAAGTTGCCGCTGTAAAAGTAGTGACCATTTTTCCTAAAAATTCTCCAAAGGGGATGCCCACAACGCAAGGAGTTTTATTACTTACAGATGCAGAGAATGGTTCCCATGTGGCTATGATGAATGCCTCTTATCTAACTCGACTAAGAACTGGAGCTTTAAGTGGGATTGCTACAGATTATTTATCAAAAAAGGATGCGACAATTCTAACAGTAATTGGTACAGGTGGGATGGCTTTTGAGCAAGTACTAGGCGTACTAGCTGTAAGATCTATCACTAAAATTCTACTTGTTAATAAAACAACCTCTAAAGCACATCGTTTTGGTGAGAAATTAAAAGAATATGGAGTGAAAATCCCTTTTGAGGTCATAGATGAAGTATCAGTGGCAGTCAAGCAAGCAGATATTATTTGCTGTGCTACAAGATCAACAAGTGCCGTTTTAGATGGAGAATATTTAAAGCCAGGAACTCATATTAATGGTATAGGATCCTATTTACCAACTATGCGTGAAATAGATGAGACCACTATTTTGAAAGCTAATAAAATTGTAGTAGATGATCATAATGGCGTAAAAAATGAAGCTGGTGAATTTATTCATGCAGCAGAAAAAGGTATTTGGTCTTTCGACAAGATATATTGTGACCTTGGTAAACTTGTCACAGAGACTAAGAATGGTAGAGAGGACGAAGAGGAGATTACCATTTTTAAATCGGTAGGTGCAGCTTACTATGATTTAGCAGTCGCGAAAGGCGTATATCAAAAAGCAAAGGAACTAGGAATTGGCATAGAAATTGATATGTAATACTAATGACAATATGAACATTAGCAGAAGAAATAAAAGGGCTGTATTTACAAAGGAGACAGGATCAAATAGGAGGAATTGAAAATGGTTGCCAAAACACTGCTGTTACGACAATGGACAAGCTGTTTAGATGAAGAAGACTGGTTTCCACCACTTGAAAAAGTGCTAGAGGATATTACTTTAGAACAGGCCATTTGGAAGCCTGCTGAAGGGGCAACGAATTCCATTTGGGAAATAGTTTGTCATCTACTTTTCTATAAAAAGAGATTTCTCGCGAGGATTTTTGGTGATAAAGCAAATGAACCACAGGCAGAAAATAATGTCGCTACCTTTCAATTACCAACTGTGACGTGGCAAAATTGGGAGGAAACCAAACAGGAATATTTGTATGTCCATCGGGAACTAGAAAAAATACTGGCAAAACCAGAATATGAAGCATTGTACAAAGAAATCCCTGAAGATCGATCATTAGTAATTGAACTGAAGAGTTTAGTAATGCACGACGCCTATCATATTGGGCAAATTGTATTTTTAAGTAAAATGCAAGGAGTTTGGCCAGAGAAGCGTAGCTTTTAAAAAATCTTATATAAAAAATGGGAACATCCAAATCGGTTGTTCCCATTTTTTATAGTTGAAACAGCAATAATATGAGACCAATGAGTTAGTAAAAAAAGGGATTTACAGACCTTTACTTGAATATATCTATAGAAAGACGATAGATGGAGGGCTATTTATGGCATTCGTTGCGATTTATACTATTGGAAGGTTAAATCATCCCTATGACCACCCTAGCTCTCGAGAATTTTTTCAAGTAGGCAATGAAGTATACCGACAGGCAACAAAATCAGGCCTGATAGAGTCATTTTCACCTGAAGGAGTCGCTTTCCCTGAAGAAACCGTGAAGGGAAAAGGTTCTCCCATACTTACGCTAACCGTATGGAGAAATCCTCAATCCTTATATCACTTCACCTATTCAGGACAGCATAAACAAGCGTTACAAGACAAAAGTAAATGGATCGAGCCTTATCCAGAAAAACACCTTTCCTATGTAGTTTGGTGGACAGAAACGGTGGATGATGTCTCTTGGATTGAGGCATTTAAGAGATACAACTATTATATCCAGCATGGTTCTACTGCGTTTGCCTTTGATTTTAAGCAACCCTTTGATGAAAAGGGAGATAGGTTCTCTTTAATGGAGGAATTTTAGGCTGGCTAAACATTTTAAAAACCTGTTTTCAATCATTCTTTGGCTAAGCGTGATTTCGGATGTATTAATTTTCTAAATACGTTCATAATGGAAGGACGATATATAGTGAAAAGAGGACAGATGATTGAAAAAAATAATACTTTTTACCTTACTGTCACTTCCATTCGTTAACTTTTGTTTGATATCTGTGTACGCGAATGAAAACGAGAACAATAACCTAATTAAAATTGTTCAGGCATTTAAGCCTTTAAACTCTGTACTAATAAGTCCCGAAAAACCTTTCTCTACTTACCCAATTCAACTTTATGATTTTAATAAAGATGGGCAAAAAGAGATCATTTTTACTTTTGAAATAAAAGCAATTGAACAACCTTCCCCTTCACAGTACGGAACAATGGTCTTAAAAAAGGACAACGGAATTTGGAGAAAAGTATGGGAAACCAAAGTTAAGGGAGTGGCTTTAAATTTTTCGGGATTGGTAGATATTACTGGTGATGGAACAAAAGAATATTTATTTGGTGTTACAAATGGTGCGGCCATAGGAAGTGAACTCGGAATTTTCAAATGGGCTGGAGAATCATTTGAGAAGATTACTAATATTCCTTATCATAAAATGGACATCATACATGTAAATCAAAAGGTTGGTATAGCAATTTGGCAAATGTATATAGGAGATAGTTATTTAGTGAATGTCCTAAATTGGAATGGTGAAAAGCTAGTTAATGATGAAGCTTTATTCAACCATTATTACCCGAAAATTGAAACGTTTTATCAAAATAAAATCACAAAAATGGACGCCTGGTTTTACTGGTATTGTCTTGCAGATGCCCAAATTAAAGCAAATAAATTAGAAGATGCCTCTACATCTATTCAAAAGGGGATATCACTTGCTAAAAAACTATCCATGTCAGAAGCAGTTCAAGACTTTATTAATTTAACTGAATGCTTAAAAGCAAAAGCAAATAAACAATAGCAACTTCTCAATCAAATCCTTGCTACATGCAAGAAGTGTAGGAGTGGAGGCTTTATTAACAATAAGTGGTATTTGGAATTAACTATTTTTCTCCTATTCCAAAATATCGACAGGAAGAAGGTAGTACGATGAAAACAACAGAAAATTTTACAGATAAGGCTGATATATATGCGAAATATCGCCCTAGTTACCCAAAAGAATATATAGATTATTTGATTGCAGTAAATGAACTAAATGAGGATCGAATTGTTGCCGATATTGGCTCAGGTACAGGTATATTTAGCAGTCTACTACTTGAAAGAGGTCTACATGTTATTGGAGTTGAGCCGAATGATGATATGAGAATGAAGGCAGAGCAATCATTAAAAAAATATCCTCGTTTCAAATCCATAAAAGCAACTGCTGAACACACTACTTTAACAGGAAATAGTGTGGATTTAGTAACTGTTGCGCAGGCTTTTCATTGGTTTGATAAAAAAGCATTTAAAATAGAATGTCAACGAATAGGAAAACAAAAGTCAAAAGTTGCTCTTGTGTGGAATAGCAGGGATTTAACTAATCCAATTATTAAAGAGAATGCCGCAATTTGCCAAAAGACTTGTTCAAATTTCAACGGATTTAGTGGTGGAATGGAAGAAACACCAGAGGTATTTACTAGCTTTTTTAAGGATGGACAATATGAGTTTAAAAAATATGAAAATGAATTGCTTTTTGATTATGAAGGTTTCTTAGGAAGGAATTTATCAGCGTCCTATGCTCCGAAAAAAAACGACGGGGAATATCAAACTTTTGTTTTTCTTCTAACAGAGTTATTTGAAAAATACAGTAAGAATGGTAAAATTGTTCTCCCAAACATTACACGAAGCTATCTAGGCAATGTCTAGACATCAAAAGAGTTGATTCAAAAGGAAACCCCCAATACTCATTTTAAGTGAATATTGGGGGGAAGTATCACTAACGTTTATTTTCATTTTGAATGCGGCTAAAGTCTACTTCCTCAGCGAACTCTTCTCTGTTCGCACGCTCTCTGTTAGCATTTTGATTTTGATTCTGCTGTTTTTTGTTATCTTGAGTCTTATTATTTTTATGTTTGTTATTACCCATTATCATCTCACCTCCACTATTAGTGTGAGTGGAAGATGATTTTTTATCCGCAAAACTTACAATTTAAATTATAGCTGAAGAATACTTTCCGCTATTTCCATCTAACTTGTAAAATTAAAGAAATAGGTGAGGACCAACTATGCTATTAAATGATTATATGAATGAACATTTTCCTCAATTAATACTTAGACCACCTTTGTTTTATAACGGGGAAATCGGCATACGGTTCGAGCTAGGATCAGACAACTATTATGAAGAAAATAATTATATGCAGGAGGTTTATCAAAGGGCCATCACGCTGTTTGAATCACTTCATTTCCAAGACGAGGAAATTTTCATTGTCGTAGATGTGAATGATTTTGGAGATAGCAAAACCTATAAGCACAAAGCAAGGATTTTTTCTCCATATATCCGTAGTCGATCACTCTTATATACTTTGAAGCATACAGAAATGTCTTATATTTTCCCTGAAGATAATGAGGAGGGAAAATGCAAAACAAATAGGTTTACTCTACAATGTAAAGTATCTGATGTGAAGTACATTCCTTTGTTAAAAGCACTATGTAATCAGGGTTTAGGAATCCAACCAAATATTATTCATAGGATTTATTTTATTAATATCAAAAGGAAAACCATCTTTCACATTTACGATGATCGAGGATGTGATTTGCTTGCTACGTCGTCTGAATCAATACGTGACATTTATTTTACATACAATGATTGGATATTGGATTACGACAGAGACGAAATAGATAAAGTGTTTAAATAATTCCTTATTGAAATATTCAAAGCAACACAGGAAATTGGCGTAATATCTCTTTAGAGGTGAAAAATGTATACCGATAATGAAATAAGGATATAAGATGTAGGAAGTTGTAGAAAGATGATGTTATTAATAAAGTGAAATTTACAATATATTTTTTGAGGTGAAAAATGGACTCTTTCGAATTAAACAAATCCAAATACATTGTCGCTGATATCAAAGACATTTTACATCATAAGCTTAATCTTGTTAAACCGTTAACTCACGATGAGATCAAACAAATAAATCTCGTTAATCCTCCTGTTTTCGATAGTGAGAAATATCTCATAAAGGAACAATGGTTATATCGTATGGATATTGGAGAATGGGAAGATGTGGAGATTATTATTCAAGGGAGCAATGAAAACCCTGATATGGCTTTAATCGAACTAGCAGAAAAAATTTTCGAGGAACTCCATCTACATATAAGCCGTTCATTAAACTATCTACAGAAATTTTTTCCTACTCAAGAAATGAAGCATTACTATCTATCCACAATAAGTTTTGGAAAGATGGTGAATGTTGACGATTATCTATTTACAGGGTTTAGTTTAGCTTTTATTTATGATGGTCATTTTGAGTTTCAGTATAAAGTGAAATGTAAAGAGGATGGATGGCCTATTGGTTTTGAAGGTGGGCCACTCTAATCATCAAAAACCATTTAACTTATTATTTTAATGATTTATAAGTTGTATTAAAAAGAGAAGTTATACTTAAAGAAAAGAGTTGCCTAGGCAGCTCTTTTTAATCTTTTATTAGGTATGTATGTTATTTACTTTAATGTCCTTTGATAGTCTCATATATACCAAAATTAGTAGCATTATGTTTCAAACTATTTTCTCTATTATTATTAGGACAACTATTATCGATACTTAGAAAACCCTTCACTGATTGGCCGAACATATCCATGAAAGACAGGATTATTAGAAATAAGTTCATTCCTGGGTCAATTCCGAACCAAGTAATCTGTGAAAATATCAGTTGCCACACAATGAAGTTCTCTAAAATAAATTCAAAATTTTTGAACGAATTGAAGAATTGCTCAGTCTAATGAAGGAAGGAGGCGAGAAGGATGAAATTTGAAATAGAACAACGTGCTATACAAGGTGATCATGAAGCGATACTTACGCTTATTGAAATGGATGAAGATATTTTATATCGCATGGCCATTACATATATGAAAAATGAGCAAGATGCTTTAGATGTGATGCAGGAGCTTGTATATAAGGCACTGAAAAAAATGCATACCGTTAAGCAGCACGAATATGCCAGAACATGGCTTGTTCGAGTCTTAATTAATTGTTGTAAAGACCATTTACGAAAACGCCAACCCACTGTTCCTATTGAGGAATACCATCTTTCTGAATGGGTCATCTATTCAGATATGGAGAGATTATTAGAACATCTATCTTTGTCGGAGCAGCAACTCGTCTATATGAAATATTTCCAGCAACTAAAAAATAAAGAAATTGCGGAGCTAAATCAAATACCTGAGGGTACTGTAAAGTCGAAGCTTCATCACATTTTAAAAAAGCTTAGACACTTTGCTAGAGAAAAGGAGGACTGGCTGTGAGTAAACCATTAATTGACGTTCCTAAGGAGAAGCTTCAACAAGTTCGAATAGACATGTTTCGTAAAGTTCAACGAGAAAAAAGAATAAAGAATCGCATTGTTTCGGTTACATTTATCTCCATGCTTTGCCTAAGCCTTATCTTTTCAATTCGCATTTCTCCAACGATTGCCAGCCAAGTTGCAAAAATACCTGGCTTTCAGGCAATTGTTTCAGCGATTGCAATAGATAAAGGAATAAGAGATATAGTGGATCATGAATATTTTGAAGAAATCAATGTGACGCAATCTAGAAAAGGTCTATCACTTACATTACAGGGCGTGATTGCTGATAAATCAGGATTGGTACTGTTTTATGACGCCGATGCCTCGTTTGATATGTCAAAATTAAACTTAGAGAAAGTTCAATTGTTTCAAGGGAATGAGGAGATTGAATGCGGCTGTACGTTTATTAGAAATGCAAGCAACCAAACATATATTTCGTCATCAGTGGAATATAATTTTTTAGAGCCTATTGCCTATACTTCAAAGGATTTTAAAGCAGTGTTTTACTTTAGTGATGAAGAGAAGGGAAACATTAAAATTACTTTACCATTTTCGCTGAAAAACGAGGTCGCAGAGGAGAAAATTTTTACTGCGAATCGTACGATAGATGTCAATGGACAGAAATTTACGATTACACAAATTCGCCGTTCTCCTTTAAAAGTGGCACTCGATATTGAGCTTGCCAAAGATAATACAATGCAAATATTAGCGCTGGATGATGTTGCCGTCATGACAGAAAGCGGTGAGCGCAGAGATAGTATTATAAATGGCATTTCAAAAGGCGGAAATATTCGCGATGGCAAATTTACGCTCTATTTGCAAAGTAACTATTTCGATGATCCTGCATCACTGAAGGTTATGATTGGAGCGGTTCATGCAGTGCCAAAGGGTGAGGATTTTGTTGAAGTTGATTTTAGCACAAAAGAAATACTCACAAAGCCTACGTATTTTAATGAAGACCTTTCCGCAGCGCAGCAAAGTGTATCAGTTAAGATTAATAAGGATAATAAAGGCAAATTTTTAATGTTCTCTGATGCCATAAAAGAAGATGGTACGCCGTTAGAAATTAAAGGTGTGACAATTTCAAGAGACGAACAGTACGTAATGGAGACGACCCAATTTGAAGACTATACTGGGAAGGCAAAAATATATTTAAACTATTACACCAATCCTATCGGGAACAATATTGAAGTAAACATTCCATTACAATAAAGTGCGGCTATTTAATAAGAAGAACATTTTAAACTTATGTCTTACTATAATCAGAGAAGTTTTTTTTGACCAATTACTCTCAATTATAATAATTTGTCTAAAGGTTCTTGTCCAAAAATAAAGACAAGAATCCTTTAGACATTTTTTATTTCTTCTATTGTTTTGTTTATAGAATAATCAATAGCTAAACTCAAAATCTGCAAAAATAAAGGGAAATTTTGAGAGGAAATGAAAATTTTTTCGTTATAGTAGTAGGGAGGTGATACAAATGGAGATGGATGAAGTCATTACACGAGTTAAAAATGGTGAAAGTCATCATTTTGCACATATTGTAAAACATTATGAGCAGAAAATTTTTACTACAGTCATCAGAATAGTAAAAAATCGTGCTGCAGCTGAAGATATCGTTCAAGATATTTTTATAAAAGTTTTTTATAGCCTACATAAATATAAAAAAATAGGCTCCTTTAATGCCTGGCTATACCGAATTGTAGTCAATAATTGTTTCGATTATTTACGGATTCAAAAGATACAAACGATGCAAATCGACAGTAATGTAATGGATAATCGTTATCCGGAAAAAGTATTGTTGCTACACGAAAGAAATGAGCAGTTAGAAAAGCTTTTACAACAATTGGATGAAACAGAGTACATGGTATTGTTACTGAAATATGTAAATGAGCTAAGCTATGATGAAATAAGTGAAGTGCTTCAGATTTCTTTAAATGATGTTCGTAACAAGCTACACAGAAGTAAGAGAAAACTTAGGTCCATCACAATGACAAAAGGAGGTTATTTTTATGAAATGTGAACCAATTTTGTTAGAAGATTATGTAGAAGGTTTTTTAGATGAGGATGAACAAAAGAAAATAGAAGATCATTTACAATTCTGTAAAAATTGTCAATGTGAATATGAGCAACTATTAAATGAGCAAAACATCTTATTTGCACAGCTTAATATACCTAAAATAACAAGTAGCAAAGAGGATGCTATTATGCACCATATTTACACTGATACAAAGCGGAAAAAATCCTGGTATACTTTAAAAATTTCTGTAATCAGTGTTGCCGTTATTATACTTAGTTTTACGTTTTATTATTGGCACCGTCCACCGATTGAAGTCACACAACAAGTGGATGAGCCAACACAATTAGTAGAAACGAGTAGTAGTGAGCAAGAAGAACATTTAGATAGTAAGCAAGTCTTAAATTACAATGAGCCATTCCTAGATGTTTCTATTGATAAAGTTGTCGAGAATGGGGAAAACATCGATATTCATTATCGAGTTAAATTTAAAGAACAGTATCAGAGAGATCAAGATAATGTATATAAGCAACTTTTAAATAAATATCAAGATATAGAAGTGGCCAACTCACATAAAGTGGATGAAGCACAAGACGACTTTTTCGGAAGTGTAAAATCAAATGTTCGATTTTCCATACGAGATAAAGAAGGGCAATTAATTATCACTACTAAACGAATAGATGGAGAACAACCAATGATTTCAAACTTTTCAGCTAGTGGTGGCGGCACAGCTATATTGGGTGAAATGATTTATACGACATCTGTCCCGAAGTATACTAACCCTGCTACGTTTGAAGTACTTCAAATGGAAGCATTTGTGTTCGATTTATTTGAGACAGAAGTAGATACTGCACATATACAGCCATTTCAATTTAATAATGCTACTTACACCATTGATTCATTAGAAATCAAACAACGTACACTTTATATAGCGATCTCTACAGAGGGAGAGCCTGAGATGCTGGCATCTGATTGGCATCTGGCGATTGATAATCGTTTAATTGGTTATAATTCTGCCTCTTCAGATTACATTAACAATCGTACGGTTTATAAATTACAGTTTGAGAATTTCGAACAAATCCCAGCTAATTTAAAGCTAGTGCCATCAACTGTAATAATCAAAAAACAAATTGATCCAATCGTATTTGATTTACACTAAAAAAGCCCACATAAATACAAGTTAACCTTCCATAGGTTAACTTGTTTAGCTAATCAGAATCATAACTGTTAATCATTCTTTTTTTGGAATGTACTAGGCATGACGACAAGAACTACTGTACCGCGAGCACAGAGCGTATCTTCAGCGTACACTTCGGTTTCAACCTTCCATCGTTTCGGATGAATTTCTTCAACAGTACCAATTGCTTTTAATGGGACGTGTTGCGGAGTCGGTTTTAGGAAATCTACATTCAGGTTAGCCGTTACAAATCTTGGTGGCTCTGCTCCATCACCAATTTCATGTCCATTTTTACGATGCAACGCAAGCGCAGCAGACCCTGATCCATGGCAATCAATTAAAGATGCAAGTAAACCACCATATAAAAAACCAGGAATACCCATGTATTTTGATTCAGGTGTAAAGATGGTAACTGTCTTATCTCCTTGCCAACCAGTTCGAAGGTGATGACCATCCTTATTCAGGCGACCACACCCATAACACCAAGCGAAATCGTCTGGATAAATATCTTGTATTGCTTTTTCTACTATGAATTCTTCCATTCTACTTCCTCCTCAATACTAGTAGTCTTCAACATAAGTTTTCTAAGGAGCGTTATTATAAAAGTAGTTTAAGTATAACGATAATATTTCAACTATTCAATTAATAAAAAGAAAGGATTTCAATTATTGGCACATCACGTTTTAAGAAAATTAAATATATCTGTCTTTGAAATAAATGCAATCACCAGCCATTTTATATTGTGTCATTTCGCTATTTTTGAAATAATTGTTATTACTTAGGGGAAAGGGAGGTAGATAACTTGAGTTATCAAATTATAACATTACCAGCCTATCGGGCAGTAGGATTAAAATGGGAGGGAACGTTCTCTGAAATTGTACCTCATTTAAAAAATATCATTCAACAAGTTCAAGACCGTGCCGATGAGCTAGAGAATAGGGTGAATCCTACTATTCAATTAGGTTTGTCTTATCATGTAATTGACAATGGATTCACACATTACGCGGTGTATGAAGTGAGTGAGGAGCAGGAAATTCCTGAGGGAATGATTGAAATATCGGTTCCTGAATGGACGTATGTGAAGACAACACATAACAAAGGAGAAGATATTCAAAAAACCTATACGGACTTACATCAATGGTTAGTTGATAGCGACTATACCGCATATAGAGAAGCTGGTGTAGATTACTCTGATCCTTACATGCCGATTAAGCATGAACATTATCCAGTTGATCAAGATCCGAACGATCCACATTTTGATATTTATATACCGATTGTAAAAAAATAGTGTTTTCTTAAATACAATCAGGCTCATAAAAAAGAATCCGTTTTGATTAATTTTCTATCAGAACGGATTCCTTTTATTATTTAATAAAGAACACGCCATAAATAAAAGGTAGCGTATGATTCCCAGTTTTTCCATGGACACGATAATTCTACTATTTCATCTTTCGTAGGTTTACGGTCCATATTCCGTATTAGTTTTATCGAATTAATAAGACCCACATCATCGATTGGAAAAGCTGTCTGGAACCTAAGGCAGCGCATTAGAACATAATTGGCTGTCCAAGGACCGATGCCTCGTAATTTAAGTAAGCTTTTTTCAGCATCCTTAAAGCTCATGTTCATTAGTTGTTCCCTCGATAATGCTCCATCTGCCATTAATTTAGCAATACCAATGATATATTCACTTTTTTTTACAGTCATTTTAATATCCGCTAAGTCGGTAGGTGTTAATTGTGCAATTTGTTCGTACGAAGGGAAAACCCAATACTTTTTACCATTCCATTCGACTGAATCCCCATATTTTTCTACGAATTGCCTCTTTAAGGAGTACGCAAAGGATAAATTAATTTGTTGCCCTAAAACTCCCCAGCATAAAGCTTCAAATAAATCAGGAATACCGATCACTCGCAATCCATAAAATTTTTGAGCAGGCATTTTAAGTAATGGGTCTGTTTTTGCCATTTCAAAAAATGAGGTTAAATCGTTATTTAGATCAAACCACTCATAAATATAGTTCACAACCTCTTCTCTTTTCCACTTTTCAATAGGTCTAGAATCATTTAATAAATGAACATTCATTTGTTTATTATTCATTACATTTATCTGAACTAAGGACCGAATTTCCGCGATAGCTATAACTTTTGTTATGACATCGTTCTCTATAGCATACATGCATTCATTTTTTTCCCTTGTTAGATAGCCTAGGTTTGCATCCTTATCAAAATCATCGGGTAATGTAATAACTATCACATCATTGACTTCATCCCATGTCACATTTCATTCTCCTCATCTTATTAAGAGTAATTTTACTTTACCACATCATAATCTTTCTTTATTTTGTTATCTTGCTATTACATTCTAAACACCTTATTTTTTTAGAATGATGGGGTTATAGTGTTATTTATCAAGAATGCTAACTAGGAGTGGATAAAGGTGGTCCAAGATATTAGAACACGCGTTGCAAACTTAAATTGGAAATTAATTCAAAATGAATTAGATGAGCAAGGATTTGCAAAGCTTCCAGTGATTTTAACAAAAGAGGAATGTGAGCACTTCATAGAATTGTATTGTCAGGAAGATCCATTCCGAACAACCATCAATATGAAGAGATACCGCTTCGGGAGTGGAGAGTACAAATATTTTACCTATCCATTACCTGAAATCATCCAAAGTTTAAGAGAGTCTTTTTATTTTGAATTGGCCAAAACAGCCAATCGATGGTTAGGTTATTTCAAGAAATCAAAACAGTTTCCAGATCATCTTCAAGATTTTTTAAACATCTGTGAAAAATATGACCAAATTAGACCGACACCTTTACTATTAAAGTATGAAACGGGTGGGTTTAATTGTTTGCATCAAGACTTATATGGTGACGTATTTTTCCCGTTTCAAGTCGTATTTGTGTTAAATCAACGCGATCATGACTTCTGCGGTGGAGAATCTCTATTAGTGGAACAAATTCCTCGTGCTCAGAGCAGGGGACATGTCATTACACTAGAACAAGGGAGTGCGCTAATTTTCCCTACTAACCATAGACCCGTTCTAGGTAAAAAAGGATATTACAAAAATACAGTTCGGCACGGAGTAAGCACAGTTACTTCTGGAGAACGATACGGTCTTGGAATCATTTTTCATGATTCTAAATAAAAATAAAACTTCAATATCTTGCTATTTAATCTCCGGAATTATACATTCTGGATGGATAGAGAGTAAAATTGGAAGGAGAGGTGAGATTAATGACGGATCGTATAAATAACGGACATAAACAGATTTTAATAGATGGAGAAATGATGACGGATGAGAAGTGGCAAGCCATTATTAATAATGATACAGCATACAATAATCAATTTTTTTATGCAGTAAAGTCGACAGGTACATTTTGCAAACCATCCTGTAAATCCCGTGTTCCGAAAAAAGAAAATGTATATATTTTTCAAAACGCAGAACAAGCTCTCCGTGCAAATTTTCGCCCTTGTAAACGCTGCAAGCCCACTAATGAAAATCTGCCTGATAGCGAGTGGGTTGATTTAATTACTGCATACATTGATCAACATTTCACAGAAAAATTAACCCTCGATTCGTTAGCAAGTATTTGTCATGGAAGTCCTTATCATATGCATCGGACATTTAAGAAGATTAAAGGCATTACGCCTGTTGAATATATACAACAAGTTAGAGTGCACACGGCTAAAAAGATTTTAATTCAGACAAATAAAGCAATTGGAGATATCGCCATAAGTGTGGGTATGACTAATACGCCTTATTTTATTACTTTATTTAAAAAGAAAACTGGACTGACTCCCGCACAATTTCGTCAAATGAGTAAAACGGAGGAAAAGTACAATGAAAACAAAAATTAAACCAACCCTATATATGTCTTTACTACAGTTTCGGAATTGGAAGCTTTATATTGCTGCAACTTCAAAGGGTCTAGTCTTTGTCGGTTCACAGAACAAGCCAAATGAGGAATTGTTCGAATGGGCTAAGAAACGCTTACCAGGAAGTCCTCTTGTCAAAGATGATGAAAAGCTTGAACCCTATGCGGTTGAAATCATTCAGTATTTAGAAGGAAAGCGGAAAACCTTTTCTGTTCCATTTGACTACATCGGTACGCCATTCCAGCTAGCAGTCTGGCAGGCACTTTGCGACATTCCTTATGGACAGACGAAATCCTATTCCGACATTGCCGATACTATAAATAAGCCTGCTGCTGTTCGTGCTGTAGGAGCGGCAATTGGGGCTAATCCGGTATTAATTACTGTACCGTGCCATCGCGTAATTGGGAAGAATGGCACGTTAACTGGCTATCGTGGTGGATTAGAAATGAAGACACAGCTCCTGGATTTGGAAAAGCGAGCTTCTTCTAGTAAGGTGTAACGCTATGAATGGAGGTACCCACATGAAACATGAATTATTTTATAAAAATCCGAAAACCATTCTGAATAAAGGGACTGGCTTTCTTTCTGGATATACACATTCACTAAATCCTTATACAGGCTGTTCTTTTGGATGCTCCTATTGTTATGTACGCGAAATGCCTGTCTCTCTTTTTCGAGAAGGAGAATGGGGGAATTGGGTCGATGTGAAAAACGGAGCAGCGAATGTATTGAAAAAAGAGCTCCATCGCGCCAAAACGAAAGGGAAAGTAACCATTTTTATGTCATCCAGTACAGACCCATACCAACCAATTGAGCATAAGGAAAAAGTGACGCGCTCTTTACTAGAAGTGATGCTAGAAGATCCCCCTGATTTTCTATTAGTACAGACGAGAAGCCCGCTTGTCAGTCGAGACATCGATTTGCTGCAACAATTTAAAGATAAAGTTCGAGTAAGTATGACGATTGAGACCGATTCAGAAACGATACGTAAGCATTTTACACCAAAAGCGCCCCCAATCCAGGCACGCTTTAAGACATTGGAAAAATTAGCGGCTTCGGGCATACCAACCCAAGTGGCTATCGCTCCCATCTTACCAAGTGGAGACTATTTCCCTGTGAAATTAAAGCCATTTGTCGATCGTATCTGTATCGATGACTACTTCATGGGCGACGGCAGTGGAGGAAAACGTACAAAGAGACTTGGTATAGAGAACAAATATACCCAACTTGGACTAGAAGAATGGTATGGACCACATGTAATAAAAAAAGTATACAACCGCTTTATTGAAGTCTTTCCAGAAAATCAAGTTTACGTGAGCCAGGCTGGGTTTGAGCCATAAAAAATACGAAATTCTTTCGGGCAGCCTTCATAACCATTCTTGATAATGATTGAAAAATTTATTCTTAGAGTATATTATGTCACACTTCCTTTTTACGAAAATTTTTATTTATTGATACAAAAATATTCGTATTTAATCCACTAAAATGCGATTTGTCCATCGTCTGGATACACCCCAAATTGAGTTAAACACGAACATTGAAATTGAAAGCAATGAAAAGTAATGATTCATTTGGAAATATTCAGAACTATTTGTCTAGCAAAAACGTCTAAATGCTAAATAAGCAGGGCTTTCGAATAATACCCTAGTAACCTCGAATTGGCATCCTCACCATATGAAAAGAATGTTGAAAAGAGATGTTCCATAGCAGCATAACGGGTGAATTATATAAGTTGAGATGCTTATTAGAACGAAGGAAGGGAAATGATGAAGATGAAAAGGGGTAATTTAAAGTGGATAACTTTTATTGGCCTAGGTGTGGCACTTCTAGCGATTGTAGGATTTAGTATATGGGACTCGGCAGAAAAGTCCAAGGAAGTTCAACAAATCGAGTTAGAATTAGGTTTTAAAGTTCAAGTAATGGATAGACAATCACACGGTCCATTGCGTGCGGCAACAAGAACATACCTAGTGAAACAAGTAGATGATAAGAAAAGCGATATAGAATACTTATTATATTTGAATGAAGAAGATAAGATCGAACATTGGGCTATGGTTAAAAACGGAAAGACCATCAAACCCTCTAACTGAAGAAGTTAGATCATTTTTAAATGGACATAAAAAACGCGAATCTAATGCATTACGGTTTTTACTTAGGAAAACGAGTTCTATTGATAAATAAGCTTCAGAGGATGCTAGAAGCGGAATTAAGCGCTGGTGAAGAGACATATAAATAAGGAGTTTTTGTGTTTGGTAGACATATTACTTTTCAGTGCAGGAATAATACATTATACTCATTCGCTTCAAAAAAATAATAATATACAAAAGAATGGGGTAAAATCTTTGATGTACGTTATCTTAAATGACAACTAAAACAGGAGTGTTTGAAATGGCATATTTATTACAAGTTGATTTTCCGTTTGAAGGACCTTTTGGTGAAGAAATGGCCAAAGGGTTTTGGGATGTAGCAAAAAGTATTAACGAAGAAGAAGGGTTCCATTGGAAAATATGGACAGAAAGTCAAGATACAAAAGAAGCTGGAGGTATCTATGTATTTGAGGAAAAACAAGATGCCGAAAAATATGCTGACATGCATAAAGCAAGACTTCAATCGTTTGGTATTAAAGATATTCGAGTAAGAATTTTTGACATAAATGAAAAGCTAACAACAATGAATCACGGTTATGTTAAGTAATGATGGAAAGGGTAAAGCATACTACTTTACCTGTGTAAACAACCGTCCGAGCTAAAAGGAAACTAGAAAAGATTAAACAGGGTTGAATAGTTAGGGAAGTAGGACTATCTTTTTTGATGGTCTTTTTTAATGAATTTATAAAACGAATTGAGCAGATCTATTAGAGTTGTTTAGAAAGCAGGTATTTCTACTCGTTTATCATTTTATAGTTTTGACTAGCATGAAGTAGGATCCATCCACCATCATCTGTTTTACAATAAGTCCATTCGTTTAATTGCTTAATGCCTGTGCTCTTGAATAAAGCAGAGAATTATTCATTAAAATATCAAGACGGTCAAATACATATCTAATAGGAAATTTAGCTCCAAAATCATAAAAAAGTTAACTGACATAGGTATGAACAATTTCTGTTGTAATACCATTGGGAAGTTCTAATTGCTAGGAAGACGTAAGTAGACGTAACCAATATATCCTCCACACCAAGTGAATTTAGTTTACATAATATAACTGACAAAAATCTAACTTAAGCAAAATTGATGCAGCAAGAAGAGAAGCGCTATTTAGGAATTAGGGGGTAATTTTACAAAAAAAAAGCAGCGTCGTCACACGCTACACCAAACTAATGAACATTATTAGGATGTATATCCATATTACTTAATATGTGAGCTAACAATAATAAGTGTTATTCCCGTAAATAAGCAAATGATTCTCGCCACAGGAATTTTATCAGCTAGTCCAAATAATGCAATTGCCGTCGTTACGATTAAAACTGTTGGGCCAACCAAAGCAAGCATTGTATTAATATAGAGTGCTTTTTCTAAATTATTCAACTTTAGCATCAACAATCCAGCACTTACTTCAATGCTTCCAGACAATACACGTAAAATAACCATTGCCAAAACCGATTTATCAATAATTGTCATCATCCTATCTTTATAGATAATTTTTGAATATATATTATAAATCCATATTAGGATAATTATAAACTTCTGTTTGAATGAAATACTAAAATCAATATATGTATGATTCGTATCGAATATTCTTGTTATATTATCCTTTATAGTATTAATTTAGATGTTTGTAGCAAACTAGAAAACGCTAGAAAAAGATATGGTAGACTATATAAATTTGAGATTCATATACATACATCTGCTTCTTCATATCAAATACACAAGATAATAAATAATAGTAAAAAACCTCTTTAGAATTTAGGTGGAAGAGCATTGATAATTTAAGATAAATGATCAAGCTTATATTAAATCGAGCGGGTATAAAAAGATTTTACATCCGCATCAATTACGAAAGCTATGCAATTTAATAACTGTGTGCCAATTGATGTCATTCAATGTTTACTGGGTCAGAAAAAGAGTGAGACTACAAAGATATATACGTTCAGCTAAGCTGAAAGCCGAGAGAAGGATTACAGTAGATACTTTAATTTAATTTGAATAGAATTAGGACACACATGTAAAAATGTGTGTCTTTTCATTCATTGATGTATATACTCAAGAGGGATTGTGATGTCATTTGATTGCATACAATCCCTTTTGCATTTACATATTGACCTTCCCGATCAGTATTTGCGCTTCATATAAAACATAACCTCTAGCAATTGACATAATCGAAGGGCAAAACAAGCTCTGCTTTTAACCCCTTGCCAATCTCACTTGATAGAATCAAGTATCCCTGATGTGCCTTTGTGATTCTTGCAACCATTGGTAGCCCTAAGCCATGTCCATTGTAGTTAGGACGTTTTCTTTTAGAAGAAAAGGGGAGTTCCAATAGATTAGGTATTTCATTTTGAGGTATACCATTACCATTATCCTCCACGATAAAACTACAGGTCCTATTACTTTCATTAAAGGATGTTTGTAAAATTATCACACAGCCGTCGGGATTATGGTTAATACTATTTTGTATCAGATTAAAAATGGCACGCTTTAGTAGCCGTTCATCACCATTGACTTGAATTCTTTCATCTGAAATTTTCACTTCTATTTTGAATCGTTCATCCAATTCGTTATTTAGAAATTCGGATGCAATTTGTCTTGCCAAAACGGAAAGGCGAATTTGCCTTTTGTTCAATGGCTGCATCTCATATTCTAGCATTGAAACAAGGTTTAAATCACTTACAAGCGATCGTAGATACTCTGCCTGTTTACGGATAACGCTAGCTTGCCTTCTTTGTTCTGAAGGAATATCTATATTTTCTTCCAAATCACTTGCATAGCCAAGTACCATTGAAAGTGGAGTTCGGATGTCGTGTGAAATGCCCGCAATCCAGTTGGCACGTGCTTCATCCCTTTCTTTTAAACTATCATTTTTTTCGCGAAGTAAAGCCGAAGCGCTGTTTACGTTTTGTGCGAGGTCGGCTAATATACCTTTTGGCTCTATAAATGCCTCTTTATCCTCACCTAGAGCTTGTATCCCTTGTGCTAGTGGACGGATAGAGCGAATCAGTCTATAGCCAATAAGAAGAGACAATAATAATGCCAAACCAATATTTATAATAAGTAGAGCAACCATCCTTAATGGTAATGAAGAGACCCAGCTTGTTGGAAGTATATACTGATATTTTGCAAAGCTGTCTTTCGGAAACCCGACAACTACCAACCCTTCAGCATGTTCCCATACAAAAACAGGATAATCCTTTAAATAGCTTTGGGTGAACTTGGCTACTTCGGTTAACGAATAGGTTTTCGGAATTTCGTCTGGGAGCATATAATTCCATGCTACTTGTCCTGAATCATTAATTAACATTGCCCATGCGTGACTTTCCCTTAGTAATTTTACTGTTGTGTTATCTGCAGAATAAGTATTGGACGAGCGATGCAAGCCCTCTGCCACATTTTGAACAATGGCGGCAGGAGAATCCCCTTTGTTCATACCATTGAATATCCAAACACCTAATAGGATAAAGTTAAAAACTAGTAAAAAAGCAGAAATCATCATAGTTGAACCGATAAAACGCTTTAAAATACGTAGTGTGCCTTCCATCACTCCTCTCCCTTTACCATCAGCTTATATCCGAGCCCTCGAATAGTCAGTAAGTATTCAGGTTTAGAAGGATTAGCTTCTATTTTTTCACGAATACGGCGAATATGTACCATTAATGTGTTTTCATAGCCATAATAATCATCTCCCCATGCAGCCTGACAAAGTGCATCGCTTGTGACGATGCGGTTTCGATTGTCATATAGCTTAAACAGCAATGCATGTTCTTTTGCTGTCAAATGATATTGGTTGCCTTCATTCTGAACAATCCCACTTTCAAAATCAATATGATAGTTTCCTAATTGGAATACTGGACGCTGTTCCTGTTTTGGAGGTGAATAAACACGTCTCAAAACTGACGATAGACGGAGAACTAGTTCCCTTGGTAAGAAAGGTTTAACAATGTAATCATCTGCACCTAGTCCAAGTCCTAGCAAACGATCTTCATCTTCACCTCTTGCCGTTAAAAAGAGGACAGGCATATTTGATGTTTGACGTAAGTTCGATAGAAGGGAAAACCCATCGCCATCAGGGAGCATTACATCTAAAATAGCTAGATCAGGTTTCACAGTATGACAAATTTCTAATGCTTCAGCACAACTAGAGGCTTGATAAATCCGTCCGAATCCTTCTTTGCGCAAGAATCCATCTACCATATTCCTTAACTCGTATTCATCATCTACAATAAGCAACTTCTTGTTTTTGATATCATCCATATAAAATCACCCACAATAATTATACAATACTCTTTTCTAAATTCCTTTTATTTTCCAGTAAGTATGATGATTTAAGGTTAGCGTAACCTTCATTTCAGGTTAACGAAAGGTTAAGTTTTTATCTTTGTGAAAAGAACATGGTTAAACAAATTGGAGGAAGATAAAATGAACCAAATAGTTACTACTCAAAATCTTTCTAAACGGTATGGCAGTAAATACTGTGTGAAGGATATAAACTTATCCGTAAGTGAAGGGGATATATTTGGATTTCTGGGGCCAAATGGTGCAGGGAAGTCTACCACACTGAAAATGATATTAGGGTTAATGCGACCTACCGATGGCAATGTAAAAGTTTTTGGAAAGGATTTTGAAGGAAATCGCCAGCTTATTTTGAGTCAAACTGGTTCTCTTATTGAATCCCCATCTTATTATGCACATCTATCAGGACTTGAAAATATGCGCATTGTACAGAGACTTAGGAATATTCCAGAAAAGAATGTATCGGAAGCATTGAAAATTGTTCGATTGGAGAATCAAAAGGATAAAAAGGTAGGACAGTATTCTCTCGGAATGAAGCAACGTTTAGGAATTGCAATGGCATTGTTATCTATTCCAAAGCTATTGATTTTGGATGAGCCAACAAATGGTCTTGATCCTGCTGGTATTGGTGAAATTCGAGAATTGATTAAATCTTTACCCAAACGCTATGGAATGACGGTACTTATCTCTAGTCACCTACTTTCAGAAATTGAGCAGATTGCAACATCAGTAGGGATTATCAACGATGGAAACATGATGTTTCAAGGTAACATGGATGAATTAAAAAACAAAAGCCATCCAAATATCATGATAAAAACACGTAACAATTTGTTAGCAAAAGAATTACTTTCTGATAAAGGCTTCTCTCCTTTTTATCGTGAAGATTCGTTAGTGTTTGGAAACTTAACAGATGAGCAGGTAATACAAATAAATAGAAGTTTAACTTCAGCTAATATCGACGTACTGCGTATTGAGGAAAATAAGAAGAATTTAGAGAGCATTTTCCTAGAAATTACAGGAAAGGGGAGGAGCCTATAATGAACGCGATTCGTCTCGAATTCTATAAATTGCGCCATAAGCATCTTTTTTTGATGATGACACTAATTTTACTTGTAGAAATAACGTGGGCGTTTATGGCAACAAGCATGTCGATTTCCCGTAATCCAGAGATAGCCAAATGGGAAACACTTATGTTGATGCTGTCCACTATGAATGGCCTCTTTTTACCTATTTTATCAGCAATATGCGTCTCCCGCATCTGTGATATGGAACATAAAGGAAAAACATGGAAATTGTTACTAACAATTTCTGTGAAGCGAGGGCACCTCTATGCTGCAAAATATATGTGTGCATGTCTTGTCATGTTGTGGATGTGTATTTTGCAAGTATTCTCTATCAGTGCATTTGGTATTATTAAAGGTTTTAATGACCCAGTACCATTTTTACTACTGGCTCAATTCCTTTCAGGAACAGTTTTGACCAACATGGTTATCATAGCACTCCAACAATGGGTATCAATGGCGGTAAAAAATCAAGCTTTTGCGTTAACTCTTGGTATGATCGGAGGCTTCATCGGCCTGGCAGCTGATTTATTCCCATTTGGAATCCGCAGACTTTTTGTTTGGTCCTATTACTCAGGTCTAAGCCCCATTAAGCAGAACTATGTTAATGAACAAATGCAATTTAGTACACAGGATATAAGTAATTCATTGCCATTGATGTCACTTCTAATCACGGCAGGAATTTTTATCTTTCTAGCTGGTAGTATCCACATATCGAGACAAGAGGTATAAGGAGGATTGACTATGTTAAAACGTTGCATTTCTGCTGAGTGGTTGAAATTACGCCATTCCCGTATATGGATAATACTAATGACTCTTCCAATAATAAGCGTATTGATTGGGAGTGCCAACTTTTATATGAATCAAGGTGTATTGGCGAAAGAATGGTATAGTTTGTGGTCACAGGTGGGTTTATTTTACGGAGAATTTTTCTTTCCCGTACTTATTTCTATTAGCTGTGCGTATATGTGGAGATTAGAGCATTTAAATAAAAACTGGAATATGATGATGACCGCTCCAGTATCGGCAGCTAGTATTTTTTTATCTAAGATGCTAGTTGTCGGTGTACAGCTAATTTTTATTCAAGTTTTGTTTTTTCTTTTGTACCTTATTGGAGGAAAACTGTTAGGGCTAACCTCTGCACTTCCTAGTGAATTATTTGAATGGTTCACTCAAGGCTTGATAGCTAGTCTTACAATTAGTGCTTTGCAATTGTCTCTTTCGATGCGCTTTCGTAGTTTCGCAGTTCCTATTGGTATTGGCTTATGCTTCACTTTTTTGGGCTTGGGCTTGTATGTATTGGATTTAGGAATGTTCTTTCCCTATTCTTTACTAACTATGGGGTTGGGAGTACTAAGTCAATCAGGTTTTTCTTCCCAGAGTGATTATGTTTTATTTTTAATTACTAATTTACTATACATTATTGTCATTAGTTTATTAGCAATCCAATGGATGCGAAAGAAGGATGTCGTTGCTTAAACAATTAAAAGGAAGTGGAAACATGAAAAAGTCTATATTAGGTATTAGCATTGGTCTAATAGTTATTGTTGCATTTTCTATCTTCTTCTATAATCCACATAAGCTTATTCCTGATAATCCTGAAGGGAAATCTCGTTTTTATACTATGATAGGCAATGACGATAACGGTGAAAAGTTAGGCGATAATCAAAGATATAAATACACGTTAGAAGCCTTTGATGAAAGTGGCAAAAAGAAGATTCTTACCTTTAACAGTAGCAAGCAATTACGAAAAGGTGCATATTTAGAATTGTATGTTGCATCATTTCGGGGTGTGACCTATTGGCAGGAGATACAGTTAAATGAATTACCTGAACCAATCAAAAGTAAATATTCTAAGTAAAAAACTGAAAAAGACACTTAGGAGGAATTCTGGAGGCTAGGCAATATAAGTGTGGTATCCCAGACATTAATACGAATACTTAAAGATATGCTAATAAGAAAATTGTAGTTATCGGTAGTGGCCATTCGGATATTAATACCTTATTGGCACTTGCAGAATTACAAACAGAAAATCCAGCAATAAAGCTAGTGTGGATATGCGTAAAAAAGCTGGAGAAGAAGCCTCTGGTGGCGAAGAAAAAGATGCATTAGTAGCACGTGGCGCACTCGGTGTTCGCATTTACGAATTAGTGGATACAGAACAGCTTTTTGATCGATTTTTTATTAAACTAACAAAAATAATTGACAACGCCTATTATAGTACTGTACAGTACTAATTATGACAAGGATAAAATTAATGAATCAAAAACGTGTGATTGAAGTAGCTGCAACATTATTTTTAGAAAAAGGGTTTGCTTATACAAGCATGGATGAATTAGTTCGTGTAAGCAAAGTTTCAAAGTCTAATGTGTATTATCACTTCTCTAATAAGGAAGAATTGTTGGAAGGGGTCGTTGATTATTGGATTGAAATGTATCAATCTGCAATAGATGACTTACTATCTCAAAACCAATTATTAGTTGAAGATCGTATCAAATTGTTTTTAAAGCAAATATCACAAGGAGTTCAGACGAGAGAATATAAGGGGAGCTGTCCATTTATTACCCTTTATATTCAAAGTCCTACAAATGCCACAAAAGTAAAAGAAAAAATAGGTCTTTTTTTTAAAGGCTTACAAACGAAAGTTTCTCTATTCCTTAAACAAGGGGTAGAGAATGGTGAATTTAGAAAGACAATAAATATTGACGAGGTTGCATCTCTTTTTATTACAAATCTTGAAGGAGCGCTATTTATTTCAGAAACACTGGAGGATGCAACTGTAATCATGAAAACAGCAGATCATTTGTTTAACTTGCTTCGGTAAAAGAAGCATTTTTTTTACACCAAATTAGTACTACGCAGTACTACTAGGAGGATTTTTATGAGAACAGTATTTTTAACGGGTGGAACAGGATTTATTGGAAAGCAATTAGTGAATGAATTAGTCAAAGAGGATGTGAACATTCTTCTTTTAGTGAGGTCGAAAAGTAAAGCAACACGCATTTTTCAAGAAAGAGGCATCTTAAAAGAGGCAGTTATGCACTTTATTGAAGGTGATTTGACGAAAATAGACTTAGGTCTAAGTGCTGAAGATAAGGAGAGGGTATTGAAAACGGATGTGATTATTCACGCAGGAGGCTCCATGGATATTCAAGCGACAACCAAAGAGGCAACTTCTGTATTTTTGAATGGCGCCAAACACATTAGTGAATTCGCTAAAAGTATTCATCAATTGAAGGGCTTGCAGCAATTTATTCATGTTGTAGGCTATATGAGTCCCTTTGATGATAAAAATAGCAAGATTGCGATAGATGTATTCAAAGAAGGAAACAAATTTTTAAAAATAAAAAATCCATATGAGAAAACAAAATTTTTAGCAGATCTTTATATCCGTCAACAGGCATCAGCAGTAGGTTATCCGCTGTCTGTCATTAATCCGCCAACTGTGGTTGGAAGTAGTAAAACAGGGAGTACAGAGCAGATAGCAGGATTAGGTTTGCTTGTGACAAGTATGCGAAGAGGGCTCATGCCAGTGATTCCTGGAGGTAAGGGATATAGGTTGCCACTGATTTCAAACGATGAGTTTGCGAAGTTTATTGTGCAGGTTTTCAAATTGGAGCAGCCGGCTATTCAAACATATACACTTGTTGATGACAAAGAGAACGATCCGAACATTGCTGAATTATTAAGTGTTATGTCGGAAAGTATGAATATGAGGGCACCAAAAATCTCTGTTCCAATGCCACTTATGAAAACAATAATGAAAAGTGGAGTAAGTAAAATAACAAACATTCCTTCTGATGGACTGAATTTTATCACAAAACGAACATTTTCAAATGGTTCGGTGAAAACCATGAGGGGGGAGATTGGTTTAAGAAGATGAGTGTCATGAACTTTTTCCCTGCCGTAGTAGCTGATCTGGATTATCGATTGATGTATCAAAATGGTGAGCATCATCATTTATTTGAGCGAACATTATGCGATAACAATACCCTTTACCAATTACACGGAGAGGGTAAACCGTTTATTTTATTACATGGTTTATTAAGTGATGGAGAGGATTTATTTCCTTTAGGGAAAGAGCTTCATGAAAAAACGGGTCGACCTGTATGGATCATGGACCTTCCAGGTTTGGGACGTTCTCCTTTTAAACGAGAAAAAAATCTTTTAAATATCTATTTGAATGTATTAAAAAAGTTATTGGAGAAAGCTACTAATGGTGCACATCTAATTGGCCATTCATTTGGTGCATATATTCTTTTGGAAGCAATAGTACAAAAGTACATAGATAAGAAGTATACAATAACTTTACTTCAGCCACCTGTTGCTAAAAAAAATGCTAAATCGATAAATCTTCCTCAATTTATAAACAAATGGACATTGAAGTTAGCAACTACTAATTTGATAGAGCGTTATTTATTAAGTAATGGATTATTTGAAAGTACGGAGAGTATCCCTGAACATTATATTGAAAAAATAAGTAAAAGTTTTACTTCTCCTAGAATTTTAAATACAACGGTTCAGCTTAATACAACGGTTCAGCTTAACAGTTTACTATCGAAAACCATTCAAGGTGATTTCAATGAAGTAACAAAGTATAATCTTCACATTATTTGGGGGGATTATGACAGAGGCTATTCTGCTCCTTCGCATCTTGGTAAGGTTGATTTTGTTCCATATGGTCATCATTTTCCTCTTAACCATCCGAGTGAAACGGCTAATTTGGTAATACAAAATAGTAGTAATAGCACAGAGAGTATGGGTTAAATACAAAGCGTGTAATATCTTACAGTCGAAAATGTATACACTTAACCAGTTGTCGAAATATATTTGACGACTGGTTATTTAGTATCGTTCTTCAGGATAAATTATAATGAACTTCCATGTTTTTTATTATAAGTAGTTAATCATACATATGCCTGGTATAAGAATTAATTAAATTGAATCTGAAAGTTATAGGTAAACTCAAATGTAATCAAAATTATCCTTTTAATTAAATTTGATATTTAAATCAAGTAAGTTGAAAGAGTTGGTGTTACTGCGTTGGAAATTATATCACTAAGTATTGGCAAAGATATGCTTAAAATCACAAAGAAGAAAGTAGCTTTTGATATAAAGTTTCAATTTATATTATACTTCGGGTATTTCCATCATGTATTTTAAAAAATGAGCTGTCTGTAGATTCTTGTCCATATACAAAAAGGGAATTATCATTCACATGACTTATCCAAACCCTCCTTCACGCCAAATAATTTTAGTTTACATAATATAAATTATAGGAAGTTATGTTTCATTGAAAAGTATACTGATAATAGTGAGACAGAATCTAAAAAAATCATCACTTATTTAATAATACCCCAAAATAATTTAAGTAACCGTTTATTAAATTTAATCACTAATAAACCATCGATATTTCAATTTACTGAGTCAAATCCAGAATTTAATTGCTTTTACTTGTTCTGCTTTTCCCCTTATTTAATATTCGCTAACCTTATCAAAATTACCTGTCGTATGTCTATCATAAAACCACCAAACTAAACACAGTTAATAATAAAAAACTGCAGTTATTCTTTCTGATTTTGGATAAATCTTATATTTATTTATCCATTATTAAGCACTCCTTCAAATATTTTTGATACTACCATATTTTTTATTCAGATAAATATTTCATTTTAAAACCATAATATAGCTCGTTCAACCGATAGTAATTTTATTTCAACCCAATAGAAAATCGTCTTCGATTGTCATATAATTATATAATTAGTTTATATTGGTTCTATTCATTTTAAAAATTAGGAGGCAATAGCATTCGAAAACAAAGAATAATTTGGGTTTCGTTAATAATCCTAGTTGTAATTTTGCTAATAATGTTGTTTACCGTAGACAGCCATTTTTTTAATGACGCTATATTTGAATTAAATCCTAGTGACATTATTGTTGTAATTACAGATACAAGAGAGCAATCGTATTATCTTGAACCAGAGGAAACAGAACGACTTAGCTCAATATTAGGTAGTCTCGAGATGAAAAAGAAGATAATTCCTAATAGACCTGCTTTTAATGAGGATGCTGTTATTATAGTCAGTTCAACTAATCCGGAAGAATCGTTTACAATCATGTTTGATTATGAAAGAAATATCATTGGAATTAACCAGTATCATAAGAATTTGAAACAATATATTTTAGAACATGATTCTGATTTATTTCTATTTGTACAGAGTTATTTAAAGGAATAATAAAGGCATAATTCCCTACCCTTTTTATGCCTTCCGAAAATGATTTTAGAACCCAATCACTGTTGAAAGATGGGATAGCATATTGAATAATACATGGAATAAGATTATTTACAAAATTGGCTCTACCTTCTACGATCAATTTTTTAATGCAGGTATGTTTTTAAAGACAAGAAAAAGGATTTTTCAAGAAGTACCTTTTCAAAGCAAACAAAAAATCTTGTATGTAGGTATTGGTACTGGTGCTGATTTAGAGTTAATCAATTATGAAAAATATGATATTACAGCAATTGATTATTCTCCTGACATGCTAGCTAAAGCAAAACGTAAATTCGAGCACTCTTCAATTAAGTTGTTAGAAATGGATGCTCAAAAAATGACTTTTGAAGATGAATCATTTGACTATATCGTAGCGAGTTTGATTCTTTCTGTCGTTCCAGATGATAATAAATGCATGCAAGAGATGATTCGAGTCTTGAAACAAGACGGGAGAATTTTAATTTTTGATAAGTTCGCACCTAAAAATCAAAAAATCTCATTTATAAAAAAACTAATTAGACCATTTATAAGCATCCTAGGAACCGATATTGGGCGTAGTTTTGAGGAATTGTTTAAGCAAAATGAACAAAGGCTCAAAATGATAAAGGATGACCCTGTTATGTTACGTGGCATGTACAGATATATTGAAGTAATTAAATGCAAATAACTACTTAAAGATACAAAAAACGTATTGAGTTATTTAACTCGATACGTTTTTATGAATGAATAAAAAAAGAGAAAAATCCCTGCTTAAATTCTTCCTGTTTTCAGTGCTCTAGCCCAATCTAAACGACCATTTTTCTGGCTTGCGCTAATGGCTTCATTAGCATTATATGGAATATGTAATTGCTCTATTAGCCAATCTTCATTTTGTTTTGTCACTATTGTATAATTAGCAAATGGTGAGCCTGATTCCATTTTGTGATAGATCGGTAATTCATCCTCGTAAGCTGGTAATCCAACACTTCCAGGATTAATAATGATTTTATTATTTGGAAGATAAACAACCCTTGGTATATGTGTGTGTGCACAAAAAATAAGCTTTTGTGGAATATCACTTACTAGATCCATAATCTTCTCCGGTTTTTTAAGGACTGATCCATTAGAGCTTATTTCCTCTAATAAATATATTTCATCATTTGTCGGTGTACCATGACAGAAATAGAAATTATCTGTTTGTAAATAAGTAGGTAAATTTGTGATCCACGTTCTAAGCTCCTCCGTTAATAAATTCTGTACATATTGCACTGTCGAATTAGACGTGTCCTGTTCTAATAAAATTCGATCACAATTCCCTTTAATACTCTGAATATTTGGTTTCCTTAAAAGATTATACGTTTCCAATGGGAATAACGGGCCATACAAGCTATCTCCTAAATTATAGATAGTTGTAATTCCTCGGTTCTGAATATCTGTTAGTACAGCTTGTAAAGCATCTTTATTTCCATGGACATCAGCTATTATAGCAATTTTCATTCCGAATACCTCTTTAGAATTGATAGTTTCATCTATTCTACCATAAAGAATAAAACCATCGTTTAAAGAAATATCCTCCAAACGATGGTTTCTAATATTATAAGCTTATTGGCTGACTAACTTTGCTGTATTTGCCTTCAAAGAATGCAAGAGGTGCGCCATCGTTCATCACAATATCCGTTACTTCCCCAATAAAGAGTGTATGATCTCCAGCTATTTGTTTGCTATGGACATTACATACGATGCTAGCTAATGCATTTTTAATAATAGGTAGTTCATTTACCCAATCAAAATCAATCGCACGCTCTTCTTTTATTTGTCCTGCAAAATGCATCGATAGATCTTTTTGTTCCTCTGATAAAATGTTAACTGTAAATTTTCCTGTAGTATTAATTTTATCTAGCATTTTTGCTTTTTCACCAATGGATATTAAGACCAGTTTAGGGTCAAGCGAAACGGACATAAATGCATTAGCCGTCATACCGTGTGCTTCCCCATCCATAACTGTTGTAATAACTGTCACCCCAGTAGCAAATTTCCCCATTGCATTTCTAAATGTTCTATCGTCCATCATATGATTTCCTCCTCAAAATTTTTCGTATTTTAACCTTCTTAAATAATTAAATATTCAGACTATAGATCGTGGATTCTGCTATTTAACAACTAGTTCTTTCTGTGGTAGTGATTGATCTACTAGGCTCTCCTCCATCACTGGCGTTTTGCGTAAAAATGTTACAGAGATAAAAGAAGCAACAGAAAGGATCGCAATAAATAGAGCGAGTGGCATCCAAGAGTTATGATAAGTACTTAGCAAAACTGTAGCAATCATAGGTGCAGTTCCACCAAACAATGCGGACCCTGCTTGATAACCAAGTGTAATGCCTGTATACCCAACATTTGTACTGAACATCTCTGTAAACATGGTGCCAATGATACTGGCAATAGAAGACCAGAGAATTCCTAAACCTATAATGGCAGCGGCATAAGCCCAAAATGTTGATTGTGTTGATAATAAATAATAGTAAGGGAAAGAAAAGACTGCGATTCCAGCTGCTCCCATCATGAAAAGGCGCTTACGCCCCAATACATCTGATATTTTCCCCATGATTGGAATACAAAATGTCGTCACAATGGTTGCAGCAGTTATAATGTTTAATGCGGTAGTCCTCGAAAAGCCTATGTGCTCTGTCGCATAGGAGATAAAAAAGGTTGTGAAAAGATAGAATGGACCTACTTCCACACATTTTGCCCCCAATGAAATGAAGACGGCTTTCCAATGGTAACGTATTGTTTCAAAAAGCGGAACCTTTACCACATTACCTTTTTGCTTTTCTTCACTGAATGCTGATGTTTCTTCTATGCCACGGCGTATCCAAAAACCAGTAATTACTAGAACTGCGCTTAGTAGAAAAGGCAGTCTCCAGCCCCACGAAAGGAATTGAGCCTCTGGTAGTAAACTGACGATTGAAATAGCCGTTGTACCAAGTAACATACCAAGAGGAATTCCCATCGCGGGGAAACTGCCATAGAAACCTCTCTTTTGTTTTGGTGCATTTTCTACTGCTAAGAGAACAGCTCCTCCCCATTCTCCACCAACTGCAATACCTTGAAGAAGTCTTAAAAACACAAGCAGAATAGGTGCAAAAATTCCAATTGTACTATAGGTTGGGAGCAAGCCTATACATACTGTGGATATGCCCATTAATAGTAATGAAACGACAAGGGTATTTTTCCTTCCGAACTTATCACCCATATGACTAAAAATCAGGCCGCCAAGAGGTCGAATAAAAAATGTGACACCAAAGGATGCATAAGCGAGTAACAAACTTACATACGGATCATGGCTTGGGAAAAACAATTTATTGAAAACAAGTGCTGCCACAGTACCATAAAGAAAGAAATCGTAAAATTCAATCGTACTGCCTACTAAACTAGCAAATAATACTTTTCGGGAACTTGCAGTTGATTTTTCATTTCCCATTCATCACATTCCCCCAACTATTTGATTTTTAATACCATTTTGTAGTTAAACTTTAATTCCAAATAGGGATACTATCCATATAAGCGACCTTGTTAAAAAATTGTACAGTCATTTCTTGATGATTTCCCTCTTTTAGCCTATCTAGTTTATTACTATTCAGTTCTACCCTGGAATCATTGGAGCCACTATGTTTTAAAAAGCCTTGAATGGTTCTATCTCCATAAGCTATTTCAACTTTATACAAGCCTGGTTTTGGCATCACATATTTCTCTTGAATATGAAACTCCATACTATTCAACTGCTGACAGATAAACAGATCTTTTGGGTAATGGGAGCTTCCCTTTATTTCATAATGCTTTCCTAAGTAATAGGGAACTAAGTGAACATCACCTTCACTTATTAATTCTCTAATCAACGTTGAGCTTATCTTGTTATCATTCGTAATTCTTTTGGGGATGACCGTTACATCAAAGGGATTGGATAAACTAGCCTTTCGTAAAAAATCTACATTTCCTTGCGCTTTACAACCAAAGGTAAAGTCAAAACCCGCGACAACATGTGTAGCATGGAGATTGATTATATATTGATTAATAAATTCACTTGCAGGAAGTGAAGCGAAAAGCAATGTGAATTCCATTACCAAAACTCTATCAACACCGAATTGAGACATTTCTTCAAGTTTAGAAGATAACGGGGTAATATATTTTCTATCTGTTTCACATTTAATAATTTCACTAGGATGAGGATGAAAAGTCATTACTGACAATTTTAACTTTTTTTTATTAGCTACTTTCTTTGCTTGCTGTAATAAATATTGGTGACCTAAATGAACGCCATCGAAAAAACCTAAAGCCATCACATGTGGTTCTTGAATGGCAACATGCCCGTTCAATGGATGTGTTAAATACAAAACTTCCACTTTGCTTCACCTTCCTTACAAGTTATATAAATGTATACTGTACTGTGTATACATTAAAGGACAATAAAAAGTGTAGGTGTTGACCAGAGGCATTTTAGATGAGATTCTTCACCCCATCTAATTAGCTTCTCTTCTATGCTTACTCTTTATTTGAGTAGTAGCGAACTTCAAAAATTTTGCAGCCATTTGGTGATTTCCAAGGTCCATGCTCCATGCCAGGAGGTCGACATGCTACCATACCAGCTGAAAATTCCTCATTCAGGCGTAAGTCGATTAAGGATCCTTCGATAATGTATAATTCTTCCCAGAAATCATGAACTTGTACACCATCTGGGGAAGTGTCTGCCCCTGCACCTAGTTCAAGAATACGTGTTGCTACTTCAGTACCTGGAATTTGTGCGATAATTCGTTGTGAGGAGCCTTCTACCGTTTTTGAAGGAATAGCCTCAAACGTTTTATAGTCAACAAATTCATGCTCTTCTTTCTCCTGATTCGCATAATAACGAACCTCGAAAATTTTACAGCCGTTTGGTGATTTCCACGGACCATGCTCCATTCCAGGTGGACGACATGCTACCATACCAGCTGAAAATTCCTTATTCAGGCGTAAATCAATTAACGACCCTTCCATAATATATAACTCTTCCCAGAAATCATGAACTTGTACGCCATCTGGGGACGTATCTACCCCTGCGCCTAATTCCAGAATACGTGTTGCCACTTCAGTACCCGGAATCTTTGCGATAATTCGTTGTGAGGAGCCTTCTACCGTTTTTGAAGCAACTGTCTCAAACGTTTTATAATTAACAAATTCATGCTCTGGTTTAATAAGCACATCAATATCTGGTTTTCCCATGTCAAACGACCTCCGCATCTGCTAAAATATGAACCTTGTAATCTAATTCGATTTTTCGGTCAGTTAAACGATCATATAATTCTGCTGAAAAACCGTCACCGTATATAAATTCTCCAGTAACAATTGGTAAGGTGCCACAAAATATCATCATATCCTCACAATAATATCCACGGTCTTCAATAATAGTTAGTAAATCTTTTGGATGTAGGAACTCACCAAGTGTTCCCGTTTGATATTCCTGTTTCACGCCATTCACCAGCATCCAACTTCTCATTTCAATGTCATCCCAGCGACTTGCAATGTCATCCAGTAACCAAAATTGTGATGAAATAGGCTTGCTGCAAACCTGTTTGGATTTTTGGATGGAGACTTTTTCAAGCTCACGATCCGTGTGATCACTGCCTAGTCCTACATACCATTGTCCTTTCACATTCATAATAACGACTTCAGCCTCACCACTACTCGTTTCTTTGACTACTGAAATAGCTGAGCTTGTCGTAATAAGATCTGTTGAAACATCGTAAATCATCGGCACTTGAGGTGGTGCTGGAACGCCAATCGCTTTTAATTCATCAATATGTTTTTTTACAGATGCCTGATCTTTTCCTGTATAGCCAGCAATAAGCAGGCGTTTAGGTGTAACCTCCATGCTCTTTCCTGAAACGATAATATTCATCAAATGTACTCCTCCTGTCTGTCTAAAACTCGATGCTTTAAATTAGGGAAAACATCACGAATGTGCGCAATTTGAGAAGGATCAATTTCTGTTTTTATTCTTCATCTCCTCCACTTGCCATTACAATTCCCCAAGGATCGACCACTTGACTATGTCCGCCTAAATGAACGCCATGCGTATTGCCTACACAATTACTCGAAATTAAGAAACATTGATTTTCTAATGCTCGAGCTGTATTAAATATTTTCCAATGCTCTAATCTAGCATGTGGCCAAGCGGATGTAACAAGAAGTAGCTCTGCTCCTAAATCTACCTGTGCACGATATAATTCAGGGAATCGTAAATCATAGCAAGTTGATAATCCAACCTTCCCAAAATCTGTATCAACTACAGTGATTTCATTACCTCTAGTAAGGATTTTCCCTTCATGGGAACCGTAGCGGAATAGGTGAATTTTTCTATACGTCCCTATTAGGTCCCCATCAGGAGAAAATAGAACACTTGTGTTATAAAATTTTCCATTATTTCTTTCTATGAAACTGCCCGCAAAAAGATAGGATTGAACTTCTTTTGCCTTTGAAGAGAATCGTTGGACAAAATCTCCATTTATTTCCTCTGATTCATCAACATATCGATCAAATGCAAAGTATCCCGTAGCCCATGTTTCAGGTAGCACAATTAAATCTTGACCTTTTAACTTATCAATCATGGATTCCACACGATCTATACGGGCGATTTTAGATTCATTCTCTTTAATCTCCATTTGGATGGAAGCAATCTTCATATTTTCAACCTCCTTTTCTCAATATTTCCTAAACTAGTTCCTCGACTTGAGTAGGAAGAGAATAACTTTCTAAAAATGTTTCCACCATTTTTACTGGCTCTTCATAGCCGTAATTTCTAAATGCGTAGCCTTTCGTTACAAATGGTGCTCCATTATAGAACAATTCGTATTGTTGATGTCTACCACCAAATTCTGAACCAATAATGTCCCATACTAACTTAAATAATTTGATTCTCTCTTCCGCACCAACCCCTGTTGAACGGATATATTGGTATATATCATCTTTCGTATCAGGATTGATCATTTCTTTATATGAGGAAGGCAATTGTAAAACACCTCCACCACAAAGCTCTCTTAAAATTCGAATAGTAGATGCATAAATAATATCCTGCTGACCAACTACACCATAAAGGAAACGTGGATCTGGTCGAGCTACCCCATTTTTATCAATCGTACAATTATATTCTGAAGCTAATAAATTACCTTCTACAGATGCTGCAATAGATGCTAATTCACCTAGCTTTTCTTGAACAGAAGGGATTTTATCAATACCATTCATTGCTGTCACTTTACGTGCTGCACCAATTAAAAACTTTAATTTGTTACTAAATCTAATTTGTGCTTGATTATTGCCTAAAACGTGAGCTGGTGTTTCATGGAACTGGGCCCTTACAATATCAATATTTTTGTAGACAAAAATATGTGACCATGGAATAAATACATCATCAAAAACAACTAACGAATCGCTTTCATCAAAGCGAGAAGACAAAGGATAATCAAATGTGCTTGGTGATTTTTCAGCGTAACTAGGTCTCGCATAAAATTTCAACCCTTTTGCATTAATCGGTAAGACAAAGGATAAAGCATAGTCTTCATCACCAGGACGTAGTGGCGTAAGACAGCTTACAAATAAGTAATCTGATACGGCTGAAGCTGTACCAAGCATTTGAGAGCCTCTTACTACAATTCCATCCTCTTTTTCTTCATAAACGCCTACAGGGAGGTATTTATCTTCTAGCTCATGAGCTGCTTTACTTCGGTCAATTTGTGGTGGAATGATAACATAGGTTACATATAAATCATGATCTCGAACATGTTTATAGAAATTTAACACATTTTCTCCAAAACCTTTTCCCCCACGTTCAAATACTTCTGGTGAACTGGCAAATGAAGCTAAAAAACTAGCGACATGGTCTGGACTTCTGCCAACAAATCCACAAGTTGCTTCAGACCATTTAGAAATGGCCAATCTACGTTCCTTTAATTCCTCACGACTTTTGGGGATCATATAGATTTTATTTGCTAGCGTTCCATCCTCAGTTTTATAAAGCATATTTTGTGATTCATCTAATGCTAAATCGTATAAACCAGCAATTGTATTTGTAATTCCTTTAAAAGCAGGATGAGTCGCTACATCTCTCACTCTTTCTCCATTTATGTAGATCGCTCTATCATCTTTCAATGCTTGTAAATACTCTTGACTTGTTCTAACCATCTTTCATTCCTCCCAATGTGTTAACTATATAGATGTTAAAGAGACAATCTTTCAGACAATCAATACCCCCATCAAGTATTTTGTATACTGTATTGTGTATACATTGATTCCTGAAATAATTCTAAAAATTACAATAATTTAATATAGACTTCACCGCAAGCGCTTTCAATAAAATAAAAAATAGGATTAGATATTCCCTAATTGAATAATTTGAAGTGACTCTAGTCAGTAGTAACTTCCTTTAACACCTCCCTTCAAAGCATTAATGGCTATTAGGAATTATCCATAACCATTAACGTTTCTTTCGTCTTTTCTAAATGATGTAAAATCATTTCAGAAGCTGCGTCAGGATTTTTTTCCTCTATAGCTTGAATAATTTGTTGGTGTTCCTCTAGCACACTTTTCATTCGTCCTGGCTGCCTAACAGCTCTTAAACCCATAAGCTGTGTTAGATTATGAAGATTCGTCAGCATTTGTTCCATAATAGTAAATTTAGCTAACTTTGTAAGTGATAGATGGAATTCATGGTCGAGTCCAATAAAACGAATCGCATCATCATTTTGCAGCGCCTCTTCCTGTTGCTCCACAATTAGCTTTAGTGATTTTAATTGATCAGGAGATGTAATGATCTGTATTAGTTTTTTTACTGCCTCTACTTCAATTGCACTTCTTAATAAAAAGACTTCCTTTTGTTCATCCTCGGTAAGTTTTTTCACAGTCATTCCTTTTCTTGGAACAGAAACAAGTAAGCCTTCCTTTATCAAGTCTTGAAGAGCAGCTCTTACCGGCGTTCTTGACGTATTTAATTTTTCGGCTAATTGAACTTCTGTAAAAATTTCATCACTAGTTATACCACCGTATAAAATAGCTTTTTTAATTTCTTTATACACTTTGTCCTGTGTTGTTTTTTCTTTTTCAATCGGCTTTAATTGTGCCCCTTCCATAATAATCCATCCTTTTTATTAAGTCTTTACCATACGAAATTAAAAAATTGAATTTATATGAATGGTTTAAACTCTTTATGTTTTATGTATACATAATACAAAATACGATTATCATAAGTCAACATCATTTTTTGTTTTTTCAGAAATTTCTGGGCAAGTGAAGCAATATCATAAAGAAAGCCCTTCTCCAGCCTACATATGTTCTAATAAACAATTAACAACGTAAACCGTGAAGGGCATGTTTGTACAAACGAAACATTTGCTAGAACATGATATTATTTAATTTTTACTATGATCTTCCCTTTAGCTCTACCAGATTCCGCATATTTCATAGCCTTTTCTGCTTCTTCAAATGAAAAAGTTCTATCAATAACTGGTTTGATGCTACCAGACTCAATCAAATCAGCAATAATACGCAATTGATCGCCACTTGGCTTCATAAATAAAAATGAGTATTGAGCATGATGTTTCTTTTCCAGTGCAGTCAACTTACGACTTGCTGCTGAAAATAACAAGGTTTTCCACCATCCTGAACCATATTCCTTGGCGAAGCGGGCATTTGGCCTGCCTGATACGGTTACAATATTTCCACCATTCTTAATAATTTTGAAAGACTTTTCTAGTGTCTTTCCTCCAAGCGTATCAAAGACAGCATCGTAATTTTTTAAAATAGCTTCAAAGTTTTCTTTCTTATAATTTATCACTTTATCTGCACCTAACGAGGTCACTAAATTGGCACCAGCTTCACTTGCCGTTGTAGCAACTGTGGCACCCATTGCTTTTGCCAGTTGAATTGCAAATGTTCCAACACCACCAGAGCCAGCATGAATTAATATCTTTTGACCTTTTTGTAATTGCATGATGTCATGTAAGGCTTGGTATGAGGTTAATCCTACTAGTGGAATCGAAGCAGCTTCTTCAAAGCTCAAATTTTTAGGCTTTAGGGCGATATCATCTTCATGAATGGAGATATATTCTGCAAAGGTACCAATTTTACTTTTCCTTGGGCGCGCATATATTTCATCCCCAACTTTAAAACGAGTTACTTTTTTGCCTACTTTTACAATAACACCGGAAAAATCATTGCCAAGGATAAGAGGCATTTTATATTGTATTAACAGCCTCACCTTTCCATCACGTATTTTGAAATCAATTGGATTAATACTAGCTGCATGAATTTCAGCGAGTACCTCAAATTCATTAATTTCAGGTGTAGGCATTTCTGCCAACCTCATTGGGGCTTTACCATATCGATCAATCACCATTGCTTTCATTGTTTATTCCTCCAAATCATCTATCGTCAATAATATTCCGTTAACAATGTCTCGATATCTAAGACAAGATTTTTTAATAACCCTAATTTTGTACGTATATCTATATAATAAAAATTTTTTGTACCTTCTTTTCGCATTAAAATAACACCAGCATCTCGTAAAATCTTTAAATGATGTGACACAGCCGGTCGAGAAAGATGTGTTTGTTCCGTGATTTCTCCTACACGCAATCCAATTTGACAATCTGTTCCCATTAAAACCAATAAAATTGATTGTCGGGTTTCATCACCAATCGCCAATAGAACCTTTTGACAATTCATAAAGTCGTCCTTAATCATGGAAAGCTGGTCCTGTTTATTCATGTATTTCGAAGCCTCCTTTATTTCATTAGTTCAATAGTTTAAGTTAATGAACGATAACTGAAAACAACAATATCGTAATGGTGTACTCTTTGCAATATTGAGAAAGAAAATCGAGACGAATCAAAGTGAGAAGGTCAATAACTTATACTCTTCCCTTATGACAATAAAAAAACACAGAAGTCACATGGACCTCTGCGTTATTTGCTTTCTTTTATAAGAGCTTTCATATCTCCAACAATAGTTTCTACTGGTACGTTTGTCGCGCCATCATAGTCTTTGACAACTGTGCCATCTGCGTTTACTAAATAATAGTTTGACATATGTATGACTTGGTCTGAGTTAGGATCATTTTTAACTAATGAATTGAATGATTTACGTGCGAATTGTTCAATGAATTTTTGTTGATAGCCTGTTAACAACTGCCATTTGCTGTCATCCACAACATTATACGTATTTAAGTAATTCGTTAATACTTCTGGCTTATCCACTTCTGGATCTACACTAAAGGCGACAATTTTATAATCCTCTAAACCCTCATCCTGAAGTGCCTGTTGGACCTCTGTCATATTAAATGTCATTGGCGGACAAATGGTCGTACAGTTTGTAAAAATAAACATGGCTAACCACGGTTTTCCCTTCAGATCATCGAGGCGTACTTGTTCATTTTTTTGATTGGTTACTGTAAAATCTTGAACCTCAAGATTTAACGTTGGCTCAAACTTGTAACCTCCGCAAGCAGCTAAAATACTACTTAAGGCTAAAACTAAAACTAGCAGTATACTTTTCTTTTTCATTTGAGTTGCCCCACTTCCCTTCATTTCATCACCTTATTTTATTCATAATACAAGCTAAATACAAGATAATGAACTTACTTACAGATCGCTTTTTGTGTAACCTGTGAACATTAACTTTTTTTGGTATATTATCATGTGAAATCTTTAAAACAAAACTTATTTTTAAAAAAATTTTTTAGAAGTTTTTTTATTATTTTTTGTTATTTCCCAAGGCATCAGATAATTGTTATATAACACAATTATCCACCTTTAGATCCTATGCAAAATTTAATCTTAAAATAATATAAAACACAATATTCTCTTTTAGGTTATTATTTTCTTCTACATTCACCTTTATTAACAACAAACTATTTTAATAATATTATTTCAATAAAAATTCATTCTCTCTTTTATACATTTTTTTCTAACAATTCCTTATTATTTCTACATTATTTCCTATGATTTAAAGTGACTAAAAATTATAAAAACTTAAAATTTAGTATTGCATTATAAGATTCTCCCTCATAAAATAAGTGAATATAACGACGAGCGAAAAAGAAATATGTCGTTTGAAACAGAAATATATAACCTTAGGGGGAATAATAATGGTGAACGTTTCAACAAAAAAACAGGCTCAGTCTATTGATTATCATGCAATAGAGGCAATGGAATCGTTTAATAGCTTTGTGAAAAAGAAAAATACGTTTCTTTTCTCGATTACTGCAGTGTTTCTAATCCTTTATATCTTGCTACCGATCCTTGCCTTCCAGCCTGTACTACAACAAAAATTCTTCGGAAATATTACGGGTGTATGGGTATATTCCGCAGGCTTATTTATCATGACCATTGTGCTTTGTACAGTATATGTAAAAAAAGCGGCTTCATTCGATAAAGCTGCAGCTGCTGTGCTCGAAGAATATCATGCGAAGGGAGAAAATAAATGAACATTGTATCTATCGGCTTCTTTCTAGCTATTGTCGGCTTAACACTTGTGGTTACTTATATTGCAGCAATGCGTACGTCCTCTGCAGCTGATTTCTATACAGCTGGTGGTGGTTTAAAGGGGTGGCAAAATGGCTTTGCGATTGCTGGTGACTATTTATCTGCCGCAGCTTTCCTTGGGGTGTCTGGTGCGATTGCCTTAACAGGTTTTGATGGTTTCTTCTTCTCTGTAGGCTATGTAGTGGCAAATTTAGTGCTACTTTATGTCATTGCTGAGCCTATGCGTAATTTAGGACGCTATACATTAGCAGATATGTTAACGGCTCGTTTTAATGAAAAACGTATCCGTGGTGTAGCTGCGTCAGGCACTATTATTATTGTCATTCTTTATATGATTGCACAGCTAGTAGGTGCCGGTGCATTAATTAAACTATTGTTTGGAATTGAGTACTGGATTGCTGTGTTAATTGTCGGCGTTATGATGACAACTTATGTTTTGTTTGGTGGAATGACTGCGACTTCTTGGGTACAAATCATTAAAGCTAGCTTATTATTATTTGGGACAGGTCTTTTAGCCGTATTAGTATTAGTGAAATTTGACTTCTCTCTTATGAAAATGTTTGACACAATTGCCGTAGATCATGGTGAGGAATTCCTTGTACCCGGAATAAAATACACAAGTACTATTGATTCTGTTTCTATGATGATGGCTTTAGTTTTAGGAACGTCTGGCTTACCTCATATTTTAATGCGTTTCTTTACAGTCAAGGATGCCAAGACAGCACGTGCATCAATTTCTTGGACAACTTGGATTACAGCTATTTTCTTCTCATTAACGATTTTCCTAGGGTTTGGTGCATTAAACTTTGTTGGGCTTGATCAAATTCTTGCTGAAAGTAAGGCTGGTAACACGGCTGCCCCACTACTTGCCCATTATTTAGGTGGCGATGTATTGATGGCATTTATCGGTGCCGTAGCGTTTGCGACTATTTTAGCCGTTGTTTCAGGTTTAGTGTTAACTGGGGCGTCTGCGATATCTCATGATATTTATGGAGAAATCATGAAAGGAGGTAAATTAACAGAAAAGCAACAAGTGGTAGCTGCCCGTACTGGCTCCATTTCGATTGCCATTGTATCTATAATTCTTGCATTATTCGCTCAAAGCTTAAATGTTTCATTCTTAGTGTCCTTTGCCTTTTGTATCGGTGCTTCAGCCAATCTACCTGTTATCCTTTATACAATCTATTGGAAGAAATTTAATTCTACAGGTGCTGTAACGGCAATGGTAACAGGATTAGTATCTTGTTTAATTTTAGGAGCGATGGGACCAAATGTGTGGAGCCCAGTTGAAGGTGCTGCAATCTTTGTAGGACAACCACTTGTCCCACTTGCGGTTCCAGCTATCATTACCATTCCTCTAGGCTTTGTTGCTGGATATCTAGGTACAGTTCTTTCTTCAAGTAAAGTACCACAGGAAGAGGCAGAACGTATTTATAAAGAAATTCGCGTGAAAGCGAATACGGGTGTGTCAGTATCGGACATTTCTCATTAATATTTATACACCTCTCTTATAATGAATCTCAATTCAAAAAGTGCAAAAAAATAGGCAAAAAATTCGATTTTTGGTCGAGTTTTTCGCCTTTTTTGTTATTCGATATCTACCAATTTATTTATCGAACAATACTATTCCTCTTCCAAAAAACAGAAAAAATCCAATTTCCACTAGGTGAATAGTGTTTATTTTTAGTAAAAAAAACGAGATTTTTTTGTAAATTTACCCTCCTTTTTTTATCAAGAATCTAGATTTCTCTTTACTTCATTTATTTATCTGAATTTTCTAAAACCCTTTATACCCTTGACTTTGTGCCATTTTTTCTCTCCTAGGACTATTTTCAGAAAAATTTTTTTTACATAATTTTTCTGAAATGTATTGCAATTTTGTGAACTGTTTCATAAAATGAAAATGTGAATTCACTAAACTAGCAAATTTTAGTCTTGAGGCAGAAAAAATATACACAAAATGGGGAATGTTAATGGCGAACAATCAAGCGAAAAAAGGTGTCGTGATTGACTATGATGCAATTGCTAACCAAGAATCATTTAAGGCTCTTGTACGAAGAAAGAACTCTTTTCTTTGGTCTATAACTGCCATATTTTTATTGGCCTACATGATGTTACCAATTCTGACATCATACACGGAAATTCTACACCAAAAGGCATTTGGGGAAATTACTTGGGTGTGGATCTATTCTGCAGGGCTATTCATCATGACATGGGGGTTATGTCATTTATATGTAGCGAAAGCAAACAGTTTTGATAAAGAAGCAAAAGCGATCATCGCTGAATATGAAAACGGAGGTGGCCGCCTATGAGTAATGGAATGAGCTTTACAGCCATATTCTTCTTCGTAGCCATTGTTGGTTTAACTTTAGTTATTACATGGTGGGCTTCTAAACGTACATCTTCAGCAAGTGATTTCTACACTGCTGGTGGTGGCTTAACAGGCTGGCAAAATGGACTAGCTATCGCTGGTGACTATCTATCAGCAGCCTCTTTCCTAGGTATCGCTGGTGCAGTAGCATTATTTGGATTTGACGGATTCTTCTTCTCTATTGGTTATTTAGTAGCTTACTTAGTGGTGTTATACATCGTAGCTGAGCCATTACGTAACTTAGGGAAATTTACATTAGCTGACATGATTACAGCGCGTTTCAATAACGCAAAAGTACGTGGAACAGCTGCTTTAAGCACTATTACAATTGTTTTATTCTACATGATTGCACAACTAGTTGGTGCAGGAGCACTTATTCAATTACTTTTAGGAATCGACTATTGGATCGCCGTATTAATCGTTGGTTTCATGATGACAACTTACGTACTATTCGGTGGTATGACTGCAACATCTTGGGTACAAATCATTAAAGCTTGTCTTTTAATGTTAGGTACAGTAATTATCTCGTTCTTAGTATTAAAAGAGTTCGGCTTCAGTATATCTACAATGTTCAAAGAAATGACAACAGCTACTGATAGTGGTGCTGCTTATTTAAACCCAGGTCTAAAATATACGGATGGACTTGATACTATCTCAATGCTTATTGCGTTAGTATTAGGGACTGCGGGGCTACCACATATCTTAATGCGTTTCTTCACAGTAAAAGACGCACAAACAGCTCGTTCTTCGGTTATTTGGGCAACTTGGATTGTAGGTATCTTCTATGTTCTAACTATTTTCTTAGGTTTCGGTGCAGCAGCATTCGTTGGGAAAGAAGACATTATCGCGGCAAACGCTGCTGGTAACATGGCTGCCCCACTTCTTGCAGAAGCACTTGGTGGCGATATTCTATTCTCATTTGTTTGTGCGGTAGCATTCGCAACAATTCTTGCAGTAGTAGCAGGTCTTGTACTGTCAGGTGCATCTGCCCTATCACATGATATTTATGGACAAATTATTAAAAAGGGTAAAATTACAGAAAAAGAGCAAGTTCTTGCAGCTCGTATTGGTTCGATTACAATTGCTGTTATTTCTATCCTATTAGCGCTTGGTGCACAAACATTAAACGTTGCATTCTTAGTATCTCTAGCATTCTGTATTGCAGGATCTGCTAACCTTCCAGTTATCATTTACACAATTTATTGGAAACGCTTTAATACAGCTGGTGCTGTAACAGCGATGTTAACAGGTTTAATTTCAGCATTAGTATTAGTAGCTATTTCACCAAACGTGTGGAATCCAGTTGAAGGTAAGGCAATTTTCGTTGGTGAACCATTAATCATGTTAACGAATCCTGCTTTAATTTCTGTACCACTTGGTTTCCTTGGTGGCTTTATTGGCACATTACTATCTAAAGAAAGTGATGAGTCGAAATATCGTGAAGTAGACGTGAAAGCTAACACAGGTATTTCTGTACAGGACGTATCTCACTAATACCATGAGAACCTCGTAAGTATCTTGCTTACGAGGTTTTACTTTTTCTCCCCTATTCGCTACTATAATGTTAGAAAGGATTGGAGGGTAAATGTATGTCACAATCTAAAGCTAAAAAGCAACGAATGCATGTTAAACGGACAGTAGGCAAGGATGTTGAAAAAAATCGACAATCGATCTCCTTTAGTACACATGAACGTGTAACAAAAACAAAGAATGAAAAATTAGAGCATGATTACTCAAAACATAAAAAGCAGTATAAGGACGACTAATTCGTACCCTATACTGCTTTTTTCTTAACTTTAATGCAGAAGAACTATTAAAGCTGATAGAAGTTCTTAGTATTTTCACTAATGATTTTAGCCGCTTCCTGTGTTGACAGCCCCTTAATATGCGCGATCACCTCAATCGTCGAATGCATCATCCACGGAGATGTTCGCTTATTCGTAAATGGACCTTCAAACGGCCAAGGACCGTCTGTTTCTACCATCATGAGTTCAATAGGGTACGTTTCAATCAACTGTTGAATTTCTTTTTCATACAAACAATCAGGGGTGATGGAAATAAAATAACCATGCTGAATCATGCGTTTCACTACAGTTTCATCCCCATTAAACCAATGAAAATGAGCTTGATGAAACTGATGCTTTTCAAGCAAATCACATACGATGGCAGCGTCCTCATAGACAGCATGTAAGATAATCGGCTTGTTAAGTTCCTTTGCCAAAACAATAAAACGCTCTAATAGCACCACGTAAGGACGGTCATCAATAGCATGTTCTTGCCTTAAATAATAAGGAAGGCCAACCTCTCCAACAGCGACCATTTCATCTGCATGACAACGAATCCAATCAAATAGTGCATCCTCTTCACATTGACTTGGTAAAGACTGTTCAGGATGAAAGCCAAAAGCTACCTTAACTTGAGGATAGCTGTTTGATAAATGCAACGTCCTTTGGCATGATGTCAAATGCATGCTAATCGCAATGACAAAATCGGCATCTTCTAGCAAAGTTGGAATCTCCTCATCTTTATACTGATCTAAATGAATATGAGCATCAATCAGCATGCATATCACCCTTTTCTTCTTGTAAATACATAAATAATTGTTGCTTTAAGGCTGTAAATGCAGCAGAATGACGAATTTCCTCTCGGCGAGGTCTAGCAAACGGTACGATCATTTCCTTTTTAACCGTTGCAGGCCTTTTCGTTAAGACTAATATTCGATCTGCCAAAAAGAGAGCCTCTTCTATACTATGCGTAACAAATAGAATAGATTTCCGGTACTCTTCCCAGATAGATAAAAGCCATGCCTGCATTTCCAATCTCGTAAATTCGTCTAGCGCCGAAAAGGGTTCATCTAAGCATAAAATGGGCTTATCACTGACTAAGGCACGTATGAAGGAGACTCGCTGCTGCATGCCGCCTGACAGTTCATTTGGATAGGCATCGATAAAGGACCCAAGACCAACCTTTTCTAGCCATTCCTTGGCACGTTCGACGTTTGGTTTACGCTGTAATTCCTCCACGATGGTAACGTTCTCTAAGATGGTACGCCAAGGCAATAGACAAGGCTGCTGGGGCATATAGCCAATCGTCCCTCTCTTTTGCTGTAAATCCTCTCCATTTAATAAAATGGCCCCATGATCGATTGAAGAGACACCACCTATTAATTGAAACAACGTACTTTTACCACTTCCTGAAGGACCCACAATAGCTACAAACTCGCCATCCTTAACCTCAAAGGACAGATCTTCAAGGACTTGCAGGGCATCAAAGGATTTACTGATGTTTTGAATGCTGAGCATGGTTGCCTCTCCCCTTCACCATGATTTTTTCTATAAATCGTATACTGCTAAACAACAGTAAGCTTAACAAAACAATGGCAAAAATCGCGACAAATACACGATCCGTGCGAAAGGAGGATTGAGCTAAGGTCATATATACGCCAATACCCTTTTTCGCACCAAGCCACTCTGCAATGACAGCACCCATGACACTGTATGTAGCAGCGATTTTAACGCCTGAAAATATAGCAGGATATGCATGCGGCCATTCCAATTTCCAAAAAGTTTGCGAAGTTGTCGCACCAATCATCGCAAAATAGTGCTTTAATTCAGGTGAAGTTTGACGAAATCCGTCCATGGCCGCAATGACTATCGGGAAAAAGCACACAAGGCAAATAATAATGAGCTTTGGTAATAAGCCAAAGCCAAACCATATTATGAGGAGCGGTGCTAAGACAAGTATTGGGATATTTTGCGACATGATCAAAATCGGATAAAACAACTCCCGAATAAACAAAAATCGATGCAACACAATAGCTACCGTTAATCCACAACCAATACCAATAGCAAGACCTAATATGGCCAATTGCACCGTAGCCAAAGCATGTGGTAAAAAGGTTGGATACGACTGAAAGCCTTCCATCAGAATACGACTTGGTGCAGGTAGAAGCCAATGGGGAACTTCAGCCACATGCACGACTAGTTCCCAGATGAATAAGAGGAAGGCGATAAAGATGATCGTCCTTCCCTTTTGAAACGCTTGTTTCATTACTGATATTTCTCCGTTAATGTATCCATGGTAATACCAGTTGGCTGATAGAGTATTTTCACTTGTGTAATCACATTAATAGCACCAAGCTCTATCATCTTGTCATTCATTTTCTCAATAAGTTGAAGCAATGTTGACAGCTCACCTTCCATCGTCGTTTCTAGCGGATGTACTTCATATTTCACACCAGATGCATCAATCACAGCAATGGCTGCATCCACATAAGGAATGACATCCTCATATTTCTCTGTTTTCGGGATAATTTGGACACTGATTAATGAATTTGCCATTTATTTGGCCTCCTTTTTAGGTAAGAAATCATTCGTAAAGGCTTGCTTTGCATCAAACTCGCCCTCTAATACCTTGTTGCTAGACATCCAATTAGCATAGTTTTCCCATACAGAAAGCTTTTGCTCTCCCCATTGCTTCGCATCGTCCTGATATTTATCAGCTAACCATTCTTGACTTTTATGCACTAAATCTTTATCTAAGTCAGGTGCCGCTTCTAGTAAAATATCTGCAGCCTCACTCGGATGCTCGATTGCGTATTCATAACCTTTAGAAGCAGCTGCAACAAAGGCTTTTACAACATCAGGATTGTCCTTTATCATTTTTTCATTAGTAGCCAATACAGGCGTATAATAATCCAACTGATCACTATAATCCGTTAAATACAACATATTAATCTTTTCCCCACGAAGCTCTGCCTCAATACCTGTCCATGCATAATAAATCCACGCAAAATCAATATCTTTTTCCATCATCGTGAAGAAATCTAAATCACCTGCATTGACAATATCTAATTGATTAATATCGGCATTTTCTGTTTGCATTAACGATTGGAGTACCGCTTGCTCTAGTGGGGCTCCCCAACCGCCATAAGTTTTACCTTCGAAATCCTTTGGTGAGGTAATCCCTTTAGAAGCAATCGAAGCAAAGCCCGATGTATTATGCTGAATGATGGCGGCAATCGAAACAAGTGGTACATCCTGGACACGTGCCTGTGTGATGCCTTCCTGATAGCTTACCCCAAATTCTGCCTTACCAGAAGCTACAAGCTGATCTGCTCCCGCTTCCCCTGGCATCATAATATCAACATCTAAGCCTTGTTCCTCAAAATAACCAAGCTTTTTCGCGACATACAGCCCTGTATGATTTGTATTCGGAGTCCAATCCAGTACTACTGACACCTTTTTTAGCTTATCAGTTGCCTGCTTGTCCTCCTTGTCACTACAGCCCACTAATGTTACAAGTGCAGCCAATAGAATAAATAACCATTTTTTCATGCTAGGTCCTCCCAGTTTGTAATATGAAAGTGTTCATAAAGGAATGCGTGTCACCAGAAAGAAAGCGTAAATACGATGGGCAAGAGGTGTTTGAAAATATAAAAAAACGCCTAGGATTCCTCCCAGACGTAAATTGCAATCAATCTTCAAAACTTTGCTTTTTTGAATAGATGTTCCCTACGCTGGTACGAGCCAAATCAGGTTCAAAGGGTCAGCGTCTATCGGACACAATCTCAGCTAGCAACTACTAGCCCCCCTACATTCTTTCGCTATGAACTTTTCGTTGATTATTATACCCATAGTTACTCTTAAAAGACAAGGTACTAATTTGGTTTAACCGTTTTACACCAAAAAAAGCCCAGCTCACAAAAGAGACTGGGCGTTAAAAAAGCTTGGTTATTGTTCCTTTTTGGTCGTTAGAACATGGGAAATAGCCCCATCTGTTGCGATATCCACTTTAAACGATCCATTGGAATGGCGATCAGCACGAGTCAATGCTTGGACATCTAACACCTCTTGCACGCCTTTTTCTGTTTCAATAACAATCTGCTCCTCATCTGTTGCTTGAATAACGGCCACAATGCGGTGCGGATTTGCTTTTAATTCTGTTAATACTTTTAGACCACGTTTTGCACGACTGGCTACTTCAACCTCTGCGACATTCATTTTCTTAACAGCCCCACGCTGTGTCACAATGACAACATATTGCGTTTGATCAGGTTGTAGCACATTCACACCGACTAAGGCTTCCCCATCTTTTAGCGTAATGCCCTTTACTCCGCCTGTTTTTACACCTGTTACTGGTAATTCCTCCATTGGGAAACGAATTGAATAAGCCGTATCTGTTGTTAACATCAATTCCACGTCATCCGTCACAAACGCTGCATAGATCATGGCATCGCCAGCCTTCACATTCATCGTTTTAATTGGTTTTGAATAACGTGTCACCGCGTAATCGGCAAGTGGAGAGCGTTTAATTTGACCATCCTTTGTCGCAGTGAAGATGTACGTATTTGGTTGATCAAATGTTTCAAAGCCATATACAGCGATAATTGACTCATCTTCACCCGTTGGCACGATACTTGAAATATGCTGACCAAGATCCTTCCAGCGAATATCTGGCAGCTCATGAACAGGCTGATAAATATAATTGCCTCGATTTGTAAATAGGAGTAAATGGTGCTGTGTATTTAAGGTTGCTTCATACAATAAGTAATCCGAATCCTTCATCGCAAAATCCTGACCATTCGAGGCGGCATGTGAACGTGTCGAAGTACGTTTAATATAGCCATCCTTCGTTACGGTTACGACAACCTCTTCACTTGGTACAAGAACATCTAAGGTAATTTTAATCTCTTCAATTTCTTGCTCAATTCTTGAGCGACGAGGCTCTGTAAAGCGTTTCTTAATATCAAGCAATTCTTGTTTAATGACACGTACAAGCTTTGCCTCACTTTGTAAAATCCCCTCTAGCTTAGCAATCAACCTATTTAGCTCGTCCTGTTCTTGTCGAAGCTCTGTAATGTCTGTATTGGTTAAACGGTATAATTGCAAGCTGACAATCGCCTCTGCCTGTACCTCTGTAAAATCAAACTTCGCCTGTAAATTAAGCTTGGCATCCTTTTTATCATTAGAAGAACGGATTGTTGCAATCACTTCATCTAAAATGGAAAGGGCTTTAATTAACCCATCCACGATATGGGAACGATCCTTCGCCTTTTGTAAATCGTAAATGGAACGGTTCGTGACTACTTCTTTTTGATGGGCAATATAGGCATCCAATAATAATGGTAAGGTCATCATTGTTGGACGACGATTATGAATGGCAATCATATTAAAATTATAAGCTACCTGTAAATCCGTTGTTTTAAATAAGTATTGGAGAATTCCTTGTCCTGGTACATCCTTTTTCAGTTCAATGACAACACGTAAGCCAGTTCTATCAGATTCATCACGAATTTCCGCAATCCCCTCAAGACGTTTATCTACGCGTTGCTCATCAATTTTTTTCACAAGATTCGCCTTATTGACATCGTATGGTAATTCTGTGATAACAATTTGCTCTTTACCACCCTTAATAGGCTCCACAACCGCTTGTGCACGGACAATAATTTTACCGCGACCCGTTTCATATGCTTTTTTAATGCCGTCAACGCCTTGGATAATACCACCTGTTGGGAAATCTGGCCCTTTAATGACCGTCATTAATTCATCCACTGTCGCAGTAGGCTTATCTAAGCGCATTAATACAGCATCTAGCACTTCATCTAAAGCATGTGGCGGAATATCTGTCGCATACCCCGCCGAAATCCCTGTAGACCCATTCACTAGTAAGTTAGGGAAACGTGCTGGTAAAACAGTTGGCTCCATATCCTGGTCATCAAAGTTCGGTACAAACTCAACTGTTTTCTTGCCGATATCTCGTAGCATTTCACCAGCAATCGCAGATAATCGTGCCTCCGTATAACGCATGGCAGCTGGTGGATCTCCATCGACCGAACCATTGTTCCCATGCATCTCAATAAGCATATGACGTGCTTTCCAGTCCTGACTCATACGCACCATCGCTTCATAGACAGAGCTATCTCCGTGTGGATGGTAATTACCGATTACATTACCGACTGTTTTCGCAGATTTTCGGAACGGCTTATCATGGGTATTTCCTTCTGTAAACATCGCATATAAAATACGGCGCTGTACTGGTTTAAGACCGTCACGTGCATCAGGCAACGCGCGGTCTTGAATAATATATTTACTATAGCGACCAAAGCGGTCACCCATTACTTCTTCTAAAGGTAAATCTTGAAACTTTTCCGTACTACTCATGCTTGGTCCTCCTCTTGTTGGATGAATTCATTCTCTAAAATATTGGCATCATCCTCCATACCGAAGTCTACATTGGCTTCGATCCATTTACGACGGGGTTCTACCTTATCACCCATTAACGTCGTGACACGTCTCTCTGCACGTGCACCATCCTCGATTGTGACACGAATTAATGTCCGTGTCTCAGGGTTCATCGTTGTATCCCAAAGCTGGTCTGCATTCATCTCTCCAAGACCTTTATAACGCTGTAATATGTAACCCTTTCCAACTTTTTTGATGGCCTTTTGTAGATCGCTTTCTGTCCAAGCATATTCAATGACTTCTTTTTTTCCAGTACCCTTAGAAACTTTATAAAGTGGTGGTAGCGCGATATAGACTTTTCCTGCTTCAATAAGTGGGCGCATATATCGATAGAAGAACGTTAATAGCAATACTTGAATATGAGCTCCGTCCGTATCAGCATCGGTCATGATTACTACTTTATTATAAGCGGAATCTTCTACAGCAAAGTCTGTACCAACACCTGCGCCAATCGCATGGATAATCGTTGAGATTTCTTCATTTTTCATAATATCCTGTAGCTTGGCTTTTTCCGTGTTAATGACTTTCCCGCGCAGTGGCAGAATCGCTTGGAATGTACGGTCGCGCCCTTGTTTCGCAGAGCCCCCAGCAGAATCACCTTCGACTAAGTATAATTCATTTTTTGCGGCATTCCGAGACTGTGCAGGCGTTAGTTTACCAGACAGAATGGTACTACCTTTTTTGTTTTTCTTGCCGTTTCGTGCATCTTCACGCGCTTTACGAGCAGCTTCACGTACTTGCTGCGCACGAATGGCTTTACGCACAAGAGAAGCTGATAACTCCGCATTTTCCTCTAGTACATACAAAATTTGCTCAGACACTACACTATCTACTGCAGAACGAGCCTCACTTGTCCCAAGCTTGCCCTTTGTTTGTCCTTCAAATTGCAATAAATGCTCTGGAATACGAACAGAGACGATGGCCGCTAAGCCTTCACGAATATCAGTCCCCTCAAGGTTTTTATCCTTATCCTTTAACAAGCCAATTTTTCGTGCATATTCATTAAATACACGCGTTAATGCTGCTTTCGCACCTGTTTCATGTGTTCCACCGTCACGTGTACGAACATTATTAACAAAGGATAAAATCGTTTCCGAATAACCATCATTATATTGGAAGGCGAACTCTACCTCGATTTCATCCTGGATACCTTCTACATACTTCACCGGATGAAGGACGTCTTTTTCCTCATTCAAATACGCAACGAAAGCTTCAATGCCATTCTCATAAAAGAACACATCACTTTTGCCTTCCTCGCGCTCATCAATTAATTCAATTTTTAACCCTTTTAGTAAAAAGGCTGACTCACGTAAACGCTCTGCTAACGTATCATAATTGAATTTTGTGACAGAGAAAATACTGTCATCCGGTAGGAAATGAACAAGAGTACCTGTTTGCTTTGTTTGTCCTATTTCTTCTAGCGTTGTAACAGGATGTCCACCGTTCTCAAAACGCTGACGATATTTTTTACCGTCACGATGAATGGTAACCTCTAAAAACGTTGAGAGTGCATTGACTACAGAAGAACCTACACCATGTAAGCCACCACTTGTTTTATAGCCCCCTTGTCCAAATTTACCGCCTGCATGCAGCACAGTAAAAATAATTTCAGGGGTTGGTTTGCCCATTTTATGCATACCTGTTGGCATACCACGGCCAAAGTCTCGCACGCTGATACTCTGATCCTGATGAATCTTGACAATAATATGAGATCCAAAGCCAGCCAGTGCTTCATCTACCGCATTATCTACGATTTCATACACAAGGTGATGAAGTCCACGGCCATCCGTCGAACCGATATACATGCCGGGTCGTTTGCGTACCGCTTCTAATCCTTCTAATACTTGTATAGCGTCATCATTATAGACGCTAGGTGACTGTTTATTCGTCAAAAAAATTCCCCTCCAAAAAACAAACACATGTTCTATTTATGTTCTCATCCTAATAATAATAGCATTTCCTGTCAATAGCTAGCGACAGGTCCAATAAAATTTTAAAAATTGCTCACAGTTTTGATTCTTTTTATAGTAAACATCTTCAACAGTTGCTTAAATTTGGAATTTAAGCAAGACAGACTGCTACTACTATCCATTATCGTTTGACGCATAGTAGCCTATTTAGTTTCACTTCCATTTGTTTGGCTTCTCATCACGAGCGATGAAAGTGCTACGATGTATCTCGCGATTAACTGGATAAAGTTAGACTTCTATTCTACCAAAGGAATGAACGATTGACAAAATTGCCTTTATGCCTATATTTTTAAAAAGGCTTTTTTCCACAACTGATCCTCTCATGTCTAAAAGACTACCCTATGGTAATTGAATTCAAGACCCATAATGAAATCTCCTTCATAACATTGTAGATTAGCAAGAAAAAGTGTAAAATACTTGTTACAAACTATTAGTACCAAGTATTGACTATGAATGAAAGGAGTCCAGCTATGATCAATGGACTTATTATTTTATGTGCTTATCTAATTGGCTCTATACCTTCTGGATTATGGATAGGCAAAATTTTTTATAACACAGATATTCGTGAACACGGGAGCGGTAATCTAGGTGCAACCAATACCTTCCGCACGTTAGGAAAAAAAGCGGGTATCGTGGTGACCGTGATGGATGTTTTAAAAGGAACTGCCGCAGTGTTACTCGTGACACTTCCTATTTTCTCTGACAGTATGCTCCATCCGTTACTACTCGGCCTAGTTGCCGTAATCGGCCATATGTTTCCAATCTTCGCCAACTTCCGTGGTGGGAAGGCAGTGGCAACCTCTGCGGGTGTTTTATTAGGCTATTCATGGCCACTGTTTGTCCTATTATTTATTGCCTTTATTGTGACATTAAAAATTACTAAAATCGTTAGTTTAACATCTATGATAGCCGCTTTAGTAGCACTTATTTATGCAATCGTTTATTATTTTGTTACAGGTGACTTTGCATTAGGCATTTTGGTAGCCTTTTTATTCACTTTTATTATTTATCGTCACCGTGCCAATATTTCACGGATTAAAAACGGCACCGAGCCAAAGGTAAAATGGCTGTAGGAAGAGAGGAGCATTCGAAATGAACATTGCATTAACAGATGAAGCCCTACAATGGTTCAAGCAGGAAATGGAAGTAGAATCAGGTGATACCATTCGCTTTTATGCACGCTATGGTGGTTCTAGTCCTTTTCACGAAGGCTTTTCACTTGGCATGACTCGTGAAGAACCGATCGCTATAGGTGTTCAAACAGAAATTGATGGTGTAACCTATTACATTGAAGAGAAAGACCTCTGGTTCTTTAACGATCACAATCTACATGTTGACGTTGATGCAAGTAAAGATGAATTACAATATGATTATCGTACATAAAGCAGTGTTTCCTTTCAGCATATGAAAGGAAACATTGTTTTTTATTTCGCTTCATGGTCCAAGGTTGTTACGTTGAAGTAATCTTTAGCGGTACCCGAAGCTGAGAAGACATCCAGTAGAAATCCATGGCAGATTTTCATGCCTTCTTCGTTTATCTGGTAAAAAATTTGTCCACTCTAATGGTAATGAACGTCCATTTGAGGAGGAAAACACATGTCCACGTCTAACAATATTGATACCTCCCCATCCCATACTATGAACGATTTGTTATACACGTCCCTTGCTAAAAATTTAAAAATCATTCAGAACTCACTCGGTCATAGCAATGACATCATTATACGAAAAATTACTATTGGTGAAACTGAACCTCATCACCTAGCCATTATATCGATTGATGGTTTATCAGATAAAACAACCATTTCCGATTCTGTTATTGATAAACTGATGGCTAACATTGAGGAAGAACAAGATATTGAAATTACAACCATTAATGAATATGTCCGAAATTCCTATTTAACAGTTGGTGATGTAAAAAATATTGAGCACTTTAAAACGCTCTACCAAGCTATTCTCAATGGTGAAACGGTTATATTATTAGATGGCTTTGCTGAAGGGATAGTGACCAGCACAAGAAGTGCGAAAGATCGAGCAGTAACAGAACCATCGACGGAATCGGTTATACGAGGACCTAGGGAATCCTTTACGGAAACACTTCGTACCAATACAGCCCTAATCCGTCGTAAAATAAAAAGTCCAAACCTCTGGATTAAATCACGTATTATCGGTGATGTCACACAAACAGATGTAGCAGTCATGTATATTAATGGCATCGCGAACGACAAAATTGTCGCAGAGGTATTAGCTCGTTTAGACCGCATCAATATTGATGGCATATTGGAAAGTGGTTATATTGAGGATTTCATTCAGGATTCTAAAAATACCATGTTTCCAACTATCTACAACTCCGAACGTCCCGATGTCATTGCTGGTGAATTATTAGATGGGAAAGTAGCGATTTTAGTAGATGGAACACCCTTTGTCTTAGTGGTGCCAGCGTTATTTACATCTTTTTTACAGTCAGCAGAAGATTATTATCAGCATTGGATGATAAGCTCCCTGATCCGCATATTGCGCTTTTTTGGTATTAGTCTAGCATTAGTAGCACCATCACTGTATGTAGCCATTACAACCTTTCACCAAGAAATGCTGCCAACACCAATGTTAATCAGTATTGCATCGCAAAGGGAGGGCGTCCCCTTCCCAGCTGTAGTAGAGGCACTCATAATGGAGATTGCCTTTGAGGTTTTGAGGGAAGCTGGACTTCGTATGCCAAGAACAATCGGTCCTGCTGTGTCGATTGTAGGTACCTTAGTTATTGGTCAAGCAGCGGTTGAAGCAGGCATTGTTTCTGCTGTAATGGTCATCATTGTCGCCTTAACAGCCATTTGTAGTTTCCTCTTCCCTGCTTATGGCCTATCGAATACTATTCGTGTGCTACGGTTTCCATTAATGATTTGTGCTGCGATGTTTGGTTTATTTGGTGTAATGTTTGGCATTATGTTGATTATTCTACATTTATGTAGTATTCGATCATTTGGTGTACCTTATTTAAGCCCTTTTGCACCGTTAGTCCTGAAGGATCAAAAAGATGCCTTTCTATTATTCCCACGTAGAAAGTTACTAACACGACCTCGTTTAGTTAACCAGAAAAACATTGTCAGAGGCCATCAATATAAAGATGTAAAAAAGAGGTAATCACTACTGAATAAATGAGGAAATTAAATATGGCGAAAATAAAAGTGATCGGCTTACTTTGCATCCTCACTTTATTATTAAGTGGTTGCTGGAGTAAGCGTGAATTAAATGAATTAGCCATTGTCGTTGCACTTGGAATAGATAAAATAGACGATGCATATGAGGTCACTGTGCAGATTGTCGATCCTAGTGAAGTGTCGATGAAACAAGCCTCCACACAACGCTCCCCTGTTATTAGCTATCATGCGAGGGGTGAGACTATCTTTGAGGCTATTCGCAAAATGACAACACTTGCAGCACGGAAACCCTATTTTGCTCATCTGCAAGTAGTCGTCTTAGGAGAAGAGCTCGCAAAAGAAGGAATCAGTGAATCACTTGATTTAATTTCGAGGGATCATGAATTTCGAAAAGATTTCGATGTCATTATGTCTTATGAGGCTGCAGCAAAGGATGTGTTAAATGTACTAACACCCATCGAAAAGGTGCCTGCTAATAAAATGTTAAATTCACTTGAGGTTTCTGAAAAGGCTTGGGGCTCCACAATCGCTATTAATATAGATGAATTAGTTAACACATTAAGTAGTAAGGATAAAGGAGCATTAATTTCTGCGATTGAAATTCACGGCGATAAAAAATTAGGCGTCGATCAAGCCAATGTTCAGCGCGTCAAAACACCCGTTTTATTACAATACGCAGGTCTAGCTGTCTTTAAAAAGGATAAATTCATCGGATTACTGTCAGAGGAAGAAAGTAAAAGTGTTAGTTTTCTCAGTGACAAAATTAAAAGTACCATTGAAATCATCGCTTGTCCGAAGAAAGGTACTTTATCTACAGAAATCACACATTCCAAAACAAAAGTAAAAGGCTCCTTTCAACATGGAGAGCCAGCAATCGATGTTCAAATAGAAGTGGAGCAGAACGTGGGAGAAGTAGAATGTGATATCGACCTTTCAAAACCTAAATCTATTGATTATGTGAATCAAAAAACAGCTCAAGGTATCAAAGGGCGAATCGAAGAAGCATTAGAGAAAATACAACAACAATATGAAGTTGATGTTCTAGGATTTGGTGATACACTCCATCGGGCAGATGCAAAACAGTGGAAAAAAATCAAAAATGATTGGCCAACTATCTTTCCAGAATTGCCGATTCATGTTCATGTGAAGGTGAAAACGCAAGGTTTAGGTACAATGCAAAACTCATTACTAAACAAACCAAAGGAGGAGTAACGAAGTGGTTCTAGCCGTTGCGATCTTGATCATCTCGGTCATCGTAGGCATTATTTTTATTCCAAAACTAAAAAAACAACAGGATACAAAGGGCATTGTTGTGTTCTCCATTTTGTTACTTATTGGTACGGCTTTAAATATGGCAATTGCCCTTAAAATCCATATTCCGAGCCCATTAGATTTAATAACATTTATATTTACACCGATTAGAGATTATATTTTGTCATTAAGCAAATAGAGAGAATGACTAAAAAAGGAAGGGATTCGATGGAAAAGGAAATCATTAGCTCAAGACAGTTTACAATTATTACCCTCCTTTATTCAATCGGTACAGCTATTTTAATAATTCCCGCTAGCATCACAAGTGCCGCTAAGCAAGATTCGTGGATTGCTGCCAGCATTGGGGTCATCCTCAGTTTACTGGTTATTAAATTATTTATGACGCTAGCCAACCAAACACCTTCTCTTAATTTTATTGAGGCAAACGAAAAAATACTCGGTCCCTTTTTGGGGAAATTCACAGCCATTTGTTTCCTGATTCTAACCTTTCTTTCCGCTGGTGAATTACTCTATTTTATCGGGATATTCATGAAAACAGAAGTGATGCCGGAAACACCGACCATGGCGATTGCCTTGCTGTTTATTATTATCATTATGTATGCTGCCTATTTAGGCATTGAAACTTTTGCGCGGTCTGCAGAAATCCTCTTTCCGTTATTTGTCTTTATTTTTATTTTTTTTGTTGTCTGTATTACCCCTCAGATTACGTTTGAAAATATTCAACCTGTACTCGAGGCAACAAAATCATCAATGTTTTATAGTATTATTCGTTTTATGAGTATTTTTTCCTTTCCATTAATTGTGTTATTAATGCTTTACCCTGCTGCGGTTAATGTACAGCAATCCGCGCAGAAAGGGTTTTATATTGGGACCATCTTAGGTGGATTTGTTTTAGTGACATTGATTGTGCTATCAATTCTTGTACTAGGTCCTGAAAATACGGCTTCTAGAACCTTTCCAAGCTATGCCTTAGCACAAAGAATATCGATAGGGAATTTTTTGCAGCGGATTGAGATTATAATGGCCTTTATGTGGATCTCATCCATTTATATTCGAACTTTTATGTATTTCTATACGACCGTTGTCGGCCTTGCCCAGATTTTAAAAATCAAGGATCATCGGCCTCTCATTATACCGATGGGGCTAATTGTTATTGGGCTTTCTCAAATAGTTCACCCAAACATTGTCCATTCGAACAAATATAATAATGAAATTTGGCCAATCTTTTCTTTTTTCATCACCATTCTATTACCGATCCTTTTACTGATTGTGGCGATTATTCGCAATCGCAAAGCGAAAGCTGAAACGAGCGAAATGCCCAAAGCAGAAACAAGCAATGACAATCAAAAAGTCTAATTTCTTTTAAATTAGCAAGAAATTAGACTTTTTATTTGAATTAAATATGATACTCAATTTCGTCAACAAAATCCCATTCATATGGTGTTTCTTGGTATACATAGTAGTTCAACCAGTTCGAGAATAATAAATGGGTGTGGGCACGCCATGTATTAATAGGCTCTTTAGTTGGATCATCGTTTGGAAAGTAGTTTACGGGAACGGCGATATCAAGGCCCTTAGCCACATCACGACTGTATTCATCGGCTAGTGTTGTTGCATCATATTCCAGGTGACCTGTAATCATAATGTTTTTATTATCTTTTGATTGTACGATAAATACCCCTGCATCCTCCGAATAAGATAATAAGCGTAAGTCTGGATGATTGCGTACATCGTCAATTGACACAGAAGTATGACGAGAATGAGGAGCGGTAAATAAATCACTAAAGCCCCGCACTAAATCTACCGTTAAATCGGTAATGACATGGGAATAGACACCAGAACATTTAGCTGAAAGCTCTATCTTTCCAATTCCATAGTGGTGATACAAAGCAGCCTGTGCTCCCCAACAAATATGTAATACGGATGTCACATTCTCTTTGGACCAATCCATAATTTCTGAAATTTCTTGCCAATAGTTGACCTCTTCAAAAGCCAATTTTTCTACTGGCGCCCCTGTAATAATCATGCCATCATAGCGTCGATGACGAATTTGGTTGAATGTCGTATAAAATAGCTGTAAATGAGATTTACTAACATTTTTTGATTCATGTGTGGCAGTGTTTAAAAACGTAATATTGACCTGTAACGGTGTATTCCCTAATAACCGTAATAATTGGAGTTCTGTTTTTTCTTTTTCCGGCATTAAATTTAAAATTAATATATTTAACGGACGAATTTGCTGTGTTTTCGCACGATCCTCTTCCATCACGAAGATTTTTTCCTCACGTAAATGTTCTCCAGCTGGTAAATTTTTCGGAATATTAATTGGCATCTTGCGTTCCCCTCTCTGTTTTCGCTCTCTTTTTCTAAAAATTAAAAAATCCCCCTCATTCCATACGAGATAGAATGAGAAGGATTTTTTTCACGTCCACTCTTATCTCTCAAAGGAATATCCTTTGTTGGAATTAGCACCTTTCTAACACATGTTAGAGGTTGCTGAAGCGTCATAGGGCCATATCCCTCAGCTTCTCTTGATAAGATTATTTAATTACCTTGAATTGTAACATGAACTAGTTAGAATATCAATAATTCATAGAATATTTTGTGATTCGCTATGCATGTTCTTTGTCCATTTGAAGTACACTAAGCTTGCTGTTAGTGGCTTTTCGATATTTAAAATTTATGGTAAACATGCCGTATTTATGTTACCATATAGCTTTAGTAAGAGAGAGGAACGTGAATAGTTTGATTAAAATTGAATTTCCAAAACCAGATGTAGTTATCCGTCAACGTGAACAAGAAGTAAAACCAGGTGATGTGCCAATCACACCTTATTTTGGCTTTATTGATTTCCATAAAATCACACGTGATAAAGGCGGCATTTTCTTATTCTATAATGACAAGAATGAGCTATTATTCGTTGGGAAAGCTCGTAAAATCCGTCAACGTATTAAAAAGCACTTTGAGGATAATGTATCACCGATGAAAAACCACCGTGATGAAGTGTTCAAAATTGAAGTCTATGAAGTAGAAGATCCAATGGAACGTGAAATTTACGAAACATATGCCATTAATACTTTCCGCTCCAAATACAATGTTGATAAAGTCTTTTATTAAGACAAATTACAAAAAGCCGAAATCTCATCATAGTGAGATTTCGGTTTCTTTTTTCACAGGATGGTCATACGATCGATGGGTGTGTTTTGCTTGTTGATGAAGACCTCAATAAGGTTCTGTTCAGGGCTTTTCGATATTTTAAAAACATATGGTTGGGCCTCTTTTCGTTGCTCGCTGCCTTCATTAAGATGAATGATAAGTCTATTTTCCTCTACTTCCATACTTGCTAGTACATTCCCCTTTGAATAATAGACGAGATAATACGTCGCGTCATCTTCATACAATAATTGAATATTGTCCTGAGAAACGATGTTTTTCTGCACATGTTCTGGGACGATAGGTAGTTCACGAATGCTGAGTGGAGTGGTAGGTGGCGTAGCATTACACGCTGCTAACATTAGTAGACACCCTAAACCTAGCAACACTAATTTATTCAGAATGCTCCCCTTTTCTCATCTTTATTCTAAGAAAAAACCTTTTCGCTCTTTCGCAATCCAATCCTCAAGCTCCTGATCATCGCGTTTTACTAGTCTATTGATAAGGACATCATGCCAAATATAATCCTCTAACAAATAGATATGGACAGGGTCATTAGTGATAAAGGCCGTTTCTTGCGCGGAAGGGGAGTGACCATAAATCATTTCCTGACCATCTACCGATAAAATAAACCAATGTGGAGTAGACGTTTTTTTCGTATAGTGTGTGGCCCTATGGCGGTCAATAGTCGCTAAGTGTTCGTCTACATACAGTGTAATGCCATGCACAGGAATACGCTGTGACACTTCTTGAAGGTCTTGCCGTAGCGCATCGTACATATCTTCCCACATCGACAGAATCACTTTTTTCTTTGCATTTCTTAAAAGTGACTGACAGTAATTGAGGATGGACTCCTTACCCTTTAGCATCACGACTTTATGCTCCACTTCCTGAACATTTTCCTCTAGCTTTTCTAATTTCATACTTATCGACGAAAAATTTGTTTGCCAGCGCTGCTCTATTTGCTGTAAAAATACGGACACGGGCATGGCTGAATAGGTCGTTTGTTCTGCGGTCTCTTCTTTCAACACGATCCCTTTTTCTACAAGGATATTTAAAATATCATACACTCTTGCACGCGGTATGCCAGAATTTTTGCTGACCTGATAGGCACTAACATGACTTTGTTGAACGAGTGCCGTATAGGCTTTTGCTTCATATTCTGTAAAACCCATATCTTTCAACTGGGTGATTAATTCCTCCATGTAATCCCTCCATTATCTTTATTATAGGCTACTGTTGTGAAGATTTGCCAATAAAAAAGTTAGGGTTTACAGCAGTAAATAAATTAGTTACTATTTCAGTAGTAACTAATTTAGAAGAGGTGTAATCATGGTTTTTGATGTCGATGTACATATTATCATTCTATTAATATCATTTGGATTTCTGGCAGCTTTTGTCGACTCGGTAGTTGGAGGAGGAGGATTAATTTCATTGCCGGCTCTACTGTTTGTTGGTCTTAACCCAGCGGCTGCTGTTGCCACTAATAAACTAGCAGGGGCAATGGGCTCACTAACATCCTCTATTTCCTTCTACCGTTCTGGTCAGCTGGAAATTCGCTCTGTCCTTAAATATTTTCCTCTAGCATTTATCGGATCATTATGTGGTGCATGGACTGTCCATCTCATCAACCCAGCATTACTAAAGCCACTAATGTTAGTCATGCTGGCAGCAGTGGGGATTTATACAATCTTTAAAAAGGATTGGGGTGCTGTCTCTACTGTAAAAAATTTATCTAAAACTCATTTATTTTTATTTATGCTGCTGTTATTTGCTATTGGTTTTTATGATGGCTTTCTTGGTCCTGGAACAGGCTCCTTTTTAATCTTTAGCTTCCTGCTGATAGGCTTTGATTTTTTAAAGGCAGCAGGCAATGCGAAATTTTTAAATTTAGCGAGTAATGTAGCTGGTGTATGTATGTTTGCTTACTTAGGGCAAATTCATTATGTATATGGTTTAGTCATGGGGATCGCTCAAATTGGTGGAGCAATGCTCGGCTCAAAAATGGCGATTCAAAAAGGAAGCGGCTTTGTTCGTACGCTTTTTATCGTGGTGACGATGACATTATTAGCGAAAAACGCCTATGATTTTATGATGCATTAAAATTAAAACACGCCACAGAATTGTAATCTGTGGCGTGTTTACTTTAAATCATTAATTGTTCATTTTTAAATTTATGACTAGTGGCAAGACTCACCATAACAAAAATAATGAAGGATGCCACAATTGGCAGCGTGACTGTATGCATACCAAAGATGGAAGGATAGAAGCGATCAATGACAATGTACAGGGACATGCCTGTAATCATCGAAGCAATTGCACCATATTTGTTCGCCTTCTTCCAATACAATCCTAGGACCACGGTCCAAATAAAGACTGCCTCCAGCCCACCAAAGGCAAATAAATTCAACCATACTAATAAGTCTGGTGGATTTAGGGCAAAGATAATGACCGCTAATCCAATGACCGTTGTGACAATAAAGCTTGCACGCTTAATTTCTGCATCACTTGCTTTTGGCTTCATGTAATTTAAATAGATGTCTTTCACAACTGTGGAGCTAACAAGCATGAGCAGTGCATTAACAGTAGACATCGTAGCGGCCATTGGTGCAGCTAATACAATCCCTGCTAAAAATGGCGGTAATACCTTCAACGTTAGAAGTGGCATCACTTTATCTCCAATATCAATACCAGGTAGGACAGGTCGAGCTAATACACCAATTAAATGCATACCAAACATGATTGTCCCAATCGCAATCGTACCGATAATGATGGCTAAATGCATACTTTTTGAATCTTTATAGCTCATCGCACGAACTGCAATTTGTGGGAGTCCTACGACACCCACACCGATTAAAATCCAAAATGTCGAGACATAAAGTGGTGTTAAATCTCCCTGTGCGCCAAAGGGTGATACAAAATCCGGATTTTCAGCGACTAGTGAGGTCATAATATTATCGATACCACCACCTGCAATAATTGTGCCAATTAATAAAATAACTGTACCAATAACCATAATCGTGCCCTGGACTGTATCCGTTAAAGCTACTGCTCGGAAGCCTCCAATAATAACATACACTAACACCGAAATAGCAAAAATAAACAGTGCCGTTGTGTAGCTTAAGCCTGTCAAAGATTCAATTAAACGTGCGCCCCCGACCCATTGTGCCATCATCGCAGAAAATAAAAAAACAATAATACTGATGGCAGATAAAATCACAATGACATGGCTTTTGTAGCGCTCTCGTAAAAAGTCAATTAATGTGATGGCCTGGTAACGACGAGCAATGATAGCGAATTTTTTACCTAAAATCATGAGGACAAAATAACCCGCCGGAAGCTGTGCCATCGCGAGTAATACCCAGCCAAGGCCTTTTGTATAGGCTACACCTGGCCCACCGATAAAACTACTTGCACTACCATATGTAGCAATCATCGTCATCGCCAGAATGAAGCCACCCATTTCACGACCACCAAGGAAATACTCCTGAAGGAACGAATTAGAGGAACGGATATGCTTATTAGCCCAAATACCAATCCCAAAAATAATAATTAGAAATAATAGCAAAGGAAATACAACTTGCCAATGCATTAGCGATCCCCCTCCTCATCATCAAATGGTACCTCTTTGAAAAAGAGTTTCATGACAATCCAGATGAGCAGGATCATAAAGCCTGTCCCCGCGATACAGCTATAGAAAAACCAAGCAGGAAAACCGAATACATACGAATAATTAGCTGGATCTCCTCCGCCTAATCCATAGGCAAAGCCAAACCAAATCGCAAAGTTGACAATGACTAGTCCAATCCCAATAAGCGCCTCTCGATGCGCTATTTTAAAGCGTTGATCTTTCACATGACAATCCCCCTAACCTACTCTATTTTACTGATATGTTGGTCTGATGGGAAGTGTAAGAAACGTTTTTTATCCTATGTAGTCTCGAAGCTATCAATACTTTTGGATTTTTCAATAGGGTTCCAGCAAACACCCAATCGTCAATAACGAAATTCAACCGCTCTATAAATAAAAACCCTCGTCTATTGAATGAGACGAAGGTTTTTAGGAATGGTATTTGCTTATGACGGACGTTTTTCCCAAGGCTCCATCGTTCCCACAGTATGGAGTAACCGATCATGCTGAATGGAATCAATGACACCTTGTGATATTTCCTCATTTGTAAGCCACCGTGAATGACTATCTTCAATTTTAAAGCCAAGTTGAACTTGATGGTATTGTAGGGCATCAAGTTTATCGATTTGCCCTTTAACTTCAATAAGATTTGCACGACTCCCCAAGACATGAAACAGTTTCCATGATCCGCCTTGCCATTGTGAAATTTCACTTGCTATGCGCTCTAATGTACTATCAGCATATGAATGAATCCAAGCAATTACTAATTCAATAGGTCCATTTTGCTGCATCGTTTCTCGTATTTTCTTTAATAATAAGGATTCATCACGATAATCTACTAACAAAGGGGTTATCATGGATGAGTTAGTAGCCTTGTTTAGTAAACGTTCCATCCGATCGGCATTCCGTCCAATGACTGAAACATGATAACCATTATTCACTAACCATAGGGATGTGTTAGCTAACATCCCTGTTCCACCAATAACTAATGCATGTGTCATCCATTTATCCCTCACTTCATTAAGATTTAAAGAAATGTGAGAGTCGCTAAGCTACTTATTTACTTACAGTTCGGTGTATCGACAAGTAGTTGCAATGCCTTTTTATCAATTTTGCCAACACTTGTTTTAGGTAATTCATCTAGGAAAATGATTTGTTTTGGAATTTTATACCGTCCTAATTGCTGGTGGCATAGCTCATTGAGTTCATCTAAAACAGCCGTGGCTTGATTTTGACAGACAATAAAAGCTGTTACAATCTCACCCCAATAGTCATCCTCTACTCCAATCACGGCAACCTCCTGTACATGCGGATGCTGTAATAGGCATTGCTCCACTTCCTGCGGATAAATATTTTCGCCGCCCGAAATGATCATTTCCTTTCTACGTCCCACGATATAGAAGTCACCATCTTCATCCATCATGGCTAAATCGCCTGTTTTTAACCAGCCATCTTGCAGGATATTGGCAGTTTCTTGCTTGTTATTCCAGTAAAATCGAAACATATGCTTTCCTTTTACGAAAAGCTCTCCGACTTCACGAGGTGCACAGCTTTGCCCTGCGGGGTTGATGATTTTAGCCTCGTTAAATTGCATGCTCTTTCCGACAGCCCCTTTTTTCGCGTAAGCATGCTCTCTAGCTATATAAAAATTATTAGGTCCTGCTTCGGTTAAACCGTAGCCTTCTTTAAAAAATAGCCCCTTCTTGTAAAAGGCATCATAAATAGGATGAGGACATGGTGCACCGCCTGATAAAAATACTTTCATCGAAGGAAATTGATTTTCCTGAAAGTACTTCGTAGCAATCATCGCTTGATACATCGTTGGCACAAAAAGGGAAATGGTCGTTTTGTATTGATTCGTTGCTTGCAGCGCTGTTTCTGCTTCAAATTTATCGCCAATGATGACCGTCCCACCAGCCATGAGTAATGGTATACATAATGCATTTAAACCACCTGTATGAAACATCGGCATATAATTTAATGTACGGTCTTGAGCATGTAAACCCCAGCTAATAATTGTATTCATGGCGTTCCAATTCACCGATTGAAAGGAAAGCACAACCCCTTTTGGTCGCCCTGTAGTACCTCCCGTATAAATCATTAACCATGGATCGTCCATGTCCACTGCTTGCCTATTTGGTACCGTATCCTTCTCTTGCTCGATGCTCTGAAGAGGAAACATCTTTTCTAGTGTCAAGGGACAAGAACCTTCCTCGTCATACAACAGAATAGAAGGGGTAGCATCCTTCAAAATTTGTGTTAATTCCTCTTTACTCAAACGCCAATTTAACGGCACATAGATAAGTCCACGTAGCCCACAAGCAAATAAAACAGCAAACAATTGAATGTGATTTTTTGCAAAAACAGCGACTCTACTTCCTTTTTGTAGCTGCTGACGCTCAAAAAAATGACTCCATTTACCAATTTCCTCAGATAATTGCTGATAGGTCCACTGCTCTTCTGTTGCTAAATTAATTAACGCGATGTGATGAGGCGTTAAGGAGGCACGTTTTAAAATCCAAGCTTGCTCGACAAACATCTTAACACCCCCGATCACATCATGATGGCTCCATCCACATGTAGCGTATGACCGTGGACGTAGGAAGCCTCATCAGATGCTAAAAACAAGTAGGCATTGGCAATATCCCGTGGTGTCCCTAATCGTTGTAAGGGAACGATTGAGCGCATTTGAGCCACAATATTTTCAGGCATCTTTTTGACCATATCCGTTTCTGTAAACCCGGGTGCCACTGCATTGACGTTGATTCCCTTACGCCCTAATTCCTTTGCCCACGTTTTCGTCATTCCTACAATGGCTGCTTTTGTAGCTGCGTAATTCGTTTGACCAACATTACCGTAAACCCCACTTACCGATGATGTATTAATTATTTTGCCACCACCAGCTGCCACCATATGGGGGATAACCTCCTGAGTACAATGAAAAACCCCAGTCAGATTAACATCGATAACCTGCTGAAATTGGTCCTCTGTCATCTTCGTCAGCATTGCATCTCTTGTAATCCCTGCATTATTCACTAGGATATCAATGCGACCTTTCTGTTCGATTACTGCTGCTACTAGTTGTTGAACGCTCTCTCTACTTGCTACATCTACTTGTATAAAGGCCACGTTGTCCCCTAGTTGTTCGGCAGCGTGAATCCCTGCCTGTTCATCAAAATCGGCGATAAACACAAATGCACCTTCTTCAATAAAACGTTCGGTAGCCGCATAACCAATCCCATTTGCAGCGCCAGTGATAATCGCAACCTTATTGTTTAATCGCATGATTTCTCCCCCCAATTTCTAAAAAAGCCTCGATTTCGGCTGTTAGCTGTGCTAAATCATCGATCAGTGGGGAATGCCCACAATTTTTTAAACTAACGAACTGTGTCTCCTTGCCTAAATCATGTAGCAATTCTGCATTCATTTCCTCTGTAATGACCAAATCCCGATCCCCTCGCAATACTAAAATCGGAATATGGAGTAAGAGGGATTCTTGAGAGCCTTTTGCAATCTCATTGTCAATAGCACTCATATTAAACGTATTGAGTGCGTGGTACACTTCTGCTAAATTCCGTTGTGTCAGCATATCCTCTATATATTCTTGATATTTTTCTGCGTTCGGCTGTTGATGGGTATAAATTAATGCATTCCATATAGATTGTAAGCCTTCACCATTTTTTGTATCATAGAAGCCTTGCACAAGCTTTGTTTTGGATGTATCAATCAACACTTCTTCATAGCTATAGGCTCTTTTAAAGGATGCTGGATTGCCTGTTCCTAAATCCGTGTAGAATGGATAACCACGTGTTGAAGCGGAAGCTAGTAAAATCAGTCGTTGACAATGCCCTGGATAATTAGCGGCAAACTGCATACAGACGGCTCCTCCTGTTGACCAGCCAATCATATCGAAGGTTTGCAACTGCATAGCATCGATAAATAGCTTGACATCATCGCTAAAATCTTTAATGGCAGAGATAGGCTTATGATACGATGATCCACCAAAACCTCGTAAATCGATAGCATAAATTGTATATTTGTCATCTAAAGCATCCATCAGAATATCCCAATGCTTAGAAGATGTCATATTACCATGAACCAATAGTAAAAGTTGAGCTCCCCCTGAGCGCTTACGATAAGCCATCGTTTCACCATTTGCGAGCTGAATTGTTTTTAACATTCCATTTCCCCCTTATCCCCAACGTATTGTGATAGCCCCCCATACATAGCCAATACCTGCACTAACCAATGTAACAATATTACCTTCTTGAATACGCTTTTGCTCCAATGCTAGCTGTAACGACAATAGTTGATCAATCTGCCCGATATGCCCATATTCTTGCAAATAAATCGATTGCTCCTGCTGTAAACCAAGGTCTGCTAAAATATAATCATGGGCAGACCTCTTCATATGCAGCATCGCTAAATAGTCAAGCTGTGCTTCACTGTATCCACTTTTCGCTAAAGAGCTACGAATGACCTTCAAAAAATTCCTTAAAGATTTCTGTTCTAAGCGCTCTTTCATACCAATTGGGTCTAATACGTCAAGCTTATATAAGTTTTCAGTTAAATGGGATGGGGTTAACGGTGTTTTCGTTCCCCCAACTGGAACGACAACATCCTCCGAGAAAGAGCCATCCGTCATAATATCAGCCTCTAAAAGCTGGTTTTTATCCTCATTTTTCCGTAATACTATGGCCCCTCCACCAGCAGCCAAATTGTACATAAAACGTGTCCTAGGGTTGCTATAATCGATAAAATCAACATTCCGATATCCGCCCGCTAGAAGAATAGTTTGAATACTTTCATCTGAGGCCATTAAGCTTTTTGCTACCTTCAATGCCATAATCGTTGTGCCACAGCGCAATTGCACATCAAAGGCCCAAGCATTGACCGCACCAAGCTCCTCCTGCATTTTGATGGAGGCTGTCCAGAGTGGATATTCCTTATGCTCCTCCCCTATATAAATAACAACATCAATATCTTTTGGATCTATATTTGCCTTTTGAATCGCTTCCTGTGCAGCCCATATCCCCATTTGCACTGTATGATCATGTGCGCCAGGAATTGGCTTTTCATGAATGCCCATTTTTTGACGAATAATATCCTCAGGAATATTCGAAAGAGCAGCTATTTCTTGCGCTGTCATTTTATTTTGAGGTAGATAAATACCTGTACTAACAATACCGATTGTCATTCAAATCGCTCCTTTTCCTGTGGCAGGGCAACCGTCGCTTTCTTTTGTTTTAGCTTTCTTCGCCATTTCCAAAACAGTAGTTTTAGTGAGCCAATAATGCCCTTTGGGAAAAAGATGACAGCTAAAATATAAAGAATGCCAAAGAAGATAATCCAGCGTTCAAAAATTGGATAATCTCGTGCCAAGCCGGATAGAGCGTGCTGAGCATATTCAATGACTGTCGCTCCTAATAATGGCCCGACTAACGTGCCGACCCCACCAATTATCGTCATTAAGAGGGCATCGAGTGTAATATCCATTGCCATCACACTTGTATTGACGAAACGCAATGACACTGCATATAAGGAGCCTGCAAAGCTTGCCACTATGCCCGCAACAACGGAGGCTATAACTTTATAGTGCAACGTATTAAAGCCTAATGATTTCGTCCGTTGTTCATTTTCTCGTACAGCAATTAAAATGCGACCTGTCGGCGAGTTCACAAAACGATAAAGTGCTAAGAAGATGAGCACTAGGCTTGCTAGCACAAAGAAATAAAATGTCATCCGATCTCTAAACATATCGGGTGCTCGAAAAGTAAAGCCATCATTGCCATACGTGACAGAGCGCCACTTTTCAGCTAATACTAAAAATAATCCTGAAAAAGCAAGCGTAAGCATCGCAAAGAAATGACTTTTCAGACGCAAGGTCAATAACCCTACTAAAAAACTAATGAACCCTGCCAGAACCATGCCCATCACTATGGACAGCACAAAGATTAACAGTGTGTTATCGATTTGCTTGAGCATGACTGCTGTCGTATAGGCACCGATGCCAAAAAACATAGCGTGCCCAAATGAGACAATTCCTGTATAGCCTAGTAAAATATCATAGCTCATTGCTAATATCCCAAAAATAAAGATTTGCGTTAGTAAAATGAGCAAAGTTCTCGAATCATTGACAAAAGGAAGAACAATAAAAATTGCTAGTAAAAGGAAAAAGGCTATATAACGCAAGGATATTTTATTGTTCATGATGTTCGCTCCCTTCGCATCGCAAACAGCCCCTGTGGACGGAAAATTAACACGATGGCCATGAGAATCATATTGACTGCTAGTGACAAGACAGGCACATAATAAGCCATAAAGCTACCCGCAAGCCCTACTAAAATAGCTGCAAGCAAAGAGCCCGAAAAACTACCCATACCGCCAATGACCACTACAATAAAGCCTAAAATGGCATACTCCATGCCCATTTCTGCGTAAATAACTCCAGAATAGGGCGCCATCAACATCCCACTAAGTGCCGCCAACGCTGCGCCCACCATAAAAACATATAAAAATACACGCTTAATATGAATACCAAGGGCCTGTGCCATTTCCTTATCCTGTACACCTGCACGAACGATTAATCCAATCTTTGTACGCTTCAGCATGTATTGGAAAATACCAAAAATAACGAAACCTATCACAATGATAAATAAACGATATTTAATAATAATAACATCACCAATTTCCCAGCTACCCGCTAAATAACTAGGTGTTTTTACCGCAACACCATTTGGGCCAAAGACCACTTTAATGAGTTCCTGTAGCACAAGCATTAGCCCCAGGGTAATTAAAATTTGCTGAATATGATTGCCATAAACGGGCGTAATAATAATTTTCTCTGTGATTAATCCAAGTAACGCACCCGTCACAATCGCCCCAAGAATTCCAATAAGGAAACTTTCCGTAAACATATAAATAAAAATTCCCGCATAGGCGCCCCAAACAAATAACCCACCATGCGCAAAGTTCAACACATCCATTAAGCCAAAAATTAACGTCAAGCCTGCTGCTAGTAAAAAAATCAGCATCCCCGTTGCCAAGCCATTAATGATTAAATTGACGAAAAGCTCCAAAGATGGTCACCCCCTTCATCCAATTCCAAGATATTTCCGCTTTAGTTCTTCATTATGAATGAGATCCTTCATATGGCCCGAATGCACGGTCCTGCCATCATCTATTAAGGTGTAGGTATCACCAATCCGACTAGCCATGATAAAGTTTTGCTCCACGAGGACAATGGACGTTTTCTTTTTCATTTCCACAATGGCTTCCATTACCTTCTCCACTACAATGGGAGCAAGTCCCTTAGACGGCTCATCAATCAAAATTAATTGACTATCATTGATAAAGGCTCTTGCCATGGACAGCATTTGCTTTTGACCACCAGACAAATGCCCTCCTGCCTTTTTCCAAAACTTCTTTAAGTCCGGAAATAGCTCAAGCACATACTGCTGCCGCTCTAATGTCGCAGAATCCTCCTTACGCATTGCTACTTTCATATTTTCCTCAACTGTTAAATCCGCAAAGATTCCTTGATTTTCTGGCACATAGCCAATCCCTAATTTGGCTACTTTATAGGTTGGGCTTTTTTTAATTGAATGAGAGCGAAAAGCAATGTCTCCCTTTGTCGCCGGCGTTAATCCCATTATCGTTTTCAGCGTGGTCGTTTTACCTGCCCCATTGCGTCCCAACAGTACGGTAACCTGCCCCTCCTTCGCTTCAAAATTAACGCCCTGCAAAATATGATATTGACCGATATGTGTATGAACCTCATTTAATGTCAGTAAGGTGGTCATCGTACAGCCCTCCTAAATATGCATGTTGCACGGTATCATTATTCATGATTTCCTCTGGTGAACCGTCTGCTAGTAGCTGGCCATTAAACAACACCATAATGGAATCGGATACATCTAAAATCATATCCATTTTGTGTTCAATGAGCAGAATCGTTTTATCCCCTTGTTGTTTTATCGTCCGAATGACTTCTAAAATCGTAGGTACTTCCTCTAATGACATACCTGCTGTAGGTTCATCTAGCAGTAAAATTTCCGTATCTAACGCCAATAGCATGGCAATTTCAAGCTTTCTTTTTTCCCCGTGCGATAACATCGTTGTGAGGGCATTACGTTTATTGTCGAGTAAAACGAGAGATAATAATTCCTCTGCTTTAGCAGTAATCGCCTTATAGCTTTTGTAATGTCGGAATAGCTGATAACGAATTTTCTCCTTGGATTGGACGGCTAAACGTACATTTTCGAGGACCGTTAAGTTTGGAAATACATTCGTAATTTGAAAGGAACGACCCAACCCCATACGAGTTCTTTCAATGGCTGACTTATCGGCCAGCGATTGTCCTTTAAAATAAACATCGCCTGTTGTTGGCTTTAGCTCTCCGCTTATCAAATTAAAAAAGGTTGTTTTACCAGCTCCATTCGGCCCAATGATCGATTTCAAATGCTTTTCTGGCATTTGAAAATTGACGCGGTCTACAGCGGTGTGTCCGCCAAAACGAATCGTTAAATTTTCGGTGTAAAGTATCGGCTCCATCTTCTACTCCCTTCATCTCTAGTGATTATGTAGAGAGACAGCGTGACGCCGCCTCTCAAATATCTAATTCATAACAGGAGGTGCTGTTTCCTCAGGACTTAATTCACGAATAAGTACTGGTACAGGGTAATCCACACCATCTTGCTGCTCTAAGCGAATTGAATACATTGACTGAAGTGCCTGATGGTCCTCTTCGCGGAACGTCATCGTGCCTTTTGGTGTCTCAAATGACATCCCTTCCATAATGTCAATCAGCTTGTTAGCATCCGCATCCCCATCCGATTGTTTCAATGCCTCCACAATGGCAATCGCTGCAGACATACCACCAGGTGTAAATAAATCTGGTACTTCATTGAAGCGTTTTTGATGCTCATCAACTAACCATTTATTGACATCATTTTGTGGAAGCGTATGGTAATACACCGAGAAGCCTTCCATGCCAATCAACGGATTCATAAATTGCAGTGCAATAATATCAGGCGCCCCAGTTGAAATTTTTATGCCCTTTTCTTGAATTTTAAGATCTGCAATTTGATTCCAAGGTGAATTAGCCCCCGCCCAAACCACAAATAAATAATCAGGCTTCGCATCAATTACCTTTTGTAAATTGGACGTAAAATCAGTTGCTGCTGGATCGGCATATTCCTCTAAGACAATCTCAGCCCCCAATTTCTCCGCTGCTGTTTTAAAGGCATTTACACCATCCCAGCCAAACGAATAATCCGGTGCAAACGTAGCAATCTTCACACCCTCTCCAGCAATGGCCGCTGCTGCTGCATAGGCATCCTGTGAGGAATTCCGACCCGTACGGAAAATATACTCATTAAATTCTGAACCCGTAATACTATCAGCCACCGCAGGCTCTACCACCATAATTTTTTCATACTCCTCAGCAAGTGGTAGGACAGCCAGCGTATCACCAGAGCTGGAAGAACCTACTAAAAAATCAACCTGATCATCTTCTAATAGCTTTGTAGCCTTCTGCACAGCCACCTCAGGCTTCGTTTCGGTATCTTCATAAACAACCTCTATTTTCTTCCCATTGACCTCCATCGTACCGCCGGTTGCATACTCAATCCCTAAATCAAATCCCCGCTGTGTTTGCTTCCCATAAGACTCAAGCGCCCCAGTTAACGAAGCAAGCACCCCAATCTTGATCGTGCCCCCTTCTGCCGTCACCGCCTTCGTCTCACCATCAGAAGTATCCGCACCCGCTCCTTCATCCTTTGCCTCTTCCCCATTACATGCCACCAACAATACAGCTACTATCACAAAAAGAAACCAATACCAATGCCTCTTCATCCCAAATCCCCCTTTAAGATAAGCTCAATAGAAAGCGCTTTCTTGCTATGACAACAATATATAAAAGTCCAGTTACAAATTAGTTACAAAAACAAATCTGCCGAAATGGCAGATTTGTTTTCTGTCCCGAAAGTGGAGTGCAACGCAACGGCAGGGACAAGTCTAGCTCTGTCCCGAAAGTGCAGTGCAACGCAACGGCAGGGACAAAAAGCTCTTTTATAATCTGCCGAAATGGCAGATTTGTTTTCTGTCCCGAAAGTGCAGGAAGCGCAACGGCAGGGACAAGTCTAGCTCTATCCCGAAAGTGGAGTGCAACGCTACGGCAGGGACAAAAAGCTCTTTTATGATCTACCGAAATGGCAGATCTGTTTTCTGTCCCGAAAGTGCAGTGCAACGCTACGGCAGGAACAATGGCTCTTTTATTATGTGCCCACTAAGACAATCACTTGCCTGTGACAACAATTTGTAAATGGGTATTTATGGTATTATAGTTTTGCGAATTAATAAAAGAAGAATGAATAGTGCAGGTTTTTTTATTTAGTAACACGAATTATCTATACTAAACACCATATAAAAAAGAGAGGGAAATTTAATGAGTAATTACTATTCCAGTCATTTTAATCTTGAAAAAGTAAGTGAAGGCATTTATGCTGCTATTGCGAAAGATGGTGGTGGCGCGTTTGGCAATGCTGGTTTCATTGATTTAGGCGATAAAACGATTATTTTTGATACATTTAACACTCAGCAAGCCGCTGAAGATCTAAGGAATCTAGCTGAAAGTATTACGAGCAAACCCGTCTCTTGGGTAATTAATAGTCATTTCCATAGCGATCATACGAGAGGAAACCAAGTATTTAAAGATTGTCATATATTATCTAGTCAAACAACACTTCAACAAATGAAGGAAAACCATCCAGCAAAAATAGCCGAACAGAAAGCCGATTTGAAAGGGTTAAAAAAGTACATTGCCTCACTTGAACAAAATGCTCATCCAACTGATACACAGAAATTGAATGAAATAAGTTTTTTAAAGGAGATGGAAATCTCAATCCCTCGCCTGGAATTAGTTTTGCCGCAATATACTTTTACGCACGAGTTTACTATTTTCGGAACCAAACGTACTGCAAGAATAATGACACTGGGAGGTGGTCATTCTCCCTGTGATTCGTTTCTTTATATTCCTGAAGATGAAATCATTTTTATGGCTGATCTTCTATTTGTCGGTATGCATCCATCATTCTTCCCATATTCCAATCCAACACAATGGGAAAATATTTTAGAAAAAGTAAATAACTTAGCCATTCAAAAGGCCATCCCTGGTCACGGATCCATAGGGACTAAAAAAGATATCATCAAGCTAAAAAACTATATTAATGAAATGAAATTGTTATCGAAAAAGGTAAGTAACATGGAAGACGTTTCAATTCCCCCCGCATATCAAGATTGGACAACGATCAATATTGATGTGATGGAGTTGTTTATTAAAAATTTAAACATACTAAAAGAATTGTAAACAGCTAAAAAGAAAGACAAAAACGTTGAATGAGCAACATTTTTGTCTTTTATAGTATTAAACTATTCATTCGGTATTCCTGATTGCATTTTGTAATTTCTCATGAGCATCCCATTGGATCTGATCATCCCAAATTTTTCATATAGAGGAATTAAATCATCGTCACAACATAAATCAATCATATAAATATTACTCAGCTCATCCAGCATTCGCTTGATTAATTCCTTGCCAATGCCTCTATTTTTATATGCTGGAAGTACTTCAAGGAATGGAATATAAGCCGATAAAACTTCATCACTAATTGCTGTTATAAATCCTACTACCTGCTTAGACTGTTCATCAACCGCAATGACGACGTTACTGCTATTTTCCAATAGTTTTAAGTGTGTTTGCGGGCTAGGTGGATTGGGCCAATCTACAAAAAAGCCTCTCAACATATCCGATGAAATGTCATCTAGATTGTATTTATACTGCACTAACAATCAACTCCTTTCAATGAAATAGTAATCTACGTAATACCTCGCCAAACTGTTTCATTGGCAAGTATCATTTTATCCCATCTCTCCCTCTACTCGGTCCAACCACTCACTCATTAGATTTTTAAATAAATCAGCTTGTTCAATTTGTAAATTATGACCAGCAATATCTAAAATTGCAAAGGTTGCTCTTGGATACATCTCTAGAATCGAAAACGCGTCCTTATAGCCAACTACTGAATCTTGTTTTCCCAGTAAGAAGAGGCTAGGCATGCCAAAGGACTGTTGATCAACGGCAAAGGAAAAATGATAGCTTTGCTGAATTTTTTCTAAAAAATCTTGATCTGCTCTATTACATCCTGCTAGCACCTCTGTCGTGTAGCGTTGCCAGTTATAGGCATCCAGTACAACTTGATGCGCCTTAAAATCGTCTTTCTCCTGCTGGCTTAATGTTGAGAAAAATATAGGATCTTCTCTCATCACAAGATGCTCTGGCACTGTTCGATGTTGTTTCTCAGGAATAATTAGAGGACAGATAAAGGCTGCCCCCAATAGTTGTTCCATAGAGTTTCTCATAATGCCACGCGCTAAATAGCCACCATACGATTCCCCCACCAACAAGTAGGGTTCATTAGGGATAATTTCGTCTATAAATTCAATGACCGCATCTAGCATTTCATCTGAATTCTCAATAGTTAAATAATCTGTCGTTCTGCCCATTCCAGGAAGATCTAAATAAATACGTTTCCACCCCTCACGCCCATCAAAAATAGGCTCCATGCATCCTTTCATCAATCGATGATCAGGAGAAAATCCATGTAGCATGATAATCGGTGTTCCTGTTCCAATTACTTCATAATAAATATTCGCTTTCTTAATCTGACAAAATGGCATTGTTGTTCCCCCGGATACATTACTTTTTATATTATTTTAGAAATGGATTATGTTTGGCTCCCTTGTTTGAGCGGTTTGACTCACGTTACGAGCGGCTCACCCTATTTACGAGCGGTTCTTGCCTTGTTATGAGCGCTTTTTCACTTTTTTGGAGCGGTTCCACCCTATTTATGAGCGACTTCTACCTACTTTGGAGCGGTTCCACCCTATTTATGAGCGACTTCTCCTTACTTTCGAGCGGTTTCACCCTATTTAGGAGCGTCTTCTCCTTACTTTGGAGCGGTTCCACCCTATTTATGAGCGACTTCTCCTTACTTTCAAGCGGTTCCACCCTATTTATGAGCGCTTTCTCACTTTTTTGGAGCGGCTTCACCCTATTTATGAGCGACTTCTCCTTACCTTCGAGCGGTTCCACCCTATTTATGAGCGCTTTCTCACTTTTTTGGAGCGGCTTCACCCTATTTAGGAGCGACTTCTCCTTACTTTCGAGCGGCTCACCCTATTTATGAGCGACTTCTACCTACTTTCGAGCGGTTTCACCCTATTTATGAGAACTACTACCCACTTTGGAGCGGTTCCACACTATTTATGAGCGACTTCTCCTTAATTTCGAGCGGTTCCACCCTATTTATGAGCGACTTCTACCCACTTTGGAGCGGTTCCACCCTATTTATGAGCGACTTCTACCTACTTTGGAGCGACTTCTACCTACTTTGGAGCGGCTCACCCTATTTAGGAGCGACTTCTCCTTACTTTCGAGCGGTTTTGCTTATTTTTAGCTTACTTTGCTCCTACCATTAAGAGATAGTGTAGGATTGCTCCCGTCTTCGACCATCTGGCTACCCCATAATCAAATCATAGACAGCCATGGTGGATTCCATCGGCGTTGTGTTTAATTCTTGCTGCAATTGATGGACACATTTTTCATACCATTTTAATGCAAGGGAACGATTTTGCAGTTGATAGTGACTGTACATGAGCAAGCGATACCCTTCCTCCCAAAGGGCATCCTCTCGTAGAATCTTCTCTGCGTAGTTGATAGCTTTTTTAAATTGCTGTTGTCGCGTTGCATTTTGTGCTAACCGTTCAAGCACTTCAATATATAAAAATTGTAGCTTTTCGCGATCCTGGACAAGCCAGTCAATTTGCTTTTTTTCAGCGTACAAGGTATCCGTATAACTCGCTTCTGCTAATTGTAGCCATTCATTGGACAGCTCTGGATCAAATTCCTCCATACCTAACTGGTAATAATAGAGGAACCGCTCCACATCAATGTGGAGAAAAGAGATATGCTGTAGCTGATACATATTTTTTTTTCGCTGAATAAAAAAACTATCCTGTCTTGCATTCCGCTGTGGTTCCAACACTTTTAATAATGTATTTAACACTACCTTAAAATCTCGGTCCAAGGACTCGATACTGCGTTCAGGCCATAATGCCTGGGCAATTTCCTCCTTTGGTGTAAAGCGATGACGGTGACAATACAGATAGACAAATAATTCCTTTGATTTATCGCGTTGCCATTCTTTATCTTCCAGCTTTCGTTGCCCTCTAATTAAACTTAAACTCCCAAAAAGTTTGATTTGAACTTCATCATGCGGATAACTGATGCTACCCTCCACTTGAAAATTATGTCGTAATGCTTGAATGGCTGGATGTTCCTCCTCACCATTTTGACTAAATTGCAATAGTTCGTAGAAAATCATGCGATTACTTGGACCAAGAATCATCTTCTTTTGCAAAAAATATTCATAGCTATTTGCCAAACATAATTGCGCAAATTGTTGAAAATATGGTTGAAATTGCTCAACATTCTGTTCTTGAAAAGCAATGACTGCTTGATAAAACAAAACATGCATCAAGCCATTACGATCACCGCATTCGTGAAATAAATGCTGAGCTTTTTTTAATAATTGCTTTGCTCGTTCTGTTTCTTGCTCAGAAAGAATGATTTTCACTTCTGCTATAAGAATAAGGGCCGTCATCCATGCATCTTGTACCTGCTCTGTTTCCTGTAAACCAAGCGCTAAGTATTTTTTCGCTGCGACCATATCCCCTAACGTATGTTTGACAATGGCTAACCCCATATAAGGCTCAGCTTTAACCCGTGAGATATTGATCGTATTCATTAAAGATAAGGCTTTTTCATAGGCCTTACATGCACCTTGATGATCAGGATAATCCATTAACAGCAATGCATGCGCCTTTCTGATATAGCCAACAGCCTCAATGAATATGGACTTTTCTCTTAACCCCCGCCGAATGCCGTGCTGTGCAGCATACCAAGCATCCTTCCCTTGACCTAACAATGCATAGACAAAAGATGCAAGTAGTTCACTTTCACGATGTGTCGCCACAAGCTGGGGTGGTAATTCAAGCCGTTGCGTTAATAATTCCTTCGCCTCTTGTAATTGTCCTGTACGTAATAAAACACGTACATCAACATTGGCTCGTTGAACGACATCCTCAGGCAATGCCACATCCTCGATAAAAAGTTGAGCACCTTTCGCCTTTCCTAAATTCACTAGATTTTCTGCGTATTGTCGTTGTAGTTCTAATAATTCCTCTTTTAATAATGGTGTATGTTGAGCTAGCTCTAATGCCCGTTCTAAATAGGGCTCCGCTAAGGCAGGTTGAATGGTGTCTAAATATATATGCGCTAAGCCTGCTTGGGACTTGGTCATAAATAAATGATCCTGCTGTTGCTCGGCAATTTCTGCGCATTTCTCATATGATTGCTTTGCTTTTTCATAAAAAGCACGATAGCGATGACATTCACCTTCAAAATAATATAGCTTATAAAAATTGGTTTTTTCCTGTGCTGTAAACCGATTGATTTTTTCCAACAACCATTCAAACTGACCAGCACGTACTAATGGTTCTGCATGTTGCTGTAATAGCTCCCCACAAAAATCATGGTCATTTGTTTTAAAGGCATGATAGAGGACAGCCTGAATATTTTGATGCTCCACATAATACAAAGCAGCTTGTTTATGTAGCGCCTTATACTGGCTTGGAAATTGTCTCCACTTCATTTCTAAAAATCGGCTAAATAATGCATGGAACCGATATAAACCATCAGTTGTTACTGGTTGAATAAATAAATGGCGCTGTGTTAATGGATGTAGCATTTGTGCGGTGTCAAGGCCATAAAATTGCTCCAATAGCTCCACTGAAAAGGTAGGAAAAATCGCTAACTTCAAAATCATCTCCTGCTCAGTCGAAGTCATCGTACTATACACTTCCTCGGACAAATATGTGAAAAGGTCGTTTGTTGAAATTGTTAACCAATGTTCTAAAGACGCATGGTGCCATTGCTCAGCTAATAAAGAAATACTAATAGCCCAGCCTTCGGTAATCTCTAGCACCTTCTCCATTTCAGTAGCTGTTAAATGCACATCCACATATTCTTCAAAAAAAACGGCAATTTCCTCGGTTGAAAATGCTAGTTCTTTCTCTTTGATGATGAGCAATTTTTTTTGCAGCTTTAATTTCCTTGTAATATCCCAATTAGGTAATGTTCTAGAAGCAATAATAAAACGAACCGTGGGCGGCGCAAATTCAATCATTTTTTCCATTATATAATTAATGTGAAAAACATGATCTACATGATGAAAATCATCAATAACAATTAGTAGAGGCTCATCCATATCACATAAGCAGTTCACAAAAAGTTTGTACCAGCGATTAATTTCCTCCATTTTTGGAAAGCGAGATAATTGGTTCCACGCAGCAAATGAATGCCCAAAATTCGGTACTACTCGCTGTATACTAAAAAAAAGGTGCCTTAAGAAAGGTAATAGATTATCATCTTCATCGGAGACACTATACCAAGAAAATTTACTAGTTTCGTTATGAAGGAATTGAGTAAGGGTGGTCGTTTTACCATACCCTGCACCACTATGAAGAATTGTGCAAGTATGCTGATGACTTTGTTTTAGTGTTTTCATCAGTGCTGCTCTATTAATGCAATGATTAGACGGGCTTGGAGCTATACATTTGGATTGAATAATAATATCTGTTGTCACGTTAAATAACCTCCATACTTTGTAAGGTTACTAAAATCTTCTCGAAAATTCAGATTTTTAAATTATTGACAGTTTACCATATTTTTAGAGAAATAATGGCTTAAAATAAAAAATCCCGATTATCATATCAATGATAACCGGGAAACTGCCGTTATGATTATAGTAATTCTTTACGTAAATCTGCAGCTGATTTTGGTGAAAGTAGACCGAATGGGATATCAAATACTGTTTTCGCGCCTTTTTCACCTGCTTGGCTAAGACGATGTGCAGCACGCGCATAAGCTACTAATACACTTGACGTGAAGTTTGGATTACTTTCAAGCTTTAATGAGAATTCAAGAATTTGTTTGTCGTTTGCACCACTGTCACCACTGCGAATGACAAAACCACCATGTGGCATACCTGTATGGTTTGCTTTAAATTCTTCTTCAGAAATAAAGTTAACTGTTGTGTTATATTCATCGAAATAGTTAGGCATTGTGACAATTTCTTGTTCCACTTTTGCTGCATCTGCCCCCTCTTCTAACACAACCCAACATTCGCGTGCGTGCTTTTCACGAGTTGTGAGTTCAGGGTTTTCCCCATTACGTACACGTTCTACAGCTTCTTTAATTGGTAAAGTGTATTGAACCGCATTTTTAACACCTTCGATACGACGAACAGCATCTGAGTGACCTTGACTTAGACCATCTCCCCAGAATGTGTATGTTGTACCAACCGGTAAAACGGATTCCCCTAATAGGCGATTTAATGAGAATAAACCTGGGTCCCAGCCAACTGAGATAACCGATACTTTACCAGATTTTTGGGCAGCAGCGTCTACAGCATCAAAAAATTCAGGAATTTTCGCATGTGTATCAAAGCTATCGATTGTATTAAACCATTGTGCAAAGTGAGGACCTTGCTCTGGTAAATCCGTTGCAGAACCACCACATAAAATCATGACATCAATGTCGTTTTGGAATTTTTCAGCGTCATCTACTAAGTATACGCTAGCATTGCTTGCTACGTTTACCGTTGAAGGATCACGGCGTGTGAACACCGCTACTAATTCCATATCTGGATTTTGTGAAATGGCATACTCCACACCACGTCCTAAATTTCCATATCCTACAATACCTACTCGAATTGCACTCATCAAAATTCCTCCTAACGATTACGTGACTTTGTGAAAACTTTCACGTTAAATCTAACTTCAATAATACTTTGTGTTAGAAAAATTCACAATAGTTTGAGTATGAGTTTTTTTAAAAGAATTTATATCAGTTTTCTATGGTTTTTATCCCATAATGGTATGAATACGGTTACAAATTACTAATTATTCCATGAACCTTAAAGTTATTGTAAAAGCCTTGTAAATGACGGCTATTTTCCCAATGAGTCTTGTACAATAAATGTAACGACAAAAGGGGGCATGTTGAATGAAAAGTATTGGTTACTCATCAAGCACAACATTGGCACAAGGAGAACTACTTGCATTCCATATGACACAACATTTAATGAACGATGAAGCATTGCAAACTGGTAGTAAGGATGAAAAGTTTGTACCTAATCAACATTTATGTATCGGCGTTTTACCTTTTGACGTTATGGTAGATACATTAGACATTTCCATCCAAAAAAACAAGGTGCATGAGGTTGACTTTTACCATAGTGGCAAGGAAATCGCACGCTGGCTCATTAAAAAAAGTGAATACAACAAGCCATGTCCAGACTTCTATGTGTGAAGTCTAAATAATCATTGTGTCGGACTGTTTAGGTTGAGCACATTAATGAAAATTATGTGCGAGCGTTTTCTCCGGCTAAAGATTATCTTACTCCTCATTTTAAGCGTTTCCCTTCAATTATAGATCGCTTTCTCCTCTTTCTAAGCACGACTTTTTAAAGAATGATCAACAATTTTCATCATACTATTGAATTTCCTGTGCTAGCTGTGCAAGGCGCTCCTCATCAATTATATGGTAACCTGTCTTGCTCTTTTCTAGAATTTTCTCTTCGCAAAACTGTGCCAATACATATAATAAATGGCGATAGGAAACCCCTAAATACTCACAGATTTCCGTATGTTTCTCCTTATAGACACCTTGGTCGGCAGATAATTGGATAAAGGCTGCTAAACGATTTTCAAAGGGATATGCCTGATTTTGTGTATATTTAGACGTCATTTTTGTGGCTTTTTCCCCTAAAAACACACAAAGTCTGCGTAAAAATAAAGCATCCGCGAGTAACTTTTCCTTACACGACTGTGTAATCGAATAACAAATGGTTTTTGTTACGGTTTGGATCCCCTTCGTATACCTTGCCTCATTTAGTAATTCAATTTCCCCCATAAAACGTGGTGCTTCCAAATATTCAATAAGTGAAACCTTGCCGTTTTTATGCGTCATATAGAGCTTCGCCTTTCCTTCGATCATGTAATACAATGTATCTGGAAAGGAGCCCTCCTGAAAAATCCATTCTCCTTTGTCAAATTGACAGACTTCCAGATAGGGATCAATTTCAAATGAGAAAAAATCATTGATCGGATAGTTTTCAAGATAATGGTTCCGCGCTTCAGCTGTTAGTATATGCATTTTTTTACTCTCCTATAAAAAATATGAGATATCTCACATTATTGTAGCGGTGAACGTGCTATTATTCAACATAGTTAATGGAGGTACGGTAAATATATGAACAATCAACGATGGCTTTCTCAAAATTTCTTTACATTTTTCATTACTTGGGGCATTTTCTTACCCTATTGGACAGGATGGCTTGTTGATGCAAAACATCTGACAGTATCACAGGCGAGTGTTGTCATGGGCTGTGGTCTACTTGCTCGTGCAACATCCAATCTTTTCTTCTTCCCAACACTTGCAAAATATGTAAACAACAAACGACTCATTACGATATTAGCAGTAGGAGCTCTTCTGACGGCATTACTCTACATACCAAGTACAGGATTTATCGCATTATTAATCGTGACGATTTTATTTAGTATTTTTTATCCGGCACTGTTACCTGCTGTCGAAAGTAGTGCAGCAACACTTGTCCAGCACGGCAATATTCACTATGGCAAAAGCCGCTCCTACGGTTCCTTTGGTTTTGTCATTGCTGTATTGATCATTAGTATGCTGACTGGGGTTTTCGGTAAAAACGTGATCTTTTGGAGCATGATTATTGGTCTTATTGGCATGTTGCTCATGCAGCAATTAGCAACACCAAAGGAATTACTCGTTGTGCCAACAAAAGATCAACGCGCAAAATCTTTATCAATGAAAATGTTATGGAGTATCAAAGGCTTCCCTGTAGTATTATTCATCGTTATTTTGCTACAGGGCGCCCATGCCTCCTATTATAGCTATGGCTATATTTATTTAGAGGATTTACATGTAGACCCATTTTATATGGGGATGATTATTAACATTGCTGTTATTTGCGAAATCCTCTATTTTATGAAAGCTGATACGTTTTTGACAAAGTGGCGCTCTTCGTCTTTATTACTTTTAGCAGCAAGCGGTTCTTCCCTACGTTGGTTACTCATCTTTATGTTCCCAAATGTATGGGTATTTATTGCCTCACAAACCTTGCATGCATTATCTTTTGCTTTAGCGCATTATGCATTTATTCGTTATCTAACACAAACCTTACCAAAGGAACAAATTCCAAATGCACAGGGTCTATACTCTGCATTAGCCATGGGCTTAAGTACGGCCATCCTGACGTTTTTAGGAGGCTATTTATATGAACTATCGCCTGGACTATCCTTCGCAGCCATGCTCATATGTACAGTGCCCGCTATCGCCATTTTGCTGTTAACACGCACAAAATATCAATATTAATCAAAAAGCAGGTGAGAATTTTTTCACCTGCTTTGCTATTTCGGATAATAGGAAAAACCAGGATATTTCACCACCGGCCATTTTTCCTTTCTTAAGGCATGTAACAACTCAGGGCCGACCCGTAAATTACTTTGCACCAATTCAGTTGGCGTGAGAGCCATCCATTGATTTAAAGATACATCCTGGAACCGGTCACTTTTAAACATTTCTAAAAACCATAATGGTTCTGTGCCTGTATTTTCAATATAATGACCCGTAGCAAATGGAACATACCCAACATCTCCCGCTCGATAATCGAATGTTCGAGCTGTACCATTCCCTGTAAAAACAGTCATCCGTCCTTTTCCTTGTAAGTAATATTGCCATTCATCGTTATTAGGATGCCAATGTAATTCCCTCATCGCACCAGGCTCAATTTCTACCAGTGCAGCCGCAATATTTTTTGAAATGGGAAAATTAGTCGAATCAACTATGCGCACACTGCCTCCCGGTGTTTTCAATGGAGGCTGAGCTAACAAACGATGTTTAAAAGATTGTGGAACCTTGCCATAGGGAGATTGTACTTTTTGTGAATCTATGGGTCCTGGAACCTTATCTTGATATATATACACTTGTTCGTTCGGAATATGTTGGAAGGCACTCAGAGGAACACCAAAATTAGCCGACAATACTTCTTTTGGCGTATGGGCAAACCAATCCGAAATCGAGAGTGTATTGAGATCGGAGAAATTCCCATCATCAAACACTAATAAAAATTCACAACCGCCCTCTAGTCCCTGAATAGAATGAGGGATTCCTGGCGGGAAATACCATAAATCACCTGGTCCCACATCAGCAATAAAGTTACAGCCATTTTGATCGACTGCGGTAATGCGTGCATAACCAAGGAGCATATAAGACCATTCTGCCTGCTGATGCCAATGCAGCTCACGCACGCCTCCAGGTGTCAAACTCATATTAACACCCGCTAATGTCGTAGCAATCGGCAATTCACGAACCGTAATTTCCCGAGACCATCCCCCCTGATTTAAGGTCATATGCGTATCCGAAAACGAAAAGCGCAAATTAGGAATCAACCCCGCATCAGTCGTTGGCGGTACCAGCATATCAGGATTTTCTAAATCCCGCATAATATCTCGTGGCCCCTTATCCACCCCTCCTGCTCCATCACTCCTAACAGGCTGTGGCACCTGAAAATAACCTGGTGGCAAATTCTCCAAACGTTCACCTCTTTCCGCTATGATTCTTCTAAAATGTATGGGTGCAATGCTTTGATTATTCACTTTTCTTTATGTTGGTGAAGTGACTCAGGTTGGAATTATTAAAAGGAATTGTAGATTAATTCGTTGTTCAGAAGCTAGTTACTTCGTGCTACTCAATTTGGAGTGGTTTCCCCGTGGTTTGGAACACCTTTCACTCTATTTGGAGCGCTTTCCATCTATTTTGGAGCGGTTCTCCCGCGGTTTGGATCACCTTGCATCCTATTTGGAGCGGTTTCCCCGTTTTTTGGAGCGCTTTCTATCGATTTTGGAGCGGTTCTCTCGCTTTTTGGATCACCTTGCGCTCTAGTTGGAGCGGTTTCCTCGCTTTTTGGAGCGCTTCTCTTCTATTTTGGAGCAGTTCTCTCGCTTTTTGGATCACCTTGCATCCTTGTTGGAGCGGTTCTCCCGCTTTTTGGATCACCTTGCATCCTATTTGGAGCGGTTTCCTCGCTTTTTGGAGCGGTTCTCTCGCTTTTTGGAGCGGTTCTCTCGCTTTTTGGATCACCTTTCACTCTAGTTGGAGCGGTTTCCTCTCATTGTGGAGCGCTTTCCATCTATTTTGGAGCGGTTCTCCCGCGGTTTGGATCACCTTGCATCTTATTTGGAGCGGTTCTCCCGCTTTTTGGATCACCTTTCACTCTAGTTGGAGCGGTTTCCTCGCTTTTTGGAGCGCTTCTCTTCCATTTTGGAGCGGTTCTCTCGCTTTTTGGATCACCTTTCACTCTAGTTGGAGCGCTTTCCCCTATTGTGGAGCGCTTTCCATCTATTTTGGTGCGGTTCTCCCGCTTTTTGGATCACCTTGCGCTCTACTTGGAGCGGTTTCCTCGCTTTTTGGATCACCTTGCATCCTTGTTGGAGCGGTTCTCCCGCTTTTTGGATCACCTTTCACTCTAGGTTGGAGCGGTTTCCTCGCTTTTTGGAGCGCTTCTCTTCCATTTTGGAGCGGTTCTCTCGCTTTTTGGATCACCTTTCACTCTATTTGGAGCGGTTTCCCCTCTTTGTGGAGGGCTTTCCATCTATTTTGGAGCGGTTCTCCCGCAGTTTGGATCACCTTGCATCCTACTTGGAGCGGTTCTCCCGCTTTTTGGATCACCTTGCACCCTAATTGGAGCGAATCCCCCTAAAATAATACCTATTTCACTCAATATCTCACTTTCCCATCCCGTCGACGACACAGTCATGCAAGATTTGTAGGCCTTCCTGTAATTCCTCATAGGATGCATATGAGTAAGATAATCGAATATGGTGATGGTCTTGAGGATCATAAATATAGCCTGGGTTAATTAATACTTGTTGTTGCAATAGCTTTAGAAAGAATTCTTTATCTACAAGAGGCTCATGAAACTTGAGCCAAATATAGAAGCCTCCCTTTGGTTTATCCCAACTTGCGATATCCTTAAATTTTTCCTGCAAAATACGTTCTGTAAAATCGGCTCGATCTTGTAATTGTTGGCGTAAACCTACGATATGTTTGTCATATTTCCCTGATTGCAACCAATGTAATACTATTTCCTGTGAGATGGCACTTGAGCCATAGTCTGTTTGCATTTTAATATCTGCCAGTCGTTCGATGACGGTTGTTGGGCCGATAAGCCAGCCGATGCGGAGCCCAGGACTTAAGGTTTTAGAGACGCTCCCCATATAAAGGACTTGCCCGCTTCGATCCATTGCTTTAATTGGTGGAGATGTAGCTTCAAAAAGCAAATCTTGATAGACATCGTCCTCGATTATCGGAATTCGCGTTGCTTGACAGGCTTCATACAGTAGCTTTTTTTCCTGTGCTGTCCAAACATATCCAGTTGGATTATGTAAAGTAGGAATAGCGTAAAAGACGGCTTGTTTTTTTCGTTTCCGTTGAGCTAATGTTTGGGCAAGCAGATTATCACGGTGAACGCCAATCATCTGCATACCGACCGATTGAAATGGATGGACAGAGTTTAGATAGGAGGTTGGTTCCTGAAATACGATCGACCCTTGTTCTAATAAACCAACGGCAATTAACTGCAATGCCTGCAGCGCACCCGAAACAATACAGACATGTTGGGGCTCAGCATCGATTCCTCTTTTTTTAACATAGTGACAGATTGCTGCACGAAGTTGATCATTGCCCTGTGGTGAAGAATAACCTAAGCTTTTCGGCTGAAATGATAGTTCTCTAAGTGAAGATTCCATTTCCTCAGTTGGTAACAAGTCAGGAGCAAGCTCACCCGTTCCTAATCGAATGACATCATCACGCTGCTCGTATTCATTTATCAATTGGATGGTGTGGTAATTTGGCTTATGAATACTTGTTTCGATATAGGTTTGCCAATTCGGCTGTGTTTGCTGAAGTAATGCATGCCAGGAATTGTCAGTAACATAAACACCAGAGCCTATCTTTGCCTCAAGAATGCCCATAGCTTTTAATTCCTCCAAAGCCTGTTGAACTGTACTTCGATTTACTTCAAACTGCATAGCCAATTGTCGTTGGGTAGGAAGTTTTGTCCCTGCCACCCAGTCCCCTCGTTCCACTTGAGCGATTACCCAGTGAACAATTTGTTGCTGTAACGTGGAGTCACTTTGTCTATTTGGCTGCCAGCTCATGATTCATCCCCTTCCATTCTAGAAAATTGGGTGGATAAAAAACCATCCAATTGGTCGTTTTCTTTTAGTTATACCATAACTAAAATGAAGAGTGAAAGGAGGGATTGTCGTTGGAAGCTTTTCTTCATGGTATCATTTTAGCATTTGGTCTTATATTGCCATTAGGTGTACAAAATGTTTTTGTTTTTTCGCAAGGTGCTTCACAACCAAATGTATTCAAAGCATTGCCTGCAAGTGTGACAGCAGCTATCTGTGATACAATGTTGATTTTACTAGCGGTATTCGGTTTATCATTAATTGTCCTACAATTTGAGTGGTTACGAATTACGTTAATGACGGTTGGTATCGTGTTCTTACTTTATATGGGCTATAGTATTTGGCGTTCAAATCCGTCATCTACCACTAATAGCGAAGCACTGCCTGTAAAAAAACAAATATTCTTTGCACTCTCTGTGTCGCTCCTCAATCCACATGCGATATTAGATACAATCGGTGTTATTGGGACGAGCGCATTAAAATATAGTGGTACAGAGCAAATCATTTTTACCCTCGCCTGTGTCTTAATTTCCTGGCTGTGGTTTTTCGGACTTACTTTGACGGGAGCCTCGTTCAAAAAACTGGATCGCTCTGGAAAACTAATGCGATTATTTAATAAATGCTCTGCCATCTTTATATGGGCAACAGCCTGTTATCTTGCAAGTGGCTTCCTGTAGCATACATAGAAAATGCTCAGGCGGTAACCTGAGCATTTTTCTTATAGCGCAACAAAAATTGTAAGCTTTTCATTAAACAGTGCTGTATCTATCGATGTTTCTTCGTGCCATTCCACACCATAATGCAGAGCTTTGACCAACACATTTGCTTGTAATAAAGTTTCGTGCTGCTGGATGATAGATAAGACTTCCGAACTCCCATTAAAGGCAATCGACACATATTGCTCCACTGGTAGCTGCCATTTTTTACGTGCATCTTGAATTGTACGGATCAATTCTCGCATTTGCCCCTCTTGTAATAAGCTCTCCGTTAGTTGTACATTGAGCAAGACACGACAAGTGCTATCCTCTGCTTTTATATAATGCTCCTTCACGACGGATTCTGCGACCACATGCGTTGACAGCAATGTAAGCTGTTGATCTTCAATTACGATATCTAATGCCCCTTGTTGCTGTAACTTAATTTTCTCTTCATTTGTTAATGTCGTTACATAGTCTTTTACCTGATTCACCTTTGAACCAAATGCAGCTCCTGCTGTTTTAAAGTTCAGCTTATAATAGACACGTTCATAGGCTGAAAAGTCATGCGTCCATCTACAGAACTTGATATTTAACTCATCTTGAATGAGCTCATTATAGACTTGGTAATCTGCCAACTCACCATTTACTGCAACAATGAGTTCACTTAAAGGTTGCTTAACCTTCATCCCCTGGCTATTGCGTATACTACGTCCTAGTTCCACTACTGTTAACACCATTGCCATTTCTTGTTCTAGCCTCACATCCATTAGCTGCTCGTTACATATTGGATAGTTTTCAAGATGGACACTTTTCCCACATAATTGTCGGTAAATATCTTCTGCTATAAATGGAGTAAACGGAGCTAGTAATTGACAAATAGATGTTAGAAGCTCGTAAAGTGTACTAAATGCTCCTCGTTTATCTACAGTCAGCCCATTTGCCCAAAATCTGGCGCGAGAACGGCGAATATACCAATTGCTTAACTCCTCCACCAATTGGGCAATTTCCCTAGTCGCCTGCGTAAATTGGTAATCATCCATGGCAGCTGTCACAACTTGGATAGTGTGATGTAAGCGAGACAAAATCCAATGATCTAAATGTGACCGTGTACCAGTATTTGAGGCATCATACGTAAACCCATCGATTGTGGCATACATTTCATAAAATTTAAACGTATGATCAAGTGTATCTACTAGCTTTGATTTCGCATCCAATACAATTTTCTTGGAAAAGCGCTTCGGATTCCAAGGGGAGCTATCTACTAGAAAGGCCCAGCGTAAAGCATCCGCTCCATACTGCTCGATTAATTCAACTGGTTCTAAAGCATTGCCTTTACTTTTAGACATCTTCTGCCCATGCTCATCTAACACATGCCCTAACGATAGGACATTTTTATAAGGTGGCTTCCCTGTAAACAAGGTCGATACGGCTAATAAACTATAGAAAAAGCCTCGTGTTTGGTCAATCCCTTCAATAACGACATTTGCTGGAAATTGATTGTGAAAAGTCGCCACATCTTCAAAAGGATAGTGCTGCTGCGCAAATGGCATCGAGCCACTATCAAACCAAACATCAATTACTTCAGGTGTACGCTTCATGTCTCCCTGACACTGAGGACAAGTGCAGACAATGTCATCGATAAATGGTTTATGAAGCTCTATTTGCTCATCAACAGCCCCTTTGGCTAATTTTATTAATGCTGCGATACTGTTTGGAGCCTCCTCATGACCGCAACCCTGACAAACCCATACATTGAGCGGTGTCCCCCAGTAGCGGTTTCGGCTGATGTTCCAATCCACTAAATTTTCTAGGAAGTTGCCAAATCGACCATCCTTAATATGACCTGGATACCATGTCACTTGTTGATTATTTTGTAAAAGCTGCTCCTTTAAGGATGACATCTTGATAAACCAGCTATCTGTTGCGTAATACAACAATGGTGAATCACAGCGCCAGCAATGTGGATAGCTATGCTCATATTTTTCTTTTGCAAATAACAGCTCTTTTTTTGCAAGCATTTTTATAATATCGACATCACAATCTTTCACGAATCGCCCGACAAGCTCTGGTACTTCATCTGTATAGCACCCTTTCAAGTCCACTACATTAATAAAGGATAAACCATGGTGCTGAACTGTTTTATAATCGTCCTCGCCATAGGCAGGTGCGATATGCACAATCCCTGTACCACTGTGCTCTGTCACATAATCTGCCATGACAACAACATGCCCTTTATCGACCTTTACATAAGAAAATGGTGGGTGATAGGAAACACCCGCAAACTCATGCCCATCATGCTCACTTACTATTTCTACAGGCTCTGAAAATACCTTTGCTACAAGTGATTTAGCCAGGATGTATACGTTATTTGCATGCTTTACACGTACATATTTAAGTGCAGGATTCATTGCCAAAGCAACATTGGCAGGTAAAGTCCACGGTGTCGTCGTCCAGCCTAAAAAATATTCGTCGTGATCCTGTCGCTTAAACATGGCTGTCACAGATAAATCTTTGATATCCTTGTAGCCCTGTGCCACTTCATGAGAGCTTAAGGACGTTTGACAGCTAGGGCAATATGGTGACACCCGATGCCCTTTATATAAACGATTTTCCTTGTGAACATGACTTAAAATATGCCAGACGGACTCGATGTAATCATTACTTAGTGTAAGATAAGGATCATCCATATCGAGCCAGTAACCTAGCTGTTCTGTAAAGGATCGCCACTTCTGTTCGTAAGTAAAAACGCTATTTTTACATGCTTGGATAAAACGCTCTACCCCGTAATTTTCAATCTCTTGTTTTCCAGAGATACCTAATGTCTTTTCTACCCCTAACTCCACAGGCAATCCATGTGTATCCCAGCCTGCTTTTCGTTCAACGAAAAAGCCTTGCATTGTTTTATAGCGAGCTACAACATCTTTAATTGTTCTGCCAAATGCATGGCCGACGTGTGGTAAACCATTTGCTGTCGGTGGTCCTTCGTAAAATACAAATGGCTGCTGTCCAGCTCGATTGGTTACGGATTTTGCAAAGGTAGCCTCTTGTTCCCACAAAGCTCGAATCCGTGTTTCTCGTTCAACCGTTGTTTCTTTCTTTTGTTCTACCTGCATATTAGTTCCTCCTATACAATCAAATTTGTATAAAAGGCATACAAAAAACCCCGTCCCAAGAAAAGGGACGGGGTTAACCGCGAATACCACCCTAATTCTATTAACACAATGGTCAATAGCACTCAGCAACGTACAAACATACGTGTTCTTTTTAACGGTAGACACCCGGGTTAGCTTACTTTCTTCAGCTAACCTTCTCAGAGAGGATTTTCATGTAACATCTGCACACCGACTTCCACCAACTGCCGGCTCTCTGTAGAACAAAATGAAACACTACTCTTTCTCATCAACGAATTTGTATGCTTTTATTGCATGTCATCGTATCAAATTAGCCAATGTTTGTCAATCATGTTTCGCCTATGATAACTCGTTAAGACAAGTGGCGATTTGTTGATGAAGGGTCGCATATTTTGATTGATTATATGTTTGGATAAAAAAGCTTTTTAGCAATGTTTTGTAATTGAATACTGCGTTTCTGTAATGCTCTTCAGCTAATTGACTCTTTAATGTAACTACTGTTGATGGCATTTTCTGCACTAATTGAATTACCTCATCTTGCTCTAATCCTTGCTCCAGCATCGCAAAAAAATGCCATTAATTTATTCTTTAACTCATCTTCCTTCAAACGTATTGTAGCAACTGATTGACTCCCCTTACTTAATCTTTTTGATTCTCCCAATTACTTTCTTGGTATAGCCCATCTAGCCTCCAACCATTATAAAAACGAACATATGTAAATTCCTTTTGCCAATTATCCTGATGCACAACAACCTTGCTTCGCCAAGGTAAAGTAGATGCATAAACCGGTCCCTTTCGAACCTCAGCTATATGATCAGCTACATCGAGCAGTGTGGAAGGTGCATTCGTATTCTTTATCAAATAAAGCTGCCGATCTGGGCTGGCCTCGAGCTCTTGCATTAACTGCTGGTGAAAAGCAACTACCTGTTGATTTGCCAGAAAAAGTGAATACACAGGAGAGCTCGCAAATAGCGCCATTAATACTGCCACAAAAACAACATGCTTTTTCTTCAAACCTATGTAAAACGACCAATTCTTTTCCTTTTTGTATAAATGAAGATATATTACTAGACTTATTGGCCATAAAAATAGTAGCTGCCAGCAAAGGACAACCCAAAATAGCTCTCCATCTGAAACGAAATATCGAATACTCAGGTAATTGAATAACCATAGAGGAAACGACCAACGCCAAGGAGTCTCTTGCTGCGACCTACTCTTAAAATAAATTAGTAGAAGAGGTAAGCTTAGGAAAAAGGCTGTTGTAAAATCTACTATAGCAAATAACAACCCAACACCTCCATTTAAGGAAAATATTACAACTATTGTAACGGAATTTAAATTAAAGGAAAAGGCTATGCATTCTATATTTTTGAATGGTAGCCTTTATTTTATTAATATTCTTCTACTATTCTCAAACCCACGATATCTTTAAAATCAATGAAAGGTTGAACTTCGTCGTTCCCAATTACTTGACTATATTGTACCTCCACGCGATCGCCAACTGATAGTGTTTCGGGGACATCCACTAGAGGGAACCACGTACCATTGCTATGCTTTTTCACTAATTCATCTACCGATAATTGACCAATCTCACTATCCAAGACACCCGAGACAACTAAAAATTCATGTTCCTTAATCGCTAAGACTGTTCCACTTCTTACTAGCTTCATTTGACTGTCATTTTCCGGTATCCCATATTTTTCTCGTAAGGTGTCAATGTCTTTATGATAATGCTTCTCTAAATAATTCATGGCCTTTTGCTCGACAAGCCATTTTCGAATTGGATCACTTACATCCTTATAATCTGCACGGCTTGCCTCCATTAAAAGGTTGGCTGATGCCATTTTATAGGCGAACGTCTTTGCATAACTAGCGATAAATTCATCCTTTGTACTTGGCAACATTTGTTCATTAAAAGTTAACAATGTTTCATACATTAGTTCCTTCATACTAATGAGCTCCTTATCTACTTGCTCTTGTGTAGGCACTAACTTCTTTTTTTGTGCATAAGCAAAGGACGATTCTATGGATAAAAACAGATCAAAGTCTGCCTTGTGTAATTGATTTTTTCCACTAAAGTTCGATCCAAGTAGTAAATATAGCTCTAAAATTCGTTCATCTAATACTGGTGGGATCATAGAGGTTTGTTTTTGATGATCATTGTATTGCAAATATACAAACAATCCTATACAGACGCTCAAAATCATGGCCAAAAGCCCATATTGCCAGCGTCTAGTAGATTTTTTAACAGGACGCTGTTCTAAATGCTGAATGACATTTGCCATCACACGCTTTTTGCTTTCTGATAAATCCCGTACGACACGAATATCCACTTTACTCATGCAGAAGCACCTCCCATTCAACATGCTGTAGCTGTAGCTTTAGTAACTCTCGCCCTCGACGTAGCCTTGTTTTTACTGTACTTTCAGGAATATTTATCAGCTGCGCAATGTCGACTACAGACAATTCTTCAAAATAAAAATGAATAATGACCTCACGCTGCTTGAATGGGAGAGCTAGGATTGCATTTTCAATCAAAGTTTGTTCATCTTGCCGGACAAGCATATCCCTTCTTGTGATCGTCTGCTTGGCAGCAATTTTTTGTTGTACTTGGATTCTCCGATAAGTCCAACTTCGTAAATAATCTTTACTTCGGTTACTAACTAATTTCGATAAATAAGCCTTAAGCTCACCACGTTCCTCATAGTTCTGCTGATTATCGTAGAACTTTATAAAGACATCCTGAACGATATCTTCTGCACTTTGTAAATCTCTTACATAGTAAAAGGCAAGACGGATAAGTCTCTCTGTATGCTGTTCCATTATTTTTTCCAGTTCATGAATTAGCAACATGATTCCCCCTCTCTACCCTTTAAACGGTGCTCACGTCTTTAAGGTTTGCTTTTTTTGTCATTTATTCAAAATTATTGTCATTAAATGGTGTAATCACCTTTTTTTCCATTGAAGATAATACGATATTGGTAGAGGGAGTACCATAAGGCATAGCCGCATCTATGAATTCCTCTAATGTTTCTACTGAATAGGTTGCTAGCTTGACGATATAGCTAATTTCCCCTGCCACTCGATAACATTCAAGAACATCGGGATGGGCATTACAAAATGCAGAGAGACTTTTACAATCAATAGATTTAAATAAAATAATCGCCTGAATAGTGCGCTCCATTTTTTTGATGTTTACTTTTGCATGATAACCTTCGATTACCCCATGTTCCTCCAGCTTTTTGACACGTTCAATAACAGCTGGAGAAGATAAATGGACAGTGGTCGCTAACTCCTTCATCGAAATTTTTGCATTATGCTGTAACTGCTTTAAAATTTGTGTATCAATTTGATCCATCAGACTTCACCTTTCATAATCAACTTTTTTTCACATAATACCTTTTCAAATAAAGCCATATGGCTAAAATACATTATACAACTTCTGTTATCAGTCCGTCCTATTGATTACAATAGAAGCTATAAAAGGAGGATTAATAACATGAAAAAAATATTATTACTATTAGCAAATGGCTTTGAAGCGGTAGAAGCAAGTGTTTTTACAGATGTTCTTGGCTGGAATAAATGGGAAGGTGATGGTACAACTGAGGTTGTGACTGTCGGTTTGCATGAACAGCTGCAATGCACATGGAATTTTAAAGTGACTCCTGAAAAATTGCTCCACGAAATTACATTAGAGGATTTTGATGCATTAGCGATCCCTGGTGGCTTTGAGGAAGCGGGCTTTTATGAGGATGCCTTTAGTGAGGAATTTCAAACGGTTGTACGGCATTTTGACGAACGTAAAAAACCGATTGCAACGATCTGTGTTGCGTCTCTTATATTAGGAAATTGTGGTATACTCCAACATCGTCAAGCAACGACCTATAATCACCCAACGAGTAAACGTTTAGCACAACTGGAAAACTTCGGTGCAACCATTGTTAATGAGCGCATTGTACAAACAGATCATTTAATCACCTCATCAAATCCAGGAACGGCCTTTGATGTTGCCTTCCGCTTACTAGAAACCTTAACGTCTAGCGAAAATACAATGAAAGTAAAAGACTTAATGGGCTTTCGTTAAACATAGAAAAAGTAGGCTTGCACTAAGCCTACTTTTTTAAGCGTTTTTATTATTTGCCTATAGGTGCTGTTTCTGTTGTGCTAAGATCTATTTCTTTTGCACTTTCTAGCACTTCTTTTGGAATGGTAATCGTTGTTACAGCATTGAAATCATGGTATTTGATCGTTGTTTGCTGTCTTGTTTTTATCGAATTACCTTCTACTTTCATACTTAACGTCATATCCATCGCAATTTCTTCTACATCAAATGTTTCTTTATTAATCAATAATTTGTATGTGAGATTGTCAAAAGACATATTGCCTAATTGTCCCTCTAAATCAGCGTCCATGCCTAAATCCATTACACCAAGCTGTTGCTTTACTAGCTCTGTGAATTTTTCACCTGAACCTTTTAGTGTTAATTCGTAGCGGCTTGCTGTTTCATTTAAAGTGAAGTCTTCAGCAAATGATTGCAGCATCTCTAATTGCTCCGCTGCATCTGGCTGCATGCCTGTTTGACTAAGTACATCATCAAATAGTTGTTTCGGGAATTTTACCCAAGCTTGTTGGTCTGCCTCATACATATACATACCATCTTTAGCTGTCATGTACATTTTAATTGGTAAATTAATTGCTTCACCACTTGTTGGATCTGTTAGGGACATTGTTCCATCCGCAAAGAACTGCATTGGCTCTGTAACAATTTCCATGTTCATATTGCCTTTAGAATCCATTTTCATGGTTTCCTTACCATCGTTAGCTTCTACTGACTGTGAAATGGTCATAGTAGCCTTCATGCTTTTTAGCTCTTTTTGCTTAGCTAATGTTTTGGTAAATAATTCCTCAAGTGCAGCACTATCCTTTGTTGTAGTAGGCTGTTCTTCACTCACCTGTTCCTCTTGAGGCTGCTCATCTTTTTCATCTGGTATAGGCATTGTATCTACCGGTAAGTCTAATGCGTTCACAATAAATGTCGCTAACTGACCACGAGTCACATTTTTATCTACACCAAATTCCGTTGCAGTAACGCCTTTTGCAATACCTGCCTCATATAATGCCGTTACGGCTTCTGCAAATGGGCTATCTTGTGGTACATCTGTAAATGGACTTTCTCCTTTAGCTGTTAAGCCTGTTGCCTGTGCCACCATTACTGCCATTTGACCACGTGTAATCGTTTCATCTGGGCGGAATGTATCATCCTCATAACCTTGTACTACGCCAAGATTAACTAATGTGACAATTGCGTTGTAATATGGGCTAGTTGCGTCTACATCCTTAAATTTCGGATTTTCAGCACTCTCTAAATTTGTTGCAAAATCAAAAGCACCTGCAATCATCTTCGCCGCTTGTCCACGTGTTACGTCTAGTGATGGCTTAAATGTGCCATCTGGAAAACCATTAATAATGCCTGCTTCATGTAGTGTTAAAATACTGTTAAAATGTGCATAATCTTTGCTTACATCTGAAAATGCACTAGCAGCTGAAACTGGTACTACTGATAAAGCTGTAATGGCTATTGCTGTTGTGGCCGCTGTGTAAAGTTTATGTTTTCTCTTTGTCATAATCATTATCCCCCATTTATGTAATTGTAAAAAGGCTTACATTCTAATTCTATATAAATAGTTAGGAAAATGCTAGGATACTTGGAAAATAAATTAGGAATATTTACATTTATCCAATTCATTATCATATAAAAAAACCGACCTCCTAAGAGATCGGTTTTTTAAGTTGATGATTACTCAGCAGCTTTTGCGCGAAGAACCATTTGTAGGATACCACCGTGACGGTAGTAGTCTACTTCTACTTCTGAATCGAAACGAGCTAAAGCTTGGAAAGTTTTAACTGTGCCGTCTTCAGATTTAGCAGTTACTGTTAAGATTTCACGTGGTTTTACGTTGTCAGTAATGTTAACAGAGATTTCTTCTTTACCAGTTAAGCCTAGTGTATCAGCAGATTCACCTGGCATGAATTGAAGTGGAAGAACACCCATCATTACTAAGTTAGAACGGTGGATACGCTCGTAAGATTGTGCGATAACAGTTTTCACGCCAAGTAGGAATGTACCTTTCGCAGCCCAGTCACGAGAAGAACCCATACCATAGTCGTTACCAGCAAGTACTACTAAGCCAGTACCTTGCTCTTGGTATTTCATACATGCGTCATAGATGTACTCTACTTCGCCTGTTGGCCAGTAAGTAGTGAATCCACCCTCTGTACCAGGAGCAACTTGGTTACGGATACGGATGTTTGCAAATGTACCACGCATCATTACTTCGTGGTTACCACGACGAGAACCGTAAGAGTTGAAGTCACGGATTGCAACACCGTTTTCAATTAAATATTTACCTGCAGGTGTATCTTTACCGATTGCACCAGCTGGAGAAATATGGTCAGTTGTGATTGAGTCACCGAACTTCGCCATAATGCGTAAGCCGTCTAAGCCTTTAATAGCTTCTGGCTCTTTTGCAAGACCTTGGAAGAATGGTGGGTTTTGGATGTAAGTTGATTTTTCATCAAATGTGTATAGAGACTCAGTTGATGTTTCAATTGCATTCCATTTTTCGTTCGCTGTGAATACAGTTTCGTATTCTTTTTGGAATAATTCACGGTTAACAACAGTACCTAATACTGCGTTAACTTCTTCAGTTGATGGCCAGATATCAGCGAAGAATACTTCGTTACCATCTTTGTCTTTACCGAATGAATCTTTTTGTAGATCGATATCCACTGTACCAGCAAGTGCATAAGCAACAACAAGTGGTGGAGAAGCTAAGTAGTTAGCTTTTACAAGTGGGTGTACACGACCTTCAAAGTTACGGTTACCAGAAAGAACTGAAGTTACGAATAAGTCATTTGCTTTAATTGCATCTTCGATTTCAGGTAATAATGGACCTGAGTTACCGATACATGTTGTACAACCGTAACCTACAGTGTTGAAACCGATTTGGTCAAGGTATGTTTGTAAACCTGAATCTTCAAGGTAACCAGTTACAACTTTAGAACCTGGTGCTAAAGAAGTTTTTACCCATTTAGGCACTGTTAGACCTTTTTCTACAGCTTTTTTCGCTACTAAGCCCGCAGCAATTAATACGTATGGGTTAGATGTATTTGTACAAGAAGTGATAGCAGCAATTGCAACAGCACCTGTTGGAATTTCTACATCGCCTTCAGCGAATTTCGCTACAGAAGTTTTTGCGAATTCATCTTCTGTTAAACCGAAACCTTGTGTACCTTGTGGTGCCACTACTGCTTCTTTGTAACGAGAACGCATTTGAGATAGTGGAATTAAGTCTTGTGGACGTTTTGGACCAGAAAGGTTTGGTTCGATTTCAGCTAAGTTTACTTCTAATACGTCAGTGTAAACTGGCTCTAATGTTGGATCGAAGAACATGTGGTTTGCTTTTAAGTAAGCTTCAACAACCGCGATGTGCTCTTCGTCACGACCAGTTAAACGCATGTAGTTTAATGATTCTTCGTCAATTGCGAAGTAACCACATGTAGCACCATATTCAGGAGCCATGTTAGAGATTGTCGCACGGTCAGCTAGTGGTAATTTAGATACGCCAGGTCCGAAGAACTCAACGAATTTACCAACTACGCCACGTTGACGTAATACTTGTGTTACTTTTAATGCTAAGTCAGTAGCAGTTGTTCCGTTTGGAAGATCGCCAACTAATTTAACACCGATAACTTCTGGAATTGGGAAGTATGAAGGTTGACCAAGCATACCTGCTTCAGCTTCAATACCACCTACACCCCATCCAAGAACGCCGATACCGTTGATCATTGTTGTATGAGAGTCAGTACCAACTACTGAATCTGGGAATGTTTCGAATGTGCCATCAGCATTTTCGTTAACGTGTACAACTGGAGCTAAGTACTCTAAGTTTACTTGGTGAACGATACCTGTTGCTGGTGGTACAGCACGGAAGTTATTGTAAGCAGTTTGAGCCCATTTTAAGAAGTTATAACGCTCAGCGTTACGTTCGAATTCAAGGTCCATGTTTGCTTGTAATGCAGATGCATTACCATATTTGTCAACTTGTACAGAGTGGTCAATTACAAGGTCAACTGGAATAGCAGGGTTGATTTTGCTTGGGTCTCCACCCATTTCTTTCATTGCAGAACGAAGAGATGCAAGGTCAACAACTACTGGTACACCAGTAAAGTCTTGTAATACAACGCGAGAAGGTTTGAATGGTACTTCAGCTTCTGGATCAGCACCATTGCCCCATTTTGCTAATTCGTTTACGTGCTCTTCTTTAATTACATACGCATCATATTGACGTAAAACAGATTCTAATAATACTTTGATTGAGTAAGGAAGGTTTGAAACTTTTGCAACGCCAGCTTTTTCAATCGCAGCTAAGTCATAGTAATTGTAAGTTTTACCATTCACTTCGAATGATGCACGGCTATTGTGTAAATTACCTTGTGCCATTTGCGGATCCCCCTAATTTATCTTTTTGAAAAGGCTTTAAAAATGTGTAGCATCTTTTCTCCAATACCCATGATAGCGCATTTATATTCATAAGTAAATTACATTAATATTATCTTTTTTGATAAGCATAACTTATGACCTTGGTTTCTATCCTGATGTTTTTAATTTTTTGATGTGCATAATATCAAGGTTTTGTATTAATGAGGGTTTCTATACCTGTCTAACGATGTGTATTTAACAGTACAGATTGAAAAACAAACTGCGATACGCGTTTTTTTTGTAAAAGTGTACCTCATTAGAGAGGTATATAAATTATTATAGAAGAAACTACAAAAAATTAATGTTAAAATAATTTCCTTTCCACAGTTTAAAGACTTAGGTCTTGGCAAAGGAATATCAAATGACGCTTCAACTATATAATCCAATCTATATCATCAGTAAATTCTATAAAACCGATAAAATGATAATCTGCTTTAACATTTGTCTCTTCTGTTCCATCTGTTACACCTACTCTTATCCAACTAAATCGACCTTCACTGATAAAGCAATATCTGAAGGAGGATTTTCTTCTACAACTACATAAGATATTATGTAAGAGCTTTCTGGTAAATCATTTAATACATCTTCATAAGTCTCATTCGTATTTAATACTCCGGTCACTATTTTCTTTTTATCACTTACATTTCTAATACTAAATTGAAAGCTTTCCGTACCAGTATTTAGAATGTAAATTTTCACCTTTGAATCCCCTTTGTTATCAAAGTACGATTTAGGTTTCACCAATAGTGGATGCAATCTGTTCATCAATTATGCGAGCATGAATAATTCCAATTTGTTCTTGTCTACTTCATTATGTGATATCCGATACTACTGGTTTCTCTTTAAATACTTTCGAAACTTCATGGGAAGGTTGATTTTCTTGTATAGATGAACACACACTACTTCCTGTTAAAATAATACATATTGAACAAACTTAAACTAGTTTAAAAATCATTTTATTTAAGTTAATTATAGCAATATATATAACAACTTACTCAACTCTACCAAATCGACTTTCACTGATAAGGAAATTTCTATTGGAGGTTCTTCATCTTGAACAACAGTAGAAATGGTATAAAATCCTTTCGGTAATTGTTCAAATACCTGTTCATAGCTTTCATTTTGCATTAAAATTCCAGTAGCAATTTTTCTTCTATCTTCCATGTCACGTATACTATACACAAAACGCTCAGTACCGGTATTTACCAAATGTACTTTCACATTTATGTCGCCATAGCTTTCAAAATACGTTTTACTATCACCAATTGGAGATACTATTTGCTCGTCAATCATATAACCACGAATCACTTCGATTTTATTCTTGTTTTGGTTTAAATTTTCCCCTTTCATCTCTTCAGTACCAGATTCAGCTGGCTCACTTTTAATTACTTTCGACTCTTCTTGAGAAGAGGTTTCATCTGTTTGAGTTAAGGTCGTTGTGCATCCAGATAAAATTATGCAACAGGACCATATCAGTGCAAATTTATTAATTTTCATCATTTTCTCCCGCGGAACATTATTCTATTTATTGATAATTATACCAAATTTACAAAATAAAAAGAAGCAACCTTTTGGATACTCCACCATTAGAGCCAATGATATGTATTTTTCGAGGAAATTTATTGTTCAAATAAACCCTCCTATTCATTTTTTGTAGAATGATTATTTGTGGCTCACTACTAAAAATCAGGGATGACATTTTTTAAACATATGAAATGTATATAAGCTAAGCAATCCACAAAAATGTAGAAGAAAAAAGACTGAACAAAATTTAGTCCCACCGTCGTCGAATATAATAAACATCTGCACCCAATACCATGATCCAGATTAGGAAGGATCATTAAATCAAATTATATAGTGTTTACGAGTTAACAGCTTCAGGTGTTAATCATTACTAAACAAAGGTTTGTAAACTCAGAATTACACAGATTCTTTAATATTAGGAAAAATCATGATCTGATTTTCAATTAATGTATTGAAGTTAATTCAACGCTTCCCTTTATACCCACGCGAAATTTTTAAATATTATAGAAGAAAGTCACTCATTTTTTTCAAAAATGAGTGTCTTTTTATTGTTCTAGAATGATTTCTTTTCAACCTGCTTACTTATCTAAATATCCCCAATTGCTTAGATAATCTTGACGCTCAAGTCATTTCGTCTTTTTGTGAAAGTTCCACACTATATAATTTTTATTCATTTTGGCGTATACACGTTCCAAGTCATACCACTCCTTTCTATTAATACTATTTTGTAATTTTTTGGGTATTCAAAACATATAATATTAATTAATATATCCGGTATACATTCATCGAATAAAGAATATAATTCTGGAGGGTGTTAAATGAATACAATAAAATCTTTAATTTTCCCCCAAGACTTGAATAAATTGACCAAAACTCTACTTAAAGAGGTTTGTAGTGATATGACTTTAGAAGCGACAGGTAATGTAAATGAATTAGCAAGTAGAGTATGGGACGCTTTTGAACTTATTGAAGGAGATGTTCTTACAACGATTAGTAATAATATTTTTACTGGGCCCGTTTCTTTAGTTTGGTATCGAACTACAAATCCAACTGGTTTAACTGGACTTAAACAAAGTATTATTAATAAAATGCCATTCAACCCTTTCGAAACAGTAATTACACCAAATAGCGAAAATGTTCCCATTGAACCTACTATTATAGCTGCTTCTGAAATCGAAGGTTCACAAGCATATTATTTAAGGTTTATTCATAGAACAGGGGTTAATGTAGATTACTTTTTAACCAACCGTAGAGAATACATTAAACATGAAATTACTACAGTTTATATTGATGAAGTTAAGGGAATAATAGAAGTACGAGCAAGTTCAGCTGTTGCAAAGAAAATCATAGCTGGATTAGCTAAAATTGTAGATGAAGAATATGAATTCAAACAGTATGATTTCTTACAGAAGTATGGCGGAACTCTTGAGCCTTTAGCTGATGTTCTTCAAGGAAGGCTTATTGATGCTACAGGAAGACCAGCAGGAATAATAAATTCATTTGAAGAAACACAAGGTAAATCCATTGTGAGAATACTTTCTGCAATTGATGAATACTATACTAATGGTGAATTATCAGCTCTTGAGCAAAACTTAAATAGCGAAGATATTACCAGCATTTTAGAAACAACACCTTTTTCTTTGTTACTTTTAAGTGGTCTCGAAACAATTGGATTAGGTAGCATTAGAGAGTTAAGAGGCTTACCATTGTATAATTATTTAGAGCCTTATCTATCCAAACAAAAAGGATCAATACTATTTGAATATAGTGTTGGTGGAGTGGTACAAGAATATTCTATTCGAATTGGCGTAACTACAAAGACATTTAAGTTCAATGTATTTGCGTCTGAACATGTATTGGATTATATTAGAGAAAAATTGATTCTGCGAGGTAAAAGTTGTGAGCAATTTAAAACCATGGGAAATTTCTCAAAAAATAGATAATGCACTCGAGGCAATTGCTATAAGTAAAGTTGATAAATTTTACCATAGTTATATTGCAGAAATAACTGGCTTACCTCTTGGAGTAGTTATTGAGAAATTATCTGAATTAGAAAAACAAGAAGCGCTCGTTATAGAATTAGAATTCCACTGTGAGGAATGTAGTAGAAGTATTTTAACTGCCAATAAATATGAATTGGAAAATATGGATTCACTTACTTGTAAGTATTGTGGGGCCGAAAATTGTTTTGATCCTTTAAACGCTATTCCAATCATTAAATTAAGTGAAGATTTCAAACAAAGTTTTTCCAAAAAAAAAATAATAACAAAATGGCTAATGTGGGGTTAAGTAAACAAAATAAACCTGAGAGTTTAAGAGAAATTATAGATATTTTAGAAAAAGAAAATTCTGGTCAATTATTAGATACAGTATCGAAACTCGGGCAAGTAACTATTATTTTAGGAGATGGTTATATGGGTGAATCTAGTAAATATGGTGGTTTAACTTTTGGAGAAAATAAAGGTAATATCACGATTGAAAACAACGGTACACTGAATCAAGGGATCTCTAGCCGATCTGATGATATTAGCGGTGCGTTAAAACAACTTCACGAAGATATTCAACGCCTATCAGGTGAACAACATGAAATTGCAGAAGCGCATTTTGAACTACTTCAAACGCACATAAACAATGGAGATAAAGAGAAAGCTAAAAAACCATTAGAGAAATTAACTGCAATACTTGGTGTTATTACCTCTCTTGTAACTATTGCTTCTGCCTTAGGACTTGGAATCCCTTTAAAATAATTCAGGTGTGTTGAATAACCGTTTTTATCCACCCCTCAATTAAAATGCTCTCATATCCTATAGAATTATAAACCTGGCGAACCAGCACTTCCCCAGTATTAAACTGGGGTTTTTTGATCATTTCCCACTTTAAAATTTACCTTCAATCGTTGTCATTGATATTAAATCCCTTTATCTATTAGTTTCGGGATAGCTTCTTTAGCATCGCCCCAAACTGAAATCGTATTTGGCTATCCCACCACTATTATTATTTCCCTCAGAGTCTTCGGTAAAGATTTTTAAAAAACAACTACCCTTAATCCATTACTGAGCTGTAACATCGCTGCCACAATTTTCGAATCACGCGATGCGGCGAAACCTTCAAAGAAAAAAGTACCTGCATCACCACAAAAACGTGAACGAAAATCAAAAGAAGAATGGGAGGATTGGCTTACGAAACAAGCAGAAATCAAAGCCAATCAGTCGACTTATGAAAAAGAAATCATGCATCAACTCGATACTCCACTGAAGACACTGTGGCAAGATGCGCCAATCGAACCAAATTGGGGCATCAAAAAGAACAGTGACGGCAAAAATACGTTTTGGTTTGGCTTTAAAGGGCATCTCGCAGTGACAACCAAGAGCCAATAAGTTTAAGGCTATTTCTCAGTCTTTTATTGTACTATCTGAAAAAGCTATCTACCCCTAAATTTTATGGCCTGAAACAGCTTCAATCCTTCATTAAGGATCCTCCAGTAGTAAATAGATGTTCATCATCAACGGTTTCCATATAGCCTCTTAATTTAATTTCAGGATGATCTATACCAAACAAAGTTTTATCACCCAAGCCTTCAAATGGCATAAAAACAGTCAATGTAATTTTTTCCCCTGGTTGAATATTTAATTTATTTCCAGTCGCTTCAACATGATATTCATTCCCTTTATAGCCACTTTCACCGTGTTTAATAGGAAAAGAAACATACACATTATTTTGCTTTATAGTATAATCACTGCCATTCACCAATTGGATAGTATAGGATATTCCTTCTTGAAGGGTTTCCTTTTCTAGTAATTCTAGCTTTACTTTTTTTACATCATCTACAGTAAACTTTTTTTCGCTTGTGCATCCTGCTAATACGATCAATATTAGCAAAAAAGAAAATAATAATTTGAATTTCAAGTACTTTCCCCTCACTTACCATTATTGTTTAATATTAACACACATTTATTGTAAGTGAAGAGGCATTGTATATCTACAGCCTCGAGGTTTTTTGGATATTATTATTTAAATCTACCATAATAGAATCTCCAAAACTGCGAACATCTGCCAAGTAATCATACCCCTCTGGAGAGCCAAAACTATTAAAAACCCTAACTGCCACGATTTTTTCACTTGGAATGACAAGCAGTGTGACGGTAGTGTATCCCAAAATTTGAAATGCTCCATTTGGTACAAGTGCTCCTATTTCTGAACGCTTGGCCATCGACCCTTTTACATACCAGAAGAAGCCGTTTTCTGGAAGGTCAGGATTGGAGAATGCAGGACTATGTATCGTTGTGGCTAATTTTAAAATATCCGGAGGAATCATTTGTTTGCCATTCAAATTCCCTTCATTTAGGTGAAGTAACCCCCATTTTGCGAATTCTCTTGCGGAGGCATACATATTCATTTGACTGCCATCCAAATTTGAAGAAGCTGACCAAAAACGGTCATTCGGTTGCCGAATCACTTCAACAAAGGTGTCATCAAATGTATGATACCAATTCGTTTCGGAAAAATGTAAAGGTTTGAATACCTCTTCATTGACAATATCAGCAATCGTTCGCTTTGCGGAGAATTTTACAATGTCGGATAGTAACTCTATATTTCTACCCCGATAAGCCCAGCTCGTACCTGGAGCAAACGTCTGAACATCCTCCCCATCTATATATTCAAGACCATGTGAATGCGTTACTAAATGGCGTATCGTAATACCATTGTATACATCCTTTTGGCTGTCGGGTAATAAATACAAAGATATCTCATCATCCAATGACTGAATATACCCATGATAGATGGCATAGGCAACCGCAAACGCAATATAGCTTTTACGGCATGAGGCAAGATGAAATTTGGTATCTGCTTGGATAGAACGTGCATTTTCTTGATTTGAATGCTTCCCCCAATATTGCTCGACTTGTAATTCATTATTATGGAATAAAACGAGAGCTGCTCCTGTACAATGAAGTGTTTGAAAAGTATTTTCTACTGATTTTTTCACATGATCAAATGATTGAGCTAACACTGAAAACTCCTCCTTTTGTAGTTCGCAAGATTTCTATATGCCTTTTATACATCTTTTGCAAGGGCTCGCTCATCTTGTTCAATTCTCTCGTCTACCCTCGTAGAAAGCCTCCTTCTGAATGGATGATTTGTCCTGTCATCCATTGAGCTTCCTCACTCGCAAGAAAACTAATTACTCTTGCGACATCTTCAGGTGATCCAATACGTCCCATCGGAAACTTTGGTAACAGGTACTTTCTAATTTCATCATTCATCCACGTCGAGTCGGTTGGCCCTGGATTCACTGCATTGACCGTAATTCCTATTGGAGCTAACTCTTGCGCTAATGTTCGTGTGAAAGCTGATATGGCTCCTTTTGTTGCTGCATAGGCTAGCTCTCCCACCATAGGACCTAACTCTTGTCCTGATGTCATATTTATAATTCGACCAGACGTGAAATGGGCTTTTTGAAAAAGACGAGCAAATTCAACACAAAGAAGAAATGTTGATCGCATATTTACAGCGTAATGTTGGTCAAGCGTCTGGGCATCTAACTGTACATAGCCATCCTGTGTGGAATGGGCTGCATTATTAATTAAAATGGAAGGGACGCCTAGTTTTTCTTCGACCGTCTGAAGAATCGTTTGTGCTGCTTGGGTCTCTGATAAATCAATTGTCATTTCTTCACACATGATCCCCATACTGAGAAGTTCATCTTTAAATTCACCAATCCAATTATGATCAGCATGCCAGTGCGTGAAAAAAATATGTACACCATCAGCAGCTAACCTTCTACAAATGGCTGTTCCAATATCTCGTGGATGGCTCGCACCTGTAATGACTGCAATTTTGTTTTTACTCATATTTCCCCTCCATTTTTTAAGAATTATTTAACAATCACGTTTAAGCAAAAAAAGGAGCAAAACCACAATGGTCTGCTCAGCCTTTGAAAATAAGTGCTCGACTAATTGCTAATGAATAGCAATCTTATTTTGTACTTCAATTTGAAATGCCTGTACATCAAATCGATGCTGTCGAATTATATCTTCCGCTAACTGTTGAGCTTTCTTTTGCATCCCTGCATTTTTATCTTCCGTTAAATTAATCATTACTTGAATAGATTCTGAGGTAATGCTGTGCTCGACACTAAAGTCACCATAGTTTTGATCAATCATCGTTTCAAATAGATTAGCCATAACGTCATTATAGCTAAGTCGAGTCGATTCTGTTGCTGCCGGTTCATAAAGGTCCTTCAATGTCAGCTGAAAAGAGATTGGATTTAAATCATTTTTCTGGATACAATTTAACATAATCTCCTCCATTTTCTTCTTCGCCACTATGTCCATCTCTTCCGGTAAGGACACTAGCAGTTCAATCTTTCCGCTGGGCAGAACACCATAGTCTAATTGAAAGCTAAAAGATTCTTTACAAAGGGCATTAAAAATATCACTAATTAAAAAATGATATTGTTGAATATAACTTAATAATTCATTATTACTAGTTCGTGACATAGTAATAGTTGATTTTTCAACATATTGAATAGGTGCATTTGCTAACAAAACAAATGCACCACAAACAATAAATACAAGTAGAAACCATAAAGAAAATATTCTATTAATAAACATCTATAGCCCCCTTATTCGGGACTATATGCAAATTCTGTAAAGTTAATTACGGTAGGATCTTATAAAACAACACACGGTCTTGATTTTCACCGCCATAATTACTATGAATGGAGATAGCATCCACTGTCTTGTCACCTTTTTCCATTCTAAACCCCATATTAGTATGGAAGGCAATGGACACTTCATTAATAGGAGACGTTACACATTTGACAATATTTCGATGATATTGCTTTACCACATGAAAGAAAACATCATACAGTCTTTTGGCAATATTCTGTTTTCTGTAATCAGGATGGACTCCAACAAAGTGGATAAACGCTTCATTTGAATTGGATTGCGATAAAAAGCCGACTAGAAAACCAATAATTTCGCCATCCTTTTCCATAATGAGGCTCGTATTCGTAAAATGATCGAAAAATAATTTAGGTAGTTTATCTGACATATTCCTTCCGCCCCACCAGTCATTAATTAACGGGGATAAAGTATAGTAATCTGAACTTTGTAAGCTACGAATATTCATAGAAAACCTCCTTATTTTCAATTCTTACATGATATTTTGGCTATGGTTCTGAAGGGGCGAACGTTTGCACCGCTACCACAATTAAATAAATGGTGACAATCACCATACCAAACACACTACCAATGCGTATTAATTTAATTTGCAATTCGGAAACCTCTGGCGTCTCTTTGTAGCGCCAGCGCTCAAAAAATAAAAAGCTTTCCTCTGGATCATACAAACTCCATATACAGTAGCCATATACGGGTATGGATAAAACAATACTGATGAATAACAACTCTATACCCTCCATCTAGGATGTTTAATCCTATTATTATTTTACCCTACCATTTATTTCAATTTCAATAATTCGATCAAGCCTTAGCTATGACTAATGACTTTAACGTCTCACTTAACGTCTGAATGCGGTTTGTTGAATCTGTCATCGTCACTAATAGCTGATTTTCTTCTTCCACAGAATGCAATATGTCAACCGTAGACGTTGCATTTTGCTCGGTCATTTTATTTAGCTTTTCAATTTGCTTTTGAATTGACTCGAATTGTGTGATGGCATTGCTTAATTCATTCATTCCTCTAGTTAAATCTGTATTTGTTTGCGTAAATGAATCCTTTAAAACATTGAAGAAATGACTAACATCTCGTAACAGTTGTTCCCCGTACTGAAGCGCTTTTTCACCGTCTTCGGAACGCTGATGTGCCTCCGTTGATTTTTCAAACAAGGTTTTCGTTACATTGGTAATGCTTACAGTAATAGCGGCGCTTTCTTCTGCTAGCTTACGCACCTCATCTGCAACAATGGCAAATCCTTTCCCATGTTCCCCTGCTCTAGCCGCTTCAATGGCTGCATTAAGTGCCAATAAATTCGTCTGCTGAGCAATATGTGTGATGCCCTTTAACAAGCTATCCACTGTTTGCAAACTATGCTGAAGCTCGTTTACCGTTTCCGCCGTTGAGCTCATCGCGTGACTCATCACACTCATTTGTGTCATCGCATCCTGCATTTTGTCCCACCCAGCCAATACTTCTTGCTGAAGCTGAGTAGAGCTTGCCACTGTATCCTTCGAGATGGTCAATGTTTCATTAACAAAGTGAACCGAATCGCCCATGGTGCTATGAATCATTTGTAAACTAGATGACTCTTGCTGGATACTGGCAGAAATATCTTCTGTGGCGATTAATATTTGTTTACTTGAACCTGAAATCCTTTGCATTGTTTGTTGGAACTGTGTCACATGCTCGTCCAGAGCCTGACTACTTTTTTCAATTTCTTGAAAGGTCATTTGTAATTGATTGTAGGATGCTTGCATCTCATTTTGCTGAATTTCTGCATGTTCAATCAGCTCATTGCCCCATTTTGCAATTAAATAAAAGGCAATAATCACTCCATTCATAATCGCCAAAAGTGTCACAAAAACAACGATATCATCAAATGGCCCCAGTAAAGATGGTGAGTTAACCATATATAATATGAAAAAACTGATGTTTGTTAAGATCCCAAAGAATACGATTAATTCCTTTTTAAAATACAGGGCAATAATAGCCACCGTACAAAGCAAAATATAATGTTTGTTTAATGAAAAGCTATCAAGCAAAAATAAGGTAAAGACAACACTAGACGGAATTAAGCCAAAAATAAAGCCTTTGACATAGGTTTTGATTGGCAATAAATAGTTACATACTGCCAACGTGATGACGGCTAGCCCAACAAATAAAAATAATATGCCTTTCGATAGGATTAGAGGTCCACAAATTAAAATAGCTAAGATTGAAATAATAGCTAAATTTACACGGTGGACCTTTCGCGTGTCGTAACGAATTTTATGCTCCATTGTTATCCCCCTGAAAAATGAATGGACATTCAGTTTAATTTTCTATTATTATATAGTATAACTACTGCTTTTTGTAGCTAAATATTGTATATTGAAGCATATTTTATACATCTTTGAAATTAAAGGAGGAAAATGAATTGAGTAGAGTTCAACAAATTGCATCAAATTTTTATTGTATTGATACACATGATTTAAATCGGGAACAACGAACGAGCTCCTATTTATTAATCGACGAAAAAATTACTCTAATTGAAACTTCTGCAAGCCCATCCGTTCCTTACATAATGGAAGGATTAAAGGAGTTAAATATTGCATTAGAGGATATTCACTATGTCATCGTGACACATATTCATTTAGATCATGCAGGAGGAGCAGGGTTATTTTTGCAAAGCTGTCCTAATGCAAAATTAGTTGTCCATCCACGAGGGGCAGCTCACATGATTGACCCAAGCCGACTTATTTTCAGTGCAAAAGGAGTCTATGGAGCTGAATTTGATCGCCTCTTTGATCCGATTGTGCCAATTGATGCTGCACGAATTATTGAAGTAAGTCACGAGCAACGTCTAGATTTAGGCCAACACCATTTAACGTTCTATCATACAGAAGGCCATGCAAAACATCATGTATCTATGCTCTATTCCGCTACCAATGGTCTTTTTGTAGGGGATACAACCGGGGTTCGTTATCCTGAAATGGATGGAGAAGCAATTGATTTAATTATTCCATCCACTTCGCCTAACCAATACAACCCAGAAACAATGGAGCAATCCATTCAGTTGTACGAAAAACTTCAAGCAGCTGAGTTATATTTTGGCCATTATGGTGCCTATAAAAATCCAGCTGAAGCTTATCGCCAAGTACGCTATTGGACACCTCTCTTTTTAGCAGAAGGTAAAAAAGCCCAAGCCGCATCAAGCGACTTCCAGGAGCAAGTCCACTATTTAGATGCTCGCTTAAAGGAGCTTTTATTCAGCTATTTACAGGAAAACGGCATTCCAACAGATCATCCAGTCTATCAAACGATTCCTTTCGATACCATTGTGTCGTCAATGGGAATACTAGATTACTTAGAAAAAGTCAATGCACAAGTGCCTCTATAACAGTAAAAAGAGATGTCTCCATGATGAGGAGACACCTCTTTTTAAAAGGAACGTAAAGTTTCTCTTTTGAATGTTGATGCTTTTGACTTTGATGGATACGCTTCTATTTGGGACTGAGGTTGATCATCCTATTGATTGAAGCGCTCCTTCTTGAGTCAAAAGCGCTTGACATTGTGATTGGAGTATTCCCATTGCAGACTTAAGTGATCATCACTTTGCTAGAAACGCTCCTATTTTAGACAAATGTGATCATGACTCCGCTCGAAACGCTCCTATCTCGGTCAAAATGATCATAACTACGCTTGAAACGCTCATACCTAGGTCAAAATGATCGTAACTCTGCTCGAAACGCTCATACCTCGGTCAAATGTGATCATATCTCTCCCCGAAACGCTCATATCTCGGTCAAAATGATCATAACTACGCTTGAAACGCTCATACCTCGGTCAATAGTGATCATAACTACGCTTGAAACGCTCATACCTAGGTCAAATGTGATCGTAACTCTCCTCGAAACGCTCATATCTCGGTCAAAATGATCGTAACTCTGCTCAAACCGCTCGTATCTCGGTCAAATGTGATCGTAACTCCACTCGAAACCTCGTATCTTGGTCAAATGTGATCATATCTCTCCTCGAAACGCTCATACCTCGGTCAAATGTGATCGTAACTCTCCTCGAAACGCTCAAATCTCATCCCAAAGTGATCATCACCATTCTCAAACGACTCCTACTCTGCCTTTCTTTTCGCTCCTATAAATTGGTATTATAATTAACGAAAAAGGAGGTTACTTATTATGTGGCCAAAACTTGCTTAATTTTTCACTGTCATTGCTGTTTTACTGCTTAGTCCCGCCTATTTCCTTGCTCATGGGTTAGAGTGGCTAATGTTTGTTGGATTTGCTTGTTTATTATTGAGCTTTGTTATGAGTATTGGAGCCTTTTTAAAAAAGGAGCAAGGTTTTCTAAAGCTTATCCCGATCACTATGTTTTTTCCTTGTGAGTTTCATTCCTTCAGTAGCGGAGCCATTTCAAATTGTTCGTGTCCTAAGCTGGATAAAAAATTTATAAGGAAAATTATTGTTTTAATTGATCCAATACAGCTCGAAAATCCTGCTTCTCCCCTACCTCTCGAAATGTTTGAAAGGGATTCCCTATTTTTTTCATGCGCTCTATGACAGCGGGAATCGTGAAGAACTCTGGTTTTAAGTTTTCATTAACTTCATCCCAATTTAGAGGTGTTGCGACTAAACCCTTTGGATTGCCTCTCGTAGAATAGGGGGCAATGATGGTCTTCCCCTCTGCATGCTGCACGTAATCTAAATATAATTTTTCATGGCGATTCTTTTTTAATCGCTCAATTGTATACAAATTCGGCTTTTGCTCACATAAAAATCGACAAACAAATTCTGTAAACACCCGAACCTCCTCATAGGTAAAGGTGTTGGTTGGTAGCGGTATATAGAGCTGTAAGCCTTTTCCACCTGATGTTTTGACAAATGATTGTAGCTGAAAATAGTCAATGATATTTTTTAAATCCAGTGCACCAGTTACAGCTAATGAAAAATGTTCAGCTGAGGGTGGGTCTAAATCGAAAACTATTTCTGTCGGGTACATGGATTGGAAAGTTTGAAACGGAATATGCAGCTCCAATGCCAGTTGATTACCTAGCCACAGCAGAGTTTCTAAGTTGTTACATACAATATAATCAATCGTATCCATCACCGCCGTTGCCACAAAGTTAGGCATTTTATCTGGTTTACTTTTTTGATAAAAGCTTTCGCCTGGCACACCATGTGGAAAACGAATTAAAGTGAGAGGACGGTCTTTTAGAAAGGGTAATAAATATGGTGACATGCTTTGTAAATAGGACAAATAGTGATCCTTCGTTATGCCAATTTCTGGCCAAACAGGTTTGTCTGGGTGAGTAATAGGCACAGAATCGGGAATCGGAAAAAGCTGTCGTTGCATGTGCTGCCATTGACAATCCTCCGGTGTTTGTTCCAATCGAAAGACATGAAATCTAGGTTCCCGGAGCTTACTACCATCAAAATCAATACAAGCAACGTCGATACAAATAGATGGTTCTAGATGCCATAACTCTTTTTGGCGCTGTCCATTGGTCTGAAAAAATGTAACAAGTGTTTGGTGCTCTTCTTCTGTCATACCATGTTTAAACGTCACAACCTCGCGCAATTGACCATCCTTATAAATTGAGCCATGAAAAAAGCCATTGCTATGGTTATATTGTGTGACTACAACCGTCACATATCGCCAATTTTTAATTTTTAACCAATGATTTGAACGAGTGTTTTCCAGCCACTTACTTGTTTTCTTCTTTGCCACCATGCCCTCACCATTGTAAACCTTTATTGCCTGCCATAAATTCTCGCTCTCTTCCTCCCCCTCTACAATTTGAATCGAGCTTCTATCCTCAAAGTCGACGCTCGGTAATAGTACCTTTGAAGCAAACTTCGTCAATTGCTCCTTCCTTGTTTTTAAATAGCGATTGTGAAGGGACTCCCCCTTAAAAGTTAATACATCAAATACGAGATAACGAAAAGGAAAGGTCTTTGCATGTGCCTCTATGACGTTCTCATTTTGCATTCTCCCTCTTTTTTGAACAACTGCAAATTCACTTTTATAATGATTGCTTAAATAAACAATCTCTCCATCCAAGGTTAATGGCAAAAAAGCCTTTACAGATGCATATATTTGCTGACAGAAAGCTAAAATCTCAGGAAACAAGTAGTTTAAATTGCGACCATTTCGGCTCATGAGTATCGGCTGTTCATCCCATATTAACAGGCAACGAAAACCATCATATTTCGTTTCATATAACCACTCATCCCCATTTGGAATATCGTTTGATTCCGTTAAAAGCATTGGTTTCATTCAACACTACCTACTTTGTTTTTTATCTACAGTGTTTGACGATTTCAATTTACAATACATAAAAAGCTGCAAAATACATCATAGTAAGAAAAACGAGGTGACAAACATGCATACAGTGTGGAAAGGCAGTATTTCCTTTGGTTTAGTCAATATCCCAGTTAAACTACATGCCGCTACTGAAAATAAAGATATTAAATTGCGTCAGCTTCACAAAGAATGCCATACACCTATTAGCTACAAAAAGGTTTGTGAAGGCTGTAATCAGGAAGTAAAAGATGAGGATATTGTTAAGGCTTACGAATATACAAAAAATAAATTTGTAGTCTTGGATCAAGAGGATTTAGAAAACCTACGTAAGGAAAATGAAGAGAAGGCTGTAGAAATTATTGATTTTGTTCAATTAACCGAAATCGATCCGATATATTTTGAACGTACCTATTTCTTATCTCCTGATTCTACCGGTGCTAAAGCCTATTCCCTATTGCGTAAAACATTAGAGCAATCAGGAAAAATTGGTATCGCGAAAATTATTATTCGATCAAAAGAACAGCTTGCCGTTGTGCGAGTTTATCAAAATGCACTCGTCATGGAAACAATTCATTATCCAGATGAAGTGAGAAGTGTTGGCGACGTGCCCAATATACCTAGTGAGCAAGACGTGGTGCCTAAGGAGCTTGAAACAGCTCTCATGCTTGTAGATCAGCTAACCACTACCTTTAACCCTGAAAAATATACTGACGATTATCGCAACGCTCTACTAGAACTAATCGAAGAAAAGAAAGCTACGAATACAATCGCTGCAAGTGATAAACAACGACCAATTCCCGATAATGTCACAGATTTAATGACAGCACTGCAGGCTTCCTTAGATAAAACGAAGAAGCCCGCTCCAAGAAAACGCACCACCCGCACAAAGAAAAATGCTTAAAAAGAGAGCGTATCCTTTCTACAGGATACGCTCGAAATAGTTATCTACATCCTTTTTATGTTGTACCACTAACAGCTTATCCAATACATCCCCCTGTTGTTTGAAAAATTTAGTTTTACCCTTTAGCTCAAAACGTTTATTCCAACGAAACATTTTGAAGAAAATAGAAAAAGTTGGTTGGTAATGGGCTTTTTCAATACCGATTTTTTGTTTCACAAACCTTTTAATAATGCGAAAAATACGGATTTTATAGGGAGTATCAAGAAAGATGATGCAGTCTGCTTGCTGAAAGCTCTGGATTACCCACTCCTCTTGATGAATTCCTTCAATAATCCAAGAGTCTGTCTGGACAATACTTTGTAAATACGCCATTCTTTCTTGTTCCGTTCTCATACTATCCCCTGATTCTTTTCTAATCCAAACAACATTATCCAACTCATAATAGGGGATGTGATAGGTTTTAGCTAATTCCTTTGCTAATGTTGTTTTCCCACTGCCAACGGACCCAATGATATGTATTTTTTGCGGAATTGCCATTATCCCCGAACGCCCCTTTACCCTATGTATCTTTGTGGAAATATCCCCTTTATTATACAATGATTCTAGCAAAGGAAAATAGGAGGATAAAAATGTTCTACCATGAATTCGAGCACAATTTACAAAAATATAATGACCCAACCGAATATGATAATCTCTATGCTAATTATCAAGACGATCTTCATTATATTCAGGACTATATAGGTACGAAAAAAGAGCCCATTATCGAATTAGCATGCGGGACAGGACGTATAGCTATTCCATTAGCTGCACGGGGTATTCCTGTCTTTGGGGTAGATCTACATGAAGGAATGATCCAGCATGCGATCGAAAAAGCCAGTAAACGAGGTGTGCAAATCCAATTTAGCTTACAAGATTGTACACAACTACAATTACCTATAACGACTAATTTTATTTATATGACAGGCAATTCATTTCAGCACTTTTTAACAAATGAAAGTCAAAATGCTTTATTGCAATCTGTGAAGAAGCATTTACAACCAGGGGGTGAATTTCTTTTTGATACGAGAAATGCCATTTTAAATGAGTTATCCGCCATTGATGAATACAAAGAACAAACAATCACTAGCAACGGTGAAAATAGAAAGACGTTCCATCGTGAAGAATATAATCCTGTCACGCAAATATTAACGTGCCGTGCTGTTCATCAACAAGGGCAACAAACTTTCGAAGATGCCATATTACTGCGCTACACATATCCTATGGAAATGACTAGACTATTACAGCAAAACGGTTTTGAGTTGAAACATCTTTACGGTTCCTGGCAAAGAAGTGAATTTCATGCACTAAGTCCTTCCATGGTTGTCCATGCTCGTTTATTATAAAGTCTTTGATTTTTGCAAAAACCATGAAAAAAAGAGGCTACCTTAAGCCTCTTCCCTTACCTGATAATGCATTTGCACCATTTGACCATATCGTTTAGTTTCGAGTAGTTTTAACTCTTCAAAAGGACGTGGATATTTAAACAGTGGGATACCCGATCCCAGCAAATGTGGTGTAATCGTAACAATCCATTCATCAATTAACTGTTCCTGTAAAAAGGCATCTAGTATAGAGGCTCCACCAACCATCCAGATTTTTGCGCCTTGTTGTGCTTTTAACTGTTTAGTAAAAGTTACAACATCCTCTTGGACAAATTCAACGTGCTCATTTTTCTCCGTTTGAGTTGTAGTAAACACATAGCATTTCTTGTCTGTATATGGAAAAGGCTCGATATGCTCTACGATGTAATCATATGTTCGTTTGCCCATAATGACGGTATCAATGGTTTGATACATATCCGAATAGCCGTTATCTCCTTCTCCCTCTGTTTCTTCTAGCCACTGTAAATCATCATTTTCCTTAGCTATAAAGCCATCTAAACTCGCTGCGATAAATACCACTATTTCTCGTGACATCATGTCAACTCCTCTTCTTTTTGATAATCACTTGTACAACGTCTATACTAACTATAAAACATGACAACTACTGGCATGATTAAATCAAAAGGTGAAAAAATATGTCCAAAGCTAAACGTTTAATTGATATTTTGCTATATATCAGTGCTAAAAAGAAATTTACGGCGCAGGAAATTGCAGATGATTTTAATATTTCTGTGCGAACCGTGCATCGTTATCTGTTAGATTTAAGTGATATGGGCCTGCCTATTTACGCGGAACAAGGGAGAAACGGTGGCTACACAGTACTTTCGAGCACGCTTCTTCCTCCTATTCTATTTACAGAGGAAGAAGCGGTAGCCATATTTTTCGCTTTTCAATCTCTTCATTATTACCGGGATCTACCTTTTAATACGGAAATGAAATCTGTATCTCAAAAGCTGTATGACTCCTTGCAGCAAGAAGCGAAAAAAAAGGTAGATACGCTTCAATCCTATATTGCCTTTTGGAACCCTAAGCGAACAATAGAAACACCACTATTAACAGACGTGTTAGAAGCAATAATCAACCAGGAACAATTACATATCCAATATGAATCAAAATCTGGAATCACGACAAAGCATGTCCAGCCTATTGGTGTGTATGCTCATGATGGCTTATGGTATATGCCTGCCCTTCATGCACCATTTGAAAAAATTCTCTTATTTCGAATAGACCGTATTCATTCCATAGAAGTCAGCGATAAGAACCCTGATTCTACCATTAATTTGCAGCAATGGCTAGAGAGTGACTATGAGCCTCAACAGCCTATTCGTTTATATGTGGAATTAACTAGAGAGGGTGTGCGCCAATGTTTAAGTGAGCCGAACCTTGAAAAGGCAGTTGTTCGTTCAAGTGATGGGACGGGGTTTATTGAGATGATGATCGATAAAGGAGAGCTTCATTTTATTAGCTCCCTTTTCTTCCGTCTTGGCCAGCACGCCATTGTAAAAGAACCACAAGAACTAATCCAACTTATACGAAAACAGGCGCATGACCTATTAGCGATTTATCCAGAACAACGCGACATCTAAATTTCAAGTGACAATTTTGTCAGATTCACGTAACGTTCATCGTTATTACTTTTTAGTGACCTTCCTTATAATTGATCATGAAGGAGGAGATGACTGTTGCAACCAACCGACAACAACACACGTATTGATACGTTAGATTATTTAAGAGGGTTCGCCTTACTCGGTATTATTTTAGTGAATATCCCCTCATTAATGTGGATTGAACCACCTACACTAGCAAGCGATATTGCCTATAATCGCTTTTTAACACTTTTTATAGAAGGTAAATTTTTCATTATTTTTTCCTTTTTATTTGGAGTAGGATTCTACCTTTTTATTTCACGTGCTATGGCTAGAAACGAGAAAGCTTATGCCTTATTTAGCCGCAGACTTTTCATTTTATTACTTATGGGGCTTGTCCATTTCTATTTTCAACCTGGTGAAGCACTAACCATTTATGCCATTTTTGGTTTTATAGCCCTACCTTTTTATAAAATGCGTAAAGAAATCAATGTAATTATCGGTTTATTGCTATTGGCCCTTACAGCTTATTTTGGCATAAAAATTGCGATGCCATTTCCACTTATTCTACTAGGTCTAGCAGCTGGTCAATATCGTTTATTTGAAAATATTTCGATTCATCGTAATAAATTGATGCTTGCAACTATTGTAATGTTCTGTATCAGTATTGCTAGTTGGTTTTATCAATGGCAGTATGTGCCTGAAGCCAACGTCAACTTCGACCAATTGTCCAAGGATCAATTAGAAGAACATATCATAAATGTAGAGCAATTTACATTAATAGGTCTACAGATTAGTCCAATAGTGTCAGCATTTTATATGGGAGCAATCATCCTATTACTACAGAGCCCTCTATTCCAGCGCCTATTATCACCGTTAAAAGCCTATGGTCGGATGGCTTTAACTAATTATTTAGGGCAAACAGCACTTATTCTGGTCATTGGGCATGCATTCGATCTAATTGGTCAGCTTCGTTTCATCGAATCATTATGGATTTGTCTAGGGATTTATGTTTTCCAATTGCTCTTTAGTAAAGGATGGTTACACTTTTTCCGCTTCGGGCCAATGGAATGGCTCTGGCGAATGGGTACCTATTGGACAGTCCCTCCTCTACGACAAAGAAAAAACATCGATTAATTTTTTAGTCAATGATAAATACCTATCAGCATGGCGTTAAACGTCATATATTGGTAATGTACCCTACTCGCTTTCCATCTTTGCTCATATCTTCAGCAAGAAACACATCCCCATATTATTTGGTCACTTATCGCAACATAAGTGACCTTTTTTATTATATGCAGCAAGCATTATGCTTCACCTGCCACATACCCATTGCATACTATGCAAATAAAACCCTTTTTTGTAGGGAGGATTGTATGAAAAATAACAAGGGCTATCGAAATAGTGAGGCAAGTGATTCTGTGAGTCAGGCAGCTAAGCTGGCCGTGATTGCAGGAGCTATTACAACACTTGGTGATGCACTAGCAACCATTGCAGCTGGCCTTGCTTTAGAGGATGAATTGAAAGAAAATGAGAGTAATCGTGATGACATTGACAAACTACAAAAGCAAATTGACGAATTAAATTATGAAATGAAGCAATTAAAAAGAATGTTGCGTTAATATTAAAACTCATACCAAAAATCGACAATACCCAATTGGATATTGTCGATTTTTCATGTTATTTAGCTGCCCAAATTTCAATTTCTATTTTAATGGCCGGTAATCCTAGTGCCGATACGTAGGCTATAGTCATAGAGGGATAGGAATCATTAAACATCGCTTCCCATTGTTGATAGAAATAATCCCAATCTATCTCCTCTGTCGCCCAAATATTTACTTTCACTACATGCGTGGCATCCATTCCCTCCGCTGTTAAAATCATTTCAATATTTTTTAGCGTATTGGCAATTTGCTCATGCAATGTCTGTGGCAATTGATCGTCTTGTCCAACCCCTATCTGACCAGAAAATGCATACATCGTTGCATCTTTAGGAATAATGGTTACATGACTATACTTTCCAACAGGACTTGGCACTTGCATAGGATTTTTACGAGTTAGTTTTGATTTCATAGTTAGATCTCCTTTAGGTTATTATTTTTCTAAAAAAGGGCAGACTTCACCCTTGTTGATCAATTTTAGAAAAAAACAGCAGTAGAGAATCCAATACCCATGCGTAAAAAACGAATTGATCTTTTTTTCATGTGAATTCTCCTCCTTTTACCTAAAGTTATTTTCAACTTACCATTTCTATCCTTAATATTCAATAAAATTGCGCAAATATTTATAAGATATTTTTCATTATTTCTCAGGCAATTAACTATTTAACCATAACGAATACATCATATATATAATAGTGTAAAGCTAAATTAGCCTTACACCTCCGAAATTGTTACTAGGGTTACTCCATCCCAAGTGACCCTGTAAGCTAAAAAAACTAGGTACCTCTTATAGGAGGTACCTAGTTTTTTGTTAATATGCGTGTTCATTTATAGAATAACATAGTATTCTGAACATTTTCTGAACAATCTAACGTTTATAGAAAAAGATCAACTATACTTCAATCTTTCAAAATAAAATTGAATTAACGGATTCTAGCCTTACGGAAGCCATCGAATATACTGATTGCCGCATATACAACAAATATAATGATTACCCCGCCAACTATCCATATTTCAAATTGCTTCGTTGATGTGGTAAATAAATGACTCATGTACGAGATAAATTCTTCGTTCATTAAATTCGGATTGCTTAATAAAACAATGAAAACAACGGTTGCGAAAAGCTCAACAATAGTATTAAAGATGGCCATTTTTTTCGTCCATTGTCCTTTTAGCAATTTGTAGAGAGCTAACCCAATTTCAAGAGCAATGACAACGATAACAATTGGCCAATAATGAAGTAAAATATCCTGATTAAAAGCTGGAATTACGAATTTAAGTCCATTTCCCCCACCTTCATATACACCTAGAAGATGGTTTGCATAAAAATAAAGTGTTGCCCAAAACGCTGTCCACATTAAATAACCAAACACTTCAAGCTTTGTAATGGCTTTTTTCTTAGGAATATACGTGATGTTATTCAAATCATCAGGGGTCCATTTTTTTAAACTCGCTGACAATGGTTGCGGATCTTTTCCTTTATCTGTTCGTTCGATAATGGCAAAAACGACTGTTAGCCAAAAAAAGACGTGGATTCCTACTTCGATGATACTCCAAATTCCTTCACCAATACTAGTGAGGACAACATTAATGATCGCTTCTCCTTCATCAAAACCAATAAAGTATTCAGCAAACATCGAAATAACCGCAATCACAGCAGCAATTGGTAAAATCATTTTTAATAATGATAGATATACATCAAAATAGCGTGGGCCAATTAAATGCATTGGCTGATCTCGATAACCACTTGCTAATGCTGCTGGATTTCCTAACTTTTCAAGAACCCCTTTACATCATCCTTGCTGTAATCATCAGGCAACATATCCCCAATAGTTGACCGTAACTCTAGTGCGATGTCCTCCCGATTTTTTTCGGGCAACCTCCGAGTGACCTCTTGAATATAAATATCAATCAGATTCATCGTTATCATCATCCCCTTTTAATAACTCATATAGTTCTTTTGAATTGTTAATCCATTCTCGTTTTAATTGCAAAAAAATGTCTAAACCATATTCACTTAATACATAGTACTTACGCGGTCTACTTTCAGATGTATCCCAATTACTCGTTACTAACTCCTGTTTTTCTAAACGGCGAAGCAATGGATATAAGGTGCTTTGATCGATGGTAATGCCCGAATTCTCCAATAATTGAACAAGTGAATATCCATATTGTGGTGTTCGTAATTGACTTAATACCGCTAATGTCAGCGTCCCCCTCCTAAGTTCTGTCGTTAATGAATTCAATAAAGTGCTCATTCACCCACCTCAATTTTATATACTGTACGACATACACTGTATGACTTATAGTATGCATCTTACACTATTATGGTTCCAATAACAATCGAAATTAGATACTATTTAAAAAATAATTTAAAAATTAAAAAACCAGGCTCCAAATTTAATTGAGTACCTAGACTGCTAGATAAATGTTGCTTGTCATTAATCACACTACGGTCAAGTGCTAATCCACAATTTAAGTACCTTGGTCTTTTCACAGGGGATATTGAGCGTTCCTGAAAATTTAAACTACTTATATGGATACACACTTTCATACTTCATCAAGTATCATTAATACTGCAAGGGACATTGCTTTCCAAACGCCTAGCTTATGAAAAATTGAATCTAGTTAATTTCGCTTTTTTCAGAGACTAAAGAAAAAAGGGGTTTTATAAATTGCGAATTTACTTACCTTACTTCATATTACTAGTGCTAATTCTTACAACAATGGTAGTTACTTGGGGAGAAGCCAATAAGACGATTATGTATAGCATTACGCTTATAAGTGTTGCTGGTTTAACATTATTAAAATCAATTGAAAAAAGAAAAAAGTAGACATTTAATTTGATATTTAGGGGATCATTTTCACATTGATGAATGTATGCTAGGTAAGGTAAATTGCGATAGATCCTTTACTTCCCTCATAGCCATTTGTTATTAATAAAATAAGAAAACTCGTATTTTGATCAATCTTTCATCAAAATACGAGTTTTTTATTATCTTTGTTATCTAAACCTTGTCTTGTCCGATTCAATGTACATTTAATGTGACAACTGTACTTGTATAACGGGGTTGCCAACACGTGTAAATCTTTAAATAGAAGATTCTTTTGCTACTTCTTTGCTTGATTTTCTGTATTTTGCTTTACCGATTCTTAACAATCTATCTTTATCTAGAATTGTTGGTAAACTTATACCGATAACAATAGTGATGATACCTACTATTTGCAAAGTTGTAACCGTTTCGCTTAATAAGATAACGGATACCATGACCGCTATTGGCAATTCAACAGCACTCAATATTGATGACATACCTAATCCTACTTTAGGAACTGCAATTGTGAACAGGAAAACCGGTATAATCATGCCGAATAACCCTAATGCCAATCCATAAATCCACAGTCCCTCGTTAAACAAAGTACCATTCCAAATAATTTCTGGAGACTGGAAAACGGCAGTAATCATGAATGCAAAGAAGGAAACAAATACTAAGCGGTTAGAGGTTGTCATACTTTCAGTTGCTTTCCCGTTAACATACAAAAATAAGGAATAACAAAGTGCTGCTGCTAACCCCCATAACCACCCCTGGAAAGGTATTTGGGATAAATCAACATCAATTATACCAGCAGCTGGTATTGTTCCTACTACCAATATGATTAAAGATACGAATTCAATTCTACTTGGAAGTTGCCGTTTTGTTATACTAGAAATCAACATACCAATCCATGTAAATTGAAATAGTAAAACTACTGCCAATGATGCTGGCAAAAAGTTCAAAGAATGACCATATAAAATATTCGTTAGCCCTGTTAAAATCCCTGCATATATAAGGGTTTTAACACCGTTAAAGCTCAATTTTGATCTGTTTGTAACTAAGAAGATACATACTGCTATACAAAAGCCAATAAAAAACTGACTTGTAACTGCCTCAGAGACAGTAAAACCACTACGCATTGCCAGCTTTATAATCGTAGAAACGATACCAAAACTGCTTGCTGCAATCACTACTAATAGGGGATAAATATACATCTTCATCACTCACTTCCCTCCTATAATTTTTATATAAAATGAATTTTGTTTATGATTTTGAGATTTAGAAAAAAAATCATAATCTCCAATATAAATCACGAATTGTTATTTTACAATCTTTTTTTTCATTTAAATTGTCACAAAAATACTAATCCTTCTCATTTATCGTGGAGTATGCAGAGCCTAGCTAAAAAATTTCGTTGAACTAAAAAATTAGTCTTCTTTACCATTGATAAGAATTCAGCAGTTTAGTTCCCTGCACTCTTCTTAGCGCTTGGAAAATAAAGACAAAAATAAAAAGCCACTCAAAATGAATGACTTGTATACATTATATAAAGTTGGCTTTAACGATAAGTTGGAGCATATAAATAGGTTAGGAGAAACTTGTTATCCAGTAGGAAGTGGTGCTGTAAACTTGCATTAAAATCAACATAATAAGTCCATCGATTTCTGCTTTCGTGTTTGAAATAACCCTGTTTTCATCCCAATAATCATAACTATTTGGATATTCACGGCTAAGACTATCCTCTTCTAACAAACGGAACTTCATTATACCACCTCATACTTTTAACCTTTCCATGTCCTCTTAATTTTCTAAATATGAAATGGGATATGGAGAGTAAACTGCTGTATCTCCATCTTCATCACGTTTTAAAATTATGATAAAATCTGCACCATTACTATTATCCCCTCTAGGAATTGGTGTAATCATGGCAGGACATCTTAACTCATCACTATATCCTTTCAATTCCTCCCTAAAGTTATTTAAAGCAAACGTCACACGTTGATCTATAAGGGCAAACAATTTGTCCACTCCACCTGTTTTCATATCAAAATATTCAGGGTTGCTCTCTCTTTTCTCAATTATTTTCTCCTTGTATTCTGAAACTGTAAAAAAACAAAATTCCCAGTCAAGAGGAAAAAGCCCTGCACCTAACCAATAAATATTCATTTTTATACCCCCTCATCAATAGTTTAAATACCTTCAAAATCTTCAATATTAATTTTAACATAAATATCCAACAATAAAATCACCTGTAATAACTATTGATTCCACTTATATCTCGTTTAACTTAACTTCTTCCAAAGGTACACCACTTACTTTTTAGATTATTATTGTGGAATCTGAATTGCTATATTTGACCAGAAACACCTTAAACTCGCAAATAACGAAATTAAGTTCCCATGAAAGAACTTATCCATCTTTCATTTTCTGTGGTGACGTGCTAATTTTGCCCTTCGTGAATGGTTAACGGGTGCTTTAGTAAAACAAGGATTTATAAAGTATACATAAATAAGCTTAATAACGTTTCCAAATGCAAGTTTGTAAACACACTTAAAAGCCACAAAATGAAGTTTATATTCCATTAAAGGGCGTATTTCAGAGTATGAAATGTGCTCTTTCGTTGTAAATCGGGCATAATCAAATGAGAGGTGTTTTATACATGTTTTCTAACGAACAATTACAAGGCTTAATTGAAGGAAAGATCGGCGGGAACAAGTTCCCCTATAATACAAATAATGAACTAGAAATTGAAGCCCATATCCGACGGTTATTTCATCGAATAAACCGTATTCCTAATTTAGTATGTGAAGCAGAGTGGAGTCATTTTGGCAGTGGATACGCCTCCTCTGTTGAATTTTTTTGTTATCGAAAAGAGGATTTTATAGTCGTTGAAGAGAAGTACGGTCATCGAGAGATAAAGAAAGATGGGATTATTATTGATATTTGTCGTTTAGCACCTGTCGCAATCATGGGCGAAGATTACAGATATAAAACAATTCGTATCGAAACGAATGAAGTAGTTGGTGGGGCATATGGTTCTTTGCTTGCTAGTCCAAATTTATTAGATTTGAGCGAGAAATTCCAAACAATTGCAGAAAAATTGAAACGAGCCTTAAAAGAGTTTGATTATGAACTATTAGAAGCTGAAAAAATGAATCAACCTTTGTCTTTTCAAACAAAAATACCGACAATTTATCGTGAACCTAGAGAGTATTTAGTCATGGATGCTATTTTTTATTGGGAGGATTAGTTTAATGTATCATTAAGTCCAAAACGAGTAAGTCGGATGTATAAAAGTTGAGTAATAGGCTTTATTGAACTATTATGCGTTTAAAAAGTAAACAACTTGATTATCTTTACACTTATTCAACAATCGGGCCAAATTGTTGAATAACATTATTTTATGCAATGGTACAAAACTCTACGGATATGTTATATATATTTTAAACTCAATTAATGTTATAATTTACCAATAATATTATTTGAGGAGCGATTATCTTTTGAAAAAGCGTTTTTTACATAGAAATGATTGGACTAGAATTATACAACGCGACTATTCTATAGAGCAGATAAATGACAAAGATTTTAATGGATTTATTGCTCTTATAAAAATGAATGAAGTAAAAGAGCCATTAATAACAGAATATTTAATTAAAAAGGTTTGTATTGTTGATAACAATTACTTATGGTTACAACAACTACCACTCAATGAAAATTTCGCTATTACATCAATGTTTAATGAAAATAGAGAAATTATTCAGTGGTACATAGATATCACATATGGAAATGGCGTTGAGAATGGAGAACCCTATATGATGGACTTATTTTTAGATATTGTTGTATTACCAACTGGAGAAATCATTGAAAAAGATAAAGATGAATTAGAAGAGGCTCTACACAATAATTGGATTACAAAATCACAATACGATTTTGCCTATCGAGTTTTTAATCAAGTGTTGAAACAAATACACGAAGGTACTTTTAAATACTATGATTTAAGTTTTAAGCATCGAGACTATTTACTAGGTAAGATTCGTAAATAAATCATGCTTTAATATGTCATTACCAAATGAAAGTTTGAGTTTTACTTTAGGGGTAGTTAAAAAAGGATGTTCAACAATCGGGTTTGCATTTCTTTATTAAGGAATGCGTCTTTCTTCATCAAAAGGCCAGATTGTGGAAGAACATTTTCAATAAAATTCGATATTACTGTTGAAATATAGAGTAAGATTGGGAAGTTTCTCACTTAAACTAACGGAGCAGGATAGTTAAAGAACATTTAGGGTACGTTACTTCTAAAAAGGAGTAATTTAAATGAAAAATCCATTCTTAATTAGTTCGTTTGTGATTATATTTTTGTTCAGTTTTTCTATATTATTAGGAAGTCCTGTTCATTCTCAAACTAATCCTTCAGATAATAATGAATATTTATATCCTGCAAATAAGGAAAAAGTTGTTAATGAAACTGTAGATGAATTTTACCAGGCATTAAGGAACCTAAAGTATCCTATACATCAGGAGGTTTATCAAAGATATAAGCAGAAGCCAAAGCAACAACAATGGCATTTGGATACTGTTCTTTTTAAAGAAATGCCTGATGCATCTGTAAATGTTAGAAAAAAATTATTGTTCAATGAGGTAGAAAGATTAAATTATATAACTTTTGATGGAAATATTCTTAGTACCTACCCTTATATAGATATTAACTATCATCAGACCGTTAGTCCTGATAGACAAGTTTATTTTTTTATTCCTTTAAAGACACAGAAAAAGAATTTAGAGGTAATTATGCAATTTATGATGTTGAAACAAAAGAAATGGTAGCAGGCGGAAGTACTTATATGCCAAAGCTCAATCTTACAAGGAACACTTATGATTAAGAAAGATAAATTTAGGTAAAATAGCAACATGATTGTGTTCGTTGTTGAACTAGCTTAATATGGAAATTTATTCCTATTATAGTGTATACACTGGATCGCTTGTCCCACCACTTGCCTTTTGTAGAGTTGCCTCAATCCCATACATAGCGGTTTTCGCCCCAATGTAACTATTGTTATTTTCCTTCGCTACTTGTTACCTTGCTTCCTCGATTGTTTTTTACTATCCACCGATAATTCTCAATCCACTGTAACAAATTCTCTTACGTAACTGTTATTTGCCCTTTTAACATAGGATTGCCCTCCTAAGTTATGTTATAATGCTAATGACTAAGCCATTATTCAAAGGGCATAAACCAATTCGAGCTGTAGCGTGTGCAAACGCTGCAGCTTTTTCTATGTTATAATTTACACAAATTACATATTGAGGTGATATTATGGAAAGTGATAAATTGGTTTGTAAGGCTTGTGGTAGTGATTCCTTTACAACCGGTCAAGTTGGTGGTAGTAGTAGCCAGGGTAATATAAGACCAATCGGATCAGTAATGACTTTTGGTTCACCACTTCTTATGACTTTTTGTAAAAACTGTGGAGAGGTTGCTTCAATCAAAGTTGATAACCCAAAAAAATTTAAATGAAATATCTGTTTAGGGTCACTCCAAACTAGTGACCCTTTATAATTTCTTTACTCATATTGTGCAGTAAACTACTGTTGAATTATCTCAAGTATTTTTTACCTTCTCTTTTAACTACATACTTTTAAATGGATGGTTAATAATAAATTTATACAATATTTAAAAGAGGTGTATTATTTTATAAATGAAAAAAGGCTTATCTGCTTTTATAATATTAATTACTCTTGCTTTATTTTTCCTACCAAGGACAGGATTAGGGTTTTATGGACCCACTCATGATTCTAACGACCTTAGATTACAGGATATGCTCATGCTCATCCTTACTCCTTATATTGAAAAGGATTTGAGAAGCTATTATTATCCGAAGATTTTAAAGGATGTTTCACCCTTTGTTACTCCTTGGAAAATTGAATTAATTGAAACAAAAAGAAATCATTTCCGAGGCTTTGATCTGCAAATTACATTTGAAATTGAGCCTACAGATGGCGGACATAATATTTCATTAGGAAAAGATAGAATGACCTATGAAATAACTGTTGGTCCTGAGGTTAAATTGATAAATCACACTCACCTTAAGACTTATAAATATCCACCAGAATAATTCATTAAAATTTTTAACCTTTTATAGAATTTTGTATTTTTCATTGTTGAACAAATACTGAAAGGAATTTTTTCTATGAGAAAAATAATAATCATTTCGTTATTTTTAATAAGTTCCCTAGGGATAAATTCTACTTTTGCTAGATCAGATATACAGTATTTCCCTAAAAACCAACCCCCAAGTGTGATTGAGTTAGCCTTTCTACGTGAATTAGGTTTACCAATTCTTGAAACAATGTCTTCATATGGTGATAATCAATTATTCGATTATGCAAGAATTGAAAAAATTGAACAAAATAGACAAAACGACTACTATGATGTTAGTTTAAGGGTTATTTCCTTTGAAGGTGCACACGATCAACCATTTAAACTAATTAATATCACTTTTCGTATACCGCCTGGTGAATCTGCAGAAAAATATAAAGTGTTTTCAAATAAGGCAGTCATTTCATATAAAGTTAAAAATATTTCTCCTGAAGAAGTTGAGAAGTTATCTAAATTCACTAAGTAGCTCAAAATTTTTTTTGCACATTTTCTTTCAACTAACCACTTTTCCTCTTCCCTAACAACCCACCAGCCCTTGGCCCAATCCTTCCAGCCCATTTCAAGGTCCATAGCAATCAAAGCCACACTCACTTTACTTGCGTTAAGTTTCTGAGCAATCTCGTTAATTGGATATCCTTGATTCCACATAGCTATGAAGGTTCCAATCTGATTTATTGTGAAATCAACTTTAACTGATTCATGAACCTCGACAGTGAATAAGATGTATCAACTCTACTTCTTTCCTTGCCATTCAATATCACCTACCCATTAATTGCTTCTCTTTCAGGTCCTGCTTTCCTAGCCTTTTTAAGTTCATCATGTGTTATCCCCCAACCACCATCAATCATTGAATACGTCAGAAGCTTTAATTAGTGAGGAAAACGGTATTCGAACAACTTCTTCCTCAATTCGAATTGCTGTGTAACCATTCCCTTTATGTCACCCACTTCTGTATGACCATCAACATAATGAACTGTGAAATCAGCGTTATAACCAAATATCGCGATATTTCTTTCCGTTCTTTTCGAACTTCGGCAGTAACACAAACCTTGGCTGTAATTCAAAGGATGTCACAATACCTTGTGCTTGTAAGTGCTTCAAGTGAACATAATATTTTGCTTCTATCGCTGAATCGAATATAACTCCGTCGTGTATAACTTTCTTGTTCCCGTATTTTGCTTTACTCATGTTATATTGCTTACACTAGCAACTACAGGGATGCGTAAAGGTGAATTGGCTGGCCTTACGTGGAAAGATATAGATTTTATGCAAAACATCATATCTATAACAAAAACACGTGATGAATATGGGGTCAGATCAATGATTATGTAATTATTACTGCCAATTTAGAACCAATTAGCAGTAATTATATATCTAAAATGTTTAACGCTTTAAAAAAGAAGCATAATTTTGAGCGTTTCTCGTCCCATATACTTCGCCATACATTTGTAAGTATTCTTATTGCAGAGGGAACCGCTGTAACTACAGTTGCAAAAATCATTGGGGATACTCCTGAAATGGTGATGAGGGTATATGCTCATTCCCTCGCTGATGAGGTATTAAAGGCAACTCAAGTACTTTCATCTTTGATTAAAATCGAATAAATCATTTAAACATCAAATTTGGTGTACAAAGTGGGGTACAATCATAAGTTATACCCCACAACCATTGATATATTAGGATTTGTAAGCTTATCTAAAAATACTGTGCTCATAAAGATAATCATAAGAAAGGTCAACAAACAAATATTCATGTTCGTTGATGGCGATTGAAAATGTTCTCGTAATTTCTCCTGTTTCAATATCACGATATAATTCTGAGATCTCTCCACTTTGATCATTGCGCATTTTAATGATTGTTTGTAGGAAGTACGGTCGCCAACTCCAATTTTTATTAATTGCTCGTGGCTGCAATTCCCAATTGCCGTCAATTCTCATAACGTTAGGCGTTAACTGGAATCCATCTTCATTACAAATATATAGCCTAAAGGAGTAGTTATCCAGTAGTTCAGCTAAATACTCTAAATGCGAGATATTGTCACTCGTTGGTTTGACACGGTGAACAATCGCCTCTAGTTCATCCCTTAATTTTTTAAGCTGCAAAAATTGCGCCTCTAGCATTTTCTTTTCGGACGTAATAAATTGCTGGCATTCTTTTTTAAAGCGTTCCTTTAACATGTCTTTATCGACAAAGGTCATTGAAGGATTTGCTAAATATGGCCCTTGATAGTAGCGACCTCCATTTTTCCAAGCAAATTGTAGCTGATACACTGTTTCAATATCTTCAAATAAAAGATTGGCCCCTATTTTATAAGCAAGGCTGCCAATGGCAGAAATCATGTCCGATTGTGCTGACCAGGAATCATAATTTAAATCACGTGTATTGACCTTTAAAATATGTGGCGCCAATAACGCAATGTGCTCTAAATGACTTTCCGCTCCTACTTCTTGCACAGCAATTTTCACGCCGAACGTCGTAAAATAACGAAGGGCATGGTGTAATTTGTTTATATCCCCCATAAAACGATGCTCTGATACAACAATAACGATTCGATGTAAATCTTCTTCTCCTATATATTGCTGGATTATATTAAAATGACTTTCACCAAAATCTTGCATCAATAAATTAGGATTACTTGGAATGTAAATATCAATATCTGATGCAATTTCATCAATTTTGGCTAAGGCTGCATGTAAAATTTTATGCTCCATATCAATTCGATATTCTTCTGGAATATCTTCATTATTAACGAAGTCCTTTAAATTAATTTGTTGCCCTTCAATTTGTAGATGTCCGGAAATTTCGTAGGCAATCACCGTATGCGCATCTGCGCTAAATATCGGCTGATAATACCCATGTATTTGATCTAAATTTGTTAACACTTCAATTGCGTCCATCATCGAAACCTCCATTATGAATAACTTTTTATAGTTATTCAAAAATAACATTACACTTACTATTAATTTCTAAAAAAATGCTCTCTGTCTGTATAATAAGTGGTTTAAAGTAAATTCGCAACTTCACCTATCATAATTTTTGGCCAATCTAACCTAAATTTTTTAGATTGGCTTAGTTGTAGCCATTGTTCGATTTTCACCATTTCTTATGACTTTTAGACATAGGAGGCTGTATTTTTACTCTATCATTTCTATGCTCTCACACAAACCTACATGTCATTGTTTCAAGGCTGCTCTCTCACTATAATTTATGCGACATACTAATAAAACGGCCATGACAATGCAGGGGAATAGCCCGTTCATTCCACATAATTCAGTCATACACCTAGTATTTTAAGTCAATTTTATGTTGATTTTGCGGCTGAGTCCCTATCGTATTTAATGATCTTTGGCAAATGTCATCAATTTTGCAAAGATGGATCGATGAAAAAAGCAGCATTCCAAAAAGGAGTGCTGCTAGTCATTATTCCGACATAAAGAAATACCAAATCATTGCTATCACCATTAATGATATGATAACAGCTATCGTTACACGAAGTGGTGAAATAGGGGCATCTCCACCTACTCGCCCAGTTTGTCCATTGACCATAAAACGATAAACCTTTTCCTTATAACGAAAAGAAGACAGCCAAATCGGTAACATTAGATATTTGTATGTAATATCATCATGGTTGGTGGAAAAACGCAGATTTGATACAACATCCGCATTATTTTCCCAACGAATTTTGGAGGAAATTTGCGCGTGAAGATGATCATGAATTTCACTTTTAGCTTGATTCCACCCATCCTGCAAGCCAACACTATAACGCTCTGACAAAAATCCAGCTACATATTCTGGTTTATAAGCCTTATTATTTAAAAGATTAAATGGTTCAATTTTTCGCATCATATCACGATCGTAACGTGTTGTTGCACTTACTAAGTGGTCGTCGATAAATTCCTGATAAAAGCCACTAGTCGAATACCAATCTGTTTCAGTATGAGTTTTCCCATCTTTATCAGTAACTGTTCGATGTCGTCCATATCTTGCAGAATATCTAGAGCTTGTTTTGGAGTCGAATGTCCAATAAGGAAGATAAACCCCTTTAAAGGCATCAGGCTTTGCGCTAATTTTAGCAGCTTTCGGTGTAAACCATCTGCCTTTGATCCATTTTTGAAAATGTTCCCCTGCTTGCTTATCCGTTACTTCAAAAGCACATACACCATTTGGTGCTAACGTATTATCAGCAGTAGCCTCCATAACCTGATTGGAACCACAGTAAGGGCAACTGTCAGCAACCTGCAAGGCATCGTAAATCGTTTCGGCTGCACACGCTTTACAAATGACTGTTTTTTTCTCCACGCCCCAATTAAAATTCCCACGTTCCTCTGCTTTTAAGAAGTCCATTTCCTGGGCAACTTTTTCCTCTTCTTGCTCCGGCGTAGCAATTGCCGTTTCAAAGCCACAATAAGGACAAGTTAGCTTTCCTGTTGCAGGATTAAACTCAATCGATGCACTACAGGAAGGACATTCAGCATCAAAGTCAAGCTTCACTTGTTTGGCATTTTCAACCTCTTGCATTGACATAGGCCATCATCTCCTTACTTGACATCATTCTCATCAAAAACATCTCCACATTCCGGACAGAACTTCGGTGGATTTGAAGGATCTTCTGGTGTCCAACCACATTTATCACAAGCATAAAGTAAAGCACCTGCTGGTTTTTTCATCCCACATTCACTACAGAATTTCCCTTTATTGACCGCTCCACACGTACATGTCCAACCCTCATCAGCTGGTTTTGCTGCACCACATTCTGAACAGAACTTCCCTGTATTTTCATGACCGCATACACATGTCCATGCACTAGGTGCTTTCGCTGTCTGTTCTTGCATAGCAGCTTGAGCCATTTGGGCTTGCTTATTTTGTTCATTCATTTGATAGAGTTGACTAGCATTAACGCCACCAGCCTGTGTAGCCATGTTCATGCCCATAAATCCTGCCATAGCTCCCCCATCATTGTTAGCAGCCGCAATCATCGCATCTGCCTGTGCCCCTGTTAAATGAGCAGCAGCCATTCCTGGATCTCGCATCACAGCATTACGCTGAAGTTGTTTAATCATTGCTTCATCTTCTTCAGAAGCTTTCAGTGTACTAATCCCAAATGACACAACAGCTAAGCCACGTATGGCAAGCCATTTTTCAGATAACACTTTATTGAGTGCCTCTGCTAACGCAACAGTATGAGCCGGTATTTCACTATAACGAACACCACTTGCAGAGATTTGCGCAAAGGCTGGCTGTAATGCCGTCATTAATTCTGATTTTAACTGGCTATCAATCGTATCTCGTGTAAATTCACGTTCCACATTACCACAAACATTTGTATAGAATAATAATGGATCAATAATTTTATACGAATATTCCCCATGACAGCGAATTGCGATGTCAATATCTAAGCCAATATTGCGATCAATCACACGGAAGGGAATCGGTGCAGGGGTTCCATATTTATTTCCAACAATTTCTTTCTTATTAAAATAATAAACTCGCTGATCTTTCGCAGGCTCTCCTCCAAATGTGAAACGCTTACCTATCTGCTTGAACGTTTCCATTATTCCCTGAGATAAGTCTGTGCCATACATAATCGAAGGTTCTGTTGATGTGTCATAGACATATTCCCCTGCTTCTGAAGAAAATTCTACAACTTTCCCCTGCTCTACAATCATCATACACTGCCCTTCATTGATAGCAATAATCGAACCATTGCTTATAATATTGTCATTCCCTTTATTTGATCCACGTTTCGAATTACGCTTCATTCCTTTTGTTACAAGGATATCTGCGGATAATGCCTCACAATAAAAATATTCACGCCATTGATCCTCTAAAACACCTGTTAATGCGCCAACCCCAGCTTTTAATAAACCCATATAATTCCCACCTTCAACTTGATATTTAACTTATTTTATCATCTACAAACACTATGTAATACGCATTATCTGACAAATTGTTTCATTTATCGTATGAAAGAGTAAAAAAACGAGAAGCTCCTATGATATGAATCATAAAGAACTATCCCGTTTCATTACGTCTTTTAAGCCAATGCTGCTACCGCAACAAGCACCCAAGCTACGATAAATAACATCCCACCAATAGGTGTAATCGCACCAAGTTTTTTCACACCTGTCACTGCTAGCACATATAAGCTACCAGAGAAGAAAATAATCCCTGTAAACATAAGATATCCAGCCCAAGAAAGCAGGCTAGTACTTCCTAAAAGAGACTCATTAGATAGAATCCCTAGCCCAATAATCCCTAAAGCATGGTACATATGATATTGCACAGCCGTTTCCCAAATGGCAGCATAATGAGGTGATGCAAATTTATCCTTCAGTGCATGTGCACCAAAAGCACCTAAAACAACACCTAGACACGCTAAAATCGCGCCTAACGCTAAAAACATTTCCATTCGTTGCTCTCCTATTTTGCCTCAACAGCAATTTCTTTATATTTGGCATCCCAAGCAGGATCAATTTTACTTAATGATACCGGACGCAATGTATCCTTATGCGCTAGAATATGTACGGATTGAGCAGTGGCTGCTACCGTGCCATCCTCATGTAAAATTTCATAGCCATAGGTTGTACGTAAACGGTCATGCTTTTCCACCCAAGTGCGCACAGTTGCCACCTGTCCATAATGCATCGCTGCCTTATATGAAATAGATAAATCCATTACTGGTGATACATAGCCGTCTTTTTCTAAAGCGGCATACTCAAAGCCCGCATCACTTACAAGCTGTGTGCGTCCAATCTCCATCCAAATGATGTAGTTTGCATGGTACACCACACCCATTTGGTCGGTCTCTGCATACCTTATTTCAATCTGTTTCTCACTCACAAACATTTTCTTCACCTCGTCCTACATTATAGCGTAAAAATGTTGATTTGGTGGGGTTTTTGCTCTGAGGAAATTAGAACGGTGAAAAATAGAGCGTTGCTTTTCTTGGTATTTAAAATAAATATCGATTTTTCTAATATGAATTTTAAATCCATATAAACTCATATAAACACTTTAAGTGGGGTACTATCTGGGGTACCGTGGGGTACCACTTTATGATTAATAAATAAACATGCACGAGCAGTTACACTAATCTGTTTTTACACACAATGGATCACTCATTTTATTCATATGAGTGACCCACTTAATATATATTGCTTTGTGTTTCTTACAATTATCATTACGTGTTACGTTATAAAGAAAGAATACAAGCTACAAAATCTGTTTAACGATAAAGATCAGATAGGCTATTGATATCCAATTGTAGAAGACCATAAAAATTTTAATCTTAATGAACTACTATTAACCATTTATATATCAACTTTTTCACGTAAAAAACTCGCTATATAAACGAGTGTTTCGCGTGTTTTATGACAACCTAGGTGGTGTGTTTTTTCACAGAATTCAAGTGGCTATGTATTAATTGTTTTTCTAAAGAATAATTACCTTAACATCAAGCATTTTTAGTATATCGTGGTTTTTTGTTTTTAATAATCTTTATTGTGTACTGTTTTGGGGTAATGAGCAATTACTTATAATTGTCCCAATTAAATTCAAAACAAGACCACTCCTACGGCGTGGTCTCTAACAAATTTTTAATTTTCTTCTGTTTTATTTTTTTGTTTAATATCTATTAATTGTAAAAAGGCAATGAAAAACATCATTGCGAATGAACTTATAGCAATTAATACACTCCCATATGACAGCAATTCACTCGAACTTTTCCATCCTTCTATAACACAAAATAGACCCATGGCAAATGTAAACATACCTACATTAGCAAATACACTTGTTAACAGCTTTCCTACCCATTCTTCATTCTTTGCAAAGGTTGAATGTGCAGTGCGAGATGATATAATTAAAATAGCTATTAGAGTAACATAGGAAGGAAATCTAAAAATATCCAATTTATCTGATACGCTAAGTATTATGAACGTATTTATAAAAAGATTTATTAATATTTCTAAAAAATACTCATTTTCTCTTTTAAATTTTATTTTAAATTTTTTGAAATCCACTTTTGATATTGCACAGATTGCCAACCACACAATAACACAAAATAATACACCTGCTAAACTTCCCAAAATAAAATCATTGCTCATCTTACTTACCTTTCACAAGCCCATCCATCTCCATCCCGATCATGTTTCTTTTTATAAGCTGGATGTGATGAGCTAACTCCGTCTGGATATACTTTTCTAAGTTCAGTACAATTTTAAAGCTTTCTTTTGTTGGAGTAGTTGGTGTTGGCGTAGAAATTGGATCTTTCGTATTATTATCCTCTACAGGTTCACATGCCCAACCATCATTATCTGCATCATGTTGTAATTCATAAGCTGGGTGACCACTCATTACGCCTCCCGGATAAACAGCTCGCAATTCTGTACAGTTTTTATAGGATTCTTTGACTGGTTCTGTAGGTTTTGTTTCAGGCTTCTGCTGAGAAGGTTTTGACTCTGGGACGTTGAACTCCTTAGCAGCAACAATAAGTCTTACCATTAGTTGTAATTACGATTGTACCGTCTTGAGCTGTTGAATACACTTTACTTCCCGCGCTCTTTAGATTAGTTAAAACCTCATTATGTTTATGACCATAGCTATTATCCTTACCATAACTTAATATAGTAACTTCTGGTTTAACTGCTTTTAAAAATTTGGATGATGTACTGGTGTTTGAACCATGATGCCCGGCTTTCAAAATTTGGACCTTTAAAGTATCGTATGAATCAACTAGTAAATCTTCTAGATCAGTACTAGCGTCAGCCATTAATAAAAATTCTACATCTTTATACCCTACTTTGAGAACAATCGAAGCGTCGTTAGTATCTTTGGCGTACGGATCTGCATAAAGTACCTGTAGGTAAAAATCAGAAGTCCAGTTTCCAATTAAGAGTTGTTCAATTTCAGGCTCGATATAATTGATATTTTTTCTTTCAATAAACTTCAAAAGTTGACTATAAGTGTTTGTAGTGTGCTCTTTCCCGCTATTAACAATAGTGTTTCACGGAAATTGAATTAAGCACATCTACTAATCCGCCTATGTGGTCTGCATCAAGATGTGTTGATACAACATAGTCTAGCTTTTTAATTCCTAATGATTTTAGATACGAAACGACAGTCTTGCCTGCTGACTTTGGCCCTCCATCTACTAAAATATTTATTTTCCCATCAGGAGATTGGATAAGTGTAGAATCTCCTTGACCAACATCAATGAAATGAACTTTCATTTCACCTTTTTTAATTACTGTAGATGGTGATGTTGATATTGTATTTTTTCCTGAAACTAAGTCATTGATTGATTCAGCGTACTTTTTAAAGTCAACATCGCTCATATCGCCATTCATTTGTAATAAAATTAATGCATTTTGATGTGTATGAGAGTAGAATAAAGGCCCTATACTACTCAATCCATCATAATAGCCTTTAGCTTGAGCTAAGCTTTATTAGCGTCCTTGAAAATAAACAACCTTCCACCCGATTCTTCACCAAGTGAAGGAATTAAAATACGCTTGCCTTCTTTGCGACCATTTCCGAATTCCTTATTAGGCAAATCGGAGACTTCGCCGACTTCCAATCCATCTTTTTTAAATTGGTCAATGATACTTTCTGTAGTTATTGTTGCACTACCGTTTGCTGAATTCTTTTGTGAGGCTTCAGTTTCAACTGGTAAAGCTAAAGCAATTACTAGAATAAAAGTTAAAAATGATAATAATACTTTTTCATAAATCTACCTACTTCAAAATAATTATACATATTTGGTGATAAATTGGTATAATAGTATTAATAAATTTTTATTTATACATAATTACCCAGGAGGATTCTAGTAATGCATAGTAGGTTTTGGACTATTTTCTTTTTAATTATCTTCTTTCCATTAGGTTTATTTTTAATGTGGAAGAACGATCATTTTACTAAACAAATACGTGTCATTATTACTTTATTTTTTGTAATTATTGTTTTACTATCTTCGTGTTTTGGTGGAACAAATAGGGCAAAAGAAGAAGAGTTAATTAAAAAAGAAGAGCAATTGGAAGAGAAAGAAAGCAAATTGATTAAATTAGAAAATGATTTAAAAGCAAGAGAAAAGGATATTGATCAGAAAATTAAAGATTTCGAGCAAAAAATTGAAGAACAAAAGAAGTTGGAGGAACAAAGAAAATTAGAAGAACAAGAAAATGAACGTAAAAAACAAGAAGAGATAAAGCAACAAGAAGAGCAAAAAAAGCTTGAAGAAGCACAAAAACAAGAAGCTGCTCAACAGACACCTACAACAGACACCCCTCAACAAAATTTAAACTTCAGAAATTGTACAGAAGCTAAAGCAGCAGGTTATTCGAACATTAGAAGAGGAGAACCTGGTTACTCATCTAGACTAGATAGAGATGGTGATGGATTAGCTTGTGATAAATAATAAATGAAAGTCACTCATGTTTATGAGTGACTTTTCTTTAGTTTGTAAGTGTATTGACATCCACTTTATTACGAATATGGACAATACCAGTTCCGCTGACACGTATATTAACTTCTGTCACATTTCGTTTTAGAATTTGATCAATTGCATATCTAATTTCCCATTCTTTAACTTTGCCTTTCTCATTCGAAATACTTGCATGGCTAGATTTTTTATTTTCACTATGAATAATCACTGTTCCCTCACGTTCATAGACCTTTACCGAACCACCCATAAAACCAGATGCAATTGTTACCACATCTACTCTTTCTTTTGTTACAAAGAATATTGTTAATATTAGGAATTTTTCTTCTTTAAGGAAATTATTTAAAAATATTATTTAAAATGCGATAATTTCCTTAATATTCCGGAATATTAATAAAATTGAAATACAATGAGTCAAAAATGAAAAAAATATTTAACAAATTATCTATAATAATAATATTTACTTTAATTCTTCAATTAACTTTACCTTTAACTAGCACTGCCAACACTCGAAATGGGTTAGATTTAATTAGACAAGAAACAAATTTAACAGAAGATGATATACAATTAAGTTTAGATATTATTTCTGAACATAGCAGTTTATTTCTTGAAAATGCTGATATTACTGTCCTTAATTCATATGGTCTTGAAGATCAAAATATTGCATTACTAAAATATTTTTATGATATTAATTATCCATCGGTAACTTTAAATGCCTTTGCTGTTTCACAGAATGTAACTAACAATGATAACATTCAACCCCGTTTAGCAAATGTATTAATCAGAGTATTGATTAAAGATGCACTTAAAAAGAAAATGGGTGATAAAATAAAAAAAGAGATTGGTGAGGAAGTAAAAGATAAAATTGAGGATAAATGGATAGCTGCAGCTGAAAAAGAAATTGATAAACATGGCTATTCTAAATTCGTAGGACCAGAAGGTTCTGGGGCAAATGGAATTAGACAAGGTGAACACATTTTTGAAATTTACAGAAAAAATGGTAATTCTATTATGAGAGGACATGTAGGCCTTGAACAAAATAAAACTGTAACTAACTGGCACTACCACCTTAAATATGATGGTTTTGAATATCATCATGGACAAACACTTTTAAGACATAATAGCTTACCTGCATGGGGGACTCCGATTAAGTGAATGAACATGAAGAAGTTTTTATATTAAGCTATGGGTGTGATTTGGATCATAGTAATATTGATTATTTAGTAAAAGAACGGCTGTTACCTTTTTCTCATTGGACTAATAAGAAACGACCTAAGGGAACAGATATTTGTGTTAGATATGAGGTATTTGATATTAACCCAAAGAAACACAAACAACTCTATTACGGCCACAAATTTTATATTAATAAAATAAGATTAGAGGCTTTCATGTATTCACTCTCTAAACTTAAAGGAAATCATGTTTATGTTCACCCTAAGGTTAGAGGGCATGTTAATGTTTATATTGATGACCTAGAGTATACAGGCCGAGTATACCAAACATTAGTGAATGACCAAAAATTAATTTTTATAGACGAGGAATCTGAAAATAATTTCACTTTAAGAGAAAAATTGCCCAAACTACAAAAAGATTTACACTATCTAAAGATGCAAAGTAATATAGCTTTCGAAGAGAGAGATCGGTTAGTTACTAATTGGATAAATCGCATAATTAACGAAATAATTTAAAAAAGCAATAAAATTGTTCAAAGTCTATACTTTAATAGTTTACTGTAAATTGGACACACTAAGCCCAGGCTCAATTTAATGAGTACCTGGGCTTTTGCCATTAATTGCTACGTTGAGCAATGATAATTTCCAATCCTTTAAAATCACCACCAGTTAATGTCCCAGCATCGAATTTATCTAACCATGACTTATCAATTAACTTTTTATCCACGGCTTGTTTAATGTAATCACGTACCGCACCTTTTGTTGTTGAGTTAGTGAATTTCATAATATCCTCATCCTTTTCTGTTGGTTTTCCTATTTCCATCGGCTTCATTGTTTCTTCAATTCGTTTCAAGAAACTATTCCAGCGATTTTCTGCCAATATACGGTGCGGACAATATTTACCGTTCCAATCTTGATGCTTCTTAACTCGCTCAATGCCCCAACCAAATTGCTTTAATAGCTTAGAAATGTATTGAACTGCGTTTTCCTCTGCCACTCCATAGCGAACACCACCACTTTTGCTGTAACAAATTTCTACACCTATAGAAGTACGGTTGCTTTTCTTTAGTGCGTTCGGATCTTTGTCACCTCCACCATCACCACAATGCCAGGCACTTCGGTAAAATGGTATTGCCTGTATTACTTCTTTATCATCCACAGCAACATGATAAGACACCTGATTGTTGTTGTTAATCATGTATTCAATTTCCTTTGCTTCAGTAGCATCATTGGCTGTGTTGTGCACAGTTATAAATTGAGGCACAATGGTGTATGTTGCCTTAATTGAATACTTGCTTGCTGGCAAGAAGGTTTGTTTAAATGTGTAAGCCATTACTGCTCACCTTCTTTTTTAGCTGCCTTTAACAAAAAATTATATGAACGAGACAGGTACATCTTCAGTTGATACAGCTGCTCTCTTTAATATTTCATCTTCTGGCTTAATTCGGGGTTGGAAATTAAAGTTTGAAGTTGGTGGTTATGATGCTCTTGTTTCCAAGAAAAAGGGGCGTCCATCCATGAAAACAGACACAAAAAGAACAACGAAATCAATACCAGCTGAAGGGTCTGTTGAGGCGTTAACAGCACGTATTAAACAATTAGAAATGGAGAATGCCTAAATTAAGTTACCGTTTAAAACGTTTAACTTTTGATTACCTTCTGGTTGGAATAAAATATGTGCATATCCATCATTTCCATCATAGTAAAATTTGTAACGTTGTATAGGATATGTATTACTTGTTTGACTATTTAATTTGTAACCGTTTTTTAATTCAGGTGCATTATCATAAATGCTACTAGTAGTAATAGCTTGTACTTGAGCTTCAGCAGCTTGAGTATTAGAATTTAACTCTTGTGCAGACGCATCACTAGAAACTCCAGTGAAAATACCGATTGCTACAGCAGGGACAATAAATAAACTCTTCTTCATTAAAATTCCTCCTTTGATATGAATAATAAAATGTAAATTTTTATATATAATTGTAAAATATGCATTAATAACTATCGAAGGATAATGATAATTACAATTTTAAACCATTTTTAGTATAAAAAATAAAATCCATTATAATATCATGATATAAAAACCTTCATCTTTGTTCTGATGAAGGTTTAATTTATCTATGTTTTATTGTCGAGAGCTCTTTTCCGACTCGTGGTAGAGCGACACCACGTTATTTTGTAACGAATTGTGTTCTAGTTTTAGAGTGCATTTCCGTGCACTTTGTGGATGTAGTAAGTTTGACTGAAATGATGGAAAGTGGACGAAGTTCACATATAAACCACTCCTTTCAAAATTCGAAACTGTAAAAACAAAATTAATCTATAAATACAAAAAGCCACACCTTATTAGATGTGACTCGCAATAAAACCATTATGCTAATCTTAAAATGACAATAGATGCACTGATAACTTGTGTGCCCAAAGTAATGCTATTTAATAAAGTAACTGGGTTGACATTAATATTTCTTAATGTAAGAACATCTGATGCATTTAAAGTTGTTATTACTTGACCATTTTTCGTTGAGTTACCAGTAGAGTCTCCATAATTGGAACCAGCTATTTGGTTGTCGCCATTGAAAAGAGCAAATGCATTAGGGCCACCTCCAACATTCAACTCATAGGTAATAAGGTAAGTACCCGTTTGATTTATTATGATAGGTGCTGTTCCTGGTACATGTGTTACAAACCCTGCAGGTGTAATATTGCCATTTGTATTAAAAGTAACTTGGCCATTACTCGGGATAGTTAGTTGTAAAGTTGTATCATAAATATAAGCAGACCCTGGAAGCCCCATACCTACAGGTTGTTGTGGTACCTGTACTCCTTGATGGATATTTTTGTCATTACACCTTTCTTCGCAATCATCATGAATTCTGCTAATTCTTTTATTAGTTGGTTCCTTTTCACTTCTATTGAAACTGTCGAAACCCATTTTATCATCCTCCTTGTTTTATTACATTATTCAATGAAGGGACAAATGAAATAGACAATTTTACTAAACTTATATGTATTAATTAGCTTTTATTAACTAAATAAAAGACCACTATATTAAGTGATCTTTTTAACAAGGGAATGATTTATTTTTATACATATTATTCTTAACAAAACACGTAAGTTGGGGCATTGCCTTATCTCTTTAAAAATATGTGCCGGCCACGTATGTCTCGCTCCGAACAAGTTTATTCAGCGCAGGTCAGTCGTCGGTCTGTCTTTCCCTAATATTTAGGTTTTGGTAAATACCAGGGGAGGAAACCTTTACCGCGCCGTCCTCCCTCACAGTATACAATTAAATTGGTAAATCTATGAAACAACAGACATTTCGGACATTCTTTTGGCATTTCGCTGATAATCCTACGTACATGTCGTTCCGTAATCCCCTCTAGTTCAGCAATATGTTTCGTTTTCATACCTGATAACTTCCAGTGTAAAATAGTAATTTCTCGCTCTCTCTTAAGATGGCTAGAACTTTTATCAATGAATGCTATCTTATTTTGGTACTCTCTCACTAGTCGTTCTGGTAATATGCTTTTGTTTCTGAATGCCTGTTTAGGTGTTGGATCACTAATACCTCCACCTCTTGGCATGCCGATATTATCATAATCGGTAACCATAATATCGTTTGCATACGGATTCTCTGCCTCATATCCTAATGCTCTTTTTTGGTAACGGGCCTTTGTTGTTTAATGCTACTCACCGTTAAAATGAGATTTATCAATAAGCTTTTTGTCTACTGCTTGTTTGAGGCAATCCTCGAACTGCAGCTTTAAATGTTTCATTAGTAAATCGCATTATATCATCATCCTTTTCTGATTTTGCTTGGTGTGCCATGGCTCTTTGCGTTATTTCGTTTAGTAACGTTACCTTTCATATGGACATCCCATTTATCTTGGTTCTTCCACTTACGTATTTGCGAATCGAGTAATTCTAGTTGTTCTGCAATATCCTTTAGGAGCATTTGCCCTTTGCTTTCAAGCCACATTTGAAACGCTTTATAACATTTCGGATTTCTTGGTCTAGCCATATCTCATACACTCACTACCACCTCCATCATTTGTTTGTTATGTAATCACCCCATTATGCTAGTTGCTTAGAAATTAAAACAAATTTCTATACGACACATCGTTATGTCTAAAAAAATTTATCTTTTATTTTTCTCTAATAGCTGATTTATTTTGTTATCAGTATTTAGTAATACTTGTTTTATTTGTTTAATCTGATGTTCTTTTTGTAACATCTGCTCATACTTTTCCTGGAATAAAACTTTTATCTCAAGAAGATTTTGTATTTCTTTTTTTGTGAGTTTTTTATTTATATCAGTATTTCCCGACCATTCAAAAAGGATTTTGATTTCTTGGAGTGAAAATCCAGTTTGTTTAAGTTTAAGGATTGTTTCAACTATATCAATGTCTTTCTTATTATATTCACGCTGCTTATTTTTAATTTCTGGATGCAATAAATCCATTTTTTCGTAATACCGGATAGTATCTTTACTAAGGCCTGTACATACTGCAAATTCGGAAATTTTCATTATTATCACCTTCTAGATTATATATTTATAAACCATTAGGGCCATTATACAATGGAATATAAAGCGAACGATATGATGGCTATACTTAATCCGTCCATTTGTTAATAGCCCTTCAGTAACTGCTAATATATGTAACAGAATAAATGCAAGTATCAACAGCATAAACATCCAGTTTTTGTTTGGTATAAATAATATTAAAAGAATACTAATTGATACGGTAATAAACAAAAACGTTTGTACTTGGAATCCGATTTCTTTCCATTTTTTTAGCCCTGCTATTCCTATTAAAACTGCGTATAAACCAATTAATATATTTGTGACAATTACCATTCCATCACTCCATTCTTTTTATTTCATTCATCTTAAAAGATGGAGTTGACTCCATGTCAATAGATAATAAACAATTTATTTTCACTCTCAAAAGTAAGTACCGTTGCCCTAGCAGTCAAAGGGGGAGGAAACTGCTTGATACACACTTTTCAGGGCAAAATAAAAACACCCAATTAGGGTGCGTTAATTTGACTTTCTTAAATTTTTCGATTAACCTTTTTTCGTGATTCTGTTCAATTGTTAGAGTAAGAGTATCTGCTAAATCAGCAAAGTTTGACTGAAATTATGGAAAGTGGGTGAAGTTCACAGGATAACCACTCCTTTATTTAAAGAAGATTTCAATTGAAACAAATACTGAAAATAAAAATACCCCAATATGGAACCAACCAGAAACTTTTCTCTCTCTTTGAAATTCTTTTATTCCAAGAACTAAAATCAATAATCCTAAGAAGAATAACACTAGGAAACTCAACTGATAATCACTTGTGATAATTGAGTAAGTTGAGAGTGATACTACTATGATTGAAAAAAGAATTTGTAATATTGTTAGCAAATTTATCATCACCTTTTAAATATTGTAGTTTGATTATACAATACAACAGATAACATGGATATAATTACCATACATTTATAACCATCCATCTTTGGTGAAAAATGTGATTTTAAATTCAATTAGTTAGTGCTCGGAATTGTTCTTGAGTGGCCGAACTAATAGTTTAATCCCTTTTTACGCGTTCATCCACAAATTTGGTCCAAACCATGAATAAAGACGCTTTCCGTATTATTGAAAAGCGTCTGTTAGCCGAAAAATTATCTGCTTATAAACAGTGAATTTTCATACTTCATTTATTCATTGAGATAGCTGTGTAGCTTACTAATTAGATCTTTGTCTACATCAACCTTATAGAGAGAACCTAGCATTTCATTCAAAGCTTCAACTATATTCAACGCGTTCTTATAAGCCAATTCTATCTCATTTTCTTTTAATTTTGAGGTTATGGATACATAATCTTTATACGACTCTGTACTTATATCTTCTTCTAAATTTTTTGTACTATTTAACCATCGTTCAACCGTATTTTCCTTTACCCTTATTAATTGTAGTATATACCTTTGCACAAGGGTTAAAGCCTCCAGAGAACGTGCTAACTCTCCTCTTCTCATAACATTTACACCCATCAACCAAGCATTCACGAAGTTATTAAAAGCGAAGTTAACATTCTCATCAGTCATTCGGTCTGGTCCAGCTCCACCTAAATCATCTAGTAAAGGCTTTAATTGCTCTGTAGAATCATAAATATACATAGACTCAGGATCGGGAAAAAGTCCTGTAGGCTTAAAACTTTTTATGATTTCTATTTTTGAGACAGGAAGAAAATGAAATTCTCCACGAATCATATTCGAAAAAATCACTACCTCTGTTCCAAACTCATTGTAAAAGATCAAGTGAATTGGATAAACTTCAGAAACCCAATGTCTAGAGCTAAATTTCTCCATCTTATCATCTTCAATGAATATATAAAACTCAACATCAGAATACTGATCTCCTTCACCTTTTGTAAAAGACCCATACATCATACATGCTGAAACAAACTCATCTGCAATACATTTATCTCTAACACTTTGAATAATTTTATTTTGAATTAACATATCTCCATCTCCTTATCTAATCATTTCTTTTTCAGATAAGGGATTTGTCAACTACTGGACAGCATGAGCAACACATGTATAATGCTCCTTCCATTTCTTAATCAGTATGAGTATAACATAATATATTATTGAGTTACGACTTCCACTTTAAACATTTTTTGTAAAATAAAACAGGAAACCGGATTTTTATTTAAGTCTCATACGATCTACACTCTCTCCAAATACCTTTAAAGAAAAAGCATGGATAAACTAATAAATATAAATTAGGAATCCACCAAGAAACATCGAAATCTAAACGGATTGTCCAAAATGCTAAAGCTTGTAACCCTGAACAAAAAGTTAAAATTAATGATAAAAAAGCAAATTGTTTCCAAATATGTTTTTGTTTCGAGTACAAGTACAAGCTTAAAAATCCAGTCAACGAGATTAACAAATCTAAAGGTAGAAAAGACCAGTTCCATGCAACCAAAATAGGATTTTGATAATCTTTAAACAAATATTCTTGTGGAATCATATGAAAAATTGTTATGAACCAATATATAATAAACCCAATATCAGTAATAAGGAAAAAATATTTTAAACGGTTCAATTTACACGTTCCTCCACCATCTCTTTGTTTTTCTCTTCATGTGCCGAACTATTAAAATTTAAGATAACGACTCCAATTAAAATAAAAAGAATCGCTAGTATCTTAATTACATTGATACTTTCTCCAAAATAAAAGAAACCAATTATTGTAATTGTAACAATTCCCATACCTGACCAAACCGCATAGGCAACGGACATCTCCATCCCCTTTAATGCAAATGACAAAAATGAAAAACATACGATATAAAACACAAAAATAAGAATACTTGGGACGAGTTTCGTCAGTCCATCAGATAGCTTCATCGCAGTTGTACCGGCTACTTCAAATAAAATCGCTAAGCCTAAATAAATCCACTGCATTATTCTCCCTCCTTCTATTTGGAAATAGCAATTCCATACAGCAACATGTCCATAATAGATTCGAGCATACTCTTCAATGTATAATTACTCTTTTCAATAAACAAAGGATCATATATGCGATTGAGTGAACCTAAATATACTTCAATAAAAAACGGAATATTAATTTGTCTAATATTCCCTTCTCTCATTCCCTCTTCTATTAATCGGATTACAGTAGACCAACCTTCACGTAAAAACTGATCTAATTTCAACCATTGATTATAATGGTGTTTTTTTAGTTCTACTAATAAATGTGCATCTATGAATATAAATTGTTGTGGAATACAAATTAAGATGCGTCTTATTTTTTCAACTGTTTGTAACGTATCATCTTCAGCAATATGTTTTTCCTTTTCTTGAATACTTTCTATTACATTACGAATAACTTCATCTACTATCTCATCCTTTGAAGAGAAGTACTCATAGATTGTCCTCTTACTCACAGCTAATTGTTTTGCTAAGTCACTAATTGTAAATGTAAACCCCTTCGTTTGAATTTGGTGAATTGTTTCTGTTAAGATTCTCTGTTTCATAATCCGCCCCCTAAACTTTTGGTACTGATTCGGTTTTTATAGTACCATCATCATTTTACAATTTTAATATCATCTATACAACTAGCATTTTACTAAACCTTTTATCTAACGAATAAAATACTAAAAAAAGACACCCAATTTCTACATGAGTATCTTAATCAAATTTTAAGTTTAACTCCAAAGACTCCAAAATGAACTTCTCATTCAGGAATCGCCCTATTCTGGCATAATAGCTAATGGGATACTAACTATTCATAAGCTTTTGTATGCAACTTGAGCGATTTGTTGTTCACCATTCTTCTCAAAAAATTTATAAGTTTCCATCCCGATTTTTTCCGCAACTTTTTGTGATGGAATATTTTTTAAGGTCGTATATGAAAATATTTCAGAATAGCCAAGAACATTAAATGCATATTCCTTACAAGCAGACGCTGCTTCTGTGGCATATCCCTTATTCCAATACTCTTTAATAATGTGAAACCCAATTTCAGGTAACCTTACACCATCGATGTTCTGCATTGTTATTCCACAATCACCGATAAATGTATCCCCTTCTTTTAAAACAATTGCCCATAGACCGTGCTTATATTGCTTATAATTTTTCTCATTCCATTTGATCCAATTTTTAACCTCTTCTTGGGTAAATGGATGAGGGTAATATTGCATAGACTCTGGGTCAGAAAGCACTTTTGATAATTCGTTACAATCGTCCATTTTTAACTCTCTAAGGTATAATCGTTCCGTCTCGATTATCTTCATAATATCCATCCTTTGCAGTTAATTTTTTTGCCACAAAATGGCCCTTTGCATGAAGAAAGATGCTTTCTTATTTCAGAAAAGCGCCCGATTGTGAAAGATCATTAGCATATTTTCTTCTTAACCTAAATCATCCGTTAGTTCAATAGTAATACATTATTTAAGCAACGGGTGAAGACCTATTAGCAAGGGTGCATACACGATTAATGGAATAAGCAAAATCACTGCACCAATTTTTTTAATTCCCTTTTGTAATAGTAAAAGAGAAGTAATGAAAAATAATGGGTAAATAATAAAAGCTATTATTAATATACCATCAACTAATCGATATAGTTTTCCTGAAAATGCTCCTATGAATGGGATTGAGATCCATTCTAGTACGCTAAACGCAATAACCAATATCCATAACCATTTAAGTGTCATCACTAATCACCTCTAAATCCCTATTGTTCAAATAAAAACCCTTATTCCATTTTACTCGTTCAGAGAATTTTTTTAACTCCAATATCATGTCCCATTGAAGCATTAACATTAAACATGACTATAGGATTCATATGGTCCTTTGTATTTATTAATATATAAAAAACCGATTTTCCTTGTCTCAAGGGGAATCGGTTCTTTTAAGTCAGTCATCTAATGAACATTGAACTTCATTATAATTTGTAAGTTTGGATAGTAGTTCAATAAGTTGTTGTCGCTGCTCTTGAGTCAGATTCTTTAATAAAATATCTGCTGCCTCTTCTTCAAGCAATCGTACTTTTTTAATTTGCATTTGTGCATTGTCAGTTAATTGTATCAAAGTAGCTCGTCGGTCTATTGGATCAGGCATCCGAACAAGAAGTCCATCCTGTTCCAACGCATCTACAAAGTCAGTAACCGTTCGGGCCTTTACCCCTAATTTGGCTGCTAACTCGCTCATTCGTATTTTCTCTACTTCAGAAACAGCAAGTAAAACACGAAGTCTGGGTCCTGAAATTTGAAACGGCATGTCAAGATTTGATAGATGTGCTTCAAATTCTCTCTGGATATAATGAGAAGTCTTAATTAACGCATGAATACCCTCTACTGCAGATGTTTTTGAAGAATGTTGATTTGTCATAAAAATTCCTCCTTGACAGTTTTAAATTAATCGCATAAACTCATTTTGAGCAAACTTATATTGAGTAAGCTCACTAAATCAATACCCTATAATATCATTGTACCATAGAAGGGTATTGTGAAAAAAAAACAATATATTGGAGGGATTATCTTGTTAATTATATCTATTATTCTTCAAAGCCTGCTAGCCTTAGTGTTCTTGTTGACTGGGTTTATGAAGGTATCTGGTAATAAACAGCAAGTAGAAACATTCGAGCACCTTAACCTACCTCAATGGTTCCGAGTGATTACTGGATTGGTACAACTAATTGGGGCCACTGGTTTAATTATCGGTTTTTGGAATCCTGGAGTAACAGCATTAGCTGGCTTATGGCTTGCGATTACGATGCTTGGTGGAGTGATGACGCATATTAGGGCAAAGGATTCTATCACTCAGGCAATTCCAGCATTCATACTGGCGATACTTGCAACTATCATTACTATTTTTAACTTATCTGACATGCTGAACCTGTTTTCTTAAAAAGTTCGATACTTAATAATACACCTATGATATCAAGATATTAACAGTATATCTGCACTCTAAAAGGAGATTTATATCGTATGACAGTAAAAACAGAAAATAACAATGAAGTATTCTCTATTAGAACCATCATAGGCCCCTTATTAGCTGTCATTGTTGGTATGATGATGGTAATTCTTGATAGTACGGCGATGAATGTTGCCTTGCCTGGCATAGTGACAGATTTTAAATCTGATGTTTCGACCATGCAATGGTCCTTAACAGGTTATACGCTCGCTTTATCAGCTGTCATTCCTTTAGCTGGTTGGATGACGGACCGATTTGGAGCAAAAAAGATATTTTTAATTACAATTACCTTTTTTACAATTGGATCCGTTCTCTGCTCTGTTGCACAAACTCCTGAACAGCTTATCCTCTATCGAGTTATTCAAGGACTTGGGGGAGGAATGGTAGCACCAATAGGAATGACCATTATTTTCCAACTCGCTCCTTCGGATAAAATTGGGTCTGTAATGGGGGCACTTGGGGTTCCGATGCTTTTAGCACCTGCTTTAGGACCTGTTCTAGCAGGATATCTAGTTGAATACGTTACTTGGCATTGGATTTTCCTTATTAATTTACCAATCGGGATTATTGCAATTTTGGTTGGATTGAAATTTTTACCGAATGTTGAACGAAAGACCGCTGCATCCCTTGATTATTTAGGGATTCTATTAGCGCCTATCGCATTCGCAATGCTAGCCTATGGAGTGAGTGAAGGTGGCAAAAGCTGGACTTCAATAGAAACTCTTACTGGATTAATTGTAGGTGGAGTTGCTCTCATTCTATTCATAATTGTTGAACTTCGTCAAAAGCAGCCTTTACTAGAGCTGAGAGTTTTTGGATCATCTGACTTTAGAAAAGGAATTGTGATTTCATGGATTTCTCAAATCGCATTATTTGGGGTTATGGTTATTGTCCCGTTATTTTTACAAACAGTAAGAGGTTACGGTGCATTAGCTACTGGTTTAATTCTTCTCCCACAAGCTCTTTCATCGGGTGTTATGATGCCAATTGGAGGGCGTTTATATGATAAAATAGGTGCTCGTCCTTTAGCTATAACTGGCTTGTCTATTATTACCGCAGCGCTAGTTATGCTTTCCCGAATTTCTATGGACACAACTACAGGATTTATCATTACATGTTTAGTGATGATTGGAGCAGGTATGGGACTATCCATGATGGCAATTAATACCCATGTTCTTCAATCTGCTCCCAAACATCTTGTAAGTCGCGTCACACCATTAACAACAGCGGCCCAACAAGTAATGGTTTCATTTGCAGTAGCAGGTATGACTGGGTTTCTAACGTCAAAAATTACTACTCATATGAAAACAATAGCTGACCCAATGGAAGCTACCTTTTCTGCCTATGGTGACACATTCCTTCTAGCTGCTGGGATTGCATTAGCAGGTGTGCTTTTAGGAACAATCCTTGGTAGACCAAAACAACAGTCGGAACATGCTGAAGATGATGAAACAAAAGAAGCTAATGCAAAAATGAGAGTAGGACATTAGATAAGTAATTGGACAATAAACTATATTTTACCCCCATCCAAAACAGGATGTGGGGTATGCGCTTTGGAAATATTTACGTTTTATAACGTCATCAACTGCTCTAACAGATGAATTGATCTTCTGCTCCGTTAGTCATCCCTGTAAAATTTGACCACTATCTGTATTTAGTAATCTTGCCAATCCATTTTATAAAATCTTGTGTGTCCCCCTTAAAATTGATGCTCATTTTACCAAACAGTTAGAGAAACATCATTGATACATTGTTTAAATTTTTTGTTTGGTTATCCACCATTCGGTCTCCGAACAGATTCTCTAAAATTTTGAAGTATGTAATCAATAATTTTTTTCGTGATAAAAGCAGGATCTATACAAACTTGATATTAACACTTACATCGATATCCAATAATTAGGTAAATCATGTAGGGAGTAGAAACGCGGAGTTGTAGTGAATTCGCGTTTCTTTGTAATTCCCTTTTATCTTTTCTGGTTAATGTAATCTTTTTGAGCTCCTTCATAGCTTCCGATAACATTTTGATAGCCAGGTAATTGGCTTGCAAGTAAAGCACCAAAACCTTCGATGTCGTTTCGCCAATCTCTTTGCAATTCACTGGCAATACTAAACCAGTTCATCAGTTGTACGCCACTATGGGCCATACGCATTAATGCCGCATCTGCAACTTGTTTACTGAAAGTTCCTGACGCATCCGTTACGACAAATACTTCATAGCCTGCGTTAAGCGCTGATAATGCAGGAAAAGCAACACAAACATCTGTTACAACACCCGCAATAATCAATTGCTTTTTCCCAGTCATTTTAACTGCATTGACAAAATCCTCATTATCCCAGGCGTTGATCTGTCCAGGGCGTGGAATCTTAGGCGCATCTGGAAACAACTCAACAAGCCCTTGCATCATTGGTCCATTTGGTCCGTTTTCAAAACTTGTGGTCAAGATGACAGGTAAATTAAAAAACTTCGCGGTATGTGCAAGTGCGAGGACGTTGTTTTTAAATTCATCTACCCCATAGTCACGTACTAAACCAGAAATTAATCCTGTCTGATGATCGACTAAAAGTAAGGCTGCATTATCTTTTGATAAACGTGTATACAAGTCAGCCATTCTGTTGCTTTCCTCCTTTATTTTAACTTGCAAAAGGCTAGTAGAACCCTGATTTGCAGACTTAATATGGTCAATTGTATAGACACGTATTCATATATTTCTCAACTATTAGTATGTATATTTTATTGGAGACGTAAGCAATTTACTTTAGAAATGATGTTGCTTTCTTCTGAAAACAATAAAATAAGGCATAGGAAGGGATTCCGTTGCCTTATTTTTTATTTGCTATGTTTTTTAATTAAATCTACGAATGCATCAATGAAGGTTTGTAAAAATTTAACCGTTCTTTCATCTTTCACATTACCGTTTTCATCTAGTAAATCAGCCACATTTCCAATATAAGCTTCAGGTTGTTGTAGTATTGGCATATTTAAGAATACTAAAGGTTGACGTAAATGATGATTAGCACCAAAACCACTCAATCTACCAGGTGATTGGCTGATAATTGCTGCTGGTTTGCCATCCCATACATTTGCTCCATAAGGACGAGAACCCACATCCAATGCATTCTTTATTACTGCAGGTATAGAACGGTTATATTCAGGAGTTACGAATAAAACAGCCCCAATTTCCTTCATCTTGTTACGGAAAGCCGTATATTCTGAAGGTGCATTGTCTTCATCATCAAAATCCTGATTATAAAAAGGTAAATTTCCTATTTCGACAAATTCTGTTTTATATCCTTCAGGGAATAAAGATGCAACATGTATTGCAAGTTTTTTTGAAAAAGATTCTTTCCGAAGACTACCAACCAAAATACCAACTTTTATCATTAAAGTTCTACCTCCCTATTTATGTTTTTTGCGGGCCATGGACATAGATATTTTCTTTGTCTCTCCAAGTTAGTTTTCCAGAAAACTAAAATCAAAAGTAATAGTGATTCCTCTCCGTTCTTTCATTTCTAAAAACATTGTATCTACTTGTCGCCATGCGGTTTATGCAATGGTCATTACACTTCCGTATTTTTATTATGGAACGGAACAAAATTATTTAAACCACTTATATAAATACCATAAAAAAAGAAGTACATGTTGTCTCCTCTACCCTTTCCCTCTAAAATAAAACAAAAACCGTCATATTAAACTTTGCGAATCCAATTCAAGCCTTTAAGGAATATCTACAGCTCACTAACATCGCCTAGAACCTTCTATTAATCAATAATTTCTTTTGTTTACTTCAGTAGGTATGATTGATTGTTAGTATTCATGGTCGTGACATCTAAATAACTAATTTTATTCAAAAATATGCCCTTTCCATGAGTAAAGACGCTTTCCTTAATTTCAGAAAAGCGCCTAATTGTTGAATAAAATGATATTGTTCCTTAACCATTTTAATACCTATAATCCCCATACATTATTTATTAGATATCCATTCATATAGAATATCTGGTAAATTTTCTTCATTTTCGTGTCCTCTAGAAATGATTTTAAATCCGTTCTTTTCATAAAATCGTCGAGCGTTTTCATTTACTTCAAATGTATATAATGATAATCTCCCACTTGATTGTTCTTTTGCTTTATCTAGTAATGTTTGACCTATACCGAATCCTTGATAATCAATATGAATATAAAGTTGGCTTATTTCCCTTTCATTATAGGCAATCATACCAACTACATTGTCATCAATTAACGCTACATCTATTTGATACTGCTCAGGTAATATATGATTTAAAAAGTATATATGATTTTCAAAGCTATGGGCTTCTTTCTGACCAATAGCCCTTTCCTTACTTTCTCGCCACATTCTCACTGTCTGTTCAGCATATTTTGGATTATACTGAGTTATTATTAATTTGTGCGGGTTCACCACATTACCTCCTTAAGGGTTTTCACTATTGCGCCCGTTTCTGGAATAAGTATATATGATCACGGACATCACAATAGGTTTTTCTAAATTTGCTTTAGGCCAAGCTAAATATGAACCTCCGAAAAGAAGCCCTTTTGTTTATCAACTATAATTGATTTTTTATTGCTTCATTAACTGCCCAGCTTTGATGTTCATGGAATAATTTTCCCATTGCATCGATGGGTTCTATCCATTTAAGGAAATGTTCTTCTTCCGTTGCTTTATTTATTTGCATCCCTATATCGCATAAATAAAAATAACCTTCGCTAAGATAATACCTATTTTCATTTGTGGAATAAAAATATCTTCTGGCACACCCTACATAATTACCCATTTCAATAGCCATCCCCATTTCTTCAAGGGCTTCTCTTTTTAAACATTCTTCATGAGTCTCATTATTTTCAATTCCGCCGCCTGGAAGAAAATACTTTCCATCAATTGTTTGAATAATCGCTAAATTTTCTTTATGACTATCGAACATTAAACAATAAACAGCTGGTCTCCTTATGTATGCTATATCTTCTTTCTTTTCACCGAATGTGATAATATCCATAATTTAATCTCCCCCTGCCATTATTCAATTTTAACATAAATACCCAATAGGCATGTATTAGTTATCTAATCATTAATGGCCCGATTGCGGTACAGCAACTCCCTACAGCCACTAAATAATTTCCCTATACTATAAATGAGAAAAGACCAGGTACTCACTTTTAGATGAGCGCCTGGTTATTTATCCCTTCTGGAACTTTTTCAAAATCAAAACATTTACACAATATGATCTTTAAAGAAACTATTTGGATCCAGTCTTACTTTTTCCTGATTATAGTATCCCCAAGTGCAATTCCAACAAAAACAACCAAAACTGTTAGAATTAATAGGGCTCTAAAAATAATATATGCAATTTGATCGAACATCGTCTCACCTTCTTTTCTTCATTTTTCCTACAATTATATTTTGAAATTATCCAACTTCTAATGAAGATTTAATCAATAAATGCCCAAAATCATTTGTGCTTTTTAGAACATAGTTTACGTCTTTAAAAAGGATATATGCAACCTCACTTTTAATATTTATGGACCTTCAAAATATGATACGAATAAGGAGTAAAGACTTTAATTGTAGGATTGGTATTTAATAAAAAAATTAGGCTTCCTTGATATATCTATGATTGTTATGTACCCACTTTGTTTGATCTTAATCATATTAAATGTCGTAGTGTAGGTTGTGCGGCTCAATTTGAATTGAAATTGTGCCTAATCAAACAGGAGGGTTATATAGCGTTTACGGGCGAACAGCTTCAGGTGTAATCATTGATGCCTAACAATTTGTAAACTCAGAGTTAACACCGATTCTTTAATTATCTAAACAGATTTTAACTGTTAAAATCAATGAAGGCTTATACTCAGTTTTAAGGCTATTGAGATAATGACATAACTAGCTTCAAACAATAGGAAAGTGAAAATAAGAGTACTCCATTCAGCATTTAAAAATAATAGACAAAGTCGAAAAAATCGACTTTGTCTATAGTCTGAAGAATCCCCACAATGAATATACATTTTTAATTTAATTCTAAATCTTTGTTAACTGAACGTTCTTGTTATTAAACTTAAGCCTCTTCCATTAGTGAAAAAGCATTCCTTCACCAACAAAAACGCAACCTTATTTTAATAATTATTTTTCTTTTACATAAAAGAAACCGGTTCCATTCTCTTGGATGTTCGACTTCCATCATAAGTCGGTTGGTTAGGGTTAGGACAATCTCCAATAACAATCATACCTTTACATTTACTTATTGAAATCCACCGACTTCAAATGCCTATCATTTATATGTTGATTTACCAGTGTTTCAAAACGTGGACATCTTTTCTAATTGCCGCAATCGTAAATGCATTTGTATTCTCATTTATTTTGGAACCATTATTTTTGTGGTTCCATATATAAAACCCTATCATTGGAAATACACTTATTCTTTCATTGCCCCCTTCCTAACGTTTCAAAAAGCACAGTATAGAGCGGTTTCAGGAATGTTGACTAAGAAAAATCACCCCTAATATGAAAGCAGTGCATTTCCGACATTTTTAAATTAAATGGAAAGTCGACTAAATTAGAAATATTAACCACCAACTTATGTAGATCATTGCGAAGCTGTGAATTGATACATTGATATATATACCGCAAATAAAAATAGCCCGATTAGTAACCAACCGTAAACTTTTCTCTCGCTATGAAATGCTTCAATTCCTTTAGTTAACATGAATAACCCTGAAAAGAATACCATTAAAAAAATTAGATCATAATTATGTGTTATAAGTAGGTAAAACGAAAGTAAGACTGTTATGATGGCACAAACAATTTGTAAAATTTTCAGCATCCTATTCACCCTTCTTCAAATATCATACAACAAAAAAGACAACTGGGAAATAATTGTAAATATTTAATTCTATGTTTCGGCGGTGTATGTCCTGCCACGAACACGGTTATGCAAAATATGGTATATTTTAACATGCAAGAAATTCTAGGAATCTAGGTTAGATTCACTCTTTGCTTTAAATAATTTAATCATGAGGTATAAAAAATGGAAATAAATACGTTAGAAAAACTAAATGGAAGGCGTGATGTTTTTGAATTTATGCGAGGTGATTTTAAAAACGAACATTGGCATAAATCTTCTATCTTTTTAACAACAGAAGCCTTTGATGTTTTGCATTTATACATAGAAGAAGTTTTACCGGATTTTAATTACTTTGGTCCAAACAAAGTTAATCGAGAACAATGGAATCAAATCGCTTTCAATGCAATTTCATTAAATAATTCAGTGGATATCGCTTTTCTCCGTTTTTTTAATAGCATAGATTATTGGGTAAAAGAAAATTTCGAGGAACACATTTGTTTTCTCAATTTGTGGTCCATAACAATTTCCTTCTACTTTTGAATATTATCACAAAATATTCCAGCGCCTTATCATTTGTCGTAGATACTTCTTAATTATCTTGTCTAATCACGTAGACTTGTCGATAAACGCTTTTCTAATGATTCAATTGCAAGTTTAAGTGCAGTTAAACGTCGGTCATTTAATGTTTTTTGAGAACTACCTTCTTTTGCTTTTGCGATCTGCTTTTCGATAGATGGCATGATATCTTCTAGAATTTTCTTAGAAATCAATATGGCTTCTTCATCATAAGAAAAGTTTTCCCCATTCCAAATATTTTTGAGGCTTTCTAAACCCATTTTCACAGCGTTTAGCCTCTTTTTAACAAGAGTTGTGTTAACCCCTTTTTCTGTCATACGTTGATAAGCAGTTGCAAGTTTATTACACGTCGACTCCAGAGATTTAATAGATTGATTTTGGATTTCTTGGCTGATAGCCTTCATATTGGAACCTCGCTTTCCTTTGACAAATTTACTGTATAATGCGTTATTACAAACGAATAGTTGATTATATCAAGAATGAAGACAGGCTTCAAATGTCCCTTATTCAAAAAACAGGCCTCATTCGAGAACCTGTTGGTTGTTCCTTATATAATTAATCAATAATTTTTCCACCTGTGTTTTCAACGCCTGATTTGCATAACGGAGGACGACATCATTACCCGCAGTTGCAACTTGCACATCACTAAAATATTCATCCACACGATGCCAGCCAACCACTCGTATACGCTGCTGTGCAAGCTGTCTTTTGAGGTCAAAATACTCTTGGCGTAAATCCTTTAATAACGCATCCATCAATGGAAGAAAGACAACTTTCATTTTAAACTGTTCTGCTTTTTGATAATCAATCTGCAATGATTTTACCGCTAGTTCTATTAATAAGTACTTGTGTAACAGCTGGCGTTGTTCAGGTTTAATCATAATAATCAGCTTCTAGTTGAGCTGACTTTATACTTTGAATGGGGATTGTTTTCGTTTTAAGTAATGTTTCGAGTATGAGTTCTGTAGTAGTAATCGCTTTAATAATTCCTGTCCATTGTGTTGTTTTACCTGCCGTCCACACGTCTAGCTTGACATCTAGCTGCTGACGATAAGCGTGATCCATTGTTTGTTGTAATTCTTCTAGTTCCCATTCAGCTAATTCTCTCGGCTTATCAGTAACATCTTGTTTGTATTCTTTGAGAAAATCTAAATGCTCTGGCATCATCATGGCTGCCCATTTTATCGTTCCTCTGTCCTTTATCATTCAATCACTCCTATGCTAAATGTCCACCAACTAAGCGATCACGGCTGATAGCAGTACCAGCGCTTGTAAATGATACCGCTCGTAATAATGCTGTCGCCCCAAATTTATTACGTATTGCATCCATTGTTGGTCCAATCAATTGCCGCTGTGGTTTTCGCTCGTCAAATAAATCTAATTGGATACTATGCTCTCGCTCTAAGTTGGATATCCGGACAGAAAGCTGTCGAGCTGGCTCCCCTGCAAAATGCTCATCGAGTAATTCAATACAGACTTTATACATTTCAAGTGTTTCATTTGTTGGAACAGCAATCGTTCTTGAACGGTGGAATCCCTTCGTCATCGCATTACGACTGTACGATAAACCTAAGCTGATGGTGCGGCCAACAAAACCGGCATCTCTTGCACGTTTCATAACATCCTCGCACATTTCTAAGAGAACGACTGATATTTCTTTTCGTGTGTGATAATCTCTCATCAACATTTGTCCCTTACCGAAGCTTAAAGCTCCGTTTGTAATTAGTGGCTCACCCAGTTTAGATAAATCAATTCCCCAGGCGTGATGATATAATTGGTTGCCCATAATGCCAAAGCGTTTTTCTAATTCATCTAAATCAGCATTAGCTAATCCACCTACTGTTTGAATGCCCATCTTATTTAGGTTGGCTTCCATTTGCTTACCTATGCCCCACATTTCTGATAAAGGTCGTACAGGCCATAATTTTGTTGGCACATCATCATAAGTCCACTTAGCAAAGCCTGTTTTCTTTGCCTCGATGTCCAAAGCCAATTTAGCCATCAGCATATTGGGCCCCATCCCTATAGCGCTTGGCACATTAAATTGATCAAGAATTGCTCTTTGAATTTCTTTCGCTGTTTCCTCAGGAGATCCCCATAATTTTTCTGTGCCAGTTAAGTCCACAAAGCTTTCGTCCACACTATAAACATGTATGGCGTCCACTGGTACATAGTTAGCGATTAGCTTTGTAATAGTCATCGACATCTGGATGAAAAAACTCATTTTTGGTTCAAACAATTTTATATCTGGATGTTGAGGGATTTCATAACGTCTATTACCTGTCTTAATTTTAAATCGCTCTTTCATTGCTAGGGATGCTGCTAACACAACACTGCCTGGTTGATTAAAATTACCCACGACTGCAATTGGGTCATTTAAAATATCTAACCCTTCTAACATGGCAATACAGCTTGCATAAAAACTCTTCATATCGATGCATATAATAGGTCGATTCGGCATACCCTTATAGTTCATACAACCTCACGCCCCTTACTTACTATAGGAATAACTGCTAGAACATTGCTGATTAAAAAAGTACGCTTTGCCTGCCTTGTAAAACAAAATGCTTGGAATGAATCGCCAACGATTTTAATAACCTTTACTCGCCTTTTTGTTACAGACCCATTTTTAGATACATACATCATGTTTACCAATTGATTACGTTGCATAGCCTTAATCAGTTGTTCCCTCATCAAAGTTTCCTCCTAATACGTGAAATGTTCCTATTTGTTATTTTATACAGGAACACTTGTTTGTATACATAATAGAACAAATGTTTGTATTTTGACAAGATAAAAATTATGGAAATAAAAAAGGCTACCTTAATTTGATAGCCATTCACATTCTTCATTGAAATTGATACATGTATTCTTTTCATCCTGTGGGTAATCAATCACTTGATGACATTGTCTGATTACGTTTGATTAAAAAAAATAATGGCGCTACTATTTCCATACTCTAGCACCTTTAACAACATTTCTACATACAATTTGAAATAACTTAAATGAAAAAAGTCTAGGCTCAAATTGAATACCTAGACTTTTTTGGAAACAAGATGGAATCTTTTACGAATAGATGATCATATAAATTCTAAACAAAACTTTATTAAATAATAATATGAATAAACTAGGGGTAAAGAAACCCTTCATCCGTTTAAACTGCGCAGAGCGATTTTTTATTTATATTAGTAGCCGTATGGACGGTAGTATGGTTGGCGATAGTATGGTGGATAGAACGGAAAGAATGGATAGAATGGGTAGAATGGATAATATGGGTATTGATAACGTGGACGTCTTCTTCTACGACGTCTCCCATAACTGTCATAATCATATTCATAGTCATCATCATATCTATCTCTGTCATATTGATCATAATAATCGCGCATAATGTTTCCTCCTCTCGATATCGGTATAGGTTATGCTAAATTAGGCTTGAGGGCTATGCATTTGCCTATATTTAACATTATTCATGGTGATTGGCATTTAATTCGTTATTCAATTCCTTATTCCAAGCTCCCAAACAAAGAGCATTCGTTCGCTTTTTTTATCCAGTAAACATCCTAAACTTAATTACAAACCATTTAAAATTTATATGAAATATATCCCACCAAAAAAGCCTTCATCCTAAGATGAAAGCTTCCCATGGTTAGTTATTCGGTGCATGCAAGCCAAGCGCTTCTTAAAACGCTTGGATAGTAGGGCTTTTTGTTACAGTAGTTTTTTTATGTATAAGTAACCCTAAATTGCACAAATTAATATCGAGTGTATCGCACGCACTTGCTGTGGCGCTAGTTGACCGTCACGGCCTCCCCATTTATTACTTTGGGTCACTTCCAACTCAAGTGACCCTTTTTTATTGTTTCAATATATTTACTCCCAACGAACAGGAAGTAAGTCGTTTATAGTAAGGACAGTATTGTCTTTTACCATTACCTCACATTTATAGTTATCGTCATGAATTTGACAAATGAATTCTCTACATCTTCCGCATGGAGGTATTATTGTTCCATCCTGATAAACTGCAATAACTTTTTTTACTCTACTTTCTCCATCAGTAATCATAGCAGCAATTGCTGCATGTTCTGCACAAAATCCCATGGAGCAAGGAGTATCTATACATACCCCTTTATAGACCTTACCATTGTCACTTAAAATGGCTGCAGCAACCGAACCTGCATAAGAATTTTTTGAAATTTGCTTTGGGTTTAAGACACTTTTTGCAATATTATATAGTTCTTCAAATTTCATAACTTCGACCCCTTTTAATCATATTGTTTAGTAAATTGCTGTAGTGTCTGTAAATGCTGCAGCTTTTTTATGTTATCCTTTATATTCCAACCCAATGAGTTATTACAAAAATCGATAAATTGGTGTGTAAAGCATTGAGGTAGTGACTCTTTTGCAACGTAATGGTAGGATAATTTATGAATTTTTTAAACAATATTTTAATCATTCTTTTTCTATTCTAAAGGCAATAAACTATAAAACCCAATGTAGCTGAGCATATAAATAGTAGTGTTAAGCTAAATTAGTTTAACAGGGACCTCCTGAATTGTTACTTAGGGTCACTACTATCCCAAGTGACCCTTCTTAAATTAAACATTATGGAAAAACACTCTATTTTGAAGAAACATTCAAATAGAGTGTTTTTAGCTTGGATAATCTGCTGCATCATGTCTATTATGTATAGCCACTCAATTAACGAAAGATTACTCCATTTTATCCACTTATTAGTCTCACTCAAATCGTTGTTAATTTAGCATAGATGATAAAAAACAGCGTCATTTCTCCCATAATTACAACGTTTGGCACTTCTACAATCAAATTAATAATAAAGAAGGAAGCTAAGATCCCTATAAATAATACTAAATGATAAAGTTTTAAACGATCTTGAATAAACCTGTATTGATGAAAAACAATAGTAGTTGTCATGAAGTATAGGCATACGGAACCGAAAATAAAATATAAATCAAATGAATAATGAACCTCATTTAGATACAATAGTTTAATGGAAGCAGCAATCATGCTCAAAGACATTAATATGAATAGATGCCCATAAATAATGGTTTGGCCTGATGTTTTGATCGATTTGTCAACTTTCTTTTCAACATTTTCAAAATACTGCCACCACATTGAAACTATAAGAATAAACGATATGAGGGAAAATAAAATAGCATCCCAATCCCCTTTTTGAGGCTGCAGCACATAAAGGGTGCTAACGACTGATTCTCCGAAAAGAATGAGTGTTAATGAAGCAAAGCGTTCTAATAAATGAGACGTATAAGACGGAGCTTTCACCAAATATTTACGCCCCAAAAAAGGCACCAGGATATCAACTAAAATCCCTGTATACAAAATGCTATAACGAATCCATGAATCAAAAAATATAGAAAAACAAGAGATGATGATGCCAATCCAAAAACGTGTACCAAAAAATTGCGCTACCTTTTTCCTATCGCCCTCTTCAAAACGTTGAACAACCAAATATTGGATAGCTGTTAGAGCTCTTAACCCAATATAGCCAAAAAGAAACGACAGATAATATTCATCAAAGTTAACCGATAAGCTGGCTGTCATAATAAGGACAAATAGCATCTGAAAAATTGTAAAAATACGCTGATATAAAAAATCTTGTCCAAAACGATTAATAAACAATGTTTGTCCTACCCAAGACCACCAGATAGGGATAAATATTAAAACAAACTTCAAAAAGTATTCCGGGCGAATTTCCCCCTTTTCAACATGAAGTAATACATTTGTGGCAGTCGAAACAGCCGCTACAAATATCAAGTCATAAAAAAGTTCTAACCAGGTTATTTTCTTTTCTTCCATTATCACCATACTCCTTCAAATTTTGAAACATCACTTATTCTCTTAACTGCTTAGAAGGTTATGGTTTGAACCTATAAATACAACTTGTAAGCACACTACCTTTTTAATTCACTATGACCATCTGCTGAAGCTTGCAATGCCGAGGAAAGTCCTCGTCTAATAAAGTTTGCAGAAACAGGCGCTCTCCCTATTTCCCTTGCCCATATCGATAATTGGCCTATATGATGAATTTCATGTGCTATAGTATGGCGAACGATTTCACCCCATGTATGTGTTTCAATTCTTCCGTCTTCTAATGTGTTATGAAGTAAACGCTCTTCCATACTGTCATCCCATTGGTTTACAAAGCTTTCAACCTCTGCATGAAATGCCGATGCCAATTGACGAACCTTTTCCAAGCTATTATAGTCGTCAAAGCTCTCCTGAAAATCGGTCTTACCTTGTAAAATACGGATCCAACTCCATTCGACATCAATTATATGGAAAAGTGTATGTAATATACTACCCATTCCCCCAGTTCTGTTTTGCAGGAGTTCCTCTTCGCTCAACTCTTCACACCAACGAAACCAGTCTTCTCTTACCATCCAATTATATTTAAAAAATAATTGCAAAAAAACCCCTCCTAGTTGAAAAATAAAATACTAGCAAGTTATTATTTCGTCAAATGAGGGTAGGATTCCTTTTTCTCTCACATATGCTCTTACTCTTTCTGATCTTCCACGCCTGTTTAATTTAAAATCCAATTAGACCTTCCACAACTACATTTCGTTACCACAAAGTCCAATGGTAATCCCCTCATTTACATATAATTAAAAAGGGATATCTGGCAGCAAAAAACTACCGCACGCGCTGCTTGTTATCCCCCTTCATCGAAATTGATAGATTTATTCACTTTCAAAAGCTAGTACAGACTTTTAAAATTTGATATTATGATTAGCATTACTCGTATTTAGTATGTAATCCATGCACTGAATCATATCGTTAATACGTTGTTTTTTTGAGTTGTAATAACGGATGTTTGAACCTTCTCGAATACTTATGGCATCTTTAATAATATTGTGCCATCTTTCAGGTAATTTTTTTAAAGCATATTTACTTGCCTCAACTTTTGAAACAATTTCACGTTCTTGCAATGTATAAAATTGTCTTAGCATCCCTGTAATTGACCATTCAACTTCTAAATCAATTAATTTATTAGGTAACAGAATTGACATAGATTGATATTTTTTTCTAGCTTTCAATCTATTTGCCCAATAGGTGTTCATATTTTTTAATATGTAGTCATTTAGAATTTTGTCATTTACATTGAAGTCGTATGTATCTATACTTGTGCCTAAAATTGTTATTCCTTTATTTTTCAGAATCCACCAAGTAATGGGATTAACCCCTTCATTACTCCATTTAATTTTACCGTCATTTACGTATAAACAATTTTTTATCTCCGACTCGTCTTTTCCAACATCCTCAACTAATAAATAACATCCATCCATCACTGTTCCCTTATATTTTTGATTCAAAGCTTTATGCAGATTAGCTATTTCTTTCACATCTAATTCAGTTAAAGGTCTGTTTATCACTGCGATAAAATCAATATCACTAGAACCTTCGCTATACGCGTTAAGAGCAATTGAACCATGTAAATATAACCCTTCCAGTGTATTTGGAATTTGTTTATTCAATCGTGTAAGATATTCATTTAATATAGTTTGAACCAACATAGACACATTTGAGTTCAGAAAAATCCCCTTCTTCCTAGCATTGATATTTATAATATCAAAATAATGGAAGGTTTTCTAATTTCGATAATCCCACCGAATGTAGATGAATGCTATTCCCTCTATCTGTATTTGTTAAGAAGGACTACAAAAGATGGTCGGTCGTTAGTCCTAACATTTAGCAATTAAACCTCATCTCATCGACCGACATCCGAGTTTATTTTTCTATGATAAGACATACTCTTAAATTTCATTAAAGCAATCGTTTACAATCATTAAGATGCTTCTTTACAAATCATTAATAAATTCCCATCTAAATCTTTGAATACAAAATAAAAATGATCCTGAATCTCTGTAACAAGTTCCACATGATTTTCCTGCATAAATTGATAAGCAGCCTCAATATCATTCGTTAAAAATTGAATGGCTGGAACTTGGTAAGTAGAAATATCACCATCCTCTTTTCTCCACTTTGGCATGGCATCTAATATTAATCCAGCCGTACCTTCCATCGGTACCACGAATACGTGTCCAAAATATTCTTCTCCTCCTTCCAATCCAAGAATTTTTCTGTACCATTCTTTTGCTTTCTCTAGGTTACGAACTGGGATAAACACACCACCGATTTGGTTTTTAATTGGTGTTCTGTAGTCAGGTGTAGTCATAATACTTCCTCCTTTAATGATGTAATACACTTTTAATTCGCTATTTTCTAATATACACCTTTCTAATTTTGAAAAATTCTTGTGCAACAAGCCTATACTTAGTTCAATCAGAAAAAAAGAACTGCATAGGCAAACTCTTTAAGTTATAATTAACGTCTTTCGTCTTCAATGTGTTATAATGCTTGTAACTGACTAGCCTAAACATAAGGGCATAAACCAATTCGAGCCGTAGCGTCTATAAACGCTGCGGCTTTTATGTTTGTGGCAGTTTCAAAACAAAAGAAAAAGCCCCACTTCATTGCGCGTGTGACTCTTCTAGACCTCCTAATATTCACTTTTCAAAAGTGAAAAGATGACAAGATCAACATACTTCCCTTTTTCAAATTCATGCTGTCTTAAAACACCTTCTTTGGAGAAATTCAATTTTTCCACTAATCTTATTGATGATGTATTTTCCGGTTCAATTTTCGCCTCTATTTTATTGATTCCCATCGATGTAAAGGCAAAGTGTATTATCTCGCTTAAAGCCTCTTGCATCATACCCTTCCCCCAATAGTCAGGTCTTAAATCATACCCAATTTCTATACGGTTATGTTGTTTTTCATAATTCAAATAACCACATGTTCCAATCACTTTTTGAGACTTAGCGTCTTCGATTACCCATCTTAAGCCAATTTGTTCCTTGAAAATTTTATCGTACCAATTTACTTCATCTAATGCATCTGCCATTGAATCAAATACTTTTAACGGCATATACTTGACTACATTTTCATCGGAATAAAGCTCAAAAAGATCCTGGCAATCCTCAACGTTTCCTTTTCGTAAGATAAAGCGTTCTGTCTCTATTTTTGGAAAATCTTTAAATTCGAACCCCATATTCCTCATAACTCCCCTTTTTCACCAAAACTAACATTTACTAATTGAATAGTAACATATTGCTTAGGAAAATAATCCAAAATATTTAGGTCCTCTATAACAATAGTAATATTATTCATGAGTAGGACTTCGTTTATGTTTTTCGTTAATAATTTTCTTATTAAGGATTCTTACTTTTCCCACCATCAATAACCTCATATCTTCTACTATATACTTAGCTAACTCTTCATCCGATATGTCATCACCATCAATATCAAGACGGAATTCCTGCCCTTGAATTCCACCCCCGTTTGTAAACTCAATTTCAAAGTCAAATAAAACTCGTTTATCCATTGCAGTCCCCACCTTACCTTTAGCGTGCTATCAATATATTCTGCATGGAATGAACTAATACCTTGTTTCTAATTGGCTGCTGCAGCTTCAAGAAACACTCTCTTTTGCTCAAAATGGGTGCATCTGCTACTCTTGTATTATCAGAATTTTCCTTTTTAAAAGGTGGCGAAGGAGGAACAATCATTGAGTGAAAAATTATTAAGAGTAGGTACCACCTATATTCCAGTTGTAAGTGTAGAACAATCAACAGAATGGTATGTAAACAAACTAGGAGCGGAATTAAGTTATCAAGATAAAGACAAGGCTATACTTAATTTTGCTAACCAAAGTATATTTCTAGTTAAGTCTAAGGAAAATCAAAGCGCCAATTTTTATGATATTTACGGCAATGAGCATTTTTCCTTAACGTTTGAAGTCGATGGTTTACATGCTTTAAAAGCTATACATCGAGAGTTTATTGAAAAACAAATTAGAGTGGGGGAAATTGAGGAAAGAGGACATACGGGGAGAAACTTTGTTTTTTATGATATAAATGGCAATAAGTTTGATGTATGGAGCGAATTAAGCCCGCTCTTTAAGGAAAAATACGAATGCTCAAAGTAATCTCTTAACCTATTTTTGCCCAGGCTAATTAAAATCAGCACCTGGGCATTTTGATTTATCTATACATATCTAATAAATTTAACAAATACCTTTCTGTTTCGTTGATTGAAAACATGACTTCCTTATGAAGTTTATCTTCCATAACATTATCATCATTAAAAAGCTCTAAGTATTTATTTACTTCCAGAAAGAATTTTTCATGTTCCTGTAAAAATTCATCAATTTTTTGGTCACCAGGTGTTACGGATAAATAAATAGTTTTAAATAAATTAAAGTCACTATATGCATTACTTAAGAAATAGATGGCCAGCGTTTTATCGCTATTAACATGTGATTTCACAAAAGTTAGATTTTGTTTTAATTTAATCAACGCATTGATAAGATTTGTAGTCTGTTTAAGCATATTTGCTGTATTACTATACATTTTAATAACCACCTCCAACTCTAATAATAGCAAAAAATCATCAAATTGGAATAATTCCCTGCAAAAGTTGTCCTTTCTTCCCTGAATAAAACACTTTATAACCGGAACTATAGGGAAATGTGGCATGCACTAACTAAAAAGCATCAGGACATCTTTCACAAATACCAGCCTTTTAATTGGAACGATTTTGTTTTTATAGTTTTTTCTTTACTAAAGGCAATAAACTATAAAACCCAAGTCACCGAATCATATAAATAGTAGTGTTAAGCTAATTTAGTTTAACTTGGTACCTCCCGAATTGTTACTTAGGGGTCACTACAAGGTGGCCCTTAATAGTTCTCTATTGATCTTTCATCTGTTAAATATTTATTTAGTATAAAAACAATGAATGATATGGCTGCTATGAAAACCCAATTTCAATTCATAGCAGTTATCTACATATTGTTTCATAAATTCTTCAGAAAGCTGTGGCGTTTGCTGACGCTGCGGCTTTTTTGTGCATTTTTCTGTGCCATAAATTTGATTCACTTACTTATACGCGATAATTAAACGATACGAACAGTATCACTTGAGCTCAAACATGAATAAAAACTAAATGACAAGCTATAGAGCAGGAAATAGATGTTTATGTCTTATTCCTTTTTTTGAGTATTTAAATTGATAACGTCCAATTTAAGTTCTTATAAAGATATAGATATTTCTACTATGTAATAAGCCTTGGTATATAAGAACACCTTTGTTTATAAGTTTTCTATTGAAAAAATATCTACTAATTCATCTCTACAATTTTTTTATTTTTTGAGAAATATGATTAATACGACCAAGGAAAGTAACAACCTATTACATATTATGAAAAGGTAATCTGCAGATTATAGATCTTTACATTGGAGGGGGTGAAAATTACATGCCATTAACAACTGGACCAATAGAAAATACAGGAAATCAACCAGCTAATGCAACTAGCGTTCGTGTCAAAATTCTCAATCTTACTGGAGGTCAACTTACTGGCGTAGTTCGAGTTTTTAGACTAAACGGTACAAGACACCTTATATCAACAACTCCATTTAGCGTGGGTGCAAACGCTTCTGCTTTTGTAACACCAGGTTTAGGAAATTCGGCTCAATATGAAGTTGAAATTGCTCCTAACCAAACAGGAGGATTATATAGTGTTTACGGACGAACTGCTTCAGGGGTTATCATTACTGCTCAAAGACTTGTGCACTCAGAATTAACAGAAATTCTTTAATTTCCCATCAGATTTTAACAGTTAAAATCATAAAAGCCCTATAGCTTGCTATAGGGCTTTCCTATTCATTCATTTACCTCCGACTTATCCCCTTTCTGTATTGTTCAGTAACAAGAAAAAAATCTATCTCCTTATATTTCTTCAAATTTCATATTATACTTTCAATTATTTAAGCTATACAAAAAATCACATTCATAAAAGGTTGAAATCATTTTCTTTATAGACATATTACCAATCGCCTTCCAATCTTTATTCATAAAATATTTATATAGGATAAGATGTATTCTCTTGGGGATTTTTTCCTTGTAACAGATACCTATAATTTACGGGGTCCACAACATATTAAAAAGGGAGGTGAGGAAAGATGAAAAAATTGGACCAACAAAAATTTATTTGCCACAGTGAAAATAATCGAGTATTTCGGCACCGTATAAACGCTATTGACATAGATTCCAATGAATCACCTTTAGAGGTTCTTCCTGAAGAAGAAGTTATTCTCCCAATAAAAAATAGATATTTCTATAAAGTTGCAGATGATATTGCTTTAACAAATAGAACAATCTTCTAAATTTATTTTCAGATAATAATGGCAATTCATGAACATAATTAAAACACTTTAATCCTCATGGATAGATCAATCTTTACCTTAAAACTGTCACCTAAGAGACACCGGTCAGTATAAAGTAACTTAAGATTCGTTAACCCTAACCCCAATTCATACTGGTACAATCACAACCAGAACTCCATTAGAAAGGTAAATATAGTTTAGCTTTTAGCCTAACACTCCTATTTTGGTGCTAAGGGTTACTTTTATCTGAGTGACCCTTAAGATCTTAGTTTTATTTGTCTAAAAATCAGTTACATCTAATCCCTAATATTTACCTATACTTCACGAATAAATTACTGAAAAAATGAATTCTTTATGGAAGGCAATATGACTGATATTTGGATCGTTATCCTTCAATTATAGTACTGCCTCCCTGCCAAAGTATATTTACCTTTTAAGGATGCAAATAAATTATAGGAGTGCCATATTATATATAGGAGGATTTTTGGTAGTAGTGATGGTGATTGGGATTATGCTTTACCACCAACATCAGCTAATAAAAAGTTATCGATCACTACTTTATGGACAACTATATATCATACAAAAGCCAATTGAACGTATTTTATTATTTCAGGGAAACAGGTGAACAGTATACTCGAGAACAACGAGCACAACTATTTGAGCTACTATATGATGCATTTGCGGATGTTGCTAATCATACTGGTGGCGTTCTACAGATGGAGCCCTCTATTAAAGAACAATATTTTGGAGGATTTCAATATAAAGAACGAATATCTTCAATGCTTGAATGCCTACATAGAAGCGAGAACCTCAGAAAAACGTGAGGAAGCCCATTTACAACTGAAGGAACAATATGAAGCCTATCAGATATTTTTAAAAAAGGCGGAAACAAATTAGTTAAACCATTTGAGTAAGGGCTTCGATACACCTGATTAAGTTTCATAAAAAAACCTATATGTTAACTTAAATAATAATCCATGTTAACATATTATATATCATTATTTTGGGGGTGTTTTTTTGTCTGGCAAGAATAAATCATTGCTTGGCTCGGTTACTAGTTTGGCTTTACTTACTTTAGGAGGATATCGAATCTTTACAAACAACTTAGAAGCTATGTCCATTCTCGTAGCCTATGTTTTCTTTATTTGCGGACTGATAGGCTTTATTTTTAATGTAATAAAGTTATCTAAAATTCCTAGAACCTAACGTTGTCATATTACAACCTTTCAAATTTAAATCGAGTACCGTTCCCTTTCTTTTTTCTAACAGGCCCAGAAATACTTCATGGGTTTACATATGTTAAGTCTAGAGCACAAAGAAGGGCGGAATGAAATGGATCCACGGTTAGCACAATTGCTTCAAAAAGTAAGTTTATATGGTACGTTAGCGAAATACTATGAACATATTGATCCAGAGAAACATATGTATTTTTACGAACAACATTTTAAGTATGAAACACAACTTGTTCAACTGTATTGGCAACTTCACAGAGAAAATCCATATGCCTATTAATTCAAAAAAGACCAGTAGCTCCTTTTTTAGAGAGCCTGGTCTTTGTTTTGCTCAATTTTTCTTTGTTCCTGAAATACCTTTCTTGTCCCTTATATAGTCTATTGGAGCTCGAATAATACTATCGAATAAATCAGTTGGTTTACGTGGTATAGCAGGTGTCATGAAATTAGTGCCTAAAGATTTTAAGCTTAGTAAATGATGGATTAGCCATGCAAGGGCGAGCATTTGTCCAAACAAGCCAAACAGTCCGGCAGATAAGATAAAAATATATCGTACAAATCGACTTGCATTACTCATTAAAAATATAGGGGGAAGAAAGGATAGTAACGCTGATGTAGCTACTAATACAATAAGAATATTACTTAAAAGACCAGCTTGCACTGCAGCTGTTCCAATAACTATACCGCCAACGATACCGATTGTTTGCCCTACCTTTGTCGGCATTCGAGAACCCGCTTCTCGTAAAACTTCAACGATCAGTTCAATAAACAACACTTCTATAAGAGGCGGAAATGGAACTTTACTCCTCGATTCCTGAAGATTTAACAATAATTCATATGGTAAAATTTCCGGATGAAAAGTTAAGGCTGATATATACATCGGCGTAATCATGATTGTAAGGAAAAAGCCAAAAAAGCGTAACATTCTTAATAATGAAGCCGTCGTCCATCGGTTATAATAATCCTCAACCGACACAAACATCTCAAAAAATGATGTTGGACAAACAATCGCAGTTTGGCTATTGTCTAGAAAAACAATAATTCTGCCGTCAATTAAATAGCGACAAACACTATCGGGTCTTACGGTCATGTAATATTGTGGAAATGGTGAAAAAGGATTGTCTTCAATTAGTTGTTTCAAGACTGAGACATCAGTAATTAAAGGATAATCAATTTGATCGATTCGATTTCTTAAATTCTCTAAATTTTTCTCATTGACTATGTTTTCCATATACATAATAGAAATTTTTATATTTGCCTCGGAACCAATGATACGGTTTTCATTTTTTAGCATAGGGCTTTGAATGCGCCTACGCAGTAAAGAAATATTCGTTTCTAACGATTCAGTAAAGGCATCCTGTGGGCCAATAACAGTTGATTCTGTTTCTGTGTTGGCAATTGCCCTGGTCGGTGCACTATAAGTATCAACACTTACCAATCCGTTCGTTTCATGAAAATATAAAAGCGTTTGCCCCGCATTTAATTTTTTGACAGCTTCACTAATTTTCTTTGAATCCACATATTCAGAAATTTGATGTATTTGTTTAATATTATTGGCTAAAGGGATATAAACCATCGTTTGAATGGTCATCTTTTCCACTAAAGAAGAAAAGTAAATAACCGTCACATCTCCTTCTTCAGTAGAAGTCATTTTAAATTTAACATCATCTACTTCGTAAGTTTCCTGTTTTAGTTTAGCAATTATTTGCCAAGCTGCCTCGTCCATCCAAACGATCCCCCTTTGCTCAATTTTCTTTTTAGTTTATCTGTTCTTCATGTAATTATGCTAAAAAATGAAAGCTATATATATAAATAAAATAAGAAAACCCATTGCCAATTAAGGCAACGGGCTTGAATTACGATGACATTTAAAATTTAACACATCTTACTAAACAATTTCTGAACAAATTTCTCTGAAATAAAAAAGAAAACCACTCTATAACAAGTGGTTTTCTTTCTTCATTCATTTAAGAATTAAAGTTTTACGATGTTAGCAGCTTGAGGTCCGCGTTGGCCTTCTTCTACTGTGAATTCAACTTTTTGGCCTTCTTCAAGTGATTTGAAACCTTCACCTTGGATTGCTGAGAAGTGAGCGAATACGTCTTGTCCGCCTTCTACTTCGATGAAGCCAAAACCTTTTTCTGCATTAAACCATTTTACTGTACCTTGTGTCATAATCAATGACCTCCATTTTAAACTTATTAAATAAAATCATAATACTTTAAAAAAAAACACATACTACAAAAAGTATTAATCAAAAAACGAATACTCTTTGTAATATGTGAATTCATTGTTTGTTTACGCACGATTTTATTAACTTAACTATATAACAAAAAATTATATTTGTCTAGTCCAAACGTAAATTTTTTTAAATTTGGTCTTGGAAACCAATTTGGTTAAAACCTTTGATCTTGTCTAATTAAAGTGATTGACTAAAAATTCACAACATAAAAGGGACATTTTTTTGTATAAGTAGCCTTTTTTTACACAAATTAATAGGGAGTGTATCGCACGCACTTATTTGGTTGTGACGCTAGTTGACCGTCACAGCCTCCCCATTTGTTACTTAGGGTCACTTTAAAGCCCGGTGACCCTAAATTATTTCTTCACCTGTTGAAGCAAAGAAAAAAGCATCTCTTTTAAAGATGCTTATTGAGACAATTCTTCAGATGAAGTTTTTTCAAACTCTAATATATGTCCATCTATTTTTGCTTTTTCTTGTTCCTCGATAAATTCTTCTTTTAGTTCATCAAGTCTGGAATTATGTGTTTTTTGATAACCCGGAAATAGATTGTAATCTACTGGTTTCCCCATAAGTTCACCTCTTATCTCAGTTTTTATTTTATTATAGGGTATATTGATATTTTCTGACAATTGTTTATACTCTTTTTGATTATATGGACTGACAAGACACTACAACTGAAGCCTTATAAATCATTGATAAATATACATAATGGCCTAGGAAAATATTATTTGAATACTATGATTTCATTAAACCTTTATTAATATAAATGTCACTATTAAAATAAAAACACTCATTTGACGTTTCTATAAAATAGGTGTTCGATTACCCCTCTCCCCTCTCCCCTCTCCCCTCTCCCCATATATGATGAAAAAATCTTAAGAAATCTTCATAAATATTCTCAATAATTATTAATAATTGCCATTTACAATAATGAAGGTCGACAGTCAACACATGTTTTATGTGTGTGGACCATGAACAGAATCAATTAGTTGGGAGCGTTTTATCTTGGGAGTAACAGAAATTATTATTAATATTCGAATTTTAATGTTGCCCGTCATCATTATTATTGGCATTGAGTTTTTGCTTATTGCCCTCTATTATTTCGTTTATTATAAAAAACAACCATCCGAACGAAAAAAACTAAGTATTACTAAAATGATGCTTGGCGCACTCTTCATTGGGTATATCGTATTTGTATGTGAGCTAACGATTATTGGACGTGGTTCTTCTCATTTCCTAGAGATGAATCTTCAACCATTCAGTGGTTATATCGATGCCTGGAAAAAATACTCGTTACGTGATCTTCAAAATTGTATTTTTAATATATTAATGTTTGTGCCGCTTGGGATTTTCTTACCCTTACTTTTCTCTAAATTTAAAGCTTTTAAGATGCTTTTCCTTGTAGTCGTATGTGCTACACTTTCAATTGAAACATACCAAACACTTACAGGAGCAGGGATTTTCGAGCTTGATGACTTATTCAACAACTCACTTGGTGGGGTTATCGGATACCAATTATACAGACTAGGGGCTTCTATTGTTCATCACAAAAAAGTAAAAATAAAAAGTCTTGTTGGAACTTTGGCTATCCCTCTTATCATGGGATTGATTTTTATTGGGATGTCATTGGTATATGCTCAACAAGAATTTGGACATCTGCCAATAAACGCTTATACAAAATCCAATATGTCAGGTGTTCATGTATCTACTTCATTGCAATTAGACTCAAACCCTACTGTTGCGCCCGTTTATAAAAAAATTATTCATAATGAAGAAGTTGAAACATTGTTGCAAGATAAATTAGGGTTATCGGAGTTGAGTGCAAAGAATTATAAAGACGACCGAGAAATTTTATTGCAAGACAAAGCAGGTATGCAATATACATTATTTATAAGTTCAATGGGGAATTGGTCGTTAACAGCGAATAATTATTCGCAGCAAGCGACATCGACTGGTCAGGAAAACTTGATTGATAAGGCGAAGGCATTGATGGACGAACTTTCTATCCTCCCTCAAGAAGCAGAGTTTTCTGTACTGGAAAACGGGGAATTTGAATGGAATCTTCCAGATCGTCCCGATTTAAATGTCGACTATTGGTATGGGGATGTAGTTCTTGATCTTACACAAGATGGACGTGCATATTCATTAGCCTATAATGTTCAAAGAAATCAATTTACACGGGAAGTAGATATCTTGTCCCCTGCTGAAGTATATGAGCAAATAAAGAATGGAGAATTTCCTCAAATAAAGTATAATGCACTCGTTACAGAAGAAGAGCTGGTTCTAAAAAAAGACGATCAGCTTGAAATTGAATTAATCGAGCTAACGTATATGTATGACACAAAAGGTTTCTATCAGCCAGTATACAACGTTTCTGGAACATTAAACGGAAACAACTGGTTTACACTAATACAGGCAAGAAAGTAATCCTTCTAAATCTAAACCATTACTTTAAGAGATGAAAAAGACCAGCTAAGCTAAAATTTTGCTTTGCTGGTCTTATTTGAGCTTTAGGCTTTCTTTTTTGAAGGGTATCCGATAGAAATAGCTATCATTCCGCAAATACCAATAAGAATGGGATAGATCGAGTATTGCAGCATACTTACTGGTGATATTTTGGCCACGCTTGCGGCAGCAAGGAATTGAGCCCCATACGGCAGAAGCCCTTGGACTGTACAGGAGAAAATATCTAAAATACTTGCGGATTTTCTTGGCTCAATGTCATATTGTTCAGCAATATTTTTGGCAAGTGGCCCAGCAATTAATATCGCAATTGTATTATTAGCAGTAGATAAATTCGTTAAACCCACAAGGCTAGCAATGCCGAATTCAGCACCCTTTTTCGATTTAATTCTACTTGTCGCAAGGTGCAGCAAAAAGTCAATGCCTCCGTTAAACTTAATAACCTCTACCATTCCAGCTATTAATATGGCAAGAAAGGCGATTTCATACATACCGGACATGCCTTCTCCAATCGTTTGCAGAAGGCTCATCAAGTGATAGCTACCATCTACTAAGCCAACAGCACCAGCAAGGACAATCCCTAGTGCCAGCACAAGGAAAACATTCATCCCAGATAACGCTAAAATGATCACTAAAACATATGGTACAATTTTAACCCAACTATAGCTTACATGCGCCACTTGTGCTGTTTCACCCATTGAAATGATTGCTAAAATAATGCTCGTTACAATCGCTGCTGGCAATACAATCCAAAAATTAACCTTAAACTTATCCTTCATTTGTGCGCCTTGTGAACGTACGGCAGTAATGGTTGTATCTGAAATAAAGGATAAATTATCACCAAACATTGAGCCACCAACAACAGCCGCCATCACTAAAGCAATAGAAAGGTCTGTAAGATCACTTATTCCAACGCCTATTGGAGCTAATGCAACAATCGTTCCCACGGATGTACCCATTGAGAGGGAAATAAAACAGGCAATGATGAACAAGCCCACAACCAGTAAGTTTTGCGGAACGACCGATAAAGCAAAGTTAACAGTGGAATCTACTGCCCCCATACCTTTTGCAACCTCTGAAAAGGCCCCAGCCAAGAGAAAAATAATAACCATCATCATGACATTTAAATTCCCTGCACCTTGACAAAAAATATCAACTTTTTTCGTAAACGATTCTTTTCGATTCATGGCTAGAGCCACAGCACCTGCAATGGTGATAGCAACAATGACAGGAAAGGCATAAAAATCACCTGTAATAACCCCAGAACCAATAAATAATATCATAAAAACAACAAATGGGATCAGCGCCCATGGATTCTCTTTCTTCACTGTTTTACCTCCAAAAAAATTAAAATCAGCCTTTTTCCATAAAAAAAGGCCTCATCTTGAATGAACAAGAAGAGGCCTTATATTGAAAATACACCTCTTATCTATCAAGTCATTTCTTGCTGGATTTGGCACAGTAACTTAATGACTAAGTTCCGCTGCCGAGATTTCATCGGGCCAGTCCCTCCATCTCTCTTGATAAGAAGAAAAAATATTATTTTTTTGACACAATATTAAAAGATTAAAATAAAAAATTAATATTTGCAACAAGTTTTTTCTTTAACTTCTATACGTACATAGATTTTCCGATTAATCTTAGAAGAAATCTGCTTATTGTAGCTGATTTTGTGTATTACTGAATAACGCCGATAGCGGATATTCCATCTTGCTCCTCGGGTATTCATCCTGCTTCGCGGTTATTTCACCTTACTCCTCGGGTATTCAGCCTTGCTCCGCGGGTATTTCGCCTTGCTTCGCGGGTATTTCACCTTACTCCGCGGGTATTTCGCCTTGCTTCGCGAGTATTTCACCTTACTCCGCGGGTATTCAGCCTTGCTCCGCGGGTATTTACCCTTGCTTCGCGAGTATTTCACCTTGCTCCGCGGGTATTTCACCTTACTCCGCGGGTATTTGCCTGCTAAATAATAGAATATAATCCCAAGTCGCTTATTGTGCAACTAACAAAAAACCAGGTGCTCTTCTAAGAAGAACGCCTGGTTTTATTGTGAAAGTGAATCTTACTAACTTACTTAGTTTTGATTCGTTATAATACTACGCTAAGTTGAGGCAATGAACAAGTTAAAATATTTTCCAACAAAATTTTAGGGAATTTTTATGTTTTTTCGAGCATTTCAGGAACCCGTTTCAAAGGTATTAAATTTTGTAGTGCTCATTATTTTCGTTAAAGTAAGTAATAATAAAGTCCCGTAACTGTTGAACGGCAGCTGACGAAATGGAATTTTTTACCCAGGACAGACCTACTGTATACGTTGGATTCATATTAGCTATTTTTACAAAATGTAAATTAAACTTTCTACAAACCGATATGGGCAACAAGGCTACACCCTGTTCCAGCTGGATAATTTCTGCCAGAAGGGTTGAATCTACTTCATAGTTTTTGATAGGCATAAATCCCGCTCTTTCACAAAGTGACGTTGTAAAACGACTATATTCTGCATTGTTGGCTAAGGAAATAAAGGATTCATTTGCAAACTTAGCTAGAGCAACCTCTGACTGACCAGCCAATGGGTGATTAGAAGGCAACACAAGTACTACATCCTCTGCCACAAGCACACAGGTTTCAATTTCTTCATCAATGATTGGAGGGCCTGCTATGCCCAGATCAATATCCCCTCTCTTTAAATTTATACGTATATCATCCCTTGTCTCAATTCCCTGTTGAATTTTGGCATGAGGAAAATCATTAATATATTGACTAATTAGTCCAACGAGAAATCGGGTATTTGATATGGCTATTTTAACTGTACGAGCATTGATTTCATCAAGTGATTGAATATCCATTTTTGCATTTTCTAGTTCGATAAATACCTTATTAACATGCTTGAGCATAATCTGTCCTGCAGCACTTAATTCAATATTTCTTCCTTTTCTATGAAATAATTTTGTGCCTAGTTCATCCTCCAGACGTTTTATAGTCAAACTTAAGGATGGCTGTGCAATATTTAACTGTTGAGCCGCCTTCGAAATATGCTCTGTATTTGCTACTGTTTGAAAATACTTCAATTGTAAAAGTTCCATTTCGCTTAAGCCCCCTAATTCATTTATCTAAATAAATATATTTATATCTTATTATGTATTAGACGCAATGTAAAATCCGCATTAAAGTAGTTATTGTAAGAAGACAAAGTTGAAAGAATGGTGGTTTTTCATGAGAAAAGATGAAGTAATGAGACAATTCACAACACCGTTGGATGCAGGTGCTTATCCCATTGGACCTTATCGCTTTTATAACCGTGAATATTTAAATATCGTCTATAAAACGGATATGGAAAAACTTAAGAAAATTGTTCCAGAACCATTGGAAGTGAAGGAGCCCTTTGTCAAATTTGAAATCATGAAAATGCCAGATGTAACAGGGCTAGGTTCTTATACAGAGTGTGGTCAGGTCATTCCTGTTAGCATGGATGGTGAAGAAGGTGATTATTTACATGCAATGTATGTTGATAGTTTCCCCGCCATTGCCTCTGGTAGAGAAATTGCTGCGTATCCTAAAAAATTAGGTAAGCCTAGTTTATTTGTAGATTCTGATACATTAGTTGGTCTCTTAGATTATGGTTCATTAAGAGTGGCTAATGCAACAATGGGATATAAACATTTCCCACTGGATCATCAAGAGGCACTGAAAGAAATTATCAAACCCAATTATATGTTGAAAAAGATGCCTGGTTATGATGGACGACCAAGAATTTGTGAGCTAGTGAGAAGTGAAATTACGGATATTAAAATACTGGGAGCATGGTCAGGTCCAGCGAGACTTGAACTTTTTGCCCATGCACTTGCCCCAATGGCTGATTTACCAGTGTTAGAAGTTGTATCAGCTTCCCATATTGTCACAGAACTATCGTTGGCATCACCTACTGTTGTCTACGATTATTTAACTGAAAAATAGAAAGAACACTAATCCATACATTATCTAATCAAGCAATGAAGCCGTATGGAACTATGCAGATGAAGCTATTGGAGAAACAACGTGACAAAATACAAATAGCTAAGCTTATTGAATAATTAAATAAACCAAGGAGGCATTTAGATGAGAATCGCCGTTTTAGGAGCAGGATCTTTAGGAACAATCGCTGGTGCATATATTGCTGCCGGTGGACAAGATGTCGAATTAATTGATGTTTATGAAGAACATGTAGACGAATTGAATCAATCAGGGGCAAAAATAACAGGAACTACTGACTTTCAAGTGAAAGTAAAAGCCATTACGCCTAAAAATATGTCAGGAACTTATGATTTAGTTTTACTGTTAACAAAACAATTGTATAATGACTCGGTTTTACAAGGCTTACTACCATTTTTAAATGAAACAAGTGTCGTTCTTTCTTTACAAAATGGGATTCCAGAAGAAAAAGTCGCTGCAATTGTAGGGCGAAATCGTGTGATTGCTGGATCAGTTGAGTTTGGTGCTACATTCATTCAACCGGGCATATCTAGTTTGACAACAGAATATAACCACTTCAAACAATATGCATTTCAAATTGGTGAATTAAATGGAGAAACAACAGAAAGAATTAGACAAATACAAACAATTTTAAATCTTGTAGGTGGCACACACATCTCAGACAATTTAGTTGGCACAAAGTGGTCTAAACTATTAATTAACAATGCTTTTAGTGGTCTTTCTGCCGCGCTCAATACGAATTTTGGTGGCGTTCTTGATCATGAGACGAGTAGTATTAGCGCCGTGCATATTGCGGATGAAACGATAAAAGTGGGGCATGCTGCTGGAGTACAATTTGCCAAAATGAATGGCTTCGATATAGCTTCATTAGAAGTGAAAAAGGCTCATGATATCCCTGAACGTGTCAAAGCCTTCCAACAATTGATGGCATCCTCTAAACTACTTAAAGCAAGTATGCTACAGGATTTAGAGAAAAAACGTAAAACGGAAATAAATTATATTAATGGAGTAGTATCGGAGCTTGGCGAAAAGCTGGGTGTTGCCACACCTTTTAATAACCTTGTCGTTCAATTAGTAAAACAGGCAGAAGATTTACAGACCGTTACTAATTTTGAAACAAACATGCCATTCTTTGCTGAACTAGTTAATCATCATTAAACAAAATGACCAGTCACTCTTCACAGAGTGCTGGTCATTTTGCGTTTAGGTAAAGACTATGAAAATCTTCTTGAATAGACTAACATATTGTTCTGAACAAAATCTGAACAATGATACAAAAAAGACTAGACCCTACAACATGCTGTAAGTCCTAGCCTTTTAAGTGAAAGTGAATCTAACTAAATTTTTGCTTAGCTTTTGATTCACATTATAATACGAATGAACAGCCTAAAGGTTTCATATTTTTTTAATAAAATGGGTCTCCCTACACAAAAAGACCAGGAAATCACGAAAATGTGATCCTGGCCCTTTTGTGAAAAGTGAATATTACTCGTTTACTTTAGTTTTTTTGTATTCTACTAATAAGTTAGACGGCTGTTAGTTAAAAAAGTTACATTTATTTTTAAAATTTTTTATTTAATTTTATAGTATGATCTATCTTCCCCTCTCGTATAATCAAAGTACTGAAAACTTGACAAAAAAATTATTTTATGCTAAAATTTACATTTAAAATATTGTTTTGTATAATAGGATTCTCCTGGCCAGGGGAATCCTATTTTTTTGAGGAGTGTTAATATGAATAAACAGCAATCTAGTATCACTTCATTAATAGCTGCCTTTAGTAGAGCTTATCATAGTCAAATGGATACACCGAAAATTTTTGATGATTATGTAGCAAAAGAGTTAATCTCACCTGAAGAGTTTCAAAGTATTCAAGATCACCTGATACAAGGCATCGACTTCTTTAACAAGGACATGGCTATACCAACTAAAGACAATGTAAAAAATTTAGTAAAATGGATAACGCAAATTCAACTCGCTCCTACTCCCTTGGCACGTGCAGCATACAACGAAAATGTCTTGCATCATGAAATCCGGCTTGGTATCGAGCAATATGTAATTTTAGGCGCTGGCTTGGATACTTTTCCTTATCGTCATCCTCAGTTAGAAACAGTTGTAGAAATTTTTGAGGTTGATCATCCTACAACCCAGGCTTTTAAGAAGAAACGATTACAAGAAGCATCACTTCCACCAATGAAGCATCTTCATTTTGTTTCAATGGATTTTACTAAACAATTTCAATCTCAACCCCTCTTTGAGCAAGGGTTTCAGTATAAAAAGACGTTTTTTAGTCTGTTAGGTGTCTCCTATTATTTAACGAAAGAAGAATTAGCAAGTTTACTCACTCATTTATTTGCTCTTGTTCCATCAGGCAGTTCCATTGTGTTGGATTATGCCGATGAAACTCTCTATCAGGAAAATGGCCTTTTTAATAGAGTGGACAACGTGGTGAAGATGGCTGCTGCAGGTGGCGAGCCGATGAAATCGTGTTTTGCTTATGAGGACATGGAGAAGATGTTAGATCCATTGGGTTTACTCATATACGAACATCTTACCCCTCCTGCTATTCAACAGCTTTATTTCCAGAATCGGACGGATTACTTATCAGCTTTTGAAACCATCCATTACATGCATATTGTTAAAAAATAAGTATAGTTAATTTATTTTTTATATTATTCTTAATTTTCTTTCTATTTCCCAGGCAATTAACTATTTCAATATATAAATTTAGTATACTATAGTAGTGTAAAGCTAATTAGCCTTACACCTCCTAGATTCGTTACTAGGGTCACTGTGAATGCAGTGGCCCATCTATTATTAACAACAACCCTTAAAAGGGCCCACTTAAAGTTTTTTACTAAAAAATAAGCCTCATCCCAAGTTATGCACGTTTACTAGCCAGACAAGCGGACATGCTCTGCTTATCCTAATAACAGTTTACAAAAAGAGTTACCTCAATATCACTTTTTGATTATTTTGGCTGTTATTTGCTTATCCTTAATAATGTTGGACTATCTTTGCCCTTTTCCTTGAGGAGGTGCCGATCATCAAGCACACACTGTCATTCATACTATTGCTTTTCATTATTCTTTTGTTAGGTGGATGTTGGAGTAAACGAGAGTTAAACGAATTGGCTATCGTTACGGCCTTTGGGGTCGATAAATCGGACGAGCTTGTTGAAATTTCCGTGCAAATTGTTAACCCTAGTCAGGTAGCCTCAAACAAAGCCTCTAGTTTCCAAGTCCCTGTTTTTACCTACCATGCTAAGGGAAAATCCTTATTTGACGCCATGCGAAAATTAACCACTTTGACGCCAAGGAAACCCTATTATTCCCATGCGCAAATTATAATCATCGGTGAAGAGTTGGCTAAAGAAGGAATGAATAGCATTTTAGATTTACTACAAAGGGATCCAGAGGGTAGAAGCGAATTTAACATTATTATTGCCCATGAATCGACTGCCCAAGAAATTTTGAGTATTTTAACACCATTAGAGGATATTCCAGCTAGTAAATTGTTTAAATCCTTAAAGGATACTGAAGCAACCTGGGGAACGACTGAATCTGTTATTCTCGACGATTTAGTTCAATCTTTGGGTCATATAGATAATAGCGCCGTATTACCTACCATTCAAATTCATGGTGATGCGGATGCTGGAAAATCTAGCAGCAATGTTGAAAAAATTAAGAGCCCCGCACAATTACAATATGGTGGACTGGCTGTTTTTAAAAATTATAAGCTTATTGGCTTTTTGACAGAAGAAGAAAGCAGAAATTATAACTTTTTACACAATAATATTAAGAGTACCTTTGAAACGCTTGCCTGCCCTGAGCAAGGGAAAATATCGACAGAAATTATTCAATCTTCAACAAAAGTGACAGGACGTATTCAGCATGACATTCCCTCGATTACGATTCAACTGGATATTGAACAGAACGTCGCTGAAATAAGCTGCCCTCTAGATTTAACCAAGCCCAAAACCATCGATGCTCTAAATAAAGCAACGAGCAAGCAAATTAAGGAAAGTATAGAGCGCACAATCCAAACGATTCAACAAACCTATCAGGCTGATATTTTAAAATTTGGCGAAGTACTACATCGTGAGGATTATAAAGCTTGGAATCGAATAAAAAAAGATTGGTCGACTCTTTATCCAGAGCTAGAGGTTAATCTTGTAGTCGATGTCCAGACAAAAGGAGTAGGTACCGCAACAAAATTAAAACTCAATAAAAAATGACCAGTCGCTAAGATGACTGGTCATTTTGTTTTTAGCGAACAGCTTCAAATGTCATGAGTGACGTTTCTTGACTTGGCTGTTTAGTATACATGTAGTTTGCTGAACAAGTGATAGTAGTGAAACCAATACTTTGTAATAGAAATTTAAATTCCTCTACACCATACCAACGCAATGGGAACTTTTGTAGTTCCGTATCCACTAATTTTCCTTGTCGCCATTTTTCATATTTTAATACTGTTAATGTTTTCTGCTCCACCCAGTTCATGGCTATCGATTTTCTTTCAAGCGCAATTCCTTCATCTTCCGAAATTTGAAAATAGGTTGTCGCCATTTCTCCCGTTTTCCAGTCTGTCGGAAATAATAAATCAATGATAATCCGTCCACCAGGAACTAGATGCTGATACATACACGTTAACGCAGAAACAGCCTCCTGATAACTTTCGATTAAACAGAACGAGCCAGTAGGCATAACAATCGCCTCGTATAGCCTACTTAATGAAAAATTACTGACATTGCCCTCATAAAGCACTGGTGTCAGCCCTCTTTCTAGACATTGTTTTCGACAGGAAGCTAGCATTTCCGGAGAATAATCAATCCCCTCTATATCAATGCCTTTTTCCTTTAAAGGAATATAGAATCGACCAGAGCCAACTCCAGCTTCAAGTACCTTACCTGTAATACCCTGCAATCGTTCTAGATAATATTCAATATCCCCACCAAGGGAGTATCCTACTGGTTTTGTAAAATCATAAAGCTCTGTGCTTAACGGTCCGTAATTTTTGTACATTTTTTCTCCTCCGATTGTTGCGGAAGAATCAAATTTTTAATCCCCCCACACCTTCATGTTATTTAGTGTAAATACAGAGCTGACTTTCATTATATATCACTCACTTTCTTGTAAATTTAGTTAAATTATACATTTATTAATTAATTTTCTCAATGTTACTATTGATTTCTAGTTGATGACAATTTAATGTACGAAATAGCACAAATTATCAAAAGCTCATCCACCATAAACGGTAATATAGAGGCAAGAAAGGATGATGGTATGGATTATTTTGAAAGAATTCAAAACGCCATAGAGTTTATTGAGGAAAACCTTCAGGAAAAGTTAATGATTACAGCTATTTCTTCCCAATCTTACTTTTCACCATTTCATTTCCAACGACTTTTTCAGGCCATTACAGGTTTTTCGGTGCAGCAGTATATTCGGAATAGGAGGCTTTCAGAAGCGGCTTTCCTCTTAAAAACAACCTCACAAACTATACTTGAAATTGCAATCAACTTTCAATATGGTTCTCAAGAGGCATTCACAAGGGCATTTGTACAGTATTTCGGTATTACACCTGCTAAATATCGAAAAGGGGCCTATTCCATACCACTTCAAGCCAAAATGAACTTTTTGGACTATAAATTGGAAGGAGAACTCCCTATGCAGCGACCAGAAATACTTCAATTATCTAAAAAACTAATCGTGGGCTATGAATACAAAACAACATTACAAGACGATCACTATTATGGAGATATTCCAGGCTTTTATTTGAATTTTGGTCAACAAAAATATTATGAGCGCATTTCCTATAAAGTTGCTCCTAATATAGCATATGGAATTTCTTCACACTTTCAGGAGGATGGGCAATTTTCCTTTATTGTTGGAGAGGAAGTTCAAGCATTTAAAGATCATGTAGAGGAAGGTTTTATTCATCTTGAAATTCCAGCTGGTAAATATGCTGAGTTTTCATTGACTAGTACTGCAGAGGGAATACAAAATACGAGACGTTACATTTATGGAGTATGGCTTCCCCATTCTCATTATGAGCGAGATACTGGTCCTGACTTTGAAGTAACTGACGTCATGCACTCTACCTATCCACATGCTTTAAACATGAAAATTTATATTCCCTTAAAGGAGCAACCATCATGATAATTGAAAAAGTATTTAATGAGTTCCCAATCTTAGACTCAACAAATCTAGAACTCAAAAAAATAGAAGACATTCATATACAAGAGATATTCGCTATTTATGATAATGATAAGGTTTTTGAGTACTGTGGAATTATCCCCAAACACAACCTGCAAACTGTTCAAAAAATGATAGGCCATTTTGAACGAGATTATATGAAGAAAAGCAGAATAAAATGGGGAATTTTTGAAAAATCTCAACGCGAAAAATTAGTTGGCATTATCGAAGCAATGGATTTTAATCAAAAAGTAAATATGGTGACAATCGGTTACTATTTAGCTGAAACATCTTGGGGAAAAGGTATTGCAACAGAGGCACTTCAAATCGTTGTAAAATTTTTATTGGAGGAAGTTCATGTTCATCGAATCCAGGCAGAGGTTATGCCTTTAAACGAGCCTTCGAAAAAGGTGCTGCTAAAAAATGGCTTTATAAAAGAAGGTCTATTACGACAAGCTACAGTGTGGTCCGGTAAAGGGGTTGTTGATTTAGAAATATATGGACTATTGAAAGATGATTATAGTAAAAATGACTAGACTCTATTTGTGAGTCTGGTCTTTTCTTTTAATCTTCAGATAAATGGACGTTTTACCATCTTCCAGAAGGCTCTATGACATAGATTAGAAATAGATAAATGACATAAAGGAGCGTTGTATGAAATGGATGACAATAGATATTTAACACGAATAAATTGGGAATTTAATAATTATCATAAATTTGCTAAATGCTATTGTGAATCAAAGAACTATTACTTAGGCCAATATGATGGCAATGATCATTTGGCTGAAGAAGATTCCTATAAAATCAAATATTATAATAGCCCTCAATTTGAAAAAACAGTCCAGGAGAAAGGTCAGAGCAAAAAGCATTGTGAAAATTGTATCTGTCATCATTTAGAATGTTTCGAACCAGGGACATTAGTAGATGTTTTCCTATCTGATGGCACAAGATTTTTACGTATTTATTTCCTCTACTTCGATTCCCAAAACTGCTGTGGGAATTTCCTTCAAATCGAAGGAAATAGACTGCCTGTCATCATTGATTGCCGTAAAATTGAAGCGATTCGTAAAAGCTGTACAGCAAAATAACTCTTTGGCTCTTCCCTTTTTGGAAGTAGCCTTTTTTGCAAAACATAATAAGGAATAAGGCCGGTTATACGCCATATAGCGTAACCAGCCCTCATAATTATTCTTTTTTGATCCATTGTATAAGTTGTTCATCGAAATACGCAGGTTCTTCAAACATTGGATTATGACCGCTTTTTTCAAAAATGACTTTCGTTACGTGGGGAACTTGATCTACTGTTTCCCATAAGGCTACAGGTGCAACTAAGTAATCATACTTGCCTAAACCTACAAAGATTGGCTTATGGAATTGGTGTACAAGTTGACTTAGATTCTGCTGGGCAAAAGCCACACCCCAAAGATAATCAATGATTTCCATATTCGTATCAACGTCTTCCCACATGGATGCGGCATTAAAAGTATAATCATAGAAGCTATGTGCCCCCATACGAATACACATATGAACAAAGCGTCGTTTGGGGTCCTGTTCAATATCCTGCTCCAACAAAGCAATATCTTGCTCAAATTGTTTTTTACGCGCTGCATTTGCATGTGTTTCAAAATAGGAAATGCTTTGCTGCTGTCTCTCTTGGCTATTTGTTGGGGCTGTATTCAATAGGATGACTTTTTCAACATGCTGGGGATAGGCTATAGCATACGCCATCGCCATAAATGCGTGACCTGAGTGTCCTAAAATAATCACATTATCCAGCTTTAGTATTTGCCTAGCTTGTTCAATATCTTCAACTATTTTATCTAAAGTATAATCTTCTTGTTTCATAGGTCGTTTTGTTGATTTCCCAAATCCTCGATGATCTAAAAAAATAAGTTGAAAATGTTGGGATAATTCCTGTGAAAACAGACGTGGATAATAAATACTACTACCCACAATTAAAATGGGCTGACCATGCCCCTTTATACAATAGTTCAATTCAAATCCATCACAAACCATTTTATTATATGTCATATTGGTATCCTCTTTTCTTTTTTGTGCTATCACTCCCTTTCCTCTTGGTGTTCCCATGTCTTTTCCATTGAACGATCTAGCATTCAATTCACCTCAAAGATGGTACTTTTACACAAACAATACCATTTGTAGCGCTTTCTAGCAATTAGTATCATGTATAATGAACAAAAGGAGGAAGTATATGAAGGAAAGTCTAATGGTGCGACTGAAAGCATTCCTTCTCATACTAATTATGTAGAGTTCATCACAACATTTGGGGGCGCCTATGCCGGAATAGCGGTCCATGCTTTTTCTAATGGTTCCAGTATCGGAAATGAAACCGTTGTTAATTTAGCGCTAGATTTTCGTCAACAATTCCTCGATTATCTACCTCCAAATATTCTAGCTACTAGCTATGTTTATGAATGGGAAAACAACAAAGGAGTTAAATAAAATGGATAAACAATTAGAACCTATTATTACGTTAAGAAAAAATGGCCAGCTTGAGGAAGCTAATCAATTAATGGTAGCTCTACTAAAGGGAAACCCTGAAAATGGCTACTATCAATTTCAATGTGCCTGGACATACGATTCTTTAGGAAAAGAAAAGGAAGCAGTTCCACACTATGAAAAGGCGATTGCATTAGGACTTGAACCTGATGTTTTAGTTGATGCCTACCTCGGATTAGGTAGTACCTATCGTACTCTAGGGCAATATGAACAAGCAAAACAGACACTTGAACAAGCTATGCACGAATTTCCGGAAGCTGAGCATGTCAAAGTCTTTTACTCCATGACACTCTATAATCTTGGCGAGCATAGTAAATCAATGGAAACATTGCTAAATACATTAGTACGGACAACCAGTCATCAAGGTATAATCGATTATAAAAAAGCTATTCACTTCTACAGCGATAAGCTTGATCAAATATGGTCATAATATTAAACGGGTTCTCGAATGAACCTGTTTTTGTTTTGCCACCGCCTTTCTCATAGCCCTTTATAAGTGAGAAAATGTATGATAAAATAAGAACGCACATTCGCTCTCTCTTATTTTTTTACGGGCGATGTTAGGTTATGTAAATGGGTCTTCGTGCGAGAAGTCATACATAGATAAAAAATATAGTGTCGGATAATCTGCTATAAATGCCTATAAAAAACAGCTACTTTTGGTGAAAAGTAACCGTTTTTCTATTCTTTATATCGATTCTGAGGCTTGTTGAATTAATGCAGCCACCATTTTATCCATTTGGGCAAAGCGATCATCCTGTGTTTGCCCTTTCACATAGCGGTAATAAATTTGCTGACAAATGACGGCTAATTTGAAATAAGCAAATGTACAGTAATATTGAATGTTTGAAACATCTCGTCCGCTTTTCTCTGCGTAGCGTTCAATAAATTGCTGTCGTGTATAAAAACCTGGCATGATGGTTACAGGTGGTTCACCAAGTGCATGTAACAGCATTTTCGGGTCATCCGCCTGCATCCAGTAACTCATCGCCACGCCGACATCTGCTAGTGGATCCCCTACCGTCGTCATTTCCCAATCGAATAGACCAATCATTTCAGCATAATCATTAGAGAACATGGCATTATTCAATTTATAATCATAATGAATAATTGTTGCCTCTTTATTATTTGGAACATGTTTCTTTAACCATTCTGTCAAAGTAGCTACTTCGGCAATCTCTGCCGTTTTCGCCCTTTCATAGCGCTCGATCCAGCCATGGACTTGTCTTTCCATAAATCCATCAGGCTTCACCATATCCTTTAATGATGTATCTTGATAAGGGATGGCATGAAGTGCAACTAAAGAGTCGACCATCATTTCAGACAACTGGCAAGCTAGTTCCTCTGAAGGTACTGTACCTGTTGGAAAATGTGTATCCAGGACAACACCTCTTTTGCGCTCCATTAAAAAGAAATCACTGCCAATAATATCGGAATCCTCCACATAAACATACGGCTGTGGAACCGCTTTGAAGAAAGGATGCAATGCCGATAATATTGTAAATTCTCGCTTCATATCATGTGCCTTCTTGGCAACTGGTCCAAGTGGTGGTCTACGAAGAACGACTTCAAAATCAGCTATTTTTAAACAATACGTTAAATTAGAATGTCCAGCACTAAACTGTGTTATTTCCAGTTTCCCCTTTGGAAGTTCAGGAAAATGATTTGCTAAAAAGGCTTGTAATTTAACAGCATCTAGACGCTCACTTGCCCTTACTTGCATTGTATCCATTTTATTTTCCCCCTTATATAATGGAACTCATGCCTCCATCTACTACAATGACATCACCTGTTACATAGTCTGAAGCTGGGGCCGCTAAAAATAATGCTACTCCCTTGAGATCATTTTCTGAGCCTAAACGTTTTAAAGGTGTAACCCCCATCAAATAGTCTTGTCCACGTTCAATTAAAACATTGGACATTTTTGTTGGGAAAAACCCAGGTGCAATGGCATTGACATGAACACCGTGTGGTCCCCATTTGACCGCTAAATCCTTCGTTAATGTGATAACAGCCCCTTTACTTGCATTATAGGCAATGGTATCCATAAAGGCTGGTAAGGTACCACCCAGTCCTGCAATCGAAGCAATATTAATGATTTTGCCGCTTTTTTGCTCTAACATAATTTTGCCAACTGCTTGACTCATCAAAAAGGTCCCATTAACATTGACATCAAATACTTTTTGCCAGGCTTCATAAGGCATATCAATAGCAGGTGTGCCCCAAGATGCCCCACTGTTATTGACTAAAATATCAATCTTACCGAATGTTGTGATCGTTTTAGCCACCACATTAGCAATATCCTCAGGCTTTGTGACATCACAAGCTAACGCTAATGTTTGGACACCTAATGTTTCAAGTGCTGCGGCAACTTCCTCACAGGCTTCTACTTTTCGTGAGCATAGAACTACATTGGCCCCTGCCTCTGCAAATCCTTGGGCAATTTGCGCACCAAGACCACGGCCACCACCTGTTACAATAGCTGTTTTACCTTGTAAGCTAAATAACTCTAGTACTGTCATTTCACCAGCTCCTCTTGTTTAGTCGCATGTTTTTTTAATTCCAGCTTAGCAATAGTATTTCGATGTACTTCATCTGGTCCGTCTGCTAAACGCAATGTGCGAGAATTCGCCCACTGTGCCGCAAGCGTTGTATCGGGTCCGACCCCTGCCGCGCCAAATGCTTGGATAGCTCGATCAATGACGCGCAGTGCCATATTAGGTGCAACCACCTTAATCATCGCAATTTCTGCTTTCGCCTCTTTATTCCCCACCGTATCCATCATATAAGCTGCCTTTAAGGTTAAAAGTCTTGCCTGTTCAATATCGATGCGAGATTCAGCAATACGCTCACGCATTACCCCTTGATCTGCTAATGGGCGATGAAAGGCATGTCGCTGTTGTACCCTTCTACACATTTCCTCCAATGCACGTTCAGCTGCGCCAATTAGACGCATACAATGATGTATTCTTCCTGGACCAAGACGACCTTGAGCAATAGCAAAGCCTTTGCCTTCTCCCCACAAAATATTGTCTACTGGTACACGCACATTCGTAAATGTCACCTCACCATGACCCTCTGGCGCATGATCGTAACCAAAAGCCGTCAGCATCCGCTCTACTTTTACCCCTGGTGTGTCCATTGGTACTAGAATCATAGACTGCTGCTCATGGATTGGTGCTGTTGTATCTTTATGCTTTCCCATAAAAATGGCCACTTTACAGCGTGGGTCACCAGCACCTGTTGTCCACCATTTATGGCCATTTAAAATGTATTCATCCCCATCTCGCTCAATGCTTGCCTCAATATTCGTAGCATCACTGGATGCAACAGCAGGCTCGGTCATCGCAAAGCAAGAGCGAATTTCTCCTTTTAGTAACGGTTCAAGCCATTGCTTTTTTTGTTGGGCAGATCCGTACCGTACAAGCACCTCCATGTTACCTGTGTCAGGCGCATTACAATTGAAAACTTCTGGTGCCAGAAGGGAACGCCCCATAATTTCACATAAAGGCGCGTATTCTAAATTTGTTAAACCTGCCCCATATTCGCTATCTGGTAAAAATAAATTCCATAATCCTGCCTGCTGTGCCTTCTGCTTTAGCTCGTCCATAATCGGTGGAATCGCTCCCCAACGATCCTCCATTGCTTCAACCTGTGCCGTATAAACTTCTTCATTTGGATAAATGTATTGCTCCATAAAATTCGTCAGCTTGTCTTGTAACTCCACCACTTTTTCACTATAAGAAAAATTCATGGAAGATACCCCCTTTGCTTGAATTTTGATAAAATGAATGAATGTTCATTTTCATTCTTACATTAAATGTTACCGCTATATTTTTGGTAAAGCAATGCTTTATTTCGCGAATTTTCTAATATAACAGAAAATTATTTCTATATTGTCTTTGTTTCAAAATACTGCAAAATGTCTTGCAACAATTGACGAATGGCCAAAGGTAAATGACGCTTTTTTAAATACACCAAATAAACATTTCGACTAAGATTTGCCCCTTCAATTTCTTTTTTTATAATGGTTTTAGCTGTCGGGCCTTGTAAATAATTTTCCGGTAAAATAGTTACTCCTAAATTTTCTCGGACAAGGGAAACAGCTGTTTCAAAGCGTTCAATTTCAAATTGAATATGAATATTTTTACCTGCCTGTTCAAAGGTATCTAAAATATCACGTCTTGTTTGAAAGCCTTCCGTACTAATAATAAATGGCTCTTCACTTATATCAGAAATAGTTACTTTTTCTTTTTTGGCTAATGGGTGGTGTAATGGTAACACTGCAACTAATCTCTCTTCATATAAGGTTTTGACTTCCAACTCTGGATCATCCATCAACTGATTGGTAATGATTAAATGAGTTTTATAGCTTTTTAAGGATTTTTTCACACGCTTACTGCCTAAAATGTCAACTAAATGGATGATCATTTCTGGATAATCTTTTTTATAATTGGCAATAACTTTAGGCAACCAATGCTTAATAGATTCCATGACACCTATAGTGATTTCCCTCGTACCATGGATAATGACTTCATCCATTTCAATTTTTAGCACTTCCATATTTTTTACAATAACTTTTGCACGTTCAAATAACACCTCACCAGCTTCTGTTAACTGCAAATTTCTCGTATTTCTCTCCAATAAAGGTGATCCTATCTCCTCTTCTAATTTTTTGATGGCATTACTTAATGATGGCTGTGAAATATGCAGTCTTTCCGCGGCTTTTGAGAAATTCATATGTTCTGAAACGGCAATAAAATAGTGTAATTGTTTAATATCCAAAAGCAAAATCCCCCTTCATTTATAGCTAAAAGCTATAGATTAATATTAATTATATATTAGTAATTATAATTATGTGAATATATAATGAATTACAACAATACTTTTTCTACAATAATATTAGCAATGGGGTTGATAAGGTTATGTATACACTAACAGATCAAAAACAATGGAAAGGCCGTATAGATTCTACGACAAATAAAAGTAGCTTTCGTTTACATCAAAAAGTACAAAGATTAGCGATTAATGATGTAAGCGCTTCAGCGAAGAGAAGTGCTGCACTAGTTGGGTTTATCTGTGATGAAGGGGTACGTCGAAATCAAGGTCGTGTAGGAGCTGCAAATGGCCCAAATGCACTGCGAGAAGGGCTATCTAGCTTACCGTGGACGTTTGAGGACGAGCAGCAAATTATCGATGTCGGCAATGTCGTTTGTCTCAATCATACTTTAGAGGAAGCACAGCATGAGCTTGGCGAAGTTGTCGGAACCGTATTGCAAAAGAACTTACAATGTGTGGTGCTTGGTGGTGGACATGAAACACTGTATGGCCATTATTTAGGCGTTCGCTCTGCCTTACCAAAGGAGGCTAAGGTTGGTATCATCAATATCGATGCCCACTTTGATTTACGACCATACGATGAACAACCTTCTTCAGGTACCATGTTCCGTCAAATTTTAGAGCAGGATCCACATACCGATTATTTTGTCGTTGGTATCCAACGCTACGGCAATACAAGAGAATTATTCGAAAAAGCAGATGAATTAAATGTGAAGTATGTTTACGAAGATCAAATGACCGTAGCCAACCAACAGCAATTAATGGATGACCTACAACACTATATGGATCAGCATGATTATATTCTTTTAACATTATGTATGGATGTCTTGAATGCAGCATTTGCTCCAGGTGTAAGTGCTCCTTCACCATTTGGACTTGATCCATCCACTGTACGTTCACTACTACAAAAAGTAACGGCACATCCTCATACACACTCATTTGATATTTGTGAGGTCAATCCGTTACTAGATGAAAATGGTCGCACTGTAAAACTAGGGGCATATTTTGTCTATGAAGCATTAAACAACTTACTTGGGGGGCAAGGCTCATGATCGAAATAAATCAAATTACAACTGTGTTTTTAGCCGTTGCACTCTTTGCATTGGGTAGCTTTCTCATTAATAAAATAGGATTTTTAAAACGTTTCTGTATTCCAGCACCAGTTGTGGGTGGCTTGCTATTTGCCGCCCTTGCAACCATTTTAAAGACAACAGGTGTTATAGAAATTTCACTTGATACTTCATTACAAAGCTTATTTATGATTACATTCTTCACTACAATTGGATTAGGGGCAAGCTTTAAACTAGTGAAGCTCGGTGGTAAATTACTTATTATTTACTGGCTAGCATGTGGCTTTCTCGCTTTAATGCAAAATGTGATTGGTGTTTCTCTTGCCTCACTCATGGGCATACATCCTTTAATCGGAATGATGGCTGGCGCAGTTTCAATGGAAGGTGGTCATGGGGCTGCCGCTGCATTTGGACAAACATTAGAGGATTTAGGTATTTCTTCTGCCATGACAATAGGTGCCGCTGCCGCAACATGTGGTTTAGTTGCCGGTGGTTTAATCGGAGGTCCAATTGTAAAATACCTAGTAGGTAAATACAATTTAACACCGGATGAACAAGAGTCTGAAGAAATCGACTATGAAAATAAACAGGAACAAATTACTTCTGAATCGTTCTTTACACAAGTATTATTAATTACTTTCTGTATGGCTGTTGGGACGTATGTTGGGACATTATTCTCAGAAGCAACAGGCTTCGTCCTACCAGGTTATGTCGGAGCTATGTTTGTCGCTGTATTAGTGCGTAATATTATGGATAAATTCAAACCTGAAGCCATTAATATGAAAAGTATTTCATTAATCGGGGACGTGACATTAGGTATTTTCCTTTCAATGGCGCTAATGAGTATCAAATTATGGGAAATTGCTGATTTAGCTCTTCCTTTATTCATCATCGTCTTTGCACAAGTATTCTTTATCGTTGTATTTAGTACTTTCGTGTTGTTTAAATTACTCGGCAAAAATTACGATGCCGCTGTAATGGTTGCCGGTTTTGCAGGACATGGCTTAGGAGCAACTCCAAATGCCATGGCTAATATGTCAGCCGTTGTACAACGTTTTGGTCCATCTAAAAAGGCCTTTCTCGTGGTACCAATTGTCGGCGCATTTTTAATCGATGTGTTTGGTATTCCTATTATTATTACAACGATTAATTTATTTAAATAAACAACAAGCCGTGTATAGGTCTCTACAAGACTATTACACGGCTTTACTATTATTGTAAAATCTCACTTACCGTTACTAAGTCGTAGCCTTGTTTTTGTAAGTATTGCATAACATTTTCTAAACCATTCGCTGTCGTTTGATGAATATCATGCATTAAAATAATGCTACCATCTTTAACAGATGCTTTAACAGAAGCTAAAATCTTATCTGGATTGTGGTGCTTCCAATCCAGCGTATCAATCGACCATAAAATGGACGGAATAGTTATGACGGACCGGACTTGCTCATTCGTCGCTCCATAAGGTGGTCGAAAAACGGTAGGATACTGCCCAATGGCCGTATAAATGGCATTACTTGAGCCATTAACTTCTTGTTTAACACCCGCTATAGATAAAGTCGTTAATTTCTTATGGCTTAACGTATGACTACCAATTTCGTGTCCAGCCTCATAAACCTGCTTGACGATCGTTGCATTTTTTGAGACATTTTTCCCTACCATAAAGAACGTAGCCTTCGCATCATATTTTTCTAAAGTCGCTAAAATTTGTGGTGTCACTTTGGCATCAGGCCCATCATCGAACGTTAAAGCTACACGTTTTTTCGCACCTTTTGCTGCTGGAATTCCTTTATTATATACTTTATTATTCGTTAGTTGAATATTGGCTAGCTCTGAAGCTTTGACATACCCCTTTTGGTCACCCGCTTCCACATAGGACCAGCCAGCAAGTGTTATGTAATACTGGACAGTCGTTTTATTGGCAAGTGTACCAAGGACCTCTCCACTTGGGCTAGCTGTTAAACGTAATTCAGCACCATTCACTGCATTAATTCGTTTCTTTGTTGGGACAGGTTTTTTTAAAGCGTTCGTCGCAACATAGCCTGTATCTTCACCATATTGGACGAATGACCAGCCACCCAGTGCTGTACCATATACAAAAACCACGCGTCCTTCATATAACTGTCCAACCTTTTGTGCGTTTTGCCTTGGCGCTGTAAATAACGTCGTGCCACCCTTTTGCATTACTACATAACCCTCAGACTTCAACTTGACTAAAACATCAGACGCCACATAGCCCATCTGCTCTGGCGTTTGAATATGTGTCCAGCCTTTACTTGCTGCTAGCACAGTAACAAAGCTACCCTTCGTTAGTTCACCAATTTCTGCACTATTCGAGGAAGGCTCTTCATAGATGATAGTATCCTTGGTTACTTTCTGAATGACCACGGACCCTTCAGCATTGGTAGTTAATGGTCCAATCAATAATGCCAATATAAACGTCAAAAATATAGTATAGGGTAATAATTTTTTCATTGTTCTACACCGCCCTTAGATGTCTTTCCATGTCGTTTGCTAAAAAAATACGAAGATTTAACTTTAATTATAGAGTAATCGTTCATGCCAGAAAATAGTAATAATCAACTAGATTCCATTCTATAAGGCCGTTCACATCTGCGCGTTTGTAAACCTTTATACACTGCTTGTTCCCGTTTTTCTACGAACCACAGCATAAAAAACGTTATATAAATATTTCACCTCCTTTTGCGGGTCACGCTTGGAGTGAATGGCGGACCTGTTTCTGTGGGGGAATTTCTTTGGGAATGTAGCGCCTTCTTCATCATGATGAGCGACTTTCTCAAGGATTGGAGCATCTCCTTTGCTTTGGTCAGCGCTTTGCTCCGGGAATGGGGCGCATTTTTCACTTTGGTGAGCACTTTGATCCTTATTTGGAGCGCTTTCTTCACTTTTATGATCACTTTACTACCTAATTGGAGCGACTCCTTCACTTTTATGATCACTTTTCTCCTTATTCGGAGCGCTTCACTCACCTTTATGATCACTTTACTACCTAATTGGAGCGCTTCACTCACTTTTATGATCACTTTACTACCTAATTGGAGCGCTTCCTTCACTTTTATGATCACTTTACTCTTTATTTGGAGCGCCCACTTTTCTCCTTAATTAAAACTTCATCGAATCTCCTAGAACGGACCGCACTATTAAGACGTTTCAGGCTATGAAAAAGTTGAGATGTTTTCATAGATTTCCCATCTACAGGGCATTGTAGGCAGTTAAAGCATCTTCAATATGCGGGGGTGGTGTCCGAACATCGCTTGGGGCATTGGTTGTTATGAATAGAAATGATTTGCCTTCTTTTTCGATGATGGACGCGAGACATAATCCGGCTTCAGGTGTATACCCTGTTTTTCCGCCTAATATGGGTCCATCTAAACCAGGCATTTTTGTAAACAACGAGTTTGTGATGATTAGCTCATTAGGTACATGGGTCGTATAGCTTTTTGAAGTAAATATGTGATAAAAGGTAGGGTTCTCTAAAGCATAACGTAGAAGTTTACTAATGTCCCGAACGCTTGATACATGTGCCTCGTCATGTAGACCACTTGTATTAACGAAATGGGTATCATTCATGCCTATTTCCTGTGCTTTGTTATTCATATAAGTGACGAATTTTTCCTCACTGCCTGCAATTGCCTCAGCAAGTGTTCCCGTTGCATCAGCGCCTGAGGCAAGCAAAGTGCCATATAATAAATCCTCAATTGTCACAAAATCACCAGCATGAAAGCCTGCCATTGAGGCATTCTGAGCAGTATAGGTAGCAATCGTTTGCGGTTCTACAATGGTCTGTTTTTGTAGATCTTCCGTTAATTCAATTGCCACTATGGCTGTCATGATCTTTGTTAAGGATGCAGGATAAATAATGGCATCAGCATTTTTTTCAAATAATACTTCGCCTTGTGTATTGAGTAACAAAGCATTTTGACTATGTAATGATGGCAGTTCTAGTTGAACCTTTTCATATGTTTTGTTTGTATAATACAAAGCGAACACCACGATACCAATACAGCAAAGCAACACCAAATTTTTCATAAAAAAACGCCTCCTACACAATATAATAAGAGGCATTTCTGAATATTCCTTCCTAAATAAAAGCAATTAAAAACGTTTTATAGATAATAGTCATCTTCAAAATTAGAACAAATTCTTGTTATTTTTTTATTAGCTAATTTAAAAAAGATATCTTGAGAAACTTCTAATTTGAGAGCATCCTCCTTCTGAAGACCCGCGTAAATTCCTCGTAAGATCCGACTAGTTAGCCCATGTGAGACAACAATTAGCTTTGAGTATTGTTGTATATCCTCCAGCCATGAGGTTAACCTGCTTACTACAGCTTCGTAGCTTTCCCCATCTGGCGCAAGGAAATACCAATTAAAAACATCCGTGTCGGCTAACAAGTCTGGCCAGGTGTGCTGTATTTCTGCCATGGTTAAGCCAGCCCATTGCCCTACAGCAACTTCTGTCAAGCGATGATCCTGTTCCACATCATTCACATCATAACCGATTGTTTCACAAAGCAGGGCAGTGCTTTGCATAGCTCTCCCCAGTGGACTTGTAACGATTTTCCAATCGGTTGCATCACCAATTAGCGTTTTTAGCATGCGTGCATGTTGTTGAACCTGTTCTCGACCAAGTTCGGTTAATGGTGAATCGAGCTGTCCCTGATATCTTCCTTCTCTATTATAGTTCGTCTCACCATGACGAAGTAAATAAATCTTTTGCTGCATATTTTTCCCCCTATCCCGTGCTTTCATGTTAGAGGATGATTGCTGTTAAAACAATAGCTCGAGATAAATGAAGCCTAAAAACAAACATAACGGACTATAAAATTTTGTATCGTTTTTGGCAAATTGTGAATGTTTGATGCTTTTAAAAAACCCAACATATTTAAAATCACCAATAGCCCTTGCAATAAATACACATGCACAAACTGAACTTCCTACTTTAGAAAAACTAGAGGGTTGAAAATACGCCACAAATCCTTGCTGAATGAGGATAATTAGGCTTGCCAGTAGTATAAGGGTAGCAACACAGAGCGTTCCCCATTTTCTTGGCACGAAAACTGCTTGTTGTCCCCCTCCTTTGACTGGAATCACTGCACTAATTCCCCATCGTCCCCCAAAAGCCCAATAAATATGAATGATACTAATCATCCATAAAAGGACAATCGCCATAATTGATAAACTATACATAATAGGTTCCTCCCTCGCACTCAAAACATACGATATCGTATGTTTTAGCGATAAATAGAGTCCCAAGAAGCATACTGCTGCTTTCTAGGGACATCAGTTCTACTGTAATAGTAGTTTAATCATTTTTTCTAAATCAAAATGAGGATTAGCTTCAAATCGTGTCATCCAGCCTATATAGGTTAAATAAGCTAATCTCGCACGATCTTTGGAGACCTCTTTCGTCATCCCCTTTTTTTGATAGAGCTTTGCTACACAGGCAATGCGTTGTTCCTCAATTTGAACAATACGTGTTGCGACATGGGCATCATATTTAGCCCAAGCATATATGCCGATTTCTATCTTTTTATCTTTATGAAAGCTTATGCGTAACAGCTGTTCTAAAGTTGCATCCTCCTGCTCCATACTTTGAATGATGGCATTTGTTGCATGTGTTTCCCAATAGTCAAGCATGGCATCTAATAGCTGCTGATGATCACGGAAATAATGATAAAAGCTACCTTTGCTAATTTTTAACGACCGAGCTAATGCCTCGATGCGTACCTTATGGATGCCGCCTTCTGCTAATTGTTGTAGGCCCGCCTTAATCCAGTCATCTTTTGTTACTTGCATATGAACCCCCGAAAAAAATACGTTAGCGTATGTTTTGTATTATATTACCATTTTATTCATTGACTATCAACTCTCTTTCTTATGACGGACATTAATATTATTATTGATTGTAAAATTAATCGTCATGACACGCGGTAAAATACATGCACACACTAAAATAATTGCAATTAGCTTTTTCATTCTTCTACTCCTTGCTTTAAAAAGTATTATCAAATAAATTTTCTGAAATACCTTGTATAATATCTTGCTCCTCAAAGGTCATCAGTTCTTCCTTTGTAATCATTGCTTGCTGTATCAATCGATTGGATTGGATCGTTACTAGTTTTTCAAACAAGTTTCGGATATAACGTCCATTAGAAAAATTAGGAATCGTTTCAATAGGTATTTGGTGGAGTTGAGCTTTCATACGCTGGGCAAATGCTGCCCCAAATTGGTAATCATTTGTTTGACAAAGCATAGCAAAAATATCATAGAGCTCATCCGTACTAAAATTATCAAACTGCACAAAATGATTAAAGCGTGATTTAAAGCCTGGATTTGATTGTAAAAATTCCTCCATAAGCTCTGTGTAGCCAGCAACAATAATGACTAAGTCATCTCGTAAATCCTCCATAGCTTTTAATAAACTATCAATTGCTTCCTTACCAAATGCATCCTGTTTATCATTAATCAATGAATAAGCCTCATCAATAAACAAGACACCCCCCTTTGCTTTATTGACGACCTCCTGAACCTTTAGGGCTGTCTGACCAACATATCCTGCAACTAACCCTGCACGGTCTGTTTCAACAAAATGTCCACTCGATAATACGCCTAAATGCTTATAAATTTGCCCAATAATACGTGCCACTGTTGTTTTGCCTGTGCCTGGATTACCTGTGAAAACAAGGTGGTAGGTAATAGGAAAGCTTGTTAAACCATGGTCTACACGTAAGCTTTGAATTTTAATAAAGTTAATTAAATTATGTAATTCTTTCTTTGCATTTGGAAGACCTACAAGACCATCCAATTGCTTTTGAAGTTTGTTAATTTCCTGTTCAATTTCGGGCGTAATACGTAATCGTTCGTCATTTATAAATTCTCCGCTATAAATAATTTTGCCCTCTTCATTATAATAATCGCCTCGTCCATGTTTTTTCCCCTGCACAAGATCTCCAATATAAGAAGCCTGTCCATTATCATAATAAAGCGTTCCATGACCCGTCATTGCATCCTCTTTAAAATGTCCTTCCGCTTCCAGTACACCTTCTCTAGAATAGACCTTTCCTTTGCCATGCTTCAGATCCTCAAAGAAATAACCTTCATAATAGAGTGTAGTCACTCCACGGTCAAGCTCCTCTCCTGTTGGAGACTCTGCAGGATAATATAATTTCCCAGCTCCCTGCATATGATGCCAAATAAAATCACCCTCGTACTGTAAAAATCCGGTCGGATAATATTGCTTGCCTTTTCCTTTTTTCATACCATGGACAAAATCACCCTCATATTGTGGTTGATTTAAATGTGGATACATTAATCGTAGTTCTTGATACGGTGCAATTACATCTTCTTCATAATATAAAATGCCATAGCCATCCATTAAATCATTACGAAAATGGCCTTCATAATGAATTTGACCATCTTTATACAAAATACCATTACCTTGTTTTTTATTTTGAATAAATTCACCTTGATAAATGAGTTGTCCTTTTAAATACATGATGCCATTGCCTTGCTTCATATGATTGACGAATTCACCCTCGTATAATGGTTGGCCTTCTTGATCAAATAGTGTGCCTTTGCCATCATAAATATCGTGACCAAAATCGTTTTTTTTGACGCCACCTCGATACATGATTGTACCATCTGGATAAAATAATTCTTTTTCTTCATAATTATGTGTCATTTGATTGCCTTCCTTTATCATTTCAGTATATGCTCAATTATAGCGTGGAAAAGAATACATATGTGTGAATTTTTAGAATTTAAGGAGACGAGCATGAAAAAACGATACAAACTACTACTAGGCATTTTACTCCCACTACTTATTCTGTATATCTCGACAATGCTGTTAACAAGGGACACAGATTTTACAACAGAGGTAACAGAGCGTCTCGATCTAGAGGAAATTCATGAAATTGAAATTATTCGTTCTTCAGATGAAAAAACAATCACTTTGACAGATACAGCCAAAATCAATCAGATGATGGAGCCATTTAAAGACCTGCCGTTAAAAAAAATATGGTTTGCTAAATCCGATTTCAAGGAAGCTTATTGGATAACTTTATCAACTAATAATGACAGAGAAATTGGCTTACGTTTAGATGATGACAAGCATTTATTTGTTTATTTATATGAAGAAAACTACATGAAAGATTACAAACTTACCCAGGATTTTGATATGACATTCATTGAGCAGCATTTTCAGAAATAGAAAAACCCGTGCACTTAAGCACGGGTTTTCAAATACAACGATAATTTTGCTGTATAGCTTGGATTGTTGCAATAATCTCTTCTCTTAGCTCAATTGGCTCTAATACCTCGATAGTCGCGCCTTGACTCAGCAGCCACATTTTGATGCCTATTCCAAATACCTCTGCCTCGAAAAAGTATTCGCTATCGTTTTGTGAAAGTAATTTAGCTGAGGGTAATCGATTGAAGATGGTCTTAGGTGATTTTCCTTTGTAGAGAAATCGAATAGGTAAAAGTTCACCCGCATCCATAAACGGCTTGCGCTTGTGAAGTTCTTCCACTTGAAAATGGTCAGTAAATGGCTTGTAAAATTTATTCGTTAGTTCACGACTATCTTGAATGTGATCCATTCGATAGGCAATGGGTACATCCTTTTTGGAATGATAGTCATAAGCAATTAAGTAAAAGTCATACTCTGAAAAGATAATAGTAAGAGGCTGTAACATTATTTCCGTTGGGGTTATGTCATCCTCATGAAGGTAATCGATTTGAATGATTATTTTTTTGGATATGGCTTCTGAAATACGCCAAATTAGTGGAATGAGAGATTGTTTACGATATGTATCTACATCAAAATGATTTTCATTTAAAACCATTTGTTCCCGTTTATTTGCCTGCACATTGGAAGCAAGCTTTTCAATAATAGTACTCAACTCTGATTTTACAAGCGCCTTAGATGCTATCAAAATTTTAATAATCGTCAATACTTGCTCTTTCGATAAACGGTTGTTATTTGTATGGATTAGCTTGTACACCTTTTCTGAACGCGCATATTGCAAATGGCAATCGAGCTTCGCCTTGGCAATATATGCTCGTATTTGATCGATGTCTCGTTGTATGGTTTTTTCACCAACCTGATGTGTTAATGCTTCCTGCTTCTTGTTGATCCCATGGCCATCCATTAGTCGATCAAACATCGACAGAACCCGATAGCCTTTGCTTTGCTGTGAATCCACCATATATCCCACTCTTTCTTCCTTCTATCAATTCTAGATATTTCTATATCTTATTGGTACTATACGCCTCCTACAATAAAACACCATTCAAAGAACGAAATAAACGTTATTCTCGACATAATTAACTAAAATTTTACAATTAATTAGCTAATAATAGCTATAAAAAAGGACTTTAATAAAATGCATTAAAGTCCTCACACCCATTATCTTAATTTTACAGCCGTTCCGTACACTAACACTTCTGATGTACCATCCATGACAGATGAAGTTGCATAACGAACCCCAACTATTGCATCTGCGCCCAATTGTCGTGCTTCCTCCTCCATGGCTTGTGTGGCGATTTCACGAGAACGAACGAGCATTTCAGCATATTCTTTCATCTCGCCACCCACAATATTACGAAGTCCAGCTATCATGTCACGACCAATGTTTCGGGATTGAACAGAATTTCCTTTCACTAAGCCTAATGTTTCGATAATGTCTTTGCCTGCGACAATATCTGATGTAGCTAATAACATGATTATGCCTCCTTGTTTGACAATTTTTGTACTGCTTCCACCGTCTCTTGAATGGAAGATGTAATGATTCCATTACGTTTAATTAAACCAATAACAAATAAATTACGGTAAACAAACTGATTTTCTAGTCCATCTCGGACAAGTGCCTCTATTTTTTGCATATTATCTCGCCCTTGCTGACGAACATCTGTCAGTACACCAACAATAGGACGATTGAGCATGGCAAACGCTCCAATTTCAGCAGCTACCCCTGAGTCAATTTCAACCCCATCTAATACAGCGATTAATACATCACTCTTTTCTAACATCTCTAAATCAGCTTGCGCAATTGCCAAACTATCAGCATAGGCAGACTTATCATTAATGGCATCGTTCTCCTGTGGTACGTATAAAGCGATGCCTGGCACTGCCTCACGAATAGCTGCAGCTAGCTGCTCGTTGACTAAACGATCTCCTAACGAAAATAATCCATTTGCTAAATATGCTTTCATGTTTTTGAACTCCTTAAAGTGGTTTTTCTAATATAATTTTATGTCTACCTTTCTCGTCAACAAATGTGGACACGATATCAAACCCATGTTTGAGATTGGCGATAAGCATTGCTTTGAATGCATTTCTGCCATATGTACGAACTTTCTGAAAGCCTAATGTTTTGATATGTGCGTGCTGTTGTTTCATTAATTCACTTGCAATCCCCAGCCCTCGTTTCGTTTCATGAACGCCACCCAACCAACTATAAAATACATCATCTGGATGTGGATAGCCTAGTTTAAAGCCAATTAAAGTGTCATTTTCAACTGCTAATAGACAAAGAAGACCTTCTTTCTTTTCTAGCTTTTCGAGTGGCAAATAATCGCCGTCAAAGACATGCGCATGGACTTCCTGTAGTTGCTCCAACCAAGCATAGGGTATGCCTTCCGTCATCACAATATGCATGTTCATCACCTCTGTCTATCATTATAGCAGTTCTATAGCCCGAAGAAAAAGGTGATCATCTAATCCAAAAGCAATCATGATCATTGCACAAAAGTAACTATTTTCGGCTTGAGCTATTTTCGACACCTATCTAATTCAGTATACTTGACGAAAATAGGAAACGATAGGTAGGAGGAAGTTTAGTTGACACCATTTACTAGTTGGTTAACCAATTCATTGCGCCCTTATTTCGGCCTTGACACCCTAGAAGAACACTGGGACATATTTCAAATTAGAGAGGATTATTTTATTTGCCTCGATGGAGATGTCATTAAAAAAAGAATTTTCGTTAATGAGCATAGCTACCAAGAAGCAGATGTCGACATTTCAACACGTAATCGTGAAGTCATTGTCCCTCAAACCGCACGTGGAAAAGAAAAGAAATTGAATTACACAAATATTTCTGCAGTGAAAGCTACAGGCGTTGTTTTTTCGGCTGGTTTAGGCAATCAAAATCATCCATCTAGCTATATTACAGCTCGTAATACCAAAACATATTATCAGTTACCACTAACAGGCTTTGAGCATTTAACGACTAAAACAGCTCTCTTAAATTGGCTACAGCAATTTCCATCCCTACTTCCTGTAGATTACCCTGACAAGCTAGCTAAGCTAACAAAGATGAAAAGTTTACGCTATAAGACTGTGCCAGGCGATATTTTTCGTGTAGAAATTGATTTATTTGAAGATGGCTATGTGCTTGTAATCGGTGATTTACGTCAAATGCAAAAAGATCATTTATTTGCAGAGGATAGTATTTGGCATAATGTTATGACGATGCCTTTATTTGTCCGTCCCTACTTGTTGACAACGACAGAGCGCTCGCCTTCTCTTGAGGAAATCCAATCCGCTCCATTGGCCGCCCAAACCTATATTGTTATGGACGATCATTTTATGCGTGGGTGCTATGAAAAGGTGGGTCACAAAATGCTAACAGAATCAGATATTGTCTTCCCAATGGGATATGGCGTGACACTAGACTATGGTAAAGAGCCTCGATATCGTCTTTCCTGGGGCTCAGGAACAATTAGCAAACCTGCGCCTTTAACCTCATTTCAAACAGCTAGTCGTTTTACCAATCATGGCGTCTATGCAGGCGTAGCAAGTGATTGGTTGAAGCCAGAAGAAGGAATTGTAGAGGAGTCACTAGATCACCTTGACTATCGCGAGGAACGACAACAGGCGTTAGCTGAATTCGGCTTGCCGGAAGACATCACTTATGATGATTTTAATCGCCAAACTGGTGGATTGACGCGCGAGAAATATATTCATTATGTCAATAAAACGTATAGTCGCAGTCGCTCTCACAAAAAATAGAGGGAGTATGCTCATGCTCTCTCTATTTTTTATTGATGGTTGATTTCATCCAATAATTACTTATAATATAAAGATATCATTAACCCACTCCATCACTAGAGGTGCTTTTTTTATGTATTTTGGCATTATACCACTTATTTTTTTCATCATTTTTCTTATATCATATTTAAAAGACCCGAGAAAAATGATCAACGGACTATTATTTAATGTATTTGTCTGCTCATTTCTATTATTCTGCGTCATTCTATCTTTAGCATCTGACCATTACTTTATAAGGCTCATTGTCATTATTCCATTAATTGCCTTATTCATCTTAATTCCTTTTGGCATTGTTGCTTTAATGTTTGGTTTATTTTTAAATGCAAGAGTATTAATGCAGCGAGAGGGCAGGCGTTTAGCTAATTCTTTAACTTTGCTTGTGGCTATAGGCATTTTACTTTTTATGCTATTACCGATTATTAGTCCTGCTAGCTTGTTTTCAAGTCATCTTCAACCGATATTTGGAGCGATCTCACTGATTACGTTTTATTTCTTTATCCACCTATCCAATTTTTTATCAGCCTATTTTCTCTATCAATTCAATCGACCACGATTAAATCAGGATTTTATCATCGTGTTAGGTAGTGGGCTAATCAATGATAAAGTACCACCGCTGTTAGCAAGTAGAATTCAAAAAGCGATCGATTTTTATCATAAGCAGGCAGCTGTTTCCACACCACCGACCATCATTTTATCTGGTGGACAAGGGCCTGATGAAAATCTTCCAGAGGCTGAGGCGATGCAACGTTATGCCATTGAAAAGGGAATACCTATCGAGCATACATTACAAGAAAATCGCTCTGTTAATACTTATCAAAATATGCTGTTTTCGAAGCAACTCATGGATGAAATAACACAAGGTAAAGCTTACAATAGCATTTTTACAACAAATAATTTTCACCTATTTCGTGCGGGTATTTATGCAAGACTTGCTGGCTTAAACAGTCAAGGCATTGGCTCAAAGACGGCCTTTTATTACTGGCCAAACGCTATGATTCGTGAATATGTTGCAATTGTAGTTATGGAGCGAAAGCGTCATATGAAATTAATTGCACCTATTCTCGGTATTGCCATCATTTTATCTGTTGTTAGTTATTTCATCCTATAACGTAGTACTGATTCGTGCACTTTTTAAGGTGTCACGGATCTTTTTTTACACCAAGTACTGTTTTATTTGTTGCTCATAGACCGTCTCATAGTAATATTTGCGAGGATAGCACTCCTTTTGGAGTACCTGATAAAGGATGGATTGACCTTCCTCGTAACGAATGGAAAAATCGCAATGATCATATAGTTCTCGTGACAACTGTTTGATTATACGAACATCTTTTACAGTCACCCTCCAGCCGAACTGAATTAGATCCTGTTGATCAAGTGGATCACGATACGTATCAAGCACAATACAGGCATGTGGCAGATGCTTATTGGTAAATACTAAAACATGCCCTGTATGGATGGATTGATCAAAAAAACGTTCGTAAATCTCTTTTATAGGCACTTGGATATCCAGCACATCCATAATTTCCTGAAAAGTTGGGTGAGGGATATAGTCATCATTTGTTTCATCTGGATATTCAACTAATTCCAAAATGGAAGCCATTATCCAAAAATCATAGGTCATTTCATTCACTTCCATTTTTCCATTGATGCTAAATGGCTAATTTCTTGTTCCATTCTCTCAATAAGATTGGCAAGGTTGGCTTGCCATTCAGGCCAACTTTGGGATTCAGACCATAATTCAACAAGCTCTCTACTCCCATGTTGGTCACGAACATCGTCTTTAATATCTTTTAAATATCTTAAAATAAATGTCAAAGAGCTTTTATCTGCCGTCATGTGTATGTTTGGATCATTGCTGTCTTTACCGTAAAATTGACCAGTATTGAGATAGTGGATGTAGAATTCCGCTAGTGCCATTGCACTCATATCATAGAAAAAATCGATATCTTCAAAGGTCTCCCCGAAAAAGCCTTGATTTTTCATTGCCTGGATACTATTCCTTAATAGTAACTGTTTTGATTCATTGTGTTGGTTGATAAAATCCTGTAAAAAGCCCACAACATCTAATCCTTCATCACTTTCCAACGCTTTATAACCCCAAGTCCCCATTTCATGCTCCTCCCTTTCTTAACTTCCTTTAATCTAATGAAGCTTTCGTAAAAATAAAAGCTCGGCCATCTGTATTTAAAATTTGCAACCCATTATCACACTCTACCATCTCCGTATCCCAATGAACGTGTCCACAGCAAACAATTAAATTAGAAGCTTGCTGTAGCTCATTCCAAATACTTGCGTTTCCAGGTTGCCTATGTAGCCTCACTTCAGGACTTTCATGTAGCAATAAAATTGCAGGGTTTTGCCTTAATAACTGACGTAAATGGGTTAAATAATCAGCTTCGCTCATACGATTCGATTTATCAGCCCTACCAATAACTCCCCCTAATGCTGCAATCGTCATTTCACCGCAGTGCAGCTTGCCAGCCTTAGGGAAAAAATGAATACCTGCTGTAGCGTCCAATTCAGCTCTTGCATCACATGAGAAAACATCATGATTCCCCGCAATACCCGCCACAACACCAAATTTACTATGGAAAGCTTGCCATACCGACAATGGATTGCCACTGGACCCCCTCTTTAACGGATCTACATACAAATCTCCACATAAGCAAACCACCACTTTGGATGGATTCAAATCAGAAAAGTGCGTTTCAAACAATTGTGCTAATGTATCAGTAAGCCCTTCTCCCAGCAATTTTTGCTCGTGGTCAATAACTCCCTGTAAATCAGAGGTAACGACCAACGCATCTAGCTCCTTAGGTAGGCCCACCATCTCTCCCCAATAAATAGGAAGCACTTTATAGGCTATGCCTTTTCCATTAGGGGCGGCTGTTTGGTATGGTAGTCTCTTTAATGGTTCCTTTGCAATATCGACAATTTTAATTGAACGATGGACTGGTTTCTTCATCAGTGAACGCTCCTTCCTTACAGATAGGAGCCAAAGTAGAACTTCAACTTTTCTTGTGAATAGCCGTCTTGCCCCCTCCAAGTAGCCATTGACATGAAATCTGTTCCTCGTCCTCGCTCCTTCCGAAAGTCATTCTTTGATACAAGTATTCCTGCATAGCCCCATATTTCCATGACAACATCTCGTTCATATTGATTGGACTTAAAAACATCTTTCCACCGTTTCTCAAGCTGTCTAGCTGCATCCGTGTCTTGACAGGATCCAATCGCCTCTACCATCTTTTTCAAAATAGCTACATCTTCCTCGCAAACAGTAAATGCCTGTTGTTCTTTCACTAAGCATTCTAAATCCAGCAAACAATACAATAGCCAATTTAGACGAATACCTCCCCACTTGATTCGTTCAAAATTCAGCACATTTAAGTCTTCATTTACATACAATTCTTTTGGCATTATTTTTTGTTCATTACAGTAGCCACACGCACTATAGGCTACCGAAGCTACAGGTCGTTCGTGATAGGCATGATTCGGTAGATCATAGGTAAGGGCCCAGCTAGATAGGGCACTGCGCAAATGAACTTTGCGAGTTGACAAACTATGCAAAAATGCTTGGATCACCAGTTCTTTTGTTAAGACTTCATCATGGAGTTGTCTGAGCCTTTTAATACATTCATCATGGGATATCGTTAAGCGATCAAACATCAACCCTTTATCTTTCGCATACTGAAAGTCTTCAACTGTATAGGTAGCCCCTTCAGCTCTCCATCTACCCGATTGCCAATAGGTTTGCATTAAAATTTTCTTGGCTTTTTGATCCATTATAAATCCCCTTATCTCTGTCATGAATAATCTATTTGTGCTGCTAATTTTTCGGCCATCTCTTTCCATGGACGTTTCCACTGTGAACCCGCAATTTCTTCCTCTGTTTGTTCTAGCCAATAATCACCTTCCATTAGCTCAAACATCTCCATTAATGTAATAGGAGCACAAATTGGATTGGTCATTGCCGCGAGCATAGGCTCTGGTCCATCATCCCAGTTATAGCTAATAACAATGGCGTGTAAAATGATAGCCGACGATATCTTACTAATGCGGCTGCACATTATTTCAATAGATTCCTCATATAAAATGGCGTTCACCTGTTGCTGTTCTTCTTCGCTCAAAGTCAGTCTAATTGCGCCAGGAGTATCCAGCAATAAATCTGCTATCCCTTTATGCTCTCTTGCCGCATACCAAGCCGTTGCCCTAATCCCTTCTGAAGCGTTTAACGCTACACCCCTAGTAAGTAGGTAGGAAATAACATCTCTTTGCTTAAACTTCACCGCTTTTTTCAGCGCACTATCTCCTAGCTTATCTTGAGCTTCTAAGTCTATGTTTTCTGTTAGTAGAAGCTTAATACCTTCAAGTGGCATACGATGGGTAATAAACAGCATTAACGGTGTTCTTCCCCGCTCATCGCGTTCATTTACATCAAGCTTGGTCACAGCCTCTCGTACCCTCTCAAGGTCTTTAGATTTACTAACCTCTAGCCAATCCATTTCGATTACCTCCATTATTTAATTCATCCATTGTAATATTTTATCTAGCTCCTTACTCGATGTTTCTTCTTGCTTCCTACGCTGGGCTAGCTTCTTTGGATTACCAAATAGTCGGTATAACACAACTTCTCGCTCGTAGTCCTTCTTATTTTCTAACTCTTGCACAAGAGCCCCAAGTAAGTTTGGCTGCCACATATCAATGCCTTTTAGTGGCTTAGCCGATTCATTCGAACCCATTAATATGGCTACCAAAACAGGCATTAGCTCTACTGAGAGGCCATGAGCTTCTATAAAGGCCTCTGCATAACCATCTTGCACAGACTGATGCTCTATATCAACGAGCGCCATGTAGGTTTGGATAAGCGAGAAATAGGCATCACTAGAAAGGCCTAATCCAAATACTGCATAGGTGCCCGGCATTGCTGATTTTTCACTTGGCTCCACATCCTGATACCAAGCAAATTCTTCCATAGCTACTTGTGCATAGTCCGCTATTAAAGGGAAAAGGGTAGGAAATGCTAGGCAATTGGCAAAAAACTGATGAAGCTTTGATTTAGCCAATTTTTTTATAGGAAGATAATTTTTTACTTTAGACTTCAATGACAACTTGTAGCCTTTAGGAAAGCCTTCCTTTAGAAGATCAATGATATAATGAAGTGCTTCTCGATAAGCCGCTTCCTCTTCTGCTATGATTCGTATATCAATTGTTTGCAATATATCATTCGCTTGTCCTTGAAAAACATCGCGCTTTCGCGTGCTTTCAAAACGACCGCTCCCTGTTTGCAAATAATCAACTGCCTGCTGAGAGCCGAGCTGCTTGGCAAGCTCAAGGTATTTTAGGCAAGTAGCAGGCTCTTTCTGACCTATTTTTAACGCCACATACAGGAAAAAATCTATATGTTCCTGCTCAAGTTGTGGAGGGAGATCAGTAGTTTTAAGCACCCACTCTTTAATATACTCTCCTGTTTGTTCAAAATAGTGCGTTAAAAAATGCTCCTCTGCCCACTGCTTAAATGCTGAAGTATAATAATAAATCCATTTATCTAAACGTTCTTTGTTGGCAAGATGCTTCTCTTGTAGTCGACGAATTAGTGGTTCGATTTCATCAGCTACTGGATGAAAAAAATGCGGATTGACCAAATATTGTGCGAAGAAAAATTCATCATTATCACTTGGACGCACAGGTAGCTTAGCCATCACTTTTGTTTCAATAAATGTTGTCAGCGCTTCTTTTGTCAACTCTAGTTTGCGATTATTCAACAGCTTCTCTTGATAATGGAACACCGTATTATCCTGTTCGAATTCAAGCACGATTTGAAAGTGGTAATCAAAAAATCGAGGGCCGTATTGTTCTGATAGAAAAATCGTTTCCACTTTTGTACATAATGCCGTAAAAAGTTCTACTATATAGCTTTTTTCTGTAAACTCTTGTATGTATGGACCCGACTTCACCTTATAGGCACTATCACTCCAACTAAAGGGCTCATAGACATCAATAAAAATAGTACCGTTATGCGTTTTTCCTTTTTTCCAAGTAACTTTTAAATAATTAAAAATGCCTGCTTGTAGTCGACTTTGACCTTTCAATGAACGTATTCTCTTACTTTCTTGTTGATAAATGGACGTAAGCTGCTCCCATACATCTGCTAGAAAATGTTCTACACATTGCTCCAAACATACAACCTCCTTTTCCATGCTTAGCGAAAAATCTCCCGCTAAAAAGCCTAGCGAGAGATCCACCTTATCCGATTGTTTTCACAACCGCTCCTTCTTGATTTTTAATATGCGTTTTCAAAATTTGAAAGCTCACTCCTGCTAACGTAGATATAGTAAATTGGCCTTCTTGCGGCACAAGATTTTGACTTAGTTCCTCCACCGCGTCCTTGTTTAATGTTATGGTAATTTCCTGTTCAGTCTCATGATAGCCCACCTGATCATCCGCTTTAAATAGGATTGTAGTCTGTTGACCAACTAAGCTAAGATTCTTATTTTTTAATAGACGTCCTCGTAATAATTTACTTATAACCTCCGCTTGCTTGGCTCCTAGTTGCATAATATTGGATTGTTTATGAAACCAACCCTTCTTCCCCTCTTCCCAAGCGAGTTGATCGACAAAAAGAAAGCCTGTATTGGACCCCTCTTCCTCTATTCCTCGCTCAACTGCCTCTTGTACTTTGGGATTTTGTAGTAGAGAAGGTCGTGTTAAATCAGTAATATAGCTTGGTATTTGCTCAATCCCCGCCTCTAACACCCCTAATGTATTCCATGTCTGCATCGCTTCAAGCTCATCCTCTGAAATACCAACCATTTGAATAAACTCCATCTTGCCATTAGGTGTATCCATTTCTGCAAGCTCTGGGTCATGTGTAAAGGCCAGTGCGGTTAATTGCGTATCAGAATCAAGACAAATAGGACCATTGGCATCCAAATAATCGCCTTTTCTAAAAACATTGCCACTATTAAAAACATATCTGCCCATATTTTGAAGTAAGTTTAAGGCCCAAGCAGGTGGCTCCTCCTCGTCCTCGTGACGCACTAATCGAAATGTCAATTCAAATCCATACCCACTGTATTCCTTATTTTCCAATTCCTTTTCATATAATTCCGAGAATCCATATGTAACAAAATGCCAATGTGGAATGGGTGATTCACTTTTATAGGCACTTATCCCATCTAAAGGGTCTTGTCCGCCTAGTGAATAAGGGATCATCGTTCCATAATGCATAGGCTCCTGGTCGCCATATACTTTTGCTAAGGACTGATCAATTGCATCCCATCCAACTGCTGTTACTTCTTCGCTCATTTCTAAGTCCTCCTTAGGTGATCATTCAATCGTTGCACATACATACCTAATAGTTATAATACCAATTTTATGGTAGCTCTTTTAACAGGAATAGGACTCATTTTCTGTTTTTCAGTACCTAGGTTTATTTTCATTCGGAACAAGGTAAATATGACTAATGACAATAAACAGGCTATCTTTTCGTACTAAACAAAAAGATAGCCTGAGTATTATGCAATTTTCAACGTATTGAATAACATGGTGAAAAGAAACCGGATGACTTAGCCATACATCATGGCAGGCTCACGTACAGCATGTAAATAGTCTGCTAGTTTCCCTGCGTATACTTTTTCTAAATACGGTAATTGTGCTAGGCAATGAGGCGTCATTAATGCTGGATTTTGGACTATCTTTAAACCGCCCACTTTTAATAGCGTCGCTACAAATTGGGAACAAAAATAAGCACGCTCACGTCTCACTTCCTTTTGCATCACTACCCCAAAAAGACCGATAAAATTATATTTATAGCGATCTCGATTCCAATACATATATCGAACAATTTTCATCATTTCTAAATATTGATAATGAGATATCCGACAACGATAAATAACACAATCAGCGGATTCAAATAGTCCTCTTTCCGCATCCTCTCGTAAAAAACCTCCACTTAATGGATTATTTAATTGTCTTCGACCAAAGCTATACATTTCAAATAGCCCCTCATCAAAGGCTATGGATGCATGATTCATCTCTTTGCCTGTATACATGCCAATTGCTTTCGATAATAATGTGCCTGTTTTGGTTAATACTATGTAAATCGTATGTGCCATATCTTCACCTACTCCAATGTTCTCTCCTACTACCAATACGTTTTAAATCTTCAAATGGTTTCGTGAATTTCCTTTTTTTATAAGTATACACAGCTAATCTTAAATTTTTCCTTAGTAGAACCTGAAGATTTCCTTAAGATTTCACTTTATGAGGGTGTATTTACAATGTAACAGATCCCTTAAACTCAACGTTTCTACGATGCTTATTTTTCTACTACCTTTATTTATATGTATGTATTTGTATTCTTATGTGGGGTACATTTGGGTGCAGATACTTTTTTTCTGGGGTACTTGTGGTGCAAAAAACGGCTAATAGATAACTACTTATTAGTTTATATGAGTGATTATTTATGCCAATCAACATTACAAAATTAAACATTTTTGATATAATTTTACCGAAGGCCAGAAAGGGGGAAAATATGAGGAAACGACTCTTCATAACAATTAGTGTTCTTGCCGTCGTAATTGGCTTAATGGTATGGGATGTGTACGAAAATAAAGAGTTAAAAAAACATGAAGCCATTGCTAAAGCTGAATTTGAAAAAATTTATACAGTAGCTGATATTTTTGATGATGCCAATTTAAATGAAAAACCAACTTCTTTAAACATCCGTATAATTGAATCAGAACCGCTAAATCCTGATAGAGTAAATGTCACAGACGAAAAACAACAAAAACAAATTATGGATGCAATAAACAATTTACAAGTACAAAAAACACTCGATGCAACTCCGTATAAAGATATTGATTATGCTATCGACATCGAATCAAATAAAGGATATGGATTGCACGTATCCGAAAAGAAAAAACAAATTGCATTTCTAGATTTAGATAACGATTCAACTAAAACAGAAAATAAATTTCTTTATGAATACAAGATTCTAAAAGGTGCTAATGAATTTTTCAATGCTTTAAAGGATATTCAATAACACAATATACAAGCAGGTTTCAGCTCAGACTATCGCCAAAAGGAATCGACAAGTTTAATATCGATTCCTTTTTGTTATGAAATGGTACCTTGTTAGTCTCACAATTTTTATTCCTCGCCTATAAGTTCTTTTGAAATAAAGTATGCCCATCTCCAATGCCGACTTGTTCAAAACCATTGCTACGATAAAAATCATTTAATTTATTATTTTTCTCTACGCAATCCAATCGTAACGTATTTTTTCCTTCCTTTTTAAGATACTGTTCAAGCCATTGTAATAATTCTTTTCCTAAACCAGAGCCCATATTAGAACGAGATACAGCTAATCGATGAAGATAGACGGCTTCATCATTTACATGTCCCCAAGTATGTTTGTCCCAAGAGCTTGGTGTGTCATACAGCGTAAATGTCGCTACAATCTCTTCATGTCGTTTAACAATAAAAGTGTCCTTATTACTGATCGCCTGCCTTATTTCATCATCTTCTCCTCCAGCAGCTAAAAATCCCCATTGATCGATTTCTTGTTCCTTTAGCCATTTTGCTACATCCTTTAAAAGATGAACTATTTGGTCTGCTTCTTTACTCGTTGCAAAGGTCACTTCACAATCCGCCAATAAAGAACCTACGTTATTTGACATGTTCTATTCCCCTATCTTTCAATATTTTGATAACCGCAAAAATGAATATAACTGTTTAATACGACTCCTTTTTATTAATATCCTTCCTTTTTACATATAAGATCTCTTCCCCTAGAAGTTTCACATTTTTTACCGTTAATAATTTTTTTCAATCTCTCATTATCTCGTATAAAAAAACCCACAATAGCTAACAATAACTATACTTCTGTTTGCCTATTTTTAAATTTTTGGCTTCTACTTCTTCCACGACAATCAAAATAATGCCTTCCAATAGGTCTTTTACTAGTGAATCGACAATTTAACATACATTACAAATAGAGGTGCTTGCATTGACTACATTCGGAAAATGTTTATATATCGTGTTCTTTGTAACACTGTTTTTATTTACAACGATTTATGATCATCTCACTCATGGGGATTGGGCCTTACTTGAAAATTTTTTCTTTTCTTTTTGGGTAGCAACTTTTTTATTCATGACGTTACTACTTAGAAGTAAAAAAGGTGAAGCAGAAAAAGGTTAGTTCATTTTAAAAGCTCAACAAACATAACCCCGTTCTCATTTGAGAATGGGGTTAGTTGTCAGTTGGATTTTTTAACACGTAAAACATTATATTTAAATAAAAGTGTTATCCCTAAGTTCATCAGAAAATGGACGATAATGGGGACCAAAATATTGTATGTATTAAAATAAAGCCAGCTAAACGTCAGACTTGGAATACTAATATTCAGGAGCATGATTGGCTTTTTAAAGTATTGAACATGAATGGCTAAAAACAAGCATGTAGTGATGAGTATGGCCATCCACTGATGATCCAGCCAAATGTAAAGAACATTTTGGATAATTCCTCTGAACAGAAGCTCTTCAAACACAGCACCTAACAACATAAAGGCGAAAATCTCGTGTAATGAATACATTTGATAACTCTTATTTGTATCATCAATATCATTCGAGGGTACAACATACGTTAAAATCACGCCATATAAGACTAAAGCAAAGGAAGCAATGATGACATACATAAATAATTGAGCAGGATGATTAAATGTTAAGTATTGCTCAATGTTAACTACCTCATACACGATTAACATAAACATAATAGCTAAACAAATGAATGAAAAGGAGGTAAACACTACAATAGCATCTTTCGGGTTAGCTTCCTTTTTTATGATTTTTTTATTTTCCATATAAAACCTTCTCTTCTTTTTTTCTATTGCTATCCTAGCAAAATCCATGAAATTTAATCTCAGGATCTCCTTATTTCAACTATTTTTTCTAATAAGAAAAGGAAAAAAAGCCTACTTTAAAAAGAGTTCGGCATAACACCGAACTCAATCTACAGTTGCATCATACTATACTATTGGATAATACGGCTCGTAAATGGGTTGACTATAATAAGGTGGTCTAACACCAATGGTCGGTGTGAGCCAAGTATAATTCAAATAATGAATGTTTAATGAGTATGCTTCGTTTTCTAATAACCGCATAACCTCTGGAAAAAATTCAATTTCCATTTGACACTCCCCCTGTTGCATTCATAGCTATTTTCTATGCTTTAACATAAAAAGGTAAGCATTCATAGTATATGATGAAAAGGAGGGATTGGTTATCAACAATCCAAATGACTGGAATTCAAAAGACTACGAGGAATTAGTACAACAAATTCAATTTTATCAACAATGGTTTGAGGACAATAAAAAAGACGATCCGTACCCACACTATCCTATTTATGGTAAAATTACACAATACAAAGAGGTGCCTCTAACACAACCCGAACAAAGACAATTACGCCAGCCTGGTCTAGAAAGCTTAATGGTACCAAAGCCTATCATTGAAAACCCTCATTATAAAGGGAGTGGCAAGTTAAAGGGGAAAGTTGCTCTTATCACTGGGGGTGATAGTGGGATGGGCGCTGCCGCTGCCATTGCCTTTGCAAAGGAAGAGGCCGATGTCGCCATTGCCTATTTAGATGAGCATGAGGATGCTAATAGAACGAAAAAAAGAATTGAGGAGCTAGGCAAAAAGTGTTTGTTACTTCCTGGGGATCTACGTCATAAAAAACAATGTGTTGACATTGTTTTAGAAACGATTAACACTTTTGGCCGTTTAGATATTTTATGTAACCATGTCGGTATTCAATTCCAACAAAATGATCTTACAGACATCACAGATGAACAATTTGATGAAACATTTAAGCTTAACGTTTATTCTCATTTCTATACGACAAGAGCAGCCCTTCCCTATTTAAAAGCAGGAAGCTCTATTATTGGTACTGCTTCCGTTGTGGCTTATGCAGGTGAACCTTTATTAATTGATTACACTGCTACAAAAGCAGCTATTGTTGGCTGGACTCGCTCCTTGGCAAAAAGCGTTGCGAACAAGCAAATTCGCGTAAACGCGATAGCCCCAGGCCGTATTTGGACACCACTTATTCCTTCCAGTTTCTCTTCAGATGAAAACGCCCTACATGGAACTAATTTATTTAACCGTATGGCACAGCCTTTTGAGGTGGCTCCTACATTTGTGTATTTAGCATCGGATGATTCTAGACATGTTACAGGGCAAGTATTACATGTAGATGGTGGTGAATCGACCCAATCTTAATTCTATTTCTTATCACTTAAAAAGTTGATCGCAAAATCACGAAAACTATTGACAACAAATGAACTCTTTCTGTTTTTATTCCAAGCAATGCCTACCGTTTGAAAGCATTCAGGATCTGAAATTTTCAATATCTTGGCATTATCTAAATACTGATCTAAAAAAGAATTTTTAAAAATAAAAGAGATGCCTTTCCCTTCATTCACTAATTGTAAAATGATTGACAAATCCTCTCCTTCAAATGCAATTTGTGGAGTAAAGCCTGCCTTTTCAAATAGTTGGTTTTCAGTTGCTCGGAAATTTTGCTCTGTTTCGGATAATATAAATAGCTCGTCCTTGGTTTCAATTAGTGAAACACTTTCTTTTACAGCAAGAGGATGATTTTTTGGAACGACTAAAAAAATCTCTTCTGTAAATAGTGGGACCCATTCTATTCTTCGATCAGCAATCGGATTGATAACAATCATTAAATCTATTTCACCATAAATTAATTTTTGTTGGGCTAATTTATCTGGTAATACATATTGTCGGATTTTAACGTTCGGACGCTTTTTATAAAAATTAAAAAACAGTTTGGGTAATAGTTTTGAATTCATGACATTTATGGCGACACTATCTTCTCTAATATTAGCTAGCTCTTGAATCTCTGTCTTTGCCTCATATAAATCATCTAGCGCTTTTTCCGCCTTCTCATAAAACATTCGCCCGTATTCATTTAAGCGAATCGATTTCCCTTTTCGATCAAAGAGTGGTACGCCAATATTTTCTTCTAAACGCGCAATCGTTTTGCTTAAGGAAGACTGTGATATTTCTAGTTCCAAAGCTGCTTTTGACATATGCTCTAAGCGGGCTACCATTAAAAAATATTCTATTTGTGTTAGTTGCATTTTTTGTCCTCCCTTCTCATGCTTATTACTATAAAGGAATAAGCTCATTCTTACAAAATTATTGAATACAATTTTTAAGGGACGCTATACTACACATGTAAACAATAAGCTCTATCAATAATAGGAGGCAGGAAATATGAACTTACAAGATTTCGAAGGTCGTGTTGTCTTAATAACTGGAGCAGCTACTGGTATTGGTCGTGCCACAGCACTTGCTTTTGCTCGCCGAGGTGCGAAAGTAGCCATTGGAGATGTCGATGATCGTGCACAAGAAACGGTTGAGCTAATCCAACAAGAAGGTGGAGAAGCTGTATTTTTTAAAACGGATGTAACAAACGCTGATCAATTAAAATTATTAGTACAACAAACAGTAGAAAAATTTGGTGGTCTCCATCACGCTTTCAACAATGCAGGTGTTTTAAATAAGCCAGCCAAATTCGTTGATATTGAAGAAGAGGCTTTTGATAAAGTAATGGCAGTGGATGTTAAAGGTGTATTTTTTGCTGTAAAACATGAGCTTGAATACATGATCGCAAATGGTGGCGGTACAATTGTTAACACTGCATCTGTAGCAGGTTTAATTGCCGATCCAAATATGGCCCCATACGTTACTGCCAAACACGCAGTCACTGGCTTAACGAAAGCGGCCGCAATCGATCATGCTGAAGATGGTATCCGTGTAAATGCTGTAGCACCGGGATTAACAGAAACACCAATGACACAAATGTGGAAAGATAATCCTGAAGTATGGAACGAGGTTGTTTCTAATGTACCAATGCGTCGCTCTGCTAAACCAGAAGAGATTGCTGAAGTAGTTGTCTTCCTTTCTTCAGATGCGGCAAGCTTCTGTAACGGTTATGTATACGGAGTAGATGGCGGGCAAGTTGCTCACTAAGCACTATTCTATACTTTAATATGTAAACAGTGTGGGTAGTTTTTACCCCACTGTTTTTTTCCTCTTCCTATCTATTACTTCTAGCTTTTAGCTCTATATTTCATTTACTTTTCAATTTATTTACAGTGGTTATGTTCATTACTACACAAACATACATTAATGGCGGGATAGCACCTTTAACATCGCCCCCAAGATGTTTTTGTACTGTGCTATCCCTCCCTATTTACAACTAATTGAGGTATTTACCGTGATTAGGTAAAGCAATTTGGTCAAAATCATCCACAAGTTTCTGAAGATTTTCTGTCAATTCTTCTCCTTCCATGGCTAAACCATGTCCTGTAATGGCAACAGAAGGTCTTAATTCCTTTAATTTTTTCACTGACTCATAAGCTGCTTGCCAATCCGTTGTCAAATATCTAGGTGGACCACTAATTTCTTTTGTCTGGGTCAATACTTTATAGAGAGATTCTTGTTTCACCGTTACAAAGGCATCTCCAACAATTAATGCACCATCTTCGCTTCTAAATAAAGAAATATGTCCTGGTGAATGCCCTGGCGTATGAATCCAATGGAATCCTGGCATATGGGGGACAGAACCATCTGAAGGAAGAGCACTCACGTTACTCCCTAATTGAATTGATTCATGCGGAAAAATAGGTGACATTTTAGCAATCAAACCACCGTTAACTGTAGAATCAGGTTGTGGATAATTTTGTTCTCCCGTTACATAGGGTAATTCCAAAGAATGCACATAGACAGGGACATTCCAATGTTTGATTAATTCAATAATGGCTCCCACATGATCAAAATGGCCGTGAGTCAATATAATAGCCTTGGGACGAGCATTGGCTCCAAAACGATTTTCCGCTACAGCAATGATTTCTTCCGCACTTTTCGGCATACCTGCATCTATTAGCACAAATTCATTGGCATTTTGACCGTACAGCACAATATTGACGATCTGTATTGTATATTGATATAAATCAGGTCGTACTTCTACGCCAATACCGCTCCCTACAGATGTCGCCGGTATAAATTTATAATCATCACCGTAATGTAAATCCTTGTCCATTTCCAAACCTACTTTCGCTTCATATTTTATCAAGACAAACCTATTTTTCCTTTCTTCAGTAAAATTAATGCATGCAAAAATTGTGATTAAAAACTGCATAAACCAAATACACTAAAGTGCCAAAAGTCTTCCATTGACTGTTAATACAATTGGAAGAGTATATTGTTTAATCGTTATAAGCTACTGACAAAACGACTCCCATTTTTAGGTATTTGACCTCCACACCTATTACCACTTCTTTCATATATTACAATAAAAGGAGTGGTAATTGTGCCTTGGCAACACGAGATCCCCTATTTAATCGGGCGGCCAGTCGGTGTTTCTTTTACAAATGGGCAGGGTACTTCTGGTGTCCTCTGCGGCGTTTCAGGTGGAAAGCTTCTTGTCCTCGAATATTTGTATCAAAGCCAATTTGCCTTAAAACAATACGATTTTCATATGATTCAAGATGTAAATGGCTTTCCACCTTGTCAGATGCAGCAGCCATTATACTAAAGACATCCATCTAGGATGTTTTTTTATTGGCACTCCTTAGTTGACATACAAGTTATCTATTGTCCTTTTTAATTGGAGTTTTTCTCACAGCGTTTTTTCAATACTTAAAGTATTTAGTTGAAATTAAAAGCTAGCGCTTAAGATAGATAACTATCTTAAAACGCTAGCTCATCATAATAATAGTAGTGTAAAGTTCTTTCAACTTTACGTACACTCCTTTTATTGGTATTTGGGGTCACTTTCGTCCAAGTGACCTCTTTTTGTCATTCCACGTTTCGCTGTTTTATCCTTTTACCCTATCAAACGGTATCATTGGAACATTCATACGACAAATTCGTTCTATAGGAGGGAGGAAAACAATGGGAATTAATTTAAATTTCTGGTCATTTGTTTTATCTTTAGGCTGCATCCTACTATTTTTTCTTTCAGGCACAATGAAAGACTTTTTTGTTACACAACTTCATTTTCATCCATTGACATTGACTCTACTCTTGTCCATTGCCTGTTTCTACCTCAGCTTTGTTGGAATGAAAGATGTAAAAAATTTAGCAACATTGCTACGAGGGATCATAACAATGTTGATCACACTTATCCTAATAATCAGTATCTCCTTCATTTTATTTTTTGGTAATTTTTTAAGTTAAACTATCCTAGCTGACATTATTTTTATACAAGCCTCCTTGACGAACATCTGTTCTGTAGTTAGAATAATAAAAAAGGAGGCTTTTTTATGCAAAAAACAGCGAACATTGAATTAGTACATTTTTCAGAAGATTATGTGGAGCAGTTACATAGTTTTGAACTACCGGAAGACCAACACCAATTTACAGCGCTTCCAAAAGAAATTTCCATAGAGACGGTTGGACAATATCCTATCGTCATATTAAGTGATCATGTGCCAGTTGGCTTTTTTGTTCTTCATGCAACTGACAGGGTAAAGGAATATTCTACAAACCCTAATGCTATGTTGTTAACTGCCTTATCCATCGATCATCAACAACAAGGTAAGGGCTATGCTAAAAAAGCAATGTTTGCACTTGCTGACTTTGTGAAGCAACATTTTAATGAATGTAATGAAGTGGTGTTAGTCGTCAATCACAAAAATATCGCCGCACAGCATCTTTATCACAAAGTGGGCTTTGTAGATAACGGAGAAAGAAGAATGGGGCCTATTGGTGAACAAATTGTTATGCAGTTACCACTTTAAAGAAACCGTCACTCATTTGTTTTTTCAAATGAGTGATGTTAAATTGTTTTAAAACAAGCTCTTCCAACTCGTTTTTTAACGAACACCTCATCATTTCCTACCGCAACATTCCGCGCATCGATAAAATAATGGTCTATAAAATGCCAGTATAAAGAATATGCTGTTTGGCGAGCTGACGTTTAATGTGAACATAATCCTTCTATAAAAACGTTAACAATGGAAGGGAACAATACACGCTTCATCTTAAAATGCTCTGACATTGTTAGATATGCTGCAATAATTTCACTGCAAAGTCGAGCTGTAAACATTGAGGTCTAATAGTCGATGCTCTCTATTATTCAAGGCCATCATCTTCTATATGGGCAGCATAAATATACTTTAAGGGAATATGCTTCGTTGTGGTGATAGTTTCTAGTAATAACTCCTCCTCATGCATCGCCTGAATGAAGCCTCCCCATTGAACATAATGAGCCTGATCCCATATAGTTAACATAATATAGTTATGTTGAACAATTGCTCGCGAGATCGTTTGCTGTAATTCTTCAAGCTCCCATTCAGTGCGTTCACGAGGTGGCTCTGTAAACACCTCTTGTTTCCATTCTTTCAAAAGCATTAAATGCTCTGGTAACATCATCGCTGTCCACTTCATTGTTCCTCTATCTTTTATCATTTTCTCCACTCCTTAAGCAAGTGTCCGCCATATAAGCCATTGCGTGAAACACCGTGCCCACTTTTGTATAGGAAGCAACTCGTAATAAAGCTAGCATTCCATATTTTCTAGGTATCCATTACATGACCATTGATGATAATAATGTTGAATGCTCCTTAACTTACTGTAGTTCGTAAACATAGCTCTCTGAAGAAGAAGAACAAATGTTCGTTTTTTATTATACGTATGTACTTTCTTAAATAGAAGTGGTAATTTTAGGTAAATTTAAAAAGGCAGATGAAGCAGGAGTTCCCACTGAGAGCTAGGCATTTGTGTAAGCCTAGCAATAATAGAAACATACTCTATGGTGATAATGAAGAGTACAATTGAAGTGAGAAAGGATGTAACTATAAACACAAATATTGATTATTCCTCCCCGTCTGCGGAATTCACTTTTGATGTCAACAAAAGTACGCTTTTTAAAAAGGATTCACGAAATTATATTAATGTGCTTGGCGTGGAACAATTAAATACATTAGAAAATGTATCTTTACTCGATATTTTTTTAAGTGAAGATAATGTTGTTGAGCCACATTACCATCAAAATGCAGCTGAGCTTGTCTATTGTATTACTGGGGCGGCGACAGTTTCCCTATTGAATCCCTTTACGAAGAAAATTCAAAACTATCCGATCAAGCCTGGGCAAGTCGCTAATGTACCACAGGGCTGGTGGCATTATGAAATAGCGACAGAAGATGACACCCATTTACTCGCTATTTTCGATGCGCCAACACCAGAAGTCATTTTAGGCTCTGATATATTGAAATTTACTCCAGCTAATATTATGGCTCACACGTATTGTTTAGATGAGGAACAATGGAAGAAAACCATTGCACCGGTTGTTCCAACAACTTATATTGGTCCAGCAAAAGGCTGTAATCATGTCAAATCAGCAACCGATAAACAAACGAAGCCAAAGCACTATATGAAACCATGTCCTTATCCGTATCCATATCGTTACCCTTATCCACATCCGTATCCCTATGGCACATATTATTAGTACGTTCTCTTAGTAAACTTTTATTGTAAAAGATGAATAGAATGTCATTTCTTGTCCATCCTAATCTTAGATAACCTAAGAGTTAGGAAGTGTCTCAATGTTAAAAGACAATCTAGCATCATTACGATTTAAGGAGATTTTTAAGCTTTGGTCACAGCTTGGTGTCAATCAAGGATATATTGCTTCAAGCCATGCCTTTTTTAAGCATACGCGTGATAAACAATTAAAGATAATGATCCTGGAGTTTATTCAATGTTTAAAAGAGGAAAATAAGCACCTGACATTGTTACTTAAGGAAAATGGCGTCTTGGCACCTACTACATCCATCGAGTATAATACGATGAAAATAACAGACCTTCGCGGCAAATCGATGATTAATGATGGTGAAATTAGTGCGATTTTATCCATGAATATCGCCTCCTCTTTAATTTCCGTAAGTCAAGCACTCGATCTGTCAGTGAAGAAGCCCCATTTAACAAAATATGGTGAACTTCATATGCGTTATTCACTACTGGGATCAAAATTGATTGACTATAGTCAGCGTAAAGGTTGGTTAGAGGCTCGTCCACGCTAAAAAGAAGCATCCGTTTCATCCATAACGGAAGCTTCTTTTTTTGACTTACTATCGTCTCCTAACGAACAGAAGCTTATACCATTGATTTACGAGGAATGGTAATACAGATAAGCTATAAATGAAGCCTAGCTGTGCAATCGACAATGGGGCAACCTCAAAGACTGTTGTGAGCATTGGCATAAACAAGACAAAGTGTAGGCTGAGCACACCGATTAAGAAAGCAAGCCATGTATATTTATTCGAGAATACACCAATAGCGAAAATCGACTCTTTGGATCTGGAGTTGAAACCATGCACTAATCTGGATAAACACAGTGTTGTAAAGGCCATTGTGCTAGCTGTTAACGTATCGCCTGTCGATAGACCAATTTGAAAAGCAATAATGGTGGAGATGGCAATTAAAATACCTTCTAATACTACTTGTGTCGTAAAGGCTTTATTTAATAAAGGTGTATGAATATTTCTAGGCTTGTCCTTCATCGTTTTCTTATTATTGGGCTCTAACCCAATGGCGATAGCTGGCAAACTATCCGTTAATAAGTTGATGAATAATAGATGGACAGGCGCAAAAGGAACAGGTAGGCCTAACACCGTTGCATATAACACAACAAAAATAGCTCCAGCATTACCAGATAATAAGAATAGAATAGCATTTTTTATATTCGTATAAATACTACGACCATTAGCGATTGCCTTAACAATCGTCGAAAAATTATCATCGGTTAAAATCATCGATGAGGCATCTTTTGCAACCTCTGTACCTGTTACCCCCATTGCGACACCAATATCTGCTTGTTTCAAGGCAGGTCCATCATTGACACCATCCCCTGTCATAGCAACAACATGACCTTTATCCTGCCAGGCTTTTACAATTCGAATTTTTTGTGCAGGTGTAACACGAGCATAGACAGAATAATCATCAATTTTATCTTGTAACTCTTGATCTGTTAAACCATCAAGGGCGTGTCCTTCAATCGCTTCTTCTGGATTTTGTAAAATACCAATTTGTTGGGCAATCGCCGTAGCTGTAATTTTATGGTCACCGGTAATCATAACGGGCTTAATGCCTGCATTTATACAGCTTTCCACTGCTTCTTTCGATTCTTTTCTTGGAGGATCCATCATCGCAACTAAGCCGACAAAGATTAAGTCACGTTCAGCTCTTGTATCAACGCTTTGCTGAGGGAAAACATCTTTATACGCAATGGCCAGCACACGTAAACCATTCATTGAAAAGTCACGATTGACCGCTTCAATTTTCTGACGATGCTGTGCGGTCATTTCAAAAATGCCTGTGGATGTTTTGATTCTCGTTACTTTGGGCAAGAGTACATCCAATGCCCCTTTCGTAATCATCACCGTTTGCTTGTCCATCTGATTTACCGTGCTCATAAGCTTTCTTGCCGAATCAAATGGAATTTCAGCCAAGCGTTTATATTGCTCTCGAATTTTCAGTTCATCAAGGCCGTACTGCTTTCCTAATTTCACAAGAGCAATTTCGGTAGGGTCGCCGATTTCTTTCTGATCTCGCTCTACAGCATCACTACATAAAAGTGCCTTGATCATCAGCTCTTTTTCCACTGGATTTGTTGGATTAAGCCAATCATGTGGTATCTTTTTCTGGTCGACAAAGACTTCTTGTACCACCATTTTATTTTCTGTTAAGGTCCCTGTTTTATCAGAACAAATAACTGAAACACTTCCTAAGCTTTCCACCGCATAAAGCTTACGGATAATCGCATTTTCCTTCGCCATCTTCTGCGTGCCAAAAGCTAATACGATAGTCACAATGGAACTTAGCGCCTCTGGGATTGCTGCAACAGCAAGGGAGACTGCAAACATAAATGATTCAACTAAGGCTCGTCCTCGAATAAGGTCAATTGTAAAAATAGCTAAACAAATGAGTGTAATCCCTAATGCTAATTTTTCACCGAATTGATCAAGACTAATTTGTAGGGGCGTTTTCTTCTCCTTGGCTGTATCGAGTAAATTCGCAATTTTGCCGATTTCTGTCTGCATGCCGATTGCCGTCACCATTACAATACCACGGCCATTAGTTACAAAGCTTCCTGAATACACCATGTTCTTCTTATCAGCAATGGTCACATTATTTTTTCGTATAGGATCTGTACTTTTGGCTACAGCAATCGATTCACCTGTTAGGGAACTTTCATTAATGTGTAAATTATGACATTCTAGTAGTCTGCCATCTGCATTGATGTAATCGCCCGCCTCCAATATCAGAAGATCTCCTATCACAATTTCCTCCGAAGGAATCTGCATTAGTTGATTGTTACGCATGACTTTGGCAATGGGAGAGGTCAACGCTTTCAGATTGTCTAGAGATTGTTCTGCTTTTACATGTTGTACAGTACCTAAAATAGCATTTAAAATCACTACAATCATAATAACAATCGTACTTTCTACTTCCCCTAGTAGAAATGAAACGAAGGCCGCAACGAGTAATATAATAACTAATAAATCTTTAAATTGTCCGAAAAATACAGCCCACGTACTTGTTTTTTTACCTTCCTCTAATACATTATAGCCATAGACCTGTTGCCTTTTTTGGACGTCATCATCGGTCAAGCCTTGTGGGGTGACGCTCAATATCTTCATGACTTCAGCAGACGATTGTTGATGATATTCAGTCATTGGGTTCTCCTTCCATTTACAAGATTTGAAGAGCTCCTACTATTTTTCTTGAAAATAGTAAGCGCACTTAAATCTCAAACTCCTATAAAATTCATTAACTACAACAATCTATTCCATATGTATTTAGAGTATGCTTAGAATTCATAGAGAAATTAATTTTGAAAGAGATACAAACATAGATTCAATCAAACTAAGTCTTAGCATAATTGCAGTTAATAGATCCAAAACCTCTGCTAAATCAAGCTAAAAAGGTATTGGAGATAGCTTCCCCAATACCTTTTAGGTTGTTTCTATTATGAGTTGTGGTGGGCTGATTGATAATCTCCATGCTGCTCCTGTCCAAGTGGCGCTCTTTTAATAGAGAAAATAGCACAACCTAATGCACAGAGAACTAGAATCGTTCCAAAGCTCGCTAAATGCATAACAGAATCAGTCAAAGCAAACATGGCGCCTCCAACTGCTGATCCAATGGATATCCCAATTTGAAGGGCAGCTGTATTTAAGCTCTGCTGAATATCGGATGATTTAGGATCAGTTTGAATTAAATAATTTTGTAATGGTGGTGTCAATGCCCAGCTTAATGCACCCCATAAAACTGTAAACACTAAAAATAGCGGTAAAGCAATGATCGTGTAAGGAATACTGAATAAAACTATAGCAAAGGCAGACACAATCAAAATAATGGCTTTACTCGTGCCAATTTTATCACTCACCCAGCCTCCTACTGCGTTCCCACTAACAGAGGCAATACCGAAGATTAAGTAACAAATACTAATCCATGAAGGACTCATATCAAATGCTTCTACTAAAAAAGGTGTTAAATAAGCGTAGAGCATGTAATGTCCTGCTAGCATAAACAACGTAGTTAACTGAGCTGTAAGGATTTTTAAATTAGCTAAAGATTTGATTTGTGCCTTCAGTGGCACTACTTCTCCGATTGGCATTTTTTCAAGTAATAAGGCAATTAAAATCATGGAAAGTGTTGACAGAATGCTAATGCCTAAAAATATAGCTCGCCAACCGAAAGCTTCTGTTATAAAAATACCCATTGGTACACCAATGACAAGCGCAGAGCTTACACCCATGAAAACGAGTCCTAACGCCTTGGCACGATGTTTAGGCTCAACAATTTTTGTCGTAATCGTTAAAGATAATACAATGACTAATGCTGTGCTCATCGCTGTGAAAATACGGGCAATTAGCACAATAATGAACGTTGTACTAAAGAAGGTCATTAAGTTACCTAACGTGAAAATAAATAATGATATTAAGAATAAGCGCTTCCTTTCCACCTTAGCTGTCAAGGATAACAGGACAGGCGCAGAAATAGCATAAACCAGTGCAAAAATCGTAATTAATTGCCCAGCTGTTGCTAAAGATACATGTAAATCCTCTGCAATATTTGGCAGTATCCCACCAACAATTAATTCAACTAACCCTACTGCAAAGGTAGTCACCGCAAGAATATAAACTCTCCAATTCATCGTAATCTCCCTTTCGTTACACTTTCATTTTTGCAGGAGATTTTTTTATGCATTACGCCGCAAGGTACGCTTCGGTACGCTACAAACTAACGGCTGAATCAACATAAAAAAATCCTGACTACAAAAATGAAGCAAAGTTTTGTAGTCAGGATTTTATGGTTCCTGGTAGAGACCCTCAATCCATATTATTGAGGTTATACAGATCAAATATTTACTTTAGCTATAGTAGCACATCAAAATTTCGTTGACAATAGCTTTTTTTATAGAATTAAATGATCTTATAAAACTGCCGAATCGAGAGAAAATTTCGAAATTCCGCTTATATTTTAATGAATTTGACCATACATATTAACATATACTAACTATTTTACGAGGTGATTGTTTGCGTATAGTAGGATTTGTCTGCTATTTTTTAATACTATTTTATGGCGTAGAATTAGTAGTAGAAGAGCTCACAATCGAAGAACCAGCTATTAGCTCTCCCGTGAAAAGTAAGGTATTGCCTATAAAAGAAACTGTTGAAAATTCAAGAGTTTGTGTCTATTACCCTACGTATAAGAGCTGTACAGATTTACCAAAAAACTAAAAGAGGTCACTCAAAGGAGTGGCCTCTTTTTCATTATTTTGAACCGATATGAAAATGGCTAAATGGATATAGTATTGCTTTAGATTCACCATAAACAGCGTCCTCTGAAATTAAACCGTAGTGGCGACTATCAAAACTTTTTAAACGGTTGTCCCCAAGCACAAAATACATGCCCTTTGGTACTTCTTTTTCATTAACTAATTGTTCCAAAGTAAAATTTTCTGTAATGCGTAATTGATTAGGATCATCTGTTTCACGATTAACATAATCTTCTTTGTATGCTTTCCCATTTACATACAATACATCATCTTTCATTTCAACTTTATCCCCTGGAAGACCTATTACTCTTTTAATATAGAGTTCATCCTCGGTAGGAGATTGGAAAACAATTTGATCGAATCGTTCAATTTTACTTGTTTTACTTACAATAATAATATCCTTATCATGATACGTCGGGTACATCGAAGCTCCCTGCACCTTAATTGGCGCAAATAAAAACTGCTTACAGCCAAAAACGACAACAGCCGTAATGACAATAATCTTGATGTAGGATAGTATTTCTTTTTTTAAATTTGTTGTTTTTTCCTCTTGCATGCTCATTCCCCGATACTGTTTTTTTAATAGTATAACATTTTCTATATACTATTGACGAATGAATCACGCAAATTGTTTCCAAATCAAAAAAAAAGACAATTGCTACAACGTAACATTGTCTAGTATTTATCCTTCTGTTGTGTAATCATTATGAATGGTTGGATTGTGTAGCAGAGAGACGCTGCTCGTTTAATAAATCGACTGCTAATACGATACCTACTGGTAGTGCAAATGCTAATAATATTGTGCCAAAAATCATCACAATCACTCCTTTTAACCATTTCTAATATCAGTATACATTTAATTTTCTGATTTTTCAAGCTACATTGAAAAATGAACTAGCTCTATTCATTAAAAAAAAATCATTCAACTAGGCATGCACCCTACCTGAATGATTTTTTATCTTTACATATACAATTTTAAACATAATAGTTGTAGGCCTCTAATAGCTGATTGGACTGGATTTCTTCGCACTTTGCGTTTAGGTACATAGCTTTGCATGCACTGATTAAGCGCTGTATACCTAAGCACCTGGGTCCTCCCATTCATTCATCTCCCTCCCTTCATGGCCGAAAAATTTACTTTGTTGACACTACGTGTAGTAAGCACCAAGCTTACTTGCTTTTTAAATGATTGTTTAGATCTGTTTGTATTTTTTGAAGCTCTTCCTCATTCGGAATGTAGTACCAAATACGATTAATCCTTTGACCTTCTCCCTGTTCAAACGATATTTGCTCAATATCCTTATCCATTTTTTTATAAATACTTTGTAGCTGGATCAGGTCTTTGACTGAGAAGTTCATGCGAACATTATCGCCTAACACATTAAGCATATCTGTTGCCTTTAATAATGTAGATGGCGTGGAGGCTTTTTTCATAACAGCTTCAATAATTTGACGTTGTCGAATTTGACGACCAAAATCACCACGGGGATCTTCATAACGAATACGAGAAAAAATAAGCGCCTCATTACCATTTAACGTAATTTCACCCTCTGGGTAATGGTATTCGTCATAGGTTAAATCCATATCATTATTGATCGTTACACCACCAAGCGTATCAATAATTTGCAAAAAGCCCTCCATATTAATAAATACATAGTAATCAATTGGTATATTTAAAAAATTCTCCACCGTATCCACAGCCATCGGAACGCCACCAAAGGCATAGGCATGATTAATTTTATCAACGGTGTCATGACCAACAATTTCTGTACGAGTATCACGGGGAATACTAAGCATTTTCATCGTCTGCTTTTCTGGATTCACAGTAATCACAATCATCGTATCTGAACGACCACTATCATCTTTACGTTCATCGACCCCAAGCATCAGAACCGAGAATGGTTCTTTTTTGATCACTGTTTTTTCTTCTGGTTGTGCTGCATCTGTTGTTTGAATAAGTGGTGTATTTATTTTATTCATGGTTTTTTGGATGGTAAAGTAGGCAGTCCCTATAAAAATTAAAAAAATTGCTAATAGGCTACCGACTATCCACAGCCATATTTTTTTCTTGCTCTTTTTCTCTTTAGAGCGTTTCATGTTTTTTTCCATACATAAGTCCTCTCTTGCTTAACAATTTTGCCCCTCTTTTTGACGTATTAAGTTGGAAAAAAGTTTATCTAGTCTACTTATATGCATAATGAACGAAAAAAAGACGTACACTAGTATTTACTAAATTCACAGCATACTATTCCCTCATTTGTAAATTAACTTCCTTTTAGTTTATCTATTTCCTTCATTTATTGAAAATTCATTATTATTGATATATACTACTTTCAGATACAACGTCTCTATATAAGAAACAATTAATCTAGTTAATAGGTAGGAGGAATATCAATGTTTCAAAAAAGAAGAGAGAAGCTAGTTTCTCGCATGCAGCAACAGCAAATAGATCTAGCAGTCCTAGTGCCTGGTTCGAACATGTATTATTTTACAGGTCTCCAATTAAAGCAAAGTGAGCGCTTAACATTAGCTGTCATTACCGCTAACAATCAATTGTTTTTTCTAGTACCACAGGTAGAGTTAACGAAAGTAGATGCAAATAATGGTGGTGCTATCTTATCTTATTCAGATGAGGAAGGACCGGAACAGGCCATCCAGCAACTTAAAAATGAGCTTGGAGCATTGCACACACTTGGCGTAGAGTTTGACACTATGCACGTCAAGGAGCAGAAAGCCATCGAAAAGCTTACATATGACAATTTATGTGATATCGGTGATTCCATTCGTGAACTACGGATGAAAAAAGATGACCATGAAATAACATTTATGCGACAGGCAGTACAAATTGTTGAAGAAAGTCTTGAAGCTACATTACCAACTATTCAAGCTGGCGTTTCAGAGATGGAAGTAGCAGCACAATTAGAATATGAAATGAGACGACGTGGATCAGAAGGAACACCTTTTGGCACCATTGTAGCTTCAGGTTATCGCGGTGCACTTCCCCATGGCAGAGCTAGCACAAAAAAAATAGAGATAGGTGAATTAATCGTCATTGACTTTGGTGCAATTTATAAGGGCTACGTAGCTGATATGACCCGAACAATCGCTTTAGGGGATGTCTCACCAACATTAAAAACAATCTACAATATTGTTAAACAAGCGAATGAAACTGCAATAGCTGCGATAAAACCAGGTATGACAGCACATGACATCGATGATATTGCAAGAAAAATTATTTGTGGTGCTGGCTATGGTGACTACTTCACACATCGACTAGGGCATGGCATTGGTTTAAGTGCACATGAAGAACCTTATTTAATGCAGCGTAATCACTTAGTGTTGAAATCAGGCATGGCATTTACGGTCGAGCCAGGTATTTATGTACAGGATGTGGGTGGTGTGCGGATCGAGGATAATCTCATTGTTACAGAAAATGGCTATGAGAATTTAATGAACTATACGAAGGAATTAATAATCCTATAAGGCTGGTGAGCACAATGATCGATATGATGAAAATACAAAAAGATATGCCGCTTCTTGAGCATTATATGTATTTAAACACAGCTGCTGCTTCTGCCATGCCACAGCCAGTAGTAGATGAGATGACGAGCTATCTTCAAAAACAAGCAAGTATCGGCCCCTATTTACCATCTTTTCGTCAAGAAACGTATGAACAAGTAGAGAAAATTCGAGAGAAGGCTGCTTTGTTTATCGGCGCGGAGCAAGAAGAAATTGCCTTTGTGCCCAATGGATCCATGGCTATTAATTATGTTTCAGGTGGCTTGCAGTGGGAACAAGGTGATGAGGTCATTGTACTCGATACAGAAATGTTAAGTAATTATGTGCCTTGGCTTGCCCTTCAGCAGCAAGGTGTTCACTTAAAAGTGTTGAAAACGAATGCAGATTATATGGTGGATTTACAAGCACTCGAGCAGCTCATCACACCACAAACAAGACTAATTGCTTTTGCCCATATGTCCAATGCCTCAGGTGCCCTTCAGCCTGCTAAGAAAATATGTCAGTTCGCACAGCAGCACAATGTACTGACATTGATTAATGCCAATCAAACAGTTGGTTTAACCCCACTCCATGTCAAAGAGCTTGGGTGTGACTTTTTAGTAGCTTGTGGGCGAAAATGGCTTCGTGGCCCTGAAGGATCAGGAATTTTTTATGTACGAAAAGCGCTTATATCCACACTGACGCCTCTTATGATTGGTTGGGGTAGTACACAATGGGATTATCAAAACAATACTTATTCATTTTTAGAGACAGCTAAACGTTTTGAGCCAGGCTGTCCGATCATTCCAAGTATTTTAGGTTTAGGAGCAGCCATTGATTATGCAAATGCTATCGGTATTCATCACATTTATGAGCGTGTCAAACAGCTAACTAACTATTTGCTTGAACAACTTGAAACCATTCCAGGTATTGTTTTATATGGTCCACAAAATAGTGACTATCGATTATCAATTACACCGTTTAATATTGAGGGGCTTTCTCCCGATGATATCACGAATTATTTAGCACAACATGGTGTCATCATTGAAGCTGGAACTTTTATGGCGAATACCATTATGGAGCGCAATCACATTCAAAAAATGGCTCGATTTTCGCCGCACTATTTTAACACTTTTGAAGAAATCGACACAGCTGTATCCCTCATGAAGAAATTCAAAGAATTCTCTAAAGGAAAGGCCCAAGATAGTTATTAGCTATCTTGAGCCTTTTGTTTATTCATGGTAGAACTTAAAGCTGTATTGATCGAAATAACGTTGGATATTCATCGCACCATATTGCAGAACATTAATCATTTCAGGAAGCTTTTCCTCGGTTGGTTTACGATAAATAGGACCTGCAATCGTTAATGAGGCAATGACTTCTTTTTTACTATTAAAAAGAGGTACACCAAGCCCAAATACAGAATGAGAATATTCTCCCGTTGTAAAGCACCAGCCTTGCTGTTGTATTTTCTCTAAATCAGCTAACATTTCAGCAGGGTCAGTAATCGTTTCTGGGGTTAATCTTTTCATGCCATGGTCCATAATTTCTTTTTTCCTCTCTTCAGGAAGAAAAGCCATAATGGTTTTACAAGATGCCCCAATATGTAAGGGTGTGCGTGTGCCAATTGACACCGAAAATTTAATCGTTTGAGAGCTCTCAGCTATTTCCACTGTGACGCCATCTGTCCCATCTAACCAAGTTAAAAATACCGATTCCTTGATAGCCTCTGCAAGATTCTTCATAATCGGTAAAACAAAATCAGAAAGATTTAATTTATCTTTGACCATTTGGCCATATTCCAAAAATCGGAGCCCTAATTCATATTTTTTCGTTTCAGGATTTTGAATCAGAAAGCCTTGATTTTCGAAAGTCGCCAAAATCCGATAAATAATTGAATGGCTAATATTCATCTCTTTCGCTAACTCTCGTACACCCCACGTCGGATTTTCCTTATTAAAATATTTGAGAACCTCTAATGAGTTATCTAATGTTTTTAATGTCATTTCACACCTCGAATGTCTCTATAATAGAACCGTATATTGATTATAAAATGAACTCGGACAATTTTCAATAAATTCAACTATTTTACAATTGGCTTTTAATCGAATGATTGGGTGCAATCGTTTTATTAGGTAAATAGAGCAGCCTATCCGCTCTGAGCAATTCTATCGAGTAAAAAGTGGGCGCTATCCTCCGAAATACTCTTTCTATCCATCACTTTTTGAATTCTACCCGCTCGTTTGAGCAGCCTATCCGTTCAGAGCAATTCTATCGAGTAAAAAGTGGGCGCTATCCTCCGAAATACTCTTTCTATCCATCACTTTTTGAATTCTACCCGCTCGTTTGAGCAGCCTATCCGCTCTGAGCAATTCTATCGAGTAAAAAGTGGGCGCTATCCTCTGAAATACTCTTTCTATCCGTCACTTTTTGAATTCTATCCGCTCTGAGCAATTCTATCGAGTAAAAAAGTGGGCGCTATCCTCTGAAATACTCTTTCTATCCGTCACTTTTTGAATTCTATCCGCTAGTTTGAGCAGCCTATCCGCCTCGATCGTTTAACCTAAAAATTCAACTAAAAGAAAATCAACTCCCCTCTTAGAAGTTGATAGAGGAGAGTTGATTTCGTTTTTCTAAATTATGTTTCGCTACTCGTTTTTCTCTTGAATGCCCTGTACTAATTTCTCTTGAATCTGCAAATATTGGACAATTTCCTCTTCATCTAATACGTCAAAAAGCTGTACAAAGACTTCTTTTCCAATGGATTGCGCCTTTGCCAAGGCCTCTTGACCCTCGTCTGTAATTTGTAAGCGAATAGTGCGACGGTCAGATGGATCATACAGTCTTTCAGCTAAGCCAAGCTTGACCAGCTTTTCTGCAATGCTTGTCATGGCTCCTTTTGTATAGCCGATTGTTTCAGCTAATTCTGCCTGTTTTTGAGGGCCTTTCACATGTAGCTCATTTAAAACTAAAATGGGTGAAATCCCTAAAGGATATGGAAACGCTTTTGTAAAACGTATAATGTTGGCATTATTCACCTGTTCAATCATATGAATCAGTTTAAAAATATTTGTCTGTTTCAAAAAAATCCTCCTCAACGTCGAGAATTAATGAAGCATTAGTGAACCTCCATCCACCATAATCGTTTGACCCGTAATGTATTGAGAATCATCGGATGCTAAGAAAACAGCTACACGGCCGATATCTTCCTCAACATTACCGAAACGACCTAGCGGGATTTTACTTCTTACCGCTTCATAATACTCTGGCTGTGCTTTTGCCCATGCCTGAACACCTGGTGAATCAGCAAGTGGACTAATGATATTGACATTAATACCATAACGACCCCATTCATTTGCCGCTACACGAGAAATGCCTCGGATGGCTTCCTTAGCAGCTGCATACGCTGCCTGTGTCTCATGTCCTTGTATGCCTGCACCAGATGCAAAGTTAATAATATTACCTTTTGTTTCTTTTAAGTGTGGTAGTGCTGCTTGCATTAAGTAGAAGGTTGGATAAAAGCCTGTCCCAAATGATAAATCAAGATCTGCTTGTGTTATTTCTTCTATTGTAACTTGTTTTGAAGCATGAGCGTTATTAACTAGCACATCTAGTTTACCGTATTTTTCTACGACTGTATCAATAATTTTTGGTAAATGATCGCGTTCCATTAAATTTGCCTGCAAAAACATAGATTTCGGAGAGATTGCTTGCAATTCTTTTTCCATTGTCTCGCCCGCTTGCCTGTTTAAATCAACAATTGTAACGATGGCCCCTTCCTTTGCCATTGCTTTTGCCATCCCACTACCAATGCCACCCGCACCACCAGTAATGATAATTACTTTATCTTGTAGTTTAGTCATTTATCAACATCTCCTTATTGTTCATTTACAAATAGTTTAATATTAAACTATTTAATTGTAAACTAAATTGACTTCACAGAAAAAGCTTATTTTATGAATGGCTAAAATAAGCTTTACCTTTTAATGAACTATTTGATCTCTTACATTCTCTATTTTTGGTTGGATATTACCCCGAAGGTAGATGCTTTAATATAGGATTTTCCTTGTAATAACTGTAATTGCTCGGGTGTGCCAGTTACGACTGCCCCAATTATTTTCACATCACTTGTCTCCAAGGTTCCATTTTCCCCTATTAAAGCTTGATAAACCTCGTTTGTTTCCCACTCAAAATTTTTACTTTCCCGAAGTAGCTCAATGTTTCGAATAAAGGTGTCAACCTCGTTGCTTGAAGAACGGCGAGGTTTTGGTTTTGATTGCTCTGATTGGAAACCATAAATGTATGGGTAGTTGGCTGGAATTGTATTCTGTCCTTGCTGAAAAAAATCTAAAGTATCATCTGTATAGGCATCCACCCACCACCAATCTACTTGCACTTCAGTGGGCAGCTTGCTTTTAATTTCATCAAAACTATAGGCATTATCAAAAGAGATGGCTAATTCTACTAAAGTATTGTTCTCCAATTGTTTCAGTTCACTTATTTTATCTTTGTATTGATCGTAGGAAATCTTAGGATGGTAAAACAACATTTCTCGATCACCTGTGTAGTTATTAAACCGTTCTATTTGGTGTGTTTCTGCCAGTGATTCTGAACCTTCTATTTGAATTGAGTTAGAAAAGGAAGTGAATGCGAGTTTTCCAAATAAATTATAATCACTTTCGATAGGTGTCCAAATATAGGGTCGATGCTGATCTCCGAGCACCTTATAGGTCGTTGTTATTATTTTTCCTCCGAGTAAATTATCGTCATACATCTGATTACTAATTTGAACATTAGGAGCACTTATTTCGTTAAATAAATAAATGTCATCACTTACTTTTTGAGCACTGTTTAACGATAAATGTCTAAGACCATACCAAAATGCTATTAGAACAATAGGCGTAACAATCAGTGTGATGCCAATCATTTTTATTGTTGACCAAAACCTTGCCTTTCTCATTATTTTTTTCGTTTGTTTATCATCAAATAAAAAATTATGGTGTTCTTTATTCATAATAAATATCCTCCTTAAATCGTACAGTAAATTCTTCCCTAGCTCGTCTCACATGCGTTTTTAAAGTGTTTTCATTTTTATTCATTAATGCTGAAATTTCCTTATATGATAATCCCAGCTCATATTTGAGGATTAATACTTCCTGATGCAAGATGGATAACGTGTCAAGCGTGTCTCTTATGTCCTTTAATTTTTCTTTTTTTAAAACCTGAAATTCAGGAATATTTATTAATGAGGTCAATTGAAATTCATCATATTCTGTTGTTGGATGGCGCTTTTCCTTTCTTTTGAGATCATAAAATTGGTTGGTTGCCACGCGATATAACCAGCTCATTGCTTTATCTGACTGAATCCCATTTTTATGTAATAAAAACTTATAGCAAGTATCTTGGACGATATCTTCCGCATCCTCATGGGCTAATCCACGTTTTCTTAAATAACGATATAACAGAGTTCCTACTTGCTGTAGAAACTCATTCAATGATTGCTTTGCCATGTCTACCTCCCTTCTGCCTATACAACGCAGAACTCGAGAAAAAGTTTACATATTACAAGAAAATTCCCAATAGAAAAGAAGACTATACTAATCTTCAAACTTGATGAACAATTTCGGTTTTTCCCCTGCAAACAACAATTATTTTCAAATTTACACAAGCATCTTTTTAATTTGACAAGAATATACTGTAGCAGCTAGCTAAAAAGACTTTCAAGAAAGGAGTTGTGGATGATGGGTGCTAAATGGATAAAGGTTTCAGTCTTTTATTTATTGATTGTTTTTGCTTTTGGCCTGTTTATGCATTATACTGTTCAACTTCAATGGAAGGCGACACATGCTCATATCGGTGTGGTAGGTTGGCTGACTACTGGATTCATAGGTTTAATTTATTCAACGTATAAAGAAGCTGCAGAAACTGGTCTCGCTAAGGCACAATTTTGGCTTTATAATATTGGTTTACCATTCCTCCTTGTTGGCATGATGATGGTCTATCTTGATGTACCACGCTGGTTATTTGAATTATTTGTATCAGGTGGTGGCATTGCTGTAGCGCTGTCCGTCCTATTATTCTTTGTGAATGTCTTTAAATATGTAAGATAAACAAGAGAGCCCCACTTCCATGTATGAAGTGGGGCTCTTTCATCCAGTATTACTGTAAGGAACTTGCTTGCATTTGATACATTTTGTCATAAATACCGCCAAGGGCTAGTAGCTCATCATGTGTACCATTCTCAACAATTTTCCCTCGATCAAGCACAAGGATACGGTCCGCATTTTTAATTGTAGAAAGTCGATGGGCAATAATAAATGTTGTTCGTCCTTTTTTAAGAACGTCCATGGCATGCTGTATAATCTCTTCCGTTTCCGTATCAATATTCGAAGTCGCTTCATCTAATATTAAAATCGCTGGATCGAAGGCAAGTGCTCGTGCAAAGGAAATCAACTGACGTTGTCCTGATGATAACGTACTCCCCTTCTCAATAACTGGCTCATCATAACCATTTGGTAAGTTGGCTAAAACACGTTCTCCTCCGACTGCATTTAAAGAAGCATCAATTTTTTCACGTGAGATGTTAGGGTTGTTTAAGCTCACATTGGAGGCGATCGTGCCTGTAAATAAATAAGGGTCCTGTAGCACAATCCCCATATGTTCACGCATCGTTTGACGAGGAACAGAGGTGATATCAATGCCATCGATTGTGATTTTCCCTTTCGATGGATCATAGAAGCGGAATAGTAAGTTCATAATGGAACTTTTCCCAGAGCCCGTATGTCCAACTAAAGCGATGGTTTCACCTTGATGCGCTTTAAATGATAGGTTTTTCAATACATAATCATTATCCTTATAAGCAAAGGAAACATCTTCGAAGACCACATTTCCTTTATATCTTGGTAAGCTCTTTTCAGAAACAGGCTCACCATCCGTATCTAGTACCTCAAAGACACGTTTACCAGCAATAAGTGAACGCTCAAGCTGTGAAAATTGGTTTACAATATTCGTGATCGGATTAAATAGCTTTGTTAAATAATCGACAAACGCATATAATGTCCCTGCGGAAATCACTTGAGTTGCTGTAAATGATTGCGTACCAAAGTAGAAAATAAAGACCGTAAACATGATGAGCCTTAACGTATTCACCAGGTTAAAGGAAGTGGCTGAGTCAAGCACTAGTAGCTTACGTTCATAAGCATAATGCTCATTATTCATGTCATCAAATTCCTTGGTCATTTGTTGCTCACGACGGAACGCCTGAATAATTGTCATACCTTGAATGGATTCGTTAATCATAGCGTTTATATCTGCGATTTTCGTACGAATGACGTCATTATATTTTGAAGCAAACTTTCGATATAAAATCATCCATAAGTAAACAATCGGAATCATTGTTAAAGCAAGCATCGCCATTTTCCAATTTAAAATAAAGAGTGCGATATACACGCCAATGATCGAAATAAAGCTCGTTACAAAATTGGAAAGTACCTGCACATATAAATTACGAACCGCCTCTGTATCATTTGTTACGCGCGCCACAATTTTACCTGCAGGCAAATTATCAAAGTACTGAATTGGTAAAGTTTGAATATGCTCAAAGACATCTTTCCGTAATTTTTGGATGACGCGGTTCGCGCCAATTTGTAAATAAATATACATAAAATAGCGTAATATGGCTGTTGCAATGGCTAACAGTAAATAAACTAGTAATAACCATGTTATCGGTTTGATTTCAATATGACCTATCGTCATGTAATGATCAATAATATGTTTGGCAATAAATGGCCCAACAAGCTCCGTAAAAACGGCGATTGTTAGGAAGAACAAGCCAAGAAGTATTGGCTTTTTAAAATACATCGCATAGCGAGTTAAACGTTGACTCGTACTCATGAGGCACCTCCTTCTAGCTGCTGACGGTCAAATTGCTCTTTATACCATCCTTGTTGTGAAAGAAGTTCCTCATGTGTTCCCTGCTCTACTATTTGCCCATCATCCAATACGATAATGACATCAGCATGTTGGATGCCTGATAGGCGATGCGTCGTAATAATCGTCGTTTTACCATGACGTTCACGCTGAATATTTTCAATAATTCTTGCCTCTGTCTTCGCGTCGACAGCGGAAAGCGAATCATCAAGCATTAAAATTTCAGGATCTTTAATCAACGCACGAGCAATAGACACACGTTGTTTTTGACCGCCTGAAAGAGATACACCTTTTTCCCCAACAAGTGTTTCAAGACCCATTGGTAAGTTTTCTAGATCTTTTTCAAAATACGCGGCACGAATGGCCTGCTGCAATTCAGCTTGGGTCGCATCTTCTTTCCCAAATAATATATTTTCACGGATAGTACGAGAGAAAAGTACATGATCTTGTGGTACATAACCAATCCAATCAAGAATCTGTTCCTTCGTTTGAGCCGTAATATCGATACCATCAATCAAAAGCTGACCCTGACCGATTGGATATTCTCGTAATAATTGGCGTAGGAACGTTGTTTTCCCCGCTCCAGTTTTACCAACAATGCCAAGCGTTTGGCCTTTTTTTAATGATAGTGAAATTTGCTGTAGGTTTTTCACCTGACTCATTGGATATTGGAATGTTAAATCATCAAAACCAATTGCTTTAGGTGTCGCAATCATTTGTGGATTCGGAATATTTTGAACATCCGCTTCATAGTTCAATGTTTCCTGCACCCGATCAAGTGAGGCATTCCCTTGCTGCATTACATTGATTAACTCTCCAATGGCGAAGATTGGCCAAACAGCTAACCCTAAATAGACATTAAATGTGACCAGTTGCCCAACAGTCATGGCCTCCGTTGACACTAAGTAAGCTCCATAGCCAAGCGCTACAACATAACTAATCCCAGTCCCAACTTTTGTTATTGGACCAAATAAAGCGTTAATTTTAGCTGTATGAATATTTTTCGCATAGACTGTTTCACTCATATCTGCGAAATTAGCCTCATCCTTTTTTTCCTGCACATAGGCACGCACCACTCGCACGCCCGCTACAGATTCAAGTACACTATCGTTCAGCTCACCAAATGCATCTTGTGCCTTCATATAGCGCTCATGAACGATTTTCCCTAAATATTGAATTAGGATGGCCATTATAGGTACAGGCAACATCGCAAAAAATGTTAGCTTCCACGAAATCATATAGCCCATCGCAAAAATGATAAAGCCCATATAAATCGTTGAGTCAATCAACGTCATAATACCAAAGCCTGCTGTTAAGGAGACGGCATTTAAATCATTTGTTGCACGTGCCATTAAATCCCCTGTGCGGTTTTTCTCATAAAACGTTGGGGTCATCCGTAAAAAATGCTGCATTAAATTGCGACGTAAAATTTTCTCCAGGTTTATAGCCCCTTCAAATAGTCGGAATTGCCACACAAAATTTAATAGATATCCCCCAATAATAATCCCAATGAAAATTAATATATACTTTGTTAAAATTGCTGGCGTCATTTCTCCTGCAGTCAACAGATCGATAATAGTACCGAGCAAATAGGGAGGAACAACTTCCAGCCCACTGGCAATCATCAGCAGCACTATCGCAACTGTATATTGCTTCCAATATTTTTTAAAGAACCAGCCTAATTTACTTAAAACGTCAAACATTCATCATAACCCTCTTTCTTCCGTACTGTTGCGGATAGCTACCCACTTTCAAGAAATTCCTTTTTGAAAATCATTCGTTGTACTGTGTTTCGCATATACATACACTCCTTTTTTATTTTCACTACAACCTTTTTAGGCACCAAAAAAGACACATACCCTACAAAGAGCATGTGTCTCTTATAAAAGGCAGAACGGAATCCATACCTTTTTCTGCAATCTTAAATAAACGTTAGGCATGGACAATGTATGTAACTGTGAATGAATATGATACTGGTAAAATTAACATTGTCATGCCCTCCTTTGGTTGATTTGTTATAGTGTTCTTGAAGATTATCACACTATAGAAATATTTGTCAACTATCCTCCTGTAATTTTTTATCATTCCTAGAAAATAGTTATCGCTTTAAAGCATTGAATTGCTTTATGGAACCAAAAGGCAGATATGTTAGTTGAGTATCGACTATAACTTTACAATAATTGATGATTGCTTACATTAACCTAAAGGCTGAAATTAAAAACATGCAATAAAAAATACCCCGATAATACGCCATAAAATGATGCCAATGTTTGCCGCAATCTTCTTCCATCTTTCTAATCCTTATATATCATCATCATTAGTTATTTATTATTTAGTTATTTATTACTTAGTAGTGGCGGGGTTTCCGTTTCCGGTTAAGCCGTTAACGGGTATTCCGTAAACGGCGAATGCCATGTCAACGTTTTTAAGAATCTTATTTAAATGAAAACTCTTTCATCATATTTAATATTTTGATATATTAAAGAGCCAAATCAAAATTTCCCTTCCCTTCTAAACAGCTTCTAAACATTATATACAGATAAAAGCTAGTTTTAGGGACATAGATCGGCGTTGTTGAGTAGAAATATTTCTAAAATTTTCTACTCATGCTACACTTTCACTATAGTCATTTTTAGTTAGGGGTCTTTACTTTGAAGTCATTTATAGCTGTAGGAATTGGCGGTATATTTGGTGCCATTAGTCGGTATAGTCTTAGTGTTATTATTCCAAATACAGGACCATTTCCTTTAACGACACTGTTTATCAATTTACTTGGTTGCTTTTGCTTAGCATGGCTTTTTACTTCTTTTACAAAGCGCACACCAATTGTACTTGGGATTGGTACGGGCTTTTGTGGCGCCTTTACCACCTTTTCGACATTTTCCTTAGAGACACTATTACTCCTAGAAAATGGCGAGTGGCTTCAGGCTATACTTTATGTTGTGGTTAGTGTCGTAGGTGGACTAGCTTGTGCATGGCTCGGAATTCGAGTGGCTAGGGGGCATGTAGTATGATTTTTGTAGGAATAGGTGGATTCTTTGGTGCTCTTACAAGATTTTATCTAGGTAAATTACTAGCACATCCATACCCGTGGGCAACGTTTATTATCAATAGTACAGGTTCGTTTGCACTTGGACTTGTATTTGCTCTACAGCTTAGTGATTGGTTATGGCAACTGATTGGCATTGGCTTTTTAGGAGCCTATACGACATTCTCCACTTTTGGATTTGAATCACTCCAGCTGATTGAACAGCAAAAATGGGGGCAGGTCATTAGCTATATCGTTAGTACCGTGTTAGTTGGCATATTGTTTGCTGTTATTGGTTATCTAGTAGTGTAAAAGAGGTGATATTTTTTGACACAGCCATTAAATGAACTACTACAAGAACTTGAAGTTGAAATAGAACATACACTTTACGAACTGATCGATCTAGAATTAGAAGAAAATTATGCAGCTATGAATACGCGATTTGCCCAACTCCTTACTAAGGTCCAGGCAGCTCAGCTCATCGATTACAAGCTCGATGTTCTCGTGGAGCCTGAAGCTTTTGCAACTGAAACTTGTATTCTACTTCAAAGCTTACTAGAAGCAAAGGAAAGGCCAAATAAAAGGCATAGACTGCTAACACATCGGATGATTTTAAAAATATGGCTACGTAAAAATCAACGATTCACAAAGGAATTTTTACCGCAAATGTTTTAGGCGCCACTTGTTTTCGCAAGGGCGCCTTTTTACACTTCTAATTGTTGCAACACTTCTTTTATTTTCCCCTCTATTTTTAAATCGAATGGCGTTGCATGCTGCGACATATCTAAATTAATATAAACGGTTTTCCCACTTGTCATCATCGGCAGCTGGTTTACGGGGTATACCTCAAGGCTTGTTCCTATGACAAGGACAAGTTCAGCCTTTTTAATCGCCTCCATTGACGTGTGCCAGCTAATTTGCGGTAGACTTTCTCCAAATAGAACGACATTTGGACGAAGTTTGCCACCACAATGACTGCAACTAGCCTTGCTCAAGAAATGCTCCATGGAAGCCGCCTGCTGGCAACGGTGACAACGAATGGAACGTATCGAACCATGTAATTCCTCTACTTTTTGACTTCCTGCCAATTGATGAAAACCATCCACATTTTGAGTAGCCACTAATGAAACGATTCCCCTTTGTTCCCAATCCGCTAAAATTTGATGACCTTCGTGAGGTGCTGCTTTTTCTAAATTTTCAAGGCGCATTTTATAAAACTCATGAAATAAAGAATAATTTTCTGTCAATGCCTCAGTTGTCGCTACAGCTCGAGGATCAATATTTTTCCACCAGCCCGATGCTGAACGGAAATCTGGAATTCCACTTTCTGTTGACATGCCCGCTCCTGTTAAAATGACCGTGTTCGTTGATGTTTGCAGCCACTCACTTAAACGTTTTATTGTCATATTTTCATTCCCCCATTCATATTGAAAAAGTTATCTACTCCTACTTCGACAATTAGTCCATTTTTCCTGTGAATGTTGATTATTTTATCACCACTTCACATCATGCTAGTGAGATTGTTTAAAAGGATGCTCCCATTTTAATTTATTATTTACAGATAACATTCGAATGAGCACGATGGCAATAACGATTATCGACAACTCAAGAGGGCTGCTCCACCCTGCCCATATGCAAAGAGCACATAAAAAAGTCAATACGGCATGTATTTCTTCTCTTAATGCAAGTGGCGTTCGACCAGCTAATAAATCACGAATCATTCCTCCCCCCACACCAGTAAACATCGAAGCGATGATAATGATGCCTAGATCATGATTCAAGCTTTTTGCTAATAACCCTCCTTGTATAGCAAAAGAAGCAAGGCCAATCGAATCAAAGAAATATCCCCATCGGTTCCAGTGATGTATCCAATCCCTTTTGATAAATAAAAGGGTCGTTAGCGTGATGAGGACAACGAGTAAGGAATGACGCTCCCATATATCTGACACAGGTATATCAAGGACAACGTTGCGAATGATGGAACCGCCGTAAGAGGTTGTTAGACCAAGCACAAATATACCAATAAACGAATAGTTGGCCTGTAAAGCCACAAATGCTCCGCTAATCGCGTATGCAATAATACCAATGATGTGTAAAACTGACCAAGTCACATGTTTCAACTCCTATTTTTTAGCCTATATAAAAAGCCCACCATAAAATAGTTGCGCATATAAATCGCAAACTATTTTATGGCGGGCTAATATCTAAGCAGGTTTATCTACTAATTTATCCATCTCACCATGTATTATATAGAAATTGTGTTGACGTTGAGCATTGTAGGAATAACACAACGACCATACAATTTCCCAGTAAAATTGTAATCGATGTTGTAGGGAAACTCAAGGAAAAATTTTAGATTACAACGTTTCATACATGACTTGACCCATCTGTGAAATATCATAATCTCCTAATGCAGCCACTTCCGCCTGAAAATCTGGTGCAGTCAAAATTTCCTTCACTAGATCAATTAATGGTTGATTTTCAGGTGATTTGAATAACACAATGTCATAACGCTCTGTTACTACAGGTATAAAATCGACATTAATGAGCTTAGCCATTTTTTCAATTCCTATTCCAACATCTGCATGACCATTTGCTACAGCAGAGGCAACATCAAGATGACTCATTTCTTCGTTATGGTACCCCTCAATAGTGGATGGTGAGATGTGGTGAATTCGCAATTGTTCATCTAATAAAGTCCGAGCACCCGAGCCCTTCTCACGATTGATTAGCTTACACGCTGTAGTCTTAAAATCTTCAAATGATTGAAGTTGCAACGGATTTCCTTTTTGAACATAGAAACCTGCTCGACGTGAAATGACATTGAAAAGTATGAAAGGATGGCTCACAAAAATCTTTTTTACATAGGGTGTATTATAGTCTCCTGTATCACCATCAAACATATGTAAACTCGCAATATCACATTCTCCGTTATACAACGCCATGACACCATTAAAGCTACCTTCATGGGAACGTAATACTTTAATCGATTGTCTTTTCTCAATATATTTTGCTAATAAATCCAACACTAAATCCTGTCCACTAATAATAATTTTAGGATATTGTTTTGCTTGATTGCCTATCTTTGGCACGGGCACTTTTTGAGTTGTACCTGTTTTACGTTTTTGAATATAGGCTTGCAAGTCCATACGATCTACCCGCATTTGCCGGCCGACACGGAAAACGGGCAAATCTCCTTTTTTCACCAAATCATAAACTGTTAATTTTGAAACCTTTAATAATTGTGCGACTTCTTCAATCGTATAGGATTGTTCTTGTGACATGTAAAAGTTCTCCTCCTATAAGCCTCTTTTTACATGGTAACGTATTTATTGTCTGATGAACATCTTGAAGTTTTCTAGCAATCCTATCTTTCCTTTTTACTTATGTCTTATTATAATTGGTTATGTCTTGTTATAACGAGTTATAAAAGGAGTACCATCATCATGAGAAAATACTTTTATAGTTTCTTTGCAACAGTGTTTATACTAGGAGGTCTATTAGCTGGCTGTAGTAGCCAAGAAAATGAGGTCTCAGCAAATAAACCTGATGAATTAACAATTTCTGCGGCAGCTAGTTTACAGGATGCCTTAAAAGAACTTCAAACAATTTATGAAAAAGAACATGAATCCATCAAAATCCACTTTAACTTCGGTGGTTCAGGTGCACTGCAACAACAAATTTTACAGGGTGCTCCTGTAGATCTTTTCTTGTCAGCAGCAGAGGATAAATTCGATACCCTTGTAGAAGAAGGAATGATTGATCGACAGCAAGGAATCAATTTATTAGCAAACGAATTAGTATTAGTCGTTCCTAAACATAATGCGAAACAAATTCATTCCTTTGAAGATCTACAGCAAGCAGAGAAATTAGCGCTTGGTACACCCGAAACCGTACCTGCTGGGCAGTATGGTGTGGAAACATTAAAAAATATGCAGCTTTGGGATCTACTTGAATCGAAAGTGGTCTACACAAAAGATGTGCGGCAAGTCCTTACTTATACCGAAACAGAAAATGTGGATGCTGGAATCGTTTATCGAACAGATGCCCTTGTCTCCGATAAAGTCGATATCGCTGCCACTGCGGATCAGGGTATGCACGCGCCGATTATTTATCCTGTAGGTGTCCTAAAAGCTAGTAAGCATACTAACGAGGCGGAAAATTTTTATCAATTTTTACAGACGGATGAGGCCATAAGTGTCTTTAAAAAATATGGATTTAAAGGAGTCCAATAAAGATGAGCGTTGATTTTTGGTCTCCGCTCAAGCTTTCGATAGAGATTGCCTTTGTCGCAGGAATAATGGCGATAGTAGCAGGTATTCTAATGGGCAAATGGATGGCTACACGTCATTTTAAAGGTAAAGTAGTGCTTGAAACCTTGTTATTGCTGCCACTTGTTTTACCCCCTACTGTAGTAGGTTTCCTGCTTATTGTTTTGTTCGGAAAAAATAGTATGCTAGGCAATTTAATTGTGTGGCTTTTTGATCAGCCAGTCATGTTCACTTGGTGGGCAGCCGTCATTGCTTCTACAATCGTCGCTTTTCCATTAATGTATCAGTCCGCTAAAACTGGCTTTGCCTCTGTTGAAAAAGATATCGAAAACGCGGCACGTATGGATGGCGCAAATGAATGGCAGGTCTTTCTTTATGTGTCCATTCCCCTCGCATTAAAGTCACTAGTATCTGGTGGAATTTTAAGTTTTACAAGAGCTTTGGGTGAGTTTGGAGCAACTCTAATGTTTGCGGGAAATATTCCAGGGAAGACACAAACAACCCCACTTGCAATTTATATGGCGCTTGATTCAGGGAACATGACACTTGCCTGGACATGGGTTTTGTGTATGGTTGCCATTTCTTTTATTATGCTTCTTAGCATTCATCTCCTGAAAGTATAAAAGAGGTAGTTGGTTACAACCAACTACCTCTTTTCAGTCACCCCCCACTGATTGGTGGTATAAAAGCGATCGTGTCACCCGAGTTGATAATCGTTGTATCTGTCGCAAATTCCTCGTTAATGGCTGTCATCATTTGTTGTAATGATAGCTCCGGATACTGCTGTTCCATCCACTCTTTCAATTGAGCAACCGACACATCTGAGAGCTCTACCGTGAGCTTCGATTTCCCAACTACTTCCTGTAAGTGAGCAAATAATAAAATATTAATCACACTTTTCCTCCTCCTGAATGGCAGGTTTTCCTTGCGGATAAGGGACATTTTCTAATTGATCGCCAATCCATTCAGTCCCGTCCTCCCAATGTTCTTTTTTCCATATCGGCACAATTTGCTTTATGCGGTCAATCGCATATTCATTCGCCCTATAGGCCACTTTACGATGTGGTGATGAAACAGCAATGACTACAGCGATATCCGAAATAGCTAAATGACCTACACGATGGGTGATGGCCACTTTCACTTCTGACCATTGTTCTTGTATTTCCTTTGCAATCTGTTCAAACATTTTAATTGCCATAGCAGGATAGGCTTGATACTCTAAATGCAATGTTTTTTTACCATTCGTCATTTCACGCACGGTGCCAATGAAAAGTGTAATAGCCCCAGTATTTCGACTAAGTACTTTTTGTCTTACTTCCTCTACATCAATAGGTTTATCAATAATTTCAAATAATGCTGACGTCATGATGGTTTCCTCATTTCCTTCCATAAAAACTTCATATAATGTGCTTCTTCATGAATTGAAAAGGCTGGAATAGCTAGTGACGAATCAAGTGGATAGCTTGGCCAATAGAGCACACAAATAATATTAGAAACTTGTTGTAGTAAAGCTTCATCCTGTGCTGTTCGTAAGAGCACGATCTTCGGATAATGTTCTTTTTTATAGCCTTCAATTAGAATGACATCCAGTGGAAAGGATGCATACATTTCTAGTATTTCAGCCAGATGCCAATGATTTTGGTGAATACTCATCCGTAAAGTACCTGCTCCCGCAACTGCCGTGACATCTGCTCCCGCATTCTCATGACGACCACTATCCTTCGAAGCATCTACGTGTGGTACTCCACCATGTCCATGATGCTTAATGGTCCCTACTCGTAATCCTGCTGCTGTAGCTTGCTTGATCAGTTGCTCCATTAATGTCGTCTTTCCACTATTTTGATAGCCAACTATCTGTAGGATTTTTCGATTTTGTCCCAAGGCCACTCACTTCCTTGTTTATCTTCTAACAATAGGACTGCTACTGACATCCCTTTTTCATAGCCGCGTGAGCCACCAGGTAAAACGATAAAAGCATTGGCTGTCGCTAAAGATGACACCGCACTTGATTTATCAAACCCAGATGGGACAGCAACTAACTGACCTTTTTCATAGTAGGCACTCGCTCGTACGAAGCGTGTAAATGGATTAGGCTTTGTAAAATCTGCTCCTAAAATCGCTTGCTCTCGACGTAAATGTGGTTGTTGATTGCCACATGCAGTACGAATAATTGGGCGTACAAATAGCTCAAAGCCTACATAGCAAGCTGAAGGATTACCAGAAAGTCCAAATAGTAATTGTCCCCTGCGAGCCGCTACCGTTGTCACACTACCTGGGCGCATTGCTATTTTATTAAACAATACCTTTGCATCGATCGCTTCATAAATGGCTGGTAAGTAATCATAATCACCTACAGAAACGCCACCCGTTGTAATGAGAACATCGACTTCCTGTAAGGCTTTTTCCACATGCTCAATACATAAATTGAGATCATCGCTTAATTTGCCGAAATATTTTACTTCTGCGCCAGCACGTTCAATTTGAGCCATCATCATATACGCATTACTATTTCGAATTTTACCAGGCTGTAAAGGTTCACCTGGCTCTAGTAATTCGCTACCAGTAGCAATCACACCAATGACAGGTCTACGATAAACAGGCACTTGCTCATAACCAAAAGTAGCGAGTAAGGCCATGACTCCTGGGTTAATATATTGCCCTCGTTCAATGAGGATGGCACCTTGCTGCACATCTTCTCCCTTGTAGGATATATTGGTACCCGCCTCAAATGACCGTTTAATTGACATATACTTTTGGTCATTTTCCTCAAACGTATACGTTAATTCCAGCATCACAACTACATCACACCCTTGTGGTATAGGCGCACCTGTCATAATACGGACAGCTTGTCGTTCGCCAACAACCTCGTCATAGACATAGCCTGCTCCAATTTCCCCAACGACCTGAAAACGGACTGGTTGCTGCGAGGAAGCTTCTCGGCTATCAATAGAACGAATAGCATATCCATCATAAGGGGAACGATCGAAGGCAGGTACATCATGGTCAGCTCGAATAGCTTCTGCTATAAAACGTCCATGAACGTGCGTTAATGGCACAAGCTCCTTTTTTGCTTGAAAGGCATAATCCATTACACGATGAACAGCTTCTGCCACAGGAATTGGTTGTCTTTTTTCTACCATTCGGTACACTCCTTTAACCTAATAAACGATAGTAAATGCTTTTAGCTTTTTGTATATCTTGTATTCCATGTATAACGACACGACCATCTTGAAAAATAACGATTCGATAATCCTCGGCTTGACATGATAGCAAGTAAGGATTTTTTTGAATTTCACCGTAGGGACGAAGCTGGTTGGCTAGCTGCTCCAACTGATAATAAATCGGCTTCGGAGGTCGTATTTGTACTGCATCTCGTCCACAAAGAATCTCTAATTTCGTTTGATTTCCATAGGATAAATAAGGATAGATTGGTTTGCTACCACAAGAGGGACAATCCTCCTGCCTTATTTTTTCCACATTGATTTCATAATGTTGATTTTGCCAAACATCAAATGTTAAATAGCTTTTTCGTAAGGCCTTTTCATCACCAACGAGTAGCTTTAAAACCTCTGCTACTTGATAGGAAGCAACGATCTGAACTGTTGGACTAATAATTCCTACCGTATCACACGTCATTCCTGTATGGGGCATAACCTTTAACAAGCAATGCAAACAAGGTGTTGTACCTGGTACAATCGTATAGGTCGCACCATAGCTACCAACACAAGAGCCATACACCCATGGAATTCGATGCTTTTGTGCAAGATCATTCATCACAAAGCGGACATCAAAATTATCTGTTGCATCAACCATGACATCGACACCTACTAATAATGGCAGAAGTGACTCTGTACAAGCATCCATTATGGCGACATGAATATCTACCTCTTTGTTGATACTTTGGAGCCTTGTTTTGGCAGCAATCACTTTCGGTAATTTTTCCTGTGCATCTTGTTCTGTATATAATTGCTGTCTTTGTAAATTACTCCATTCTACATAATCACGATCAATGAGCGTCAGCTTACCAACACCAGCACGGACAAGAGCTTCTGCACTAGCACTTCCCAATGCACCCGCACCTATAATGAGGACATGTTTTTGCTGGATGGACTGCTGCCCTGCTTGTCCGATAGAATTAAATAATTGTTGTCTAGAATATCTATTTTGCATAACAATGGGGCCTTTCTTTCTATGAATTTTCGTTTGACCTTTTGCTTTATAGCATTATAATAAAAGCAATGTTTTTCAGTAAAACACGAATGAAGGAGGTCTTTTACTGTGCATCCCACACATCACCAGCAACCCATTCAAGTTGCAATTTTAACCGTTAGTGACACACGCACAAAGGCAGATGATCATGCAGGTCAGCGTATTCAATCCTTGCTTCAAGAAGCTACATTTGAAGTAAGAGACTATCAACTAACAAAGGATGAACCACAGGATATCGCCATGCATGTGAAGAATTGGTGCAGTGATCCGACAATCAATACCGTTATTGTCACAGGTGGAACAGGATTTACACCAAGAGACCAAACCTATGACACCATTCTGCCGCTTTTTGAAAAGGAAATGATGGGATTTGGTGAATTGTTTCGAACACTTAGTTTTGAAGAAATTGGTCCAAAAGCAATGTTTAGTCGGGCAACAGCTGGTAGCCGTCAGCAAACAGCTATCTATGTATTACCCGGTTCCACCAATGCAGTGACACTAGCTATGACAAAGCTTATTGTTCCAACAGTCCAACATTTTGTCGGTGAGTTGAATCGCTTATGAAAATAGCAGGTGTTGTGTTAGCTGGCGGGCTATCCTCTCGCTACGGTCAGCCTAAAATGTTTGAACTGTTTGCTGGGCAGCCTTTATATAAACATAGTCTCATAGCCTTACAAAAAAATCAGCTAGATCCTCTCATCATTGCTACGAACGCACACCTACAACAGATGTTTGAGCAGGAAGATGTCCAATGGGTTATCGAAGAGCAGCCACATCAAGGACCTCTTTTTGCCCTGCACCATTTAATGAAAGCCAATCCTGATGTAGAATGGTTCTTTGTTGTAGCGAGCGATATGCCTTATATGAATGCAGATTTTATTGAGAAAATGCTTAGTAAAATTAATGACGAATATGATGCTATTGTTCCTAGACAAGCCCAACGCGATCAACCATTAGCTGCATTATATCGGCGCACCGCTTTACCAAAGGCGCAACAGTTAACGGAGCAAAACAAACGCAGTATGAAAGTGCTGTTAGAGCAAGTTCGTGTTTGCTATGTCCCTTTTGAGGACAATTGCCTAACATTTATCAATATCAATGCCCAACAAGATTGGTCACAAACTAGTAAAAAGGAGTCTAACAATGAATAATTTCACACACTGGAACGAGGAAGGTCGTCCCAAAATGGTCGATATATCAGCAAAAGAAGTCACAACACGTATAGCCATTGCTCGCAGTACGATTACTTTATCTGATGCCGTCTATGAAGCCATTCAACAAGGTGGCATTAAAAAAGGTGATCCGACACAAGTTGCTCAAATTGCAGGGATTATGGGTGCAAAAAAAACGGCCGATATCATTCCTATGTGCCATCCCATCATGCTTCAAGGCACAGATCTCCAATTTGACTATGAAAAAGCAGAACATGGCTATGAGCTCCATATTCAAGCTACTGTTAAATGTAGCGGGAAAACAGGTGTTGAAATGGAAGCCCTTACTGCTGTGTCAATTGCTGCATTAACTTTCTATGATATGTGTAAAGCCGTTGATAAAACAATGGTCATTAAAGAAACCTACCTTGTTGAAAAAACAGGTGGAAAAAGTGGCACTTTTGTGCATAAATAAACAGAAAAATTCGGCATCATTTTGCCGATTTTTTCTGTTTTATGCTCTACCCTCCTATATGAGACATTTCGATTTTTGCATGTTTCCTCTTTGCCATTGTTTGTTCATTGCGTTCATCAGAATAGCGATCATTTCTTTTTGTCCAAACAGTTGTAATACAGTCCATAATGGCCGCATCATTTTGCCCTGAACGCAATAAATCTCTTAAATCTGTACCTTCTGTAGCAAATAAACAAGTATATAATGTTCCTTCTGCAGAGAGACGCGCACGAGAACATGTGGAACAGAAGGAATCCGTCACAGATGAGATGACACCAATTTCCCCCTGTGCGTCTTGATACTGATAACGCATTGCTACTTCCCCTTTGTAATTTGGAGCAACTGGCTGTATCGGAGAAAACGAATGAATTTGCTCAATGATGTCTTTTTTAGATACTACATCATCTAATCGCCAACCATTCGAATTACCTACGTCCATATATTCAATAAAGCGTAGAATATGCTGTTTTTCTTTAAAAAATTGAGCCATTGTGACAATATCTTGATCATTCTTGCCTTTTTGAACAACCATATTTATCTTTACTTGTAAACCCGCTTCTGCTGCCTTTTCAATTCCCTCTAACACCGTTAATACCTTTCCTCGATGACCATTCATCTCGAAAAAACGTTCATCATTGAGTGAATCTAAACTAATTGAAACTCGGGATAATCCTGCCTTTGCCAGTGGCTGGGCATATTTTTTTAATAATGAACCATTTGTTGTTAAGGCAATATCTTCTACACCGTCTATGTGGTTAATTCGTGCGATTAATTCGGGTAAATCCCGTCTGAGCAGTGGCTCTCCACCTGTAATACGTATCTTTTTAACGCCTAACGACACAAAAATTTTTACTAAACGTTCAATCTCGTCAAAATTTAATATTTTATCAGACGGTAAAAATGCGTAATCTGGACCAAACACTTCTGCTGGCATACAATAGCGACAGCGAAAATTACAGCGATCTGTCACGGATATTCTTAAATCTCTTAACGGTCTGTGAAGTTGGTCTTGTAGATCCGTCATCTAATCTCCTTCTTTCAGTGCATTCTGAGTTGGTAATAGGATGCGTTGTGGATGTGTATAAATATTCAATGAATCCTGGCGAATAAAGCCCACTGTTGTAATACCTAGCTGTTCGGCCAATTGCAAGGCTAATTCTGTTGGTGCTGATTTAGATAAAACGATTTCACAGCCAATTTTGGATACTTTCAAAAGAATCTCCGACGATATTCGCCCACTAAAGACGATAACCTTATCTTGCATACGAATATGATGGCGAAGACAATAGCCGTAAATTTTATCTAAAGCATTATGTCGTCCAATATCCATACGGGTTAAAACGATGCCATGGACATCACAAAGTGCGGCATTATGCACACCACCTGTTTTCTTAAAAATATCAGCCCCATCCTGCATCGCATGCATTAAACGGAAGCAATCCTCTGTTGTTATTTGCACATGAACGTCTTCCATTTTTTTCGCTACTAATGCATCATTGGTAAACACAAAGCCCTGTCGACTCATACCACAGCAAGAGGTAATATAACGTTTGTTTTGCGTCTGCTGATAATAGGGATTGACATGCTTAGTTTTTATATGGACAAAGCCTTCCTTCTCTTGATGCCAAATTTCCTCAATATCCTCATAGCTACGAATAACTCGCTCCGAAGCTAAATAACCGATGACCATATCTTCCACATACTCTGGTGTACACACCATCGTAACAAATTCTTGCTGATTAATTTTTACTGTAACAGCGTATTCTGAGACAATCAAATCATCTATTTCTTTTACTTGCTGCCCTTCCACACGGACAATTTTTCGTGTTACCGCTCGATCCATCAGGCATTCCCCCTACTCACTGATGTTCTTTTCAAAAACAAAGACGGAAATCGCAAAATCCTCTTCGATTTTTATATCTGAAAATAAGTGAAGCAATTTACTGCCCATCAATTCTTCCATTCCCTCTGGCGGTGATTGCGTATATAAATCTTGAATCATACTTGTTCTTGCAGCATGTACCATTTTTAACCCTTCAGGTGTACTGGCAATGAATTTTTCTGTTGGGGTAATATTTCCATACAAAGTAGATACAGCCATATTTTCAACAAAAACGGTATGGATACGCTCTGGTCCTTTACCGAATAATTCCTTACGCAACTTTCGAATCATGTCATTAAATTCATGTACTTTTTTAGACATAGCAATGATTCTCCTATCGTATTTTAACTTTTTTTAGTAAATTGAGATGAGGGTCACCCTTACAGTTTGTTAATGATATAGCAACATGAAAAAAAATAAAAGAGAAAATATTTCTTGATAACAATTCTCATTTAATAAATTTTATGATAAATATTGTTCATTTTGAAGGAAAGGGCTATAATCATTTATATCACAAATGGAATTGATGTATTTTGTTCCCTATGTCATATAAAGCATAGTGTTTTTAATATTTGAATTCTATTGTATAAAAATAAAAGTAGATTGAGTTTTTAGCAAGGCCTGCTAAGAATTTTATCCACCATGAATCATTAGCATGTCTTAGACGTGCGATTTCATGGTGGATTTTTTTATTTTTTCACAACAAAGACTTTGCTAAGTTGTTACGATCTAGCAATTTACCTATTTTGAGGTAGCTTTTAAGAACCATTGGGAATTACAATGATAACAAGACAAACTTTTCAGAAATAACCAACTCTAATTGTTATTCCCTTTTGTCTTAAGCGTAACATATTGTCTAGTAGTCTCAACGTGCAAAAGGAGGAAGTAACCTTGACTCAAATTAAAATTAATGGCGTATCGTATGATGTAAAAGAAGGAGCTACAATCCTTGATACCATTAATCAACATGACATCCCACATCCTCAAATATGTCATGTACCAGCTGTTGATCCAATTGAAACATGTGATACATGTATCGTAGAGGTCAATGGCCAATTAGTTCGATCCTGCTCCACAAAGGCAGTAGACGGCATGGATGTTTACTTAACTTCAGACAAAGCAAAAGCAGCACAAACAGAAGCAATGGACCGTCTACTCGAAAACCATTTATTGTACTGTACAGTTTGTGATAACAACAATGGGAATTGCGCGTTACACAACACAGCTGAATTAATGGAAATCGAACACCAGAAATACCCTTATAAGCCAAAAGTTGAACCTCATGAGGTAGACATGTCACATCCGTTTTACCGCTACGATCCCAACCAATGTATTGCTTGTGGTCAATGTGTGGAGGTTTGTCAAAATTTACAGGTAAACGAAACATTATCTCTTGATTGGGAGGCTGAAAGACCACGCGTTATTTGGGATACGGGTGTTGCAATCAATGATTCTTCCTGTGTAAGTTGCGGTCAATGTGTAACCGTTTGTCCATGTAATGCCTTAATGGAAAAATCGATGCTTGGAGAAGCTGGATTTATGACAGGTCTTAAACAGGATATGTTGGACCCCATGATTCATTTGATTAAGGAAGTTGAACCTGGCTATAGTGGTATTTTTGCCGTTTCTGAAGTTGAAGCAGCCATGCGCAGTAAACGTACTAAAAAAACAAAAACAGTCTGCACGTTTTGTGGTGTCGGTTGCTCATTTGAAGTTTGGACAAAAGGACGTAAAATTTTAAAAGTACAACCATCTGATGGTCCAGTTAATGCCATTTCTACTTGTGTCAAAGGAAAATTCGGCTGGGACTTCATTAATTCAGACGAGCGTATTACAAAACCACTTATCCGTAAAAATGAAGAGTTTGTTGAATCGTCATGGGATGAAGCACTAGATTTAATTGCCTCTAAGCTCGGCGGTATTCAGCAACAATATGGCCCTGGTTCTGTTGGCTTTATTTCTTCGTCTAAAATTACGAACGAGGAAAATTACTTAATTCAAAAAATGGCGCGTCAATTATTCGAAACAAACGACGTGGATAACTGTTCTCGCTATTGTCAATCCCCTGCTACTGACGGTTTATTACGTACTGTTGGTATGGGTGGTGACGCTGGTACCATTCAAGATATTGCCAAAGCTGGTCTTGTCATTATTGTTGGTGCTAACCCTGCTGAAGGACACCCCGTTCTGGCGACACGTGTGAAACGTGCACATAAATTACATGGTCAGAAGTTAATAGTCGCGGATATTCGTAAACATGAAATGGCAGAACGATCAGATATCTTTATGCGTCCGAAACAAGGTACTGACCAAGTTTGGTTAATGGCTGTTACTAAATATATGATCGATCAAGGTTGGCACGATGAGGCCTTTATTCGAGAAAATGTCCTTCATTTTAGTGATTTTACACAAGTACTGGAAAAATACACACTCGATTACGCACAAGAAATGACAGGTATTTCTAAAGAAACATTGATTCAGGTTGCTGAAATGATTCGTGATGCAGATGGCACTTGTGTTCTTTGGGGTATGGGTGTAACACAAAATACAGGTGGCTCTTATACATCAGCCGCTATATCGAATCTATTATTAGCAACTGGTAACTATCGTCGACCAGGTGCAGGTGCCTACCCTCTTCGTGGTCATAACAATGTTCAAGGTGCATGCGATATGGGTACACTACCAAATTTATTGCCAGGCTATCAAAAAGTAACGGATGACGAGGCACGTGCAAAATTTGAAAAAGCCTATGGTGTCCCTATTCAATCACAACCAGGTCGAAATAATATGCAAATGCTAGATGCGATCATGGAAGGGAAAATGAAAGCGATGTATTTAGTAGGTGAGGATATGGCGCTTGTAGACTGTAATGCCAACCATGTCGATGAGGTGCTGTCACAACTAGACTTTTTTGTGGTTCAAGATTGTTTCCTTTCACGAACAGCACAATATGCGGATGTCATATTACCCGCTGCGCCTTCATTAGAAAAAGAAGGTACATTCACGAACACGGAACGTCGCGTGCAGCGTCTATATCAAGCTTTACCAACACTTGGTGAATCAAAAGCAGATTGGGAAATTCTTCAAGAAGTTGCTCGTCGATTAGGTGCAGATTGGCATTATAACCACCCAAGTGACATTTTTGATGAAATGGCTAGCTTGTCTCCCCTATTCTCTCAAGCCAACTATGATGTTCTAGAAGGCTGGGGTAGCTTCTGTTGGGGTAGTCATGATGGAAAAGATACACCTTTATTATATGAAGATGGCTTTAACTTCCCAGATAAAAAAGCTCGCTTTGCTTTAAATGATTGGGTACAACCTGTTGAGTTTGAGGCACAGTATGATTGTCTTATTAACAATGGTCGTATGCTTGAGCACTTCCATGAGGGGAACCTAACAAATAAATCGAAAGGTATTCAATCGAAGGTACCTGAAATTTTCGTGGAGGTGTCACCAGAATTAGCGAAAGAACGAGGCATTGCAGATGGCGCCCTACTGCGATTAGTGTCTCCATATGGTGCATTAAAGCTAAATGCTCTTGTCACAGATCGGGTGCAAGGAAATGAATTATTTTTACCAATGAACTCGGTAAGTAAAGATTCAGCCATCAACTTCTTAACGGGCCCTGCAGCAGATGTGAATACATCCACACCAGCCTATAAGCAAACAAAGGTACGCGTAGAAGTGTTAAAAGCAAAAGGAAAATCACCACTTCCACGCACAAATCCACGCTATAAAAAACGTCATCCTCAAAACGGTGTGGAGGTACAACGGAAATGGAATCGTCCTGGCTACGTTCACTTAACAACTACTAACGAAAGAGAGTGAGAGCATGGCTGTACCGATTACAAACATAAGAAAACAACAAGTAACAGAAGAACAACTGAAGGAACAGAAATTAGACAATTTAAAACAACTACTTTCTGATCATGAAGAAGCAGTCAATCAAGTATTCACCATTATGGCTGAATTAAAAGATATAGGTGCATTAGAGGCAGCTACTAAGCTATTAGAGGCAAAAGAGGAAGTGGCTCATATTGCCCTTGGGCAATTAACACGCAAGCCAGTCACAAATATCATTAACAATTTAATGGGTGTCGCAGGCGCATTGACAGACCTCAACCCTGAAACAACAACAAAGCTAATTGAAGGCCTAAACGCTGGTGTCGATGAAGCGAACAAAGCACTGGAGTCCGATGAAAAAGTAAGTGCCTTTAAACTCGTAAAAATGTTAAATGATCCAGATGTCAATCGCGCACTTAATTTCGGGGTCCATTTCTTAAAAGGACTTGGCAAAGGCTTAAAAGAGTAAGGTGGTTACGTTAATGTTCGTAAAAGAAGATGTGATAAACGCATTAAAACAGGTAGAAGACCCTGAACTGCACCAGAGTATTGTAGATTTAAATATGGTACGTAATATTCAAATAAACGACACCCAAATAGCCCTGGATATTATGTTGACCATTCCAGGATGTCCGTTAAAAGCAACTATCCAGCAAGATGTCGAGAAAGTACTACAAGCAATTGGTGCCTCCGATGTTGCCATTACCTTTGGGGTTATGTCGGACCAAGAGCGTCGTGAATTAACATCCACGTTAAAATCGAAAAATGTAACAGATCAAGGAATGCCGAATATGTTACTGCCTAATTCTGGCGTTCAATTCATTGCTATAACAAGTGGTAAAGGCGGTGTAGGAAAGTCTACTGTGACTATTAATTTAGCCGTCGCACTTGCCCGTCTTGGGAAACGTGTAGGTATTTTAGATGCCGATATATATGGCTTTAGTATTCCTGCCATGATGAATATTGAGCAAAAGCCTACTATGCTTGACCAAACGGCTATTCCAGTAGAGAGCCAAGGCGTTAAAATAATGTCGATGGGCTTTTTTACAAAGGATAACCAGCCTGTTATGTGGCGTGGACCTATGCTGAACAAGTGGATTCGCAATTTTCTTGTCAACACGCTATGGGGAGATTTAGATTATCTACTGATAGATTTACCACCTGGTACAGGGGATGTGGCGATTGATATGGCAGCGATGATTCCGCAGGCACAGGAATTAATTGTGACAACACCCCATCTAGCCGCTTCTCATGTCGCTTTACGCGCTGGCTTAATGGCCCAACATACGAAACATACCATTCTCGGTGTTGTCGAAAACATGGCTTATTTTGAAGGGCCCGATGGTCACAAAAATTTTCTATTTGGACAGGGTGGCGCTGAGCAACTAGCAGATTTATTGCAGACCAATGTAATAGCTCATATTCCTTTCGCTCAACCTGAAGAAAATACAGGTTTCTCTGTATATGCCGAGGAATCCATAATCGGTGAAGTGTTTACTCACCTAGCAGAAGATATACTCTATCAGTAATATAATGAGACAAAAAAACACCTTTCGTTGAATAATGGGTTAACCAAACAATCAACGTGAAGGTGTTTTTTCTATGCGAACAAGAGTAAGCTGCCAATTTCTCAGCTACATCATTAGCTATTAAGAGTATCTTACATAGAGATCAAGGCTGTCGCTAGATAACTATCAAAAGAAGTAAAATAGGAATGACCATGAGCATGTATCCATTAATTATTTAGCAATTTATCTATTACTAGCTTTGTTAAATTGGGCATTATCTCCATAGTATATTTCAATTCGGTTCTTTCATATCTATTATGTGCATCATATCCATATGGCCCAATATTGATTGCAGGGATATTTAATTCTCTAATGGCATCATAATTTACATAATGTTTGCTTCCCCAGCTAGGATTATTGTTAATAACTGAATTCACACTATCTTCATCGACATTTATAGCGACGCAACTCATATCACAAATATGAGGGAAATAGTTTTTTTGAACAATAGGCTTATCATAATATGGTTGAACTTTTTCAACAGCATAGTCTAAAGCCATTAGTAAATTTTTTTCTTTTTCATTTTTCCCGGTTACTTCAACACATGGTGAGTACAATGAAGAATAAAAAATAATTATTGCAGGACTCTTATCCTTCGACCACTTCCAAACTTCTTCTACCACTCTTGCAGAATACATACGTACATCTAACGCTTTATTTTTTAATAGTTCCTGTTTAAAAATTTTTATATGTTCTTTGTAATCGTCCCCATATTCTACAATAATTGATTGTTCTAATTCTTCATAGAACAATACCCTTGTCTTCCATGGCAATTTTGCATATTCCTGACCACTTATTTCGCAATATCTCTTATAGTGATTGTTTAAATTAGTGATTGCATTATCAAATGCCATTTCTGCATGGATTTTTAACTTTTCTAAGACCTCTTTAGGTGACCAGGATTGCACAAAGAAATTATAATATACATAGGAAGCAAGAGCTGTCTGTACTGTATATGTTTCTTTAAAATCAGTTTGCTTCAAACTTACAGGTGGCATTGGTGTTTCTCCTAATGATTGATCACATAACTCTGGGTTATATGCAATTTGTCTAGTTAACTCTGCAGCAATATAGTTAGGGTCAAGTCCTTCAAAACTAGAACCTACATGACTTTCCGCCCCAGTAATATAAAAGGAAGGGAGTAGTTTACCGACGCTGCCTTTATATATATATCTACTTTCATCCCCCTCATACTTAGGAGCAACAAAATCGGAGTTAATTAATGCTGCGTAATCAAAAACATGTTCTTCTTTTAACCTTTTTAGATCCGTTAAACCAGACAATACTCCATGGGAACTATCCTCCTCATCACACTCAGCAAAAAATACAATGTTTCCATTCAGTTCCTCTGGATGTTCAGAATAATATTTTAATAAATAATAATGGCTTGCAACACCACTCTTCATATCAAGTGTTCCTCTACCAAATAACCATTCATTTGATTCTAAATGCTCTCTTACCAACGGCGGCACTTTTTCACTCTTTAACGCTTCATGAAGTTCATTAGGTAAACAAGCTTTCTCCTTCAAACTATTATAATCATCGATACCTACCGTATCTGTATGTCCCATTAACACAACCGTTTTATTACTATCTCCTTTAGTACCTTTTACAAAGGCAAACACATTGTATCTTTCAACCTCATCATCTATCGTACGTGAAGTAAATACATAACTGGAGTTTTTCTGGAAATAAGGTAGGCTAGAAATTGTTTTAGCCAGTGACTTTGAAATATCAATTTCCCCTTCGGTATTTACAATGCTTTCAATATTTACAAGCTCGTTCGTAACCCTTAATACTTCTTCATACGTTTTTAACATCGATCATCATCCCCTAATTACAGAAATAATTATAAAACCTGCTGTAAAAACTTAATGGTTCTTTCTTGTTTTGGAGCTTTAAAAATTTCTACTGGAGAGCCCTCTTCAATAATTTTACCGTCTGCTAACATAATTACCCTATCGGCTACTTCCTTAGCGAAGCCCATTTCATGTGTGACGACGACCATCGTCATGCCGTCTTTAGCAAGGCTTTTCATGGTTTCTAGAACTTCCCCTACCAACTCAGGATCCAATGCTGATGTTGGTTCATCAAATAACATAACACTCGGATTCATTGCAAGTGCCCTAGCAATAGCAACTCGTTGTTTTTGACCACCAGATAGTTGTTCCGGATAGTAATTAGCTTTATCAGCAAGACCAACTCGTTCTAACAAATTCATAGCAAATTTAATTGCTTCTTCTTTACTTTGCCTTTTTACCTGAATAGGTGCTTCTATTATATTTTGTAAAACACTTAAATGGGGAAATAAATTGAAATGTTGAAATACCATACCCATATTTTCTCTTACAAGATTTAAATTAGTTCTTTTTACATCAATAATTTCATCATTAATGCTTATCGTACCTGAATCTAATATTTCCAAAAAATTCATACAGCGTAATAAAGTGCTCTTCCCTGAGCCACTAGCCCCTATGAGAACAACTACTTCCGATTTATTAATTTCAAGGTTTATATCTTTTAAAACCTTCAAGTCACCAAATGATTTAGAAAGCGATTTCAACTTTATCACGTTTTTTCCTCCTTCCAACATCCAGTCGACTTTCAAGTTTATTAAATAACAATGTGAATAATAAGACTAAAATTAAATAATAAATTCCTACAACAAAGTATGTTTCAAGAGGCATATAATTGTAAGCTTGGGTTGATAGTGCATGGTTAAATAATTCAGATACTGCAATGTAGGCTACTAAAGACGAATCTTTTAACCCTATGATGAATTGATTAGCTAATGCTGGAATAGCTCTTTTAAAACTCTGTGGCAAAATAATTCGTCTCATTGTTTTAAAATAGGTCATTCCTAAAGATCGACCAGCCTCCATTTGGCCTTTATCTATAGATTGAATGGATCCACGGAAAATTTCTGCAATATAAGCTCCTGAATGGATTCCAAGCGCAATGGCCCCAGCTGCAAAGTCTGTTAAGGTAAAGATACTAGAAATTCCATAGTATAAGAACATAAGTTGTACAATTAAAGGCATACCACGAACAACAAAAATATAAGTATTGGCAATACTTTCCAGGATTTTAATATTGGATACTTTAAAAAAGGCAAACACTAACCCAATCACACATGCAATAAATAAAGAAACTATTGTTAACTCAATGGTTAAAACGGTCGCTTTTAAAAACTCCATGCCATGCTTTTGAAATATTGATGTTACATTTGTGAGAAAATCCATAGTAATCACCTAACCTCTTTTAAGGATGTGGATATGAAAGACACTTATTTAGAAAGTAAAATAGAAAGAATTTTCAATTTACTTAGTTTATAATTCAATTATTTTCTATGCCTAGTACATCTTTAGCATACTAGGCACGCTATTTTTAACAGTTACTCTAACAAGTCTTTCCCAAACCATTTCATACTTATTTCTTTATACGTTCCATCTTCGACCATCTCTTCAATCGCATTATTAATCGCCTCTAATAAAACTTCGTTATCTTTATTAATCGCCACTGCTATTTCTTCTCTTTTAATGACCTCTCCTAGGGCTTGAATCTTCAATCCTGACTCTTGCATTGCTGAAATACCTACAATTCTATCTGTAATCACTGCATCTAGACGACCGGGTGGAAGATCTTGTAATGCATAAATTTCACTAGGGAATTCTTTGATTTTATCTGTATAATTCTTTGCATCTTCAACATAAGTACTAGCTTGCATAACACCAATCGTTTTTCCCTTTAAATCTTCTACTGTTTTAATATCCTTATTTTCACTAGAGATAAATACTGTAGCACCTGAAACATAATAAGGAATTGAGAAATCAACCTGTTTAGACCTTTCCTCAGTTGCTGTCATACTACCAATAATCGCATCATATTTATTTCCTCGTAACCCTTGAATAATCGTTTCCCATGGATTGGTTACGGGATTTGCTTCAAGGCCAATCCTCTTTGAGATTTCTTTCCCGATCTCAACATCAAAGCCGACTAATTCTTGATTTTCCTTATAATTTAATGGTTTTAGTAAACCACTCATTGCAAATGTTAACTTTCCGTCCTTAACCAATTTCATTTCTGTTGCTACACCTTTGTCTTGATCCTCACTTTTTGCATCCGCAGTTGCCGCAACTTGTGTATTTGTTTTATTGTCCGAACATGCCGCCATCAACGAAATGACCAACACCAATAATAAATAGAATGTATTTTTCTTCATCAAATAACCCCTTCCATTTAATTAAGCTAGTTCTCCACCATCAATAGCAATTGCTTGTCCGGTAATATAGGACGAATCATCCGAAGCAAGGAAAGCGTATAATGCTCCGACTTCTTGAGGATCTGCATGTCGTTTCAGGGGGATACCTTCATTGACAACTTCCAACATAGCTGGTGTATATTCAGCCATTTGCATTGGCGTTAGCACGTATCCAGGACATATCGTATTTACTCTGATATTTGGAGCAAGCTCTAACGCCATTGTTTTTGCTAATAGATTAACACCTGCTTTGGAAGCGTTGTAATCCGCATAAAATGGATGACCTGTCACTCCATTTGTAGACGCTGTCATAAGTATGACACCCTTGCCCTGCTCCACCATAATTTTTGCGGCTGCTTGTGAAGTATAAAATACACCGTTTAGATTAATGTTTAATACTTTATTCCATTGTTCAGGACTAATATCAAGAAACTTATTGCGAATGCTAATACCTGCATTCGCAATAAAAACATCTACACCACCTAAATCTCTTTTTATATTCTCAAAAACAGCATTTACATTTTCAGGGTTACTAACATCTACTACATATCCTTTAGCAATTCCGGGATTTTCTTTTATCGATTGTTCAATACCTTCTTTATTAATATCTAAAATAGCCACTATCGATTCTTCTTCTATAAAACGTTGTGCTGTGGCTAATCCTATACCACTAGCGCCTCCCGTGATGACGACTCTCTTATTTTTTAAACTTCTATGATTGGTTCTCATCCTAACACCCCCTACCTATTATTTATTAATACTTCCTTTTTATTTTTCATCTTTTGTTGATATACCCTCCATGAAATACACCATTTTGATGGCTCATCTAAATAATCTGCTTCAATTAATTGATGAATTGTACTATTTTGCGGTGCTGCTTTAACAATTTCTGGCGTTTCGTATGCTTCTTTAGAAATCTGCTCCAGCGCTTGAATATATTCATCTAAATCTGCTTTAGAATAGGATTCTGTTGGTTCAAGTGTAAATGGTTGCGGAACAATATAAGGATGATGACTAGTCCAGTAATGTAAACCGAAGTCAGTCATTCGGCGCTGCACATCCTCTGTTGTCACACCTGTTTCTTTCTCCAGTTGCTCCCAACTATATCGAACTTGCTCTAATCGTTGCCCTTGTATATACGGCACACTTACACCACGAATTTTTGATACTTTACTATACAGATAATTATTATTTAATACAGCTGTTTCTGCCACGGCTTTAAGACCATCTGCTCCTAGTGCTCTAACCCAAGCATAAGAGCGTAAAATAGTTTGTGCTACCCCATGGAATGATCGTACTTTTCCAATCGAATGCTCTAATTGATCATTTAACACATACTGGTCTCCAACCTTCTCAACAATTGGTCCTGGCAAATATGGCTTTAATTCTTCTGTCACCCCGAGCGCCCCTGTTGCTGGTCCTCCACACATGTGAGGTGCTGCAAATGTTTTGTGAAGATTGAAGAAACACATGTCAAAGCCTGCTTCTCTTGCTCGTGTAATTCCTAACAGTCCATTGGCATTTGCCTGGTCGTAGTAACAAATTCCACCTGCATCATGTACTATTTTCGTAAATTCCTTAATTTTAGAATTATAAATTCCTGTATCTTCAGGGTTAGCTACTACAAATCCAGCAGTTCTTTCTGATACAACTTCTTTCAATTTATTAATATCTGGGAAACCATTTTCATCTGGGGGAATAGTAATTATTTTGTAACCTTTTACTACTGCTGTAGCTGCTTGAGATGGATGAGAGAAGATGGTTGTAATAATTTCATTACGTTGATCTGCCTCACCTTTCACTTCAAAATATTTGCGTACAATTGATGCCATGGCAAACAATGCTTGTGTCCCACCACTTGGTTGGAAGGAGAAGCGATCCATCCCGGAAATTTCACGCATCGCTAAGTCCATATTGTGAATGATTTCGAGCATTCCTTGGACAGTACTTGGATCTTGTAAAGGGTGAAGTTCCATTATTTTAGGATTACGAATAAGCAATTCATTAATTTTAGGAATATACTTCATCGTACAAGTACCTTGCCCAATTTCAACATTAAAATCAGAGCCTAATGTTTCTTGTGAAAGCCTTACATAATGTCGTAGCACACGTGCTTGACCGATTTCTGGTAAATTCAGTTTAGCTACCCTTTTCATATTTTGCGGTAAAGATGAAACACCATCACCGACCGCTTCTACTACCTCATTTGAAGGTTGTGGAACTTCTACTCCGACTTCTCCTGGTTGATGTAACTCAAAAATAATAGGTTCATTCCATTTAGCTTGATGAAAGTCTTTATTTACATTATCTCTTACAATCTTATCCATGTTAAAACTCCTTTCCACCATTTAATTTCCAGTAATTGTAGATAAAGCATTCACTAGCTTATCGATATCCTCTTTTGTGTGAACTTCGGTTACACAATAGAGTGCTGCTTGACCATATTCAGGAAACTCCAACGATAAATCTTTACCTCCAAAGATTTTTTGCTCTAGTAATCGTGAATTAATTTCTTCTACTGTTAATCCTGTATCATTAAAATCTATAATGAACTCTTTGAAAAATGGTGAGGTAATTCTTGAACCTCGAATGTTTTTAATCGTATTCAATTGCATTACTGCATACTGACTGTTTTGCATGATAACTTGACCTAACTCATACATGCCATTAGGTCCCATTAATGATAAATACACACCTGCCGTAATACCCCAAAGAGCTGTTTGTGTACCTACAGATTCCTTACCATTTTCTCGATCCGCAAATGAAGTACGATCATAGGCAATGTCACCGAAACCATATTCACCTTTCTTAACAGTCGGAATGATACCGAACAAGCGGGATGGATATTCATTCACAAATTTCGGGTCGTTATAGGTTGCAATAAATCCAGCTTGCCCTCCACTATAATTCATGTGCATACCTAATGGTTGAAGATCTCCACAAACAATATCAGCCCCATATTGACTTGGTGGTGCCAAAACCCCTAGTGAACTTGGATCAACTCCAACAATCATCAGTACGCCATATTTTTTAGCTAGTTGTGAAATTTCCTGTCCTTGCGACTCGATGAAGCCTAAATATGATGGATTTTCGAAGTAAATAGCTGCAACCTCGTTTGACAATTTTGCTTCTAAATCGGCTAAGTCCATTAATCCGGTATTAATATTAAATTTGACCCCTTCAAATGATAATTGGGGTGTACCATAGTTTGTTATAACTTTTCTGCGTTCTGGAGAAAGTGTATTAGCAAGTAAAATCTTCGTACGCTTTGTAATCCGACTAGCCATACGAATCGCCGTAGATGCAGCTTGAGCCCAATCAAATGTGGGAACATTAACAACTTCCATATCCACAAGCTCCGCCATCAAGCTTTGATATTCAAATAATGCTTGAAAGCGACCATGATCCTCATAGGGCTCTCCTGCATAAGCTGTTAAAAACTCCGCACGTTGGTTCACTTCATCACATACGGCTGGAATGAAGTGTTGCCAGCAACCTGCTCCTAGAAAATTAATGTATTCATTGGAGCTTATATTTTTATTTAAAAGCCCATCAATATGGCGTCGTAACTCTAATTCATTCAAAGCTTTCGGGATATCCATCGTACCTTTAAAATGTAAATTTTCCGGAATGCACGAATAAAGCTCCTCAACGGATTGAACTCCTATTTCCTCTAACATTTCTTGTTTGACCTCAGATACCATATTAGGAATATATGGATGAACCTTTTTACTCATTTAAAATGCCTCCCTCTATTATTAATTTTAGGCTAATCCGCCACCATCAACTGTTAATGTAGTTCCTGTAACCCAAGCTGATAAATTACTTGCAAGGAATAGAACCCCTTTCGCAATATCTTCAGGTGTTCCTAGTCTTGCTAACGGTCTATCTACAGCCGAACTACGTAAAAAACTTGATTCGTCTATGTTTAATTGTTTTGCCTCCCCACGTAGTAATGGCGTGTCAGTATCTCCAGGACAAATGCAATTTACGCGTATATTTTCAGGGCCATGGTCAATGGCCATAGCCTTTGTTAAATTTACAACTCCTGCTTTTGCAGCACAGTAAGATGCAGCTTTGTCTCCACCTTTGATTCCCCATCCTGAACCTGTATTAATGATACTGCCACCGTTATCTCTCATGAGTGGGATTAAGTATTTAGAAAGTAGATAAACCCCTTTAAGTGAAACATTAATAACAGCATCCCAATCCGCTTCGTCTAGATCCACTACTGTTTTTCTGCGAATAATACCCGCATTATTAAAAAGTACATCTACTATTCCGTATCTTTTCTGGATAGAATCAGCCACATTTTGGCAGTCTTGTGTATTCGTCACATCGCATTTTAAAAACTCAACATCTAAACCAGCCTCTTTTAAATTTTTTTCTGTATCTTCACCTTTTTGTTGATCTATATCTAGAATCAAAGTTTTCGTTCCCAACTCACTTAATAATTTAGCTGTAGCAAGACCAATCCCCGAGGCCCCTCCTGTAATCACAGCCACTTTACCTTCTAATTCAAAGTAGTCTTCCAAATACATCTTCCTCCTTTCATTTCCTTACTATATATCTAGCAAAATACGTGCCAACTGTAGAAAACTTAATTTCACAAAGCTATTCAATCTGCAGAAAAGTCAGAAACTTCAGGTGTTAAAGCTACTTTTTCATAATGCGATCAATAGGAGAGTTAACAATATACTCACTTTCCTTTTGCCATATTTGTCATTTCTGTTGTCACTTTTGTCATTAAAATTAACCATAAAAAAACACAAATACCTAGGAAGTTCACTTTAAATTACTCAAAGGAGGTGAGGAATTTAAAAATCTTCCACAAGCTTGGTATTTGTGTCAAACTAATTTATACTATAAATTTACACTTTTTAGTTTTCTATAAAGCGTCCTTGTACTTATTCCCAATTCTTCGGCAACTCGTTCTTTTCCAGCAGTATCATCTCCATATCGAGCGAGCATTTGGTAGATGACCTCCATTTCTGTATCTTTTAATATAGTAGAATTGCTATAAAGATTTTTCGCTTTATTCTTTTCGATAATATATTTGGGTAAGCTTTCCTTAGTTAATTGTAGGGAATTTTCCATTACCATACTGTACTCTAATACATTTTCTAACTCTCTTATGTTCCCTGGCCAAGAGTATAATTTCAACTCCTCCAAAAATTCATTTGAAAAATCTTTAATAAATTTCCCTGTTTTATGCTGAATCTTTTCAAGTAGCTTTTCAATCAAATATTCAATTTCATCCGTTCTTTCCTTTAAAGGGGGCAACGTTAAAGGGATAACATTTAGACGATAATATAAGTCCGAACGAAACTCACCTTTTCTCACCATATCTTCTAAAGATTTATTTGTAGCAGCAATAATTCTTACATTTACTTTTCTAGGCTCAATTGCTCCGACTCTATAAATAAGTCCATCTTGCAATACCGTTAACAGCTTTGCCTGTAAATGTAATGGTAATTCTGTAATTTCATCGAGGAATAAAGTGCCCTTGTCTGCCACTTCAAAATAGCCCATTTTTCCTTTTCTTCTTGCCCCTGTAAACGCCCCTTCATCATAGCCAAATAACTCACTTTCAAACAAGTTTTCAGGAATACTTGCACAATTCAGCTCTATAAATTTCCCTTTATGTGTAATGCTATTTGAATGGATATATTTAGCTAATAAACTTTTTCCCGTCCCCGTCTCTCCCGTTATGACAATTGACGATGGGCTATTTGCAATACTACTTAACTTACTCTTGATAAGTTGTAAGTGAGGTGCGTTGCCTAATACATATTTCGTGTCAGTTCCTTTTTTATTTTCAAGTAATAAATAGGATCCTTCACTGTTCAAGGCATTGATAATCATATCTCCCAACCGAGTTAACCAATTCTGATATATCTTCTGCTCAGAAGAAAGTTTTTTCTCCCCCTCCTCTGTAAAACTGACAAATGTCAAATATCCGAAGTGACGATCTCCTTTTACTAAATTCATCATCATTTCCACTTTAGATGGACAATTATTTTGGAATCTACAACCAGAACACACTTTCATTTGGCCAGGCTTTTGTAAATATTGAACAGACTTAGAATAATATTTTTGGAAGAACGGCAGGTGTACTGTTATCCCTTTTTGCTTTCTATATTCTTCTGTTGCTATAAATACTTCACCATTTGAAGTGAAATAGGCCATTTCTAATTGTAATAGTTCACCAAAAGCATCCAGCATAGATTGCACTAATTTTTCGGCATTCAACATCATATCCCTCCACATACATCAAAAAAGTAATAATACTAATTTAGTTATAGTAAAAAATAGCTCCTAATTAAACTATGTTATATGGAACGGAAGCCCAATTATCTTCTCTTTTTAAATTCGCCAAAAGTTACATCTTACCTTTAAAATTTTCTGTCAGTAAGGATAATATAGAATCCCTTTCCAATTAGACAAACTTGTAGGTAGGATTCACAACAAAAAAGCCACCCAAAATTGAGGCCCTATAAAAGTAAAACTTAATGGGGCAGTACATGGGTAGCTAATTTAATTATTTATATTGTAATCTATGAAACATTAGTGCATTAGAGGGGAACATGTCAAGTCGGTTCCATGGTTGAATCCTCTATCATTAGGAGCATAAAATTACCAGATAACCTAAGATCCATTAACTATGTGATATACCGTTCTGTTTGTAGTCTTCATTCGCTTCCTACAAATAATCTTTATTAACTATTTGATCTATTATAGACAAAAAATCTAGATTAGATAATAATAACATTACATAGAGAAAATGAGGTGATTCCCTTGAAAATGAATTTAAACGTCTCACAACAAATTACCCAAACGTTGACAACCGAACTCATTCATCAATTGGAACTACTACAATACTCCAGCTCAGAATTAGAACAACATATTTATGAGAAATCAAATGAAAACCCTTTATTAACTGTAATTGAGAAAAATATGAATCATACAAAGGACATTGTAGACCTTGCCACAATGTCTATAAAAGGTATTCAACCTAAGCAAAAACAACATTATGATTTTATTCAAACTCGGCTAACACAGCAACATTCATACATTACCCAACTACTTGATCAAATACCCTTCCACCCAGATATTACACCGCATGATAGAGATATTTTAAAATATTTCATATGTAACCTCGATGAACACTTATTTTTAAATGTAGACCTATCCAAAGTTGCTGAATCTTTTAACATCTCTTTAGACCATATAAAAACACTTCTAGAACTATTACAAACCTTCGAACCTCTTGGCGTTGGAGCAAGAGATTTTAAGGAATATTTATTAATTCAAATATACAATGATCTAGAAGCCCCACCTTTTGCAGCTCAATTCATACAACATCATTTAGAGCAAGTAGCTAATTTATCAATTAAATTGTTAAGTACGACTTATGACATTTCTATAGAAGAAACGCAAAGAACCATACAATATATACGAAACCTACAACCAATCCCAATTTCACTGGATAGTCATACGAATAACGAATATATTATACCTGATATAATCATCAGTAAACTGAATGGGGAATGGATTATAGAAGTTAATAATCGGTTTTTACCTAAAATAGAAATTAATCAAAATTACGTAGATCTACTAAAAGAATCCGTTGAAGATTATGCCTATTACCAACAATGCATGAACGATATCATTGTTTTAACGCAAGGGATTGCTCAGCGTGATAAAACATTATACAGCCTGACACGATTACTTCTTGATATGCAAGCTTCATTCTTTGAGCATGGAATAAATGCCTTATCTCCAATGCGTTTAAAAGATGTTGCACAAGCATTAAATATGCATGAATCCACGATAAGTCGTGCGGTTAAAAATAAATATATCCGTACAGAACATGGCGTCTTTGCACTACAGTCTCTATTTACAAAAGGCATAATCAATGACGCTGGAAAACTTGATTCTGTATCATTTGTCAAACGCCGCATTAAAGAATTAGTAGAAAATGAAAATAGGAAATTCCCTCTATCAGATCAACAACTAACGGAAGAATTAGAAGCGGAGGGTGTTCGAATTTCACGTCGAACAGTTTCAAAATATCGTAAAGAAATGAACATAGCCAATTCATCTAAACGTATTTATTTATAAAGAGAAAAATAAATACCCCTCATTTGGGCTGACTGTCTTAAAAAAGCGAGCAGTTCCTAAATGAAGGGTTTTTTATCACTTCTTATAACCAGCCTTTTTTAATACCTGCATGAAATAAAAGCGATACGTATTTTGGACAAATGTCTCTAATGGGAGTCCCACATTGACCTGATATTTAGTAAAAATAAAATAAAATCGTTTGTCCCATTTTAAACGTAATAGCTCTCCTGCCTCTTCACCATACTTCGCTGTAAATTCCATAATCAAGGGCTCAATCATCTCATAACAATAGTCTTTTAAGTTGGCGAGAGCTTCTATATCTTTATCTCTTTGAAAGCGAATAATCCATTCTACTAATTGCTCGTTCATTCGTCGTCATCCTTTTAAGTAGTGTTTCTTCCTATTTAAATTATACGCTATTTTACAAGAATCGAAAAAAGAACTATATATTCTCCTTGATTATTACTTCCCTTAAGCCTTGTTCAATATTTTCACGTTTAATCGATCGGTCGATTCCATCGTAGATGATAGTGAACGGTCTTCTTCCTTGTTTCCTTATCTAAAACAACTAGCCTATCACCCGCTTGAATGACATAGGTATTCTCTAATATGCGAACACCAGGCTGTTGTTGCTCTTGGTTGATGATCCCTATATTTTCTTCCCATATTATTTGATGTTTGTTCATATCGTACAGTAGTAAAATATGATCCGCACTTTCTCGCTGTGTTTTTCGATAAGTAACGATCGCCGTATTTTGGGCTATATCCACATCAATCACTTTAGGTTCTAAATTTTGATAAGCTTGTATGGCAGGCTCTGTTAGGACAGCTTGACTAAAATTATTGATTGCTTGATCGTCTTCTACTGGCTGTTGATGCGTGGCAAAATAACCAGGTAAAGATGCTTCAATAAAGAAGCGTGCTGAAAGATAGTCTTTAGCTTTTGGCTCCTCGCTTAACGTCTTCCCATCATAGCGATAGAATTTGCCATCGACACCCTCCAAATATAAATTATTTTCTAAGGCTACCATCTGATGGGCACCATTGCTCAACACATCTATTAATGGCTGATGCTGCTGACGAAATTCTTTTTCAGAGAATATTTCTTTGCCTGTTGTCATATCTAGCAATGACAATTGGCCAAATTCATCGTCACGATGATGAATAAGGAGACCACCCATAAATTTCCCAATAAGTGTTTCTTTAGAAGAGGCAGATTGTGTCCACTGCTTTTCTCCTGTCTCGATATTCACTGCAACGAGGAGATAATGAGAAATTATATGTGTAATGCCATTCGATGTTCCGTTATTTTCAGAGCCTCGTACCATTTGAATAGCAACACTTTGTGAATCATCTGTATAAATGGCGGAATCTGATTTGATTGGAAAAGCTCTCCCTGCTAAGCCAAAAATAATCATTAAGAAATTGCTGATCAATAAAAAAATAATGAGCAAAATGCTAGACGTGATGAGCCGTTTCCGTTTTATAACGATAAACAATACTAGTAATAATCCTAAGCCCAATATGACATATAAAAAAATATCGTGGATTAACCAACCATTTAAGCGCCAAGAATACAAATATCGTTGAAGAAATTGTTCCATTTTTCTACCTCCTTAAAACCAAAAACTATTAGCTAAAATCAGAATATAGTACATATCGGTCACATTCTAAGCACTGAAATAAATAGCCTTGATGATGACCATTGTTCATTAAGGATGCAGAAAGTTCATCTTTCGAAAAGCCTGTGTAATTGTCAAATTCATTGTCTATCCCTAGCTCCACTAAATCACTCCAGCCGACATAGCCGATAAACGCACAATAGTCCGAACAATGAGCCACCCAATTATTGCCCTGCCAGCTTACATAGCCAGGCGTTCGATAGAGCACTTCCTCGGCAAACTTAGGATTCGTAACCTGTTCATCATCTAGTAAGTCTTGCTGGAAAGAACCATCATATTTTTGAGCTGCTTCCCCACTATGTATGCAGGAAGGACAAAGATAATCTACATCCTCAATTGCATAAATACCACCAGTATAATAGACATCAACCTCCTGCTGGCAACAATCACATACAACGAATTCATCTGTTTCAAAAATTTTAGCTTCGAGAGGGTTTGGTAAATATTTAAACGTTGGGATTTTCGTTTTTAATTGCCGATGGTCTCTAATTTTTCTTGGTAACAGAGGATTAACGGAATTTGGTTTATTTATGTAGGTTTGGAGAACGCCATATTTTTTCAGATCTTTCTTATCTGCTTTATTCATAATAGTTGTAAATAATTGATAAGCTTCTGGATACATTCTTAGTAAGCAATAAACCTCTACTAGTATCCTTAATGTTTCTTCAGTTTGTGGCTCCTGCTTTACTTGATCTTTGAAAGCATGCATTTCATTAATCGTTATTGGATTGGAAGGATTAAAATTTTTTCTAAGTTCATGCCATTTGTCCGCGATTATCATTATAAAGTAGGCCCCCTTCTCATTCACTATTTCTATTTTACAAAAGAATACTCTTTTATTATTTGGCAGATTTCTACTTGATAGTTTGTGTACCATTCACCTTTACCCAATTGTTGTGCAGTCAAATGCTTGGCATTGTCTTTCCAGGCTTGAATAGCTTCTAGTGATTCCCAATAGGACACCGTAATACCTCTACCTTCATCGTTTCTCACACTTTCAACACGCAGGAAGCCAGGCTGTTGCTGTGCCAATGTGTTTATTATTTCCGCCATCTCGCCATAGCCCTCCCCATCTCGTTCGGTTCTTTGCGATGTAAAAATTACTGCATAGTACGTTTCCATTTATTTCTCCTCCTCTATAACTTTTATTGTAAACGATAATAACTTTGACTAAAATCATAATATAGAAAATTGAAAGGATTGTGACATATGGGAATTAATCCAAACATGGCTGAAGTTGCATCACTACTCGGCGATACATCAAGAGCCACCATCCTTGCTAGTATGATGGACGGCCGTTTCCATACTGCTAGTGAACTGGCATATATGGCTGCCATCAAACCTCAAACTGCTAGCTTTCATCTTGCTAAATTAATCGAAGGTAAGCTGATAAAAGTTGAAAAACAGGGCCGACACCGTTATTTTCAATTAGCTGGTGAAGATATTGCTCAATTTTTGGAGTCTTTCTTAGCCATCTCACCTCCACCAGAGGTCCGTTCTTTAAAACAATCGAGCCAAATGAAATTATTACAGGATGCTCGCACTTGCTATGATCATTTAGCAGGTAAATTAGGAGTCCAATTAACGGAAGCCTTGACGGATGCAGGTTATATAAAATTAGAGGACAAGCAATTTGTCTTAACAGATGAAGGCACTTTATTTTTCACTACATTTGGGCTTGATTTAGCTGCTGTAAAAGAAAAAGACGGTCCTTTTCTCATGCCTGCTTAGATTGGAGTGAACGACGATACCATTTGGCTGGTGCACTTGGTAGCGAACTATTAAACCAATTATTGAGCCTCGGCTGGCTTACACGAGTACCTTCTATTCGCGCCATCAAAGTGACAGAGAAAGGTAGGACAGGTTTTAAAGAGATATTCCAAATAGATTGCTAACAAAATAGAGGGCTAAGAGGTTATCTCCTAGCCCTTTTCTTTACTAAACGTCCGATTGACTAAATAAATGCCACTAATGATAAACAACCCGCCCATAACGAGTGATTGTTTTAGCGGTTCGTTTAATAACACCCAGCCTGTTAACACGCCAAAAAAAGGAGCTAAAAATAAATAGGCACTTGTTTTCCCTGGATCACTATTTTGAAGAAGATAGTACCACCCTGCAAATTGAATGATGGAAGAAAGAAGGCTAAGCCATAACAAAAGTAAGATGGACTGCTGATGAACAATAAAGAATGGTTGCTCTAGCAAGGTGCTACCTAGCAAAAGGAGTACTCCTCCAAATAGCATTTGATAGGCTGATAGAACCCAAGTATCAAATAATACGCCCCATTTTTTCACTAATAGGGTCGCAATGGCCCAAAAAATTGCTGAAAGAAGCCCAAAAAGAATACCCATCTTTAATTCAAAATGAGCCCCCATGGTAATAATCACCCCTATTAAGCCAAGCAAAACGCCTATCCATTGATAGAAGCGGTAACGTGCTTTCATAAAAATGGTGGCAAATATCACAACGAATAAGGGATTTGTAAAGGTTAAAATAGAAGATTCACTGGCTGTAATCGTGCGAAGACTTAAAAAAATGCACCCCATGACACCAGCTGTTTGAAACGACCCAATGATACAAAGCTTGAACCATTCTTCCTTTGAAGCAGGATGTGGCCTTTTAAAGATCCTAACAACAACAGCCATAATTATACCTGCCAGTATAAATCGAAATGCAGCCAATAATAAAGGCGAAGAATACACTAATCCTATTTTTACGATGGCAAATGATGAACCCATTAAAAAGGTTGTTATCACTAATAAAGCAATAAATTGATAGTTTTTCATAACTAGCTCCTCACATAATTTAATCTTGCTATATGCTAATTATAAACAGATAGTATTTCAACACTCATCGAAGTATGGATTACATTTTAAAGTTTTGTGAATGGCATTACTTTTATATTTAGAGGAGGATTGCGATAGATTATAGAGCCAAACAGCCGCGTAGTAGCTTGTTACTGCCCTTGCTTTTTAATGTCGCGTTCAAGATTATCACTTTAGGTGACCATTACTAATGACAATATTATTCTGCCTCTCACTAGTATTGTGTCTTGCAGGATCGTTTTGCCAAGTTGAATTATGTACCTACCGTGGAAATGAAAGATTTTGTAAGAATCAAAAAATCTTACCTCTAAAAATGAAGAGATAAGATTTTTTACTTTAATTTTCCATAAACGTCCTTACAATTTCTTGTGGATTTGTATGGTGTAAATATTGTCCCCATCCTATGTGATGACTTTCGAGTGTTTACCTGCTCTTCATGTAGTATGAGGGTGTTTTTTTGTTAAGCAATCAGTTTGGCAAACCACGCAACATAATGAGCACCAGGAATCAATAATAACTGTGCCACAATCGTTCCTAAAAATCGGGAAAACATCATCATAACGGAAGCTTTCTTTAAATCAATATAACTTCCTCTTTTATTGATGACATCATCGGCAAGAATAGAAATTTTAGGGTCAATGAATAAAATCAAAAGGATTGTCGCTATGCCATTAATTAATCCAGACGCCATAACCGCAGTGGTCTTTAATTCAGGTACTAATAAAGTGGCGTACAAAGCAGATAAAACCCCAATAGTATAGATGGCCGTAATGATAATATTAATGACAAATAATTTAATTGGTATATCTCGTAAGCTGATGCCTTTTAGATAGGTAAAACGAGGTTTATGAATATGCTTTACACCTCGTCGCACATATTCAAGCGTAAAGCCTTTTTTCAACAATGCTGGGATTGAACCCCTCTCGTCAGCCAAATGGACAATGGCCCTTGAAAAAATGGCTACAAAGGTAGGGATTAATAAGATTCCTACTAGTGTGCCAAATGATGCCGCTCCTATAATCATTCGAAACTGATATTCGACATGTGTCAAAGCAGTATCAACAGGTGCAGTATCAACTAGGCTTCCTGTAAACGGCTGTTGCATCATATTTGCTAGTCTCGACACCATCACCATCACATTAAAAAGAGATAAAGCTGACGCTAGTAATCTGACCCGTGCTCCTGATAAACGCACTGCATAAGCAAGCGTTTCAATAGCATGAATGATTAAAATGAATAAAGCAATCATGATTAATTTTTCTGTTATTAAATCCACATCAATACCTACTCTGAGCTTTCTAACGATTTAACATTGTGACGCTTTTCCCTTCAAAGTAGTTCCAATTGAAAAAATCTTACCCTAAGAATGATCAGGGTAAGACCTAAATACCGTTCTATCCATATTAATTACTTCTGTAGCTGCTTTAAAATTAGTTTTAATATATCTTCCTGTGACATATCATTCGTCAACAGCGTTTCACCAGCGACGCCAAGATAATCTTTCGGATGCCACCAGGTACGTAATGAATCTTCTCCGAACTCATTCTTTTTGGCTCTAGAATGATGACGACTAACAGTTTCCTCAAAAGTTAAATCGAAATAATACGTAAAGGCTTTTTGATCATAAAATTGGATTAAGTTTTTCAGCATATCTCCGTAACGACTTTCATTCAATATTCCCTCTACAATGACAAATTTGCATCGACCTTTCCCATATTCCGCGATTTGGCGAATTAACTCAATGGAAAGGTTACCTTCTCTGTCATGAACTTTTAACATATCACGACGGACCACATCCTGTGGGACCACAAGCGTGCCATGTCCAAGATGATGTTGAAGACTTTTAGCGATTGTCGTTTTGCCACTGCCAGAATTTCCTCGAATGATAATTAGATTAGATGCCAATTTCTTCTCTCCTTTTTAAGCCGCTCTTCTCGACCAAATAACTACAGGAATAAGTACTAGAGACAATAGCCCTCCCGCTAAGGATAATGCTGCATAGCTTGCATTCGCCACTACCATACCGGATAGCGCCCCACCTGATGCACCTGCCAATGCAACCAAGACATCCATTTTTCCTTGTGTTTTTGCACGTATGGAAGGCTCTGTCGCATCGACGATTTGAGCTGTCCCACTAATTAAACCGAAATTCCAACCTAATCCGAGTAAAGAAAGTGCCACAATGAGTAACACCATCGAATCGCTCGGTGCAAACGCGGCCACTAAACCAGCAAATAGCAGTGTAATACCTGAGGCAATACTCATAGCTGTCCGTCCAATTTTATCGACAAGGATACCTGTAATGAGTGAAGGAAGATACATGGAACCTACATGAAACCCGATAACAATGCCTACCTCTGCTAAACCATGGCCATGATGTTTCATATGTACTGGTGTCATCGTCATAATCGCAACCATGACAATTTGCGTTAAAACCATAACCGTTGCCCCTACTGCTAGGCCTTTTTTATTGCCTGATGTTTGCATGGCTGGTGTTTTATTTGCTTTAATTTTGTGCTTGTGTGCTTCAATAGCTTTGGCAATTTCTAAAGGATCAGGACGTAACATGATAAATAGCACAAGTCCAGCGGCAATAAAAGCAACTGCAGATAAAATAAAAGGACCCGCAAGAGCTGGAATACCAATAGATAATGCCACTTTTCCCATTACTTCGACTAAGTTCGGACCTAGTACAGCACCGAATGTTGTCATGAGCATAGTCGTGCTAATCGCTGTAGCTCGTTGTTTATCATTGGCTAAATCTGTCCCAGCATAGCGGGCCTGTAAATTGGTCGCCGTGCCTGCACCATAGATTAATAGAGCAGCAAACAATACAATTACATTATTTAGCAAAGCAGCTAGAACAACACCTATTGCACCTAGTCCACCTACTATAAAACCAGTTGATAAGCCTGTACGACGGCCATATCGCTGTGATATTTTTCCTACAATGAAAGCCGCTCCTGCTGATCCTAACGTAAATAAGGCAGATGGTACACCCGCATAGGCATCCGTTCCCATCATTTGTTGAGCTAATAAGGCACCTACTGTAATACCTGCCGCAAGACCAGCACCACCAAAAATTTGGGATAGACTGACAACCATTAATACACGCTTATACAAGCTTTTCAGTTTTTCAGGTGAATCAATATAGGACGCTATTGCCTCTTGATTTTTTCCATCCATTCTTTAACCTACTTTCTTTAAATCTACATATCGTACCTTGCTAGCTTTAGAAGGTAGCTATCTCATCGCTGCTTTTCTATCCATATTGGAAGCCTACTCAAGGTACTTTATGTTTATAAGATGACTTTAATCTACATTAATATGGTTTTACCATTGTCCCACATTAAATGAAGAAGGAACTGTCTGGTAGACAGCTCCTTTTTATCTGCCCTCATCAGTATACCACTATGGGTATTTCGCTTGAAGAAGCAGAGCATGAATGACACGAAATTAATAGGCATGCATAACGACTTTCTTTTTCTTTGAGTAAAACAAAAAAGTAGTTGTTAAGCTTAGGCTAATAATCCCAAAAACAAGCCCCATGCCATTTAAGCCGATTAAATCGAGCATCATACCCGTCGACAACAGGACGATTTGAAAGACAACCGAATCAATCATATTTCGGAAGGAGAAAAAGCGCCCATGGAACTGTTTCGGTACTTGTTTCTGGAAAATAACCATTGTTGTTGGGAAAAAACAACCAACGGAAAAACCAAAGACTCCAAAGGCTACTAAAGCAAAAAATTGAATATCTGCTAGTAACAGCATGAGCTCCATTGATCCGATAATAAAGGCTAATGAAAAGAGCAGTGTACCCAATTGTACACGTTCAGCAATGATTTTTAAGCCCGCCGCTCCTAGCATAAAGCCGATACCTTCCACTGTGTATAACAATCCTGAAATGGTCGTCGATTGATGTATTTCTGAAATTTTCATAATGACTAAATTAAATGAACCTAAAAATAAAGTTGGAATTAACATTAAGACAAGTGTCATGAGAACTATTGGGTGCTCTTTCACCATCGGCAACACTTCTTTAAAATTCCCTTTTTCTTTATTTGACATTGTTTCATTGGACGTTTCATTCAATTGCAGTAAGCTTGTAATGGCAAACATGACCACGTAGACAATAAATGAAATAATATATAACCATTTTAATTCAAAAAAACTCAACATAAATCCTGCTGCTGCCGTACCTACGATCCTCGAAATGGTTCTTGCATTCATTTGCCAAGCATTCAGCGTAATTAAATCTTGTTCTTTCGCAATCATTGGGATAATAGATTGCAAGGCTGGCATATAAAACGCTGCTGCTATTTGCAAGGTAATTAAAAATAGAATCATCCAAATAACTGAATTGGTATAAAGAGCTGTAAACATAAATAAAACACTGACGATACGTCCAATACTGGCCATTTGGACAACCGTTTTTTTCTTTGATTGGTCAATAATTCGCCCTGCCATTGGACCGACAACTAAGCCCGCTAAAATACCACAAGAAATAATTAGTGATTTGTGAAAGTCTGACGGTACTACCTCTTGCATAAAGGCTAGATTGCCGATAATACCAGCCCATAGGCCGAGACCGACGACAAATTCACCTAATAAAATAATCCAAACGTTTCTATTTCTCCACATGCTGTTCTCCTTGTTGTTTCAATAAAATTTATCGTAACAAAATTTTAAATATTCGTACATATAAATATAGAAAAAATTGTTAGTTTAAATGCCATTCCTTCCCTTTCTAGCATTTCTTAACGAGTATACTATTTTTCCTATGAGGAATACTCATCCTAAAGTTTGAACTTGTAAGCTAAATAGAAAAAACATCGTTTGATGGACGCTCAAACGATGTTTCATGTTGTTAAAAAAGAATTTTGTCACGAGTGAGAATCGAGGCAAAGGATTGATTGTTGGTCCATCCGTACAGGGGCTCCCAATGAAATTGTTTGCAGTTAGTGAACACCCTTTTTCCCCTTTCATAAAAATGCTATTGATTGTTTATTATCTTTACGGCATGTCTAATTTATGAACTAGTGCTTTTTTTCTTCGGTCGATTATTTTTTGGCTGACGAAGGTAACGATAAAGACAAACCCGACTGTTGTCGCCATCATTCCAGCTATCGAAGTATCCCAAAACTTGGCTAAATAATAGCCGATCACAGAGGCTGTAGCGCCGAAGAGCATGCTATAGATAAACATTTGCTTAATTGTCTTACTGATTAAATAGGAGGTGGCTGCAGGACCTATTAACATAGCAACTACTAAAATCGCTCCTACACTATCAAAGGCCGCTACAGTAGTGAACGAAATGGATGTCATAAAGCCATAATGAAGAAGGACAACAGGAACCCCAATCGTTGCAGCATACACAGGATCAAAAGTAGCAAGCTTCATTTCTTTAAAGAATAATAGCAGGAATATACTGTTAATCATGAGGACCAGTAATAACATCCATACAGCTTTAGGCATCGCTAGACCAAGCACTGTCCATTGATCCCAAGGGACAAAGGCAATTTCCCCCATTAAGACATGTTCGACATCTAAATGGACATTGCCTGCAAACAGGGTGATAAGGAGGACACCAGCCGCAAACAAGGATGTAAATACCACCCCTATCGCCGCGTCTTCCTGAATCCCAGAGGAATGCAATAGTTGTACGAGATAAGCTGTTAACACCCCTGCAACTGCTGCACCTACAAGCATCCAAAAGCCATTTAATGTTTGGGTAATCAGGTAGGCCATCACAATGCCAAAGAGCACCGTATGACTAATGGCATCTGCTATCATGGACATGCGACGTAAGATTAGGAAAACACCAGCAATGCCACATGTAACACCAACTAATAGTCCCGTGAAGATAACCCAAAATTCAATCATCCTATATCACCCTGCTTTCGAAATTGCATTTTTCTACGATATTTACTAATTTGACCAGTTGGGCTGATAAAATAGGAAATAAAGAATATTCCTGCTGCAACTAAAACGATAATCGGGCCTGTCGATAATCCCGTCCGAATCGCACTAATAAAGGAACCAGTTATACCAGCGATCCCTCCAATCGCGGCACTCAAGATGAGCATCGTACTTAATTTCTTCGTCCAAAGCTTGGCACTTGCAGCAGGAATAATTAATAAAGCCGACATTAAGATGACACCCACCGCTTGGATTCCTGTCACAATCGTCATAACAATTAACACCGTTAACGTTGCCTTTAAAGCCTCAATCGGTAAGCCAATTCCCTTTGCATAGACAGGATCAAAAATAAGTAGCTTCCATTCCTTATAGAACAAGAGACTGACTAAAATAATGATGCTTGCACTAATAAAGAGCCACATTAAATCGGCCTTAGTCATCGTCGCCGCTTTCCCAAAAATAAAATTATTCAGACCGCTCTGATTACCGATTGGACTACGGTTAACAACTGTTAAAAATACAACCCCAATACCAAAGAATACTGTAAGGACTAAGCCAATAGCCGCATCTGCTTTCATTTTTGAAAACGATACAATCCATTGTATACAATAAACTGATAATGCAGATGTAATGCCCGCTCCCAGCATTAAAATCGGTAATTCCTTTTGTCCTGTTAACAGGAATGCGAGCGCAATACCTGGTAATGCTGCATGGGCCGCAGCATCACCAACTAGGCTTTGTTTTTGCAGGAAGGAGAATGTGCCTGTGATGCCAGCAGCAATGCCAAGTAACATCGTTCCACTCAGTACCCACAATAAGTTACCACTTAACATAGTGCCCCCTCCTTATACATGCTGCATCATGAACAGTTTACCACCGTATGTTTTTTGTAATTCCTCTGGTGTAAATACATCTTCTGTTGCACCCGATGCTAAAATGGTTTTGTTTAATAAAATCGTATAATCAAAATATTCTTTGACGGTTTGAAGATCATGGTGCACAACAAAAATACTTTTCCCTTGTGCCTTTAACTCTTTCAAAATATCAATAATCGTTTTTTCTGTCGCAGCATCTACCCCTGCAAATGGCTCATCTAGGAAGTAAATATCGGCGTTTTGTGCAAGGGCTCTTGCAAGAAATACACGCTGTTGCTGACCTCCTGAAAGTTGCCCAATGGAACGCTCTGCAAAGTCTAGCATCCCAACACTAGCTAATGCTTGGCGGGCAACCATTTTATCTTGCTTGGATGGTCTTTTAAATAAACCTGTATGACCATACCGTCCCATCAGCACCACATCCAATGCATTTGTTGGGAAATCCCAATCCACAGCATTGCGCTGTGGGACATAGCCAACAACTAAACTTTTTGGCTCAAACACTTTTCCTAAAATTTCAACCTTTCCTACTTTATTAGGCAGCTGATTTAAGATAGCCTTTAAAAATGTTGATTTGCCTGCACCGTTTGGGCCAATAATGGCAGCTAAATGTCCTTTAGGCACCGTCACACAGGCATTTTCTAATACTGTTTTTTTATCATATGCGACTGATAGATTTTCCACTGTTAATGCATACATCGTCATTCACCTACTTTAATGCATCGACGATTGTGTCGATGTTATGTTGATACATCCCGATATACGTACCTTCTGTTGTACCTTCAGCACCCATCGCATCCGAGAATAGTTCTCCACCGATTACAATGTCGTGCCCCTTTTCTTGAGCCCCTTCAATCACGGCTTTCATCGCTTTATCTGACACACTGGATTCTATAAAAATAGCCTTAATTTTATTTTCTACTAAAAAATCGACCATCTCCTGCACATCTTTGACACCATACTCTGAATCCGTACTAAGTCCTTGCAAGCCACGTACTTCAAACCCTTGACTTCTACCGAAATAGTTGAACGCATCATGTGCTGTTACTAATATCCTTTGCTCTTGTGGTAGTTCATTGACACGATTTTTTGCATAGCTTTGTAAATCCTCCAGTTTCTTTAAATAAACATCTTCATTTGTTTGAAAATCCTCTTTAAATTCAGGATATTCCTCCTGAAGTTGTACACTAATTGCTTTCACAACGCCCTTCCAAAGTTCAATATCAAACCAAATATGCGGATCATGCAACATGGCGTCATTATCACTTGCAAGGAGCAGCTTTTCATCTAATGTCTCTCCCACAGCCAAGACTGTTTTTTCTTTTGCCATTTGTTCAAAAATAGCAAGCATTTGTCCTTCTAGATGTAAGCCGTTGTAAAAAATGACTTCGGCTTTATCTAATTTTGATAAATCACTTTGAGTCGCCTTGTATAAATGAGGATCTACTCCTGGCCCCATTAATGCTGATACTTGTAAATGGTCACCACTAATCTCTTTAATAGCATCTGCAATTTGTCCAGTGGTTGCAACAACAATCCCCTCTTTTTCACCCTCCGCTTCACTTGAACAACCGAATAATAGCAGGGAGAGTGATAGGATGAATACACCTAACCATTGTTTCATTTTTGTACCTCTACTTTCTCTTATTTAGCGATTGCTTGAAAAAAGCGGGAATGAATATAATAGGCGGACAAGCATCGTTGCCGTTGCTATGTCCGCAATTTTCATAGCCTCCAATATTCAGAGCGTCACTCTTTCTCTGCAACCACATTGTTTATATGATTTTCCGAATAAGCTGGCGCCAACTCATCCAGAAAATGATTAATATCATGCCAGCTCCTACTGATTCCGTAAGTTTCCATAAAATTGTAAGAATCAATAAGACAACCATTGGAAGAATCGTCAGCTTGAAATCACCAATTTCTTTCATCCGAGCACTCTTCTTTCTTTAGAGATATTTTGTTTCCCTTAGGAAAAATATATGCTTAAATAAAAGAAAATTCAACTACTTTATTAAAATTTCTTGTAAAAAATTTTTTTCTTAAGGAAAAATTAATTTCGCCCATATAAAAAAATCCCTAATAAGATCATTAGAGATTTTTTTCAATACTTATTTTACGGTTCCATTTCTTGCGGTTTCCCAATAAATTCAAATGCATAAATATGTGTTTTGGTCAATTCAATAATATCTTTGATTAATGCATCCTCGGATTTCTCATAGCCACTGGCAATCCACTGCATCATCAATCCATAAAAGCCGTAAGAAGTATAATGCTTGAACATGTCCATATTAACAGGCTGATGATTAATCGTTTCAAATTTAAATTGCTCTTGATAAATTTTTGTAATGGTGAGCGGCATACGTGTATGCAATCCAGGAATTGTATCTTCGACGTTCAATAGCTCGAAAAATAACCGATGCTTGTAAATATAATGAATAATATTGAAAGATGGCGCTTTTAATTTTGTTGTATAAACCTTTTCTCCATACAGATACGGTTCACCTACAGCTACTTCAAGACCTTTCAGCATCAGTTCCAGTAAATTTGCTGCCAGCTCGAATTTATCTTGAAAATGCACATAAAAGGTACTACGGTTATAGCCTGCTCGTTCTACAATATCCTTCACTGTAATCGTTTGGAACCCTTGTATTTTTATTAGCTCGCTAAACGCCTCATAAAAATGGCGGCGCGTTCTTTCCTGTCTTTGTGTCCATTTTGGCACTATTTTTTTCCTCCCTTTTAGACATATTGAGCAAATCTGTCTACTAGTTAGACACTTGCGACGACATTAGTGATTGTTTCCGTTTTCAAGCGTTTTACAATAAAAGTACACCGTGATTTACGTAGTGTGCAAGAAAAATTATTCCTAAAGGGAGTGTCATATATGGGGAAATTACAAGATAAAGTCGCAATTATTACAGGTGGTGCTTCTGGTATTGGTGCCGCAACTGCTCAACTCTTTGTTGCAGAAGGTGCAAAGGTAGTACTTGTTGATTTAAATGAAGAAAAAGGCCAAGCATTTGCTGCTCAACTACAAGCAACGGGAGCAGAGGCTATCTTTATTAAAGCAAATGTAACTGATGAACTTGAAGTTGCTTCTATCTATCAAACAACAATCGAGACATTTGGCAAAGTCGATGTCCTTTTTAATAATGCGGGGATTGGTCGTGTTACACCAACAGAAGAGTTACCTTATGCGGAATGGCGCCAAACAGTGAATGTAGATTTAGATGGCGTATTTTTAATGGCGCAAGCTGCCATTAAAGAAATGCTAAAAGCAAACGGCGGTACAATCGTTAATACCGCTTCGATGTATGGATGGGTTGGATCAGCAGGATCAGCAGCCTATAATGCAGCAAAAGGTGGCGTCATTAATTTAACACGTTCATTAGCATTGGAATTTGCTACTCGTGGTATCCGTGTCAATGCGCTATGCCCTGGTTTTATTGATACACCTATTATCCCAGAAGAGAGCAAAGAGCCATTACGTCAAGTAACACCGATGCAACGTTTAGGTCAACCAGAGGAAATGGCAAAAGCTGTTTTATTTATGGCTTGTGACGATTCAACATTTATGACAGGTAACACATTAACAGTAGATGGTGGCTATACAGCCCAATAGATAACTTTAAATAATCGCTTCTTCAGCAGAAGATAGCGATTATTTTTTCTTATAAGGACTATTAATCTTAGAAAAATTTGCAGTTTTTATCCATTTCCTGCAAACTATTAACATAACGAGCAAGAAAGGATGAAGATGACAAATGAAAAAATTAATATGTACATTATTATTTTCCATTCTTATCGTAGGCAGTGCAGGCAATGTACAAGCTGCTAGTTTTAGAGATGTATCAGAGGATCATTATGCCTATGAAGCTATCTTATGGGCAGAGGAATATGATATTGTGAATGGTTTTACTGATGGGACGTTTAAACCAAATGCTACTATTACTGAACAGCAATTAGCCAAACTATTAGCTAATTTTTATGAGCTTGAATCCCCTATCGATGAATTAAAGAAACAAACTCCTTCGGCAAACTGGTCAGATGAATTTTATAACCAGCTCGCTAGCTATGGAGTTCCTTTAAATGGCTATTTCGACAACCGAATTCGAGCAGCTACAGTGAAGCGTGGTGTAGTGGCACAAGCCATTGCTCATTTAGCTAGTGGTAAGAAAGGCTTAGATCAATCCATTCAGTTTTTACTCGATTATTATATTTCATCAGGGCAAAATCCACAGTATGAAGACCGTAATTTACAGAAGTTTTATGGGGTGACGAACAATATGACACGTGCCCAAGTAGTCACAATGCTTTACCGCATGGATGAACGAAATTTTTATGAAATCTCCGCAGATGCACAAGCCATACATGATAATGCCAACAATGTATCATTAATGGCAAGAGCGAAAAATGCTCAAAGTCTGCTTGATAAATCTTTGCAACAGGCTACACCTGGTAAAAGTGCCTGGGAAGGTGTCTACACGTATTATTACAAATGGGGTAAGGGTGCCAATGATTTTAACCGCCGCGACGCTGTCATTTCCAACGCTACAAGTAACAGTTTCTCTATTGCTTTAACAGCGAATGATGGAACAGCTTCAGGTAATGTCAATGGAACTGCCACGATAACAAGTAGTACAAAAGCTTTGATGAATAAATCCTCAAACGGCAATCGCTGTGTTGTCGAATTAGAGCGTTTATCCAACAATGCCCTCAAAGTGTCTGAGGTTGATTGCCGGGCAGAGCGTAATGAAGGCACTAATTTCTCTGGAACATTAAAGAAACAATAGCTAGCAAAGGAGTCTGATACATTCAGGCTCTTTTTTAATCCCCAAGCGTTTGATACTTCTGCTTGGCAATAGCAATAAAATCAAGGAGACACGGTGGCAAATCCTTATCTTTATGCCAAGCAATATCTGTATAAATAGGAGCTAGCTTTAATGTGGACGGTATCTCTGTTACAAGTCCCATTGTCAGCTCTTTTTCTACGACCATTTTAGGTAAAAACGTCATCCCTAAGCCTGCGATTACACATTGTTTGATCGCTTCAATACTGGCAAATTCAATCATTTGTAATGGCCTAACCCCTTCTAGTTGAAGCAATGCTTCTAAATGATTTCGATAAGAGCACCCTGTTTCAGTTAACAGCATCGTTTCAAGTGCTAGCTGTTGAGCGGAAAGCGGCTCCCTTCTTTCAATAGGTGCACTGACGAAAATAAGCTGCTCTTCAATCAACCGCTGTCGCTGTAGCATTGATGTCTCCTGGTACGTATCTGTTATAAAGGCAACATCTAAATCCCCTACCTGTAATAGCTTTTTAGCAATGTCCGTTGTATGCACTGGCTTAAAAATGATTTTCACATGGGGGTGAACCTGTTGAAATTGCTGTAAAATGCTCGGCAAACGATAGACACATTGGCTTTCCTGTGCTCCCACCTTTAATAGGACTTGCTCCTGCTCGTTGGATATCGCTTTTTTCATTTCACGATCTAGCTCTAGCATTTTTTTGGCATATTGTTGAAGTCGCTTGCCCTCTTCCGTTAGGATAATACGCTTACCAAGACGCTCAAAAAGATTAACACCTAACTCTTGTTCTAATGTTTTTACTTGAGCTGTAATACTTGATTGAGCGTAGTCAAGAAGCTGGGCCGTCTTTGTAAAGCTTAATGTTTCAGCTGCTGTTAAAAACGTTTGAAGCTGCTTTAAATCCATTACTCGAACTCCTTTATCTTTTTTTTCGATAGTTTTTGCCAAAACATTCATCTTTTCCGATAATAAAACTAAGTGTACACTAGTTGGTAGATGGAAGAAAGAAGCTAGCCAATTGAAATTTCGGACGTTCATGCCTTTTCAAATAAAAGAAACGTATTTGGAACCACTATCGTCCAAATACGTTCTTTGTCATCTGCTCAAAAAAATAAATCAAACTATTAGTTATCTGCGTCTCTTTTAAACAAAGAAGCTATTGTAATTCTTTTCGAAGATGTTCTGCTGCAGATATTGCTTTTAGATCTTGAACGATATCGCCTGGTTTATTTCCTTCACCTAGAATATAGCCTGCAAAAGTTGTACCAACAAAGTCAAAGATATGTTGAAATTGCTGAATCATTGGTAAACCTTTGATAGACGGCTCATCCCCTCCAACTGCAATGACATATGCTTTTTTAGAAGACATCAATGCCTTAAAATCAGGATAATTCGGGTCTCTTAAAGATTGGGACCATCGATCAATAAAGTTCTTCATTATTCCTGTCATACTATACCAATAAATAGGGGTAGAAAAAATAAGAATATCATGCGGAAGTATTCGGTCAATGACGGCATTATAATCATCGTTGACATCAGAAAACCCCTCCTCTGCATGACGCTTATCGATTATTGGCTCAATGCTATAATCCTTTAAATAAATTTCTTCAACCATCAAGCCTTGTGTGACTAATTTTGTTAAAGTCTCTACATTCCCATCCGGACGATTTCCACCGTAAATAACTGCTATAGACATGTTTTTTATCCCCGCTTCCTTGAAGTTTTTACTATTGTTCCCCTATGTCTATATCTTATTATGATCAAACAAATCGATAAAGATGATTATTTCGATAAAATCAATCGAAAAAAGTGATTTTGTAAATTCCTTTCTTGGCTATTTGAAAAAAGAAAAATACTTCTAACCTAGTAATCTAGATATGCTAAAGTTAACGGAATTGCCAGGAGCTTACCTGCTCTATCAAGCTAGCAATAAAAATAAAATTTGTTTTCTAAAAATTTGGCGTACATAGCAAGTTTTTAGTCGCTATTTGCTAGTTACAAGTCGTGATGGAAACGATACTATATAAACTGTCCCGTACAAACACTAAAGACAATAATCACATATAAACACTACATGCAAATGAATTAAGGAGGCTCAAATGTTGACGTTACAAAGCTCTAATCGTATAAAAATGCCGGTGGGATTTTGGGAAGGCATACGTCAATTAGGGATAGTCCCCCACGACGTAGTTCGAAAAGCACGACTACCACTCACGATCATGAATGAATCAGTAGTCTCCACAATCCAATATTTAGCGATTTGGCAGGCTTATTCTGATCTTATTGACGATACTGCCAAAGGAATGATCAAACTAGCCACTAGCTTTGATTCAAATCATTATCCGCCTACTGTCTTAGTAGCCTACCATGCTCGTGATTATCGTGATGCTCTAAAAAGAATGGCACGGTACAAGCAACTGTGTCCTCCAGAAAGCTTACGTATCACTGAGGAGGGTGAGGATTGTACAATCGATCTAGAATGGTCGTATCCTGGGCAATCCGGTCCCCCTATGCTGGTTGGTATCACACTTGCATTTCTACTTGAGCTTGGACGCCGTGGGACAGGTCAACCTATAACAGCTAAGTTAGTTGAATTTACACATGCAATGGGCGATGTACAGACTCTTGAAGATTATTTCGGTTGTTGTATTCAGATTGGTGCAAAGCGTAACCGGTTGACGTTACATCGAGGAGATCTGGACCGTCACTTTACTTCATATAACTTGGAGTTGTTGGAAATTTTGACCCCTCTTTTGGATCAATCGTTAAATGAACACCAACATAACCGCTCCTTCACCGAGATGGTCAAATGGATGATGAAACGAAGCTTAGCAGGAGGACGCCCTGATATTCAGACAATCGCAAGCGAGTTAGGGATGAGTGATCGTACCTTGCAGCGTAGGCTTACTAATGAATGCACGAGCTTTAAACATTTGTTAGCACAAGTTCGACAGGATCAGGCCCGAGCGTATCTAGCTGATCCCTCGCTTGATATGAAAGATATCGCCTTCTTGATTGGTTATGAAGATCAGAACTCGTTCTACCGTGCCTTCCACCTTTGGGAAGGTGATACACCATCAAATTGGCGTGCTAAACATATAGAAACAAACTAGATCATTGGATCTTATAAAAATTTCGAACAAAAATAGGATTTTATTACTTTATAATCATACTAAATAAAGGGGCACTGAATTATGGATATGGGATTAAACAATAAAACTGCATTAGTTACTGGATCAACAAGAGGTATAGGTAAAGCAATTGCTATCGAACTAGCCAAAGAAGGTGTAAATGTACTCATTAATGGGCGAAATTATGAAGAGGTAGAACGCATTGTCAATGAAATTAAATCAGCTTATCCATCGACTTTCCCCAAAAATGCTACAGCTGATATTGCTAATCCTCAGCAAAGAGAAGCTTTATTCGAAAAATATCCAAGTATTGATATTTTAGTTAACAATATGGGTATGTATGAAATAATGCAATACGAAGACGTTGACGATGATACATGGGAAAATTACTTCCGTACTAATGTTCTTGCAGCAAATGGATTATCTAAATTTTACTTACCTAACATGTTGGAAAATAATTTTGGACGCATTATTTTTATTGCAAGTGAAGAAGCCATTATGCCCTCAGGACAAATGCCTCAATATTGCATGACAAAAACAATGCTCTTATCTTTGGCAAAAAGCCTATCTAAATTAACAAAAGGAAAAGAAGTTACAATTAATACAATCATGCCAGGTCCTACACTCTCTGAAAATGTGTATCAAATAATTGATAGTATGTTTCCTAATCAAGGTATGAGTTTTTCAGAGAAAGAGAAAGCATTTATGACGACAAACCTCCCCCAATCTGAAATACAAAGATTTATTAAACCATTTGAAATAGGGAGACTAACTACATTTGTATGTAGTCCTTATGCATCCGCATTTAAAGGATCTCCGATTCGTATGGATGGAGGCATGGTACCGACAATTTTTTAGCATCTTTCATATTTCCCTCAACTCTTTAAGGAGAAATAAAGAATACTGATAAATGTTTCTATAAATTTTGTTTACTCTTTTACTATAAAAAATAGTAGTACAAACCTCGGACTAGGTTTGTACTACTGATGTTAGTATGTTTTCTTTACATAATTATGGCATTTGATTTCATCACATTTTGCTTTCTTTAGATAGTGAGTGTAGATATGGCTACAAATTTGAAAATTGAAAGCAATCGCTATGTCTATCCCTGCTTATTAAGGAAGTAGTACAAATAAAGTCTTTTTATTTAGTAAAATAGAAGCGAGCAACAATAAATTATATTTAATATAAAATAATTAAATAAGGTAGTGATTAGAATTAAGAACATAGTTTCGAAACCTATTATTAACCTGGTCTTATTGTTACTTCTTCTTGTTATTTTATATTTCTTAGGTAATGTTAGCCAACTATTATCTAGTAAAGAATATAGCGAAAATGAAATTGGCTATATAGTTATTCAGAAAGGAACAGTCTATTTTATTCAAGGAAAGGACGTTCAACAATCAGATTTAGAGAGTTTCTCTAGTAAAAACTTCATGTATTCAAATCAATTTGAATCAGTTTCAATTTTAAATAACGAATTGAAACTTTCTATGAAGGATATTAAAAGTGGCGATAAAGTAAGAATTTGGTACTCTGAAAAGTTGGAGTCAAATCCTGCAAAAATCAAAGTTATTCGAATAGAAAAACTTTGACATAAAGTTTATAGCCAAAATATATTCTATTTTTCGTTTATTTTTTTTATTTATTAGTATGTTAGTTAGCAACAGTCTAGAAGGAATGAATGCTTTCCATATATAATTATTGGATATGAACCGTATATGTCCCGTTTTCATTATTATATTTATAAATATATAAATAATACTTTCCTGGTACTGCATTAAATTTACCTTTTATATTATTTTCATCTTCCTGTCCAAATGATGCGAAATTTTGCATATCTGACTCATGGTGAAGCACCCATGTCATGCCAATTTGATTTTCATTTAGGACAGAAATATCTATCTCTTTTGGTGATGTCACATCAAATTGGTATACATCTGTATTATCATCATCCATTAAGCTCCCTTTTAGGGGCTTATTAAATGGAATGATTGTCGCTTCCTCCGGACGATTGTTTGGTTCTATCTCTGTTTCTGTTTGTGCTTCATTTTGGACATTAACTGTATATGTCCCATTTTCATTAGCAAATTTATAAATATATAAATAATACTTTCCAGGTTCAGCTTTAAGTTTACCATTTATACTATTTCCATCTTCCTGTCCAAAAGATACATAATTTTGCATATCAGACTCATGATAAAGCACCCACGTCATGCCAATTTGATTTTCATTTAAGACTGCAATATCTATTTCTTCTGAAAACGTTACGTCAAACTGATACACATCAGTATCATGATCAATCAAGCTACCTTTTAGGGGCTTATTAAATGGAATGATTGTCGCTTCTTCAGGATGATTATTCTCTGTTTCTGTTCCCTTCCTTACAGTGACAATTGTATAAGCTTTACTTTCTATTTCTTTATCATTTTTCACGGTTAATGTCACATTGTATGTTCCTTCTTTTTCGTATAGATGAGTAGGGTTTGCTTCATCACTTGTATCTCCATCGCCAAAATCCCAAAGATAGGAAACTATTTCTCCATCATTATCTTTTGAACCATCGCTTTTAAACTCAATTTTTTCATTTTTGATGCCAGTATAAGGGCCATTTATTTTAACAAACGGGCCTTGATTATCTCCTTCATCCGTCGCAACGCCGTGGAAAACAATATCATATTCAAACTGGTTTGCTGCATTCACACGGTAGTTCACAAAATATGCTGTCATTGTTTTAAAGCCGCTCCACTCTTTTTCCGACAATTGATCAAGTACTTGGTTCACTTGTTTACTCATCGTTTTCCAATCATGATATTCACCCTTTGTATTACCCCCTACAAACGTACCTTCAAGTGTAAATGTATTGAAAAAGTGCGACTGATGTTTTGTCATTTTAACATCTTTGATGTTAGCAATATCCACGATTTCTTGCTCTACTTCTTTTAAAGCTTTCGGTTGATGTTGTACTAAATAATCTTCTGATACTTGTGGTACCTCATATTTTTCTTGATTATCAATCAAATTCTGCATATAGGCTTGGTATTCTAAATTTAGCAGTGGATCTTTACTTAAAGTCTCACGATACGCATCATAATTTTTCACATCATTTGCACGAATTAAATCTTGAATCTTATCCAATGTATCAAATTGATGATGGTACATATAAGACTGGAGTGCGTATGAATAATTATAAAAATCCCATGATCCATATTTTGCAAACATTGTTTGTTCTGCTGTGTAGCGTTGTGATGGATCATCTGATAATCCACTAATAATACTCTTACGTGGAACAATATCATTTGTACGCGTTGATCCCGCAAAGAATTCTGCATTTCCTTCTTGGAACCATGTTAGTCGTTCATTTTGATACATATCTCCAATCCCGAATAAACCAGGAACCTCGTACCTAGCCTGTAAATAATGTGTAAATTCATGGCGGAACAACTCTTCTAAACTATAAATGCTTTGCTGTGCCGTACGTTCATAAGTAAAAAATGTTCCATTCTCTTCAATATAAATTCCACCATTATTGGTTTCATATCCATACAATTGACGGTTTAAAAGATATTCATCTGGGGAGTTATAAATTACAACTGTTAGTATCTCATCAGCATTTCCTGGTTCTAATGCTTTATCATTGCCAATTACACGATGATATTGTGCTTTTACTTCTTTTGCAGCCCAGTATAATCGTTGAACTTTGTCATCTGTTACTTGATCTCCTGTTTTAAATACAATTGATCCATCATCAAACGTATATGTTTTCGGTAGATACTGCTTCTTTCCTTCTTCACGTACTTTCTGCAAATCTACTGGATTTCCACTATAATCCTTTCCATGGTAATTTGTAGCTATTTGCTCTACAGCTACAAAATAAGCATCACTTAAATATGGATACATATGCATTGCTTCTGTAACAATTTCTAAACCTTTATTAGGGTTACTGTGAAATACACCTAAACGCCCTGCATAATAAATACCATTAGTGATTAACCAACTATTGCTATTTGTTACATTATGTAATAGTGCTATTTTATTAACCTCATTTATGAAGCTATCTATTTGTCCATACCACATTGTTGTATTAGCTTCTTTACGAGCATCATGCAAATACGACTGCAAATCAAAATCAATCCCATGCATTAAATCGTATATAGCTTGTCCTTTTGAATACTCGCCTTCATATGTAGAAAGATTGTCGTTATACTGTTTTAAAATGTTCGCAGCATATTGAATTGTATCCGCGTCACTAGAAGCATTCCCTATAAGTTTCCCATAGGCAGATATTACTTTGTCTTGCTCAGCTGTACCAAGTTTAAAGTTTGGATTGTTAGCTATTTCTTTTAATGCTGGTAAACACTTATCATGGAAACTGCGATCATTTAAATAAGATAGTTCGTTATTATAAAATCCAACATAAAAAGCCGAACGCAATAGTTCTACAAATGTTTCAATACCTTTTGAATCCTCTTTCGTAAAAGAACCCCCTCTTTTTCCCAATTCATTAATAATAACTTGCATGCGTTCTTCATTTTGATAAAAAACTTTTGTTTCCTCACTGTATTCGAATAAATCTGTAATTTGATACCACTGAATAGTGCCTAAGGTATTCATGAGCTCACTATCACTCATTCTATTAAGCTCTGCCATCGAATACTTTTCTTGCAAATACTGCGAGTTAGCACGTTCTAAAGTTTGAACCTGCTGTTGCGATAAACTTTCTATTTCAAGCCGTTTTTCAAATGATAATGTTGCATCAGTTTGTGTGGTATGCGCAATTTCATCTTTCGGCGTTTCTATACCAGCAGGTTTCATTTGTAATACATGATAAGGCGTTTTTTCTGCTGCTGATACTTCCGCTTGCAACCCTCCTAACGAAAGTGCCAATGTACTAATCCCAATTAACACTTGATTCATTTTAAAACTCTTATACATAATATGCCCTCCTATAGTACTACATTGATTATCTAATAATATTTTCCTCATTTGGTACAATATTACCTATCTCAAAGTAACATATTATGTAAAAATATCAATGAAAAATGGTTATATTTAGGAATATTCCCTTGTATAATTTGAAAACTTTAGACACAATTACACTAAAAAAGCAATGTCCCTATTTGGGACATTGCTTTTCAATTATTTATTAAATCTGACGATGCGGTCTATTGGAAGACGAGAAGAACCATATGCTGGCGCTGCTGCTTCCCCAATTGCTAATAATAATATAGGAATTTCATTTGCTGGTAATTCCATATATTCAGCAAATTTCGCTTTATCAAATCCACCCATTGGAACGGTATCATATCCCATTTCCTTCGCTAACAACATAATTTGCATAGACACTAAGCCAGCATCAAAATGCACAATGTTTTCTAATGTTTTTGTTGATGCAGAACCATACATAGTTAATGCGTCTTTTGCAAGCTTATTGGCGATTTCTTCTGGCATATAGCCTAACTCTACATTTTTTGCATAGATTTCCTCAGCATTTAAATACATTTCAATATCACCAATAATCGCGATAATAGCAGAGGCTGTTTCTATCTGCTCTTGATTAAATGAAAAGAAATTAATATTTTTTTGAATTTCCTTATCATCAATGACAATGAATCGCCATGGCTGCATATTGCTCGATGAAGGAGCTGAAGTAGCATCTTCTATTAGTTGCATAATCGTTTCTCGAGATATTTTCGCTGTTGCATTGTATTTACGTACTGATTTTCGTTCTTGCATAATTTGTTTTAATGGTGTAGTTTCTGACATGTCATTTCCCTCTTTTTCAAATAGTTAAATTGCTTTAATTGTGACATTGATATTTCCCATTGTTGCCTTTGAATAAGGACATACTGTATGTGTTAACTCCAATAATTCTTGTGCTTCTTCCTGTGCTAAGCCTTCAATATGACCTTCGATGTCCACAGCTAGAATATAATCAAATGAAGCTTGCTCCATTAATCGTACTGTCACTTTAATAGTGGAAGAATTGTCAATTTTCTTCTGGCGTTTAATTAAAGCTAATGCACTATTAAAGCAAGCACTATAACCAGCAGCGAATAATTGCTCTGGATTTGTAACATTGTCTAATTTTGAGCCAGGTGGCGCAATTTTTAAAGATAGTGATTGATCCTCTGCATATGATGTGCCACTACGCCCACCAGTATTAATCATTGTAGTTGAGTATAATTCTTTCATAATCAAAACCCCTTATTTTAAATTGATCAATTAAATTGTACACAATCTAATTATTACAAATTGAATTGTACACAATTTAATTGTATTTGACAAGTAAGAACTTTATTTTTAATATTAATGGTAGAAGAAGAACTTTTAAGAGGGGATTTTTATGCCTAATCATTTAGATAATCAATTGTGCTTTCTTTTGTATGCCACATCAAAAGAAATCATTCGTCAATATACATTATTATTGAAGCCCTATGATCTAACCTATACAGGTTATATCACCTTATTAGCTTTAGAAGAAAACGAACAAATAACTGTGAAAGAATTGGGACAACGCTTATTTTTAGATTCAGGTACATTAACACCTTTACTAAAAAAATTAGAGGGAAAAGGTTATATTTGCCGTGAACGTTCCAAGGATGACGAACGTCTAATGAAAATATATTTAACGAAAGAAGGAAGTAACGTTCGTTGTCAGTTACCTGAAGTGTCACGTCAAGTAATGAAGCAATCGAATATCTCAGAGCAGCAATTTTTACAACTAAAAAATGTGCTACAAGATATCGTTTACAATGACTCGTCGAGTAAAGATAATCATTAGGATACCTAAAAAGGTTCATTTGATTCACTCTTTTGAAAATAAGTGTGTAATCAAATGAACCTTTTTCAATGAGGTAAGGTGGATATTTTTCTATCCTAAATACTTTTTGTAAATGAAGTCATTATGAATTTCTTCAATATTTAACTCTGTTTCTCTACCGGAATACCAGAGATTGTCTCTCTCGTGTTCTTTTGTCGCAAATTGCACGATGTAAACAGATTTTTCTCTTATAGAGGACTCGTTGTTTAACTACCTAAAATAAAGAGGAGTATCAAAACACATTTATCTAATAAAAAATAACAAACGACCTAATCGCTCGCTGCAATTAGGTCGTTTTCTCGTCTAAGCTTCTATAGAAATATGCTGGAAAGTTGTCACATCAAATAATCCTGTATCTGTTAGCTTTAATGCAGGAATGACTGGTAATGCAACAAATGAAAATGTCAGTAGAAAATGAAAATCTAATGTTGGGTTGAGGGTCTGCAGGGCACTGTGCAAGCTAGCTAGCTGTTCTTTAGCTTGCTGTGCTGGTACATCTGTCATTAAGCCACCAATTGTTAACGGCATTTCTGCTAATATCTTGCCATCCGCTACAATTACAAAGCCTCCTTGGATTTCCTGAATACGCGAAAGTGCCAGAACCATATCATCATCATTTGTACCGACGACAAGGGCGTTATGTGAATCATGTGCTACTGTAGTCGCTACTGCCCCTTTTTGTAAACCGAATCCCTTAACAATCCCTAAGCCTGTCGTATGCAAATGATGGTGACGTTCTATGACAGCTAATTTCAGTAGGTCTTGCTCTACAGAAGGTACAAAAACGCTCTCCTTGACAGGCACATCGATCACTAAATGATTGGTAATCAGCTGATTTGGCACAATTTCCATGACATTTGCCTTCGTTCCCTTTGTGAATGACAGTTGGAGCATATCCTTTGTAACAGTTGGTAAATGGACAGATTGATGGATATGAGCAGGAACAACTGGCTCTTGACGACTTGTCAACATGGCTCCATGTTCAGCCACTTTCCGACCATTTTTCCAAACTGCTTTGGCCTGCATACTCGTTAGATCCTCCACAAGCACAAAATCAGCCTTATAGCCTGGTGCAAGTACCCCACGATCAAATAAACGATAGCACTCTGCTGTATTAACAGTTGCCAGCTGGATCGCTTGTAATGGTGACATCCCTTCTGCTATTGCCATAGCCACATCATAGTTGATGCTTCCTTCATCCATTAACTCGTCTACATATTTGTCATCCGTACAAAAACCAAAACGACGAGCATTGTGTGGTTGAACTGCTGGCAATAAATCACGTAAGTTTTTCGCCGCTGAGCCTTCACGAATAAGGACATACATGCCCTGCTCCACACGGTCGATGGCCTCCAGTGCAGTCACACATTCATGATCTGTCTGAATACCCGCAGCACGATAGCCTGTAATTTGTGTGCTCTGTAAGCCAGCACAATGACCATCTATAACGAGATTGGCTTGCTGTGTTAATACAATTTTCTGTAGCATGCCCTGTTCCCCATTTAACACGGCTGGAAAATCCATCACCTCTGCTAAGCCGCGAACTTGTTGATGTGTCAAGAACGCCTCTAAATCTTCTGCTGTTAGTGTTGCACCTGCATTTTCAAACTGGGTACCTGGCACACTAGATGGCAGCATCACAAAAATATCCATATCCGCCTTTTGGGCATCATCGAGCATAAATTGAATGCCCTCTGCCCCTGCGACATTGGCAATTTCATGTGGGTCTGTAATGACCGTTGTAATACCATGAGGAATGAGCACCCGACTAAACTCCCCTGGTGTTAACATGGAAGATTCAATATGTATATGACCATCAATTAATCCAGGAATGACATAGCTTCCTGTAGCATCCTCTTCTTCTTTTGCATGAAATGTATGATTGCGATCAATTGCTACAATCATGCCATTTTTCACAACAATATCTGCTTTTTTCCACGTTAATGAAAAAACATCTGCAACTTGTGCATTTCTCAGAATAAAATCTGCCTCTATTTTTCCTTGTGATGATAAGATATTTTGCGTTAACTGCTGTAATTTTGTCGACATCGCCTATACTCCTTTTTCTTTTAAGAACTATCATGCCAAAAAAATGCCCGTGAATGCAACTATTTATCATGACGTCAGTAAAAAACGACCATTGATTAATGGTCGTTCGTAAACTCTAGCTCTTTAGGGGGCTGACCTTTTTTATTCATCAAACGCATACGAATGGGCTCAATTTTTAATGTCACCATTTCGTCCTGATTGCCAACAAAAATACTAGTAAAAATTTCTGCTAGTTTATTTTTTAAGCCTTCTTCCTGTACCTCCGTAAGCTTGCCCTCAATTTCCACATACGTATCCCCAAAGCCGCCATTTTCATAGCCGTATAAAATATGGGTATATGGATTTTTACGAAGCTCTTCCATTTTCTCAGAATGCTTATTCGTCGCTGTATATAACACAAAGTCCTCATGCTGGAACGTCATGTAGCGGGAGTAAGGTTTGCCATTTTCAACAGTAGCCATCGTTCCAATCTTTTCTCGATTCAATACTTCTAAAATTTCATCGCGTACAGATGTCATTTCATCCCATCCTTTCATCTACATCTTTATTTTGCCCTCTCATAAAAAAGCTAAACCGCCTTTTTTTGAAAAATGTGAAATGACAATCTTCGGGCATATCGAAAAACTATTGCTATAATAATTGGATGGACAACAGGAATTTACGGATGAATGAGGGTTAAAAATGAAACAAGCTTTTTTTACGCGCTGTTTGTTTTTCATAACAGGCATTATCGTGCTATCTTTTGGCATCACATTAACAATTAAAGGGCAACTTTTTGGCGTCGGCTCTTGGGATGTCCTACATATTGGCTTAACAAAAACGTTGGGGTTAACAATCGGTACATGGTCCATTATTTTAGGACTTGCTATTTTAGCGTTTGATATGCTGATCACAAAAAAATTTCCATTACCAGGAACATTTATCGATATGTTTTTAGCCGGCATTTTTATTGATATTTTTAATTATTGGCTTCCTGATATTGATGGTTTTTGGATGCAACTTGTTTCTTACCTAACAGGATTAGTTTTACTAGGTTGGGGCTGTGGTATGTATATGGTGGCAAATTTAGGCATTGGGCCTCGTGATACCTTAATGCTGATGATGGTTCATAAACTTGGCTGGAGCGTTACTCGTTCTCGTACGACGATGGAAGTAACGGTCGCCATTATAGGCTTCCTTCTTGGCGGTCCGATTGGCATCGGTACAGTGTTTATGGCATTTGGACTTGGACCCATCGTACAATTTGCCCTATCATATAACGAAAAATTATTTATGAGATGGACTGGCGTTAAGAGCGCTGTCATATAAGCTTACAAGACAATGCAAAATGGCATTGTCTTTTTTTATACAGTTGCTATATACAGTTGAACTATATATAATCAAACTATATAGTTCGACTGTATATATTGAGGTGAAAATGTGAAAAAACATAAATTATTACCTTTATCCGAAACGATGCATTATATTTTACTCGCCTTACGGGAACCGTTACATGGCTATGCAATGATGCAAAAAATCGAGGAAATGAGTGCTGGTAGTGTAAGAATTGCAGCTGGTACTATGTACGGCGCTATTGAAAATTTATTGAAGTATCATTGGATTGCGCCAGTTGAAACCCAGGATACAAGGCGTAAGGTTTATCAAACAACAGAAGAGGGTCTAGACATATTAGCTGCAGAGCAACAAAGATTGCAGCGAATTTTATCTTTATATGAGAGAGCTAACAAACATGATAAAGTTTAAAGTCTTTTTTGATATTGAAAAGGAAGAGCAATGGTTAAATGAAATGTTAACCAAGGGCTGGGTATGCTCCAACATAAACTCTGCTGGTTTATATACATTTCAACAAACAGAAGATTTTGAACAAGTTATTCGAATCGATTGTCAGCAGGAACTTCGCGGAGAAAAGCAAGTTACCTATAAGCAATTACATGAGGATTTTGGATGGCGCTTATTAAAAGTGAAATCATATGATGGCACTCATTATTGGGTAAAAAGAAAAGATGGCCATGATGATTTATTTTCAGATCATGATTCCCACATTGCGAAGTATAAACGGTTAATGAAACATGCAAGCAACTGGGCCATACTCTCATTTATTTTCTTAATGATTTTTGATGCTAATGATAGTTTCTCCTCCTTGTTCAGTATAAAAAATGCTTATTTTACGCCTGGTTTATGGGAAAAAGAAGGGTTTGCTTTTCTTTTTGCATTTTTATTTGAAACACCCTTTGCCATCATGCGCTTTATCCCCCCATGGCTATTTTTAACTACTTGTGGTATTTACATCACCCTGTATTATCGTTATCGAAAATCGATACAGCAGTTCAGCCAATAAACGGCAAGGAGCCACTTACTTAGTGTAAGATGGCTCCTCTTTGCTCTATCCTCTTGGTTCATCCGTATTTTGCCCTGTTGCTTCAATCACTTCAGGTGTATCGTCGACTGTATCATCTTCCTGCACATTTTCAGCAGCTGGTGGTGTGATGGTCACCAGTGTATAGTCATCCTCATGTAAAATTTCAAAAGGAAACTGTTGGCGTATATCTCCCACATAAAGGGAAGTTCCAATCGCAACATTCGTGGCATCTATTTCAATAGTTTCTGGAATTTCAGTTGGCTTCACTTTAATGCGAACCTCACGATTAGGCTGAAGCAGGAAGCCTCCTTCTGCAACTCCTACAGCATCACCGATCACGGTTACTGGAATATCCACTTCTAGCTCCTGCGACATATTGATCGACTTGAAATCAACATGTTTCACATTACCTTTTAAGGCACACCGCTGCACTTCTGTTAGAACAGCATTGATGCGTTGTCCTTCCACATCGAGTTGAAATACACTTTTCGTACCATGAGCAGCTAATATTTTCGCAAAAGCTCTAGCATCTAACGTAATGGCTGTCGGCTCCATTTGAAAACCGTAAACAACACCAGGAATAGCCCCATTTAGTCGAAGCTCAGTTAAGGAAGAATGACGCCCTTTTTGACGTTTATTAGCAGTTAGAACCATATTCATCGAAGATTTCCCCTTTCATGGAAACTAGTCTCATAAAAGGTTTTGCCTTTTCCCTTATTTTTTATACCTTTGTCTATAACTAAAAACACCTCCTTGTCCTAATGATTTTTTGTAGTGTTTAAAATGAGACCTAACAAAACACAACATTTGGCATACTACTAAATGAAAAAAAAGCTCCTAAGTAATACTTTTTCCTTAAAAAGCATTGAATAAATGCAACTATAGAACTATAATAGATTGAAACGTAGAAATAATTAAAAAGAAGGGGGTAACATCTATGAGTCAACACTGGAAAAATTCTAAAGTCAGAAAAGGAAGCTTAAAAAATCGTATTATCGGAATATCACTTTTGCTGTTTATTTCAATCATTAGCATTAGTTCCTATTTGAATATTAAAATAGTGGAAGAAAATGTTTCAGATGCCCTATTGGAAAAGAGTATTCAACAGGTCAATGAAATTGCCCGTCAAGCGGAGAATATTCTAGATTCGACCTCTAATCCTACAGTGGAATTGCAAAATTTTGTTGAAAACAAAGTAAAACAAAATGGAATAGCCTATGCAGTTATCATCGATAAAAACGTTACGGCAATAGCTCATAGTGATCAAGAGAAAATAGGTAAAAATTATGAAGATGACCCCTACTCTGTAGATGGAGCAAAAAACGGGAAAACGATGACGAGTAGATTTTATGCGGATATGCAGAAAAATTGGACGTTCGATATAATGGTACCGATTTATCTAGATAATACGCTTTACGGTTCTATGGATGTAGGTATTTTTGAGGGCGATATTACTGAGGCAACGAATGGAATTTTAATAAAAGAATTGATGACAGTTGGTATTGGTTGTATCATCATCATCGTCCTAATGATTATTATTTTAAATAAAATGTTCAAACCTTTGCTGTTAGCAGTTGATAAATGCCATGAAATGGGAAAAGGAGAATTTACTGAGTTAATCGATCCAAAGTATGTAAGAAGAAATGACGAAATAGGCAAACTTACATATGCATTAAACGAGATGCAGAATAATTTTGTTGATTTGCTTACTGAAATCAGTCTTACTTCGAATAAGGTTACTACATCATCAGAAGAACTTAAAGATGCTACAAGTATTTCTTTAGCGTCGTCAAAGGATTTATCATCTGCAGTTGAAGACATCGCTAAGGGTGCTGTGGAACAAGCAAAAGATACTGAATTTGGGACTGCAAATATTGGCGAGCTCGGAGAATTAATCGAAAATAATCAGAATTATTTACAACAGTTGACTCTATTTGTCGATGAAGTAAGCAATGCTAAAGATGAAAGCTTACTCATATTAGAAGAGCTTGTTGCTAAAACAGAAGAAAATAATATTGCAGCAAAAGAAATTTATGCTATCGTTCTCACGACTAACGAAAGTTCTGGGAAAATTCAAAATGCAAGCCAGATGATCAGAACAATTTCAGAACAAACGAATCTACTAGCCTTAAATGCGGCTATTGAAGCATCGAGGGCCGGCGAAGCAGGAAAAGGGTTTGCTGTTGTTGCGGACGAAATACGAAAGTTGGCTGAACAATCCAATCAATTTACTAAGGAAATTGCCACAGTTATAGGAGATTTAACAGAAAAAACTGGACATGCCGTTCAAACAATGCAAGAAATGAGCAACCTTGTCACTTCGCAAGCTAAAAGTGTTGCAACTACAAATGGCAAATTTGAAGATGTGGCAGTTTCTATTGAAAAAATACAAACGGTTATTGAGGATTTATATAAAATAGGCAATAATATGGATGACAAGAAAAATGGAGTAATAGATATTCTACAACACTTATCTGCCATATCTGAAGAAAATGCAGCTGGTACAGAAGAAGCTGCCGCCTATCTACAGAATCAAACAAACTCCCTTTATGAAATTGCCCATTCCAGTGAAGAATTAGATAAGTTAGCTAATAAAATGCAGGAAAATGTCTCAAAATTTACTATTCAAACAACTACATCTCGACAATAATAACTAAGTCCAATTTCTCTTTTAAAGAAAAATTGGACTTTTTCTAACTCAGTAAAAATGTCATTTATATGAAATGTGGTATAAAAAGAGTGCTGAATACAGATTTACACTTTGTGATTAGAGAGAAAAATACACGCATACGATTGTTTTTTTACAATGTTATGCGTGTAAATTTTTCAGGATTTTCATTTCCTAATTACTACTGTACCATTGATATTTTATTTAATGTTATTGCTTTATACGTTTATTTCTAAAACCGAATACTAAACTAGCTGTTTATTCAATAATTCATGTAGGTCGTGTAATTTGTTAATTTCATAATGTGGCTTAATTTCACTTGTGTTTTCGATATTACGGATATTAAACCAGCATGTGTCGATACCTGATTGTAAACCACCCTTTATATCGGATGTCAACGAGTCTCCAATAATCAGCGTTTTATCTTTATCAAAATCATCAATCCGTTCAAAAACGTATTCGAAAAATGCTGGCATAGGCTTTTGATAGCCTGTTTGCTCCGAAATAAAAATGTCTTTAAAATGTGGTGCTAGCTTAGCATCCACAAGCCGTTTATTTTGTGTAGCCGTGACACCATTTGACACCACATATAAATGATAGTGGTCGGCAAGCTGGGCAATCACCTCATAGGCACCTTCTACATAATGGTGGGCCTCACACAAATATTTTTGGAAAAGTGTTTCAAAGTAGGCTCCATCGACTTCTATACCAAATTCCTTTAAGGCAATAGCAAATCGCGTATTATGTAATGTATTTTTTGTTATTTCCCCACGCTCAAACGCACGCCACATGGACTCATTAATTTCTTTATATCGCGCAATCATCTCTTGAGTAACTGCTATGTTTTCCTCTTTAAACATGCGGTCAAGTGCTGCATTTTCAGCTAGATCAAAATCTAGTAACGTATCGTCCACGTCAAACAATAGTATTTCATATTTCGTCATGTCCGTTCCCACTTTCTTTGATGCATTGTGACTAATTCCTCTATTCATGATAACGTTTTTTTAGAAAAATAACAGCAAAATGTCCTTTTATGAATATTTTCCAGAATATTAGGACATGTATACGTTTTACATTTCTTGTTTCTAAATATGTGAAACAGAGGTGTTTTTCCTTAATTGGGTAAAAAAATGTTCATCTAGTCCTAAAATAGCCCGTTCTGTAATTTCATATTTGAAATTATCGATGAATATGAGACAATAGAATGCTAGAAAGGAAGATGTACGAAAGATGACGACCTTACAAAAAATTACGCCTGTCTTTGATCCATGGGAAGCTTATTTAGATGTGGAACAGCATGGACAAATGACACTATCAAATATTGAATTTACAACAACAACACTTTGTAATATGCGTTGTGCTCACTGTGCAGTAGGTTATACATTACAGAATAAAGACCCAGAGGCATTACCAATCGAATTAATTTTAAAGCGCCTAGATGAAATTCCACACCTTAAGACAATATCGATTACTGGTGGAGAACCGATGATGTCTAAGAAGTCCGTTCAAAACTATGTATTGCCTTTATTGAAATATGCGCATGAGCGAGGCGTACGCACACAAATCAATTCCAACTTAACATTAGAGCCTGAACGTTATTTACTGATTGCACCGTATTTAGATGTACTACATATCTCACATAACTGGGGTACAATCGATGAATTTGTCGAAACAGGCTTTGCCATGATGGAGCGAAAACCGACTTATGAACAGCGAGCAGCTTTGTTCCAACGCATGATTGATAACTCTAAAATGCTTGCAGAACATGGTGTAATGGTATCTGCGGAAACAATGTTAAACAAAAAAACTTTACCATATTTAGAACATATCCATAACCAAATCATCAATGAGATGAAATGTGCACGCCACGAGGTACATCCCATGTACCCATCAGACTTTGCAAGTGCACTTACTTCTTTATCACTAGAAGAAACGCGGGAAGCCATTCATCATTTACTGGATATTCGTGATGAAAATACATGGATGCTATTTGGCACACTGCCATTCTACCCATGCAGTATGAATGAAGAGGATCAAAAATTGCTGCAACGTCTACGAACAGCGAAGAACGTCACTTTGCGTAATGACCCAGATGGACGTTCACGTTTAAATGTCAATATCTTCACTGGTGATGTCATTGTCACAGATTTTGGTGATACACCGGCTCTTGGCAATATTGTACAGGATGAGCTAACCGCTATTTTTGATAAATGGATGGCAACAGATTTAGCAAAATCGCTTAACTGCCATTGTCCAGCAGTAAAATGCTTAGGCCCTAATGTACTTGTAAAAAATATGTATTATCCAGATCAATCATTTGTTAGTGGCTCTGCTCGAGTTTAAAAGGAATATTAATAGAGAAACTCCATTTTGAAAAAACAAAATGGAGTTCTTTTTATCTACATTGGTTCTTTACATTAATCTCCGCCCCCACCACAGCTAGAGCAAGAACTAGCGGACGTGCAAGAACTACAGGAGCTAGCTGATCCGCAACTTGTACAACTTGATGAGCTATTGCTACTAATTTTCATGTAACTTTGAAATTCATCATAATGAAAATAAGAAACAGATAAGAAAGGAATGAGCATGGCGTTATAATTTTGTTGTGTTTTTCCTTTTCTCAGCATTTCCTGTATGACGTTTTTCTCATAGTCTTTTACTCTATTAGCTGTTTTCTTCATGGAAGAAATAAGAGAGAGAACAGTAGACATATAGTTGGTATCTTTTTTAAAATAGAGTTCTATTAGTTCATTTTCTGGTAGATTTTTAAATTCATCAATAATTGCCGGCTGCACAGGATTTCTGAAAAATCCTTTATAAAGATGGATGTTCTCATTTCTAATGAAAAAAAGCTCCGCATACACCCAATCAAAAAATCCTCGTAAATCTGGATCTGGCACTATATTTACATTGGGACTATGATGCAATGTTGTCCCTAGATACTTCTTTGAAAATTCGTCATACTCCCGGGTAAACATGAGCATCTGATGCCACAGCTCATCGACTTTCTCACTAAACATGGGTGACTCTTTAAAAAGAGATGTCAAGATAAAATAACGTTTTAAATCAAGGAGTCGCCACTCATACTCATTTTCTTTTAACCTATTCTTTTGCCTTACCCGCTCTTCTACGTTCACCATAAAATTTTTACTAAGGGATTGTTCCAGGTGATCACTTAGCTTTTTTAATCCTTTAATTGGTCGAATCTCTAAAGCTTGTGGAGATAAACCAAATGTAAATGCGCGCTTTTTAATTATAAATAAAATTAACCCACTAAAAACAGCAAGCAGGAGCAACCATCCCATTTATATTCCCCATTTCTTTTCTTAATTTCCTTTAGACCTTATTCCCATATTCTGCTGTCTAATTCATCATTTGTAAATATAGCTTTATGCACATTTCAAGTCAACCACATGACTAGAAATAAATCCCAATAATTAAAACCGCACCCATTTTATAAAATAGGCTGCTGTCTTTAATTATTCAAATAACTACGATCAATAAAAGGCAAAAAAGATAAATAAGATTTTAAATTTTTTATTTATTGAAGACGTATAAAAAATAATAGTTGATCTATACTAATAAAGATTTCACTTCAAATCCGATGACTAGGAGGGTTAACCCGATGAGTGCGATTGATCGATTACTCTGAAGGACCATCAAAGCTGAATAAAGCTAAAGTACAGTTTTCTTAGGATATTCTTAAGAATCTATACGGAAGCGAGGCAGTGTGTCATGGAGCAAAAATAGTAAGTGGTAATCAGACCCGGAAAATGATTTCCGGGTTTTTCTTTTTCTTTCAACATGACAATTCTACTCAAATTTTCAATAAAAAATCACCTCTAAAAAAACAAGAGGTGATTTAATAATTAGCTTCATCTTAATTAAAACATTATAAAGATGGTATATTTTTCTATAGTAATTCCTCTGCCAGGAATCTATAAGTATTTAAACGACTGTCTAATTCATATTGATTACAATTTAGCATTACTTCATCAAACCCATAGTGTTCTTGCTCAGCAATTAAAAATGCAGCAATGTCCTTTGGTGTACCAACAAGGTTCGCTTTACGATTATTAGCAATCGTTATTTTATCCATCTCAGTTAGTGGATAATCCTTTGCTTCTTCTGGTGACATCGTTTGAATAATTTGGCCCTTCATCAGTTGAAGACGAGAAATATCAATTGGTTTAGCCAAATATTCCGCTTCTTCTAATGTCGGTGCAACAGTTGCTGCATATGTGACGATAATTTGTGGTTTTTCCATATAATAAGAAGGCGTAAAATAGGCTTTATAGGCATCAAAAATATCCTTCGACATATTACCGGTAAAGAATTGGGCATAAGAATACCCTACCCCCAGTTGACCAGCCTGCATAGCACTTTGCCCACTCGAACCTAGTAACCAAGCTTCAGGTAAAGAAATTTGTACTGGGGCTGCAACAACTTGATCATAAACATGTTCACCTGTTTTCTGGTTATTCATTAACTTTAAAATAATGTCGAGTTTGTCGTACTGTTCTGTGAAGCGTTGTCTTCTTCCCTCTGCTAAAGCATAAATAGCAGCATGATCGCCACCAGGGGCTCTCCCTACACCAAAGTCAATACGATTTGGTGCTAGGCCAGATAATGTCTTGAATACCTCTGCAAGCTTATATGGTGAATAATGCATCATCATGACGCCACCAGTACCAATGCGAAGTCGCTTTGTTTTCGCAGCTAAAAAAGCAGCGGTCACTTCGGGAGCTGAACTTGCTAGTGACTGACTATTATGGTGTTCAGCTAGCCACATACGATGATAGCCAAGTTCTTCACCTTGCAGTGCCAGTTGTTCTGTACGTTGGAAGGCTTCCTCTGCCGAATGACCCTTAGGTATAGGCATTTGATCTAAAATACTTAATCTCATTTAAAACATCCTCTCTGTCTCTTAGCTCCCTCTTTTACTGTAATACAGTTTGGATGATTTACAAAATAAAAAACCTTACTCATAAGCTAGTTGTTTATTTTCCCATGTTCGATAGACCAAGCTCACTAGCTTTTGTTTTTGTTGCTGATTGAATACCACGTCATTAAATTTCATCGCTTGAAGAGAAAATTGCTGGGTTTCTTCGTTAACAACAAATTGTAAAATCGCATGTCCTTTTTCATCTTGAAACGTTATATCCCCTGATAATTCAACAACATGTTCTCCAGTCTTTGCCTGATAATAACGCCAATATGGTTCAAAAAACGCATAATTAAACGCATTTCGCACTGTCACATCTGAAAAATTCTCCAAATAGCCTTCTTTTACGAGATCAATATAGTCATGATCTGTTATATCTTTTTTTGCATTAAAGACATATCCTACAAGAACCCCCATAAACACAACACAGAGAAAAACGCGTATATGATTGCCTAAACTCATGTCATCACGTCCCCTTTAAGTAAAAACACCATCATCTACATAATACATCAAAATAACGACTTTAAGTAGAAATTATTTGAATAATGTAGAAATTATATCATTTTACTATCTAGTCATTTTAAGCTTCCCTACTCTAAAATACTAATAGAGTATTTACAGCCTATCTTCAGTTCGCTACTATCAGATTATTACAATAGAAAAGAGAGGACCTTGTTGTGCCTTTTGATTTAGACATAAATATTTTAATCATCCTACTCCTATTCGGTTTCTTAGCAGCATTTATTGATTCTGTTGTTGGTGGTGGCGGACTTATTTCTTTGCCAGCCCTCCTTTTTGTTGGCCTTCCCCCCTCTGCTGCAGTAGCAACCAATAAATTAGCAGGTACGATGGGGTCACTTACTAGTACCGTGACATTTTATCGTTCTGGTAAACTAGATATAAAAGCCGTGTATAAATTATTCCCTTTTGTCTTTTTCGGCTCCATGCTTGGTGCTTGGATTGTCCACTTAATGGATCCGAGTGTACTTAAGCCACTCATGTTGTTCATGCTCGCAGCAGTAGCCATCTATACTATCTTCAAAAAAGACTGGGGAAGTATGACTACCTATAAAAAGTTAACACCCAAACGCTATATGATTTTTGTTATCGTCATCACGCTTATTGGCTTTTATGATGGCTTTTTAGGTCCTGGGACAGGCTCATTTTTATTATTTGCTTTTCTAATGGTTGGGTTTGATTTTTTACAATCGGCAGGAAATGCTAAATTTTTAAATTTTGGCAGCAATATAGCAGCCCTTCTTATGTTTATATACTTAGGACAAATAAATTATGCCTATGGTTTACCAATGGGGCTTGCTCAAATTGCAGGCGCCATTGTTGGATCTAAGTTTGCCATTAAACGCGGCAGTGGTTATGTTCGTAAACTATTTATCGTTGTGACTATTCTATTACTCTTGAAAAATACATATGACTATTTTTCATAACACTCTGTTATGCATAACGTATGCCACAACTATAGAAGGATAAAACTTATCTCATATTGGGGTAAGTTTTTTTTAATGCTATTAACTTTTTCCCACCCTTCGCACGTCTAGTACATGTATACAATTTGACAATGTTAAAAAAGGAGCTTCTTTGGACATGAAAACAAGAAATGCATTTCAACATGAAGAGGTGTTTGTCCAATTCATTCGTGAACAAAAAGAGCGATTTTATTTGCTCGCGTATAGCTATACAAAAAATGAACAGGACGCACTAGATGTTGTACAGGACAGTATTCAAAAAGCCATGCTGTCATTAGATCGACTTGAAAATGTGACCTATATGAAAAGCTGGTTTTACAAAATAGTTGTCCGTACAGCCATTGATTTTTTACGTAAGCATAAACGCTTACAGGTTACAGATGATGATACACTGCAATATTTAACTCCTGCCCAAGAGGACGTTTATGAAAATGTCGACTTGGAGCATGCATTAGATGAGCTCCCACAAATGTATCGTGAGGTTGTCATTCTTCACTATTTCGAGGATTTAAAGCTCGCTGACGTGGCGAACATCCTCGATATCAAGTTGAGTACAGCCAAATCGCGTCTTTATAAAGCATTAAAACTATTGAAAATACAATTAGAAGATGTGAAGGGAGAAACTGCACATGGATAAAAAATTACGAGATTTAGAAAAACAATATATAGAGGTTCCTATTCCAAAGGAGCTAGACTTTGTCGTTGAAAAGGCACTGAAGCAAGGCAGAAAAAAGAAAAAAAACCGTACACCACAATGGTTACTTGGTTCAGCTGCTGCAGCTATGCTATTTACTGCTAGCTTAAATGTTAGTCCGGCAATGGCCAAAACACTCTCTGAAATTCCCGTTGTCGGTAGTGTTGTCAAAGTATTAACATGGACAGAATATGAAGTGACAGAAGATAACTATGATGCCAATATTAAGGTTCCATCCATTGAAAATTTAGATAATCAAGACCTTGCGAATACATTAAATGAAAAATATCGTGCAGAGGGAAAGGCCCTCTACGATCAGTTCATCGCAGAAGTTGGTGATTTAAAGGCCAATGGTGGAGGTCATTTAGGCGTTGATAGTGGCTTTGAAATAAAAACAGATAATGAGCAAATATTATCGATTGGTCGTTATGTTGTGAATACAGTGGCCTCGTCTTCTACGGTGATGGAATACGATACAATTGATAAAGAAAATGAAATTTTAATTACACTACCGATGCTCTTTAAAGATCAACAATATATTAAGACGATTAGTGAAAATATCAAAGAGCAAATGCGTGCACAAATTGCAGAATCTAATCAAGAAAAAGTGTATTGGGTGAAAGGCGCTGGTCTTCCCGACGAAGATTTAATGGAGGAATTTACAACAATCAAACCAGATCAGTCATTTTATATTTCAGATCAAGGGAAGCTGGTGATTTCCTTCGATAAATATGAAGTAGCTCCAGGTTACATGGGTGTTGTAGAATTTGAAATTCCAACAGATGTCCTACAAGAAGATCTTGTTAGCATGAAATATATTCATTAATGTAGCTGACTTACCATACGACGAGGTATTTGACGATTGACTCATCAAATACCTCGTTTTTTCATGTAGACATACCATTTTTTGCTTATAAAGCCGACTTTTTTTGTCTAAGCTAATATGTATCAATCAATGTTAGAGGGTTTTCATCATGAAAGGTGTAGGATCAATCAGTATTTTACATGTCATCTTCCTATCAATGACAGTTATTGGCTTGAAAAACCATGTAACCATTCTTCCTCCTCTTTTAGATATGGCCAAAAGAGATGGCTGGCTATCCGTATTGTTTGCTGGAGGTATCATGTTCTTTTGGCTATTTCTTGTTGTGTATATTCACAAGAAAACTAAACAAGAATCCATCCGAGACTGGTTAAACGAAAAAATCGGAAAAATCGGCTCTACCATTATTATTTATGCGATTATTATTTTTTTAATGGTTATGACGGCTTTTACAATGGTTGAAACCTTACAATGGGTCAATACGACATTTTTACCTCAAACGCCTGTTATCATATTATTAGTTATCTATATTTTTCTTTGTATACTACTGGTGACCACTAGTCTACAGACGATCGTCATCTTAAATGTCTTTGTATTATTTGGGGTTGTCGTTCTTGGCTTTTTTGTTGCCTTTACCAATATACAAGTAAAAGATTATGAATTATTACGACCCTTCTTTGAACATGGATTACAGCCCGTGTTTCGAGGTATGATATTCCCAGCATCAGGGTTTATCGAGCTGTTAATATTGTTATTTTTACAGCATCAGTATAAAGAGCAAATTCGCTGGTATCACTTTGCTATTATGCTAGCGATCCTAGTTGGTTTAACTTTAGGTCCATTAATTGGTGCCATAACGGAGTTTGGTCCAAGTGAAGCCGCTAAACAACGCTATCCTGCCTATGAAGAATGGGGTTTAGTGACGATTGGGCGCTATATTGAACATCTTGACTTCTTCTCTATTTACCAATGGTTAACCGGAACTTTTATACGTGTAAGTTTCCTTTTGTACATCGTAGCTGATTTATTGAAAATGACAGGAGATAAAAAGCGTATATGGCAAATGCTGGCACCTCCCTTCTTCATCCTTTGTTTACCATTAATTATGTTAAATGAAAGCTTATTTTTAAAGGTGAAAGGAAATTATATTTTAACTTTTACATTTATTTTTTTCTTTGCGCTGTCCATATTTTTCGTTATCGTAGCTTTCTTGTCGGATAAATCTTCTAAAAAGGGGAAAACTGATAAACAAGACATGAAAAGTGGTGAAGCATAATGCCTCAGCAAGAGCAAGCGCTAGATCTGCGTACAATTAAGAAATTGTTTCAAAAATCAGCGGATATTCAATATCAGGAATTTACCTTTAATCAGGAGAAAGTACACTTTATAATTTGTGATGCCATGATTGATCAACAAATGCTTAATGAGGTGATCATTCAACGTATTCAGTATCTTTATGATCATTTGGATGATGTTCCATTCGAAGAGAATATTGAAAGACATCTTCATATTCCAAGTTTGCAAAAAATAGAAGACAAGGAACAGCTCCTTACATTTGTATATAGTGGGTTTTTATTGCTTTATTTTCACAAAGACAATCTTGTCTATGCTAGCAATATCGCAAAAAAGCCTAATCGTAAACCTGAAGAAACACGCATGGAGGTTCTTGTAAAAGGGCCAAGGGATAATTTTATCGAAGATATACGCGTCAATATCGCACTTATCCGAAAACGATTACCGACCAATTCCTTTTGCGTAGAAAAAATGGAGCTAGGAAAACGTTCAAAGACAACGGTAGCCATTCTATATTTTGATGACATTGTAGATATGGACATTTTACATGGCATTAAAAAGCAGCTTGCAGCCGTTGATACGGATATTGTTTTTAGTGGCGATTTATTGATGGAACGGGTAAATAAAAATTCTAAGCTTTTTCCGAAGTTTGATTATACAGGAAGAGCCGATTATGCAGTTCAAGCATTAGCAAGAGGACGATTTGTTATTTTTGTAGATGGCGTTGCCTACGCTGTTATTACGCCTGTTAATTTGTTTTTACTACTTAAATCAGCCGAGGATAATGAATACCCAATAATCTTTAGTTCACTTGAACGCTTATTAAGAATATTTGGGATTTTAATCGGTTTACTACTGCCTGCATTTTGGCTTTCCTTAACGACCTATCATCAAAATCAATTACCTTTACAACTACTCGCGACAGTTGTACAAGCAAAATCGGGGTTACCTCTCCCCTCTTCCCTTGAAATGCTGCTTATGCTTTTAATGTTTGAATTGTTTCGAGAAGCAGGCTTGCGTCTACCTTCCGTAATCGGAGGTACAATTAGTGTTGTAGGTGGATTAATCATTGGGGATGCAGCCATTCGTGCAGGTGTAACGAGCCCTGAAATGATTGTTGTCATCGCGATTTCGACGATCGCTTCTTTTACATTGGTTAATCAATCGCTTGTTACCTCTGTCAGCATCTTACGTGTTGCCTTTATCCTTGCAAGTGCCTTTTTCGGATTGTTCGGCTTCTTCGTTTCTTTATATTTTACACTCCTCTATGTATGTAATATTCGAATTTATGGCTATTCCTACATGAATCTTGCGACAGATTTAAATTGGGCTACCATTAAAAAATCCGTCTTCCGCTTATCACCCAAAGGCTATACTGAGCGCAATAAAGCACTGGCTCCTCAGGATTATACACGCTCACCTAAAGGCCATGAAAACAAAGAATCAAAAAGTTAAGCAAAAAGCATCCCTTTAAAAATGAACTGCCCCGTAAAAGTTAGACACCAATCTAACTTTTACGGGGGTTTTTTTATGGCAAAAGTAAAGGCTGAACAACGTATTCAAGCAGTCCAGCGATACTTAAATGGAGATGAATCTATGATTGAAATCGCAGAAGACATCGGAGTGACAAAAAGGGTTGTAAGTGAATGGGTTCGCCGTTATCAAAAAAATGGTGTAGAGACTTTCTTAAAGTCCTATACAAACTATTCAGCTGACTATAAAATGAATGTACTTAATTATATGAACGAGACAGGTACATCTTCAGTTGATACAGCTGCTCTCTTTAATATTTCATCTTCTGGCTTAATTCGGGGTTGGAAATTAAAGTTTGAAGTTGGTGGTTATGATGCTCTTGTTTCCAAGAAAAAGGGGCGTCCATCCATGAAAAAAGACACAAAAAGAACAACGAAATCAATACCAGCTGAAGGGTCTGTTGAGGCGTTAACAGCACGTATTAAACAATTAGAAATGGAGAATGCCTACTTAAAAAAGTTGAATACTTTAGTTCAAATGAAAGAAAAATTACCAACCAAATCAAAGCGCAAGTAATTTACGAACTAAAGGAAATCTATGAAGTGGTGGAATTAATCAAAGTCGCTGATATTCCACGTAGTACGTATTATTACTGGGAAAAGCGTTTGAATCGTACTGATAAATATGCTGATGTGAAAGTCACGATTCAGTCCATTTATCATGAACATAAGGGACGTTATGGCTATCGTCGGATTGCTAAAGAACTTAAAAAATACGGCATTGTTCATGATCCCAAAACGATTAACGGTTTGATGAATGCCATTGGCATAAAATGTGAAGTCCGCATGAGGAAATATCGTTCGTATAAAGGAAAAGTCGGAAAAATTGCCCCAAACATATTACAACGTGATTTTACAGCGAAAAAAATGAACGAGAAATGGGTAACAGACGTGACAGAGTTCCATCTATTTGGTGAGAAACGCTATTTATCACCAGTCCTTGATTTATGTAATGGCGAAATTATTGCATACACGGTAATGAATCGTCCAGTGTATAACCTCGTCCATGATATGCTAGAACAAGCATTGGAGCGCATTCAATCAGGTGATCAAGTCGTTCTTCATTCGGATCAAGGTTGGCACTATCAAATGAAAAAGTATCAACGAACCTTAAAACAACATGGGATTACGCAAAGTATGTCCCGTAAGGGCAATTGTTTAGATAACGCAGTCATAGAAAATTTCTTTGGCTTATTAAAATCTGAACTCCTGTATCTACAAGAATTTGAATCCATGGCACATTTCGAACAGGAACTTCATGACTATATTCACTATTACAATCACAAACGAATGAAGACAAAATTAAAAGACCTAAGCCCGGTGGAGTACCGAACTCAGGTCTTAGAAGTAGCTTAACTAAATATGTCTAACTTTTTTGGGTCAGATCAAAAAGTAGGGATGCTTTTTTCTCAAATAGTATGTGCCCTTGCTTTAATACTGTCCAGTACACTTTCCCAATATTGTTTCATTTCTTCTCGCACTGTCTGATCAGAAAGATGTTCTTGGTGAAAACTAATCGTAGTTTTATTACTTTCTTTTGGTAGAATACGAATTTGAACGGTGGATGGTCTTGACCACCCTTCCTTTTGCCAAGTAAGTCGAAGCTGCTCTAACGGTTTAACAATTCTAATTTCCCCTGCCCCGATTTTAGAGTGATACTTCTGCCCAGGTTCCAAATGAAGAGTAGCACCATCCCCTACCCATGAATGTAAACCTTCCTTAGCAATGATTAATGCCCAAGCTTGCTCCTGTGAAAAAGGAAAAGTCCTTCTAACACCTATTTGAAAGCCTACACTTTTCGTTTGACCAATGATTTTCTCGTTATCCATTGTTCACCTCAACCTTTCATGAAAGATTTAGTCACTGTCGTTTAAAAATTATTCCTTATTCAAAATTTATCATAAAATCTATCCAATATCATCTTGTGCTTTTATCTAGGTGGTAGAATTAAACTTGGGGGTGGTTGAATGAAAAAACAAGTGTTTGGGGTAATAGTCGGAATTTTATTTCTACTTTCTGCTTGTTCTCATGGAAAGACACAAACACTAGAAAAATTTTATCAAGATGCTCAAATTGAACAGGTGGATAAAGTAATTATTCAAGATGGTTCAACTGGCTATTACAAAACAATTACAAAGCAAGAACAAATCAATGATTTTTTAAATCTAATTAAAGATGTAGAATTTACGCCACAAACCAATCAAGAAGAGCGTTCTGGATGGCGATATGGCATTAAACTTTTAGATGGCAAAAAAGAATTTTCCTTTACATTAAATGAAATTGATGATATCTATTACGATTCAACCCCAGATATTCATCCTATTGTAGAGAGTTATTACAAACAGTTAGATGATGTAGAAGAATAGACAAAAAAAGGGAGATGATGCAATATCATTCTCCCTTTTCCTTAACTTACGTTAGTTCAACAAAATCCTTCTGCATGCTTTGTTCTGTTTGTCCTTTCCGGAATTGAATATGATGGAGCTTAGCAAAGATTCCATCTTGTGCAACTAGCTCATCATAAGTACCGTCTTCTTCAATGCCGTTCGGTGTGACAACTAATACTCGATCTGCATTGCGAATGGTTGCCAATCGGTGGGCAATAACTAACGTTGTTCGATTTTCAGCAAGCTCGGTTAAAGACTGCTGGATAATCATCTCTGTTTCCGTATCTAATGCAGAGGTTGCTTCGTCTAAAATTAAGATTGGTGGGTTCTTCAAGAACATACGAGCAATAGCTAGACGTTGCTTTTGGCCACCTGATAATTTTAAGCCTCGTTCCCCAATTTGGGTATTATAGCCCTCTGGCAGTTCTGCGATAAATGCCTCTAAATGAGCCTTTTTCGCTGCCTCTCGAATTTCTGCTTCACTAGCATCTAGTTTTCCATAGGCAATGTTTTCACGAATGGTCCCTGTAAATAAAAAGACATCCTGCTGTACGATACCAATTTGTGCACGTAATGAAGCCTGTGTCATATTGCGTATATCGATACCGTCAATCGTAATCGCACCTTTAGAGACCTCATAAAATCTAGGAATTAACGAACAAATCGTCGTTTTACCGGCTCCTGATGGTCCTACAAAGGCAATGGTTTGTCCAGCTTTTACATCAAATGATATATCCTTTAAAACTTGTTTGGATGAGTCGTAATTAAAGTGCACTTTGTTGAACGCAATATCACCATCTAAATGTTTGATGACCTTCGCATCCTCACGATCTTGAATCTCAGGATCCTGCTCAATTAATTCACGGAATCGCTTAAAGCCAGCCATCCCTTTTGGATAAAGCTCTAATAATGCACTAATTTTATCAATTGGTTTGATAAGTACATTTGTATATAAGACAAAGCTCACGAGCTCCCCATAAGATAGCTTGCCATTAAAGCTTAGCCAAGCACCGACAACTAGCACCACTAATGTTAAAAGGCGAGTCATCATATAAATGCTGGAGTGTGTTCCGGCCATAATTTTATAAGCATACAATTTTGCCGAGCGGAAGAATCCATTTTGCTCTTTAAATCGGCTAATTTCAAAATCTTCGTTTGTAAAGGATTTCACAACGCGCACTCCAGATACACTATCCTCTACACGCCCGTTGACATCAGCAATTTTACCGTACATCGTCTTCCAAGCATTATTCATTTTAATATTACTAAAAGTCACAAGCCATGTTAAAAATGGCACCATAATCGCTGCAATTAAAGCGAGTGTCGGATTCACATTGAACATAATAGCAAAGGCCCCAACAAAGGTCATAATGGCAATAAATAAATCCTCTGGTCCATGATGGGCAAACTCACCAATATCAAATAAATCATTCGTAATGCGGCTCATTATATGCCCTGTTTTGGTATTATCGAAGAAACGGAATGATTGTCTTTGGACATGTGTAAATAATTCCTGTCGCATATCAGTCTCAATATTAATGCCGAGTTTATGTCCTAAATAGTTGACGATAAAGTTCAGTAAAGTACTAATTGCATAAACAAGCAGCAATAAAATACTTACTTTCACAATCATGTTCCAATCGCCTGTTGGTAACAGTTCATCGATAAACCACTGAACGGCAAGTGGAAAAGCTAGCTCTAAAATGGCTACAATGATAGCACTCGAAAAATCGATGACAAACAAACGTTTATGTGGTTTATAGTAGGAAAAAAATTTTCTATACATGTTTGTCTCCTTTCTAAGTTGTAAAATTTTCGCCTATCTTTTAATAGTACCATTTGTGCAAACATAACGGAAAAGTATTTTTTCTCCATAGCAGTATATTTTTATTTACTTTCATTTTTCCGCATGCTATTATTTATGTAAGAACTGAATAGCTTTTGACTTTATTGTCAAAGGGGAGTAGCTAGCAGATGCGATCGATGCATCTGATTTCACATTCGTCATTACATGGTATCTACCATCGGGTGTGATGGCATTTCTTGTCACACAGAATACATTCTGTGCAACGAACAGTTAATTGCTTAGCAAGACCTTTGCCTATTTTTTAGGCAGGGGTCTTTTTCTTTTGCTTAAAATTAGGAAAGAATAAGTTAGAAGCACGCCATTCATTTCTGTTCAAAATTTAAAGGAGGAAATACATTTGGAGGCAATATTTTTAGAATACGCATGGGTACTCATCGTATTAATCGTACTAGAAGGTTTATTAGCAGCTGACAATGCAGTGGTGATGGCTGTTATGGTTAAGCATTTACCAAAAGGACAGCAACAAAAAGCTTTATTATACGGATTGGTCGGGGCATTTATCTTCCGTTTTGCCGCACTATTCCTTATCACGACACTCGTAAATTTTTGGCAAATTCAAGCGATCGGTGCTGCCTATCTATTGTTTATGTCGATTAAGCATATTTATGATTCACGGAAGGCTTCGCAAAACTCCGAAGAAGTGCAGGAGCCTAAAAAGAAATCTGGCTTCTGGATGACGGTTGTCAAGGTCGAGCTTGCTGATATCGCGTTCGCAGTCGATTCAATTTTAGCAGCCGTGGCCATCGCCGTAACATTACCACATATCGGTGATTTTGATATCGGTGGCATTAATGCTGGTCAGTTTGCTGTCATGTTCTTAGGTGGTATTATTGGTGTCATTATGATGCGTTTTGCCGCTCGATGGTTTGTTAAAATTCTTGATAAATTCCCTTCACTTGAAACTGCAGCCTTCCTAATTGTAGGCTGGGTTGGTGTAAAATTAGCTGTTTTAACATTAGCACATGAAAAACTGGGCGTTATTCCACACGAATTCCCACATTCGACTGTATGGAAAGCTACTTTCTGGATTATCTTAGTCGCTATCGCACTTGGTGGTTACTTAGTCGGTGTCAAAAATCAAAAACAACAAGAACAATAAAGTTGAAAAAATCGCTAAGACTTATGTCGAAGCGATTTTTTCATTTTTCCTTGAACAGTCATTTGGAATAAATTTTCTAATTGAGAACGAATATCAATTCATTTTTGCATAAATTTCCACGAAAAATAAATTTTTTGTATGTTCCTCTTCCTACACTGTATACTAGTAAAGAAGTCATTTACTGCAAAAGGAGGAAAACCTTTATGTTATCTGAAAAACTACACACAGCTCTTAACGAACAAATGAATTTTGAATTTTACTCTGCACATGCCTACATGGCAATGGCAGCCTATTGCACTGATCAAGATTATGATGGCTTCGCTAACTTCTTTTTAGTACAAGCAGAAGAAGAACGCTTCCATGCCATGAAATTTTATAATTTCTTAAGTGATATGGGTTACCGCGCAACGATTCATGGCTTTGATAGCCCAGACAATCATTTTGAATCGATTTTAGATGCCTTTAAAACTGCCCTTTCTCATGAAAAAGAAGTGACACGTCGTATTTATAATCTATCAGATATCGCTTTAGATGAACGCGAGCATGCAACAATGGCCTTTTTAAAATGGTTCATCGACGAGCAGGTGGAAGAAGAATCTACATTTGATACATTAATTCGTAAATTTGAACGTATCGAAAATGACTCAAACGCCATCTTTATGCTTGATGCTGAATTGGCTACCCGTACTTTTACACCAGATGCGGAAGCGTAACATGTGATTTTAAAAAATCTGCCATCCACGGCAGATTTTTTTGTTAATTCAATGGAAGATCTATTATTTCTGTTCCCTCTAGGTAATTTTCATAATAATTAAAGTAAATCCGTACTGGGTTCACAATACCCTTTAAATCATAGCTTTCATTCTGGACAATTTGATTCTCTTTCGGACCAGAATGACTAGAGCCATTACTATAAAATTCAGTGCCTTGAGCATCGACTGCTCTTCCTAGAAATGCACTTAATTTATCTTGAGAGTGCTTTGGTGCATGTAAGGTTACCATCTGATCATTCACTTGTATAGCTAGCCCTGCTAGTGGTGGCTTTGCTAACACCTTATTTTTATTAAAATCTACCTCTATATAATCCTGACCTACTGGTAGGGCTACTACTTTCCCAATGGCTAATGATAACTGCTTAGGTTCCCTAAAATAATTACTTTGCAGATAGAATGTCGCTTCCCCATCTAGTAAAGTCCCTGTTGCTGTCAGACCATTTTGAATCGTTGTCCAAGCCTCTCCCCTTTCGTCCAACATACGAATATCCTCAAAGCCTAAAATCCGCATCGTATTATGGGGATTAAGAGCCATTGTAATACCTGTTCGAAGTGGCGATATAGAAACAGATTTTACCGTTATATGCTGGCCTTCAAAGCTCAGTTCTTTATTTACTACATATACCTTAGCTTTGGCGATTGGTTTTTTCACTGAGAATGGGATGGAAAAAGTTGTTTGCTGTTGATCATTAACTTGTATTACTAATTCAAATTGTGCACCTTGATAATTAATCGGCTCGTTAAATGTTACTTGAAAATTTTCCTCAATGACCGTCGTTTCTTCTCCATGATACCAGCCATATCCCAGACCTACGGGTATTATTTCACCATTCAGTTTGAGATGTATGTTCTTGATGTCGAGCTGTTGAATATCGAATGGGGCAGTTAATGTATAAGGGAGGATCATCCCTGTTTCATCCGCAATAACACCTTGAAGTGTAAACGTTAATTCATTTTTACTTTGTGACACGCCAAGCTCCTCGTAATATTGATTATTTACAATATCTTGGACACCTTTATCATCCTTGATCATATGGACAATTGGTGCAAAAATAGGTATTTTTGCCAAACTATTTGCAAGTGCAGGAGATACACGAATAGATGTTACTAGCACTACTATCAATATCGTTACGATAGCAAGGCTTTGCCAAATTCGTTGACGTATTCGTTTTTCAGAATGGTAGCGATTCATACTTTTCAAGCGTGCGTTGACCAATTGCTCTTGTGGTACTTTTATTTGTGTTAATTCCTGGGCGAATTTATCATAATCAAACCTGTCCCTCATTTAATGCTCCCCCTTTTCCATAAAGTAGTGTTTTAGCTTGCTTAGTGCTGTATGCAATCTAGATTTAACCGTACCCTCGGGGATATTATGTAGTGCAGCAATCTCCTTGTTTTGTAAGTCATGAAAATATTTAAGAAAAATGAGCTCCTGCTGTGCTTTTGGTAATTTTACAATAATATCAGTCATTTCAAAGCGTTGATGATCCTGTGTATGATCACCCATTTCTACATTCTCCTGTAAATCTACACGTAATCTTTTTTCTCGCATATCATAGCAAATATTGAGTAAAATTCGGACAAGCCATGTACCAAAATAAGCTACCTCTTTTAAAGTATGTATTTTTTTTAAGCTTCGATAGGTTGTTTCCTGAACGGCTTCTACAGCATCATGTTCATTTCTTAAATAGGCAAAGGCAATACGATACAATGTCTGTTCATGGTTTTGAATAAGGCAAAGAAATGCCTGTTCATCACCAGCGATGGCACGCTTTACTAATGCTTGTTCATCCAACTTCCTCACTCCCCTCTAATGATTAGACTGTTGAGCGTGCTATTTCGTTCAGGTTTTTCCAAGTATTTATATCATAAAGCAAAAAAAAGAGAAACGCTGAAAAATCAACGTTTCTCATGTTCTCTATGGTTCACGGACTTCGCCATCAAAGGCAGCAAGGTAAATTTGATAAATATCATCTCGCTCTAATGGCATAGGACTGCGTGCTAAAATACGTGTTTGTTTGGTTGCATCCTCTGTTAACTGTTCGAGTGCTGAAGCAGGTATACCGAATCCTTGTAAAGTGGAAGGAATTTGAACATCTTTAATTAGTTGTTGTAATGCTTCTACACATTTATAGGAAGCCTCTTGCTGTGATAAGTAGATAGAAGATACCCCCATCGCATCGACGATATCTTTCATACGTTTCTCACAACTTTGTCGGATATAGCCCATAACATATGGTAACAGCACTGCATTGGAGTCACCATGAGCAATATGGAATTGACCTCCAAGCGGATAGGCTAAAGCGTGAACACCGGCTACACCGGCATTAAAAAAGGCTAAGCCTGCTAAATAACTGCCATAACTCATATCGGTACGCGCTTGCTTGTCTTGCCCATTATGGACAGCTGTTCGTATTGACTGACTAATTAATCGGATAGCTTGTAGTGCAAGTGCGTCTGTTACTGCATTCGCATTTACTGATACGTAGGCTTCTATCGCATGAGTTAACGCGTCTACACCAGTCGCAGCCGTCACCTTCGCTGGTAAGGAAATCGTTAAGGCAGGATCTACAATCGCTACATCTGCTAGTAAATAATCGTGTGTCACGACATCCTTGGTTGTGTCGAGTGACAGCACAGAGATATTAGTTACCTCCGAGCCTGTCCCAGAAGTAGTTGGAATTAAGATTTTAGGTAATCCTTTATTGTCTACTGTTTTTGTTCCAGTTAGATTTAAATAATCTGCCACTTTTCCATCATGTGTTGCTAATACAGCGGCAAGCTTTGCTAAATCTAGTGCGCTGCCCCCACCTACACCAATCACTAAATCAAATGGATGCTTTCTCGTAAAATCAACCAGTTTTTCTCCAATTGCGAGCGGAGGCTCTGGTGCAATATCGGTATAAATGGTTGTCTTGTAGCCTTCTTCAATTAAAGGCTTTTCAACATAATCTGTTAAACCTATTTCTTTTAATAATGGATCTGTCACGATTAAAATATTGTAAGCGTTAAATTTCTTTACCTCTAGCAGAAGCTGACTCAAACAGCCCCAGCCAGTATAACTAGCAGGTGTAAAGGTTAATTTATGCATGGCTTCTCTACTCCTATCTACTCGTAATAGCCTTCCGTCGATTTTCTAAATGATTTGAATTGAACAGGATCATGTCCAAACCATACTTGTGAATTTGTTTCATGTGCTAATCTTCGAATCCGTTCAACCGTTGCATTATAGCCTACAGAATCATAGATAATGCCTGGTGGCTTGACAGGAGGACCAAAGCTTTCAGCTGTGTATATGGCATCTGAAGCTAAAATGATGCCACCTGTGTCAGGCATTTGAATATGCAACCCTAGCATGCCCCAAGCATGACCACTACCAAAATTCAATACTTGTATACCTTCTGCTAGTTTCACATGATCCTCGCCACGTTTAATGAGACGCCATTGTAGATTATTTTTAATCCACATATCAATGTCACCCCATACATAGGCACCGTCTTTTACATTTCTAGCATATGTTTGTAATGTGCCATTAAACTCGTCCTCCTGCACTATAATCGTCGCATTTGTAAACAGTTCTAAGCAACCTGCATGGTCGAGATGCAAATGAGAAGCTACGACATATTTGATATCCTCTGGGCGAACATTTAATTCTTCTAATCGGTGATGTAAATAGCATTCTTCTGGCATATTGATAGGAAATGCTTTTTGCGTAAATTCACCCCAACGTCCTTCTGGTCCCATCGAGTTTGGATTACACGCTGTATCAAATAAAATTTTGCCTTCTGGATGATCAATTAGAACAGTATAAACTGGGAATTCCACAAATTCATTTGGCTGATTTGGATGGTCGATCGTTGCAGGATTATGCATCGCAATCATATAGTTTTTATCCATTCGCATCGTACCATTGTCCATCACATACAATTTTGGGTGTTGTTTAATCATTTTCATTTTCCCATCTCCATTCGTGATTATTGGTTATTCCATATTACTAGCTTCATTTCCGTCATTTCTTCTAATGCATATTTAATGCCCTCACGACCAGTGCCACTTTCCTTTACACCACCATATGGCATATGATCGACTCGATAGGTAGGTACATCATTAATCAGGACCCCACCTACCTGCAATGCTTTCGTAGCTTGAAAAGCTGTCTGAATAGAAGGTGTGAAGATACCCGCCTGTAGACCATAGTGAGAGTCATTGATAGCCGCTATCGCCTCTTCAATAGTCGATACTGTATTGACAGTAACGACAGGTGCAAAAATTTCTTCACAAGACACACGACTCTGTGGTTGAACATTATATAGAACCGTAGGCAATAAAATATGATTGTCAATGCGGCCTCCAGTAATCACTTGTGCTCCTTCAGCAACCGCTTCTTCAATCCATTGATACGCTCGCTGTTGTTCAGCTTGTGATATCATCATTGCTAGATCTGTCTGACTATCCATTGGATCACCAATAGTCAGCTGCTCGATTTTGGCGTTCAGCAGCGTTAAAAATTCCTCAATCATACTCTCCATAACATAGATTCGCTGTAGAGAAATACAGACTTGACCTTGGTTGGAAAATGCCCCCATTACAATACGATCCATAATACGCTCGAGCTGTACCCCTTCATCAATAATTACGCCTGCATTGGAGCCTAATTCTAAAGTTACTTTCTTCAAACCTGCTCGATTGCGTAGAGAAATCCCTACTGCTGGGCTTCCTGTAAACGTAATCATTTTAACGTTTGGATGTGCTAAAAACACGTCGCCTACTAATTTTCCTTGACCTGTTACGAGATTAAAGGCACCTGCTGGTAAATTAGTTTGGGCCAATAACCTAGCTAGAAAATGAGCAGACAGTGCTGTTTGTGTGGCAGGTTTTAGAACGATTGTATTGCCTGCTGCTAATGCCGGGCCTACTTTATGGGCCACTAGGTTTTGGGGAAAGTTAAAGGGGGTAATCGCTGCCACGACACCTATTGGTTCACGAATTGTATAAGCAAAACGCCCCTCTCCATTTTTCGATGCATCCATAGGAATCATTTCACCAGTTAGACGCTTCGCTTCTTCAGCGGCAAATTTATACGTTTCAATTGTGCGATCAATTTCAGCGTAGGCATACTTTAACGGCTTTGCTGATTCCATAGCAATAATACTCGCCGCTTCCTCTCGATTTTCTGCAAAAAGGGTGGATAAATGCTCTAATATCTCTGCTCGTTGAAAAGCCGTTAATGCAGCCATTTGAGGAGCTGCGGCCTGTGCACATTCAATGGCCTCCTTTACATCTTGCTCTGTGGCCATCGCAATTTGTGCCAATACCTCTTGTGAATAAGGGGCTAGGACCTCCACCCATTCAGCAGTCATCTTCCATTCTCCGTTGATCCATAAGCCCTTTTTCAACTTGATTCACTCCTTTCTTTATGGTTACGTATTCATTTCAGAAAATAAAGAAATGAATACGTAACCATTATAGTGTAAAAAACAAACTGATATTACATCAGTTCATTTTTACACGTTGTATTTCTTGGAAAAAGTTTAACAGACTCTGTTTGTCTAATGCAAGAACTTTTTTCTCCATAACCTCAAATAATTTTTCAATCGCTATAAAACCTAAGTTCTCTTCTGACGTTAAACCTACTGTCGTCAAGGCAATGGAGTGGTGTTTACTAAGCTCAACATTGTCAATGCCCATGACATTGAAATCGCTTGGAACCTTGAACCCTCTCTCTAAACATAGATTCAATATTTCAATAGCGATAGCATCTGTAGCCGCACATATAGCTGTAGGTCTTCTATCCAACTTTAATAGTTCCTCAAAGGCGCGTTCAATTTCATTTTTATTGGTGTTTGTAAAAAATGTAGGCACAGTTTTGTCATCTATTCCATGTTGCTTCAAAGCCTGGACAAATCCTTGATAGCGACCATAGAAGGTGCTCATTTGATGTGGACCACCTATCCAGCATAGCGATTGATGCCCTAAAGATAAGAGATGATTTGCCGCAAGATAGCCAGCATGCACATTATCAATTTCTACAAAATGTCTATTTTCTTGATGCTTACGATTAAACATAATAAAGGGAATTCCGCGTTTTTCTAGTTTAAAAAATAGCTCATCCTGATATAGCATAGAAGATAAAATAATGGCATCCGCCTTCGTTTCTAAAACGGCATTATAGATCGAGTTTAAATTGTCCTCTGTCCCAAAATAGACATTGACTTTATAGCCTCGAGCATTGACATAATTAACGATCGCTGTTGTTGTATCAACAAAAAAAGGATTATGTAATGGTCCTGAAATTAGTGTAATAATGCCTGTTTTTTGCTGAACAAGCGATCTTGCTATATCATTCGGTATATAGTTTAGTTCCTCAATCGCCTTCATTACTTTTTCAATTGTTTTTGGCTTTACTAGCTCTGGCGTATTCAACACCCTCGATACAGTTGTTTGTGAAACACCAGCGTACTTTGCCACATCTTTTGAAGATACCAAAAAACCACCCATTTCATTAATGTAAAGCTATATTATACCATTTATAGCCTATTGAGAATAGAATGGCTAATCATCCACTTTGCCCTTTCTCTCATACGGTTTTGCTGCCTCATTTGCTTTAAAATTATAGACAGGTTTAATGACTTTGACAATATCTACAGTTTCTCCTATGGCCGATATTATTTCTGACATTGGCTTATAAGCCATCGGTGCCTCATCCAATGTTTCCTCATTGACGGATGTTGTCCAAATGCCCTGCATCGTGTCTTTAAAATCGTTCATATTCAATGCTTTTTTAGCAGCTCGTCGTGAGAATATACGCCCTGCTCCATGTGGCGCTGAATAATTCCATTCTGCATTGCCTTTTCCAATACAAATAAGTGATCCATCGCGCATGTTCATCGGAATAACTAGCTTTTCTCCTTTATTGGCTCGAACAGCCCCTTTGCGAAGTGTCATTGTTTCAGTATCAATATAGTTATGAATCGTATCAAATGTATCCGTGAAATGCCACCCCATCTGTTTAGCGATTATTTCGGCAATAGTCCAACGATTCATACGTGCAAATTGTTGAGCAATCTTCATATCATGAATATAGTCATGGAAATAGTCACCCTCTAAATAGGCTAACTCTTTCGGCACAGCAGGATTTTGTTCTTTATAGGCGAGGATCATTGGTTGTATATCTTTTTCTCTCCCTAGTCGTTTAAGCTCTGCTATTTTTTCCGTCAAATCTTGTCGACGTAAATTTTCATATGCTCTTTTTTGATGCCAATTAGCTACTTTTGCTCCTACATAGCGTGAGCCTGTATGAATTAGTAAATAGTGCTGCTCTTCTTCATCCTTGGCAAGTTCGATAAAATGATTGCCACCACCAAGAGTACCTAATGACAGATTGGTATACTCATCTTTCAAACCGCTTGCTCGAAATTGTTTACCTTCAAATTCTAAAAATTGACGGGCAGGCGATACTTCCTTATGAATCTCCTGTCCACTTGGTACATGTGTACGGATGATAGAATCTAGCTTTGCAAAATCGACAGTCGAAACATCTAATTGTGCTACAAATACACCACATCCTACATCAATTCCAACAAGGTTTGGAACAACACGATTCTGCAATTGAATAGTCGTGCCAATGACACAGCCTTTGCCCGCATGATAATCTGGCATAATACGTACTTTCGTGCCAGCCATAAACGCCTGATCTGTCAATTCTTGAATTTGGTCGATTGCTGTTTGGAGCGCTGTTTGAGCAAATATTTTTGCATCCGTAAAGCGGCCATTAATTTCAATCAAGTAAATCCCCTCCTTACTATTTATACGTAAAAATGGAATGATATGTTTCATCAAACATAAAAACGTTCTAAAAGGTCTGCCCTCTTAGAACGTTTTGTTCTAGCTTATTCTTCGTATTGGATCGCCAATTTCTTTGGAATTTCAGGAATATCGTTTGATTTTACATCCTCTTCCTTTAAAGAAAGCACTTCTAGATGATGCTTGTCTCTTACATCAAAAGGGATGGCGATACTTTCCATTTTATTATTCATTTGACTGCGTGTAAGTAAGCCGTTGTACGATAAATCGATACTTAAAATAGCCTGTACAGTTTCTTCAAGCATTTTGAGATCCTTGGCTTTCAAAGGTATCTCTTCATTCATTAAAAATGGCTGAAGGGTACCTTTAATATAGCCTTGAGCTTCAATTAAACATGAAAATTCATTTAATTTTTCAGCATAGTTCTTTAATTGGCGCTTTTCTTTTGCTCTTTGTTGATTTAATTCTTGCACTTTTTGTTCAATCCGACTCATGCGCTCTTTTACTAATTCTATTAAATAAGGCTGTATGTCTTGAATCGCTTGCAACATTGCAGCTTCCGCTTGTTGTACTTTGTCATATTGCGCGACACAAATCACTTGTTGCTCATTTAACTTTTCTACTCGCTCTTTGAAAAAGTCATTTTGTGTATGTTGACCAAAAATAGCCTTCATGAGCCCTTTCCCATGAATTTTTTTATGCTGTGCATCTAAACGCTCGTATTCACGTGAATACTCACTGTGCATAGTACGATATTCTCTCAACATTTGTTGATAGTAAACAGCAATTTCTGTAAACTTATCTACCTTAGCATCCTGTAAATAATCATGTTGTGAGATTGTTTGTAATAGCTGATACAATGTTTGAACATGTTTAAATGTTTGAGCAACTTCTTCGTATTCTTGCTCATATTCCTTGACAATCGCCAAGTCTCGTTGGTTGCGAGAAAATTCATAATGGGTATCGCCTGCATATTTTTCAATATTCTCAACAGCAGATTGAAATGGATCGCGTTGTGGAATGACAGTTAATTCGAAGCGGAAACGTTCTAGCCATTGTAAGAAGCGAATTAAAATGGCATAGGTTTTTTTATCACTATTTTCAGCAAAACGATGTATTTCAGTAATTAAATGTTCGTACTGGCTTTTTTCCCAAAGCTCATGACTGTCCGTTTGCTTGGCTTCCAATGCATTTCTAGCTGAAACAGCGACAAAATCACTGATTAAATGACCTATTCGTTGTTGTTGCGAGGAGACAAATGCCGCAGCATGATCATCAGCATCAATACCATTAATAACACATAAAGGTTCAACCCCTTTATTTTTTAAGGCTTCCAGCAATAATATTTCAGCGTCAATAGCCATAGAGCCCGAGCGTAAAACCCAGAAAATTTCATCCACCCTATTCATCAATGCTTCAGAGAAATAAGCCATTTCTCCTCCCCCAGCTTCTAATGAAACGGAGTCAATGATCGTCACCGATTTAAGTAAATCATTTTTCAAATATACTTCTAAATAGTCCAAATGCTCACGTAAAATCTGAGAAGCAAACGTATCGCCAGTAGTTAATAGCTCTAATTTACTAAGATCGAATATGGCTACAACGCCATCTAAAAAATAAGCTTTAATCTCCTCATGCTCGCCGTAACGTATAAATGTATTTACGCCTGTTGGATGTTGATCATCTACTGAAAGAATTTCACGTCCTAGCAGTCCATTAATAAGTGTTGTTTTACCTACACGTTCTTTTCCAACGATTAAAATCATTGTCTGATTATTGGCATCTTGAATAATACGATTTAAATGTTTAGCCGTATCTTTCACATATGTATTTTGGACAATAATGCCATATAGTTGTCGAAGTTGATCAACAAATTGTGGCAGAATATTATTCGCTGAGGTTGTATATTCGATTGGCGTGTTGTCAATGTTGGTCATCCTCAAAACCTCTTTTCGTATGTATCTATAAGTCCATTATAAATGAAACTATGGCTTTTCTAATACATGGATTGTCGAAAAGAGGACAAAATACTTATATGTTTATACAGCAAATAGGAATTCATCCTTATAACAATTCTCTGCTAACTTTACTTATTATTAGCTATTCAGACTAAAAGAAATAGTTTAAACAATGCTTTCTATTTTATTTGATAGAAATATTTTGAAATAATTATTTTAAACTTACATCTTTTTCTAATTGAATGACCTTTCTCCTAAATATCTACTACTTTTAAAATCCAGCCATACGTGCAAATACAGCATCAAGTGTCGGCATGCCGCCTTGTGCACTAAATTTTTCTACCGATAAAGAAGCAGCAATATTAGCAAAGTAGACAGCCTCATCCAACGATTGTCCCTCTACTAAGGCATAAGCTAACGCACCATTAAACGTATCCCCAGCACCTGTTGTATCCACAGCAGTCGTCATATAGCCTGGCACATGGATTGGATAGGTACCATCAGAATAACGTGCACCATCACTACCGAGCGTTATTATTAATTTATTTGGATACTTTTCTAAAAGGTGGTCAATCGGTTCATTAAAAATTTCTGCACATTCCGTTTCATTTGGTGTTAAATAGGTAATATCCTCCATCCATTGCACATCAAAATTTGCGGCAGGTGCAGGATTTAATAGTATGGGAACACCTGCCTCTTTACACATTCGAATGGCATAAGCTGTCGTCTCTTTTGGAATTTCAAGCTGGATGATCACCATTTGACTTTTTTGTATTAAGTGCTTGGAAGCCTCAAGATGTGATGGAGATAATTCATAGTTTGCTCCAGGTACAACAACAATGCGATTGTCGTTATTATAAATAAGAATATTCGCTATCCCTGTCAGAGCAGAAGGACTACTTACGATGGCACCCGTTTGTATATGTTCTTGTTGTAAAACACTCCGTAATGCCTCACCAAAGCTATCTTTACCCACACAGCCGATCATTGCCACTTCATGACCAAGACGGGCTGCCGCAACTGCTTGATTGGCCCCTTTACCACCAGGTACCGTTTGAAATGCCTGACCTAGAATCGTCTCCCCCTGCTTAGGAAAAGCATCCATTTGTACAATTAGATCCATATTTAAACTTCCTATGACTGTAATCATTGAATTCCCTACCTTTCTTCTACTTTCTATTTTAATGCAGAAAAAAGAACAAAGACAGGTTGATTTCAGAGCTTTTTATAGTTTTCCTAATAGCCCTTTTCTGGCCTCAAATTCAATTTTTGTATCACAATCATCACAGGAAAATTTCCCTTTCATATTTCTTTTATACATGGTATATTTTTTGGTCCCTTCAATTACTTCAAACGTCTTTTTACAAAAAATACATGAAACTGAATAAGTAATCATTCTATATTCCTCCTTCAGCAATTTACTACTTTTTACATCTACTTTCACATTATCAAAATATCCCATTTATGCATAGCAGTTATATTCTGAAAATTCATATTTATATGGTGATATTTCACATTCTATACATATTTATTTGCATCGATTGAAGCTAAGGAAAAAAACAGAATACAAGCTCAAATTCGTATTATTAGGTCAACTGATATCCTGTCAACCATTTTTATATGGTTTTATTAGGGGAGGACCCGCTTACAACATAGTTACTTTTTGGGCTTTAACAAGTGGAGCATTGACTTTGCATGGAGAAGTTAGGAATCAAACTATAGTTCTAGGAGGAAATTTATAATGAATTAAGTCGTTGGATATGGTTAAAGAAGAAAGCCAGGTTCGAGCATTTTTAGATATTAGAAGGTCTAAATGACTTTGTTATATTTTCAAGGTTTAGTGAAGCAGTATTGGTTAAGAGAAAATAAAAAAAGCCGAGGAATATATCCTCGACTACTATTATTTTGCCTAGCGACGTCCTACTCTCACAGGGGGAAGCCCCCAACTACCATCGGCGCTAAAGAGCTTAACTTCCGTGTTCGGTATGGGAACGGGTGTGACCTCTTTGCCATCATCACTAGACTTGCACATGGATGTGCTGGCTTCTGCGTTGCAACATGGATGTTGCGTTCTTAGCAGAAGTTCCATTATTTTAAGCTTTAAAATACACAAGGTATTGAAGCTCTCTTTTGTTGAAAGGGTTGTTCTTTCAAAACTGGATAAACGGTGCATTGAATGCTTCAAACAATTTGGTTAAGTCCTCGATCGATTAGTATTCGTCAGCTCCATGTGTCACCACACTTCCACCTCGAACCTATCTACCTCATCGTCTTTGAGGGATCTTACTTACTTGCGTAATGGGAAATCTCATCTTGAGGGGGGCTTCATGCTTAGATGCTTTCAGCACTTATCCCGTCCACACATAGCTACCCAGCGATGCCTTTGGCAAGACAACTGGTACACCAGCGGTGTGTCCATCCCGGTCCTCTCGTACTAAGGACAGCTCCTCTCAAATTTCCTACGCCCACGACGGATAGGGACCGAACTGTCTCACGACGTTCTGAACCCAGCTCGCGTACCGCTTTAATGGGCGAACAGCCCAACCCTTGGGACCGACTACAGCCCCAGGATGCGATGAGCCGACATCGAGGTGCCAAACCTCCCCGTCGATGTGGACTCTTGGGGGAGATAAGCCTGTTATCCCCGGGGTAGCTTTTATCCGTTGAGCGATGGCCCTTCCATGCGGAACCACCGGATCACTAAGCCCGTCTTTCGACCCTGCTCGACTTGTAGGTCTCGCAGTCAAGCTCCCTTGTGCCTTTACACTCTACGAATGATTTCCAACCATTCTGAGGGAACCTTTGGGCGCCTCCGTTACCTTTTAGGAGGCGACCGCCCCAGTCAAACTGTCCGCCTGACACTGTCTCCTGCCCCGCTAAGGGGCATGGGTTAGAATTTCAATACAACCAGGGTAGTATCCCACCGACGCCTCCTTCGAAGCTGGCGCTCCGAGATCTCTGGCTCCTACCTATCCTGTACAAGTTGTACCAAAATTCAATATCAGGCTACAGTAAAGCTCCACGGGGTCTTTCCGTCCTGTCGCGGGTAACCTGCATCTTCACAGGTACTATAATTTCACCGAGTCTCTCGTTGAGACAGTGCCCAGATCGTTACGCCTTTCGTGCGGGTCGGAACTTACCCGACAAGGAATTTCGCTACCTTAGGACCGTTATAGTTACGGCCGCCGTTTACTGGGGCTTCAATTCGCAGCTTCGCTTGCGCTAACCACTCCTCTTAACCTTCCAGCACCGGGCAGGCGTCAGCCCCTATACGTCACCTTACGGTTTTGCAGAGACCTGTGTTTTTGCTAAACAGTCGCCTGGGCCTATTCACTGCGGCTCTCATGCGCTTGCACGCTCAAGAGCACCCCTTCTCCCGAAGTTACGGGGTCATTTTGCCGAGTTCCTTAACGAGAGTTCTCTCGCACACCTTAGGATTCTCTCCTCGACTACCTGTGTCGGTTTGCGGTACGGGCACCTCTCACCTCGATAGAGGCTTTTCTTGGCAGTGTGAAATCAGGAACTTCGTCCATACGGACTCGCCATCACAGCTCAACGTTACAGTGTGCGGATTTGCCTACACACACGCCTTACTGCTTGGACGCGCATAACCAACAGCGCGCTTACCCTATCCTACTGCGTCCCCCCATTTCTCAAACGGTGAGGAGGTGGTACAGGAATATCAACCTGTTGTCCATCGCCTACGCCTGTCGGCCTCGGCTTAGGTCCCGACTAACCCTGAGCGGACGAGCCTTCCTCAGGAAACCTTAGTCATACGGTGGACGGGATTCTCACCCGTCTTTCGCTACTCATACCGGCATTCTCACTTCTAAGCGCTCCACCAGTCCTTCCGGTCTGACTTCAACGCACTTAGAACGCTCTCCTACCACTGACATCGTAGATGTCAATCCACAGCTTCGGTGAATCGTTTAGCCCCGATACATTTTCGGCGCAGCGTCACTCGACCAGTGAGCTATTACGCACTCTTTAAATGATGGCTGCTTCTAAGCCAACATCCTGGTTGTCTGTGCAACGCCACATCCTTTTCCACTTAACGATTACTTTGGGACCTTAGCTGGTGGTCTGGGCTGTTTCCCTTTTGACTACGGATCTTATCACTCGCAGTCTGACTCCCGTGTATAAATATCTGGCATTCGGAGTTTGTCTGAATTCGGTAAACCGGGATGGCCCCCTAGTCCAAACAGTGCTCTACCTCCAGTATTCTCATCACGAGGCTAGCCCTAAAGCTATTTCGGAGAGAACCAGCTATCTCCAAGTTCGATTGGAATTTCTCCGCTACCCACACCTCATCCCCGCACTTTTCAACGTGCGTGGGTTCGGGCCTCCAGTAAGTGTTACCTTACCTTCACCCTGGACATGGGTAGATCACCTGGTTTCGGGTCTACGACCACGTACTATTTCGCCCTATTCAGACTCGCTTTCGCTGCGGCTCCGCCTTCTAAAGCTTAACCTTGCACGTAATCGTAACTCGCCGGTTCATTCTACAAAAGGCACGCTATCACCCATTAACGGGCTCTAACTACTTGTAGGCACACGGTTTCAGGATCTCTTTCACTCCCCTCTCGGGGTGCTTTTCACCTTTCCCTCACGGTACTGGTTCACTATCGGTCACTAGGTAGTATTTAGCCTTGGGAGATGGTCCTCCCGGATTCCGACGGAATTTCACGTGTTCCGCCGTACTCAGGATCCACTCAGGAGAGAACGAACTTTCGACTACAGGGCTTTTACCTGCTCTGGCGGACCTTTCCAAGTCGCTTCATCTAACTCGCTCTTTTGTAACTCCGTATAGAGTGTCCTACAACCCCAAGAGGCAAGCCTCTTGGTTTGGGCTCTTCCCGTTTCGCTCGCCGCTACTCAGGGAATCGATTTTTCTTTCTCTTCCTCCAGGTACTTAGATGTTTCAGTTCCCTGGGTCTGCCTTCAAGACGCTATGTATTCACGTCAAGATACTACGCGATTAAACGTAGTGGGTTCCCCCATTCGGAAATCTCCGGATCAAAGCTCACTTACAGCTCCCCGAAGCATATCGGTGTTAGTGCCGTCCTTCTTCGGCTCCTAGTGCCAAGGCATTCGCCGTGCGCCCTTAATAACTTAACCTACAGCTTTCAATTCACATCGCATTTCGTTGTCAGCTTCACTCGTTCAATCAGTCACGTACTGAAGTACGCTCCTTCATTCACTCGATTGCTTCCTAGAACTGCTTGTGTCTTGAAACCTTACTAATGTTATTAAGCCTATAAAAAACTTAAAAAATAAATGTGTTTGTTACAATTTCAATGTCGTTTTATCCAGTTTTCAAAGAACAAAGTTACTGCCTGCTTCTACTTCTTCGCAGCTTTGCGACGAAAGCGTAGCGACAGGAGCACATATTTGAAGTATTTCATTCGGAAGAATGAACCTTCAAAACTGAACGCAAAACGTAATCTTACAAACCCTAGGTTTGTATTCCGAAATAATCCTTAGAAAGGAGGTGATCCAGCCGCACCTTCCGATACGGCTACCTTGTTACGACTTCACCCCAATCATCTATCCCACCTTCGGCGGCTGGCTCCAAAAGGTTACCTCACCGACTTCGGGTGTTACAAACTCTCGTGGTGTGACGGGCGGTGTGTACAAGGCCCGGGAACGTATTCACCGCGGCATGCTGATCCGCGATTACTAGCGATTCCGGCTTCATGTAGGCGAGTTGCAGCCTACAATCCGAACTGAGAACGACTTTATCGGATTAGCTCCCTCTCGCGAGTTGGCAACCGTTTGTATCGTCCATTGTAGCACGTGTGTAGCCCAGGTCATAAGGGGCATGATGATTTGACGTCATCCCCACCTTCCTCCGGTTTGTCACCGGCAGTCACCTTAGAGTGCCCAACTAAATGATGGCAACTAAGATCAAGGGTTGCGCTCGTTGCGGGACTTAACCCAACATCTCACGACACGAGCTGACGACAACCATGCACCACCTGTCACCGTTGCCCCCGAAGGGGAAACTATATCTCTACAGTGGTCAACGGGATGTCAAGACCTGGTAAGGTTCTTCGCGTTGCTTCGAATTAAACCACATGCTCCACCGCTTGTGCGGGCCCCCGTCAATTCCTTTGAGTTTCAGTCTTGCGACCGTACTCCCCAGGCGGAGTGCTTAATGCGTTAGCTGCAGCACTAAGGGGCGGAAACCCCCTAACACTTAGCACTCATCGTTTACGGCGTGGACTACCAGGGTATCTAATCCTGTTTGCTCCCCACGCTTTCGCGCCTCAGCGTCAGTTACAGACCAGAAAGTCGCCTTCGCCACTGGTGTTCCTCCAAATCTCTACGCATTTCACCGCTACACTTGGAATTCCACTTTCCTCTTCTGCACTCAAGTCCCCCAGTTTCCAATGACCCTCCACGGTTGAGCCGTGGGCTTTCACATCAGACTTAAAGGACCGCCTGCGCGCGCTTTACGCCCAATAATTCCGGACAACGCTTGCCACCTACGTATTACCGCGGCTGCTGGCACGTAGTTAGCCGTGGCTTTCTAATAAGGTACCGTCAAGGTACAGCCAGTTACTACTGTACTTGTTCTTCCCTTACAACAGAGTTTTACGATCCGAAAACCTTCTTCACTCACGCGGCGTTGCTCCATCAGGCTTTCGCCCATTGTGGAAGATTCCCTACTGCTGCCTCCCGTAGGAGTCTGGGCCGTGTCTCAGTCCCAGTGTGGCCGATCACCCTCTCAGGTCGGCTACGCATCGTCGCCTTGGTGAGCCGTTACCTCACCAACTAGCTAATGCGCCGCGGGCCCATCTTATAGCGACAGCGAGATGCCGTCTTTCAGTGTTCCGCCATGAGGTGGAACAGATTATTCGGTATTAGCCCCGGTTTCCCGGAGTTATCCCAAACTATAAGGTAGGTTGCCCACGTGTTACTCACCCGTCCGCCGCTAACGTCAAAGGAGCAAGCTCCTTCTCTGTTCGCTCGACTTGCATGTATTAGGCACGCCGCCAGCGTTCGTCCTGAGCCAGGATCAAACTCTCCATAAAAGAAATTTGATTAGCTCAAATTGTTTTGCTGGCATCAATTTTGATGTCCAAAATTTTGTTTCGTTCACTAGCCGAAACTAGTTACTTAAAACTTTATTGATTACGTTTTGCTTGTTCAGTTTTCAAGGTTCATTTTATACTGCCATACAGCGACAGGAATTTTATTATATCAAAACATTTTCGTGTTTGTCAACAACTAATTCAAAATATTTTATTCGCTAAATGATGTTTCACAATATATCAAAATATTTTTATGTTAACACCTGTGATTAATACTTATTAACATCTATCGATATTTCACGATAGAAATCAATAATATATTATATTAACAAAATAGTCAACATGAAATTAGTTAAAAACTTTCTTTTCTATCTCCCTACTATTAAATATTGTATTTTATACAATAGCACGTTTTATATCGTTTCTAAAAAATAATCCCATTGCTTTGCAGTTAGAACCGATAACCATAGCACTTTCATCAGGAAAAAGCCTTACATACTCCTTCAGCATTATTATCCTGAAGCTTAAATAACGTATACCATCTTTTCAATTCACTGATTCTCCTAACACTATGTCTTCCAGTTAGAATGAGTAATAACTGAATATGCTTTTTCTTCAACTGTCGAATCGAAAGTTTCTACAGAATAGCTTTGAAATGGTGAACATAGAAGGCAATACATTCTTTCTGTAACTTTACTTTTATATAAAGCAAAACTAATTAATATATTTTTGATGAGTTAATGTATCAGAAGACTTTCTTATTGAAAAAATTTTAAAAGCCAACGAAATTTTATTAATCGTAAAATTTCACTGGCTTTTTAGTTTATAGCTAGGATTTATCCAGCCACTTTTGCTTAGAATGCTACCCGCTTTGCCTCATAGGCAGCAATATGTTCTTCGTATTTAAAGGTTAAAGCAATTTCATCCCAACCATTTAGTAATGTTTCCTTATAGTACGGATCAATTGTGAAATGATAAACTTTACCATCTTCACCTGTCACTGTTTGCTCAGCAAGATTTACTTCCATTGTATATGGCTTTGCTAATCCCTTAGCCAGAATTTCATCACATTCTGCTTCTGTTAACTTAATAGGTAGAATGCCATTTTTAAAGCAGTTATTATGGAAGATATCTGCGAAAGAAGGGGCAATCACCACGTTAAAGCCATAATCTAAGATGGCCCATGGTGCGTGTTCGCGGGATGAACCGCAGCCAAAATTATCTTGCGCCACTAAAATTTTGGATTCTTTAAATTCAGGTTTATTTAAAACAAAGTCTTTGATCTCTTTGCCTTGTGCATCGTAACGCCAGTGATAAAATAAAAATTGTCCAAATCCTGTGCGCTCAATACGTTTAAGAAATTCTTTTGAAATAATTTGATCTGTATCAACATTTTTACGATCAAGTGGTGTGATGACACTATTAACGATATTAATTGGTTCCATTTTTAATCATCCCTTCCGTGTAAAGCAAGACTTACACAGTTTCCTTCACAAATTCACGTACATCCACAAAATGACCTGCAATCGCAGCTGCAGCTGCCATCGGTGGTGATACTAAATGTGTACGAGAACCCGCTCCCTGACGTCCTTCAAAATTGCGATTGGATGTAGAGGCACAGCGTTCACCAGCTGGTACAACATCATCATTCATCGCTAGGCACATGGAGCAACCTGACTCTCTCCATTCAAAGCCTGCCTCGATAAAGATTTTATCCAAGCCCTCTTCCTCTGCTTGCTTCTTCGTCGTATGTGAACCCGGCACAACAATTGCTGTTACATTATCATGCACCTTACGTCCTTGAATGACACTAGCAGCTGCGCGTAAATCACTAATGCGTGAGTTTGTACAGGAGCCAATAAAGACATGCTGAATATCAATAGATGTTAAAGGTTGCCCTTCCTCTAAGCCCATATAGGCTAAAGCTTTTTGAAGAGCTGCCTTATCAGATTCATCCTCATAATCTGCTTGTGTTGGAACATGACCAGAAACACCCGTACCCATCGATGGATTTGTGCCCCATGTAATGATTGGTTCGATTTCTTCTGCATTTATGATACGAACTGTGTCGTACGTAGCATCCTCATCGGAAGCCAAACTTAACCAATAAGCGGCTGCTTCCTCCAATTTTTCACCTTGTGGCGCATATTTGCGACCACGAATATAATCCACTGTTGTTTGATCAGGTGAAATCAGCCCAGCTTTCGCTCCTGCCTCAATCGACATATTACAGATTGTCATCCGTTCTTCCATAGACAATTTATGGATAGCCTCTCCAGTGAATTCCACAATATGCCCAGTGCCAACACCAATACCAAACTTTGCAATAATGGCTAAAATAATATCCTTTGCAGCTACCCCAACTGGTAGCTCCCCTTCAACACGAATTTCCATCGTTTTCGGCTTATTTTGCCATAAAGTTTGTGTCGATAAGACATGCTCAACCTCTGATGTACCAATCCCGAAAGCAATCGCACCAAAGGCACCGTGAGTTGATGTATGAGAGTCGCCACAAACGATGGTTTTCCCTGGTTGTGTTAATCCTAGCTCTGGCCCAATAACGTGTACAATCCCTTGGTCAGGATGACCCATTCCTGCTAGCTCAACACCAAACTCTTTTGCATTTTTAGCCAATGTTTCGATTTGGTTGCGTGCAATAGGATCATGAATTGTCGGTAAATTTTTCGTTGGTACGTTATGATCCATTGTCGCAAAGCTTAAATCAGGACGACGCACTTTGCGTCCGTTCAAACGTAGACCTTCAAAAGCTTGCGGAGATGTTACTTCATGAATTAAATGAAGATCAATATATAACAGGTCCGGTTTGCCCTCTTCCTGATAAACTACATGTTTATCCCAAATCTTTTCAATTATATTTTTACCCATTGTCTTCACCTATTTCTTTAAATATATGTTGTCATAATACTTTGTGAAACAAAACTAGTATCAATTTCGTTAATCACTTTATCTGTCCATTCATTTGTCGATAAAATGCGGCTGCCGTCACGAGCAAGATCTGCTGTAAAGTAACCATCATCAAATACTGCACTAACAGCACGCTCAATTTCTGCCGCCTCTTCTTTCAGGCCAAAGGAATATTGTAGCATCATCGCAACAGATAGAATTGTTGCCGCAGGGTTTGCTACTCCTTGCCCTGCAATTTCCGGAGCTGATCCATGTACAGGTTCATATAAGCCAAAATTATCACCACGAATAGATGCCGATGGAAGGACGCCCAAAGAACCAGTAATAACTGATGCTTCATCACTTAAAATATCACCAAACATATTTTCAGTGACTACTACATCATAGTGACCAGGATTTGTAATTAGTTTCATCGCAACAGAGTCGACTAGATTATGTTCTACAATGACATCTGGATAGTCTTTTTTCTTTGCTTCTACGACTTCACGCCATAAGCGACTTGTTTCAAGAACATTCGCCTTATCAACAGAGCATAATTTGCCTCCACGTAAACGTGCTAGCTCAAAGGCATTTTCAACGATACGCTCCACCTCTGCTTTTGAATAAACAGTTGTATCAATTGCGCCATTTTCAGTACGCATACGTGGTTCCCCGAAGTATACGCCGCCTGTTAGTTCACGAACAATCATTAAATCAACGTTTTCAGCTACTTCACGTTTTAATGGTGAAGCATCTAGTAAACTCGGGAACGCCTTTACTGGACGTAGATTTGCAAATAAATCGAAGTGTTTGCGAATACGCAATAACCCTTTTTCTGGGCGTAATTCAGGTGGGTTTTGATCCCATTTTGGTCCACCAACAGCTCCTAATAGAATCGCATCGCTATTTTCACACATCTCGATTGTTTCTTCTGGTAATGGATTGTTGTGCTGATCAATGGCAGCACCCCCAATTGTTGCATATCCTAAATGAAATGTATGATTAAATCGTTTACCAATCACTTGTAGTACACGTACAGCAGAAGCAACAACCTCTGGCCCAATCCCGTCACCAGGAAGGACTGTAATTTTTTTCTCCATCGTCAAAACACCTTTCTTTTTTTAGCGCATTCGCTAATTTAGTAAGAACGCTCACCTACCTACTATTTAGATGAGCGTATTCATTACGACTAAGCGTAATTTTTCTTGAAAGATACAATACGCCATGACATCATTGCATCCGACGCGTGAATGGTACATCACACAATTCACTACCTTTACAACCTATACAGGCTGTGCGCGAAGACTTGCTTGTATTAAATGACGGTTAATGGCATTTAAATAAGCTTTAGCCGAAGCTTCTAAAACATCTTGTGAAGAATTGCGGCCTGTTGTCGATACATTATCATAACGAATATTAATAACCGCTTCACCAAGTGCATCTCGGCCCTTCCCTACAGATGACACACGGTAATCAAGCACCTGAACAGCTCCAGGTACAAGCTGCTCCAGCGTATTAAAAATGGCCTCCACAGAACCAGAGCCAGTCGCAACAACCGTTTTCTCTAGCCCCTCTGGTGTTAGGACAATGGCTGTAGCAGTAGGAATATTTTCTGTTCCATATTGCACTTGTACCATCTTCAAATCAAAGAGTGGTACATCCTCTATTTGAACCTGTTGTTCTGTGAGAAGAGTTAGTAAATCCTCTTCTGTAATCTCTTTTTTCCGATCAGCTAGTTTTTTAAATTTCACAAACGCTTTGTTCAGCTTTTCATCGGAAAGGTTGAAGCCCATTGTTTCAGCACGATCACGGAAGGCAGCACGCCCAGAATGTTTCCCAAGTACTAATGGTATTTCACCCTCACCGATGAGGGCAGGTGAGATAATTTCGTAGGTTTCCGGATTTTTCAAGACGCCATCTTGATGGATACCTGATTCATGCGCAAATGCATTCTTTCCAACAATTGCTTTATTAGGCTGAATCACAACGTTTGTCAATTTACTGACTAATTGAGACGTGCGTTTAATCTCTTGCAGCTGTATGCCAGTTTCCACTTGGTAAAAATCTTTGCGAATATGCAGTGCCACCGCAATTTCTTCTAGTGCTACATTCCCTGCACGTTCGCCAATACCATTGATGGTTCCCTCTACTTGCGCGGCACCATTTTCGATGGCAGCAATCGTATTGGCTGTGGCCATCCCAAGGTCATCATGACAATGGGCAGAGAATTTTACTTTGTCAGCACCTTTTACATTTTCCAGTAGGAATTTAAATAATGCGCCATATTCCTGAGGGGAAGCATAGCCTACAGTGTCAGGAACATTAATCGTTGAAGCACCAGCAGCAACCACTTCATTCATAATTCGTACTAAAAATTCACGATCCGAACGGAATGCATCCTCGGCAGACCATTGCACAAGAGGAAAGAATTTTTTTGCATATTTAACTGCCGCAACCGCTTGCTCGATCACTTGATCTGGGGATTTTTTTAACTTATATTCCATATGAATGGGTGAGGTTGCTAGAAAAACATGAATATGTGGTTGCTCTGCTACTTTAATTGCTTCCCAAGTCGTATCGATATCCTTTTGGATACAGCGAGCTAGACCTGTGATAATAGAATTTTTTACGGTTCCTGCAATGCGATGGACGGCATCAAAGTCACCGGGTGACGAAGCAGGAAACCCTGCTTCAATTATTGTCACTCCAAGGCGCTCTAACTGTTTGGCAATTTCAATCTTCTCGGCCGTATTTAAGTTGATCCCAGCAGATTGTTCACCATCGCGAAGCGTCGTATCGAAAATATCAATTTTTCGCACTTGTAGCCACTTCTCTCACAACTTTTTCTTTACCTTCATTAATGAATGGCATCATAGCACGTAATTTTGCACCCACTTCTTCAATTTGATGGTTTGCACCAGCCTCTTTGAATTTTGTATATTCTGGGCGACCATTTTCATTTTCTTGAATCCAACGACGAGCAAATGTACCATCTTGAATATCTGTTAACACATCTTTCATTCGTGCTTTTACTGACTCATCGATAATGCGTGGTCCCGCCACATAATCTCCCCACTCAGCTGTATCTGACACCGAGTAACGCATTGTTGCCATACCGCCTTCAAACATAAGGTCAACAATTAATTTAAGCTCGTGAAGTGTTTCAAAGTAAGCTAATTCCGGTTGGTAGCCAGCTTCTACTAGCGTTTCAAATCCTGCTCTTACAAGTTGTGTTGCACCACCACAAAGAACTGCTTGTTCACCGAATAAATCTGTCTCTGTCTCTTCTTTGAATGATGTTTCAAGAAGTCCACCACGTGCGGCACCAATTCCTTTACCATAAGCAAGTGCTAAATCTTTTGCTTGACCTGTCGCGTCTTGATGGATAGCGAATAAACCTGGTACGCCAGCTCCTTCTTGGAATTGACGACGCACTAAATGTCCTGGGCCTTTTGGTGCTACTAAAAATACGTCAACATCTGCTGGTGGTGTAATTTGACCAAAGTGAATGTTGAAGCCGTGCGCAAACATTAAAGCTTTGCCAGCTTGTAGATGTGGTGCAATTTCTGCTTCATAAACTGCTTTTTGACGCTCATCTGGTAATAAAATTTGGATAACATCTGCTTCTTGTGCAGCCTCCGCCACCGTTTTTACATCAATACCATCTGCTTTTGCAGCATCGAAAGATCCACCTGGGCGAACCCCTACTACTACATCAAAGCCTGATTCCTTAAGGTTTAATGCATGTGCGTGTCCTTGTGAGCCATAACCGATGATTGCGATTTTCTTTCCTTTTAGTACGTCCTCGTTGATATTTTGTTCATAATACATAGTAGCCATAGTTCATTTCCTCCTAGAATTTGGTTTGTTTTTTTAGCTCCATAAAGCTTGTTAAATTTATATGCAAACTATTTTAAAATAGAGAGCTGTGGATTTGAGATTTTTTGTGTTTCACGAACAGAAGCAGTGGCCCCTGTACGAGTAAGCTCTTTAATGCCATATGGTCGAATGAGTTCGATAAAGGCATCAATTTTGTCTGGGTGCCCTACCACTTGATACGTCACAACGTTTTTAGCCGTATCAATAATTTGAGCACGGAATGGTTCGACAATCGAATTCATTTCCAAACGTAAATTTGGCGGTGAAATAACCTTTACCAGCGCTAGCTCTCGCAAAACAATTGATTTATCCGTTATGTCATTGACCTTTAACACATCAATTTGCTTCGATAATTGTTTCACTAGTTGCTCGATCTTGCGTTCATCCTCGACGTGGACTACAAAAGTCATCTTTGAAAAGTTTGCTTGTTCCGTATGACCTACTGTAATCGATTCAATATTGAATTGACGCTTCATCAATAGACCTGTCAATCGGTTTAACACACCACTTTGGTTAATCACAGTTACGGTAATTACTCGTTTCAATTCTTTTTTCACCCCAATCATTTCATGTAAGCCTTTGCCTGGTGCTACCATTGGGTAAACACATTCAAGCTGTTTCACTCGACAATCAATTAATACTGGCTCATCAGAAAGTAGTGCCTCACGGAAAATATCCTCCGCTTCATCAATTGTGTTAATTCGATAGCCTTTTATATTATAGGCATCTGCTAACTTAACAAAGTCTGGTTGGATTGGCATAAGCGATGATGAATAACGCTCTTCATAGAATGTCTGTTGCCATTGACGGACCATGCCAAGGCAGCTATTATTCAAAATCACAATTTTTACTGGTAAGTTAAACTCCTGTAGAATGGATAACTCCTGTGCAGTCATTTGGAAGCCTGCATCTCCTACAATCGAAATAACTTTTTTGTCTGGCTTCGCAAATTGAGCGCCAATTGCGGCTGGGAAGCCGAAGCCCATCGTACCAAGTCCACCAGACGTTACCCATGCATGATCATTATTTAAATGGTAGTATTGCGCTGCCCACATTTGATGCTGCCCAACATCAGTCGTTACAATGGCATCACCCTCAGTAATTTTATGCACTAATTGCAATGCCTCTTGTGGTAAAACTTCCTGATCATCATCATTCTTGCAATACCATAATGGATAGTCATTGGCATGATTGTTTAAATAGGCTAACCAATCTGCTGTATCAGGACCTTCGAAGTCCTTTTTCAATAATGCTTTCAAAGCTTCTTTTGCATCTGCAACGATCGGAATATCTGTCGGAACGTTTTTGCCAATTTCAGCAGGATCTATGTCGATATGGATGATTGTTGCATTTGGTGCAAATGTGGCTAAATTACCTGTTAAACGATCATCAAAGCGTGCACCAATATTAAGTAATAAATCAGATTTTGTGATGGCTGTATTTGCTGTTACTGTACCGTGCATGCCTGCCATCCCAAGGAATAAATCATGTTCACCATGAATGGACCCAAGTCCTAGCAATGTGTTCGTTACTGGAATACGGTATTTTTCTGCGAAGGCTGTTAATTCCTCACGTGCATCAGCAAAGAGAACACCTGCACCAGCTAAAATGATTGGATTCTTTGCCAAGGAAATCGCTTGAATCGCTTTTTGGATCTGTAAGTAATTTGGTTTATATGTTGGCTGATAGCCTGGTAAATAAATATCATCAGGTGCTTGTGGCGGATTCTCTACATCAAACAACATTTGTGAAACGTTTTTTGGGAAGTCCACGACAACTGGTCCCTTACGACCTGTGCTAGCAATATGGAACGCCTCTTTAACAATACGTGGAATATCATTTACGTCCTGCACTTGGTAATTGTGCTTTGTAATTGGTGTCGTAATCCCCATGATATCTGCTTCTTGGAAAGCGTCTGTTCCAATTACAGAAGTAGCAACCTGACCTGTAAAGACAACTAATGGAATGGAATCAATCATGGCGTCCGCAATACCTGTTACGAGATTTGTTGCGCCTGGCCCACTTGTCGCAATAACAACACCCGTTTTACCAGAAACACGAGCATAACCCTCGGCTGCATGAATAGCACCCTGTTCATGTCTAGTTAAAATATGGCGGATTGGATTTTTATACATTGCATCATAGATTTGCAATACGGCTCCTCCAGGATAGCCAAAGATGATTTCAACACCTTGATCGTGCAATGCCTGCACTAATACATCTGCACCGTCCTTTGCTTGATAGGTTTGCTCAGCAGTAACAGTTGTTACTAATTGTTCTTGTTCATTCATTGAAACATTTGCACTCATCAAATTATGCCTCCTTTATATCTTTCAAACTCACACATCAGTGTTGTAGATTAATGAAGTGTCACAAGCTGGATTATCTGCACTCTCTTCCATTTGGTTGAGAGTTTGCATTTCATTCGTGAAAATAATAAAAAGCCTTTTTCTCCACACGCAAAGAACTACCTTACGTAGGGATGAAAAAGACTTTCCATGGTACCACCCTTTTTTATAGCAAATAATTGCTACCTCGCGAATAAATGATTGCATTTATGCACCAATGCGAAAGAATTCGCATCCAATAGAGTGTCATAAAACATTTATTCATTAATAACGAGCACTTTCGACTATGCCCGGAGCTATCTAATGGTGTAAACACGTTTAATAGCCCACTCCGAGGGGATGTCGGATCTAGTTGTATCGCCGGCTTCCAGCACGACCGGCTCTCTGGTAGATACAAGGCTCTAGAACCTTTAACCTCATCAACGTTTTCATATATTTAGTTGTTAAATTTTCATTACGCCGCCAGTTGAGGCGTTCGTCACTAATTTTGAATATCTTGCTAGCCAACCTCGTTTAATTTTTGGCTCAAAGACTGGTAATTTTGCACGACGTTCAGCTAAAACTTCATCTGAAACTTGTAAATTAATCGTACGATTTGGTAGATCAATTTCAATAATATCTCCATTTTCAACTAAAGCGATTGGACCACCTTCAGCTGCTTCTGGTGAAATATGTCCAATTGAAATACCTCGAGATGCTCCTGAGAAACGACCATCTGTGATTAAAGCAACCTTTGTACCAAGACCACGACCTTGAATCGCAGAGGTAGGTGCAAGCATTTCTGGCATCCCCGGGCCACCTTTAGGTCCCTCGTAGCGAATGACGACTACATGGCCCTCTTTAACTGTTCCATTATCAATATTCTCTTGGGCTGCTTCTTGTGAATCAAAAACGATTGCTTCGCCTTTGAATAATTGGATGGAAGGATCAACCGCCCCTACTTTAATAACAGAACCCTCCGGTGCGATGTTACCGAATAATACGGATAACCCACCTACAGCACTATATGGATTGTCTTTTGTTCGAATGACTTGATCATTCGTGATGTGATAATCTTTAACAAGTTCTCCCATTGTCACTCCTGCAACTGTAGGACGATCTGGGTGAATAGCACCTGGAATCGTTGTTAATTCGTTAATAATGGCGCTAACTCCACCAGCTTTATTGATGTCATCCATTGAAATATCCGAAGCAGGCATAATTTTTGCTAAATACGGTACGCGTTCCGCTACTTTATTAATATCTTCAATGTTATAGTCTATTTCTGCTTCATTCGCAATGGCTAATGTATGAAGAACAGTGTTTGTTGAGCCACCCATTGCCATATCAAGAGCAAATGCATCATCAATAGCTTCTTTTGTAATAATATCGCGTGGCTTAATATCTTCTTTTACCATACGAATTAATTGTTTAGCTGCTTCTTTAATCAGCTGGTGACGCTCTTCAGAAGTAGCTACGATTGTACCATTCCCTGGTAATGCGACACCTAGCATTTCCATTAAGCAGTTCATGGAGTTTGCTGTAAACATACCTGAGCATGAACCACATGTTGGACATGCATTATTTTCAATATCTAACAGCTCTTCAGCTGACATTTTCCCTGATTTATGAGCCCCTACTCCTTCAAAAACTGATGTGAGGGAAAGCTGCTTACCTGTAGCAGAGGTACCGGCCTCCATTGGACCACCCGAAACAAAGATAGATGGTACATTCGTACGAACCGCTGCCATAAGCATACCAGGTGTAATTTTGTCACAGTTTGGAATATAAAAAACACCATCAAACCAGTGTGCATTAATAACCGTCTCAGCTGAGTCTGCTATAATTTCACGACTAGGTAATGAATAACGCATCCCAATATGCCCCATTGCAATACCATCATCGACACCAATTGTATTAAATTCGAATGGAATACCACCCGCTTCAATAATAGCTTCTTTCACTACATCAGCGAACGTACGTAAATGAACGTGACCTGGTATTATGTCGATATAAGAGTTACAAACCCCAATAAATGGTTTGCCTAAATCTTTTGCTTTTACTTTGCCTGTTGCATATAAAAGACTTCGATGTGGCGCTCGATCTACGCCTACTTTAATCATGTCACTTCTCATTTTAAACGCCCCTCATTGCTTTCCATACTTTGTTCGTCACTATAATCAAAATGTTCTGTCTCTTTTGTTTTTATTTATAGATTAACAGCTTTCTAGTCGATCACTGCTGTAACGAACGTGTTAAATTGTTGTTATCATAGTACGAAAAAAAGGTCTCGTCAACACTATTTTTTGAATTGTTTAAACAATTCAAAAAATCTGTCAAAATTGAAATCGTTTACATGCTGATTAAGCATAAGTTTTATCTCGCTTTGATAAAAATTTTGACATTTCGTTCAAATTTAAATTTTTCTGATAAAAACAAAAATGAATAAATAATAGACCTACCAAATAGTAGGACAAGGTGGAATCATATAAAAATAGAGAGAGCGCTTACAATAGAAACAGTTTTTTTAAGTATCCTGTAAAAAATACTTGATCTGGATCATACTGCTGCCGAACCGTTAAAAACTTTTCGATCTCCGGATATAACTCATACACTTTTTGTGCTGTTAAATGATGTTGTTTTCCCCAATGAGGACGACCTTCATATTTTTGCATCAATGTATGCACCCATTTAAAATAAGGCTCCTCCGACATCCCTTTATACATATGAAAAGCTATAAAGGCTGACTCACGCCCCTGCGTAGGACTTAAAAAACCTGCTTCACCCGCAGTTGTTCGACACTCTAATGGAAAATGTACATCAAAAAGGCCTTTTTTAAAGGTTGCATGAATTTCTTCTAAACAGGCTTCAAAGTGAGATAACGGGATGGCATATTCACTCTCTTGAAACTTTACACTACGAGGTGAAGGATAAATTTCATAGCTTATTCCTACTTTTTCACTTTCCACGACATTAGCAGCAGCTATTTTACTCATCGTACCACTTAACGAAGGTTTCCATTTACATAGCTCTGACATAGCAAAGAAAGCACCATTTTCTACTATTTGAAGTTTTAGAGTTTCAATTCTCTTATTCCATTCACTTTGATAGATAGGCGCTACAGCATTCATTCGCTTTACTTGAATCGTCTCACTTCCAGGGAAATAAAACCACTCTACATGTCGATGTAGACGAATATCCTCAGCAAATGTAGTAAGTCCATTGCTCAATGTCTCTCTTGCCCCCACATAATGTAAGCCATATAGTGGCATTACCTTGACCGTAACTTTGACAAGAATACCAAGCATACCTAATGATACATGAAGGGCTTCGGATACATCGTCCATCCCTCTCCTGTGCTCATGATAAGTACCCTTTCCATCTACAAAGCCCCATGCCATAACTGCAGATGACAATGAACCTAGTGTAACACCTGTACCATGTGTGCCGGTCGATACTGCCCCTGCAATCGTTTGCTCCTGAATATCCCCCATATTGATTAAAGCAAAGCCATGTTTTGCCAGCATTGGACCCATTTCATAGAGATAGGTTCCAGCCCACAAAGTTGCCTCCTGCCTTTCCTCATTTACAGCAATTAATCCACGCATATTATGTAGGGAAATAGCTATATGCTCCGGCATTGCCACAGCGCTAAATGAATGAGCTGCACCTGTGACACGAATCGATTTTCCTGTTTCGCGTGCTTGTTTTACAATAGTTGAAACTTCTTCAATAGAATGTGGTGCATACATTTCGCTTGGATATGAAATAACATTCCCTGCCCAGTTAGTCCATTTTACTCCATTTCGCCATTTTTCTAAAGAAAACATTGGCCATCCCCCCTGTAAGTTGTGTAACGCCCGATATACTTGTCCCCTCGAATACCATGTAGCACTTGGAAACGCTCACAAAGCTCTCCTGCTTTGGCATGTCGAAAATAAATTGTATCGCCAATATTGACCGTTTTTCCTTTGACCTTAATAGGTGTTTGCACCTCACCGGCTCCCTCTAAGGTAAGATATGCGAATGTGGTAGGTTCATAGAATACTGGCAAGCGGTCCATGTTTACTGCACCTGAAGCCGTATAGCCCCCTCCGTGACAAACAACGATATTTTTTTCAGGCTTTCTCGTCACCCTTAAAGCAAATCCAGCTGCTTTTTCTAGCTGTAAATGAGTAAATTGATCGAATAGTCCAGGAGCGTAAAATGCAGATCCTACAGTAATTTCAGTCACTTCTTTTTGCTTGGCGGTGTAAGACATACTCCCAGAGCCACCACCATTAACAAAGCGTAGGTTTGGAAAATACGCTTTAATATGGGCAATAGCTAGTCGACGGAATTGTGTAACTTGTTTTTTGGCCTGCACTTGCATGGCGTCTATGACCCTACCTTTTAAAGCATTTGCAGGACGATTACCAACCCCTGCAATTTGGGCCTCATAGCCCATCGCTCCAACAACTTCCAAGAAAGGATTTTTTTGAATATATTGTAAGAAAGGAGTTAACGTCTCAAGCGAATATAATGAGGAACGCTTTGTTCCAAAATACAATACTTTAAAATCATTCGACACATTGATATCGATACAGATTTGTACACGTACATCTATTTCTTCCCCTAACCTCGCCAATAATTGGACATGTTCCTGTCGATCAACCATAAAAGTAACCGTTTTTCCTTCTTTGACGAAATGCAACAAGCGGCGAATAGACGCTTCCTCCATTACCGGATAGCCTAGTAATACATCATCAAATTGCTGCTGAAGTAAGAAAATCGTCTCGGCAGCCGTGAACGTCATAAATCCTACAACCTGTGCGAGGTTTTTTTGAACATACCGGAGCACGTCGACAGAACGAATCGATTTTGTCGCAATGCGAATTTGTTTCTCGCCACAGGCATCTTGTACAATTTGGATATTTTTATCCAGCGCATCTAAGTCCAACCATGCAAAAGGTCTCTCCACATCAATGAATGCTTGATCTAATCTTAGCGTCATCATACCCCTCCCCTATATGTCTATGTATTTGACATTTGGCAGAAAAATCCCTCTTTTCAGTTATTTGGTCAAAATAAAAACAACCGTGAGCTGCAAATAATTTACACGACACGGTTGTTTTAGAATGAGACAAACATTTTATTCACCTTTCTATTTAATTGTTACGTTGTGTATAAGAAATCGGCTGCAAGATTTAGTAAAACTAACAAATGCAAACCAGCGATAAGAAAACCTTGACGATTCAAACGTTTCATGACAGCCATATTCATAAATAACACGCTCCTTTTCCTACATTATAATCGTTTTAAACAAAATTTTCAAACTATTCAAAAAGTGATGATTTTCCCATTTTTCCTTTCACTAAAATGAAAAATGATTAGGTAACTATGAATAATAGCCTATAACAAATACGGAAAATGAACATGCATATAGGTGATAGGTAATTGAAATTCTGCATCAACAAAAATGTGTGTTGTCGCGAATGAACAGGCTGTTTTTGCAAATAATTTAGTTAGATGGTTGATTTTATACTACTTACAATGGGGAGTTGGCGTAGATTGTAGATACTGGTACAAATTTCATTTGTGAACATACTATAGAAGTAAGCGATTCATTCGATGTATGGACCATATAGAAGTATTGTATTTAATGTGGACATTTTCACAATAAATTATGCAGAAGGATTGGCTGTCATCCCTCCAGCCAACGCAAATTAGGCATCATACCCCAGCCTAATTTAAAGCATGTAATAATTACTAAACAAAATCAATGCGTTTAATCTACTCCATTCAGGGTATAACTAAGTAATCGCCATTATATCTTAATTTTAAGGAGATGAAAATAATGATTAGTTTCATTTGGTATTTAATCATCGGAGGAATTCTTGGATGGTTAGCTGGCGTAATTTTAGGTAAGGATGTACCTGGTGGCATCATTGGGAATATTATTGCAGGTATTGTTGGTTCTTGGATTGGTAGTATGGTTTTAGGGAACTGGGGTTGGAAAGTAAGTGATTTCTACGTATTCCCAGCACTAATTGGTGCTATCGTGCTGATCTTTATCGTCAGCCTTATTCTAAAAGGTATGCGTAAAGCAACTTAAATATGTAATGAAGAGCCATCCAATGTGATGGCTCTTTATTATTCATTATTTATAAGAACAGCCGCTTTGAGATCATCATGATAATCATCATATAATTTGTAGTAATACAACACATCTTCTACATATTCTTTGCTATGGTTGTATTCAAAAACAGCGTTCTTAATATTCCCTTTTGCAGCACCGTATTTAGATAAGTAATTAGCTGCGCTAAATACCGCATCCTCTATATCATATGGGTCAGCTATGCCATCTCCATTTGCATCTACGCCAAATCCTCCATATTTTGCAATGGTTTCTGGGTTCATTAATTCTGCCTTCGTGATATTACCTTTACCTAGCCCTGAACAAGTGGGATGCTTCCAACCAACGAATGTGCAAGGCATGAATTGCAAATGGCCTTCTGCTCCTGCTGACGAAACCATCGTTTTTATAGTAGAAAAACGTGTTTCAATTCGATGGTGTGCTGCAAGTAATGTCCATGGTACACCATATTTCTCCTCAGCCGCTACATATATAGGTATGTATTTCTCTGGAATATTCATATCGAAATGTTGTTGAATTTCTTCAATCGCCTTTTGTTGCGAGAGTTTTTCGAAAATCGGTAGTGTTTGAAGTTCCTTCCACGCAAAAAATGTCAGGACATAAACAGTTATCGCTATAGGAATTAATAATGCTATCATGCCCAATTTTGTGGCTGATGATAACATCGGTTTGTTATTCTTTTTCTTTGCCATAAGTCACACCTAATCTAGTATTCTTCATCCATTTTACCAAATTTTACGATATAGGTAGTAAATCTTTTGAAATTATGTACTTTATTAAACAAGATTACTATTTTCACTACGAAAGCGGTTGAAAGGTTTGGGAAAAATATAGTAAAATACAGATTGATTAATTTTATGGATAATAATAGGGAGGAATTTATTTTGTGGAAAGACTTTAAAGAATTTGCGATGAAAGGCAATATTGTCGATCTAGCAGTTGCAGTTGTTATTGGTGGTGCTTTCGGTAAAATTGTTACCTCCTTAGTTGAAAATATCATTATGCCATTAGTTGGTGTTTTAACAGGTGGTATTGATTTAACAAAGAGCTTTGTCTTTGGCTCAGGTGAAGCCCAAGTCAATTTAGGTGTATTTCTACAATCAATCATTGATTTTTTAATCATTGCATTTGCTATTTTTATGGCCTTACGAATCATGACGAAACTCACTCGTAAAAAAGAGGAAGCTGTTGTTGAAGAACCAGCTCCTGAACTGGATGCTAAAGAAGAGCTCCTCAAAGAAATTCGCGACTTGCTAAAAAAAGAACAAGCCTAACATAAGGGTCAAAAGCATCTGTCACATTGAGGCAGATGCTTTTATTTTGAGCTTCTATGTTGAAATTTACTTCTTTTGGTGGTCACTGCTTCCTTTCATAGTATTACCACTTCATAGTATTACCACTCTCCCTTCGTTTTATTTGACGTCATCACATTCTATACCCTACTATTCCTACTTGATTAACAATAAATAATCTAGCTAATTTTCTGAAATCACCCTTGTTCTTCTTGGGTATCCATGTTAAATTGGTAACAATTATTGAGAATACTATTAAATTGAAAGCGAAATTTGTCGCTTTTAATAATATTGGAGAAAAGAGTGACGTCATGACATTAAACAGAAGTATTGAAACAAAACTTGTACAACTAGGAAATTTAAGTGATCCGGCAACAGGTGCTGTGAGTCCACCAATTCATTTATCAACTGCTTATAAACATGGAGGAATTGGAGAATCTACTGGCTTTGACTATACTCGTACAAAGAATCCAACACGTGCTCTTTTAGAAGCAGGGATTGCAGATTTAGAAGGTGGCGACATGGGCTTTGCCTGTAGCTCTGGGATGGCTGCCATTCAACTAGTCCTATCCATATTTAAACCAGGCGATGAATTAGTGGTGCCAGATGATTTATATGGCGGTACATATAGACTTTTTAACTTCTTCCAAGAAACTTATAATATCAAAGCTGTCTATTCAAAATTTGAATCAGTTGAGCAAGTGGAAGCATTAATTAATGAAAATACACGTGCATTATTTATTGAAACACCGACAAATCCCCTTATGCAGGAATTTGATTTACAAGTGTATGCAGAATTAGCACATAAGCACGGAGCTTTATTAATTGTCGATAATACCTTCTATACTCCTTACTTCCAACGTCCGATCGAATTAGGGGCAGACATAGTAGTACATTCTGCTACGAAATATATCGGTGGACATAATGATGTCTTAGCTGGTCTAGTAGTAGCGAAAGGCGCAGAATTAGCAGAACGTATTGGTTTTATTCATAATGGCAGTGGCATGGTGTTAGGGGCGATGGATTCATGGCTGCTTATTCGCGGCTTAAAAACAATGCATCTTCGATTAAAACAACATGATGTGAATGCGAAAGCAATTGCTGCTTATTTAGAGGAAGAGGAATTAGTGACAGATGTACTTTATACAGGAAAAGGTGGAATGTTGTCATTCCGTTTGCAAAAGCCTGAATGGATAGATCCATTCCTTCGTAACTTAAAGTTAATTACATTTGCTGAAAGTCTAGGTGGTGTCGAAAGCTTTATTACGTATCCGGCTACACAAACACATGCCGATATGCCTTATGAAGAACGTGTTGAACGCGGCGTTTGTGATCGTTTATTACGCTTCTCTGTTGGTATTGAGGAAGCAGAAGATTTAATTGCAGACTTACGTCAAGTGTTCGATATCCTTAGAAAAGAGGCATAAAAAATGAAGCAACGTATTGAAACTAGTCTCATTCACGCAGGGGTTCGCGATGGCTATGCGAATCAAAAAGGGGCCGTCAACGTTCCTATGTATCTATCATCTACGTTCCACCAAGAAAGTATTGATGAGTTTGGCGAATATGACTATGCACGCTCTGGCAACCCTACGAGAGATGCGTTAGAAAAAGCTATTGCCGAGCTGGAAGGTGGCGTTCGTGCTCATGCGTTCTCTTCTGGAATTGCGGCCGTATCAGCAGCACTCATGTTGTTATCACAAGGTGACCATATCGTCGTGACGGAGGATGTATATGGAGGTACGTATCGTTTTGTAACGAAAGTGTTACCACGTTTTGGCATTTCCCATAGTTTTGTGGATTTTACAGATATAGCTGCAGTTGAGGCAGCGATAACCCCTGCTACAAAACTATTATATATGGAGACACCATCGAACCCAACATTAGGTATTACCGACATTCGTGGTGTAGTGGCACTTGCGAAGCAACATCAATGTCTTACATTTTTAGATAATACTTTTATGACACCATTACACCAGCGGCCATTAGAACTTGGTGTTGATGTAGTCATTCATAGTGCAACAAAGTTTTTATCTGGCCATTCTGATATCATTGCTGGCTTAACAGTCACAGCTGATGAAAAGCTAGGACAAGAGCTATATTTTATCCAAAATTCATTCGGAAATATTTTAGGTGTACAGGATTCTTTCACACTATTACAAAATATTAAAACAACCGATGTACGCTTTAGTCGTTCTGCTGAATCTGCTCAAAAAATTGCAGAATTTTTAGCTAGTAACCCACTGGTGGAACAAGTCTACTATCCTGGACTTGCCTCACACCCAGGATATGCCATTCATCAGCAACAATGTACAAGTGCTGGAGCTGTATTATCTTTCCGTCTACCAAGTTATGCAGCTGCAAAAGCATTAGTCGAAGCGATGACAATTCCTGTTTTTGCAGTCTCACTTGGGGGAGTGGAATCAATTCTTTCCTACCCAGCAAAGATGAGTCATGCTGCTATGGAGCCTGAGGAGCGTGCAAAACGTGGGATTACAGATGGCCTTTTACGTTTTTCTGTAGGGCTTGAGCATGTAGAGGATTTAATTGCTGATTTCACACAAGCTTTGGAAATTGCTGCACGAGCATAATTGAAGAAACATGAAAACCGCGCCTAGTATGACGCGGTTTTTATTATTGAACGCTCAATTTTCCACCTTGGCTAATAAACGATATAAATAATCCCCATGCCCCTTCGCCAACAATGCATCTTGCTCTACCGAAATCCAATAAAAAGAAAATAGTAAGTCTCCTTCGTTCAATCCCGTTGGATGATGCTGCCAAGAATCTGATGATTCATTCGTGGTTAAATGGTAAAAATATCGCTTCTGTAAAATACCTGACGGATGATTAAAGTAATCCTGTGCAATGAGTCCCTGGACGACAAGCGATGTGAGACCTGTCTCCTCCAACATTTCACGCTTCACTGCCTCTAATGGTGTTTCACCTTCCTCAACTGTACCTTTTGGAACTTGAATACCTGCCCCTATGGTATTTTGTTCAAATACGAGTACTTGTATTTGTTCCTCACGTTCTCTCGTAATATAGCCAAATGCTTTTTCAACTACTTGCATGAAAGTAATCCCCCTCTACTGATTGGATATTACAATAAAGATAAAAATTGGATTTCCAGGTGAAAAGTGTTGACACTTATTATACGATAGATACACGAAAATGACATTACTTTTGTACAGAATTTCCTAGTAAAAGTTGGTTTTAAATATATGAAGGTAACGCAGCTCCTGAAACTTAAATAGTTTATTATTATCTTTTTGAGACACTAGCGTTTTAATAAACATATCATATGGTAAAAGCCTGATGCTCGTGAAGAAATGGCGATGATATTGTGCAGACTTCTCAACAAGTTAAAAGTGTTTTGCGCAATATTATCAGTCGCCAGAGTTATACTTAATAAGATAAAGATTTTAGTTGAGATATCTTTTTCTTAAAATAACTGGCCCTCGTAGGATTAGCGATTCAGGAAAAAAGACAGAATTTAATCAACAAGCTTTGTCGATTAAATCTGTCTTTTTGATTTTAACAGCTATAGTTTTTGAATATACAGCCTTACATTAAATGGTCTTCTTAGTCAGCTATCGATATAATTAAATTTTACCAGATAGAAACTCGGTCCTCCGGGGCTACATACATGCCATCTCCCGCCTTAATTCCATAGGTATCATAGAATTGCTGGAAGTTTACAATCGTACGGTTTACTCGAATTTTATTGGCTGAATGTACATCGTTTTTGCTCAGAACCGCTGCAAATTCTTTTGTAGTTGTGGATTTCCACATTTCTGCATTACTTTCGAAATAGGCTTTATAATCAGGATTACTCATTTGAGAGACAACTTGTAGTGAAGCAGCCATCCCACCTAAATCAGCGACATTCTCGCTTAGTGTCAGCTGCCCGTCGTTCAATACTCCTGGAATAATCTCAATAGCATTATAAAACTCAATCAATTTCTGATTTTTATCTTTGAATTTCTCAAAGTCCTCATCTGTCCACCAGTTATTTGCATTTCCATGTTCGTCGTAGGCAGATCCGTTGTTATCAAAAGCATGGCTTATTTCATGACCAATAACCATGCCAATAGCACCATAGTTTTCTTCAGGTTTAGCGTTAATATCATAGAAAGGAGCTTGCAGAATACCAGCAGGGAATGTAATTTCGTTATTAAGAGCATTGTAGAAAGCATTTACAGTGTATACGCTCGTTACCCATTCTGATCTATCCACCGGTTTTCCTAGCTTAGCTTTCGTGTTCTCAATGTATGCTTTGTTTACTGCAAAGGTATTAGAGAACAGTGAACCGCCTTCGTCATAAGTCTTGATCGCTACGTTATCTAATGTCGCATCCCACTTATCTGGGTAACCGATTTTAACGATCATAGTATCCAGCTTTTTAATAGCTTTCGCTTTTGTTGTTTCAGACATCCAATCAAGAGATTTAATTCTCTCTTCATACGTAGTAATTAACTTCTCTACCATCTGCTCAACATCTTTTTTAGCATTTGGTGAAAAATGTTTCTCGGCAAACATTTGCTCCAAATATCCGCTCATTGTACTCGTTGTTAGGGCTACAGCGTTTTCCTGTTCTGTTTTTTCTCCTGTAACTCCATATAACGTTGCAGCAAACTCATTAGCAGCGTCCCCGAATTCATCTGATAGCAAACTGCCTGTTGCCATAAGTAATTGCACTTTCGAGTAAGCTTTAAGCACATGAAGGTTCGTATCATTCAAGACTTCCGCACCTTTTTCCGCCAGCTTTAAATCGAATACGATTACTTTATCAGCACTGTCGACCTTCATAGATGTCAAGACTTGCTTCATATCTACTGTCTTAAACATGTCATCGAATTGTTGAATTGTATATGGATTATAATATTTATTAACATCGCCTTGTTCATGAGGATCGAGCGACACAGAAGCTAAGCTTTTTTCCATTTCGTAAACTTGCTCAGCAAGTGCTTTCGCTGTAGACTCTTCCTCGCCAGATACTACAAGAAGTTTTGTCATATATTCAATATAGGCATTTTTTGCATTTGCATCTTCCGTAACAAAACTGTTCTTATCCAAACCAGTTGCTAATCCGGCGTAATACAATGCATTTTCACTGCTGTTCTTTGCATCGTTCATGATGGCAAAGCCGAAAAGTGAGCTTAGTCCTAATTCTTTTTCTTGAGCAAGATCTGCTTGAACAAGTTCATCAAGAGTTTTAGCTTCGTTAATTGCCTTTACATATTTTTGGATGGGCTCAATCCCCTGCTTATTTCTATTTTTTGTATCTAACGCTGTCGAATAGAAGTCGGCAATTTTTTGTTCCTTAGTGCCTTCTGCAAATTCTTTACCAGAGAGCGCGTTTATTATTTCTTCAATTTTATCGGTATTTTCCTTTTGAAGCTCAGGGAAACCACCACCCATGATTTCTCCTACCGGAATTGTTGATTTATTTAACCATTCTTTATTGATTGCTTCATAAAAATCATCATTTAAATGTGAGCCTTTAAGTGACCATATTCTAGCGATGATGTTTTGGAATTCAGCAATCGTAATCGTGTCATTTGCACCTAAGGTACCGTCAGCGTTACCCGTCAGGACGCCTGCTTTTGTCAGTTTATCGATATCTTTTTTTGCCCATGCAGGTACATCTGTAAACTCAATGTCAAATGTTCCACTGCGAAGGTCATTGCCAACTGGCTCTGGCAATTCACCGAATGCTCTGCTCAACATGACTAATGCTTCCACTTTCTTAGCTGGCTCATTCTCTCTTAAATCTCCGTTTTTAGAGCCTTGTATTACAGTTGCTTTGTTAATTCCTGGTTGATAAGCATCTGCTGCTGTCAACAAGGTTGTAACGATATCTCCTCTTGTCGCTACTGGCGATGTTTCATCGGCATACACCGATACGCTAACGGATAGGACCATTATTATGGTCATGAGTAAAGATAAAAACTTCTTTTTCATCGTCGTGCTCCTCTAGTGTATTTTGTATAAATAAAGATAAATAGGTAGAATTTAGAGTTTCTACCATCCGTCTATTGTAGTTGATTTTCTTTAGTTTGAAAATATGTAAGTGGCATTTTCATTTTAAGCGGGATAATCTAGTCCGTTTTTTCGCGAAGGTAACTCATCAATAAGGTCGCTTTTTTAGTTAGCACAGTTAAGTACTGCTTTAAATAAAAAACGATGATCAATTTTCTACGATTAGAAAATTGGCCTTTATAAAGCACAGTGCATTTACTTAATACACCAAGCCTATAATAGACTTGCACCATCTATTGCTCTCTCTTAAGCTTTTTATACGAACAAATTCAATCTTTATGTAAGATGTAGATGCTCTGACTGGATTACAAGTGCTGTTAATCCTGTCATACTGCCGGATTCGTGCGCTTGTCCTTGTTGCCAAAGTACACCCTCTCCTGTTTTTATAACCATCTTTTCTCCATCTTCACCGCAAACCCAACCTTCACCCTGAACAACAATAAATAGCTGTGGAATGGGGGCTTCATGCATACCTACGACACCACCTGGTTCAATATAGATCAAGCCAATACTGGTAGGTTCTTCTGTTTTCATGATCTTTCGATAAAAAGCATCCACTGAATTATAATGGATGATTTCATTAGCTACTTCTTGTGTGAATTGTATTCGTTTCATTCATTCTTCGTTCCTTTCCTACTAGGCTAATTCTTCTTGCGCAAATGCTAGTAGTGTGCCAACCTCTTTCTTGACATAAAAAGCAAAAGCATCATAACCATTGCATTTGATTGTTTCCCAGTCTGCTGTTTGTCCACTGATGAGGAGCACATTTCCATGGTCATCTGAACGATAGTCATCAGCCTCTTCATCATAGTCAATATTATAGAAAAATGAGACGACTATTTCAGTGGCCGGCATATTATATTTCTTTAACGGACGATTAACACGTTGATCTTCTGTATATTCATCGCAGAATAGCGCATTATAGCCATGTAGGGTCGCATCAAACAGTAAGATCTGCTCCGTTGTTTCAGAATCTTTAGCGACGATTCTAGCATGTTCGCCAGTGATGATAGGCAATGGTTCGTCTTCAATTGTTAATAAATCACCGTAAAACCAAATTTCAAACTGTCGATTGCCTGTACTAGAATGAAGCTGAAACTGGGTTTCAACATCTTCTTGTTGGATGTTTTCTGCAAATGACTGTAAATATGTAGGAATAGAAATATTCAAAGCTTAATCCTCCTTTTTATATAATAATACATGCCACTTTCTATTTTTATCCATAAAAAAAACCCAGAATTTTTTCTGGGCTTGATGACACTTACTTTTCTAGCATGATTAAAACTGACGGGCCTTTGCTTCACTTCGCAACAGGCGGTTATGGAGGGTAATCTCCGTTTCACCATTTACTTGCGATTTGGAATGCTTAATCCTTGACCAGTTGCGGTGGATTTTTTGAGATTTTGGATCTAAATTTTCGAACCTACTCATTTTTCATCCTCCTCATCATTATAGATTTCATAAGTGAATCTTTGTTATTATGAGCTACCTGGATGAATTTATACAAATTTTCATGGATGAAAACGCTACTCACTTTTTTTCATGAAGGAGATGAAGATTACAGTGATGACTACCACTTATAAAAAGAGACGATGATGATCATTAAGTGAAAGAACGTCATTTTAAAAAACACAACAAGATCAAAATAATGCTGTTGATTTCTATTATTGGCGGACGCTTTCCACGATCGGGGTCGAGTTGCTTCCCTCTTTGCTCTCAGTCCTAGATCTCGACTTTCCCGCTTTACCTCTGGAGTCGCCGTCCTGCGTTCCAATCTCCTTCTACTTAAAGAACTCCATATTCGTATGTTGATAAAAAGTAAATTTTCAAGGTGATTCATCACGAAAGAAATAAGATTGTAGACTAACTCGAAATTCATTGAGTTGGTCTACAGTCTGAAAAGCAAAATGTACATTATAGTCTTGTCATTGCACGATTTATCTTTTGAAACGATTGCCGGTATTCACAAAAATCATTAAGAAAATCGTTAGGGCTATGAAAAGAATAAATCCTATACTAAATAACCACTGTGTATGGAATACTTCATCCAGAATCCACAAGAGAACGCAAAAACAATAACCATACATCATTTTCCCCATAAATTTTGCTAGTGCTTTTTCGTCATATTGTTTTTTATCTTCTTGTGGCAACGTATTAAAGCCGGCAATTAAAAATGCTCCTTTACCTTGTGATAAAACGATGGCAAAGATGAGAAATGGCAACATGATTATTAAATAGACAAGAACTCCCATAGTCAATCAACCTACTTTTTCGTTTGTATAAATTGCTCTATCGCTGGTAGTAATTCTTCATGTAACGGCAATGAAGGGTCTGCATAGGTTGCTAAGTTTTTGGCACGATCGACTGGTGCCTTTTTCAGCACATGATTCATGCCCTCCATATAAAGCAGCTGTGCCTCTGGTTTGCGATTCTTTAATGCCTCCGCATCGGCTTCTTTCACTTGTAAATCGGTTGTTCCTTGGACTAATAATACACGACTTTTCACTTTGGCAAGCTCATCGGCAGGATGATACTTTAACAAGGAAATAAGGAAAGGCTGTACAGATGGTCGGAAGAGTGCTTGAAGCTCTTGCGAAACATTTTTCACTTGCTCACCTTGTTTTAACGATTTCAAAATGTCTGTCGATTCGTTGAATAGCTTTGGCGGTAACTGACCTTTTATTTGCTCTAATAGCACCTCATCCAATGGTCTTCCCGCTCCCGCAATCGAGACAAAGGACTCTACATCTGTTTTTTGGGCTGCTAGCAAACCAATGAGCGAACCTTCGCTATGTCCAATAACGTGAATACTTGAGTAAGCTTCATCAGCTTGTAATGCTTGGATAATTTGTACTGCATCATCTACGTATTGATCGAACGTGCTATCCTCTTCCTTTGTTAAAAGTGCTTGATTATCACCAAGTCCACGCTTATCATAGCGCACTGTCGCAATGCCCTCTTGCGCTAACCCTTCAGCAAGCATTTTCAAGCTATTATTTTTACCAGCTAAAGCTGAATTTCCATCCTTATCTGTTGGTCCAGAACCAGCAATAATAAGTGCCACTGGCGTTGGAGATGCGCTAGCCTTTTGCAATGCTACGGTTAAGTTACCATCTTCAACAGGAATCTTTAATGTTTCGTACGTAACGGGTTGCTCTTTATAAGCTTTTAAGATTAATGGGAATTTGGCACCATTTTGTTGGAATGTAGCCTCTATTTGCTCATTTTTTAATGTTCCATTTATAGCAATCACAGAGCCGTTTAAATGAATGGATACTGTTACTTTATCGCCTGTATAGCTCACGCTTTTAAATGGAAAGTTCGATAAGCCTTGCGCTGGGACAGATAATGTGCCAGCTTCCTTTTGTAAATCAACGATAATCGGTAATGGTCCATTAGGTGTTTCAATATTTCCTTCCCATTTTCCAATAAACTGTTCACTCATGGCACGTTCCCCTTTTGTTTCTTGATTTTCAGCTGTCGCCTCTTTTTGCCCACAAGCCCCTAAGAGTAACAGCGTACAGCATAACAATAACCATTTTTTCATCTAATCTTCCTCTCTATATAAAGATCACCAATAAAATTGGCAATAATGTTATACCAATTAAGAAGTAGCTCCACTTGTTGGCAAAATTAACGGTCCAGCCAATTCCGTATTTTTTTTGCACTAATAGGGATGGATCATTTTTGTTGCAATAAAATATGCCCCATTTCCAGTATTGATCATCTGCTACAGCTGTTTCATTTGTATGTATTTCATCAAATCGTTCATTACTTTTACTGAGCTTCCAAATTAGTAATAGCAAGCCCCCTAACGTAACGACATTAAAAACAAGAAAAAGTAGGAAAAAGTATGGGGCTGTTTGGTCATGTAAAATCACAGTTGTATAGTGTAAAACAATAAAAAGAATTGTCATACTAAAATTTATCGCAGCTAAATACCAGCTTCCATATTTACGGTGAGCTAGCTCACGATGAATGGATGCTTCTTTAGCTTGTGCGCTCAATTGTATTTTGGCGCTTTTCATGCCCCGCCCCATAATGAAAAAGCTGATTTGTATCGCTAATAATAGCAGCGGCATACTGATGACAGAAATCCATGATTTTTCCGTCCAGCCATCTACCTTGCCTGCTTCATTCCAATGTGTCGCAAAAACATCTGGAATGGACTCATAATTCATGTACGTAAAAGTGATGAGTGCTACTGTCATAATGATTGGTAAGCTAAAAAATACAGGCGATAGTGTTTCATCTTTTTGGCGAATAGATAAATCTGTAACGTAGACCATTTTTATGTGAGCTTCCCATTGCTCCTGTGCCTTTAATTTTTTCGTTCTGACATGGTAATTCATGTAAAGGCCAGATGAAAGCAGGAGCATGACATACAAGAAAATAAAGGAAATTAAAACCACCTTATCCTCTTTTATGGGTGAAAAGTATAAGCTGATTTGTCCGAGTAAAAATAAAGCTGTAAGAGCACCTATTATTTGGCTATACTTTTTCTTCCAAAGCAGTAATTGAGGATGTTTGACATAGGGTTCTGGTATGGAAACACCAAAGACAATCGATTTTCTTGATAAGTGTGGTGTCATAGCTTCCAAAATCCCGACGATAATAAAGATGCCTACTATTATAAGCATACTACCCCTACTTCCATTGTTTTAAAATTCGTTGGAACAAATTTGTCATTTGTTCTTTTTCGAGCCCACGAGCAAAAGCTTCCGCCATAATAGGCTTTAAAGCATTTTCTACTTTTTCCACCTCTATTTCCTCAAGCTCCCGCTTTTGACCACCAATAATAACAGCTTTTGCCTTTGGTTTTAATTCGATTAAGCCCTTATCTTCAAGCTCATGATAGCTCTTACTCACCGTGCTCACATTGACTCCTAAATCCGTAGCCATGGCACGCACAGATGGTAATGTATCACCATTTTTTAGCTCACCAGTAGCAATCATTTCAATCAATTGATTGGCTAATTGTTTATAAAGCTGCAATTCACTGCTTGGATCTAACCGTATTTGCATGTCACCCCTCCAATCTGTATTGTTAACAACCAAACAGAATCTGTTATATCTAGGGTAATACAGATTTGATTATATGTCAAATGAAGGTATTTATTTTGGTGATGGCTATCTTGTATTGGAATTTTTACTCTTAAAGGTGGCGCCCTTACATATAGTGAGCGCTTTTGCCTCTACTGGGAGGGGATTCTACTGCTGTATGAGCGCTTTTGTTTTTATTTATGGGAAGGTCTTCACTTTTTTTGATCACTTTCGCTTCGTTTTCGAGCGGGGGCACACTCTTTATGATCACTTTCACCTCCTTTTCGAGCGGGGGCACACTCTTTATGATCACTTTCACCTCCTTTTCGAGCGGGTTCACACACTTTATGATCACTTTCACCTCCTTTTCGAGCGGGTTCACACTCTTTATGATCACTTCCACTTCCTTTTCGAGCGGCAACACACTCTTTATGATCACTTCCACCTCCTTTTCGAGCGGCTTCATACTCTTTATGATCAGTTTCACCTCCTTTTCGAGCGGCAACACACTCTTTATGATCACTTCCACCTCCTTTTCGAGCGGGGGCACACTCTTTATGATCACTTCCATCATCTTTTCGAGCGGGTTCACACACTTTATGATCACTTCCACTTCCTTTTCGAGCGGCAACACACTCTTTATGATCACTTCCACCTCCTTTTCGAGCGGGTTCACACTCTTTATGATCACTTCCACTTCCTTTTCGAGCGGGTTCACACTCTTTATGATCACTTCCACTTCCTTTTCGAGCGGCAACACACTCTTTATGATCACTTCCACCTCCTTTTCGAGCGGATACACACTTTTTATGATCACTTCCACCTCCTTTTCGAGCGGGGGCACACTCTTTATGATCACTTCCACCTCCTTTTCGAGCGGCTTCACACTTTTTATGATCACTTCCACCTCCTTTCAGAGCGGATTCCCCCCTTTTTTGATCATTTCCAAACACTTATGCGGTGGTTTCTCCCCAAATATCTTCTAACACCCTTGTTTCCTCAAACTAAACTAAAAAAGGACCCAGAAATAATTCTGGATCCATGGACACTTATTGCCTCTATTTGATTTTTAACTGGTATAGTTTACGCTTCTTCTTAATCTATAGCAAAACAGAATAGTTCTGTTTCACCTTTAGGCTTAAGATTTATGAAGCTTCAACCGTTGACAGTTGTGGCGGACTTTCCTGAGATTCTTGGTCTTTGGGTGTTTGACAATTACTCATTCTGCATCCTCCCCATCATCTTAGATTAATAAGTGTTTCCTCTTTTATTATGAGTCTTTGCTTTTGCTTTTATGCATGATTTTTTCTGCAAAAACTTGTTGTGCGATTGTTAAAGCATTTTGTACCTTTGGAAAGCCAATGTAGGGTACTAATTGTAAAAGTGCCTCGACCAATTCTGTTTGTGTTAAGCCAGCATGTAAACCTCGCTGGATATGTGTTTTTGTTTGTGGTGTGGCACCTTGTGTGACAACTGCAGTAATAACAACAAGTGCCCGACTTTTCACATCCAGGCCTGGTCGTGAATAGACATCACCATAAGCAAATTCAATAATCATTTTGCGTAAATCGGGTGCAACATCGGCTAAGGCATCAGATTCAATCATCCTTGCTGCTTCTTCCTCTGTGACATATTGTTTGATTGTTTCGAGCCCCTTTGTCAAACGGTCATTCATTGTCTTAATTCCTCCCCATCTTTCCATATACAAAAACCCCAATTCCGCGTCTCCAGAATTGGGGATTGTCCTTCACGTATGTAAGGGTCTCTTTTTCACTTCACCCTCTGGCTCAGTTGAAAAAGGTTAAAGGTTTTCATAGTGCCTCACAGGACAGCTTTAATGAATATCTATGCAAAAGTCACTTGGACATGCACGCAAAATTAATGTTCTTGAAGACAGGCTTTGGCTTTTTCAATTTGAATTTTTACTTGATCAAAGCCAGTTCCACCAAGGGAATGACGGCGACGAACAGCCGCTTCTGGTGCTAGCACATCAAAAATGTCGGCTTCAATGAGCTTACTTTCCTGCTGCATCTCTTCCAATGGTAAATCTAATAAGTAAATGCCCTTTTGAATACATGTAAAGACAAGTTTGCCTGTCACCTCATGCGCCTCACGGAATGGCATCCCTTTTGTAGCAAGATAGTCTGCTAACTCCGTTGCATTCGAGAAATCGGAATGGACAGCTTGATGTAAACGTTCCGTATTAACGGTCATTGTACCAATCATGCCTTCAAAGATTTTAAGTGAGCCAAGAATGGTATGCACCGTATCGAACATGCCTTCTTTGTCCTCCTGCATATCTTTGTTATACGTTAATGGCGTACCCTTTAATACAGTTAATAAGCCCATAAGGTTACCATAAACACGGCCTGTTTTCCCACGAATTAGCTCTGCCATATCAGGGTTTTTCTTTTGTGGCATAATCGAAGAGCCTGTTGAAAAGGCATCATCTAGCTCGATAAACTTAAATTCATCTGTAGACCAAATAATAATTTCCTCTGCAAAGCGCGAGAGATGGGCCATAAGCAATGACGAATTACTTAAAAATTCGACGATAAAATCACGGTCACTTACAGCATCCATAGAGTTTGCATATACTTCAGTAAAACCAAGTAACTCTGCTGATTTTATACGGTCTATTGGGAAAGTTGTACCCGCCATAGCCCCTGCTCCTAATGGCAGAATATCTATGCGTTTCACGGATTCTGTAAAGCGTTGTTTATCTCGCTCAAGCATCCAAAAATAGGCCATTAAATGGTGTGCAAAGGAAATCGGTTGCGCACGTTGTAAATGTGTATAACCAGGTGCAATCGTTTCGATATGCTCCTGTGCCTTCTCTAATAGCGTTTCTTGGAATGTTACAATTAAATCAATGGCTTCCTGCACTCGCTTTTTCAAGAATAGATGCATATCCGTTGCTACTTGGTCATTACGACTACGACCAGTGTGTAGCTTACCACCAACAGGACCAATTAAATCAATTAGCATTTTTTCTAAATTTAAATGTATATCTTCATTGGCAACGCTAAATTCAAGTTCACCTGCAATTGCCTTTTCTTCTAATTGGGCAAGACCACCTAGTATGGCCTCTACGTCAGCTGCCGGTAAAATTCCTGTTGCACCAAGCATTGTGACATGTGCAACACTACCTTCAAGGTCCTCTAGCACAAGTTGCTGGTCAAAGCCAATGGATGCGCCAAACTCGTCTACCCATGCTTCTGCTGATTTTTGGAAACGTCCACCCCAAAGTTTTGTCATGTCAGCTCACCTTTTCCTTTAGTCCTTAGCCAAAGTGTAGTAAAAACACAAATGCCTCACCACACATTGCTCGTTCAATATTACTTTTTATTAACAGAAGAATTCACTACAGTTGGTAAACCCCATAATTCGATAAAGCCAACTGCGGAAGCGTGATTGAATTGATCTTCCTTGGAGTATGTTGCTAGCTTTTCATTGTATAGTGAATTCGGTGATTTACGTCCTTCTACAATAGCGTGACCCTTGAATAGTTTCACACGTACTGTACCATTTACATATTGCTGTGATTGTGCAAGGAACGCTTCAAGTGCATCACGTAATGGTGAGAACCATAAACCATCGTAAATTAATTCAGATAGCTTCTTCTCAATTACTGGCTTGAAGTGTGCTAATTCTTTTACAAGTGTTAAGTCTTCTAGTTCTTTATGAGCTGTTAACAACACTTTAGCGCCTGGAATTTCATACACTTCACGAGATTTAATACCAACTAGACGATTCTCCACGTGATCGATACGTCCTACGCCATGTGCACCTGCTACCGCATTTAATTCTTGAATTAAATCAGCAAGCTTCATTTCTTTACCGTTTAAGGCTACTGGTTTACCAGCAACAAATTCGATTTCCACATATTCAGCTTCATTTGGTGCATTTTCAACAGAAACGGTTAAACCGTAAGCTTCTTCTGGTGGAGACACCCACGGATCTTCCATAATACCTGCTTCATTGGCACGTCCCCATAAGTTTTGGTCAATTGAAAATGGTGAGTCTAATGTCGCTGGAATCGGTACATTATGTTTCATCGCATATTCGATTTCCTCATCACGGCTCCAACCCCACTCACGTACAGGTGCTAAAACTTCTAAATCAGGGTTTAAAGCTTTAATGGAAACTTCAAAACGAACTTGGTCATTTCCTTTTCCTGTGCAACCATGTGCAACAGCATCTGCGCCTACTTGGTTCGCAATCTCTACTAATTTTTTCGAGATTAAAGGACGAGAAAGTGCTGATACTAATGGATATTTTTGTTCATACCAAGTATGTGCTTGTAATGAAATTAATGCATATTCCTCAGCAAATTCGTCTTTTGCATCCACCATATAAGATTCAATAGCTCCTACTTGAAGAGCTTTATTTTTTACGAATTCAAGATCTTTTCCTTCGCCAACGTCAAGACATACTGCAATTACATCCCAACCTTGTTCTTTTAACCATGGAATTGCTACCGAAGTATCAAGTCCACCTGAATAAGCTAATACAACTTTTTTATTTGCCATTAAAAATGCGCCTCCATTGCTCTATAGATATGTATGTTTATACATTCATTTAAAAGTTTATACACGAATAGTATCATGTTATAAAAATAAATACAAGTGTATTTTTATAAATTCATAGACAATTATTTTTCCTGTCAAAAGTCTGTCACTGCAGACATTAAGTCATGATGGTAACACGAATATTTACTCTAAAAAACGCTTTTTTACTATTTATATAAATGTATACAATATAAATTTAGCAATGAACAAAAAAAAGAATCCATCTTAAAAACTGGATTCTTTTCTAATTATTCATGGGAATGGTCTTATATAATACATTTTTGGGGTTAATTAAAATAAGAAGAATGGCGGCTAGTGAATAAAGAATGGCATTGTACATTAATAAATCGACTAAGTTGCCATTGATCAAACCAATAAAAAAATTAAAGAACTGATGAATGATAATGGGGATGATGAGATTTTGGTTTAAATTATAAAATGCTGCCATGATGATACTCGTTGCTATGATAGACAACATAAAGAATAAACTATATTTGATTAAATCTATCCCCATAAATCCTGTTGTAAGCCAAATTGGTACATGCCACATCCCCCACCAAAATCCTATGATGATGGAAGCTATTAATGGGGAATATTTCTTTTGAAGCTCTAGTAGTGCAAAGCCTCGCCATCCTAATTCTTCACCTAATGGTCCAGATAAAAGATTTTTAATAAAGTAATAGCTTAGCATCCCCCAAGAAGATATTGTCAAAATAGAGTCTACCCCTTCCTTATTCCATACAAGTAAGACAATCATGAAAAAGATAGAGACTTGTATTGCCAGTACAACAACAATGACTGAAAGATGAAGCTTATTGGTTAATTTCTTTTTCACAAAGTGGGCAAAGCTTTGCGTAGGATAGATTTTTTTAAATAAGATGGCAAAGGCAAACGTTGATGACCAAGCTGACAAACAGCGAACTACGTCAAACACCCAAGTTGGAAGCCCTAAAAGCTTGATGGCTCCCACAAGGCAAAAAAGTGGCCAAAAAATGACATTAGTTAAAAGTATAAAGCTTGCTACTGGTCTTTTAAGCTTCTTTGTTCTACTCATGTTAAATCCCCCATTTCACTAAGAATACCTTTAGCATAAACCTGGGGGTTACTCACAGGTCAATCGTATTTTTTCTTTACTTGACCGGTACATACATTTCTAAAAAAATACGTTCAAGTCCCTCTTCATAAGTGGTCAGTAATAAGTTAACATAAACAAGCCCTACTAGTTCATAGCCGTATTCTTTGGCTACTTGTCTAATGCTCGCTTCCACTTTTTCGTCTGTATTTTTGCCACCCGTAGACCATCGCCCATCTTCAATGACTGTATACAAACATTTGGGATGAGCTACAATGTCTCCATCGATTATGTTTTCACCATCTTCTACTTTCCTGACAATCACAAATTGATTTTCTACCATGCCTTCATCATTGAACCGTATGACTCTTCTTAACGAAGTAAGAATCACCGCTTTTTTTAAACTGTCAGTGTTTTCTTTTAACGTGTCATAATCATCATAAGCTTTATAATGGTCGATCTCCCCCATTACTTCTAGAGGTTTCATTTCTTTTATCGTGTAGTTTCCTAAAAATTGTTTTATTTTTTCGCAGTCTTCTTTTACGAGCTGGAGCTTTTTTAATTGGAGCTTTTTTATAAGCAATCTCCTCTAACACTTCCTGTTCTTTCTCTTCTACTATAGATTGAATCCCTTCAATGCTCTTGCCTTTTCTTAATTCCTGGATTTTTTTGATTTCCAAATCAATTTCTCTATAAAAGTTGATCGTTGTTAAATCATAGATATCAAAATGATTGTAGGTTCTATACCCATTTTCTCTATTATGCTGTGGCCTTACCAATTCCTTTTCCTCATAAAATTTGATTGTATCTCTTGAAATGCCTAAAAATTTAGCAACTTGTCCGATTGTATACATCGTATTCTCCTTTATTTGCTTCATTTTCACTACTATATCAACAAATTTACATAAATATGAAAAAAACTGTAGACACGCATAAAGCATGTTTACAGTTAGATTATTGTTATTTCTTATGGAAAAACGATTTGCCTAAAAATTCAATGGTTGCAGGCGCAAGTGCATATAATTTACTTGATAATCCCATGATTTTTGGTAAGTTGACTTCACGTACTGGGCTTTCGATCGTTTTCACTGTTGCTCTTGCCACTTCCTCGGCTGATAATAAAAATCTACCTAAGGACTCTCGATAACCACTTGCATCATTTGCCTTATCTAAAAATGGTGTATCAATTGGACCAGGATGGATAGCGGTTACGTTGACCATGTAAGGTGCTAACTCCATTCGAAGTCCATTTGTAAAACCTACTATCGCATGTTTTGTAGCAGCATAGACACTCGCTTTCGGGGTAGCTACCTTTCCCGCCTGTGAACCGATGAATATCAAATGGCCTTGTTGACGCTCCATCATCGTAGAGGCTAATCTTTTCGCAAGATAGATTGGTACACTGACATTCAATTCGATCATTTGAGCAATATCCTCATCCATTAAGGCAGATGCATTAGCGAATTTTCCAACGCCTGCTGAGAGAATCGCAACATCAAGAGGGGGGAGCTGTGCACAAACATCATCCAGTGTATGTAAATTAGTTAAATCTGCTTGAATGACATGTGCTCCTAATCGTTCTAGTACTTTTAGAGCGACAGCATTGCGACCTGTGGCATATACCGTATGGCCTTGTGCAACAAGCAATTCTGTAATTTTTAAGCCTACACCACTTGTCGCTCCAGTCACAAAGATCGTCTTGTTATGGTTATTCATGTATGAACCTACTTCCTTTGAAATAAATAAATACCTGCTTCCGTTTTTGTAGAAGTTATATAATTTCTGGCTTCTAAATAATCTAAATGACCTAGTGTTTTGGAAAGGGTTAAGCCAAGCTGATGCTGGAAAATAGCTGGATACAGCCGTTTTGTTACTTGTACAACCGTTAATTGATCGTCTCCTAATAATTCATACACCTTCATCGATTGCTGGTGCTGACGCTCTAAACGTTTATCAATTAAATATGGTATATCCACTAGCTCTGCCCCATGCCCTGTATGCATCATTTTGACAGGTAATTGGCGTAAAATTTCAAGAGATTCATTATATTGCAGTAATGATTTTGGTCGTCCAATCGTACGATCCAATGGTGGCTCTATTAATGGGTTTGGCGTTATTTTTTCGAGTAATAAATCACCGCCAATAACATGATGTGTTTTTTCATCCCAGAAAATAAAATGACTTTGAGCATGACCCAAAGTTTCAATCGCCTTTAATCCTGGATGACCAGGCACTTCATCTCCATCTGCCAAGAATTGTGTTAATGGCCGTTCGCCCACTAGCTCTAATTCACGACGAACATGTACACTTTTTGAAATATATTCTTGTGGTACCCCATGCTCCAACAAACGCTCACTATAAAATTGCTCGTGATAGCGTAAAAATTCTTCATCATGACGTAGCCATTTATCATTATAGGCATGCCCTAAAATTTCTGCATGTGGAAAAGCATCGACCCATCCAGCATGATCTGGATGATGATGGGTTAACACAACTTGTTCAATATCACGCATGTCAAAGCCAGCTGCTCGAATCCCCCATTTCAAAGCATCATAGGCTTCCATTGTTTTTGGTCCAACATCAAATATGCTAAGTGCATCGCCTTTGACAACAAATGCGTTGACATCTCCTACTTCATAGGGTGTTGGTATTTCTATTTTGTATATAGACAAAGTTGTCTCCCCCTTTTCAAGCGCTAGTGAATACTGATTCATTCTATTTTACAAGTTTTTTCTGTTTTCGTCATCCTCCTGTTGACACGTTGCCGATTCATCACTATAATTTTGAATAATCTAATTATTTATGTGCGTTGAGGAAGCCAAGTACGTAACTGGTGAAGGTGTTAGAGAGTGTTACATATGCTGAAAGTGACATCACCCACTCCCATTACAGAACCTACTTCTGAGCAGTTATGTAAACATAACCGTTTCCCTTGCGATAAAAGGGCTAAGAGTTGTGCCAACTAATGGCAAACAAAGGTGGTACCGCGGAAACAATAGCGTTTTCGTCCTTCGAAATAAGGACGAGAGCGCTTTTTTATTTTGAACTGGAGGTTTTGTTCATGAAAAAAATTTTATTTATCGGTGCAGGGTCGATGGCAGAGGCATTGATACAGGGCTGGATTAAGGAAAAGGTCTTTACCCCACAGGAAATTTACGTCACCAATCGCTCTGACAAAGAACGCTTACAATTTCTACAAGAAACATATGGCGTTCATTGTCTGTTTGATCAGGCGATTTACAAGGAGGCGGATCTTATTATTTTAGCGATGAAGCCAAAAGATGCTATTGCTGCGATGTGTGACCTTCAATCTAAGATTACGGAGCAATCTGCTATCCTGTCGATTCTAGCGGGGATTGCCATTACTACCATTACAGAATATTTAGGGAATCGTCCTGTAGCAAGAGTGATGCCTAACACGTCTGCCACAATTGGTATGTCAGCAAGTGGCATTGCATTTAATAACGAGGTGTCTTCAGGTCAGCGCATCATGTTCCTCCAATTATTAGAGGCTGTCGGCTCTGTTATTGAAGTTGATGAGGATCAATTACACGCTGTAACAGCTCTTTCAGGCAGTGGTCCTGCATACATTTATTATTTAATGGAAGCCTTTGAACGAGTAGGTACGAAGGTGGGGTTATCCAAAGATACTGTGCGTCTTTTAATGACCCAAACATTAGCAGGTACGGCCGAAATGCTTAAGCAATCAGTAGATGAACCAGATGTTTTACGCAAAAAGGTTACAAGTCCAGGCGGCACGACGGAGGCAGGTATTCAAGCTTTAGAGCAATATCAATTTAATGAAGCCATCGAAGCATGCATTAAAGAAGCAGAGGCTCGATCTCGTTCACTTGCAAATGGTTAATATTATGTGCAAAATAAAGTGTATCACTAGGAATTAGGAGGCTTTATTTTGAGTAAATTATTTGAACCTTATCAATTGCAATCAATCTCCTTAAAAAATCGTGTTGTCATGGCACCGATGTGCATGTACTCTGCTGAAGATGATGGCATGGTAACACCTTTTCATTTGGTCCATTATGCCACACGTGCAGCAGGTCAAGTTGGTTTAATTATTTTAGAAGCGACAGGTGTTGTTCCAGAAGGGCGCATCTCCAATAAAGATTTAGGAATTTGGGATGATGCACATATTGAAGGCTTGCGTCAAGTAGTGGAAGGAATAAAAGCTTATGGTGCAAAAGCAGGTATCCAGCTTGGCCACGCTGGGCGGAAGGCAGCAGTAGATGGTGAAATTTTTGCCCCTTCAGCCATTGCCTTTAGTTCAGATTATAAAACCCCGACGGAAATGACTGAAGATGACATTCACTATGTAGTAGAAGCATTTAAACAAGCAGCAGTTCGTGCCGCAAAAGCTGGCTTTGATGTGCTAGAAATTCATGGCGCACACGGCTATTTAATTAGCGAATTTTTATCACCTGCTTCCAATAAACGTCAAGATCAATACGGTGGTTCACAAGAAAATCGCTATCGTATCCTTCGTCAAGTTATCGATGCGATTCGCAGTGTTTGGGAGGGGCCTTTATTGGTGCGTGTCTCTGCAGAGGATTATGCGGAAGATGGCACGACAATGGAGGATTTCATCGTCTTTAGTCGCTGGATGAAATCCCAAGGTGTTGATTTAGTCGATGTCTCAACAGGTGGTGTTGTCCATGCAGCGATTAATGTCTTTCCTGGCTATCAGGTACCACATGCCGAGGCCATCAAGCACGGGGCTGACATCCCTACTGGCGCTGTTGGCCTGATAACAAGTGCCATTCAAGCTGAAGAAATTCTCCAAAACAATCGGGCAGATTTAATTTTCTTAGCACGTGTTTTACTACGGGAACCCTACTGGCCATTACATGCGGTTAAAGAATTAGGCGAAGAAGTTCAACCACCTGTACAATACGCTCGTGGTTGGTAAATGAGTATCCAGCAAAAACAGCTTGCTATCTAGCAAGCTGTTTTTCATTAGAAAAGTGGATTTTGTTTTAATTCTTCATCTATAGCCTGTACTAATGTCTCCGCATCATCTGCTGTCACAACTTCTCCATTTACTATTGCAAAAATACCTTGCTCGCAAATTTCACAATGGGATGTGCAACCCGACTCCTCGATATCTATCTCATCACGTTCCATTAATATGTCATACGCATCTGCTGCACCCAGTGACAAATTAGTGATACAAAACTCAACTCTATTTTTAAATGGCTGTGGCTGTGCTGCTTTCTTTTTTTAAAAAGAGAAAATACCATATTTATTGCCCCCTTGCTCTCTAGAACTCTATGATAACATAATTAGTTAGGATATTTTTGAAAACCCTTTCAACTAACTGCATCATGTATATTGCATTTTTGAACGTCGTGTGAATTATAAATAATTTCTTGTTTGCAATACATCGACCAATCCCTGTGTAACCTGTGTAGACTCTTTATAAAATAAGTATACTGGCACACTAGGTAATGGGAAAGCTTCAAAAGGAACAATATTAAATCGCCCCTCCATCCGTTCTTTTCTTACAATCATACGAGGTAAAAATGACATCCCTAACCCATCTTTAATAAAGCGTTTTACCACATACGATTGAGAAATGGATACTTGCTTCGTTACAACATATTTTTCTCTTAATTTATGTAATAACTCTCCCCAAATGGTTGGATGATGGTGCGTAAACAAAGTGTACGTTTGAAATAGCTCCTCATAATCAATATAGGTTCCTGTTTCATCATCATAGGCATCAAGTGGAATAACTAACTCGAGTGGACTATCGATAAGTAATTCTTGATACCATTGTCGATAACGTGTAGGTAATAACGAAATACCGATATCGGCCTTATCCTGATTGACTAAATCTTCTATTTTCGTTGAATCCTCTACTAAAATTGCTATTTCAAGTGTCGGATTGTCATTGCTAAATTGATAGATGACATGAGGCAATATAGTTTCAACCATTAAAGGGGTCATCGCAATAATCATCTTCTCCTGAATACCTATACTTGCTAATCTGATACGTTCAATACTTTGCTCCCACTGGCTCATCATCTGCTGTGCTTCCAGTTGAAACAGCTTTCCAGCGTCCGTTAATTGGACACGGTTTTTTTCACGCTTGAACAATTGGACATGTAAAAATTCCTCTAACTGCTGGATATGGACGGTAATGCTTGGCTGTGATAAATGCAGTTGCTCCGCTGCTGTTCGAAAATTACAAGTTTGAGCTGCGACAATAAAAGATTGGACCCACTTATATTCCAATATCTCACCTCCCTGATTAAAATTTTTAATTAAATTCATTAAATATATTTAATTTACTAAATTATACAATAATAATAGACTGATAATTAATATAGATGCTACCAAAAGGAGAGAAACGTATGCTGAATACTACATTAAGTCAACAATTTCTTTTGTTTGCCAAAAATGAATGCAAAGGATCAAGCCCACTGTATGAACATTTAGCTTATAAAATTGCCATTGATGAGGATTTGTTAGCTATTGCCTCCTTGATCCCACAGGGTCAGCCTGCGCCCAATTTATTGTTGGCAGCAGTTCATTATTTGTTAGCAACATCTGATGAGCCATTAACTCATTATTATGCATCTTTAACACCCTCTCCTCTCCCAATACAGGAGGTGTTCCCTGCTTTTAAAGCATTTGTACTGTCCCATACAAATGAATTAAAGACATTGTTACAAGAAAGGCTTGTCCAAACAAATGAAATTCGACGTTGTTCCTATCTCTACCCAATGATGACTGAAATTTATGACAAGCATCAACAACCGCTAGCTTTCATTGAAATTGGAGCAAGTGCAGGGTTGCAGCTTGGCATGGATCACTACAATTATTGCTATAACCAACAATTAGCCATTACCAATACTGAAAATGATATCATGTTGATTTCAGAAAATCGTGGTGAACCATTGCCTGCCTCTCTGTCAAAGCCTCCTGTTGTTTGTCAACGAATAGGTATCGATTTAAATCCGATAGATTTGCGGGATATGAAAGAATGCCAATGGCTTCAGGCTTTGATTTGGCCTGAACACCATGAGCGCAGAACATTAGTCAATCAAGCTCTCCCAATCATGAATGAAATAGATATTCAGTTGGTTAAAGGAGATGCTATTCAATTGATTAAAAAGCTCAGTCGGACAGTTGAGCAAGAAGCTATGTTGGTGGTGTATCATACACATGTTGCCAATCAAATACCACTCGAATTACGACATTCTTTACTAGAACAATTAAAAGAGATTAGCATGGAACGACCGCTCTACCATTGCTATAACAATTTATTTGATGGACAGCTACATCAGGATTTTATGAATCAAGGCACAATCGAGTCCATTCGTACAATGGAAAGTCCAGACGGTCATGCACGATGGTTTCAATGGTCAAATAGCTAGCCTGAAGCACAAAAAAATGCTGTGTCCTACTACTAACACAGCGTTTCTTCTATTAATCTTAAAAATCATATTCTGCATCTTTTTTTGCCCGAATATCTGCAAAAGCATCCGTAACCATAACTGTATCCTCAGCCAATCGTTCTAGACGGAAAAGGACATCATCGTTGACAATTTCTTTGCGTAAAAAATCCTTTTCTTCTATAAATACATAAGTCGGAACTATATGTGCTTTCATATAGGCAAGGATTGGCTTTAGTTGTTGCTCCACCATTAAATAGTGCTTTGACGTCCCCGCAGTCACAATGACACTAACCACTTTATCGCGAAAGGCATTGACAGGTAACAGGTCAAAGATATTTTTTAATGTAGCGGGTATAGAAGCTTGGAAGGTTGGTGTCCCAATGACAATAGCATCTGCAGCCATAATCGTTTCTGTGACATATTTTGTATCACCATCATAGTCAAAGTAATTGCGACCGTCACTAAATACTAGCTGATAGTCTGCGAGATCCAGTAGCGTGACTTCATGCTCTGGGTATTTTTTTTGTAATAGATCAACCATTTTAAGCGTAGCTGTTTTTGTTTTGGAACCGACAATCGAACCGGCAAGCGCGACTATTTTCATGATGGTACACTCCTTATTTTACTGTATATTTTTTTATTGCAGGGATAATATCATTGCCGATTATTTCAATGTTTTTCATGATTTTATCGAACGGTACCCCACCGAAATCAATTTGTGCCATAAAACGTTGCATACCATATAATTCATACTGATAGAGTAATTTCTCTATAATCTCTTCCTTACTACCGACCATCAAGGCATCACGTGTATCAGTAGCTTGAGCAAATTGTTGTTTTGGATACCCTCCACCACGAATGGCTTGGAAACCACCGTTTAAATGTGGATACATACCTTGTAAAGCCTCTTTCGTTGTGTCTGCTACATAAAATAAGCTTGTTGTCGCAACTGGCAATTCCTTTGGATCATAGCCTTGTCGCTCTGCCGCTTCTCGATAGGCGTATACAGATGGTTTAAAATTAACAGCTGGTCCTCCTAATGTTGTGAGCATCATAGGGATTCCCATATAGCCCGCCTTGATAGCACTTGCAGGAGGGCCACCGACAGCGCGCCAAATCGGTAATGAGCCATTTTTTGGCTGCGGTAATATTTGTGCATGATGGAGTGGTGCACGGAATTGGCCCTCCCACGTCACAAGCTCTTCATCATTGATTTTCATAAGTAGCTCTAATTTTTCCTCAAAAAGCTCTTCATAATCATGTAAATCAACACCAAGCAAATGATAGGCCCCTACTCGCGAACCGCGTCCCGCAACAATTTCCGCACGACCATCCGATAATAAATCAATTGTGGCAAAATCCTCATAGACACGTACAGGATCCGAAACACTTAATACCGTTGCAGAACTAGACAGCTTAATTTTTGATGTTGCTTGCGCGATTGCACCTAACACGACTGTATGTGCTTGTGTTGTGAAATAAGCTTGATGACTTTCACCAACACCGAAAACATCAATACCAGCTTGCTCTGCTAATTGACTAGCCTCTACTAGCTCTTTTAATCGCTGCTGTGCAGAAATACGGTGTCCTGTTAATGGGTTTGGAATATGGTCACCTAAAGAATATAATCCAAATTCTAGTCCTTGTGATTGATTAATACGATATTTTTCCATCATGTTCTCTCTCCTTAATCAAGTGGTTCTAAAATCGCTTCAATATCCGCACGTTTCTGTTCTAAAAACGGTGGAAGATCGAGCTCTTTTCCTAGGTCCTCGATGGCGGAATCCACTGTAAACCCTGGGCCATCTGTTGCTATTTCAAATAAAATACCGTTACGATCTCTAAAATAAAGACTGTGGAAATAATAACGATCAACGACACCTGAACTCTCCAATCCTCGCTCCTTAATTTTATCTTCCCATTGCCGTAACTCTTCAACGGTTGAGACACGTAATGCAAGGTGGTGGATACTGCCCTTACCAGGTTTCTCGCTTGGCCCTTCTAATTCCTTGACGACAATTTCTCCATGCACTTCCCCTTCACTTGATTGCAGAATGGCTTCTTTGTCATCATCTTCAACCACTGAATAGTGAAATAAATCTTTTAGTAAATTTACTGTTCGTTGTAAATAACGTACAGTGATTTCAATTGTACCCATCCCTAAAATGCGATGTTCTTCTGGTATATCTGTGCCATCCCATGTTTGCCATTGAGCAGGCGCTTCCTTCCCCTGATGGTTTAACAGCACCATCCGTAATCCTTCATGGTCTTCAAAAAATAACGCATCTTTACCTGCATACGATGTGATGCCACTATGTTCAACTCCTAGCTCTTGAAAACGCTCCTGCCAATAAAGTAAGCTTTCAAAGCTTGGTACGAGTAAGCCAATACGTGTAATGGCATTCGTCCCTCTCACTGTACGTCCCGCAACCGGCATTTCGAAAAATGTCAATTCAGTACCAGGTGCTCCTGTTAAGTCACCATAAAATAAGTGATACATAGATGGTGAGTCTTGATTTACTGTTTTTTTCACACGGCGTAGCCCTAGAATTTTAGTGTAAAAATGATTATTTTGTTTGCCATTTTTCGTCAGCATCGAAATATGATGGTGTCCGTTTAATTTGTGCATCCTCAATTTCCTCCTTCTCGTTTTCACTTGACTAAGCAAGTGACGATGCAAAAAAAATTACACAGGTGGCAATTTTTTTTCTCGACTATGCTTTTCAAGCTTTGTCATGACTTTATATAAAGATTTTAGTTCTTCATCTGTTAACACTTCTTCAAAAAATGAGGACTGGAAGTGAAGCTGACTGGGGGTTGCAGCTTGAATCATGTGCTCCCCTTTTGCCGTCAATGAAATTGTTTTAGTCTTCCAATTTTGCTTACGCTCAATTAGTCCCTCTTTTTCAAGTCGGGCAAGCATACGAGACATGCCCCCTTGAGTAACCGTTACTTTCTTTGCTAATTGAGATTGTGTAATAGGTGCATAAGTTTGAATTTGAATCAGAACATCGAATTGTGCTGTTGTTAAATCAAAACGTTTTAAAAATTCATTCGATAGCTGATTACTTTGGGTTGTAAAGCGCATCATACGAATCCATGTTAATGAGCCTAATGTATGATTTCTCACGACTTCATCCTCCCTTCAGTTATCACTTTACCACGCAAGTGATAACTTAGCAAGAAAAATATCTTGAATTTGAGATATTTATTCATAGGGAATATCCCTATATGATGCCAGGTGTTGAAATGGGATATAGATTGCCTTGAAAGGCGAAGGAGATTTTGCCTGTTTCTTCGGAAACAACCATTACAAGAGCATCACTCATCTCACTTAATCCTAGCGCAGCTCGATGTCTTGTTCCTAATTTTTTTTCACCCGTGTAACGCTCTGACAGTGGCAGTACGTTGGCTGCTGACTCTATCTGATTACGATTGACTAAAACTGCCCCATCATGTAACGGATTGCCCGGGAAGAAAATAGATTCTAATAAGGAATGAGTTAAATCTGCACCGATATGAATACCAGGCTGAATGAAAGCCTCTAAAGCATCTTGTCGCTGAATTACAATTAAACCACCATGCCTTTTCAATGACATATTTTGCACACTATGCGACAATTCCGGATACTTTTCTGTAAACGGGGAAAGATAACAATTTAAATAAAACGTAGCCGCCTTCATTTCAATTGTCATAAATCTCTCTTTAATTTTTTCAAAATTGCCGAGAAGACAATTCGTATTTGTATCCATTTCTTCAACACTTTGCTGCAAGGACAAAATTACTTGGAGAAGCTCATCCTTTAATGTTTCTTTCATCGGTGAAAAATCACAATTGATTGGATTCACAAAAAGCACCTCTCTTTTCTATAACTGCGAAGTCTCTTCTTGCCTTAGTTTCTCTAGGTGGGCTATTTTTATGCGCAGTGCATTTGAATGAAACAAGCGTAATGGTTATTCAGCCTTGTTTTCTTTACTTAAGTAGAAAGATAATAGTAACCCTATGGCACTCAATAATGTTGTCACAAAGAAAGACGCACGGATTCCATTTAACAAGGCGTTAGCTGCATCCATTGGCTGTTGTAATGTTGACACGGTACTCATGATTGTTACCAGCAATGCTGTTACCAATGCTCCCCCAACCATACGCAGCGTGCTATTAACTGCTGTCGCATGTGCCATCAAATGGGTAGGTAAAGCGTTCATGCCTGCAGTTGTAAGTGGCATCATGATCATTGATATACCAAAAGAAATGATTGTAAATGTCCCTGCAATGAGCCAGAGTTTTGTATGCATTGATACCCACATTAAAAAACTTGAGCCAAGTAAAATGCTTGTAAAGCCTACAAGTGCCAAGCCTTTTCCTCCAACCTTATCAAAAATTTTACCGGTCACTGGAGACATAAAGCCCATTACAAGGGCACCTATCAATAACACCAGCCCTGTTTCCAATGCCGAAAGTTGACGTACATTTTGAATATAAAAGGTTAATAATATTTGAATGCCGATCATGAGCGCATAAACCAAACCCGATAAAAAAGTTGTAATGGAAAAGATCTTTGATTGAAATACACGAAATTCAAGCATCGGTTTGGGTAATTGAAGCTGACGTCTAATAAATAGAAGAAGCATAATCCCACCAATTACTAGCGGTACAAATACTTGCATCGATTTGAATCCAACCGCTCCAGCTATACTGAATCCATATAATAGGCCACCCCAACCTAACGAAGAATAGACAATTGATAGACTATCTAACTGCCCCTCTTTTTTAGTCGTTACATTTTTCATAAAAATTGTGGCCACTGTCAATACAATGACCGAAACAGGTAATACCGTAAAAAATAAATGTCTCCATGTAAGCTGCTCTAAAATCCACCCTGATAAAGTTGGGCCTATTGCCGGTGCAAAACCTGTAACAAGACCTGCCAATCCCATAATAGAACCTCTTTTTTCTTTCGGATACAACGTTAATAATACCGTTTGCATTAAAGGCATAATAACACCTGCACCAGCCGCTTGAATGATTCGTGCTAAAAGTAAAACTGTAAAAGATGGTGCAAATGCGCCTAAAAAAGTTCCGACACTAAATAAAGTGAGGGCAACTATTAACAGTAAACGATTCGAGAAACGACCGATTAGAAAAGCTGTAATCGGGATAAGAATGCCATTTGTTAATAAATACACAGTTGTGAGCCATTGTGCTAAATTGGCATCTATCTTGAAATCTTCCATTATTGGTGGCATAGCAATAAGTAATAATGTCTGATTGAGAATAGACACAAATGCAGCAGCTAGTAAAATAGCTACTATTAAATTTCTTTTTCTATTCATATAAATCTCCTCTTCTATGTATGTTAGTACTAACTAACATTTTGTTTTAAAAAAATATAGTAAAGTTGTGTGAGTGAAAGTTATACAATAACTCCACTCACAAAATTAGTTATTAAATTATGAACAAAAGTATCCCTTTGATCTTTTAAGAAATGATAATCCCATAATGCATTTGATACAAAAAATCCAAAAAGGCTTGTTAAAAAAACAATAGCCTGTCCTTTTGTATCTATTTCCTTCATCCTTCCTTGTTCGATTTGAGATTGGAAATAAGCAGCTAATAATTGGAGCAATTGCTTCGTTTGGTTATCCGAAATGGTATCCATTAATCCAGGTAGCAAACTTCTATCTTGGGTTGTAATAAGAAAAATAGGTTTATTTTTCTCCATAAAAGCTAGATATGTATTGGCAATCTGCTGTAAGTCATTAGCAAGGTCCCCTGATAACTCTTGCGCAAATAAATGCTCAAAGTATGGGATATAAGAATGATGATGTAGCACTGCTTGTAGGATACCCAATTTTGTTTCATAATGACGGAAAACAGTCATTTCGCTAACACCAGCAGTTGAGGCAATATCTTTCACCGACACATTCGAGTAGCCCCTTTCCGTCATTAAGGTTGTGGCAGCAGCAAGAATTTTATCTTTTGTATCTTTTTTCATTCTAACTCCCCCAAATGTTAGTTGTAACTAACAAAAATATAGTCGATTGAGCACAACTTGTCAAAAAAAGTGTTACCCTAGAAAAAAATCTAGTGATAACACGTAATACACTTACATATGTCCCGCTCGAATTTTCTTGACGATACTGAAAGTCGTGTATGTCGCAGCTGGTGCTAGTACAACAATAAAAATAATCCAAACGGTTAGGTTGTTCGTCGCTTTTAATGTTTCATAATTGGTCATGACAAAAATAATTAAACCGAATAGTAATAAATAGCTCAGCACATTTGGAAAAATAACGATTAATCGTAATAGTGCTGGTGGCATCTTTTGTTGATTCATTTCACCACACCCCTTTTTCAATTATACGTGAAACAAGCTATTTATCCTACTATATTTTTCCTATATAGGTATCTGCTGATAGTTGGAGGTTTTCTAGTGTCGTATGTAACTGATCGATAAAGTCAGTCATGCTGTTCTTTAGCTTTTTGGGCTAAGAATCTTTATCTTCTTCACAAAAAAACATCTATTAGCAGCAATAGATGTTTTTAAGACATTAAATTAATTGATTGTTTTGCCATGTAAAGACGGCTTGGTCAGCAGTCAGGAGCGTTTGAGGGAAAATTTCCTGTGCTTCTGCCAAAAATTGAGGTAAATCATGTGGAAGAAAACGAGCACTTAAATGATTTAATAGTAAATACTGCGCACCCGCTTGCTGTGCGACTTTTGCCGCCTCCACATTTGTAGCGTGGCCATAGCTGGCAGCTAAATCCGTTGTTGTGCCGTCAAATGTGGCTTCATGCACCAGGATATCAGCACCCATCGACAACTGTATGGCCTCTTCACAATATTTCGTATCACCTAAAATCGTCAGGGTGAAGCCTTTTTTTGCAGGTGCCACAACGTCCTTCGCTTGAATCACTTTGCCGTTTTCAAGCACAATATCTTGGCCATTTTTCAATTGTCCAAGCAACGGTCCTTTAGGCACACCGAGTGCTTGTGCTTTGTCGATTAATAACTCGCCCGGTAAATCCTTTTGTTCAATACGGTAGCCGTAGCATGGAACAACATGACGAAGTTCTCTTGCACGAATTGTAAAGTGTGCATCCTCATAAATAAGCCCTTCCTGCACTTCTACAAAGCGAAGTGGATACGTTAAATGAGTTTTGGATAAGGCCAATGTTTGTTCAATCCATTGCTGTAACCCTGCTGGTCCGAAAATCGTAAGGGGTTCATCTCCTCCTTGAAAGGATCGAGAGCTTAAAAAACCAGGTAATCCTAAAATATGATCCCCATGTAAATGTGTAATGAAAATTTTTGTTACTTTCCGAGGCTTTAATGACGTGTGTAAGATTTGATGCTGTGTTGCCTCCCCACAGTCAAATAACCACATTTCGCTCACTTCATCTAACAGTTTTACCATCAATGCACTCGTATTTCGTTCTTTTGAAGGCATGCCTGCGCCTGTCCCTAAAAAATGTAGCTGCACATATGCCACCTCACTTCTTTTTTTATCATTTTATTGTACCTTATCATTCCCCATAAGAAAAACCTTTGGTGAATGGCCTTCTCCAAAGGTTTCTCGTTTATTTTGGTTGCCATGAAACAAGTGCTGCATGAAAATCATGACGATAATAATATCGACCATCCTTTTCTTCAATAAAAGGGAGGAGAGATTCCTCCACATGTGCTCGCTGGAAGTTCGTCGTTAGTATTTTTTTACTTTGCGTTGTTATAAGCTGTTCATAGCTTTCATATTCATAGACACGTTCCAGCGGGATAATTTGACAATCCGCATAGATATCCATTTCATACAGTAAATTCAAAAATTCTATATAATCTCTGCGCGGGAATTTGATCTCATAGCCATACTTTTCATATAATCGCTCGTAGTGTGGCTGTATAGGCCCTGTTGTCATCCCAATGATGGCACGCTTTTTTGCTAGTCGATTCATATGGTGTAAGGCAGATTTAATCTCATACATGCGGTAAAAGCAATTCACACCCAAGACGATATCATGCTGTTCCATTTCATCATTCTCTAGACTTTCCCATTTAGCATGAACATATGAAACGTGCTCCTGATGAGCCATGCATTGTTGTAAGTATTGTAAAATGCTTTCTGAGCTATCCACACATGTTAGCTTGTTTACTATCTCGGCTAATGGCAATGTATAATTACCCCAGCCTGGGCCAATTTCTAACACAGAATGCTGTGGTTCAATGCTTTTCTGAAGCTCCTGGAAAATACGTGCAGCATAAGGATCTGTTTGCCCCTTTTTTTTACGTGCAACAGACTGCGCCCAAAATTGCTCCTCTAGCTGATCATTCACCATACGCTCAGGCATATTACCATGCCAGTCCTTCATGCCTTCTTGCCATAAAGCCTCATAATTAATGGCTAACGGTCCTTTTCTCGTCATACAGATACCTCTAATGCTAAAATTTCATAAATCTTTTTCATATCAAGATTGGCTCGAACATGCTCGGCTAACATATTATAGGCATCTTCTCTTCGTTCGGCGTCACTTTTTACATCACTTGGTAAAGCTGCTAACCCTTTTTTTGCTCGTATTTCATTAACTAGCTGACGAGTGAATGTACGATTATGAAACAGGCCGTGGAAATACGTTCCTATCACTTGTTCATCACGACTAACCGCACCATCTTCTCTGCCATCCTCTAGCTGTAAGAACGGCGATACTTCATCACGTAAAATTTTCGTGCGTCCTAGATGAATTTCATAGCCTGTCAATGTGTCCTGTCCTCTTGTTCCTGTCATTTGTACCGTTTTTTTATTGCCTACAAAAATCGTTTCCATTGGCAATAAACCAAGACCATGAGCAGATTCACCATTTCCCTCTACCGCCTCAGGGTCTAGCAATGTTTCACCAAGCATTTGAAATCCACCGCAAATGCCGATTATTTTTGTTCCGCGCTCACGTAAATGATGGATGGCTTGATCGAAGCCTTGCTCTTTTAACCAAGCTAAATCATCCATAGTACTTTTTGTACCCGGCAGTATAAGCAAATCTGGTGTGCCAAGCTCGTTAACATGTCCAATTAAGCGTACACCTACTTCTGGCTCATCAAAAAATGGATCAATATCGGTGAAATTTGAAATACGTGGCAAACGAATCATCGCAACATCTACGGCAAACTCGCCACGTTTTGGCTTTTTAAAGCGCAGTGATGATAAAGCAAGGGAATCCTCTGCTTCAATATTGACATCTACATAAGGGATAACACCAAGAACCGGGATGCCTGTTTCACGCTCCACCCATGCTAAACCATCATCTAATAATTCACGCATGCCTCTAAATTTATTGATAACTAGTCCCTTGACACGTGCACGTTCATCATCATCTAACAATGCTAATGTACCAACAATCGAGGCAAAGACCCCACCACGATCAATATCAGCAACAAGCACTACTGCTGCATCTGCTAAATGCGCCATACGCATATTGGCAATATCGCGATCCTTTAAGTTAATCTCTGCTGGGCTACCTGCCCCCTCTAGCACAATAACATCATATGTATTTTGGAGTGTGCGTACTGATTTTTCAACGATCGGCATCGCTTCCTGAACAAAATTATTGCGGTAGCTTTTGGCATCCATATTTAAAAAATGCTTGCCATGGACAATGACCTCTGACATCATATCTTGCTTCGGTTTCAGCAGTATGGGATTCATATCAGTCGTCGCCACAACACGTGCTGCCTCGGCCTGTACCCCTTGTGCACGGCCGATTTCTCCACCATCAGCTGTTACAAATGAATTTAGGGCCATATTTTGTGATTTAAACGGCACTACATGAAATCCATCATCCGAAAATATACGACACAATGCCGTACATATCATACTTTTTCCAACATCGGAAGCGGTTCCTTGAATCATGATCGATTTTGCTGGCATAGTCACTTTCCTCCGTAATTATTGGTGTAACGCGGTTTATGCTCTGGCCCCGCGGGCATTCACCTTCACTTCGCGGGTATTCACTCTTACTTCGCGGGTATTTACCTTCACTTCGCGGGTATTCACCTTCACTCTGCGGGTGTTCACCTTCACTCTGCGGGTATTCACCTTCGCTCCGCGGGCATTCACCTTCACTCTGCGGGTATTCACCTTCACTCCGCGGGTATTCACCTTGCTTCGCGGGTATTCACCCTCACTCCGCGGGTATTTACCTTGCTTCGCGGGTATTCACCTTCGCTCCCAGGTATTACCCTTCATCCAACGGATTGTTAAAATTCTAGTCCTTTTACTGCTGGAATACCTTCATCATAATAGTGCTTTGTTGCATCGATGGTCGATACTAAATCAGCCATTGCTAGTAACGCAGGATGTGCGCTTCTTCCTGTGATGACAAGGTGCATGGTAGATGGGCGTTGCTGGATAGCCTCGATGACTTCTGCTAATGGTAGGACATCATCGATTGGAAACTTGCTAATCGCGAGTGCATTGTTTAATTCATCTAGTACCAATAAATCGAGGCTCTCATCTTGCAGAGCTGCCTTCGTTTTTATCCATGCCTTTGCTAAGGCAGTACGATGCTCCTCAGGTGTTTTTGTCCACGTAAAGCCAATACCCATCTGCTCCATCTCCACTCCAAGTTTACGAAGGGCAATTTGCTCTCCGTAAGTACGGTCGGGGGATTTGATGAACTGTAAATAGCGCACAGTTAAGCCTCGGCCAACCGCGCGTAATGTTACACCAAGTGATGCTGTCGTTTTACCTTTTCCTTCGCCTGTATATACTAAAAACAAGCCTTTTCTTGCCATGCTGTTAGCCTCCTTAGAGCCAAGTTGTCTTTTCTTCAAATGGCGTGCGCTTCTTGTCGTTCAGTTCTTGCTCTTGTGGGTACCCAATAAATATTGTTCCGACTACTTTTTGACTAGCACTTGCTCCAATAAATGCATGCATACGTGGATCATGAACAAGTCCGACACCACGTGTACGCCAGACAAAACCAAGTCCAAGCTCTTCAGCTGTCAGCCACATGGACATAATGGCACTACATACGGCAAAGACATTGTCTTGCGTTGCATCGGCATCACCTTCTACCACATCTGCTGTTACGACAATCGCTACAGGCGTTGTTTGGACAACCTTTAAAGAGCTTTCTACTAAATTCGGCTTTGTTGGGAAGCGCTCTTGTAAATAAGCACTCGCCATTGCCTCATAGCGCTTCATGGCTTCATCTTGGATGACATAAAAATGCCAAGGCTCACGCATACGGTCATTTGGCGCATAAGTTGCTGCCTGTAAAATTTGTTCAATTTTTTCCTTTTCTACTGGCTGCGTTGTGTAATTTCGAATTGCTCGTCGCTTTTTTAATGCTTCGATGACTGTCATATTACTTCCTCCTATTGCGCTTCAACTAAATGATTATGAAAAGGCAAGTCCCTGCTCTTCAAACCATTGAATTTTTTCTCGTACATTGACTACATCGCCAACTACAATCATAGAAGGATTATGATACCCTTCACGTTCAATAATGCCTGCAATCTCATCAAGTTGCCCTGTAATCGTTCGTTGTTGAGCAGTTGTGCCCCATTCAATGACTGCAACAGGCGTTGTTGCCTTACGTCCATTCTCGATTAATTTTCGAGCAATATAGGCAATATTGCCAACGCTCATATAAAAAGCAACGGTATCAATGCCAATTGCTAGTGCAGGCCAATTTAAGAAATCTTGCCCTTTTTCTTCACGACCATGGCCAGTCACAAGAGCAAAGCTTGTCGCAAAATCTCTATGTGTCACAGGAATCCCTGCATAAGCAGGAGCCGCAATTCCTGCTGTAATACCCGGAACGATTTCATACGAAATACCATGATTTTTTAGTATTTCTGCTTCTTCGGCACCTCGACCAAAGACAAAGGGATCGCCCCCTTTAAGGCGTGTGACAACCTTTCCTTGTTGTGCTTTTTCAACAAGTAATGCATTAATTTCATCTTGGATGAGATGATGCTTCCCTGGAAGTTTGCCGCAATAAACGAGCTCGGCATCCTTTTTTGCAAAATCAAGCAATGTAGGATTCACAAGACGGTCATAAGCGATGACATCCGCCTTTTGAATACATTCCAGGCCATACACAGTAATGAGCTTCGGATCTCCAGGGCCTGCCCCAACGATATATACGATTCCATCCTTCATTGCTTTTCTCCCATCAATAATTGTTGTAAATATGCTTCACGTTGATCGATTTCACCATGACGTGTCCATTCCAAAATGTTTGGCTCTAGCAATGCTTGCAATGCTGCACGTCTTTGTGGGCCCTTGTCATACTTTGCAGCAATCATTAACCTGGCTTGTTGTAAGAAGCATACATAGTCTTCATAGATTTCATCAAATTGATCTTCTAAATCTGCTTTAATTTTGCGGGCTAAAGCTGGGCTTGCTCCCGATGTTGAGACAGTTAATACCAATGGACCTCGGCGAACAATCGCTGGCGTAATGAAATCACTTTCACTTTGCTGATCTGTTCGATTAATTAATTGCCAATGCTGTGCAGCCTCTTGTACAGCTTCGTTAACAGCCGTCTCATTCGTTGCTGCAATAATGAGAATCGCATCATCCAAATCACGTGGTTCAAATTCCTTTTGCTTCCAAGTAATTTGCCCTGATTCAGCAAGTGGCTGTAATGTGTCATGGAGTGTAGGACTGACAATGACGATATGGGCCTTTGCTGGTAACAAGGATGCTACCTTCTGTGTTGCAACATGACCGCCACCTACAATCACAACTGTTTTATATTCTAAATTGATATGAATTGGAAAATAATTAGTCATCATTTTTCACCTTCTTACAAGCTGTTAACCAATTATCAACTAGCTTTGGGTTTGATACAAAATGGAAATGTGTGTAACCAGCCACCAAATTTCCCCTTTGATAGCCTTCTTGCTTTTTACCAAAACGTCCAATCGTTTCGTAGGCAGGGGTGTGAAGAGAGCCACTATATTTAGAATAATGGAATTCATGTCCTTTCGCTTGTTCCTCTGCACCGATTAAGAAATTATCCGCAGTACCAAAAATTTCACGATAGCCTAGTGCTGCTAATTTTGTTTGCATTGCTACTTCTCCTGGAATGACACCTACCATATCATAACGTTCACCATGGCTATTGGTAATCGCCTCTGTTAAATACATAAAGCCTCCACATTCTGCTAATGTTGGCAGACCTTTAGTGATAGCTTCACGTATCGAATTTTTCACAGCGGTATTTTTAGCAAGTGTCTCCGCAAATTCTTCAGGGAAGCCTCCACCAATATATAAGCCATCAGCTTGTGCTGGTACAGGTTCATTGGCAAGTGGTGAGAAGAATTGCAATGTCGCACCCTTCGCACGTAACAAAGCCAAATTTTCTTCATAATAAAAATTAAAGGCTGCATCTCTTGCCACAGCGAGACAAATATTTTGTGAAGGCTCTTCTCTAAATAGCTGACCGCATTCTTGAAGCATGGGAGCCCTTGTTAAATCAAGTAATTGATCTAAGTCAATGGTCTCAGCCATAAGGTCACCTAGTTTCTCAAAAAAGGAATCGAGCTCCCCTCTTTCAATGGCGGGCACTAAACCTAAATGACGACTTGGAATATCAATCCCTTCCTCCCGCTTTAGATAGCCAATGACAGGGATACCACATTCTTGTTCAATAGCGGCCTTGGCGATTTCGTAATGACCCACACTACCAACTTGGTTAGCAATAACGCCTACAATTCGTGGTTTATCTGAGAGCAATTGGAAGCCCTTTACAACAGCCGCCACACTACGTGCCATACTTGCACAATTGACTATTAAAATAACCGGACTCTCTGTCACTACACTAATATCTGCTGCAGAACCCGCATCTGATAATGGACTTTTGCCGTCGTAAAAGCCCATCACTCCTTCAATAATGGATACATCGGCATCTTTACTGGCACGTGCCACAATATCACGGACTGCTTCATGCGAGAACATCCAGCTATCAATATTACGTGAAACCCTGCCTGTTACAGCCGTATGATAGGTAGGATCGATATAATCAGGACCACATTTAAAGCCCTGCACAATGTTCCCTTTATTTTGTAGAGCTTTCATCAGACCAATAGTAAAGGTCGTTTTGCCTACGCCACTGCCCGTACCAGCCAGTACAAAACGATTTGTTTGCATGGACTTCCTCCTTAAAATAGGTATCTAGCAACTGAAATCGTAGCATTACCTGATTTTTTCTTTTCTAGAATGAGTGATTGGACCTGTGCATAGCGCATCGCCGCTGGTTCACTAACACCATATGCTCCTGTATATTTAAAAACCGTTTCTGAAGGTGATGGAAAGTCGATTTCATTTAATTCGGCCGGTGAATAGGTGATGAACTCCCAATCATATTTCTTTGTAATATCTATGAAACATGGCTCATCTTTCTTTAGATCAATTGTACATAACGCTCTTACACTTTTTTTCGAAAGTTTAAGCTCTGCCAACGTTTCATCAATTACTTGTTCAATTTCCTCTAAAGATGTACCACGATTACAGCCCATTCCTAGCACAATGGATTTTGGTCGATAAATAACACCATTTTCTAGAAGAATCTCTTCCTCTTGCTCGATAATTCGGTCTGTTATTAATAAGGTAGCATGAGGTTTGGCCTCAATGGCTGCCTGTGTAGATGGATATATTTTAATTTGCTCTGGCATTGGTGTGTCACGCATCCACCAATCACGTTCACCTGTTTCCTGCACGATCGCCACATGCTCCTCGTTGACGACAGAAGCACTAACAGGTGTCAATTTGTCGGCACTATCCCATACCCAGCCAAAACGTGCGCCAAATAAATCAACAGGAATGGTCTTTTGCACATCAGAAGCAGTTGTAATGATCGGATTAGCACCAAGTGCAGCTGCCACTTCATGTGTTAGCTCATTGGCCCCACCCAGATGCCCCGATAAGACACTAATAACGTTTTCGCCTCGATCATCTATGACGACAACACCAGGATCTGTCTTTTTATCTTTTAAAATCGGCGCAATCATTCGTACGACTGCACCAAGTGAAATGATTAATATCAACCCTTTGTATTGCTTAAATAGCGTCGGCAATAATAAGCGTACTGTGCCCGTAAATAGTTGAATATGCCTTTCTGCTTCATCACCTTGTTCAAATTTGCTCATGTAATATAAATCACTGGCTGCAAATGTTTGCTGTAGGCGACGTCCAATTTGAACACCGTGCTTAGTAATCGCCACAACAGCATAGGGATTGCGTTGATCAACTTCTGGTAACACGCCCTCTTGTAACTCAATCACTTGTCTTCACACCTTTTCTAAAGCCATGTGTAAAGGTTGCATCATACAACTTTGAGCGATATTGGTCCTTATCATGAATAGTCGGATCTAACGCCCAACCTGCTAGAATCATGGCATGCTTACGAATACCGTTAACACGCATCGCTTCATCTAATTCTACTAATGTCGTACGGACTATTTTTTGATCTGGCCATGAGGCACGTTGAATTACCGCTACTGGCGTATCGTCAGCCCAGCCAGCACTTTGTAGTTCCTTGACAATTTTCTTTGTAAGCGTTGCACTTAAAAATAAAGCAATTGTACAATGATGACTCGCTAAATCACGAAGCTTTTCAAATTCCGGCACAGGTGTACGCCCTTCAGCACGTGTTAAAATAAGTGTTTGTGTTAAATCAGGAATGGTTAGCTCAGCACCAATAGCCGCTGCCGATGCAAATACAGAGCTGACTCCAGGAATGACCTCATAGCCAATGCCTTCTTTTTTTAAAAGTGCCACTTGCTCCATAATCGCACCATACATCGCTGGGTCACCTGTATGCATACGTGCCACTACTTTCCCAGCATTAACGCGATCAACCATCACAGCCACCATTTCCTCTAAATGCATACCCGCCGTCCGAATGACCTCTGCATCAGGTCTCGCTTTCGCAATGAGGTCTTCACTCACTAATGAATCTGTATACATCACAACGTCCGCTGTTTGTAACATATGTAAACCTTTAACAGTAATTAAATCTGGATCACCTGGACCAGCGCCGACTATATAGATTTTTTTCATTATTTACGCACCACCATTAATGTTAAATATTCTAAATCGACACCATCTAGCTCCCGTACATCCCAAATGACTTCTTCATCTGATGTTACTTTTGTCACCACAGAAGCTTTATCAAGTAAATCTAGATCACGTAGCACCTCAAGCATTAAATCAATTACTTTTGCCACTTTTATAAAGACAACTGCATCATGGCTTTCAATGGCTTCACGCATTGCCTCATAATCATCATACGCAGGGATAATTGCAACACGGTCATCACCATCCGCTAGCGCAATTCCTAGACGAGATGCGGAACCATTGAATGAGGATATCCCTGGAACTGTACGGATTTCTACATCCGGATGCATCTCCTGCATTAATTTCATCATATGGATGAACGTACTATATAATAATGGATCACCTTCTGTGACAAAGGCTACATCCTTGCCCTCTTGTAATTTTTCGTAAACTAGTTCTACAGACTTTGTCCATTCACGTTCTAGAACAGCCTCATCTTTAGTCATTGGAAAGACAAGCCCCAGCATATCTTTTTCGTCAGGGTTTATATACACATCTACAATACGATGGGCATAGCTTTTACTACCTCTTAGCTTTTTTGGATAGGCAATAACAGGAGATTCCTGGATCACACGAAATGCCTTCACTGTAATTAATTCTGGATCGCCAGGACCGACGCCCAAGCCATATAAAACACCTAGATTACTCATGATTTTCTTCCTTTCGATAAGCCGAAATAATATATATTGGATTTAATGGTACAAAGCGTGTCATATCTAAAATAGGTTTGCTGCGTGCAAGCTGAGCCTGTAAAATGTCAACCGCAAAACCACAAGCCTTAAATGCCTCAACGGCTTTATATAAATTTTCAATTGTCGCTGCATTTAACACAATGCGCCCATTTGGCTTTAAACGCTGACAGCATAATTGCAGTAACTCAACCATTTCCCCACCAGTGCCACCAATGAAAATGGCATCAGGGTCAGGAAAGTTGTCTAGTCCTTGTGGTGCTTTACTATGAATAGCCGTTATATCGACTCGAAACTTTTGCTGATTTTGAAGACAGTTTTCTAAATCAGGTGCATTTTTTTCTACTGCAAATACTTGTCCCTCTGGAGCCAGTTTACCTGCCTCAATAGCCATAGAACCCGTACACGTGCCGATATCCCAAATAACACTATCCTTTTGAAGCTGCATCGCTTGTAAACTTAAAACACGAATTTCTTTTTTCGTAATAAGCCCCTTATCTGGCTTTCGTTGTGAAAACTCCTCATCATCTATCCCGAGTGTATAGCATTTTGGTTCCATTGTTTGCTTTAAAATCACGACGTTCAACGGAGAAAAATGACCGACTTCCATTTCATCAAGCGAGTACCAGCCGTATTTTTCATGAACACCCTGTAAGTTTTCTGCTACAAACGCACGGTATTCCGTCATACCAAAATGCTTTAAATAACGAGCAAGGGCATTTGGACTATTTTCTGCATCTGTTAAAAGCGCTACTTTCTTTTTCCCATCAATCTTTTGTGCCAAGCCTTTCATTGGTCGACCATGAATACTCGTTACATAAGCATCCTGCCAGCTTTCTCCCATCTTCGCAAAAGCAAGCTGGAGGGAGCTCATATAAGGGTAAATCTCTATGTCAAGCTTTTTCGCAAGATAGCTCCCAATACCATAAAATAATGGATCGCCAGAGGCCAGGATGACTGTATTTCTAGTTTCTTCTGACAATCTCTCAACAAGTGTTGAAAGTCCTCCTTTGATGGTGATTTTTTCACCTGCAAAGTCTGGGAAAAATTCAAGGACACGTTCACCCCCAACCAGTACCTCACAGTTTTCAATCAACTGCAGATATTGAGGGTATAAGCTTGCTAATCCGTTATCCCCGATCCCAATCAATTTCATCGATCGATGCAATGTCATCAGCCCTTCCTAATAATTGTCCCTGCATCGAATAGATCGATGTAGAAAGCGTTAAACCACCCTTTATATGACGGATGGATGAGTAGCAGCAAGCCTCACATAAATGATGGAAAAATGCATCATAGCCCTTGTCCATCATTATTTCTCCTACTTGTGACGCTGTGTTGGCTTCACGTACTTGTGCTATTGTTTCTTCATTTGCTCCTATATCTACTGCCAGTTGCGCTAAAAAATTAAAGTCAATGGGTGCACTTTTGGAATGCACCATCATCACGCCTTGTGCCACCTTCGAGAATTTTCCCATCATGCCAACAAGAGAAACTTGTTTGATGCCGAGTCGCTTACAATGTTTTAATGTAAAGCCGACAAAATCACCCATTTCAATAAAGGCCTCTTCTGGTAAATGAGGATATTGTTTCATCGCAAATTTTTCACTGCGACCACCTGTTGTTACCACGACATGCTCACAGCCTGCCTCTTTGGCAACGCTAATGGCTTGAACAATACTTGCCATATAGGCTGAACTTGAAAAAGGCACGACGGTTCCCCTTGTGCCTAAGATCGAGATGCCCCCAAGTATACCGAGTCGTCCATTTAACGTCTTTTTAGCAATCTCCTCTCCCTTCGGTACAGAAATCACCACATTCACGCCTCTTGTAATGTGAAATTCGTCCAGAACACCTTGGACAGTACTAACAATCATTTTACGTGGTACAGGGTTAATGGCTGCCTCGCCGACAGCTACTGGCAAGCCTGGCTTTGTTACACGCCCGACACCAATTCCTCCATCTAAATGGATGCCTGGTGTATCTGCCCAGCTTACTGTGCCAACGATGAGTGCCTGATGTGTGGCATCAGGGTCATCGCCAGCATCTTTAATCGTTTCACAGCTCACTGCATTTTCCTCAAAGGTGCATTTTTCAATGGTAAAGGTTGCATCCCGACCAATAGGTAAATGAATGGTACTTGTCTCTTGTTCTTCCTTCGTAATAAGGGCCAGTAATGCTGCCTTTGATACTGCCGTCGCACAGGCTCCCGTCGTATAACCGTGACGCATGTCCTTGGGATCCTTTTTGGGCTTCCGCTCCATTATTTTTTCGCCTGCTCATCCGCTAAGAGTGAGATGGCGTTTAATGCGGCAACCGTCACTGTACTACCGCCTTTACGGCCAACATTTGTAATGTACGGAATACCTTCCAGTTTGAGCAACTCTTCTTTCGACTCAGCAGCTGACACGAAACCAACTGGCATCCCGATAATTAAATCTGGTTTTGCTAAGCCTTCCTTAATTAAACGAATCAATTCCAGTAATGCTGTTGGTGCATTACCGATTGCATAAATACCACCTTCATGCAACTTAGAAGCCTTTTGCATAGAAATGATGGCACGTGTTGTATTTTGTTTTTTCGCTTCTACTGCTACATCCTCATCTGCAATATAGCAATGCAGATCACCACCGTGCTTTTGGAAACGTTTTTTACCAGATCCACTTTCAATCATTTGGACATCGGCAATGACATGACGACCAGCAAGGATCGACTTAATACCCGCTTCAATGGCGCCGGGAGTAATAATGACACTACGACCTAGTTCGAAATCAGCCGATGCATGGATAATACGACGTACAATCTTCCATTCATCTTCGGAGAAGTCATGCTCACCCATCTCCTCTGCAATAATCGAGAAACTATAGTCGTAAATTTTATCTGGGTCTACTGTTAACGGTTTGAAATCTGTTTTAAAATCCATGGATAATGCCTCCTAAATTGTATGTTGAACAGCCTGTAAGACTTCTTCAAATGTTGAATATTGTTGCCCATATTGAATATTGGGTCTTGCTATCAAAATTGTTTCAATATTACAGGCAAGAGCTGCCTCTAGCTTTTCATCAACCGAACCGACTTTACCGCTTTCTTTGGTAATCATCAAAGTGACCCCATATTGACGAAAAAGGGCTTCATTTAATTCCTTTGAAAATGGACCTTGAATGGCTACAATATCACGTTGTGCAACACCAAGTGCCTCACATTTTTCCATATTGTCCAATCTAGGTAGCATGCGAGCGATCACTCTTGTATTTTCTAAGCCTTGTAAAACCTTTGTAAATGTCGCAAGTGTTTTACTACCTGTTGTCAACATGATGACACCGCGTTTTTCTGCTGCTAGCTTGGCTGCCTCCTCATAATCCTTCACCACAGTAATAAGTGGATGCGTATAATGCTCATGCGCACGTTCATAACGGATATAAGGTACTTGCGCCTGTTTAGCTGCAGCCATTGCATTTTTCGAGGCTTCCTCTGCAAAGGGGTGGGAAGCATCTACTACCAATTGATAGCCCTGGTCCAAAATAATGGTCGCCATTTCTTCCGCTGTCAATCGACCTATTAAATGTGGCAAACCAACATCAGCAAGACTTGAAGCTGCCGATTCTGTTACAACTGTGGCGGTTACAGCATGGCCTGCACTTTGTAAGGCAAGAGCTAGATCCCTTGCATCACTCGTCCCTGCTAACATGAAAATCATTTTACCGGCTCCTCTTCATGATGATGCTCGTGATGTTCGTGATCATGATGGTGGTGGTGGTCGTGACCATGATCGTGATCGTGATGATGGTGATGATGGGCATGTCCATGAACCGCCGCATAGGCGCGATAATTTTCTAAATCTTGCATCCCTGTTGATGTACCGTTAACTGCTTGCTCAATACGCTCTAATAAAACATTTTGTAATCGTTCGTGGTAGCCAAAATAGTTAGCAATTTGAATATCACACGCTGGATATTGCTCATTAAATTTCTTACACATATCATTCATACGTTCCATTAAAATCCCTGTGAATAAAAAATAAGGAAGCATAACAATTTTTTTAGCACCTAGCTTGACACAGCGCTCGATCCCTTCTTCGACACGAGGATCCGTTACACCCATAAAAGCGCTTTCCACATATTTAACAGGTAGCTCCTCCCATAAAAGACGAGTAATTTTATAAAAATCACCATTTGCAGATGGATCACTGCCACCTCGTGCAATTAATAAAATTGCTGTATCTTGCTCTTCCTGTTCCGCATTAAAACCAATTTCAGCGAGACGATCTTGTAATATCGCAAAGATTTCTTCATGAATTCCAATTGTTTGACCGTACGTGAAAGTAATATTCGGGTAATGCTCACGCGCATGCTCGATCTCTGCTGGAATATGTAGCTTCGAATGACCAGCATGCAGTAAAATGATCGGTATTACATGAACCTCTGTCGCGCCCTTCTTCACGCAGTTCGTAATACCCTCTTCAATATTTGGTGAAGCAAATTCAAGGAAACAAGTTTCCACTAAAAACTTTTCATCAATACGAGGCTTCATTTGCTCGATAAATGTACGTACCTCATCATTCCCTGCTGCTAAACGGCTCCCATGGCCGACAAATAAAATCGCTTTCATCTCTTTTCTCCTTACCTAGTCGCCGCACGGAGCTGGCTCTACTTTTATTTTGGAAGACATATCTTGATACGTATAATGCAGTATCTTTTTCACACGTTTAAAGTATTTAAACAAGCGTTCATTTGGATGAGCATTTGCTTTATATTCTTCAATAATGTCTGTAATAAGTGGGAGTAGCTGTTCAGGCTCCAACCCTTCTACAACTGGCTGCGCTGCATGAGCCGTACGACCGACTGGCTTTGCTCCAATAAAAACATCAAATTTACTTTTACGATAGACGATGCCAATATCATCAAATACAGCTCGATAACAGGCCATACCACAGCCATTGAAGCCAATATTTAATGTTTTAGGTAAGGACATGCCGCCTAGTTTTTCTTGTATTTCTTCCGCATATGGAATGGAATCAGCCTTTTCACCGTAGCAAAAATCACAAGCCTTCAATGACAGGACATCCCCAATAGGCGCTAATAAAAAGCCTACTTCCTGTAATTTCTCTGTAATGCGTTCAGGCTCTGTCGTCGGAATTTTTAAGTGGATTTGATGGTCTGGCGTATATTCCATCGTGCCCTCTTCTCCAACCACCTCTGCTAATGTCATCATTTGCTGTGGTGTGAAAAACTTATTGGCTACCCCTGGACTTACTGCTAGCTCAAAAATAGATTCTATTTTTTGCTGCACAAGCTTCGGCGGCGTGACCTTAATTGCACTTGTTCCTTTCACCATGGCGAGTGCCGCTGTTGCCATTTCAAGCGCTGTTTTTTTCGGCCGAGGCGTAGCCGCTACACTGGGTTTATTAAATCGGCCAGCATTAGGGTCTGCTGCAAAGTCATCACGTGCAGTCCCTGTCTCTTGGTTCATTGCCCACGGCTCATTTTCTTCACGTAAACGCTGATGTGGTCGTAATGGCTGTTTTTCTTCCCCAAGTGTATATTTACGCTGGTAGCCACGTGGCGTAATCATTTTATTATCATAGAAAAATGTTGATGAATTCCCGATAATCACGGTTGTCAGCATACCAATATCATGTTCGAGCATTTCTGCTAATGTTGTCATCGTCACTTCCTGACGTTCTCTATAGGCACTTTTTACAAGTCCTACTGGTGTGTCTGGCGAGCGATATTCTAAGAGAATTCGTTGTGCTTCTACAATTTGTCTTGTTCTCCTACCACTTTTAGGATTGTATAAAGCAATAACAAAATCAGCCATTGCAGCAGCCTCGACACGCTTTGCAATTAAATTCCATGGTGTTAGGTGATCACTCAGACTAATGGTACAAGCATCATGCATAATCGGAGCCCCTAGTAAACTAGCACATGAATTGATTGCTGAAATACCAGGAACTATTTCTACTTCAATGCCTGTAGCTTCTGTCCAGCCTAATTCGATTAACACTTCGTACACTAATCCCGCCATACCATAGACGCCAGCATCCCCACTCGAAATTACGGAGACGATGCTGCCTGATTCTGCTTGACGAACAGCCTCTTGAGCACGTGATACCTCTTCTGTCATTCCGGTACTGACAATAGACTTTGCACTGACTAAATCTTGAATAAGCTCTACATAGGTTTTATAGCCTATGATCATATCACTTTGTTGTAAAGCCTCTACTGCTCGTGTCGTAATATGCTTAAAATCTCCAGGTCCAAAGCCCACTACGAAAATTTTCCCTTTTTGCGCCATGCTGTTACCCCTCTTTCACCTTTTCGATCCCTTTAATGGCTGTCGTTTGTGCTGTACGCTGTAATGTACCTTCCCGAAGTGTAAAGACATGTTCGTTGTATAATGATTCATGATGTAAATCTTGTACGAGTATTCTTGCATGCTCTGTTGATGGCACTCGATACCAATTTCCTTGTGGATAGGCGATGACTACACAAGCATCCTTGCATCGTCCATTACAGCGCGTTCTTGTCGTATGTATTTCCTGATCGAGTGCTTGTCGCTGTATTTCATCTCGAATGGCTAAGGTAATTTCCTCAGCATCCTTTCTCATGCAGCTACTGCCATTGCAAATAAAGAGATGTGTTTTCATCCCCTCTAAATTCCATGTTGTCATCTTCTGTCTCCCCTCATTTGCTTTCTGGAAAAAGAAAAAACCCTCACTCTTAACGAAGAGTAAAGGTTTTGTAGAAGCCAAATAAAAACGAATAGAATAAAATACAGGTACTCGCTCTCGCTTCAACTTCTCCCTCCGAAAAGTTTGCATGCACAATCAAATAAGCAGGTTTCCTGACTTAAGCTTCATTTTACTATCGCACCTTCCCAAGTTTTCACCAGTGGTACCTGCGAATTCATCAGCTATTACAGTAGCGGGGGCTGTATTGGATTTTCACCAATTTCCCTATTATCTCGAGCTATTCGAGCACTTATTGACGTTTTATATGAAATTTATTATCTTCTTCAATTGTTTAGAAAACTGTCTCTATCATATCTTATTATTTTAAAATTTCAATATTTCTTTAAAAATTTATGACAAATTTATCAATTTTGCTCGAATCTTATTCTTTAAAAAACTAAGTTCTCCTTACTTCTATCTAAATTTTCTATATGGATATGCAATTAAAAATTTTTATATAAAAAAATCTAGCACAATTATGGAAATTTATGTTACACTTTGTCGTGAAATCTCACAACTTTATGTTTTTTCGGTGTAAAATGCTTGCCATTTTACTTAAAAGGGAAGCCGGTTTGAATCCGGCGCGGTCCCGCCACTGTAATAGGGAGCTTTATAGATAATGTCACTGTCCAATGATGGGAAGACCTATAAAGTGTTGAACTAGAGCCAGGAGACCTGCCGAAAAAAAGGTGATCGTTTCAACCTACGAGGATAGGTGTGCGGCTTAGCAGATGAGAATGATTTGCTTTTTTTAGCTATGCACTTTTCCAGCAGCGGAGAAGTGCTTTTTTATTTTACGCACGCTACATTCTTAAAAAACTAATCGTTAGGAGGAAAGCTTTTGACATTTTCATGGTGGAAACTTAGTTATTTTTTATTGGCCTTGTTAATCGTGCCAAACCGGGCCTTTGCTATGCATATCATGGAAGGCTTTTTACCCATTGAATGGGCCATTTTTTGGTGGGTCATCACGACTCCCTTTATTATTCTAGGATTGCGTTCCATTCGAAAAACAATGGAAGAAAACCCTGAAACAAAAATGCTCTTAGGGCTTTCAGGAGCCTTTGCTTTTGTGCTATCGGCCTTAAAGATCCCCTCTGTTACCGGGAGCTGCTCCCACCCAACTGGCGTTGGACTTGGAACAGTTTTATTTGGACCTTTAGCAATGAGTGTCATTGGGACGATTGTGTTATTATTCCAATCATTACTATTAGCGCATGGTGGTATCACTACTTTAGGAGCCAATGCCTTTTCTATGGCTATTGTCGGTCCGTTTATTGCTTACTTTGTTTTTAAAGGGGCTCAACAAATAGGGTTGTCATTTTCACTTGCCGTTTTCTTTGCCGCTATGCTTGGTGACTTAGGTACATATATTGTGACTTCTGTCCAACTAGCACTAGCCTTCCCTTCAGAGGTTGGAGGTTTTATGGCATCCTTTACAAAGTTCGCAGGAATTTTTGCCTTAACACAAATTCCGTTAGCCGTTAGTGAAGGAATTTTAACAGTCATTGTGATGAATTTCTTGAAAAAATACAATGTCAGCGAATTAAAAACTTTACGTGTTTTCTCTACAAAGGAGGCACATTAAAATGAAACGTAATGTATTGCTATTAGTGATTGTAGTGCTGTTAGCCATCATCCCACTGTTCATCCAAAAAGGAGCAGAATTTGGTGGTGCTGATGGAGAAGCAGAAGCTGCTATTGGAGAAATCGATGCAGAATATGAACCGTGGTTCGACAGCTTATGGGAGCCGCCAAGTGGTGAAATCGAAAGCTTATTATTCGTCCTACAAGCCGCTATTGGTGCTGGTTTTATTGGCTACTTCATTGGCTATATGCGCGGCAAACATAAAGAAGGTTAACCAACATGTTGCTCATTGATAAATATGCCTACCTCAATAAGCTAGCGTTCGTTCATCCACTTGAAAAAATGATCTTTTCACTTGGACTACTTCTAGTAACGCTTATCATGAAAGATGAAGGTCTTTCACTCATTACATTTTTTGTAATGAGTGCTTTTATCATTATAGGTGCGAAAATCCCGCTTAAATACTATATTAAATTACTATTACTACCAGCTTTTTTCTTGCTGACGAGTCTCGTATCCATTTTACTAGCTATTACACCTTCAACCACTGTCTTACCTGCGCATGTTTGGTCTTTCACGTGGATGGCTTGGACAATATTCATCGGGAAAGCAAGTGTCCTAACTGCGCAACACTTGTTCTTTATCGTTCTTGGCAGTATTAGCTGTTTATATTTTTTAATTTTGACCACATCCGTACAAGGAATTTGTTTTGTGCTACGACAATGGCGACTTCCCTCACTCCTAGTCGAGCTAGTAGAATTAACCTATCATTTTATCTTTATTTTTTTAGAGAGCATGCAAAAAATTCATCTAGCCCAGCAGGCCAGGCTTGGCTACCATTCACCTATGCAGTGGCTACGCTCTATATCTATGCTTATTGCGGCACTATTTGTTGAAATGTTTCAGCGTAGTCGAGAGCTCAACAATGCCATGCAGTCACGGGGTGGTGAAAGCGTTTATTGGCAAGAGACGAGCTCTTATAGCAAGAAAAACTGGCTAGGCATGGCCGTTATTTTTCTAGTGCTCATCGTTTATGGAGGATACTTCTCATGAAAAACTGTTATTTTGAACTAAATCAGCTGTCCTATGCCTATGCTGATGGAACGAAGGCTCTGACAGACATTACCTTACACATACCTAAAGGAAAAAAAATCGCCATCCTAGGTCATAATGGTGCTGGAAAATCGACTTTATTTCAGCATCTGAACGGCATCTTGAAGCCAACTGCTGGAACGATATTATTTGAAGGAAATAAGCTTCAATACAATCGAAAGGCATTAAAGGCACTTCGCCAGCAAGTCGGCATCGTTTTTCAAGATGCGGATCATCAACTTTTTTCAGGCACTGTCAAGCAAGATATCGCATTTGGACCGCTGAACCTTGGTTGGTCTACTGCAAAAGTTGAAGAAAAAATAGCATGGGCTGTTGCACAGACAGAAGTGGGAAATTTACTCGATAAACCGATTCATTTTTTAAGTGTAGGTCAAAAAAAGCGTGTGGCAATGGCAGGTGTGTTAGCGATGGAGCCCTCTGTCCTCCTGTTAGATGAACCAACAGCTGGTCTTGATAATTATTATTCTTCAAAAGTTTTACAAACTTTAGCTAAATTAGCAGACGGTAAAAGAACGATTTTACTGGCTACTCATGATCTCTCTCTTGCTTATGAATGGGCGGATCAAATTATTGTTATGGAGGGTGGATCAATTATTTATAATGGCGATCCTATCACCTTGTTTTATGATGAAGAATTGCTAACACAAGCTCATCTAGAACGACCATGGGTTTTAGAAATGGTCTTAGCATTACAAAAAAAGAAATTAGTGCAGGAAAGCATCCATATGCCCCGCTCTAAAAAAGATATAGAAAAATTAATTGACCAAATTGAATGCTAGAGAAAAATTTTCCTCAATTACGAAACTTTACTAATCTTTATTCGTATATGTATAGTCGAGACTAAATTTACAACCCCAAGGAGAGATAACAATTGAAAAGTTGGTTTAACAAATCTGTCGCAGTTGTAGCATCCGCTGCACTAATGGTTCCTACCGCTTCTGCCTTTGCTGAGACACCACAACATACAGCAAAAAATGTGCTGGCAAACAGTTCGAAACAAATAGAAAAGAATGAAGAAAAATGGATGAGCAAGGATACAATTGTTATCAAGCATTCAGGTCTTGATAAAAATGTACATAAAAAAATTGGCTCTAAAGTCATCCGCTCTATTCCTTCTTTAGGTTACGATGTAGTTCAACTGAACAAAGGGGTAACAATCGAAAAGGCCGTTTCATACTACTTAAAGCAAAACGGGATTAAAAGTGTATCCCCTAGCTATGTATATCATTCTTTCACTAAAGACATAGATCCAAAAAAACAAGAGATGTATCATTTAAGTCTACTGCAAATGGATCAAGCACTCCAATTAGCTGGCGATCATGATGTAAAAGTTGCTGTCATTGATTCTGGTGTCGATTTTAAACACCCCGATCTCAAATCTCAAGTACTCCCACCCTATAATGCAGCAGCACCTGCAAATGCTACTTATCCAGGCGACCATGGAACACATGTGGCGGGAATTATCGCCGCAGCAAAAGATAATGGTATTGGTGGACACGGGATTAATCCAAAAGCAAAGCTACTGCCAATTGATGTATTCAATGGCAAAGAGGGCGCAAATGATTTCATTATTGCACAGGGCATTCTCTATGCCATTGAGCAAGGTGCCGATGTCATTAATATGAGTCTAGGGGGCTATGGGGAATCTCCACTGATGAAGGAAGCTGTTCAGAAAGCCATTGATAGTGGAATAACAGTTGTGGCTGCTGCTGGAAATGAATCAACAGATGATTACTCCTTCCCCGCTTCATTCGAAGGTGTCATTAGTGTTGGTTCGACGAATGATCGCAACAAGCTATCAAGTTATTCAAATTACGGACCGTCCGTTGATGTTGTGGCACCTGGTGAGGAAATATATAGTACGGTTCATGATGGGAAAAAAGGTTCTTCCTTTGTCAAATTTAGTGGCACATCTATGGCATCGCCAGTCGTGGCAGGTATTGTCTCCCTTCTTAAATCAAAATATCCAAATTTAAAGCCGCATGAAATAGAAGCCATTCTGGAAATGACAGCACAAGATTTGGGCGAGAAGGGTTATGATCTTACGTATGGTCATGGGCTTGTAGATCCTGTAAAAGCATTACAGTTTGATTTAAATAAACTGCCTAAGCATTATTCAGAGACTAAGGAAAATCAGCTTAAAAATGCCAAAGTACTAGCTAAAAATAAGTTGAACACGGAACAAGGTGTATTTGAGCAACAGGACGAGATAAAATGGTACAAGGTTGAATTAGACCAGGATGAATATGCTCAGCTTACATTAAAAGGTGCTGATAAATATGATTATGCCTTTGACCTATATTTCTACCCAAATAGCGGGATTGGTGATGTAGAACCGATCAATGTGAATGATGTTCGTGTAGGTAAAAAAGAAGGATATTTATTTAAAGCAGATCAAAAAGGCACACTATTAGTTGGTGTTAAAGATCATAATGGCAGCTATAGCTTAAAAGGTAAATCTACTTATGTCTTTACAGCACAAACGACGAAGGACCTGCCAATCGATACATTGGATAAGTCTGCAATGGAGCCCATTAAAAAGTTCCCATATAGTACAGCAGGCAAAAACTATACCCTTCTGTCAAAAGATCAACAGCAAGATCAAGATTATTTCACGTTTTCTGTAAAAAAACCTACGACGTTAAAATTTGATCTTACTGGGATTCCAGGTGTTACCGCTTCTATGGAGCTTTATCTAAAAGATGACCTTTCTCCAATACCACCACAAGAAGCCGGCAAAGCTGAAAATGAGGAAGTTGAAGAAGAGGAAGCTTATCCAATACAATCTGCTTATGGTGCAGCGAAAGGTGAAGCAGTCAGCATGATAATCGATGCTGTTCCAGATCAAGAATACGTATTAAGTGTATCTAATGAGAGTAATAGTGAGTTTTCAATGGAGATGTTCTTTAGTGGTGGCATTGAAAAAGAGGAAACGATCAGTGAATCTATGATTCCTTACACATTAAAAGGTGAAGTGGTGACCCTTCCTCCTGACGAGGATGGACTACCTTTAGATGAAGCCATGTTAGAAGAAAACGTCCCAGAGGAACAAGTACCTATTTCACCAAGTAACATAAAAAAACGCAATGAAATGGATAGCCTGATGAGTATGTTAATGACACCTATGACGTCGGGCAATCTTGAAAATGTTGATCAAATTCTGAAACAGGCGATACGCTTTGATATCGGCGAAGATCAAAAAGCTTATTTCCAAACTGAATATGATGAAGATTTCTTCACATTTAAAGCGAAGGAAGACGCTCTCTTTAGTTTTAGCTTTAACAAAGGTACAAACCAAATGCCTACGGGTACAGTGTTTGAATATGACGAGGAAGCAAAGGAATTAATTCCGGTTTCTTCCTTAACAAATGATCTCGGCATTTTAGCACTACTACTTGGTTCAGCCGGTAATGAAAATGAAGCAAAGGTCATTCCATTAAAAAAGGACAAAACATATGTAGTAGCTGTTGTTAATGCTGGTGAACGTTCTGCTGATCCTTACACATTGAAAACTAGTAAAATAGGTGAAATTCCAGCAGATTATAATCCGGAAAATAATGAGGAAGCAAAAGCCCTCAAAATTCAACCGGGTACTACTTACAAAGATCATCTCATTTATTCAGATGATGTAGATTACTACTACTATAAGCAAGAAGGCAATGATGAAGTGATGAGCCTGCTTCTTTCTTCGGTTCCGTTTACAAATGAACAATTAGCGCAACTACCAAATGAACTGCAAAAAGACTTGAAATTTGCAGGAGCGATTATCGAGGATACGAACGGTAATATGAAAATTGATCCGAAGGAAATGGAAACTGAAGTTCCATTTGGACTTGGTGACAACATACTTGAAATGCTCCTTGGAATGATGGGAACAACTGATGTCAACACATCCTTTACGGCTAAAAAAGATCGAGGCTATTTTATCCTTGTTAACAGCATGGGTCTTGGTCAAGTGTCCGCTCAACCGTATACATTAACGCTGTTTGACCATAAGCGAGCAGACGAAGATGCCGATTCTAAATTAGTGAATGGAATCCCAACCAAACCATCTGCTCTTACGAAAAAAGAGGATCGATGGATCGCAAGTCAGTATTTAAATGCAGGTATCCCATTTGGTGATAAGGATTATTTTGAATGGAACAATGACCAAAAGCGCGACGTGACATTCTCTCTTCAAACAGAAAAATCACTAGATGGCGTCATCCGAGTGATCGATGCAAATGGAAAAACAGTCAAAACGCTAGATCTTTATGGGGCAGGAGATGCTGAGGTAGGTACAGTAGAACTAGATGCTGGTAAATACTATATTGAAGTCAGTGAATATTATGGTCAGGCAAGTACCCTACCTTATACGCTAGAAATTAAATAACCAACCTAATTTCCCCTAGATTATGATAGATCTAGGGGATTTTTAGCACAAAAAAGCATCCGTCCGTAGACAGGATGCTTGCTCGTTTATTTTACATAAAATATTTCACATAATTACAGTATTCATCTTGCTTCATGTGAAGTTTTTCATAAAGTTTACGCGCATTTACATTATCGGCTGCTGTTTGTAGCGTAACATAGCGAGCATCTTGTTGCTCACAATATTGAAATACCTGTTCCATCAATGCCTTGCCCACCCCTAGGCCTCTAGCATCTTCGGTTACATAAATATCATTGAGAATAAAGGCGCGTTGTAAAGCGACAGAGGAAAATGTTGGATATAATTGTGTAAATCCAATCACCCTACCATCTTCCTGCGCTACAAAAACAACAGACTCTTTTAAAGCCAATCGTAATTGTAAAAATGCCTTGGCACTACTTATATCTGAATCAATCCCATAAAATTGGCGATATTCATCAAATAATTTTGCTAAGTCTTCTAGTTCGTTCATTGTTGCTTGTAGTATTTCCATTCCTGTCTCCCCTTGTGTCTACCCATGATTGTCTAACCTATATTTCTAGAATCTATTATATAGGAAATAATGGTATAAAGAAAAGAATACTCCACTATTTAGAGAAAGAATATTTACGTTTATTCATCCAAATATACAGCAACCTTCTTCACAAGTTGCTGCCAGTTTAGTTCCTTTCGTGCAAATGCTTGCAATTCTACACAAGTATTTGCTAGCAATGCTTCCTGCTTCGTGACTTGCTGGAATGTCCGGCCAATACTTTCCCAGTCATGTGTCGGATGTATGGTGCCAAAACGTTGTTGCTGGGTTATATCATCAGCACCATCCACATCAGTTGTCACAATATAACAACCATTTTTAGCTGCTTCTACAAAAACATGTGCATAGCATTCAACTAGAGACGTTAAACAAAAGATTTTAGCCTTACGGTATTCCTCCTCTAATTTCACCCTATCATAAATGGGCCCTATGATAGTCACTTGCTTCGCAAGTGGATGACTATCCAGTATCATTAGCAGCTCCTGCTGGAATGTTGCAGACATCGGACCTACTAACCGAAGCTCCCAGTCTGGAATTTGTGCTGCTAGAAAAGCCCTAACAGCCAATATAGTTTGCTTCTCTGGCGAATCTAAGCGTCCCACCATTAAAATTCTATTTTCTTTTTCCTGAAACGGCACCGGCTCTGTGTAAAAATGCTCATAAAAGCCATTGGGCAGATGTTTAATTTCTAATTGTGAAAACTCTTGAATGGCCTTTTGAATAGATACACATTCAGAGGTGAGGAGATCACAGAGTTTTAGTAACTCTAGAAAATATGGATAGGTTTTTAATCGGTTTAGCCAAAATCGATTCACATCTAACTTCATATATATTTTCCCATCTGGATGATAGTGCTTATAGGTCTGGAGAATAGGAAGGTAGGATGGATAGGGACCGATAGCGAATACTATGTCGATCTCTTTTGCATGCTTCACTAAATAGGCATTCATATTCGCCACATAGTCAATGCCAAATGGGACATGTTCAAATTTCACATTAGGAAAAGATTGTTGAAGTAGGGCGTCGTTCATCTCTGTTGTAACAATACTCACTTCATAGCCTAAGTAGTCCCCAAGTAAAATAGGTACAAGGCATAAATCTTTGAAAATATGTGCATCGGAAAGTTTATAGGACTCCACGCTACAAATAAAGGCGATCTTTTTTGACATCGTATCCCTCTTTCTAATAAAGCACTCTAACTAGTTTATGTCCCCCCCTGTTAAACGTGCACAACTTAGTAAATTTTCGCCCTTAGCAGCACATTTCTCTAGTAAAAGAGCTTGATAGATGTAAAAACTACTCTCTCAAAAGCTTCTAAAAACAAGCATTGGCCTACAGTCACACTATATTCACGCATATTGTATTAAAGAATCCGCTCGGTTAAGTAACTCTACTAATTATGAAAGAATGGAGGGATCACATGAAAATCAGCTTTTTATCACCCGCATTTAATAGTGAAGAATGGATCTTAACAATGCTTGACAGCATTCCAAAAGAATATGCCTATGAAATTATTGTTGTAGATGATGGTTCCACTGACAATACATTAGCTATTTTACAAGACTATCAAAAAAACTGTGCGGCTTTAAAAATTATCGTTCATCCAACAAACCTAGGCGCGAGCGTTGCATATAATCGGTGTATTGCAGAGGCAACAGGAGACTATATAGCCATCATTGATAGCGATGATCATTATTTGCCTGCCATTCGCAACGTACTCGCACAGGTAGATGGTGAGTTTGATATTTATTATTACAACATGATTATAAAAAATGGCTATGGATTTATTAAAGATGAATCCAACCGCTACTCATTACCTGGTCAGTTTAAAATCATTCGAAGAAGTTTTATCGGTGATGCTAAGTTTACCATTCGGAAAGATATTGCGGGAGATTGGGATTTTAACTGTGCACTCATGGATAAAAATCCAACTTGTAAATATACAAATGAATTTGCCTACTGGTACAACTATCCTAGGGAAAACTCTGAATGTGATTTGCATGAAAAAGGCCTGAAATAAAATGATCCTAATCAACATACAGGAGGTGCTACAAACCATACAATGTTTACAGATAAAATATTACTGATTACAGGAGGCACTGGTTCTTTCGGTAACGCAGTTTTAAAGCGATTTCTAAATACTGATATTAAAGAAATTCGAATTTTTTCAAGGGATGAGAAAAAACAAGACGATATGCGTAAGCTCTATCAGCATTCGAAAATAAAATTTTATATTGGGGATGTCCGTGATATACAAAGTATTCACAACGCTATGTATAACGTAGACTATGTATTCCATGCCGCTGCGCTTAAGCAAGTTCCCTCCTGTGAATTTTTCCCTTTAGAAGCTGTGAAAACCAATATTTTAGGAACCGACCATGTATTAACTGCCGCCATCCAAGCAAGTGTGAAAAAAATCATTTGTCTATCAACAGATAAAGCAGCCTACCCTGTCAATGCAATGGGGATTTCCAAAGCAATGATGGAGAAGACGTTTATAGCAAAGTCTCGAATGGTTGATCCTCATCAAACGCTTATTTGTGGCACTAGATACGGCAATGTCATGGCTTCACGAGGCTCGGTGATTCCATTATTTATCGAACAAATAAAAGCAGGAAAACCTTTAACGATTACTGATCCAAATATGACACGTTTTATGATGACTCTTGAGGAGGCAGTTGAATTAGTTATCTATGCTTTCTCACATGCACAAAATGGAGATATTATGGTACAAAAATCGCCCGCTGCAACTGTCGAGCATTTGGCACAGGCTTTACTTGAAATTTTTCAGGCAAACAATACCATTCAAATTATCGGGACACGGCATGGGGAAAAAATGTATGAAGTATTATGTACAAAAGAAGAAGCAGCAAAGGCCATTGATATGGGCAAATTTTATCGCATCCCAGCGGATAATCGGGATTTAAATTATGGAAAATACCTCGAGGAGGGCTCTCCAAAAATTACTTTAACTGATGAATATAACTCTAACAATACACAACGATTAAGTGTGGCTGATATTAAAGAAAAATTATTAACATTACCTCTTATTCAAAAAGAGCTTCTCCATTGGACGGGAGGAACACCATGAAATTTTTAGTGCTCGGTGCTACCGGTATGGCTGGCCACACCATTGCTATCTATTTATGGGAACAAGGGCATGAGGTAACAACATACTCTAGAACTTCTTTCCCATTCGGACACAATATAACAGGTGATGTAACCGACTCCAATTTTTTACGATCCCTGCTGCAAGACAATGATTTTGATGTCGTGATTAATTGTATAGGTGTTTTAAACAATGCTTGTGATGCAAATCCCGCGCAAAGTATTTTGCTAAATAGCTATCTACCACATGCGATTGTAGCTCTCCTAGAAAATCAACAAACAAAGCTTATTCATCTAAGCACAGACTGTGTCTTTTCAGGGCAGAATGCCCCTTATCATGAAAAAAGTATGCGAGACGGGGAGACCTTTTATGATCGCACAAAAGGGTTAGGTGAAATTGAGCGAAACAAGCATTTAACATTTCGTAATTCGATTATTGGTCCTGATTTAAAACAAAACGGCATCGGATTATTCAATTGGTTTATGCAACAAGATGGCCCTATTAATGGTTATACAGGTGCTATTTGGACTGGTGTCACAACAATTACATTAGCTAAAGCCATTGAACGTGCTACCTATGAAGAACTAACAGGGCTCTATCATCTCGTCCATACTTCGAATATATCAAAATATGAACTTCTTCAGTTATGTAACCGACACTTTTTGGATAGTAAACTGGACATTCTCCCCTATCAGCTTGTTAACGTGAATAAAACATTACTAAATACAAGGAACGACTTTTCCTTTGTTGTCCCAAGCTATGAAGAAATGATTGTTGAAATGAAGGAATGGGTGCTACAGCATAAAGATTTATATCCACACTATTTTCGTAAATAATTTCGTATAAACTCCATTATGTGGAAGGTTACTCATAATGGAGTAGTTCTATTGAATCTCGATTCCCTCAGGTAAATGACCCTTTTGAATCCAATTTTCTACAAAATGGTTGAAAAATGCAGGCTTAGCTAACGATACTCCATGACCTATGTTAGTCAATAACACACCGTTGCTATTGGGATGACTGCGAACTAGTTCTATTGCTGATTTTTTCATAATACTTTTCTCTTTGTTTCCAACTGTTATTAAAATTTTCCCTTGGGCTTTGCGAAAACCGGAGGGAATGGTAAACGACATATTTTCCTGTAAAACTCGAACTAATGTATTGACAGATATAGCTGAACTTTCACGATAATAGCGTTCAAAATAATGGTCATCGATATATAAAGATTTCGCTTGGAGTTTCGCGAATGTTTTATTTTTTATAAGCGGAAATGTCAGCCGAATGAGCGGTGGTAGCATCCATTCTAATACAGGAGAAGGAAGAACAAGCGCACTATTAATGATGGTAAAATCAATTAAACTTGGATTTATACTTAGCATTTGAATAGCTATTTGAGCTCCTAACGAGAAACCTATTACTATAATGGGCTTACCATTAGCTTTTTCTTCAATTAGCAGTAGCAGCTCTCTAGCACTTTGCTCAATGGAAAAAGAGGATTGTGACATAAGCTCTGGTACTACACAGTAATAATTGGTAAAATACTGAATTTGCTGATCCCACATCCAGCCCCCAACACCCCCACCATGAATAAACATCATGAACGGATTATTAGTATCGCCATATTCCTTGTAGTACATGTTTACACCCGCTTTCATTCACTCTTTAATCATGGTCATCTAAAAAATCTTTACTGAAGCTTGTTTGTGATTGATAAGATGACCGTTTCCCTAGATCTACTCCTCGTTTTATAATCCCCTTGCCAAAACGCCCCTCAATTTCATCGACTATTTTGAGAATAGGCTCATCTTTTACATGCTCTTGATAATTAAAAATCGATAATTGCTGGGTATAGTCCTTACGATCCACCACATTGGAAACTGTTACACCTAGTAATCTTACTGGAGATTCATCCCAATGCTTATCAAATAATGCACAAGCAATATCATAAATTTCTTCAAAACGATAAAGGACATTGGACATTGTTTTTGAACGCGTGTGATTATGCCAATCTGCATCACGTATTTGAATACTGATCGTAGAACCAGCTAAACGTTTGGCATCAAGGCGTTCTGCTACTTTTTTACATAGCCCTTCAATCGTCTTATGTAGTGTGCGAATATCTGTCACATCTTCTGGTAATGTTGTTGAATTTCCTACGCTCTTCGTATCAAAAATCGCCTCGGGATCAACTACTCTATGATCTATCCCATTGGCCCTTGCTCGAAGTCGCACACCATTCTTCCCTAAAATTTGCTTCATCTTAAACTCTTCTGCTTGAGCTAAGTCACCAATTGTAAAAATACCATGTGCATTTAATTTTTTTGCTGTACTTGCCCCAATACCATGCATATTGACAACCTCACGATGCCATAGCTGCTGTTCAATATCACGTATCCGTAAAATGGTTATACCCATCGGTTTTTTCATATCAGAAGCGGTTTTCGCTAAAAATTTATTGGGTGCAATACCGATGGAACAAGGTAAATCAAGCTCCGCTAACATACGCTCTTGTATTTCCTGGGCAATACTTAACGCATGTTTTTCCTTACTTAACTCTGTAATATCCATGTAGCCTTCATCGATTGAAACAGGCTCTACTAAAGGAGTATAGCTACGCAAAATCGTAAACATTTCTTTAGATGCTGCTCGATATTTTTGAAAATCCGGAGGCAATAACAAGAGCTCAGGACATTTACGTTTTGCTTCATGGACTGTCATTGTTGTATAAATACCGAGAGCTCTTGCTTCATAGGAACAGGTTACTAAAATGCCACGGCGCTCCTTTGGGTTACCTGCGATTGCGATGGGCTTGCCCTTTAAGCTAGGATCATGTGCCTGCTCCACTGAAGCATAGAAACTATTCATATCCACATGTAAAATTACACGTCCTTTATGAGTCATGTTAAATCACCTCTTTGTTCTCTTAGCTTTATTATACGCTTGCTATCCATTAATCAACAAATGCATAATCACCATTACTTTCGAGTATATCCTTTAAGATGATTAATGCCTGCTCCAATTGCGTTTCTGGTGCTGCAATGGCTAATCGAACTGCATTCACAGGCTTTGTATTCCCAACAGCGAAACGCTCCGCCGCATAAACTTGTACACCAGCTTTGGAGGCTAACAATTCAAATTGAACACCTGTAAATTTGTCAGGTAAGTGGAGCCATCTGAAAATACATTCGTCATCCCCTAAAATGTGATAATCTCCTAAATACTGATTAACAAGCGCATTTTGCTGCCTAGCATAGGCTCGATGTTTTTCTAAAATCGTTTGCGCCACCCCTTCATGAATCAATCTAGCAGCAAGTTCCAGCATCATAGGAGAGATGGAAATGTTGATATTATAGAGAGTTTCCATAATTCTTTTGCGAAAAGTTGGAGGTGTCACAAGGAAAGAAAGCCGTAATCCTGGTGATAGCGTTTTTGACAGGCTAGCAATATAAATGACCTTGTCTGGAGCATAGGAAGCAATAGGGGCAAGCGCTCGTTCCTTAAGAAAGCTATAAATGGCATCCTCAATAACGATTAAATCTTTCGCTCTGGCCACTTCCGCAATCATTTTTCTCGTTTCCACGGACATCGTATGTGTCGTTGGGTTATGAAAATCAGGGATAACATAGATGCCTTTGATATGTTCATTTTTACAGGCATACAATAAACCTTCTCTTGTCATCTCGCCCTGGCATTGTTGTATGGCCACCAGTTGTATACCTAGCATATTAGCGGCTGTTTTAATGCCAGCATAGGTAATAGGATCTGTACCAATTCGGTCTCCGGGCTGAAATAGGGCGGCGAGTGTTCCCACAATGGCATTTTGTCCGCCAGCTCCGAGCAAAATAGGTTGATCGGTTTGAAAATTCACCAATTCAAAAAGCTTCATGACAGCTTCATTTTGCCAAGCATTTCCCTCTGGTCGTCCATATTGAAATAGCTTGCTAAAACTAGGTTCGTTCAACATCTTTTTCATAAATCGTGTAATATCATCATTTACAAAATTATCTGGTAACACTGAGCCCATTTCAATGATAGGCGTGGCACGATTCGTGGGGAGTAACATTTTGTTGCTAGCCGCATCCGTTGAAACAAACGTTCCACTCCCAATTGAGGCATAAATTAATCCTTTTTGTCCACAGAGCTTGAAGGCTCGTGTGATGGTGCTTAAATTGACATCTAAAAAATCAGCTAATTCACGCTGTGGAGGAAGTTTTGTCCCTGGCGCTAGCTTTCCATCCTTGATATCTTGTTCAAGTTGATGTGCGATAGCTATATATAATGGAGCCGAAATATGGCTAATATCTGGCTTCCAACTCATTGGGTATTCGTCAAATGAATTAATAGGCATTGAAGAAGCCCTTCTTTCTGTTAATTTGCATACAATAGTTTAATTGTCTTGCATACAATGATAATATTGTATGCACACGATGACAATGATATAATTTTTAAAAAATCAGAAAAAAAGGACCGATTATTATGCAATATTCAGAAAGAATCTTAAAAACCCCATCCTCATTTATTCGAAATATTTTGAAAGTAACAGATGCAGAGGATGTCATTTCCTTTGCAGGTGGGCTTCCAAACCCAATCTCTTTCCCTATTGACGCGTTAAGAGCATCAGTGGACCATGCCATTATGGAAAACGGCAGCCGTTTATTTCAATATTCATCAACACAAGGATATGCACCACTGAGAGAATACATTGCTGCGAAATATCAGCGTGTTCATGGATTAGATGTACAGGCAGATGATGTCTTTATTACTACAGGTTCACAGCAAGCACTTGAACTCATTGGTAAAGTACTCATCAATAAAGGCGATGGCATTATTATCGAAGAGCCTGGTTACTTAGGGGCGATTCAAGCCTTTACATTAAGTGAGCCAACTTTCTATGGGGTGACACTTGAAAACGATGGTCTTAACCTAGAGGAATTAGAGCGCGCCCTTCAACAGCCTAATGTAAAATTCATTTATACGGTACCAAACTTCCAAAATCCAACAGGGCTCACTTACTCAAAAGAAAAACGTGAGCAAATTTGCGAAATAGTGTCCAAATACGATGTTGCTTTAATTGAGGATGACCCATATGGAGAGTTACGATTCCAAGGCGAGCCACTTCCATATATCGGTGCTGGTAAATTAGAAAATAGTATTTTACTAGGTTCTTTCTCTAAAACGGTCACACCAGGCATGCGTCTTGGTTTTATCATCACGAAAAATAAAGAGCTTTTACAGCATATCGAAACAGCAAAGCAAGCTTCTGATCTTCATACAAATATTTTCTCTCAATATGTTATCTATGATTATTTAGCTAGTAATGATTATGCGGAACATGTAAAGAAAATAATTGCGCTGTATAAAAATCAGTCAGATGCGATGCTTGAGGCAATGCAAGAGTTTTTCCCTGCCCATGTTGAATATACACGCCCTGACGGAGGGATGTTTATTTGGGCAACAATGAAGGATGGTACACCAGCCCTTGATGTTTTCCATAAAGCAATGGAACAAAAAGTTGCCTTCGTACCTGGTGATCCATTCTACACGTCAAAAACAAACGTGAATACAATGCGTCTTAACTATACAAATGCAACACCTGAAGTGATTCGTGAAGGAATTAAACGTTTAGCAAGTATATTATAAAAAGTGAAACCGTATAAACGCTTACACAGCGCTTATACGGTTTTTTAATACGAATAATGAATGGTCATCCTAAGACCTGTAGTGTATTACTTGGATTGATGTATGTGTCGATCGGCCTTACATCTTATATCATCCCCACTTTATAGTTCCTTTTCAATTGTCGTTTATTAAAAAACAGCCCTCAAAGAAGAGAGGGCTGCATGTCTTAAAAACCTATTTTGTATATGTTAGAACTGCATGTTTCTTGAATTTTAACATCGCTTCTGTTGCCTCATTTTTACTTGCATACTCAAAAATCCGAACATCCTTTTTATCAAAAACTGTAATAACCCACATGTGAAAAGCTCCCTTCGCTTAGTTTTTATTGTAATATAACAACCACCAAAACTTGAGCTACATATCGTCAACTGTTTTATAACAATTCCTTACTTGATTCTTATTTTACGCTGTTTTTTTTGAAAAGAAAGCTTTATGTGAAGGTCTTCACAAACTGTTCAATTTCAAAACGCTTTCATTGAACAATTTGTGAAAATTGTTATTTGATAGGCATAAAACAGTAAACTCTGTTAGCTCTATCCGTCATTTTTCAATTTATATCCACCGATTTGCTTCTCTCATCCGTCATTTGCCTTACTTTATCTGTCTCAAGCAAAAAACCGTACGAATGTACGGTTTTGCTGTAGTAGTAGATTTCATTTCATAAGGTTAACAAAAAACTGCTTCTTGCTTTTGTGTTAATTCAATCTCGAAGCCTAAGTCTTCCAACATACGATAATCACTATTCGCCTCTTGACCAGCTGTTGTTAAATAATCGCCTACAAAAATGCTGTTTGCTGCATAGAGGCCAAGCGGTTGAAGTGACCCTAAATTAATTTCACGACCTCCCGAAATACGGATTTCCTTTGTAGGATTGATGTAACGGAATAACGCCAAAACTTTTAAACAGTACCGTGGATTTAATTCCTTTGTTCCCTCTAACTTTGTACCATCAATGGCATTTAAAAAGTTCACTGGGATGGAATCAGCGTCCAATTGATGGAGGGCACGTGCTATATTGACTACATCCTCTTTCGTCTCCTTCATACCGATAATGGCACCAGAACAAGGTGAGAGCCCATGCTTTTTCACAATCTCCACCGTATTGACACGATCCTCATAGGTATGTGAAGTAGTAATATAAGCATGATGACGTTCGGATGTATTCAAATTATGGTTGTAGCGATCCACACCAGCTTCCTTTAATTGCTGTGCCTGTTCTTCTTTCAGCAAGCCAAGACAAGCACAAACCTTTAAACCGTATTTTTCTTTAATTTCAGCGACTGCCTCGCTCACAACATTGACATCTTTACGAGTTGGCCCTCGACCGCTTGCTACGATACAATACGTCCCAATTTTGTTGTCAAACGCTCGTTTAGCACCAGCTAGAATTTCTTCTTTTGAAATAAAAGGATATTTTTCAATAGGAGCAGTAGATTTAGACGACTGCGAGCAATAACCACAATCCTCTGGACAATAGCCGCTTTTTGCATTCATAATCATATTTAATTTTACTTTTTTACCATAATAATGACGACGAATCGCAAAAGCACCATCCATCAGCTGCAATAGCTCATCATCTTCACAATTTAAAATGGCCAGTGCCTCCTCATTGCTAATGATTTTGCCAGCAATTACTTCTTGCGCTAATTGTTTATAATTCATATGACATTCTCCCTTTCCACTTGTGAAATTTTCACATTTCTTGCCGACTGAAATACTTTATACAATCTTTCTGCTAGTAGGCCTGATGTGATAGCTAAGCAAAAGTCAGCCACAATGCTGCTTAGAAAACCAATAGCGAAAACGTGTGACCAGCTTGACTTCATGTCTAACCAGAAATTCAAAGCCACATATAAATAAGGAACGGCTACAGCATAAATAAGGATAAGCCCCATAATCGTTGCCCCAATGAAATGCATTTTTGTTGGTGTCTTTATTCTTTCCATAATGAACCCAATGCAATAGGCAGCAAGGGCAAAGCCAATCAGATAACCGAATGTAGGCTGCAAAACATACATAATACCTCCACCCTGTGTAAATACTGGTAATCCCACTAACCCTACTCCAATATAAATAAGTTGACTATAAAGGGCATTGCGACTACCTAATAAGCACCCAGCTAAAAACACAAAAACAATTTGCAATGTGAATGGTACGACAGGTAATGGGATTTTAATAAAAGCCCCGATTGCCGTAAGAGCAGCAAACATAGCAATCATGACAAGTGCTAATGTATGGTGACGTTTACTCAACTGTAACCCTCCTGTCTTGGAAAAATTGTTCAATCGTTTCTTTTGTTGTTTCGATCATGAAGGCCATTTCTTCATCAGAAATAATATACGGTGGCATAAAATACAGCACATTGCCAAGAGGTCTTATGAGTAGACCATGTGCTAAAGCACGTTGGTAAATTTGATAACCAATTCTTTCTTCACTAGGGAATGGTTCCTTTGTCTTTCGATTGGCAACAAGTTCAATAGCCCCCACTAAACCAACTTGTCTGTATTCTCCTACATAAGGTGCCTCATGAAATGCAGCCGTTGCTAACTCTCGCATACGCTCACCTTTCTGTTGAATCATTGCAATCACTTGCTCCTCTTCAAACATCGTTAACACTTCAAGTGCAACTCGGCAGGCCAATGTATTGCCCGAATAACTATGAGAATGTAAAAATGCCTTCATTGTTCCATAATCGTCATAAAAAGCTTGATAAATTTGGTCCGTCGTTAAGACAGCAGATAATGGTAAATAACCGCCTGTAAGCCCCTTTGATAAACACATAAAATCAGGTGAAATCCCCGCTTGTTCACAAGCGAACAATGTACCTGTGCGGCCAAAGCCAACAGCAATTTCATCTGCTATTAAGTGCACATCATACTGAGAGCACAGTGCTCGTAAGCGTTGCAAATAGATGGGTGGATACATTTTCATACCTGCTGCCGCTTGTATAAGCGGTTCTATAATAACAGCCGTAATTTCTTCATGATGTTCTTTGAGCTGATCTTCTATAAAGCGACTACATGGCGCATTACAACTTGCTGGCTCTTTGTGAAATGGACAACGATAGCAGTCTGGCCCTTTGGCACGAACAGTATCTAATAAAAGAGGCTTGTACACTTCATTGTAAAGCTCTACTCCTCCTACAGATAAAGCCCCAATCGTTTCTCCATGATAAGCATCCGTCAAAGCGAGAAAGCGCTTTTTCTTTGTTTTACCTGTCTGCATATGGTATTGAAAGCTCATTTTCAAGGCCACCTCTATGGCAGAAGAGCCATTATCCGCAAAAAATACTTTATGTAAGCCTTCTGGTGCTAAAGCTGATAATTTCTCGGCTACTTTTATTGCAGGCTCATGGGTAAAATTAGCAAAGATCGTATGCTCTAATGTAAATGCTTGCTCACTTAAAGCCCGGCTAATACGTGGATTAGCATGCCCAAATAAATTGACCCACCAAGAGGATACGGCATCTAAATAACGTCGGTCGTGCTCGTCATATAACCATACTCCTTGTCCTTTTTTTATAACAATGGGTGGAAACGCCTCATAATCCTTCATTTGCGAGCATGGATGCCAAATATGCTTTACATCTCTTTTCTGTAAGTCAGTTAATGCTTGATTCATATGCAAAAAGCCTTTCAAACAAAGTTGTGTGTGTTATGGAATACTCCATTAGCTGTGACATATTATTTAGCTTCGGGATAATTGCATAAGGTATAGGGTGGTATTGTAAAATCGTTTGTATATTGTCCTGTTCCATTTTGCTACCTGTGTCCCCATTAAAAACAATACCTGCCACATTAATTTGACGAGAATGTAATGCCTCCATCGTTAGCAATGTGTGATTAATCGTCCCAAGAGATGTCCTTGTAACTAGCACTACTGGCAGCTTGCTCCTAACAATCACATCCAGTAAAGTCGGACCATTAGGAGCAGTGAGCGGCACAAAAAGTCCACCAGCCCCCTCGCATATCACGACATCATAGGATTCTTGTAATCCTTGAAGGTGCTGAAATAATTCGTCTACATGAATTTGCTGTCCCTCCAGCTGTGCAGCAAAATGTGGTGAAGCGGCTTCTCTAAAAGAATAACTATTGATGTGCCCTTGCTTAAGCTTCTGTAAGGAATATGCTTCATACATGGCTGTATCATGATAATAGCCATGCCCATTGTCATTTACCTCCCCTGTCTGAACAGGCTTATATGGGGTAACGTTTAACCCCTTTCTTTGTAAATGACACATTAACATGGTGGTGACAATGGTTTTTCCTACATCCGTATCTGTTCCTACAACCCAAAAATGTTGCATTGTTAACTTCCCCCCTTTTTTAAGTTAACCAACTTCATTATTTAAGTTAACATAAATATTTTTGTTTTGTAAATGCTATTTCTCTATTTTTCTGAATTTACTATTTTCCTTAATAAAATCAGTAAATTCCGTCCTAAATGAAGAAAAAACACTAGACCCCCTCCTTCTAGAGAAAGAATCTAGCGTTTACTGTCATACCCAATAAAACAATTTCATACTTTGGAAAAGTTCAAGAACCTAGGAATTATTAACCTTTTGATTATTAGGATGTTTTTAAAGGATTTTAATCATTACTCGTAGTATTAAACTACATGGGGGTGGTTGTATGTTTGGCATTTTTAAAGAACCAGAGAAGATTATCGATACATATGAACAAGTACATGTTATTTTGAAATCCTTACTCACCTATGAATTAAAAGAGTTACCGCATCGTTATGAATTTTGGTACCGTGTGGCGATTCGTCAGGAGGAGTTGCGTACATTACAGGCAGAGCATCGAGCTAAAATATCCATGTCGTCTGCAGTTGGACGCTTTCATCAAGTGCAATATGAGGTTATGACGCAAAAGCTAGCAAAGCTTGAACGTGTTGCAGATATTTATAAACTATTTTGTATTGAAGATGAACGAGAAGCTTTAAATCATCGACTATACTTTCATCAAAATAATATTGCTATTCTATACGACCATATTCAGCATAAAGAGCTTTATACGTATTGTGATGCGGCTCAGCAGCAATTTTGGGAAGCAGTCCGCGATGATATTCTTCATGCGATTGCCCATCTTGATTAAATAAAAAGGCCAGCGTTTTGATTAACCTATTCAAAACGCTGGCTATTGAATTGTTACGCTAGAAGTGTTTGGACATTCCTTTTTCTAGCATTTGTCTAAATTCCTGTACTTGATCTGCTTTAATCGCTACTTGGTTATAGTGTTTTTTTATTCCTAACATAAATGTCACTTCTACCGGTTCTTTCATTTTTAAAATAAATTGTGGATAGGCTTCTCCAAAATCACGGGCAATAAAATCTATCGTATCCTTTGATAATTTTCCTTCTAGTTGCCCTTTGTCTTCAACCATTTCTGCAATATGAGCAAAGCGGACTTCTGTTCGTTTCATTAAACCAAGAGATAAATATAAAGTATCCTCAGTGACGTATACGGGGTTTAAACGTATGGCCTGCATATCCGCTATAAAAAAAATAACTGAATACAAATTAAAAATAAGCAGTACAATCGAAAGGATCATGGATTTTTCATGTAGCCACCAGTGAATACCAATTGTCTCGATGGCAATACCATGAATAATCATAAGCTGAAAAGCGATATAGCTTGACTGTTTATGCAAAGTTAAGCCTTGAGATTCTTTCCTTCTCCAGCTTGCAAAACTATAATAAAGCACTAGTAAATCTGCACAAATCATTTGAATAACCGGATGCTTTGGTGCATGCTTTTCTACGGCCTTTGAAAATGAAAAGAGATCAGGTAAGGAACTTTCACGAACATCCTTTAAAATAGATGGCAAGTATCGTACAAGGGTTGCTACAAGGACAATCTCCAATAGAATAACCGTTCCTTCGACCGCAAAACCAGCCCACGTTACGGCCACAAATGGCTGAAGATGCTCTATGGGAATGATAAAGCGTGCGGCAATACAGCCAAAAGCGGCCAATAATATAGCCTGCTTTAAGGAGAATTTCCCTTTATAAAGCATATATAACACAGGCATGACCACAACAAAGTCAAACAATGAACCCATCACTACACCGTTCGTTTTGAGGGGTAAAATGGACAAACCTAATCCACTATGATAGAGCGTAAAATTGCTAGCTAGCACTAATAGTAACAAGGCTAGCCATATATTCTGCTTTCTTTTTAAAACGATCATTTTCCTTAAGCCCCCTTTCTACTGTTAATTAAACTTTATTTCAATTGGTTAATCTTGTATATATTTTAAGTAAAAAAGTTTATCGTCTTTCCATTTCAGTTCAATTATTTTTCACACTTAGAAACTTTCTGCGATAAACATGTGGCGAGTAGCCTGTATATTGTTTAAATTTCTCAATATAGTAACTGACTGTACTAAATCCAGTATTAATCGCAACGGCAGTAACGGATTGCTCATCATTCTGTAATAGCTCTATGCTTTTGCGAAGTCTGTATTGTAATAAATAGCTAAATGGTGTCATCCCCACTATTTTTTTAAAGAAGCGGCTACATTCGGCACGACTTAAGTAAACATGACTAGCTAAATCTTCTAATGCTATTTTCTCGTGATAATGTGCGTGAATAAAATCTAGCATAGCTTTTGCTCGTTCATGCTGTACGATAATACTAGAATCCACGATTTCTTTTGTTAGCATGGATTGTGTTAGCATCGATTCCCAAATGAAGAGGAGTTCTCTCCATATCTTAAACTCAAAGAATGCTACCTGCTCTCGCATCATATCCGCTATATCCGCTACTTTTTCTGATAACTCCCCGGTTAACTTAACATATGGCAATCGATTAGTCGTTATATAGGGCTGCACATATTTAGAGTGAAAGATGCTGCCTTCATGTCCCCCCATCAACTTTGCATCCACATTTACACAATAAATCAAAGCTTGCTCAATTTGATATGGTTTGGCTTCATGTAATCCCGATACATTGATAAAAAGTCCCTCCCCCTCCTCCAATATAAATGCATCTGTTCCTACTCGATATTGGACACGTCCACTTTTTATATAAACAAATTGAATTTCTTTATGCCAATGAAGTGGTAGGAAATCCATGCTTTCTAATCGCATGACCGTTTCATATAAGGCAACTGGAAATTCCTTTGTGCCATGTAATGTTAGTTCTTGTAAATCCTTCGAAATGTTTAAGTGTGGCAACAATTTTCACATCCCTCAATATATTGATATTTTCACAGTATTGAACCGCTATTTTTTCATATTTAATTCCATTATAATCACTTTATCATGATAGTTTAGGAGATGTTAGGATATGGGTCAAACCATCAAGAAAAATCGTACATATGGTTTATTACTTGTCATTCTAGGAGCAAGTTTTTGGGGAATTGGAGGAACCGTAGCGCAGAGACTGTTTCAACAGGACAATATAGAGGTAGGCTGGCTTGTTTCTAGTCGGTTGCTTTTGGCTGGAATACTACTACTTGCTGTTTATAAAATTACCCATCGTCATGCCTCCATATTTGTTGTGTGGCGGACAAAGCAAAATGCATATAGACAAATTTTATTTAGTTTACTTGGGATGCTTGCTGTCCAGTATACCTATATGATGTCCATCGCTATTGGTAATTCAGCAGTGGCAACATTACTACAATATTTAGCACCTCTGTTTATCATGGCTTATTACTTTTTAACGAAGCAAAGTCCATTAACAAAACAAGATGGCGTTGCAGTCACACTCACTCTTGTGGGAACATTTTTGCTCTTAACAAACGGTTCCTTGTCGACCTTATCAGTTCCATTTCTGGCTGTGTTGTGGGGTGTATTATCAGGACTTTCAGTTGCATTTTACACGCTATATGCCGTGCCACTTCTGCAACAGTTTCACTCTTTATTAGTTGTTGGCTGGTCTATGATCATAGGTGGTTTAGTAATGAGTTTTTTCCATCATCCTTGGGCTATTGATATGTCAACTTGGACCTTTTCTACCGTTATTTATTTCCTTTTTATTATTGTGTTTGGCACGATGCTTGCGTTTTGGTTTTATATTGCTAGTTTGCAGTATTTATCGCCAAAAGAATCTAGCTTACTAGGAAGCCTAGAACCATTAACTGCTGTCGTCACGAGTGTATGGTGGTTAAAAATTTCATTTGGAGGCTATCAGTTTTTGGGGACATTATTAATTCTCTTGATGATTTTATACCTCACAGTTTTTCAAAAGAAACAGCCCGAAACATCTTAAAATCAGATAATTCAAAATAGTAATAGTTAATACTTCCTATTATAGATATAGAAAAATATGAATTTATACATAAATTTTACATATTTCATATATCTTTTCTCCCTTTTTGTCAACTATACTGAACATAATAACAGACAAAGGGAGGTACTATTATGGATAAAAAAGTTATTATTTTCGAGGTTGAGGGTGGCACAGATAAAGGACCAGACGGCTATCGCCCAGATACAATGCCCATGGTGGATGCATTAAAGCAACGAGGACAAGATGCTGAGGTTCTTTTCTTTGATGTCACTAAAAAACAGGCAATTTTTGAGTATGTAAAAGAGCATGGTGTAGCCTATGTATCCCGCATTAATCCAGGCAACTTGCAGCATGAAGAAGAGTATTTTGAAATGTTGCGGGAGCTATGCCAAGCGGGAATTATAGGAATGCCACATCCAGATGCCATGATTAGCTACGGTTCTAAAGATGTGTTATCAAAGCTTACGACGACTAATTTAGTACCTGATGATACATTTGCCTACTACACAATCGAAGCATTCAAAACACAATTCCCTATATCCTTAGCCGTGACTGAACGTGTTCTAAAGCAAAACCGTGGTTCAACTGGTGAAGGCATTTGGCGAGTAAACTTGGTGGACCCACTGGCCGAGGGCGTTACTGCAGTGCCACTTGATGCTCAAATTAAATGTACAGAAGCAAAAGATAACCATGTTGAATATTGGCAACTTGGCGACTTTATGACGTTTTGTGAGCAGTATATTACTGGTGCCAATGGTATGTTAATTGATATGCGATTTCTTCCACGTATTACAGAGGGGGAAATCCGTTTATTGATGTTACGAGATCACCCTGTTCATGTCGTACATAAGAAACCTGCTGAAACGAAGGATGCCTTTAGTGCAACGCTCTTTTCAGGTGCTCACTATCGTTATGATCAGCCCGAAGAATGGCCAGAGCTTGTAGAAAACTTTTTAGCACAGCTCCCTCACGTGACAAGCTTATTAGGGAATCATGATTTACCGCTGATTTGGACTGCTGATTTTATGTTAGATACAAATGAAGCGGGAGAAGATTGCTATATTTTAGGGGAAATGAATTGTTCCTGTGTTGGTTTTACGTCTGAACTTTCGTTAGCGCAGCAAGTAGCAGAAGAAATAGTCATGTGTATGGATGAGCGTACAGAGGTTGTTGCGCAATAAAAAAAGTGCGATCTTTTTAGATCGCACTTTTCATATATAAATCTTAATTGCTTGTATAAATTCATATATAAAATAACCAGCAAAGCCAATTAACAAGAATCCTGCTACAATGGTAAATGTTTTAATCATTTTACGATTCATTGCTTTACGTGTCACCGAGACAATCGTTAGTAAACCGATATCGTGGAGTAAAATTCCACTAAGAACACCAGCAGCAATGATTAAAAAGCTTGTCTGCTCTCCTTGTCCATAGGATTTCGCTAAAACCACTCCAAATACATTAACCCAAAAAACGAGATTACCAGGTGAAATTGCTACTAGTAGGCCATTAAAATAAGAGGCAAAAAACGATTTGGTGACTTTTTCTCCTACCAACGTAATATCATGGTCGGCATTCTTGATCGAATCATACCCTAACAAGAATAAAAATCCTGCCCCTATAATCCACATGGGTAGTTGTACCATCGGCATAGCCAATATAGAAGCTAGTCCCATATACAAGGCAAAAACTAATACTATATCAATGGTCATGCCACCAAGTCCCACAGCCCAGCCGTGTATAAAACCATTTTTGAGTCCTTGCTTTGTCATTTCTACCGTAATTGCTCCTACAGGCATGGCAATGGCAAGTCCTACTAATACATACGCTACATATAAACTCAAAAAAACACTTCTTTCATGTCATCGATAAGCTTCATACGTCCGTTTATACATTCATGGTAGCATAAATATACTTTAAAGGAAATAATTATCAATATTAAATATATTTCTAGATTTATAGCATCTGCTTTTTCCATTGAGCCAGTACATCGTTTGATTTTGCTAGGTCCATTTTCAATGTAACTTGCTTGGCTGTGCAACGTTTTTTGGCTTTTTCCCATGCTTCTTCTAAGGCCGGTAAATAGCTTAAATTTTTAGTTGCGGCTATAAGTTGTAAAAAAATATTCCCTTGAATATAGTGCCAACGAGGATTCATACCATCTAATAGAATAGCTTCCTCAATTAAGCGCAGCGCCAGATAGGGGCTTCCCTCATGTCGATTTAAAAACTGTGCAAAAGCCCCCCAGTATAGCGCTTTATTTGGCTGTAGCTTGATGGCCTCAGCATATTGTACGGTTGCCTTATCATGTTCTTTAGCAAGGACATAATATTCAGCCATTGTATAATAAGCATTCGCCTGTGCTTCAATGGTCCCTGCTAATAATTCATCGACTACTTTTCCAAACTGTTCACTATCTTGACTACCTATATAAGCAGCAAGAACATCTCGTTCTGGATAGGAGCCATCTGTTCGTTCTACACTTTGCTTCACCTTCGCATCAGTAGTTGCCGGTATATTGGCATAACCATTTGCCTCAAGCAATGCAACATGTTGCAAAATGAGCTGTTTAGCCTCCCCATCTTTAATGGTTTCATTGGCAAGTATATCTTCAGCTAGTTGATAACTCTCTTTTACTTGTCCACTTACAAATAAGTCATTGATTTGTTGAACTTGCTCATCCATTCGATTAACCACTATTCATATCCTCGCCTTCACCTAAAGAAAAATCTTATAGTTAGTGTACCATCTTCATAGTGTAAGAAAAAGATAACCTGTCCTAATCTTTCTACAATTCTTTTAATTTAAATGCTTTAACATGTTGCTCTAGTGTATGAGCCATTTGATTTGTTTCATTAGAACCTTGTGAAACCTCATCAATACTTGTAGTTGTTTGCTGTGCTGCGAGAGTAATCATATTCATCGTTTCCTCAATATCTCGAATCGATTCTGTTAATCGTTGAATCATTTGAACAATAAGAGCTGATTTTTGATTTTCAGCGGTCATGGCATTCGATATAGCAATCATTTCATCAACTGTAGTAGCCACTGCTGTTGAAATATTTCCTAAAGCTTGTGCTGTTAAACGCACCGTCTCTGTTCCTTTTTGGATATATTGCGTATTATTATTCGTTGATGTCATGACTTGCTGTACATGTTGCATAATATCCCCAATAAGTTGCTCTACTTGTAAAACCTCCTGATTGGATTGCTCAGCAAGCTTACGTACTTCCTCTGCTACAATGGCAAAGCCCTTCCCATGATCCCCTGCTCTAGCAGCTTCAATTGAAGCATTTAAGGCGAGCAAATTCGTTTGTGAGGCAATAGTAGCGATAGACGTTGTAATAGTCTGGATTTTGGTGGCAGAGCTAACTAAGTTTTCTACTGTCTGACGTACTTCACCTGATCCGCTATGAATTAATGCCATATCATTGCTTATATCCTTTGCTAATCGCTCACCCTCTGTTGCTAAATTCATTGTTTGTCGAGCATTCTCTGCACTTTTATTGGCATTGTTTTGAATCATTTGAAGATCTTCTGCTAAAGATGTAAGAACATCTGTGGCATTTTCCGCATGATGCATCCCTGCAGTCACAGCACTTGTTACCTCTTCAATATTATTAGCGACACCTTGAATTGTATTAGTCATATTCATCAAAGTGGAAGCGGTTTCATCTACATTATTAGTTAGAGTATTGGAAGTGGAACGCATTGTCATAATCATATTTTGTAAATTAGCCGTCATTCGATTTAATGTATTCGCTAAATCCTCCACTTCATCCTTACTGTTAATCTTAGTTTCAGGTACAGCTAAATTACCATTTGCAATTTCTTTTGCCTGCTGAATAAGGACAGTAATAGGTTTTACTTTTCGACGGATTAAAAATCCAGTAATGATAGAAGCAATAAGCATTGGGAAAATACTAATTAATATACCGTTCCGTACGACATCCCAAGTTCGCTCCTTGACGATATTGGCATCAAAATCGATAACACTAATGGCAATAATCTCTTTATTAGAGTCGTGGTCTTTAAAAATAGGCGCATAGCCAGATAAACGCTCCATCCCAGCAAAGGTATATGGTTGTGAGTATGTCGGGTGTTGATGTGAAAGCAAATTTTCAAGCGCTTCTTTGTCTACATAAAATGAATCGCCAGGTGCAAAGCCTTTCTCAGCTAATTGATCATCAAGGGCTATTAATGTACCATCAAGGGCTAATATATATTGTGTTTGGAAAATATCTTTATGGCCCGTTGTCCAGTTTAAATCCTTCCCAATACGCTGCTGTGCAGCTTGATCGCCGCTAATGGCCCTATCTATCTGTTCTGGATTGATCAAACCTGTCGTAATATTGGCACAGCCATAGGCCTCTACACCAGCAGCATCATATAGTTTATTGTATGCAGTTATGTATGTGGCGAGCGAAGTGATCCCTAGCATAACAACTAAAATACCAGCGATAATCGTCCCTAGTTGAAAAGTTAATGAATTGCGTAATTTCACGATTCATCGTCTCCCCTTTCTTGTCATAATCTATGAATATTTCCTATTATTTCTCATCATACTATAAAAAGATGTATTAAAAAAGCATCTTTAATTTATCTTAGAAGTTTAAAGTGTTGGATAAAAGTTCTGAATTGTGCGATAATTGAAGTAAACTTTCTTCATTTTGAAAGCAAAGTACTTCAACAAATAGGAGGGCTTGCTATGAATAAACGTTTTCATTTTATATCGCTTATTACGGGAAATTTGTTAACAATAGGAGCTATCTTCATTTATACCGTGCATAGTCAAGTGCATGTAGCCCTCAGTACGTATGCTCTAGTGATGGGATTTTTAAGTACATTGCTCGTGATCTTCTTTTATGTTTGGGGAGAGGAGAAGCAACAAATACCAAACCGTTATTTGAAATAATATGCATAAAACTAACTTGACTTGCCATTACTACTATAAAACGTTCCCTTTCTACCTTTAGTGTAAAAGGGATATTTTTATGTAAAGTTAGAAAGCATTAGCTCTTTAAGAATCCTATTTCATTCTTTTATTGATGTTACAGTTATTTTTTAAAGAGATTTAGTCGAACTGCTTCTCCTAACAGAAACATTTTGATATGAGTTGATTTCAATTCATTTTTTTACTAAATAGGCTGATTCGTTTAGTTCTTTTCATTCACAATTGGCTTCTTTTTCGAGGTATTCCCCTCTGATTACGACTAATTGTTGTAGAAAAACAAAATTTTTTGTAGAAAATTTTAAAACAATGATTGAGTACTATATCAAATTTCTGTATAATCAGCTTGTTTGACAATACTTTTATGAACTTGGGGGTAGACAATTGGGTAAAGCATTGATTATCGGAGCTGGCGGAGTTGCCAGTGTTGTGGTACACAAGTGTGTTCAAAATTCGGACGTATTTGAGGAAATTTGTATCGCAAGTAGAACTGTTTCAAAATGTGACGCTCTAAAAGAAAAACTAGACGGCGGAAAAACAAAAATTCATACTGCACAGGTAGACGCAGACAACACAGAAGAGGTTATTGAGCTTATAAAATCTTTCGGACCTGATGTTGTTATTAACGTTGCACTACCTTATCAGGACTTAACGATTATGGATGCTTGCTTAGCGACAGGTGTGCACTATGTGGATACTGCAAACTACGAGCCACCTGAAACGGCTAAATTTGAATATAAATGGCAATGGGCTTATAAAGAGAAGTTTGAAAAAGCTGGCTTAACTGCATTACTTGGTAGCGGTTTCGATCCAGGTGTTACAGGCGTTTTCACAGCTCATGCGCAAAAACATGAATTTGATGAAATCCACTATATCGATATCGTGGATGCAAATGCGGGAGATCATGGTTATCATTTCGCAACAAACTTCAACCCAGAAATTAACATTCGCGAAATTACAGCGAATGGTCGTTACTGGAAAGATGGTGAGTGGGTAGAAACTGCACCACTTGAGAAAAAAGAAGTTTATAACCTACCAGAAATCGGGCCAAAAGATATTTACCTTCTATACCATGAAGAGCTTGAATCACTAGCGAAAAATATCAAAGGTTTAAAACAAATCCGCTTCTGGATGACGTTCTCTGAAAAATACTTAACACACTTAAAAGTATTAGAAAACGTAGGTATGACATCAATTGAGCCGATCGAATTTGAAGGTCAAATGATTCAACCAATTCACTTCCTAAAAGCAGTATTACCAGATCCAGCTTCTCTTGGACCACGTACAAAAGGTAAAACAAATATCGGATGTATCATTCGCGGTCTAAAAGATGGCAAAGAAAAAACGTATTATGTTTACAATGTTTGTGATCACGAAGAGTGCTATAACGAGGTTGGTTCACAAGCGATTTCTTACACAACTGGTGTACCAGCTATGATTGGTGCAATGCTTGTGATGAATGGTCAATGGCGTAAACCGGGTGTTTGGAACGTGGAAGAGTTCGATCCAGATCCATTCATGGATGCACTAAATAAATGGGGTCTACCATGGCAAGAAAGCCATAACCCAGAATTACTTGACCTTGATTTAGATGCAAAGGAATTAAGCCGATGAAACCAATTGATTTTTCAAAAGTTCCATCCCCTTCCTATGTAGTGGATGAACGATTATTAACAAAAAATCTTGAGCTTTTAAAATCAATTCAAGATCGTACAGGCTGCCGAATTTTACTAGCCCTTAAAGGTTTCTCAATGCATTCAACATTCCCTTTAGTTGGGGAATATTTAGCAGGTATTACAGCCAGCTCACTGCATGAGGCACGCCTGGGCTATGAAAAAATGGGCAAGGAAGTTCACGTTTATGCTCCTGCATATATTGAGCATGAAATGGACGAGCTTCTAGGATATGTGGATCACATTGTTTTTAACTCATTTAACCAATGGGCACAGTACAAGGATAAAGTGAAATCTGCAGGTAAAACAATTGAATGTGGTATTCGAGTAAATCCTGAGTACTCTGAAATTGAAACTGCGCTTTACGATCCTTGCTATACAAATTCCCGTCTTGGTACGACTTTAGCTAACTTCGATAAATCACAGCTTGACGGCATTGATGGCTTGCACTTCCATGCGATGTGTGAGCAAAACTCTGATACGTTAGAGCGTATTATTGAAGTAGTAGAAGAAAAGTTTGGTGATGTTTTACACCAAATGAAATGGTTAAACTTTGGTGGTGGCCACCATATTACACGTGAAGATTATGATGTAGAGAAACTTGTTCACATCATTAATTATATTCAAGAAAAGTATAACCTGCTTGTTTACCTAGAGCCAGGTGAAGCAGTAGCGCTTAATACAGGCTATTTAGTCGCTACAGTACTTGATATTCAAAAAAATGGGATGGACCTTGCTATTTTAGATACGTCAGCAACATGTCATATGCCTGACGTACTTGAAATGCCATACCGCCCAATGATCATTGGTTCTGGTCAAGCGAATGAATTCGCACACACATATCGCTTAGGTGGACTTACATGTCTTGCTGGTGATGTGATTGGCGATTATTCGTTTGAAGAGCCATTAAAACCAGGTGATCGACTTGTCTTCACAGATATGGCCCATTATTCAATGGTGAAAAACCATATGTTTAACGGCGTCAACCTCCCTTCTATCGTTTCTTATAATGATGAAGAAGGTATTAAAGTCATTCGTGAATTTAAATTCGAGGACTACAGTGGTCGACTGTCCTAATACCAATAGAAAAGTCCTTCCAGTTTTACACTGGAAGGACTTTTTTTATGGCCGCATGGTCATCCAATTCTCCACATAATGAATGGCTACTCCATGAAAAGCATCGTTATTTGAAAAATGTTGGTGAACAAGTATAAGCTGTTCATTCATATAAGCTTCTCCATTATCATAAAAAGTAATATTTTGCCCTTCCTCTGAAGCGCCTGTTTCTACACCAATTACAATCGATTTATTCACCGTGGAAGCATAAGCAATTTCATGCTCAACAATAGAAATAATATCTTTTGCAGCATCGCGATAGGCCATGATCGTCACACTATCCACATGGTCAATGACCCAATCAGCTAATAACCCTTTTCCAAATTCGTTATGATACTGAACTTCATCAAACCAAAATGGCATATCTACTTCTAAAGTAAGTTGTAACTGATTTGCTTGCTCACTTGCTTTCATTATTAGTGTTTGATAGGATCCTATCGTTTGTGCTTGATGTGAGCTCCATCCACTATTTAAATAAGGTTCAACATCAAGATGAACCCCAGAAAATTGCTCAGATTCAGTTGAATTCTCATTATATGTATGTAACCAATTAAACAACTCGTCTTGGCTTCGACTACCCTCAGCTGAAACCCAGCTTGCAGCACCATCCAATGCATAAATGCGAATACCTTTGTCAGAAGCGTTGCTAATAAACTGCTTATAGTCATCGTTCGCTATGCCTTGATCGATTTGCAGATAAACCTTTTTAACATCGTTATGTTCTAAAAATAATAATATTTTTTCTTGGTCATCCATGATGAGGGATGTATCCCACAGCCACGTAGCCTTTTCCTGTGTAGCCATTGCATCAACCTTTCCACTTGATAAAGCTAATGAACTAATCATGATGACGATTAGTGCTGTCCACAACTTTAATTGTCTCTTCATACAAACTAACTCCATTCTACTCGCCACGGCTCCTAGAACAGAACCTGGCAACCTGACAATCATGCACTGAAAAAATAGTGTTTAGACTCATGGCTTTGCGTCCTTCCCTTTCGGTGAAGTTTGCCTTTTTCAGTTTTTTCTTACTCATTATCATACGCGGCTAGCAACGGTTTGTCTGTAGGTATAATGCATAATTGTCACATGTATGATCAGGTAAAAACGATAAAATACAGGTTAAATTTACTAGTCAAATATAAAAAAACGTAGAGTACTTAAGCCTCTACGTTTTCCTTTTCATTTTCAAGCATTTTGTGTAAATAATCGATAATTTCCCGAATGCCCTCTAATGAATTAACCAGTATTTTTGGATCAACATATGTTATCATACGATTTTCTAGATTAGCTACAGCTGTAAAGTAGCGCGTTTTACTATAATTGACAAGACCCAATTGTTGCAGTATGGAATCATCAAAATCAAGAATTTCACGAGCCTCTGTAACAAGTAATCCATAATTGACAACGTCCGTATTCATCACAATAATACGAGCAGTTGCTGTATTGGAGGAGCGGTTGTATAGTATTCGTTCAAAATCGAGAACGGGTACAAGCTCACCTCGAATTCTTGTAAAGCCTAGAAGATAGTTCGGTAAATGAGGAATAGGTGTTACATGCTCTAATTTTTCAATTGATATCGCTTGCTCTACAGGTACCGCATATTCCTCTGTCCCACAAGCAAAAACGACTGCTTTGACACTTTCCATGCGTTCACATCCTTCTATTCGACTGTTATTTTTTTGCAGATTCCTTGACGATTTCAACGAGTAAATCTGCTAATTTTTCTAATTCTTCGACTGGTATTTTTTCATTTGTTGTATGAATATCCTCGTATCCGACAGATAAATTCACTGTAGGAATACCAAATCCTGCGATCACATTCGCATCCGATCCTCCACCAGAAATACCTAATGTTGGTGTACGGTCAATATTGCGAACAGCTTCCATAGCAACCTGCACAACTTTATCTGTTTCTGTTACACGGAATCCAGGATACATAAGCTTCACTTCCACTTCTGCACGTGCGCCTAATGAAGCGGAAACTTGTTCAAATGTTTCCTGCATATGCTTTGTTTGGGCATCTAATTTAGCTTGATCAATGGAACGTGCTTCAGCTAGAATCGTCACTTCATCACATACGATATTCGTTGCTTGGCCACCTTCGAAGCGTCCAATATTAGCTGTCGTTTCCTCATCTAAACGCCCAAGCTTCATTTGAGCAATACACTTAGATGCTACTGTAATAGCGGAAATACCTTTTTCAGGAGCAACCCCAGCATGTGCCGTTTTGCCAATAATCTTTGCAAAAATTTTCGCTTGGAATGGTGCGGCTGTTACGATCCCACCTACTTTGCCATCACTATCCACCGCAAAGCCATACTTTGCTTTAATGTTAGATGGATCTAACTCTTTAGCACCAGCAAGACCGCTCTCTTCACCAGCGGTAATAATGAATTCTATATCTCCGTGCTCTATATCTTGCTCTTTTAATCGCTTGACCATCTCAAAGAGTGCTGCTAGGCCTGCCTTATCATCAGCACCTAAAATTGTCGTACCATCGGATACGATATAACCATCTTCACGCAGGGATGGTTGAATGCCTTTCCCTGGAACAACTGTATCCATATGAGAAGTAAAATAGATTGGCTCCACATCTAGAGTACCTTTTAAAGTGGCGATAATATTGCCTGCTCCATGTCCATTACGCGTATGTGCATCATCTTGGATGACTGTAAATCCAAGTGCAGTTAATTTATCTACAAGAATTGGTGCAATTACTTGTTCATACTTTGTTTCTGAATCAATTTGAACGAGCTCAAAAAACTCTTCTACTAAACGACTTGTCATGTTGTAAAACTCCCTTAGTTTACGTGTTCTTCCACGTTATAGTATACGTATTATTTTAGCACAACGTCAGAAGAGTTGAAATCACTTGAACAATCCGACAGACTAAAAGTCCGAGAAAAAAATCCTCAGACTTTCCTTAGACATTTAAAATAGCCTCTTTTTCTTCTATTATCGTTTGTAGATAGCTCACTGCTTTGTTATGTTTATCCCGTAAGCGCCAAATTGTATTATGTACATCATCTTGCACACGTGATACCTGTTCCCTTGCAGTTGAAATTTTAGAATGGACAGACCAGGCTGAAAAAATATCATCAAAGAAGTAGTCAGCAAATTTAACGAAACCATCTGTCTCCACATGGAGTGATTTTGTTGACATCTCATGAACATCCAATAATTCATTATGAAAACGTTGCAAGGCAATTTGAGCACTGTGTAAGTAGTTCTCCGATTGATCGAGTGCATCGTGCTTTAAGTGAGTGGCAATGAGTCCACCGCCAAAAAAAGTATCCCAAGTGGAGTATCCGCTGGCAGAATGTAATGAAGCTGCCGCTTGCCCTAGCTTTGTTAAGGCTACTTCTCCTGCTTCCTCAGCTTCTTGGATTTCTGTTATCAGTTGTTTGGTTAACATTTCTTCATTTGCTAAATGCTCTAGTCTAGCTGCTTGTGCTGGATCATGAAGCTGTAAGTACTTGTTCTTTTTTGAAAGTACCTGTTTCAGTGCTTGTTGTAAGGCCACTTCATCTATTTGCGTTAGTTTATGCTTTACTTGAATGTTATCTTCAGTTAAGTCAACTTGCATTTTTTTTGCTTCATTCATCTTTAATTCAAGTACCGCTGCTTTATCAATTTTTTCTGCACGAAGCTCATCTTGTTGTCCAGTCCACGTACGAATCATATTCATAAACGAGAAACTATCTAATTTATCCAGTTTGGATCGAATTTGATTGAGTGCTGCTGTATGTTGGTCTATTTCCTGTTGTGTAAGTTCAATTTGGCTATTCAGTAACTGACTTTGCTCCTTTAATCTGGATGCTTTTCTTAGTTGTGCATGAATCTTTTCTTGCTCTGTTTGTAATTGCTGCCATTCCATTCATCTCAACTCCTCTTATCTATCAGTACGGATGACAAGGAAAAATGTTTCATTTAAAAAAAGAAAAACCTAGTAACTATCACGCTACTAGGTTTGTTTTTTTATAGTGGAATGTTACCGTGTTTTTTCTCTGGACGAGTTTCGTGTTTGTTTGCTAGCATATCTAGTCCTTGAATTAGCTTAATACGAGTATCTCGAGGATCGATAACATCGTCTACCATTCCACGTGAAGCTGCAACATAAGGGTTTGCAAATTTTTCTTTATATTCTTCAATTTTGGCAGCACGTGTCGCTTCTGGGTCATCCGATTTCGCTATTTCACGTGCAAAAATAATGTTCGCGGCACCTGCTGCACCCATAACAGCAATTTCAGCATTTGGCCAAGCAAATACCAGGTCTGCACCAATAGATTTAGAGTTTAAGGCAACGTAAGCGCCTCCATAAGCTTTACGTAAAATAACTGTAATTTTTGGTACTGTCGCTTCTGAATAAGCATAAAGGATTTTCGCACCATGACGAATAATACCGCCATGCTCTTGTTTAACACCTGGGAAGAAGCCAGATACGTCTTCAAATGTGATGATTGGAATATTGTAAGCATCACACGTGCGAATGAAACGAGCCGCTTTATCAGAAGAATCAATATCTAATCCACCTGCAAGTACTTTTGGTTGGTTACAAACAAGTCCAACTGATTCACCAGCAATACGTGCAAAACCAACAACTACGTTTTTTGCAAACTCTGCGTGAACCTCCATGAACGAATCTTCATCCACTACTTGTTCTACAACTCTTCGTACATCATATGGTCGCGTTGTTTCAATTGGCACTGTATCCACGATTTCTGGACGGTAGTCATCCCCTTCAGGACGTGCTTGACGAGGTGCCTTTTCTTTATTATTTTGTGGTAAATAGCTTAATAGTTTCTTAATTTGATCAATTGCTTCTTCTTCAGATGGTGCGCGGAAATGAGCGTTTCCACTTACTGCATTATTGACTTTTGAACCACCTAAATCTTCAGCGGAGATTTTCTCACCCGTTACGGTTTCGATTACTTTAGGTCCTGTAATGAACATTTGAGATGTTTTATCAACCATTAGGATAAAGTCAGTAATAGCCGGAGAATATACCGCTCCACCAGCACATGGTCCCATAATAACAGAGATTTGCGGAATCACCCCTGAATAAATCGCATTACGGTAGAAAATGTGACCATAACCATCAAGAGAAAGAACACCCTCTTGGATACGTGCGCCACCTGAATCATTGATGCCGATAAATGGTGTACCATTTTTCGCAGCTAGGTCCATTACCGTCGCCATTTTTTTCGCATGCATTTCACCAAGAGCTCCACCAAACACTGTGAAATCTTGAGAGAATAAGTATACAGGACGGCCATTGATTTTTCCGAAACCGGTTACAACACCATCACCAGGACCTTCCATTTTGTCCATCCCGAAATCTACTGTACGATGCGTAATAAATGGATTGATTTCAAAAAATGTGCCATCATCTAGCAATAATTCAATACGTTCACGAGCTGTTAATTTTCCTTTTTCGTGCTGTTTGTCGATGCGCTCATAGCCACCACCAAGTTCAATTACCGTCTTACGATCATATAAATCATTGATTTTGTCGAACATATCCATATTGATCACTTATCCCCTTTTCCACTTTTATCACATAATTCATATAACACACCGAATGAAGATTTCGGATGCATGAACGCAACCTCTGCACCACCAGCACCTGGCCCTGGCTCGTCGGATAATAGACGTACACCTTTCTCCCGAAGCTCTGCCATACGCTCACGAATTCCTGTTACTCCAAAGGCCACATGATGAATGCCTTCTCCACGTTTCTCAATAAATCCATGAATGGCGCTCTTTTCACTCATTGGTTCTAATAGCTCTATTTTTACGTTGCCTGCGTCGATAAATGCCACACGAACCTGTTGAGATTCTACTTCTTCTACTTTCAACAACTTTAAACCTAAAGTTTCTGTATAATATGTAATGCGTTCATCAAGATCGCGCACCGCAATCCCAATATGGTCTACTTTCTCCATGGTGACATCTCCTTCTGTTATGGTACATACTCTATTTTACAGACTTTTTTGTCAAAACTCTACTACTTGAGAAATTTTTCAGATTTGCTAAACTATTTATAAGAAAAGAAGGAGCGAACGAGCATATGAGTAATAAAAAGTTTCAAAAAATTGTTGTTTATAGCATGATAGCGATTATGCTAATCTCATCTCTAGCATTCGGATTATCTATGCTAGTTTAAGGCAAGGCACAAGCGTCCACACTACTGTGGGCGCTCTTTTTTGACCTTTAAACCCTTAAATGATTGCTTTATTTCTAAATACCTGTCCATTTCCTCTATAAACTGATAGAGGGCTGCCTGGGCGATAAATTGCTCATGATTTTGTGGTAAAGGTAACTGTGAAAAATCATGTTTAACCTGCTCTAACTTTTCTCGATAATGTCGCGCTGTATTTCCAGAGTGAACATGCTCACCAAGGTCTTGTAAAAAATCTGCCACAATTTCAGCCTCTTGTACTATAACAGGTAATGTTGTAATTTTTGGAAGTACTCTTTCAATAATTTCTAACTGCCGCTCACGCATATCAAAATACTTGTAGTAATCATTTTTTCGTCTCATAAAATGATTTTCAACATCTTTAAATGCTAAAGACTTGGCATCATCTAATGTTTTTATCGCTTCTATGATTTCATGCCCATCCCACAGCATATCTCCTTGTCGTAAATAGCTTGCAATTTCTATAAAAATCTTACTATAAAGCTCCTCAATTTTAACTCTATAGTAATTTAATTCCTTTTGAATGTCTGGCATATACATATTAATGGCAATTCCCGTTCCATAACCGATAGCCATTAATGCTAATTCATTATAAACAAGTGCCAGCGAAAAACCTTCAGCAGCGTATATATGCATAATAATGACGACACTGGAAATAAATCCGTCTGCAACTTTTAACGACACGATGGTTGGTATAAACAGTATTAACATACCCGCTAATGTAAGTGGATGATAAGCAAAAAGCTCAAAGCTCACAAAAGCAAAAATCATCGCAATAATACTTGAGACCAATCGTGTATATGCTGCATAAATGGATTTCTTTTTCGTAGGCTGCACACATAATATGGTTAGAATACCAGCAGATGCATACGAGGCTAAATCAAAATATTGAGCAATGGCAATTGCAATTGCTGCACCGATTGCTGTTTTTAACGTTCGATAGCCGATTGAAAACTTCTTCAGGCCGACTGCCTCCCATCCTTTAGTACTCTTCACTCATATAGCTAATCATTTAGCCAATATTACAAAAATTTTAATAATAACGGAACTCACTATATATGGAGATAAGTAGGTAGCCTACATAGATAAAGTTATCTATGTGGCTATTCTACTTACATTTAATGATTTTTCTTATACAAGAATAGAATTACAGTTCGTCACAGTATTCTTCAAAGTTAGCTTGTAAATTTGTTACAACTGACATTGGGTCATGCCCTTCGATTTCATAGCGACCAACTTCGGCTACTACTTGTCCATCCTTTAAAAGCACGAATGATGGTGAAGAAGGTAAGTGATCTTCCCCGAAATGATAACGTGCTGCTGCAGTAGCTTCTTTATCTTGCCCTGCAAATACTGTTACTAAATGATCTGGGCGTTTATCGTAATGTACGCATTGTGCAGCTGCTGGACGAGCAATACCACCCGCACAACCACATACTGAGTTAACCATAACTAATGTAGTACCTGGGCGAGCAAACGCCTCTTCAACAGCTTCTGGTGTTTTAAGTTGTTCGTAACCAGCTGCCTCAATTTCAGCACGTGCTGTTTTTAAAATTTCCTGCATAAATAAATCGTAATCCATATTCATATAGCGATAGCTCCTTTCAAGTCGGCGTCATTTTAGCTTTATTTTATATAGTTGGTATTTGACGCTCATACATCTCTTATCATAGCAGTTTGCAAAGAATTTGTGCACCTTCTTGCTCAACACAAATCACTTGATTTTACTAAGATTTCAATATGACTAGTTTACTTGTCTTCCTGCTCTTCGCTAAATAAACGATCAACACCCTGTGTGACTGTCAATTGTCCGCTTAAAATTTGGCGTTCAAGCAGCTGTACATGGGCTTTTCGCTGTGGATTCCCATAAAATAAATCAATTAGATGATCAGTAATCATAGATTGGAACCACTCTTTTGTTTGATTTTGACGTCGAGTAGCCCAATATTGATTGTCTTCCACAATTTGTTTGAATTGTTCAATTGTCGCCCAAACCTTATCAAGTCCCCGTTTTTCTAGTGAACTCACTGGCATCGATGTTGACATCCAACCAGGTGTGGCAGGCTGTAAAAAATGTAAAATTTGCTTATACTCTGCAACTGTTTTTTTGGCTAAACGAACATTATCACCATCAGCTTTATGCACGATAATGGCATCCGCTAATTCCATGATTCCTTTTTTCATGCCTTGCAGCTCATCGCCAGCCCCTGTTAAAACGAGTAATAGGAAGAAATCAACCATCCCACGGACATAGGTTTCACTTTGCCCAACACCAACAGTCTCAATTAAGATCACATCATAGCCAGCCGCTTCACAAACTAACATTGTTTCACGTGTCTTTTTATGAACACCCCCTAGGGTACCTGCTGATGGGGATGGACGGACAAATGCAGTAGGCTTCTTGACGAGCTCCTCCATGCGCGTTTTATCCCCAAGAATACTTCCTCCGGATAATGAAGAGCTTGGATCAATCGCAAGGACAGCAACTCGTTTCCCCATTTCACAAAGCATTGTTCCGAAAGCTTCAATGAAGGAACTCTTCCCTGCTCCTGGAACACCTGTAATGCCTATTCGAATACTATTCCCTGTATGCGGGAGAAGCTCCTGTAATAGCTCTTGTGCTTGCACTTTATGGGTTGCATTAGAGCTTTCTATGAGGGTAATGGCTTTTGACAAATGGGTGCGAGAGCCCGCACGTACCTGTTGTGCAAGCTCTCGTATATTCAAATTGTCGGCCTTTTTCTTTCGGAATTTTTTCGGTGTACCATATTGCATACCGTCGTGAGTTGCCTCGACTCCGTCCATGACAAATAGCGCACTGTCTTCCATTTCTTTATTTTTGTCCATTATTCAGACACTTCCTCATAGCCTAAACGTTTGTAGATTTCCTCTATAATTTTTTGTGCGGATACAGGAATTACTGTACCTGGTCCAAAAATAGCTACTGCGCCGGTATTATAAAGGAATTCATAATCTTGCGCTGGAATAACACCGCCAACGATAATGATAATATCTCCACGTCCTAATTTTTCAAGCTCTGCAACCAATTCAGGGACCAATGTTTTATGACCTGCTGCTAGAGATGATACCCCAATGACATGAACATCATTTTCAACAGCCATTTGAGCTGCCTCGGCTGGTGTCATAAATAATGGTGAAATATCCACATCAAAGCCTAAATCAGCATAGCCTGTTGCAACAACTTTAGCACCACGGTCATGTCCATCTTGTCCCATTTTGGCTACTAAAATACGTGGACGACGACCTTCATTTTCAAGGAATTCTTCTGTCATTTGTTTTACTTCTGCAATTTGCTCCTCATCAGAGAAGTTTGCAGAGTAAACACCAGAAATAGAGCGAATTACGGCCTTATGACGTCCAGAAACCGCTTCGATGGCATCAGAAATTTCACCTAAAGAGGCACGTGCACGCGCTGCATCCACTGCAACAGCAAGTAAGTTTTCTTCCCCATCTTGAGCAGCTTTCGTTAAACGAGCTAAATGTTTTTGCACTTCCGCTTCATTTCGAGCTGCCTTCATTGCTTCTAAACGTTCAATTTGCTTTTGGCGTACAATTGTATTATCGATATCGAGAATATCAATTGGCTCTTCTTTTGCTAAACGATATTTATTTACCCCGACAATGGTTTCCGTTTTAGAGTCGATTTTCGCCTGACGTTTAGCCGCAGCTTCCTCGACTTTCATTTTTGGAAGTCCAGTTTCTATTGCTTTGGCCATTCCGCCAAGGGCTTCAATTTCTTCGATTAGTGCCCAAGCGGAATTTGTGATTTCGTCTGTTAATTTCTCGACGTAGTATGAACCACCCCACGGATCAATCACTTTCGTCATCGCTGTTTCTTCTTGTAAAAATAGCTGAGTATTACGAGCGATACGGGCAGAGAAATCGGTTGGAAGGGCAATTGCTTCATCTAGTGCGTTCGTATGAAGAGATTGTGTATGCCCCATCGCAGAAGCATTCGCTTCGATTAGCGTACGTGCAACATTATTAAATGGATCTTGCTCGGTTAAAGACCAACCAGATGTTTGTGAATGTGTTCGCAATGCTAATGTTTTTGGATTTTTCGGATTAAACGTTGACATCATCTGTGCCCAAATACGACGTGCTGCGCGCATTTTAGCAACTTCCATGTAATAGTTCATGCCAATTGCCCAGAAGAACGATAGTCGAGGCGCAAATGCATCAATATCAATCCCTGCTTTTAACCCTGTACGTACATATTCCAAGCCATCTGCTAATGTATACGCAAGCTCAATGTCATTTGTTGCGCCTGCTTCTTGAATATGGTAACCAGAAATCGAAATAGAGTTAAATTTAGGCATATACTTTGCTGTATATTCAAAAATATCAGCAATAATTTTCATCGACATAGCTGGTGGGTAAATATATGTATTACGCACCATGTATTCTTTTAAAATATCGTTTTGAATCGTACCTGCTAATTTCTCTGGAGTTACCCCTTGCTCTTCCGCTGCTACAATATAGAATGCAAGAACTGGTAATACTGCTCCATTCATTGTCATAGAAACGGACATTTGGTCTAACGGTATTTGATCGAAAAGGATTTTCATATCCTCAACAGAATCGATAGCTACACCAGCTTTCCCTACATCCCCCGTTACACGTGGATGATCTGAGTCATAGCCTCGGTGTGTTGCTAAGTCGAATGCTACAGAAAGCCCTTTTTGCCCCATTGCCAAGTTTCGTTTGTAAAAGGCATTAGATTCTTCAGCAGTTGAAAAACCTGCATATTGTCGAACTGTCCACGGACGAGCTACATACATGGTAGGGTATGGACCACGTGTATTAGGTGCAATACCAGCTACGTCGTTTAAATGTTTAGCTTCCTTAATATCTTCTTTTGTATAGATATCTTTAATTTCAATTCCTTCATTCGTCATAAATTTGTCTTCAGACGCTTGAGGTGCTTCAGTTGTTAAAACTTTTTCTATTTCTACTGCATTAAAATTTGGCTTGCTCATCGTTGGACCTCCTTCATGCTCGCGAACACAGACTGTAATTTTTCAATGATGTTCTGTCCTGCGAAAATAAAGCCGTTTAAGCCATTTGCTAACCATACTTCTTCTTCGTCTTTAAATTTACCAGCAACATCTACTATCACATCTGCTGGTTTATTAGCTAAAATGGCTGGTACAAGCTCTTTTGTATCTTCATCATTACCTGCAATCACCACATATCTAGCCTCTGTTGCCTTTAGCCATGCTACTGCCTCTTCAACAGTTGTTACTGGCTCGCTTTTTTCGGGAACTAGGCCAACCGTATTTAAGAAACCAGCTACAAAATCGGCACGTGGCTTAGCGCTTTTTAATGTACCTATTGCTAGAATGCCTGTTTGGACATGGGCTGCTGTCATTTTTCCACGCAGATTTTCAAATGGAATGGCGATACGCTTAATGTCAGCAAATAATGGATTTGTTTCCTGTTCAAGGGCATCGGCTGGATTAGCATAAATGTTTGTTCCAATTAATGATTGCTTGCGTGTTTCTGCAGCATTTATACGAGTTCGATAGGATTTTTCTATTTCCTCTGCCAGTTTACCAGATGCTGTGTATTCATCAATTCCACCAGCTGCCTCAATTTCTAAAAATAATGCCCATGCTTCTTTCACAAAGTCCGCTGTTAACGACTCAATGAAATAAGAACCACCTGCAGGATCAGTTACTTTTAGGACATTTGTTTCTTCTTTTAAAATTAATGATACATTACGGGCAATACGAATAGATTGCTCCGTAGGCTTCGTTAATACATCATGTGGATGAACAGTAAAGAGATCGGCACCACCGATTAATCCCGAAAGCGCTTCATTTGAAGAACGCAATAAATTGACATAAACATCTAATTTAGAAAAGCTTCTTAACGATGTCTCGGCAACTGTTGGGATTTTTACATTGTTTGACACACCATAAGCAGATGAGAACGCTTTCCAAAGTACTTTAAAAGCACGAAGTTTTGCAATCTCCGTAAAGAATTGTGTATCAATAGCAAACGAGACAAAAAACTTCTTCGAAAAGGCTTCAAAGCTATCTTCCTGCTCGGCAAATTTTGCTGCTAATGCAAGTGCATAGGCTAATTCTTGTACTGCATTGGCACCTTCATTATGATAAACAGTTGTATCTGCACTGACTGAGCGCACGCTCGGAAAAGCACCTAAAGAAATAGGATCTTTCGAAACAATGAATCCTTTAACTGCCTCTCGTTGATCCTCTACTATATGATCGAATACTGCTAATAATGGGTCTTTTGAATTTTGAATAGTAATTTTAAATGAATATTCAGAGAAATATGATGCTAATTTGACCAATACTTCTTCTGTCCAAACAAAATTCACACGGCTATCAATCGTAATAATTTCATTGCCTCGTGCTAAACTATCTTCAAGTTGAGCAAAAAAAGCTTCACTTGTATCAGCATGAATTTGCTGTGCCACCTGAAAAACTTGATTATTTTGTTGGGAACGGATTGTGGCAACTTGTAAATCAAGCTCTTCGCCAAGCTTTGCTACTAAGCTTTCTTGTGTGTAAAGTGGCTGTAGTGTAACACCTTCATTTGTTTTCGTAAATAGTGACTCAAATGGTTTCCCTTTTAAAGCTTTGATTGCTGCATCTTGCCAGTCTGAATAGGCTGGTATTTCAAATTCAATATTTTTCATGTTGTTTGACATGCGGACGCTAATCAGCTTCCCCCCTTAGTAGTTTCTATTTGTTATTCTACATGACAAATAGCGACTCGAAAAGCATAAAAAAAATCGGAAACCTTTATACAGCAGGTTTCCGACGAGTCATCAGTAGACTGACGTTGAAGATTTATTCGTATTTTCGAGTATTTCTTTTACTCTATTTAGGAATTTGCCACATACAAGTCCATCAAGTACTCGATGATCTAATGATAAACATAAATTCACAATATCACGAGCAGCAAACATTCCACCTGGTAAAACAACTGGTTTCTTTACAATACTTTCCACTTGTAAAATTGCTGCTTGTGGGTAATTGATAATACCCATTGATTGAACTGAGCCAAATGCTCCCGTATTATTAACTGTAAATGTACCACCTGTGATGTCATCCATTGCCAATTTCCCTGTACGAACTTTTACTGCAAGCTCATGGATTTCTTTAGCAATTCCTTTAATGGATTTCTCATCAGCGTGTTTTATAACAGGGACAAATAAGGCATCATCTGTCGCTACCGCAATCGAGATATTGATGTCATGCTTTTGGATAATTTTATCTTCTGCCCACATTGAATTCAACATTGGGAACTCCTTCAAGGCTTGAGCAACTGCTTTTACAAAGAAGGCGAAATATGTAAGATTAAAGCCTTCTTTTTGCTTAAATTCATTCTTTAAGCTATCACGGTAAGCTACTAAATCTGTTACATCCACTTCCATCATCATCCAAGCATGTGGCGCTTCATGAACGCTTCTTACCATATTATTTGCAATCGCACGGCGCACTTTCGTCACTGGAATTTCAATATCTCCTGGGTGAACAGGTTGTGCTGGTGCTGCTGGTTTTTCTGCTTGTTGCTGCTGAGCTGGTGCTACAGTAGCATCTGATGTTGTTTGAACAGCTGATGGTGCTGGCACGACATCATTTGCTGTTGGAATATTGCCAGTTTCAATGAGCTTAAGCAGATCTTTTCTTGTAATACGACCACCCTCGCCTGTTCCTGTTACTTGATCGAGTGCAATATCATGCTCCTGGGCAAGACGAAGAACAGCTGGTGAGTAGCGCACTTTATCTTTGCGTACTTCTTTTGGCGTAGCTGAAGGCGTAGGAGCTGGTTGAGGTGCCTCCTGCTTCTTTTGAACCCCTGCATTTAAAATAGCTGAGCTTACTGAAGATTTTTTTTCTTGAGGCGGTGGTGGTAATTCACCTTCCCCTGCTATTTCAATAGAGCATACGACGGCTCCAACTGGTAATGTTTGACCTTCTTGCGCGATAAGCTCCGTAATAACCCCTTCAAATGAGGATGGGATTTCTGCATTTACCTTATCTGTTACGACCTCTGCTAGTGGATCATATTTTTTAACTGTATCTCCAGGCTTTACAAGCCATTTTTCAATTGTACCTTCTGTTACACTTTCACCGAGTTGAGGCATTGTAATATTTTGAACTGACATCCTTTATTCCTCCCATCAATTAAGCCTAGGCGTCATTGTATCTGATGTCGCGCTAAATCATAAAACATAGATAGGCAACAAGACAGATTTTGACTATTTTATGATCAAGTCAAAATCTGTACTTCCGTCTAAGGCTTTCATTTTTTTAAACAGCCTTGTGTGATTTACTAAAATGCCGCAAGTTCTCGCATTGCACGTTCAACTTTTTCAGGATTAATCATAAAATATTTCTCCATTGTTGGTGCATATGGCATAGCTGGCACATCAGGTCCTGCTAGACGTTGAATTGGTGCATCAAGCTCAAATAAACAATGTTCTGCAATAATTGCTGCAACTTCACTCATGATACTGCCTTCTTTATTATCCTCTGTAACAAGTAAAACTTTTCCTGTTTTACTTGCTGCTTCAATAATCGCCTCTTTATCAAGTGGATAAACAGTACGTAGATCAAGAATATGAGCAGAAATACCATCAGCAGCAAGACGTTCCGCTGCTTGTAGAGCAAAATGTACAGCTAAACCATAGGTAATAACTGTTACATCATCCCCTTCACGTTTCACATCTGCCTTACCAATAGGTAATGTGTAATCGTCTAATGGTACTTCACCTTTAATTAAACGGTACGCACGTTTATGTTCGAAAAATAATACCGGATCCTCATCACGAATAGCTGCTTTCAGCAGGCCCTTTGCATCATAGGGTGTTGATGGAATGACAATTTTCAAACCAGGTGTACCAGCAAAAAGTGCTTCTACAGATTGTGAATGATAAAGCGCCCCATGAATGCCACCGCCAAATGGTGCACGGATGACCATTGGACATGACCAGTCATTATTAGAACGGTAACGAATTTTAGCTGCCTCCGAGACGATTTGGTTAACAGCTGGCATAATGAAATCGGCAAATTGCATTTCAGCGATTGGACGCATGCCATACATCGCAGCCCCGATACCTACCCCAGCTATAGCACTTTCTGCAAGAGGTGTATCAAGGACGCGGTATTCACCAAACTGATCATACAGACCCGTAGTTGCTTTAAATACACCGCCCTTACGACCAACATCCTCCCCTAAAATGAAAACACGTTCATCACGTTCCATCTCTTCCTTCATTGCCAATGTAATCGCATCAATATAAGACATTACTGCCATTACACGTCACCTCCGTCCACTGGTGCATAAACATATTTAAGTGCATGCTCTGGTTGTGCATATGGAGCCGCTTCTGCATAATCTGTTGCTTCATTAACTTCAGCCATAACACGCTCTTCAATTTCAGTTCGTATTGCTTCTGTCATAACGCCAGCATCCATTAAATACTTTTCGAATAATAGAATCGGATCTTTAGCCTTACCTTCAGCAATATCTTCAGCCGTACGATATTGACGGTCATCATCATCTGATGAATGGGCTGTTAAACGATATGTTACCGTTTCAATTAAGCTTGGCCCTTCCCCATTACGTGCGCGGTCTGCGGCTTCTTTCACCACTTTATACACTTGTAACGGATTTTTCCCATCAACTGTCACTCCAGGCATTCCGTAGCCAATTCCACGATCAGATACTTTGGCACAGCCTAATTGACGTTCTACGGGTACAGAAATAGCATATTGATTGTTTTCTACCATAATAATAACTGGTAGCTTATGAACACCTGCAAAGTTTGCTCCTTCATGGAAGTCCCCTTGATTGGATGAGCCTTCACCAAGCGTAACGAAAGAAACAAAATCTTCTTTTTGTAGACGTCCAGCCAGTGCAACACCAACTGCATGTGGAACTTGCGTTGTAACAGGAGATGACCCTGTTAAAATACGATTTTTCTTTTGACCAAAGTGACCTGGCATTTGACGACCACCAGAGTTTGGATCTTCTGCTTTTGCAAAAGCAGACAACATCAATTCTTTTGGTGTCATTCCAAAATGTAATACAACACCCATATCACGATAATAAGGTGCGATATAATCCTTGTTTTTATCAAGTGCAAAGGCTGCTCCTACTTGTGCGGCCTCCTGCCCTTGACAGGAAATAACAAACGGAATTTTACCAGAACGGTTTAATAACCACATACGCTCATCTAATCTTCTGGCCATTAACATTGTTTCGAACATAGCAAGTACATCTTCATTTGACAAACCTAATTCTTCATGTTTGATTTGAACATCTTGCATACGAACACCCCTTTCGTATTATAGAGAAATAACTATCTTATCCTATATCCCCACTTTTGGATAGTTTAGCTAAGAAATTCAGAAAATTAAAAATGGATAGCACGATCATCTACTGCCAAAGCAGATTCCACTAAAACCTCATTTAAGGATGGATGTGGATGAATAGCCTGACTAATTTCCCAAGGTGTGGCATCCAATAATTTCGCTAACGATGCTTCCCCAATTAAATCTGTTACATGCGGTCCTACCATATGAATACCTAAAATATCATCTGTTTCTTTATCAGCGATTATTTTGACAAAGCCCTCAGTCTCTCCATTTACAAGAGCCTTACCAATGGCCTTAAACGGAAACTTACCGATTTTTAAAGAATGGCCACGCTCTTTTGCAGCACCTTCTGTTAAACCAATGCTTGCAACCTCTGGATAAGAATAAACGCATTTCGGTACATTGAGAGCATCCAATGTCTTTGTTTTACCTGTCGCTATGTGCTCAATGGCTGATAGACCTTCATGAGAGGCAACATGTGCTAATTGTAAGCCACCAATGACATCTCCAATGGCATACATATGGGATTCCTTTGTTTGATAAGAATCATTCACTTTAATAAAGCCGTTTTCAACTTCGATTTCCGTATTTTCTAACCCGATACCTTGCGTATTCGCTTCACGTCCTACACAAAGTAATAATTTATCCGCCTCAAATATTTCTTCCTGATCATTCACTTTCGCCGAAATGAAAACGTTATCATTTTCAATTTTGAAGGTAGTAGTATCTAATCGAGCATTCGTAACGATCCGAACACCTCGTTTTTCAAGTTGCTTCGTCACTTCTTTTACAACGTCTGCATCTTCCGCAGGTAAAATAGATGGACCATATTCTACAACCGTTACATATACACCAAAATCACAAAGCATAGATGCCCACTCAATGCCAATTACTCCGCCACCGACGATTAATAATGATTTTGGCAAGCTTGCTAACTCTAAGGCATGATCTGAATTTAGTACGTATTGCCCATCAACTGTTAAACCGGCCATCCCTCGAGGCTTCGAGCCAGTTGCGATCACAACATTTGTAGGAACAAGCATTTCATTCTCATCACCATTGGACATTTCAACAGAAATTGTGCCTGGCATTGGTGAGAAAATAGATGGTCCTAAAATTCGCCCTGTACCGTGATAAACATCTATTTTGCCTTTTTTCATCAGTGTATTCACACCTTGGCTTAATTGCTCTACGATTGCTTGTTTTCTAGCTTGAACTTTGTCAAATTGAAGTGTCACGCCTGCAATATCGACACCATATTCACTAGCCGTTTTATTGGCCATTCGATATACTTCTGCACTTCGAAGTAAGGCTTTACTCGGAATACAGCCTTTATGCAAGCAGGTACCACCTAAACGCTCACGTTCAACAATTGCTGTTTTCAAACCTAGCTGCGCAGCTCGGATGGCTGCAACATATCCGCCTGTACCGCCACCTAGAATGACAACATCATAATTTTGAGCCATGTTTATTCCCCCTTTTGAGAAAAGTGCTAAAGTCTTTATTTACTTAACAATCACTTTGCCAATTTTTTAACGTCCGTTTTTGCTACAGAAAAACTTTAGCTTCACTTTATTCATGGTCTTTTTTCTTGTTGAAAATTAGAAGAAGTCGACAATGCGACTTCTATAATGTTTTTACTGTGTCTATTAGCGACCGTGTAAAATATTTTTTTCATTTTTTAAGAATTGGCTACGAGATTTTGCTACGCGAGCAATGCGTTCCTCTGCTAAGCGATTCGCTGCCACATATGTTGGAATGCCATCTCGTTTTGAAATCGCAAAGATTTTTTCAATACTATCATAAATTCCATCCACGCGTTTCATTGCACGTTCACGATTATAACCATATAATTCATCTGCAACGTTAATAACGCCACCAGCATTGATAACATAGTCTGGCGCATAAACAATACCTAATTCATGTAGATAGTCACCATGACGTGAATCTTTTAATTGGTTATTAGCAGAACCAGCAATTACTTTCGCTTTTAATTGTGGAATTGTTTCATCATTTAAAATGGCACCTAAAGCACAAGGTGAGAAAATATCAACTTCCTGTGCATATATTTCGTCTGGTGCTACAGCCATCGCATCAAAGTCATTGACAACTCGGTCAATTGCAGCTTGATTGATATCTGTTACAACAAGTTTTGCCCCTTCATTATGTAAATACTCGCAAAGCTTGTAGGCTACATTTCCTAGACCTTGTACAGAAATTTTTAATCCTTCTAATGAATCGGAACCGAATGCTTCTTTTGCAGCCGCTTTCATACCACGGTAAACCCCATAAGCTGTTACAGGTGATGGATTACCTGAAGAACCGAATGCAGGAGAAATTCCTGTTACATAATTTGTTTCCTCATGGATTAAATCCATATCTGAAACAGTTGTACCTACATCTTCAGCAGTAATATAACGTCCATTTAATCCTTGGATGAAACGACCTAACGCACGGAACATTTCTTCGTTTTTATCTTTAAATGGGTCTCCAATAATAACCGTTTTTCCACCGCCAAGGTTTAAACCAGCTGCAGCATTTTTGTAAGTCATTCCTCGTGCTAAACGCAACGCATCTTCAATAGCATTTTCTTCCGATGCATATGTCCACATTCGTGCTCCACCTAGTGCTGGTCCTAGTGTTGTATCATGGATAGCGATAACCGCTTTTAACCCTGATGCTTCATCTTGGCAAAATACCAATTGTTCATAATCATACTTTTCCATATACTTGAAGATTTCCATGAAACTCGCCCCTTTGCTTTGGAAAGTGCATCCCCAAATGCCCATCCCATCATGTTTTGTCTAACAATCTATTCCTCTTAGCGTTCTCTCTTAACTAGCTCTGAACCCCTCTTATTCAGTAGGTGTTTAGACCCCAATGCTTGAAGAAAAAATTGTTTAGTAATGGATAATATTGCTCCACTTATTTTTACAATACTGACAAATTCACAATTTCGCAACTATTATTACATATTCTTATTTAAGTAAGAATTTTCTAAACATTCAGTTACAAATGCTACTTTCTGTCCCTCCTCGTTTTTATGCGAAAATATTATATTCGTTTCTACCTTCCTTGACATTCCACCATCCACAGGTACAATTAATCATAGGAATAAGGAGGGGTAGTATGGCCCGTTTAGCTGCATTTATTGTAATGCTTATTCCAGGTCTTATGGCTGCAGGTGGCATTAAATTTATGCGTGATACATTATTTGGTAAGCTTATTTCGCCATTCCCATTTTTATGGCTACAATTTGTAGTTGGTGTTATATTCTTCGTGATAGGCTTTGGTTTTTTCGCAGGATTTTTACTACATCGCGACAGAAAAAATGGAAAAGTAGCACCACGCTTCCAAAAGAAATAAAAATAGCTATCCAAATAAGTCACACTCGACTTACTGGATAGCTATTTTTATACACGTTCTTGTACTGCGATGACTTTATCAGGATAATCCGTAATCCATCCAATGACAGCAGGATGTGGATTCGTTAAAAATAGTTCACTGCCATCAATCGCATAAAAACGACAGGCTTTTTCATTTATAACACAAGCCTCCAAGTATCTTGGTTTATAGTACCTTTTATGCATATGCACAGTATCAGCTGCTTTATAATCAGCTAGAAGGTCCCATTTGATTTTTTTTGTGGCTATAAGGGCCGTTTCAAATTCCGGTCTATGTTTTTTAACAATCTCTAAAAGCTCATAGTGAAAGGATGAAAAATGACTCCCCTCTGGCAGAACTAACCCCTGTAGGAAATTAATCAGCCCTCTCTTATTGTCTAAGATGGTTGATTTTAATTCAATATTCAATGGCATCTGATGCATATTTGCCCACACTAAAACTGCCTCAAATGCTGGCATTTTATACGATGAAAATAGACGTCTCCAAGGCTTGCCAAGTTTAAAATGTAGAAGCTCCTCCATCGTACAATCGCTCACCAGTTTATTGCTGCCCACAAGTCTCGATAGCTGTGGATCGTGATACACTACGGGTAATCCCTCTTTAGAAAATTGAATGTCTAATTCAATGCCATCAGCCCCTAGCTCCATCGCCTTTTCAAAAGCTTGAAGAGTATTCTCTAGTGCATAAGCAGAAGCACCTCGATGTGCAAATACAGGAATACAAGAATTAGACATTGAGCTCACCAAATTCTAGCAGGAATTTACCATTCGTCATTTTGCTTAATAACGATGACTTTCTGCCAATTTGAATATAAGTACCTGGATGTGCTTCTTTTGTCACCACAATCTCTTCTTTCCCTACATGGCGCATTTCATCCATTAATAGCTTAATTTCACGATCTAACTCCACTGCTTCAGCTTTTAATTTGGTTAAGGCTTGTTTTGTCTCTTCAAATGAAGCAGTTTGTTCTTTAGACATCTGATTGAGAAATGGCAATAGACTTTTCATTTTGTTCTCATGTGCTAAAATTTCTGCTTGCAACTGTTTTAACTGGGCTGCTTTTTCTTGCATGACTGAATTATTTTCTTGCTTATTGATGCTTTCAATGATTAAATCCGTTCGGCGTTCTAGACGGTTTCCAGAAATGGCTGTGACGATCGTATTTTTTGCTACTGCTCGCCCACCAATGATTTTACCTTTTCGTTCATCAACATAAATAGAATGGGCAGAAAGTTGTGATCCTAGCGCATAAAAACCAATATGAATACTATCACCTGCAAATAAATTCGCTTCATTCACATGCTTAACAAATATATTGCCACCCGCTTCCACTACTGTTGAACCAAGTCCAAAAATCCCTCCCCGAATATAAACATCCCCCTCTATGGATTTAATCAATTTGGCACCGCTTACACCTTCGGCACCATCGATTGAAATATCACCAGTTGCAATAACCGTATAACCATTTGTTACTGTTCCTTTAATACTGAGAGAACCATTAAATTCTAGGTTGCCTGTTTCCACGCCAACATCACCGTTTATAGGAAGGTGTCTGTTTACACCAATCATTCCTTTGACATCATCTAAAACACCCGCAATTTTAGAGCGAATGACGATTTTCCCGTTCTCTTCCACTTCATAGGCCGATTTTGTGTCGTATTTAATAGGAAAATCTCTCCCAGGTACAGCAGCGACTACTTCACCAAGCACGTTTTTTCCTGGTTTACCTAATGTAGCAGGAATCTTTTCACCAAGCCACGAGCCTTCTGAAATTTCTGAAATAAAATTCATATCATAGTAATCGGCTTTACCGTCTTCTCGAATGACCGGTTTTCTCTCCGGTTTAGGCAAATATGTAATTTGTGCATCCATCCCTGCTATAGGTTGTTCGCCTTGAGCAATTAAAAATGCTTTTCCTGATTCAGCCTTTGAAATATCAAAGTCTACTATTCCGTAAACAATTCCTTTTTCTTCAAGTGTTTCTCGTATTTGCTGTGTCAATTTTTCTTTATTATTTTGAATATACTCTTGTGTTTCATATATAAAAATAGAGGCTGACATTTTATCACGTGCGATCTCCGCTTCAACATTCGGAAGCCAGCGTCCAATTTCAACTGGGCTTGTGTTTTGGGTTGATAACACGTTTTTTAAAATTGAAAAATTAGATAATTTAAGTCGTGGATGACTACGTAGGATGCTATCAAATTCTTTTAATGGGAATCCGGCACTAAAAGTAAGCATAAATACCTTGCCATTTTCTTCAGAAATTTCAAAGTTGTCATTCCGAACTAGAATCAAGCTACCTCCTCCTTCCCTCTATATGTAAGTATATACAATCCCCTTACATTTGTTTAGAGACCATTGTCACTACCGAGAAAGAAAATAGTACTACTCAATTATTAAAAAATCCGCCAAAAATTTCATTCCAACAAATAAAATTAAACAATTTTAACTATTTAAATGTTTATTTATCTGCTTTTTTATTAAAATTTCCTTTTAATTCAAAGTAATTCCATTTAATTATTTTGGAGGAATAGTATGCTATGGAAAGATAGCAAGTGGGTTCATCTCTATAAATAGTAGTTTTATATAGGTATTTTGAACCTTTAGTTATTCAACAAGCTACCTATACCTCCTTCAATATGGAAAGTGCAGCCTAGTTGAGCTAATTGCTCATGCGTCATATAGTGCATACTAATTTTACCATCTAATGCTAAACGTACCTCAAATAGTTCCTCCCCAATTTGCGTTATTTCTATCGAATTCATTCCATTTAGTTGGAAATTTACACTTTTCATTTTCATCACCTGTTTTAGTATAACGAATACAATCGCAATGAGTAACTAATATGCCGACTTTTCTTTGATTGTTCCAGTTCTCGTTATTCAGTTAAGATATTTCTACAGCATTTTCTGTAAAACTATCGATTAATTTCCCTAATTAAATGAACAATACTACCGAGTTTTGTAATGATGAATTGAACACCAGCGTATAAGTTTAGCTTATAAAAAATGGATAAGGGCTTACGGTCTCACACCATTATTTAACCCATGGCTGTTCACCATATCTTTTTAGCATCACGACTTCACCATCATTATTTAACCGATTGTAAACATATTTAACTTTGTATTCGTTGTATTTTTCTAATTCGATTTTATCGTAATACTTTTTCGGTAATATTAACTCACGCTCATCAATTAACAGGTAGTATTCTCCGTTCTTTTCAACAATATTTTGTTCATCAATTTTCACTGTTTTTTCAACTAGTGCATCATTAAATGTATAAAAACCTGCTGCAAATACTCCAACTAAAATAAATACTAAAAAAATAACGAATAACTTACTCCTACTCAAGTATCTCTTCCCCTTAAATTTGATATTTAATACTACTATTAATCAATTTATGTCATATTATCAAAATTAACCATATTAATCCTCTAAAAAGAGGTTTTTGCGAATGAATGCTTTTTTGATCCACAACTTCATTGCACGAACCTTTCTAAAAAGAACAAATTCGTTAATAATGGACATAAAAAATACGCCCCTCAAACAGTCGACGTAAACTGTCTAAAAAGGCGTTATCATTTTCGTAATAAATTACATTCTCCGCTAAGCTACACGCTAAAAACACCAATATAGCACGCTTAGCTAGCCATCATATCAATACGGATTTTGTCTGCGATCATGGCAATGAACTCGCTATTGGTTGGCTTGGATTTTAGGTGGTGCACTGTATAGCCAAACATCGACGAAATCGATTCATAATTGCCACGATTCCATGCGACCTCGATGGCATGACGAATTGCACGTTCCACACGGGATGGCGTTGTATTGAATTTTTTCGCGATTTCTGGGTATAAAATTTTCGTGACAGATCCTAATAATTCTATATCTTCAAATACCATTTGAATGGCTTCACGTAAATAAGAATAACCTTTAATATGTGCAGGTACACCGATTTCTTTTATGATTGCAGTAATCGTACTGTCTAATTGATGCTGATTTAATTTTTGAGGTACTGTCGGTTGTAACACGCTTGTCTTTTTTGGTAGTGTCGCCTTTTGTCCAGCACAATGTAGAATCTTTTGTACCAATTGATCGAATTCAAATGGCTTCAGCATGAAATAGGAAGCCCCTAAATCTACCGCCTGTTTCATGACATCTTCCTGACCAAAAGCTGTTAGCATAATAACTTGGATAGATGACATTTTTTCGTTTTGATACATGGCTTCTAATACAGCTAAACCGTCAAGATGAGGCATTATTATATCTAGAAGTAAAATATCTGGTGTAAATTCCTCAAGCATTTGTAGACAAACTTTTCCATTTGAAGCTGTTGCAATAATTTCTATTTCGGCATGTCCTTGAAAATACTGCTCCATTGTTTTTAATAACTCACGATTATCATCAGCAATCGCTACTTTTACTTTTGTCATTTCAATTCCTCCTTCTGGACTTGCTTTGAACACCTCAAAGCGTTAACCTAACCCCTAAATGCCGTTTTTGGCACACTGTGGAATTTTCGACATTTTTGTTTTAAAAACCTTTTTCATTTTCAAAAATGAGTATGTAGTCCGATACTTTCTTTTTTTATCGACAAGTTACGATAAATAATTGCAACTAGTCGAATGCTCTTATTACTTATTTTAGATAAAATTAGTTGATAAAACTACAGTTTTTTTAAATATCATGACTCCTTCAGGGAATTATTAGAAATACATGTTGAATTCCTAGAAAAAAGGGTAAAATTCGCTTCTTTCCCTGGGCTTTTGTTGCCCCTGAAAATGAAGCGAATTCTTACCAGACATAATTCATGAAGATCTTCTTAACATTTCTGCTACAGTTAGTGCCGCCCCTTTTTTCGGCTCTTCAACAAACATATGCGTCACAGCACCGACAAAACGACCGTCTTGAATGATAGGACTGCCACTCATTCCCTGCAAAATACCACCTGTTTTTTCAATGAGCTTTTCGTCAGATACTATAAATTCAAGGCGTTCATTTTCAACCTTTGTAATTTCAATCGAAAAAGATTCCACCTTACTGCCTTCAATAGCCGTATAAATTTCGGCTTTCCCAGTTTTTATATCTTTTTCATGCATAATTTCAATGGCTTTGGGTAATCTTTGTTGATAACCGTCTTCCCAACGGCCAAAAATACCATAAATAGTATTTTTATCTATACTGCCGAGTCGTTCTTGATGCTTCTCAATGGAGGATATTTTATAGCCTGGTTGGCCCGGTGTACTTTTACGAATTTGTTGAATGGAAGCTAAAAAAATGGAGCCAGCTTTAAAAACAGGGGCTTCTTGTAGGGTTGAATCGACAATTTGATGACCTAGTGCTCCGTAATTTTTTGTCTCTGGATCAATATAAGTCAGTGTTCCTACTCCATCTGTTTCATCTTTTAAAAAGGAAATGACATGCTCTGCTTCTTGATTTTGTAATTCCAATGTAACTTGTTGGCCTTCACTATTGATCGTCCATTTTTGTTGGCCTTTTTTTGCCACAGCTTGTTTGGCATCAGCAAGAGATTTAACAGGGATATTATTTATTTTTTCAATGACTGCTCCTCCCTTCATCCACTGATTCGAAGCTAATAATACATCATGTGCGACAAATACATGTGATAATTGGAGCTGGATCCCAATTGCTTCACCCATTGGTATAAGCTTTTTGGCGGCTAAAGCTTGTACAGGCATCACTAACAAAAAGATGAGCATAGGCAAAATGACTAATTGACGCCAATGACGATTCATACGACACCTCCTTTTCATTTTTGTCTTTTTACTATGTGTTGTTGTGCCATTCTTATAAGCGGTAAATATTTGTGCAAAAAGAAAAAACCCAGAAACAGCGTGACTGTTTCTGGAATATAGATTAACGCATTTGTTTTTTTCGTTCATCTGCCATTTTTAAAAGCTCTGTTGCATGCTGTAATGTTAAAGCTGTAATTTCTGTACCAGACATCATACGGCTAACTTCCTCAATTCGAGCATCTTGATCAATTTCCGATAACGAAGTGAACGTTCGATCATGCTCCACCTCTTTTTTGATAAAGTAATGATGATCAGCCATAGCCGCAACCTGTGGTAAATGAGAAATACATAATACTTGAGAATTAACGGAAATCGCTGCGATTTTTTCTGCAATGGCTTGCGCTACACGACCACTTACACCTGTATCGACCTCATCAAAAATAATGGAGGTGATACCATTTGAGGAAGAGAAAATCGTTTTCAATGCAAGCATCATTCGCGATAATTCACCGCCAGATGCAATTTTGGGTAACGATTTTGGTGGTTCTCCAACGTTTGTGGAGATGTAGAAAATGATTTGATCTTTTCCATTGGCATCGAAATATGGTAATTCATCGAAATTAACAATAAATTTTGCTTTTTCCATATGTAGTTCACGTAATTCTGCCATTATGGCTTCACTCAATTGATGGGCAGCAGTTTTACGTACCGCCGAAAGTTTTTCAGCAAGTTCATTAAGTACCGATTCCATCTCTAGCACTCGGCGTTCTTTGACCTGCAAAATTTCATCTCGATTCAACAATTCATTTAATTCTGTTTTAATTTTCTCATAATACGCTAAGATTTCTTCCACTGTCGAACCATATTTGCGTTTTAAATTTTGGAATAGTGCTAAACGCTGCTCAACCTCGTTTAAACGTGCTGGATCGAACTCTAAGTCATCTAACACATTTTTGACCTGATAGGCTGCATCTTGTAAGGCATAAAATGCAGATGTCACAGCTTCAGATGCTTCTTTGAATTGATCGTCAACCGTCGCGGCGTCTTCTAAAGCACCCATAGCATTACCAATCCAATCAAGTCCCTTCGAATCGCCTTGAATGGCATCATAGGCTGCACTAGAACGTTCAAAAATTTTATTAAAATTCATCAAACGACGGCGTTCATCTAAAAGGTCGTCTTCCTCACCCAACTTTAGATTGGCTTCCTCTAGCTCTTTTATTTGAAATTGGTACAAATCAATACGTTGAGCCATCAATTGTTCATCAATCGATATGGAAGCTAAATCTTTTTTTAGTAAACGATATTCTTCATATTGTTCACTATATGTTTTTTGTATAGGGGACAGTTCTTCCTCCGCAAACTGGTCGAGTAAATTAATATGCTGCTTTTCATCCATCAGCTCTTGATTTTCATGTTGACCATGAATATCAATAAGGCTAGCGCCAATGTCTCTAAGTACCGATAATGGCACAAGCTTTCCATTTACTCGGCAAATGCTTTTACCAGAATCATTTAAATCCCGTCGTAAAATAATGCTATCTTCTTCAATTTCTATGCCTGCTTCTTCTAATTTTTTCAGAACAGGATGAGCTAAACTTGAAATTTGAAATAAGCCACCTAATTCTGCTTTTCTTGCACCGTGGCGAATAAATTCAGTATTGCCTCGTCCACCCGCAAGTAAATGCACAGCATCAATGATGATGGATTTCCCAGCACCTGTTTCCCCTGTAAGTACTGTTAAACCCTCTGAAAAGCTTACTGTCAGATCCTCAATGATGGCAAAGTTTCGAATACTAAGCTCTCTTAACACAAATTGTCACCTCTGAATCAAATTCCCCATTTTTTAAAGCATGTCTAATAAGCGATTTTTTGTATTTTCACGCTCATTTTCATTACGACAAATAATTAAAATGGTATCATCCCCAGAAATTGTACCTAAAATTTCTGGCCAATCTAAATGGTCAAGTAAAGATGCAATCGCGTTTGCATTACCTGGAAGAGCTTTCATCACTAAAAAGTGAGATGCTCCATCAATGCTGACAAATGCATCTGCTAATGCACGATGTAATTTTTGGACTGGGTTGAAACGTTGATCTGCGGGTAAGCTATATTTATAGCGACCATCCTGTAACGGTACTTTCACTAAATGTAGCTCTTTAATATCTCGTGACACCGTTGCTTGGGTCACATTATAGCCTGCTTCTTTTAAAAAATCGACTAAATCATCTTGTGTTTCGATTTCATGATTGGCGATAATATCTCGAATTCGTATATGTCGTTGTCCTTTATTCAACGAGATCACCTCTTATAAATAATTGTATATGTGTATAATCACACTACCATTTTCAACAAAAAAGCACAAGAAAAAACACGGCTCTATAAGCGAGCACGTGTTATTTTAAAGAATTATGCGCTTCTTCAACGAGTGCATTAAAAGCTGTATATGAAGGAATTATTTCATCACCGACAGGATTCACTAAATGGAATAAAAATTCAATGTTCCCTTCCCCTCCTGTTATAGGTGAAAAGGAGGCATCTTTTACAACAAAGCCAATTTCTGTTGCCATAGCAGCTGTTTTTTCCAATACTTCGAGATGTACTTTTTTATCACGAACAATACCTTTTTTACCAACCTTGTCTTTCCCAGCTTCAAACTGTGGTTTCACTAATGCCATCACATCGCCACCTGGAAGCAACAATGTTTTTAATACAGGTAAAATGAGCGATAAGGAAATAAAGCTAACATCAATGGTTGCAAAATCAGGTAACCCTTCCGTTAAATCAGCGGCTGTTGTATAGCGAAAATTGGTTTTCTCCATAACCGTGACACGTTCATCCGAGCGAATTTTCCAAGCTAACTGGTTAGAGCCCACATCCAATGCATAACAATGTCTTGCTCCATGTTGTAGGGCACAATCTGTAAAGCCGCCTGTAGAGGAGCCAATGTCAAGCATTAGCTTTCCTTCTACAGTCATATCAAAAATTTGTATGGCCTTTTCAAGCTTTAGGCCACCACGACTAACATATTTTAAATCAGAGCCCTTCACTTGTAGAGGTGCATCGATGGCAATTTTTTCTCCTGCCTTATCAATACGTATTTCATTTGAAAAAACAAGACCTGCCATAATGGATCGTTTTGCTTTTTCTCTTGTCTCGCAAAGCCCACGCTCTACAAGTAAAATATCTACTCTTTCTTTTGGTTGTTTTGTCATTATTTATTCAAACCTACTTGCTGTTTTTGTTGAAGTAACACGTGCATACGTGCAACCGTATCCTCTGCTGTCATATGAATTTCTGCGAGTAACTGATCTACATTACCATGTTCGATATATTGATCTGGAATTCCCATGCGATCAATAAGTGCATTTAGATAGCCATGATCATGAGCAAACTCTAATACGCCACTACCAAATCCACCTTGCAGGACAGCTTCTTCAATCGTTAAAATTGGCTTATGACTAGATAAAATACGATGTAGCATTTCCTCATCCATTGGCTTGATGAAGCGAGCATTAACTACTTCAATCTCAATACCTTGTTGTGCCAGCATTTCAGCTGCCGCCATTGCCATTGGTATCGTCGTTCCAAATGTTAAAATAGATGCGTCTTTCCCCTCGCGCAAGACTTCCCAGCTGCCAATTGGTAAAGCGATAAGCTCTTCATCTAATGGTACGCCAATCCCATTCCCACGTGGATAACGAAGAGCAATTGGGCCACCATCATATTCAATCGCTGTCTTTACCATATGCTGACCTTCATTTTCATCTTTTGGCATCATAATAGTCATGTTTGGAATATGGCGAAGGAAAGCAATATCAAATACACCTTGATGGGTTTCTCCATCCGCTCCAACTAAACCAGCACGATCAATGCCGATAAAAACATTCAAGTTTGGACGAGCAATATCATGTAATACTTGGTCATATGCACGTTGCAAGAATGTAGAATAAATGGCTAAAAACGGCTTCATTTTTTGAGTAGCTAGCCCTGCAGCCATCGTTGCTGCGTGTTGTTCAGCAATTCCTACATCAAAGAAACGATTTGGGAAATCCTTTTGAATACCTTGTAGCTTCGACCCAACAGGCATTGCTGGCGTAATCGTCACTACTCGCTCATCCTCATGAGCAATTTTACGAACCGTTTCTGCAATTAAACTACTCCACGCTGGTCCTTTTGCTTCAGATTTAACAAAGGCACCGTTTTCAATTTTATAGGGACCTGTCCCATGCCAATTACCAATAGTATCATCCTCGGCAGGTTTATAGCCCTTTCCTTTTTTTGTAATGACATGGACCAAAACAGGCCCTTTCACTTTTTTAGCATGTGATAATGTCATTTCTAGGGCTTCGAAATCATGTCCATCAATTGGGCCCAGATATTTAAAACCTAGCTCCTCAAAAAACACACCGGACACCACTAAATATTTTAAGCTGTCCTTAAGGCGCTCTGCAGTAGAAGCAAGCTTGCCTCCTAGCACTGGAATTTTATTTATAAGTGACTCTAGCTCTTCCTTCGCTTTTGAGTATTCCTTAGCTGTACGTAAACGACCTAATACATTGTGTAATGCTCCAACATTTGGTGCAATGGACATTTCATTATCATTCAGAATGACAATCATATTTGTTTTTGCATGTCCAATATGATTTAACGCTTCAAGTGCCATACCGCCTGTTAAAGCACCGTCCCCAATAATAGGGATTACATAGCTATGTTCTTTTTTAATATCACGTGCCGCTGCCATACCCATGGCTGCTGATAAGGACGTCGAGCTGTGACCTGTTTCCCACTCATCATGTTCACTCTCCACGCGCTTCGGGAATCCACAAAGCCCTTTGAACTGACGTAGTGTGTCAAATTGACTCGCACGACCTGTTAAAATTTTATGCACGTAAGCTTGGTGGCCAACATCCCACAAAAACTTATCTTTTGGACTGTCAAACATTTTATGCAGCATTATCGTAAGTTCAACTACACCTAAATTTGGCCCGATATGCCCACCTGTGACAGAACATTTTTCGATTAAGAAGGTACGAATTTCTTGTGCAAGTTGCTCAAGCTCCTTCTTATTTAAGTTTTTTAAAAAGGATGGACTAGTTATTTTATTTAAATCCACCTTTCTCACACACCTTTTCAATAAAATATTCACCGCAATTGTGTTTCCACCATTATAGCAGTGTTATCAATATGCTAAAAGTACGAGCACTTCATTGAATGCAAATTGCAAACGTTCCCACCTATTCTAGCATATTCTTTTCCTTCAACGCCTTGATTTTCTCTCTTAGTTTTTACGATGAACAATATACGCAGCAAAGTCGCGTAATAAGCTGGTATCGATTGGTAATTGATCGAGTGCGTTAATGGCATGTTGATAATGCTCAGCAAGCTTTTCTTTTGCTCCCGCTAATGTTAAAAGCGCTGGATAGGTGCTTTTATCACTAGCGATATCTTTCCCTGCTGTTTTCCCTAGTTCTTCAGTTGTTCCTTCAATATCTAAAATATCATCCTGAATTTGGAAAGCTAGACCAATGTGATGTGCATATTTCTTTAATGTAGCACGATCTTGATTGGACACATCTGCTAACACGGCTCCCGCTTCAATACTAAAGCGTAATAAAGCACCTGTCTTATTGACATGGACCTGTTCTAGCTCTGTTAAATTAAGCTGACGTTGCTCTCCTTCCATATCAAGTACTTGACCACCAACCATGCCTTCTGCTCCTGCTGCGACACTTAATAATTGGACAAGTTCAATGCGCTTTTCAGCAGACAATTCCATACGTGCTAAAATGCCAAATGCTAACGTATTTAGTGCATCTCCAGCAAGCGTTGCAAGTGCTTCACCATAAACTTTATGATTCGTCGGCTTTCCTCTTCTGAAATCATCATTATCCATACTTGGTAAATCATCGTGGATTAAAGAATACGTATGAATGATTTCAATTACAGAACCGACAAGAAAGCCGTCCTGTAAATTTTTATGGTAAAGCTCAAGTACTGCTAACACAAAAAGTGGGCGAATTCGTTTACCGCCAGCCTTTAATGAATAAAGCATAGATTCCTTTAAATCGGCTGGTGCATCAATTTGTTCAACAAGCGCAAACATGGTTTCTTCAATTTGTGGTATGTTACTTTCAATAAAGCACTTTAATGGCTCATTCATTTCCTAATTCTCTCCCTTTAGTGGATCAAATGCTGTTGTTTCACCAGTCTCTTGGACAATCGATACGAGCTGTTCTTCTGCATGTTGCAGCTTACTATGGCAAAACTTTGATAGCTCCATTCCTTGCTTATATAAATCTATTGCATTTTCCAATGGCACATCGCCTTGCTCCAACTGGCGAACGATTTCTTCTAGTGCCGTCATGGCTTCTGCAAACGTTTGTTGTTTCTCTGTCACAACGTTTCCCCCTCATTCTTTGGCAAGATATTTTTCACTTCAGCCACAACTTTCCCATCATGGAAAGAAAGTGTAAGTTGATCCTGCTTTTGTACCTCAGTGGATGATTTGATCATTTTTTGATCTTTATATGCTACTGTAAAACCTCTTGTTAGAATGGATAGCGGATTTAAAGCTTCTAATGTTCTAACAGTGGCCTCAAATTGTTGTTGTTGCTTCGCTACATAATACGTAGTAGCACGGGATAATTGTTGAATGCGTGCTTCAAGTTCACGTTGATGGAACGCCAGTGCCTTTTTAGGTGAATGCTGCTCGACCGTACTATGTAATTGTTGAAGCTGAGATTTTTTCTTCATCAACTCCACCTGCATCGCTGTCTGCAACCCAGACTCGAGCTGTGCTAATCTTTCAGTAAATGGTCGATAAAGTCTTTCTGGCATGGACAATGGATAAGACTGCTGGAGCTTATTTAGACGTTGTCGTTCAGCCATAAGTTGCGACCTCACTATTTGATGAAGTTGTGATTTTTGCGTAAGTACCCGCTGGTATAGCTCTGCTTGATCTGGAACAGCCATCTCTGCAGCTGCCGTTGGTGTAGGAGCTCGTAAATCAGCTACATAATCTGCAATGGTTGTATCTGTTTCATGTCCGACTGCGCTAATAATAGGAATTCGGCTTTCAAAAATAGCCCGTGCCACTATTTCTTCATTAAAAGCCCATAAATCCTCAATAGAGCCTCCACCACGACCTACAATTAACACATCACAACTCGCATTCTGATTTGCACGTTGAATATTTTGCACAATATTTGGAGCCGCCTGCGCTCCTTGCACTAGAGTTGGATAAATCAAAACTTTAGCAAGGGGGTAACGTCTCTTCAACGTCGTACAAATATCTCGAATAGCAGCACCTGTAGTCGATGTTAATACACCTATTTTTTCAGGAAACTTTGGTATCGGTTGCTTCCACTCTGGTTTAAAAAGCCCCTCTTTTTGTAATTGTTCTTTTAATTGATTAAAGGCAACAAATAAGCTACCAATGCCATCAGGTTGCATCTCCTGTACATAAAGTTGGTAGGTACCATAACCTTCGTAAACGTTTACATCGCCTCGAATAAATACTTGCATACCTTCCTTTGGCTCAAACGCTAATTTTGTAGCCGCCATTTTAAACATCGTAGCCGCAATGCGGGCTCCATCATCCTTTAGCGTAAAATAAATATGGCCTGATTGATGGATTTTAACATTCGATAATTCACCCTTTACATATACTTCACGTAGATGAGGGTCAGCATCAAACTTTCGTTTAATATATTTCGTTAACGCTTTTACTGTTAAATAAGAAGCAGACGACATGTTTTCGGCTCCTTTACTATAATCAAGTTTTTCACAAAAACTACACCTATCATAACATTTTTTACTGTCGTTGACGTGCCAAAATGCAGTTTCGCTAGAAAAAATGACGAGGTTACAACTATCGAAAAACAACTATAACATATTCATACACGATCAAACTATTAGAAAACAGCTTATTACCATCCATAACAAACAAAGCCCCATAACAATAGTTGTTATGAGACTTTACATTTTAATAGAATAGTAATAGAAGCGTACCTACAATAAAACAATAGTACGTAAAATAGCTAAGTTTACCGCTTTTCATAATACCCATAAACCATCGCATCGCAAAATAGGTCATAATGAGCGTAGCGATGAAAGTAGCTGCATAGGGAAGTGCCAATGCGCCTTTATTCGGCTCCTCTAAAAAATCCGTAATCCCAAGGACCACTCCCCCTAAGCTTACAGGAATATAAAGCATAAAGGAGAACCGTAAGGCTGTATCCTGCTTCATCCCTACTGCTATTGCTGAAATAATCGTTGCTCCTGATCGGCTAATACCTGGCGTTAAAGCTACTGCTTGCCCTAATCCTACAATAATAGCGTCTTTTGCCCTGAGATCAGCATCATTCTTCTTCCCTCGCATATTACGTATTAACCATAATGCAGCTCCTGTGACAAATAACATAAGCGCAATTGTAGTCATACTGACATTGTCAGCAATGACATCACTTAATAACACCCCTAAAACGCCTGCTGGAATAGATCCTATGATAATATACAATGCAAAGCGAAAATCAGCGTTATAGCGCCTCTCCCCTGTCTTTAAATAGAGAAAGAAATGACTTATAAGGCGCACAATATCCTCTCGATAAATATACATAATGGCAAGTAATGATGCTGTATTAGTTAAAATGGCGAATGTAAAACCTTGTTCTCCAAGTCCTAGTATTTCACTGGCAATCATAACATGTCCACTCGATGATACGGGAATAGGCTCTGTGAAACCTTGGACAAGACCAATGATGATATGTTTAACAATTAACATAATATCGATGTTTTCCATAAAAACCTCCTTCTACGTATGTATGTCCCAAACGTTACATTAGACGTCAAAAATAGCAAAGAAGTTCTTTTTTATACATCAAAAAAGTCATCTCAAAGCAATGTTGAGATGACTCTTTTATGGTTATGTTATTTATTTTGCAAGCTATTTTCAGCTGCTTGCACTGTGTTGAATAGTAACATCGTGATTGTCATTGGTCCGACACCACCTGGTACAGGAGTAATATGTGATGCAATACCATCTACTTCTGCAAAGTTTACATCACCGCATAATTTATTGTTCTCATCACGATTAATACCGATATCAATGACAACCGCTCCATCTTTTACATGCTCCTTTGTAATAAAGTTTGCACGTCCGACAGCAGCTATCAAAATATCTGCCTGTTTTGTAAATGAAGGTAAATCAGGCGTTTTAGAATGTGTATATGTCACCGTTGCGTCTTTTTGCAAAAGTAGTTGTCCCATTGGTTTACCAACGATATGACTACGTCCTACAATAACAGCATGTTTTCCTGCAATGTCAATTCCTGAATACTCAAGAAGCTTCATCACGCCGAACGGTGTACAAGGTAAAAATGTGTCTTGGCCAAGCATCATTTTCCCCACACTTACTGGTGAGAAACCATCGACATCCTTCTCGACAGCGATTGTCGCTATGACTGTATCCTCATCAATATGTTTTGGGAGTGGTAGTTGTACTAAAATTCCGTGAATATCCTCACGTTGATTTAAAAGTTGAATTTGTGCTAATAATTCCTCTTGCGTAGTTTCAGCTGGTAATTTAATCAGTTCTGAAAACATACCAATTGCTTCACAAGATTTTTGTTTATTTCTCACATATGTAGCTGAAGCTTGGTTGTCTCCAACTAATACAACCGCTAAACCAGGTGTTAATCCTCGCTCTTTTAAGCGAATGACACGCTCTGCTACAGCATTACGAATTTCTTGACCAATTTCTTTACCATTAATAATTGCACTTGACATAAACCTTCGTTACTCCTTCCAATTCAACACATTATTCTTGTTCTGTAAATTTAGAAAGTACACCATTGACAAATTTAGATGAACTATCATCGCCAAATGTTTTACATAACTCGATTGCTTCGTTTAGTACTACTCTTTTTGGTGTTTCTGGCATGTATAAAAGTTCGTATACAGCTAGACGTAAAACCGTTCTTTCAATTTTCGGTAGACGGGCAAGTGACCACTTTTCAAGATGCTGTTCTAAAGTAGCATCGATTTCCTCCAAATGTTCAGCTGTTCCAGTAACAATCTTTTCGTAAAAGGCATTGGTTGGTTGTCCTTTAATATGACCCATTGCTTCTTCTACTGTTAGATCCGTATTGTCTAGCTGAAACAAAACTTGCAACGCTTTTTCGCGTGCTTCATGTCGTTTCATGTAAAGCTCTCCTTCTTAAGTGGCATTAAGGTTTATAATAGCATAAAATCGCACGAGAAACACGATTTCAAGCAAGTTTTCAATAATCTGAAACCTTTTTTAAGGAACTTTTTACATCATTCCTAATTGAGCTCCCTTTTAATCAAATAAGCTCTCCAAAAATGATTGTTTCCTCCTCATCATGTATAATAAAGAAAAACGAAAACAAACTTCAGAGGTGTTCACAATGCAATATGAAGCCATATGTACGAGTTGTAAAAAACCATTTAAATTGGTTGAAGGTGAAGAACAATACAAACTAATGAAGGAACGTAAATCTCACCTATTTTACTGTGACGATTGCAAGCATAAAATTCGCTTTGATGCCATTCGAAACTTCTTTAGGTATTACTAATGGAGGCAATTTATGAAGGAACATTATTATACCATTGGTGAGGTTGCCAAACTTTCAAACTTATCGATTCAGACGTTACGCTATTACGATCAAATTGATTTATTTAAACCAGCTTATACAGATACCTACACCAATTACCGCTACTATAAAGACACTCAGCTATTCTATTTAGATATAATAAAATCACTTAAATATATCGGTGTTACCCTCGAAGATATAAAAAAAGCGCTCAAATTAACCTCAGATGAATTGCTTGATTTTCTTGCACAGCAAGAGCTACGAATAAACGAGAAAATTTCACGCTTAAACGAAGCGAAAAATACTTTATTGAAAACAAAAAAGCAATTACAAGAACAAATAGATATCCCGATCTTCGGTGAAGTATATGAACAGGTAGAAGAAGCAATGCCCGTTCTTCAAGTGACAACGACTGAATTAACACCAACATCGAGCGCTAATACATATTATGCAATACTAACAAAAATCATTGAAAACGAGGGCAGTGTGTTAAATAGTCGATATGGCTGTATATATCCTCTTAAGCCTTATCAGGATGTCCATGATATTTTTTATGATGTTATTTTCACTCCTCTTTTAACAGAGCGCACATTTTCAAAGCTCTCAGCAAATATACAGCAAACTACCATTCCCGCTGGAAAGTATGTATGTATTGCCTTTATATATGACCCTGAAACTTATTTTTCGTACTATGAAAAATTAAGAAATTATGTATTGGCGCAGCAAGAAATATTTGAATCACAAGTGTATGAACTCTATATGCCAGCGACATTAACAATGGAGCAAGAAAAGAAGTTTATTGTAGAATTAAAGGTTAGACAAAAACAAGAAGGACAAGAATCTTCCCTAAAAATTTAAAGGCCAATCGTATAAACTCCTCAAAAACTCCCAAACTGATAAAAACTTTAAAAATGGAAAACAAATCTTTTGACCCTATAGTTACTATAGGGTTTATCGTATTACATGGAAATATTCTAGTAGATTTAAAACATGTATCGTTTAACAGGTAGAAGGAGAGCTTTATGAGCAAGAAACAAAATATAACATTAGCAATTTTATTATCCAATCTTTTCATTGCTTTTTTAGGGATTGGTTTAGTCATCCCTGTTTTACCAACTATCATGAATGAGCTTCAGATCTCGGGCTCTGTTGTTGGTTATATGGTAGCAGCATTTGCTATTACCCAATTGATTGCATCACCTATCGCAGGTAAATTAGTCGATAATATCGGTCGTAAAATCATGATCGTGTTAGGTCTTTTTATTTTTGGGCTTTCTGAGTTTTTATTCGGATTCGGTCGTTCAGTGGAAATTCTTTTTGCCTCCCGTATGCTCGGTGGCGTAAGTGCAGCTTTTATTATGCCAGCCGTAACAGCTTATATTGCTGATATTACGACATTAGCACAGCGTCCTAAAGCACTGGGTTATATGAGTGCTGCCATTAGCACAGGGTTTATTATCGGTCCTGGTATCGGAGGATTTTTAGCAGAATACGGTACACGTGTACCATTTTACGCGGCAGGGGTCCTTGGTCTTTTCGCGGCTATTCTGTCGTTCATCTTATTAAAAGAACCGTCGCGTGCTACGGACAATGAGGAAGTTACACCATCTATGCTAGGTAGTGTGAAGCGTGTGTTTAGCCCGCTTTATTTTATTCCATTCATTCTTATTTTCGTGCTATCCTTTGGTCTCGCTGCATTCGAATCACTATTTAGCTTATTTGTCGATCACAAATTTGCATTTACGCCATCAGATATTGCCATTATTATTACAGGAAGTGGTATTGTAGGAGCCCTGGCTCAATTAATTCTGTTTGACTGGCTAACAAAGAAAATGGGTGAAATTAATGTCATTCGTTATTCATTGATTCTCTCGGCGATCCTAACATTCGCTATGACGATTGTCAGTCATTATTTTGCCATTTTATTTGTCACATTCTTTATTTTCGTTGGCTTTGATTTAATTCGGCCAGCGGTTACTTCATATTTATCAAAAATTGCTGGCAATGAACAAGGATTTGTTGGTGGTATGAACTCCATGTTTACAAGCCTAGGTAATATTTTTGGGCCTATCTTAGGTGGGATCTTGTTCGATGTAAATTTGAACTATCCCTATTACTTTGCCACAATCGTGTTAGTGCTTGGCGTTATTCTGGCATTGTTCTGGAGAAAGCCAAAGCATATTGAATTATAAAAAAGGCGATACATTTAGACTAATGAATCCTAGAGAAATCCTTAAAAAAGGGCTGCCCTTTGATGAAAAATCATCTTAGGGCAACCCTTTTTTTGTTATTCATGTACTGCTGTTTCTTCTTTTTCGAACTGTATAGCAGTAATATGCACATTGACTTCTGCTGTTTCTAGTGCTGTCATATTAAAAATAGCTTGGCGTATTTGCGTTTGTACTTCCTTTGCAACCTTAGGAATGGCATATCCATATTTTACAGAGCAAAATACATCAATTGCAATTTCACCCGTTTCTGTGACACCGGATTTAATGCCCTTATTGTGTACTTTTTTACCGAATCGTTCCACGACACCTGTCGCAATATTTCCACGAGTTGCAGCAATGCCTTCAACCTCATTGACAGCAATACCTGCTACAACTTCGATTACCTCTGCCGCTACCTCTATTTTTCCAAGCTCTTCTTTTCCAGAAGGTGTTGGTTGTACGAAAGATTGTCCTACTTTCTCTGCCATACAAATATCATCCTTTCCCTTACAAATCACAAACAAATGCTGTACTACCGTTTATTATACTATAAAAAGGAAGGTTTGGCTGTCTAAAGCCGTTTTAATTTATAGCGAACCTGATGGATCTTCTACATCTAGCAAAAAAATTCTTTTTTCAAATCCACCACGAATTTTTTTCTTCTGCTCACGCATCGCTTCTAGTTCTTCAAAACTTACGCCTAACACACGTATAGCTGTATGAATGAGTTCGAGCAGATCTGTCAATTCTTCAACGCTTTCCTGACTATTTTTCGCCTCGTGAAATTCTGTAGCTTCCTCTATCATCTTAGTTTTGATTGCCTTGATAAATTCTTCTGATTCTAAAGTTCGTGCATAATACGATAAACCTTTCTCTTCTATCATTTCTAAAATTTTATCCCTTACAAGTTTATTATATACTGGCATTTATCCATCGACTCCCTTTATGATGAACTCTTCTATTAATTTCAAAGTGATTTAACCCTCACTTATATCGTTAGTAATTCTTTGTCAGTACTCCCTCTCCATTTCGACCTACCATACCTTTACTATGGTACAATTCAATTAATGGAAATTATAGTAAATCAAAAGGAGGTATGAAAAGGCATTGAAAAAATTATTATTTTTTATGTTTTTCACCGTATTTCTTTTTACAGCATGTAACTCATCAACATTAAGCATTACTGAAATTGAGGTAGTTCCAGATAAAGTGCAAAAGGCTATGGACGAAAAATCAACACTACAATTACTCAATGTAGTAGATCAAGATGTTTCTTACATCGTTTTTCGATCAAAAGGAACCGTTACGGTAGATCTTGAAACACAAAATAATACAATAACGATCAAGTTAGATGTGACAAACGAGCAAGATAATGCAATAAAACAGCATGTTTACAAATTAACGTTAGAACCTCACCATGATACGATTGATCTTCAAATTAATGGTAAATCTACATCGATTGATCTTGTAACAGGTATATGATGGGCAACCAATGGCTCAAGTTTATTGTAGGTAAATTACTGATTGAAGTGGAGGTATATTGAATTGTTAATTAGAAACTTTAAAAAAGAAGATGAACTAGGCTGGCTACAATGTAGAGTTCTTGCTTTTTTAAAAACAGCTTATTTTGACAATGTGCTAAATAAAAAAGAAGTCTATGAACAGCCTTCCATTGAATTAGTAGCTGAAATTGATGGAAAAATTGTTGGTTTAATTGATATAGAATATGAAATCAAAGAAGGCACAGTTTGTTCAAGAGGAAAAGGACTAGGTGGTATGATTTGGCACATCGCTGTACATCCTGATTATTCACGAAAAGGAATAGGCGAAAATTTATTAAAGGTTGCTGAAAAAAGAGCCATTGAACTAAATTTAAATCGCTTTGAAGCATGGACGCGAGACGATGAATGGGTGCAAAATTGGTATAAAAAAATGGAGTTTTCTCAAGTCGAATCCTATTATCATATTTATCTTGAAGGGAGTGAAATGACTAATAGAATCACAACGAATGTTCCAAATCTATTTCCTGTTTCAACATTCAGTCATTATGTCGGCCATGATATGGAACAATTCACTAATATCACACGTAAACACCAATGTATCTGCTATGAAAAGTATTTAAAGACTGTTTAAGCATTTTAGGACTTGTTTTTATGATTAATCGTCATATACGCAAGTCCTACAATGTTTATTAGGATGCTCCCATCCAACTTTAAATTATACGGTATTTACGTGAGGATTGTGTGATCACTAAAAGTATCGTTAATCCAACAACAAAATACCAGAGCATATAAAAAGGAACTATGAACATTAGGACACTAAATACTATTGCTGTTACAACGCTAACTGTAATAGCGTATACACTTGTAAATTTATCTTTCATCCAATAATATAATGTGAATGGTAGTGCTAAAGTAAATATGGGAATATAAATATTTACAATAGATGCTTTGATAAGAGATAGTGATAGTACAGCTATGATGAAACCAATTGTCGTAGTAAGCGTTCGTCCTACAATTACTTTACCAGAAAAATAGCTGTATAACAGAATAGACAGCATAACTAAACAACTACAAAATCCTATGATTACTACAAATAAATTACCCATAATGTAAGCTAATATTGACAAGCAAACGAAAGACACAATTGGTAACAGCAAGATTGATGGATTATGTACTTTTTCTAGATTTATTACATTTGTAAAGCCAACAAGAAATAATATTGTAAAAGGAATCGTCAAATAACCTAATTCGAAGGTATAACCTATAGTAATATGACTAACCGAAAGATTACCGACTATGCTGATCGCTAGTGCCGCACAAATTTGACCAAGCACCACCCAAATGCCTGATAGCTTAAAAGCTTGAGTAAGTTTATCTGTAATTACAATGAAAACAATACCAAGTAATAAAGCCAAATATAACAACTTTCCCCCTCCTCTTCTTTAGAAATAAACAACGTTATTTACCCTACCTAAATTATACAGTATATACAAAAAATATACGAATAGAAAAATAATCGTTGATTAAACTTAGCGGCACCGTTAGTTCACCAATAAAACTACCGAAATCTAGGGTTACTTTTTCTACCAGCCGAAAACATGTATGTAGATCAATTACTTCTTTGTATCTGTTTACTTTTCTTGAATCCGATCATACTTCCTAAAACCGCGAAAATAGCAGCTCCTACGATAACTACCATTAATTCGTTTGTATTGAAATGAAAAAACGAGGTCAATGAATTAGTAAATGATCTTATAAAAAGTACTATTGTGTAGGACGTAAAGAAACCGATAGTTGCTCCACATGTAAAGCCACTGATATGCAGCCAGTTGTTATATTTCTTCAATAAGAAGTGTGATAAAAAGACAAGTAGGATCGGCAATAACAGGATATAAAGATCAATTGCATCGCGAATGAAGATATTTGGTATATAATCTTCGTTAGATTTGTAATTATAGGAGCTATATAAACTGTTGATTACTTGTATAACCTTGATTAACCAAAAGCCGATAATTGTCCCAAAAAGTATTGGTTTAATCGTTATTTTTTTAATTAACAAATAACAGATGATAAACGAACAAATGACAATAATAGGTGAAAAATAGATGATATAAAGCCCAAAATACGCATCATCATTTCCGCTTACATTTTGATAAATTACTGCTAAAGGAAAAGATGCGAGTAATGTGGTGATAGCCGTAACTAAATAAGCTGTTACATATAAAAATAATTTCAATTTGGTTGCTCCTTTTTAAATCCATAGAATACTTTACCTATCAAATCTTAACAATGTATTTCGCTATTTTATATATGTAAATTCCACCATTAATAAAATTGCTCCTTTAGCTCCATAAAAAAACTCCCTCTGCAATGCTCTTTAATTAACCCCTAATAATTTACCAGGTTCTAACTCTTCAAAAGACTGATAAATGGGTTTCGGAATAGGGATTGAAACGATACCTTTAATATATTTCAATATATGTAATTCAGCCTATCAATCATTAGCTTTGGTGTAGTAATCAGTCGCGTGTCTCCTCTTTAAACGCACCCTCAAAAACACTGGTCATTGTATACTCCTCTGTCACATCCTCTAAATCAAAAATCCAAATAAAAAACCTTCTAACAATTGAATGTTAGAAGGTAATTTTATTACGATATTTGGAATTATTCTATTCCTTAGATTCACAAATTAATTATTTGTTTGTCCCCAATACATCGTTCTCTTCAAGGAACTTCGTATTAAATTGAGCTGATTTGAAAACATCATTGTTCATTAGTGCTTGGTGGAATGGGATGGTTGTGTTGATCCCAGGACCTGATACTTCGAATTCGCTTAGCGCGCGATTCATTTTTGCAATCGCTTCCTCACGTGTATTCGCATGAACAATAAGTTTCGCTACCATTGAATCGTAATATGGTGGAATAGTATAGCCTGCATAGACTGCAGAATCAATACGTACACCATAGCCGCCTGGCGTTACATACGTATCGACAGTTCCTGCTGATGGCATGAAGTTTTTGTAGGCATTTTCTGCGTTAATACGGCATTCAATCGCCCAACCATTTAATTGAATATCATCTTGTGTGAATGGTAGCTTCTCACCAGATGCAATTTTTAACTGCTGTTGTACAAGATCTACACCAGAAATCATTTCTGTTACTGGGTGCTCTACTTGAATACGAGTATTCATTTCCATGAAGTAGAACTTGTCCTCTTGATAGTCATAAATAAACTCGATTGTGCCAGCACCTTCATAGTTACATGCTTGTGCAGCTTTTACTGCGGCCGCTCCCATTTCAGCACGACGCTCAGAAGATAGAGCTGGAGATGGAGCTTCCTCTACTAGCTTCTGCATACGACGTTGAACTGTACAGTCACGTTCGCCTAAATGCACAACGTTGCCATAACCATCTGCTAACACTTGAATCTCACAGTGACGGAAGTACTCGATGAATTTCTCTAAATATACGCCAGGGTTACCGAATGCAGCAGCAGCCTCTTTTTGCGTAATTTCAATACCTTTCACAAGGTCTTCTTCTGTACGTGCTACACGAATCCCTTTACCGCCACCCCCAGCAGTTGCTTTGATGATAACAGGGTACCCAATTTTAGCAGCCCATTCTTTACCTGTTTCAATATCTGGTACAATACCAGTACCTGGAACAAGTGGAACACCTGCTGCTTCCATTGTTGTACGTGCAACGTCCTTGATTCCCATAATTTTAATAGAATCAGATGATGGACCGATAAATTTAATGCCAGCGTTTTCACAAGCTTCTGCAAAATCAGCGTTTTCGGATACGAAGCCATACCCTGGGTGGATCCCGTCTGCACCTGTTTTTTCAGCTACACTAAGTAGAGCTGGGAAGCTAAGATAAGAATCTTTTGATAGCTTCGGTCCGATGCAATAAGCTTCGTCTGCTAATTTCACATGTAATGCGTCCGCATCTGCTTCAGAGTATACAGCAACCGATTGAATGCCTAACTCTTTACAAGCACGAATGATACGCACAGCGATTTCGCCGCGGTTTGCAATTAAAACTTTTTTCATTTGTTTTGCACTCCTTACTCAGCTTTTACAAGGAATAATGGTTGGCCGTATTCTACTAAGTCGCCATCTTTAACAAGAATTTCAACGATTTCCCCTTGCACTTCTGCTTCGATTTCGTTGAATAATTTCATTGCTTCCACGATACATACGATTGTTTCGTTTCCTACTTTATCACCCACTTTTACGTAAGCTGGTGAATCTGGGTTTGGTGCTTGATAGAAAGTACCGACCATAGGAGATACAATTTTATGTAACGATGGGTCGTTAACTGATGGTGCAGCTGCAGCTGATGCTGGCGCTTCTTCTTTAGCTGGAGCTGGTGTTGCTACTGGAGCTTCTGCTGGTGCAGATTGTTGTACAACAGGGGCTACTACTTCTTTTTTAGGTGCTACAGTTTCTGTAACAACAACATTATTCTTTTTTAGTTTTACTTTTGCGCCATCTACTTCATACACAAACTCGTCAATGGAAGAAGAATCTACTAATTTAATAATTTCACGAATTTCTTGAATTTTGAACATTTCTAACTCTCCTTATGAAATAAAATCTACTACAATAACTATTCTATATTTTTTCGAATCAATTTGAAATAGTTAAATGAAAATTAAGTAAATCTGAACAAAATAAAAGGCTTTCCTTTACTAAACGAAAGCCTTTTCATTATGCTGATATATAACAACCTTTTATAAATAAATTAAATATTTATTTTTTTCTATATATTTTAATAATTATTCGCACTAAACTTTACTTGCACATCATTTGCGCCTTCCATCTCTGTTTTTACAAGGTAAATAATTTCGTTTGCTTGTGCCTTTGACAGCTCTTCTGCCATCACTGTTACAGAAACTTTTTCTCCTTCAGCGCGAACAAACGCATCGGAATAACCTAATGATTTAACGAGCATTTCAAGCATAGCTTCAGCTGATTCACGCTTAATCAGTCCATCCATTTCATTAAATGCCTCATTTTTTTCTTCAGCAGAAGCCTCTTCAGAAGCAATTTTTTGAGTTAACTGTTCACGAAGCTGGCTTCTTTCATCACTAACCTGCATACGCATTTCTTCGAATAAGTGACTCGGTGAAGATACTTCTTGTGTTGCATCATTTGTTGCCTTCTGATCTGTAACACCTGTGACAGCTGTTTGTTGTAGTGTATCATCTGTAAAGATAGTAAGACCATTAAACTGCTTTGCTGGATCAACCAAATAATACACTGAAATGACTGCTACTAAACTTAATAATGTCATAAACCAAACTGTTCTTCTACGTACGCGCATTTACTTTTCCTCCTTATTTTCCATTGGAACGATAATAATTCGATGAATCGGTAACTGCATCACTTGACTGACGACCGCACGAATTTCATTTTTCACAAAGATATCGGATGCACCTTCTGAAACAACTAGCATGCCTGTTACGTTTTTCGCGCTTTGCTCAGTCCCTCGAAAATATTGGCTAAATAGTTTATTGGCATCTTGATCATCTGTCATCTCTCCATAATAAAAATAGACTTTAACCTCCCCAACACCTTGCATTGCCTTCAGTGTTTGCTCAAGCTTTTCTTCATTTGTGAGCGGTGAACTTTTGTCGCTTGTTGAATTCGTTTGATACATAGGTAAAATGATGAATATTCCCACGGAGGCAGCTATCAAAATTAAAACCATCAATGACGTTGTTTTTTTTCGTGTCTTTTCCACATCACTTGTACATTGCCTCCTTTCATCTTCTCTTTTTCAAGTGTATGTACGCTTGTTTCTTCCTATGAATTGATAAATGGAATCTTTAATAGCAATTGCAAAAATACTAACGTGATGACCAACTTTGTCAGTGAAATTATTTCCTTATCATCCGTTAGAAACACAAAAATCTGACAAACAAAGAGCAATGCCAATAAAAGAATCAATCTATCTCCCCCCTGCCATGACTTGTACAAACACAATGAGGAAAAAACAAGAAAACATAAATGAAAAAGCAATTAAAAATGATACAGCACACAGGGTAAATAGCGATTTACTAATTTGATCTAGTAATCTACAAATATCATCAAAGGCAATTGGCTCTAAAATAGCGGCAAGCATTTTCAACGAATAGGCACTGACAACTAGCTGAACCGTTGGGATAAATGACACCGTAATGACGGCAATAAAAGCACTAATACTTGTAACGGATGAAGTGAATTGTGTCATATGCTGAAACATCGAAAAACTATCTACAATAAAAGAACCAACAACCGGAATATTTTCTTCAATTAATTTTTTCACAGGCTCTGCTACTGCCGCATTGACACTAAATGCCGCAACACCACTTGCAGTCATCAAAAGAACGTAGCAAATGACAGAGGCGGAAACGATACTCATAATGGTAAAACGAATTAATTCAGCAATTCGTGTAAAAGATATTTCCTTGACAATAACACTGCAAACATCAAAGACAATGGCCAAAAGCACGCCTGGTATAAGCCACTTACTACTAATAATCGTAAGGACTTGTACAAAAAATAGTAAAAAGGGCTGCCAGGAAGCAATCGCTGTAATACTGCTTGATAATAGAAAGCTTGATGTAAGAATCGGATAAAATGCTGTAAATAGATGGGCTAGTCCTTGTGCAATTTCATCAATTAAGGTAAAGGACTTTACAACAACAGGACCAATCGTTGCTAAAACAATAAGAAAAAATAGTATCCTTGTCCCTTTTTCAAATTCTGGTAATATCATGTTGACAATCAAAATAATGATGACGTAGCCGCAAAGCATGAGCGTCATCTTTAGCAAGAGAAAGAATGGGTCGATTAAAAATGATAGTATTTGCTCCTGCAATGGCTTCGCTCCTTAGTTTAGCCTTTTTAAAATGGACGACACCTCCTGTAAAACAGCCAAAAATTCTTTGAACCAATACAATAAAATGACGATCTTCACTGCAGCAAAAACGATGTTCCCGAGCACTTTATAATTATGTTCTGCCAGCAGCAATGACACCCACTGTCCGACATAGAACATACTTGCACTGATTAGAATAGCTTTCGCATAAGGTAAAAACGCAAGTGTTTCTAGAAGCTGCTTGACGAAAGGCAATAAAAGTGTCGAGAACAACATGCCAAAAAGCAAAAACGAAAACATCACACTTATTAGCGCATGGAGTGGCTGTATAACTTCTTTTATCAGCAATAATAAAAGCAGCATGACAACAGCGACGATGACAATTTCCATTTACATTACCCGGATGATGTAAGCCATTGGAAGAATGTTAATATTTCATTAAAGAATAGACGTAAAAATCGAAGTAACTCTGCTGTCATATATAAGTAGGCAATGAAAAAGAGGAAAAATGAAAACTCCTTCTTCCCTGTTTGATCAAAGAAAACATGAAGAAGCGCAACGACTAGTCCCACTCCAGCAACTCTTAATACGTCTTGTAATTCCATTCCTACGCCCCCTCGTGTACAGCAATATATGTCGCACTATAAAAAAAAAGACCTCTATACAGATGTATAGAGATCTACTACGAAAAAAATTTATAATAGTTTGTTCACGATGCTTTTAACCGTACCTGTTTGCTGTACGAGATGACTATTTTCGCCCATCCACATGGATAAATATTCGGCATTGCCCTGCTCTGTACTTTCCTTACGAATGGTAGTTGTTAGATAGTTTTGTAGTGGATAAGGTGCCACTATCGCATCCTTCATGCGTTTAGTAAATTCATTCGCTAGGCCTCTTGCTGGCTTACCAGTAAATGCAAGCGTAATCGTTGTTTGCTGTGCGTTCGATGCCAATACTGCATTTTTATAGAGCGGAGAAATTTCGCATTCATCTGCTACTAGTAAAGCTGTACCAATTTGAACAGCTTGTGCTCCGTTTTCAAGTGCCTGCTGAATAGCTTCTTTTGTCACGAGCCCACCTGCTGCAATCATTGGAATCGCAATTTGACCAGCTACTTGTTGTAGCAACGCATCTAAGGGAATTAATTGGATAGGGTCAGTAAAGGAACCTCGATGCCCCCCAGCCTCTCCACCTTGTAGGACAACCGCATCCATGCCAGCCTGTTCCACCAGTTTAGCCTCTTCTAATGTTGTTGCAGTACCAATGGTATAGATACCATTGTCTTTTAATTGTTGAAGAACCTCTGCTGATGGAATGCCAAATGTAAACGAGCAAATTGCTACCTTTTCCTCTATAACCGCCTGAACTTGCCCTGTAAAAACATCCTTAGACACTACACTCTGTACAGGTGATAACCCAAGCTCATCATAAAAAGGTTGCAGCGCCATACGAGCTTGTTGTAACACCTCGATATCGATTTTTGGGTCCTCTTGTACAAATAAATTAACTGCAAAAGGCTTTGTCGTTAATTTTTTCACTTCCTGAATGAATTGCTTTGTCTGTTCGCCATCTAAGTAGCCCGCTCCAATTGAGCCTAATAAACCTGCTTCAGCACAGGCAGCCACAAATTTAGGTGACGTGACACCTGCCATTGGCGCTTGAATAATTGGGTGTTGCATTTCAAATATTGTTTGTAACATACCTTTCACTCCTTACTATGTTATTATTGTAAACTTTCTTTCCAAAAATGACCATCTTTCTGATGATAGAAAGATGGAGGATGACGAGAAAAAAAGGTCTTTTTCCTGTATCGAATGGCACAACGATTGAAGCTTTTCACATGATATGTATAAAAATAAAATAAAAACCTACTCTTTTATACTAAAGAGTAGGTTTTTATTAATTAGGCACGAGATACGTAAGAGCCTTCTTCTGTGTTAATGATTAAAACATCACCTTGGTTTACGAAGAATGGTACTTGTACGATTAGACCCGTTTCAAGAGTAGCAGGTTTTGTACCGCCTGAAGCTGTATCACCTTTGATCCCAGGTTCTGTCTCTGTAACTTCTAATTGAACAGTGTTTGGTAATTCAATACCTAACATTTCACCTTGGTAAGATTGAATATGAACTTCCATGTTTTCTTTTAGGAATTTTAATTCATATTCAATAGCAGCTGAAGATAGTTCAGTTTGCTCGTAAGATTCTAAGTCCATGAAAACATGCTCGTCACCTTGTGCATATAAGTATTGCATTTTACGGTTATCGATTTGTGCTTTTTCTACTTTTTCACCAGCGCGGAATGTTTTTTCATTTACAGAGCCATTACGTAGGTTACGTAATTTAGAACGCACGAATGCAGCACCTTTACCTGGTTTAACGTGTTGGAAATCTAACACGCGGTATAATTGGCCATCAACAATAATTGTTAGACCTGTACGGAAATCGTTTACTGAGATCATTTGTGTTCCTCCAAAGTTTATAAAATAATGAGTTCTTTTGACGAATGTGTTAGTAGTTCATTACCCGTTTCGGTGATTAAAATATCATCCTCGATACGAACACCACCAATTCCTGGTAAATAAACACCAGGCTCAATCGTCACGGCCATACCTGGCTCTAGCACTGTATCAGAACGCATCGATAAGCCAGGACCTTCATGTACTTCAAGACCAATACCATGTCCTAAAGAATGACCAAATGCTTCGCCGTATCCTTGTTCTTTTAAGTAATCACGTGCAATCGCGTCCGCTTGAATGCCTGTTAATCCAGGACCCACTTTTTCAAGTGCTAACAGTTGAGAAGCAAGGACTGCATTGTACATATTTACTAATTTTTCGGATGGTTCTCCAACAGCCACAGTACGTGTAATATCCGAAATATAGCCATTGTATAGCGCACCAAAGTCTAATGTAACAAAGTCGCCTTTTTCAATTACTTTATTCGTTGCTACGCCATGTGGTAGTGCTGAACGAAGACCAGACGCAACAATTGTGTCAAACGAAGACTGAGTTGCTCCTTGTTTACGCATGAAAAATTCTAATTCATTCGAAACCTCAAGCTCTGTTTTACCAGGCTTGATGAAGCCTAAAATATGTGTAAATGCGTGATCAGCAATTTCACACGCAGCCTTAATAATATTAATCTCTTGTTCCGTCTTAATCAAGCGAATTTTTTCAATAAGTCCAGAAATCGGCACTAAATCAGCTTGAATCTTCGATTTATACAGTTCATATGTGCCATAACTGACAGTATCTCTCTCAAAGCCCAATAATTTGATGCCCATGTTACTCACTTGAGTAGCAATCTCTTCAATAATTGTTGCTTCATGCTTTACAATTCGGAAGTCCTGAATTTGTGCAGCAGCCTGCTCAGTATAACGGAAGTCTGTAATAAACACAGCATCGTTTTGAGACACAATTGCTACGCCCGCTGTCCCTGTAAAACCAGTCATATAGCGGCGGTTGTACTCATTTGTAACTAAAATACCATCGATGTTTTGTTCTTGCAGTGCTTTACGTAGCTTTTGTAATTTCAACATAATCAATTCTCCCTCTCGATAAATGTACGTAGTGCCAGTTCATAGCCTTTCGTACCTAGTCCACAAATTTGACCAAGGCAGGCCGGAGCAAGATAAGAATGATGACGGAAAGCCTCACGTTTGTGGATATTGGAAATATGTACTTCGATAACCGGCACAGAAATCCCTGCAATCGCATCATGTAACGCGATGCTTGTATGGGTATATGCACCGGGATTAAAGATAATACCATCATATTTTTCGTCCTCTGCTTCATGCACCCAATCAACTAGTACCCCTTCATGATTGGATTGACGAAATTCAACTGTAGCCCCTAAAGAAGCCGCAAGATTTTGAACATTCTTTCTAACATCATCTAATGTTTCATGTCCATAAATATGTGGCTCTCGTTTACCCAGTCGATTTAAGTTAGGTCCATTCAAACATAATAACTTCACGCTTCTATTCGCCTCTTTCTATGTACTTGCCATTTATTTTATCATACACGGTGCATTCAGCAACTAATTTCCATTAGAAGCTCCATCCACTTTGACGTAGTGTAATCATGTCAGCTGAAATCACTGAAAAAACTTTTGAAAGTCTGGAGCATCTTTTCGCAAAAACATCATCAAATGGTGCAAAAAAATACCCCCTTTTAATACCAAGGGGATATTGTGAGCTACGTCCTTTCTCTATGTGCATTCATCTCCTTCTGATGGAAATTTGCAGTTTCCAGCAAGAAACGTAATAGACAAACGACAATCACGATGAACGGTATCGAGAGTTTCTTAAAGGAAGTTAGTTGTAAAGGTAAATCTAATACAATCCACTCTAAGGTGATGGTCACCAAAAGGCCTAATAAAAGTGAAGAAAAGACAGCTGGAATGATATACACATAGCGCATTGTCATATATAAAAATAAACCGATAATAAATAGAAGTATGATAAAGAAGGTCCACTGAAATAATTTAGAGCTATCTTCGAACCAATTCCACTTCTTATAAAACCCAATCGGATGCCATTTGATGAGATGAAAATAATGTAATCCCTTTAAGCACAATGCTAAGACAAGCGCATTGACAAAAGCTGTAATCGCTGCTGTTTTCACAAGATAACCTCCATTTTTACACACTAATCTTTTCCTGAAATGTACGATTAGTGTAGCCATATAGAAAATTTACTATGCGTAACGGTAGAGGTTTTTCACTAAATTTAGTACAATGGTACAGTTGAAATATATATAGAGAGTGGTGTTAGCCTTGAGCAATTCACCTGTATACGGGGGACAAGCACAATTAGAGGGTGTGATGTTCGGAGGAAAGGAACATACCGTTACAGCCATTCGTCGTAACGATGATTCCATTGATTATTATCATTTTAAAAAAGTTCAAAAACCTATTTTACAAAAACTTAAAAAAATACCTTTTGTAAGAGGCGTAGTTGCGCTTATTGAATCTGCTGGCTTAGGTTCTCGTCATATGCAATTTGCCGGAGATCGTTTTGATGTGACTCCTGGCGAAGAAGAAGATCATAAAGAAGAAGGCTCTAAACTTCAAATGATACTTGGAGTTGCTTTAGTTGGTATTCTTTCTTTTTTATTTGGAAAATTTGCTTTCACATTAATTCCTGTTTTTATAGCCGATTTTTTCTCTAAATGGATTGAAGGAAAAACCGGACAAATTTTACTGGAAAGTGGCATTAAACTATTATTACTGCTAGCCTACTTATATTTTATCTCGTTAACGCCCCTCATTAAACGAGTATTTCAGTACCATGGTGCAGAGCACAAGGTCATTAATTGCTATGAAGCGGGGTTAGATATTACGGTAAAAAACGTCCAAGCTCAATCACGCCTACACTATCGTTGTGGTAGTAGCTTCATTCTATTCACAGTGTTCGTCGGCATGTTTTTATATTTCTTTGTGCCTACAGACCCACTGTGGCTTCGTATTTTAGATCGTATTCTATTAATTCCTGTTGTTCTTGGTATTTCCTTTGAAGTATTACAAGCAACCAACGCTTGCCGTAATATCCCAGTGTTACGCTTCCTTGGCTACCCTGGCTTATGGCTTCAATTATTGACAACACGCGAACCAAAAGACGATCAAGTAGAAGTAGCGATTGCATCCTTCAATATGCTACGCCAAGTAGAGCAACAACCCGAGATTGCTGCAACATTAAATCATGATTAATAGAAAAAGGCAGCCCCAATAAGTGATCTGACCCAAAAAAGTTAGACATATTTAGTTAAGCTACTTCTAAGACCTGAGTTCGGTACTCCACCGGGCTTAGGTCTTTTAATTTTGCCTTCATTCGTTTGTGATTGTAATAGTGAATATAGTCATGAAGTTCCTGTTCGAAATGTGCCATGGATTCAAATTCTTGTAGATACAGGAGTTCAGATTTTAATAAGCCAAAGAAATTTTCTATGACTGCGTTATCTAAACAATTGCCCTTACGGGACATACTTTGCGTAATCCCATGTTGTTTTAAGGTTCGTTGATACTTTTTCATTTGATAGTGCCAACCTTGATCCGAATGAAGAACGACTTGATCACCTGATTGAATGCGCTCCAATGCTTGTTCTAGCATATCATGGACGAGGTTATACACTGGACGATTCATTACCGTGTATGCAATAATTTCGCCATTACATAAATCAAGGACTGGTGATAAATAGCGTTTCTCACCAAATAGATGGAACTCTGTCACGTCTGTTACCCATTTCTCGTTCATTTTTTTCGCTGTAAAATCACGTTGTAATATGTTTGGGGCAATTTTCCCGACTTTTCCTTTATACGAACGATATTTCCTCATGCGGACTTCACATTTTATGCCAATGGCATTCATCAAACCGTTAATCGTTTTGGGATCATGAACAATGCCGTATTTTTTAAGTTCTTTAGCAATCCGACGATAGCCATAACGTCCCTTATGTTCATGATAAATGGACTGAATTGCGACTTTCACATCAGCGTATTTATCAGTACGATTCAAACGCTTTTCCCAGTAATAATACGTACTACGTGGAATATCAGCGACTTTGATTAATTCCACCACTTCATAGATTTCCTTTAGTTCGTAAATTACTTGCGCTTTGATTTGGTTGGTAATTTTTCTTTCATTTGAACTAAAGTATTCAACTTTTTTAAGTAGGCATTCTCCATTTCTAATTGTTTAATACGTGCTGTTAACGCCTCAACAGACCCTTCAGCTGGTATTGATTTCGTTGTTCTTTTTGTGTCTTTTTTCATGGATGGACGCCCCTTTTTCTTGGAAACAAGAGCATCATAACCACCAACTTCAAACTTTAATTTCCAACCCCGAATTAAGCCAGAAGATGAAATATTAAAGAGAGCAGCTGTATCAACTGAAGATGTACCTGTCTCGTTCATATAATTTAGTACATTCATTTTATAGTCAGCTGAATAGTTTGTATAGGACTTTAAGAAAGTCTCTACACCATTTTTTTGATATCGGCGAACCCATTCACTTACAACCTTTTTTGTCACTCCGATGTCTTCTGCGATTTCAATCATAGATTCATCTCCATTTAAGTATCGCTGGACTGCTTGAATACGTTGTTCAGCCTTTACTTTTGCCATAAAAAAACCCCCGTAAAAGTTAGATTGGTGTCTAACTTTTACGGGGCAGTTCATAAGTAGTTGGGGCTGCCTTTTTACGTTAAGCACGCATTTTACATTTAAAAGCAATCATGGCGAAAATCGTGATCAATATCGTATAGCCAATCACAATAGATAGTGATTGAAGCATGTCAACATAGGCTCCTTGTAGAATAGCTTTTGCTGCATTGAGAGTATGAACAAAAGGTAAAAAGTGCGCAATTGATTGAAAAAGTCCCACCTACCATATCTAGTTCGAACCAAGTTCCACTTAACCAAGTTGTAACATTTACAAATATTGCAAAAATCCCACCTACCTGCTTATCTGTAAATAATGTGCCAAACACTAGGCCAATACCAATATTTAGTAGAGCAATGATCAACGGTACAAGGAACACAAATAGGATAGACGAATTAAAAGAATCTTCTTTGATATCCGCAATGCACGAATTCTATTTTGCATAATACTTCCTTTTAAATGTAAGCTTACTTTATAATTTTTAATTTTCGTTTCAACTTATAGTGATTTTCCGCTAATAAAAAGAACAAGAAAAGCGTGTTTTGAATACATCAAAACACGCTTCTAGAAATTATTTACTTAAGATATTTACAATTTTCTGTTGAGCATCTATAGCTTCAGGTATCGGCATCACAACAAAAACATGATTCATCTTAGGATATACATAGGTAGTGATGGCGACACCTTGTTCTGTTAGTAGTTCATCAAATTGAATGGCGTCTGGATATAAACTTTCATGTGTGCCAATAAAATGAGTAATCTTGCCAATCCCTTGAAAATCACCGTAAATTGGACTAATTAATGGGTCCTTTAGATCTTTATCAGCTGCCCATATCTTTGTAATAACTTCCATTCCTTCACTAGCCAACATAGGATCGTTTTCTTCATATTCAGGTATAAGAGGGTTTTCTAAACTCATATCAACACATGCAGAAAATAAAATAATATCTTGCGGTTGAGGCAGCTTATCTCGTTTCAAAAGTTGAATGAGGCCAAGTGCTATATTTCCACCTGCCGAATCTCCCATAATCGTACATTGGTTGGTGTTTTCAACATTTTCTACTATTTCCATATATAAATTGAAAATTTTTGAGTAGGTATCTTGATAGTTAAAATGGGGTACTTTAGGGTAAATGGGCGCAATAACCTTGGCATTTAACGATTGTGCTATTCTATCCATGAACATCCAATGTAAGGATAAAGGTTGACTTGTCCAGGCGCCACCATGTATATAGAGAATAACTTTTTGCTTCAAGGACTTTTTGTCATTTAAAGTGAAAACCTGCATTCCCTCAAAACTTTGTTCCTGTACCTCACTTACAAAGGTTACATCATCCCCAATAACATAGGGCTGAATATTTTCTGTGCCCCTTTGCTTCGTAAACTGCTTTGCATTTTCAATACTAGAAAAACTCTTTTTATTACTCTGAGCAATTAACCATTTTTCAAATTGAACGCTTTCTTCGGAACGCTCTCCATTAAAAACTTCTACACTCATATTTTCTCCCCCTTTTTTCTACATCCTTGGTAAGTTTATATAGCTAAAGAGATGTCAAGTATTAGCCTTTATAACTTGTTTCCCCATCTATTATCCGCGGTGTTGTTCACCACTAAAAACCCTAAGCATTTCGATATTTTGCTAACATAATTTCATCGTAATATTTATCTAATTGTGGCAAACCTAGCTGTTCTGCCATCAAAAGTTCTGCCTGTCTATCATACTCAACTCTAATAAATTGAATGGCGTTGTTTGAATATGAGCCATCTAGAATCGCATAGGAAGCTGAAGTTAAGTCAAGTGAATTTCCGACACTCCCAACGTTACACAGAATCCCCTTTTTATATGTATGTAAAAAAGTTGTATGTAAATCGCCGTAGAAAACAATATCAGGAAGTTTTTTAGAATGAATTGAATTAGTTTTTTCACTATTCTCAAACATTGATAAACGCTTTTCAATTGGATGGCTAGGCACAATGCGTTCAAACTCGCTTCTTGGGGAAGCGTGGAAAAACCTTATTAATTGTCCATTTAATTCAAGATCAATACTATATGGTAATGAAGCTAGATAGTGATAATCCTTTTCTGTTAATCTATCTTTAAACCACTGTAAAATTTCAAGCTCAGTTGGAGATTGAATAAAAACATCCCAGTTGCCTCGAACTACTCGTTCGCAGTTCTTTTGGATAAGCTCGATACATTCAGAGCCTCGGGGTCCTTTGCCAATTAAATCACCTAAACAAAAAATTCTTTCAATATTTCTTAATCGAATGTCTTCTAACACGGCTTCTAGTGCCGTTTTATTCCCGTGGATATCTGAAATTATTGCAATTTTTGTCACAAAGCTACCCCCTTATAAATCCCATCTATTCCAAAATAGTGGTTTCTTCTAATTTTATTCGATAAGATCTCTTTTAACCCTTTAAAACTAGGATTTCAGAAAAAATACATACATCATACCCAAAATTTAAAGATTCTTTCACCCCATTTTATTTCAAGGGATACTGCATTAATTGTAAGAATAAAAGTAATTCGTTTCCGTGGGTTATATTGAAACTATCAATTTCTTTTAATGTAGGACACTAGAAAATTACTTGCATTGAACAATCTCCTTCGTTAGCTTAATATGAAACTGTTCCATAAGTTTTCATCAACCCTAAAAAAACCTTCGTGCGAACACGCTGCTAGTAAACATTGATCATCTTGGTAAAACATTAAATCCTCTGGTAATTTTGGATAAACCCAGTCAAAAAGAGAGTAGCTATGGTCCTTCAAAAATTGTGCGGTAATATCATTTAAAATAAAATAAAAAACATATGCTGTACCTTCGCCAAGCCATGTTGTCTCCCACTTGCGTTGTATTTTTCTTTCGATAAATTGATCGCCAATATCTGCGATTAATTCACCCACAATGGCTAGTCGTAATTCTTCATCAGCCATTAATTGTCTATTCTCAACAAAGGCGAAGCGGTTACATTGACTTGCTAGTAATTTGATAAGCTGTTGGTAGCGTTGCCCTTTTATATTTTCGGTAATAATCAATTTTAATTCCTCCTCACACCTGCACTATGAGTAACTTTATAATCCTTTATTAACACGAATAAACTCTTTCCTAAATTAAATTTTGCAAAGGAATTACTGTATTTCTATATTGAATGCATCCATTGGAAATCATGATTTTTCTTATGGGAAGATTGTCAACTTATGCCTTCCCTAAATAAGATTCAATCTACTTCAATCTTATAGTGATATTAACATAAATATCCATCAAAAAAAATCTCCCCTCTAAAAATCTACAGAGGGGAGATTATTTTTTAGGCGTTACAATTGATGAATAGAATTTGAGTAATCGTAATGAAGTAATCTTAGTTACAAGATTATTTAATCGCCTCAGCAAGCTCCAAAATAATTCCTTCTGGTCCACGAACGTAACATAACTTATAAACGTTTTCGTAACTATATATTTCACCAATAAGTTCTGCCCCCTTCATTGATAATTTGGTAACTAGGGCTTCAATATCTTCAACTGTAAAGGCTATGTGCTGGTTACCTATATTATTTACTAAAGGATGCTGTTGGCCATTTTCATCTGATGGCGGGTGATATTTTACTAGTTCTATTTTTGTGTCCCCTTCTGGTGTACGCAGCATTACTATTTCTAGATTTGCGTCATCTGTTGTGCGTAATATGGCAGCTTCCTCTTGAACGTCTTGAAGCCCTATTATCTGCTCCATCCGCTTCACCCATTCGCCTTCCACTTTTCCTTCCCCAAGCATTTCTAGACCTAAGTCAAGAAAAAATGCTTTGGCAGCAGGAAGATTATGAACGAATATTCCTATATGATCTATTCTATGAACTTTCATACCTCACTTCACCCTTTTCTATTTTTATACATTTATCACTATTTCAACAAACAAACTTTCCCTTGAATAAATCATAAAACTTCCCGAGGTAGGAAAACACTTTTTCCTTACTACCAGTTCGGCAAAAAATTAATATCACGAGCACACTATGAGCTCAGCCACCTACTGAAAGATTTCCACTTTCCTAATATGCCTTATCCTATATTCGCTTCATGATGGAATTCGTTAAGTCTCACTATTTCAAGATCTTTATTATTGTCCTTCAATTTCAACGCTAAACTTTCAATTCCAGGTAATTCTGTAAAAGTATGACTTCCAATAATAAGATTTATTCCTTTAAACTGAGCATATTGAATCGTATACAAATTACATTCACCTGTAATGTATGTATCACACTTATGTTCAACGGCTTCCTTAAGACAAGCTGTTGATGCTCCATTACCACAGACTAAGCCCACTCGTTTCACCTTTTTGTCATTGAACCGCCAAAATCTAACGGGTTCTTCAAGTACGTTTTCAATTTTTGATACGAATTCATGAAATTCAATTTCTTTATCATATTCAGCGATTCTACCAAAATATAATCCTTCCCATTCGTGTGTTCTTTTCATATTTTTTAAGTTCAATTTTTTTAATAAACTATCATTTGTTCCAAAATGACAGTCATCGAGCGGTAAGTGATTATAGTAGTGACTTATACCATACTCCGCTAGTTTTTCGATGCATGCGTCTTTCAATCCATATAGTTCCTCCCAAGCATCATGATGTGTCAACATCATATCAACGCCTTGAATTCTTGCTTCCTCTATTGTTTCAAGGGTTAGGTTAACACAGTATCCTATTTTTTTTATTTTTTTATCTGCCTTGTATGTAATCCCAGATTCACTAGCATAGATTTTCTTATTTTTCACATTAAAAAGTTCATTAATTTTTTCTACAATTTGTGAAACATCCATCTACTTACATACCCCCTCAATCATCTTTACTGTATTCAAAAATTCGTTCCTAAATCGCTAAACAAAATATTTCCATTTGAAACAAAAATACCCCTTTAGATTATCTTATCTAAAGGGGTAAAAAGGTACAACTGATTTTATATCTAATTTATAGACCGCATTTTAACTGTGCGCCACAGTTTGTGCATGTATTACAGCCGCCCATTTCTTCGACTGTGCCTTTACGGCATACAGGGCATGTATTCCCTACGTCAGAGCCAATTACAGTTGTTGACTCTAACGCTTGAATCGTATCTACTAATACGACCGGACGTTTTGTATGTTCTTCTACTAATTCCTCTTCAAATGAAAGTTGATCCATATCATTTTCTTCAGCTTTTAGTGTAAGTACTTGTGAATCACGGCTACCATCAACATAGACCGTACCGCCTTTAGCGCCACCTTTATATAGTCGCTCGTACACTTTTTCAACTTGCTGTACTGTATAGCCTTTTGGTGCGTTTACAGTTTTAGAAATAGATGAATCAATCCATTTTTGAATAATACATTGAACATCAGCATGTGCTTCTGGTTTTAGCTCCATCGCTGTAACGAACCATTCTGGAAGCTCTTGCTCATTTACTTCTGGATGACGCTCTAAATATTCTTGGACAATTTCAGCTTTCACTTCAATGAATTTACCTAGACGACCAGAACGGTAGTACGTGAAGGAGAAGTAAGGCTCAAGACCTGTTGCCACACCTACCATTGTTCCCGTTGAACCAGTCGGCGCAACAGTTAATAAATGTGAGTTTCGAATACCTGTTGCTAAAATTTGCTCTTTAATGTGAGCAGGCATTTTTTGCATATAGCCTGTCTCTGTAAAGGCTTTACGTAAACGAGCTGTTTCTTCGTCAGTAGCACCTACCAAGAATGGGAAGCTACCACGTTCTTTAGCAAGCTCTGTAGACGCCTCATATGCTGTTTCAGCAATGGTTTTAAAGATTTCATCGACTAAAGCATTGCCTGCTTCTGAACCGTATTCTTTCTCGCAATAAATAAGTAAATCTGCTAAGCCCATTACCCCTAAACCTACACGACGCTCGCCTAGTGCTTGTACACGGTTTTCTTCTAAGAAGTAAGGTGTTGCATCAATTACATTATCCTGCATACGAACGCCTACACGTACTGTTTCACGTAGTGCTTCGTAATCAACTGATTGATTTTCTTTATTTGCAAACTGTGCTAAATTCACAGCAGCTAAGTTACACACAGAATATGGTGCAAGTGGTTGTTCGCCACATGGGTTTGTCGCTACAACACTTTGTCCATATGCTTTGGCATTTGTCATGTCATTTGCATTGTCGATGAAGAAAATACCTGGCTCTGCAGAGTAAGTTGCACAAACATTAATTAAATTCCATAATTCTTTTGCTTTAATTGTACGGTATGTGCGGACTTTATAGCCCATTTTCTCCCATTCACGAACATCGCCAACTTTATGCCATTCCGTGTTGTAAATGTTCATTTCTTCTTTTGTATATTCCTCTACAGCTGGGAAGCGAAGCTCAAAGTCAGCATCATTTTCAACGGCTTCCATAAATTCTTTTGTTAATGTTACGGAAATGTTCGCACCTGTTAAAAACTCAGGGTTATGAACTGTATAAGTACCACCATCACGTAACTTATTTTCAGCTTCACGAATAATCGCTGTATCGAATCCGCCTAAGCCTTCTATATTTTTGTAGTTCACGATGCCTTGATACATTGCTTCTTCCTGCATAGAAAGAGGTTTAAAGTTTAATTTTTCTTTTGCTAGACGAATGATTGATTCATCTGTCGTATTTTCAATTAAATAACGCAGAATACGTGGATTTTGCATTTTCGAAATAATAAATTCCACAATATCTGGATGCCAATCTGCTAGCATAATCATTTGTGCTCCACGACGTGATCCACCTTGCTCTACAAGATGTGTCAATTTAGCAATATCATCTAACCAAGAAACTGAGCCAGATGATTTACCGTTTACACCACGTGCTAGCGTGTTACGTGGGCGTAATGTTGAACCATTTGTTCCAACACCACCACCGCGGCTCATAATCTCCATAACTTGCTTACGGTGATCACTGATACCTTCACGAGAGTCAGCGACAAATGGCATAACGTAACAGTTAAAGAAGGTTACATCAGTTTCAGATCCAGCTCCATAAATCACTCGTCCAGCTGGAATGAATTTCAAGGATACTAATTGCTCATAAAATTTTTCAAACCATTCTTGACGTTTTTCTGGTGTTTTTTCAACAGCGGCAAGGCCCGTTGCATTTCGTTTTGCGATTTGTTCATAAAATATTTCAAGAGGCTTTTCTAGCACGTCAATTGAACGTGTAATCACACCCGTTTCCTGCTCTTGCGGATCGTCTAATGCGCTACGATAATCTTCCTCAATCAAAATATCTGCTGTTTTTGTAGCCATGTCCAGCTTTTGAATTGTCCCTAAACCACGTGCAGGGAATTTTGGATCAGCTTTTACCGTTAAAACAACAAAATCACCAGCTTTTAGTGTTTTCTTTTCCGTGTCTTTAAACGAGTAGCGATCGATCATGACAAGTCTTGATACACCTTTATGTGTGATATGCATGTCAGGTGTTACTGGGTGAACCTGTGAAAATTGTTCAATATCTTTGTTTAATTGCTCAAATTGTTTGTTTACATCGGGTTGATGATTTGTGAGTACCATCATTTTGCCTCCCTTGTTTTCTTCATTACAAAATAAATACACAATATCATGTGTTATTAAACACTACATATTGTGTATATGTCTTAAAAAAAGATACTATATATAGTTTTTTAATTCAACTCTTGCTTTTTTAAATAGATTCAGAACTACTTGTTATAACTAGGATTGAACGTAAAAAAATATTTTTTCCATACCATTTTTTACTTTTTAAAGTTCCACTCATCACATGCATATTTTTTTCTTCTAATGCACGGACATATTCTAATTGCTCCTCTGAAAGTGTAAATGGTTTTAAATCAATTTGCAACGATTTTGCAAAGCCATCTCGAAAAGCTGTCACACATTGCTCAATTGTCACTGGCTCTTTGACAAGACTATTAATCGCGACTGCCTTTTCTGGCAGCTTTCTACGCATACGATCCTTTGCTTCCTCGCTTGAGAAATTAAATACCGATAATAATTTCTCTTGATCTAAATCTAATAAAATGGCGCCATGCTGTAAAATAACACCTTTTTGACGTGTTTGGGCACTTCCCGCTATTTTTTTCCCTTCAACGACAAGTTCATACCAGCTTGGTGCATCAAAGCAAACAGCACTTTTCGGACTCTTTAAGTCAGCTCTTTTCTCCTCTGTATCAGGAACACTAAAATAGGCATCCATTCCTAGGTTGTGGAAACCTTGCAATATTCCCTCACTTAATACACGGTATGCTTCTGTTACAGACTCTGGCATATTCGGATAACTTTCAGTAACAATGACGCTATATGTTAGCTCATGTTCATGCAGGACAGCTCGTCCACCAGTTGGTCGACGGACAAAACCTAAACCTTGTTCTCGAACAGCATCTAAATTAATGTCTCTTTTGGCTTGTTGAAAATAACCAATTGATAGTGTCGCAGGTTCCCACTCATAAAAACGGATCACTGGTGGAATTAACCCCTCACTATGCCAATCAAGTAATGCTTCATCTAGCGCCATATTAAAAGAAGGACTACATTTCCCTGAATTTAAAAAATACCAAGTTGTCATATGTTCATCTCCTACAAATATAAAATGATCCCTCAGGCCCCACCTGTGGTTCAACCTTAACAAAAATTACTCTACGGTTGCTCGATATGCTTTTGTAACAAAATAGACGAATTTGCCACAACCTAGTTAATTTTATCAAACTCATTGGACTATCGCTAGCGCATCTTTTATAATAATAGAGAAGATAGAAAGGGGTAAGAAAATCTTGGACATACTTATCACAATCGGTGTCGTTTTAGTAGTTATCATTGCATATATTGGTATTAATGCACTACGACTAAAAAAAGCCGTAACCAACTTAACACAAGAGCAATTCATAGAAGGCTATCGTAAAGCACAGCTAATCGATGTCCGTGAACAAAAAGAATTTGATGCAGGTCACATTCTTGGTGCACGTAATGTTCCTTCTACAACACTTCGTCAACGTTATAAAGAAATCCGCCCAGATTTACCAGTATATCTATACTGTCAAAATACAGGCCGTAGCTCACGTGCTGCTTTATTTCTTAAAAAACGTGGGTACAACCAAATTTACCAACTTCAAGGCGGTTTTAAAACTTGGACTGGTAAAATAAAAGCAAAAAAATATTAATACTCTCATGAAAAGAAGTCGTCTCAAAGAACTATGAGACGACTTCTTTTTTAAAAAATTCAGAGTTTCTACTATATTATATCTATTGCAAATCATTAAATACTAGCTCTCGTTCAACCAGTCTTTAATCCTGCATTTGGACCAGAAAAAAATCCAACAAAAAGGGGTAACCTATAGCCCATTTTCACTAATGATACCACACTGTAAATTGGTCCTTACTAGAGACTGATACTTTGCAATCTTAGTTGAGCGGCTCTGCATGATGAATGATCTTGGAGCGGCTCTTTCTACAGATTGAGCACTTTGCTACACTTTTGGAGCGGTTCTCGCATCATATTGAGCGCTTTTCGCTACTTTTGGAGCGGGTTCACTCTTCCTGTGAGCGGTCCTCCCTGTAGAATGATCACTTCGATATCAATTTTGAGCGGTTCTTCACACACAATGATCACTTTGCTACACTTTTGGAGCGGTTCTCGCATCATATTGAGCGCTTTTCGCTACTTTTGGAGCGGGTTCACTCTTCTTGTGAGCAGTCCTCCCTACAGATTGATCACTTCTCCGAAACTTTGAACGGCTCTCCCTGAAGAATATTCACTTTGACATCAATTTGGAGCGGCTCTTCCTCCAGATTGATCACTTTGCTACCCTTTCGGAGCAGTTCTCGCATCATATTGAGCGCTTTTCGCTACTTTTGGAGCGGGTTCACTCTTCCTGTGAGCGGTCCTCCCTACAGATTGATCACTTCGACACTAATTTGGAGCGGTTCTTCACACACAATGATCACTTCGCTACACTTTTGGAGCGGGTTCACTCTTCATGGAGCGGCTCTCCCTCCAGAATGATCGCTTCGACAGCAGTTTGGAGCGGTTCTTCACACATAATGATCACTTTGCAACTCTTTTGGAGAGGATTCACTCTTCCTTTGAGCCCCGGCTTTGAGTAGTTTCTCGACAATATTGAGTACATTGCCTTCCTTCAGAGCGGAGCTACCCCCCTTTTCAAGCGCCTTTCCAACAGAAGGGGTGACCTCACCACTCTTTGGAGCGAACTATACCGTTTTGCCTGCTTGCTTCTCTCCCTATGCAAGCTTCCACTAAAAGTGTCTCCCCTTTTTTAGCAATTCTCCTTACTAAATCTTCTATGTCTAGAATTCCTATTTTTCGTCAGAGATTTCCCATTTAGTAACCCATTCTTCTATTTTTCTGAAAATAGTTAAAATTTATTGTTGAATTATTTTACATGCACTGATAGGATGTATAATATCTTACAATAACAATTGATTAGAAAGTTAATAAGCTATGAATGCTATGGATCAAACTATAGCAGGAGCAGTTCTGGAGAGAGCGCACAATGCGTCGCCGAAGGGTTCACTATCTCAGGCAAAAGGACAGAGGAGTAATAGCAGCTTTTATAAGCGAAGCCACATGAATTTTAAAAGATTTCATGAAATATTTGCGAATAAATGGTATTTGTTATTCTGACGTTTTTCCGAGACTAGTGTCACAACTAGTCTCTTTTTTATTTTTCCAGTCATAGTTTTTACGCATCTTTGAGGGGGATTAACGTGGAACAGCAACAATTAAAACGTGATTTAAAAAATCGCCATGTGCAGCTTATTGCCATTGGTGGAACGATTGGCACTGGTTTATTTTTAGGCTCAGGGAAAGCCATTGCCCTTGCAGGACCTTCCATCATTTTAGCCTATTTAATTGTCGGTACCGCACTATTTTTTGTCATGCGCGCATTAGGCGAACTGTTACTATCTAACGCGGGCTACACATCATTTACGGATTTTGCATCTGAATACATAGGACCCTGGGCTGGCTATGTAACAGGCTGGACATACTGGTTCTGTTGGATTATGACGGCCATGGCAGATATTATTGCTGTAGGGGTTTATACACAATATTGGTTTGATACCCCACAGTGGGTGCCAGCCATTGGTTGCTTAGTATTATTATTACTACTGAATTTATTAACAGTTAAGCTTTTTGGGGAGCTAGAATTTTGGTTTGCCATCATTAAAGTCATTACTATTGTAGCTCTTATCATTATCGGACTTATTATGTTAGTGACAGGCTTTCATACTAGCTCTGGGCCAGTTTCTGTGGAAAACCTTTGGGCACATGTTGGGGTGTTCCCAAATGGGTTATATGGCTTTTTAATGGCCTTTCAAATGGTTGTTTTTGCATTCGTTGGTGTAGAATTAGTCGGGGTTTCAGCTGCTGAGACAGCAGATCCTCAAAAAAATATTCCGTCTGCCATTAATAAAATTCCATTCCGTATTTTACTCTTTTATGTAGGAGCATTATTTGTTATTTTATGTATCAATCCATGGTATGAAATGTCTGCCGAAAACAGTCCTTTTGTCCAAGTATTTACATTAGCAGGAATTCCAATTGCTGCTGGTATTATAAATTTTGTTGTACTCACTTCTGCCGCTTCAGCTGGTAATAGTGGTTTATTCTCTACAAGTCGAATGCTCTTTAATCTTGGTAACAATAAACAAGCTTCTCCTGCGTTTGCAAAACTGAACAAAAACAGTGTTCCAAGTAACGCACTCGTTGTGTCTGCTGTTGTTGTATCAGTAGGTGCATTGCTAAGTAAGCTGATGCCAGAGAATGCCTTTAGTATTGTGACGACGATTAGTGCAATTTGTTTTATATGGGTATGGAGCATTATTGTTATTTCTCACATCATCTATAAACGAAAAAATCGTGCTTTACATGAAGCATCAAACTTTAAAGCACCACTAACACCATTTATCAACTATGTCATTCTTGCATTTTTCGCATTTTTACTTATTGTCATGTTGATTTCTGAGGCTACGCGTACAGCACTGCTGTTAACACCAATTTGGTTTATCGCGCTATTGATTATCTATAAAATCAAAAGAAAAAAATAAAAAGAAGATGGCTTCAGACTACCCTGAAGCCATCTTCCACTTGTTAAAAAATTGTCATGTCCCATTCCGTCGCTAAATGCTTGAGTAATTGTACACCAGCGACACTATTGCCGATTGAATCGATAGCTGGTCCATAAATACCTATACCACAGCCAGCGGGGAACGGTGAATGCAAGCCAGCATGTCCTGGAACGGCTGTTAGGATTGCACCTGACACACCACTTTTAGCAGGTAGGCCAATAAATGCTGCAAATTTTCCTGAAGCATTGTACATACCACATGTCACCATCAAGGCCTTCGCTAATTTTGCCACTTGTTTAGGAAAAAGCTGTTTCTTTAATAGTGGATGGTAGCCGTCATTGGCGATGACTAAACCAATCATGGCTAAATCTGAGACATTGACCTCAATCGCACATTGCTTCAGGTAGACCTCAAGTGCCGCCTCTACTGGACAATCAAGGAAACCAGAGTCCATTAAATAATAGGCCAATGCTCGATTTCGATTAGCTGTTTGCCATTCCGATTGAAATACCTCTTCATTGATACTTAATTGCTTGCCGATGATTTGTTCTAAAAATGCTAAAATCTTTGTGACCTTCTCTTGTGGCGAACTCCCCGCGAGCAAAGAGGACACTGTAATAGCCCCTGCATTAATCATTGGATTAAAAGGTTTTCCTGGCTGATGGCTTTCCAAGCGAATAATCGAGTTAAAGGTATCTCCTGTCGGTTCCACATCTACTCTTTCTAACACATAAGGTACTCCTCGATCCATACAGGCTAAAATAAATGTAATAACTTTGGAGACACTTTGAAGCGTAAATAATTCTGCTGTATCTCCTGCTTTGATTTCGCGGCCATCATTTCCAATAATCGCAATACCTAATTGATTCGGGTCTTTTTTGGCTAAGGCTGGAATATAACTAGCACATTGTCCCTCTTTTGCAGCAGGACGAAATTGTGTCACCCATTGTGCCACTAGTTGATCATGTTCATGATGATTAGCTTGTGTTGACATTGATGTGTTCTCCTTTCAAAATGAGGCAAAAACAGAGCCTTCATAGTTCTCCTATGAAGACTCTATCTAGATCGCTATCCTTTTATAGCTTTGGAGGCTGTGTTCCCTCCGGAATTAAAGATATATATGTCTCTCCATCAAGACGTTCTTGCCATTCTTTTTTTGCTTCTTCAATTAATGCTGGATTATCAAGTAATGCGATAGCTGTACAAGCCATGATTTTAGCCGCTTGTAGCATACCTTTATGCGCAATTGGCATAACCCCCTGTGAAACAACCTGCCATGTATGCAACGGTGTACCTAATGCCATACATACGGTTGTACATTGTACGGTTGGTACTTTCCAGCTGACATCTCCAACATCTGTTGAGCCACCCATAATAAATTCAGGGAGCATGTCTGGGACGTGATCCGCAATGACTTTTCCTTGTAAACGCTTAACATCTTCTTTACGCAAACCTACTAACGAAGAAGCTTGTACTTCAGGTGTAAATGTATTAAAAATTGCCTGTGCGTACTGCTCATCCTCTATTGTATAGTCTGGCATACCAATTTCAAGTATTTGTTGATACATTACATCATAAAGTGTTTTATTTGTAATGAGATTTGAAGCAGCACCCTCAAAATCAATGTCAAGCGACGTACCTGTCATAAGCGTTGCACCTTTTGCAATATTTTCAACGCGCTGATAAATCTCTTGTACTTGTTGTTTTTTAGGGGCTCTAACGAGATAGGTTACCTCTGCATAGGGTTGTACTACATTCGGTGAAGTTCCACCAGAGTTTGTGATGGCGTAATGCACACGAGCTTCTGGAATGATATGTTCTCGTAAGTAGTTTACCCCAACATTCATCAGCTCAACAGCATCTAAAGCACTTCGTCCAAGATGTGGTGCTGCTGCTGCATGTGCACTTTTCCCAGTAAACTTAAAAGTAGCAGCATAGTTTGCTAGAGAGCTACAAGTCATTACAGTAGAAAATGTACCTGGATGCCAAGAAATCGCAATATCAACATCATCAAAAAGTCCAGCTTTTGCCATATACGCTTTACCTGAACCATTTTCCTCGGCAGGACAGCCGTAAAATCGAATGGTTGCTGATTGATTATGCTGCTCAAGATAATCTTTCACTGCCACAGCAGCAGCAAAGGCTCCAGTTCCTAATAAATTATGCCCACAGCCATGACCGCTTCCTCCATTTTCAATAGGTTCATGTTGTGTAGCGCCACCTTTTTGACTCAAACCAGGAAGTGCGTCATATTCCCCTAAAAAGGCAATGACAGGCTTTCCAGAACCAAACGTCCCTATCAGAGCTGTACTAAGTCCAGCAACACCCACTTCGGTTTGAAAACCCTCTTTTTCTAGCGCCTCTTTCATATAGTGCATTGATTTTTTTTCTTGAAAATGAAGCTCTGGTACAGCCCATATAGCATCACTTAATGCCACACTAGCTTCTTGTTTTGCTTCAATTAATGTCGAAATTTTTTCGTGAAAACTCATTAAAGTCCCTCCAATTTTTATGCTTTCAATAAAGTCCCTTTTTGGTCATTAAGCGTGACAATGGACACAATACAGATGAGCGCAAAGCCAATTAACATCCAAAATGCCGCATCAAACGAACCATTAAAAGCATCTACCATAAAGCCAATGGCCATAGGTGTGACAAAACCTGCTAACTGTCCACCTGTATTGGCGATACCCATTGCCGAACCTGTAATTGAAGAAGGTAATTTCTTCAGTACGATAACAGGTAACAACGTAATGACGAACGCAATAAAGATCGAAACAACTGTTTGATAACCAATAAATAACGTCACTGTTTTGGCCGTAAACATTAAATACAATAATATGCCGATAACTGCACAGGATATGGACCCTAGTACCTTTTCCATTCCTCTTGGTAGCTTATCAATAATAAATCCGCTGCCATACACACCGATAATCGTTGTAATAGCAGGAATTGTTTGTGCCCAGCCAATGGACATTAAATCCAATCCACGATTTTTCTGAAGATACGTAGGAATCCAAGAAACTAATCCCCAGTTCACTGCATAAATACAAAAATATGCAATGATCAAATTCCACATAAGTGGTGTTTTCAATAATTCTTTAAAATTTACCTTTGTAGTAGGATGATTTGTCCCAGCTTCTTCTACTATTTCAGCCTTCGGAAGCTGAATATACTTCCAGTATAATAAGGCAATAATCGCTCCAATCGACCCGATAATAATAAACATCATGCGCCAACCTATCGTTCCTAATAAATAAGCAGCTAGCAGCGGCACAATTAATGATACAATCCCTCCAGAAGTAAGCATGATGGACATGGCTCTTCCTCTTTCTTCTTTCGGGAAAATCGTCGCAATAATCTTAGAGCTCGCTGGCTGAAATCCACCCTCTCCGATGCCAAATAAAAAGCGAATCACAATCATAGCCGTTAATGACCAAGCAATTGCTGTTAGACCGGTGAAAATAGACCACATAATAACAGCCAACAGCAAGATTCGTTTTGCGCCAAATTTATCAGCAAGCCAGCCACCTGGTATTTGCATAATGGCATAGCCTAAAAAGAAAGCGCTTAAAATAATACCCGTAGAGGATGCATCCAATTGTAAATCACCTGTAATTGAAACAACTGCATAATTCATAATGTAACGGTCTAAGTTTCCTAAAGACCAGCCCAAAAATAATAGCGCAAGGATAACATTTCTAGATTTTTTAGTTACTTCATTTGTTAACATTCATATCCCTCCCATATCTCAAAACATTCTCTAACATTGCAGTTTCTGCTTCACTGCTTTTTTTCCTTAATGATCTTTGCCCCCTTGTAATATCTAGTAAAATAAAACCCCTTTTATATACCGACATTTTCGTTATATATTCGTATAATAATCAAACTTCTATGAAAAAACAATATTTTTTTGAAAATTTCTAATAGATAATCGTCTTTGTAAACGAACATTCATCTCCTTAAAAGGTTCACAATTCCTTGATAAATCAGTTTTTAAAAGACAAAAAAAGCCCCAAACCATTTTTGGCTTGGGACATCTTCATTATTTCTAAACAAGCTGATACATTTTTATCGGCCTACCACGAGTATGCTGTAATTCTTCTCCACAAATTCTCGCTAAATCCACTCCACATAAATCTGCCACGATTCGTTGGGCATTTCTTTCACTCATCTGAAGCTGTGTCGCTAAATCCTTTGTCGTAAAATGCTTCCAGTGCATTTTCTGCACAAGCGCATAAATTTTCATGTACGTTTTTACACTAATATTACCTTTTTTTAGTTTTTCTAAAATAAAAGGGTCTTCTGCTCGATAGGAATACGTAAGCTCTTCTACATTCCCTACGGATTCAATAATTGTTCCATCATCCTGAATCATAACAATATCTATCGCTTCATTTTCCTTCGTCTGTCTTAATCCTCGATGAGCATGTAATTCAGCATTGAACACCGTTTGAGCAAAACCAATGCCTGCCGTTACCTTCGCTTCCATTTCAATGGACAGCTGATACATTTTTTCCTGTAAAAATTGGATTTGTCCTTCAATGGCTCCCCTTGTACTAAAAATAGTATACTTTCCATTCCCTTCTTCAATCAGTGAGCCATCAATTTGTTCACAGAGCTGAAGCAGGTTTTCCTTTATGCGCAATTCTAAATACTGTATACGGTACCCTTGCTTCATTCTTTCTTTTAATGAATCGAAGTCCTTTATTTCCAGCATAACTGCACCAATTTGTGTCTCTTTATAATAGGACGTTTTGATTTTTTCTGTAAAAAGCTGAACGGTATGGTAAATTTCCGTTTTGGTCGGTGAAACCCAATAAGACGGCACACCTCGTTTTTTCAGCTCTTCATCAACAGAAGGATAGCAAGTAATCGCAAAATCGATTTTGCCCGCCTGCCAGAGATCATAGTGGAAATCAAATAGCTCTTGTGGATTAACAGCCACATCAAATTCCTTTAAATACATGTGATGGACATTATGCTGAATTTCCGCAAGACTCTCTGACGCCATTTGGGAAGGCGATGGGATGATGTCGATACTGACATTTTCAATAAACTTTTTTTGTTGATAGGACTGCTCTAAAAAGCCCCGATAAATGGCTGCTTCGGAAAAAATAATATGAGTCAATTTATCCTTGGAAACATTCGTTTGACTGGCAAGCTTATAGGGGATGTAGCCAGAAAATAGCCAGAAATCCACATCCTGATTATAGGTCTCGACAAGATGCTTTGTTTCCGTCGCCACTTCATAAATATACGGAATAAACTCCATATCCTGTTCAATTTCCCGTGCTAACGCAATAATTCTCTCAACCGATTTAGCGGGACCAACAACACCTATTTTATACATCTTTTGTTCCTACCTTCTTTGTGAAACTACAATCGTTTATGTAAAAAATTTCATTCTCTGTAGTACATAGTATAGCGAACATTGAATTTACTAGACAAATAATAATGACTTTATCTATAAAGAAAGCCCCGAAAATCCATCGGGGCTTCTTGTAGTAATTATTATTGTTCAGTTGGATACATGTTGTTATAAAGTAACTCTAATTTCTTTGAAAGCTTACCATAGGCAGTTTGCCATGCTTTGCGAGCCTTCTCATCTCCATCCACTGGAACGTATAGAGCATGAACGTCTGCTACCTTTTTCAAATCCCCTTCCGCCTGTGTCAGCTTCGAATAATTTTTTACGATCTTCTGATCAGTAGCACTTAATTGATCATAAATCGCACGAATTTCTTTCACTTTTTCCTCTAACCCAGCTATATATTCACCTTTTACAACTAGAGAATTGATAGACTCAATTAACAGCAAAGCACTTTCATTTGTTTGCTGTTGCCCTTTCTGCTTATCAATAATCAACTGTCTAGTCGCAGCATCAATCAGGCTCACTTGTTTAGACGTCAGCTTTTCAAATGCCTTGATGACTGTACTTGGATTATTATTAAACGATTTCTCATAAGTCTTCATAAAGGATTCTACCTTTTTGACATCCGCCAATGCTGCTTTTAAAATATCATAATTTGTAATTAATTTTTTATCACTTGAGCTAAGGCTACTATACTGTGTCGATAGATTTTTAATTCTATCAATGGAAACTGTATAAAGATCATTTGCTGAAATGCTTGCAATATCATGATTTAGCTGTGTAATATTCGGCGCATTTTCATCAATAATTTGATTATTTAATAAAGCCTCATATTGCTCTTTTGCTAAATGTTGTTGATTCGAAGGTAATTTAGCATACGCTTTTTGCACTGTTTCAATTTTTTTAGCTTGTTTAGCAGCATCTGTTTCTTCTCTAGCTGTCTGGACTTTTTTATGGAATGATTTCACACCTGAAATATCCTTCTTTGCTGCTGTTAATAAATAATAATTCGTCACATATTTTCTTGCACCTGACGATAGACTTTTATACGTTTCTGACGCTTTATCAGTTGCGGATTCTAATTGTTTGAATGTAAAGGTAGTGACATCTGCAAATTTAGCTATTTCGGCCTTCAATGCTTCCGCAGCAGCCTTATCAGCAGGCACTTTACCATTGTCATCAATCGAAACCTTAGGCGTATTCAGTAAAAAGTCATCGGCATTATAGACAAGGGACTGTTGTAAAGTCGTAAGCTTATTATAAGCTTTGAGAGCACTCGTATAGCTTGAATTCAGTTTACTTTCTGTCACGCCAGCTGTTCGAGATAATTTTTGATAAGCGTCCATATCTTTTATCACTTTTTCAGCTGCTTTTAAATCTTTTTGTAAAGTAACAAGACTGTCATAGCCAACAATTTGAGCTGCCGATGTTTTCGTTAAGCTCTTATATTCTTTAATCATACGATTGACATTATTGACATGACTCTGCCATGAGCTAGCTGATGGATTGATTGGATAGATATCATCGCCAATATAGCTCTCTATATCATAATTTAATGCGGCAATTTGACTCACTTCAGCACTTTCCGCTGTCGCTAAAAGCTGTACATACTTGTCTGATACTAATTTTAATTGCTTATACGTCAATTTTTCATAGGCAGATCGAATGGACTTCGCCACTGTAACTTGCTTATTCGGTGTATTGTCTGCCGATAATTTATCAAAGGATTTAATAAATTGCTCCACTTTTTTAATATCTGATTTAGCTTCTGTTAAAATAGCTTGATTTTGAATTGCCCCACGATAATTTGGGGATAACTTTGCGATATCCTCTTCAATGCTAGTCACTAACGCTTTTAGGGTATCCTTATCTGAAGGTACATATTGTGCAAGAGAATTTTCGTAGGATAGTAAATGAACAATAGCTTGATTTAATCGTCGAACTTCTGAAATTTCCTCCAGATCATTTGGCTCATTTAATAAATTTTTAATGTTCGTATAGAGGACTTCATTCGCATCTAAGCTGCGTTGTAACTGATCAAGCTTATTATAGGCCTCTTCCATCTCTTGAATATATTTAGGTCGATCCTTTTCATTCACGTCCTGTAATTTATCTACTTTTTCTTCTAATTTATTGAGTAGCGCCACATCAGCGAGGGCTCTCTTTAGAACATCATAATTGGACACATTTGCTTTTGCTGGTGTCGATAAAGCTTGATACTTACTTTCTAATTCCTTTATTTTGGCTTCGAATGATTCAAAATCTGATACATTGTATTTATTATCATGGATTAGTAATGCTTTAATTTCATTTGTTAACGTATCAGTAGGTACGGTCGATACAGTAATGGTATTTGAAAGTTTAGATTCCACAAAAGAAAGACCTACTTTTGCTTTAACAGTGACGCTAATATCCTTGATGCCTTTTTCAATGGCGTCCTTTGGAATTGTATATGTACTCCCAGCGGCACCTTCAATAATTGTGAAGGAATTATCGCCAAGCTTATAAAACCATTGATAACTATATGTAATTTGGTCACTTTGTAGTTTGGCACCACCCTTATCTGTAACAGAAACGCCAGCTACTTTCACCGTTTCACCAGGTGCTACAAAACTGGAAGAGGAATGACCCTCCAACGTTGGAATAGTGATGTCCAAGTCTAATGCTTTTATATCACGTGGCTCACTTTGAAACTTTTTACCGTCAATTGTAGTTGCTTCTACAAAGATTGATTTTCCAGCTGCTTCAACTGGCACTTTAAATGATCGCGAAGTTGCGCCAGAAATCGGCTTATTTGTTACTGAATTTGAACTATCTTCACTCGTAATGTCCTCTAGGTAATACCATTGATAGAGATTGACCACTGCATTATTAGGTAATTGCTCAACTGTTAATGTTCCATTGACAATATTTTCACCACTAATCGAAACCGTTTCTGCTGCATTTGCTACAGCTGGTACAATGAGTGCTACTGGAACGGCTGCTGCTGTTAAAAATAATTTCTTATTCAAATCTATTGACCTCCTTAATCCTTCTAATGAATTATATCGGTCTTGCTGCTATAATTTCCTTTGTTCTGGAGAAATAATTGTAAAAAGTGTATTTTCTCTCTATTCTACTCTTATAAAACAATATTTTTTTGATGATAATATTTTATTTTTGATCAACCCTCTCAAAAAGTAAAAGATATCAAAAAACAAAAGCCTTCTAATCCGCATTCGTAGCCTCTACGAAGAGATTAAAAGGTTTAAATAAGTATATACCTATGTGCTTACACCTCATTTGGTTATCCTCGTATCATATAAGTTGGCCGGTTCAGCGTACTATACGTATAAGGATGCGTTTGATTGGTTTCACTAACTTGTATACGAATGGTTAGTCCTTCACCTACTTTGCTATCTAAGGCGAATTTCCCATTAAAAGCCTGAACCCTCTCTTGCATACCTTGAATGCCCATAGAATCCGCAAGTAGAATGTCATCTATATTACAGCCTACCCCATCATCGGTATACAAAATTTCAAAACCTTCTTCGGTGCCTAATAAATAGATTTCAACGGTATTCGCATTGGAATGTTTTAGAGCATTGTTTAACAATTCTTGGAACAAGCGATAAATCATTAAGTTTAACCGTTCATCCTCTAAATAAAGTCGATCAATCGTATAAACCAACACAAAATTTGCTCGTTTATGAATTTTTTGAATCAGTTTTTCAAGGGCGGCATTTAATCCTAATGTATCGAGAAGTGGTGGCTTTAAATTTTCACAGTAGCCCCTTAAATCGTTCAAGGAAGTCACCATATGTTCATGCAGCTTTATGAGTCTCGCTGGGATCTCCTCTTTTTCCTTTGTATGCATAAGGACATCCATTTCTCTCGCAATATGAAGCTGTTCCTGTAAAATCGTATCATGAAGTTCCTGAGCAAGTTGATATTTTTCTTCCTCGAAGCGTAGCCAAAGTAATTTATTGAGCCACGGTAGTTGTCGATTATCAGCCTCTTTCATATGCTTTAACTGATTTAAAAGCTCCTCAACCATTTTCGTATTTTCAATAAAATTGTTTAAATAGAGCAATAACAATTCAAGCCATAACAACTCCTCATCCTTTAGATAAATCGATTTATTATGGTCAACAACAAGGATTCGTTTATAATTCGCATCTTGATGAATAAAGGCGATATAGAAATGATCTGTTTTTTTAATATCCCCTAGCCCTAAACGCTCGACAAGGACCTCATCAATTTGATGCTGCGTGTATTCCTTCGATTTATTCGTTAACGTCACCCGATGTGTTTGAAAATCATAGGTCAGAACATAAACACTTTCCATTTCAAGCTGGAGCACAACCTCCTGCACAAATTTCTCCAATAGATCTTCGATTTTGACCACTCGACCTATACTATCAACGGTAGTATACAAGCGATGAATGTAGTCCCCTTTCGTAGAGAAAAGGATTTTCCGCTTACGATAATCAATCCGCTCCTTCATGTAAAACAGGGCCATTAACGAGAGAAAAGCAAAAAAGAAAATCTCCGTCATGCGTGTAATCGAAAGATCCGTAAGCCAATACAGCCCCAATAACAGCCATAGTGTAAAACCAAAAGAAAAATTAAAATAATAACGTAATCGAGAAATGAAATACTCCATATCAAAAATACGCTCAGTAAGTTGTGTAAATATAAAGCTGAATGGAATAAGCATTAGAAATAATGAACAAATATCAGCAGAGAGTAATTGTGTATTGAATAAGATTTGGGGTAATGCATAGAAAAGTAGAAAGGGCAAAAATGGAATAATGATACTCATTAACAATATCTTTAGTTGAGATAATTTATACTTAAAATAACCTACAATCAATATTCCAAGATTTAATATTAATAATAGAAAAAATACCCATAGCACAATTTCAGATAGAATAGGGTTGATTGATGGATAAAAAATACTGAAAACACTAAACGCAATCGCTAAAACAGGAAATAAAAAAAATACTTTTAGTTTTTTTATAAAGAGCCATTTTATCTTTAAAAACGCAAAATAATTTTCTAAAAAAAGTAACAGAATTACTAAACATAATAGCATACTACTACGGTTAATAATCATACCTATACTATCTAAACGCCCTGAAGCACCAATACTCACATATGCTAAAGAAACACTTAGAATAAATAATATTAGTAAATTGGTAAGGTGTTGATTTATTTTTTTAAAATATAAATATACCGTAATAAATAATGTCAAAGCATAGTAACATGCCGGTATTATCAATAAATAGTAAAATTGCTGAGGTATATCAAGATTTTTTATTTGTATAGAGATTATTTTTCCATCAGGCTTTTGGATCGTTAATTCTTTTGCTGCCCTAATGGCTGAATCAAAGGATATATAAGATAAATTATTTATTTTCACATCATCAACATTTAAAACAATATCCCCAGGTGTAATTTGATGCTTTGTTGCCCAATTTTTATAATAGGAATCCGTTATTGTCCAATTATTATTTATTTTTTCTAACTCAATATTTAAAAAGGGTTTGCTATAAGTAACATTAAGTAGGTACATCCCTAAAATTAAATAGATACCTATAGCAAGCCCAAACCATTTATTTTTTTTATGTTTTAATACCAAACACGATTTTCTAAACATACATCTTCATCAAACGAATCCAAAATTGCTTTTTGTTCAAGATCTGTTACACCAATTAAAGAAGCTTTTTTTTCTTTTAACAATGTTACCAACGACGGATTTTGCTCTAAATATTGAATCATGTTAATCATAAAATATCGCCTCATTTCATTAGTTTTAATTTATAATTACATAATTTGCTAAAAACTCCTTAAACAAAGGAATTATTAACCAAATTTGTAACTATAATTTTATTATACTACCACTCCCCAATAATTCAACATAATTTTCTAAAAAATACAAATAATTAATAGAATATGTAATAATTTAGCTTTATTTCTCCAAGAAAAGACATAGAACCCACCTAAAAAAGCCCATTCCAAAGATAGGAATAAGCTTCAACTATTTATACTGATTAATTTGTTTTACTGACAGCCATTTTGTAGCCACTTACTTAAGTCCATAGTGACCACCGTGGCATGTTGTGGATTCATATCTCCGCTATCTACTGCAAAAACGCTAGAATCATTCCCCTGAATGGCCATTAAAAATACCATTCCACCACCATCGTCACCAATAGCTATATAGCCTCTCGCATATTCCTCCACTTCCCAAGTCTCATTTCTTTCTGTCAATTCCTCTGTACCGTAAATTAACACCCCATTAGCCAGTGATACACCATTCACCTCTTGTAGGACTCGCCTATAAACGGTTGGGAGTTGACATGACATAATATGTTCCACTTGTAGAATGTCGTTCTCTGTAGCTGGTAAATTTGCATTATGTATAGGAAGCATTTTGACACATCCTTTCGTTTACATTCTCTTTACACCTGTGCTTCACAATACTCGTAAAACGCCAAAATTAAGTCATCAACCTTTTGTTTACTGACAATTTTACCCAACCATTCTTCCGGAATTTTATCCAACTGTTTATACATACCCGCTATCGAACCTGTAATGGCTCCAACGGTATCCGTATCTTCTCCTAAATTAACTGCCTTCAGAATGGCGTCTTTAAATGTTGTAGAATTACCTACACACCAAATGGCCGCCTCTAATGAATGAACAATATAGCCGCTTGATTGAATCTCGTCTTCAGGCGTATTGAAAAAGTTTTCATGAAAAATCCGTGTGTAAGCATTTAACTCCGCTTTCATTTCATGTTGTAAATTATTTTGCAGTAAGTCAAAAACCTCTTTTAAGGCCACTTCTAGTGAATTATTTTGGTATAAGCTTAATAATAGCTCAATGTAAATAATGGACCCTACTATGGAACGTGGATGACCATGAGTAATCTCTGTATATTGATGTACTAATTCTTTTCTTTTAGCAAAATCTAACTCATGCATGACCACGAATACTAAAGGAGCTATCCTCATTAACGTACCATTGCCATTATCAAACTCGCCCGTTTTACCACATTGTGCTGGCGGAACACCTTTTTTATAGTTCGAAACGGCTTCCGCTGTAGTAATTCCAATATCAAACATTTCGCCAAATGGTGTAAGATAGCCCTGCTCCATGTATTGTACAAATTTGTTCATTAATGTTTTGGTATTACCATTTTCAATAATGTTTTCGACCAGGCAGAGAGTTAGCGAAGTATCGTCAGACCAAGTGCCAGGTGGCTGATTATAAGTACCATACCCCATCACATCTTGCACATGGAAAGTCCCTCTTTGTTTAAACTCAACAGGTACGCCCATTAGATCACCAATAATCCCGCCGTATAAAGTGTCAAACACCCGCTCCCTCAATTTTGTATCTACCATTGATGCCACCCCTAACTTTTATTTAATTTATCACAATTCAAAAACAGTACATTTAATTTTATAATAAATCAATTCCTCATTTATTATTTTTTCAATCTCTCTCCAATCTCCTCCAGCTAAACCTGAACCAATTTTAGGCATCTGTATCGATAATCGATTTTTTAATGCAAATCTCGCAACTTTTCTTAAACATAAACGAAGCGCATCATAATCAATATAGGTTGTACGATCTTTATCATTTTTCCTCAAACCGTGTTGTGCAAGCATATTGGCAACAAAAGTAGCTTTCTGCTGGTCTACACATACAAACTGAACTTCTCCTAACCCAAAAGTTTCTTTATCCTTCGACCATTTTATATATTCATTTTTGGCAAAAGGGAATTGCTTTGATAAAGATAAAACAAAGCCTTTTCCCCATTTTCCTAAAATATTAACAACATGAATGATGAGTGTATGTTCTTCGAAAGGAAGAGAAGCATCACCCTTTAAGTAGTTTATGTGAGAATTGTTAGCTACAATTCCTTCCTGCCATTTATTCTCAAATTCTAATTGAGTAATAGGTACACTATCGCTTAAATCTAAACTCTCGATATGTCCGTCATACAATAAAAATCCAATATTTTCATTCCAATCATGTAATGATGAAGAACAGTACATATCATTGTTAATTATATTAATCTGCCTAGTTGCAACGCCATCATCAAATTCTGTATATAATTGTCCATAACCTTTTAAAAATTCAATATTATCACATTTATAGTATAATAGACTATTACTAGTCCTTGCGTGACTCTCTACCACTGTTTACCTCCATTTTGGAATATCCAAATACATTTTTCAAACAATAATAAAATGGCTAAAAACTCTTTAATTCTTTTAACAATCAAACAATTCATTAGCCAATTGAGGAATTTTTTGAACCGCATCTTCAATCCTGTTTTGTTCATCTAAAGAATATTTCTCTTTATTAAAATAAAAAAATTACTAATATCAACGAAACATTAGGCAAGTTTTTTAGGAACGACTTCAAAACTCTTATATTCAGCTATTAATATTTTCATTGCTGTAATTAATTCACTATATTTAACTTCATTCAATCCTTCACCATTTTTTAATTTTTTGCTTCCTGTAAGATATCACTAACACAAAAAACATAGGTAAAGAAGTGTTAAAAATTCCTTCTTACCTACGTTTCAATATTTTCCCAATAATCATCTATTATTACGATGTATGACTAAAAATTCTACTTCTACTTGAAGATATATTTTAATACAAAAAATTCCGGCCTTCGTACATTTCATCCCATTACCAACAGAACATCTTTAATTTATGTCGTGAATTTTTTGCTTTCGGCAGGCGAATCATTCGTCTAAGTGATTAGAGCTATTGAAGTATCTTACATTCAACGGAAAAATATATTTCTATTCAAGAAGTCTTAATGAGAAATAGGTATTGTCATTATTTAACTGTAATATTTATTCCTTTGTACTCATGTTGCTACCCCAACTTTATCAAAAGATAAACCTTTAATTTGATTATTTTCAATAAAGTCAATAAACTTTTGAGTACAATAATAAAAATTAATTTTAACATCTCTAAAGAGAATTTGATTGGATATTTCGTTTAATTTGAACTTAATTTCTTTATTTCTTAGCATACTAAGAGATTGTTGGGTATCTAAACCATCAAAATCAATAGCAGGAATTACTTTAAGTACATTTATATATATGAAATCCTCCGAAATATTTTTTATCCTTACAGGAAACATTTCAATTTCATTTGGCAGTAATTTTTTAAATTGATTTTCAAATTTCTTTTTCACAATTAAAGTAGAACCAAAACAACGTGCATCAAAATCTAAAAGCTCATTTTTTTGTAAATTATCCTTTGATATTGCAAAAATATCTTCTTTCCATTCTAAAGTAATTTTTTGTCCTTTAAAAGTTGAAAAAAGTCTCACGTCTTTTTCATCAAGAAAAGTCAAATCAAAATAGTCAAAATCATTTCCTATTTTAAATATATCCATATTAATCCCTCGCCTTGTTTTATTACCATATTTTTTTATTAAATAGTAAATCATTTCGTATTAATTCTAATTCAGCTTTTACTAACGCTCTTCCTCCTAACATCTCAGCAGATTCTAATCTTTGAGCAACATTTTCAAAATATTCTTTGGTATGAATTATTCTATGATAAGCCCCTGGTTGTTTACTATTTGGGTCCATATGTTTTAAATAAATTCCATTATGAGCACTATTGATATCAATATCTACTCTTTTTAGTACATCTCTTGCCCTCTGAGCTGCTTGGTTTGAATGATCCCCCGCTACAATATGATGAGCTGCTGAACCTTTATACTTATGCCAAGCACGTTTCATGTACCCTTCATTTTTTCTTAACTCTCGATTAGCTTTGTTCATATTTTTCTTTAACTCTTTAGTACAAGAAAGACCAAAAATATCTATTGAGTTATTTGTATCTTGTACATAGCCATATAAGACCAAACCTCCATTAAGCCCAATTGGATCCTTTTGCGTATACATACCCTCAATTGGTGAATAATATCTAAATCTGTTGTAGTAAAGGCCAGTTTCTTCATCCTCGTATTGCCCTTGATATCGGAATGGTATAAAATCCTTGTCACTGTTAAACTCTTTTGACTGGCCATAAATATCTAACTCATTGGACCAAACCTTATTACCATCATTTTCGTAGGCTTCAGAAGGTGTACCTAGATAATCACTAATAAGCTTCTTCAACTAATCAATCGATCTAATAAATTCCTTAAATTGATTTATTATTTACACCACACTCATCAATTTAAAGTCTCTCCATACAAATCTCACATAACTAATTCTTTTTTAGCGTGGGCCTTTTATTCATATATCTTACCTACATATAGCATAATAGACAATAGTTTCCAGTCGATATTTTTGGGTGTATCTAAACCAGAATTTTCATAAAATCCTTCCATATCTTCCATCCATCCCTCAATGGCTTGAAGAAATAAATCTATAGATTTATTCTCCCATTCATCTATATTTTTTTGATAATCCGCTGATAATAAATTTACAAATTCTAAGAATTGTTGCTTGTTTGATACGTTTTCAATTTTGTTGTACCAATCCATATTATTCACACCTCTCTATTTCAACTATTGACTCTATTTTTTCCTACAAATCACCTGTCTAGATCCACCTCTTTAAAACAATTGATGTCCCACCATTTTTTGTTGATATTTTAAACCATTGATTCTTCACTTGCCCAGTTTACTGGAATTTCATCAATACCTGCTAGTATTCATCAGTATCCTTTCAAACATTAACATAGTAAAACAGTTGTATTTAGCTTAACTTAGAAGATATTTTCTTATCCATAGCCTAAGAGTTACAAGGAAGCTCCTAGCATAGAAAAGAGTTTTCGAAATATTAAAAGAGATGACTTCGGCAACATGCAGAAGTCATCTAATTAATACAGCATTCTTTTTTTACTAAACTGCTAAATTATGGGGCACAGTTGACAAAATTTAATTTTTTTACTACAAAAAATTAAAAACGCATCATTTTAAATAGTAAATAATCGGGGAGTAAATAAAAGCTATCTAATAAAAACATCCCTTTATATTTAAATTTCATTTTTTCGAATTTGGAAGAAGCTAAAACCAAATCTCTGGAAGCGATAACACATCTTCAATAGTAATTAGTTTAATTTTTTTCGGAACAAAAATAACAATTTGTAATATCCTGTTTTGTATATTTTCGTTATACGTTTTTTACTATTCTGCATGACCAACTTTTTCATAACGTAATCCTTTGATTTGATTATTATTCATTAGATTAATAAAGAAATCTGTAACAAAATAGCTTGATGACATTTTGCTATCTCTAAATATGGACTCGTTTTTTACAGTTTGAAGATCAAAAACGTACCTATTATTTCTTACCATTTCCATTATTTCGTCTGAAGACATTTTATCCACATTTTTAATAGATTTAATTTTATTCGTTACATTTATAAAATAATATGGACCTCTATCCATATTAACTGGCAAAATTTCAACTTTTTCACTATAATTAGCTTCCAAAATCTCTTTCAGATTATTATTCACGATTAAAATACCATCAAAATAGCATAAAGCATCAAAATCTTCAAATCGTTTATCCTTTTTCTTTCCTTTTTCTTTCCTTTTTCTTTCCTTTTTCTTTCCTTTTTCTTTGAAAATTTCAAACTCTAAAGGTATCCAATTGTCTCCTAATTTTTGACCTTCATAGTTTAAATAGTTAGATGAACTTCCTTGTTTAAATACAAAAAATTTAAAAACATCATAGTCACTTTTAATTTCATATATATCCAAAATTAATACACCTTCTTGTCAAATAATAATTCATTCCTAATTAACTCTAATTCTTTTTCTACAGCTGATTTCCCTCCAACTTACTTGCATTGATTATTCGTTTGTTTACATCCTCATAATATTTATTTGTATGAATCACCCTATGATACGCTCCTGGTTGTTTACTATTAGGGTCTATGTGTTTCAAATAAATACCATTATCAGCTGAATTTACATCGATTTTATAATGAGCTAATATATCCCTCGCAGGCTGAGCCCTTAAATCATCGCCAGCAACAATATGATGGGCAGCCGACCCTTTCTCCTTATGCCAAGCCCTTTTCATATATCCTTCTGTTTTGGCCAGTTCTTTGTTAGCTTTATTCATATTTTTCTTAAGCTCTTTTGTACAAGAAAGCCCAAATATATCAATCCAAATATTCGTATCACTGACATGCCCATAAAGCGTAGGATTTCCTCCTGCAAGACCCATCGGATCAATCTGAGTATAATTCCCTTGCTCTGGGTCGTAGTATCGGAATCGGTTATAATACAATCCTATTTCCACATCTTCATACTGCCCTTGATATCTAAATGGAATAAAGTCTCTTCAGAACAAGATGAATCTCGCTCAAGCTTGAAGATTGCATGTTCATTCTCAGTCTCTATTAACAGACTGTTTTCCAAAACATTTCTTAAATGCAACCGAATGAAAATTGTTCGCTTACGCGATGGTATGAAAAAAGAAGGCTTAAGCGCCTTCTTTTTTATATTTTTACTATTATTTATCTAACTATGAATATTGCCAATATCATAATATTGGATTCTAATTGATACTAAGTATTTCTCTTATTATATTTTTAAAAATTACAACTTTACCCCTTATATTAAAGTTATACCTTCCGTCTTCCCGTAGATTATTAAGCCTTCTAATTCATTAAATGCAACCAATATTTTCAATAGTCCAAAACTTCAATATTAAAGTCATAATAAACATATTTCTTCCCATTCAACTTCAGATAACTGTTTACAATTTTTATGTTTAAGGTAAAAAGGTAAATACTACTTTAAAACAAAAAAACGATTATGATTAGCCTGGAATTTTCCTGAATTTTTCGACCTATCTATTTCGGGCTTTATAAGCCTCTTTTTTATAAATTAAATTCCTCTATATTTTAGTTTCTAATGAATACACTATATTGATTTATTTCTGCTCAATCCTTACTTTTGCACCTAAAGAAATAAAGTATTCAGCTAAAACTAAAATATTTTCTCCATATCCCGCAGCTATTAGAAATCCTTTATTATTTAAACCGTTTCGTATCTCATCAAGTGATAATCCTGTTTCTTTTTTTAATGCTAGTATCACTTTTGATTTATTTTCACCTGGATTATCCAGATACACATAATTCTTTTTTGCTTTTTCTATAATCCGTTGCTCAATTGGAGCAAAATTATCTTTTGATTTTACAATAGGAAGAAATCCGCATAAAACCCTAATTTCCTCCTCACTTAACTTAACTTTCCACTCTTTCTCCATTAAATCATAAAAATCAGATTGATATTCACCTCTTTTATAGTATCTATCATCGTGTTTATCAAGCCAAACAGATAGAAAATAGTCGAATTTTTCTAGTGAATCCACTAGTAGTTTTGGTGAAAAATCTTCTCCAACATAATCGTAATAAATTGGAGTTTCTGCTTTACTTATATCGGCAATCACTGGATTTCCACTCCAACTGGAAATAATAATCCAATTTTCACGCCATTTCATTGTCTTTGAAATATCTATCCAACCTTTATCATCTCTTATAAACCTGTAACCTTCTAACGCAACTGTTAGATTTTCTATACCAAATATATAGAAATCGTTAGTCCAATAAAACATTATATCTTTGGATTTTGGTAAATCACTGTACCATTTCAAAAGCGCTTGGCTTAAAATTGGAAGTTTGAAAACTTTTCCTAACTCCCGTTTAGTTTCTGTAGATGTTCCTAAACATTTTATCTTATTGGCATTCTCTTGCTTAGAAATTGAACTAGCTAGATACTTCATCGTTTTTTACAGCTCCTTTCACTGTTATATCTATCTATCATTGCTTGGCGATCAATTAGTCTACCAGTAGTTGCATTAGTATAACTTCCTCTATGACCTCTCTCACCATATAAATGTTCATTATATCCTCCAACATATTTAGCATTAGGTAAAAATCTAATATTTCTTGGATCTCCCTTCCAAGCATTCCCTAAAGCCCCGTTCTTATGATTAGTAATATGATGTCCTGTATAACCACTCACTTTTCCCCGGCTTTTTAGTTCTTCTATTTCAGCTTCATCCCAAGGATGAGATCCACTCCCTGTTTTTTCAACCAATTCTTTTTCTAATTCCCAAGCACGTTCTATACCTTGATAATACGATCCATTTATTGGTGTTACTTTTGTTGGTTTATACATAATTAAGTTCAATTCTGATAAATCTACACCAGGAAGCATTGGAGATTTAGGGGCTAGACCAAATATATCCAATGAATTATTTGGGTTCCCGACATAACCATACAAAGTAGGATTCCCACCCGCAAGTCCAATCGGATCTATTTGAGTATAATTCCCTTGCTCTGGGTCGTAGTATCGGAATCGGTTATAATACAATCCAATTTCTACATCATCATACTGACCTTGATATCTAAATGGAATAAAGTCTTTCTCACCTGTAACTTCTTTCACTCGTCCATAAACATCAAGTTCAGCTGTCCAAACCCTATTACCCTCTTCGTCATATGCCTCAACAGGTGTTCCAAGATAATCACTAATAATACTGTAATGATCTTCACTCGTAATCTTTGCAGAAGGGACGAAGCCGTCATTAAATACCCATGTGACTATATTATCCAGTATTTCAGACTTGTTCTGTAACTCAACTTGATTTTCTAGTTCAGCTGAATCATTCTGCGTGGAATACTCATGCAGAATCGTATTGCCATCCCATACAAATTGCGTTGCCTTATCCTCAGAACTCTTCTCTATTCGCCTACCTAATGAATCATACTTGAAAGTAACTTCCGTATTATCTGGCTTAATGACCTTCGACATCATGCCATTGCCATAATACTCGTACTTCCACGTATCTCCATTCTTTTCGACTTTCTCTATGAGATTTCCTTCTTCATCATAAGAGAATTGGGCATCTTGTGTTTCTAGTAATCTACTGCCAGCACCATAAACACGATCTTTTTTGTCTTTTGTTTCATATAGATTGCCGACATCATCGACGCTACGGTATAAGAAATCAAATTTACTATCTTGATTGGCCCAGACGAGGTTACTGAATTCGTCGTAACCATACGTTACTTTTACACCGGTTAGCTCATTGACCATGCTGCGTAATTGGTGATTCACATCCCAATTATACACACGTCTTCGCGTATTTCGGCTTTGACTACTTACGCGATGGTGTGTTGGTCTACCTGTGATATCATATTGCCATTTACTGATGACATCCCCTGGTAGGATTCGCTCAATCTCTTGCCCGAGTTCATTGTATTGCATCGAGGCTGTCCACTGGGCTTGCTCGGAGCGAGAGGCAGTCATCGCACATGCGCCAAACAATTTTCGAATGTGATATTCGGTAGTTTGTCTTAAGGAGATTAGCCATCACACACAAGGACTTTCTGAATATCCGCTAAATATATCCCTTTAATACATCCTTCTCGGTAAAACAGGTTCAAATAATACAATCATCGATCCCTCTGAAGGCAGAGCGGAATACCCAGTTGCAGGTATTCGATAGTGTAGCTTTACCGTCTGTGCGATTCAATATTTGAGTGGTTATTTCATCGGCGTAAAGTATGATAACACTTCCAGTAGCCAACGTAATTCTTGCTGGTTGTTTCGAACTTGTTCATCTTCTTTTGGCCATTGAAGTCGATCGTTCTCTAAACGTTTGTACAGTAAATCGAAACCTTTCCCGTCAAAATCTAAAATTTATAGTGATCGCCAAAAAAAGAAAGACAGCTTTACTATATGGGTCCAATTTGAAGGTATGTTGGAGATGATTGGATCTTATTTCTAAAAGAGAATGGAATAATTTATATTTAGGACGTTTCATAGGAAAATCTCGACAAATATATATAATAGATGAAAATAAAGTAGCTAATGATTATTTTTATGTTTCTATAATATTAATGATAAAGCTAACTTAGTATCTTTTATTATCTAGGTACTTTGCAAAAATATACTACGAAAATGAAAATAAAGACTTCTTACTAAAATTGGATATAATCTTATTGAAGGAATCAAAATATTAAATCATTATCTACAACAATATGAAAATGAGAAAACAGATCTGTAACTATCCTGTCTTAGTAAACTATCAACTAAAGAGGCTGGGACAAAACCCACCTCCGTTGCATCTTGTGTGCAACCCTATCTATTAGCTTATCGGCAAATGCGCGATTACTATTTCCATACTGTGCCCATATTCTTTTAATCATATCTTGTCTAAATGCTTTAGTTACACTTCTATCCCTCGATACTTTTGCAACTTTATATAGAAGACCTTCTTCTCCAAGTTTTTGAAGTGTTTGAGCTTTTCTGAGAAATTCATTTTTAGGCATCCAGTCTTTGTAAACTAGTGTAATTGTTACATCTAGCCCCAAAATATCCATATACAAATTTGGATTATTTACATATCCATAAAGCGTAGGATTTCCACCCGCAAGTCCAATCGGATTTATTTGAGTATAATTCCCTTGCACTGGGTCGTAGTATCGGAATCGGTTATAATACAATCCAATTTCTACATCTTCATACTGCCCTTGATAACGGAATGGAATAAAGTCTTTCTCACCTGTAACTTCTTTCACTTGTCCATAAACATCAAGTTCAGCTGTCCAAACCCTATTCACTTTTTCATCATAGGCTTCAACAGGCGTTCCAAGATAATCACTAATAATACTGTAATAACCTTCATTCGTGATTTTTGCCAAAGGGACGAAGCATCATGAAAATACTCATGCAACTAGATTATTTGCGATGTCGGCATCAGTCTGTAAAGCATTCTGTGTAAAATTTCTAAATATATCTGAATTATCTTGCAAGAAATATTCATGGAGAATTGTATTCCCATCCCACACGAATCTCATAGTTTATTTGCTAGACCCCAACCAGAATTAAAAATTTATCAAAATCGTCCTATCCTGATGGATAATATCTATAAAAGTCTTTATAATTAACATCTTATCTAATGCATATGGTAAAATTAAACAAAAATATTGGAGGAATAAGAGAATGATACCTTTTGAAGAAAACATAAAAATTTGGAATGACACATTAGAGGAAATTAGTCATCCTATTTATAAATCTATTTTAAATAATTTTCATATAGATTTGATTAAAGAAATTTCATTTAACATCCAAGCTGGTATTGTCCAAAAAGATTTTGATTCCATTATGAATTATTCATTAAAGTACATTTTACAATCTCTTTTCATTCAAATTAAAAAATCAAAAGAATTCGAATTAATGGTATTAGTTTTTGGAGATAAAGTGTGCAATGAGTTTGAAAAGCTACTTCTTTTGGATGCTATTGATATTTCTTACCATATAGATGATTTTATTACCGAGAAAGAAATGGAGGAAGAAGGTATTACTGTGGACGACTTAGATAATTTTCTTAATATCATTGTGAATTTTAACGAAAAGCAGTTTGCCATGTTAAAACTAACTAATTCTGTCCATGAGCTAGGAGAATTAGCTTTTTTGAATCTAGACACTTCAGATACATTCATTAATGGTAACCATTATAGTGACTATGAAGAGGAGTAATTCCTCTTCATAGCCATTTAAGTAAAATTGCCTCCAAAGAAGATAAAGTAATGAATACTTAGAATTTATTAAAAAATATGATTATCACAATTACATTCTAATTATTACTTGCAGTCCCTACCGTATCAAAATTTAACCCTTTAATTCCGTTTTTTTCAATAAAATCAATAAACTTTTGTGTACAATAATAGTTTGAACTAACTTTAGCATCTCTAAATAAAGTTTCATTTTCTACTTTATCTAAAATAAATCTTATGTTTTCACTTCGCATCATTGCAAGAGATTCTTGCAAATCTAAACCATCAAAATTAATTGCTGTGACTACATTCGTTACATTTATATAAATAAAATCTTCTGCAATGCCTTTGATTTTTATCGGGAAGATTTCTATAATGTCAGAAAATTTTTCAATAAAAAGATTTTTAAATTTCGCTTTTATTATTAATGTATCTCCATAACAGCGTGAATCAAAATCTAACAATTTTCCTCTTGTATGTTTATCTTCAGAGATACCAAAAATCTCTTCTTTCCAATCCAGAGTAATTTTTTGTCCCGTAAAACTAGAAAAAAGACTAATATCCTCCTCATTCAAAAAAGTTAGGTCTTTAAAACTAAAGTCATTCTCTATTTTAAATATTTTCATTATAAAATCCCCTTTTACCAAATTTTAACGTTAAATAATAAATCATTCCTTATATTTTCTAGCTCAGTCAACACTGCTTCTCTTGCTTTCGCTCCACCCAATTTTTCAGCCATGTCTAACCTATTATAGACATTTTTAAAATACTCGTTGGTATGAATTACTCTATGATAAGCACCAGGTTGTAAACTATTTGGATCTATATGCTTCAAATAAACACCATTTTCTGCACTGTTGACATCAATCTTGAGTCTTTTCAAGATTTCTCTGGCTCTTCCAGCGTGTACGTTTGAATGATCCCCCGCTACAATATGATGAGCTGCTGAACCTTTATACTTATGCCAAGCACGTTTCATGTACCCTTCATTTTTTCTTAACTCTCGATTAGCTTTGTTCATATTTTTCTTTAACTCTTTAGTACAAGAAAGACCAAAAATATCTATTGAGTTATTTGTATCTTGTACATAGCCATATAAGACCAAACCTCCATTAAGCCCAATTGGATCCTTTTGCATATACATACCCTCAATTGGTGAATAATATCTAAATCTGTTGTAGTAAAGGCCAGTTTCTTCATCCTCGTATTGCCCTTGATATCGGAATGGTATAAAATCCTTGTCACTGTTAAACTCTTTTGACTGGCCATAAATATCTAACTCATTGGACCAAACCTTATTACCATCAGTATCGTAGGCTTCAGAAGGTGTACCTAGATAATCACTAATAATACTATAGATCCCTTCTCTTGTAATTTTTGCAGAAGGAATAAATGTACCTTCATTGAAAATCCAAGTTATAAGACTATTATCAATGTTAGTTTTGCTTGAAGATATATTCTGAATATTAGTTTCACAAGCACTGCTACCTTCTAGCCACTCATGCAGAATCGTATTGCCATCCCATACAAATTGCGTTGCCCTATCCTCAGAACGCTTCTCTATCCGTCTACCTAGAGCATCATACTTGAAAGTAACTTCCGTATTATCTGGCTTTATGACCTTCGACATCATGCCATTGCCATAATACTCGTACTTCCACGTATCTCCATTGTTTTCAACTTTCTCTATGAGATTTCCTTCTTCATCATAAGAGAATTCGGCATCTTGTGTTTCTAGTAATCTACCTCCAGCACCATAAACACGATCTTTTTTGTCTTTTGTTTCATATAGATTGCCGACATCATCGACGCTACGGTATAAGAAATCAAATTTACTGTCTTGATTAGCCCAGACGAGGTTACTGAATTCGTCGTATCCATACGTTACTTTTACACCAGTTAGCTCATTGACCATGCTGCGTAATTGGTGATTCACATCCCAATTATACACACGTCTTCGCGTATTTCGGCTTTGACTACTTATGTCATATTGCCATTTACTGATGACTTCTCTAAGTAAGATTCTTTCAATTTCTTGGCCAAGCAGATATGCATACATTTATAGTTGAATACTTGGTTATTAAGATCAATGATTAGATTTGATTTTTGCTATCAGCCAAACTTCGAAAATGAATCAGAAATATCTTACAAAAATAAAAAGTTACCTAATTCATAAGTGAAAAAGGTAACTTTATTCATTTCATTAATTGAATCTTAATAAGTTAATCATGTATTAGTTGAACGTTTCTATTTCCCTATATATTCGATTGCTTTTTAACTATCAACTAGTACCTAATGTTCTTTGAAATTAATAACTCCCTAACATCTCTATACATTTCTAAATAGCAATCAGATACTATTTTTAATATTTTTATACCATTTCACATCAATTAGCGTCAGTGAAACTTTCTTTGTAACCAATCGTAGTTTTTATGCATTGTTCGCAGATTTCTCCTCACCACACTCTTTACAGGTGTGGCTGCAATCCTCAACATTAACGCAAAATTCGTTTTTCAATCCTACATAAAATAGATAGTAACCTATTACAAAGGACTATATTATTCTTTTAATAAACATGTGCTTACTTTGTCTAATCCTTAAATGTTTCTTATTTCAGCCATCATCTCATCAAATACTGATAATACTTTAATAAATTCACCTACGTCTACTTTACTTATCTTGCCATAGAACCAACCTAATCCTATCATATTTTTGTGCTTAACAAGGTTCAAAGATTTATTATACGATCGATTGTAGATAGTTAGGCACTAACTCTAACTCCATAAATTGAATCCCTTTAAGATTGCCTTTTTCACATAATGATTTAAATTTTTCTGAACCAAACAAGTATCTTCCCAGTTTTAAATCGTTTAATTGAAATAAATCAAGATCAGTGTCTTTTAACACCAACCTTATATACTTATCAACGAAACTTCCATCAACTTTTAATTTTGCATTACTTGGAACTTCTCTTGTAAGATACTCAGATTTATCATAATCAACTAATGCATGTCTTTTAATACATTTAATAAAGCAAAATGAGTCTTTTACTTTTGGTTTACCTTTTGTACTCACAACATGTAAATTAGCTATAACATAATCCTGTAATACATTTATTTGATCCATTGAAGATAAAAATTTTTCAGAGATTATATGACCGAAGAAATTTTCGTAGTAGTCAAATTGAATTTTGCTTCTCGTTATTAACCATAGTTCTTTAGGAAACTCCATTTGTTCAATAAATGGTCGGTTCCAATTATAGCTCATTCCTTCTTCATATTTGTCTTCATTAAAACTTTCGTGCAAAACCCCATCTAAATAGATGGGAGAAGCAGCATTATTATTGACTAACATAAAATATTTCATAAAATTACCCCAATCGTTTACAAGTTGGATATTTTCTTAATGGTACGTAATCTTTACTAAAATGCCCTGTTTGAAGTTGATTTTTAAGTTACATTTGTAATTTACGAATTTGTTTTCTAGCCTGTTTTTCATCTATTAAATTATTATCAAATTCTGCATATATATTGCCTACTCTGTTCATCACATTACTATTATAAGCACTATGAGAAGTATTATGGATAAAATCAAATATACTACCTTTTAAAGTATCAGGATTACTAGGAATCATCATACCATTGAAAGCTTCATCTCTTAAACCACCCATACCAATATCATTGAAGAAAGTTTGATATTGTTTCCACACATTTGTCGGAATTACATGATGCGCCTGATGTCCAGCTGTCTTACTTCCGCCCTTTTTTAAGTTAGCTGCTAGGATTTGACTCGGTGCTCTCGATAAACCAAATATATCAATCCATGTATTCGGATCACTGACATACCCATAAAGCGTAGGATTTCCACCCGCAAGTCCAATCGGGTCAATTTGAGTATAATTCCCTTGCACTGGGTCATAGTATCGGAATCTGTTATAATACAATCCAATTTCTACATCATCATACTGACCTTGATATCTAAATGGAATAAAGTCTTTCTCACCTGTAACTTCTTTCACTCGTCCATAAACATCAAGTTCAGCTGTCCAAACCCTATTCCCTTTTTCATCATAGGCTTCAACAGGCGTTCCGAGATAATCAGTAATAATACTGTAATGACCTTCACTCGTAATCTTTGCAGAAGGGACGAAGCTATCATTGAATACCCATGTAACTAGATTATCTGCTATAGCAGTACAACTTCAATAAAAAAACATATGTAAAGAAAATGCTTACGACAACTTCTTCACATATGTTGCGACAACTTAATTAAGGCAGTAATAAGTGGTACTTCCCTCTTTGACAAACATTACTCCTTTTATCTTTTCTTCTTTACATGCTTTCTTTCATTCTTACAATATGATGCCCTTCTAAAGAATGGGGAACATATTTTATAGCAGTAGTTTGATTGGTCCGGCTGGTAAGGTTTTTAATAATGTCTATACTCGATTTCTCGATATCTAAACAAGGTACTAGATTTAATATATTTATGACAAAAAACAATTCATTCATTTCACCAGTGTTTGTAGACGTTATTACTGAAGAAATCCACTGAAATCATCCTAATTGCTCAATCATCTATTATTTAATGTTACTACTTTACCTGTTGCAGGATCGATTGTATATGAAATAAAAACTCATTAGGATTGATTCTACCGAGACTAATATCTTTGGCAACCTCAAGTATTGGCCTACCAACAATTGGTCATTAACTTGGCTTATTTAACAAAAAAATTTTTTACGCTTTTTGTAGGTTTCCTTAACTACAAGATAAACGGAGTTGCATTTTCGACTTTTTGTAATTTAACCTCTTATATCCTTAAAGTTAAATTAGTTATCTTAGTGTAAAAACAATCAAAGCCATTGAAATTTTATCGTAGTAAAATTTCAACGGCTAATTAGCTTTCAGAAGATAGTTTCTTCATAACTTCCTATAATTACCTAGCTATGAAGTTAAATTATTATAAATTTGTATCAAACTTCCCAATATAATGTAATTCATTATAAAGTTTATTTTTATCAGTTACTTCTATCTCTGGATCCATGTAATAAAACATTGCATTAACATTTTCTAACCCTTTTTTAATACAAATATTCTGAATTTCTTCCATTGTATCCTGTGATACCGATAACTCTTCCAACAATACCCTAACATTCACCATGCTATCTTCCTTATAAACTCCAATACAATCCTCATCATACCATTTTTCGTTTATATCCAGACAAAATTGGCATACTTTGTAAAGAGGATCATCAATATCCATATCTGGATCGTCATAGTCTAATTCAAAGTAACTTTCAAAAGTCTCATCATCACTATTATTGATTCCTACCCAAACATGCACTTTAGACATATCCATTTTTATTTACAACTCACTTTCATATATTTTCTATGGTACTGCCCTATTATTAATCTTGCTTCTCTCTTTGTGTTTGCTCCCTGTAAAGCATTTGATAGGTGTATATGGAAGTTACTACTTGCTTTACTAGACTGATTACCTATTCTTTTCTTACCTGTTGAATGCGGACCTGTGTGTAAGTTACCATCTTTATCAGGTACATCGACAAATATAAATTTATCTTTATCAATTGCCATCTTTTTTAGTTCTTCTGCTTTAAAACCTAATTCTCTTGCTTTAGCTGCATCTGATACTGGAAAAAGTTCATGTTTACCACCGCCATTTCTCAGCTGTTTTTTAACAGCTCCTATGTTAGCAGAAACTTCTTCTGGTGTAGCATTATTAAACCATTTATCAAATCCTCCATTTTTCCAAGGTGCCATTCCAAAGACATCGAACCAAGTATTCGGATCTTTTACATATCCGTACAAAGATGGATTCCCACCCACGAGTCCAATCGGGTCAATTTGAGTATAATTCCCTTGTTCTGGGTCGTAGTATCGGAATCGGTTATAATACAATCCTGTTTCTACATCTTCATACTGCCCTTGATAACGGAATGGAATAAAGTCTTTCTCACCAGTGAACTCTTTCACTCGTCCATAAATATCAAGCTGAGCAGACCAAACCCTATTACCCTCTTCGTCATATGCCTCAACAGGTGTTCCAAGATAATCACTAATAATACTATAATGACCTTCACTCGTAATCTTTGCAGAAGGGACGAAGCTATCATTGAACACCCATGTAACTAGATTATCTGCTATAGCAGTATCGGTTTGTGAGGAATTTAGATTTTCTAAAGTATCTGCAACATTCTCCGTGGAATACTCATGCAGAATCGTATTGCCATCCCATACAAATTGCGTTGCCTTATCCTCAGAACTCTTCTCTATTCGCCTACCTAATGAATCATACTTGAAAGTAACTTCCGTATTATCTGGCTTAATGACCTTCGACATCATGCCATTGCCATAATACTCGTACTTCCACGTATCTCCATTCTTTTCGACTTTCTCTATGAGATTTCCTTCTTCATCATAAGAGAATTGGGCATCTTGTGTTTCTAGTAATCTACTGCCAGCACCATAAACACGATCTTTTTTGTCTTTTGTTTCATATAGATTGCCGACATCATCGACGCTACGGTATAAGAAATCAAATTTACTATCTTGATTGGCCCAGACGAGGTTACTGAATTCGTCGTAACCATACGTTACTTTTACACCGGTTAGCTCATTGACCATGCTGCGTAATTGGTGATTCACATCCCAATTATACACACGTCTTCGCATATCACGGCTTTGACTACTTACGCGATGGTGTGTCGGTCTACCTGTGATGTCATATTGCCATTTACTGATGACATCCCCTGGTAGGATTCGCTCAATCTCTTGCCCGAGTTCATTGTATTGCATCGAGGCTGTCCACTGGGCTTGCTCGGAGCGAGAGGCAGTCATTTGTAAGATATTGCCCAGCTCATTACGCATGACATCGATTTTGGCACCGAGGCTGCTTGTTATTTGGGAGCGATTGCCTAACTCGTCATAGCTACTGGCAATCCACTGGTCATTTTGCCACTCCTTGATGACTTGGCCGGATGGGTCTCGTTCTAGTTTGACGGTTACATGCTCGTTTTCCGTTTCTCGTAGCGAGCCGTTTTTGTCATAGGCAAACGTTTCCCATGTGCCATCATAGTAGTCTGATCGTATGACATTCCCTAGATCATCATGCTGATACGCTGTCCAACGATTTCCTGGACGTTGGATGCGCTGAACCAATCCTGCTGGACTTCGCTCATACGTTTTTTCCATATCATCAAAGCCGATTTCCTTGATGATATGGCCTTTCGTATCACGTTCAAACGTATATGCTTCTCCTCTTTCATTGATCACAGCGGTTAATTGCTCCTCTGTATCATAGGTGAATTGTACTTTCTTACCACCTTGTTTTCGAGACGTTAGGCTACCAAGAATCGTGTAATCAAAGGCAACTTGCGTATGGTTATCCTTCGCAAAAATAATATCGTCATAGGCATTGTACTGTAATTGCACATCGTTACCATCTGAAAGATTTGCGCGAACAAGGCGATTCAAGTGATCGTAATGGAACTTCTCTGTCGCCCCTAATGGATTGGTTGTACTAATGCAGTTACCTCGGCGGTCATATGTCCAAGTGGAGCTTGTCCCGTCTGGTAATGTCACTTGGCTCAAGTTCAAATCTGCATCATATGCTAAGCTTACCATATGACCTTGCGCATTTGTCACTGTGTCAATTAAATGATGCTCATTATAGGAAAATTCAGTCTTTGTACCGTCTACTAACATAATTGCCTGCAATGTACCGTCTTCATTATAGATCCACTGACGACTTCCGCCCTCTGCGTTAACTGCTTGAATGAGCCTATCCTTAGTATCATACTGTGAGGATAATGTACTGCCATCTGCAAGAGTGATGGTTACCGGATTTGCCCATTCATCATAGCTGAATGTTGTTGTGCGGCCATCTTCATCTACTTCTTGGAGTAATTCAAAGTCCTCATTATATTGATAGCTGACTTCACTGCCATCTGGATAGACAATTTTCGTACACAAGTTATCTTCATTAAAATAGTAATAGCTTGTATGTCCTAAACTATTAGTGATTTCATTATAGCCGTCGAAATAGGCAAGCTCACCTGCTAGAACATTGCCATCTCCCCATGTTTTGATTACTCGTGCCCCTGTTGTTGGGCCATCGTAGCGCCAGAAGAAGCTATTTTTATTGCGGTCGATTTTTTGCATCATTAAGTGATTCACATAGGTTATATGCGTGCTCTGACCTAATGCATCCTGAATTTCGATTAGATCCTGAACATCATTATAAACATAGCGCACCAATACTTCACGATTGTTCTGATTACGTAAGGCAACTTCTGTCATTCTTCCTGCCTCATTGGTCGTAACATCTAGAATTCTGCCAACGCTATCTGTTACTTGAGATAGGAAACCTTTATTGTTATAAACAAATTGAAGATTGTGCTCTTGCTCATTTTTTACTTCTTTTAATCGGTATGTTGTTGTTGTTACTTGTTCGAATGCATAAATTAATCGTGTATCATGCTCAAACAAATGATACTCTTCCCCTATATTTATCAGGGTCATTCTTTCTTTTTTATTAAAATATGGCAAATTTATTGGTAAAATTGGAAACCCGACTGCACGACCATCTGTTACTACAATCCCAATCAGGTCTTCTTCCTCAAATATCTCTAAGGCAAGATCGTAGATAAAGTGCATACCATGACCTGACAAGCCAACCCTGCTACTATCACTGTACCAAGCTCGTTCCCATGAAAGAGGGATTGGTCCAGGTAGCTCAAAGTCTACACCTTCATATATCATTCGTCCTGTAATTAAATCAACAGGTTCAAAGCCTTTTTTACAGAATTTATCACTTAACCCTTTTGTACAATTAAATTTCTTTAATACCCCATGGTTAAATTTCGTTAGCTCTGTTTTGGCCATTGCTTTCATACCGTCTACTGCCTTCGAAACAGCTAGCACTTCGTCCATCGAGGCGATGACTTTATCTGCTGCTGTCTTGACGCTCTTTGAGCCTTTGTTGGCTACCGCTGATACGGTATCTAGCGTCTTGGATACTTTTGTGTAAGCTGCTTTCAGTCCTTTTACTGCTTTTGAGGCATCAACTGCCTTATCCGCAGCCTTTGCCGTTTTACTCGCCGCCTCTGCCACTTTGGCCGCTTTCTTGGCCTTATATGCTGTTTTTGCTGCATCACCAACTATTGGAACTGCACCCACTAAGTTCATGGCTGCTCCCATATAGTCTCCCCTCGCTAAACTAATACCTGCATTCGCAATATCTGCAATTGTCCCTATACCAGGAATGAATCCGGCTACATCCAATGCCAAACTTACACCATCTAATAAACTACTAAAAAAGCCTTTTTTCTCTTTTTTCACCTCTGCCTTTTGGGGGAAAATGACGTCAACTTTCGACGTAGCTTCGATTGCTTCTTCATTTAACTTCGGTGGTTGGCTTTTCTTCTCCGTACCTTCCTGATCAATAAGTGTACTGATTAACTGTGTGTCAGCGGCAAGGATTACATGACTTTGCTCCTTTGCTGAAATGGCAATCCACTCTTCCGCCTCTACAGATAGCTCTTTCATCCCGCTAATGTCAAGTGTTTCATCCGCTGCAAGCATGATGGTACTGTTACTAAGAAATGTTACACCTTCTCCATCATCCATCTTTAAGTCCAATACCCCATCTACTGCACTAAAGGTAATATCCCCAACACCTAATGTCACATCTTTCCCAGCATTGGTCGCTAATGATTTAACGGTCGTGTCCGCCATTTTCTTCGTCTGCTTTTGACCACCCTCAGGTGTGACTGGGTCTACCCGGACAGAGCTAATAACGATAGCCTCTTCTTCCACTGCACTCGGAAAATGTAATTGGGCACGTGCTCCTATTTGAGGCATTAAATACATAACCCCATTCGCATCGGCAGAATAAGCAAACCAATGGGCCTTTGCTTTATCCTGTTTTTTATCGATATCCAAATGAATTTTCACCGTGTTCTGTGTGACATCGATGATCTTTCCTGTAAAAGCTGCCCCAATAAGATCTAAATTGCGTACCAATCGCTGGCGAATACTTTTCTCTGGTTGGGCGGAATATTGAAACTTTAAGACACCACCCTCAAGACAGACTTCCCGAGCCGTAATAACATAGGATCTTCCTTTTAATTGGACTGAAGTGCCCAGCTCATAGGCCTCTGTGCTTTCAAACTCACAAAAAGTATAATCGATTTTGCTTTCATCAGTGCCATCGTTTTCAGTAATTAGCCGATACGTATCGATATCCATACGTAATGTGGAAGGTAAATGGTCGATTGATATGCTTTTCCTACTTTGCGGTGTACCAAACCAAAATCGCGGACCTTTTCCTTTTAAATCTGGGAAAACAACCGCATGTAAATTTGAGGCCATTCTTTTAATAAATGCCCAATCTGTTTCTAAGTATTGAATGGAAATATGACCAATGGCTTGGCTATTAGAAGCATGGTCGATGTAATCACCATGAGGGTAGGCTCCCACAATATGATTCATTAACTCTACATACGTCATATTCGCATCTTGGAAAGAACGGGAGCGTTTCTCAATATCCATGTTTGCTGTAAACGATACCGCTTCAACTAAGACATAATGCACCCCTTGAACAGCCTGTAACTCTGCATTTTCTATTCGTCCTGAAAACAAAATACCTTGCTCTCGTCCAAATTTCACAACCACTTCATCAGTATGACTGACCCTTTGAATATACTTTTGTGCTTGCTCTTCAGCAATCATTCCTGTAAAGTACAATCTCGCATGGTCATTGCCTTTATGTTTAATGGTTAGTTTATCTAAATGAATTAGAGGATAAGGCCATTCAAGCACAAGATCCTCATACGTACTAATCATGTGGACTTCCTTTTTTTCTAGCGTTGTCATTGCTTACCTCCTTTCAAGCAATTATTTTTTTAAAAACCTTGTTTTGGTATTTCCAAATCCTCTTGTCCATCATGAACTATATCGATTTTTCCTCCGCCTGCAGAGCATTGCGTATGACAACGGTTTAATAGCGCTTGCTTCCCCTCGATATTGACATTTTCCATCCCTTCCATCCAGTCGATGGAACATGCTGGCGTACAAGGCTTTTTTAATTTCAAGCAAACACCAAAGGTTGGGATATTTTCAGGGTTTCGATCGCCTACATTCATAACGGCTTTGCCTTTTATATAAACACCATGATCCTGTGGTAAATTTAAATAATTCAGATGGCTACCATGCTCACAGGAAATGATTGCTCCATGTACCACATAACTAAATTGCTCTTGTCCCGAACCCTCTGTCTCCAAATTTTCTACAACTTGAGCCATTTGCTATCCTTCCCTTCGGATTATTTGTGAACAATTTCGCGTTAACACTGTAGCAACAGTGTTTCATTATAATTTTTTAGAATGGTTTATCGTCTCTCTAGCTTTACACGCTGTAGCTGAATTCCAAGAAATGGTCGTCTTAAGAGACTTTCTGCCACATCTAAATTAACGATGGTAAAAGATTCCCTTTTGCTATCGACCTGAAAAATACAATCCAATTCCACTTTTTTGGGGTTAATCACAAGCTCCTTTATACGTCCGTCTGGATAATACGTCGTTTCATGGGAAATACAATGCTTTTTCACAATGTCTAATAGCCAATAGATGCGCTGTGTCCCTTTCTTAACATCCGTAAAAACAATGGCTGTAAATCCCAAATTATCCTCGTATTTTACTAATAACTTTTTTAATTGTTCAGACACGATTCTCCGAGGCTTTTCTAAATAATCCAAATAGAGTGCATTCTCTTTTTCTATCACTTCTCCCAAAACAGACGAACAGACAAAATCATCATCGAGGTCTGTCTTCAAAGGAATAATTGGATTGGTAATACTTTGATCTTGCCGCAGAATAAAATACTCCATCTTTTCCTCCTGTAACCACTATTGCTTTCCCACATCACTTTTGCACAAAGTTAATGAATCCAATGAATGTCTTTTATCTGTTCTGGGCTGAATAGATACTTTTCTTGATCGCGTTTAAAGAAGGTTGCACCTTTTAGATTGGCACCTGTAAAATTAGCACCTGCCATCTGCGCAAACTCAAATCTTGCATTTTCTAAATTTGCATTACTGAAATCTGTGCCAAGATAGCTCGCAACTTCATAATTGGAAAGCCTTAGCGTTTGTCCCTGCGCATGAATAAAATTCGCACCTGCTAAATTAGCCTGTCGAAAATCAGCATCTTGAATGGCTGCATATGAAAAATCAGCATTGGCTAATCTACACTGTTGAAAACTAGTACCGATGCATACACTGTGTTTCCATGAGGAGCCTTCTAAATTACTCTCTTTGAAATTCGCATAGGAAAAGTCCATCTGATTGAAATCTATCTGCTGTAAGGGAAGGTTCGAGAAGTTTTCAAACGTATACGATTGGTCGGTCTCTTTTTTCTCTAACCATAAGAGAAGGTTCTTCTCCTCACGTTCCCGTTCGTCGATGATTGCAACATCTTCACTGAACCCTTTATATTCACCGACACGAAAACGTAAGCACGCTGTTCGTTGAAAATTGATTTTTGGTACGCATTCTTTTTGATAGCGAAAGAGATAGCGTATCAATTGAATGATAAAGTGATGAAATAGGATAACTGTCTGCTGAATAATGACTCGAACGTCCGCTGCTTGAATACTGAGATAGGGTTTTCTTTCTTTTTCAAGTATTGTTTGTAACTCTGTAATTGCTTCACTTAGCCAATCCGCTTCATACTGTGCCGTGCATTCTGTCCATTCGTAATACCAAGCTTCTCCATATGCTTCTAGCAAATACGTAAACTTGTTTTCTAGCAAAGACGTTCTTAGCAATGAAAAATGAATAAAAGCAACAGATGCTAATCTTCCCTGCCCTTGCTGCTCTCTAATATTCGCAAACAGCTGTTCAAGGGAGTGAATGATTGGCTGTAGCAAAAGTTCCTTGTTTTGGCGAAACTGTCGAACAACTTTCTCTTGCAATCGGCTGACATGAACTGACACGCATTCATCCATAAAATGCTGTAATGTTTCTTCTCGTTTCATGCATCCACTTCCTCACTAATTTGCTCGTACTTCCGTTCCCTTAATTTCCATTTTGTCTTCCATCTTGATGGAATTATCTTTACACGTCATCTCAATTTTCTCATTTGCATTAATCATAATTTGCTTCGCATTGATGACGACTTTATCTGTTGCTTTTAAGTTAATATTTTTATCACTTATAATGGAAATACCATTATCATCCATAAGTGAAATCATTAATCCCCCACCAGAAATGACAATCCGATCAGGTGCTAGTAGAATTTGTTTCCCATGCTTCGTTCTCAGTGTTTTCACATCTGGATCAGCCATTCGCATCGGATCTTGGCGACTATCTTCTGAAGGTGCAGCACCTAATTGCCCACCGCCATCTTGACTAGTAGGATTCGTTGCTGCTAACATTGCTCCAGATTGGGGAGGTGCTTTTGATACGGAGCTAATGGCAATCCCTTCATCCTCACGATTGCTTGGGAAATAAATTCTAACGTTGTCAGATAGCTCGGGCATAAAATACCATCCTGTATTATCTTCCGATGCATAGATTGTTGAATATGGAAACCAATAGGCCGTGTCCTTTTCTTGTCCCTCATCAAAATTGACATGAATACGAATTTTGTCCCCAGCCACATCAATTACTTTTCCTTGAATAGAGGCACCAATAATAGCTTGATTGTAAGTCGTGTGGACACTAAAGCCATTTTGTGGTGTTAACGTATAGATATGCTTTAATAAACCATTTTTTAGCTTTGAGACAATTTTATACACATACAATTTCATTGATTGGAAAGTAACTTCATTACCTATTTTGAATGATTGAGTCGACTCCACCTCATAGTACATGTAGTCACTATCCGTAATGCTATCGAGATGATTTTTACTAGAGATCAAGAAGTTGCCGATTGCTTTTTTAACTCGGTAATTAAGGGCATCCATTTTTGGTGTGTTGCCCGGTTGAAACGGTACACCGAAGTAGAACTTTGCCGCCCCATGAATGGTATCTGGCACCAAGCCTGTATGAAATCTCGATGCCATTCGTTTAAGAAATTCCCAATCGGTCTCTAAATATTGCATCGTGAAGCTACCAAGACTAGCCCCCTTTGTGACATGGTCCATAAAGTCCGCGCCTGGTTGATCGGCAATACATACATTGATTAATTCACTATAGGGCATGCTTGCATTTTGATATGTTTGATTTTTCTTCTTCACATCTAACTTATACGTATGTGAAACGGCTTTAACCTCCAAATAATACGTACCCATAACCATTTTCACTTGCACATCCAACGCAAGCCCATTAAATATAGGTTTTGATTGTCCATTGCTACTTATTTGTAATACTTCAATGGCCGTTTCTGCATCTGTCATATAGACGTAGGAATCTTCAAGTTCATCTGGAATCACGCCTGTTAAACGCAATGTTGCATGCTCGTTCATTTGTTGTGTAATTTCGATTTCACTAACGCGGATATTATAGGGCATCACAACCATATCTTTATACGTTAAAGCTGTTTCCTTATTTACTCGCTCCATCAAACAACACCTTCTCCATCTAATGATTTGTTTTCGATTGAGATTGATTCCATCATGCCGTATGCAATGGGTTGCCAAATAGGCATTTCTGTTTTCAAGCAATTCACGGAGCCTGTTGCTACATTATCGCCTACCATAAACAAAAACATTAAATTGTAAATTTTAGAATCTAGAGCCTTCGTAATGAAATCAAAATAGCCGATTTGACGACCATCCACTTCTTTTATGCCGATATCTAACATATCAGCATCTGGCTGTAATTTTCGAAGGATATTCATCATCGTATGTGTAAAATCTTCTAATTCCTCTTCTTGAATCTGTTGCTCCATCATTTTCATCGTGATGTTAATAGATGTACTTTCACTTGTGTAGATATAATCGGGTCTACGGCTTGATGGATATTTAATATCCATTAATTCAGGTTCCATCTCTTCAAAAGCTGTAGGAATAAACATCCGAATTTGGTCCTCATAAAAACTACTCTCTGCAAATTCAATCATTTCATCTTCAATCGTTAGCTGGCCTTCTTTAATGGCTTGAACGATGTCAGTATGTAACAATTGGTTTTCGATGTTCTCCAGTCGTTTCTTCTGCCTTGCATGCTTTGTCATCTCAATGACTTCTTCATCCATGAAATTCATTTTAATTTCCCCTCCTTTGTTATTCGTATCTCCTTTTCTTCCCCTAACGAGCAAGCATCTTAATCCACTAGTAGACTACTAATCAACTATCATGCGTTTTGGTCGCCCTTGACCAATCCCTTTCATACGACCACCGCCCTTAGATTCCAACAAAATACGATTTAAATATTTATGAATTTGGCTATTAGATAAAGTTTGATAGTCCAACTCTAGCCGGTTGCAAATATAGAAATCAATTACATCTCTTTGCACTCTCTCCTGATTTAAGCACTCTAAGGCAAAGGCAATATCATACGGATTAGCAGGCCGGTTTTTTAAAAGCTCTCGTGCAAAGTATTGCAAAATGAGTGGATGGTAGGTGCTTTTTTCTAACCCTGCATACTGACAATGAAGATAATTTACGGTGTTATATTCTGTCGCAAAGTCGAAAAAATCGGTATGCTGTGAGCGTAGTTTGGCACCTAATTTTAATTTAAAGCGCGCTAATTCTAGTTCATTATGAGCAAGCTCTAACACATCGTCTAAGACAATCTCTGTTGTGTAATTGCTAAAATCTAAGTCATTTGCTTCTTCAGCAAATCGTACTTTTAAAATCGTTTCACTTCCTGTAGCTTCATAAGGAAGCTCATAGCTACTATGTAGCAAATAGAGCCTTCCTTTATGCTTAATTATGCCTTTTGTAATGATAAGACGTGTATCCGCTACAATAATATGGACACCAGCAATGATGCCGTTTGAATAATCTTGAAAATATAAATCTAAAAAATCTCTTGGGTAATCTCGTAAATTCTCCAGCATTTCTCGCTTTAAAATGCGACCTTTATGAAAATGTGGATATTGATTAGCAAACAAGCTGTCACCCACCTCTTTTCTTTTTTATCACGTGAGCTTGCTCTACTTTAATCCGTCAAAGAAATCTAGTTCCGATAAATCAGCTTCAAAAGCGAAGAATTCTTTTTTTCCAATAAACAGTTGTTCGTCTTTTCGCGCTACTGGCACCACATGGAAGCCCCAATGATCTTCGCCTGCAAAAACAAAGAATTTCACTTCGCCATTCATGATAGAATCCGTCTCGTCTTGTGGAATTTTATCGTAATAGTTTGCTGCAATATTTTCATAAAGAACAGGCTTAAAATTCTCAGGACGATTAAAGTAAGTGTATTTATAGGATGACTGATTGTCACTGCCAGTTAGGAAAAACTCCACTTCTGTTACACCCCATGGACGGGAAATAGTACCATGAATTTGGTTTAGCCTTTCTAAGCTACTAATAAGTAATTTTTCCTGGCGATTATGCGTAAAAGCACTTACAGCATAAGGTACAACAGGAGCATGATTTGTCACTTTTGTTTCAATCATGCCTATCTTTTTCGCATTTAAATAGCGCAGTGCTCCTCTAAGGCAAGCAAGCTTTAATTCTGGCACTTTACCAATATTTTCAGCTTTTTGCCTAAATTCAATGCTTCGTCCTGGTACAAATTCTTTTAAAGCCTCACGAAATGCATCAATCTTACAGGACTGTCCAGTTAATTTAATAATAGAGTATTCGCCCAAAAGGCCGCTCTCATAAAATTCCTCTAAAAACTCACGCACAATATCATAAATATCAGCCTTGATAAGATGATTAATTTCTTTTATGTTGAAAAAGACATTTGGATAATCATAAACTTCCTTAAATTGATTGTTTTCAAGCAGAGATAGGCACCATCGATCTACTGCTGTCACATTTAAATCGCTATCGTGCTGCATATCACTGTCCGAATAAAAGCGGCTTCTTAAAATGCCTGTTTTACGGAAAAATTCTTTCTTCATTTCCTCTGCCATTTCCCATAAGAAATAATAATTATTTCGGACACGTAAATATTCATCACGTGTGCGATTTTCGTATTCCTTAAAGCGAGTTGGAATGATATACTCAGCATCCGAAAAGGCTTTTTCAAATTGTTTGTATACCTCATCAACCCCATGATCGTCTACATATCGATAAATATCCTTGCCTGGAATATCAATTAGTGCATCAATATCATAAGCACTTTTTCCCCGACTATAGTAATTGGCAAAGACAATCTTCATAAATTGGAAAATACGATAGGTAATATTGTTACCACCAAAATTGGTATCTCCATTTTCATAGGTTGTATGAATATCAATTTTGTATGAAATATGTCCATCCTCTATTCGAAACTTACAGGAGGAAAGATCGGTTGTTCCACCACCACAATCAATGACCAGTGCCTTATATTCCTTCCCATCCAAGAAGCTATTATTCTCTATTTGATTGGCGATTGTATTATAAAGAACGGCCATCCCTTCATCGAGAGCATGTTCCGTTTCGATGTTGTATTCGGGTAAAATTGTCTGAAACATATCTAAAAATTGATTTTTCAGCTTTACAGGACTCGAAATATGTAAATGCTTGAAGCGACATTTAAATTGATGCTCTGCCATTTGAATAATATAAAGCATAAACTCTCTTAATATCTGACTTCGCGGAACAAGTGCTGTATTGCCGTTCGCATCCATTATCTCTTCCAATTTGGCATAATTACTAACCCAGCGTTTAATGCCTTGGAATTTCGTTGCCAATGAAGTGTAGCTATTTTTTTTCATCATTTTTAACGCTTCATAGCCATAGTAATAGCTCACTTGGTCTTGATTTGAGCAATCTGCCACTGTCATGACTGTCGGCACTACTTCGATCCATTCATTTTGGTGAAGCGGATCGGGAAACTGGACAAAATTGATGCTATTTAGCTGAATTCTGTCATTTAATAGGTCGTGGCTACAAGGAGAAGAGACATAATCACTTTCTAAGTAAACACCGGCCGTTGTATTGGTAGTTCCAAAATCAATAGCAAGAATCGCATCGGTTGTTTCTAGCTGTTTAATCTCTAAATCTGGTATTGGAACCTTATAATAGTGAAGATTTGTAGGCGGAAGTGGGGTCTCCTGATAGTAAGTCTTATAGATATACTCAGAATCTTGCTTTCTTAAAAATATAAAGCTGTAGTTTTTATTGTTAGTCTTTCGAATTTCTAATGCCTCATCTGCCGCAAAATAATACTTGTTTGGCAGCTGATCGTCTTTTATAACATGAAGGATGCCGCAAAGATCTAGCTGCTCATTGACTAGCAGTACATTGGATTCAACTAGAAATCCACCGGTTTCTACAAAATACTGATCTGGCTTATCAATTTTCATACCGCTATATAAGCTCATTTTGGCAGGAATTTTTATCTCACCATTGTCAGACAGTGGTGTTTTTAAATACTTCTGCATTGCTGCTTCTACTCTTTCGAATCCCCCATCCTTACTTTCTTTAATTAGAGGGTTTTCTTCAGCGCCACGATATCGTAAAATTTTGTCGATTAACTCGTCTCTAGTTAATGTGTTAATAAGCCCTGTCACAAGTTTTTCCTTATAACATATATTCCTCAGCTGGAAGGTTGTCATTTCCATTAATTCTACTCGTGTATAGGTCATATATTTCTTTTCTGTATAACGCTTATTCGCATACAGCTTATATGAATATTTAGTCGTCATTACGAATCCCTCCTCTGCCCTGTTTAGTAAAGAGCTATTCGATCTAGCTTCATTGTTTCCTCTGCATCGATTATGCCGAAGTGATACTGCCAATAAACCTCTAAATGGAAGCTGATAGGCAAAAATATTTCCTGTATGAGTTGTACCTTTTGCTCATTCTGCTCTGTCTTCTTCTGACTTATATATAAAAGCAGCTCATCTTGCTCCTCTGATTTTACATAGATGAAACAACCTTTAAATAGCCTTTTTAGCGTATCCTTTAATAAATAAATTTCATCCCCTGTCTGGTACAGTCTCAGCATGTTCAGGACCACTATTTCTTGTTCCTTTTTTGAAAACGAACGAATATTTTGACGTACTACATTGCCAAATACATTCGCTTCGATATCTTTTAAAATAAAGCGAATAAAAAACTCTTTTTTATTCATCCCCTGCATACGATCAATGTCAGCTAAGAAATGCAGTACGATGTCGAAAAGATATTCCCTAAACGCTCTATCAGACGTATTATCCGGATGAAAAAGGTTGTTAAAAATATCAAAGTAGCGATAGTACGGATTTACTTCGACGTGCTGCTCAACCAACTGTGTATTTAAAAACTGAGGACTAAGCTCCATATAGGGCGAATATGTCTCGGCAAGATGAAAATTTATATCCTTTTTAGAAAGTCCCTCATCCTCGGCTTTAATGAGCAAATCCCAAATATAATTCATAGCCACACACCTACACATTTATATTCAAAGAAATGTCGTTGTACTTCGGATACTAAAAAGCTCAAAATATCATTTGCTATAAAATCTTTTTTCGCTTTTGCCTTAAACTTTAGTAGCATCGTTTTTTTATGACTATTTTCTCCTATCATTTCTGTTAAGAAAGGGTTTGCTGAATGCGTAATACCTGCCCTTGAAAAAGAGTCCACTATATCTACATCTACTAGCTCAACGCTAACAGCTGCCTCGAAGGAGTTAATCATCCTAGTAATCTCCCCCTTCGTTTTAACATTTGCAGTATACTTACTAGCAAATTTGTGCATAAAATGCTCTATTCGTCGATTGGAAACAAGCTCATAATGAAGCTTTCCAATTTTCTCATCTTCCATTTTTGCAATTTTGATTAACTGCCAAACCCCTGACTTGTCTTGTGGTGAAACAATGGTTAATTCATTATCTGAACGTTTAACGTAACGAACATTCTCTTCATCCGCTTCAACAAGATACCCATGCTCGTTGCCGATTTTGCGGATTGAAAGGACATGCTCATAATTGATCTTATCGATAGCAGGAATGGGGAACCCCACATTCTTGACCTCATGTCGTTCAATATTCCATAGTGGAACCATGTCCAGTCTCTTTTTTGACTCGTATTCCTCTAAATCAACCATTATCTCAATGATTTCAGTATCTTCATTTAAAGGGGGACAATCTACTAAATTTACATCCAAAAATTTATAGGCGTACGGGTGATTAATGGTTTTCCACGGCAATCCATTAATTTGGAATATCGGATATAGCTTATCGATTTCTTGCAAATAGTCTGAATTTCTTGAAAGACTTACCTTTATCTCAACTTGTCCTTCTGTTGTGACGAGAGTTCCATTAAAGCATCGTTCCTCAACTAGTAACTGATGAATTTGTATCGAGTCACACTCTAGAAATAAAGTACACAGGACGGCTTGTTCTTTGTTTTTTAACGATTGAAGTAAGTTAGCTGTATCGATTACTTTCGTTTCTAAATCAGCTGGTCGCATCGGAAATAAACATTGATGAATCGGGTCAACATCCTCCTTTGAACTAAGCGTTACATAAATGTCAAACCTATTCTCAACATCTTCTATTTCGTTAAATACTCGCTCTTCAAGCTTTCTATTCATTTCATCCTGATAGTCAATTAAATTTACAAAAACGCCACTGACAATATCTTTTAGCAGTTGACGTTGCTCTAAATCCTCTATTTTGCGTAACCGTTCATACATGAGCTCTTTTATCACTTTACTTTCCCTCTTTCATCACTTCAGCATCAGATGACTCATTGGCAGCTGCCCCTTCTTCAAATGGTATTGCCGCTTCGTAAGATGGGTCTATATCAGTAGCCGGTGCCTGAGGAGGTGGATTTAATTTATCATTGGCGTTCATAACCTTTCGCTCAAGACCTAAAACCTTTGACAGTAGCTCTGTCTCCTGATAAATTTCCTGTGCAAGTGTGTAATATTCAATCGCTTTTCCGTACTCTTGACGTGCATAGCTCTGATCTCCACTTTTTTCTAAACCTTCTGCCTTCAATTCCTTCTGGGCCTTTTTCAATTCAGCAATTTTAGCCTCTGTCTCTTCTATTTTTGTCTTTATTTGAGGCTCACCAGTATAGGAGATGGTGAGAGCTTTTTTCCTTGCCTTTTCATATGTTTCAAGTGCACCATTGTAATCTTCTGCTTCAAATCGAAAATCTCCATCCTTCACAGCTTCAGCAATTTGAACAATCGTATCCATATTCGCTATTCTTTGCTCAGTTGCTTCCTTTCCAAAGTTCTTAATGAGCTTTCCTTCTTTTTTAGCCTTTTCATATTGCTCAAGAGCATCTGTAAATTTTCCTTCTTCGGCTGATTTATCTCCATTTAAGATGAGATCTGTAATTCTTAACTTTTTAGCCAGTAAATTTCTATGTATTGGATCTTTCAATTTTTTGGCTGCATTTCTGCCCTCACTATATTCCAGAAGCGCTTTTTCATAATTTCCATCTTGAAAATAAAGATTTCCGCTCTTTTCATGGTCCTTCATTTCAACGGTTAATTCTGCCATTTTTTTAGCTTGCTTCGCTTGATAAAACAGGGTACTGCCCCCAACGACTAAAGCTACAATTAATGCCGCAGCAATCATTTTAATGTACTTCATTTTTTTCTTATTTGTTTCCTGATAAACCTTATTAGCAAATATAGTGGCAATTGTATAATTATTTACAACCTTCCTTTGCCTACTTAAAAGCACCTCTTCTAATAAATCCGTGTATTGCTCAGGATCTTTCGCATCTTCCAGCGCGTCAGCCATTTCAATCTCATTGACATCCTCCCAAAAGCCCGCCGTGCAAAGCACTAACACATCGCCATCCAATAACTTCATTTTCTTAGAAACAAAGGGCTTAAAATCTTCAGGTTTACCAAGATAATTTAGTAGGTTGCTTCTTTCCTCGTGCTGGCTTATATCCAGCGAACGATTCCTGCTGTTAACGATCTCCTGCGCTAAGCTTTGATCAGTGGTTTTATACGATAAAGTACCATTACGAAAATGATATAGCCTCGAATTCCCCGCGACTGCAACAATCATTTTTGAGTAATCAGATACGACCATAACAATACTTGCCTTTAATCTCACCCTTAAGCTTTGAGCCTGAAGTATAGCTTGCGCATTTCTTAAATATTTTTTAATACTTCTTCTAGACATGGATGGCTTTTCCATAAACTTTTCCAAAATTGCCTTCACAGCAAGTTCTGCGCTACTTATTTCCTGATCAGAATCTAACCCTTTTACAGCTACCCAGCAGGCTACATCGTCGAGCTCTGTATAGGCAAAGTAATCTTTGTTCTGCAAAAATGAACCAGCTTCGGATAGAAAACTAGTTTTAAAGTCGCTGTTTTCTTTTCTCATGATTACTCCTCCTTAACATGTAAAATGTTTACCATGTTTTTTCTAGAATAACGATGGTTGCATTATCTTGATTTTTTAAGCGTTTTTGTTCAACAGCTTTAATAATGTCTTGAGCAATATCATAGGGAGGAGTTTGCTGTGAGAGAATTTTTTCCATTTCAACCTCTGTTAACGTGTCATAGACTCCATCGCTAAATAGACATACCTTGTCGCCTCTATTTAGCTGAATAGGGCTCTTCCCAATATCAAGATTTTTAAAGCCTTCATACCCTAAATAATTGATAAGTCTCTTTTTCAGAGGATTTTCTTGCACCTCAAGCTGAGTTATTTCACCTGATATATATCGCTCTGTTAACACTGATTCAAAAATGTGCTTTTGGTTAACCGCTATAAATTCGCCATTTCTAAAAATTTTGATAACACTATCTCCTACAGCCCCCCAATGGAGTAAACCTTCATTGTCGATAATAGCCGTGACTAACGTAGTTCCTCCGTTCGAGCCATTTAAATTTTCTAAAATCATATGATTACTTGCCATCGCTGCATCCTTAAAAAAGTTAGGTAGATTTTTTAAGGTAGTAAGCCTTTTAAATTCTTCTATAAATGTCGTGACAGCGATAGTACTGGCCATACGACCATTGGCTAAACCACTTATACCATCTGCAAGCACTGCAATTGTGCCATGCGTCGTTTCGGTTGTGGAGAAATAATCATCCTGTTCATCACGTCTTCCTATCGTTTGGCCATTTCCAATATAAATTTTCCCTTTATCCATTTTTTGAGCTAGAATACCTCTGATAATTAGCAAAACGATAAGGATAATCATGAAAATTAAGGCAATTATGTAAGGCACTAAATTTTGGTCCATATATCATCATTCCTCACTTTGATTGTTTTCCCATTCAAAGTGAACACCACATAATGGAATAAATAAAAACATACTTCTTCCTAACTGAATAACATCATAAGCTGCTAATTCCGTTGGTGTATAAACGGCTTCATTATTCAGATAAGCTAATCCAGAGGCATCACCTGGTAATAAATAAAAATTACGCTTTTTTGGATCATAAACAATGACAGCATGATTACGATTCGAGATGGAATTATCTCCTGCTATCCGGATATGCATATCTTCTGCTCTACCTATAAAATTCTTTTCAGATAAGATGCGATAATCTCTACCCATTTGAGGGCCTTCAATACAAACCAACCAACCTGTTACTGGATCAATTCCATCCATTTCTCCTAAATAGGGCAATGTTTTATCATCTGATTCAACGACAGGAGCGGTTGGGCTATTTTGTCTGTGCTCCTGCTCCACCATCACGTTACAATATGGACAAATATTGCGATGTCTCCTTGAACTAAACATGTGACCATTTGTACATCTTATCAAACTCATTTCGTTATCCCCCATCTATGTTCCGAATTCTTTCTCTATTTCACCAAAATTCGCGTATTTGCTATGTATATTGTGTCTCCATTACCTAATGGGTAAGGGATCTCTTGTTTCAATCTATTTTTAACGCGCTTATTAGCTTTTTTTAAGCCAACACCATTTACAGAATCTATATCCTCTATATACCAAATTCCAGCTACACAATTTAATACAGCATGCTCGTAATTCACAAGAGATTCATATTCCGTTCCACACAAATCAATATCTGCCTTATGTTCAGCTGTACTTTTCCCGATAAGCAATGAAATTTGATCACCCAGCTCCCATTCATCTACTTCCATCCCACGTTCATTAAGAAGTACTAGCTTTGAAATGTCGTTGTTTGTCTTAGCTTGAGTGAGTGATTTTGCCTCGTACTTGAGAGAACCATAAATAATAGCAAGTATCACCATTACGGTTCCGATAACAAATTTTAAAAGGACTTCCTGATTCATAACAAAAACATATAGGATAAAAAAGAAGGCAATTGTGATAATAATAATATCGATGATTCTTATAAACATTTTTTTCCTTGCATTGTCACTATAATCTTTACTTGAATATGGTTCCTGCATATAATCACACTCCCTCTTGCCATTTTGAATTATTTATTAAAGAAACGTTCGAATAAGTCTGTAGTATCAAGAGGATTCTTCTTATTTTTCTTATGTAACGTTGAGGACGTCTCTTTTGTTTTAGGATTAAAGCCAAAGAAATGCTCAAAGTTTTTTTCAATATTGTTCATATTAAAATCTGGCCTTTGTGCAGTCGACTGTTGACTTGTCGATTGCTTATTAGCTGAGTGTTCATTATTCCAACTTTGCGCAGTACCATCTAGTCGAGCATCATAGGCCTTCCTAGCAGCTTCATCCTTCAAAACTTTATATGCCTCTGTGACTTCTAAGAAAATTTTTTCAGATTCTTTGTTTCCTCCGCTTACATCAGGATGATGCTTTTTTGAAAGCTTTCGATAAGCGAGCTTTATTTGATCTTGTGTCGCGTCTTTACTAACACCTAATGTGTCATAATGTGTTTTCATCTTTTCATCCCCAGTACTAGGATTATTCAAAAATTATCTAAGGAGCTATATTAAGCCCCTTAGATAATTTTTAGTGTGCTATCTCACTCTTAGACAGCGTAGCCGCCTTCGATTTTTGCCAAGTCTGTTTTGTCTTTCTTTTGTTTAACAAATAAGAAGAATTCACCAATACCTTCTGTGTCACCGAATCTTTCTGTATAGTCCACCACAAAAGCGTTCGGGAAATGAATTTTTCTTACTACTTGATCTGCTGAAACAACTTCTAATGTCACTTTACGGTAACAGTCAGCCTTTTCAGCTGGTACTAATGACCATAAACCTAATTTCATCGTATCATCAGAATTGTCACCATCAGTTGCTGTAAGAATTTTACCTCTTACTTTTAAAGTTGCTCCAACATCTGTAGAACGTGCGTTAGAGTCATTTGGCGTGTCTGTTTCATATTCAACAGACATAATGCTTTCTAACCCTAGTTCAATTGCCTCTGATCCTTCTACTTTTAATACAAAACCCATTCTTTTTCCCTCCTAATATTTTTTGAATCTTCTGTTCATAAGATGAAAGTTTTGAACACATGCTGTTTTCATTTCTCAATAAAACATCGAGAAATATGTAACACTCCATCTTAATGAAGATTCATATTTATGTTAAAAGATTTAAAAAATCTTAAACATACGACTGAAAAATTGAATAATTGTATGTTTAAACTTGTTAGGCTTTAACAGCACTAGTTCCTTTTGTAATCATCACTTCTAAATTCTTCACATTACCATTAAATACAAGGTCAATTTGACACGTGCTCGTTTTCTCATCGATAATGTAGCCGATATCATCTCCATCTTGGATAATGGAGTTGACATAGCCTTTATCATTCAGCCATTTACTTTTTTGACTACTTGGATTATTACTGAAGAACCTAACAATATTTTCATGCTTAAAGTCACCTGATTGGAAACGTAAAATTCTTTCAATATACGTACTCACCTGTGTTTTGTAGATAGAATCGAATCCATCCTCTTCCATCGCTAAGCTTCTAGCTTTATAGACAGTAATACGTTTAATATCTTTATCTTGAAGCTGAGCATTTTCTGACGAGAACACAAAGCCAAAGCTTCTGCTGTTAATCGCATCTTTAATATTATTCGTAAATCCTGAGATTTCCTTTGCCATTGTTGTAACAGCTCTAAGTGAGTGATCCCCAGCTTCAATATCGAATCGTACGCCAGGATAATTTCTCTGAACATTTCTAAACGACTCTTTTAAATATTCTGGACATTGATAAGCTGAAACGATACCGGCAGCTACATAGCTAGCACCGACATAGACCCCTTCAATCCATAGCTTTAAAATATCTTCCTTTTCCTTAGATAAACGTGCACCATTTTCAGTAGTGTACATTCTCGCATCAATAACGACACCCGATTTATCCTTTGGAATTATGGTGAAGTTCGGTAAGCACGGTATCGCAAACTCACTATAGTCTTTTCGAACAAGCACAGAGCATTTATCAATCAGACGATCTATCCCTGCGGTTGCAATGCCGTTGAATGTTGTTTCTTCCTCCGCCATGAAGTTGAAGAAAACCTGAACTTTGTAATCTTTTATCGTATCTAGAAGAATCGATAGGGATTCCATTGTGTTGCCTTCTTGTTTGGCAACCTTATCGTTCCCTTTAAACCTTGATCGGCTTACCTTCATTTTTCCAGTAGCCTCTAGTTCTAGTGCAGGAACAATGCCATACCACACCGTATCCGTAAAGTCATTTTTAGAGTTTACTGTATTTAAATACGTACGTAACCGTGGTAGATTATTACTTTTTACGAGCATATCGAGCTTAGTGTTTGTCACAAGCAATGATGGCTGCATCCCTTTATTTTTCGTTGTGTACTGATCAAAGTACATTTTGATGCCTAATAGCTTTTCCACTAAAGGCTTGACCGTTTTTACAAATTCATCCTTCGCATTCTTATAGAACTCAAGGTATGTATTGTAATTTTGAACTTCTGTTTCCACATCAAATTCGGCTTTCACAGCTGGTAGAGGTGAGAACGTTCTTACAACTAAATCTTTTACATAGGAAGAAGGAGATTCTGTAATCGCCTCATAATCCTCTTCAAAAACAGTACTTAAACCATAGTTACTATTTTCTTCAATCACCATAAGTTCCGAGCTATTGTTTTGAGGTGCCTCAATAATTTTCAACTCACCATTGTCACCAATAGAAAGGGTCCCAATTTGTAATTTTTCGGATTCCCCCTCATCCTGATTAACACCTAACAATAATCTAGTTTTAATATCCTCGATTGCTAAAGGTAACATGGCCATGACATTGTTGTAATTTTTACTTGCTACTTCAAACATTAGGTTTAGTTTGTCTCCTGTATCCAATTTTTTTGGATCACCATCATCTAATTTCTCATATTCACCATACAAGTAATGGATTTCTTTTCTGACTTGTCGAATGTCGTCCATGACTTTCTTAGGAGAGATCATATCAAGTAGATTTTCAAATTTAAAATCGACATTCGTAATGCCCTGACTTCTTTTTGTATCAATGAGGGTGAAGAGCATCTTTAAAAAATCATTATTTTGATCGATTGCTATTTCAGAAATACAGTCTTCTTGAATTCCTTCAGGTTTTTTCAGGGTATACATTACCTTTTGATTAGCAGCATTGTAGAATGAATAAACCGTTGGAGAAAACTTATCTAAAAATTCATCAAAGCTTTTGACAAGAAGATATTGATTAATTTCTTTAATCTTTTCATCACTTAGACTGTCAATCCCCTTTACATCACCAACAAGCGTAATTAAGTCCATCTTTTCAGGATTAATTTCCTCAAATAGCATGGTTCTGTTTGTTTGACTAATAATCTCCATTCAGTCGGCCGTATGATTATACAGCCATCCCTCCTTTTTACATCGGATTTCGAGTAAGCATAATCATCTGCGAAAAGTAACTTTAAATTTACTTTTTAGTTATAAAATTCCATTAACAGAAAAAGAAACTGCAGTTTATCTAAACTGAAGTTAAAATTTTATAACCATTTTATCTATATCACAAATGACATTATGTATCACAAAGTAACTATACAATATCTTATTTTATTGTCAATATTTACATTAGAATATTTTGTTAATTAAAATGTAAATGGATAGGTTTATAGGAAAAATTAAACATAATAAATTTTATGATATTTCTTTAGGAAAAATGTAGTTTTCCACTTTTTTTTATTATAAAAAGACAGCCTAAGGTGAATTTCTTAACCCCCTTAGGCTGTACAGAGCTCTTAGCTTACTCTACAAAATGATAATATCGGATTACTTTTTCTAGATAATTGGTCATTTAGAATTATTTACCTTAAAATAGTTCCTTATCCTATTGACAAATTCTTCAACAGTTATTACCCACTTCATGATTTGTAGGGAAGGACATCGTTTTTTTACTTGCACTGCCAACCCCCACATAATGATGTAGGATAAAAGAATACTTACACTTTTATTATGCTCTTTTACTTTTTCAATTTTATCCTCAATAAGCCGCTGAGAAACATCAGGCGGAATACTATTTGTCATTGAATAGTAAAATGTTGCTGCAAAACTATAAATATCGGTATAGACACCTTGCGCGGACTTATTAGAATATTGCTCAAGCGGGGAGTAACCTGAGCTTGTAAAAATTTGATAATCTGTAGCTGTTTTATAAAAAACAGCGGAACCAAAATCTAGTAAAAATGGATTACCTTCTGAATCTATCATAATATTACTTGGCTTAATGTCACGGTGGAGAATCCCCTGTTTATGTACATAACATAGCGCATCTATTAAAGGGAGAAAGATACTTGTGTATAAATGGTCTCGATCATGGACAGGAAAATCCTTTAAATATTCATCTAATAGTTTTCCTTCATAATAATCCATAACAATATAAATCGATCCATTTTCCTCAAAATGCTCAACATATTTGACAATATTAGGATGATTTATTTGCTGCATAATGACTGCTTCATTAAGAAAAATTTCTTTTAGGCCTTCAAATTTTTGCTTTGTTGAAGGCAAACGATTAATGATTGTTCTATTATCTAAATCCCGTAAAGCCATTTCTTTTGGAAAGAATTCTTTAACAATGAGTCGCTTTTCATTATTATTATTTTCCGCAAGATAGACGATGGATAATTTACTAGTAGCAAGAACTTCTTTTATTTTGTATGTATTATTCAGAACACTATTTATCGGTAAGCTCAATTCACATTGAGTTGCTTGCATTTTTGCTCTTTCCCCCTTATAAGCTTTGATAACCAATCATGCAAATATAGATCAAATTATCTACGTTTTAACTAAAATACAAATTAATGTAAGTATACCAATTTATATCTTTTTATTAAATAGTTTTTAACGAGCTAATACATTCTTGCCATTTGAAGTGGCATCTGCCCTCTATGCATATTCTATCTCTTTATTTCGGTACATCTATTTGACGTTTTGATTTTTTATCCATTTCCTCATTAAGAATTTTTATTACATTTGAAAGTCGAATTTACACTAACCTTTATTCATAAAAAAAGCTTAAATCACATTTAGATAGGTGATTCAAGCAATTGATTTCAAAAGATACTCTAGCAATTTATTTTTGTGAGATATTTATTTTATGTAGATTATAGTTGTATTTATAAAAAACAGATTCCTCTTTTGGATATACTCTGAACACATTACTTAAGGGTCTTTATGTTTTTTATCGTAAACTTCCCAATTATGTATTTGAAAATAATAAGCACTTTTCTTCAGGTTCATCTATTCTATAACGTTGTAGAGTTATTTTATATTACCTGTAAGACACCTTTTATTAGATCTATGAGTAACCAAAAAACTCCTACTAATACCCTAACAAATGGACGTTACTATGTTTGAATCTATTGAGTATATTTTCTTCTACTCTCATGAGTAGCTAAATCTGCATAACGTGTCGTAATTGGTAATCGACTATTTTTTTCTACAAAATGTAGAGTTATTTTTATTGAAGTCTCTAAATCGATCCAGTTACCGCATGAAATAAAAATGGGCTTTACATCCTTTCTTGTTCTCAAAACTGCCCCATATACTTCCCCATCAACCTTAATATAAGTAAAATCACCCATTACATTTTTTGGCATTTGAAAATCGGTATTTTTTATCTTCAAGTAACTTTTAGCAACACCTATTGTAGGTTTCTTCAAATAAAAAGAAGCATGTGTTGCGATCCCCATATGTCTATAATGAAGATAACCATTTCCATCAAACATATAAAGATCTGGTTCACATTGCAGCTTTTTCACTGCTTCTATCACCATCGGAAGCTCCCTAAAAGCAAGATATCCTGGAATATATGGAACATCTATTTGACCCCTATATTCTACTTCTTCTATAATTTGTTTGGTAATATAATCGATTACAACAATACAACACACTCCGTAATCTTTCTTCCCCTCTGTCCAATATGCAATATCAATTCCAGCTACCAGACGAATAGCTCCTAACTGAAAATTGTTTTCTAATGAAATCTTTGAAATCCATTTTTCTTGTTCACTTTTAAACAATTCTTCTTTTTCCATTTTCCATCATTCATCCATTCTTTCACTTTTTTTACTAGTCTTTTATGTTCTTCTTTCTTTGCCCATTAAAATAGCTAACTAAATCTAATTCTCTCTCGTTTTAAAAAAATTTCAAACCTATTCATTATATCTTCATGCGTAGTTGGAAGTTTTTGGGGCATATAATTAACTAAAGTCATCATATCTTCGGGATAGTTATGATTACCATAAAACTCCGCAATTTTACTTAATAATTTATTTTCATCTTTACATGTTTCTTTTATTTTTGATAAATAAACAAACCTGAGTTTTCTATTCTCCTCTATTAATATTGTGCTTTCTTCATTTAATTGAGGAAAATAATTAGTTTTTATTTCTAACATGACTTTATCTAAATCTTCACTAGATACTCCCCAAGCAAGTACACGAACAAACTCACTTTCATCACCACTTTCCATCATTTCTACTGCATAATGAGAGATAACCCCTTTATTAAAATAATTTTCTTGGATGCCTACAAAAATAGTTCTCCAATCATATTGAATATGCCTTTTTTTAAGATCTTCTAAGTTCAAATTATACACATCCTACTTTTAGAATTTGATCAGCAAATTCTAATTTTTCTTCCTATTCGTCTGTTATGAGCTATAACCCTAAAATCAATTTCTTTGTTTCTAATGCTTCTTACTTCTTATTTTCAATCTTTAACCTTTGTTTACTTCTTTATTTCAATATCGAATCTCTTTTGAATTTGAGTTAAGCTCTCCTCAACAATTAATTTATTTTGAGGATATATGGATAGGTATTCCCTAGCCACTTTAAGTAAATACTCGAAAAACGTTTCATAAACCACAATTGAATAAACTTCAGTGTTAGTTACTGGAGGAATTGTTGTAAAATTCACTCCAGTATCTCCAAAATACTCTTCATCATTAGGAGTGCATTCAGTCGCAAAATAACAACTAGTATAACCAATACCAAATCCTTTACCATTTTTAAACTCATTTAGTGTCTCTAAAAAATATCCATAGCCTAAAATTCTATAATAAGCCTCCATATTTTCAATTTTTTCTTGCTTGTCTTTCACATAATAAATTTCATCATCCATATTTATTAACCTACTCTCCTATCATTATTTTGGAATTACAGGGGATAAATTACCTAACTTCTCCGGTAATTAGGTAGACTTAGCATCTCTTCCTCTTTTTTACTATTATTGGAAAAATCATAGGTTTCTTTTATTACCTTTTCCATATTTCGTACGGTTTCGAATGCTTCTTCGCCCTTTTTCACTTTCCTAACAGGGTAATTAATGAGAGTGCTGCATTAAAATTTTCTTTAATTGGCCGCCTTGCATCAGACAATTTTGAAATAATCCTCAATAAACAGGAGTATGACATTTTGCATCACATAAGGAAATAGGCCGTCTGGAGTGTTAACTGTATACAATTAACCACGAGCTTTGTCATTCTCGTTAGTTTGTTAACCATTCAATCTTGTCACTCTATCCTACTTGTAAAATCAAACTTCATAATGGTACTTCCTTCATGAGCTCGCGATTCTCAAACAAATTATTTTTTCTTGTTGTCTCCCTCAAATATCAGTGATTTAATATAATTAAAGTAAAAAACCTTGAAAGGCATTTAGCCAATCAAGGTAATTTTAAGTTACTATGATTCGAAAGCGGTTCTATCAGGGAATACACCACCTTCTTTTACTAGGCAAACTGCCAATCTTTGAGCAGCTCTATCATAATAAAACTTGGATGGAAAATTGTTATCTGGGATAACTTCTAACTCTGAAAATTTTCTAGTTAATTTATTTAACTCAATTTTCCCCATAATATTTTCATTAGGTCCGAATCTGTAAACTACAGTTTCATTATCTTCATATTCTTTTAGTAATAAAACGTATGAAGCCAATTTTATTCCTCCTCTGGTGGATGCCACGGACGCCCAGACTCTACTGTTTTATCATGGGCCGTCCTATAGTCCGTTTTAAATATCCCTTCAAATCTTGACTCAAAAAGTTCATGATTTAATAAATCAATATCATTCTTTTTGTGGGTCCCTTTTTGGAGCCTATCCCATGCTTGTGCAATTTCATAATCTGAATCAAAACGTCCAACTCCATCCTCCATGTTCTTTAATGTGCTCTTTGAACAATAAATGATCTTTGATTCTTTGTACCCTTTGTTCGTTCATTCCTGTATTTTTAGCAATAGAATTTACATCCGTTTTGGATTTTCTAAAGGATTCGTACATATCATCCGCTTCATCAAGTCGTTTTAAATATTCATCTACCGAAAGTTCTCTACCACCAGTTTGAACTTTACCCGTACCCTTAGTTGAACTCGACCCTTTCCCAGAACTTGCCTGTACCAAGGTATCAGTAGGCTTCTCTTTCCTCGTCGTCTGGGTAACTAGCTTCCCACCGCCTGCCAGTGCGAAATCATTTTGTCTATTGCCTTGTAAGGCACTTTGTAGATGGTCGAGCTGCTTGCGTCCATTTTGCTTCGCTTGGGCGATGGCTGTATTGACTTGTTTTTTGAATTCCTTCGCCTTGGCTGCCACTTTCGTTGTGAGCTGCTTGCCTTTCTCCGCTAGCTTCGTTACCGCTTTCGTTGTACTTGCTACGATAGCGCTGCCCTTCTCGCCCTTCGTGGCGATTTTTATCACCGCTTTTCCACCATGCTTCAGCCCTTTGACTGCGAGTCCTCCAATTACTGCAGCGGCGGAGATGGCTCGCTCTGCCTTGCTTAGCTTGCGACCTGTGATCGGGTCTTTGCCTGTGGCAGATTCATATAGGGCCTTGCCATTACTAACAACGGTGGAAGCAACTCTTTTCTAGATCCTCCTTATCTAACTCGTTGTCTAAATGTTTCGCCCTATACTCTCCAGTTATTTCTTTTAAAAATATAAATAAATTTTCATAGTCTAATATTACTTCTTCATTGCCAAAACAATCTCTTCCAATTCCCCTTTTTTATTTTGCTACTTTCGTTTCCAATTTCACAAATTCTGTGATAACTGCTCCACCAACCTCTTTCGTGTCTTTAAAACTAAACAAAAATAGTAAAAAACAGGTCTATCATGGAATTATCTAACCATAATCGACCTGTTTGTTGTAATGGAATACTGTTATTCAGATGAAAAATTCACGCATTTATATACGTACAAATAAACTGGCGAAGTCTTTATAGTTATATTAAATGAGCTATACATAATTAATGATTTCATTCTGCACTAAGTAATACTTATCACCTTAATTTTTTAAATGCTCTTCATGTATTACTTTTAACTCTCTTCCTTCACATAAATTGTTAAGAGCTTCATATATTCCACACCCAACTTTCCAAATATAGTAATCATCTAGTACTGCATATACCTCCCCTTGCTTAGACATATACAACACTGCATTATCTCTAAAGGCAGTACCAATGACAACCAAATCATTACCTATTATAACTTCATATCTTTTATAATGCCTTCTGTCTAAATCCCCCAGCCCTTCTTTCGGTTCTATCACAAAACTCTCCGATTTTCCATCATTTTCATATATACATTTTAATTCACCAAATTGCTCAAGTGCTTCTTTTACACAATCGAAAACCACATACCCTTTATTTTCCAAATATTTCACCTGTGAATTAATATCTATTTTTCGGTTTGGGTTCCACCCCGATTGTTTTAATACTTTTTCTGTTTTTATTGATAGTCTTTCCATAATAAATACCTCACTTTTTACCAAATGGTATATCAACAATAAACTCCTCAAATGTCACACTACAATTCCTACACATCTCCTTATATTTACCATCCTTTGAAGAGATGGTGCTCAAGAGAATATCTTCAAGCTTTGCACCCTCCTTAAAAGCTTGATTTACTGCTTGAATTTCCGCACAGTTTTCTACTTCCCATCTCTCAAAACTATTTTTCCCTTCCTTTTCCATCGCTCTCTGTTTAGTTTTTTCCACCAATTTTTTAGTATCATCGAGTAAATCCGATGCTGTCGGATTAAATCTAGGATTCCCTGTTCTTAAATCTGTGCCGACACCATTATAACCAATATAGGTTTTTCCAGCTTTCATATCAACAGCAGCAGTAATAACATGTGGAATATAGATTTCATTTGTATTTGGATCAATATATTTACCATTAATAAGTTCTGCTCGTTCTTGCTCAAGTTTTTTCCTTGCTACAGCTACGACCTGCTTCGTCTGTTTGACAGCGGCCTTTACCTGTTGCTTGGCTTTCGAAACAGCCGCCTTTGTTTTTTTCACAACCTTTTTCGTGGTCAGGACAGCTTTTTTAATTGCCTTTTTCGCCCGTTTAACCAATTTACTCTTGGATAAACTATTTTTTAACTTCCGTGCCTTGGTAAAGAATTTACCCCACTTCTTCTTTTTCTTCTTGCGTTTTTTCTTCTTTTTATTGGATTTCCTTTGTTTTTTCTTCGTGGCTTTTTAGGATTTCCTAGCGCTCATTCCTTTTTTCTTGTATGTCCCATAAGGACAATTGTTTGATCTAAACTCCTGTATCTACTAGAATTTGAATCCATGGCAAATTTTGAACAGGAACTCCAAGACTATATTCACTATTACAATCACAAACGAATGAAGGCAAAATTAAAAGACCTAAGCCCGGTGTAGTGCCGAACTCTGGTCTTAGAAGTTGCTTAACTAAATATGTCTAACTTTTTAGGATCAGATCAGTTATTAGAAGCGACTTTTTCAATCGTAATTATGAATAAAATCGTATACGGTCTTTTATTATTCCTCGTTCACGGTGTTTGGTTAATTCAGGGTATATTAGTACCTGTTTATTTGTGTTCTTGTTTAACGCCACGAACGTTGTCAGTTTCATCCGCATTTTACTTTTTCCCCTCGCTTTGTAAAATGTCATTTCGGCTTACTTATTACGCTTTATATTGTTGGGTAACCTTTGAATATTGCCGTCATAACATGTCGATTTTAAGCATGGTGGTTTTATTTTATTAACAAATTATTATTAATGAGCTAGAACTATAGAAACCAATATAATTTTCATTTGCAAGAAATCTCTTATTCATCATAATTATAGGACTAGGACTCTCAAAATAGTTTTGTTTTAGATAAGTATCTTTTAAATCGTTTCATTTTAGCCTAGTTAAAACATTTTTAATTCGATTTGCTAATTTCTCTTGTTCATCTTCAGTTAATTGCTCGTTAGATATATCATAAACTTGAAATGTTTGCAACTCATTCTTTATATCTTCAATACCATTTACAGATTTTAATCCTTGATTACACAGATTTTCAGCAAGTGTTGTATAGATGATATACTTTTCACTTTTTGTGTTTTTACAATCTCGTTCAAATCGTTGTAATACATCAGTGACTATAGTGTCCGTATTTTTGTTTTCTTCTATAAAATTGCTAATATACTTTTGAACTTCCTCTATTAATTCTTCATAATACCAACAAACCGTTTGATAGTAATCAAGAGGCATTTTTTCTAATTCTTGTAAAACATGTACTCTACGTGAAAACAGGTCATTATACTCTTCCTGAGATAAAGCCTTTTCAAGTTTAATTAAATTAAAATCTAATTCAATCAACACATTTTCAATATAACTCTTGAATGTATACATTGCTTTTAAATGAGTAATTAAAATTTCTGCAAGTTCTATATAAACTATTCCTTTATCTGTTTCACTTTTCTTGGCGACCATATCATACTCATTATATGTTCTTGCTATTGCTTCTTTATTACTCATTTTTTCTTCTTTAAATTCCTTATAAGTTTCATTTATATACTCATTGTATTCTTGATAAGTAAATTCCACTTCTATAAACCTCCATTATTTGTTAGGTAAAATCATTTCATCAGCATTATGAATCACTTCTATGGTAATATCAGGATATTTATCATTAAATTGTTGAATAATAAGATTACAACTATCACATGTATCTTTTTCAGTAAATAATTTTATTTTGCCTTTTGCCTTATAATTATCTCCAACTCTCTCTGCTAAATCATTTAAAATTTTATACTCGGTATCCCCGTCCCTTAAATAATTGTTTCCTCCATTATCATACGCTTTTGTAGCTTCAAATGTTGGTTTATTAGGTTTAAAAGAGAAATCTTCAGCCCCAGGTATTTTTTTTGTAGCATCATGAATTCCACTATGTGCATAGAAATCTTTTTTATTGATTCCTACAATATCTACTTCTGCATAAGCAAAATTACCTTGTTTTTTATACCTATTAGATAATGCTCCTCTTGCTTCTGCTACTTTATCAATAATATGTTGGTCTTTTATGGGATTAATTTGTTTAGTTGGAAATCTTTTTTCAGTTCCCGATGTATTTTGTCCATTATTTTTAGAATTATTATCCGTACCCTTACTACTACTCGAACTGCTAGTAGACTTACCACTTGTTACTCCAGTCGAAGTCTTCCCTATTTTTGTTAGTGTTCCAACACCCTTTGTACCAACAACTGCTGTAGCTGTATTTATGGTTGCTTTTGTTCCCCAGTATGCTCGTGAGTAGTCATTACCATGAATAACATCTTTTTCAAAAGAGTCTTTTACTGAACCCGCCATAGTTTTTACGGTTGCCAGTGGATGGGAAGCAAAATTTTTCAAATTGTCTTTCGTTTCTTTTAGTACGCCTATCGGATCAGTTACTAATTTTTTCACATCATTGTAGGTGTTTTTAGCTACATCTACAGTTGCATCGAACTTGCCTTTAGATTTTTGTGCTTGTTGGAGGCTCATGTTAAACCCTGTCCGTAAGATTTTTTCTTTGGTAGACATGTCCTTGTTTATTTTGAGTGGCTCCATTTTATCTAACGACTTATAGACTTTAACAGCTTCTTTTGCGGCTACTTTTACTTCCTTTACTGCTTGCTTTGTCTGGTTATAAACGGCTTTCGTTTTGTTTACTGCTTGTTTATAGGTTTTCTTACCCGCTAGGACAGCTCATTTTACTACTTTCTTTCTTAAATTGCTTCGCTATTTTACTTTTGCTTAGTTTATTATAGAGCTTCCGTGCCTTGGTAAAGAATTTACCCCACTTCTTCTTTTTCTTCTTGCGTTTTTTCTTTTTCTTCTTTTTATTGGACTTCCGTTGTTTTTTCTTCGTGGAGCTCTTCTTTTTGGAGGATTTCTTAGCGCTTTTTCCTTTCGACCCGCCGCTCTTTCCTTTTTTCTTTCCACTTGGGGAGCCTACTTTCGGGATCATCCCTAGTAAACTTCCTGCTAATCCTAATAGACCCATTAGGCATCACCCCCACCAACAGGGATCATCCCCATGACGTCTAGGGCTGCCTCCAGCTCTGCTTCCTCTTCTTGCGGAGCGACGGAAACAGGGGCTTTAATGGAGCCATCCATCGTCACTACTTGTCCCTGAATATCGGTATTGCCATCAAACACTAGACTGCTTGAGCCGCATGTGAAACGCATGGACTCCGCTGCACTCATGGACACACGTTTTCCGGCAAAGGTGATCGTGTCGTTGGCTTGACCAGCAAGGGTGGTTTACTATGCACAGTGATGCCGCTATCCTGATGGAGCTGCAGAAAGACGGCACCCTCCTTGGCGGTAAATGTGACGGACTGTGGGTCTAGCTTCATTTCCTTCCCTTTCGGTGTACCCCAGTAAGACGTTTTGGGATCAGCTGTTTTCGGGTTGGACTCGCCACCCTTTCGTACACTATGACGAACAACCGCTGCTTCCTCACGATGTGTCGGGAAGGTTAGGTGGACGCTATCTCCTTCCTCTGGCGGGCTGTAAAAGCAGCTATGTCTTTCTGCGGTATAAGGGAACCAGGTATCTTCTTAAATGAGTGTACAAGGCACTTATTTCTTATAATGGATAAATAAAAAAAACCCCCCGATAGAAAATTTATCTATCAAGGCATATTTTTACGCATTAAGAAACTGTGGCAAATTTTTATCTGGTCTTCAAAATTAGAATACTACTCTTCACAACCTCAAAACGAAGCTGTTTACAGTGTCACCAAGTGAAGAATTTTTTAGAAAAATATAAAAATGTCAATAGCCACTTTAATTATGTTAGCTATTGACTCCTTTTAAATTTCTAGTTTATTTTTTAACAGAAATAAATTCAATAGGTATATAATCAGAAAGCCATACTTTTTCATTCCCTAAATAAAACTTAATTCCCTTTTTTCTAGATTCCTCAGTATTGACGATTAATATAATCGGTTCAAAAGCCTTGCGTTTGCCAACCATGTGAGCAGTTTCAATATCTTCCGATAAATGGACATATTGCCTAGACATGGGTAATAAACCTTTTTCGTTAATGAAACTCATAAATTCTGGGGAAGTTCCATGGAATAATCGTTTAGGTGGTACAACTTCCTTTTTAATAATTTTGTTATGAGTAGAGTGTCCATATAGAGCTCTAATTTTATTTCCTAATAATTCATGGCGCTTTTTCTTAGATAACAAAATCATTTGTTGCACATCTTCTAATGTTGTATTAACCCATTTTTTTGATTGATTAAGAACTGACAATAGTTGATCAACCGGTACCCAACCTTCTTCATCTAATTCTAATTCATATTTCCAAGGTACATGACGTAAAGCATAAGAAATTTCTTTGCTTAATTCAATATAATATTCTTGTTCATTCAACCTCTTCACTCCTGTTATAAAAAACCATTTCTTTTATAGCAAACTCCAACCATGCCCAAAAATCTTCAAATTCATGTTTTTGTTCAAACCCCTCAGTAGTAAAATCATGTATTAATTGAACTCTACTTCCCTTTCCTATTTCAAAACACGCAATATCATCATTATAATCCTGTCTAGCGAAAGGCACTAATTTCCTATTAGGATATCTCTCTTTTAAATCAAAATATCTTCTGGTCGCTTGTCCAGATTCCATTAAATACCACAAATCGAAATCAACTAAATTTAATTCTACAATTTTATTATAAGAATTTGGATATTCAAAAATATCTGAAGTTATATGGTATGTTGTCAATTTATATTCACTTCTTCCTATTTCATTTTCTCTAATTGATATGATCCCATTGGATTATCATTTCTAAAACTCGCCTTTTGTTTTTGAACACGTAACTCTAAGGCTTCACCCCAAGTTTCAGGCACACCTTTTTTGGTTGTGAACCTATCGATCATGTTAGAAGGTAAAGGTTCATTACAATCTCTTATGATAGCTTCAACATTAATACCGACTTCTCGAGCTGCTGCCACTCTAGTATTATCAATAGTAGTATAATTCCCGTCTGGCATTTTTACAACATCAATAGGATCACCTTTCCATCCATTGGCTTTCATGCTATTTATTATTGCCTCTGATCCATTTACTGAAGTTTGACTAAATCTAATTTGTGAAGGATCCATACTTTTTACCTTGAAAGAAACATCTTTACTAGGAATCTTATTTTGTTGTGGTCCTGTTTCTTCTACATGATCAATCTTACTAGTAACCTTACTACTCGAACTACTAGTAGACTTACCACTTGATACTCCTGTTGGTTTTGTACTTGATGCTCCTTTAACCCCTAACACTGACGTGGCTACGCCAAAACTATCTAACCAATGTTCTTTCGATAATGGGTCTTTTGGATTCACCGCACCTTGGACCATCCCCGTGAAACCAAATGTTGCATAATTGAAAAAATCAGAAGGTGAATCGAGCATCTTATCTGCTCTACCTTTGGCTCCAGACCAAATACCATCTACTGCACCTAGAGTTAGATAATTTGCAAAATCATATGGAGAATCGAGTGCTTTATCTGCTCTTTTGTCCAGACCACTTTTGAAATCTTTGCCGATTTCTTTGAAGCTATTAAGTGACTTGACAACTGGTTTTTTGATGTCCTTTATCACCGCTTTTGCAGCTGAATTCGTTTTATAGAGCTTCCGTGCCTTGGTAAAGAATTTACCCCACTTCTTCTTTTTCTTCTTGCGTTTTTTCTTTTTCTTCTTTTTATTGGACTTCCGTTGTTTTTTCTTCGTAGTGCTCTTCTTTTTGGAGGATTTCTTAGTGCTCTTTCCTTTTGACCCGCCGCTCTTTCCTTTTTTCTTTCCACTTGGGGAGCCTACTTTCGGAATCATCCCTAGTAAGCTTCCTGCTAATCCTAATAGACCCATTAAGCATCACCCCCACCAACAGGGATCATCCCCATGACGTCTAGGGCTGCCTCCAGGTCTGTTTCCTCTTCTTGCGCAGCGACGGAAACAGGGGCTTTAATGGAGCCATCCATCGTCACTACCTGTCCCTGAATATCGGTATTGCCATCAAATACAATACTGCTTGAGCCGCATGTGAAACGCATCGACTCCGCTGCACTCATGGACACACGTTTTCCGGCAAAGGTGATCGTGTCGTTGGCTTTGACCAGCAAGGATGGCTTACTATGCACAGTGATGCCGCTGTCCTGATGAAGCTGTAGAAAGACAGCACCCTCCTTGGCGGTAAATGTCACTCATCAATGCTGAGATGGATTCTTACTTGATCCTTTTTGACAAAATAACGATATATTTTATCTATTTATAAGTATTTATAATAAAAATAAACAGCTCACAACCACATTTAAAATGGCACCTGAGCTGTTTAGTTAAATATACCATCTAATAATTTTAAACACTTTGGTTACATCTTTATTACTAGTTTCAGATTAAATATATTATTTCTATGAATATTCTCATAAGGCTGTTAAATCAGGGTAAGTTTGTATCAACAATCTGAAACATTATTTAACATTTGTGCATTTGCACTTATTCTAAAATTCAATATTTCACCAATCTATCTCACTATATAATTTTAATATCATTCCTTGCTCAAAATCATCAATTTTTTGATAAGTAGGGATAACTTCTAGATTAAATCCAATTTTTTTTAACGTCACCATAGCTAAATCACCAATTTTATAATATCCTATCAACTTATCTTTAGACTCTCTTTTAAAGGACAATTCATTTAGTGTTTTAATTATATCTTTATTAAATATCTCATATTTACCAATAGCAATCATTACATGATATAATATTATTGGATTCTTTTCACCAAGTAGTTCTATCAACTCTTCAACTGCACAATTTCCATTATCGATTTTCTCTAAAATATTCAAATTTATCAACTCACTTCTTTTATCATTTTAAGTGATTCGTCAACAAAGATCTTTCTTGAATGTAATTTTCAAAAAGCATATTCGCAATATCTCTACGTCCAATCTTTTCTGCAAATTCTACTTCTCTCATATATGCATTTAATTCCATCTTAACACGGTTTTTAGTTTGGAAATGATAACTCATACCAGGAAAACCTTGTTTCTTATCATCTAAATAATGTGTATATTCATGAATCAAAGCACCAATGGAAGAATTTTCATCTATCACCAATTGACCTGGTTTCCCACTGCTTGGAGAGTAAGCCATAACACCATCTTTATAAACAATCTCGACACCTTGAGATTCTATTTCATTAATTATTTTATTCCATTCTTTATAATGAGATTGTTTACCTGGTCCTAGAATTTCTTTTAATGGATCAGCTGGGTTTTTTCTAAAAACATCAGCATATTCACTTTTCACCTTATTACTACTACTCGAACTGCTAGTAGACTTACCACTTGATACTCCAGTTGTTTTTGTACTTGACGCTCCTTTAACCCCTAACACTGACGTGGCTACGCCAAAACTACCAATGTTCTTTCGATAATGGGTCTTTTGGATTCACCGCACCTTGGACCATCCCTGTGAAACCAAATGTTGCATAATTGAAAAAATCAGAAGGTGAATCGAGCATCTTATCTGCTCTACCTTTGGCTCCAGACCAAATACCATCTACTGCACCTAGAGTTAGATAATTTGCAAAATCATATGGAGAATCGAGTGCTTTATCTGCTCTTTTGTCCTACTGTGCGCTTTAAATTATGGCTTAAGCCCAGAAATATTTACATCCAATATTGCAACGTTACTATAATTCTTTTGAGGGTAATTTATCGCGAATGTGAAAACACGAAAAGCACTTGTTGAATGTTATACATCAAGTGCTTTAAGTAATTTTCCTAACAATATTTTTAGGTTCTAAAAAATCTTGCTTTTATTCTTTTAAAATAAGAATACCTTTACAGAGTTAATTTTCAAATCCAATTACAATCCATTCATCTACATAACTCCAAAAATTTATATTATATTTTGGCTTTAATTTCGCAGACCAAAAGGTTGCATTATTATCAACACAATTTGTATAATCTATCGCTATATAGCTTCCCATACCGTTAGTGAAAAAGCCAAAAGATGAATCTAGGTTAATTTTTATCGGTTCTTCTAAATCATCAATAATACTCCATTCAATATCTTCATCACCAAGGTATGTTACTGATTCTAGTGGAACTAAGCCCATCGACTCACTCGCATAATAATAAAAACCATCGTGAACATTTTCATAAAATTTTTGAATCGAAGAAGGTATTTTACTCCACGATTTCTCTAATTCTATGTTTTTTTGTCTCTTTTGAGGATTACGCCCTTCGTAATATAATATGTCTCCTTTTGAATTTCTTATAGTGTATAAAACTGAATATTCTCCTTCCATATCGATTATTTCAATATTTGTAAGATATTCGTTTAGATAAGAGATCGTGTTCCGTAGTTCAATCCCTATATTTTTTTCCCAAATTTTCATAAATAAATTAATTCTTTTTTTGATATCGTCATTATAAAAGATTTTTTTCCATTCAATTGGTATTTCATTATCCTCAAGTTTTTCAATTTGATCAATTGTTAATATGCGAACATTTTCATTGTACTTTTTTAAATAAGTAAGTTTTTGGTTCATCTCTAGTCATCTCCTTTTTTATTTAACTCATTAAAATCATCTATCTGTTTCTGTATCTTTCTTTCAAGCTCTTTTTCTTTGACAATCATTTTTTCCCTAAATTCAGGATTTACCTCTATTTCTCCTGGTTTCCCTTTCTTATAATGTGTCCACTCTTCATACGATTTAGACTGCTTAGAAGTATTGGCAGATTTACTTAACCCCACAAAATTTTCTGAATTATTTAAAATATCTAATTTCTGGGAGTTTGTTAAATTACCGAAACCATCCATCCTAGCAATTCTATCCATCGAAACAATATGATCAGCTTCCAATGCACCCTTAAATGTTTTTCCAGGAAGGACTTGATCTTTGGTTACTGTTTTTTTATCGTGTCCTTCATTTACTTTATCTCTCAATTTTTGTGTTGGCGTCTGTCCTCTTAACATATCATATTCTTCGTCTGATATTTGCCTATCACCATATCGAGGTGAGGTACCAATTTGGCTCGCATCCTTATTCTCAGCAGGCTTTTTATTCGAGCTATTTTGTGGTGGTTGGGAATTAGATGGCTTCGGACTCGAGGAGGACGTATTTTTTCCAACCGTTCCTGTATCCGAAATCCTTCCAACGTTCACACCTGCCAACTCCATTTGCGGTGCTCCTAGTTGACGCAGCTGTTGTTTTACTTCGTCTACTCTGGCTTGGATCTGTGTTTTGGCGTTCGCTACTTGCTTGTTGACTTTTTCTTTTACATTGCCTAAAAGACCTTTATTCGCTTTTTGAGCACTTTCACTGATACCCTTCGCTGCCTTCGCACCTTTATTGACCCATTTACCTGCTGTTGCCGCATTACCCACTACTGGAATCATAGCGCCAAAGGAGAGAGCCGCATTGACCTTGTCACCTCTTGCCGCATAAATAATACCATTCACGCCATCTGCTACTTCTCCTACAACGGGGACCATCCCGACTATATCTAAGCCCGTTTGGAGCGTATTTAACAGATTTTTAGGTTTTACAGCATTTTTCACAGCTTTGGTCGTTGCTTGTGCAGCTTTTTTCATCGCTGGTAGTACTTGTTTTTTGACGACCTGCTTCGTCTGTTTGACAGCGGTCTTTACCTGTTGCTTGGCCTTCGACACGGCAGCCTTTGTTTTTTTCACAACCTTTTTCGTGGTCAGAACAGCTTTTTTAATTGCCTTTTTCGCCCGTTTAACCAATTTACTCTTGGATAAACTATTTTTTAGCTTCCGTGCCTTGGTAAAGAATTTACCCCACTTCTTCTTTTTCTTCTTGCGTTTTTTCTTTTTCTTCTTTTTATTGGACTTCCGTTGTTTTTTCTTCGTAGTGCTCTTCTTTTTGGAGGATTTCTTAGTGCTCTTTCCTTTTGACCCGCCGCTCTTTCCTTTTTTCTTTCCACTTGGGGAGCCTACTTTCGGAATCATTCCTAGTAAGCTTCCTGCTAATCCTAATAGACCCATTAGGCATCACCCCCACCAACAGGGATCATCCCCATGACGTCTAGGGCTGCCTCCAGGTCTGTTTCCTCTTCTTGCGCAGCGACAGATACAGGGGCTTTAATGGAGCCATCCATCGTCACTATCTGTCCCTGAATATCGGTATTGCCATCAAATACAAGACTGCTTGAGCCGCATGTGAAACGCATCGACTCCGCTGCACTCATGGACACACGTTTTCCGGCAAAGGTGATCGTGTCGTTGGCTTTGACCAGCAAGGATGGCTTACTATGCACAGTGATGCCGCTGTTCTGATGGAGCTGTAGAAAGACGGCGCCCTCCTTGGCGGTAAATGTCACGGACTGTGGGTCTAGCTTCATTTCCTTCCCTTTCGGCGTACCCCAGTAAGACGTTTTGGGATCAGCTGTTTTCGGGTTGGACTCGCCGCCCTTTCGTACACTATGACGAACAACCGCTGCTTCCTCTCGATGTGTTGGGAAGGTTAGGTGGACGCTATCTCCTTCCTCTGGCGGGCTGTAAAAGCCACTATGTCCCTCTGCCGTATAAGGCGTAGCCAGTGGGAACCACGTAGCTTCTTCCTTTTTTTGTGCCTCATCTATACTGAGGTGGACTCGAACCTGATCCTTTTTGACCTCTAATACCTTTCCTTCAATCGCTGTGCCTGGTAGGAACGGAATACTGCGCCTATCTTGACGTATGGCTTTTTCGAACAGCAGATGATACTCATAGGTAAGGATGCCTTGCTTCATGCGGGCGATAGACTTAGCTACTACAAGCTCCTTGCCCTGGAGCAAAACGCGATCACCCAGTTTCAATGTTTTTCTAGATTCTATCACATAGGCAACTGTATCCCGCTCTTCAATTGGCTGCTCGATGTCATTGTACTTACTATGTAAAAACTTAGAGCGATCTTTTAAGATCGTATAATTTGCCACGGAAAGCTTTTCCATTCGCCCTTCTGGTAGGCCAAACCAAAACTTCGGCTTATCAGCATCCACTGCAGCGACTAATACGGCACGAAAATGGGAGGCCATTCGTTGTAAAAATTGCCAATCCGTCTCCTTATATTGTAATATAAATTGCTTAAGAGGAGTAGCTTTCGATACAGTATCAATAACATCTGCACCTGAATAATCTTCTAGCACCTTTTTTATCATCGCCTGATAAGTCATTTTATGATGCTGAAAGGAGCGGTATTTTTTTTTACAATCCAAGGTGAATGTAGATGAAACAGCCTCTAATTCAATTTGATATACTCCCCTTGTCATTCGTATAGCAATTTCTGTTACCTGTCCTTTAAAAAGCGCATGCAGCCGTTGTCCGTTATGTTTTTGATAGACCTCTATTCGATCTGTCGTACTGGCAAGCTGCATACAACTATCTTTCTTTTCCGCAGGGATAAATCCGGTTATTGCTAATCTTGCATGGTCATTCACTGTTTGTGTCAACGTGAGATTATGCAATGTCTGGATTTCATAGGGGGATACGAGTTCAAGCTCACCGTATCCGATTACTTCCTCGTATGTGTTCACATGAATTCCCTTCTTTCCTCAGGGGACAATCGCTCATTCTTGCCCATCATCTTCTACTTTTATCGTTCCACAATACATACACATATTAATCGATTGACTAACTAACGCTGGATGATTTTCAATTAATTGATCATCCTTCCCATTAATCCAGGGCATTGTAATCACAGGAGTACAGGGCATGGGCTTTAAGACACCATTATTGGCAGCTGTAGCTGCCGCAACAGTAGGATTCGCTAATGTCTGGCATAACCCAAATGGTTGAATATTGACATAAGGCTTATAATCCATCGTATTCATCTGCGCCTTATTTTTCGTATAAACACCGTGACTAACTGGCATTTTTAAAATACTCGTTTGATCTCCTTGCGAACAGGATAATTTGGCACCAGCTACGACATAACTCCGTTGGTCGCCACCCTTTGTCTGCATTTCTTCTGACATAGAAAAACAATCCTTTCAATACGTAAGGTGTTACCACTTTTGCTAAACATAAGACTTAACTGCAAAACGTATGCATGACGACTCTTTCTTTAAATTGCTCTAATTTTAATCTCACTATTTTCTCACTAACATTACCTAAAAGGACCTTGCCATCATGTGCTTTAATCCTTTTTCAAGCTCCTCATCTATTTTCCTACAGAAAGAATGTCGTTCCATCTTCCTTCAGTTTGTATTTTTTGTAATCGTATTCCCCGAAAATCTCTGCGTAGAATACTCTCTGCTAATTCAATATTCACCACTATAAACTGTTCTTTAATGCCCTCGATTTGAAAGAATGGATAAGGAGCAGCCAACTGCTCATCTAAGACTAACTTCTTCAACGTACCATCAAGATGAAATTCCGTTTGAGCGGAAAGACAACGCACTTTTGGTGGGATCACCAGCCAATATAAGGTTTGCATTAATTTAGGCATATCCGTGAGAACAACTGCTTTAAATGGCATATTTGGGACATACTTTTCCACTAATTGTTTAACAGCATCAGAAATAAGCATGATTGGCTTTTCTATGAGATCGGTATACACCATCTCGCCTTTTTCTAATACAGGAAATTGCCGTTCAAGTTCCTCTAATTCTTCCATTCTTTCAATTGTTAATAGCTCTTTTTTAATCACTTGGGCGATACCAACAGGTTTCACAGCATTTGTGATACGTTCATCTTGAGATAGAATAAAATAGTTCATCTTTCGTCTCCTTTTTCACACTGTCTACTTCCAAATGACACTAGCTGCCTGGAATGGATCTAGCTTTACATATTCCTGTGCTTCCTTAGAGAAAATAGCCATTTCTAAATTGGCTCCCGCAAAATTAGTATTTCTAACATTTGCCCCCATAAAGCTGGCCCCTCGTAAATTCGCTAGCTCAAAATTGGCGCCTTCTAAATTCGCACCAGTAAAACGAACCGGTAAATAGCCAGGTATTTCCCATTTCTGACGATCTAGCAGACCACTCGCTCCTTGTACCTGTTGAAAATTCGCTCCCTGTAACTGACTATTACTAAAATCCGTCTCATAAATTGTGCTAAAGCTCAAATCCGTGTCCATTAGCTGACTCTCCCGAAAGCTAGTACCAATCAACAGACATTCACGCATATGACAATTGGTTAAATTGGCTTTGTGGAAAAAGGCATAGCGAATATCCAAGCCTTCATATCGCCCACCTGCTAAATTTAAATGGCTAAATACCTCGTATGGATATTCCTCCTCTAGTTGTTCATCTAGCCAAGCCTTTATTTCTTCACTATCCTTCGCTGAAAAATCCTCGCTATAGACAACCTCATTCATATCCATAAACTCGCCTACACGTATCTCGACAGCCACATCTCGATCTAGCGCCAAATACTCTGGACATCGAATAATGTCAGGTAGCGCATATCTAGCGAGACTTATTACATATTGGTGAAAATGTTTGGCGTCCTGAAGTCTAATGCGATCAATATCTGCCTGGGTAATTGCCCCCATAAAAGTTTTGCTATACAAACTTAATTCTTCAATGTATTGCTCTAAAAAATGATGCGCCCAGCCTGCATCATAAGTAGTTAAAAGCGGATGAATATCAAAAAACCATTCTTCATCCGTAGCTTCTACTAAATAGTGAGGGTTGCTCTCTAGTAGCTCTGTACGCAGCATTGAAAACGTAATATGTGCAATCGGTCCTTTCTGTTGAAGCGTTTGCTGTTGTTTTAGTTGCTGACATATTTTTTGAAAAGACATTCTAAAATCATCGGCGAGCTTATCCTTGGAGGCTTGAAAAAAATCCTCGAGCAATAAGAGATATTTCAACCTTCTTTTCTCTACTTCGTTATCAGAAAAATGCTGTAAAACTCCCTGTGTCTGCATATAAGTCTCCTTCCTTCTCATTCACACGCAACCATTTTAATTTGCCTTTACTTCCTTCCCAAAAATTTGCACACTGCCATTCATCATTATTTTACTTTCTTTGCATTGTAAAGAAATTTCTTCCTCTGCAGACAAAAGAATATTCTTACTCGCCTTCACTGAAATATCTGCCTCTGAGATAAGTTTAATTTCTTTTTTACTAAATATTTCAATACCATTTGCTTCATTTAGCCGAATAAAAATATCGCCATCCTGTGCGGTAATAACCACTTCAGTTGGACTCATTTTAATTTCTTTACCAAAGGCTGTACGATAATATTTGGTTGAAGGATCATCTAGTTTGTTCGTTGCTGAAGTATCTAAATTTTTTCGTATGGAGCTGCTAGAAATTCCTTCCTCCTCACGATGTGAAGGAAAATAGACATGAACAAAGTCATTGATTTCAGGCATACAATACCAACCACTATGTCCCTCAGCTGTATAGCCCGTAGAATAAAGAAACCAATGTGCTTTTCCTTTATCCTGCTTCTCATCAATCGCTAAATGCACCTTAATATGATCCTTTGCGACTTCTAATACTTTTCCTTCCAGTGATAAACCTGAGATCGCATCGTTAAATAGTTCACTTTTATTCATGCCATTTTTCGTTGACAGCGTATAATAATGTTTCAGCAAGCCATCCTTCATGGTTGTGTATGCTTCACATATATAAAGCGTTTGTTGATGAAAAGTGACATGATCTCCTATTTCCATTACCTTATCTGTTTCCACCTCATAGTATAGAAAGTCATGCTCTCCCATACCTCCATTACCATTCTCTGTATATAGAAGGTAATCTGCTAGTTTTTTTCGGGTAGTATAATGGTAATCTTCTAGCTTGCCTTTAGCTCTACCAGCAGGCACACCAAAATGGAACTTTGGCTTATCAAAGGTAGCAGCAGGCACTAGTCCAGTGTTAAAACGTGAGGCTAGTCTTTTTAAAAATTGCCAATCGGTCTCTCGATATTGCAGGGTAAACTTGTCTAATTTAGCACCCTTTGTTGCTTCATCAATAATGTCAAGACCAGGATAAAAAGGATGTAATAGTTTAAATAAAGACGAATAGGTCATTTCCTTATCCTGATAGGAGCGATTTTTCTTTTTAATGTCTAGCTGATAGGTGCTTGAAGCCGCTTCTACTTCAATATAATAAATGCCACGAACTGAACGAACCTTCACATCTAAAATTACACCTTTAAATAATGGTGAAGGGACACCAAGATGATTAAGCTGATTTACTTCAATTGCCGATCTTGCCTCCGTCATTTCTACATAAGTGTCTCTCGCTACTTCAGGCACAATACCAGTAAAACGTAACATAGCATGTTCATTCATTTTTTTTACGATAGTAAGCTCTTGAATACTAATAAGCTCGAAAGGTAGAATTTGAATATTATGATAAGCTGTCACTACACTACTCATCGTATTCCCCCTCCGTTCCTACTATTTGAAGCAAATCGCAAGGATTCCATCATAGCTCTCGCAATCGGACGCCAAGTTTCAAGGTCCTCCTCCATACAATTGAAGGTTCCAATAAGCGCTACCCCTTCGATAGAGGCAAAGAACATTAAATTAAAAATATCGCCATCAATAGCCGGTGTTATAATCTCTAAAAAGCCGACTGTCTTCTCGTCAATCTTCAGGACATCCGTATCAAGCCAATCAGCTGAAGGTTGAGCTTGTTCAAGGATATCAATCATATTTTCTTGAAAAGCAGCAACTCCCTCTTCCTTTAATCGATGTGGAGTCAGGTTGAAGGCAAGATTAATCGATGAGGATTCATCTGTATAAATAAGATTTGGTCGACGGTCCGATGGGTACTTTAAGGCTGCTAATTCAGTAGACATCTTAGAAAATAGTTTTGGCATACGGATCGTCATTTTGCCATCCAATAACGACTGCTCCAACACCCCTACCTTCTCATCATCAATTATGATGTAGCTTTGATAGATATTTACTTTTTCTAAGTCTTGTTCCTCCTGCTCAGATACTGGCTCAGGCTCCTGTTCCTTTTGTAAGGCTACTTGTCGCTGGGCTAGCTCATGTTGCTCCTGCTCTCTCATTTCATTTCTTAATGCAATAATTTTTTCATCTATAAATTTCATCCCAATCACCTTCCGTTTTTTAACCGTTTTTCACCAACTATATTTCAACCTATCAACTATTATTTGCTTAGTCCCTACACATCCTTCATGACACAGAATTTGAAATCTGATCCTTCCATTGCCTCAACCATCTCATCAAAGGCATACCCGTTGGCAATGCTTCTCTCTACTTCTTCCTCACAAAAATATGAGTTTGAGTGCTATCTTTTCTATGTATAGGATCTTTTATTTCCGCCTTTAAAGTAATTTTAGGGAGATTAAAAATAATCTAAGGAACTATAAAAGTTCCTTAGATAATTAGTAAGTGTTTTATCCTGCTGCAATCTTAGACAGCGTAGCCACCCTCGATTTTTGCCAAATCTGTTTTGTCTTTCTTTTGCTTAATAAATAAGAAGAACTCACCGATACCTTCTGTGTCACCATATCTTTCTGTATAATCCACCACAAAAGCATTTGGGAAATGAATTTTTCTTACTACTTGATCAGCTGCAACAACCTCTAAAGTCACTTTACGGTAACAGTCAGCCTTCTCAGCAGGTACTAATGACCATAAACCCAATTTCATCGTATCATCAGAATTATCACCATCCGTAGCCGTTAAAATTTTACCTTTAACTTTTAAAGTGGCTCCAACATCTGTAGAGCGAGCGTTAGAATCATTCGGTGTATCTGTCTCATATTCGACAGTCATGATGCTTTCTAAGCCTAATTCAATTGCTTCTGAACCTTCTACTTTTAATACAAAACCCATTTTCGTACCTCCTAAAATTTGTTGAATCATGACGTCTAACATTCTAAGGAAATCATATTAGCTACAGCTATCTTTTTCACGATGTCTTACCCGTATCGTGAAATAGCTAATTTTCCAATATTAGCAATTAGTCGCTCGATTCATATTTATGTTAAAAGATTTATACATGATAAACCTTAAACATACGACTGAAAAATTGAATAACTGTATGTTTAAACTTGTTAGGCTTTAACAGCACTTGTCCCTTTTGTAATCATTACCTTTATCATTCAGCCATTTACTTTTTTGACTGCTTGGATTATTGCTAAAGAAACGAACGATATTTTCATGCTTAAAGTCACCTGATTGGAAGCGTAAAATTCTTTCATATACGTACTCACCTGTGTTTTGTAAATAGAATCGAATCCATCCTCTTCCATCGCTAGACTTCTAGCTTTATAAATATAAACAATATATAAACATTTAAGAAAAAAATTTACAATGAAATCAATATGAGGCTAAACTATGTACTAGAAACTCTAATTTCTATTTTTATGCATTTTTTATACGAAAATCACTAATGATAGTATGTATCACAAAAGTAACTATACAACACCAAAAATTAATGTCAATATTTTCTATAGAAGATATTGTCATTAAAAACAATTTAAAGTATGTTTAGTAAAAATGTTACATAGTAATAATTATGATATTTTTTCAGTGAATAATGGAATTATCCTATTTTTTTACAAAAAAACAACTAATGGTTCAATTGCTCTTAGGCCCAAAGCTGTTTTTTAAAATAATCTTCTATATAGGAAAAATGAATAAAAAGTATTAAAAATGTAGTTATATTAGTCTTTTAGAACGAATCTACATAAGATAGTTCTTTAAGCATTTGTACTTCTTCTTCATTTACAACGTCACCCTTTTATCCTTTGTAAAGTTGCATCTAAACAAAATAATCGAAAACCTTGCTCTCCTTTTATTAGTTTCTGCGCAAAAGTCGTCAAGTAGTAATCAATCACTTTTTTCTTCGGCTTTATATCTCGTCATCCTCCCTACAAGGTGCAAAAAAACCGCTCACATGAACGTGAACGGTTTTGTAGACTATGCCTTTTGATAACGAAGCACTGGTGTACGAGCAGCGCGTGTTTCGTCTAAACGAGATACGACTGTTGTATGTGGTGCTTCTTGTACAATCGATGGATTTTCTTCTGCTTCTTTCGCAATTTGAATCATTACATCACAGAATGCATCTAACGTTTCTTTAGATTCTGTTTCAGTTGGCTCAATCATTAACGCCTCTTCCACATTTAATGGGAAGTATGTTGTTGGTGGATGGTAGCCAAAGTCTAACAGACGTTTTGCGATATCTAATGTACGAACGCCTTGTTTCTTTTGACGGCGACCAGATAACACAAATTCATGTTTACAGTGACGGTTATATGGAAGATCATAGAATGGCTCTAAACGACGCATCATGTAGTTGGCGTTTAGGACTGCATATTCTGTAACGGCTTTTAAGCCATCTGGACCCATTGTACGAATGTACGTATAAGCACGAACGTTGATACCAAAGTTACCATAGTAAGGTTTTACGCGTCCGATTGATTGTGGACGATCGTAGTCGAAGTGATATGTGCCTTCTTCAGTTCTAACTAATACTGGTTTTGGTAGGAATGGAATTAAGTCTGCTTTTACGCCTACTGGGCCGGAACCCGGACCACCGCCACCGTGTGGACCTGTAAATGTTTTGTGCAGATTTAAATGTACGCAGTCAAAGCCCATGTCGCCAGGACGTGCTTTACTCATTACGGCATTTAAGTTCGCACCATCATAGTACACTTTACCGCCTACAGAGTGAATTAGCTCTGCCATTTCAATAATGTTTTCTTCAAATAAACCAAGTGTATTCGGGTTTGTTAGCATTAAAGCAGCTGTATCAGAACCTACTACTTTACGAAGATCTTCAATATCTACTAGACCATTCTCATCCGATTTAACAGTAATTGTTTCAAAACCTGCTACTGTTGCCGATGCTGGGTTAGTACCATGTGCTGAGTCAGGAACAATGACTTTATTACGGTGTCCCTCACCATTTGCTTCATGGAATGCACGAATCATCATTAATGCTGTCCATTCACCGTGAGCACCTGCTGCTGGTTGTAATGTCACTTCATCCATTCCTGTAATTTCTACTAAAGAAGTTTGTAAATCATAGAGAAGCTCCATTGCACCTTGTGCTGTTGATTCATCCTGTAATGGGTGAACATTGGCAAAGCCTGAAAGACGTGCAACTGTTTCGTTAATTTTCGGATTGTATTTCATCGTACAAGAGCCAAGCGGATAGAAGCCAGAGTCTACTCCGTGGTTTCTACGAGAAAGTGCCGTGTAATGACGCATAATATCAAGCTCAGACACTTCAGGTAATTCTGCCGCTTCAGCACGTACTAAGTTTGCAGGTAATAAATCTGCTAGGTCTACTTCTGGTACATCAAGTGCCTCTAAGCTATAGCCAACACGACCTTCTTTTGAAATTTCAAAAATGAGTGATTGATTTTCGTTATGCATTAAGAGCCCCCATTTCTGCAACTAGTGCATCAATTTCTTCTTTTGTGCGTAATTCAGTAACTGCTATTAGCACATGATTTTTAAGAGAGTCATAATTTTGACCTAATGGATATCCACCGATAATTCCTTTTGCAATTAAGCCTTTATTGATTTCCTTCACACATTTATTCGTTTTCACAACGATTTCGTTGAAGTGGGCACCTTGGAATGCTACTGTAAAGCCTGCTGCTTCAAAGGCATTTTTCGCATAACGTGTTTTCGCAATATTTTGTGTTGCCATTTCACGAATGCCTTGTTTACCTAGAGCTGTCATGGCTACAGAAGCTGCAAGGGCAAGAAGAGCTTGGTTCGAACAAATATTAGATGTCGCTTTATCACGACGGATATGCTGTTCACGTGCTTGTAATGTTAATACATAACCACGACGACCTTCACCATCTACTGTTTCACCAACAAGACGGCCTGGAACCTTACGCATTAATTTTGTTGTTACGGCAAAGAAACCACAGTGTGGTCCACCGAATGCTTCAGAAATACCGAAAACTTGCGCATCCCCTACACAAATATCCGCACCTAGTTTACCAGGAGGTGTTAAAATGCCTAATGCCAGTGGATTAGAAGATACCACAAACAAGCTTTTTGCTTCATGAGCAATATCCCCGATGACTTGAATATCTTCTACTTGACCAAAGAAGTTTGGATATTGAGCAATAACAGCTGCTGTGTTGTCATCAATCATCTCTTTTAATGCATCCACATCTGTCACGCCATCTTTTTGTGGAATTGTCACGATTTCGATCGATTGACCATAGGCATATGTAGCCACAACATCACGATATTCTGGGTGCACTGTTTCAGACACTAAAATTTTCTTACGACGTGTATGACCAGCTGCCAGCATACCTGCCTCTGCTAATGCTGTACCACCGTCATACATAGAAGAGTTAGCAAGATCCATACCAGTTAGCTCAGCAATCATTGTTTGGAATTCAAAGATTGCTTGTAGCTCACCTTGTGAAATCTCCGGTTGATACGGCGTATAAGCTGTATAGAACTCTGAACGAGAAATAACATGATCCACGATGACCGGTTTATAGTGGTTGTAAACGCCTGCACCTAAAAATGATACATTAGCATTTGTGTCCTTATTTTTTGCGGCAAGTGCCGTTAATTCTTTTAATAAAGCAGACTCTGATTTAGCTTCCTTAATGTCATAAAGGCCTTTAAAACGTACTTTCTCTGGAATATCCTCGAATAATTCATCTACTGAGGATACACCGATTACGTCTAACATTTCTTTTTGATCTTGCTCCGTCATTGGTAAATAACGATGTTTCATAAATGTAGGTCCCTCTTTTCAACTATTATTTTGAACGCTTGTAAAACGGTGTTTCTACTGTGATTACCTTTAAGTACTTACCACGAATTTCGATTTCTAGCTCAGTTCCGATTGTTGCGAATTGACTGTCAATTAACGCGTGACCAACATTACGTTTAGATGAAGGAAGCTGTGTGCCCGTTGTTACTTCACCAATTTCCTTACCATCCTTCAACACTTTGTAACCATGGCGTGGAATTCCTTTATCGATCATTTCAATTCCTACCAGTTTACGAGGAAGACCATTTTCCTTTTGTGTTACTAATGCTTCGTGACCGATAAAGTCTTCTTTATTTAATTTCACAGCAAAGCCAATACCTGCCTCAAGTGGAGAAATTGTTGCTGATAGCTCTTGACCATATAGTGGGAGCCCCGCTTCAAAACGAAGTGTATCACGACAACCAAGACCTGCAGGAACAACGCCTTTATCCTGACCTGCCTCTAAAATTTTTCCCCATAGTGCTTTAATATCTTCTGGAGCACCATATAATTCAAAGCCATCTTCACCTGTGTAGCCACTACGAGAAACTAATACTTTATGGCCTGCCACTTCAACATCCTCTTGGAAGCGGAAAAATTTAATGGCACTCACATCAGTTGAAGTTAAAGATTGCAGCACTTCTTCTGCTAACGGACCTTGAAGTGCAATTTGTGCATAGGCATCTGATTGGTTATCAATCGTTACATCATATTGATGTTGATTTTCCATCATCCAATCATAGTCTTTTTCGATATTTGCTGCATTAACACATAATAAATAGTGATTGTCCGCTAATTTATAGGTTAATAAATCATCAACAACGCCACCATTTTCATAGCACATAGCTGTGTATTGTGCTTGGCCCGCCACTATTTTTGACACATCATTTGACAAAAGATTTTGTAAAAAATCTAATGCATCTGGACCAGTGACTAAAATTTCACCCATATGTGATACATCAAATAACCCTGCACGATGACGCACTGCATCATGTTCTTCCTTAATAGAAGAGAATTGAACAGGCAATTCCCATCCACCGAAGTCAACCGTTTTCGCACCGTACTTCGCATATTCTTCAAATAGAGGTGTACGTTTTAATTCGTTCGCCATTCTTTTTTGCCCCCTTATTGTTAATTACATTTTTACTAGTAGTAGTTCGTCTGCTTTTTGTAGTAGTACAGTCCATGCGCTCTCTTGCTCACATATATACTTGTAGACATAAAAAAAGACAGACGAACCCCTTTTCGGGATTCTCTGTCCTTGCACCTGAAAGTTACACCAGACTAGCTCGCAATGCTTTTACCATTGCCAATTAGTCGGCTTTCCCCTTTGGTGGCTGTTATTGTTATACTACAGCTCTCTCCAGAGTTGCGTCTTGTACGAGTCCTTTTACCTGAGAGATTCATAGCCATTACTACTTGCTCCTTCGGTGGCGTCTATACGCGCTCTCCCCGCACAATCATCCGCCCAAGATAGATCTTGGTACTATTTAGTATTCAATGAACATTTAGTTACTTATTTGTCTATATCCTAACATTAAATGCATTGAAAAGGCAATCATTTTTTAAAAGATAATAAAAGACGAACATTATTTTAATAAAATTGTATTATCGTTCGTTTTTTAATCTTTTCACTTGAAATACTAAATACTCTAGAATTTGGCGAATCGTTCTGCCTTCTGTCAGTACTTGGATATGTCCTGCATCACGATAAAACTTTCTTCTGTAATGATACAGACTTTCTAATTCTTCCTTTGTGGAGCTCTGTACAATGGGTCTGTTTGGATCATGCTGTATTCGTTTATAAATATCTTCAAAAGACGCATCTAGAAAAAATACTAATCCACTACGTCTCATAATTTTTCGATTTTCAGCATTTATGGCAACGCCACCACCTGTGGAAATAATACATGCCTCATTTCGGAAATTTTTCAAAAATTCTGTTTCTATTTCCCGAAAGCGGGCCTCTCCGTATTTTTCAAAAATCTGTGGAATTGTCATCCCCTGCTGACGCACGATCTCATGATCCATATCATAATATGGCATCTTCAATAAATAGCTTAAACGTCTTCCTAACGCACTCTTTCCACTACCCATAAACCCAACTAAATATATTTTTCGCAATTCGAATCACCTTCTTATAACTACGATTCTACACTGTCTGACAAAATTTGTCCTAATAAATTTATCGTAGCTCGAACATTCAATTTTTCTAGCCCATCATATGTTCGAAACTGCATTTCATAAGACATACAATACGCAAGAACAAAAGTAGTTACAAAAAATAATAATGCAATTGCGATCAAAAAAATAGCCCCTCTGTCATTTTTCAATAATTGGCACATAGAAGCTCCGCTCCTTTTGAACACCACTAGCCATTTCGACAGCTACTGTCAGCATATTTTCTGTATAGTTAAATTGACATCGATTGAGTCCTATTAGCATAGGAACATGTCCACCGTTTACTTGTTCACGAATAATATTCGAATAACAATCAATATGATGCAGTGTATTTGCTGTTTGAAAAGTCATTCTTTTGTGATCTGCACGAACTGAAAATGTAGAAACATCTTGTAGAGCATGATTTAAATCAGAGACAAATAGTTCCCATTTTGTTTGTTCATCCGATAACACCGTTGATTTCATTTCAGCAAACCATAATATGACGAGGACAAAAAGATGAGAAATTAGCACAAAAACAACTAATTGAAACATGGCTTCTAATAATGTATAGCCCTTGTCATCCATGAGCTTCACCATTGACGTTGATACATTTTTGGCGTAGCTCACGTGTATTTTGAAATCGAACACAAACGTCCTGTCCATCAAATATCCAATGGTAATCAACTTGTTCAATCGTTCTAGTGCCTTCTGTTTGTTGCTTTGCTTGATATTGTTTTATGCCCTCATAGGCAGTTTCAGCTGCAATCACCTCTAGTTTTTTATTCAGTAGATTTGTCTTCATTGTATAGGTAATGGGTAATAATGATGTGCAAAGTAATGTAAAAATACCCATAGCTAAAATAGTTTCCGCAAATGAATAGCCTGACTCATTCAATCCTAGCTCTCCCTCTCCCTATCGTTATGATTACTTTTTTCTTTCCCCAAGATGTTTTAAAGGCAATGGTGCCGGCTGACAAAACGTTCCCATTGTAATTATAAATAAGTGTAAGAATCGAACTCTCTGCAGGCAAAAACTCAACCCCTTTAGGAAAAGGACGTTCATATAAAGTCGTATAAAAATCTTTTTGAATGACATAACGATTCGTTGAACTTTCCATTTTCAAGGCGATATATTGGCGTTGGCTCATGCTGTACGTCTGTATATATTGAATATCGAGTTGCATTTGCGTAAAAAATCGTTCTAATTCCTTCATTTCCGCTAATTTGAATGAAAATTTACTAACGATCGCTGTTAAACTCATGATAAGAAATAAGACAATAAGGATCTCGAGAAGCGTAAAACCACCATTTTTATTACCGATCATCAGCTATCAGACCCAGTCTCCAAGCTAGCATTAGCTGGACGTACCTCTCCGTCACTTGTAATCTTAATTTCCTCTTTATTCGGGCATGTCGTTTCATTTTCTTTTAAATAACCTTCTGCAACTAAATCGTCTAATGTAGGATAGGCCATAAAATCTACACGATAGGCCTCCACCTGACCTTGCACCATAGAGATATAAGCTGCACAGCCCTTCTTATCTATTGTGGCAAAATGCTTTGTAACATTTGGAATAGTAATCAGAATAAGGATCGATATGATTAATAAGACAATTAGCATTTCGATTAAAGTGAAACCAGCTTGCCGATTGATACGTTTCATTTTTTTCCTCCTAAACTAATTCAATCATATGATAGATTGGTAATAATAAACTGACATAGGCTGCGACAATACATATAGCAATGAGGATAAAGAAGGTTGGTTGCACAAACGCTAGTATTTTTTGCAAAAGTTGCTCTTGTTTTTCCATTAATAATTCACTGTACAATACTAATTCTTTTCCTAAATAACCGCTTTGCTCGCCGTGCTCTACAAAAACCGGGAAATCCTTCTGGAAAACAGCCATCACGATAACCGCTTGTGTTAAGGACTCACCAAAAATGACTCTTTCTTTAATACGTTGCGAAAGAATTTGAAGAAAAGGTTGTAGTTGTTGATCCTCAAGCAATTGGAGACTTGCTTGTAATGAAAATCCACTTTGCAGCAAACTTCCTAAATAAGCAGCAAATTGTCTTGTCAAAGCTAACCTGATATAAAATTGAATGAAGGGAATTTTTAATAATATTGATAGTTGGTAGGCAATGGACTGTCGTTTGAGATAGAGGTGAAAAATTAATAAGCTACCTGTTATTATGACTATCGTAAGAATGACGATATCTGGAACATGTAATAACATGTTGGATAAAGCAATACTTGATTCGCCTGATTCATTCGTTCGGCTAACAACCATCCTCTCGATATTTGGCAAGAAAATTGTTCGAAACACAAAAAATAACAATAGTAAAAATAAGATAAGTGTTACTGGATAGACAAGAAGCTTCATTAGTTTTTTCTTTGTCTTCTCACTTACCGTTATCTGCTTAGCCACACCCTGTAAAGCTTCTATCATATGGCCATTATTTTCTGCAACTGTGACTGACATTAAATAATGTTTAGCAAGCTGTAATGTTTCAAGTATCCCTGTAACACCTACTCCTTGCCTAAGTTTTTCATCAATTTGCTGCTGAATGTCCTCATGGGCCTTAATATGATGAGGTAGTAGCATTGAAATAGCTTGTGGTAATAAATAACCTTCCTGCAATAGCACACATAAACGATTAAAAAATTGTGCCTGCTCCCTTAATCTCCATTTTGTAGCTCTATTGTAATAAAACATAAATTTATCGATGTATGTTTGTAGCTGCATAACGTCTCTCCACTAGTTCTTTTTGCCCCATTAATGTGAGGTTATATGGAAGCTCATAGTTCCCCTGTTCTTTAATAGCCATAATGGCTCTTGTTAGATGTATATCATGTAAAATTTCAAAGATTGCACGTCGTTCATCATGTATAGCTGACACCTGTAAAAGTTTTTGCGCCACAATTCCGATAACGGTTTGGCGAAGTTCCTCTATTGTCACACCTAAGTCCATTAATCGATAAAGACAGCTAATTGAATCTTTTGCATGAATTGTGGAGACAACTAAATGTCCTGTTAAAGACGCTTGAATAGCAATTTTCGCTGTTTCTTTATCCCGTATTTCACCAATCATAATCACATCAGGTGAGTGGCGTAAAATGGCTTTTAATCCCGTAGCATATGTAACGCCTGCTCGCTCATTTACCTGGATCTGAAGTAGATTTGCTTGGCTATTTTCTACAGGATCTTCTAAGGAAATCACATGTCGATTTAATTCTGTTGAGCAATAGTGAAGTAAGGAATAAAGTGAAGTAGATTTGCCAGAGCCTGTTGCCCCCGTAAAAAACAAAAGACCTTGTTGGCTTTGCACAAGCTCCATTAATTGATGTGCTGCACTTTTGGAAAAACTTAAGGAAGTTAGTGGGAATGCATGATTTTGGAGAAGTAAACGGATAATTAAGCTTTCTTTTAAAAAGACGGAAGGTAATGTAGAAACACGAAAGGCGTATGGATTTTGCTCCATCGCTTTTTGAAAGGAGCCACTTTGAGGTTTTCGTCGCTCACTAATATCTAATTCCGCAAGAAATTTATAGTAGGAGATCATTCTCTCCGCAAGATCGATCGGAAGCTCGCCAGCTTGAAGAAGCTTATCATATTTTCGAAAATAGATCCGATATGTTGTATTGCTTGGAACGAGTAATAAATCGGATGCACCAAAATGATAAGCCTTTAGTAAAAGTTGCTCACATCTTTGTTCAACAACTGTTTCAAAACTCTGCATATATGCACCTCTCTTCTAGTTCATTCGAATATGACCGCTCTATTCGTTATTTCCTAGTATAAAGAGGAAAAGTGCACGAGAAAAGCCCTTTTCTGAAAATAAAAACTTGTTATACATTTTACTATCAATTATGTTTTTTGCTATAAAAGTGTGGATAAAATGCAATTTTCCACTAAAAAGGAACATAAATACATGAAAAAATTAATATTTATGCCAAAATGAATGTATCTTTTTCAATAATACAATATAATAGAATCAACATGATTATTTTCCTAACACTTGGTAGATGAACATAATTTTTATAAAAACTTAAAGAGGTGAAACACATGATCCATCCATTGAAAATTACGAGTACACTTGCTGATGAAACAAGATACTCTATTTATGAGTATATATTGCAAGAGAAAAAAACAGTCACAGTACAACATATAGCTGATCAATTTGGTATCCATCCAAACGTTGCCAGACTTCATTTAACGAAACTTTCGGAAATCAATATTATTTCTGCTGATTATGTAAAAACAGGTAAAGGTGGAAGACCTGGACGAGTTTATAAAGCTTCAGAGAAAGGTGTATCACTAACATTTCCTAGACGTGACGAAGATCGTTTATTAAAATGGACGATTCAATTAATTCAAGATGTCGGACCATCTGCGTTAACGAAGTGTCAAGAAATTAGCTACCAAGACGGCTACCAGCAAATGAAAAATTATATCAGTGCTGAAATGACATTAAATAATTCTCTTTCCTTCGATGAAAAGCTTCAGTTATTAACTGACAATGCCGCATTAATCGGCTATATTCCACAAATTCAACAAACTGAACTTGGAAAAAAAGTGATATTCTCCATTTTTAATTGTCCATTCCAGGAGCAACTGACAGCACATTCTGAAATTGTTTGTTCATTACATGAATCCTATTTAAAAGGACAATTAGATGCTCTATTTTCTAATAATGAACTTGTGCAAGTTGAAAGTATGATACATAATTGTGATTTATGTAAATATGAAATAAACGTGACAGAAATCGATCACTAGTTTAAAAATCCATTTGTTTGTCACAAAGATCGGAGAAGTTCCAGTTTACAGACACCTTTCATATCATTTATAATGAGTAAGAGATTATTGTGTCGTGGGCAAAAGGAGGGGAAATCTTCATGGATAATATGTATAAAGTTATGGCATTCTGGACAGGTATTTTTGCCGTTATGTTCTACCTTGGTGGTATGAACGAGGTATCGCTATTATTCTTAGGTAATACAGGTTTATTCTTATTATTAGGCTTCTTAAACCTTTCAGAACGTATGTACATGTACATTTTCGGAGCATATTTAACTGTATTCTTCGCTGGCTTCACGTACTATACAACATTCATTCACGTACCTGGTGGCGGTCATTAATACAAAAAATCGCGTATCTCACTACAATTGAGATACGCTTTTTTATATGATGCGGCCTTTTTAAAATCCATTTAAAAATGGATTTGTCTCCATTTCTGCACCTACAGTCGTATAATTACCGTGTCCAGGATAGATAATAGTATCCTCTGGTAATGACAGTAATTTATTATGGATTGAATCCAATAATATTTTTGTCGATCCACCCAATAAATCTGTACGTCCGACACCTTGTTCAAATAACGTATCTCCTACAATCGCAAAACCATCTTGCTCAAAAATATAGGAAATACTACCAGGTGAATGTCCTGGTGTAAAAACAGCCTGAAAAACAAAATTACTAATTTCAAATGGCTGTTCTTCTTTGATGATGGTGTCTTGCGCTGGTGCAGCTACTCGATAATCTGGTAATGCAGCATATTTACTAGAGCCATTCTTAGTAGGATCTCCTAGCCAGCTAACTTCCTTTTCGTGAATCCATACTGGGACATCAAACACTTCACGCACAGCATCAACGGCTCCGATATGGTCAAAATGGGCATGCGTTAAAAAGATAGCTAACGGTTTTAAACCATTGCTACGGATTGTTTTAATAAGACGCTCCGCTTCCTCACCTGGATCAAATATAATACATTCTTTCTCTTTATTCGATACGATATAGCAATTCGTTTGGACCGGTCCAAGAGAATAACTTCGTACGTTCATCATAGTTATCACCTCAACTTTCTATTATACAGGCTTTGCCACAATTTGACGATAAATGTTCATAGTTTGCGCTATTTTAGTTCTCGACAAAAATAAGTAGAACGTTTACAATTAAGGAGGAATATTGTTTGCGACATTCATTTTCTGATGTCGAAAGGAGTGTCTATTTTTAATGAACTTATTAATGGTTATTTTTGGTCTAGTAGCGATTTTAGCTGTAGTTGGTACATTCCAAGCAATTAAAGAAAAGAACCTATTAAGCGTTGTTTTCAATTTATTAAGTGCTGTTGTATTTGGATGGTTCGTCATCATGACAATTGTTCACAGCGGTTACCCACCAACATTACACTAAAATTTTAGACAGAAAAAGAGCAGTCTCCACGGAGATTGCTCTTTTTTTCACTACTTATTTAATTTAAGGAATCGTTTCTTACCAATTTGTATCACATCATCATTCATTAGGACGCGCGAAAGGTCATCTAGCGCTAATTTTTCTCCATTCAAAGATACCCCATTTTGCTTGATTAACCGTAAAAACTCACTTTTACTTTGAATATAATCCATTGCCACTAATTGGGGAAGGATATCCTCTACCCTTTCCTTATCAATCTCTAAGAGTAAAACGGGAATGTTTTTCGGTATTTCCTTTCGTTGAAATGCTGCTTCAAAGTAAGTTCTCGCTTCCTTCATTGCTGCAACTCCATGGTATAAAGTCGTTATCACTTCTGCTAATCGCAATTTCAGATCGCGGGGATTCTCTCCCTTTTGAAGTTTATCTTGAATGGCCTGCACTTGTAGTGGGTGCTCATCCGTTGCTAATTCGAAATATTTTACGATTAATGCATCAGGTACTTCCATCACCTTTTTAAACATCATTTCAGGTGCTTCATTGACACCAATATAATTACCTAAACTTTTACTCATTTTTTCAATGCCATCTAATCCCTCCAGTAGTGGCATAAAAATGGCAACTTGTTTTTCTATCCCTCGCTGCTTTTGTAAGTTTCGCCCCATTAATATATTAAACGTTTGGTCTGTTCCCCCTAGCTCAATATCAGCCTCTAGCTCCACCGAATCATATGCTTGCATAAGGGGGTAAAAAAATTCATGCATGCCAATGGGTACGTGCTGCTTGTAACGTTTCTGAAAATCCTCACGCTCTAAAAGTCGAGCAACAGATGTTGTGGCTGCTAGCTGAATGACTTCTTCAAACGACAGCTTTGCTAACCATTCACTATTAAAACGAACCGTTGTCTTGTTCTTATCTAACACTTTAAAAATTTGCTCACAATAGGTTTGGGCATTTTTCTTCACTGTATCGTCATTTAAGGCTGTTCGCCCTTTTGCTTTACCTGTAGGATCGCCAATTCGTCCTGTAAAATCACCGATAACAATAATTGCATGATGACCTAAATCCTGCATTTGCTTAATTTTTCGAAGAACGACTGCGTGACCTAAATGAATATCTGGTGCAGATGGATCAAGTCCTAATTTAATTGTTAAAGGCTGCTGTTTTTTAAATGATCGTTCTAATTTTGCACGTAATTCCTGCTCATCAACGATTTTATCGACACCTTTCTTGATGATCACGAATTGCTCCTCTGGTGTTAAAAACATACAAAACATCTCCTTGTAATATTAAAAATTAATATTGCAAGATCTATAAGAGTTACTTGGGAACCATTAGGAAATAATATCCTCACTTTGTTTAGTTCGCTTCAAACACAAAAAAACGCCTTTAGGATTATTCCTAAAGGACGTTCATGAACGTGTTACCACCTTTTTTCGAGAACTACTCACATAGCTCTCCTCTAAAAGTACAGCCGAAGCGATACCCCTGCAATGATTACGGATGCAACTCCGTCGTAGCCTACTAAATTTTCGGTACGCAGCTCCAAGATGTATTCACTTTAATATCCCTTGCGCCTCTCAACGTCCGGCTACTCTCTGTCAGTTCCATTAAAGTTACTCGTTCTTTTCCATGCCTTTACTCTTATACTCCGAAATGCGAAAAACAAATCTTCGTTATGCAGATATTTACACTTATTATAATCATATATCCCCTTTTGTCAATAATAATGTAAAAATGAGAGACCTCGTCATGAGATCTCTCTAATATGATTATTTAACTGAATCCTGCTTTAAATTACCTGTTTTTTCATCATAGAAACGAAGCAAGTCACCATTAATAATCGCATCGGAATTTTCTAGCTCCATTGTGGCACGATCAGCATATGATTGACATGGCTCACCTTCTATTTCTTCGCCAGTTACTTTGTCATAGCAAGCTTCACCAGCATAAACGTATTTATCTGTGATAAAGCGTCCATCACGGAAAATAACAAAGTCCTCATGCTCTGGAGAGAATAAATCTGCCCCCATTTGCATATCTTTTGACGTTTCTACGCCAAGAAGGTGTAAGATTGTTGGACGTAAATCCATTTGTCCTGAAATCTCTGTCATTTCTTTACCATCACCAGATCCTGGGATATGGATGAATAAAGGTACTTCTTGCAGTAATGCATTATCAAATGGTGTGATTTGTTCTTTCCCTAAATATTGTGCCATTGCTTTATTATGGTTTTCAGAAATACCATAATGGTCACCATACATAACGATAATAGAGTTATCATAAACACCTTGATCTTTTAACTGTTGGAAGAAATCTTTTAGAGCTTCATCCATGTAGCGTACTGTTTGGAAGTAACGATTTAAAGTACCAGAGTTCGAATCATATTCAGGAATCATAATATCTTCCGGGTCCAATGTAAATGGATAATGGTTCGTTAGCGTGATCAGTCTTGAATAGAATGGCTGTGGCATATCTTTCATTAAATTAGCTGATTGCTCTAAGAATGGAGTATCTTTCATACCCCAGTTTACAGCTTGCCCTTCTTCAACCGTATATGAATCTATATCGTAAAATTTATTGATTTTTAATGATTGATACATCATGTCACGGTTCCAGAAAGATTTATTATTCGGGTGCATAACATTTGTAAAGTAACCATTTTCTCCAAGGCGTTCTGCCATTGAGTTATACGTATTTCCACCATGCGTGAAAAATACTGCTCCACGGCCTAAACCAAACAAGGAGTTTTCTAAAATAAACTCTGAGTCAGATGTTTTTCCAAGGCCTGTTTGGTGATAGAAATTACTGAAATAATACGTATCTTTATCTTTTGTTAAAGAGTTTAAGAATGGTGTCACTTCATGACCATTCATATCATTATTAATGACAAAGTTTTGTAAGGACTCCATAGACACAACAATTAAGTTGCGACCTTTATATTTCCCAAACATTTCTGGGTTAATGGCTGCCTGATTTGAACGAATATAGTTATTTACTTCAACTAGTTCACTACCATCCGCTAACGCACGTTGCGCAGATGATTTCGATTGAATATAAATGTCATACAAATGGTAATTGTATGTACCAATATTCTTCACTAATAATTCGCGGTCAAAACTACGTGTTAGTAATTGTGGACGCTCTGTTTCTGCTAATCCTAAATTTAAAAATGTCATTGCTACTGCCAATACAAAGAAAGCACGTCGGAACTCAACATTCACTTTAAATGCTTCTTTCATTTTTGGTAAAAATTTATTTGCTAAGATTAAAATAATGACATCAACGAAATATAATACATCCCAAGGTTCAACAATGGCTGCTACGGACGTTCCTAAGTCACTAAAGTTGCTTGTTTGGAATAATACTGGCAGCGTAATAAAGTCATTGTAGAATCGATAGAACGCTACATTTCCGTATAAGACAATGGACAAAATAACGCTGACCGTTATCAGATAACGATTTCTAGCTTTTGCTGATTTAAAAAATAGTGATAAACCATACGTAAATAGCAAAAAGCTTAATGGATTAATAAACAAAATAAATTGTTGCATGGCATTTTCAATTTTCATCTCGAAGCTTGTGTGGTAAACAATGACCGTTTTGATCCATGTTGCTATAATTGCTAGTATCATAAATGAATGTTTAGGCCACTTTATTGATTTCATTCCTAACATCCTCCCTACTTCCTTACAAAAAAATAATAATTTTTTACATTTTGTTACGGAAACAAAATATATCTTAAACTTTTTTTTACAGATAATCAACACATATCTGCCTGAAATTTTTTTCTCCTGCTCTTCTATGCGTCTCCTTGCTGTTCTATGCGCCAGATATCTATATATACGTTTTGAATTGTAAAAAGTTTCGTAAAAACACAAAAACAGCGGAAATCCACTGTTTTAAGAATATTACATACATGTTACATTAACTTTACAATACCCATTTACATGATATTTCAAACATTACTTTTTATTCTCTTCCATACGAAGTCTTGTTGTTTCTTGTCGAATGAGTAGTAATGCCATTTGATAATCTTTTATGTCTAGTACATTTGCTTTATAAAGCTCGCGTATTTCATCCTCCATTAACATCAAATCGCCAATCGGATCCCGCGTATAAATATAAGTACCATAGGTTTTCAAGAGTTCATAAATATCTAACATTTTATCCATTTTCGTTCGCTCCTCGTTGTCCTAGACAATCAATACGTTTTGAGGGTGTCACAATGATGTCTACTGGGCAATCATGTTCTTCGGTAGGAACACGATCAATGATTTGCTCATCAAAGAGCATGGACAGTAGCTTACCCTTTTTATAGTTTAATACATAGCGATCATAATAACCACCGCCATAGCCGATTCGATAGCCATATCGGTCAAAAACTACGCCTGGAACAAGGATAACATCCATTTCATTTGCGTCAACAAACTCACATCTTTCTGGAATAGGCTCACGCAAATGCATATATACAGTTTCAAGTTGGGCAAAAGAGTCAATTGCGTAAAATGACATTTCTCTTGTTTTCGGGTGGCATTTTGGAACAGCAACCTTTTTACCAAGTTGCCATAATTCCTCAATTAGAAGAAATGTGTCGACTTCTGGCTTATTTGAAATGGTCAAACCAATTGTATTTGCTTCTATTATATATGGTTCCTGTAGCACCTTTTTTACTATAGCTAAAGATTGACTATGATATGTATTATCGCTCATTGTCGAGAGTGCTTCTTTCACCTTGTTACGTAAAGTTGTTTTATCCATCCAGGCTACCTCCTATATAGTAAAACTTGAATCAACTTAGAGTCTTTCCATCAAAATGGTTTCCTAAAATGTAGAAAGCCAAAACCACTTGTGGTTTTGGCTTAATGAGCGATTACTTAGTTTCACGGTGAAGAGTGTATTTCTTCTCGCGAGAGCAATATTTTTTAAGTTCAAGACGCTCTGGATTGTTACGCTTGTTCTTTTTAGAAATGTAGTTACGTTCGCCGCAATCTGTGCAAGCTAAAGTAATGTTTACGCGCATCATTAACCCTCCCACTCTATATCAAGAATTTAAATTTGAGCATGATTTATACGACTAACCTATTATAACATAAACTGAAAAAAAATCTACCTTCATTTCATATTAACTTTGCATATGGTAAAATATCTTATAATTACATACTACATTGAGGTGAAACTATTGGATTTATCCATCCTATTAATGAGTATCGGGATTCTTCTGATCATCATATCGTTCTTTTTCAAAAATAGTTCACAAAAAATCGAGAAAGATGTCGAAGAATTATCCATCTCTATATTTCAAGAAACGAATAATTTAAAGCGTCGCATGAAAATTGTCGAGGAAGAACTTTTATTAGAGCCTGAGTTCCAAGTGAAATCAAAATCAGCACCTAGCCCTCAGCAAGTACAAAGTCCTAAGGTTCAACAAATGATGCAAGCTGTTCAACAGGCTGCACAAGCTTCAAAGGTTACATCAGCAACAACGCAGACTAAACCCATTCATCAAATTATCGTTAGTCAGGTTCACGAATTAAATAAACAAGGTCTTTCTGTAGCAGAAATTAGTATCCGTTCTAATTTAACAGAAGAGCAAGTTCGCCAAGTGATTGCAAACGGAGGTCGATGATTGATGAACAAATCTGCCATCCGCGCATTCGGTATTGCAATTTTTCTTGTCGGGGCTTTGCTAGCTCTCGCAGGCCGCTATGATGTAAACATTGGTCTTCCTATGAAAGATTCTCCTAATCTGCAACAAGTAGAAGAACTGCGAATGAAGTTAGATAAGGCAAATAAAGAAATTGCCTCATTAAAGGAACAATTAAAGCCAGTACATAAGACTGAAGAAACTTCTTCACCAGATGCTTCTGAACAATCTGCTGATAAAACTAACACTGATGAGAAGATGATGACACTGCAAATATATAGTGGGATCACACCGTATATTGTTGCACAAAAGCTTGAGGATGGTGGCATCATTACAAATAGTGTTGAGATGGAGCTACTACTCGCAAACGCAAAATATGCTCGAAGCTTACAGATAGGCTCCTATGAGGTCAACTCTTCCATGACTCTTGAAGAAATTGCAAAATTAATCACAGGCAAAAAACAATAATATTAAAGCTGTCGCCAAATGAAGCGACAGCTTTTTTCTGTATCATTACGCTATATTTTCTAAAAAGGCTTTCATCATGATACTGCCTTCTTTTGTGCCAATGGATTCCGGGTGAAACTGCAGTCCATAAAGATGGTATTTTTTATGTTGAATCGCCATAATTTCCCCATCATCACCTGCTGTAGCAATAATGTTGAAATCTTTGTGCAATGTCTGTGCTTCAATAATAAGGGAATGATAACGCATAACCTCAATGTCTCCATTTAGTTGTGCAAATAAGCCCGTATTCTTATACTGAAGCGGTGACAGCTTTCCATGCATAATGTTTTTGGCTTGCACAATATTTGCCCCGAAAGCCTGCCCGATCGATTGATGGCCAAGGCAAATACCTAAAATAGGGAATTTTCCATGTAGCTCCTTAATCACATTCACAGTAATACCCGCTTCAGCCGGCGTTCCTGGTCCTGGGGATAAAATAATAGCTTCGGGTGACATTTCTTGAATTTCTTCTATTGTAATAGCATCATTTCGAACGACTGTGACACTTTTACCAAGCATACTGATTTGTTGAAATAGATTGTAGGTAAAGGAATCATAATTATCAATTAATAAAATCATTTTCTTACCTCCAATAGCGCACGAGCTTTATTAAGTGTTTCCTCGTATTCCGACAATGGATCTGAATCATAGACAATTCCAGCCCCTGCCTGTACATGTGCTTGTTGATCTTTAATAATCATTGTACGAATAGCAAGTGCCAAATCCATATCCCCTGTAGTTGAAATATAGCCTACCGCTCCCGCATAGACACCACGCTTAATCGATTCTAATTCATTTATCAGCTGCATGGCACGAATTTTAGGTGCCCCTGACACCGTCCCAGCAGGTAGAGATGCTCGTAAAACATCTAGAATGTGGAGGTCATCTCGTAGTTCCGCCGTTACCTCTGAAACAATATGCATGACATATTTATAGCGTTCGATAGTCATGTATTTCATAAGCTTTACGGTACCAACTTTGGCAATACGCCCTAGATCATTGCGCCCTAGATCCACTAGCATTCGGTGCTCTGCTATTTCCTTTTCGTCCTCTAACAAAGCTTTTGCAATTACTTCGTCCTGTACTGTTGTCTCACCGCGAGGCTTTGTACCTGCTATTGGGTTCGTTGTAACCATACGATTTTTAACTTTCACAAGACTTTCAGGGGAAGTTCCTAAAATAATATAGGAACCAAAATCCATGTAAAACATATACGGTGATGGATTAGATGTACGTAATTGACGATAAAGTGAAAATGGAGAGCCTGTAAATGGTGCTGAAAAGCGTTGTGATAGCACAATTTGAAAAATATCGCCTCTCAAAATATGCTGCTTAGCTCGATCCACCAAAGAGACAAATTGCTCCTTTGAAAGCATTGGCTTAAAATGTAGTTCATCTACCTGCAATGCCTCAAAGGTCGTACCTGCACAAAGTTGTTGTTCCATCGTTGTAATAGCATTCTCCATTTCTGCTAATGAACGTCCCTCCTGAAATAGATCAATTGAAGCTAACGTAATTTCCTGTGTTAGATGATCAAAGACAATGAATGTATCATAGAAAAATACATGGACATCTGGCATCACTAATTCATCCTGTAAATATTCTCCGATTTTTTCCGTATAAAAAGCTGTTTCATAGCCAAAATAACCGATGGCTCCACCAAAAAAGGCAAAGGGATAGCTTTCTTCATGGAAGGGTATGACTTTCTTTAATTTATCGAGTACATTCCCCTTTGATTTGTCATTTTCTTGTCCTTTGGAAAAGTAGAATTCTTCCTTGTTTCCTTTTAATTCAGCTACTGGATTTAGGGCGATAAAAGAATATCTTCCACTTTCCTCATGCTTAGCTGATGATTCGAACAACATTTTATGCTGCCCTGTAAGTGATTGATACACAGAGATAGGGGTCATCATATCCCCCTGTAAAACTTTCATGGCATACTTTCTAACCTCAACTGTCATACTCTTCTCTCCTTCTCTAAGCTCTGCTCTTCTACACCAATATATCTTGATGTCTCAAGAAAACTCTGTTACATTCGATTGAGACATCATCTTGATTCAACGGTTGCTTAAAATCCGTATGCAAATTAAGTATTGATCTCCCTCATAAAAGGAGGAAATCTATTATACCTGGCATCATCATTTTTCGGAATAAATATTGCTGAATCAAAATAAAAAAGGCCTCTCCATCACAAAAGGACGGAAAAGCCGTGGTGCCACCTTCATTGGTCTTTAAGCAAGACCCTCTCTAAGCCTTATAACGTAGGCACACGCTAATCCATACTTGTAGTTCAGGATTAGAGCTCCGAAGTCCATTCACTATTCGTTTGTACTAGTTTCCACCAACCACTAGCTCTCTATGACAAATCAATAATAGTTACTATTCTTCATCAATGCTGATTTCTAGCTAATATTGTAAAGCAAACTATCACACAATTCAATTTATTTTTGTTTTATAAATCGTTATCCTCTGGAGAGGACGCTAACGTAATTGAAAAATCCTTCACTATTTGACGAATGGCGAATAAAATATCCTGCCGTACTTCCATCATAATAGCTGTGTCGTTCGTTGCGATAAAGAAACGTATGAGCACACGATAACAATTATGATGAAATTCATCAATATAAACATGAATCATCTCTTTCTCTGTTTGAGCATGTAAATATATTTCCTTATGCATAGCCGATAAAGCGCCACGGATAGTATCCTCATCATTTTCTGCAGCTATATAGAGAAATTGTTCGCATTTTCTTTTTTCTCGTCTCGATAAATTATAAATTGGTCGATTGACTAAATAAGAATTCGGTACATACACAAGCCCTTTATCTCCTGTTTGGATTAAGGTACTTCTAAGATTGATATCTTCAATTGTCCCTTCGATTTTCTGATCTTCAGTCGCTATCCAATCCCCAATTTGGAATGGATTATCTAATGCTACGGACATGCCCCCAAACACATGAGCTAATGTATCACGAATCCCAAAGGCAATCGCTACTCCTGTTAAACCAATCCCTGTTAAAAAACCATTGAGATTGAAATTCCATAACGAAGCAATCGTAAACATAGCAAAAATCATAATAAGTACTTTACCAATTCGTAGAAAAAACGGTAATAAAACATTCTGATCCTCTTCACTCGTTAGTTCAAATGGCTGCTTCGTATAAAAATGTAATACATCGTAAACACCTTTAAAAACAAAAAACACCATAAGAGATAGGACAAAGTTTTTTGTTGATTTATGCGTAAACAATGGGACTTCTATTAGATATGATAGACTGAGAACAATGACAGCCGTCATAAACGCAAAGCCAATTGCTTTACTAAACTGGGCTAGCACGTTTGCTTGGAAATGTCGCTGACGATTTCTTAGAAATGTTACAACACGGTTAATAATTTTTTTAATGACAAATCGTTGAATAAGCCAACCAACTAGACAAATGATGATGGCAATCAAGACATCCATCCATGTCGGGACTGTAAATTTAGGTAAAAACCAATGTAATGAATCCATGTATTTCTCCTTTAAAGTACCTATGTATCTCCAACAAAAAGGAGCTGACCTGTAGTAATAATGGCTAGCCCCCTTTTGTTATTGTATTGCATCATCCGCAAAAAAAGCCTTACTAGCAAACCAAAATTGCTGTTTATTAAAATTATGTTCCTGCATCGCAATGACTGAAAATTCAGCATGGTATTTTTGCTTCATTTCCTCTAGCATGATTTTCGTTTGCTTCCCTACTAAATGCTTTCCATCAATGGGCGTTCCTTCTGTAAAAATGATAACTTCTGCTTCAGCACCAAGTTGATTTTCCTGCAGCAACGCTTTAACAAACTGCAAAACAGGCAAAATAGCAGCCTCTCCCTTTGCCTTATATTCGATAAAGCTTTTAAAATCAGCTAAATTTAAATGTCCATTTTCAAAGCGGTAATGAACATGTATTTGCTGATCATAAGGGACAATATATAAATCGCGACTTTCACGATGTGCATTCATAAATAATGGCAAAATCATGCTTTTACAAAGCTCTGAGTAAACAGCCATCCCTGTAGTTTGTTCCAAACAAATAATTAACGGACCAGGCTCTTGCTTATACTCATGAAATGGAACATAAAACACATTTCCACTTTTCAACGTTTGCTGCTTGAGCTTTTGACGTCTGAGCTCTGACCATTTGTGTTCATAATACAAACGTTGTTCACGGCCATCAGCTAAGCGTTCAGCTTTCTCAATAGGAGGGATATTTTCTCTTATTTCATGCATAATATCTGCCAATTCAAGTGCAAATGCTGCCATATTGCGTAAAGGCTCACTCTTGAAAAAGTAGTCGATGAAATAACGTTGCTCCCTGTCGTTTAGTTCTTCAAGATGTAGATTTTCATACAAAAAATGTAAATAGTTACATTGCTCTTCTGTCATGTCCAAGTTCAATTTTTCTATGAGTGATTGTATCGGATTTTTCACGTAGCAGCACCTCCAAAGCACCACATTTTTTGGATAATGTCTATAGTATAACCAAAAAATTTTTTTGACAATACAAATACGCTCGTTATATTGACGATACTAAAAAAACTTGGTTGCTCCTACAAGTGAACTTTTGTCCAAATAAAAAGAAGAGCTTTATTAGCAGCTCTTCCCCCTTAATTATTTAATTCATAATGTTTGCCTTTGACTAAGTAAAATAGATGTTCGGCAATATTTGTGGCATGGTCAGCCGAACGTTCTAAATAGCGGCAGATAAATGTGAGATGTGTAATTTGAGAAATATGTGCCGGATTTTCTACACCAGCGCGAAGTAAAAGTGTAACCGTTGCACCATATAAATCATCTACATAGTCATCTAATTCAGCAATTTCTTTAGCACGCACTGTATCTTCTTCTGTAAAGGCCTTCATGATACTCTCTAACATTTCTACTGTTTTATTACACATTGTTTGCAAATTAGTCATCGGAAATACTATAGGTTCTTTGCCAATTCGAATGGCTTCTTTAGCGATGTTGACTGCATAATCGCCCACTCTTTCCATATCGGATGCGGCTTTTACAAGGACCATTAAACGGCGTAAATCTGTTGCCACTGGTTGTTGCTTAGCAATCATTAAAATAACATGATCATTTATCGCTTCTTCAAGACGATTAATCACTAAATCATCTTCTAAAATTTTTAAGGCTTTTTCTAAATCCTGCTCTACTAAAGCTTCAAACGCTGTTTTTAATGCTAGGATACTACTGTTGGCAAGGGCCACAAATTGTCCCTGCACTTCTTTCAGCTCTTGTTCAAAACGCTCACGTACTACCATCTATTGCTCCTCCTTAGCCGAAACGTCCTGAAATATAGTCTTCCGTACGTTGATCTGCTGGTGTTTGGAAGATGATATCCGTTTTATCGTATTCTACTACTTCTCCGCTAAGGAAGAATGCTGTACGATCGGAAATACGTGCAGCTTGTTGCATGTTATGTGTCACGATAACAATTGAATAATCCTGCTTCAGCTCTTGCACAAGCTCTTCTACTTTTAATGTAGAGATTGGGTCTAATGCGGATGTTGGTTCATCCATTAAGATGACATCTGGTTCAATCGCTAAGCAACGAGCAATACAAATACGTTGTTGCTGACCACCTGATAAGCCATAAGCATTTTGATTTAAACGATCTTTTACTTCATCCCAAATTGCTGCGCCACGTAGCGACTTCTCAACAATTTCATCCAGAATTTTTTTATTCTTAATACCGTGGATTCTTGGTCCATATGCAATGTTATCATAAATAGATTTTGGAAACGGATTAGGTTTTTGGAACACCATTCCTACACGTGTTCTTAATTCCTCAACCGTATAATTTTTATCTAAAATATTACGTTCACGATATAAAATTTCACCAGATGTACGAACACTTGGTACAAGCTCGACCATTCTGTTTAACGTTTTCAGATACGTCGATTTACCACAGCCAGAAGGCCCAATAATCGCCGTTACTTCATTTTCATAGATGCTTAAATTAATATCCTTCAAGCCATGATGATCGCCATACCATAAATTTAAATCACGTGTATCATAGACAATACTTTTGGCCACTTCCGCAGCAGGCTTAGTTGTCGCTCTAATCGGTTTAACAATTGTTTTTTCATCTTTTAAATCTAGAACCATAAGGTCACCTCATTAATAACGTTTTTGGAATTTATTTCGAATAAAGATGGCAATTGAATTCATCAATAGCAGGACAGTCATGAGCACTAAAATACCTGCGGCTGCCACATACTGAAAGGCTTCTTGTGGTCTTTTTGCCCAATCATAGATTTGCATTGGTAAGGCTGTAAATTGACTCAATAAACCGTTCGGTAAAAACTGAAGGATAACTGGAATCCCGATAACAACAAGTGGTGCTGTTTCTCCAATGGCACGAGACATTGCTAAAATACTGCCTGTCAGAATACCTGGAATTGCAGCAGGTAGCACAACACGTAAAATCGTTTGCCATTTTGTTGCACCCATACCATATGAAGCTTCTCGTTGCTCATTCGGTACAGCACGAATGGCTTCCTGTGCAGCCACAATGATAACAGGTAAGATTAATAAACTCATTGTTAACCCAGCAGCTAAAATACTTTTACCTAGACCCATCATACGTACAAAAATTGTTAACCCTAGCAAACCAAAAACAATGGAAGGTACACCTGCTAAATTCGATATATTCATTCGAATAAAGTCGTTGATTCTATTTTTCTTTGCATACTCTTCTAAATAAATTGCAGTACCTACACCTAAAATAATCGATACAGGTGCAACAACTGCCATTAACCAAAGCGAACCTATTAAAGCTGCCTTGATCCCTGCCTTATCTGCAAACCTCGATGCAAAATTCGTTAAGAAATCAATATTTAAGTAATCAATTCCTTGTGTCACGATGCGATATAACAAAATGGCTAATGTCACAAGCGCAAACGTAGTAGCTAAGAAAAATAATGCTTTCCAAACTTTATTGAATGTAATACGCTTTGACATTCGTTTCATGACGACTGTATCATCCATATAACGCATGCTAGTAAACCTCCCTGAAGCGTTTAGAAATATAGTGAGCAAGTAAATTCATTACTAGCGTAAAGATAAATAATGTAAATCCTACTGAATAAATAGAGTAGTAAATAGTTGTACCATAGCCTGCATCACCAGTTGAAACTTGTACAATGTATGCAGTCATCGTTTGAATGGAATCCGTTACATTGAGATCAAATTTCGGTGTAGAACCACCCGCAAGAGATACGATCATCGTTTCTCCAATTGCCCGGGAAATAGCTAATACAACTGAAGCTACAATTCCAGATAGTGCTGCTGGTAATACGACTTTGATTGCTACCTCAAATTTTGTTGCTCCTAGGGCTAAAGCTCCCTCACGCATACTATTTGGTACAGAAGACATCGCATCCTCTGAAAGAGATGTAATCATTGGTAAAATCATGATCCCTACAACAATTCCTGGGCTTAAGGCATTAAATAATTTTAGTCCAGGTACAATTTCCTGTAATAGAGGTGTGACAAACGTTAAAGCAAAGAAACCATATACAATCGTTGGTACACCTGCTAATACTTCTAAAATAGGTTTCACAATTCTTCTCGTTTTCTCACTTGCATATTCACTTAAATAAATAGCTGAAGCAATTCCAAATGGCACGGCTACTACAACTGCAATAAGTGTCACTTTTAATGTTCCTGCGATTAACGGCAAAATCCCAAACAACGGTTCATTCCCTGAAAACGGTAACCATTTTGTACCAAAAAGGAAGTCCGTAATCGACACACGTTTAAAGAATTCAAACGTTTCAAAAATAAGGGTGAAAACAATGCCAAATGTCGTCAAAATAGAGATAATAGCTGCAGAAAATAATAGAGTTGGCATTGCTTTTTCCACTATTTTCTTTGTTTTTTGATTGCGCGAATTTGCAATTAATTGCTGAACAGATGATGTCTTATTTTCCTTTTGAGAAACCATTGGGAACTCCTTTCAAATAAGCGAGGGAAAGAGCATACATCTCTTCCCCTCTATGCATGTCTACTTATTTTAAGCCTTCTAACGTTTTTAGGCCTTCAGTATATTTTTCTTCTGGTAAACGCACATAGCCTACTGCTTCAGCCATATCACCTGCGTTTTCAAGTGTAAATTTAATGAAGTCATATGCTGCTTCATTGTCTTTCATCGCACTATTTTTCACATATGTGAATAATGGGCGTGAAAGTGGTGTATATTCTCCACCTTCAATTGTTTCATTAGTTGGCTCTACGCCATTTACTTTGACAATGTTTAATTTATCTTTGTTTTCTAGATAGTAGGCATAGCCGAAGAAGCCAATTGCGTTTTTGTCACCAGCCACACCTTGCACTAGCATATTATCATCCTCTGATAATGTTGCTGAGCTTACTAGATCTGCTCCATCTAAAATGACTTCATCAAAGTAGTCGTATGTGCCTGAATCAGTTCCTGGTGAATAGTAAACGATTTTTTCATCTGGCCAAGATGGATCAATATCAGACCATTTTTTCTCTTTACCATCTTCAATCCAAATTTTTTGTAGTTGTTCTACCGTTAAATCCTTCGCCCAATCATTCTCTGGATTCACAACTACTGATAAACCGTCATATGCTAAAGCTAGCTCAGTAAAATCAATGCCCGCTTCTTCTAACTTAGCTTTCTCTTCATCTTTTATATTACGAGATGCATTTGAAAAGTCTGTTTCACCCGCGATGAATTTTTCAAAACCACCACCAGTACCAGAAACCCCCACTGATACTTTGACATCTGGTTGTGTACCTGCATACTCTTCAACAACTGCTTCAATAATTGGCGCAACTGTTGATGAGCCATCTCCAGCTACAGAGCCTTGTAGCTTTTCATCAGCAGCTTCTTGTCCTGAACTTGCTGGTGCGTTTGTTTCTGCATTGTTTCCATTTTGTGCAGAATCGCTACCACATGCACCTAGCATTAATGCAGAACCCATTACTGCTGTCATCGTTAAGTACTTCCACTTTTTCATCTCATTTGCCTCCGTCATGAACTGTTTTATAGTTATTTGTCTTACAATCTTTACTATAATGACTGATTGTTGAAGTCGTATAAACTGTTCGTAAAAGAGATGTAAAGGAATGTAATGCTTTGTAAACGATTGTAAAGATACATTTACAATTGAGGAAACTTGCTTCCTATAGGAAAGGTGTTATAATAGAAAATTGTGTCAAGAAGTATAATATATAGATTGAGGAAGACTCCTCTATAAGGGAGACTTTAGCGCAAGCATCTGAGGAATATCACAGAAAAATGATAATCATTATACAGAGCAGTATTGGATAAGGAGAGTTTGACCTTTGTCATGAAACATGCAAAAGTACAAAATGCCGATTATTTTAAAACATATTTGTCATTAATAATGGAACATCGGGAATTTACACTTCAAGAAGCCATTGAATTTATGATAGCTTCTTATTTCTATCACAATATAGAGCTTTATGGGAAAAAGCCTAAAGAGCAGTTTGAATTAGCTATTCAGCAATTATCTGCCTAACTTTTTCTTTCTATAATAGAAAAACCGCCAGGCACTTAAATGATCTGACCCAAAAAAGTTAGACATATTTAGTTAAGCTACTTCTAAGACCTGAGTTCGGTACTCCACCGGGCTTAGGTCTTTTAATTTTGCCTTCATTCGTTTGTGATTGTAATAGTGAATATAGTCATGAAGTTCCTGTTCGAAATGTGCCATGGATTCAAATTCTTGTAGATACAGGAGTTCAGATTTTAATAAGCCAAAGAAATTTTCTATGACTGCGTTATCTAAACAATTGCCCTTACGGGACATACTTTGCGTAATCCCATGTTGTTTTAAGGTTCGTTGATACTTTTTCATTTGATAGTGCCAACCTTGATCCGAATGAAGAACGACTTGATCACCTGATTGAATGCGCTCCAATGCTTGTTCTAGCATATCATGGACGAGGTTATACACTGGACGATTCATTACCGTGTATGCAATAATTTCGCCATTACATAAATCAAGGACTGGTGATAAATAGCGTTTCTCACCAAATAGATGGAACTCTGTCACGTCTGTTACCCATTTCTCGTTCATTTTTTTCGCTGTAAAATCACGTTGTAATATGTTTGGGGCAATTTTTCCGACTTTTCCTTTATACGAACGATATTTCCTCATGCGGACTTCACATTTTATGCCAATGGCATTCATCAAACCGTTAATCGTTTTGGGATCATGAACAATGCCGTATTTTTTAAGTTCTTTAGCAATCCGACGATAGCCATAACGTCCCTTATGTTCATGATAAATGGACTGAATTGCGACTTTCACATCAGCGTATTTATCAGTACGATTCAAACGCTTTTCCCAGTAATAATACGTACTACGTGGAATATCAGCGACTTTGATTAATTCCACCACTTCATAGATTTCCTTTAGTTCGTAAATTACTTGCGCTTTGATTTGGTTGGTAATTTTTCTTTCATTTGAACTAAAGTATTCAACTTTTTTAAGTATGCATTCTCCATTTCTAATTGTTTAATACGTGCTGTTAACGCCTCAACAGACCCTTCAGCTGGTATTGATTTCGTTGTTCTTTTTGTGTCTTTTTTCATGGATGGACGCCCCTTTTTCTTGGAAACAAGAGCATCATAACCACCAACTTCAAACTTTAATTTCCAACCCCGAATTAAGCCAGAAGATGAAATATTAAAGAGAGCAGCTGTATCAACTGAAGATGTACCTGTCTCGTTCATATAATTTAGTACATTCATTTTATAGTCAGCTGAATAGTTTGTATAGGACTTTAAGAAAGTCTCTACACCATTTTTTTGATATCGGCGAACCCATTCACTTACAACCCTTTTTGTCACTCCGATGTCTTCTGCGATTTCAATCATAGATTCATCTCCATTTAAGTATCGCTGGACTGCTTGAATACGTTGTTCAGCCTTTACTTTTGCCATAAAAAAACCCCCGTAAAAGTTAGATTGGTGTCTAACTTTTACGGGGCAGTTCATAAATGCCTAGCGGTTTATTTATTGTTGCTCATCTTCACCAATCTTTTCCTCTGTAATGGCAGGTAAAATTGGCTGTTTTACATTACTATCTGTCACTTTTTCTGCTTGATATTTGGCTTTTAATTCAAAGTATTTATCTAATGAACGTCTAGCAATTACGTTATTATGGGTATAGTGTGTATTCAAGTTTGTCGTTGCCCAAGGAATAACAACAGCATAAGCAATTTCAGGGTTTTCATATGGTGCAAAACCAACATGTGTTAAGTTGATCGTGTTTGTACCAAAGTATTCACGTAGTGGACCATAGTATACTACCTCTGCAGTACCTGTTTTACCTGCTGCTGTATATGGAGCATCAGCGAATTGACCACGTGCTGTACCTTGTGTACCAGTATAAACACGACGAAGCCCTTGTTTTACATAATCAATCTCTTCTTGAGGATTGTCAATTTGATTCAAAATAGTTGGCCCTACTTCAGTCACTAACTGTCCTAATTGCTTCCCATCCTGTGAAGGATCACGAACCTCTTTTACAACATGTGGCTGAATACGGTAGCCACCGTTAGCAATAGTTGAAATATATTGTGCTAATTGAAGTGGTGTATACGTATCATACTGACCAATCGCCAAGTCGAGTGTTTTACCACCCGTTGTTGGCCCTGATGGACCTCGTACCCCACTAAATTCATTTGGTAAGTCAATGCCTGTTTTTACACCTAAACCAAATTGCGCATAGTTATTACGCATTTTTGGGAATGTATCATCCTTTAAACGTAAAGGCATACCATAACTGTACGGTGTTCCATTAATTAACAGCGCAATCTTAAACATATAAGAGTTGGAAGAACGTTCTAATGCCAACTGGTCATTCATTGGTACATAGCCACTTCGGTTAAAAATAGACGCTTTAGGTTCTGTGCTAGCTAATTTAATCGGCTCATCTCCCATCGAAGTGCCCATCGAAATAACGCCTTGATTGTACCCTGTAAGAACGGTTGCTGCCTTAACAGACGAACCTGATTCATAGGCTGTTGTAAATGATCCATATGAGTAGTCAACAATTATATTTTTCCCCGTTTCAGGGTCTTTTTCTATTTTCTTACCAACCATAGATAAGATGTCCCCTGTATTCGGGTCCATCATAATTAAAAAGGCTCGATCTAATAAGTACGATCCAGGAAGTGCCTTTAAATTAAGCAGTTCTTCTTCTACAATCTTATCCGTTGCAGCTTGCAACTCACTATCCAATGATAGGATTAAGTCTTTACCCGGCTCCCCTTCATAAGTGGTAACTGTATCGACTACCTGTCCTTTTTTATTGGTAATATTTTTGACGACTGTTTTTTGACCTTGTAGTAATTCTTCATATTGGGCTTCAATATAACTTTCTCCCACTCGGTCATTACGTGAGTAGTCACGTGCTAAATAATAATTGAGCTTCTCTTTCGGTATCCCTTTTGTTGGAACCGTTGTACGTCCAAGAATAGATAAAGATGATAACTTTACACGTTTCCAGTCTGTTGTTGTGTTAACACCTGGCAGTTCAGTTAAACGCTCAGATACACGTGCAAATTCTTCTGCTGATACATTTTCACTTTTAATAATTTGAGGAGATAAATTATAGCCAGACACCATTTCTCGATAAATAGCTAATACTTCTAAATCTTCCTCTGTTAATTGTAAAAGCTCTTCATTCGTAATACGTTCTCGTACCAGTTTATCAATCTCTGCATTGATTTGACTTGTTGTAATATTTTCTTTTGTTCGGATCTTTGTTTCTTCTGCCTTTGTGACCTTTTCATAGGCAGCATCGTGATTTTTGAGTATCCAGAAATCTTGTTTATCACGCAGTGTGACACGATTTGTTGGTTGTTCAATTAATTGTGCTAACTTTTTCGCGATATCGAGCATTTCCTCTGATGTTGTCGTTTGCATTTTCGTATACGTAATCGCATTTTCTGGGTGATTATCTACTAAAATACGTCCGTAACGATCATACATGCGACCTCTAGGCACACTTGTATTGACAGGAACTTCTTCTGTACGTTCTAAAATACGTACATAATCTTCCCCTTTGACGATTTGCATATAGCCAAGTCTAAATATTAACATTGAAAATACGATAAATATTGCAAAGAAAAGGATATTCATACGAAATGTTAAATTAGAGTGATGTTTTGCTTTAACACTCGCCGCGCGGTTTTTTCCTGGTGCTTTGCGCATATGTATTCCCCTCCTCATCTTCTAATCATTTCAATACACGATACTAAGTATACCATTCGAAGGTATGACAGAAAAGCACGCACTTACGAATTCTTGTGGAAAACATCATTTATTTGACGGTCTTTCTAAAGAAAGGTTGCCTTACTTTCTGCTACCTAACATTTCGATATCCTTTATTCGTCAGATTAACAATTCCAAGCTGCAAACTTGAACATTTTTTTCCAACAAAAAAGGCTATGCCTCAGTGATTGCTCACCGTTGGCATAGCCATTTACTTAACATTATTATTTTGCAGCTTGGAATTTAGCTTCTACTACATCCCAGTTTACTACGTTCCAGAATGCACCGATGTAATCTGGACGACGGTTTTGGTAGTTTAAGTAGTATGCGTGTTCCCAAACATCTAAGCCTAGAACTGGTGTTTTACCTTCCATTACTGGAGAGTCTTGGTTTGGAGTAGACGTAACAGCAACTGAGTCACCATCAACGATTAACCAAGCCCAACCTGAACCAAAGCGAGTTGTAGCAGCTTTAGCAAATTCTTCTTTGAAAGCATCGAAAGAACCGAATTTAGCATCGATTGCTTTTGCTACTTCGCCAACTGGTGTATTTGAGCCGCCTGGTGCGATTACTTCCCAGAATAATGTATGGTTAGCATGTCCGCCACCGTTGTTGCGTACAGCAGTTTGTTTGTCAGCTGGAAGAGCATCAAGATTTGCGATTAAGTCGTTAATATCCTTTTCAGCAAATTCAGTACCTTCTACTGCTGCGTTTAAGTTTGTTACATAAGTATTGTGGTGTTTAGAATGGTGAATTTCCATTGTTTTTGCATCGATATGTGGTTCTAATGCATCATAAGCGTAAGTTAATTGTGGTAATTCGTAAGCCATTGTTAAGTTCCTCCCTAAAATAAGAAATAATTAGTACATCCTTAGATTATCAAAATTGGTCAAACCATTCAACGAAAAATACTTCAATTTGAAGATTTCAGCCTTTTGACCGAAATACCGATACGTTTACTATCTTACCCTTACGTCACAATCATTAAACATCAAAAGTGAAGGCTAAATCGCGATAAAAAATACAATGATCATCACAATTTGAATGACAGCTTTGGCAACTGTAGATGTTAAAAAGCCAATTAAGGAGCCTACACCACTTTTCACTGCCTCACTAAATGTGCGTTTTTCAACAATTAATTCTGCGATCACTGCACCTAAAAATGGGCCAATTAAAATCCCTGCCACTGGAATAACAAATGGACCAATTAATAAACCAATGGTACTCCCCCACATGCCAGCATTGGAGCCCCCAAACTTTTTTATACCAAACGCATTTGCCACAGTATCGGCTCCAAATAATAACACTACAAATAGTATTTCTATCACCCAGAACCACCAGTTTAAGTCTGCGAATGAGAAAAATACGCCATATAGCAAAAATCCACCAACCAAAAACAGAACACCCGGGATGATGGGATACACTAAACCAACAAATGAAATAATAAAGCAGGCAATCACTAAGATCCAGCCAACAACTTCCATACAGTTTCTCTCCTTTTATCGTGCGTTGCCTTTCATACGGATTAACAAAGCGAAAAGTTTCATGTCGCTAATGACGAATACCTAAAATAGAATCTGCAATGTTTACCGCATGGTCCCCAATGCGTTCCAAATTGCTGACAATATCCATATAGACAATCCCTGCAGCCCCACTACATTCATTAGTGTTCAATCGTGCAATATGTTTTTGACGGAGTTTATCCTCCATGTCATCAATCAAGCTTTCTAACTCTGTCACTTCTTGGGCTAAACTTAAGCTCGCCGTATCCAGTGCTTCTATGCTTTTCCTTACAGCCTCTATTGCTAAACTAAACATACCAATCAAATCTTGTCTTGCTGATTTACTTAAGCTCACTTCATGGTGATCCTTGTATTGTAAAAGTTCTATTATATTTTCAAAATGATCGCCAATCCGTTCAAAGTCTCGCACATTTGTTAATAGGGTATGGTGTCTTACTGAGTCTGCACGAGAAAGAGGCTGCTTAGACACCATGACTAAATAATCCGTAATCTCGTTATCTAAATGATTAAGTCCAACCTCTAATTGTAAAACCGTAGGAATATGTTCAGATTCACCGGTTTTCATATATAAAAATGTTTCTTCTAATCCACGTAAAGCATGCTCACCCATTCGTAAAACTTCTTCTTTCGCTTGGCCAAGTGCAATGGCTGGAGAGGAATCAATAAATGTTGGATCTAAATGCTTTGTTGTTACATTAATATTGCCATCATGTCCTGGTAGTAACTTTGTAACCAATGCCGCTAGTCCAGCTATAAATGGTAATTGAATCATCATATTAAAGACATTGAAAGAGCCGTGTGCTACAGCAATTTGCATGCGAGGCTCTAAATGAAATACCCCGCTCACCCACTGTACGTATTGCATAAATGGTGTGAAAAATATCATAAAAATAATCGTGCCAATGACATTAAAAAGTACATGTGCTGCAGCTGCACGTTTTGCATAGATAGAGGCACCAAGAGAAGCTAAAACCGCTGTAATGGTCGTGCCAATATTTTCACCAAATAATATCGGTAAAGCACCATCTAAGCCAATTAAATGTTCTGCATATAAACCTTGCAGCACACCAACTGTTGCAGTAGAGCTTTGCACTAGTAATGTAAAAATGGACCCTAAAAATACACCTAATATTGGTTGATTACTTAAATGAAGCGTTAAGGATGCGAAATCTGCTAGTTGATGTAATGACTGCATACTAGCACTCATCAATTCTAGTCCTAAAAATAAACCCCCAAAGCCAAATAGTATTTGACCAATATGTTGATACGTTGCTTTTTTCAAGAAAAATAGACAACCCGCACCGATAGCTAGCAAAGGATAAAAATAGATACCAATATTAATCCCAATAATAAAAGCTGTAATGGTAGTACCAATATTTGCCCCCATAATTACGCCGATTGCTTGACGTAATGTTAAAAAACCAGCACTCACTAACCCCACAGTGATTACTGTTGTTGCCGAACTTGATTGAATGCAAATTGTTACAATGATGCCCACTAAGACGCCCATAATCGGGTTAGTGGTAAAGCGATTTAACCATTCACGTAAACGATCATCCGCTGATTTCTGAAGCCCCTCTCCCATAAATTTAATGGAAAATAAAAATACCCCTAACCCACCTAAAAACTGAAAGAGTATGCTTTGCCAATCGATTGTCAATTATTTTCGCTCCAATTCTTACATCTCTACTCTATTTCTAATCATTAAATGATTACAAACAAAAAGTAAAGAAATCCTTTAACTTCTTTACATAATGTTAACATTTTATCATCTAAACTGACTTCATTTATACTTCTTTCATACCTTGTCCTCTACGAACATGTTAAACTATCACTTGGAGGAGATATAGCATGAAACACTCACAGCTTTTTATCGATAGTCTTATTCATCCTAAAAAACTAGCAGCCTATCGTTTATTACCTATTGGAAAGGTTATTCAATATACTTTTCTACTCATTACCATCGTATCCGTATTCTCTTTAGGTCGCTTTGCGGCTGGTATGTCAGTCGATATGTTTGATATGGATAATTTCAATGGTTTAACCGAATACATAGATGGCATTAAATGGCTCTTATATCCATTCACATTTCTGATGCTTTTTGTCTTTACAACGATGCTCATCTTTGCACAAATTGCTCTTTATGCTTTAGCTGGTTTATTTATCCTTAAAGTGATGAAACGCCGTGGAGAATATCGTCACATCTGGAGAACAACTACTTTTGCTATTACTTGGGCAACTTTACTATCGATGCTAGCAGACTATTTACCAATTAACAGTACCATTATCTCTGTACTCTCTTTATTATTAACTGTTACTCTATTAATTGTGGCCTTTACAAAATATCCGAAACAACCAAATATAAAATAATGTGCATGAATCCCCCCTCTTCTAAATATAGTGTAGAAAAGGAGGGGATTTTTTGCGCGCATTCATCTTAACAGCTATCATCATTGTCATCGCCTTTGTTGTCAAAGTAGATTTAACAGAAGGGTCCATACCGCTGGCTGCTTTAACCACGAAAAACTCAGAAAATGGACTTTGTGAGAAACAGCGTGAGCCCAATTATATTACAGTACAAACGATTGAAGGAGATACCATTCATAGCCTATTTGCCCTACACCCTGCAAAAGTTCCCATGACCTTTCCAGAACGCTTACAACTTTTTTATAACTTAAACCCACACTTACAATTACAAGCACTAATTCCTGGTGAAAATATCAAGCTTCCTCTCTCGTTTGAATTTGAAAACAAATGCCTAAAATGAAAAGTTAGCGTTTCTTCCTTGTCCTTATTTTCTTACACTGCTAAAATAAATGACAGTGAAGGCTGAAAATAGTGGCCCGAAAAGGAGAGAAAGTTAATGAGTGAAATTTGTCACCGTTCAAATACACGTCCTGTACGTGTCGGTAACTTAACAATTGGTGGTAGTAATGAATTATTCATTCAAAGTATGTGTACAACCAAAACACATGATGTAGAAGCAACAGTTGCGGAAATTCTTCGTCTTGAGGAAGCAGGCTGTCAGATTGTTCGTGTTGCTGTACCAGATGAACGTGCAGCAGATGCGATTGCTGAAATTAAAAAACGTATCCATATTCCATTAGTAGCTGATATTCATTTTGACTATAGATTAGCATTAAAAGCCATTGAAAATGGTATTGATAAAGTACGTATTAACCCAGGTAATATTGGTCGTAAAGAAAAAGTAGAAGCGGTTGTCAATGCTGCCAAAGCAAAAGGTATACCAATCCGTATTGGTGTAAATGCTGGTTCATTAGAGCGTCATATTTTAGAAAAATACGGCTATCCTACAGCGGATGGTATGGTTGAGTCGGCTCTTCACCATATTAAAATTTTGGAAGACTTGGACTTCCACGATATTATCGTATCGATGAAGGCATCTGACGTAAATCTTGCTATTGAAGCCTATGAAAAAGCCTCTAAGGCCTTTAATTACCCGCTACATTTAGGTATTACTGAATCAGGTACGCTATTTGCTGGTACCGTAAAATCAGCAGCAGGACTTGGAGCCATCCTATCAAAAGGAATTGGGAACACATTGCGTATTTCACTATCTGCTGACCCAGTAGAAGAAGTAAAAGTAGCACGAGAACTATTAAAATCATTTGGTCTAGCTTCAAACATGGCTACCCTAATCTCTTGTCCAACATGTGGACGCATTGAGATTGATTTAATTTCCATTGCCAATGAAGTAGAAGAATATATTTCGAAATTAAATGTACCTTTAAAAGTAGCTGTATTAGGCTGTGCAGTAAACGGCCCTGGTGAAGCACGTGAAGCAGATATCGGTATTGCCGGTGCACGTGGCGAAGGCTTACTATTCATGAAAGGGAAAACGGTCCGTAAAGTCCCTGAAGAAACAATGGTGGAAGAGCTGAAAAAAGAAATTGATAAATTAGCGGCAGAAATGGAAGAAAAGCGCGCAGCAGAAGAAGCTCAAAAAGCGAATGCCTAAGGAGGTACTAGCATGAAAAAGCCCCGCTTTGGTATTGATATTGATGGGACTGTAACATGTCCAAGTACACTCATTCCACATATTAATAAACAATATAACGTAAATATTACGCTTGATGATGTTTGCGAATACGATTTTTTATCTGCCTTTCCACACCCTGTTGACCGAGGTGCCTTTAACACATGGTTTAAGGAAAATGAGCCATACATGTATGAAGTCTCTGAAGTAGCAAAAGATGCAAAAAATATTCTAACTGCTTGGAAAAACAATTTCGAGCTGTATTATATTTCTGCACGAGGTGAAAATGTAGCAGATATCACTGTTAATTGGTTTAAAACGCAAGCTATCCCTTACGATCATATCGAGCTTCTCGGTAGCCATGATAAATTGGCTGCTGCAAAAAAACATCACGTAGAAGCTTTTTTTGAGGATAAGCACGATAATGCGGTGATGCTTGCTGAAGAGCTAAAAATTCCTGTCGTATTATTTGATACACCGTATAACCGTCTGGCTGTCCCTGACAACGTTGTAAGGGTTTATAACTGGCATGAAGCAAATCAATTTATCACAAATTATTTCAAATAAGACAGAGTCGTGTTCCAACATGGACACGACTCTTTTCATTCTACCGTTATATGTCATAGATTTTGAATAAACATGCATATTCAAAAAAATTGAGCCCATGATGGCAAGTTCAATTCCTTTTCACTAAACCTCCAGAATTCCTCGTAACCAACGCTCCACAAAGTTTTCAAAGGTAATACCATAAGTATCATAAACAGCATGATAAACAAAATACGTCCCTAATCGATCAAGCATCTCATCATTAATTTTCATCACAAACCGCTCCCTTTCTCCTCAATATTTTACTAAATTTTCAGACTTTTATACTTCCAAAATGCCGAACAATCAAGTGGAGGTCGCATCGTTGCAAAACCGTCACAATCTGCCGCCTTCATGCCCTTTCTTCATATTTTTCTTTTCGATAAGATAGTAATAACAACTTACTAGACTGGAGGGACTACTTGTGAAATGGATGACAAAAGTTGCTTGTATGTCATGCATCTGTGCACTACTGTCTGGCTGCGGTGATCGAATATCAGAAATAAAGGATGCTGCTTCGGGCATCAATTCAGCGGCCAACTCCGCAGCTAGTGCAGTTAGTCGAGATGTACATGCTATACGCGCTATAGACATTAACTATCAAGACACATCATTTACAGTTAATGACCTATTTAAAACTATTTTACGTGACATACGCTGGGATTATGACCCCGAAAAAAATGAGCTACATGTGAGAGGTACTTGGCAGCCCCCACTATTTTCTGACCAGTCATGGAATAAAGAGATGAAAGAAATGCTTGCTGAAGCTGGTGTTGTGACCGTTTCATGTAAAATAATCGATGACAAAATTGATAGCTCTCAAACAAAAGTAACTCTTACATATAACGGGGAAATTCTCTTAGAACAAAATGGTGAAGATGCACTCCATCACCTATATGATACCTATTTACTTCCATGAACATAGTAACGTTTCTGGCATTCAACTGTGTCAGAAACGTTATTTTTTCCATTGAAGAAATCTTACAATTTTGAAATATCGATACCAATCATTTGAATTAATAAAAACCATCACGTTATAATTAAAGCATCACGTGATGGTTTGGAGGTGTTTGCATTGGGACAGATAAATTAAAAATTGGCGAGCTTGCAGAAAAAACTGGCATAACGAAACGAACAATTGATTACTATACAAATATTGGTTTGTTGGATGCAGAGCGTTCTGCAACGAATTATCGCTACTATGACTCTACTATGATTGAACGGCTTCATTTTATTGAACGACGCAAACAACAGGGGCTTACACTTGTGGAAATCCAACATGAAATGAACATCACACCATATGAAGAAATTGACGTACAAATGCTTCGTTTAAAAATGCAAGACTTAGAGCATGATGTCACTTCTCTGCTAGAACAACTAGATAAGCAAGATCATAAAAAAATTGAACATATAAAGAAAAACGTTTCCCCTGAAAGTATTGCCTTAATGCAATCTTTACTATTACTCATTCATAATTAGGAGGTGACGTTCTGTTTCTACAGAACGACTATTTGGAGACCATAATAAACTTATCGATTTTTACCATTTTATTAGCATTAACAGGCTTTTTCGTGGCAACAGAATTTGCCATTGTAAAGGTACGTTCCTCAAGATTGGATCAGCTAATTGCAGAGGGCAATAAAAAAGCGATTGCTGCAAAACATGTTGTTAGTCATTTAGATGAATACTTATCTGCCTGCCAATTAGGTATTACAGTAACAGCCCTTGGTATCGGGATGGTTGGAGAAAAAACGTTTGAATTTATGCTTCATCCTCTATTTGAAATGGTCGGCATTTCAGATAAGTATATGACGATCTTTACGATTGGTACGGCCTTTGCCATTGCCACATTTTTACATGTAGTAGTTGGTGAGTTAGCTCCAAAAACTGCAGCCATTCAAAAGGCAGAAACGATTACCCTTCTATTTGCAAAGCCCATTATGTTTTTCTATAAAATAATGTATCCGTTCATTTGGTTCTTAAATGGCTCTGCACGCGTTTTGGTTGGTTTATTTGGCATGAAGCCTGCTAGTGAACATGAGCTTTCACATACAGAGGAAGAATTGCGTTTATTGCTATCTGAAAGCTTTAAAAGTGGTGAAATTAATAAATCCGAGCTGAAATATGTGAATAATGTCTTTGAATTTGATGAACGTATTGCTCGTGAAATCATGGTTCCTAGAACAGAAATTGTCGGGATTGAACAAAATGAATCCTTTACAACGATCATTCATACTATTGCCGCTGAAAAATATACGCGCTACCCTATTTTTGATGGTGACCGCGATAATATTTTAGGCTTTATCAATGCAAAGGAACTTTTTACACACGGCTTACTCGAACAACTTACAGACGAGTCATTAGTACTGGAAGATTTCATTAACCCAGTTATTCGAGTCATTGAAACAATTCCTATTCAGGAACTACTCGTACGCATGCAAAAAGAGCGCATCCATATGGCCATTTTAATGGATGAATATGGAGGTACATCTGGACTAGTGACTGTTGAAGACATCTTAGAAGAAATTGTTGGTGAAATCCGAGATGAATTTGATGATGATGAAATTGCAGATATTCGAAAAATTACAGATCATCACTATATATTAAATGCAAAAATGCTTATAGAGGATGTTGAAAATCTATTAAACATTACGCTAGATGCAGAGGAAGTAGAAACTTTAGGTGGTTGGTTCTTAACTGTCAATAATGGCATTAAAGCATCAAAAAACATTGAGCTCGACTCCTTTGTTTTTAGCATCTATGAGCAGCAAGGACATCAAATTCACTATATCGAGGTTCGACCTCTCAGAAAAACAGCCTCCGTCATAACAGAAGTACAAATGTAATGGTATAGCAAGGCTCCCAAAAAATTATTCCTTATTCCATTAATAGCCATCGCACTATATAATGAGTATAGCAATAGGATTCTAGTTTCAGGAGGCAATATTCATGACATTATTTAAGCTATATCATTCAGACGGTATTCATATTATTTCTGATGTGAAAAAACACAAAACAAATATTGAACTAAAAACAATTACAGGCGAGGTCCTATATATTATCGTAGTGACAGATGAAAACTACACAGTGTACGACGATCGTTTTGCGGGTGCTTCTAAGCAATTAAACTCTGTAGAAGCTTTCGATATTGATGGCAGTTTTCGCAGTCTAGATTTCGATAATATGCGTTCTTTATTTAAAGAAGCCTTTACAAAGCTTTTACAGGAGATTGCTGAATGTGTTCAAAATAAAGAGGAGCTAGTCGATATTGATACGCTTCGCCATAAAGTGAGCGCACAAATTAAAGGCATCCACTTCCGTGTCATCTCCGATACGAAAAAATATGAGATTTAACATTCAACAGACTGTTCTATAATGAACAGTCTGTTTCCTTTTACCTCGTTTCTCTTCCCAACCCACTATTGAAACAGAAACACGTCATCTTACTTTCATGTATAATGGAACATAACAATCTGAAAATAAGGGGTGTTTAGGATGAATCGTGAACAATTAATCACACTCATTTCAGAAAAACTGAAATTAATCCGCACAGAAAAAACTTTTACACAGGATCAAATGAGTGATTTACTAGGACTTTCCAAGAAAACACTAGTCCAAATTGAAAAAGGTCGTATTCTAGCAGGATGGACAACCACTGTTGCCGTTTGCACGCTATGTCGTGACAGCACCATTTTACAGCATGAGCTTGGTGGCGATCCTTTAGAGGTTGTAGATTTAATTGCGAATAATGGCACATTACAGCCAAAAGAAAAAACAATGGGTGGATACATATGGTGGAAAAATATAAGTGAGCATGATGGTTTTCGTTTACAGCAAAATGTCATTAGCCAGCATTTCCGCATTTTAGACAACAATAACTTTCGCCTTATTTCAACCTTTGATGAACAAATAGCTACGAAGGCATGGGAAAAATTGAAGCTTTAATCTGATAGCAAGCTACTTTTCTTTGCTCGAACAGTAGAAGCTTTACTAGTTGCTTCTACTGTTATGCGTGGTCTTATCCCCTCTCTTCCCCTCATCCCACTAGACAAATGAATAAAGAAATAAAATCACCTATCATATGATAAAGTAAAAAATAGTAGTAAGAGAATTGTTTCTTTGAAAGTTCTATAAAATAAGTCCAAGAGAAGCTGGAACAGTCGAAATTTGTAGAATAATTCTCTATACTGAAAAGTAGTGGTACTATTAGAAAGGATGCTCGTAAATGAATCGAATACTAGCAATTAGTGATATACATGGAGAACTAGGGCTGTTAGAAGAATTGCTTTTAAAAGCAAACTACGATCCACAAAGCGACCAGCTTTTTTTACTTGGTGATTACATCGACAGAGGTCCCTCTTCTAGTGGTGTATTAAATTTAGTTGGTGAACTACAAGCATTGGGTGCAAGGGTGTTGCTAGGAAACCACGAGGCCATCATGCTGAATGCCTGCCGTTCTGGCCTTGCTAAGCCATGGAACCATTGGGTGGGGCTATGTGGTGGAGAGGCCACACTGGCAAGCTATGGCTACCAATTAGAAGACTTTGAGGAAGCGATCCAAAGCAATACTTTGCCTAGCTTTATTAAAACATTGCCAAAACTTGAAGAACATTTACAATTAATCGAAACCTTTGACATCTATATTGAATTAGAGGATGCTATTTTTGTCCATGGTGGTGTTGTACCCGAAGTCGCTATAGCTGACACCGATCCTATGAGATTGCTTTGGATTCGTGAGGAATTCCATGCAGGCTATCATGGGGAGAAAACGGTTATCTTTGGCCATACCCCTACTTATAATCTACATCAAAATCCAACCGATTATCGGGTGTATTTTGGGGAAAATAATATCATTGGCATTGATGGTGGCGCTGTTTTTGGCGGACAATTGCATGCATTTGAGTGGCCAAGTCGCCGAATTTTTTCAGTGGATAATAAAAAACCAACAAGTGAAGACTAACTTGTTGGTTTTTTTGTTTTTGTAAGCTCAACATGCAGAGGCGTAATAGGGTTATTAATATAGTTTAAAGATAACCCCTACTAGGGAGTACACAATGACTGTTGAGAATAGTATTGTCATATGGAATAGTGAAAAGACAAACATTTTAGTAGCCCATTTCACTTGATCTGTATTACTGTGATAACCATAAATACTCATCGCGAGCCAAGCAATACTTAATATTAAAGCCACAAGCATAATGCCTACACTTAACGAGCCAAATAAAAAGCTTGATAAAATCAATAAGATTAAATAAAAATTAGTTTGATAATACGTACGGCGCATTCCTTTTACAACAGGTAGCATTGGCACACTAGCTGCTTCATAGTCTATACGTTTGCGAATCGCAATGGCATAAAAGTGAGGCATTTGCCAAATCACCATTACAAAAAATAAGCCTAGTATTGCAGGGTGCGTAACGTCTGAAGAGACAGCAGACCATCCAATTAATGGTGGTACTGCACCACTAATACTGCCAATTTCCGTATTATATATCGTACGACGTTTTGTCCACATTGTGTATGGAACAACATATAGGAATACACCTAATAACCCAAATGCAGCAGCTAATGGTGAAGCAAGTGCTAACACAGCTACTCCAATAATTAACATGACGACAGCTAATGATAAAGTCGATTTCGCTGACATTTCCCCTGTTACAGTTGGTCGATTTTGTGTACGGGGCATAATTGCATCAATATCACGGTCATAGACATTATTAAATGCCCCTGCTGCTCCAATTACAAGGGCGGAACCGATTGTTGAAAAAATGATTTCAGGTATATTGTCTATAAACGCCATTTTATTTTTGTACATGCCTAGCGTTAAACCAGCCCACATAGGAATTAAATTGGATTTAATAATCCCTGTTTTGACTGTTTGCGCTAAAATAGTAGAGCGTGATGAATTCCCACGTGAGGATTGCGGTTTATGCTCCGTTTTCAGATTTTGTTCCATTCATTTTAATTCCTTTTCTCCATAATTTCTATACGCTTCCCTCGATACGAAGCGACAAAATTTGCATCTAGCACATCAAATTATTATTTTACCCCTTTTAGATGGGTTCTGTCTCTATGTTCACATAAAGTACATGTTTTCATCTAATAAAGCACGCTCATTCACAACATCTTCTATGATACCACCGACTGACATGAATTTGAACCTTCTTGACTCGATTCTTCCAATCACTATTGGAGAAAAATAATTTAATGCAATGTTTCATGTTGAAGCAACTAAAAAAACCGAGACAATATTTTGCCTCGGATTTCTACTTATTGAATTTCTTCCTGTAGTTGCTGTGCTAAAAACGTCACAAGGTCACGCATATTTTCTGGCGTTACACCATGACCATCTGGATATTGTTTAAATGTCACCGTAGCACCAAATTGTTCAAAGATCTCTTTGCTTTCCATGCCCCATTGAGAAGGTATTACATAATCATAATCGCCGTGTGAAATAAAAGCATGCAAATGGTCTACAGAGCGGATGGCATATTCCTCAGTAACAAATTTTGGTGTATAGCCACTTAATGCGATGATACCAGTCACTAAATTCCCCATAACAAAGGCAAGTGATTGAGCTAATACTGCACCTTGGCTAAAGCCTAATACAAATACTTTATGAGGATCAATTTGATATTCATCAATGGCCTCTAATATAAATCGTTGTAATGCCACTAACACTTTATCGAAGATAGCACGATCTGGTTGCCCTACCTCTTGAATGGTGAAAAAAGCATAGCCAGGATGTTGGGTAATTGGCCCTCGTAAACTAAAAATATGACATTGCTCTTTGAATTCCTGCACTAACTGTGGTAAATCATCCTCATGACTGCCCATACCATGCAGTAAAAAAATAGCTGGGTATTTCTTAGTAGGGTCCATATTTGTTGGTTGTGTATGTTTAAAAGTAAATGGTGTATTCATTCAATCAATTTCCTTTCACGTAAACCTTTGTAACAAAGTTAGCATAATTTCGTTTTATTAATCAATCCATCTGTATGGTAAGCAATATAGCCATTAACAATACGGATAGTCTCTTGTGGATCTGCGTCAAAGAGAATTGTTGATTGCTCTGGCGTTGATACAAGAACAGTTAATAAATCCATGCGCATGGAATGACCAGCAGAGCTATACGCATAGTCATAAATAATCGCTTCCTCCGTCATGCCTTCCGTCTCATACTGCTTGTGGAATAAGTCCTTTGCTGCATCTAGTTGCTCAGCCACTTGTTGACGAATTCTCATCTGATGCATTAATAATTCCTCTTCCAAAGCTGCAGGCTCTAGCCACTTTTTCGCTTCAAGCATTTTTAAAAATTCTTGCTCCCACGCCTGTTCATTTTCAGTAAAATAAAGCATATTAACCATTAGCATATCCCAAAAGTCCGTTGACGTTTTAGCTGATTGTCGCTGCATGGCAATTGTTTCTTTAAAATGCTCTTCCACTTTTGTGATATTCATATTGCGAACTAAATGATTACAAACGTTTTCAATAAACTTATTTGCCACTTCTTGTGCCATAAAAATCCGTCCTTTATATCTACAAATCATTTTCTTTCTTATCATACCATGATTGTGAAATATGGCAACGAACCCAGCTCACTTGATTTCTAAGTAAAAAGGATGTCTCCGTAGCTTTTGGAAACATCCGATTATCTTATGAGAAAACATAGCTATCCATATTGTCGATTGTATTTTGAATGGCATCTTTCAATGATTTTTGCTCTTCGCCACAAGAAGCCAGCGCATCCTCCAAAGTAAGTGCCGCATTCGCCATAAATGGAGCCATTTGCAGATCCTTGGCTAATTGAATAAGTACAAGAGCTCTATTCCATTTCCAACGAGGATTTGTGGGATCTAGCTGAATCGCTTGCTCCAAATAACCAAGCGCATCGAAAGGTATCCAGCCAAAGCGGTGCATCGTCTGCCCTGTGATCCCCCAATAGACAGCTTTATTTGGATTTTCCTTCACTGCTTGTTGGAAGCAGTGAACACTCTCATTGTAATGATGTGCAAATAAGAACAGCTCCCCTTGTGTAAAAAAGGATTGTGCTTTATCTGATGGTGTTCCTGTTTTCGCCACTTCCTCCAATTGCTGAATACGCTTCGCAAATGCCGCTTCATCTTTTATTGCACGTATTTCAGCTACTAGATCAGATTCTGGATAGCTTTCGTCAGCTCGTTCTGTATGCTGAACTTCTAAATGAGCAGTTGGCTTTGGATAGTGATCCAATTCATACTGTTCTAATAAATTGATATATTTTTGTGCCAGTGCTTTTTCCTCTTCATTTGTTACCTTCTTCGCTAATTCATAGCATTTCATTAGCTCGCCATTATAAAAATATTCATCCATTGACATTGACATTTCCTCCAGTGTACAACTTTTCAGTATTTTTAGTATACACTACAAAAACAAAAAGAGATTGTATCAAAATTTGACACAATCTCGCTTTTCTCTATTTTTTTAACACAACAGTATTTAAGAATGTTCTTAAATCTTCTTCTTTAAGAGCTCCTACAAAGCGATTTACTTCTTTACCATCTTCGAAACGAATAAATGTTGGCGTTGCTTCAATATTATATTTCTCCCATAAATCTTCATATTCATAGACATTCAATTGTGCAATATCAACACCTAATTCATCAGCAATTGGCATTAACTCTGGTGTAAATGCTTGACAGTGTACACAAATTGGACTGAAGAAGTAAGCATTGACCGGTTCACCCGCTTTAATTTTAGCTTCTAGTTCATCTGGTAACATAATGTTTTGATAGTTTTCATCATCTAATTGATCAATTGTTTCTTGTTTTAGCTTTTTATCGCCATAGGGGTTGTTTGCACTTTCTAACTTACTTTTGTTTGAGACATTGGTAAGCACAATAATTGCTGCAAATAAGACAACAATAACGGAACCAATAATTAATAATTTTTTCACTAAAGTAGTGACCTCCTTTTTCACACTAAAAGCCTAGTTTTAGTGTATTCGCGATTGATTATAAAGTTTTTCAAAAACCTAGTAAACTAATTTGCCTTTAAATGAAGATATTTCACATTTATAACATAATTTTAAGTGAATTTGGGAACATACATAATGAGAGTTCATGCAAAATTTGAATGTGGGGTGATTAAATGAAAAACTCGTTTCAGCATGTGTTTCAAATTTATTCAAAGGATATTCGCAACATTGTTACAAACTGGGTTGTAGCTGTCATTATAGGAGGGCTCATCTTCCTTCCATCTCTTTATGCCTGGCTTAATATTTATGCCTCCATGGACCCATACGCCCACACATCTAATATGAAGATTGCTATTGTAAATGAAGATACTGGAACAAATGTCCGAGGGGATACAATTAATGTCGGAAAGGAAGTTATAGAAAATTTACGGACAAATAAAAGTTTTACTTGGGAGTTAGAAACGGAGAAAAAAGCGATTGATCATCTAAAAAATGGCGATTACTTTGCCGCCATAGTCATTCCCAAAGATTTTTCCGAAAAGCTAACGTCGATTCTTACAGATCAACCAACGAAAGCCCATATCGACTATTATGTAAACGAAAAAAAGAATCCAATTGCCCCTAAAATAACAAGTAAAGGAGCAAGTGTTCTTACTCAGCAGGTTTCGAATGAATTTGTATCGACTGTTAATGGCACTCTTTTTTCTATTTTTAATACAATTGGCGTTGAAATGGAACGTGATATTCCTGATTTCCGCAAATTTGAAAACTATGTCTTTACCATAGAACAGCATTTACCTGATATCAACTCATTTTTAACACAAGCATCTAAGCAAGGAAAAGATGCCAATCAATTATTGAATCAAGCTCTTACACAAATACCCCAAGTGGAACAATTGACAACGGACGGTTTAACGACCATTCAGAAGGGTTTACATTTAGTAAATGAAGCGGATGCTCTATTTAATGAGCTATCTCCAGTTATTAAAAAGGATGTCGCAACTGTCCAACAGATTGCACAACATTTTTCAGATATCATTACTAAATTAAATAATATTAACGTCGATCCAACTTCTATTGCAGAAAAGAAAGAGGCAATTAAAAATCAATTGACAAAGTCCAAAGATAACATAAGCAATAGCATTCAAACGCTGGAAGCATTGCAAAAATTAATTCAAGCAGATGCTACCACTCGTAAGCAATTGGTTGATTCCTTAACTGCTGTCATCACTTCTTTACAGGAAAGTAATGCCGAAGACAACCAACAACTCATTGAACAGCTTACAACGATTCGAGAAGCCTTACAGCGTAATCCAAGCTTTAATGATTCAACTACAGGCGCACTTAACGCATTACAACAATTGCACACTTTACATGATGATGTTCTAAATAAAATAGAACAAATAAAGCCTATTGATAAAGAAGTCATCAAACAAGATGTCGCTGCCATACAACAAATCGCACAAAACGCAACGGCCAATTTGCAAAAATTTCTATCGTACTATAACGATAGTTTAGAACCGCAAATTCGATCGACGTTATCTAGTGCTCAACAGACATTAACGAATGCTTCGACGATGCTGACCAATGTAAAACAATTCATTCCTCAGGCAAAAGATAAATTAACACAGGCCAAAAATACACTAGGAACAGCCAATAATGCCATTCAAAAAATACAAACGGAATTTCCAACTTTAAGTTCAAAAATTAAAGAATTAGCAAATAAACTACGTACACTTGAAGAGGAAGCAGACATTGCTGAGATTGTGCAATTATTAAAAAATGATGTCAATGCTGAACGTGACTTCTTTGAGGAACCCATTAAACTAAAGGAACATCGCGTATTCCCAATTGCAAACTATGGCACGGCCATGACACCGTTTTACACTGTACTATCTATTTGGGTTGGATGTTTATTATTAATTTCCTTATTATCTGTGAATCTTCATGGAGATACGTCATACAGTATTCGAGAAATTTACTTTGGCCGACTATTAACATTTGCAACATTTTCTTTTATTCAAACACTTATTATTACCATCGGAGATATTTTCTTACTTGATGGCTCTATTCAAGCACCCGCCTATTTTGTATTATTTGGTCTTTTCATCAGTCTCGTATTTATAACCGTAGTCTACACACTCGTATCTGTCTTTGGGAATGTAGGTAAAGCATTAGCTATTGTGATGCTCGTTCTGCAAATTGCTGGCTCTGGTGGAACTTATCCGATCGAATTACTACCAAGGTTTTTCCAACTAATCAATCCTTTTTTACCTTTTACCTATGCCATTGAAATGATGCGTGAGGCAGTTGGAGGGATTATTTGGACATCTGTCTGGACAGATCTCATCTTCTTAATTGGTTTCTGGTTTATTTTTATCTTGTTTGGCTTTTTCTTAAAAAAGTTATTGAGCGAGAAAATGGAACATTTCATGAACAAAACACGTGGATTAGATATATTTCATTGATTTGCAACAAGGCTGCCTGTAAATGTTTATGAGAACAATGTTATAATGGAAGTATTGTAAACATGTAGGAGGCGCTATATTTGAAGAAAACACTTTCTATTTTTGTTATATTGGCTTTACTGTTATTAAGTGCATGTGGGGAAGATAAAAAAGAGGCTGAAGCCAACCAAAAAACTCAGGAAGCTTCACATGAAGGTCACTCACATGCTACAGGTGATATTCAGGAGGAAACCGCTTCTGCTGACATCCTTCCATCCTTTTTAGAAGATAAACAAGAAAAGATTCGCTTAGTTTATCAAATCGCTGGTCAATCAACTGAGATCCTAGAATGGATGCCATGTTATTGCGGCTGTGGCGAATCAGCTGGCCACAAAAATAATTTAAATTGCTTTATTCAGGAAAAACGCGAGGATGGTTCCATCGTCTGGGATGATCATGGAACAAGGTGTTTAGTTTGCTTGGAGATTGCTGTCCAGTCAGCACAACTGCATAAAGAAGGAAAGAGCCTAAAAGAAATTCGTCAGTACATTGATGATACTTATAAAGAGGGCTATGCTAAACCAACACCAACTGAGATGCCTGCATAAAAAAGGATCACTTTTGTGTATTGTAGTGGAAGGTTTCTTGTCCATGAAATAATAGATATGAGTAAAATAAATATGAAATTGAAAGGCAGAAACGCTGAACAACGTTTCTGCCCTTTACTTTTTATTATATGAAAGTATATTTTGGAAAAGCCTCTATATTGTTTCAAGTGGTTTTTCTTCCCTATTCGAAGGATGATATATAAAAAACACTTTCGATAGAAATGTGCAACAATATTATGGTTTTATTCACATCCAATTGCTGGGATTGAATTGAAATATGGACAATTTGGTCATAGCAGTGGTTCTTAGTGAAGTTCATCGTAATATGAAAGTGAATAAAATGGGTAAAATATTATCTTAATTGCAAAATATATAGGGCCGATCGTTGTTATTACAATGATTGTATGATAAAGCCAATAGTTTATTTTTGATGAACTCTACTTTACAAGCTGTAAAATGGTTTTAAATTGTGGATGGTCAGCACGTTGTAAAAGCTCATATAAAATCATTTCAGTACTAGTTGAATGTATTCCGAGTGCATTCAGCTTGCTCAGTCCGATTTCTTTATTTGCCTTAGTTCGAGAAGAAACGGCATCTACTACAACCTCTACTTCAAACCCCTGTTCCTTTAATTGTCTTGCTGTTTGGTACACACAAATATGTGTTTCAATGCCTGTTACAATAAATTGTGTACGTCCCGTTTCTTTCAATTCCTTTACAAATGACTCTTCTTGCCATGCGCTAAAGGCCATTTTAGCAATAGGTTGTCCTTGTAAATGCTGGGCTATATCTAGTGCTGTTCCTCCTAAACGACTAGGGTTTTGTTCTAGCCATAATGTAGGTACTTCAAGGGCTTGCATGGCTTGTACTAACTTTGCTACATTTTCAATCATCACTTCACTATCATCTACAATTGTCGCTAACTTTCCTTGTACGTCCACAACTACTAAACAAGCTTTCTCTACTGTAAACATTATGAACACCTCGTTTTCTATTCTCTAAATTATTATACAAAAAACTTGCATTACCTGTCGTAAAGAAAGGTAATTCTTTTATCAAACATCAAATTTTAGGGCATCTAGATTGAAGCATTTACCCAACTAGAAACACGAACATTAAAAACGAATATTTCAACAAAAATATTTTAAACACGAAAAATATCATTTCATTTCAAAAAATAACTTCGTTTCGTTCGTGTTTACTCCGAAAAACATGCTCAATTGTGTACATTTTGTTGCGAGCCTGTCGCTATTCTGCTCAAATATTAAGAATTTTATTTTTTCTCTTGAAAATTACGGTATAATCCAGTAAAGTTCTGTTATTAACCAAACAAGGAGTGTACCACTTTGACACAACGTGCATACAATTTCAACGCAGGTCCATCTGCACTTCCACAAGAAGTATTAGAAAGAGCTCAACAGCAATTAGTAAACTTCCGTGATTCAGGTATGTCCATAATGGAAATGAGTCACCGCAGTGCTATTTTTGACGACGTACATAACGAAGCTATTGCTTTATTAAAAAAACTTTATGCCATTCCAGAAAACTATGAGGTACTATTCCTACAAGGTGGAGCAAGCCTTCAATTTACAATGGTTCCTATGAACTTTTTGACAGCTGATCAAAAAGCTAGCTATGTACTATCTGGTTCATGGTCTGAGAAAGCCTTCAAGGAAGCTAAATTGTTTGGTACACCTGTTGAAGCGGCCAGTACAAAAGACAATCAATACCGTAATATTCCTGCCTTAGAAGACATTCAATTCAATGATGATGATGCTTATGTTCACATTACATCCAACAATACAATTTACGGTACACAGTGGAGAAATTATCCGGATACAGGAAATGTGCCATTAGTTGCTGACATGTCTAGTGATATTTTGTCAAAGCCAGTGGATATTGAAAAGTTCGGAATCATCTATGCAGGAGCTCAAAAAAACCTTGGGCCTTCAGGTGTAACGGTTGTCATCATTCGCAAAGATTTACTAGAAAAAGCGAATAAAAATATTCCAACTATGCTGAAATACACAACACATGCCGATAGTAATTCGCTTTATAACACACCACCGACATTTGGAATCTACATGCTAGGAGAAGTATTGAAATGGGTAGAATCTAAAGGTGGCGTAGCTGAAATTGAAAAACACAATGAATTAAAGGCAAAAGTAATTTATGATGCCATTGATCATAGTAATGGCTTTTATAAAGGCCATGCTACAACTGATAGCCGTTCATTAATGAACATTACATTCCGTGTGGCAGATGAGGAGCTTGAAAAACAATTCCTTGCTGAAGCAAAAGCTGCCGGCTTTGTTGGACTAAATGGGCATCGATCTGTAGGTGGCTGTCGTGCTTCTACTTACAATGCGGTACCTCTTGAGGCTTGTGAAGCTTTACGAGACTTTATGGTAGATTTCCAACAAAAACATCAATAATCATAGGGTAGACGACGAAGATTTACGTTTCTGTAATGACTCGTCGTTTTTTTGTGGGTGTAACAGCAAATCTATCCCGATATGAATATCTTGCTTTAGCATTTATAGCATTTTTTTTACTTAGGGCTTTCCTCACTACGCAAGATTTTGAGAAAAATATAGATTATTGAGTAGCCTATCGGACATATTGCCAACCTCTCTTTCCTCACCAAACATAGATTATTACTGTAAGGGTACCCTTACGAAACTAGAAGAAGGGAGGTATTACAATGGAAGATAGACGATATATGACTCATATGAACTGGCAAGGCTGTAAATGTCAGAAAAAAGAGGAAAAATGTCATTGTCGCAAAGAAAAAGAAGAAAAATGTTCTTGCGAAAAAGAAGAAAAATGTACACCAAAAATGAGCAGTAATTGTAGAGGTTGTATTTGCCAACAATTAAGAAAATTAGAGCTTGCAACTACACTAGATATATTCTTATCTGGCGGTATTAGCTTCTTAGGTGTGACTTTCATTTCCTTTGATCCACGAAATTGCTGTGCATACTTCTTTGAGCCAGGTGCAGCTGCTTCTCCTTTAATTGTAGATTGTAATAAAATTGTTGCGATTCGTAGAACAGCAGCTTAATAAGTTGAGAGGGTAGCCCTATACAGGAACTACCCTCTTTTTACACAGAAAAAACTCTGTCAGTATTCATTTGACAGAGTTTCATGCTTACAATCCGGGCATTTGCCATAGATTTCAAACTTATGATTTTCAATCTCATAGTCAGGCAATTTTTCTCCCAGCATTTCCATCGGACAAAGATTAAGCTCTTTAACATTCCCACAATCCATGCAGATGAAATGATGGTGATGATGAGCAGATTCACAGTGCATTCGAAAATTTCGTTCACCAGAAAGCTCCGTTTCTTCTAATATTCCAAGCTTCACAAAAGTAGCAAGGTTGCGATAGATCGTATCAAAGCTCATCCCTGGAAAATCCTTTTTTAAAACATCCAATAAATCTCGGGCTGTTAGATATTTATCTGTTGCAGCAAACATATCTAATATTAATTCCCGTTTATCTGTTTTTTTATAGCCATTTTCTTTTAATATTTCCCACGCTCTTGAAATATTCATTACGCTACCTCCCCCTGCTTTGCAGCCATTTTAAATGCCACTTTCTTTCCTAGGATGACAAGTAACAAGATTAAAATCGAAGTGACAACAATCGTACCTCCAGGCGCTAAATCCATATAAAATGCACTGATTAAACCAATTAATACAGCAGTTTCTCCAAAAATAATTGCATAGATGATGGTTTGCTTAAAGCCTTTTGCTAAGCGCATCGCAGCCGCGACAGGTAACGTCATCAGCGAGGATACTAATAAGATACCTACTATACGCATACTCGCCGCAATAACAAGCGCCGTCACAATCATAAATAAAAGATGAACCCATCTTGCAGGCAGTCCACTTGCCTTCGCATATTCCTCATCAAACGATAAAACAAACAGTTCCTTAAAAAATAAAAACAAAAAGAGAATGACAACAGCAGCAATTCCAATAACGACCCATAAATCTTGACGAGACACAGCAGATACCGAGCCAAATAAATAGCTCATTAAATCTGTGCTAAAGCCACTGGCAAGGGAGATAAAGATCGCACTAATCCCAATGCCTCCTGACATAATGATAGGAATGGCAAGCTCCTCATAATGCTTATACAAGCGTCTTAGTCGCTCAATTAAAATAGAGCCACTAACAGATGCTAGTATTCCTAGATAGATAGGATTGAGCAAGGCTAATGCTGTTACCGATTGACTGATATATAAGCTCCCGGCTATTCCAGCAAGTGTGACATGTGATAAAGCATCCGCAATCAAGGATAACCTACGTACAACAATAAACACACCTAAAAGTGGCGCTAGAATGCCTATTAATAACCCAGAGAAAAAGGCATTTTGTAAAAATTCATAATGTAAAATTGCTTCAATCATAGTGCCTTCCCCTTCTAATGAATCTTTCTTACAGAATGACCATACCAAGCGTCTAGTGCATCCTGTGAAATAGTATCAAATTCATTTTTATAGCCGTGAAAATGAATTGTTTGATTTAAGCATGCCACATGGCTAATGCGATTCGATACCGTATCGACATCGTGTGTGACAAGAATCATCGTAATTCCTTGTTCCCGATTTAATTTCGCCAGCATATCATAAAATGACTGCACATTCTCATGATCAATACCGACAGTTGGCTCATCTAAAATGAGCAATTTGGGATCACTAACTAAAGCTCTCGCAATAAAAACTCGTTGTTGTTGTCCACCTGATAGTTCACCAATATTCCGATGCATAAAAGCATCCATACCAACAGCCTTTAATGCTTCTTGGACCTTCCCTTTGGCATCTCGTCCTGGTCTTTTAAAAAGCCCTAATTTTTTCGTTAATCCACTTTTCACGACCTCTTGAACGGTTGCTGGGAATCCAGAATTAAAGGCATTTGATTTTTGCGAGACATACCCAATCCATTCGCGATGTTTAAAGGTTGCGCTTGGTTCGCCAAATAATTTGATCTCCCCTGATAGAGGCTTTAATAAACCTAAAATGATTTTTAATAATGTTGATTTGCCCGAACCATTCGGACCTAGAAGTGCTAAAAAATCACCCTCTTCTACACGAAAAGAAATGTTTTTTAAAACTTGCGTATAGTCATATTGAAATGACACATTTTCGATGTCAATAAGTGTTGTCTTCATGCATGATCGCTTCTTTCTAATTCAAAATCATTACGATTTACAAGTTGTAAGTATATAGGAAAGTGCAGTTTTTGTAAAGAAAAGAAGATGGATGTTTAACAAATGGCTAAATCGCAAGTGTGTACATGATTTCGTGAAAAATAACATGTGATAAAGGAGGATTGACTTTGAGTATTCAATTTTTACAGCAACTAGCACAAAGCTCTGATAAGGAAATTGTCGCGATTGCTCGTGAAGAAGGCTTCGACATTACGACTTCTGAGGTAAAAAAATTGCGCCCTTATTTGGAGCAATTCACATTCTCTTGGCTATTTTTAGGTATTCCTAAAGACATCCTTGTAGAAGTGGAGGCAGTATTAGGTAGAAAGCGCTCACGTCAACTTATTGCATTATTTACAAAATAACAAAATAGTGCCCGAAATCAGCTTCATCAACTGATTTCGGGCACTTGTTCGTTACCCTTTTAACGCTTCAATTAGCTCAGGCTTAAATGTGCCGTTACGCAACATCTCAATTTCAACTTTATAAGGTGCTGCCTTCGATTTACTATCACTGTTTGAAGGCACAAATGGCGTTTCTAAAATTTTAGGAATATCCATTAATTGCGGATGATGCACTACATAGTTTAATGCGTCAAAACCGATATGGCCAAAGCCAATATTTTCATGGCGGTCTTTACGGGCGCCTCGCACATTTTTTGAATCATTAATGTGTAGAACTTTGATGCGATCTATGCCTATTATTTTATCAAATTCTTCTAGCACGCCATCAAAATCTTCAACAATATTATAGCCAGCATCATGTGTGTGACATGTATCAAAGCATACAGAAAGACGTTCATTATGTGTGACACCATCAATAATTTTAGCAAGCTCTTCAAAGGAACGACCACATTCGGTCCCCTTCCCCGCCATTGTTTCTAATGCAATTTGAACAGGGAAATCCTGCGATAATACCTCATTCAAGCCTTCAACAATTTTCGCAATTCCAGCTTCAGCACCCGCACCTACATGCGCACCAGGGTGCAAGACAATTTGCGTTGCCTCTAGTGCTGCTGTGCGTTCAATTTCTGATTGTAGAAAATCGACTCCAAGACGGAATGTTTCTGGTTTTTCCGTATTCGCAATATTGATAATGTAAGGAGCATGCACAACAATATTTGTCATACCATGCTCTTTCATATGAAGTAGTCCATTCATAATGTTCAGATCGGCAATCGCTTTACGACGTGTGTTTTGCGGTGCTCCTGTATAAATCATGAATGTATTTGCTCCATATGACAGTGCTTCTTTACTTGAGCCAAGCAACATCTCTTTCCCACTCATTGAAACATGTGAGCCAAGTAGCATGTAAAAAACCCCCTATTTTTTACCTCGCGCTTTTAAACGACGTTCACGTTTTTTAATTTTTTCCATTTCCCATTTCATATTACGCTTATAGCCTGGTTTAACCTTTTTAGGCTTACGCACCAATGCCTTCGCTTTCACATCGATTTCATTCTCTTGTTTCACGCGATTTTTACGTGCATGACGCTCTTTTAACTCAGACCATTCTCCATTTTTAACGTCTTTTTGCACAAAAGGAATACCCATTTTCTCTACACGAACTACTGCATCTTCATCAGATGGCTCAAATAAAGTAATGGCAGTTCCTTTATTACCTGCACGGGCTGTACGTCCAACACGGTGAATAAAGAACTCTAGGTCCTCTGGAATTTCGTAATTGATAACATGGGAAATTCCTTGAATATCGATACCACGTGCTGCTAAATCAGTCGCAACAATGTATTGATATTCTAGATCGCGGATTTGTTTCATCATCTTTTTACGATCACGTGGACTTAAATCACCATGGATTTGTCCACAACGGATACCATGTTCATTTAAATAACCGGCAACTTGCTCAGCTGTTTTACGTGTATTTGTAAAAATAACAGCTAAAAACGGATTAATACCTTCAATTACTTCTAATAAACGTTTATTACGCGATTTAGAGCGTACTGGCACTAGCACAAAATCAATACCCTCTGCCACTGGTCGCTTATCGTTCATTTGGATATGCACTGGGGCATCCATATATTTTTTTAAGAAAGGCTGAAGTTTTTCAGGAATCGTTGCAGAGAATACAAACATTTCAAGCTTCTCTGGCATTTGAGAAGCAAATCCATCAATATCCTCGATAAAGCCCATATCAAAAGCTAAATCAGCTTCATCAACAACTAGGATTGGTGCCGTATGCACAAATAACGCTTGTGCTGAAACAAGATCACGAATACGTCCAGGTGTCCCAACAACTATTTGTGGTTGTGTTTTTAATTTATCAATGGAGCGTTGCTTGTCCGTACCCCCAATAAATAGCTTTGCTTGAATAGCTGTTCCTTCTATTAACTGATTTAACGCATCAAATATTTGTTGTGCTAGTTCGCGTGTAGGAGAAGTAATAACAGCCTGAACTTCCTGTCTCTCTACATCAATACGTTGAACTATCGGAATTAAAAAACTATGTGTTTTCCCCGTTCCTGTATGTGCCTGTCCAATAGCACTTTTCCCTTTTAATAAAAGTGGAATAATTTCTTTTTGAATTGGTGTCGGTTCTGTAAAGCCTAGTTTTGCAATGGCGTCCTGCAAAAATGGCTGAAAATTGTAATCAGTATATTTTGACATCATTCGTTCCTCCTAACATCTTTCTCATTGTACCATGATTCGAACTTTAAGGTATATTTACATCCTATATATTACAAGCATAAACATAATTTAAACGTTTTATGATTACCGTAACAAAAGCCCTTATCAAAGGTACTTGAAATAAGAAGAATATGCAATCAAAAATACGAATACCACAATGCCAGAAACCCTGGGTACTGTAATTTTTAGCATCATGAAAAACGCCGAGAAGTTGTCACTCGCCGTTTTTGTCGGTTAGAAACGACCATTTTCTTTAGACAGTGATCCTATGTCATCATTGTTTTCTGTTTCTATATCGAACCCTCCCACTAGCCTTTGCATATCATAGCTATAGTCAGGTATGTCATCAATGAAAAACAAGTAGAAAGGAGATCATTATGGTATTTCGACCACCTTATCAATATCCTATGTATCCCGGTGGCATGAGAATGCCCATGCAAACACCACCACAAATGTCACCGCAGTCCTTTTACCAGCCTGGAGGCTTTCCTGTTCAACCACGAATTCCAGGCGGCTTTCCGATGGCTAATGGAATAGGTACCTTCGGAGGGCAAATGCCAACGCCACCTGTGCAGGAACCTTCTAAAATCGGTTCGTTCTTACAACAAGCAAATAGCTTATTCAATACAGCTAAGACCTATACACCTTATATTCAACAAGCAATGCCGATGGTAAAAAATATACCCTCGCTATTAAAGTTATACAAAGGATTCCAAGGCCTTCCATCCGCTGGGTCAGCTAGCGCTGATACTGCAGGAAGTGATAAAAAAGCTTCAACTGGAAGTAGACGATCATCAAGGCAAAGTGCATCATATACGCCTCCTGAACCACTTCCATCTAAACCACGTATCTTCCAACCACCTATGTAAATGAACGTTTCTTTGTATTCGCCGTCCCTGTCCGTTATAATGTAGATAGGTAAGCTTGAAAGGAGTCACAACCATGCAAGTATTAAAAATTAATCCACGTGGCTATTGCTACGGTGTTGTTGATGCGATGGTCATCGCTCGGAATGCCGCACTTGATAAAACATTACCAAGACCTATCTACATTTTAGGGATGATTGTGCATAATAAACATGTCACAGATGCGTTTGAAAAGGACGGAATCATCACATTAGATGGTGAAAACCGCCTAGAAATTATTGAACAAGTTGAAACCGGTACTGTCATTTTCACAGCACATGGTGTTTCACCTGAAATTCGTGAGATTGCAAAGCGAAAAGGCTTAGTGTCCATTGATGCCACATGTCCTGATGTAACAGTTACCCACGATTTAATTCGTGAAAAATCGGCTGAAGGCTATGATATTATTTATATCGGAAAAAAAGGACATCCCGAACCAGAGGGGGCCATTGGGGTTGCGCCTGATCATGTCCACTTAGTACAGTCCTCAAACGATATTGATGCGTTAAATTTAACGAATGATAAATTACTGGTGACAAATCAAACAACAATGAGCCAATGGGATGTTGCCCATTTAATGGAAAGTTTAAAAGAAAAATTCCCTCATATCGAGGTACACAAAGAGATTTGTTTAGCGACACAAGTTCGTCAAGAAGCTGTCGCTCAGCAAGCTGGAGAAGCGGATTTACTCATCGTTGTGGGAGATCCTAAATCCAATAACTCAAACCGCTTAACACAAGTTTCCGTTGAAATTGCAGGAACACCATCCTATCGAATTGCGGATGTTTCGGAGCTTAAAATCGAATGGTTAAAAGGCATTAATAAAGTGGCAGTTACAGCAGGTGCCTCAACGCCAACTCCAATTGTCAAAGAGGTTATTACTTTCCTTGAGCAATTCGATGAACATGATGCCGCTACACATATAATCAATCGTACGGTGACATTAGAGAAAATCTTACCAAAGATTAAAACACCGACACCAGTTGATAAAATTATGCCTTATTAATAAAAACAAAAAATCCTGATTGCTTTTTGGCCAATCAGGATTTTCTTTATTTACTAAAATAATAGTTTATAGGTCGCCCAATACCTCCATAATGGACATCCATTGTAATTTCTTCTTGTTTCTCTAAATAGTCTAAATATCTTCTTGCGGTGACACGAGCAATTCCTACACCACTTGCCACGTCTTCTGCAGATGCACCATCGACCGAATGTAAAAAGTACACAACCTTTTCAAGCGTTGTACGATTAAAGCCTTTCGGAAGATTATTTTCCGACCCTAGCGGAGCTGATTGTTCCACGTTAGTTTGCCCATCGCGATAATGAAATAATTGATCCAATTCCCGCTGTGTGAGTTCCTGATCTGATTGTGTTTGCTTCTTAAAACGTAAATAATTATCAAGCGTACCTTTGACCCGTTCAAATGAAAAGGGCTTCATAATATAATCAAAGACACCTAGATGCAGTACTTGTTTCACTGTCTCCATATCATTCGCAGCCGTGACGGTAATAACATCCACTGGTAGGTCTAGTTCACGTATTTTTCGTAAGCTCGTAATGCCATCTTGCTCTGGCATAAAAATATCCATAAAGATTAAATCAGGCTGATGGTGACGTATTTGCGTAATGCCTTCAAGACCGTTAGATGCTTGTCCAATCACTTGAAAATGTTCAACCTTTTCAATAAATTGACGATTAACCTCTCGTACCATCGGATCATCCTCAATTAATAATACTTTGATCTGCAACACTGTCCGTCCTCCCTGTTATGCATAATAAAAGGTTATTAAAAAACTCGTTCCTTTGTTAGGTTCACTGATGACTTCGATATCACCCTGTCCTTTTTCAATGATTTCCTTTATTAAAAATAACCCTATTCCTCGGTCTTTTTGCTCTTTTGTAGAATAACCATTATCAAATATGTGCTGCTTGATTTCCTCCGTCATGCCTATACCATTATCGGTTACTAAAATAGCTAAGACATCATCGTCTTCATCTACTGAAACATGAATCACTTTCTCTTCAACTTGTGCATCCTTTAAAGCATCAAAAGCATTTTCTATTAAATTACCAAATAGAATAACAAAATCATGATGATCCAAGTTAGGTGGGAATGACGTTAAGCGACTTTCACGATCAACTTCCAGACGAATTCCTTGTTCCTTTGCATAGGAAATTTTACTAAGCAAAAGCCCTGAAATATTTTCATTTTTTATACGTTCATTTAAAAAGTTGGTGATTTCATCGTGTTCTTCTTTTACTTGCGTTAAGTATGACAAAGCCTGTTCATGATGTCCAAGCTGTAAAAGACCAGCTATAGTATGCAGTTTATTTTTATGCTCATGTGTTTGCACACGAAGTGCTTGTACAAATGCCCTGACACCTGTTAATTCTTCAGCAAGCTTTTTCACTTCCGTACGATCTTTAAACATTGCCACTGCCCCGACGGTTTTTCCGTTGACTTGAATCGGAATACGATTACTCATAATACTATGATTATTAATATAGAGTTCACGGTTAAATAATGGTTGATCTAGCTCCAAAATTTCAGGAAGTCGAGTATCGGGAAGGACATGAAAAATTTTCTGACCAATTAGTGCAGATGGTTTTTCATGTACACCTAATATGTCACATGCTTTTTCATTAAAAATCGTTATCGTCAAATCATTGTCGATGGCAATGATTCCTTCATGCATGGCATTAAACGTTTCTGTCCGTTCTACATACATTTTGGCAATTTCATGAGGCTCTAATCCAAACATTTGTTTTTTCATATGAAGCCCTAATGTACGCGCACCCCACGCACTAAAGATTAATGATAAGATGACAGTAATGATAAGCTCTGTTTGCATTGATTGCAGCAATTCTACAACGGTAAGAACACTGTAACCAACTATCGTAACACCAATTTGTTGTCCCTTATTATTCATAATCGGTACAAATGCTCGAACCATATCACCATGTCCCCCATGAGCGATTGACGTATAATAATGCTCTGAAAAAGCAGCGTTTAAATCACCAGATTGGGATATTCGTCCAAGCTCCTCGCTATTTGGATGAGAGTATTTGCGTCTTTGCATATCTAAAACAACAATATACTTCGCCCCATTTATATCACGGATTTCTTCAACTATTGGGTTAATATGTTGTATCGCCTCATTAAAATTTTTATCGGTTATATAGGTTTTTATTTCGGGAAGCTGTGAGACGGTTTTTGCCACAAGTAATGCTTGATCACTAAGTTGGGTCTTTTGTTCATTCATCACAAACCCCAACAAAAAAGTGCCACCAATACTAAAGGAAAGCATCAGAATAAAAAAAGTCAGCGACATAATTTTTCTCTGCATAGATAACTTTTGAAATATCAAAATGATTGCCTCCCTCCTACTATATTTTAGCTTACTCCATATGTTAGAATAACAAAAACATCAGAAAATACGAATTAATTGGGTGTATTCAATGAAAAAATTTATTATTGGAACGATTGTAACCGTCTTTGTTTTAATCGTAGCAATCAGTGTTCAGCAAGGATTACTCTTTGCTAAACCGCTTCCCTATGATGATGAGCAAAAGGGCTTAGACTCACAAATTACTATTCATTTAAGTCATGTGGTAGCCGAAAATACCCCAAAAGGACAGGCAGCCAATAAATTTGCTGAGTTAGTAGAAGAGAAAACAAACGGGAAAGTCAAAGTCCATGTGTACTCAAATTCCTCTTTATTTAATGATGAAAATGAGTTTCAGGCCTTACAAAAGGGTGACGTGGAAATGATTATCCCCACTTTTTCGAAGATGACCGCATATGTGCCTAATTGGCAGGTGCTTGATTTACCGTATCTGTTTAATACAGATGAGGAAGTACAGGAAGTCCTGACAGGTTCTATTGGGGAACAATTAGTAAAAGAGCTAGAACCGTTTCATATTAAGGGACTGGGCTTTTGGTACAATGGCTTTAAGCATTTAACGTCTGTCGACCAACCCATTCATACATTTGAAGATTTACAGGGCTTACGTATACGAACAATGCCAAGTAAAATTTTAGAAAAACAATTCGAAGTAATGAAAGCAACACCAATTCCCCTTTCTTTTAGTGAGGTTTTTACAGATTTAGAAAAAAACGCAATTGATGCACAAGAAAATACAGCCTCTAATATTTACTCTAAAGGGTTTTACAAAGTACAAAAGCATATGACGATCACTCAGCATGGAATTTTAGGCTATGCTGTCTTAATGAACGAAACATTTTGGAACTCTCTACCTGTAAAAATCCAACATCAATTGATTTCTGCAATGAAAGAGACAACAGAATGGCAATTTGAACAGGCAATACTTATGAATGAAAAAGATATGGAAAAGCTCAAACAGCAAGCTGATTTTACTGTTTATACGATGAGCCCTTCAGAAAGACAGCGTTTTAAAGAGCAGCTAGCCCCTGTCTACGATTTTTATAAAACTCATATACAAAATGATCATGTTTTATCCAAGATAGAAAAGATTGTTACTCCCTAATACTTTTGGTCATTAATGATTAATCCTTACAAATAGTAAGGATTTTTTCTTTTGTATTATAATAGATTACCTATTTCCAAAACTACTATAAAACAGCTACAAACCATTGCTATTCTTACCTTTATCTCCCCGTCACTCAAAAATGAACAAAATGAACAATAGAAACTTTACGGTCATAAAAACTATTGTCGGAAAATTTCAGCTATGATAACCACATGAAAGCGTTCACACAATAGCCATAGTTGTTATAGGGGGAAAACTATATGCGTATAAATTTTAAAAACTTAACGGTGCAAGTATTGATTGCCATTGTACTAGGTATCCTAGTCGGAGCAATATTCCCAGAATTCGGTGCGAAGCTAAAAATACTTGCAGATATCTTTATCAAATTAATCAAAATGTTAATTGCACCTATTATCTTCCTAACTGTTGTAATAGGTATTGGTAGTATGGGTGATGTAAAAAAGGTTGGAAAAATTGGGGGAAAAGCGTTAATTTATTTTGAAATTGTTTCAACCTTCGCTCTTGCAATCGGCCTAATCGTCGTAAATATCGTTCAGCCAGGTAAAGGTTTTAATACAGAGGCTGCCAATGGGGCTGATGTCTCTCAATATACAGAGGCTGCCGCAGCAGAGCATGGCTTAGGGGCTTTTATTATGCAAATTATTCCTGAGAATGTCGTTGGGGCATTAGCGAATGGTGAATTATTACCTGTTTTATTCTCTGCCGTTTTATTTGGACTAGCTGCTGCAGCTATTGGGGAGCCTGCTAAGCCTGTCATTAAATTTTTTGAGCAAGTAGCAGATATCTTCTTTAAAATCGTTAACATGGTCATGAAAATTTCTCCTATTGGTGCATTCGGTGCCATGAGCTATACAATCGGTAACTTTGGGATTAAATCACTCGGAAACTTAGGATTTTTAATGCTATCTGTTTATATTACGATGTTTATTTTTATCGTTGTGATTATTGGCTTGATTACACATTACTTTGGCTTTAGTATTTTTAAATTTATTAAATACATTAAAGAGGAAATTTTTATCGTTATTGGGACTTCTTCATCAGAATCGGCCTTACCTTCTATGATGCGTAAACTGGAAAATTACGGTTGTTCTAAGCAAGTAGTCGGACTTGTTGTACCAACAGGCTATTCATTTAACTTAGATGGAACTTCCATTTACTTATCAATGGCTGCCATCTTTATTGCACAAGCGTACGGTGTGGATTTAGATATTTGGCATCAGATTACGTTATTAGCCATCTTAATGCTCACTTCTAAAGGAGCAGCGGGTGTAACAGGCTCTGGCTTTATTACACTAGCCGCAACATTGGCAGCATTTCCGATGATACCAGTAGAAGGGATTGCCCTATTGATCGGAGTAGATCGTTTTATGTCAGAGGCACGTGCTGTCACAAACCTAATTGGTAATGGCGTAGCTACGGTAGTTGTTTCAAAAATGGAAAAAGAATTTGATACAGAGCAAGAAAAGCGTGCTCTTTCTGGGCACACTCAAATGCCATAAATTTAAACAGGCTGCTGAAAGCGAAATAAAAATTCGCTATTTCAGCAGCCTGTTCATTTTAAGATAATTCAACTTTTCACGAGGTAAGCTGATAAAAGATAAAGTAATTTTATCTGTTCGGCTTCTAAAAGATAGCTCTTTTCCTGAAACCTCCTCAACTGCTTACTCGTATAGATAATGACTGGAGGTTTCTTTATGGCAATATTTACACTTACGTATCCTAAAGCTTTGAAAAGCTTTACCCATATTCCAATCGTGAATGAACAAAATGAAACAATATGTGTGCTTCAAAAAGTAGAGCGTTCCTCTGCCGGCAAAGTACTGAATGCTGTTTTGCTAGTAGCAGCACAGCAAACATTGCCCTATCGTTATGAAACACGATCTACATTAGGTGCACCCCTTTTTCAAGTACAATCTACCCTATTAACAAAAGGAGTCAGCCATCAAATTGTGATGCCTGATGGTAGTTTGATACCGATTCAACGGAAAACAGTCCAATTATTGGAATCCTCTTATTCATTTACAATGGACGATTTAGACTTTCGGTTTGAAAAGGATTTTACTTCTACCGCTTATCTATATTGCAATAATGAAAAGATTGCTAGTGCTAGTCCTATTGAAACGGAGTTAGTACGAACAGGTATACAGTTTAAGCTTTTCCAGGCAGATGATATGCACTTTGTTGCACTCCTTGCAACTCTTTATCAAGCACTTTTTGCCATTACTACATAGTTTGCAGATGTAAATATGACAAAGGTATCGACGAATAGACTCTCGATGCCTTTGTCATAGATCCTCTTTTACATGATTAATTTATTTTTTGACGTTGCGCATTTAATATATTAATGACATAAGAATTATTTTGTGAAGCATTCGCTTGTACAATTTTTTTAATGGCTTCTTCTATCCCTATTGCTAACTGAATTCCTTCATGACTGGCGCCTTTTATCGTAGTTTGAATCGTAATAGTCGTTCGATTTTCAATGACTAAGTATTCGTATACATCAAAGTCTTCTAAACCTGCGATTAGCTCTTCCATCAACAGGTTGATATCATCCCCTATTTTCTTGTTGTCATCGCGCAACGAGGTAAACTCCCATCTTTCAAAAACGATGGGATAGTTTTTTAAAGGAGACGATTTAATTGCATTTTTGGCAATAGACTCCATATCTTTTTTGACCGTCTGCAAATAATCTTCTGTGCCGACTACTTGGATTACCAATTCCTTCTCTTCAGTCGTTTTAACATCAATCCCGACATACTTTTCAAGTAGCTTCTCCTTTAATCGAGAAAGGCTTAACTCTTCATTCGTAATAGGTGGTTGCTCCCCTTTATTTGCTACTGACTTATCATCTACTACTAATTTATCAAACAGGATTAGTATAGCTATTATCACCACTAACAACCCTATAACAAGCCCAAACCTTCTAACCATTGAATCCCTCCTGATAGGAAGGTATGACCCTTACTACTTCAATATTCACTTTTTTATAGGGATTCAGCAGATGCAGTGCGAGGTGTTGTAAAGAGAAATGTCTCCCTCAACGACTAGCTAGTCATTGTATTGCTTACTTTTCCTGATATATTCCGGGACGCGAAATAAATTCGCTTAATTTTGTCCATTTTATGTCAAGCTTTTCAAAAAGGAGTACACTAAAAAGGTAGTAATTCTAATATTTTGGAGGGTGTTTTATATGGACACAAAAGCAGCGGATATTAAAAATATACTGACATTAAATCTACTCGTACAAATTTTAGAGGAACGTGGCATTATGACAGATAAAGAATTAAAAGAACGCCTTACCAATACAGTTAAACTATCTTCTATGGAAAATGATTTAAAAGAAAAAGTTATTGAAGAAATTAAGCATTAATGTGTGTTATCACATCAAAAAACGACCGCTTCCATAATGATACCATCTTTGAAAGGGGTCGTTTTTTTCATAATAATACTTAAGATCGAATTGTTTTTAAAGCTGTTGACCAAGGAATGAGCTGATCTAACATTTGGTGAACAGAATCTGCTTGCACCTCTTTTGGTTTAAAGACAGAGCCATTTTCAAAATCAGTAAATAATGATAATGCCGGATGAACTCGAACATCTGCCACTAGTAGTTCTCCAAGAATGCCTCGTAAATGTTCAGCAGCACGTGCACCTCCAACAGAACCATAGGAGACAATACCAGCAGCTTTATTATTCCATTCTACTCGTAAATAATCTAATGCATTTTTTAATGCACCCGTAATGGAATGATTGTATTCCGCAACGATAAAGACAAAGCCGTCACATGCTGCTACTTTTTCTGACCATGCAGCTACACCTGAAGTATCTCCACCTGGTTCTCCTAAAAATGGTAATTTAAAATCTGCAATATCAATGATTTCATACTCTGCATCACGGCGTTTTTCTGCAACTTCCTTCACCCATGTGCCAACCTGTGGGCTTACACGCCCCTCTCGCGTACTTCCTAAAATAATACCAATTTTCAACATATAAATTCTCCCCACTTCATCCTTTATTGTGACTATTCTCGCTTCCTGTACGCGATTGCCACTCATAACCATTTTGGTCAAGAAAATAGTCCATTAATCATCACTACTCTAGGAATTGCAAGTATTATCTTCAATTCAAGATTAAATTAACATAATTCTTTATTTTCTGTCAATTATTTATATTAGAGGGTAGAGAGCCTTTATTTCAATTTTATCGGTTGCTCCAATGCTTCGAGTTCCTCCTCAATTGCAGCATATTGTCTTTCTACAACATATTTAGCATCAGATAGAGCTGCATTATAAATATGGGGAGCAATCTGCTCCTTAATAAAATCTAACACACGCTCTGCTTCAAATTCACTAATGTCCTCATCACGCTGATTATAGAAAAATCGTTGAATATCAGCAAGTATCATTTCTTGCTGGTCTTTTGATAAACGGATAAACACGACAACTTCCCCATTTCTTTTAATAAATTATAAATTTATACCAATCTTATCATTATCAATAGATTGTTTGCATAAAAAAGGCTGAAACACTAGTACTACTAGAGCTCAGCCGCAATATTATTATTGACACTCAAAGGAATAACTAGTGGATAAAAAGTTTTTTTCCTTTGAAACTATCGCTTGTCCACCATCATCCTCACATTGTTGGGTCATAGCATCTATTTTCTTATCATTGATGGTATTCGTCATGACCGTCATACCAATGCCAAAAACAACGATGAATACACCTATTATAATCCATAACTTACCGGCTTTATTGCCAGCTGGTCTTTCACTAGCCACAATGTTCCCCTCACTTATACAAATAAAAATGGTTCAGTATGAATGGTTGATTGTACAAATTCAACTTGATATTTTTTATCTTCGCATAGTGTAGCCATTTTTTGGGCAACACCTGCAATCATCACTTTTTCTACATGATGACCAGGATCGACAATTTGTAAGCCAATAGCCTGTGCGTCTTGTGCCGTATGGAAGTACATATCACCTGTTAAAAAGACATCTGCACCTGCACGCTTCGCCGCATAAATATACTTATTACCGTCTCCCCCTACAAGCGCCACTTTGCTGATCTTTGACTGTAAATTACCTACGACACGAACTGCTGGGACTTTTAGTTGCTGCTTTACGAACTCAGCAAATTGCTGTAGCGTCATTTCCTGTGATAAGTAACCTACACGCCCTAACCCCATAACATTTGTTTGTTGCTCGAGACGTATAACATCATAGGCAGGCTCCTCATAAGGATGACTTGTGAGCATTGCCTTTAACACTCTGTTTTTAATGGATTCAGGAAATACGACCTCCACTTTTACTTCTTCCTCTACATGTAACTCTCCAACAGAGCCAACAAACGGTGTTGCCCCTGCTAATGCACGAAATCGCCCTTCACCAGTCGTCGTATAGCTGCATGCTTCATAGTCCCCAATACGACCTGCACCAGCCTTTTCAAGCGCCTCACGTAAGGCTTCTGCATTGGCAGTTGGTATAAAGACGGCTAGCTTCAACAGATTTTCAGCATACGTTTCTTCTAATATAGAACGATTTTCTAGGTTTAGGGCATCTGCAAGTAAATCATTGACCCCACCTTCAGCCACATCTAAATTTGTGTGTGCCGCATATACAGCAATATCATGTTTAATAAGCTTTTCATATAAGCGCCCTGCCGGATTATCTGTGCGGATATTCGCTAAACGTCTAAAAATTGGAGGATGATGAGCGATGATCAGCTCACAACCTTTTTCAATTGCCTCGTCCGCCACCTCTTCATTGACATCTAACGTGACTAATACTTTATGAACAGGCTTGTTGAGCGTCCCAATGGCTAAACCAATTGGATCATTTTCCATGCAAGCTAGTTTCTTGGGCGACCATGATTCAAATACTTGAATGATTTCTTGACCATTTACCGCTTTCATCTTACAAAACTCCTTCCACTAAACGTATTAAAGCCATTAGCTCTGCACGTTTTTCTTCAATTTCAGGTGTCTGTTCTGCTCCTTCAATAGATTGAAGGACACGTTGCCAGTTGTCTTTTTCACGTTGCCATTTTTTTATAAATGCTGGTGATTTGCGTTGGCTTAGTTTAGGGCCAACTAAAATCTCTGCTGTTGATAGCTCCATTTGCCCTCTTTGTAATACAAGGATTTCATAGATTTTATCATCTTCTTCTAAAATCTCTTCATCAAGGATCGCCCATTCATGTGCTAGAGCCCACTCCCGAATGACCTTGGCATGTATATTGGGTTGTAAGATAAGACGTGTGACACCTTGAAGCTTTTCGGGATGCTTCTCTAGAATGGAGACAATTAAAGGTCCTCCCATTCCAGCTATTGTCACCGTATCTACATGGTCTGCCTCTTCAATCGCTGCTAATCCATCAGCAAGACGTACTGTAATTTTTTCTACTAAGTTTTCCTTCTGAACTTGTCCTACAGCTGATTCATAAGGTCCTTTGACAACTTCCCCTGCTATGGCACGAGAGGCTGTTCCTTGGTGAATCAAATAACATGGTAGATAAGCATGATCACTACCAATATCCGCCATGACAGCTCCTGTTGGAACAAATTTTGCTACTGTTTCTAATCGCTTTGAAAGTTTTTGTGCGTTCATTTTATACCGCCTATCTTCAATAGAGTCCATTAATAGTATGGATGATGTCGTGAAAAAAAACAAATGGAGTTGTCCATATTTCTATGTGGACAACCCCATTTTATTATGTACCTAAAAGTCCCAAGACGACCTCGGTGCATTCTTTTAAAGATAAAAGTAGCTGTACTTTAGCAGTACAGCTACTTGTCAGTCATACTATTCTAAAGTAGAAATGTATTCAGCGATTGCTTTTGCTTCCTCTTCAGTTTTCATGTTAGGTTGCATAGGAGTACCTTCGATACCCTTTGTTAAAACTTCTACGATATGTGCTTCATCTAAGCCATGTAGATTTGGACCCATACTACCAGTTAAATCACCACCGTGACAACCGATACAAGATTGTACTAGTGCTGAACCATCAGCATTCGCGTCTGTAGTTTCTGTAGTAGTTTCGCCACCACCCTCATGTTCAGCAGCAATTTCTTTCTTGTTATCTGCACCTTGTAAAGACATGAAGAAAATAAGACCAATACCAAATGCCAGAATTAAGATGTAAGGAACGACTGGATTGTTTTTCATAAGTTTCCCCTCCTCATTTTAAGTCTACTTCTATTATAATATAGAATCAGTCAACATCTAATATTGTACTTCATTAACAAAGAAACGAAAAGCCCTATTCGCTAAGTTTTCCTTTGTTTGTAACAAATTCGACATTTCTGTATCTATTGGATAAAATATGTCTTGCAAACACCAAAATTTGGTCAAATTGATCCCCCTATCCAACTCTTTTTCCTTATACTCTTGCTGTTATCATACCCTTTGCAGACATTCATATACCAAAAAATAAAAAAATCTGTATGCTATGTTTCAGCATACAGACTTTATTAATCCAAAAGATGAGAACTTTATTTACATGTTGATCAAATTGTAGATTCATTGTTGTAGAATAACATTTTTTAATGGTAAAGCTTATTTCGATGGAAATATTGTATGCGTACTGAGTTAAGATAAATTTATGATATAATACCCAATCAGTGCTAGTAATCCTAAAGCACCTGAGACTGTGAAATATAACAGTTTCATTTTAATACCCGACCAAAGCCATATTAGACAATTCGCTGCAATCAAGCAAAATAAAACCATATTATTTCCACTAAAATATGTAGTGCAAATGCGGATAGACATACTAAACAGCAGAATTGCCGCTAATACATGAAAAATAGGGGCTAGTAGTTGTTTTTTTCGTGCCATTTGCCATGCAACAATGAATAATATGCACGCGCCTATCCCCACAAGAACAGTTAAGATCAAAGTCAAAGATTTTATTGTAAAATAGATAGCCAATACAGCCATAATGGCGATACATAGACCTACAACTAACAGGATCATTTTTCTTTTTTCTGATGGTAAGATCGCTTGTTTAGGATGTTGCACTGGTTCTATTTCCTCTATATCTGCTCCTTCCGTATAAAGAGCTGCTAGAAAGTCGCAATAGTGCTCTGGCAAAAGTTTATTTTGCTTCCAAAACAAAATTTCATTCAGAATTATTTTTTTTCGAGGATTTGTCATAGTGTTAGCTCCAAACATTGCTTAATAATGGTTGTATTACAATTTTATCTCACACTATTTAAAAATACATCTGTACAAAGTAGCAAATCCATCATTCCCTTCATTCTAATTATCTATTATTGGAGATAACTAGATAGGTGAATAGAGGGGCACTTTTCATTTTCACTGTATAAAAAAGAGCTATCCAACTAGGTATTTTCACACTAATGGGATAGCTCCATCTATTTAAATTTACTCTAAGAAGTCTTTTAAACGTTTACTACGAGATGGGTGGCGTAATTTTCTTAATGCCTTTGCTTCAATTTGGCGAATACGCTCACGTGTTACGCCAAAGACTTTCCCTACCTCTTCTAAAGTTCGTGTGCGACCATCATCTAAACCAAAACGTAGACGAAGTACATTTTCTTCACGATCTGTTAAAGTATCTAATACATCTTCTAACTGCTCTTTTAACAATTCATAGGCTGCATGATCAGATGGAGATTGTGCTTCGGAGTCCTCAATAAAGTCTCCTAAATGTGAATCATCTTCTTCTCCAATTGGTGTTTCAAGAGATACTGGTTCTTGTGCAATTTTTAAAATTTCACGTACTTTTTCAGGTGTTAAATCCATTTCTTCACCAATTTCTTCTGGAGAAGGTTCACGGCCTAGATCCTGTAAAAGTTGACGTTGTACACGTATTAATTTATTAATGGTTTCGACCATATGAACAGGAATACGGATTGTACGAGCTTGGTCAGCGATTGCACGTGTAATAGCCTGACGAATCCACCATGTAGCATAAGTAGAGAATTTAAAGCCTTTACGGTAATCGAATTTTTCTACCGCTTTAATAAGACCCATATTTCCTTCTTGAATTAAATCAAGGAATAGCATGCCACGACCAACATAACGCTTCGCAATCGATACAACAAGACGTAAGTTAGCTTCTGCAAGACGTTTACGTGCTTCCTCGTCCCCTTGCTCAATACGCTCTGCAAGAGCAATTTCTTGTTCAGCTGACAGTAAATCTACTCGGCCGATTTCCTTTAAATACATACGTACAGGGTCATTAATTTTAACACCTGGTGGTACACTCAAATCATTTAAGTCGAAAGTTTCTTCATTCGCTTCTTCTTTCATGAGACTTTCTTCTTCAAATTCTTCTTTACCAATGATTTGAATATCTTTATGCTTTTCAAGATCCTCAGCAAAATGGAAAATTTCTTCGTTTTCCAATTCATAAGGCGTTAGTTTCTCTGAAATTTCTTTCATAGAAATTTCACCTTCTGTTTTTGCTTTTTCTTGTAGGAATTTTTTTGCATCATCTAATGTAATTTCTACTTCTATCTCTTTTGAACGTTCTGACTTGTCCGCCATAAACCTTCCTCCTTCTAAACAACCGAATCGGGTTAAATCGCCGATAACGATTTTCTTAAATGAATAATCTGTTGGGCGATTTCAAGTGCACGTGCATACTCATGCATCTTCTCCGCTTCCTTTGACTCATGCATCTTTTGATAAATTTCTTGCTCAATTCTATATTTTTGAAGCTGACGGATGGAGTCCATAACCTCTGCCTCTGCTTGATCAGGATCTCGCTCGACTAAAGCTGCTTCCATAACAATCTTCCGTAATTCAGCGTCATCTAAGATTTCCACAAAGCGTTGATAATCTGGATGACCATATTCCTCATAAAATCCTACTAAGCGAACAAAAACTGCCATATAAGCATCTCGTACAAATGGCTCTTTCTGGTCACTTCGTAATACCCTGTCTACTACATCTATATTATGAAGCATATGAGCCAGTAATAAACGTTCGGCACGTTCGGCTGCGTCCATAGGCTTTTGTTGCTGTGTGACTGGCATTGAAGGCATCTGTGTAGGTATTTCTGCTTTTGTAGAACGTACCTGATTAGCCTCCAGCTTTCGGAATTGGGCATAAATAGCTTCTTCCGAGATATTTGTTTCATTTGATAGCTGCCGTATATACAAATCTCGTTCCACTGGTGATGATCTACCTACCAGCTGTTCTAGGACTTCTTGAATATATTGAAGCGTATCATTTTCAAATTGAAAGTTCTTATTGCGTCTAGCATGCATCATCATAAAAGCAATATACGCATGAGGGTTTTCCAAAATTTGTTCCTTAAATGCTTGTCCACCTAAAGTGCGAATATATTCATCAGGATCTAATTTTTCTGGTAACACAGCAATATTAACTTTCATCCGCTCCGTATGCAGTAATTGCGCCGCTCGTTTTGCTGCATCAAATCCAGCATTATCACCATCATAGCAAATCGTAATCTGCTCTACTAAGCGCTTTAGCTTTGTGATATGCTGATTTGTTAGCGAGGTACCCATAGTCGCAACGGCATTCATTACACCTACAGAGTTAGCTGCTAGTACATCCATAAAACCTTCCATCAATACTACTTGACGATTTTTTCTGATAGAAGTTCGTGCTTTATCTAGGTTATATAGCACTTCACTTTTTTGAAATATTGGTGATTCTGGACTATTTAAATATTTCGCTTCCTCACCAGTTGATGAAATTATTCGACCAGAGAAGGCAATGATTTTACCATTTTCATCACGAATAGGAAACATGATTCGTCCTCTAAAACGATCAAAATAACGTTCTTCTCCCTCTCGCTTAATGATTAAGCCACTTTCCGCAATTTCTTGTAAGTTATAACCTTTTCTTTCAAGCAATATTGTTAATGCATCAAAGCTTGGGAGAGACCAACCAATGTTATTAGATTCGATAAGTTCCCTTGTAAATCCTCTTTCTAGTAAATAATTTAAAGGTTCTTCGCCATCCTCTGTATTTAATAGTAGATGGTGAAAAAAATCTGCCGCAAAAGCGTGTGCTTCCTTCATCCTTTCTTCTGCTTTAGATACTTTTTTCGTTCCCCCTGGAAAACTTGGCTCAACATCTAATTGTATGCCAACACGTTCTCCAAGTTTCACAACTGCATCAGGAAAAGAAATACCTTCCATATCCATTACAAAAGTAATAGCATTTCCCCCTGCACCACAACCAAAGCAATGAAAAATTTGCTTATCAGTTGATACAGAAAAAGATGGTGTTTGCTCTCCATGAAATGGACAGAGGCCAAACCAATTTCGCCCACGCTTGGTCAGCTGCATGTATTCACTAATTACATCAACGATATCCGATTGTGTACGAATCTGTTCAATTACTTCTTCTGGAATTTTCCCTGCCAAATCCATCACCATCTTTTATATTTGCGTTATAGAAACACAATTCGCTATTCGTTTTAAAATTCCTTTATTTCTCGACAAAAAATTAGGATTTTTCTCTTATAAATATTTTTACCACAATTTTATTATTATAAAACAAAAATTAGTTTTTATCTATACCATTTTCAAAATCCACTCAAAAAAACCGCCTCTACTAACCGAGGTGGTTTCAAATTACTTTCTTATTTACAGGTCAAAATATGTTCTATGATTGTATTTGCTGTCTCTTCTACCGCTTTGTTCGTCACATCTATAACTTTACAGCCTATTTTATCGACAATTTTTTCAAAATGTTGGATTTCTTCTAAAATTCGTTCATGCTGTGCGTATATGGCATCATCATTCAATCCAAGTGACATTAATCGTTCTTTTCTTATAGAGTTTAACTTTTCAGGTGAAATGATTAAGCCAAAGCATTTTTTTGGATCTAGCTGTAAAAGCTCTTCAGGTGGTTCTACCTCTGGAACTAAAGGAACATTTGCCACCTTATATTTTTTATGGGCTAAATATTGTGAAAGTGGCGTTTTGGACGTTCTTGATACACCCACAAGGACAATATCCGCCTGTAGTAACCCACGTGGATCTCTACCATCATCATATTTTACCGCAAATTCAATCGCTTCTATTTTTTTAAAATAATCATCATCAAGCATATGAACAATACCTGGTGTTTCTAAAGGATTCTCTTCCATAAAGGTCGCCATGGATTGTAAAGCTGGTCCTAAAATATCCACGGCATGAATTTTTTCTTGTTCACATAGATCATGTAATAATTTACGCATTTCTTGACGAACTAGTGTATAGACGATAAATGCTCGCTGTTGTGCTGCAAGAAAAACAATTTTACGAATAAGCTCCTCGGATTGAATATGTGGAAATCGACGAATAACAGTATTTTCAAGACCCGGTCGGAACTGGCTAATAACTGCTTTTGCAACTTGATCACCAGTTTCACCGACTGAATCAGATACAACAAATACGCGTAGTCTTTTCATGCAGTCTCCTTCTAACTTTAGACATTTTGTGCAAGAGATAAGAAAGCTCGTGTAATCGTTGTTTTTGTAAGACGACCTACTATGGTCAAACCACCCTCTTGGGGTTCAACCACTGGTAGCGAATCAACTTCTCGTTCAATAAGTTTGTTCGCCGCGACAACTAAAGAATCGGATCTTTCACAGTACGAAATATTTGGCATACGTGTCATAATAATATGTACTGGAATTTTATTTAAATCCTGCGTGCCAATACTAGTACGCAGTAAATCTTTGCGAGATAGTACGCCTGTCAAAAACTCATTCTTATCTACGACAAAGAGTGTACCAACATCTTCAGAAAACATAAAGCAAATTGCATCATAAACCGTCATAGTTTCTGGTACTACTACAGGACCCGAATGGAAATCCTTCACTTTTAAATTATGAATACTATCCATTAGGTTGACAGATGCCTTTTTACCTGAATAAAAATAACCAACTCTTGGTCTTGCATCTAAAAATCCTGCCATTGTTAGAATGGCTAAATCTGGTCTTAAAGTTGCTCTTGTCAGATTGAGACGTTCGGCAATATGTTCACCAGTAATAGGGCCGTTTTCTTTTACAATTTGTAATATGTCTTCCTGACGTTTATTGAGTTCGATTGGACTCACCGCCTCAAATCTAATAGTGTTATACTTATGCTCAATTATTATATACTATTTTAATAATTATTGCGAATTAAAGAACTACATGCTACAATATTGACACATACGCTTGCTCTATTTGTATTTTCGAGCAAAATTGCGTTATACAGGCGATGATGGGAAAAAAGTATCTGTTCCATTCAATAGCGAGTAGAAGATGGTGAAAGTCTACATAGCAACAGAGAAAAGGCACTCCCTGAGCTAACTTTTTAAAAAGAGGTTTTAAACATTTGTTTAAAACAATCAGGGTGGAACCGCGGGTATTAGCACTCGTCCCTGGGCATACATTGTGCCCGGAGACGGGTGCTATTTTCATTTAGTCCAACTAAATGAACAAACTTTAGCGATTTACCGCTAAAAGAATAATCTGTAAAACTAAGAAGGAGGCTATTTTATGGCTAACAAATCAATGGAAACCATCGTATCATTAGCAAAACACCGAGGTTTTGTCTTCCCAGGCTCAGAAATCTACGGTGGTCTAGCAAACACTTGGGATTATGGTCCACTAGGTGTTGAATTAAAAAACAATATAAAAAAAGCATGGTGGCAAAAATTCGTTCAAGAATCAGAATACAATGTAGGTATTGACGCGGCTATCTTAATGAATCCAAAAGCTTGGGTTGCTTCTGGTCACGTGGGTAATTTCAATGACCCAATGATTGACTGTAAATCTTGTAAAGCTCGCCATCGTGCAGATAAAATTATTGAAGATGCTGCGCTAGCAAAAGGTGATGAAATCATTGTCGATGGTATGACATTCGATCAAATGAAAGAAACAATGATTAAATATGACGTTGTATGTCCTGATTGCGGAAAAGCTGATTTCACAGATATTCGCCAATTCAACCTTATGTTTAAAACTTTCCAAGGTGTAACGGAATCGTCTACTAATGAAATTTACTTACGTCCTGAAACGGCACAAGGTATATTCGTAAACTTCAAAAACGTTCAACGCTCTATGCGTAAACGTACACCTTTTGGTATTGCACAAATCGGTAAGTCTTTCCGTAATGAAATCACACCAGGTAACTTCACATTCCGTACTCGTGAATTCGAACAAATGGAGCTAGAATTCTTCTGCAAACCAGGTGAAGACCTTGAATGGCATGCATATTGGAAAGAATTCTGTAAAAATTGGTTACTAAACTTAGGCATGAAGGAAGATTCTATGCGTCTTCGTGATCACGAGGATGATGAGCTATCTCACTACTCAAATGCGACAACAGATATCGAATTCAAATTCCCATTTGGTTGGGGAGAGCTTTGGGGCGTTGCTGATCGTACAGATTACGATTTAAAACAACATATGGAACATTCTGGTGAAGATTTCACTTATATCGATCCAGTTTCAAATGAACGCTATGTTCCTTATTGTATTGAACCATCTTTAGGAGCAGATCGTGTAACATTAGCATTCCTATGTGATGCTTATGATGAAGAGGAGCTAGAAGGCGACGATAAACGTACAGTGTTACGCTTCCATCCTGCTTTAGCACCATTCAAAGCTGCTGTTCTACCACTTTCTAAAAAATTATCTGATGAAGCGGCTAATGTTTGGGCTGAGCTTCGTAAAGCGTTCCCTGTTGATTTCGATGAATCACAATCTATTGGTAAACGTTACCGCCGACAAGATGAAATTGGTACACCATTCTGTATCACTTACGATTTTGACTCAAAAGAGGATGGCCAAGTAACAGTTCGACACCGCGACTCTATGTCACAAGTTCGTATGCCAATTGCAGAAGTAAAAGCATATATTGAAAAACATCTTCAATTCTAATGTTTAAATTACCAAAAGAGGGAGTAGCCGATAAGGCACTCCCTCTTTCTTATACTTGGGATGTTGAAAATAAGCGCTCTTGCATCTTTTCCTCAAAAGAAAACTTTTTCATACTCATCCCAATTAAACTAACAAGTACCTCTTCAATATCATCTAATGAGTAATATAGAAACGTTCCTTCTCGCATAGGACGTACTCGCTTATCAACAGTTCGCTCATCTTCAATAAAATAAGCGACATTCACATCGCAATGTCCCATTAATTGTGTAATTCGCTGATCATCACCAGGATTGATGAAAAATGGTACAATTTTATCAATATACAAAATACTTTGTACAAGCTTAATGAAAAAATTTTCTCGTAATGATGTTTCTACTACTAAAATGGCCGTTTTCTCATGCTGATAATCCATGTATAAAACATTTAATTGCTCTTCTAATAGTTTTTTTAAGATGCTTATAGCGTTTTTGTATTTCGTCATATCTGTTTGAATTTCTCTTGTTAACACACGTAAAATACGAAAGGCTGGTAAGAAAATTTTCAAAACAATTTCTTTAGGATGTAAATGGTCAATTAATTTATTAAAATGAATTCTCAGATTATTTTCATCACAGCGAATCAATTGCTCCACAAATAAGTTAAAAATCTCTTCAAAGCTATTGGAACGATAGTCAATCATCTTCGCAATTTTCACACTATAATTCAAAGGCAGGTTCATCGATTTCTGTTCATCTAGCAATCTCACCTTCGGTAATGTAGGAAATAAATCATACACTAACTCAACTTGTGCACTGCGATTATCTGACAACATTACAACCGAGTTGACTGGGTAAATTCCTAAACATTCTACAAACTTATGCATAAAATTCTCATTATATAAATGGCGATCTCTATATAAAACAGCTAAAGCATCTGTAGCACCGTAGCCCATATGATAGACTCTCTTTGATGTCATGGCTGAATAAACATCAATAATTTGTAATAATTGCACACCTTCACTCATATTATCTGCACAAAGTTGATTCGGATAGCCCTTCCCGGCAAAGCGTTCGTGGTGATCTCGCGCTAAATAGGCGATGTCCTCTTCATTTTGTTCTACTAGTAGCTCATAACCCCTTGTTGTGTGTGTTTTAACGATTTCAAATTCATCTTCTGAGAGCTTTCTCTTTAAATTTAGTATTTCTTGAGGGATAAACACCTTCCCAATATCATGGAACAAATAACCCCTTGCTAACGTTTCGATATCCATTAAACCTAGGTATCTAGCAAAGATGGTACCTAATACAAATACATCAAATGAATGGACAAAGGAATATTCATCCCATTCCTTTAAACGTATAAGCAGTTCATAACGATGTTTTTTTTCTAAAATTTTTTCGAAAATCTCTCGTACATAGGCTGTATCCTGCATACTTTTAAGTATTTGCCCATAGCGCAATTCATGTACGACATTCTCCAGGGTGGTCATAAAAAGCTGACTCACTTTTTCCTTATAATCATCAACTGGCTCGCTTTTTTCAATTAATGGGGCAAAGAGATCTTCATATTCTCTTGTTCGTTGCGCACTTAAATCATGGACAACTCGAACTGAATCAGATGGTAAATAGACAGACAATTCATCTACTTTACGAAGTTTAAGTAAGGCAATAATTCGTTCCGTTAAAACTAGATCCTTTTTAGCTAGTAAGCGATACTCTGAAAAAATATCTTCTGCTAAGATATCATTTGCTTCAACTTCATGAATACTTAAGGTTACTTTTCGTAGCATATTTTCTGCCACATACGCATGTACTAAGCACTATGTGACTCCCTCCTTCTTCCGTAAGACTGCGTTATTCTGATAAACGTATAAGCATACGTTTTTGCTGATAGAGGCTTTTCATAGGCAAATCTAAATTTATCTAACGTACATTTACGGGGATGAAACGACTAATTATACTCATAAAAATATAAATACGATTATCTACATCATTTACAATATCATAGGTTAAAATACCTTTTCAACTAGTATATGGGACTCCTATGAATAGTTTCTACTATTTATATATTGAAAACTAAATGAAAATACAAATCTATTTAACTATAAAATAATTAATCATTATAATTTCAATGTTATTAATGAATTCAATAGACATATAAATGATGATTTTAAAACAAGTATTTATTAAATAAGAATAAATTTTTAAGTTAATTTTATTTTGTAAAATTTTAAATTTTATCCATCCACTTTCCTTATTAAAGGAAAGGTTTCATACGTAAAGTTTCCATTTTTTCACCTTTATAGAAGGAGATAAGTACTAAAGCTTTTTAATACATGTGAAAAACGTTAATGGAAAGCTAAAAGCAACGCTAGAAGAAGTAAAAGAAGAGGATTGTACAGAAATCTACCCATTAAGTGAACGGATAGCAAATTACCATTCGTACCAACACAGGTAACGGATGAATTAACACTAGCCGCTTCTGAGCTCCTTTCGCCCTTGTTTATGTAGTTATCGATTTTTGCAGACACTGCCATTCTCTATTTAACGGGGAAAAAACGGGGAAAGAGCTAAGCTGATCTTTATATTGAAAGTATTGCTGGTAAACGGGCTATTTTATTCGTATTAGACGATGAAATTTAAAGAATGCAAAATGCCAGAAGAACATTATTGATCTTCTGGCATTTCCTCTTTAGACCGTATTTGCAATTCAGGTGTTCTCTCTAGCTGCTCAATAAATTTTCTCGTCTTAAAGCGAATACCCGTTTGCTCTTCATAAATCGTTGTAATAATTTTTTTGATAAAATATTTTGTTTCCTTTTTCAAATCTATTTTTCCAATTTGATCAATTGGAACTGTATAAAACATACGTATTAGCTTAAGCTGGGTTGGGGTTAAGCGGATGATGTAGGGATCATGCTGATAACAGCGATGACATAAAAAACCTCCTTGTGCAAAGGAAAAAGCAAACTCTCCATCTACAGCTCCACATGAGGCACAAGCATGTAATATGGGTTGCACACCTGTATAGGGCAGCATTTTCCATTCTACAAAAAGGGTAATGGCTTCAGGATCATAGCCTTCCTCTATTGCTTGTAAAGCATGGAGTAAAACATCAAATGCAAAGGGCTCCGGCTTTCCTTCTTCTACCACACGCTCCACTAATTCCATTATGTAGCTAGCATAAGCTGTAGCCATTATATCCTCACGAATATGGCGCATCGAATTCAAATGCTCCCCTTGTTGCAATGTACCCATGCCTGTATGGTGTTGTACCATAAACATACCATACGTAAAGGGTTGTGTGACAGATGCTAATCGACTAGAAGGCTTTTTAGCTCCTCGTGCCATAGTGGCAACCTTCCCTGCCTCACGCGTCAATAAGGTCACAATTTTATTGGATTCACCATAAGCACGCACCTTTAAAACAATTCCTTCCCATTTATGAAGCATAGTCCCCCTCCTTTCTAAAAGCTGTCCATGAAAATAGAGCTCTCCAAAATTTTTTGGACAGCTCAACGTAAAAACTATAAAAGCATCTTAATATTCATCATCACGGAAACCGAAATCACGTAAATGCGTTGATTTATTGCGCCAATCTTTTTGTACCTTTACCCATAGCTCTAAATAAACTTTAGAACCTAGCAGCATTTCGATATCCTTACGCGCCCGTGTCCCTACTTCTTTCAATAAGGCACCACGTTTACCAATGACAATGCCTTTTTGAGAATCGCGCTCCACAATGATTGTGGCTGCAACATGAATTTTATCTTCATTTTCTTCATCTCGACGAATTTTATCTATGACAACAGCTATAGAATGCGGAATTTCTTCACGTGTTAAATGTAACACTTTTTCACGAATAAGCTCTGAAATAATAAATCGCTCTGGATGATCTGTTACTTGATCCGCTGGGTAGTATTGTGGCCCTTCTGGTAAATATTTCGATAGTGTTGCTAATAAATTTTCTACGTTATTGCCTTGTAGAGCCGAAATCGGTACAATCTCTGCAAAGTTATAGCGTTCTTTATAACTGTCAATAATCCCTATTAGCTCATCAGGATGAATGGCATCGATTTTATTGATAACTAGGAAGACAGGGGTTGGGTTCCCAGCTAACATTTCTAGAATAAATTCATCGCCTTTACCAAATTTCTGCTCCGCATTGACCATGAACATAATAACGTCCACTTCACGTAACGTGTTTTTAGAAACCTTGAGCATGAAATCGCCTAGTTTATGTTTTGGTTTGTGGATACCCGGTGTATCAATAAAAATCATCTGGCTATCATTTGTTGTTAGTACGCCTTGTACTTTATTTCGTGTTGTTTGCGGCTTATCACTCATGATCGCAATTTTTTGGCCAATGACACGATTTAAAAATGTCGATTTTCCAACGTTCGGGCGACCAATAATAGAGATAAAGCCTGACTTGTAGCCATTATTAGTTTCCTGCATTCTCTAAATCCTCCGTCGTAAAGGCAAACGGTAGTAATTCGCCCACTGACGTTACCGTAACATCACCTTTTAAATTCGTTAAATAGACAGGCATAGTTGGAGCACAAAACTCCATCATGACCTGACGACATGCTCCACATGGTGCACATGGCCCGTCAGTATCAGCTACAATCGCAATGGCTTCAAATTCGTAAATGCCCTCAGATACTGCCTTAAAAAACGCTGTACGCTCCGCACAATTCGTCATACTATAGCCTGCATTTTCAATATTACAGCCGTGAATAACCTCTCCCTCTTTTGTTAGAAGAGCAGCCCCTACTTTAAATTTTGAGTACGGAACATAAGCTTTTTCACGTGCTTTTTTTGATTCTTCTAGTAATGCTTGCATATCCATTGTCATCTATACTAATTCTCCCTCACATTTATGGTTTATTTACATTAGAAGACACTCATTTCCATTAAAACCATTTTGGTAGAAAGATGAGTAATCCGATTATAGCACTGAATAGCGCAAATACAAGCACTGCACCTGCTGCAATGTCTTTTGCTTGCTTAGCAAGTGGGTGTATCTCTGGGGAAGCTAAATCGACTACCCGTTCGATGGCTGTATTGATCATTTCTAGTGCAAACATTAGTGCTATTAATAGTAGCACAATATACCATTCGATACGAGATAAACCCGTTAAATAACCAGCCAATATAACAATAATTGCACTTACTACATGCGATTTAAAATTCTGTTCTTTACTCGCTGTTAGGATGCCTTCTATTGCATAGCCAAAAGATCGCAAGTATTTGCGCCAATCCATTTAGTCTCGTCCTAAACCGAAAGTCTTTAATATGTCATCTTGCTTTGCAAACATTACTTTTTCATCTTCTGGCTCCATATGGTCATAACCAAGTAAATGTAAAAAACCATGCACTGCTAAAAAGCCTAATTCTCGCTCAAAGGAATGATTGTATTCCTCAGCCTGCTCTTTTGCACGATCGGTTGAAATAATGATATCGCCTAATATTCGTGGCATACCTTCAAACGTTACTTCTATTTCCCCCTCACCCAGCTCCTCTAATGCAAAGGAAATAACATCTGTTGGCTGATCCTTGCCACGGTATTCACGATTAATATCTTGAATCGCCTCGTTCGTAACAAACGTCACAGAAACCTCTGTTTCTGGCTCAATGTTTTCAATACTCGCAGCATGCTGCAATAGCTTTTCAACAAGCTCCGTATGCTGTACTGATACTTCATTTGTTTCATCTGTAAAATCAATTGTTAAAATCATAGATCCTCCTACTTGTCTGCCTTTGGATATTCAATACGTGAGTGGAAAATCCCATTCAACGTTTCACAAAGAACTCTCTCTATACATTTTAACTCTTTTATTGAAATATCGCATTCATCAAACTGATTATCCTGTACTCGATCATCAATAATAGCTCGTACTAGCTTATGAATTTTTTCAGCATTAGGTTCTTTCATTGAACGAACCGCTGCCTCTACACTATCCGCCACACTAATAATGGCCGCTTCCTTTGTTTGAGGTTTTGGCCCAGGATATCTGAACGTAGCTTCATCAATGGATTTCCCCTGCTCTTTTGCTTTAAATAAGAAAAATTTTAACAAACTTGTTCCATGATGCTGTAAGGCGATATCAATTATTTCTTGAGGCATTTTATAGCGTTTTAACATGTCAGCTCCGTCAGTCGTATGGGCTATAATAATTTCCGCACTCGTTTCAGGTGGTAATGAATCGTGTGGGTTAATACCAGACATCTGGTTTTCAATGAAAAAAGCTGGACGCTTTGTTTTACCAATATCATGATAGTAGCATCCAACACGGGCTAATAATCCATCAGCACCAATTTCTTCACACGCTGCCTCCGCTAAGTTCGCAACCATTACACTATGATGATATGTGCCTGGTGCTTCCATTAGTAATTTTTTTAATAATGGATGATTCGGGTTGGATAGCTCGATTAAACGTAGTGACGATAATAAGCTAAAGGCTGATTCAAAAAATGGTAAAAGTCCCATTGTTAAGGCCCCTGAAAGTAAAGCAGATAACATTGCTGCAATAAAATAAAACATTAATTCTGGTAGGCCATAGGATGATTGTGTCATTAATAAGTAAAAGGCGATAAAAGCCATATTCACAAGTGAAATCACACCAACCGCATGTAAAATATGTGAGCGCTTCTCCACACTACGTAAAAAGAATAGGCTGGCAAATCCGCCGAAAATGATATACAACGTAATTTCCATCTGCATTACCGATGAATAGCCTTCTTGAAAAATAACCCCAGCTGAAGCAGCTGTCATCACTGTAATCAAAACAGCCGCTCGCTCATCCGCTAACAATCTTACTAGCATTGTAGCTAATGCCGTAGGGAATAAAAAGGCAATCGTTACATCAAAGCCGCCAGACACTAAGCTAATAAACTTCATGAGCAGTATAGACAAACTATAAACAATTACTGTTACTAAAAGCGCATTACGTTTTTTTCGTTCGTCCGCCTCCCAACGCTCAAATAAAATATACATGAACATCATTTGCAGTAAAGTGAGAATAATCAGTCCTGCAATTGGCTTTAAGGAAGCTTTATTACTAATCATCCCCAATAGCTCTAGTTGACGGTACGCCTCATTATCAATAATTTGACCTTCCTGCACAATAATTTGACCTTGTAAAATTCGTGTAGGCTCTACACTTTCCTTTGCCTGTTCTTTTCGAATTTTTGTTTGTTCCTCATTGATTGTTTCATTTTCAATAATACTTGTCCGTCCTATTAACACCACTGTATTGAATATTTTATCTGGATACCCTCGTTGTCCGCGAATCTTTGTTTCAAAATCATTTTGAGCAACAAAGACATTTTCTGGTCGAATGGATTTTTGTAAATATTCCTCTACAAATTTGGATAATTGCGTACTTGTTCTATTTAAGTCTTCTTCACTTTGCACTAATAAAGCTTCTAACTGCGAATCTGTAAAGATTAAAGGCATCTGGTCTTCATCTATGGATTCAAACTTTTTGCGAAGCTGTGTAACTTGGTCGGCAATGGGAATAGGTTCCTTACTGCTTGCAACATCCTTTTTTACTTCTAGTACATAGTCAAATAATGATGTTACAATCGCTGCTCTTTGCTTGGCGACATCCTCCGAAAATTGATAGACCGAATCCACCGCATTTGCTGCTTTTTCTCGCTCTTGCTGTGTCTTATAAGTATCTTCGATCGTTTTAGTAGATCGTACGGTTTCAGGCGCAAGCTGTAATGGTTTGAAATCATATGTAACTCCTTTAACATTGCCATACATAAACGCAAATTGTAGGCCACCTGTTAAAATGAGAATAATGATAATAAAGTAGCGAAAACCGATAAACTCTGTAAATTTTCGAAGTTGTTTCTCCATCTGGCACCTCCTCTATCTACCTACTATCATACCAATTCAACATACATTTTTCTCGAAAAATGTAATAAGAAAGCAAAAAACAGCTATACATTTTCGTATAGCTGTCACATTTTTTTCCATATACTGATTGATTTTATGTTTACGACATTCGTCGACAACCCATTTCCCAGCGCGCTTCGCTTTCGGGACAGACTTCTTTAAAACTCGTTGCCCCTGGCGCTTCGCTTTCGGGGCAGACTTCTTTAAAACCCGTTGCCCCTGGCGCTTCGCTTTCGGGGCAGACTTTAGAATTGCTTTGCAATTCTAAAGTTGCTGTTCTTCGTAGGCTTGGATGATTTTTGCTACGATTGGGTGACGTACGACATCGCCTTGTTCTAATACTTGGAAATGTATTGATTTGACATACTTTAATGTACGTTCAGCTACGATTAAACCAGATTCTGTATTTTTAGGTAAGTCAATTTGCGTTTTATCCCCTGTAATGACCATTTTAGAGCCAAACCCTAAACGTGTTAAAAACATTTTCATTTGTTGATGGGTTGTATTTTGTGCTTCATCTAAAATAACAAAGGCATCATCTAATGTACGACCACGCATATAGGCTAGAGGCGCGATTTCAATTGTTCCACGTTCAATTAGTCGTTGCGTCTGTTCTGCTCCGTAAATGTCGTTTAAAGCATCATAGAGAGGTCGTAGATATGGATCTACCTTTTCCTTTAAATCACCCGGCAGAAATCCTAAAGACTCTCCTGCTTCAACAGCAGGGCGAGTTAAAATAATACGCTTCACGTGTCCATTTTTAAGTGCCTGTGTTGCCATGACTACCGCTAAATACGTTTTCCCAGTACCGGCAGGACCAATACCAAAAACAACGTCTTTGTGACGGATTGCTTGTATGTATTCTCGTTGACCAATTGTTTTTGCACGAATCGACTTACCTTTCGTCGTACGGGCTATTTCTTCATCATATAGTTCTGCAAAATATTCGATTGTTCCTTTTTGTGTCATTTCAATAGCTGTTGTGACATCACGTTGATCAATATTAATTCCTTTGCGAATGACCTTCAATAAGGCATGCAGAAGAAATGTTGCCTGTTCCTTAGCATTTTCTTCACCCGCAAGTTGAATTTGTTCACCTCGTGTAATGATATGAACATTCAGTGCTTCTTCAACTAATTTCATATTTGCATCGGAAATACCGAGTAGCATAACCGCTTCATTTGGATTATCCACTTGTAATACAGTTAACTGTTCTGACATAATCATTCTCCTTGTAGGCCTTGTATTGGACTTGCAATGTTTTCATTGACTAAAAATAGAACTTTCCCTTCAACTGTACCATTCCCCCACTTTGCCTGTAAAAGGTTTTCTTTTTTGATAATCGTTTTTTCAGGCAACGAACGTAGCACCTTTTCATGCAATAGAGGGAGAAGTAATGTCTCTATTTTCGATTCATCAAGCTCAACTTGTACAGTTTTCGTCTGCTGTTCCTCTACAATTGAAACATAGGGGTCTAACCAATTCGGTAAATCCTTTTTTTGTACATAATCTACTTTTTCTTGATGTATCCCCTTCACCAATACTCGCCATTGCTTTTGTTGGACAGTTTCCATTGTAATTTTCGTCGGAATTTTAAAGGAGCACTCTAACCAATAATCTGCATAAACCTCTCCCTTCGCACCAACAAAAACCTGATCTGTACCACTTTCTATTACGCCACTTACGAGGACATCCCCCTCATAGGCTGTATCGTTTATTGAAATTTTTCGTTCACCATTCTTAATATTAAAGTGCGTAATGACTCCGCTCTTAGTCGCTACTAAATGAGAGGCTAATTTCTCATTTGTTTGTTCTGTTTGTTTCGGTGACTCCTGTGGTCTAAGTATGACCCTTCCACCATGTTTATCAATATGCACCCATGATAGCTCTCGGTGTTGTTCTAACAGTTTTTGACGTATGGCAGTATTAGAAGGTAACTGTTTTTTAGAGAGTGGTGTTTCTAGTTGAAAAGTATTTTGAAAGGTCTTGCCTAGCCGTTGCTCTAATTCTGGCGTCGCTGCTTCGATATCCACCCGCCAAATGACTTGTGCACATAGGATTGGAATGACAATCATCAAGGCTAAACCAAGCAAAGTCCAAAGCTGTGCACGTAAAACTTGTAGCTCATCTGCATAAAAAACAGCCATTTTTAAGCGAAAGCGTCTACGAACGCGACGAATTTTCGGTAAATAATGCATCGTTGTTTCAAAGGAAACTTCTTGCTCACGAAAGACTACACGTTTTAACGGAATATGTTGAGCATGCAATGCTTGAATAAAAGGATGAACATTTTCATGCCGCTTTATACGTACAATGATTGGCCGATTATTCCACATTTAGCTCACACCCATATTCTTTGTCTTTTTCATATGAATCTCCTGTAGATTATTTACCGTGAGATGAAGCATTTCTTCCTTAAGAGCGTTAATAGTCACTGATTCTGCATTAACAGTAATATGATAATCTGCATAGTCAAACGAGCAAGTCGTCGCATCTGCATGGATAAAACGGTAGGGTCCAATAATTTTTAATGATTCATATTCTAACAATTCAAGTAGCGGCGTTAATTGAAACAATTTTTTCATAAAAAATGCCTCCTTCTTCGGCAATATATGCAGCGAAAAAGGAGGACATGCTAGTTATTTTCGTTTTGCTTTTGGCGGACCTAATATTTCAGCCATCACGATTGCTTGCACGAGCTCATTTTTAGATTGAGGCAATCGAAAAGTTGCTGGTTCAACTGCTGTGTGTGCCTCTTTTTTCCCAGCAGCAAGACGTCCCCTATTTTCTCGATTAGAAGAACGACTAGGTACATCCGCTTGAAGGACAGGCGGAGCAACATAGCTTGGAACTTCCTTCTTCTTCTGCGCTTCTACTTTAGGCTCTTCGGCTTTCTGATTTTCAGGAATCCATTCGCCTATAAAGTCCCGCGCAAAATCCTCAAAGCTTTGTGCTTTCCCTGTACGATGTGGCGTTTCCTCCGTTACTGGTGGCTCAACCATTGTGTCTTTATTAAAAGGAGGCATCTGTTTCTGAGGCTTTTTATTTTTTGATTTTCCGAAAATAGAGCTGACTATAGCAATTATGGCAAAGAGTATTAATTGTTCCATATGTTTAGTTCCGCTCCTTTCCGTTATTAAGCATTCGGTTCATTCGTTTCAGGTTTATCTGTGCTTACTTTTGAAATCGAGTCACGCATTGCAGTATCCGCTTGAATGTTACGATAGTTCATATAATCCATAATCCCCAGATTACCAGAACGTAATGCTTCAGCCATCGCTTGCGGTACTTCCGCCTCCGCTTCTACTACTTTCGCTTTCATCTCTTGAACACGCGCAATCATTTCCTGCTCATTGGCAACAGCCATCGCACGACGTTCCTCAGCTTTTGCTTGCGCAATGTTTTTATCCGCCTGTGCTTGTTCAATTTGTAATTCTGCACCAATGTTTTTACCGATATCTACGTCAGCAATATCAATGGATAAGATTTCAAAGGCTGTCCCTGAATCCAAACCTTTTGATAAAACGGTTTGTGAAATCATATCTGGATTTTCTAAAACTTCAGTATGATGGGTAGCCGAACCGATTGTCGAAACGATCCCTTCACCAACACGGGCAATAACTGTTTCTTCTCCAGCACCACCGACTAAACGCTCGATATTGGCACGTACTGTAATACGAGCTTTAGCTTTAACTTCAATCCCGTTCATTGCTACACCTGAAATAAATGGCGTTTCAATAACTTTTGGATTAACAGACATTTGAACTGCTTCTAATACATCTCGACCAGCTAAATCAATCGCAGCACAACGCTCAAACGAAAGTTCAATATTGGCACGATGAGCCGCAATTAACGCATTAACAACACGGTCTACATTACCACCTGCTAAATAGTGACTCTCAAGTTGATTGATTGTAACAGGTAAACCTGCTTTATGTGCTTTAATTAACGGATTGACAATTCGAGAAGGAATTACTCGACGTAAACGCATCCCAATTAATGTGAAAATACTAACACGAACACCTGCAGCCAGTGCAGAAATCCATAGTGCTACCGGTACAAAGGTAAAGAATACCGCGAGAACTATGAATAAAATAACCAATCCAGCAATTGGACCAATTAGAGCTAAATCAAATCCCATTTTCTATTCCTCCATCTCTTTATCTGTTCGTCTCACAACAATACGTGAGCCTTCTACTTTAATAATTTCTACATGTTGATTTACATCGATATAGCCACCTTCAGAAACAATATCAATGCGTTCATTACCAAGAACCATAGTACCTGCTGGACGAAGTGGCGTAAGCGTTTTCCCCACTTTACCTAGCAGTTCTGTGCGATTCACATTGGACACATACCCTTCCTCAGTCGTAGTTGCATCCATTAACACAAGCTTGTTTAAGACATGCAGTTTTTTCCCGAAAAATTTCATCAGAATCACCATTCCTATCATCGCTATCACCAACGCAATGAGAATTGCTATTATCATTTGCATCATATTTGCACCTGCCAGTATCAGACTTAGCACTATTAATACGCCACCTAAAATACCAACAATACCACCGGGGACAAAAAACTCTGCAACTACAAGCGCTAAACCAACAATAAATAACAATAATGTTTCATAACCCGCAAAGCCTGCAACCATATGTCCGAAGAAAAATAAACCAAGTGCTGATAACCCCATTATACCTGGAACGCCAAAGCCTGGCGAATAGAGCTCCATCACAAGTCCTAAACTTGCGATTGATAATAAAATCGGGACAATGATTGGATTTGTAATAAAACGAGCCAATTTTTCAGAAAAGGTCGGTTCGATTGAAACAACATCGCTACCATTCAGGTTGGTTACCTCTAATAGCTTTTGAAAATTTTTAACTGTTCCTTCAGAGTACTTGACCTTTAATGCTTCAGAGGCTGATAAAGTTAACAAGTTTTTCCCTTCCGCACGATATTCAGGCAGGTCATAATTAGAATCAGCCATTGCTAAAGCGTACTTTGGATCACGCCCAGATGTTTCTGCTGCTGCTTGCATTTGAGCAAGCCAGGCACTATTAGCCTTTAAATCTGCTGCATTCCCAGCTGAATCAATGACCGCTGCTGCACCGATTGTTCCATTTGGTACCATGTAGATTTCATCCGCATGTAAGGCTATAAAAGCACCTGCTGAATGGGCATCCTTATTAATAAAAGCAATCTTACGTATATCCGAGGCATCCATAAGCATGGCGATATCACTTGCTGCATTTACAAAGCCACCAGGCGTATGTATATCTAAGATAATGGCCTCGGCATTATTTTCTTCAGCCTCTTTAAAAGCTCGTTCTAAAAATGCGTGAAGTCCTCGCTCTACTTCATTATGAATAGGAACCTGGTAGACCTTACTGCTTGCAAAAGCCGAAGTTAATGGAAACGCTAACAAAAAAGTCATCCATATTACTAATAGATAGCTGAGGATTCTCCGTTTTCGCACCTTTTTCCCTCCCTTCTAACATGCTTCTCCTCTTATATACGGTCTATCATGCGAAAAGTTTCACAAATCTTAAAAGTTTATTAACTTCTTTAATTCTATTCCAAATACCAACACTTAGTATGTACAAAAAAGCCGAATGAATCAACTTGATTTCATTCGGCTTTTTCTTATGTACGTAAGAATGAGCAATGTAAAATACCTGAAATTAATCAACATTGTGATTAATCTCAGGTATAACTTTGTCTGCTCAGTGAATCATACAATTGCGTGTTATGAACGTAGGGATTTTTAATGGGAAATTAAATTACCACTTACGTTTACGTGCAGCTTCTGATTTCTTTTTACGTTTTACGCTAGGTTTTTCGTAGAACTCGCGCTTTCTAACTTCTTGAATTGTACCACTTTTTGATACAGTACGTTTGAAGCGGCGAAGAGCATCTTCAAGCGATTCGTTTTTGCGAACGACAGTTTTTGACATCTCTCTTTCCCTCCCTCCGAACACACGTCAATACACAATTAGGCAAATAACCTTCTGTTGTGTACTAAAAAATTATATCGTATTGTCTAATAATGGTCAATAGAAAGTGTGCGAAAATATCAAGTGAATTTTTGGTTTTATTTTTGCTCGAATTATTAATGAATATTTCGCTCACAATATAAAATAATTACATTTTCCTATTAATTAAGGGGTTTACAAAAAATAGAATATGGGCGTAGAATAATCACATTCAATTTCATATCGGCCAAATCTCAAACGTTGAGAACGGAGGACCCAATCTTTTGGGGTTAATTCTGCTATTGCAGAAGGGATGAGAATCTCTTTCGCCATCCTACCCGTCAGCTAACTTCGTCGGCTAAAGCGAAGGAGGTCATACAAGACCACCATTAAAAGCATGTTTTTCTATGCCTGTGCATGCTTTTTTAGTAGGTCTTTTTATTATGCCGTTTAATAAAAGATTAAGGAGAACACGATGAACAATTTTAAAAATACATTAAATCCTCCCAAAATTCTCGTACTTGGTTTTGCATTGATTATTGTGATAGGGACGTTTCTTTTAACGCTGCCTTTCTCCACTGAGGATGGGAACGGACTACCCTTTTTAGATGCATTATTCACCGCTACCTCTGCAACTTGTGTCACAGGGTTGATTGTTGTGGATACAGGAGATACATTTTCCATTTTTGGAGAATTGGTGATATTATCATTAATCCAAATCGGTGGCCTAGGATTTATGACATTTGCAACTTTATTATTTTTAATACTTGGAAAGAAAATTTCTTTAAAAGAAAGATTGTTGCTAAAAGAAGCATTCAATAATATTTCGATTGCTGGTCTTGTTAAATTAGTAAAAAGAATATTGCTCTTTACAGCGTTAATTGAAATAATCGGCGGCCTTATTTTAACTATTCGTTTTTCATTTGACATGCCGATAGGAAAAGCTTTTTATTTTGGATTTTTTCATGCCATTTCTAATTTCAACAACGCAGGATTTGATTTAATGGGTGGTTTTAACGGAATGACATCCTACGTAGATGACCCATTTGTTGTTTTGACAATTTGTGCGCTAATTACAATTGGTGGCTTAGGATTTATTGTCATGAATGAATTGTATGAATATCGAAAGACAAAAAGGCTCTCCGTCCATACAAAAATTGTCTTAGCGACTACACTTCTATTGACTGCTAGCGCAACCATTTTGATTTTTTTATTTGAATATAGCAATTCAAAAACAATCGGTCCATTATCTGAGTGGGGCAAAATATTAGGTTCTTTTTATCAAGCTGTAACACCAAGAACAGCTGGGTCCAATACTCTTGCAATTGGTGACTTAACCCATTCCACATTATTTTTAATCATTCTCTTAATGTTTATAGGAGCTGGGTCTGGTTCCACTGCTGGTGGTATTAAGATTACAACCTTCGCTGTATTAGTAGCTACCATGTGGTCACAAATCAGAGGGAAAGAAGATGTTGTTTTATTTAAACGTCGAATTGTCAACGAAACCATTTTAAAAGCGTTAACTGTCACAATGTGTGGCGCCATGATTGTTATAGTTGTGACAATTCTTCTTAGTATTATTGAACAACGGCATAGCTTCATGATGTATTTATTTGAGGCTACCTCTGCCTTTGCTACTGTTGGTCTTTCGATGGGACTAACGCCAGAACTAACACCAGGTGGTCGTGTTCTTATTATTTTGACAATGTTCGCTGGAAGACTTGGTCCATTAACTATAGCTTTCGCCATTACAAAACGACGAAAAAAAGAGGCTTTTCGACATCCAAAAGGAAATATTATGATTGGATAATCAAATTAGAGGAGTGTGTGATCTATGGCAATCAAACAATATGCCGTAATAGGCTTAGGAAGATTCGGAACAAGTGTCGCCCGACGATTACATGAAGCGGGACAAGAAATATTAGGAATTGATGTAAATGAAGAAAGAGTTGAGGATGCAGAACCCTATGTAACCCATGCAGTAGTAGCTGATACAACAGAAGAAAAAGCTTTAACATCCCTTGGTATAGGAAACTTCGATTGTGTCATTGTGGCAATCGGTAACGATATGCAGTCTAGTATTTTAACTGTGTCCTTATTAAAAGAGCTAGGAATCAAAAAGGTTATTGCAAAGGCACTTGGTAAAAGACATGGACAAGTCTTAGATAAAGTTGGTGCTGATTGGATTATTTATCCTGAACGAGATATGGGAGAGCGCGTGGCAAATCAGCTACTATCCCCCAATATGCTGAATTATATCGAACTATCCAAGGAATACAGTATTGAAGAAATTATGATTCCCTCCAAAATGGCTGGGCATAATTTGCGGGATTTAGATTTGCGTGCAAAATATAACGTCAGCGTGATTGCGATCGTGCGTGAAGGTGAAATTATTATTTCTCCATCTCCAGAGCAAATTATTGAAAAGGAAGATTTATTGGTGATGATCGGTCATCGAAAAGATCTTACTTTATTTTCTAACATTCAATAGCAAAGAAAAGGCTGTTTCAAGTTCACTTGAATACAGCCATCCATTTATTTTTTGTCTTAGAAAATTTTCTTCTGATTTCTGTCATCTTTTAAAATTTCTACTGCCTCTCTAAAACGCTGGGAATGGACAACCTCACGTTCACGTAAAAACTTCAAGCTATCATTTAAATCCGTATCATCTGATAAATCGATAATCCATTGATATGTGGCACGCGCTTTTTCTTCAGCCGCAATATCCTCATACAAATCCGCAATAGGATCTCCCTTAGCCTGAATATAGGTTGCTGTAAATGGTACTCCTGAAGCATTCTGATAAAATAATGCTTTATCATGATTCACGTAATGATCCCCTAGACCCGCTTCCTTTAGCATTTCTGGCGTAGCGTCTTTTGTTAGCTTATAAATCATCGTAGCAATCATTTCTAAATGAGAAAATTCCTCAGTCGCTATATCGGTTAAGAGCCCTACCACTTTGTCTGGAATGGTATAGCGCTGGTTCATATAGCGAAGGGCCGCTGCCAGTTCCCCATCTGCTCCTCCATATTGCTCTATTAAAAACTTAGCAAGCATTGGATTACATGTACTAACTTTCACCGGATACTGGAGCTTTTTTTCGTAATACCACAAAGATTATTCCTCCTAGTCTTTAGATTAGACTTGCCATGGCCATGGTGTATCAATCCAGTTAAAAGGATAATTCGAATAACTTCTCCCAAAATTCATGAGCGGTCCATATTTTTGTTCAAAATCAATTTTGAGCTTCATACTTTTCTCTGTATTTTCATTAAATTGCTGAATGGCATCATAATCGTGTGGATGGGTGTCTAAATAGAGGTTTAATTCAACGATGACGAAATCAATTGCCTGAATTTCTTCTAATTGTTTATAAAATTCTGGTGGCATCTTTTTAGTCATGCTTCATCCCTCCTTTTTAGGGGAATTGGGTATGGGCTAAATAATTGGGGCCATAGTGTTCCAGCCATTAAAGCTTCCCTTGGGGTTTGGAATTGTGGTAGTCCGGGTGGTTGAAAACCCATATATAGTTGTGGTGGCGTTGAATAATACTTTACTTCTATGGGCTTACAGGGATCAAAGGGGCTAATATAAGGCTTCCAATACTTATACTGTGTAAACATGGCATCCTCCTTCCTGATTCACATTCATCAGTGGAGTATATGTGAAGAAAAAAATATTATTCTAATTGCACACAAAGAAGCCACAAGCTCCTACAATAAATTGTATTAGCTTGTGGCCAATCGATATACGAATTTTAATAGTTAGAATCAGCAATTAAACCGTTCATAATGGCCACACCAGAGCTTGCCCCAATACGTGTTGCACCAGCTTCCACCATTTTTTTCATGTCTTCTAAGCTACGAACACCACCTGAAGCTTTAACGCCCAGCTCAGGACCTACTGTTTTACGCATAAGCGCAATATCTTCTGCTGTTGCGCCACCAGTAGAGAAACCTGTAGATGTTTTCACATAGTCAGCACCCGCAGCTACCGCTAGTTCACATGCTTTCACTTTTTCTTCATCTGTTAATAAACAAGTTTCAATAATCACTTTTACAAGTGCATGACCTTTTGCTGCTTCCACTACTGCCGCAATATCAGCTTGTACCAGTTCGTAGTTCTTATCCTTTAATGCGCCGATATTAATAACCATATCTACTTCTTTTGCACCGTTTGCAATTGCATCTTTTACTTCAAATGCTTTAACAGCTGGTGTATTAGCACCTAATGGGAAACCAATAACGGTACAAACTAAAACGTCTGAACCTTGTAATAGCTCGCTGCTGTGTTTAACCCACGTTGGATTTACACAAACAGAAGCAAAATTAAATTGTTTAGCCTCTGCACATAATGTTTCAATTTGTTCTTTTGTTGCCTCAGCCTTTAATAATGTATGATCAATCATACGCGCAAAATTTTGTTCCATTGTTAAACGCTCCTTCACTAAGCAAGATGTACGTACCTCTTCGAATCATATCATTTTTTCACGTTGGCGTCTAATTTCTTTCTATATAATAAAAGCTGAAATGTAAACTTTTAAGAACACAGAAGTTATCAGATGACTATATTGAAGCAAATCACTTAATTATTTCACAAAAAAATCTTATATGTACTGATTTCATAAGGTTTATGTTATCATAAATCACGTATCTAAAATATGTACACCAAAAAACTATTTAAATGTTGCAAACACAAGGTAATGTGAATTGAAAGGATGATATATATTATGAGTAACGAGCGATCAAAAATCGTGAGTTTCCATACTCTAGGTTGTAAAGTAAATCATTACGAAACAGAGGCAATTTGGCAGCTGTTTAAAGAAGAAGGCTATGATCGTACAGAATTTGATCAACAGGCAGACGTTTACGTCATTAATACATGTACAGTTACGAATACTGGAGATAAAAAATCTCGTCAGGTTATTCGTCGAGCAATCCGCCAAAATCCGGATGCAGTTATTTGTGTAACAGGATGCTATGCTCAAACATCCCCTGCAGAAATTATGGCTATCCCTGGTGTCGATATCGTTGTCGGAACACAAGATCGTACGAAATTACTTGGTTATATTGAACAATATCGTGCGGAACGTCAACCGATTAATGCTGTACGTAATATTATGAAAAACCGTGTATACGAAGAATTGGATGTACCTGCATTTACAGACCGTACACGTGCTTCATTAAAAATCCAAGAAGGCTGTAACAATTTCTGTACATTTTGTATTATTCCTTGGGCGCGCGGCTTAATGCGTTCTCGTGACCCACAAGAAGTATTACATCAAGCACAGCAATTAGTTGACGCTGGTTATCTTGAAATTGTCTTAACCGGTATTCATACAGGTGGCTATGGACAAGATTTAAAAGATTATAATCTTGCTCAATTACTACGTGATTTAGAAGCTAATGTGAAAGGCTTAAAGCGTCTTCGTATTTCATCTATTGAGGCTAGTCAATTAACGGATGAAGTAATTGAAGTACTACGTGAATCAAAGATTGTCGTGAATCATTTACATATTCCGATTCAATCTGGTTCTGATACAGTATTAAAACGTATGCGTCGTAAATATACAATGGAATTCTTTGGTGAGCGCTTAACAAAATTACATGAGGCTCTACCTGATTTGGCTGTTACTTCAGATGTAATCGTTGGGTTCCCTGGCGAGACAGAAGAAGAGTTTATGGACACATATAACTTTATCCGTGATCATAAATTCTCTGAGCTACACGTTTTCCCATTCTCTCCTCGTACAGGAACTCCAGCTGCACGTATGGAAGATCAAATTGATGAAGACATTAAAAATGAACGTGTCCATCGACTCATCGCTTTAAACGATCAACTAGCAAAAGAGTATGCTTCTCGTTTTGAAGATCAAGTGCTAGAAGTTATTCCTGAAGAATTTGTGCATGATGGCAGTGAAGAAGAAGGCCTTCTAACAGGCTATACAGACAACTACTTAAAAGTAGTTTTTGAGGGTCCAGAAAATCTAATCGGACAACTTGTAAAAGTAAAAATTACACAAGCAGGCTACCCTCACTCAAAAGGACAATTTGTACGTGTTTTAGAAACAGTTAATTAATATTGAAAAAAAGGGGTTGCCAATTTTTATAGGCACCCTTTTTTCATTGAATGGATATCATTCTATTGCTATTCATTCAAATATCATTAAGGACAAATCATATTGTACATTAATTGCTTCGAAAGATTACCAAAAGTAAACATCGATTCATATATCCTCAAATTCAATTTTATACTCTATTATTAGTCCAACTAAATACACTTTTATTGATCTATCCTACAATCAGAAAATTAGTAGTACAAACAAATATCTGTTTGTACTACTAGCTTTGTTAGTATATTATAAGTCGTTCTGCTTTCCTCTAATCTAGCAATGATCAAGGACTAGGAGGAGGTGTAAGTCCTAAGAGAACTGGCGTTATTACACTGCTGCCAGCACCAAGACGAATTTGCTGAACTTGCAATACTTTTACAGTAAGTTCTAAGACAATTTTTTCACGTAATGTGCTGAATGTTCCTTCAGGAGCTGCCATAATTGGTGAAAAATCAAGTTCGAAGAAGTTTGCTGCTACTAATTCACCAAATGGTTGTTCATTGTATTTAACGAGATTTTGGAAGAATGCCTTATCTAATCGTGCATCCATTTGCGTTCTTTCATTAAGGAAGTTCGCTTCCGCAAACTCGGAAATGCCTAGGATTGGTGTAGCTCCACCAGGTGCTTGTGGGAAAATAAGGTCTGTAAAACCTGAAAACGGTACGTCTGCAATTCTGTCTCGAAGTGCTCCATTACATGCTGATGAAGCATATTCAATATTTTTCCGAATATGTCCTGCTACAAATAATTTAGCTCTTGTTACTCTAAAGAAATCAGTGCCAGCAATACGAGCAAAGCTAACTGGTACTAGTTTTACTTGATTTAAGAAGACATTCTTTTTCACTCGTTTGATTTCTGTTGCAGCAGGGCTAAGTGTAATATCCGACTCGACAACAATTTGCAATGTTGGTTCTGCCAGTACAACCGGAACTTTAATAGTTGGTGTTGTAACTGGTGTAGTGACTACGGGTGTAATCTCATTCGTTAATGGAATTTGTTCAGTTGATGTTACAGGACAAGGTTGAAATTGACTTTCTAATTGATCGCTCAAAAAATTTCCCTCATTTCATTTTTTTAGTATTAGAGAGCTCTCCTATCGCTAGAATATGTGGCAATTAAATCTATACATAGACGTATATATTAGTTTTTCATTCATTTTATTTGAGTTGAGCGATAAATTTCTATAATCCTCCAAAACCTTCCCCGTCAAATAAGACTTTAATTTTTTGGACTTGTAGCATATGGATAACTAATTCTAATACTATATTTTGACACAATTGATTGGGATGAATGTCTGTCTCAATGGGCTTATTAGACACTGTATACTCAATATTGTGCTGTATATAACCTTCTATAAATAAATTCCCCTTTAATACCGTACATGTTCCATTATCTGATGTCTGAGATTTATAAATAGGTACAAATCTATAATCGGACAGTAGCACCTCATTTGTGATCTCTTTAACTTCTTTAATACCTTCATCAAAAGCTATATATTCCTCCATACATATTTCTATTTTGTATTCCCCTAGCACAACAGGAACTCGTATATGTATAAAAGAATCAGAGGAATAAGAGTTAGTTTCTCCTTTGTGAATTGTTTGCGAGTTATGTAAGGGAACTACTCCTGATTTACACGGATGACGATACTTATTTTTTTTATCATTTTTATCAGTCCTTATTAAAGAAATCATTTGATTAATGTTGGAGCGAACCAAACGATAATTAGGTTGTTCAGGGTAATCCCTAATCGTGTGGAATAACTTAGTTTCAAGTTGAGGTGTTAGATCGTCTTGTAAATCAAGAAATTCAAATGTAAACTGTTGAACATTTTCACCATAAATAGGAGCATGAAGAAAATCGGTAATTTCTACAAAGGTGGAAAAGGGACTTTTTTTGGTTGTGGTGTATACTTCCCCTTGTTTAGAGGTTGGACTCGCCTTATCAAGATCTGGTGGATTGTTTGACTTTAATTTTTCTATGTCATCTATATGTATATTATGTTCAACCTCAGGAAGAGCTTTATTGGGGAATTTTAGATTACTGTCTGCTTGAGTTGTTAAACCTTGTTCTTCAGACACGTTCTCATTACTATTTGGTAGATAGTCATTTTCTTCCGTATCATTTGATTCTGTAGGACTTGCTAGTTCTTGATTGGAGGCTATCTGATCTTTAATTAAATCCTCGACATGGTCCGCATCGATATGTTGAAATTGTTCGTTGTTCTCCTCTACTATCGGTTCGATAGGTATGTGAAGCCCTTCATTGGAGGTGAGTTGCTCTGATATGGTTGGTTCCTCCGGTAGACACTTCTCGATATGTGAGGGGTGGTCGTATTCTTCCTCAGAATTGGTTTCTGTAAATAGAGGTTGTTCTTCATGGATGATTAGTTGCTCGGTTATTGTCAGTTCCTCCGGGAGACTTCCATCGTTCGCTTGGAGATGGTCGTCTATATATATGAATTGCTCTTCATGGTTAGCTAATTGTTCCGTTAAGATCACTTCTGTGTGGCTCTCACTGATAGCTAGGGGATGGTCTTTTTCTTGCGCAACATTTGTTTCTTTATCTATTGGTAGCTCTTCATTAGATGCTAATTGTTCAGCTAAGCTAGCATCCTCCCTGAAGTGCTCAAAATTTGGATGATGTTCGTGTTCTTCCTCAATAATCGTATCAGTAAGTATGGGTAGCTCTTCATTAGAGATTACATGGTCTGTTAAAGTGGATTCCTCTGCAAGTATTGATATATCCCCTATTTCATCAAATGCATTAGTATCTCCGTTATAAGTAGGTTCTAATGGTGATTCGTGATCTATTTTAGTCTGATACGTCCACTCACTATATTTATTTTGTTTAGAGGATATTTCCTTCATCTCTCTAAAGTTAATCCATGGAGTTGCCATTCGTTCACTCCCAAATAATGATTTGACAAAAAAAGCACAACAATAAACAAACTTTTTTTGTTATCAGTTGCGATGATATTAATTCCTTTAAAACATGTTATATGATCGGAAACTTACAATACTAATTACAATTCATATTATGCATTATTTCTACTTTTGTCACAGTCCCCTCCATGAGATATGATTGTACATGTTCTTTTATATTGCAAAAAAGACAGTTAAAAGTTCAAGTAAAGTGAACTTTCAACTGCCTGACAACATATTTGATTTTATATTAGCTTTATTGTTACCATATCTGCTCCACTACATAAAAATATTAACAAGACTCAGTAGGAGGAATAATTTCAGGGACAATTGGTGTTGCTGGTGGAGTAAGCCCTGGAAGAACAGGTGTTACTACACTACTTCCAGCGCCCAAACGGATTTGTTGAACTTGCAATACTTTTACAGTAAGTTCTAATACAATTTTTTCACGTAATGTGCTGAATGCTTCTTCAGGAGCTGCCATAATCGGTGAAAAATCAAGTTCAAAGAAGTTGGCTGCTACTAATTCACCAAATGGTTGTTCATTGTATTTAACGAGATTTTGGAAGAAAGCCTTATCTAATCGAGCATCCATTTGCGTTCTTTCATTAAGGAAGTTTGCCTCCGCAAACTCGGAAATACCTAAGATTGGAGTAGCGCCACCAGTTGCTTGTGGGAAAAATAGTTCTGTAAAACCTGAAAACGGAACATCAGCAATTCTATCCTGAAGTGCTCCATTACATGCTGATGAAGCATATTCAATATTTTTCCGAATATGTCCTGCTACAAATAATTTAGCTCGTGTTACTCTAAAGAAATCCGTGCCAGCAATCCGTGCAAAGCTAACCGGTACCAGTTTCACTTGATTTAGAAAGACATGCTTTTTCACTCGTTTGATTTCTGTTGCTGCAGGACTAAGCGTAATATCCGACTCGACAACGATTTGCAGTGTTGGTTCTGCCAGTACAACTGGAATTTTAATAGTTGGCGTCGTAAGCGGTGTAGTGACTAGCGGCGTAATCTCATTCGTTAACGGTATTTGTTCAGTAGATGTTACTGGACAAGGTTGAATCTGATTAATAAATTGTTCACTCAAAAAATCCCCTCATTTCATTTATAGTATTAGTGAGCTCTCTATCGCTAGAATATGTCGCAATAAAATCTATGTATGGACAATGAACTTGTTCACTTACATATTTTATTTGGAATGTTTGAGCCTGTGATTTTCCGGGGTGACTTTGACTATCCTTTATGTATTAGTAATGATACATATCTTTAATCATAGATGTATAAATCCACTTATAGCACGGATTTAACACCGATCCGCTTCAAATACTAATTAAATAAAAAGCCACTTAAAATAATTTTTAAGTGGCTTTTTCTAGGTCTTGTTGATAGTTAGTTGTACATTACTGTTATTCGAATTCATAGGATATGGCAGACAACGCATATAGTGGCGCTGTTTCTGCACGTAAAATTCTTGGCCCTAATGACATCGTTTGAGCACCTGCTTGTATTAGAGCTTCAGACTCATGACGAGAGATGCCTCCCTCTGGCCCAAAAATAATCAACATTGATTTTGATTTCTTATCATCGACATTTTTTAGCTTGTCCGCAAATCTTGTCCGCTCATCAGCCTTGGCATCTTCTTCATCTGCGATAAAAACGGCATCAAAAAGTTCTATTTGTTGTAACAGTTGCTTAAATCCAATTGGTTCAAAAACTATTGGAATATGTGTACGATGAGCTTGTTCAGCTGCCTCTTTAGCAATCTTTTGTAATCGTTCCTGCTTTTTTGCTCCTTTTTTCTTGTCCCATTTCACAATGGAACGCTCGGCTTCAAATGGTAATAAAGCAAACATTCCGAGCTCTGTTGCTTTTTGCGTAATCAGCTCTAGCTTATCGCCCTTTGGCAAGCCACAAGCTACTGTTACTTGAATCGGTAGCTCTGGTGAAGGAATCGTTTGACCTGTCGCTTCAATTACGACTTCATCATTATCAAACCCTTCAATTGTACAAATATGAGCTGTATTTTGTGCAACAACAACGATTTTGTCGCCCTGTTTCATACGCATCACTCGCTCAATATGGCGTGCATCTTCTCCACTAATACGTGCATTTTCTATGGCTGTCTCAATAAAATAACGTTGCATGCTACACAGTCCTTTCTACTACTGGTAGAGAAAACGCCAAATCACAAGCACACGGCTCACGATTTGGCGCTTCTTCAATCATGTTATAGTGGTCGACGGGCAATAATAGCGACCCAATCTTCCATCAATAATACTTCTTCAATAACGAAGCCTGAAGCTTCAAGTGCTGCTTTTACATCATCACGTTTTGCCCCGATGATGCCTGAAGTGACATATAATCCACCTGGTTTCACAATTGTATAAGCGTCGTCTGTGAAGGACATAATGATCTCTGCCAAAATATTAGCTACAACCACATCTGCTGGTTCTTTTACTGTATCTAATAAGTTCCCATGGAATACCGCTACTTTATCTTCTACTTTATTTAAGGCAACATTTTCTTGTGCTGAGCGTACAGCTACCTCGTCTAAATCGAGAGCATGCACACTTTTGGCACCAAGTAATGCTGCTCCAATAGATAATACACCTGATCCTGTTCCAATATCGACTACTGTATCCCCTTCTTTAATGACTTTTTCAAGTCCTTGTAAACACATCACTGTAGTAGGGTGTGTACCTGTACCGAACGCCATGCCAGGATCTAACTCAATAATCAATTCATCTGTAGAAACAGGCGTATAATCTTCCCATGTTGGTACGATAGTAAAGCGTTCAGAAATTTTGACAGGATGGTAGTATTGCTTCCAGGCAGTTGCCCAATCTTCTTCGTTGACTTCAACAATGGATACTACATTTTCACCGATATCGATGTTAAAGTTTGTTAAATTTGTGATAGCTGCTTTAATTTCTTCGACAGTTTCATTTAAAAAGCTAGACTCCGATAAATAAGCTTTGACAATCACGCCATCTTTCGGAAAATCCTCTTCATTTAGCGCGTAAATTTCACCATATTGATCCTCACGTGGCTTCGCAAATTCTGCAGAATCTTCGATGACAACACCACTTGCACCTGCTTCATGCAAAATATTCGAAATTGCTTCTACCGCTTCATTTTTTGTATGAATGGATAATTCTGACCACTTCACGTAGCTCTTCAGCTCCTCTAATTATTCACCTTGGAATTTTTTCTTAATTTTATCAAATAGTGAACTACCCTGTTCTTCAGGAATATCGCCACTAATTTCTGCAAATTCTCGTAGTAATTGCTTTTGTCTCTCCGTTAATTTTTCTGGTGTCATGACTTTCACCGTTACGTATTGATTACCCATACCATAGCCATGAACATTTTTAACACCTTTATCTTTTAGACGGAATTGAGCGCCTGACTGTGTACCAGCTGGGATACGTAATTTAACTTTACCATGAACTGTTGGCACTTCAATTTCGTCCCCTAGTGCTGCTTGTGGGAATGTTAATTTTAGCTCGAAGTAAATATCGTCCCCATCACGTTCAAATTCATTGTGACCTTGGACACGGAACATAATATATAAATCCCCTGCAGGTCCACCATTTATACCTGGTTCACCTTGACCAGATACACGAATTTGTTGACCATCATCAACACCAGCTGGAATCGTCACTTTAATTTTTTTGCGTTTTTGGACTTTTCCTCCTCCACGACAAGTTGAACATTTTTCTTTTATGATTTTACCTGTACCATGACAAGTTGAACATGTACGACGGTTCATCATACGACCAAATGGTGTATCTACTGCTTGATTGATTTGTCCAGCACCATTACATGTTGAACATGTTTCAGGCTGTGTACCTGGTTTAGCTCCTGAACCATGACATGTTTCACACGTTTCATCTTTCGGGATTTCTATTTCTGTTTCTTTCCCAAAAATAGCTTCTTCAAATTTTATGTTCATGCGATATTGCAGGTCATCACCTTTGCGTGGCGCATTTGGGTCTTGACGGCGACCTCCACCGCCAAAGAATGAGCTGAAAATATCCTCGAAGCCGCCAAAGCCACCGCCTCCGAAGCCACCACCAAAGCCTGCATTCGGATCTTCATGACCAAATTGGTCGTAACGAGCTTTTTTCTGGTCATCACTTAATACTTCATATGCTTCAGCGATTTCTTTGAATTTTTCATCTGCACCTGGCTCTTTATTAAGGTCAGGGTGATATTGTTTTGATAATTTACGGTATGCTTTTTTAATCTCATCTTTTGAAGCCGATTTTGTTAAACCAAGCACCTCGTAATAATCGCGTTTCTCCATGATTCACACTCCGCTCTGTTTGCATAAAATCTATTGTAACATGCAGTTGATAAAACTGCCTCTTTTTTTCGAACTAATTGTCTTATAATATAGAGTTTTTTTACTTCCTAGCAGCTAACGTATGCAGCTATTCCATAAATGGTGCCATTCACGTGAAGTGTTCTCACATCATGACAAAAGCCAAAGCCGCAAGCGGTCTTTGGCTTTTCACTTAACTGTGTTAACTCTTATTTATCGTCTTTTACTTCTTCGAATTCAGCATCTACAACACCGTCATCTTTTTTACCTGCACCAGTGTCTGCTCCTGCTTCGCCACCTTGAGCTGCTTGAGCAGCTGCTGCTGCTTGTTCGTAAACTTTCATTACTAATGGTTGTAATACGCCTTCTAATTTTTCTTTCGCTGCTTTAATGCCTTCTAATTCACCAGCTTCAAGTGCTTTTTTCAATTCATCACGAGCATCTTCAACTGATTTTTTCTCGTCTTCTGTAATTTGCTCACCTAAGTCAGCAATTGTTTTATCCACTTGGAATACTAATTGATCAGCTTCATTGCGTAGGTCTGCTTCTTCTTTACGTTTAGCATCTGCCTCAGCATTCGCCTCTGCGTCTTTTACCATACGCTCAATTTCTTCGTCTGATAATCCGGAATCAGATTGGATTACAATTGTTTGCTCTTTGTTTGTACCAAGGTCTTTCGCTTTTACAGATACGATACCGTTTTTATCAATATCGAATGTTACTTCGATTTGAGGTACACCACGTGGTGCTGGTGGAATGTCTGCTAATTGGAAGCGACCTAATGTTTTATTGTCAGCTGCCATTGAACGCTCACCTTGTAGAACATGGATATCTACTGCTGGTTGGTTATCTGCTGCTGTAGAGAATACTTGTGATTTTGATGTAGGGATTGTTGTGTTACGATCAATTAACTTCGTGAACACACCACCCATTGTTTCAATACCAAGTGAAAGTGGTGTTACGTCAAGTAATACTACGTCTTTTACATCACCTGTTAGTACGCCACCTTGTACTGCAGCACCCATTGCAACAACTTCGTCTGGGTTAACACCACGGTGAGGTTCTTTACCAGTTTCTTTACGTACTGCTTCTTGTACTGCTGGAATACGTGTTGAACCACCAACTAAAATAACTTGGTCGATTTCTGAAGTTGAAAGACCTGCATCAGATAATGCTTGGCGCACTGGTCCTACTGTACGGTTTACTAATGGTAATGTAATTTCATCGAATTTTGCACGAGTTAAAGAGATTTCTAAGTGTAAAGGTCCTGCTTCACCCGCTGTAATGAACGGTAAAGAGATTTGCGTTGATGTTACACCAGATAAATCTTTTTTCGCTTTTTCAGCTGCGTCTTTAAGACGTTGCATAGCCATTTTATCTTTTGATAAATCAATACCATTTTCTTTTTTGAATTCTGCTACTAGATATTCGATAATTGCATCATCGAAATCATCTCCACCTAGCTTGTTATCACCAGCAGTTGCTAGTACTTCAAAGACACCGTCACCTAATTCAAGGATTGATACGTCAAATGTACCACCACCAAGGTCAAATACTAATACTTTTTGATCTTGATCTTGTTTGTCTAATCCATAAGCTAGTGCAGCAGCAGTTGGTTCGTTAATGATACGCTCTACTTCAAGACCTGCGATTTTACCAGCATCTTTAGTCGCCTGGCGTTGTGCATCGTTAAAGTAAGCAGGAACTGTAATAACAGCTTTTGTTACTTTTTCTCCTAAGTAGTCTTCTGCGTAGCCTTTTAAGTATTGAAGAATCATAGCAGATACTTCTTGTGGTGTATAATCTTTATCTTCCACTGTTACTTTTTCAGCTGTACCCATTTTTGATTTAATAGAAATGATTGTATTAGGGTTTGTAACTGATTGACGTTTCGCTACTTCACCAACTTGACGTTCACCATTTTTAAAGGCAACAACAGATGGTGTAGTACGGTTTCCTTCTGGGTTTGGAATTACTTTTGGTTCTCCACCTTCAAGTACAGAAACGCAAGAGTTTGTTGTTCCTAAGTCAATACCAATAATTTTGCTCATTAAAATTTCCTCCTATTATTTCAACGCAAGGGATGCGTTTTTAACTGATTTTAATTGACTAAATAGTACAAGGACTATTCGTTCACAGATACCATTGTAGGGCGTAACACACGATCCTTTAAGATATACCCTTTTTGCAGCTCGCGTAAGACAACACCCGTCTCTTTTTCACTATCTTGTTCTTGCATAACAGCTTGGTGTACATTTGGATCAAATGGTTCACCTTCTGCTTTAATAACTTGCAGACCTTCTTTTTCTGTTGCTTCAATTAAAGAGCGATACACCATTTCAATCCCTTTAATAATAGATGCAGCTTCTTCCGAAGTTGTCTCAACTTGTAAGGCACGCTCAAAATTATCAAGAACTGGCAATAAATCAGATAGTAAGTTTTGTGCGCGGTATTTTTCAGCAGCCTCACGGTCTAACTGATTACGACGACGCATATTATCGAAGTCAGCGCGTAAGCGTAGGTGACGGTTTTCCTCGTCATCAAGCTTGGCTTGTAGTTCAGCCAGCTTTGCCTCATACTGTTCTTCAATTGATAATTCAACTTCTTCTTGAACTTCTGCTTGTGCTACTTCCTCTTCTGTCGTTTCAGCTTGTACATCTTCTTGTACTAAATCTTTGTTTTCAGTTGTTTCTGTCACTTGAATCCTCCTCATTATCATTCACTACGATTCTTCGTAAAGGCCTGTGTTAAATCCAAGCGCATTACGTCTAATAAAGCCACGACACGCTTATAATCCATGCGTGTTGGGCCAATAATAGCAATGGCTCCCTGTTGATCATCACCAATGGAATAAGTAGTAGTAATGACACTGCAATTTTCCATTTCTAATTGTTTATTTTCTGAGCCTATCCGAATATGAATACCTGATTCGTTCGGATGAAAAAGTGACTGCACTTGGCTAGTCGTCTCCATTAAGTCCAAAATCATACGGACTTTGTTTAAATCATGGAATTCTGGTTGGTTAAACATATTCGTTTTACCACCATAGAAAATTTTACTTTCTGGATTTTGCATAGTGGCTGTCACGAGTGCGCGAATAAAATCATCCGCTGATCGAACATGCTGCTGTAGCACAGCCAGCACTTCAGCCTCAAGTCTTTTATGGAGATCTTCTAATGATACACCGATTAAGCGCTCATTTAAGATATTCACCATTTTCTCTAAATCCGAAGCGGTAAAGTCAGGCGGTAAGTTGAACATGCGATTTTCTACATGCCCATTGTTCGTCACGATAATTGCTACTGCAGTATCGCTCGAAAGAGGCACAATTGAAAATCGTTTGACACGATGCCTTTGAACATCAGGTCCTAAAAGTATGGAAGTATATGATGTCAGCTCCGATAAAATATTGGCTGACTTTCGGATAATATGCTCTACTTCTACTAATCGATCATTGAAAATTGATTGGATTTGTTGTATGTCCTTCGAATTAATACCTTGTGGACTCAACAAATGATCTACATAAAATCTGTAACCCTTTTCCGAAGGCACTCGACCAGAGGAAGTATGAGTTTTTTCTAGAAAGCCTAATTCCTCTAAATCCGCCATTTCATTTCGAATAGTGGCTGGACTAAATGTAATCCCTTGTTTTTTGGAGATTTGGCGAGAACCTACCGGCTGTGCAGACACAATAAAGTCGTCTACAATGACTTGCAATATCTGTAACTGCCGATTTGTTAGCATGATTATCACCTCTGTTAGCACTCGACTAAGAGGAGTGCTAATACTATTATTAAATTATCAAATCCCACATTTTATGTCAACGATATCGCTCAATCTTCTAGCAAAAATTGTTGAAATACTTCATTCCCTACGAAACGTCCTTTGCGCGTAAGACGAATTCCCCTCTCATCATGTTCCAAAAGCCCTTCTGATTCTAGCTTTTCGATGACTTGCTCATACTGTGCATTCATCGGCTCATTAAATTTCTCTTCATATATAGAGTGCATAACGCCCTCTGTTTTTCGCAGTCCTAAAAACATTTGTTCTTCTCTCTTCTCCGCTTGTGTTACCTCATGCTCATGTACAATTGGTAGCTCTTCTGCAAAAACAGCATCCATATACTTTTTCAATGGACCATGATTAGAATAGCGTATACCCGCTAGGTACCCATGAGCACCTGCCCCAAAACCGGCATACTCATCATTATCCCAATAAATTTTATTATGTTCTGAATGAAAACCGGGTTTTGCAAAATTACTAATTTCGTATTGTTGAAGTCCGTGTAAAGACATTTCTTGCATTAGCACATCATACATATCCGCTTCAAGATCCTCAGTCGGTAAATGCAATTTGCCTTTAGCATATTGATTATAGAAAATGGTTTTTGGCTCTACAATAAGGGAATAGGCAGAGAAGTGCGGTAAATCTAGCGCAAAAGCTTTTTCTAATGAATCCCGCCATTGAGCCATCGTTTGCCCAGGCAACCCATACATTAAATCAATGCTAATATTGTGAAAGCCATGCTGTTTTGCCAAAGCGATTGTTTCGTAGACATGTTCATTACTATGTGTGCGTCCAATCTTCTGTAACAGTCCTTGGTCAAATGATTGCACACCCATACTCAGGCGATTAACACCGCCATCAAACAATACTTGCAATTTTGCTGCAGACAGTTCATCAGGATTGGCCTCTGATGTAAATTCTTTCACACTACTCATTGGAATATACGCATGAATATACGTTAGTAGTTTGTCCAATTGTTCTGGAGATAAAGCAGTTGGTGTCCCTCCACCGAGAAAAATCGTTTCGATGTTACGAAAATGCTCAGGATATTTTTTTGTTACTAGGGCCATCTCTTTCCCTAGTGCTTCTATATATTCATCCACTGGTTGATTTTTAAAATAAAATTTATTGAAATCACAGTAATTACAGATTTGATGACAGAAAGGAATATGAATGTAAACACCTCGCGCCATAGCCATCCCTTCTTTCTCGTTAAGTCTTTTCCATTTCTACATTATAACGAATCAATAGCAGGAACGCTATGAAACCATCTAGAGAGCTTGCAATTCAACACTCTTAAGATGATGTATATTTGATTGGTCTCCACAAAAACGAACTGCACTTCAAATGTTAGTTAGACTCTAACAATCGAAAGTGCAGTTTTTTCATGTATAACAAACAATTCCCACTATAATACCTAAGAGCACCAGTATGTAGGGTTGCATTTTCCAACGAATTAAACACCATATAAAGACCGCGACTATACAAATATCTAACCCGCTTACAATGGTTTGCGTCACAATTGGATGGATAAATGCAGCAGCTAAAATGCCTACGACTGCAGCATTTGCCCCTGCCATCGCCCCTTTGAGCCGTGCAATACGACTTAAACTAATCCAAAATGGAAGAGTCCCAATGACTAGTAAAAAAGCAGGTAGAAAAATCGCTAAAGTAGCAATGATTGCTCCTGGAATACCAGCAATGACCATACCTATATACGCTGCAAACGTAAATAAGGGTCCTGGAACTGCCTGTGTCATACCATAGCCAGCTAAAAAATCGGACGTAGTAATTTGGCCGCTTTGTACAAACTGTGCTTCCAGTAAAGGTAAAACAACATGACCACCACCAAATACTAAGGCCCCAGCAGTATAAAATTTCTCAATCATAGCGATCCATTCATGATTCCAAATGGCACTTATGAATGGTAGACCGATCAGTAACAGTAAAAAAAGTGCTAATAACACCATGCCAGTTATTTTAGAAATTGGTATATGAACCATTTTGGATGAATGGTCCTCATGGTCTTTTTTAATATATTGAAAACCTATACAGGCAGCTACTACTATCGAGGTAATTTGTGCAAATGGATGCAACCATGTCAACACAATTACAAGTGCCAACAAGGCAATCAACCAATGCAATGTGGTAGAAAGTATTTTTTTGCTCATATCAAAAATAGCCTGCGCCACAATCGCCACTGCCACTAACTTCAAACCATGTATCCAATCCATTTTTAGTTCTGTCAAAATGGACAGATAAGCAAATACCATGAGTATTAATACTGAGGGTAATGTAAAACCAACAAAAGATAGAAGGCTCCCTAATAGCCCACCTCTTATTAAACCGATCCCCATCCCCACCTGACTGGATGCGGGACCAGGTAAAAATTGACTTAATATGACAAGTTGACTATAGTCATGCGCAGACAGCCATTTCCTTTTTTGCACATATTCCTGTTGAAAATAGCCTAAATGAGCTGTTGGCCCTCCAAACGAGGTACAGCCTAATTTTAAAGAAACCCAAAATATCTCCCATAGCGTTCGCAAACTCTCAACTACTTTCCCTGTCTTTTCTTTCATTTTACATGGAAAGCAGATCCTTTCATTTTAAAAGTTTGTAAATTTTACTTACAGGCTAATCTTCCTTTATTTTAATGGCAGAACCAACTTTTTGACCTTCTTTATCGACTGGGATTAATTGATAATTCCCCTCTGTTAAATAGAGAGCATCCACACGGCTCCCCCACTTTGTACGCTCTTTATTTAATGGATAGGGTGTTTCAAAGCGCCACGATTGCCCTGCTTTTGATTGGATTTTAAAGTATAAAGTGTCATTTATTATACTCTTTTCAGACTGAAAATAAATTGTGGTCGAAATAGGTGTTGAAACGACTCTGTCAATCGTTATTTCCTGTTGATCGACATGCTCGATTTTTTTTCCTATAGAAAAGACTTGCCGATCTTCTTGTAATTGTTCCTGAGATGCCTCTATTTGAAATTCCCACGGCTTGTCAATTGGTGTTTCTACATTCCAATCTTTATACCGAATAACTAATTCTAATTGTTCATCAGACGGAAAATCATCCATTTTAATGCTATTGTATATTGTATAAACGTGTGCAGATTTTGCTATGGACTGTCCACCATTACGAACCATATAATCTTGACCATTGACAAGTATTTGCGGGAAGAAGAATACTTGATGATCAGGCGCAAACTCTTTTACAGGCTCGAAGGTTGCATTTAACAAAATTTGATTATCATCAATAATCACTTCATTTAACGTTAAACGACCTAAGCTATTGGTAGCTGTCTTACCTACTTCTGTTTTGTAGGCTTCAAAGTCAACATCTTTATCCCAACATAAATACAGCACAAACCCACTAACCATCATCAATAAAAGAAATACAACTATACTCCTACTCCATTTTTTTCGTCCTCGATTTTCCTTATCCAAATCAACAACTCGAAGTATATCATCGGACAACATGTACACCTCATTTTTTAATAATCGTTATGTTTCATTGTAGTTTGTCTCGATGCATTATATAACCTTGATTTACCGGAAGGATGGATAAATTCATATGTAAAAGGAATTATTACATTCCTTTATTTGAATGACGGACTTTATTTGCTTCCTGCATTAAATAGTCCACAAAGACATCATCTCTTACTAGCCATGCTTGGTAATTCCGTTTCAAAAACCACTCTGCTTCATTAAAACTTGAAAAAATTTGCTCTAAGGGTGTTCGATTTTTTTCTATTACCCAGTCTATTTCATTATTTGTATATAGTAGAAACACTTCATCTTCAAGGTTTTTATAAAATGTTCCAAATGATGTTCCTTTGATGTTATAGCGATTTCTTTTTGCATCCTCTGGAATAGGCTCTATATGAAATGTTTCTAACACAAACTGTTTATAGGCTTCCACTGTTAAAGAGCAACCGGCAGCCTTTTGATGCCCACCACCACCATATTGGGCTGCGATGGAGGATACATCAATATGGTCATGAATCGTCCGAAATGAGATTTTTTTACTTCCCATATTCATCATGGCAATATAATCAAGATGAACATTTTCTTTTCCTAATTCATTGCCAAGCTCAGAATGGTACGATTCCGCATAGACAATGCCAGCATAAAATTCGCCCAAATTTGTTTGGACAAGCTCTCGTTTCTTACGTCGAATATAACGCTCTATTTTTTCTTCTTCCATACTTAAAATTTTCTTTTCGAATTCATCAAAATCAAAGTGATTATTTGTTTTTAAACGATCAAGCATTTTCTCTTCAAACTCTTCAATAGACACTAAAAAAAAGAGGGCATTTAACCGTTGTGCTTGAAAATTCCCATTCTTTTCCCATTCCCAAGTATCGTACTGCCTTACTAACTCTACAAACTCTGAAATGGCCTCTGTTTTTTCTAATAGTCCATGGGTCACAAGGTATTGATAAAATAATGAAGTAGCTGATGTTAAGCCTTGCTCATCTTCAATTAAAACCTTTCCCCATTCATATTGATTTAAATGAAGAGCTGTTTTATGATGGTCCAGCAATTGCACATTACCAGTGGCTTGGTAATAATCCTGAATCCTTTTTTCATTTTTTTCATTTGGAGAAAGATCGGTAATAAACAAAAACGTTTTCTGTTGGTCATTCTCCAAAAAGAACTCTATTTCACGGTCAAGTGCCGTAATGGAATTGTAGCGTATCTTCACTTTATCATTAAACGCAAGCTTCGCTAAAATTCCACAACCTACTCCATCTAAATCGTTATGTGATAATAGTTTATACATCTCCTCACCTCAAACGTAGTATGCTTAATTTTTTGGTATTCAAACAAAAGAAGATGAAACTTCGTTGTGATCGCATTTGAGATGACATACATTTAAACAATAACCGTCATGATGAAAGAAAGGAGTTTGTCAATGAAACGGAGACTAACTTATACCGGAATGGGGATTTTATTCATCATTGCTTTAACATTTGCTGCCTATAAATTAATGAATGCTCGTGATTATCAATTGTTTGGTAATATTACCTCACATGTTAAAACAGAGGAAAAGGTTGTTGCCTTAACCTTTGATGATGGACCTACTAAAAATACTAGTGCCATTCTCGCGTTACTTGACAGTTACCAAGTAAAAGCCACGTTTTTTCTAATTGGGGATGACATTGAGGAAAATCCAGAGGAGGCTAAAAAAATTGTGGAAGCTGGACATCAAATTGGCAATCATACGTATTCACACAAGCGTATGGTATTAAAAAGCCCTTCCTTTATTAAAAATGAAATAGAAAAAAACGATGCGCTTATTGCTAGTATTGGTTACCAAAAAACACCTGTCGTAAGACCACCGTATGGTAAAAAATTATTTGGATTGCCTTACTACTTAAATAAACATCAACGCAGGACGATTACTTGGAACTTAGAACCCGATACATTTTTTACAAACGCAGAAGACAAAATTAACTATGTAACTGAAAATATTCAACCAGGATCTATCATTTTAATGCACCCGATGTATGATCCTACTGACAATGAATTGCAGGCAATAGAAGGAATGTTGCAAGCTCTTAGTAATGATGGATATACATTTGTTACAGTAGATGAACTTCTACAATTTCAGCAATAAACATACAGTTACCTCGGGTCTGTACTACTCTCCGTGCAGACTCAAGTTAGTTAGAAAGTATCACCTTCTCAATCTTTATATATAACATCAACATTATAAATTATATAACTTCACACCTCCCCTTTAATCAACATTTTGTACACCTTCATCAGCTATTATCTCTACACAGAACAACAATGTATTTTATACCAACGAAAGTAAGACTTTTCAGAAATGTTAATAAATATTTTTTCAGTAAAATATAATAACCAACTCTGCTAAAATATGCTATTATACCATTAGTATAAGGTCCTATTTTTATTAAGTTAAAAATAGAGGAAATATGAACTAAAAAAGGATGATGATGATGCACAATATCCAACAATTATTCCAGAGCGAAGATGGAAATATTCAACAAAGAGAGAATTTTTTATCCCTATTAGAGAAAATTGTTTCCTCATTAGATGAATTAAAGAATCCTAATAAAACTACACTTGGTCCAATGAAAGAACGTTCTGCTAATTTTTACCAAGAACTAATGCAGGACCATCAAGTACCAACAACAGGTGTTGGGCTCGATCAAGTAGTAGATGAATTAACACAATTAATGCAAGGACATCCCTATCATACACGTAACTTTGTTACCAATGTTTTACCGATGGCAAGTATCCCAGGTGTATTAGGCCAGTTTACAAATGCCCTACTGAACGGCAATAACTTATGGGATGTTTACGGTCCAGCTGCTGCTGAGTGTGAAGTAAAAGTAGTATCGATGATGTCAAAATTAGTAGGCTATGATTATACAAAGAGCTTTGGCTATACTACATGGGGCGGTCAAGGTGCGGTATTCAGCGGATTACGTCTGGCTATTGCAAAACAATTCCCACATGCAAAGGAAGACGGTGTACCAAATAACTTATATTGCTTTGCTTCAGAAAATGCCCATTATAGCCTATTAAAATCTGTAGAAGCAGTAGGCATCGGTAGTAAACATTTAGTACGTGTAAAAGCAGGCAAAGATCATGCTATGGATGTGGAAGACCTACGTGCTCGTATGACAGAAGTTATCGAAAATGGCGGTATTCCTGTCTATGTAGTAGCAACTACAGGTGCAACAGATCAATTTGGGATTGATGATGTACAAGCCATCAAAGAAGTCACAACAACGCTTGAGAAGAAATATAATTTACAGCCAGTACATATTCATGCGGATTCAGCGTTAGGTGGATTTTATGCTTTTTTCAATGATTATGATTTCAAGAATAACCCACTACAATTTGAAGAGGAAGTATTACAAGGTTTATCACAAATCCATAAACGTATGCAGCATTTAGCTATTGCAGATAGCCTGTGCTTCGACTTCCAAAAGCTTGGACAAACACCTTATTTAACAAGCTTATTCTTAGTTAAAGATGGTAAAAGCTTGCAATTATTAGATATTGAGGACTTCGATACGCCATATGTCGGGAATCGTGGTTATGGCTCTTATCATACTGGCTATACATTAGAATGTTCTCGTATGGGTAGCTCTATTGCTATTTTCGCTGCATTACAGGCGTTCGGTAAAGAAGGCTATCAACAATTACTAGCTAATTATGTACGAGTGAATTTAGCTTTCCGTGCTCAATTAGCTGAGAAAACACCAATGTTACAAGTGGTAAATGAAACGAATATCGGTCCTGTAACAGCTTTCCGTTTGTATCCAGACGGGTTGAATTGGCAAGCTGAACAAGCTGGTCATTATACACAAGATCAGATTGAACATATTAATGGTATCAACGCTTCATTCTTTGAAATTATTGGAGAAGGACGAGACGAAGTATTCTTTGGTGACACGACACGAGTTTGTACCGTTCATACTAGTGATACAACACAACATGTTCCAGTTGCAGCGGCGAAATTCTTCTCTATTTCACCTTATACAGAAACAGCTCATATTCCAGATATGATTCATTTCTTACAGCAAAAGCTTAACGTACTGGAGGCGTCTCACATTGCGTATCGTCACTAAATTTAAGAGCTCTTTACTCTATAAATATATAGCCAGTTTCACTATTCCAATAGCGATTATCTCTTTGCTATTTAGTGTTGTATTATTTGTAGCTTCTTATCGGATTATCGACAATTTTGTGATTAAACAATTCGAATCTACTTTAGAGATTACATCCAATACGATTTTTGAAGATATTGAGAAAAATGACGTCAAAGCAGCGGATAACGGTAGTCCTGACAAATATAAAAAAGTATTGGATCAATTGAACACAGTAGTTAAAAAGTATGATATTGAAAATGCCTATGTGCTTTCTAAAGCCAATGGTAAGGAGCATATTGTCGCTTTAAGTAATACCGATAATCATCAACAAGACTATGTGTTTAGTGAAGAAATGCATGAAGCCTTAAACTCTGGAACTAGTCAAACGAGTGAATTATACGAGGATGAATATGGAATCCATAAATCTATTTTTATCCCATTTAAAGATACTGATATTATTTTCGGTTTAGATATGGATGCCTCTTTCATCTCTGAACTTCAAACGGAAACACTATGGATTTGTATTGTTCTTACCGTTATATTTATTATTTTTGGGGTGATCGTTGCTTACTTTATTAGTGTAGGTATTACGAAGCCAATCAAAAAAATGACTCGCTATGTCGGTCAAGTTGCACAAGGGGATTTAGCTGTCGAACCTCTGCAAATAAAAGGTTCCAATGAAATTGCCCAGCTGTCTTCAGGGATAGAAAATATGACGGAAGATTTACGCTCATTGATTCATCAAATAGCTCAGAATGCTGAACAAGTGGCCGCCATGTCAGAAGAATTAACAGCAAGCTCTGAACAGACAAGTGCATCCATTCAGCAAATTACATCTTCTATGCAAGAGGTAGCAGTGGGCTCAGAAAAGCAAACTTCTTCGATTGAAGAAGTAGAAAGTCATATTACTACTATTTCAAGCAAAATGACAGAGGTTGTAAAAAGCGTCACTGATGTTACAGAAAAAGCATTTCACACTTCAGCAATCTCTGAAAAAGGAAATACGACGATTCAGGATGCTACAGAAAAAATGGCCGTTACATCTCAAGCCATTCAAGAGTCTGCAACTGTCGTAGAACGATTAAGCACATATACAAATGAAATCGGGGATATTGTAACATTGATTACCCAGATTACAGATCAAACAAACTTATTAGCTTTAAATGCATCGATTGAGGCAGCTCGTGCCGGTGAGCATGGTAAAGGCTTTGCCGTAGTGGCTGAGGAGGTACGTAAGCTAGCAGATCAATCTTTAGATGCAACAAACAGTATTCGTACACGTATCGAAACCATTAAAGAAGAGACCTCACAAGCAGTAAAATCAATGGCTATCAGCAGTAGTAATCTTGCTGAAAGCTCAGCTACATTTGATGCATCAGGAGAAGCATTCGCAGATATCAATAGTCAAATCACTGCATTGACGCAGGAAATGGATCATGTGAATACTATTATGTCCAACATCAATGAAGGCGTTAGCAGTATAGCTATTTCTGTAGAGCAAGTGGGCGTAGTAGCTATGCAAGCCTCAGGTAATATTCAAAACGTAGCGGCTGCCTCTGAAGAGCAATCAGCAAGTATTGAAGAAATAACCGCTTCTTCAAATAACTTAGCTGAAATGGCGCAACAGCTTCGTAATATTATTCAAAAATTCAAGCTATAAAATGAACAGATCCGCTATCCTTAATTATGGAATAGCGGATTTTTCCATCCATAAAAAAACTTCTACCGTAGTGGTAGAAGTTTAGGCAATAATACTCTTCACAACTTTAGAAATAACAGCGCCTTCTGCTTGACCTGTAAGCAATGGTTTAGCAATTTTCATAGCCTCGCCCATGTTCATTCCTTTTCCAATACCAGCTGCCACTAATTTCTCAGTAATTTCTTCTTCTGTCAATTGCTTTGGTAAGAAAGATTTCAATAGAGTCAATTTGGCTTCTTCTTTTTCAATCAGGTCAGCTCTCCCAGCTGTTTGTGCACCCTCTAAAGCTTGGTTGGTTTGCTTGACCTCACGATTAATAATGGCCATTTCTTCTTCAGCAGTTAATACCTCTCCCTTTTCCTTTTCAGCTGAATCTAATGCTGATTTTAAAAGAGATAGTACACCTTTCGCTAAAGTATCTTTCTCTCTCATTGCCGTTTTTAATTGTTCAAATACTTCCGTTTTTAACAATGATCTCACTCCTTCTAGCCATCTATATCAGAGAAGATTATATCATAAAACATCCTCAAGAATGACAATCATTGCCTCCATCAGTAAAATAAGCATCTATTATTTTACTTGATAATGTAGCTCCCCTTCTACACATTGATGGAATGGATTTCTTTCATTTTCGAGCGGGTTGCTCTTCCTTTGAGCGGGTTCCTCCCATTTCCGAGCGGCTTTTCCCTTCCTTTGAGCAGGTTCCTCCCATTTTCGAGCGGCTTTTCCCTTCCTTTGAGCGGTTTACCTCCCATTTCGAGCGGCTGGTCCCTTCCTTTGAGCGGTTTACCTCCCATTTCGAGCGGCTTTTCCCTTCCTTTGAGCGGGTTCCTCCCATTTTTCGAGGGGGTACCCCTCTGTGGAGATACCTTCCATTTTCAAGAGTAAAACATACACATTTGTAGCTCAAACCAAGGCCGCTACAAATGTGTTCGTTTGTTATTGATCGTTCGTCAAAAAAACTTTTCCTTTATTAGACGATTGAACAGCATCTATTGCCTTATGAATATCTAGTAATGGAAAATGGGTTTGCACCTTCATCATTTTTAACGAACCATTATGTACAAGATGAATGAGCTGTTGCATTGTTTGCTGCCATTTTTCTGTTGACGTTTGTCGCTGCCAATTTCTTAAATGAAACATCATAGCCTGTACTTTTGCTTGCTTCACAATGTTTGTCCAATTCACTTGTATGCCTGATAAAAGACCAATGGCTAGAAATTTTCCACTGGGCTTTACGCAGAAAGCAAGTTGATTGCCTGCTTCCCCTCCAATAGAATCAATTGCTGCATCGGCTCCTCTTCCCTTGGTTAATGCCATAACTGTTTCATATAAAGGCATTTGAGAAGTATCTATGACAAAGCTTGCTCCAAGCTGCTGTAATTCCTCAGTATGCCGTTGACTCCGTGTCACTGCGATAAGCTGAAAACCTAATAGTTTCGCAAATTGAGCATACATATGCCCGATAGCAGAGCCACATGCATTCACTAACAAAACATCATTTTGCCGTAATTTGAGAACTTCTGTACAGGTCACCAAAGCTGTTAATGGATTAATATACATTTGTGCTGCAGTAAAATCATCCATTGCCGCAGGGAGAGCTACAGCAAATTCAGCATTAGTTTTCACCACTTCCTGCCAAGTTCCCTCTCCCCTGAGAGGCAATACTCTCTGTCCAATAAGCTTCGGACTAGCGAGCGGCCCAACCTCTTCTACAATCCCTACACCCTCATAGCCTGGGACTGTTGGTAAAGTGATTCTATGGGCATATTTCCCCCATATCGGTATTAAATCAGAAGGATTGATAGGTCTCGCTCGCATACGAACTAGGATTTCTTGACCTTGTGGAGGTAGGATCGTTTTATTTTCTATCCTTAACACCTCTTGAGGATTTCCAAATCCATAAATTTTAAGGCATTTTGCTTTCAACAACTCTAGCTCCTTTATTAAATATTTGACAACATTCTACGGAACAGCTACTTCTATAAAAATGTATACGACTCTATTGAATATTATAATGGCTTAATGGTTAGTTGACCTTTTTCATCCATATTTAATTGAACAGCTTCATTTATTTCTATACAGATCGGACTGACAATTGCTTTCTTACTCGAAAAATACCAAAGCCTCTCACTTGGCCCTAATAGAATATTAGCACCATCTTCATAGTTACCTAGAAAATTCAGGACATCTGGTTGAATGTCCTTGTTTTCTATAGACTTTATATCAAAGTGTTTTAACTTCCTCGCAACCGTTAGAATGTCATCAGTCGTTAAATTAATTTCTCCGATATTTAACACATGCTCAACGGAAAAACTAGAGGAAGAATGTTTTTGATTCACCTCTTGTCTTGAAATAAATTCTATAATATTACCTTCAGGATCGTAAAAATAACAGGAGTAAGCCTTTAAAAATTCAAAATAGATTTCATCCTGCCCCTCTGAATGCAATAAGGCTACTCGCTCTTTTACCCAATTTTTTGCCTGCTGAAATAAATTACTAGGAATATTTAGTGCAAAATGATACTGCTTTTTAATACTTAATGGAGCTTTTTCAAAAGTCATCCTACTATCACCAACGGCTATTGTAAAATAGTCCTCTGTACTTACTAACAACACAAATCCTAACAGCTCACTATAAAATTGCTCCATTTTTTGTAGATCGTGAACAAAAAGTTTAGCCTTCGTAATCCTCATCTTTTAGCCCCCCTTTACTTTCTCTTACTATAACAAGCAGGTGGCTGAAAAGACTTCCTGCAAAAGAATGAAGTTCCAGTTTAGAAGCTATTTTTCCCATATTTGCTGTGGCTATTTCATTTTCTTCATGCCACGTTAAATATATGCTTTTCTATCTATGATAGCTATGCACGATAATGGTAGTGGCTTATTACCGCTGTAGTTGCAGCCCTTCTTTCTAGACTCAGCCAACTATTTTGTATAGTTGCCTTAGTAAATTTTAGATTGCCTCTGTATCTGAAGAAACAGCCTCTGGAATTGAACAAGTGACTGCTACAACTTTTTAAAGGAACCACTTTCATCCTCATGATTCCTTTTCATTATCCTCTTTGGAGAAATTCCGCCAAACTGATTTTCTTTTTTTCATAGTCTGCACAAATATGCTGTAGCTCATTTTCTACTCTTAGGGCACCTGCTTCAACTCCCCTAAAAATCAATAGTGGACGCTGTTCTAGAGCTATTCTTGCCTGTGCATAATCGCAAGATAATATTTTTTTAAGCAACAATAATGTCTTTATTTTATCCTGCCCATTACCTGTAATATACAGTTCATAGTACGTTGCACAGCTTGCTTCGGGCAAATCTTCCTCTAAACCAGGCGCAGTTAGTACACTCTCCAGGAACATCAGTAAATTATCATAAGCCAGTGTAAAATCCCAGCTACCTGTTCCATGATGCGCGGTAAAAATAGCGCTATCCCCTCTTGATAAATCGAGACAATAAGGGTCTCCCTCATCAGTTGCAATGACCAAAAAGTCGTCCGGCCAATCTAAAATTACCTCATTTGTCACTGGATTATAGTTGTAACCTTCCTGCCCTCGTAATAAATCTCTTGCTCCATAGATCTGTAAATTTATATAATCACCAGTACTCCATGTGACCCCCTCCACTACATAATGACTCAAAAAGTATACATATTCTTTAGGCAATGACCAACGGCTATCAACAAAAGAGCTAACATCTTCTTCGATATAATTATGAAAAACCATTGGATATGCTGATTCTTGCTTATGAGTCTCTTGGATAAAACTGCGCATTTGTTCAAGTACTGTATCCAGCTTTTTAAGTAAATCTATCAAAATCTATTCCCTCCCTTTAGTTGTTTTTTATTTTACCATATTCCATCATTAACCAATTAAGGAGAACATGTTATAATCATATAATAGACTTATATTAGGCATATTTAGGACAAAACTAACGGATGGAGCATTCGCGCTGCCCTTTACTATGCATTGGGTTACAGCTTGCACTTGATTGATTAATGCTGTATAGGCAGTTATGAATCATTTACTAGAAATTGACGTTTAACGAGCTTACCTTGTTCTAACAAAATTTAGAAGGGACAAATAAACTTGAAATTACTTTTGAGACGTCCACAACAATCGGACATACAGGCATTACACCAATTCTTTTCCCATGTTATTCAGGATACTTATGCAAAAGAAGGGATTGCGGAGCTAGTGGATGATCAACAGCATGAATGGGAATTGAAAAAAAAGTATGTAGCAATGGACCTAGAGAGCCGCGGCGAAAAAAGATTTTTTTGGCTAGCTGTTGACGAAGAGTCAAATAAAATAATAGGTACCATCGAATGTGGAGAAGCCAACGAGATCATTCAACAAACAATCAAAGAAGATTTATCCTATTGTCCAGAAATCGGTACCGTTTTTGTTCATCCAGACTACCAAAATCGTGGTATTGCGACATTGCTTGTACAAAAAATACTAACAACGTTGGAAAAACAAAAGAAATCTAGCTTTTGTTTAGATAGTGGATACAAACAAGCACAAATCATCTGGCAGAAAAAGTTTGGACAGCCTGACTTTATACTTGAACATTTTTGGGGAACAAATAATCACCATATGATTTGGAAGCGAGCATTACCATTCCAACTTTAAGGAGTAAAAATATGTCCTATCATATTACACAAGAAATACATCAAAAAAACAAAATGTTTGTCAATAACATGCTTTATGAATATAATGTAAAACACTTTCCAACACATTTACAGGGCCGCTATCAGGAAATTAATTTATTTCTAACTGATAATGCTGGTCAAGTTTTTGGAGGCCTTCTAGGAGAAATTTGCTGGAACTGGTTAGAGATCCATACGCTGATGGTTGACGAAAAGCTTCGTGGCCAAGGGTATGGATCAACATTATTGAAAACTATTGAACAAATGGCTTGGGACAATCAGTGCGATTTCATTAAAGTAGACACACTTAGCTTTCAAGCGTTAACATTTTATGAAAATCATGATTATGAAATTTATGGAACTCTCGATAATGTTGGAAGAGATTTTAAACATTATTATTTAAAAAAGACTTTACGACAGAATCTTTAAACATAGGAAACAAAATTAATAAATGTGTGTATCATCTATGTATTTTCTATTTTAGTATTCGGTAGAAGCATTTTAAAAAGTAAGGACTAAATACTTAATTGGTGACTATATTTATTATGTTTGGAGGGAAATGAAATGTTAAAATTCATTGATGATTTAGCCGGTGCGGTTTTCGATGTCTTTATGTTATTTTGTTATTTCTTTGCAGGCGTAATATTGGTAGGAGTCCCCATCTTTTTATTAGCTAAGTTTTTCCAACTGTTTCTCTAAATAAATTTTAAAAAGGAATCGAGAAGTCTACTCTCGATTCTTTTTTGTTTATTAAGCAATGCAAAATTATGGAAGGTATTTGTGCTACCGCTAGTTCCATTACTTGTTGTGTAGTAGATACAGGCATATCTGTGGAGGAATATTGTCATTGAGTTTCATAAACATAAATAGCCCTGTTCCCACTGCAACTATGGATGGGAATGTTGCAGCTATTGCTACATGCTTTAGAGTTGCATACTTTTCATCACCTTCAAATCAATCACTGTAATCTGTATATTCATGAGCAGGTACAACCACTGATTTAATACGTTTCTTAAACATCTATATTCCTCCTCTTATTGAATATCGTTATTTGTGTACACCGTGCACTTTAGCCCACCACAGGATGCTTCTAGCTGTTGCCTACGCGATTCTGTTGTGGTCAACCATACAAGGGTAATAACCTAATTGCTTGACAACGCTTGGTATAAGCTCTTTATACCATTTAATCTTTTCACGATACTCCTTCATGGTTTGAAAGTTATCGACTTCTAAAAAATGTTGAATTCCATTCCTTGAAAACATGCCGTCCACAATGATACTTGTAGTGCCATCTGATATTTTGACTTCACTCTTCCAGTCACTTGGACATTTTTAAAATAGCCAGAATTAATTTCGCATAATTGTGTGTTGTACATGGCCGCCTTTCTTAGGTACCTTATCACAATCAACGTAATGAGCAGTCTAAAATGAAGTGCAAACCATTGATACAACAGCATTTCATATATGCCCACTTCAATACTCGAATGGCATTAATCAGGCATGGTATCGAGTATACAAATGGGCATAAAAATCACCGTACAATATACCCAACTTTGCGAGGTTCTTTTACTTTCTTATCAACAGTTTTATTAGCATCTGTGGAAGGTGGATGACAATAGCCTTTTAACACCCACCCCCTCTGAATAGACTGATGAAAAAGGAGGTATTAAATGCGTGATAATAATTCCATAAATTGTGGTTGTTCGTCAGCTAAAAACAATTGCAAAATCGGACCTTTTGAAGCTTTAGATGCCACATGTTCACCAGTACCTTCAGTTGCCTCAGGAATCTCAATCATCCCCTTCTCTTCCGGACCTTTTACTTCTTCTATATCTACAACTTCTGTGGGATTACCAAGTGGTATATCTTTAATCGGATTCGGAAGTGCTGTAAATGGATTAGCGTTACTACCCAATGGTGATATTGATCTAACTACTCAAGTGACAGAAGCTTTTTCTAACCCACAAGCAGGCAATATAACAACCATCTCTGCATCCTTTAGTTCTACTACTACTTTTCAACCTCAGATAGAAAGTACAATTAGAGCACAGATTTACCGTGCAGCTGCAGATAGCAATATTTTCTCTCCTACAAACGCATTTGTTGATTTAACCCCAATATCTACCCTATTTTCCGTAGCTAGGGGTCTTAAGAATGTTTCACCACCTGTATCTGTAGCAGCAGGTGATCTTTTATTAATGGTGTTTGCAGTCACTTCATCAGGAACTGTTACCATTATTGGTAATGCAATGGCAGGTATCACTATAGCTTTATAGATTTAAATAATCTCTCTCTGGCTATAGATAAGATTTATTAGGCTTCACTTTTGAACGTCCTACAGCCTTGTTATAAGCTCCTGTGAAAACGGCTCTTAATGTACTAGCAATAGTTTATGTACCGTTCGCAATATCACGGATAATGTTAGCCCCTTAGCGTTCACAAACTCACGTACATCGTTCATTTTTGTAGCTAAGATACATTTGTGAAGTTGGTCTTTCAATTTATCTTGTAAAGGTAATTAGTGCATGAAATCGTAAAGCATCATTTGGTACTCGTTCATGTACTCCTTTTTCTTTAAACTGGAAATTATATAAAGGTGAGATTGTAAAATAATGATGAATGATCACGCTTATGGGTGATTTTATTATTGCATAAAAAAACAGGCCTCATATGAGTACCTGTCTTTATAAAATAGATTCTTGATTTCTTTCCGTTGTTCTAATGGTTGCTGTGTATGAGGTTTATCGGTTGACAGTACATCAAACGCAATAAAGGTTGCTGGAAGGGTTAAAGTAGCCTGTTCAATTTTGGAGGGATTCTCCATCCATCCATTTTAAATCGTAAATCCCGATGTTGATCGAAAGTGGACAACCAATAAAAACTGTTCAAAAAAGATTAGGACACAGCAGATCAGCAATTACTGAAGATCGCTATGTCCATTTAACACAGAAGATGGCAAGAGATGCTGCCGATATTTTTGATTCCATCGCTAAGGATTTATAAATTGCTGGCACAATTTCAATGCGGTGGCATATCGGTGGCAATCTCCCCCCAACAGATACAAAGCTATTTAATTAAAGCCTTATAAATACTGTTATTTCAAGGTTACTTCGAATCATCCATCTTCAGCACAGCCATGAACGCTTCTTGAGGGACTTCAACGGAACCTACTTGTTTCATACGTTTTTTACCTTCTTTTTGTTTATCAAGAAGTTTACGTTTACGTGAGATATCCCCACCGTAACATTTTGCTAACACGTTTTTACGGATAGCTTTAATTGTTGAACGGGCCACAATTTTTTGTCCAACTGCTGCTTGAATTGGTACTTCAAATTGTTGACGTGGGATTAATTCTTTTAATTTTTCTACGATAATTTTGCCACGATCATATGCAAAATCACGGTGGACGATAAAGCTTAATGCATCGACTTGTTCACCATTTAGTAAAATATCCATTTTCACTAGTTTCGATGGTTGGTAACCAATGAGTTCATAGTCGAATGATGCATAGCCCTTCGTATTGGATTTTAAATAGTCAAAGAAATCATAGACAATTTCTGATAAGGGCATTTCGTAAATAATACTTACACGAGAAGTATCAATATAATCCATTGTCATGAAATTACCACGCTTCATTTGACAAAGCTCCATAACCGCTCCTACATAATCATTCGGCACCATAATGGTTGCTTTTACATATGGTTCCTCAACACGATCAATTTTTTGTGGATCTGGCATAAAGGAAGGGTTATCTACCTTAAGGGAAGTCCCATCCGTCATATGGACTTCGTAAATTACTGAAGGCGCGGTAGTAATGAGGTCAATATTAAATTCACGCTCAATACGCTCCTGAATAATTTCCATATGTAGCAATCCTAAGAAACCACAGCGGAAACCAAAGCCAAGTGCTTGAGATGTTTCTGGCTCATATTGTAGAGCAGAGTCATTTAACTCTAGCTTCTCTAAAGCTTCACGTAAATCATTATATTTGGCTGTATCGATCGGATACAAACCACAGTAAACCATTGGGTTTAAGCGGCGATAACCAGCTAATGGTTCTGCTGCTGGTCGGTTAGCAAAGGTTACCGTATCCCCGACACGTGTATCACCCACGTTTTTAATGGATGCTGTTAAATACCCTACATCACCCACTGTTAATTCAGCCTGTGGCACAACCTTTGGTGTATGTACCCCAACTTCAATAACCTCAAATTCCGCTCCTGTCGCCATCATGCGAATTTTATCGCCAGGTTTAACAGTACCGTTAATAACACGAATCGAAATGATAACACCTTTGTAAGCATCGTAAACAGAGTCAAAAATTAGCGCTTGTAGCGGTGCATCAGGATCACCTGTTGGTGCTGGTACTTTCTCAACGATTTGCTCTAAAATATCTTCAATACCGATACCTGCTTTTGCAGAGGCTAATACCGCTTCCGATGCATCTAGCCCGATGACATCCTCTACCTCTTGACGTACGCGTTCAGGATCCGCTGCTGGTAAGTCGATTTTATTAATAACAGGTAAAATTTCTAAATCATTATCAAGTGCTAAGTAAACATTTGCTAATGTTTGCGCTTCAATACCTTGTGCGGCGTCCACAACTAAAATGGCACCCTCACAAGCAGCTAAACTACGGGATACCTCATATGTGAAATCGACATGTCCTGGTGTGTCGATTAAATGGAATGTATACACTTCGCCGTCTTTCGCTTCGTATTTTAATTGAACTGCATTTAATTTGATCGTAATGCCTCGCTCACGCTCTAAATCCATTGAGTCAAGGAGCTGTGCTTTCATTTCACGGGAAGTTAAAGATTTTGTTTGCTCTAAAATACGGTCAGCAAGCGTTGATTTCCCATGGTCAATATGTGCAATAATAGAGAAATTTCGTATATTCTCTTGTCGTTTTAAACGTGCTTCTCGGTTCATCTTTTCCACTCCTAATTAAACTATAATGAATTATACTATGAACGATATGCAAAGTACAACAGCAACAAGAGTGGAAAGCCTATAATATCAATACTTTAGATGTTTAATGCCACTTTTAGGTTTTACATTATTAAGTATATAAATGCAGAGAAATTGGCTGAAGTAGCCTGTATAGAAAGCGGTAGACACTCGAAGTAATAGGTTGAAAGTTAATAATGGATAAATCATAGTCAACAGTATAGAAAAAAGAGGTGTAATTCTCACCTCTTTTTTTAGAGCTCTATTGATTACTCGGTTTAGTGGCTTCCATCGAATTATCAACTCTCCAAGAAATGATAGTGGTGCTATCTCTGACATGATTATCTTGGATGTTTTTCAACATCGACTGAATGCTTTTATCATCGTTGCTGTTCATAGAATGATAAATGTTTGCTGGATTAGCATAAGGTTCATTCGGACATTCAATTAGACCATCTGTCGTTAGAAAAAAAAGATTCTCACCTTTTCTTAACTCCCTAATTCCCGCGCTATAACATGGGACGTCCTGTTCAAAAGTATTCACTTGTCCGATCCATTCATAGAATTGCCTTTGATTTATTTGGTACTGACCTATTGAAGCTAGTTCAGGGTGAAATAAATAAAAAATACAATCTCCAACGGAAAACCACCAACTATATTGATCTTTTCTTACAACAATTAAACAAGCAGTTTCTCCCTTTACATTTTTACAAATCGATAAAAACTCGTTCGATTGAAACATACTTAATATCTTTTCTTCTAGCATGTTAAAAGTTCTTTTAGTTGTGGCCATAGATAGCAAATGCTTAATGGCGTATTTTTCATCATTAAATAATGCTATAATTTTTTCTGCACTTTCAGATGTATTATGTGCATCTAAAATAATGGCTAATTCCCAATTTTCTTTTTCGTTATACCAAACTAAACATCCATCCTCATTCTTATATTGTCCTGCATTCGAGTTACCCCCATAACGACCGACAATGATATGATTTAATTGTTGAATAGTTATTTGATCAACAAAATTTTCTTCGCTACCAACCCAGCTAAAATCTTGGCTATTGTTATTCATATTGGTTATTCTCTAGGTGTGTTTTTAAACGATTACATAGATCGATAACCTCATTATTATCTCCCATAGGAGCCTCTTTCCAATTGTAGACCTCCATAGGACCCCAACATTCTTTTGGTGTATTAGGGTAGCGAGCCACTAGGTGCATATGGAGATGCGGAACTGAATTCCCTGAAACAAGTGCATAAACATGTTCAGCATTTTCTGACTCCTTTAGTGCTTTGCTGACTCTAGCCATGATGATTCCAAATGCCTGTGCTTCCTCAACAGTCATTTCAGCAAGGGTCGGTACATGTCTTTTTAAATCAATCATAATATGCCCTAAATAGTTCGGTTGACCGTTGCTATCAATATGACCCACATAAACATATTTGTCTTCATAAATCACCACGCCAGCAGCCTCAATATTGCCAGCATGTTTATTGCAAATAAAACAGTCTTCCAAAGAAATCACTCCTTTTCCATCATTAGTAAAATTATAACATCACATATCATTTATTTTTTACCATATTTGTATGTTCCACCTCGAATAGCTACTAGGTGTATCTAAAAAGTCAGCTACACAGAAAAACTGTGTAAACTGACTTTTTCATTAGTTTTGCTTTTGTAGGGATTGTTGAATCAGGTTTGTTAAAACTTCTACCCCTTTTTTCTCTAAATGAACGCCATCTGGGGCAAAGTATTCTGGATGATTGAGTGCTGCTGCATGCCAGTCAATTAGTGTAATATGCTCATGCTCCTGTGCTTTTTGGAGTAAAGCTTCATTCACTTTAGCCTCCCATGAACGTGGCACCCGTGTATTTACTAAATAAATATCCGCATTCGAAAATGCGTTAAGGAGTGTGTCCATTTGGTCATTCGTAAAATAACCATTCGTCCCTAACTGAAGAATCACTGCATTATTAGGTTGATTAAAACTTGCATAATTTGGTGCTAGTTTAACAGCTTGTGAAACTTGGCGACCTATTTTTCCATCGATCGTAATAGTTGGGTAAATAGTATGTAAGGTCGGTGCAATATCAATCATAAGCGAATCACCAATTGCTAATATGCCACTATAAAATTCTTTCTTTTCAGGCACTGCATGGACGTCATTTTCATCTTGCTTTGGCGTTTCTGTTTGCTGAACATCCTCGACTTCCTTTTCCTTACTAGTGGTAGCTTCGTCTGTCTCTGGTTGTTTGTCATGCTCATTCAGATTGGCTGTAGGTTCATCTCCATTAATTTTAATGGTTGTTGGATAGGAACTGGATGTGCTTTCCTGCCCTTCCCCTACAACGCCCGTCATTCCTGTAAAAAACACAAGAAGGAAAAGTGGTACCATGACGGTTGAAATTTTTCGTGATAGTGAAATACTTTCCCATTTATTTTTATTAAAGACAAGGTATTTTCGATAATAGTCTTTGAACCCCTCTTTACGAATAGGCATCTCAATGAAGCGATACGATAACTCTGCAATCATAATGATGAGGACAATCTGCCATGCAACTCGCCAATAGGAGGGATTACCGATTTCATGAATAGGTGTCCCCAACACCATAACAGGATAATGCCATAGATAAATCCCGTAGGATCGAGATCCAATCCAACAAAGTGGCTTCCAGGCTAATATTTTTCCTAAAATACTCACTGGGTGACAAACACATGCAATTAATATCGCCGCATTCAAGCAAAATAAGAACATTCCCCCTCTATAAAGAAAGGATTGATATTCATCCACATATACTATACTGACTAAAAAAATAGTAAGTGCAATAAAACTCATACTATTTAATTTCTTCACATGGTTTGTCGATAATTTTTGAGAAGATAGCCTTTTCATTGGCCAAACAAGGGCTAGCCAACAGCCAATTAATAACTCAAAGCAGCGAGTATCCGTTCCATAATAGACGCGACTAGGATCAGCACCTGGCTGATAAAGGATCGCCATGACTAATGCTGAACAAATGGCCCCAAGAAAGACGACCTTTGCTAGCTGACTTTGTTTTTGGACAATATAAAGCCCAATCATTAAGAGCAACGGCCAAATTAGATAAAACTGTTCTTCAATGGCTAAGGACCATAAGTTTTTTAAAGGTGACGGAGATCCGAAACTATCAAAATAAGAAAGCTTATGAAAAATGAACCACCAATTACTTGAATAAAAAATAGAAGACAGTGCATCTCCTCTTAATGTATGGAGGAGCTCTTTATGAAAGAGCATTGTCCAAACAAATGATGAAACAATCATAACGTAGGCAGCTGGTAGTAATCGTCTAAACCGTCCGATCCAAAATTTTTTGAGGCTGACTGTTAATTGATTGCCCTTTAAAGGTAAAATGGTAGAGGTGATTAAATAGCCTGATAATACAAAAAAGATATCTACTCCTAAAAATCCCCCTCTAGCCCAACTGAAGTTAAAATGGTAAGCAATAACTGCTAATACAGCTAATGCTCGAATCCCGTCTAGTCCAGGAATATAACGATGATTTAATGACTTGCCTGACATACTATTCCTTCCTTCAATAATCTATCAAATTCTCCTCAGTATAATGGCCCTTAAAGAGTACTAAATCTTGATTGACGCATAGTTGCGCCCTTTAATGAATAATCATCCCCTCTCCATCGTTCATTCATTTATGTTCACTATATGTTTGACGATTGAAAAACGATAAAAGTTTTAGAGAAAAATGAAACATTATCACTTTTTTAATCTTTTAAAATTCATATGTATGTATGCTATATTTTTAAAAATACATCCTCCAAAAATGGTAGATGTTTCAAAATCATATTTACCTTACTTGCATATGCTTTTCATTTACGTTTAATCATGCAATCGGAGTCAACTTGAAAATTATAAGACAAGAATGGAGCAATGAAAAGACAAATAATGAGATTTTTTTCTGGAAATTTTATTATAATACAATAGTAAAAAAGTGAGTCTACAAGAGCCTCACTTTTTGCTGCCATTTTATTTTTTTGAATCATTTACAAATGCTTTTGATATAGCCTTCCCAATTACAGCAATCGTACGATTGATCTCTTCTTCTGTATTGCCAATTCCACCTATCTCAATAATCATCATTTGCTTCGCTAAATCCTGATTGTAACGTCCATCGACACCGTCACCGCTTTTGGAAATAACACCCTTAGAAATTTTAGGGACAATCGCGTTTAATGTGGAAGATAAACTTTCCGCATAGGCTGTATTCCAGCGGAAGTTGGCATGTTCAGCTCCAACAACGATTGCGATTTTCGCATAGTTTTCCCCGTTATACGAAATTGTTGTAAGATCATGTTTTAATGAGTCACGATGTAGATCCAGTATTAAATCATAATTATTTGTTTCTAAATGCTTACTTAAATAAGGTCTCATCACATTATAAGATTCGTGATATCCCTTACCTTCTGCTTGTAATTTCTTCATAATATCTACATCAAGAACATCTGTCTTCAAGCCATTTACATTAAAATGATTCACAATCTTATCTTTCAAGCTCATAATATTAACCGTTTCATGAGAAGTCGCTACCTTACCGCTCACTGCCTTTACCATTGGTTCATAGGCTTCATGGGAATGAGTAAATAACACTAACACTTTAAATGGGTCAGGTCCCGGATCCGGGGCTTGATCTGCTTCAGGTTCTTTCGTTTGTTCCAACACACTTTGTTCAGCTAAATTGGTAGCGGCAAACACGACCTGCTTATCTTCTGGTTGTTTAATCGGAGTCGATGCTTGCTTGTTGAACGGAAGTTGCCCAGCAATGACAGGTAATACGAAAAAGAACAATAATATACCAAATGACCATTGTAGTTTTTTTAGCAAAGTCACACCCTCCTCCCCATATCGTATGGAGGGGGGGTATTTTTTAGAACGAAAAAATATTTCTTGTTTTCTGCATAAAAATCAGTGCTTCAGAAGAGCTCTCATTTTACTTTTTTATATTTCACTTGCCCAATTCATTAGCATAGAAGCCACTAATCTTGCATAGCGATCAATCCAATAGTCTGCTTCTTTAGGCGTTACCATCAATTGTGTATGGGAGCCTGCGAAGGTTTCTTCAAAAAGCTGTTGACGTTCCTCTTTCGTCCATGTCGCCCATTCACCGAAAATAGGTTGAACTAACGTCATATCTAGGTCCTTACTGATGTCTGGTTGCCAAGAGGATAAAGAAAGCTTTGATGATGGTTTACTTCGTTCAGCCACTCGAGCAGCTATCGAACGAAGCATTGTTTCTACTGCATCTGCAATTAAAACTGGTGCATCAACTACAGTCGGGATGCCAATTGCAGTTACTGGAATACCCAGCATCTCATAGGAGATTTCCTGACGTTGATTCCCTACCCCTGATCCTGGATGTATACCTGTATTTGTTAGTTGAATGGTTTTACATAGTCGATTACTCGCTCTCGTAGCAAGTGCGTCCACGACAATGATTAATTTTGGTTGTAGACGTTCAGCAATGGCAGCCACGAACTCACCTGTTTCATAGCCTGTTTGTCCTGTTACACCAGGCGCATACATCACAAATTTTTCATCAATCACATCTAAACTATGCAGATGATCAATCAAATACGGACCAATCGCATCGGGTGTAATTGTGCGATTCCCCAAGCCGACAATTAGAATTTTATCGTCTTCTTGCCAGGAAAGGGATTCATGCAATTTCTTAAAATTCACCAATAGCTCTTGTTCTAGTTGTGTAAATCCATCTTGATCTTCTAATGTTAGGGTCGGGACAGAAAGTGTAATATACTGTCCTTCTTTTTTACCAATTTGCTTTTCCCCTTCAGCATCTACAAGAACGTCTGTAATTTTCACTCGACCAGCATTCCGATCTACTATTTGAATGCCACTTGATTGTTCCAATTTTTCTTTTTGTTCTTTTGTCTGATGGACAACTACCTCTTCTGATTCATCGATTAAATCTGTTCGTTGCCAATTAAAATTTTCCATACAGTTCACCTCAAGCTGTAGTTTGTTCAAACTGTCAAGTAAATATTCTTTGCATTTATCTATTGCAATTTGGCCAAGCGTTTGTTAAAATGATTTTTGTTGTATTGACACAAGAAATCAATGAGAAGATATCATCTCGTACCTAATTTAGGAGGTGAAATATATGCCAAACATTAAATCTGCGATTAAACGCGTAAAAGTTAACGAAAAAGCTAACATTGCTAATTCTCAAGCTAAATCTGCAATGCGTACTACAGTGAAAAAAGCTGAAAACGCTGTTGCTGCTAACGCTGAAAACACACAAGAACTTTTACAAGCAGCTTTCAAATCTTTAGACAAAGCAGCTTCAAAAGGACTTATCCACAAAAACGCGGCGGCTCGTAAAAAGTCTCGCCTTGCTAAAAAAGCGTAATTGTTTAAAGGATCAGATACTCTATTAGGAGTAGCTGATCTTTTTAATTTTGATAGATAATCAGAACCACCAGTCTAACTGGTGGTTTGCTCTACGCGTGAAACGCTGGGGTACTGGCCCATGTCTAAAGACACACTGAAAGGTCCGCCAACCGCACTCCGTTTTCACGCTACCACTAAAGTGGTTTTATTATTTTCGCTTTTTTGCTTGTATTTCTTCTCCTGTAAATGGATCAATGAATTCTTTCATAGTCATTTGATCCTCAAGAATATCCTCTTGCAATTGATTTTTTATATATTCCTGTATGATTTTTCTGTTTCGACCTACTGTATCTACATAATATCCGCGACACCAAAACTTCCTATTTCCATATTTGTATTTCAGGTTCGCATGCCGATCGAATATCATTAAACTACTCTTCCCTTTCAAATAACCTACAAACGATGAAACACTTATTTTTGGTGGAATACTCACCAACATATGAATATGATCAGGACAGGCTGTAGCTTCAATGATTTCTACTCCTTTTCTTTCACATAACTGGCGAAGAATTCTACCTATATCTGCTTTGATTTTTCCATAAATAATCTGCCTTCTATATTTTGGCGCAAAGACGATGTGATACTTACAATTCCATGTCGTGTGTGCTAAACTTTTATTATCCATTTGGAGCCCCTTTCGTACGAAGTCGGTTGACCAGACCTGATTTCATTGTACGGCTGGGGTTTTTTTCTTGTCCATAGCTAGAAGCCCTTTGGAACCCCTCGCATAGCAAGGGGTTTTCAAAAGATACAATAAAAAAAGCTGTCGCAATATTGGACAGCTTTCTGTGTTAAAGTTGACGTAATAAGAAAAGCTCTAAAAAGCGTTCTCGGTTACCGCTTGTCGATTTCAGTTGTAAATCAACCTCTGCTAACTGATATAAGGCTCTTAACAAACTTTCTTCTGACGGTCGATTCCGCTGCTCAACCATTAATTTGACACGATACGGATGTATTTTTAAATTTTTAGCAATTTGTTGCGGATGATATCCTTTCTTCAACAAATAAAAAACATTCGACATTGTACGAACATTGGATGCGAGTAACCCAACTAACATAATAGGTTCTTGTTTTTGTCGTAATAAATCATGATAGATAGACAAGGCTCCGACAGAATCATTCGCCAAATAAGCATTGAGCATTTTAAAAGCATCTTGCTCCAATGTTTTGGCCACTAAATCCTCCACTAAAGTAGATGTAATTTCACCACCCTCACCTAAATAAAGGGTTAGCTTATCAATTTCCATTTGTAATTGTAGCATGTTCGCTCCAACCATCGTCACAAGCAGTTCAATTGCATCTTGTGTAATGCTATTGCCCTGTGCTTTCACAATGCCTTGAATCCACACCGCTAAGTCCTGTTCCTTTGGTGTTTCTGCTTGCACAAGTAACGCATGCTCTTTCATCATTTTGGTTACTTTTTTACGTTCATCTAATTTTTCATATGGGGCAATAAATACAGTTACTGAAAAATCGGATGGATTCGATAACCACGTTTCTAAACGCTTCACATCATGATCGATTTTTTCCTTCCCTTTTTCGGTTGCCTTTAAAAAAGAGGCATTTTTAGCAATAATCAATTTTCGTTCTGAGAAGAAAGGAATTGTATCTGCTTCATCCATGACAGCATCTACTGGCATTTCATCCAAATCAAATGTTGTCATTTCTAGCTCTTCTTCTGGGCCCATCGCTTTTTTTAAACGCTTGATGGTCTCATCTATAAAATAGCTTTCTTCACCAACAAGTAAATATACTGGTGCCAGCTCACCTTTTTTTATTGTATTCCAAACCGTTGAAATCATAATTTCCCCTCCATCTAGCAATACTATTAGTATACATGATTTTTTATTGATATAGCAGAAGACACGATAGCTCTTTCGTGAAAGATGAATGAGTTTTACTTTCTACCCTTTAAAGGCTATTTGTGTCTTTGACTAAATTGTGTCGATTCCTTGCCAGACGGGGAATTCTCCTTTTCAATATAGCTTTTATGCACATGTTGTCTTATAATAAATAACAGAATTGGAGGGATAACAATGAATCCATTTGAAGGAAAAAACATACAATGTCGACGTAACGATGCCATCGATTCTGGTGTTGGTTTCGGTGTATCATTTGGCGTTTTCACAATTATGTTTATTATTGCAACTATAGTAGAATTTGTATCACAGTAATTGGACTTATGCACAGAAAAGGGCTTTGTCATTGGACAAGGCCTTTTTCAATTTTTGACACTGACCATGTAGTATTGCCACGAATACGAATTTCAATTGTTCCATCTACTCCTGTTGTAAAAGTCGCCAAATTCCGACTTGTAAAACGTTGGACCACTTCTTCATGTGGATGTCCATAGCGATTCTGGAGACCTGCACTGAAAATCGTTAATTGCGGTTGGAGTAACTCGACAAATGATTCTATACTTGATGTTTTACTACCATGGTGACCTGCCTTAAGTAGTGTTAGATTGGCTATTAGATGCCCGTAACGCTTAATTAGCTGTTGTTCACCATATTGCTCCAAATCGCCGGTAAAAAGCGCTGTAAACCCCCTCTGCTGCATGTATAAAACAAGTGAATCATCATTTCCTTCATAAAAGGTATCTTGAGGCCATAAATAATAAAAACCCACCTCTCCGATATGCCACGCTGTCCCCTGCATCTTTTCCTTGATGGGAACTTTGAATTTCTTTGCCTCCTTCAATAAATCTCTCATGACAGGCTGTTCCAATGAACCCGGCGTAACATGAATTTCCTTCATTTTAATCTCTTGTAAAACTTCCTCTGCCCCTTCTACATGATCTGCATCTGCATGTGTGGCAATAAAAATGTCGATAGCTCTTATACCCTTGCCTTTTAAAAACGGCACTACAACTTGCTTTCCCACCTCATAAGGTCTATCTGTTTTCTTCCATTGCTCTTGTTCAAATCGCAATACCCCTCCCGCGTCAATGACATACACAGCTTTCCTAAATGGTAATTCAATCACGATACTGTCCCCTTGTCCAACGTTTAAAAACGTGATCTTTGTTTCGCTATACAACATGGGTGATAAATGAATCCAAAGGGCTGGTATGAAGAGGATGACAATTGCCTTCCCATATCTTCTTGTTTCTAAGTAATAAAAGCTCACTAGAACACTTAGCATTGCTACACAACTAAGCCAAATAGCTGGTTTACCTGGTGACCATAATTGGAAAGGTAGCCCCTGCATGTAAAAAATCATATCGGTTAACAAATGACGTAATGGTTCGTAGACAATAAATAACATGTCTGCAAGTGGTAAGGGAAGATACGTTAGAACAAAGACCACTAGATTAAAGGGCAATATTACAATGGAAAAGAGTGGAACAAACATAATATTTACAATGAACGAGGATAGGGATAGTTCATAAAAATGATAAAGTAATAAAGGATAGACGAGCAGCTGGCACACGAGTGTAATGCAAAAAGAGCGAGCAAGCTCATTTTTTGTTTGTTTAAAAATGGTGCCGGAATAAACAAGACTTACGGCTGCTAGATAGGATAGTTGGAAGCCTATTTGAAAAATGACGCCAGGTTCAAGCAAGACAAAGCCTATAAAGCTAAAAGCTAATGCATCATCCATTGGTAGGTCCAACTTAATCATGCGCAGTATCATCATTAATTCGACCACAGAAACCGCACGCCACACAGAAGGTGCGCCTCCTGCAATGACGCCATAAACGGGTAAGAGGATCAATAGAACAACCGTAGCCAATTCTTTGCGAACGCCTATTCTAAGTAATCCTTCAAAAAATAGCCAAGATATCAAGGCAACATGTAAACCTGAAATTGCAAATAAATGCGTAATACCTAACTTTTGATAAGCACGCTGCAATTCATCATCCATTTGGTCCTTCTCCCCAATTAAAAGTGCTTGTGCCTCTACTACAAGGGATTTTGGAAAAGTACGTTCAATATGCTTTTCTATGCTGTATCTTCGTTCTGCAAGGAAGGTAACGAAGGAAGTTTGCTTTTCTACGTAACTCCAATTCGTGATTTCAACTATACCTATTGCTCCCTTACTCGTTAAATAATCTGACATTGAAAATGCATAAGTATGAGCAGCAGGTGATGGCTCAACAAGTTCACCTTTTACTAAATAGGTTACGCCTGTTAGGGACGTATTTTCATATAGCTTTTTCTCTTGCTCAGAAGAAAATGTATAAACAACATAAAGTTTTTGGCCATCTGTGGTTGTTGCAAATCCTCGAAGTGTTTGACCGTTAATTTTATAGTCATTTGACCATGTTAATGGGAAGGTTGACGGTAAAGGGGAAGGTTCCGACAAATGATAGATTGAAAGGAAAAAATACGATAGTAACCCACAAGCCATTACAAGCGTTGCAAGAAAACGTGACTCATCTTTTATGATGAGCCACAGTGCTAAAAGAAGTATTAACATGAGTAGCCAAGCCGACTTGTGTGCCGCAAGAGCAGCTACAAGTACAGCAAGTGCTATATGGATCCATTTATGCTTTAAAGCTTGATGCCAAATAATGCGCTCACCTTCTGTTCATATGGGAGCAATTTTTCTTGTGACACACCACTCTCGCGAAGCTCATCTAGAATCTCTGTGTACAAGGCTAGTTTTTCATCTCGCAAAAAATCAATTTTACGCTCATCAAAGGGTACATGAACGACTTCCACTCCTGCTTTTTCAAATAATTCCTGAGCATATGGATTATTTTTATAGTCTGTTGCATAATACACACGTTCAATCCCTGCTTGAATAATGGACTTTGTACATGGTAGACATGGGAAATGAGTTACATACAAATCTGCACCTTTTGTTGGTGTTCCATATTTAGCGCATTGTAGCAATGCATTCATTTCGGCATGCACCGTACGAACACAATGATTGTCCACTACATAACATCCCTTTTCAATACAATGTTCATCTCCTGTAATAGACCCATTATAACCACCTGCAATAATGCGTTTATCACGTACCACAGTTGCTCCTACTGCTAGTCTAGTACATGTACTTCGTAATGCAAGTAAATGGCTTTGTGCCATAAAAAATTGATCCCAAGTAATTCGCTCCATATGACTACCTCCAAAATTTGCCTAACAAATGATTTTTCTCTTGTTTTTCTACTATAGTGTAGCCCTTTTTGAAAAGGGGCGTCAATATCACAAAATCTACAAGGTTTAGTTTACGGTAATAGAATCTTGTAACTTCTCAAATGTTTTATCACCGATGCCACTAACATTTTTTAAATCATCAATCGTTTGAAAAGGACCATTCTCCTCTCGGTATGAAAGAATACTTTGAGCTTTAGAGGGACCAATACCTGGCAATGTTGAAAGAGCTGACACATCCGCTTTATTAATATTAATCTTTTGCTCATTACTATTATTTTCAGCAGGCAAACTAATAAAATTAGTAGTTCCTTCCTCTAGTTGTTCACCTTTTTCGGGAATATAAATGACCATTTCGTCCTGCACTTTTTGAGCATGATTTATAAGCTGTGTGTCTGCATCCTCTGTATAGCCGCCTGCAAGTTGGACAGCATCTCGAATACGTTGGTCTTGCTGAAGCTCATAAACACCTGGGTATAGTACAGCACCCTTTATATCAACAAACACTTGCTGTATAGCCGTTTCTTTAGTCGAATCAATAAGGTTATTTTCTTCAATAGGTTGGATTGTTTCGATGAGCTCTTCTTGGGGAGGTGAAGAGTCTGAACTCGAAAAATAGAAGTAACAAAGTCCACAGAGTACGAGTATGCCGGGGAATAACATACTTTTTTTATACTTTTGCCATAAAGATTGGAGCATAGCACCACCCTTTCTTTGCAAAAGATAATCATATGGAGGTACATATATCTTACACTATCTCATGTTATTTGCAAACCGGTAAAGAACTATAGTTTTAGAACGTCGTTCCTCTCATTTTATCCTAGAGTTCTATCCATCACTCTAGCCTTTCTATCGACCAATTCAAAGACTTTTCCATCAAAAGAGCCACACTGTTACTTGAACAATGTGGCTCTTTTCTAAATTATTTTACTGCACGAATAAAAATGCGCTCGCTGTCATATTCTGGTGCTTCATCTGTAAAATCTGCTGTAATTTCAACATGATCAAAACCTATCGTACGCAACCAAGTCATATACTGGTCAATAGAGAAGGTGCGTTGAATATGCTCTTCGTCAAAACGCTCATATAATTCACTCGCGATATCCCGAACATAAAAAGTCATTTGATGGATAACGGAATGCTCGTAATCTGCAGGTTCTGTATGCCATACATAGCTAATATCTCCATCATCATACGTAAACGGTCCATCTAAAAAGATCTCATTCATTTTAAATAAGGAGTGGACGTCAAAAAATAGCTGTCCCCCGTCTCGCAGAGCATGATAGATACGTTCTAATGTCGTATAGACAGCTTGCTCCTCTATCACATAATTAAGGGAGTCTATAGTAATTGTAACAACGTCCAATGCCTCAAAGCCGTCTAATTCATCCATAGACATACAATATAAAGGTGCATGATATCCTGCAGCAGTAAAACGTTCTGTAGCAATGGATAACATCTCTTCTGATAAATCTATACCGCTGACCTTATAGCCAGCCTGTGCAAATAACAAGCTAAGCACACCCGTTCCACAACCAATATCTAACAATGCTGGATATTGACTACTTGGTGCATGTTGTACAACCCAATCTACATAAAGATTATAAGGAATATCCTTCTGTAGCTCATCATAGACATGGGCAAAGCGTTCGTAACTACTCACTTAGGCCTCAGGCATGTCTAATTGTGGTGCATCGCCCCATAGACGCTCTAAATTATAATAAGCACGCTCATCCTTATGGAAAACATGTGCCACTACATCACCTAAGTCTACAAGTACCCAACGAGCTGCATCGAAGCCCTCGATACGGCGGATTTCATAGCCCTCTTTTTCCGCTATATCCTGCAATTCACGCGCAATAGCTTGCACTTGGCGATCTGAGTTACCGTGAGCAATGATAAAATAATCCGCTAAAAGGGAAATTCCTTGCATATTTAAAACGACAATATCCTCACCATGTTTGTCGTCGATTGCTTTGTACGCTGCTTGTAATAAAGTTGAAGTCATCCTTCACTATCCTCTCTGTTCATCATATCGTTATAACATTCTATTGATAAAGGAAAAATTGGCTGCTTTGTGTCTATTAAAAATGCCAATGTATGGCGGACACAAGCACTCATGGCCTTATCCAAATTTTTTTGAGCTTTTTTGCGCAGACGATCGACACCTTCAAATCGGCGATTCGGTTCAATCATATCTGCTACAAAAATGATTTTTTCTAAACGACTCATACTAGCGCGTCCTGTTGTATGGAAACGAATCGCATTTAGTATCTCTTGATCAGTGATGCCAAACTCGCTTTCTGCTATATATGCACCAACCGGACCGTGTAGTAATTCACTGCCCCAGCCAATTAGTTTTGGATCTAAATTTTTTTCACGAACGATGTCCTCCATCCATTCAATGTCGGCATATTTAGCAATATCATGGAGGATTGCTGCTGTTTCAGCTTTTTTCGCATCCTCCCCATATTTTTGTGCTAAAGAAATTGCCGTTTCCATTACACCGATTGTATGGATATACCGTTTTTCAGGCATTCTTGGCTTAATCGCCGCTAAATACTGTTCGCGTTCCATATAGACCTTCCTTCCGTATGAACGTCTCTACCGCTTCTGGTAGCAAAAATGTCACCGTTCCTCCAGTAGCAAGGCGTTCACGAATCAGTGTGGACGATAAATCGATTTGAGGCACTTCCACCATACATACAGGGTAATCTGTCGTAGCCGTTGTTCCTGGACGCTTTACTCCAACAAATTGCACAAGTTTCACTAAATCATCGATACAATGCCATGTATGGAGCGAATCAATCATATCTCCTCCGATGATAAAGTGGAATTTCACATTTGGTTCTCTTCTACACAATGCTGAAAGTGTCTCATAGGAATAGGATACGCCACCCTTCTCAACCTCATACGACTCTACAGAAAAATATGAAAATGGACGAATAGCCAGCTTCACCATTTCAAGTCGTTCAGCATTACTTGCATCGAAACGAGCATGCTTATGTGGTGGTATTGCATTAGGCATAAAACGAATTTCATCTAATTCTAGCGCATGAAAAACTTCATTTGCCATCATTAAATGCCCTATATGCGGAGGATTAAATGTTCCTCCCAGTAAACCGACCCTTTTCATCGTTTCACCTTATTTCGTTGCTTTTGGTAATACAATCTTTTTATGATTGCGTGATTCTTTATATAAAACAACTGTAAGACCGATTAATTGGACAAGCTCTGCATGTGCGCCTGTTGCAAGTGCTTCAGCAACTTCATGTTTATCTTCTTCACAGTTATCTAAAATACGTACTTTAATTAGTTCACGTACTTCTAATGCCTCACGAATTTGCTTTGTCATTTCGTCATTAACGCCGCCTTTTCCTACTTGGAAAATAGGTGTTAAATGATGTGCTTCCGCACGTAAAAAACGTTTCTGTTTACCTGTTAACATAAAAATTAGTTTCCTCCTAATTGTGCCTTAAGCTGCACAATCATTGAATTTGTATTTGGATACTTTCCTATCCAGTGCTCAAAAGCGATGGCTCCTTGATGTACAAACATCCCTAGACCTGTAACAATCGTTGCTCCCCTTTTTTCTGCTGCTTGTAAAAAAGGCGTCATTAATGGATTATACACAATATCTGCAACAATTGCTCCTTTCGAAAGCAAATCTAAAGAAAATGGCATGGAAAAATTGCCCGTGGCAAGGCCAGCCGATGTCATTTGCACAATAATGCTGAAATCAGCTAAAGTCTCTTCTGCTTCTTTTAATGAAATCGCACGACCTATTCCCATTTCATCAATAATAGCTTGAGCATTAGCCACTGTACGATTGGCAATGGACAAATGGCTATAGCCTTGCTGCTGCATAGCAAAAGCAATACCACGAGCAGCGCCTCCAGCACCAACAAGTAACACAGGCTTGTCTTTATGCGACGTACCAACGGCTTCTTCAAGTGAGCGAACAAAACCAATACCATCTGTATTATAGCCTTTCAGCTTTCCTTCCATTGTTCGTACGACTGTATTCACTGCACCCATTTTTTGGGCCAGCTCATCTAGCTCATCTAAATAGGGTATGATGGCTGTTTTATGGGGAATTGTAACGTTCCAACCACTTGCTCCTAATGTTTTCAAACCAGCCACTGCTGACTCTAATTGATCAGAAGGGACATGTAAAGGAATATATGTCGCATCTATCGACATGTCCTCGAACCAAGCATTATGCATGGCTGGTGATTTTGAGTGTTCAATTGGATCACCCATCACTGCAAACCACTTCTTCATTTTCTAGCCCTCTCTCTACTTTATCCTTCGATTTATATAAGGGAAGGACGAATTGAAACTTGTACACCTTTTGGTGCATAAGCTGCCACTACTACATTGGCATGTTGAACTGTAATCCAGCCCAGCCCAGAGAAAACAACATCTGTTTTGGCTTCTTTAATAGAAAACTCATGACGAACTAATGGCGGTAGTTGATCGATGAAATCTGCAGTTGGTGGTGCCAGAAGTTCTCCTTTATGTTCTGCGTACAACGTATCTGCCTTCTCTAGCTTTGTTCGATGAATTGGTAAATCGTTGGCTACATGAATTGTAAAGGCAGAGCGATCTCCCTGAATGAAATCAAATCGAGCTAAAGCCCCAATAAATAAAGTTTGTCCAGCATTTTGCTGATAAACTTTTGGTTTAATTTCTTTTTTCGGCATAATATATTTTAATTCACTGGAATCAATATGATGAGCCATTTGATGATGATTAATAATACCAGGTGTATCATATAATGCACTACCATCATCTAATGGAATTTCAATCATGTCTAATGTTGTGCCAGGGAAATGAGAAGTTGTAATGACTTCACCTTCACCTGTTGCCTGTTTAATAATACGATTAATGAACGTAGATTTCCCAACATTTGTACAACCAACAACATAAACATTTTGCCCTTTTCTGTACGCGTCGATAGCTTCCATTGCTTCAGCCATCCCCTTGCCTTTATGAGCACTTACTAACAGGACATCGACAGGCTGAAGACCAAGAGCCTTTGCTTCTCGTTTAAGCCAGTTGATTACTTTTTTAGGTTTTACCGATTTTGGTAATAAATCTGCTTTATTGGCAATCAACAGGACTGGGTTATTTCCTACAAAGCGGTGAAGCCCCGGTAACCAGCTCCCATTGAAGTCAAAAATATCAACAATTTTTACGATTAAGCCTTGCTGTGTACCAAGACCATTTAAAATACGTAAAAAGTCATCATCTGTTAATGACACTGGTTGAATTTCATTGTAATTTTTCAAACGGAAGCAACGTTGGCAAATGACCACATCCTTCTCTAAAGATGATGGGGGTGCATACCCAACTGCTGTTTTATCTTCTGTTTGAATTGTTGTACCACAGCCAATACAATTTGGCATTTCAATCATTCTTGTTCCTCCCAAGTTATAATTCCTTTTCGTTTCAAATCATTAAACACGCGACGTTCAATGAAACGATTCAATTTTGTTACAAGCCCATCCGATTGGGCAACAGGTTTAACTAACACTGTATGCAGACCTAAGCGATTGGCACCCATCACATCTGTAAGCAGTTGATCTCCTACCATCACTACTTCATTTGGACGCAAACCTAGCTGAATTAGCGCATTATAAAAAGCATTTCGAAGTGGCTTTCTTGCCTTGTGAATATATGGGATACCTAATGGCTCAGCAAAATGTTTTACACGTGCCTCATTGTTATTCGACGCAATAATAACACGAATTCCTGATTCTTTCATAATGCGTAACCATATGATTAGCTCTTCAGTGGCATCTGGACGATCCCATTCAACCAGCGTATTATCCAAATCTGTAATGATTCCTCTAATACCTAATTCTTGTAACTTCTCTGGTGTAATTTCAAAAATATTCGTCACAAATTCGTTTGGTAATAAAAAATTATACAAAATAGCGACCCCTAATCTTAACGTATTATTCGACCATTATAGCATATTTGCAAAGGCTTCACCCATTCTAATTGGGCTTCCTTTAACAACATTATCCGTAAATTCAATCGCATCCTTTTCAAACAGCATCACAACGGTAGAACCAAATGAGAAATAACCAACTTCTTGCCCTTTACGCCATTTCGTTGTTGTATTAGTAAGCACAATTGAATTAACAAAGGTTGCGCCCACTTTTATAAATGCTACATGTTGCTTATTGTCTACTTTCAATTCCGTCACTAAACGATAATTATGAGAAATTGGTTTTTTACCGTATGTAAGACCAAGCTGATTCACAGGATAAGATTTCTGACCAAGTGTATATTGTCGTAATACTTCTCCATCAATCGGACTATGGATACGATGATAATCTGCAGGACTTAAATAAAATACGATATAATGTCCATCCGCATATTGTGCTGCTCGTTCTGTATTGCCGAGTAAATCCTGTAATGCATAGGGTTTACCCTTTACAAGAAATGTCATATCCCACTCAATGCGTCCAAAAGATTCCACTTTAGCATCTACTGGACTGGTAAAAATGGCTGGATCTTTTTCAATTGGCCGAGCATCTTCTAGCAGTTCTCTTGTAAAAAAATCATGTAAACATGAAAATTGTTGTTGTTTTTTTGAAACTTCTTCAAGGTTAATATCGTATAACTTCATGTAGCTTGGAATTATACGTTTACTCCACTTCGCTTTTGCAATTGTCTGCAAAAGATGGGAAGATTGCTTACCATTCGTTAGTTCTATCAAGCGTTGATATAGTTTTTCTTTCATTCAGTAAAACCCCTATCCATTAATTTAGACTGTCAATTTTTTCGCATTCGAAGTATAATGGTACAATATCTTAAGTGCAAAGGAGTGATCCCCCTTGTTTTTTTATCACAAGTTGGTGGATACCACGGTTAAGAAAATGAAATCGCACGCAGCTAACTTCATCACAATTAGTAATATGTCCTTTGGAGGCGCGGCTATTATGGCCACTTTACATGAATACTATAGCTATAGTGTCTTGTTTATCTTTATTGCAGCTCTTCTTGATCGCTACGATGGTAAGGTAGCGAGAGCGCTCGGACAAGTGTCAGAGCTAGGTAAACAATTAGATTCTATGAGTGATATTATATCATTTGGCGTGGCGCCTGCATTACTAATGTATGAAGTTGTTCTAGTTGATTTTGGTTTTGCCGGCATGATGATGGCCGTATTATTTATCGTCTGTGGTGCGATGCGTTTAGCTCGCTTCAATATTAGTGAAGCGAATGGTTATTTCACAGGTTTACCTATTACAGCTGCAGGTACGTTCTTAACTTTAACGTATTTCGCGGCCAATACGTTCCATCCGGCATTTTATCTTTTCCTTTTTCCCATTTTAGCTTTACTAATGATTAGTACATTTACGTTAAAAAAAGTGTAACAGCGCATTTGCTGTTGCACTTTTTTCATTTCCCACAGCTTTTAAACATATACTGTCGAAAAATGGGGAAAGGATGAAATCATTCAATGAGCGGAATTTTCACATCAATGTTGCAGTTATGGCTTGAGATCCCTGCGTTGCTTGGCTACTTAAAGGGGCAAACATTCCATAAACCCTTTTCAAAAGAAGAGGAAGCTGCTTGTATTGAACGATTTTTAGGTGGCGATGAGCAAGCGCGTCTTGATCTGATCGAACGTAATATGAGGCTTGTCGCGCACGTCGTTAAAAAATTCCATCCAAAACATGAGCAACTCGATGATTACATTTCCATAGGAACAATCGGTCTAATGAAAGCAGTAGAGAGCTATACCCCTGACAAAAAAACACGACTCGCCACATATGCAGCTCGTTGTATTGAAAATGAAATTTTAATGCATCTACGGACACAAAAAAAGGTTCAGAAAGACGTTTCTTTGTTTGAGCCTATCGGAACTGATAAAGACGGAAATGCACTGCAAATTCGTGATTTACTTCAATGTGATGAAGAAAGTGCAACAGAGAAGTTGGAGCATAAAGAGCATGTAGCACAGTTATATCATTATTTGCATATGCTTGATGAACGCGAACTTGAAATTGTAACACTGCGATATGGCTTAAATCAACAGGATGCACTTACACAAAAGGAAATTGCTGCTCGATTAAATATTTCACGAAGCTATGTATCTCGCATTGAAAAACGAGCACTTATTAAACTCTACCAACTGTACAAACGAGACCAAAAGTCGGTTGAATAATTTATTGTAAAATGGACAATAGAAAAATTCAATGCTTCTTTGGCGGAAGATGTGCCTATTTCATGGCATAGAAAAAAGCCCCTTGCGACATGACTATGTCGCAAAGGAGCTTTTCCGTCATACATACTATTAATGTGCTGATTCTGATAGTTCTGCTGAAATCAGTGTGCCGATTAAAGTTGTTAAAATGACTACACCCGCTGTTAGAAATAACATCGTGAATGCCTCCCATTCTATTATGAAGAGATTGATTAGTCTAAAGTGTAGCATTTGTCCTTTATTCTAACTGTGATTTTTCTCACAGAAAAATCAGCACATTTTGACCATTTTGTGTAGTTTATAGTGAGGCAATGGCTTTTAATACTACTTGTGTCGAATGCTTTGCAGCAACTGGTAAAAACTCATCAAAGCTAATATTCGATTCTTTCCCAGCAATGTCTGATAGCGCACGAATGACAACAAAAGGTGTCGCAAATTGATAACACACTTGTGCAACCGCTGCTGCTTCCATTTCTACAGCCTTCATTTGAGGGAAATGACGACGAACAGCTTCTACGCGTTCAGGATCATTCATAAAAGCATCCCCAGAGCAAATTAATCCAATACCATACTGATGCTCTCCAACCGCCTTAACAGCCTCTTCAGCTACTTTCATCAATTGTTCATCTGATTTATAGGCTGCCGGCATACCAGCCATTTGTCCGATTTCATAGCCGAAAATAGTGACATCTACATCATGATGACGAACTTCATCGGAAATGACTACAGCGCCAACCTCAAGAGCTTCATCATACCCACCTGCAGATCCTGTATTAATGACAACATCTGGCTTAAACTCATGTAAAAGTATTGTCGTAGACATGGCAGCATTCACCTTACCAATACCACTTTTTAATAACACGACTTCCTTACCCTCATAAGTTCCTGTTGTATATTCACTACCTGCGATGGTTGTACTTTGTGCATCGTTTAATGCTGCTCTTAGTAGCTCTACTTCCTCTTCCATTGCGCCAATTACTGCAATTTTCATGAACTGTTACTTCCCTTCTTTATCAACTCTATTAAAAATAATCAAAAGAGTAATTTTCGTCAATAGGCGCCTTCTAATGTGTTCAGTTGCTCTAGCTTCACAGGCAACCAGCCTTCATTGTCAACCCATTCCATGCTGACACGGTACATTTGAGATTTATCTTTACTTGAAACCGTTGCAATGGCTGAATTAGGACCACCATTATTTTGCATACGCCAGATGATCATATTGCTTTGGTCGATACCTGTCACAGTAGAAACTGTTGCTACTTTTTCAGCCCAGTCTACAGACGTATCGTCATATGAAGACACATGCTGGCCTGTTTGTGTTGTAGGTGTTGGCTGCCAGTTTTTATTCGTGATGACCTTGTCTACAATAGGATTATCTGAAGTCGATTCCTCAGGTGTACCTTGCTCCTCTTGTGATGTCTCAGATTCCGCTTCTTCCTCTTCCTGTGAAGGTTTTTCTTCGTCGACAGCAAGATCTTTATCCTCTTCATTCGCAGGCTCTTTGTCCACTTCTTTTTCTTTATCACCGCTCTTTTCCTCTTGAGCTGGCTCATCTTTTACTGCTTGATCTGCATCATCTTGCCATTTAAACACATAGGTTGCTGTGATAATAATAAGTACGACCACAACGCCAATTAAAACATTCAATAGTTTATCTAGCTTTTTATTACGAGATGGCTGCAAATGACGACTACTTCGAGTTTGTCGTTCACTCATAATGTCTCCCCCTCTCTAGCAAATATTCTATCAAGTTCGACAGCACTTGCAAAATAATTATACTCACTAAATTACTAGGAAGCCTGATAATCAAATAATGGTAAAAGCAGTTAGCCTCTCTTGGAAAGAATGGCCAACTGCTTGTACATGTTAACATTATTTAATAGAAATAATTTTTACTTTCATTTCGCCACCAGGTGTTTGAACAACTACTTCTTCGCCTTCAGCGCGGCCTAGTAGACCTTTAGCAATTGGTGATTCATTTGAGATACGGAATTCCATAGGATCTGCCTCTGCTGAACCAACAATTGTATAAGATTCTTCTTCTGTCGAAGGTTTACCATTAATAATTTCTACAAATGTAACCGTTTTCCCAAGTGATACTACACTGTTATCTGTCTCATCCTCAGAAATAATGACTGCGTTACGAATCATTGATTTTAATGTAGAAATACGACCTTCTAAAAAGGCTTGTTCTTCTTTTGCTGAATCATACTCAGCGTTTTCAGAAAGATCTCCAAAATCACGTGCTATTTTAATACGTTCAACGATTTCTTTACGTGTTTCAGTTTCTAATTTTACTAATTCTTCTTCTAATTTACGTTTCCCCTCAGCTGTCATAGGGTACTGTTTTTCATTTGCCAAAGTCCTTCACTCCTTGTTTCTTCAATATAAAAACATAAAACTCGACTAAATGCTTGGAAATTGCACTTAATCGAATTTTATTATTTTTAAACGTTTTCAAATTACGCTTTGACCTAATAGTATGCATACCTTTTTAAAATATGCATGAAAATATTGTCAATACCACTCTATCTTATTACAATACGTTGTCGGTTTCAAGAATAGTTTTAATTTTCGTGACCATTAAATCAATTGCTACCTCATTATCCCCACCTTCTGGAATAATGATATCAGCATAGCGTTTTGTTGGTTCAATAAATAAATTATGCATAGGTCGAACCGCCGATAGATACTGCTCAATTACTGAATCTGTTGTACGTCCACGCTCTTTAATATCACGCATGATACGACGAATAATTCGTAAATCCGAGTCTGTATCCACAAATAACTTAATATCCATTAAATCACGTAAATCAGCATCCTCTAGCACTAGAATACCTTCTAGTATAATAACATCCACTGGCTCAACATGAATGACTTCTTGTGCTCTCGTATGCTGCACGTAATCGTAAACAGGTTTTTCAATTGGTTGACGCACTAAAAGTTTTTTTATGTGCTCAATTAATAAATCGTTATCAAAAGCTAACGGATGGTCATAGTTAGTTCCTAGGCGCTCTTCAAATGTTAAATGACTCTGATCTTTATAATAAAAGTCTTGTTCAATGACAACAACTGAATGATCGCGAAAAACATCATAAATAGCACGTGTCACACTCGTTTTCCCTGAGCATGAACCACCAGCGATTCCGATGACAACTGGACGCTTTACTGCCATTAGTTATTCTCCTTTCGCATCATGTTATGCGGCTTTAATGGTGTCTCACATTTAAATTTAACAATTTGTAATGGATGACGGGCTGCATCTAGGCTATTGCCATCCTCATCCCATATTTCTCCCATTGTCATTCGGAAGTTCTCGATTTCAGGTCCAAAGAACTCCACTTCATCACCTGGTTTAAAATAATTACGTTGCTGCATTGTGACAATTTTTGTCTCTGGATCATGATCTAAGATCAAACCAGCAAATTCATACGTTGTTTTACGACCATGCAAACCAAACATTTGCTCTTCGAAGCCAGGTGCATCATGGAAGAATGCTTCAGCTGTATCACGATTTGCACATTTATCTAGCTCTTCAAGCCATTCTCGTTTAATTTTAAAGTTATCTGGATCAGCACAATAGGCATCAATTACTCTACGATAAACTGAAACTACTGTCGCTACATAGTGAATGGACTTCATACGACCTTCAACTTTTAAAGAGTCGATGCCAAGCTCAATCATATGAGGAATTGCTTCGATTAATTTTAAATCTTTTGGGCTCATAGCAAATGGTGCATGATTATCATCGAAAAGTGCTTTTTCTTCACCATCTTCTAATTCGTATAAATCATAGTCCCAACGACATGATTGGCAGCAACCACCACGGTTGGAATCACGCGCAGTCATATGATTGGACAGAACACAGCGACCAGAATAGGCAATACACATTGCACCATGAACAAAGGCCTCGATTTCAATATCAACCTTTTCCTTCATTAGCTTCATTTCTTCGCCGCCTACCTCACGTGCTAAAACGACACGATGTAAGCCTTCTTCTTTCCAGTACTGTACTGCCTTCCAGTTAGATAGCGATTGCTGTGTTGAAAGGTGAATTTCAAGCTTAGGTGCTGCTGTACGGCATGTTTCGATAATCAGCGGATCCGCTACGATAATACCTGTTACGCCTGCTGATTCAATATCCTTTAGGTAACGCTCTAAGCCATCCATATTTTCATTGTGGGCAAAAATGTTTGTTGTCACATAAATTTTTGCGCCGTATTTATTGGCAAACTCCACACCCTCACGCATTTCTTCAATCGAGAAGTTATCTGCATTGGAACGAAGACCAAACTCTCGTCCACCGATAAATACTGCATCTGCTCCATAATGAACAGCGACTTTTAATTTTTCTAAGCTACCTGCTGGGGCAAGTAGCTCTGGTTTTTTAGTAATGACACGTTTACCGTCGACAATCTCACGGATTTTGTCATTTTGTTCTAACGCTAATGCCATGTTATTGCCCCCTCCTAGTAAACTGTTTCCTTGAAGATAAAGCCTGTATCTAATGGTCTAATGGCTGGTTGAATATCTTCAATTTTTGCTAATAAAGTATCTTTTATCTCTTCATAGGCTTCTTCGGATTCATCAAAATACGCATCAATAGCTTGACGATAGGCTTCTGTTACCGTTACGACATAGTCAGCCGTTTGTAGAACACCTTCAATTTTCAGAGCATCAATGCCACCTTCAAATAATTCGCCCAGCTCATCAATAATACACATATCATTTGGACTGAAAATATGTGTTCCATTCACATCTTCGTAAATTGGATATTTATTATTTCGCTCATCATCATGTAGGAACATATTGCGATTTTCTTGACGATTTTCAATAGCCATTACTTTATCTTGGTATAAGAAATAATGACCAAGTAAAGGACGTTTAGATTGGAACATACAAGTCATACCATGTACTTGTACCTCAATTTCCACCTCGGCATTTTCTTTAATTTCTAATACTTCATCAAGAGAAAGCTCGCGTGCTAACACGGCACGAGTTGCACCACGTTTTCCCCAATAGTTCGCTGTAAACCAGTTTGTAGCAGTTGTCTCTGGGTTCCAATGTAATGGAATTGTAACGCCCTGCTCACGACGAATAATTAATACCGCTGGATCCCCGTAAATTAAACGATCCACTCCGATACGTTGCATTTCTTTTAAATAGTCAGCAAGTGCGTCTAGTTTCTCATTATGGAATAGTGCATTGACCGCAACATAAACCTTTTTACCTGCTGCGTGAATAAGCTTCGTTGCTTCTTCCACTTCAGCAACAGAGAACTCCCCTGCTAGACGTAGACCAAATTGTTGTTCACCAATGACAAAAGCATCTGCTCCAGCTTCTAATAATGCTTTTATATGTTCTACTGATTGTGGTGTCACAAGCAATTCCGGTTTTTTCATAGTAGTCACCTCTTCAAGCATAGTAATAAACCGTCACCGACTGGTAAAAAAGCACTTGTATAATCCGGGTGCTTCATGATCCAATCTGTGAAGTTTTTTAAATTGCGAATCATTGTCCGCTTACGACGTGGAACATCCTTCAAATCTAAATCAGACAACCCATGCATGTACATATTATCGATATACAAAACTCCACCTGATTTTACTAAAGGGGCATATTTTTCAAAAAAGCGTTGGTATTGTCCCTTTGCGGCATCGATAAAAACAGCATCGAATGTCGTGTGAATGGCCTCATCGTCCACCTCTAAAGCATCACCTTCAATGACCGTAATTCGTTGTGATACGGTTGAACGTTCAATATAGGCTTTCGCCCTTGTTACACGCTCTACATCACGTTCAATTGTAACAATATGGACGTCAGGCAAAGCCTCCGCCATTCGAATAGCAGAATAACCAATTGCCGTGCCAATCTCTAAAATTTTTGACGGATTTTGAATACGTAACAGTTGATTTAATGCATCAATCCCTGCTAGTTGCATTATCGGTACATGATTCTCCTCCGCATATGCTTCCATTTCTAAAAGCAATTCATTACGTGGCTGTATAAATGATTGTATATATGCATCTGATAATTCCATTGTTTCACCCTCATTTAAAAAGCAACAAGCATTTTGCTGTTGTCTGTACTTCATCATTTATCAACAAAAAGAAAAAGACCAAACGTGATGTCTTGGTACTTTGCCATACAAAAATGAGCAATTGTTTAGATATGCAAACAATTGCCACCACGCATATTTGTCCCGCATAAATGAACGGATTGATCAAAAATCACACTTTATAATAGCATGAAAATAGAAGGAAAGCTATTTTTCTTTCCTTCTATCCATCTGTTTGCTATATGCTTTTTAAGCTTTACATAAGCTTACTCTTCTTTTTGTAAATATTTTGCTATTTTCTGTAAATGTTCATCATATGTTTTCGAGAAGTGGTTGACACCCTCTTTATCTGCTAAGAAATAGAAATAATCTGTTTGACTTGGGTTCAAGGTAGCCTCAATCGAAGTCTTACCAGCACCAGCTATTGGTCCAGGTGGTAGGCCTTTATTTTTGTAAGTATTATAGGCATTATCGACTTCTAAGTCCTCAAATAGAACACGATCTTTATGATCTCCAAGTGCATATAAAACAGTTGGGTCTGTTTGTAAAGGCATTCCTTCGTTAATACGATTATAGAAGACGCTTGCTATTGTCTCTCGATCTGTTTGAGCAGTAGCTTCCTCCTCCAATAATGAAGCAAACGTTAATAGTTGATGAACTGACATTTGTTTTTCTGCTAAAACATCATGATAGTTCTTAACCACATTATTTGTGGCTGCTATCATCTCTTCTACGATTGATTGTAAAGATGGTTTTTCTTCAAAGTAAGAATAGGTCGCTGGGTATAAATAGCCCTCTAAGTCATAGCGAATGTTATCTGCTAACACAGCATCTGTTACAAGCTCAGGATAGTTTGCCATCATTTGTTGCACAAATTCTTCACTTGTCACAAGATCCATAAATTCTTTTTGTGTGTATGGTGTTTTCTTTTCAATTACCTTACCAATTTGCTCAAGTGTTAAGCCTTCCGGAACAGTCATCGTAAAGACTGGCTTACGATATACTTTCCCTGTTTTCAAGCTTTCAATGAGTTCATCAAATGTCATTGCCTGTGTTAAATCATAATTTCCTGCCTGGAATTGAGATTCATTTTTAAATTTAGCATAGTATTTAAAAACACGTGCATCTTTAATGACACCTTTTTTCTCTAGTAATGTAGAAATGGAGGTTAAACTCGAACCTATTGGTACTTCTACTGCTATTGTTTTTGTTGCATTAGGATCAAGTGGTTTTAATGCACCCTTTACATAGTTGTACCCAAATAATCCAACTACACCTATTATAAGCACGAAAACAACGGCAATAATTGCAACGATTTTTCTCACAACTTTTACCTCAGATTTTCTTTCTTGCATTTTTGAAAACATTTCTTGTTTTTTAGAACCGTTATCCACGGGTTTCCCCCCTATCACTAAACATTATCATACTAGAAATCAACTTTCACGACAAACAGAAATCGACAATTCAGGAGAAATTACATATGTAAAAAATCTGCCAACAATCATTGTTAGCAGATTTTTGAGCTTAAAGAAATCGTTCAAACTATAAAGTATTTAATACTTCCTCAACAAATTCCCACTCTTCATCCGTCTCAATCGGCAACAATTCTTCAATTTGTCCATCGTTTCCAGCAATATATTGTGCAGCAAATATATCTCGTTCGTCAATAGGTTCATCCGTCGCTTGAACATATAAAACATACGATTTGCCAAATTGCTCAGATGAAAACGTATGAATAACCTCACAAACATGATCTGTCCCGTCTTCCTCTGTCACCGTAATAAGTTGTGGTTCATCTTCCTCAAACTCATCAAGAAGTGTTAACACCACTTCATTAATCATTTCCCACTCCGCATCTGTTTCAACAGGTTGTAAATTTATCATCTCACCACTATTGTCATCATAATCAAATGTCATCGCTGAAAGATCACCTGGGATTTCTTGACCACTCTCATCTAAAATTGAAAATAACACATAGGACTTGTCTTCTGCATCAAATGTAAAGACCACATGGCAGCGTTGTTCCTTCCCATCTTTTCCGATTATCATAAATTCTTGCGTTTCTTCATTCATTCGATTTCCTCCTTTTATGACAGTTTATTGTCATGTTATTGAGTATTTTTTGTTTTCTTAATTAAGCTAGTTACTTTTTAAATGCTTTCATCCTATATCTAGGTAGGATTGGGGATTACCTTTTGAGCAGTTTCACTCTGCTTGCGAGCGGGGCCTGCCTATGTTTGAGCGCTTTCTACTCACTTCCGAGCGGCTACCACCTGTTTATGAGCGCTTACCCTTCACTTCCGAGCGGCTTCAGCCTGTTTATGAGCACTTACCCTTCACTTCCGAGAGGCTTCAGCCTGTTTATGAGCGCTTTCTACTCACTTGCGAGCGGCTACAACTAGTTTATGAGCGCTTACCCTTCACTTCCGAGCGGCTACAACTAGTTTATGAGCGCTTACCCTTCACTTCCGAGCGGCTTCAGCCTGTTTATGAGCACTTACCCTTCACTTCCGAGCGGCTACAACTAGTTTATGAGCGCTTTCTACTCACTTGCGAGCGGCTCCTACCTGTTTATGAGCACTTTCTCCTCACTTGCGAGCGGCTACAACTAGTTTATGAGCGCTTACCATTCACTTCCGAGCGGCTACCACCTGTTTATGACCGCTTTCTACTCATTTGCGAGCGAGTCCTGCCAATACATGAGCGCTTATCCTCTATTCTTAAGCGAACCCTGCCAGTTTATAAGCAATCTCATTTATCATTAACAACCTTTCTACTCTCTAAACACAATCGGATTCACATATTTAAGGTTTTCCGCACCCCTATAAAATAGACCCCAATAAAAAAGGAACAAGGACTGCAAGTTGCGATCCTTGTTCCAAGCTTTAAGTAAGAAGATTAGTCTTCGTATTCATCCTCTAAAGCGTTTAAAACGTCCTCTACCATATCCCACTCTGCTTCAGTTTCAATTGGTGTTAATTCACCATCTTCACCATTTTCAGAAGGTACGAATGAAGATACGAAAATTTCAACTGAACCATCTTCATCTTCTTCTGCGCCTACCATTGAGTAAAATACGTATGATTTCCCAAACTCTGGAGATTCATGAACGTGAATCACTTCACAAAGCTGCTCATTTCCGTTCTCGTCAATCACTGTAATGTGTTGAACGTGTAATTCTTCTTCATGGTTATGCTCTTGTGCCATGTATTGTCACCTCATCAATTAATTTTTGCTATCTAAGTAGCCTTGTAAAATCATCACTGCTGCCATTTTATCAATGACCTGCTTACGCTTTTTGCGACTCACGTCCGCCTCGATTAACATACGTTCAGCAGCCATCGTTGTTAGACGTTCATCCCATAATTTGACCGGTAGTGAGAAATGTTCTTCTAATAGCTTTTTATAGTTCTCAGAAGCCTCTCCACGCGGTCCAACCGTATTATTCATGTTTTTCGGAAAACCTACAACAAATTCTGTTATAGTGTATTCCTTTACTAGCTCGGCGATACGTTCAATGCCGAACTCACCATTCGCTTCATCAATTTTTACGGTTTCAATACCTTGGGCGGTCCAACCGAGTGCATCACTTACAGCAACGCCTACGGTTTTTGACCCAACGTCTAATCCCATAATTCTCATTTCTAGTCCTCGTTATTCTTTTTGATATAAAATTTAACAAGCTCTTCTAGAATTTCGTCACGCTCAAGCTTGCGAATTAAATTACGAGCATCCTGATGGCGAGGAATATACGCCGGATCACCAGAAAGTAAGTAACCAACAATCTGATTGATAGGATTATATCCCTTTTCCTCTAATGAAGAATGTACTTTCAACATTACCTGCTTGACTTCCTGTTCCATTGATTCTTCTGGAAAATTAAATTTCATCGTTTGATCAAATGAACTCATGACCAGCACCTCGCTTTCAGAAATAAGGAGATGTGCAAACAAGCTCATCTCCAATTTCTCTTTATTATAACATGTTTTGGTGAATTAATTAAATGGATTTAACATAATCATACACAGAAAGTAGTGCTTCATCAAGTTTTGAAGCATCTTTTGCACCTGCCATCGCCATATCTGGACGACCGCCACCTTTACCACCACATGCTTCTGCGACCATTTTCACAATATTCCCCGCATGGTAATTGCCACCAACTAATTCTTTGGAAACACCTGCACATAGCATTACTTTTTCGCCATCAACAGCCCCTAGTACGATAACTGCTTTTGGCATTTTCGCTTTCAGGTCATCCATCATTTGACGCAGTTGATTGTTATCCTTCGCTTCTACTTTTGTAGATAGAACCGTCACATCTCCAATTGTCTGTGCTGCATCAACAATAGCTCCTGCTTGAGCATTAGCGATTTTTTGCGATAAAGCTTCATTTTCACGTTGTAATTCTTTATAGTCAGCTTGTAATGCCTGAACTTTCGTTACGATATCTTTAGGGTTTGCTTTTAATAATGCAGCTGCTTCATTTAATAGAGCCTCTTCTTCTTTAACCGCTTCATAAGCAACTTTACCTGTAACAGCTTCAATACGGCGAGTCCCTGCACCAATACCACCTTCTGAAACAATTTTGAAGAAGCCGATTTCAGAAGAACGTTTTACATGAATACCACCACATAGCTCAATAGAATAATCTCCGATTGAAACTACACGAACAACATCACCATATTTTTCACCGAACAATGCCATTGCACCCATTGCTTTCGCTTCATCTATAGCTTTTTCTTCAATAATGACCTCTATATCATCCCACACTTTTTCATTTACAATACGTTCGATTTGTTGTAACTCTTCTTTTGTAACTTGACCAAAGTGTGAGAAGTCAAAACGTAAACGGTCAGGACCTACATAAGAACCAGCTTGGTTAACATGGTCGCCTAACACATCTTTTAATGCACGTTGCATAATATGTGTTGCTGTATGGTTTTTAATAATTAAATTACGGTCATCACGATTTACTACTGCTTGCACTGCATCTTCTACATGCATTTCACCAGATTCAACTACTACAGTATGAAGCGGTTGCCCATTTGGTGCTTTTTGAACATCTTTAACTACAGCAGTAAAGCTATCATTTGAAATTGTACCGCTGTCGGCAATTTGACCGCCCATTTCAGCATAGAAAGGTGTTTTTGCTAAAATGACTAATGCTTCTTGACCTTCTGAAGCTACTTTGGAAACTTGGCCATTGACGATCATTGCAGCAATTTCAGTATTAGCTGTTAACGTATCATAGCCAACAAATTCACTTGCAACTGTTAAGTTTGCTAATACCTCATTTTGTACTTGCATGGAATCAACATCTTGACGTGCTGCACGAGCGCGCTCACGTTGCTCTTCCATCGCCGCCTCGAAGCCATCATGATCTACTTTCATGCCTACTTCCTCTGCGTATTCCTCTGTTAATTCGATAGGGAAGCCATAAGTATCATATAAACGGAAAGCATCTGCACCTGGAATATAATCATGGCCTGCTGCTTTTTGTGATTCAACTACTTCATTAAAGATAGCAAGACCTCCATCTAATGTTTCATGGAAACGAAGTTCTTCATTTTTAATAACGCGTTGAATAAATTCACATTTTTCCGTTACCTCTGGATAGAAGTCTTCCATAATTTTACCCACAGTTGGCACTAATTCAAACATAAATGGTTTTTCAATACCAATTTGTTTTGCATAACGAACAGCACGACGTAATAAGCGACGAAGTACATAGCCACGGCCTTCGTTTGAAGGAAGTGCTCCATCACCAATTGCGAATGCTACTGTACGAATATGGTCTGCAATCACTTTAAATGGTGTATTAATATCTTCCTCTGAGCCGAAAATTTCATTTAAGTCTACTTCGGACGGACGTTTATATTGACGGTTAGCAAATTCCTCGATTTTTTCAATAATTGGCATAAATAAATCTGTATCAAAGTTCGTTGGTACATTTTGAACAACGGATACAATACGCTCTAAGCCCATACCTGTATCAATATTTTGTTTTGGTAGTGGCGTGTAAGTGCCATCAGGATTATGGTTAAATTGAGAAAACACAAGGTTCCAAATTTCAAGATAACGTTCATTCTCCCCACCTGGGTACATCTCAGGGTCATTTTCATCTGAGCCGTATTCTACGCCACGATCATAAAAAATCTCTGAGTTCGGACCAGATGGACCTTCTCCGATATCCCAGAAGTTCCCTTCTAAACGAATTAAACGTTCTTCTGGAATACCAATTTCTTGATGCCACACATCATAAGCTTCTTGATCTTCAGGGTGAATTGTAATCGATAATAATTCTGGATCAAAGCCCATCCACTTCTTATCTGTTAAAAACTCCCATGCATAATGAATAGCCTCTTTTTTGAAGTAGTCACCAATAGAGAAGTTTCCAAGCATTTCAAAGAACGTATGGTGACGAGCCGTTTTCCCAACATTCTCAATATCATTTGTACGTATTGATTTTTGTGCGTTTGTAATACGTGGATTATCAGGAATGACACGACCATCAAAATACGGTTTAAGTGTCGCAACACCAGAGTTAATCCAAAGTAATGATGGATCATTTATTGGCACAAGAGGTGCTGATGGCTCATGATGATGCCCCTTTTCTTTAAAAAATTCCAAATACATTCGGCGAATATCTACTGCTTTCATTGGATAAATTCCTCCTATTTTTTATATTGTAAAATCACGATATGAATCCTGCAATCTACATGAATTACACCTTTAAGGTTCTACCGAAGAAAATAAAAAAAGCCCTCATCCCCAAAAAAGGGACGAGGACTTGTCATTTGTCTCGCGGTACCACCCTAGTTGTAAGTAAACGCTCTTACTTACCTCTTTAGCACTTGTAACGTCAGTGAACGGCAGGGATTAGCTGCACTCTGGAGTAGCTTTCGGCATTTGCTGTTGTGAGGATTTTTTCAGCCTAGAAATCCCTTTCTTTTCACACACAAATACGTACTGTCTCCATCATCGTTTTTACTTTTTCTATCGAAAATTATAAAAAAAAATTATTGTGCTGTCAATTAGTACTAGTATAACAAACGATAGCTATGCAATCATTTTTTTGAAATAGACCCACATGCCCCATGTAAATAACACTAAGAAGGCACTGATCGTAATTGTTGTAATCGGCGAGTCTTGATAAGGTAAAGGTACATTCATACCAAAAAAGCTAGTAATCACAGAAAGTGGTAACATAATTGTCGAGATCACCGTTAATAAGTTTAGTTTTTCAATAGATTTCCCACTAATAATTGAAAAATACGTATCTAGCGTACTGTTGACTAAATCACGATAGGTCTCCGTAGAATCAACAAGACGTTCTAAATGGTCATTTAAATCTTTATAGAATGGAATATTATCTTCTTGAATGTCAAATTTCCATTGACCATTCATAGTTGAAAAAATTCTTCTTTGCGGCATAATAGCTTGGCGAATTAAAATAATGTTCCGCTTCAGCGCAAGAAATTCCTCGGTAACGACTTTTGGTTGATAATCATAAATTTCTTCTTCCAGTTCATCAATGCGTGCTCGGATGCGCTCTAATACCGGAAAATACTCATCTGTAATTCCATCAATAATCGTATGCAGTAAAAAATCAGTGCCTTTTTCCATATACGTTGAACTATTGAAGCAAACCTTTTCCATATGACCAAGCCATTGTAATTTCTGTTTATGAACAGTGACTACATAATTTGGCCCCATAAAAATATTTAACTCAACAGTTGTAATTTCATTGTTACTTTTTTCATTGTAGATAGGCGCATGGAAAACAAAAAATTTATAATCACCATAGTTATCCATTTTAGGACGTGATCCTTCATGTAAGCAATCTTCCACTGCTAGTGGATGAAAGCCAAAGACATCTGCTATATTATTTAATTCATTATATTGATAAGCATATAAATCCACCCATAATAAATCTCCGTTAGGAATAGGAAGTTGTATATCAAGCATATTGAAATCATGTTGCACTGTCTTACTATTGCTTTCATAATAGTGAATTTTAATCATTATACTTCACCTCGTGTTTTGTTATGAGAAAGTAACAAAAGGTAATCAAACTTACCTTTTGTCTGCGTCGGTGATCAGAAATTGACGACTTTTTAATTGTTGCTGTTTACCTAAATAGTACTTATTCGGCTCAGGACTACTATCCATTTCTCATCACCTTCCTTTCATAACAAAAACACGCCTTCTACGAATGAAGGCGTGTTGAATACACATATCAAAAAATAGCAATAAAAAACATTGCATGCTTGTTACCTTCAAACGTTGAGTTTTAGCACTATGCGGCATAGGATTATGTCCAGCTACGTTAAAAAACACCTTATTTCGATGATTTCTGTTGACCCATTGGCGTCTCTCGACATTTTTGGGTAGTAGCGTATCTCCAGCATAGGAGCCTCACCTAACGAAGGGAGTTTATTCTTTTATTCCTACAAATCATAGCGGATACAATCACAACTGTCAAACAATTAATCAATCACTCTTCAAGAAATCTTCCACTCTCTGAACGAAATGCTCCCGATGATAAGACTGATAGAGCAGGCTAGTTAAACGTACAGGGTCACCAAAGAAAAAGCGTTCATAAAGTGTTTGTCTTGTGCCAAAACTACTCATCGTTAAATCCCAAGCCAAACGGAACTTTTTTACTCGCTCTTCGCCTGTATCTCGGATTGATTGTAAGTAGTGATCAAGATCACCGTCATCTGTTGCAAATGCTTTTGCACTTGGTATAGACATTAAACCGCTTGCCCCAAGTAGCTGGACAATATCTGTGAAGGTTGGATACACTTTCGGGAAAATTTGAATCGCGACCTGTAGCGTGGATAGGTCAGGTCGTATAAAGCCAAACAAATCTCTCTGTGCCTCTATTTCTGATTTTAATTGTAATGCTTTCATCGTTTCTAAAGCCACAATGACATCCACCACTTTTTGATGTACATGTTGGTATTCTCCAATATTAATTGTATCCACAATTGATTGTATGACCCCTAGGATAAACTCCGTCTTGGCAATTTGACGAGACAGTACTTGATGCAAGCCATAGGCCTGGAATCCACTCACATTCATAAATTGATTAGCAACGTCGACATTTTCATAGTAAAAAACACGATCCCATGGGACAACTACATCATCAAATACAACGATCGCATCCATTTCTTCAAAACGAGCACTCAAAGGGTGATCAAAAGTAGAATGTCCGCCTACAAAAGATTGTCGACATAAAAACTTTAAGCCCTTCGTATTACTCGGTATAGAAAAGCCGAAACCTTTTCCTTCATCATAGCCATTTGTAGATAAAACGAGCAATTCATCTGTTATACCACCCTGTGTTGCTAATAATCTTGCCCCTTTAATGACTAAACCTTCACTTGTCTTCTCGGTAATTTTTGCCGCAATCGTAATATCTTCATTTTCATGGTAGTAGCGCTGACGATTCACTTGTGGTTCGATAAAGGTATGTGTCATCGTTATATCATTTTCACGAGCATACTCATAAAACTTTAGTAAATGCTCAGGAAAACAGTTTGGTTTATCTTTTAAAAAATCTGATGCAGAAGCTAGGGCCATTAACGTCGTATTCATATAATCAGGACTTCTTCCTAAAAAACCGTTAGATGCTAAGGCCCATTCCCTTGCAGCTTGGCGTCTTTTCACAAGATCTTCTGGGGTCAAAACCTGAAGAAATGACATGCCGACTCTCTCTTTACTAGTTGGCGATTCGTATGTCATTTTTTCAAGAAGTGCCCTTTGATGTTGTAGATCAAAAAGTTTCGCTTGACTTTGCATAACCCCTTTAAAGGCAGGATGTTCTGACACCTTTCCTGTCACAACTTCTCCATCAATCGAAATATACGTTTTCAAAGCATCAATGCGCTCAATATACTGCTGCCCTGTCATTATTGCCATACTGTCACCCCTATACATTTCCTATGTTTTTGTACTTATCTAGTATATGAAATGTCCAAAAATTAGGTGACGACACAGCTAAGTAGAAAAAACCCGATTAGATACTGTCAGTCTAATCGGGTACATGTTCTTATTGATCGAGGTAACTACTTTAGTCATCCAAAAAATCATACGGAGAGATATCCTCCATACCAATCATCGGATGAATATAAGGTGCTGTTTCTGCCGTTAGCTTTTGTTCATTGGATAGCTCTTTACTCTCTTCTTCTTCCACTGAGACTGCCTCGACTTCAATAATCTCATCATTCAGATCCATTGGGTTGAGTCTAGCTCGTAAGGAAGTGAATCGCTGTAGATCGTCCGTACGCTGTAAGCCATCTGCCAGCACATCAGGTTCGCCACAAAGTATCAAGAAATTTTTTGCACGTGTAATGCCTGTGTATAAAAGGTTACGACGCAACATTTTTGAATATCCTCTGACAACAGGCATAATAACGGTTTGAAACTCAGAGCCTTGTGATTTATGGATTGAACAACAATAGGCTAATGTCAATTGATTTAAATCACTACGTTGATAGGTTACTTCAATACCATCGAAGGAAACGACTAGTAAATCTTGCTTTTCTATTGTTTCCTTCGCCTTAATAATACTTATGACTTCCCCCATATCACCATTAAAAACATTACTTTCAGGTTGATTGACTAGCTGCAGGACTTTATCCTTTATCCGATAGGTGACATCACCGAAGACAAGCTCTTTTCGAGTACCCGTATCATTTGGATTGATGAGCTCTTGTATCATTTTGTTTAAATTATCAATGCCAGCAGGTCCTTTATACATGGGGGCTAGCACTTGAATATTACGAATTTCTTGACCTTTTGCCACCGCACTTTTTACAACTTGCGTAACGACATTCGCAACCTGATCAGCTGAAGCCTTAATAAATGAACGATCTGATGTTTTGGCTGTAAGATCATTGGGAATGGTTCCTTTTTTTATTTGATGGGCAAGTTCAATAATCGTAGAACCTTCAGCTTGCCGGTAGACATCAGTTAATTCAACCGTCGGCAATTGCTTGGATGCTAATAAATCCTTTAACACCTGTCCTGGACCTACGGGTGGAAGCTGATCCTGGTCACCTACAAAGACAACCTGAACATCTTCATGTAATGCTTTTAATAACTGATGAGCAAGCCATGTATCCACCATGGACATTTCGTCCACAATAATCAGCTTGCCTGTCACCTCACGCTCTGTCTCTTCTTCTTTTTCTTGCCCTGTAAAGCCAAGTAGTCGATGAATAGTCATTGCAGGAAGTTCAGTCGATTCAGCTAATCTTTTAGCAGCACGTCCAGTTGGTGCACAAAGAATGATTGGAAAAGGCTCCTCTTTTTGCGCATATTCTTTTGGGTTTAATGATAAGCCATGCAGCTTTGCATATACTTCAACGACTCCACGGACAACAGTCGTTTTCCCAGTCCCAGGGCCGCCCGTTAAAATCATGACCGCTGAATTTAAGGCTTGCTCAATAGCATTGGCCTGTGTTTCGGCATAGGTAACATTAAGTAACTCCTCTGTTTCACCAATAGCTTTACGAATTTCATCTTTACTAAAATGCTCCGCCTTATTATTTCGTTCAATGAGCGAAACAATTTTCGATGCAATGCCTACCTCAGAAAAATAAAGTGATGGTAAATATAACCGAGTTTCTTCACCACAAATTTTTCCCTCTTCACGCAGTTCGATACACGCTTTAGAAATGTCTTCAAATGGGATCTCCTGTCGTTGGCTTTGTTCAAGCATATCCTTAACGAGGGGCAAAACATCTTCAGCATCAAGATATACATGTCCATCCGATAATGCAGCCGTATTTAAAACATGGAAAATCGCTGCTTTGACACGATCGGGATGTTTGCCAGTAATGCCTAATTTCGCACCTAATTCGTCAGCTCGAAAGAAACCAACCCCCTCAACATCTTCAATCAAACGGTATGGATTTTCTGTTAATAATTCAATTGTTTCAGTTCGATAGGTTTGATAAATTTTCATCCCGAGCTGTGGTCCAAAGCCCCACTCATTTAACTGAATCATCACTCGTTCTAAGCCTAAGTTTTGCTCAATGGTGCGATGAATCACTTCTTTTTTTTCAGTAGATAGCCGTGGTACAGCATCGAGCGCGCTAGGATCTTCCAAAATAACACGGAGTGCATTAGCTCCTAATTTTTCAACAATCGTTTCAGCCGTTTTTTTCCCAATTCCTACGAATAAATCACTGGATAAGTAATGTATAATGCCTTGTTCGGTTGCAGGTACCTCTTTTGTAAAAGTCTCAATTTGAAATTGAGCTCCATATTTAGGATGTTGCTTTAAAATCCCTGTAAAACGATATTGCTCATCCATTTGTAGCGGTGGAAAATAACCAACAACGATAATCTCTTTATCTTCATATTGTAAGTTTGTCTCTTGAATTTTCACACGTACAATCGAATACATATTTTGTGCATTATGAAAAATGGAGACGATTGGACGTCCGAGTATAAAAAATTTATTGAGCTCGAATAAATCTAAATGATCTGTCATGTTCGGATCGTCCTTTCTTAATTGTTTTCAATCTTTTTATTTTACCATAGCCTAGGAAAAATATCGTAGAGAAAAATGTTTTCCTCTCTTTATTTTTACATTATTTTGACAAATGACAATTCTCCGCCTTTTACTATCGTTCCATGCTATGATGAATATGAATTAGTAGCACGGAAGGATTGTGAAGTCATTGGAATTTAGACCTTGCATCGATTTACATGAAGGCAAAGTAAAACAAATTGTCGGGAGCACTCTAGGGTATACGGATCAAGCCGTCGTAGAAAATTATATTTCTAATCATGATGCTAGCTACTTTGCTCAACTGTTTGCAAAAGATCAGTTAACGGGTGGTCACGTCATCATGCTTGGTTCAGGAAATGAAGAAGCCGCTTTAGCTGCTTTAGCTGCCTACCCCCAAGGCTTACAAATTGGCGGTGGCATTACAGCTGAAAATGCACAAAAATTTATAGATGCAGGGGCTTCACATGTCATTGTCACATCCTATATTTTTCATGATGGTCAGCTAGATTTAATACGTTTAAAACATTTAAACCAATTAATTGGTAAAGAACGTCTCGTCATTGACCTCAGTTGTAAGATGCGTGATGGAAAGTGGTTTGTCGTAACAGATAAATGGACCAGATTTAGTCATTTCGAAGTCAATGCAACGTCCATAGCCTATATTGAGCAGTTTTGTGATGAACTTTTAATTCACGCTGTTGATGTGGAAGGGAAAAAAGGCGGAATGCAAGAAAGTTTGGTACGGGATTTAGCTGCTTGGACTTCCATCCCAACCACTTACGCTGGCGGTGTTCGTTCAGTTGAAGACTTAGAAAAATTTAACCTATTAGCCAACGGAAAACTGCATGTGACCATCGGAAGTGCCCTCTCTCTTTTTGGCGGAGATTTACCATATACAGATGTAGTGAAATATTGTAAAAAGGACGGGATTTTGTGAAGCTAATTTATAAGGATTTTGTTTTCCCTTTTCAAGAAACGAATTTAGAACGTATCATTGACGGAAAATATTTCAAGGTTAATAAAAAGGACGATTCTCTTGCGATTCACGTACAACTGGATAACGAGCAAATGTTACTAGAGTTTTCAAAATCATTAAAGGCTACATGTGGCTTCTTACGTGATCAAGAAACCGAACCTTATATTGGAACCTATATAGATTTACAAGTTTTTGTAGATGAGTTTAATAAGCGTTATAACTTAAATGCTGAAATTATTAGTTAAAATAAAGGGGCAACTCATTCCCCATTGTTTAATCCCCACTTCTCATCCTATTAATCCATTCTTGTCTTTCTGAAACCTTTTATTTGTAATGGGAGTTCTATATTGTATAGCATATAAGCGTATTGGAGTATCATCGCCTACTACATTAAAAGCTACATAAACGAACCATCGCACAAATAATAAGTATTTTACTAAGAGAAAGGATTTATGAGGTATGAAAACCGAATTTGAAGTAAACTCTTTAAAGTCATTTCAAACTGAACTCACACGCTTCTTTTTAGCCTATAAATTTGCCCTACAAGAAGTGGAGACGAAAATTAATATCTTACAAGAAGAATTTAAGTTAATACACGAATATAATCCAATTGAGCATATATCGACACGTGTAAAAACACCAAAAAGTATTTTAGCGAAGATGATGAAAAAAGAGCTTCCTCCTTCAATGGAAGCCGTTCGTGAAAACATCCGTGATATAGCAGGGGCTCGGATCACCTGTTCTTTTGTAGAGGATATTTACAAGGTAAGCGCCATGTTACAGGCGCAGCATGACATAGAGGTTGTAGAGGTAAAAGATTATATTGCCCATCCAAAAGAAAATGGTTACCAAAGCTTACATCTCATTATTAAAATCCCGATCTTTATGTCAGACCATATGGAAAAGGTTTATACAGAAATCCAAATTCGTACAATAGCAATGGATTTCTGGGCAAGCTTGGAACATAAAATTTATTATAAATATAACAAAGAAGTACCCGAGCATATACGAATTGAATTAAAAGAAGCCGCCCTACAAGCAGCTGAGTTAGATCGAAAAATGGAACGGTTAAATAAAGAAATCAATATTTTAAAAGAAAATGAGACTGAGCCTTCATTGTTAGATAGTACCCCTATCTCTCATTTAGCTAACTATTTAGCAGAATTTCCTAGCAAAAATAAAGAATAAGATGATAAAAATCCACTTGGTGTTCTGCGAGAAAAATAAATCATGTTCCTTCCCGCAGAAGGTCAAGTGGATTTTCCAATTAAACTATGCTTTGGACTTTGTTGCTACAAAGAAAGAGAAAATCAGGGTACAAACTGCAAAAATAAGGGTAGCTATATATACATAGCTTACACCATTTGCAATAGTTTCCTTTAAAAAGCTAATTTCTTCTAGACTAAAGCCACCTTTTGCAAATTCCCCATTTAATTGAATTTCACCTTTGCCCAATGAAGCCATTTTTTCACTCGTTGCAAGGTTAAAAATCATCCCAAATAGAGCTGCGCCCATTGCTTGACTAAATGTATTGGTAAATGAGTTCAAACCTATAGATATACCAAGTTGCTTTGGATTGGCAACCTTTTGGATTGAAATCATTAACATCGGCATAATAAAGCCCATACCCAATCCAATTAAGGAAGAACCAAAATAGGCACTGAAATCACTGGAGCCTTCAGATAATCTTGCAAGCAATAGTGTACCTATAACAAGCAAAATCGTTCCCATTTGAATAATGCGCTTATTCGTTAAACGTCCAATTAAATAACCAGCCAAAATGGAATTCACCGTCCAGAAAACTGACATCGGTGTTAATATTAAGCCTGCTTGTGTTGCATTTTTTCCAAGAACACTTTGTGCAAATATCGGTATATAAACTGTTACACCAATGACAATAGACATTGCGCTTAATGTTAAGGCATTAATGACCATGAGTCGACCATTTTTAAACAGTGTTAATGGAATAATGGGTTCTTCAGCTCGTAGCTCTACCCAAATAAAAACACCTAAGAATATAGCTGCGATTCCATACATAAGAATTGATTGACTTGATAACCAAGCCTGCGTTTTGCTGTTTTCAATTATGACAAATAACAACGCCACCATACCAATAGTAAATAACATAGCACCGAGGTAATCAATTTTACGCTTTACGGCCTCAAGCTGTTCCTTATAATGTTTAGCTATTAAATAAATAGAAGCTAAGCCGAATGGGATGTTAATGAAAAAGATAAAATGCCATGACACTTGGTCAACGATAAAGCCACCAAATAAAGGACCAACCACGCCAGACACGCCCCATACCATACTTAAATAGCTTTGTCCTTTGGCACGTTCTTTCTCAGATTTAAACAGCTCTCCAACCATCGTTAATGTGATTGGTAAAATGGAACCTGCACCAATCCCTTGGATCGCACGAAATACAATTAATTGCTCCATCGATTGTGCTAAGCCACATAGCATGGAACCCGTTAAAAAAATAATGATTCCGATAATAATCATCCGTTTGCGACCAAATAAATCGGCTAGCTTTCCAAAGATAATGGCGGCAATTGCAGAAGCCAGTAAATAAGCGGAATATATCCAGCTTATTAAGTCAACTCCTAATAAATCAGCGGTAATACTTGGAATGGCTGTACTAACAATGGTACCTTCAATGGCAGCAAGTGCTGTTACAAGTAATAGTGCAGTAAATACTTTATTCATTTTGTCACCTTTTCCTTTCCTGCATGACATACATTACCAAGTTTGAACTGAAAAGAAAAGAGGAAGGGATTATTTTTATGTAATAGATTGACGGTAACACCACCGATTGAGATAAAATACAAAAGCAGCAAGTTGTCAATTCGGCTCTTGCTGCTTAGCATGTATTAGTTAAATCGTTGTGCAATCATATCGTAAATATAACGTGCTTGATCATATTCAGGCTCTAATGTAAATGCTTGTTTCAAATGATACATCGCATCTTCTGTTTGTTCTGTGGACACGGCATACAGTACACCTAAATTATAGTGTGCATCTGCATTATTCCAATCCTGCTCAATTAAAAGATCCAGTTCCTTCTTCCCTTCCTCAAACATTTCTAACGCACATAGCACAATGGCATAGGCTAATCGAATCTGTGTATCTTCGGGAGCAAGCTCCACGGCACGTTGTAAATAAGGCAATGCCAATTTTGAATTTTCCATGCGTTCAAAACATTTGCCCATCATATAATAGACATCCGCGCCTTCAATATGATGCTTTAATGCTTGCTCATAAAGCTTCACTGCTTCATTATAGCGTTCTGCATTGTAATATAGATTGGCTAAACCATAATAAGCTGTAGCCGCTGTTTCATCCACAGTAATGGCCTTCTGAAAGAAACGCTCAGCACGTTCTGTATCTTCGAGCACCGCTAATAGATTCCCAAAATTCACATATCCAATAGCATTTTCTGGCTCTGCTTCAATTGCTTTTGTAAATAATTGTGCAGCATCCTCATAACGTTTTTCTTGAAATGCTTGAATGCCTTGTTCATTAAAATTCATTCGTTCTTCACCTCTTATGTAGCGAAAGACTGCTTCTATGAAGCCAAGAGGCAGTAAAAGCAGTCTTAACGCAAACTATCCAACATATGTTAGTTTTTCATTACCTTTAAAGACTTCGTCAATTGTTCCGCCACCCATACATTCTTCTCCATCATAAAGAACAACTGCTTGTCCAGGAGTGATAGCACGAACAGGCTCAGCAAAAATAATATGAGCACGGCCATCTGGTAAAACTTCAACTTCTACTGGAGTATCAGTTTGACGGTAACGGAATTTTGCTGTACATGAAAATTTCCCAGGCAATTTTTTTGTCGAAGTATAATTCATTTTCACAGCAGTTAAAGATGTAGAGTATGAATACTCGTTGTCAAATCCTTGTCCTACAAGTAGAACATTTCGCTCTAAATCTTTTCCTAATACAAACCATGGCTCACCATCTCCACCAATTCCAAGACCATGTCGTTGACCAAGTGTATAGTACATTAAACCATCATGCTGTCCCATCACAACGCCATCCATCGTTTCCATTTTGCCAGGTTGAGCTGGTAAATATTGACTTAAAAATTCTTTGAAATTACGTTCTCCGATAAAGCAAATGCCCGTTGAATCTTTTTTCTTTGCAGTTGCTAATCCTGCTTCTTCTGCAATTTTACGCACTTCTTTTTTCTCAATATCACCAATAGGGAACATGACGTGAGATAATTGCTCCTGTGATAGTTGGTTTAAAAAGTATGTTTGATCTTTATTGTCATCAACACCGCGTAACATTTTGACTTCCCCGTCATCTCTGCGGTCAATACGTGCATAGTGACCTGTTGCTAAGTAATCAGCGCCAAGGTTCATGGCATGCTCTAAAAATGCTTTAAATTTAATCTCTTTATTACACATTACATCAGGGTTCGGAGTACGTCCTGCTTTATATTCTTCTAAAAAGTATGTGAAAACTTTATCCCAGTATTGTTTTTCGAAATTAACGGCATAATATGGGATACCTATTTGATTACATACTTTTATCACATCATCATAATCTTCTGTTGCTGTACAAACACCGTTTTCGTCCGTATCATCCCAGTTTTTCATAAAGATCCCGATTACTTCATACCCTTGTTGTTTTAACAAGTATGCAGCTACCGAGGAATCAACCCCACCAGACATGCCGACAACAACGCGAATTTGTGAGGGGTCACGTGTTTCTTTCATTGTGTTCACCTTTTCTTTTATCTATTTACAGTTCGTTCTTCAAAATTTGTAGAACATAACATTCGTTTCGCAAATTATTTTTTAGCTAGTTTTTTCACAATTTGTGCCGTCTTCTCAGCTGCACGTCGAATATCATTTTCCGTTAAATCCTGACCAAAGCTAAATCGAATGGAGTTTCTTAATTCCTCTGAACCTTGTCCAAACATAGCAACTAACACATGTGATGGATCAATTGATCCAGCAGTACATGCCGATCCACTCGATACACAAATTCCTGCTATATCAAGATTTACTAAAAATGATTCTACTTCCATGCCATCAAAACTGATATTTAGAATATGCGGTAATGACTGCTCCTCATTGCCATTCACATGGAACGCTAACTTTTCCTGTGAAAAAACATCAAGCATAATTTGCTTAAAGTGATTGTATAGTGAACGCTTTTCTTCACGCAACTCATTTGCAACTTGTACAGCTTTTGCAAAACCAATAATAGCTGGTATATTTTCAGTACCTGCGCGACGTTTTTTCTCTTGTGCGCCTCCTAAAGCATAACTCGCTAACGGTGTGCCCGTCTTTTGGTAAAGGAATCCAATTCCTTTAGGACCATTGATTTTATGAGCGGATACACTTAATAAATCAACTTGTAATTGGTCTACATCTATCGCCTCTAAGCCATAAGCCTGTACAGCATCTGTATGGAATGTAGCCTGATGATTACGCAATAGCTCACCAATTTCCGCAATAGGCTGAATCGTACCTACCTCATTATTACCATACATAATCGTTACTAAAACGGTATCTTCACGGAGTGCTTTTTGGACATCCTCCACCGCTACACGTCCCATTTGGTCTACTGGTAAATAGGTCACGTCGAAGCCTTCCCGTTCAAGTTTTTCACAAGTATGTAACACCGCATGATGCTCAACTTGAGTTGTAATAATGTGTTTTCCTTCATTCGCACGGGCATAGACAGTCCCAAAGATAGCCGTATTATCAGCTTCCGTACCACCACTTGTTAAAATAATCTCCCCCGCCTGAGCACCAATGGAATTGGCTAATACCTCACGAGCATCGTCCAAATATTTTCGTGCTTCTCGACCTGCTCCATGAATACTTGATGCGTTGCCAAATACTTGCTGCATAGCAGTTGTCATCGCTTCTATGACTTGGCCGTTCATCGGAGATGTGGCTGCATGATCGAGATAGATATATGAATTCATGTTTAAAAAACTCCTTTTTGATAAAAAGCGCTGGAACCCACATTGATTATCATTCGCTTGTCAAAAGCATTCAGCTTGAAGTCCATTACTTCAACCAACATATGATAAGAATGGGGGAGCAGCGCTTTAGCCTAAACATTTTAAATATAGAACATATAGCCTTCTGCTACATTTTCTTCTGTATATTGTGCTAAATCTTCAATTGTTGTTGTGTCTAATACATTTTTTACCGCATCACGAATACGAAGCCATAGCTCTCGTTGTGGTGCTTCCTCATTTTCGATACCCTCTACAGGTTGAATCGGCCCTTCTAGTACACTAATAACATGGGCAGCTGAAATTTCGCTAGGTGGATTCGCTAGCATATAACCACCATAAGCACCACGTACACTTTTTACTAAGCCTGAATTACGAAGCGGGGACACTAATTGCTCTAAATAGGCTTCAGAAAGCTCTTTTTCCGCAGCAATTTTACGCAATGGAATAGGTCCTTCCCCATAATGCTTTGCTAATTCAATCATAATCGTAAGCCCATAACGGCCCTTTGTTGAAATTTTCATTTTATCACCCTCAATTAGTCTAGTCAAAAATACTACCAACAGTATATCATAATCTCCTCTTGAAGAACTCGGAAATACACCTAGAAGGATATGATATACTAATAAATGCGATTCATACTCGTTCAAAAATGACCATCAGCGCTTTATTTTAACGTAAAAACATGGTCGAAGCAAAACATGACAACGACTGAAAGGGGGAATTATTATGCACAATGAACCACTCGCTTTTCGAATGCGTCCTTTAACCCTTGATGAGATTGTTGGTCATCAGGATTTCATTGGTCCCAACACAGCCCTTTATAAAATGATTCAAAACGAACATGTACCTTCGATGTTGCTATACGGAGAGCCCGGCATTGGTAAAACATCTATCGCGAATGCTATTGCAGGAAGCTCAAAGCTCCCTTTCTTTGCACTGAATGCAACTCGTGCTGGTAAAAAAGATGTGGAAGATATTGTACAAGAAGCTAGAATTTCCGGAAAAGTACTCCTTTTTTTAGATGAGATTCATCGTTTCAATAAATTACAGCAGGATACTTTATTACCACATGTTGAAAACGGCTCCATTGTATTGATTGGTGCTACAACGGAAAATCCTTACCATGATGTGAATCCAGCTATCCGTTCACGTTGTGGGGAGATTTATCAACTAAAACGGCTAACAAAAGATCATTTAATTGAGCTTATAAAAAAAGCTCTAGCGGATGAAAAACGAGGCCTTGGTAAATATCATTTTGCATTAACTGATGCTCAAATCGAACAAATTGCTGGAGCAGCTAATGGAGATGCACGAAAGGCATTGACTTTACTTGAATCTATTTACTATGCAAGCGATGAGGTGGATGGGCAAGCCATTGCAGCTGACCACATCATTGAGCACCTCATTAGCCGCATTGGTGTTTATGGCGATAAAAAAGGTTCTCATTTTTATAATTTACTATCTGCCTTGCAAAAATCTGTACGAGGTAGTGACACAAATGCCGCTTTATATTATTTAGCGCATTTATTAGAAACAGGTGATTTAGTAGCTGTCTGCAGACGACTCCTTGTTATGGCCTACGAAGACATAGGTTTAGCCAATCCTGAAGTCGGCCCTCATATGTTGGCAGCAGTCCAAGCAGCAGAACGACTCGGATTACCAGAAGCGCGAATACCACTTGCAAGTGCTGTTATTGAAATGTGTTTATCATCCAAATCCAATTCCGCTATTGCTGCAATTGATGCTGCCATAACGGCCATTCATGAAGGGAGAACAGGTGATATTCCACACCATTTACGCGATGCTCATTATGAAGGTGCGAAAGATTTAGGGCATGTCGGCTACCAATACCCACATAACACGCCGATTGGCACTTTTGGCGGTTGGGTGGATCAGCAATATTTACCCGATGAGCTTGTAGGAACAGAATTTTATAAACCGGTGATTGCTGGTGAAGAAAAACGAATGGCAGGCATTTACGAAAAGCTCAAATCATTTCATCAATAAAAGCACAAAAGCAAAGTTACTAGCAATCGTGACTTTGCTTTTTTTATAATGAAGACTACACTGGCAATCATCCTGTAAAGCTCGGGTTATTAGTTGTGTAACGTTCCTTGTAAAATTGTTTTAAAGGTTCAGCTATATGGCGAAGCGATGGCAAAATGGATTCTTCTCCATCTTCTTCATTTGCCTTACTATGCAAAAAAACAATTAAATTATACGATTGATACAATAAACTTGCGAACTCTTGATTGTTTTCTCTTACTTCAAAGCGAATGGCTTTTACAGCAACTGCTTCTGCAATTTTTTGTTCCCTTGTTTCAAAAAACTCCTCATCAAGTACTTCATCATCTGACACCCGATATAATAGTTTTAATGAACCATATACTTCTTGATTGTTACTAAAACGATCCTTTAACCACTGCAAGACAAATTGTAAAAGAATAACGGCATAAATAAGGGAAAGACATTCATCATCTCGTGACTTTTTAGCTAAACGTTGAAAGTATTCTGCTTGTGTAACTAACTCAAAAAGAATTAAACGGATTGGAAATAGCATGGCATGACCGCTATTGACGTATAATTTATCTCGATCCCTATACAGCGCCAACCAAATATCTTTGACTAATGAAATCGATTTTCTTGTAGAAAGAGCTAATTGACATTGAATCAACTCATGCTCAATCGTTGAGTGGATAAGTCGTTGAAATAGATGCTCATCTTCCTCGCTGATTAGTAATAGTGGTTTTTCCAAATTCGCCAGATCTATTTCTATTCCGTTTACTATCATTGCCTAGCCCCCTTCCAATAAGTTTGACAACATCAAATAGAGTGAGCATATGTACTACCAATTTTTTAACTAATTCGACAAAAATTCATAAATACCTTTTAAAAAAACATGTCTTTTTTATGCTTGTATAAAAAAAGAATCTACAAGACTTAATAAGCAAGTAAATCGATTATCTTCTACACCGTACACTGTAGAAAAAGCTAGAATTAATTGAATAAGTTATGTAGATTCTTGTCTAATATGCTATTTTCTGAAAATAGATGGTCTAGTCTTGTCTATGCTGACAGTTCTTGATCAACAAATAATTTAAACTGTTTTAGACAGCTCTTCACATCACCTTTTTGGGACAACACTTCATCGCGTATTATTGTCGTTTTTTCTTCATCCTCTAGCACTTCCGCTAAAAGGGCCAAGATATCTGTTAATAATTGTTCATTCTCTTCCTGTTCGATACTTGGTAAAGAATAGGCAGCTATTGTTAATAAACGCTCCACTTTTTCAGGTGTTTTTTGTAAAGCATTTGAGGAATAATAAGTCGATGCAGCTAAAAAGTAACATAATTTTGCACAGCAATCGATAAATAAATGCCAATACGTATTCGCACTTGGTAATTCTCCAGCACGCTGATCAATATACGCCTTATAATATGTTGTTACTTGTGTATATAAAGGATTTAATTCTCTCATGGCTTTCGGATAATTGTTGGAGGTATCCAAATAGTCAAATACAATGGCATTCATTTTCTCTTGAAGTTTAACAATATCTAAATGATCACGAATTACTTGAATTTCCATTTTCCCACTCTCCCATATGTCATTTGTTGTTTTCACATTTTGCTATTCATTGAGTAGCAATAGCATCCCAAACAAACTGATCGATTATCTTATGGATGATTCAAATTATAGCAATAAACCATATGAAGAAGTGTAGACATGAAAAAAATAAGACAATTTCGTGAATTAATAGCATTTTATGTACATAAGAGGAACTATTTTGGTAAAATTATACCCTTTGTACATATTCATCAAATAACCATTGTTCCTGTGCTTGATCAACAATTTCGAGAATACTACCCTGCATATATTTTTTAATGCGCTTTTTTGGTGTATAAAAATAAGCATTATTCCTAATTAACCACTCACTTAATGTTAAATCACCCTCTACATATTGATCTGTTAATATTTTCTTATGGCGCAGAACATCCGCCATTTTATAAAAACCATCTGATAATTCATAAGCCGATACATCGAAATTAAAAATGGGGCTGACAACCTGTCCAACGTCAAAAATATGGATGGTTTGCTTTTCTTCATCTATAGCTAACTCTACTGTGCTAATTTCATCGAAAAGATTTAAACCTCTATATTCCATTTGATAAATTTTTTCCATCTGTTTACGCCTCCTTTTAAGAACGGTCTAATTGTAACACAGAAAAAGTAGCTACCTCTAAAAATTGAAGGTAGCTACTTCTACAAAAATAATCCATGATATTGTTTGTTGCAATGTATGGTTTTAACCTTGTACACGAGTAATTTTAACATCTTTTAAGATGGTATTGACTACCCAACTAGCAGCAATTAAACCTGCAACTGACGGCACAAAAGCATTGGACGATGGCGGCATCTTTGCTTTGCGGATCGCCGCATCTGGCTTCCCAACATGTTCTACAACATCTGGTCGAACGACAATCGGGCTCTCATCCGAAAATACAACGGTTACCCCTTTATGAATTCCGTCTTTTCGTAGCTTTGTACGTATGATTTTAGCTAGAGGGTCTGTGTGTGTTTTTGATATATCAGCAATTTGGAAGCGAGTAGGATCCATTTTATTTGCTGCACCCATACTTGATATAATAGGAATATTACGCTTTAAACATTCCTTCATTAAATGAATTTTATACATAACTGTATCACTTGCATCGATTACATAATCAATGTTTTGTGCAAAAAATTCCTCATATGTTTCTTCCGTGTAAAACATATGCATATCAATCACTTCACATGCTGGATTAATATCTGCTATGCGCTCTTTCATTACAGCTGATTTAGATTTGCCCACAGTAGATAGATATGCCACTAATTGTCTGTTGACATTTGTAATATCTACATTATCTTTATCAACTAAAATGATGCGGCCGATCCCACTGCGTGCACATGCCTCAGCAGCGAATGATCCCACACCACCCACACCAAGAATGGCAACCGTTGTATTTTTTAATTTTTCGAGACCCTCTGTTCCTATTGCGAGCTCGTTACGTGAAAATTGATGTAACATCCTGACACTCTCCATCTATGAAATTTTATTAGTAAACCTAGTTATATACTAAGATAAAAAACACAACCTATCTTACATTTTATCATGTTATTCATCAAGTGAAAATTATAAAGAAAAAAATAGTTGCCTACTTATAGTCATACTATAAAGAGCAATTGAATCACTTCAACTACTCTTTGATTACTACATATAATTTTTTTGAAATGCTTCAACAAAAGACATATGAGGCTGAACGTTTAGCTGTTGAAATGCTGCAATTACTGCCCCACCAATTGGCGGTAAAGCCGGTGTCTTAAAGCTGAGAGGTAATGCTTCCTCTAGTGCCATAGCTTGAAGTCTTGGAACAAAATGTGCTTCATTGGTAAACACCCCACCTACTAAGACGACTGGTACTTTGTCTTGCTCCCACTGCATATCCAAATAGCAAGCACTAATCGCCTTATAATAGTTTTGACAAGCATTTTCTATTATTTGCTTAGCTACAAGATCCCCATTGTCAGCTGCTTCAAAAATATACACACTCAATGGAGCGACGACCGTACGTGGATGTTCCTCGCCATAAATATGGGCTATTAATTGTGGCACAGTTTTTACAGAAAAATGATGCAGCACAGCTTCGGTTAAGAGTGTAGCTGTTGCTCTTCCATCATAACTTTGAAATACGGCTTTTAGCAGCTGAACACCTAAATCATAGCCGCTACCTTCATCATCAAAAAGATAGCCCCATCCACCTACTCGATGAAAGCGTTGGTGACAATCGTACCCCATCGTAATGGCCCCTGTTCCAGCAATTTGAACAATCCCTGCTTTGCCAAGTGTACCTGCATAAAGAGCAATTAATGCATCATTATCCACCCTAATTGTTGCGGCTTTGGAAACATAGTGTCGTAAAACAGCTACAACCATGCCTCCTGCTTGTAGCTCCTGAACTCCTGCCATACCAGCAAAACAGCTAGCAACTTCTGCAAGTGCTTGTGGATTTTGCTGCTGTAAATTTTGCATGATTTTATGCAAAATTGCCTCAAAATAGGTTCTATCCATCGCTGTTGGATTACTTCTTGTCGTCACCACTTGAGCATAAATATTCCCCTTTTCATCACAAATAACTGCTGCCGTTTTCGTTCCACCACCATCAATTGCTAATACATACATAACAATTTTTCCCCCCATAAAGAAAAAGAGATTGATAACTCAATCCCTTCCTCTCCATTCTTTACTTTGTAAACCCAAATGATGCCCATGGTTGGATATATGGTAATAAAAATCGCTCTTCCTCGACAATGCTAGCAACGACATTGCTGGAACCAGCATTTGGAATGTCCTTCAGAACAATTTGAAGCTCACCTTTATAACGAACATCAAGATTATTATCAATCGTAACATCACCTAGTTTAAGTGGACGTGTATCATGGATAGGAAAATCCTCATTTTTATATTTAACTCGAGATTGAGTACTCCGAATGACATAATCAGAAACATCACCACGATTAAAATGAGGCTCCTGAAAAAGAATGGTCTCCTCTAAACTACTAGTATCTGAGGACTGGCTCACCTTTAATTCAAGCTTATAGCGATTTAATTGACCTAATGCTCGTATTTCTTCCTCTGAAGCATACATATTGCCAATAATACAATCATCTATTAGCCCCGTGTGCCATAAATCTTTTGCCTGTACAGTAACTGGTAGTTGACGGTGCTCCTCTAGTGTTGGTAAACCATGTTCCGTTTGCTCCCAAGGTCCAAATTTACCATGCTGTGAGGAAATCATCGCTGCCGTTCTTATATTGTGTTCCTTAAAGCATTGTGATGTTTGTAAAAAATGCTGACGAGATAAACCAGTAAAGCGTCTTGGATAAAAATTATGACAGCCAATAATATTCTCTTTATTTGCTTGGTAAGATAACACATTATCGACATACTTCGTACCATTACTAATATTTAATTCTATCTTCAGATTACTTGCGTCAAAAGACATCAGCGCTTCTTCGTGACCTGAAAATCCCATGTCTAAACGTATAGCTGCCAAAGAAAAATGTTCTTTTAAATAGCCAATATCCCTATAGGTATAGCCTAAATCATCAAAAACGGCTGGTGCGATATCAGCTGAAATGTCAAAACCTAACTGTTGAGCAAATTGGTTAATTTGCTGTAATTTCTGGCGTTCTTCCTTCTGCTTTAATGACATCAGACATGTAAAAATACGGTCAAAGCCATTGTCATGGGCAAGCTGAACATAGCGCTTCATTTCGTCAAGTGTAGTATGCTGCGGATAGAGCGAAATTCCTAATCTTCTCACTTTAAACCCTCCATTAGTTCACGCTTAAACTTCTACTTTTTGCCCTTCTGCTTGGACAACAGCTTGTTGTTCATTTTGTGCTGCTAAAGCAGCTTTTTGCTCATTCTGCCTTGCCATACGGTTTGCCATCGAAATAAATGGCAAATAAATACAAACGGCAATAACAATTAACACAATACTTAAGACTGCCCCACGCCAAGATTGAGTTGCTAGAAATCCGTTAATAATCGGAGGTGTTGTCCATGGTGGTGCTACAGTAGCTGCTGGCACCCAGCCCAACTTCGTTGCAAAGAAGGCAATCGTTACGTTTACCATTGGTGTCAAAATGAAAGGTACGAATAAAACCGGGTTTAATACAATTGGCAGTCCGAAAAGTAATGGCTCATTAATATTGAAAATCCCAGGAGCTGCGGATAATTTTCCAACTGTATTATATTGCTTATTCTTTCTTGCAAATAGGAATATCGCAATAATAAGTGCTATTGTCGTACCAGAGCCTCCCATGTTAATAAATGCATCAAAGAATGGTTTATTTACAATGTAAGGCGCTACTTTACCAGCAGAGATAGCAGCAACGTTTTCGTTAATAGCTGGTAAATTAATCGTTTGCATAAATGGTTCAATGATATTTGCTCCATGAACGCCAAGTGTCCATAAAAATGTAGGGATAAATGCCAAAATTAAAGCCGCAAGCCATGTATTTGTTAGACCCATAAATGGCTCCTGAATCGCCGTGTAGAAGGAACCAACAATATCTGGTATATCAAAACCTGCCGAAATAATTGTTCGAACTAGAGCAAATAATCCAATAGTTATTATGGCAGGTAGTAACGCTGCAAATGATTTCGCAACAGCTGGTGGTACACCATTTGGCATTTTAATTAGTAACTTGGGATTGCCAGACAATTTACAAAACAATTCTGTAGAAAGTAGTGCAATGATCAGAGCAATGAATATACCACCTGTACCTGTAGTTAATCCTGTTAATCCACCTTCACCAAACGTACCAAATGTCATATAGCTAGCAAGCCCTATTACTCCACCAGATAATGCATCTTTGTCATAGCTTTTCGTCAAATGATAGGCAACACAAAAGGCTAGTAATAGTGAAATAATTCCAAATGTAGCTCCCCAAATATTGCCACCAAACTGTGTCCATGTCTCATGCTTCCAAATGGCATCGAGTGCATTTTGATAAAATTTGATAGGCAAATTGTTAATAAGTACAGCCAGAGATCCCACAATCGTTAAAGGCATAATCGTAATAAATCCATCACGAATGGCAACTAAATGACGCTGATTTCCAACCCTTGCAGCAACCGGTACAAATTTCTCTTCTAAAAAACGGAACATCCCCATACACTCCCTTTGCTTTTTATTGTTACATCAAAATTTGATGTTACTCCCCTTTGATTCGTTCATATAGCTCAATCATTTCCTGTGCTAAATCACGAAATGTAATAGCATTCATTAAATGATCTTGTGCATGAATTAATAACATAGAAACCTCTACTTTTTCTCCCCTTGCTTCTTGAGACAGTAACCCCGTTTGAGCGTGATGTGCATCAATTAGAGATTCATTCGCTAATTTGATTTTCTCCTTCGCCGCCTCAATTTCCCCTTTTTTTGCTAGCTGAATAGCTTCCATACACTCACTTTTCGTATTACCACTATGCACAATAAGACCCATAATCGATTCCATTAATGCTACTTCTCCCATTTCCCGTTGTCCTCTCTTTCATCCTATTAATTGCAGGGCTTGCTTCAAGACATTCTCCCCATTCATCATGCCGTAATCCGCCATATTAATAACATCAATAGGAAAACCCATATCCTTGTATTTTGATTCAAACGTGCCCTTCAAGTAGCGTACCTGAGGGCCTAGTAAAAGCACATCCGCCTTTTTCGCAGCTAATACTTTTTCAACCTCTCCTTCTGCAATAGCATAAATATCAGCTTCAATATTTTTCTCCTGTGCGGCTTTTTGCATCTTCGATACTAATAAGCTAGTACTCATGCCTGCTACACACACTAACATGATGTTTTTCATTCGAAACACTCCTTTAATGTTTTTATTTTGTAATCGCTTACTTATGTTGAGAATAGCACCTATTGGTATATACCACAATACAATTTTTACATTAAATATATGTTAAGCTAATAAATTACAAAATTGGGCTATTGCAGTTGTATAGCATAATTAACGATTCTTTTTAACTGGTATAGTCCAGAAAAAAGTTCAAAAAATTTTTATATTTCCATCAAATTTAATGCCTAAAAATACTCATAAAAAGCAGGTTTTTCTGAAGGTAACGCCCTTTGCCAATGATCAATTATCTTTTTCTCTATAGGCTGATTAGCATAGATAACTGCTTCTTTTACAGAAAGATAGCCCACCATCATTGCAGAAAAAAGATTAATTGGTAGTGTTAACATATGCATGGTATCGGTTGAATTTGTCTCAATTATTGATACATGACCATTTTTATTTATTTGATAGACATGCTCATTCCAATGACAAAAAGAATCTTCAATACGAATAGTCAAAATGTCATTAATCTCTCCCCATGGATACTGCTGCATGAATGCATAAACGTCCACCACCCTAATCATGACATCCTGAACGACTTCCTTTTTGAATTGTGGCTCTTTGAAATAAAAGCCAAATGGATAATGATTGCTAGTAACTCCTGTAATGTTACTAACACTTGCTGCATGCGACGTAATATAACGCCATATTGCTTGTTCCGCTAAATGATTGGCTACAATAAAATCTTGAACTTCAAATGTCTCCTGCCTTATTGCATAACGAATATACCCCTCTAGATGCCCATCTAGAAAATAAGCTGCAAAATGACTATCAGGGCTCCTTCTCTCAATTCGCTTCCACCAAGCATCATCACGTACCATGCCACCATGTTGTACGATTGCCATTGCATTATGAAATTCCTTAATACCCTGAAAAAGATCGGGATCTAACCATTCAAAGCTCATCCTTTTAACGACATCTAGTTGTTTACCTAAATCCGGAAAATTCGCTTGTGGAATCGTATAATGAAGCTTCTCAAAAAATAGTTCCCACCCAAAATATCGATAGAATGACACGGAATAAGGTGCTAAAACAGAAATCGTCTGCCCATTGTTCCGCATTTTTTGCAGTGCTTCCGTCATGAGCCTTTTCACAATTCCCTGTTGCCGATACTCTGGATATGTAGCGACAAATCCTATCCCCCCCATTTTGTACTGGACGCCATGCACCGTCATGTTTAATGGTAATATTAGAAGCTGCCCAACGACTTTTTTATCATCATAAGCCCCTAGTGTTGTGCTATGCTCAATCCAATAGTGAAAATCGTCTCGACGAGCCTTTGTATATTTATTTGGAAAACAATAATCCCTCAATTGATGTATTTGCCAATAATCGTTAGGTGAGACAATGTTAATGTTCATACTTAACCACCTCTGTTTAATGAATATTCTGATAAATATTGATAAATAAATGCTTTTTCTAAGGGCTCTTTTGCAGTGGTATAACAACAACCACTGCAAAATCCCTTAACACTCTTCTCCAAAATTCCCTTAACATCTTTGTTATTCCTAGTGACGAACCGCACTTAACCCATTTTCAACGTAAATTTCCTTTTGCTATTGCTCATGTAAAATCTATACGATGCTGGTATTTTGCAATCATTGTTTCATTATGTGACCAATCTGAATCCACATTATTACTAACAAAAATAGGTAATTCAGTTGAGTTCTTTGCTATCTCCTCAATGATTTCGCTAAATAACGCATTTAATAGTAGTGAACCAATAACAGTAGATGCTGGCGCATATTGCATTTCATGTTTATGCAAAACGCCATCACCAATAGGTATATGTGTGTTGATGATGAAATCTACCACTTCTTCTAGTCTTTGCCCGCTATGATGACGTGTAGGCTGCTCTTTATAGAAGAGCGATTGTAGGGATAGAACAAAAACACCTCTAGCCTTTGCTAATAAAGCGGCGTCAATAGGTGCTGAATTTCTCCCGGAAGTCGAAATCACAATGCACACGTCATTTTCACGAAAATCAAACTGTTCCTTATGTTGTTCAATAATAGTCGGGTCCTTCTCATTACTTGAGGAAGCTAAAGCCCCCGCATGTAATGCTAACGGTTCAATAAAAATGGGACGCACAGGAACTAAACCACCTGCTCGGTAAAATGCCTCCTGAGCTAATAACTGCGAATGTCCACAACCAAAAAGTTGGATAATGCCACCTCGCTGAAGGCGCTGCACAATGATACGAGCAGCTTCATTAATCCGTACAGCTTCCTGCTCTTTTACAACTTGGATTAGCTTTTCGATTTCAGAAAAATATGCATGCATATGATCACCTTTTAATTTCACTTATAAATTTGTAGCGATCCGCTCGATAAGTACTACGTACAAGCTCAAACGGCTTACCATCCGATAAATAACTTGTTCGTTTAATAATTAAAACTGGTGCTGTTTGATTAATCTGCAAAAACTTACTATCTTCTTTTGATACAATGGCTGCCTCCATTTGCTGAACAGCATTTCCAATTTTTTGATGGAATTTTGCTTCAATTAAGGCATAAAGCGAGCCCATAATTTGCTTTTCATCCAATTCAGGATATATTTTCACAGGGATATACGTTCTTTCAATCGCCATTGGCTGAGAATCCGCATTTCTAATCCGAACTACAAAGAATACCTCTTCTCCTGACTCAATCATTAAGTCTCTGGCGATATCCATCGGCGGTACGATTTTCTCAAATCGTAAAACTTTACTGCTCGGTTCCATGCCTCGTGCGCGCATATCCTCAGTAAAACTCGTTAATCCCTTTAATGGTTGCTCTAATTTTGGATTGGCAACATAAGTACCTCTCCCTTTTTCTCGATAAAGAAGACCACTATTTACTAGATTGGTAATGGATTGACGTACAGTCATTCTACTAACGTCAAATTGCGCGGAAAGCTCTCGTTCTGAAGGAATTGTTTCACCAATTTTGTATTCTTCTAAATAAATTCGTTGTTTAATAATCTCTTCTATTTGTATATAAATAGGAATATGGGAATTTTTCTCTAACAAATCTTGCACCTTCCTTATGCCTCATTTATGATATTCCAAATACAACTTTACCTGACAAATCGTTTTTTGCCCATGCAAATGTTGAGTAAGCAATACACAATTCACATGAAAACCATCCTTAGCTTTCTTGGTAAGTCGTAATTTTTTAACATTGGCTTACACTATTTTTTGTATTGACTACTTTGTCATGGCATCTCTATTTCTACTGTCTACTCCATCATTAATTGAATGCCTTTTTATGCATCGTTTGCTAATGGAGACTTTTTTGCTTCCAACTCATGTTCATCATATTACTAGCCAATTACGAAGATAATGTTTGCCTGAGCATTTTTTCTGTAAGGCTAACTTTGCCATTGATGAAGGTATAGTTGTCTATACCAATTATATGCTGATTAACCAAAAATAAAAAGTAATTCTTTCATATTTTCAAAATTTTCCTATTTTTCAATAGCTATGTCCCTTTTTCAACATAAAAAAAGGAGCTATACTCAAGCTCCTTTTAATCCTATGTATAGGACGAATCCCAATTGTGCCGTAATGCCAAGAAACATTCGTTTTGAACCCGCAATTTGCAGGGGGGTGCCCGCTTTGCAGCTTTAAACGTCCCGCTCCGCTAGGGGCATGTTTGCGACTACAAAATGAAGGCTCCCGATTCGATAATGTTCGGTCAAAACTGTGAAGTAGAGTTAGCAGTTAGACAAACACATCAGGATTCGTATTACAGATATCATACCACCACTTTTCTGATAATTCAAACGATTTTCTCTAACAATCTATAATTTCATAAGAAAACGCAAAAATACCTAGGTTCCCAACAATATTTGCTAGGAAACCTAGGTATTCTGTATTATTGTTTATTTTCTAAATGGTTTAATTGCTAAACTTAATTCGCTTAGTTGCTCTGGTGATACTTCACTTGGTGCTTCTGTCATTAAGCAGCTAGCACTTGCTGTTTTCGGGAATGCAATCGTATCACGTAAATTGTTACGTCCCGCTAATAACATAACAAAGCGATCAAGACCAAAGGCAAGACCAGCATGTGGTGGTACACCATATTCAAATGCTTCTAATAAGAAACCAAATTGCGCCTGAGCCTCTTCTTCTGTAAAGCCAAGTAATTCAAACATTTTTTCTTGTAGATCACGTTCATAAATACGTAATGAACCACCACCAAGTTCGTAGCCATTTAATACAATATCATATGCTTGAGCACGAACTGCTGAAGGATCTGTGTCCATTAACGGGATATCTTCATCAAACGGACGTGTGAATGGATGGTGTGCTGCATAGTAACGTCCATCTTCCTCAGAGTATTCAAATAATGGCCAGTCAGTAATCCATAGGAAGGCAAATTGAGATTCGTCAATTAAATTTAGATCCTGCCCTAATTTAGTGCGAAGTGCCCCTAAAGATGCGGCTACTACAGCTGCTGTATCTGCTACGAATACTAGAATATCGCCCACTTCTGCACCCATACGTTCTATTAATGCAGCTGCTAATGCTTCATCAAAGAACTTCGCGATTGGACCATTTAAGCCTTCTTCTGTAACCTTTAACCAAGCAAGACCTTTTGCCCCATAGATACCAACAAACTTTGTTAATTCATCCATGTCTTTACGTGAATATTTGTCGGCTGCCCCTTTAATATTGATACTTTTTACTTGCTTCCCTTGTGCCACTGTATCTGCAAACACTTTAAAATTACAACCTTCAAAAACATCATTTAATGCTACTAATTCTAAGCCAAAACGAACATCTGGTTTATCTGAACCATAACGATCCATTGCTTCTTGGTATTTCATGCGTTGGAATGGTGCAGGGATATCAAGCCCTTTCACTTCTTTCATTACGGCTTGGATTAAACGCTCATTCATTTCTAATACTTCTTCTTGTGTTAAGAAACTTGTTTCAATGTCTACCTGTGTAAACTCTGGTTGACGGTCAGCACGTAAATCTTCATCACGGAAACAACGTGCAATTTGGAAATACTTTTCAAAACCAGCAACCATTAATAACTGTTTAAATAACTGTGGTGATTGTGGTAAAGCATAAAATTCACCTTCATGTACACGTGATGGCACTAAATAATCACGAGCACCTTCTGGCGTTGACTTTGTTAAAATTGGTGTTTCAACTTCTAAGAAGCCTTCATTTTGTAGGAAGTTACGAATTGTACGTGTAACATCAGAGCGCATTTTAAAGGTATCGAACATCACTGGACGACGTAAGTCCAAATAGCGATATTTTAAACGTAGATCTTCTGACACGTCTGTACGATCTTCAATTTGGAATGGCGTTGTTTTGGCCGTATTAATGACAACCAATTTTGTAGCTTCTACTTCAATTTTACCGTTCGGCACATTTGGATTGATTTGGTCCTCTGTACGAAGGATAACCGTTCCTTCCACTTCAATTACATATTCACTACGCACTTTATCCGCTAAAGCATGTGCTTCTGCAACGTCTGGACTAAAAACAACCTGAGTAATACCTGTACGGTCACGTAAATCAATAAAGATTAAACCACCAAGGTCGCGACGACGCTGTACCCAACCTTTTAATACGACTTTTTCGCCTTGTAACGCTTCTGAAAGCTCGTTACTAGCATGTGTTCTTGTAGCCATTGTTAAATTCCTCCAAAAATATCTTCTTTTTATGTAGCATTTAACGAGAAATGCCATGTCTTTTAGGATTGTTGAGATAAATAGTTCACTAATTCTGAAAATGCAACCTTATGCTGCTCACCAGATTCCATATGCTTCACTGCTGCTGCTTGCTCTTCCAGCTCCGTTTCACCAAGGACAATCGTAAACTTCGCCCCTAGGCGGTCCGCTGATTTCATTTGTGCCTTCATTTTTCGATCTAAATAATCCATTTCTGTGGCAAGGCCTTTTGCGCGGAACGTACTAGTTAACTCTACAGCCTTTTGTTTCGCCTCATCGCCCATTGCAATAATATAAACATCTAGTCCAGAAGCCGTATCTAATTCCACACCTTCTGCCTCAAGCGCTAATAATAAGCGTTCAATACTTAGTGCGAATCCAATACCTGGCACATCTGGCCCTCCAATTTCTTGTACGAGACCATTGTAGCGTCCACCACCACAAAGTGTTGTAATAGCACCAAAGCCAGAAGCAGTCGACATAATTTCGAATGTCGTATGATTGTAATAATCAAGTCCACGCACAAGATTTGGATCAACTTCATACGTAATGCCCAATGTATCCAAATACGCTTTCACTTGAGCAAAATAGGCAGCTGATTCCTTAGTTAGGAAATCTGTCAATGCTGGAGCCGTTTGCATTAATGGATGCTCGCGATCTACCTTGCAATCTAAGATTCGCAATGGATTTTTTTGTAAACGATTTTGACAATCGGAGCAAAACTCCTCTATATGTGGCTCAAAATGTTGTAATAATGCTGTACGATGCGTATCACGAGTTTCTTTGTCACCAAGTGAATTGATGACCAATTTCAAATCCTTTAAGCCCGCTGATTCATAAACATCCATCGCAAGAGCGATAACTTCTGCATCAATGGCAGGATCTGCTGAACCGATTGCCTCTACACCGAATTGCACGAATTGACGGTAGCGACCGGCTTGTTGGCGCTCATAGCGGAACATAGGTCCTAAATAAGAAAGTTTAACAGGTTGGTCTGGGGCACCAAACATTTTATGTTCTACATACGCACGGACAACTCCAGCTGTATTTTCAGGACGCAATGTTAACGAACGCCCCCCGCGATCTTCAAATGTATACATTTCCTTTTGCACAACATCCGTTGTTTCACCAACACCACGTGCAAATAAATCTGTCTGTTCGAAAATCGGTGTACGAATTTCGTTATAGCGATACACACGGCAAATATCACGAATAATCGCTTCAACCTTTTGCCATTTTTCAGATTGACCTGGCAAAATATCTTGTGTTCCTCGTGGCACTTTAAAACTCATGTAATTTCCCTCCTATATTGATTGCTTATGATTGAGCAGCTGTCATTCCACTTGGAGCGGCTTCGAGCTTTCTTTGAGCACTTTCCTCTCCACTTGGAGCAGCTTCGGTCCTTCTTTGAGCGCTTTCCTATCCATTTGGAGCGGCTTCGGTCCTTCTTTGAGCGCTTTCCTCTCCATTTGGAGCGGCTTCCACCCTTGATTAAGCACTCCGCTCACCAGTTGGAGCTATTTTTCTTGCTGTTCAGTGAAGCATCTTCCACATAGCGCAGAATTCACCCCATTTTCAGCGGGGTCGATTGCTTTTTAGACAACAAAAAAGCCCTCGTCTCCTTGCCATTGCAAGGGACGAGAGCTGTATAAGCTTCCGCGGTTCCACCCTAGTTGACACAAAATATAAATCTGTGTCCTCCTCATAATCGGATAACGGCCGATTCCGTTTTTTCCTAGTAGGCATTGCTGCTTTTCAGAAAAAAGCCTCTCAAGTGTTATTCGCATCATACATATTTGTAGGAAAGATTGCAGCCTAAGTCTTCCCCTCTCTTTTCCAATAGAGGTACACGCTACTTGCTTGGTCATAAGCGATTAATCATTTTTCGATTACCCTTTATGTTAGTCACTAGCCAAGCCAATGTCAACTATTTTTATATTTTTCATCAAACAGCAATGAAAATGACAAATTCCATTACCTTTTTACCACGAATTTTTATACAAAAGCATGGTAAAATAGCACAAGGAATAGGAGGAATCTGATGAGGACAAAAATTTTACATAGTATAATGATCTTCATACTAATGGTAACTATTGCGATGCCAAATAAGAACTTTGTTCAAAAAGCTTCCGCTGACACTAGTGATCTAAAAGTCGCTGGAACAATTCTTCATTTACGTGAGGGTCCTGGTTTGTCTTATCCTATCATTACGACATTAGAAGAAGGTGATCCTTTATCCTCAATTGGTCGTGAAGGTGATTGGATTCAAGTAAAAACAGGTAACTACGAAGGATGGGTTGCCTCTTGGCTGACAGCTCCTACAAATGCTAAACAAGCCTTAGATAAAACTGTCATCGCACAAGTTGACCGTTTAAATATTCGAACAGAGCCAGATATCTCATCAGCAGTGCTTGGGCAACTTTCGACGGGCAACCAAGCAAACCTCATTGAAGAAAATAGTGAATGGGCCAAAATTGATTGGAATGGACAAACTGGATGGGTTTCAAAGGATTATGTCACGATAAACGATAATCCTAAAAAAGAAACAGAACCAAAAGAAGATGCAGTAGAAGTAACTACTACTACAACACCAGTAAACAAGGATACTACTTTTACAATCTTAGTGGACGTTCTAAATGTCCGTAAAAAACCTGATTTAAATACTAAAAAAGTTGGTACTGTGACAAAAGGGCAAGCCTTTAAAGTACTGGCTCAAGAGCATAATTGGGTACAAATACAGTACAATGATAAAAAAACAGGATGGGTCTATAGTTTTTACGGTACATTCTCTAATAAAGTGAAGAGTACTTCCAAAACTTCCTCTTCTAAAGAGTTGGAGTCTGTTACGATTATTTATAATGGGACAAACCTACGAACAGATGCGTCAACAGATGCTGAAGTTGTTGAACGTGTCGATGCTGGCATTAATTACCCGATTGTCGGCGTGAAGAATGATTTTTATGAAATACAATTAGATGATGAAAAAACGGCATTTGTCGCGAACTGGGTAGTAACAACAAGTTCAAATAAAGCAACAATACCTCAAAAGGATAAAGAAGAACCTCGTAAAAAAGGAACTTTAAATGGACTGACGATTGTTGTGGATGCAGGACATGGTGGGAATGATCATGGAACAACAGGGCAGCGTGGTACAGAGGAAAAAGGCATTACTTTGAAAACAGCTACTCTACTTGCTTCTAAATTAAGTGCTGCTGGTGCAAATGTGGTCATGACGAGGGAATCAGATGAATATGTAGCTCTACGTAAGCGTGTATCAATTGCCCATCAATATGAGGCAGATGCCTTTATTAGTCTTCATTATGATGCAACAGACGACAGCTCTATTAACGGCTTCACATCCTATTATATGAATAGTAATCAAAAAGGACTTGCTGAAGCGATCCATGATGGCCTTTCAGGTAAATTAGAATTGAGAGATCGTGGGACACAGCAAGGTAACTATTTAGTACTTCGAGAAAATCGTCAAAAGGCTGTACTTATTGAGTTAGGCTTCTTGAGTAATTCAAGCGAGGAGCGAGTCATCACGACAGCAAAGTTCCGTGAGCAGGCAACTCTCGGTATTTATCAAGGTATACTCAACTATTTTAATAAGCAAGAGGAATAAACAAAAAGCTGTGGAAAGAATAATCTTCCACAGCTTTTTTCACGTTTTAAGTGATCCCTATTGCTACTGCAGCAATCAATGCAAGACATGCAATCACTGCCCAACCAAGTATCATCTTCCAAATAAATTTGATCCACTTTTCATATGGGATACCTGCTACAGCTAAATACGCCATTAGCGCAGATGAAGTAGGAATGATAGAATTTGTTAAGGAATCCCCATATTGAAAGGCTAACACAGCCACTTGACGTTCCAATCCTAATAAATCAGTAATTGGAATCATAATTGGCATTGTGGCTGCTGCCTGTCCACTACCTGATGAAATAAATAAATTCAAAAGTGCTTGGATAAATAACATGCCAATTGCGCTAATAGCATGTGGTAAATGGCCAATGGTTTCTGATGCTGCATAAACAATCGTATCAATAATTTTTCCTTGCTCTAACACAACCGTGATTGCACGGGCAAAGCCTACAATTAAGGCACCGAACGTTACAGCTTTTGCCCCATCAATAAAGGAATCAAAAATAGTCGCAGGTTTTAAACCGCCAATTAGCCCCGCAATTAACCCCATAATTAAAAAGGATGCTGTTAATTGTGTTAGGAACCAGCCCCAATTAAAGACACCATAAATATTAAAGCCAATTCCGCAAGCCATCACAATAAATACAAATTTATGCTTTCCTGTTAATGTAGGAATGTCAATTTCGGATACAGTAGATTTAGCCTTTTGCTCAATGTCATAAATAACACTTGCTTGTGGATTCTTTTTTACTTTAAAAGCATAGCGAGACACATAAAATATGGCAAAACCTAGAACAAAAATATAGACAACTGCACGGAAACCTATTCCAGAAAATAGCGGTACATCTGCTAATGATTGCGCAACACCTACTGTAAAGGGATTAAGCATACCTCCAAAAAATCCACTAGCTGCACCAAGAGTAATCATAGCTGTCCCTGTTACAGCATCAAAGCCCATTGCACGAGCAATCGCTACACCAATCGGTACGAAAATAATTGTTTCTTCTGCCATCCCCATTGTAAAACCGCCAACAGAGAACAAGATCATCGATAATGGAATGAGTAATTTTTCTCTTCCCTCTAGCGCTTTTACACCTTTATAGACACCAGCTTCAATGGCACCTGTTGAACGGATAATGCCAAAAACACCGCTGACTAAGAAAATGTAGAAAATAATTTGAGCTCCTTTTTCAAGCCCCATTGGAATCGCTGTAAACATTTCGAAAAATGAAACTGGATCACTCTCAATATGATGATAGCTTCCATCTACAACGAGCATTCGCCCTTCCTCATCCTCTACACGGTCAAACTCACCCGCCGGAATAATATAGCTTGCAATACCTGCTAAAAAAATAATAGCAAAAATAATGGTATATGTATGAGGTACTTTGAGCCAACTTCTCTTTTTAACATTCTGTTCATTTTCCATAAATTCACTCTCCTTTTCATAGATTTAGACATCGGAACAATGTTGTCGTTATATGTCGTTAATTGAGAATAAATATACATGAGTTCAAATTTATTGTAAAGTATTAATTTTCTATTATTTCAGAATGTCCAATAGTTTGTTGCCTTATAAAGCTTTCGCGGACGGCCTTGATGATAAGGTTGCTCCTCTCCTACTAACTTAAAGTAATCATGCTCGATTAATCGATTAATAATGCGTTCAGCAGATCGACGTGACAGATTCATATATTGCGCTAATTCCGTAGCTGAAAATGGGCGATTATTAGTAACTGTGATAAATTGCTTCATAACATTTAAATTTTTAGCACTCATTTTCACCTTTTCAGCCATCTCTAAAATGGCTTTATGATGGCTACTTAATGCAATTTGATTATTATGTTCAAATAATTGTTCATGTAACTTATTCTCTGCATCTACTAAACAAATGACGGTCGATGCATCTCTCCATTTGGACGTGAAAAATAAAGCTTGGGAAGAATGAGTTTCTGCTTCATGTAATGAATATCCATAGCCAATGCCAATCGTAAAAGTGGTTTTAAATTGTCGTTCACACAGTTCAATTAATGATCTTAAATAAGCAGGTTCAAGTTGTTCAATTACCCCTCTAGTAGAAATGATTAAATAAGGCTCCTGTTGGGCTTGCGTGATCCTTGCCTGAAAACGCTTGCAAATATTTTCTAACGACTTTACAAATAGTTGTTGTTCATCCATCAACTTTTGTTTACTACAAATAGAAACGACAGCTATTTGCGACGAAGTCAACATTGTATGCTGATAAGCTTCAAGCGCTGAATTAATTGTCATTATGAATGTTTGTTTGCTTTCAACCATGTACTTCGAAGGTATACCTAATCTTTGTAACTCAACAAAAACTGCGTGTAAACTAGTAAGCGCTAAAGTGGTTTTCCCTGCTTTATATAATTCCTTATGAAAGTAAATAAAATCATTCACATTGAGCTTTGTGATTTTTTCTGGTTGATCATAAACCCATTCGTAATCTTTTACATAGACGTCAGTAGATGGAATACCGGCTTCCATCATTACCTGATGAAGACTATTCTGCTTAGGTACATCGATCGATAGCTGGGATAAATCCACCTTTTCATGATGTTGTAAGGATAATAACGATAGTGCTAGTGTCAATTCATCAAAAGGGATAAACACTGCTTGGATGTGCGATGCTTTTATTTTTTCATAGCAGTAATAATAGGGAATCGATCCAGCAAATAGTAATATATCCGAACAAGATGCAGCTTCATCAAAAAGATTTACACATTGATCTGGTGAAGTATAGGGAAAATGAATAAATTGTACTTGTGGAAACAACGTGAAATGTTCTTTTATATTATTCCAGAAAAATAATGAACCTAGAATCCCTATTGTTTTCAAAATGCTCAGCTCCTTTAATACGCACAATATTCCGATAATTTTAATCATTATACCGTAAATATATAAAAAAAGAACCTTCTATCAACTATTATGTTGAGAAGGTTCATACATACTTATTTTCTTGTAGCTTCCAGCGTTACCCATACAATCTCCTCCATTGGAATGAAGTAAGGCGTACGACTAATCTCTAGGATTAAATGGTCAGGTAGTATGGATAATAAAATACCTTGCTGAATATTTTTTTCTGTTTGCACGACAACTGCCTGACCAATCATCATTTTAAAAGTTTCGTATAAATATGGATTGGATATACTCCCCATCTGTGCCATGTGTAGACACCCCTTCCTATAAAACTAACCATACTCTTTAGTATATGAAGGAATTATAGGAAATGTACCATTATTTTGATTCTAGAAGTATTGTGACTGGACCATCATTAATTAGTGCAACATCCATCATCGCACCAAAAACACCTGTTTCCACATGTAAGCCATGCTCTCGCAGTGCTTGATTAAAAGCTTCCCACAGCGGTTCGGCTACTTCTGGTCTAGCTGCACTTGTGAAACTTGGTCGATTCCCTTTTTTGGCATCCCCATATAACGTAAATTGTGAGACGGACAAAATAGCACCTCCATGCTCTAAAATGGAATGGTTCATTTTGCCATCAGCATCTTCCCAAAGGCGTAAATTGGCTATTTTTTTCGCTAAATAAAGGACATCCTCCTGTGAATCTTCATGTGTAATACCCACTAGAAGAACGTAGCCACTATCAATTGCTCCTGTGACAGCTCCGTCTACTGTTACAGAGGCAGCTTTACTGCGCTGTAATACTACTTTCATGCATTAAAACCCCAATTCTATGTTGTTGCTTACCATTAATTAATGACCCGTTGCACCGAATAAATATCAGGTGTTTGTTTAATTCGTTCCACAACTTTATGCAAATGAGAAATATTTGAGATCGAAATAGTTAAATGAATTGTCGCCATCTTATCGCGATCAGCACGACCACTGACTGCTAAAATATTCGTTTTTGTTTCACTAACAATTTGCATGATCTCATTTAAAATACCTGGTCTATCGAAAGCTGATACTTCGATATCGACTGGATATTCTTTTTTCTCTGGAATGACACCATGCTCCCATTCCACCTCAATTAAGCGCTCCTGCTCATCCTCGATTTGAATATTTGGACAGTCCGCACGGTGCACAGACACACCTCTCCCCTTTGTGATAAAGCCTACAATTTCATCTCCAGGAACAGGTGTACAACAACGTGAAAGTCGAATAAGCATATTATCAATGCCCTTTACAATGACACCAGATTCCGTACGTTTTTGCGGAATTGGATTTTTCATTTTTTGTTCGATTTTCTCTAAAGCTTCTTCCTGCTCACGCTCTTTACGGCGTTTTTCCGCTAAACGATTGACTACTTGCTGTGCTGTTATACCGTTTACACCAACTGCCGCATACAAGTCTTCTTCGTTCGTATAATTAAATTTATCACACACTCGTTTGAGGTTTTCTGATGACATTGTTTCCTTTAAATCGAAATCCTGTGCACGGATTTCTTTTTCGATCATCTCTTTACCTTTGATAATATTCTCTTCACGTAGATGTCGTTTAAAGAATTGCTTAATCTTATTTTTCGCCTGGGAGGATTGCGCTATCTTTAACCAATCGCGGCTCGGGCCAAAGGATTGCTTAGAAGTTAAAATTTCAATGATATCTCCCGTTTTTAGTGGTGTATCAAGAGGTACCATTTTCCCATTAATTTTGGCTCCAATCGTACGATTTCCGACTTCAGAATGGACACGATACGCGAAATCGATCGGCACAGAACCAGCTGGCAATTCAATGACATCGCCCTCAGGTGTAAAGACGTACACCATATCGGAAAATAAATCAAACTTTAAGGATTCCATAAACTCTTCTGCGTTGGAAGATTCATTTTGGAATTCTAAAATTTCACGGAACCATGTTAGCTTTTGGTCGACATTTTGCTTTTGATGGTCGACCTTTTTGCCTTCTTTATACGCCCAGTGTGCAGCAATCCCGTACTCTGCAATCTTGTGCATTTCCTTTGTGCGAATCTGCACCTCTAGTGGATCACCATAGGGTCCAATAACAGTTGTATGCAAAGATTGATACAGGTTTTGTTTTGGCATGGCAATATAATCTTTAAAACGGCCTGGCATCGGTTTCCATAATGTATGCACAATACCTAAGACGGCATAGCAATCTTTAATACTATCTACAAGTACACGAATGGCTAGCAAATCATAAATTTCATTAAATTGTTTCTTTTGTAGCACCATTTTTCGATAAATACTATATATGTGCTTTGGACGACCATAGACATCTGCTTCGATTTCTACCTCATTCAGCTGTGACTTCATCTCAGCCATGACATTCTCTAAATAAGCCTCACGTTCATCACGCTTTTTCTTCATCAAACTGACAATACGATAATATTGCTGTGGGTTTAAATAGCGAAGTGCTGTATCTTCAAGCTCCCATTTGACTGTTGAAATTCCTAGGCGATGTGCAAGTGGTGCAAAGATCTCTAATGTCTCTTTGGAAATACGTCGTTGCTTTTCAGCAGGTAAATGCTTAAGTGTACGCATATTATGAAGACGGTCTGCTAGCTTGATTAAGATGACACGGATATCCTGTGCCATCGCTACAAACATTTTACGATGATTCTCTGCTTGCTGCGCCTCTTTAGATAAATATTTAATTTTCCCCAGTTTAGTAACACCATCAACTAGCACTGCTACTTCCTCGCCAAATTCCCGTACCAAATCATCCCGCGTAAAATCTGTATCTTCGACAACATCATGTAAAAAACCTGCCGCTACAGTTTCCGGGTCCATTTGTAATTCAGCTAAAATACCTGCTACTTGTACTGGGTGAATAATATACGGTTCACCAGAGCTACGGAATTGCTCAATATGAGCATCCCTTGCTAATTCATATGCTTTTTTCACGAATGCGACATTTTCATCATTCATGTAGGATTTGACTAACTCAAAAACGTCCTCAGGAGTCAAAATTTGCTCTTTCGCCATAACATGTCCACCTTGCTCGTCAAATTTTTCAGATTAGATATAAACTTAATTGTATAAAATATTATGGTCTATTGTAAAGAGACTGTATCATTTAGTTTAGTTAATCTCGTGAACAGCTTGAAAAATGGAAAAAATAATCTCTTTTTTAATAAAAAAGACCCTTGTGACGATATGCGCCACAAAGGGTCCTTGTTTCGACAAGAGGATTAGTGTAATTGGTTGTAAGCTACAGCAATTTTCGCGCCTACTACTGCATTGTTTTTCACTAATGCAATGTTGGCATCAAGACTTTTACCTTCTGTCAATTCTTTCACTTTACCTAGTAAGAATGGTGTAACGTTTTTACCTTGAATACCATTTTCTTCAGCTTCTACTAAAGCTTTTTCAATAATGTTAGTAATAAATGTATGCTCTAATGCTTCAGCTTCAGGAATTGGATTTGCAATAACAGCGCCGCCTTTTAATCCTAATTGCCATTTCGCAGATAGCATTGCAGCAATTTCTTCTGGCGTATCCAATTGGAAGTTTACATCAAAGCCACTTTGACGTGTATAGAATGCTGGCAGTTCATCTGTTCCGTAACCTACAACAGGCACACCTTTTGTTTCAAGGTATTCTAGTGTAAGACCGATATCTAAAATAGATTTTGCTCCTGCACAGATAACAGCAACATTTGTTTGTGCTAATTCCTCTAAGTCTGCAGAGATATCCATTGTTGTTTCAGCACCACGGTGAACACCGCCAATACCTCCAGTAACAAAGATTTCAATGCCTGCAAGCTCTGCACAGATCATCGTAGCTGCAACTGTAGTAGCACCTAATTTTTTCGTTGCAAGTAGGTAACCTAAATCACGGCGAGATGCTTTTGCAACACCTTGTGCATTCCCGAACATTTCAAGTTCTTCATCAGATAGACCAATTTTAATTTTTCCATCAATTAATGCAATTGTTGCAGGTACTGCTCCGTTATCACGAATAATTTGCTCTACCTCACGCGCAGTTTGTACGTTTTGTGGGTATGGCATACCGTGTGAAATAATTGTTGATTCTAATGCAACGATTGGTAGACCTTTTGCTTGTCCTGCTTTTACTTCTTCTGATAATACGATGAATTCTTTCATGTTGTTATTCCTCCATTTCACTTGTTAACAAATCTACGGATAATTCTGGTCTTACTGTATAGGGAGATGCCAAAGTATTTTTAGCATTTGTTAAGCCAGCATCAATGCTTGTCGCAAAGGATTGTCCTGTCAACCAGCTATGTATGACTGCGCTGACAAAGGCATCTCCTGCTCCTGTAACATCTTCAATTTTTTCTATCACTTTGGCAGCAAAATGACTTGGAGCAATGGTAGTAGATGCTGCATATACACCCTTGCTGCCTGCTGTAATAATGACATGTTCGGCACCTAGCTGCAGGAGCTGTTGTAAAGCTTTTTCATAATGGGTAGCGTTTTCAATTTTATGTCCAACAATTGTTTCCGCTTCATCCGTGTTACAAATAAACCATGTTACTCCTTGTAATGTTTCAGGTAGTCGATTCATTTTCGGTGAAGATACCGGCACAATGACAAGTGGGATATTACGAGCAACGGCTACTTGTTGGATATAGGCTACTGTTTCTTTTGGACAATTTAAATCCAGAATAAAGCAGCCTGCGTTGACTAACATTGTTTCATGCTTTTTCAATAAGCTAGGTACTAGTAGATCATACACTTCCATATTGGCTACAGCTAATGCTAGCTCCCCTTGCTCATCCATAATAGCTGTATAAGAACCCGTTGAAGCCTCTGCTAGCTGCTCCACATAACGTAGGTTCATAAAGGATTCCGAAGCTTCTTGGATGACTTGCCAATCAGCATCTTTCCCAGCCGTTGTCAGCAATGTCACTTGATGGTTTAATCTGCCTAAATTTTCAGCAATGTTTCTACCAACACCACCAACACTAAAAGAAGAGCTAGCAGGGTTAGATGTCCCAAATTGAACATTGCCTTTCACGTGGAATTTTCGGTCTAAATTGGCTCCCCCGATGCAAATAATTTCATTTTCCTCGGGTAAAATATATGCACGACCTACAATTTTTCCTTGCTTTGTTAAACTAGACACTAAATTAGCAAGCACTGGACGTGAAAGATTCATTGCATCTGCCATCTCTTGCTGAGACATAAACGGATTTTGGCGAATTAAAGCAAGCACCGCCTGTTCTCTTTCATTCATAGCATCACCTTTTATTATATTTGTTTACATTATAAACTTTTGTTTGATTCATGTCAAAGGATTTTAAAAAAAGTTGAACCCGTTATTTGAGGTTCAACTTTTTTCGTTTATTATACATGCTGTGGTGTTTGTTTTTTGACAATGATTACGAACAGGCTAGCCATGGCACAGAATATACCCGCAAGGAAAAAAGCCCATGTATAGGAATTAAAAAATTGATAGATCAATCCACCACCATATGCAGCAACAGCAGCTCCTGCTTGATGTGAGGCAAATATCCATCCGTAAATAATACTACTTTTTTGCATACCAAAAATTTGTCGTGTAATACTGATCGTTGGTGGTACTGTGGCAATCCAATCGAGTCCATAAAAGATAGTGAATATCGTCAGTAAAATAACAGAACCTTGTGATAATGCATAAGGGAGTAATAATAAAGAAGCTCCCCGTAACAAGTAATACCAAAATAACAGCCAACGATTATCGAAGCGATCTGATAGCCAGCCTGAGGCAGTCGTCCCTAGTAAGTTAAACACACCCATAAATGATAAGAGTGATGCAGCGGTGACTAAAGGAACGCCAAAACTAATACAATACGAAACAAAATGAGTCCCGATCAAGCCGTTCGTTGAAAGTCCACATATAAAGAAGCTTCCTGCTAATAGCCAAAAGGCTTTAATCTTAACCGCCTCTAGTAAACCGTTAAACGCAATATGAATCGGATTTTTCTTCTGCTGCACTGTCTGTTCTTCAATAAACTCCTCTTGTCCATATGGGTTTAGCCCCACATCCTGAGGCTTATTTTTAATAAAAATAGCAATCAAGGTGAACATCAACGTACTTAGAAGAAGAATTAACCCCATTGCCCAGCGCCAAGAATAATGTTCAATGATCATGGCTAGCACTGGTAGTAGAATTAATTGTCCTGTAGCTGTACTAGCCGTTAATATACCAACTGCTAACCCCCTGCGTTTGACAAACCAATGATTAGCTACATAGGGACTAAGGACCGTTAAAAAAAGGCTTGCACCAAGGCCGATGATGCCACCCCAAATCACAATTAACTGCCATGATTGATTCATCAAAAATGTCAAAGTGATCCCTACAATTAACGTAGCCATCGCGCTTAGCATCATTTTCTTTAAGCCAATAACTTCAAGCAATGCCGCCATAAATGGCCCTGATATACCATATAAAAATAGACTTATGGCGAAGGCTAGGGCAATAGTTGACCGCTCCCATTGAAATTCCTTTTCAAGAGGATTGATAAAAACACCAGAGGATGACAATGTAATACCTGCCACAATAATCGAGAAAAATGTGACAACTAAAATAAACCAGCTATAATGAACACGCTTCATCCAAACACCTACTTTTCATATGAGTGGCACTAAAAACATGTATATACATGTTTTATGGTAGTAAAAAAAATAACATTCTCTAATGGGATAGGTGAAAAAGGCTTTCCATTCTATGCTATTACTTGCCGCTTCAGCCCGCTAGTTGGAAAGCTAAAGAAAACCCTTGTGAACTAGCGTTAGACATAAGGTACATCGTAGGCTCCCTGAAAAGGACGCAGCCTCCCTTGCCATAGGTTCTTTTTCATGTCCTACCAATTATATGTATATACATGTACAATGATAATAACTGCCGCTCATATAGCTGTCAAGAAGTAATTTCCACCTCTAAGGTGTATACTTACAATTAGTAGAATCCCTTAAAAGGAGTACTGACCATGAAGAACCAACTAAAAAACATTGATTATACACAAATATGTGTTTGTGCGAACCTTCGAAAAAAAACGAGGGCTGTCACGCAATTATATGATAAGCTGCTACAGCCTACTGGATTAAAGGTAACACAATATTCAATGCTTGCACACATTGACCTTCAGCAAGCTGTCTCGATTAGCCGTCTAGGTGAAATTTTACAACTCGATCAAACTACGGTGACACGTAACATAAATCTCTTAAAGCAACATGGCTATGTGGAATTAAAGCGAGACACAAACGATGCCCGTACGAAACAGATTACACTTACTGAAAAAGGGTTAGAAAAGTTGCATGAAGCTGCTCCCATTTGGCAAGCAATTCAAGATAGAATTATTGAGGATATCGGGATTGAAAAATATGCAGATTTCTACGATACGTTGCGAACAATGCAAAAAATCATCCAATCCTATGAGGAAGAATAAAAAAAAGCGCCCCATTGTTTTTAGGGCGCTTTCTTCTTGCTCTTAGTATTGAATAAGTGTTTTAATATTTAAATCGCCAAGTTTAGCACGACCATTTAATTCTAAAAGTTCGATTAAAAATGCACAACCTACTACCTGACCACCTAATTGTTCTACTAAGCGAACTGTTGCTTCCACAGTACCACCAGTTGCTAGTAAGTCATCACAGATTAAAACTTTTTGACCCGGCTTAATCGCATCATGATGCATTGTTAATGTATCTTTGCCATATTCAAGACCATAGTCAGCACTAATGACCTCACGCGGTAATTTACCAGGTTTACGAACAGGGGCAAAGCCGATTTCAAGTGCATAGGCAACTGGGCAACCGATAATAAAACCACGAGCCTCAGGACCTACTACAATTTCAGCTCCTACTTCTTTGGCGTATTCTACAATTTGATCTGTTGCATATTTGTATGCAGCTCCATTGTCCATAATTGTCGTAATATCTCTGAAGATAATGCCCTCTTTCGGCCAGTTTTCAACCGTAGTGACGTATTGCTTTAAATCCATGTTATTGCTCCTCCTACGAGACATTTTTCGTCTAGTCATGTATTCGTTCATCAAACCATTGTTTTAATTCTATATAAGGAGCGTAGACAAGCTTTTGCTCCATTTCAATCTGTTCTGAACGTTGTTTGTAAGACGGTGCCTCTGTTAGTGCCTGTTTTGGGGCATTCACGTTGACAGTCGTCAGTCCACTCTCCATTTTAACAAAACCAAGCTCAAAAAACACCTGTGTCATAAATTTTAATGCATCTAATGGCCATCCTGTATGCTTCGCTAAATCAGCTATGTGCATATCAAGCGGAAATGCTGGTCGATTTTTCAGGAATTTATAAAACCAAGCAAATTGCTCTCGTGTAGGTAAACCACTGAAATATTGTGAATCTGGCATATAAAAGTGCGCATAAATTCGTGAAGGCTTCGTTTTCTGTAATACTTCTTCTAATCTTTGAACATTTTGTGGCAAATCTAAAAGCACAATATAATCACTTTGATCAACATTTGAAAGTGTAGGGTCCACTACTGTAATAGGTACACCAATCAATGACTGATAATAGGTCATCGTTTCAGGACGAAAGGCTATAAACATCGCCTCATCCTTCGGCACTGTATTAAGCCAACGAGCTGTTTGACGGATTCCACGGATATCAAATAGCTGCCATTCTGTTGTTTGGACATCTTCAATCATAAATTGAGCTTTTTTTCGCCCTTGCCATTCGTTAATTTGTAAATCACCTATAAAGGAAACTTTGATGCCATACGTTAGCTCATCATGTAAATGACCTTTATTAAAACCGACACTATCTAATTTGTCATAGCCATTCGTTAATTCCATTTTAATATGATTTTCTGCTGCACCAATTTTACGCATGGATGAAATTTCTACATCCTCCAGTACATAAATAGGCTTTGGAAAATCAGTTCCAAATGGACCAAGTGCTGAAATTTCTTCGATAGCATCTGCTGAAATTTCATCAATACTTAGTGGTATATCAATATGGACAATAGGGGTTAAGTGCTCCTCTGTTAAACAGGCCCTTGCTTGAGCATCTAAACGTCTACGTAGTTCATCAACATGCTCTAACGATAAGGTCATTCCTGCTGCCATGGGATGTCCACCAAAGTGAGGCAAAATATCCCGATTTTTTGCTAGTTCGTTATATAAATGGAAGCCTTCAATGCTTCGGGCGGAACCTTTAGCTATCCCTTTATCAGGATCGAGTGAAAGGACAATGGTTGGACGGTAATATAACTCCACAAGACGAGAAGCAACGATGCCCACAACCCCTGCATTCCAGCCTTCCCCTGCCACAACAAGAACTAAGGAATTGCCAATCGTTTCATCGGCTTCGATAAGGGCGATAGCTTCATCTGTAATGCTTTTCACAATATCTTTTCGTTCTGTATTGCAAGCATTTAACTGTTTTGCCAGCGCAGCTGCCTTGGCATTGTCCTCAGCCATTAATAACTCGACTCCTGGAGCTGCTTCTCCGAGTCGACCAACAGCATTTAATCGAGGGCCAAAATAAAAGCCAATCGTTTCTTCAGAAATTTTTGCCTGCTCTGTACTCGCTATGTCACACATTGCTTGTACCCACGGACTAAGGGAGCGACGCATTTCCTGAATACCCCGTTTGACCAGATAGCGATTTTCATCTACTAGCGGCACTAAATCTGCTACAGTGCCAATCGCAACAAATTCAATTAAGTGGATGGGTAGCTCTCCATATAGAGCATGTGCTAGCTTAAAGGCTACACCTACTCCAGCTAACTCTCCGAACGGATAATGCCCTTCTGGTAATCGCGGGTGAAGAATAATATCTGCTGGCGGTAGCTCCTCCCCAGGTTCATGGTGATCAGTCACAATAACATCCATGCCAAGCTCTTTCGCTACTCGGATAGGTTCAATTCCTGAGATCCCATTATCCACTGTAATGATTAATTGTACCCCTTCTTCATAGGCTTCTCGAAATAGAGCCTCATGTGGTCCATACCCATGGATAAAACGATTTGGGATTTTAAAAGATACATCGGCACCAAGATCCAATAACACATTTAGCATGACAGTCGTACTTGTCACACCATCCGCATCGTAATCGCCATAGACTAATATTTTCTCACCATTTTCTAGTGCTTGCTCAATTCGCGCCACCGCTTCAGCCATGCCATGCATGAGAAATGGATCATGAATATTTGCTTCGGTCATATTTAATAAGCTTTCTGCGTCAGCGGTTGTTTCACAGCCACGTGCTGCTAAAATTTTTGCTGCAATCGCAGAAAGTTGTAAGTCATTTTGTAATGTTTGGACAAGTGTGGCATCTGGACGCTCCACCTGCCATCTTTTTTTCGATAGGATCATCTTCTCACTTCCTTACGAAAGCTATTATACCGAAATTCGATTGGTTACGCACTATCCATTAGATTGATAGTTTTACCATCCATTCGAGATGTAGATCCATCACTTTTCCTTAACTATGCTTCAAATTAAATATTCACTCCCAAGCAAAAAGCCTACTCTTTTAAAGAGTAGACTTCGCTAGTATACCTTTAGAAGCAGCTATTAATGCTTCCACTGTTGCTATATCTCCTTCATGCAGGGCCGTTACAATGGCGCTCCCGACAATAACCCCATCCCCTAATGCCCCCATCTTTTTGACGTGCTCAGGTGTCGAAATACCAAAGCCCGCCAGTACTGGGATTGGACTTGCCTGACGTAGACCTGCAAAATGATGTTCTAAATTATTAGCAAAATGAGACCTTGCTCCCGTAATACCATTAACGGTTACTGCATAAACAAAGCCCTGACTAGCAGCTGCAATACGGGCAATTCGATCTGGAGGGCTAGTTAAAGAAACGAGTTGAATCACATCAATACGATGAGGGTTTAATGTTTCACGTAGCAGTGCACTTTCTTCTAATGGGACATCTGGTACAATTAACCCTTTTACTCCTGCTGCTACACAGTCTTTGGCAAAGGTCTCTAAGCCATAAGCTAACACTGGATTGAAATAAGTCATGACCACTAGAGGCACCGTTATCTCCTCTCTAAATGAAGCGAGCGTGTGCAACACTTTCCTTAATGTCACACCAGCTGCCAGTGCGCGTTCTCCTGCACGCTCAATCGCCGGTCCATCCGCTACAGGATCTGTAAAGGGAATACCTACTTCGATCGCTGTCACACCGAGCTGTTGAAAAGTTAAAATCGTCGGCTTGATTGTTTCTAGCCCCCCATCACCTGCCATCATATAGGGGATAAAAGCTTTATTTCCTGTAGCCTTTGCTTGTTCAATTGCTTGTTTTAGTGTCGTCATTTAGCATCCCCTCCTAGTACCGCTCGAACTGTGTGAACATCTTTATCTCCACGACCAGATAAGCATACAACTATAATCGAATCCTTCGGCATTGTCTTAGCAAGCTTTGCTGTATAAGCAATGGCGTGGGAACTTTCAAGTGCAGGAAGAATGCCCTCTGTTCGACTTAACAATTGCAAGCCCTCTAGTGCCTCATCATCTGTAATGGAGTCAAATTGAGCTCGGCCAATATCATGTAAATAACAATGTTCGGGCCCTTTCCCTGGATAATCCAATCCGGCTGAAATAGAATGTGCTTCTTGAACAAAGCCATTTTCATCCTGTAATAAATACATATAAGCACCATGTAACACCCCTAGCTGTCCACCGGCAATGGCCGCTGCATGCTTTCCAGTATCAAGACCACTCCCTGCCGCCTCAACACCATATAAGGCTACTGATTCATCATCAACGAATGGATGAAACATACCTATAGCATTACTGCCACCGCCAATACAAGCAACTACTGCATCTGGTAAACGTCCCTCTTTTTGCAAAATTTGCTTTCTCGTTTCAACGCCGATTACACGCTGGAAATCCCGAACAATTTTAGGAAATGGATGAGGGCCTAATGCAGAACCTAAAATATAATGCGTATCCTCAACATTTGTCACCCAATAGCGCAATGCTGCATTCACCGCATCCTTTAAAGTTTTAGAACCACTTTCCACCGACTCGACCTTCGTGCCAAGAAGCTCCATGCGAAACACATTTAGCTGTTGGCGTTTGATATCCTCTGCCCCCATAAAAACAACACATTCTAGATTTAGTAAGGCACAAGCAGTAGCAGTTGCCACCCCATGCTGTCCTGCACCTGTTTCGGCAACAATTTTCTTTTTACCCATACGTTTAGCAAGTAGCGCTTGCCCTATGGCATTGTTTATTTTATGAGCCCCTGTATGGTTTAAATCTTCACGCTTTAAATAGACCTTTGCGCCACCTAGCTCCTTCGTTAAATTTTCAGCATAATAGAGAGGGGTTTCTCGTCCAACATACTCCTGTAAATAATAGGTAAGCTCCTCTGTAAACGTTGCATCTTTTAATGCATCATCATAGGCGGTTTCTAATTCTAGTAATGCGGTCATTAAAGTTTCTGGCACAAACTGACCACCAAATCGGCCGAAACGTCCTTCCTTTGTCGGTACACTATTTGCAATTGAAATCCCCATTAGATGATCCCCCTCTTTACTGTCTTTAAAAATTCCTGTATTTTTGCAGAATTCTTCATTCCATCTGTTTCCACACCACTCGAAACATCCACCATAAAAGGGGCTACCGTTGTGATGGCCTCTTCAATATTGTCCACGTTGAGACCACCAGCTAATAGTAATTTTTCTCGTGGAATACCTACCTCCTCCAGTAGGCTCCAGTCAAAAGTATGGCCACTGCCACCTTTAAAATCTGTCCCAGGTGCATCGAATAAATAATAATCTACCTGATAATCAGCTGCAGCTTGAATATCCTCTTTGCCTCGTACCGACAATGCCTTAATAGCTGGATAACCTTGTTCTTGAATAAATGCTGGCGTTTCTTCTCCATGATATTGCACATAGTCTAATGACACACGTTCTACCGCTTCCTTTAGTTCAGCTGCAGACGGATTGACAAAGACACCAATTTTTAATACCCCTTGAGGTACTTCGTTCGCTAAAAGCTGAGCTTGCTCAATAGTTACGCGACGTTTGCTCGGTGCGAAAACAAAACCAATGGCATCTGCACCAGCCTGAATAGCTGTTATGACATGTTCTTGTTTTTGCAATCCACAGATTTTAACTTTTGTCATACAGAAGCCCCTCCTTTCGTACTTGAAAACATTGTAGTGCCTGCCCAGCATCTCCACTGCGCATTAATGCCTCCCCTACAAGAATTCCACTAGCCCCCATGGCTGCTACTTGTTGTGCATCTTCCTGTGACCAAATACCGCTTTCACTTATTAATACACGGTTTTCATTAAATGGAAAAGCGTCAGCAATTTCTTGTGTACGTTGTAAACTGACCTCAAACGTGCGTAAATCTCGATTATTAACACCAATCAACTTTGCATCTACTGCAAGTGCACGGTCGAGCTCCTCTCTATCGTGCACTTCCACTAAAACCTCTAAGCCTAACCCCGTTGCGTAGCTATATAAATCTCGTAAGGATTCGTCCGTCAAAGCAGCTACAATTAATAAAATAATGGATGCTCCTGCTGCCTTCGCAAATCGAATCTGCACCCTATCAATCATGAAATCCTTACATAGTAGAGGGACATTCACAACACTAGCAACCGCTGCTAAATCGTCAAAAGAGCCTTTGAAAAATTCTTTATCGGTTAAGACAGAAATGGCGGCTGCTCCTGCTTGTGCATAGATTTGTCCTTGGGCAACTGGATTTGCCCCTTCTGCAATTAGCCCCTTGGAAGGAGAAGCACGTTTCATTTCAGCAATGACTTGTAACGTATTCGCCTGTCGTAGCGAATCAAATAACGATGGACGTGTCTTTTCTGTATAACTTGCTAGAGGATCAGGTTGCTCTAATAAAGCATCTACTTCTATCCTCTTTTGCTGTAGAATTTTGTTAAGTATATTCATAAACCTACCTCCACTTTTTTTATTTGCTCGCTAAAGGTAACTACCGCTTCCAATTTTTGAAGTGCTCGCCCACTAAAAATACTTTCCTTTGCCATGGCTACCCCTTCTTTAATCGTTTCTGCTTGACCATAGCCAAATAAGCCAATACCTGTATTGAATAACACAGTATCTAAATAGGCACTCTGCTCCCCAGCTAATAGTTTTCTCATGAGTACAGCATTTTCATCTGCATTGCCACCTCTGATTGCCTCTAACGATGCAAATGGGAGACCAACATCTTCTGCTGTTAAGGAAAAAGGAATTAAATCCCCTTTATCTACTAAAACTAGCGTATTTTGACCCGCTAACGAAGCTTCATCTAAGCCTTGTGGTCCTGATACTACAATGGCTCGTTCACGCCCAAGCATTTGTAAAACAGAAGCATATTCCATTACAAAATTAGGTCGGTTAATTCCCGTGAACTGTGTTGACAATGGGACTGGATTTGTTAAAGGTCCAACAAGATTAAAGATTGTTGGTTTCCCTATTGAACGGCGAACCTCCCCAATCCGGTTTAATTTTGGATGAACATTTGGCGCATAGAGAAAGGCGATTCCTTCTTTCTCCAATAACTCAATGGTTTGCGGAATAGAAATAGCTGTATGAATACCTAATGCCTCCAATACATCGGAACTGCCCGAGGAAGATGATATTTTGCGGTTTCCATGCTTGGCTATTTTGACGCCTGCTCCAGCTAGTACAAAAGCGGAAGCTGTACTGATATTAAAAGTATGAAGTCCATCACCGCCAGTACCGCAATTATCCATATAGCCACTAGCTTGTATGGCTACCTCACGTGCAAAAGACCGCATAATTGTTGCTAATGCTGCTACCTCATGCGCCGTTTCTCCCTTTACTGATAAAGCTGTTAAAAAGCATGCCATTTGGTCTTTAGGTGTCTGATCATCAAATAACCATTGTGCCGCCTTCAGCATTTCCTCATACATTAAGTGTTCGCCTTGCAACACTTTTTGTTGTAATTGTTCCATTAATCTTGCCCTCCATTGTTCGTCAGTAACTGTAAAAATGCCTCTTGTTCCTCTTTCACTCGATCTAATACTTTCTGCACGTCTGTATATTTCGTCACGGTGATGGTCGTTTGCATATTCATGGATTCATGATCAGCTACAATGGACTGTCCTGTTAAGGCAAAATCTAAATGTCCATTAAATCCAATAAAGCCTAGAGCTCCACCAAAATTGGACCTTTTTTTAATAGATCGTGCCATCTGTTCATTTGGAAATCCCACAGTCGAAAATGTTGGCAATGTTGCTGCTAATACGTCAAGTGCATGAAGCATAGGTAAAAGCTGCCCCTCCACCGTTGATGTCATATGCAATGCCTGTTTCGATTCCTCAATACGCATGGCATCAATAATTTGAACAGAGTCTCTGAAGCAAACAGACTGTAAATCTTGTTGAACTGTACGAACAAGAAGCGCATGTGATTTTCTAATGGCCGAATGATCGTATAATTTGCGCTCATTTTCTAGGTCTTCACTTTTTGTCTCCCTTCGTGGATATGTCCCCTCCATAGGTGTTGCAATGACTTTATCTCCTTTGACACGTATCAGACTTTCAGGGGAAGTTCCTAATACAACATAATCATCAAATTCTATATAATACATATAGGCTGCTGGCTTCATTTTACGTAGGTGTCGGTATAAGGTAAACGCATGCCCCTGAAAGTTTGCTACATATTGCTTGGGCAGTACAACCCGTGAGATATCATTAGTTAAACTTTCTTGTATTGTCTGTAAATCTTTTGCGAATTGTACATAGGACATCCTATCGAGTCCATGATACCGAGAAGTTGCTTCATCACTTACATGTCCGTTTAACAATTGTTGTGCCAATTCTTCCAAACTAGGTTGTTGTTTTTCCGCATCAATATTTGTATGAATTAATGTCACTTCATCGGTTAGATGATCAAACACAATAATTGTTTCATACACATGAAAATGGGCCTCAAGCATTTCTACTTGATTGTCGTTGAACACCTTTGTTCCACTATGACCTATAAAACCAACAGCCCCTCCAGAGAATGGAAATTGTGTCGTATTGGTAATGCGTGGCATTAGTCGTTTAAGTAGGACAAAGAGGTTTCCTTTATGCACATATGTTTTTCCAGTTTCATGGGAAATCTCCTGAATTTCTTGGCCCATTCCTTTATAAGTCTTTCTTGGATTCGCTCCAATAAATGAAAATCTTCCTGCTCCCTCATGCTGGGAGGAGCTCTCCAGCAAAAATTTATGTGTACCCTGTAACCGTCTAAAAATCAAAATAGGTGTTAAAGAATCGCCATTAATGGTTTTCATTTTTGTCCTAGAACTCATTGTTTGCATAGCTATTAAACTCCTTTTAAAGATTCTTATTCTTTTTCACTGTTTAGTCGAATGCTGAATCAAATAAAAAAGCCCTCTGCAAAAAGGATTAATCCTAATTGCAGAGGACGATCATGACCGCGTTGCCACCTCATATTAGAGCATTTGCTCTCACCTTTGTGCTTTCCGCTCTGTTTTACATATGGAAAAGCACCCCTATAACGTGGGGAATCACGTTCGCTGTTTATTAGCGACTCTCATAAGTCCATTCACATAAGCTGTAAATCAGTTTACACCAACCACTGACTCTCTACATTACAGGACTTATGTTACTACTCTTATTCAACAATTTCTCAGCTATTCTCATCTAAACTCAGCTCATCTGTTCTTAGGCTGACCTCGCTCCCGAAGCCTTCTACCTGATCCGAACAAAAAGTTAGCCTTAATTCTATGCCAAAGCAATATAATTGTCAATAAATTCTGAAGAAAAAGTGGTGATACATGCTTTTTGAGTAGACCTTTATAGTGGGTATATTCTCCTTTTAAATACCCTTTAATAGGGAAGTTGATTTCCTACTATTGAATATTTTCTTAGTATTGACCATGTAAATATATCAAGTTATAGTAATTTCAGAACATTATTTTTTCTATATAATTAAAGAAAGTAGGAACGTATATGACCGTTCGCAAAAAACTAAATCTAGGCTTTATTTCTTTAACATGTTTACTTTTCATTTCAAGCATCCTATCATTTCTTCAATTTAAAACAACACAAAATGATTTAGAGGAAGTCTTGAATCATCGTATTGTTCAAATTCAATTAACCGAGAAAATACAGCAAGAACTTGCATCTCAAGGATTGTTTTTACGGTCTTATATTTTAAATAATAAGGATGAAACTGCTAAAGCCAACTTAGAGCGCTATGAAAAGCTATTACCTGAAACCGTAAAAGAACTATCTACCATTGTTCGCTCTGATTATACGAAAAACATTATGCAGCAAATCACAGAATTGCAAAATGAATTATTAGCAAATTCAGCAAAAGCACAGCAAGCGTTTAATAACGGTAAAAAGGATTTGGCACTTACATACATAAATGTCGATGTTACAAAATACAATAAGGAAATTTTTAAGCTAACGAAAGACTTATTAGAATATCATGATCAACAGCTTCAAAAGGTTGATCGTGATGTTAATCAAACCGTTTCTAGCGCAATAATTATTGCCATTAGCCTCCTCATTGCTAGTGTAGTAATCGGTTTATATTTTATGTACTTTATTAAAAATAGCATTGTTATGCCACTTCGGAAGGTCATAGGTGCAGCAGATACATTAGCGCAAGGAGATTTAACGATTGCTGAGCTTAACCATCAAGCAAAGGATGAGATTGGCACACTAGCAAATGCAGTCAATTCATTAAAACAAAATCTCGCTGGATTGATGACAAACATTCAAGATAGTGCATCCCATCTATCAGCTGTCTCTGAAGAGCTTTCAGCTAGTACAGAGGAAGTGACGGCAACATCGGATGATATTGCCCAAAGAATTCAAGAAAACGCAACACATATCAATTCATCTGCTAGTGCTTCACAGCAAAGTGCGGTGGCTATGGATGAAACGGCCGCTGGTGTCCAACGCATTGCGGAAGCAACGCAAAGCCTCCATCAAAATGCAGAAAGTATGACGAAACTTGCCCATACAGGTGGAGCAACTATTTCAACAGCGAAAGACCAAATGGATAGGATTTCAGAGGCTACTACAGAGATTGCTCAATTAACTCAAAAATTAAGTAAGCAATCTGAAGAAATCGGTCAAATTACAACAGTCATCACAGCCATATCAGAACAAACCAATTTACTAGCACTCAATGCTGCTATTGAAGCTGCAAGAGCTGGTGAGCATGGTAAAGGGTTTGCAGTGGTAGCTGATGAAGTGCGTAAACTGGCTGAGGAATCGAATCAATCTGCCAATCAAATCGTTGCTATTACGAAAGAAGTTCTGACAGATACACGCAATGTTGCAGCTGCGGTTGATAACGGCTTAGCATCTGTAAAGGATGGCGTAGTTAAAATTCATGAGGCTGGAGATGCATTTTACTCTATTACTTCAGCCGTTGCAGCCTTTACCGAGCAAATTGAAGAAATTTCTGCTACATCAGAAGAAATTTCAGCAAGTGCCGAGCAGGTCTCGGCGTCTGTCACGGAAATAGCCAATGTCTCGAATCTGTCAGCAAGCAATTCACAATTGATTGCAGAATCTGTAGACGAACAGGTTGCAACAATGCAGCAAGTAAATGCTGTTGCGGAGGAATTAAGCCAAAATGCGCAACAGCTCCAAGAATTACTTCAACAATTTAAATTATAAACATATACGAAAATCTGCTACCTTTTAAAAAGGTAGCAGATTTTTTTGCATAGAAAAAGCAGAGAATAGAAACTAAATTGTTTTCTATTCCCTGCTCACTACTTATACAACAGGTTCGTCTGTACCCCATTGTTTTTTCTCTTTTTTGTGTAGCTGTCCATCTGATTTTTTCATTTCACGAATTTTTAATGAATACCAAATTTGGGCTGCAATACAGATTGATGAATACATACCTGTAATTAAACCGATTAATAACGCGATAGAGAAGTTTTGAATAGATGGTGCACCAAAAATTAATAGGGACACAACGACGATAATAACTGTTAACACAGTATTAACAGAACGTCCCATTGTTTGACGGAGCGATTTATTCACAATATTCGCCAATACTTCACGGTCAGTAATCGTGTCATATTGATCTAAGTTTTCACGCATACGGTCAAAGGTAACGATCGTATCATTAATGGAGTAACCAACAATCGTTAACACAGCCGCAATGAACGTTATATCCACTTCTAAACGCATGAAGCTAAAGACAGCAACGATGAGGAATACGTCATGCAGTAGTGACACAATTGCGCCAATACCCATGCGCCATTCAAAGCGAATTGCCACATAAATAATAATCCCTATTGCTGCAAGGGCTAATGCTTTAATGGCATTTTTCACAAGTTCCTTACCTACTGTAGGTGAAACAGTACTTACAGTTGGTTTATGGCCATATTTCTCCGTTGTTTCTTTTTGGAATTTCAAAATATCCGCTTGTGATAAATCAGTTTTATATCGTACAACTGCAGAATTGCTCTTTTCTCCTGAAAGAACAATATCGTCAGAAGGAAAACCGATACTATCTACATATTTTTCAACTTCCTCTTTTGTCAACGATTGTTCTGCCTCAATTTGAACACGTGTACCGCTCGAGAAATCGATACCTAGGTTTAGACGGAAAATACCCAGAACGACTAGACCTGCCACTAAAATAGCTAATGAGAATGTATAGAATTTCTTACGGTTGTGAACAAAGTCAAAGCGATCAAATTTCGTTGATAAATCTAATGTACCAATGTTTTCATCCAGACTATGCTGTTTGGACTTCGCAATTCCAAACCATGCTGAACTGTTGAAATAGCCACTGTTAACAAGTAGACCTAATAGGACACGTGAGCCCCATACCGCTGTTAAGAAGCTTAACAAGATACTAATGATTAATGTTGTTGCAAATCCTTTTACAGAGCTTGTCCCGAAATAGAAAAGAACACCTGCTGCTAATAATGTAGTCAACTGTGCATCGACAATGGCCGATAATGATTGTTTAGAACCAAGCTGGAAGGCTTGTTTCACAGAATAACCTACACGCAGCTCTTCCCGAATACGTTCTGCCGCTAAAATATTAGCGTCTACTGCCATCCCGATCCCTAGGACAATGGCCGCAATACCTGGCAGCGTTAATACTGCATTAATCCAATCAAATACCACCAATACTAGGAATGTGAAAATAGCTAATGTGATGATGGAAATAAAGCCAGGTAAACGATAGTAGAATAACATGAACAAGAAGATGATTACTACCCCGATAATACCTGCTAAAATAGTACTTTTCAGTGCTTCATCACCGAATTGTGCACCAACAGATGTTGAATAAATTTCATCAAGCTTCACAGGTAATGCCCCTGCATTTAAAATACCTGCTAAATTTTTTGTTTCATCAACAGAGAAGTTACCGCTAATCATAACGTCTGTTGTATTTAATGTTTGATTAACTGTTGCAGCCGATGCATAGCGAGGCTTCGCTTTTTGTGACTCAGCTTTATAGGAGTCAACACCCTCTTCAAAGTCTAACCATACAACCAGTAAATTTTGGCCTGCAGGTTTCGCCGCAATTTTACTTGTGATATCAGCAAATTTTTTCGCATCTTTTAATTTAAGCGATACAATTGGACGATTTTGTTGGTCAAAGGAAGCACTTGCTCCATTTTCCTTTAAATCATCTCCATCTAATAATAAATTGTCATCCACATCGCGGAATGTTAAATTCGCAGACGTAGACAATAACTTACGTGCAGACTCTTGGTCCTCAACACCTGCTAACTGCACACGAATACGATTTTCTCCCTCAACCTGAATGCTTGGTTCACTTACCCCAATCGCATTGACACGGTTGCCTAGAGCTGTTGCCGTAGCTGTTACAATTTCCGGTGTGATTTTTTGTCCTTCTTTTAATTCATTCACCTCATAAAGCACCTCAAACCCGCCCTGTAAATCAAGACCAAGCTTAATGTCCTTTAAGACGCCGTTTACAGTCGTACTAATACCTGCTGCCAATAGCACGATAATCAGTAGGAATGCAACTATACGACTTTTTAGTTTCATCAATAAATCCTCCTCGAATTGGTGTAAGGGCTGTCCTTACACGCCAAACAAGTAACTTGCAAACCTTTTGAAACGTTTAATCCTCCTTTTCATCTAGAATTGTGTTACCTTGCTTCAAAAAGGTTGCATACTTATTTCAATCGTTCATAACGCGCAAGTTTTTCTTTGTATTATTAGGTACTAGCCTCCAAGCTTAAGTAAAGCTAAAAAAGACTTATGTAAGTAAGAACTTATTCAAAATAAAAAAAGCGCAACACACTTATTATGAAACAGGTTGCGCTTGGTGTCAATTCAACACATTAAGGATTCTACGAATTGTTGTAAAATTTGACACATCATTGATTACGTTTTGACTGGACCAAGCAGTAATTGCAATTCTTCATTATTGACTTCTTCAAACCAATTATTACTTTGTAAAAACTCTACTTGATTAAATGAGACGATATCAGATGGTGATACCGCAAAAATAGTAGAAATAACTTCATGTAACCGTAGCTGTTCAACCTTCTTTTTACGCCATTTTTTTTCAACACAGTAACGCCAAAGTTCTTCCGCTGTAATGGCATCATATTGATAATACTTAAACTCTGCTATCTTACTATCAATTGCCGGACGAATTTTTTCAAATAGCTGCTCATACTGCATACTCATTTTGAATCATCTCCAATCAAAGTCGTAACGTAAGACATGCTTGCATACAAATAGTGTAAATGAATTTTTGCGGCTTGAGAAGGGACGGATGGCATGAGTTCTTTTGTACGGGGTACATTATTTTTAATGTTTGTCATTTTTTTATCTAAACTTTTTGGCTTCTTTTATAGAATGCAATTTATGCGTATTGCTGGTGAAGAGGCAGTCGGCATTTATATGACCGTCTATCCTGCATTTATTTTCTTCATCTCACTGATTCAACTTGGACTACCTATTGCAGTTGCTAAAATCGTAGCAGAATTACTAGCAAAAAATAAACGTGAAAGCATATTTGGTGTCATGCGTACTGCCATTCTTTGGTCATTTATTGGCATGATTGTATTTATGCCACTCGTTGCACTCACAATACCATATATTTCGACGACGCTATTACATAATGAACAGACAACATTTACGCTATGGATTGCTCTCTTTGCAGTACCTGTATCAGTTGGATCTGGTTTATTACGTGCTTATTTACAAGGTGTAGCTAAAATTACCCCAACAGCTTGGGCACAAATGATTGAGCAAGTTGTGCGTATTAGCTTTATTACACTAATGCTTCCTTATGTGGCCAACTTTAATAATGCTGCTGTGACAGCTGCGGCAGCAATGGGGATTACTCTTCTTGCGGAAGTTGTAGCCTTCCTTTATTTATGGCTGCATTATATCGTCTCCAAAAAGAGATTATTAACACGTAAAACTAAAATCGAAGGGTATCCTGCGTCTCCAATGCTTCGGATAGCGCTACCCTCCGCAGGCAGTAAGCTGTTTGGATCGTTCACTTGGTTTTTGGAACCGATTATCTTTTTAAAAGCTTTAACTGTGGCCGGCCTAACAGCATCTGCAGCCACAATTCTTTACGGTGTCATCTCAGGTGTTTTGGTGCCATTACTGCTATTCCCTGCGTTTGTGTCAACAGCATTATCGATTGTCCTCATTCCTGCTGTTAGTGATGCTGTTGCTCGTCAACATATACCACTACTACAGGAGCGAATTTCGGTCTCACTAAGATTATCTTCCTTAGTAGGCTGCTTTGCAGCTACGTATTTCTTTGTCCATGGTGATGAATTGGCTATGAAGCTCTTCCATTTAGAAGAAAATCGTGGGTACGTAAAAATTTTAGCACCTATTTTTTATTTTTATTATATCCAAAGCCCACTGCATTCCATTTTGCAGGCGATTGGAGAAGCTCGAGCGGCTATGATGAACTCCATCTATGGTGGACTGGGTAAACTATTTGTAATGTTTGTACTTGCCTCACAACCTGGTATACAGGAAAAAGGCGCCGTTGTAGCAATTGGCTTTGGTGTTTTATTAACATCCTTCTTGCACATCGCAACTGTTAGACAAAGAAAAAATTTACGTGCTGGCTTTAGGATGTTCATCGTACCATATAGTTGCTTTATTGCCGTATGCGTAGCACAGTATTTCCTTATCCCAATATTGTCCTTACCATTTATTTTGAGTAGCTGTGTTACATTATTTTTACTTTTTACTTTTTTATTAGTGAGCAACCAGCTACGGATAACAGATTTCCGCTACATCCGAAAATTAGCAAAAAAAGTTTAAGTTTCTTTTAATTGGATGTGCAACTTATTGTCTTCCCAAATACAAAAAAATACAGTTTCACTATCTGTAATATTATTTTTAGCTAGCTCACCCATTAACCATTCAACATCTTTATGCATAGTGAATAAATGTCTTTCCTGAATATCACCGTCAATTATCAGTGGATACACGAATGATTTTTCATCTTTTTTGTAGACCGAAAGATTGCCTGAAGGCTCTAAATACGCAAATGCAACATCTGTCACAGAGGCAATTCCATTTTCTCGTAATTGCTGACATAAATCATCTAAATTATAGCGGTGTTTTCGCATTTCACTCTCTAAAATAACACCGTCCTTTATTAATAAAGCTGGATCACCATCGACTAAGTCACGAATTCTCTTGAACTTTAACGATAAAAAGGCACTTAATATTTGAATAAAAAGCAAGATGATAATAGGTAGAATGGCATTAAAAAGAGGATTTTTATAATCATCTAGCGCAAAAGCAGCCACCTCTGCAATTAAAACAAAGACAACCAAATCAATGACTGATAATTCTCCTACTTCTCGTTTGCCCATTAATCGAAAAACAATGATGATAAACACATATAAAAAACAAGTTCTAAAAATAATATGGAAATACTCTTCCATAGAAACACCCCCATACTATCAAGGTGACCTTACTCATTGTTTTTTATACAGGTTTATAGTCCGATGTCACTGAAAAAAGTGATTTGCAACGAATAGTCCTTAAAAGAAGGTAAACAATATAAAGAGCCAAATACTTAAAACAAACAAGGTGAGAACATGACAAGGAAAATAATTGTTGTCGTTTTTGTTTATATAGTTCTGTTCACTTATCCTTTTCCCATCCATGGATACCAAGAACAGAAAATACCCGTTCTTATGTACCACCATTTAGCGGAGAATATAAACAACAATACAGTTATTTCACCCAATAATTTTGAAAATCAAATAAAAGCACTTAAAGCAGAGGGTTATCATGCTATTTCAGTGCAAGAATTGTACGATTACTTCAATAATCACATAAAACTACCTGAAAAGCCTATATTGATTACATTCGATGATGGCTATCTCAGCAATTACGAAAAAGCCTATCCTATTTTGAAAAAGTATGACATGCATGCAGAAATCTTTGTGATTGCAAGCCGGATTGTTCATACAAAGAATGACTACCCAAAGGAAATTGCCAAGATGAATTGGGATCAATTAAATGAAATGCAAGATTATATAACCATTCAAAGCCATACATGGGACTCTCATTATAAATTAACTTCAAAAAATGGAAGAGTATATGGGGCAATTTACGGTCCAAGCTATATAAATGGACAACTAGAAAGTCAGCAACAATTCGAAGAAAGAGTTCGTCATGATTTACTTTACTCAAGACAAATAATTAAAGAAAAATTAGGCTATGAGCCTATCGCTATTAGCTATCCGTACGGTAATCAATCTCCAGCTACCATTCAAATAGTAAAGGAGGCTGGTTTTAAAATGGGCTTTGTGATTCAAAATAAAAGTGTCAGAATGGGAGATGATTTATTTACGCTAAGTAGAATAACTGTAAATGGACATGATACAGGTCCTGAGTTAATTCATAAATTAACTACGCAATGAAATAATACGAAGAAAGCAGGAAGGTTCGGCGTCCCTTCTGCTTTCCAATTATAAGAAAAGGCTTACAACATAGCTATTGCCTATTGTAAGCCTTTTTCTTTAATTACTTATTGTCATTGATTTTCATTGACAACTCGTCCAATTGCCTGACGGTCAAATTTCACACGTACATTGTCAGCAATTTTTAATGTCACTGCAGTGTCCTCAATTGCATCGATGACACCATGTAGACCACCAATTGTAATGACTTTATCTCCACGTTGCAAACTATTTTGCATATTTTGAGTTTGCTGCTGTCTTTTTTTAGCTGGACGGATTAAGATAAACCACATTGCAACGAACATTAATAATATTGGTGCTAATCCTATTAATTGATCCATACTACATCTTGCCCCCTTTCTAAATCTCACTTTTTTAGTATAGACTATTCCACCTGCAAAAAGCGATGGACATGCCCAAAAATTTTCTCAATTACTAATATTTTTTCTATGATTGACAATATTTTGCTAGAAATATTCACTTTTTACAAAGTTTTGAATAACTTTTCCTAACTATAGCTCTTAGTTGACGTTATTACGCCAAAGCGAATTACTTAAAAGTTTTTCGCATTTGGGCCATTAAAGCCATATTTTTCAAAGAATTCCTCACGGAAATCACCAAGACGGTCTTGACGAATTGCCTCACGTACTTGTTCCATCAATTTTAATAGGAAATGTAAATTATGATAAGTTGTTAAACGAATTCCAAACGTTTCTTCTGTGCGAATAAGGTGGCGAATGTAGGCACGAGAATAATTTTTACATGTATAGCAATCACAGTTTGGATCTATTGGGCCAAAGTCACGTGCATATTTGGCATTTTTCACTACTAGACGTCCCTCAGAGGTCATTAGTGTACCATTACGTGCAATACGTGTTGGCAGTACACAGTCAAACATATCAATTCCACGAATAGCTCCATCAATTAAAGAGTCTGGTGAGCCAACCCCCATTAAATAACGTGGTTTATTTTCAGGCATCATTGGTGTTGTGAATTCTAAAACTCTGTTCATCACATCTTTCGGCTCACCAACAGATAAACCACCAATTGCGTAACCTGGGAAGTCTAATTCTACTAAGGCTTCTGCCGAACGGCGGCGTAAATCCTCGTACTCCCCGCCTTGAATGATACCAAATAAACCTTGGTCTTCTGGACGCTTATGTGCTTCTTTACAGCGTTTTGCCCAACGAGTTGTACGATCGACTGATTGCAACATGTATTCATGTGTTGCAGGATATGGTGGACATTCATCGAAAGCCATCATAATGTCAGAGCCTAAATCATTTTGAATTTCCATTGCTTTTTCTGGACTTAAAAATAATTTATCTCCATTTAGATGGTTACGGAAATGAACGCCTTCCTCTTCAATTTTACGGAATTGGCTTAGTGAGAACACTTGGAAACCACCTGAATCCGTTAGAATTGGACGATCCCAGTTCATAAATTTATGAAGTCCCCCTGCTTCCTTGACAATATCATTACCTGGTCGTAGCCATAAATGGTACGTATTGGACAAAATGATCCCTGCATTCATTTCTTTTAATTCTTCTGGGGACATTGTTTTAACTGTTGCTTGTGTCCCTACAGGCATAAATGCTGGTGTTTCAAAGGAGCCATGTGGTGTATGCACGATACCAAGACGAGCTCCTGTTTGTTTACAAGTATGAAGTAATTCATATCGAATTGCTGGTTGTGTCATAAAATAAAAAATCCTCTCTTATCTGAAGTAAAAACAGTACTTCGATTTAATCCCCGATTATTTTTTCGGACGTATAAACATCGCATCCCCAAAACTGAAGAAGCGATATTTTTCCTCTACAGCTTGTTGATAGGCGCTTAAAATGGTTTCGCGTGTGGCTAGTGTACTAACAAGCATGACAAGCGTTGATTTTGGTAAATGGAAATTGGTAATTAACCCATCTACCACCGTGAAGTTGTAGCCCGGATAAATGAAAATTGATGTCCAACCCTGTTCAGCCCGCACTTCGCCATCGTATTTAGAGCCAATCGTTTCTAATGTTCGTGTAGAGGTTGTCCCAACAGCTATTACCTTACCACCGTTACGCTTTACACGATTAATTGTGTCTGCTGCTTGTTCGGTAACACTATAAAATTCAGCATGCATTTCATGGTTTTCAATTGAATCTACACTCACTGGACGGAAAGTACCAAGTCCTACATGTAATGTGATAAAGACTACTTCTACACCTTTAGCTTTCACTTGCTCTAATAATTGCTCTGTCCAATGCAGTCCTGCTGTAGGCGCTGCAGCTGAGCCACGTTCTTTGGCATAAACTGTTTGGTAACGATCCTTGTCCCCTAGTTTTTCACGAATATATGGAGGCAACGGCATCTCACCAAGCTGTTCTAATATTTCATAAAAGATTCCATCGTAATGAAATTCAAATGTACGTCCGCCATGTTCAAGCTCACCCGTACAAGTCGCTGACAATAAACCATCTCCAAATGTGATAGTTGTCCCTACCTTTACACGCTTCGCTGGTTTTACAAGTGTTTCCCACTCATCTGTACCAGCTAATTGCTTCAATAGCAATACTTCTATATGTGCACCTGTTTCTTCTTTGACGCCCATTAAGCGAGCAGGTAAGACTCTTGTATCATTTAATACAAGACAGTCTCCTGCATGTAGCTCATCTAAAATATGAGCAAAATGGTGGTGCTCTACTTTATTGGAACCAGGTGTTACGACCATTAATCGACTTGCTGTACGATCGGCTAATGGTGTTTGGGCAATGAGCTCCTCTGGTAATTCAAAATCAAAATCTTCTACACGCATGAAAAAAACTTCCTTCTATTATGTTTGTTGGGGATATTCATATCCAAAATGTTCGTAAGCTAAATGTGTGGCTACTCTTCCACGTGGTGTACGCTGAATTAGGCCAATTTGCATCAAATAGGGCTCATATACATCCTCTATCGTAACCCTTTCCTCACCAATTGATGCAGCAAGTGTATCTAAGCCCACTGGACCTCCTCGGAAGCGCTCAATCATGTTCGTGACAAGTTTATGATCAATATGATCAAGACCCCTAGGATCGACTTGTAACAGTTCTAGCGCTTGCTGTGCAAGTCCCTCCGTTATCATACCATCTCCAAGCACTTGTGCATAATCTCGCACTCGTTTCAATAGACGATTGGCTATTCGGGGGGTTCCACGTGAACGCCTCGCCATTTCCATTGCCGCTACTTGCTCAATTTCCACTTCAAATAAATGAGCACTGCGCACCACAATTTCTGCAAGAGAACGATCATCGTAATATTCTAATCGTAGTAAAACTCCAAAACGGTCTCTTAGAGGGGCAGATAAGGCGCCAGCTCTTGTTGTAGCACCTACAAGGGTAAAGGGAGGTAAATCAAGTCGAACTGAACGTGCTTCTGGACCTTTCCCAACCACAATATCTAAACAGAAGTCCTCCATTGCTGGATATAACACTTCTTCAATGGCACGGGGGAGTCGATGAATTTCATCAATAAATAAAACGTCCCCAGGCTCTAGTGAACTTAAAATAGCTGCTAAATCTCCTGGACGCTCAATCGCTGGTCCACTTGTCATACGGACATTGACATTCATCTCATTCGCGATAACAGCAGCTAATGTTGTTTTCCCGAGTCCTGGAGGCCCATATAACAGCACATGATCTAAACTTTCTTGGCGAAGCTTTGCTGCTTCAATGAATATTTGTAAATTTTCCTTTACTTTATGCTGCCCAATATACTGTGCTAGTCTTTGTGGGCGTAAAGATAATTCAAATTGCTCATCATAGCTTCCTGCCTCACTTGCCATCATACGTTCAGACATGTACCTTCCCTCCTTTTCTTATTTTAATTTTAACAGTAGTTGCAGTGCTTGTTTCATAAAGGCATCTGTCGTCTCAAGCTTGTCATTATCCTCAAGCTGTGGTCGAATTTTTTCGAGCTCCTTTTCAGAATAACCAAGTGCCATTAAGGCAAGTATGGCTTCTTCTAGTTCATGTTTATAAGGATTGACACCAAATAACGGTAGCTCATCTTCTGTACTAGGTAACTCTATTGTATCTAATAGAGAGCCTAGCTTACCTTTTAAATCTAGTATCATTTGACGAGCTGTTTTCTTCCCTACTCCAGGGAACTTTACTAAAAACGCCTCGTCTTCCCGTTCAATCGCACTAATAACCTGTTGCGGGTTGCCTGTAGCTAGAATAGCTAGAGCCCCCTTTGGTCCTATACCAGATACTAAAATTAGCTTTCTAAACAGTTCTCGTTGATCTAGATTAGGGAAACCATATAAAACCTGTGCATCTTCTCGAACATGCAAATGAACGTATATCTGTTGTTCAAGAGCAGATGCTCGAAACGCAAACGGGTTAGGGGTATTAAGTTGCCAGCCAATACCCTGTTGTTCAAGTACAATATATTCTGGTGTAATACGAGTAATTTGTCCTTTTAAATAATCATACATCCATAATCCCTCACAATCATCGTCTTCGATTATAGCATATAGCGAACGAATGCTCGACAAAAAGTAGTATGAAAAGCGTTGCTCTCAGACAAAAATGACCGCCAAATGACGGTCATTTCTTGACAAATCTATCAATATCGTACCACAGTTTTGGCCAATAGGTGAGGGCTCGTTTTGTAAATGGCACTAAATAATCTAAAAATACTAGCTGTTGCTCTAATGGTAAATCCACTGCAAAAAGCCATTCACGTAATAATTCATTCGGATATTTCAAACGATGGAGCTTTCTTTTATCCAATCGCTTCAGCTCCGGTAATTCAGCAAAAACCTTTGCAAGGTCATAATCAACAGCTGGTAATACCCGATGCAACCATAAAATATATTCATCATCCGCTTCTCCAAGATGTGCTAAATCAAAATCAATTAAACGCAATTGTCCATCAGAGCACCATAAAAAATTATGATGGACAACATCCCCATGTAAGAGTGTGATGTCTTTTTCTGGTACATCCTCTAGTGCAATCAATTGTAGCGATTTATCGCTGTAGTGCAAAATTTGATCTATTTCTTCTTTTGTTAGAAATGCTCGAAACTCATTTCTTCTACTTTTAAAACGCATATGACGCATTTGCCACTTTAAAAGTTGTGAGTAGGTATGCAAGCCCGGCACTCGCTGCCAAGCAATTTTTTTATGTGTATCATGTAAAGCAATTAATAATTTAAGAGATTCCTTACGATCCTTTTTATGTGCAAAGTTAGCGCCATGACTTCCCTCTTGCCAGACTTGCACAATTAATTGCTCATCATCGCTTTGGACTATTGGTAAAATGAGAGAAGGCTCCAATCTTCCTAACTGGCGATGAATAGCTCTCACCTTCTCCGCAATTTCCACTTGCTTTGCTCGTTTAACAAAATAATTATTCGATTGATACTTATATTTCCAAATATTTGGCTTTACCTCTTCAACTATATACGCTTTTTCACCATCGATAAGGCGTCATCCCGCCTGGGAAATAGTGCGGTGACATCCATGGTCCTGCTCCTGATGGGCACGGCGGTTGACATTGGCAAGGATCCATTTGCCAATTAGGCATCATCATTGGTTGGTTATGACAACCACAGTCTGGCATTGGCATTGGTTTTGTACCACAGCCACAAGATTGACCCATATTCATGTCTGGCATTGGCATTGGCATCGGCATTGGTTGGCTACCACAACCACAAGATTGGCCTATATTCATATCAGGCATCCCCATATTCATATTAGGCATCATATCAAATTGTGGTTTCATTTGCTCATTATGAGTAGGGAAAAACGGTGACGTAGATTCTAAAAAGTCTTCCATCCCCCCAACCTTATGATCTGGCATATCATAGGACATCGGTGGCTGTGGCATCGCATAATGCTCTACCTGTGGCTGCATCTGCATTGGCCACCACATTTGATGATGATAAATCGGCTGGTGACAACTTGAGCAATGTGGTACAACAGGCATTTGTGGCATGATATGCATTGGTGGCTGTGGTGCTGGTTGTGGCACGGGCATTGGCTTTGGTTTTGCTACTGGTGGTGGTGGCGGTGTAGGTGCTGGCGGCGGTGGTGGCTGTATTTGTACTGGTGGCGGAGTAACAGTTTGTTCTACTTGTGGCATTACCACTTGTTGGTGCCAATTCATTTCCACAGGCTGCGGTACCCACATCGGTTGTTGGGGCATCTGCATTGGCATTGGCATTGGTATTGGTATTGGAATCATTTGTGGTTCTGGCATTGGCATAGGAGCTGGTGGTGGTGGTACAATCGGCGGTGGCGGTGGCATCGGTCGTTGTACCTCCTTTTTAGGGCTTTCCTTTGTCGGTGTCTCCTTATGCACTTGTGTTTCCTTTTTCGGCATTTCTTTATGTGAATCTCTATGCGGCTCTTTGTTTATTTTTTCAGGCAATATAATCTCCATGCCTGGAACAATATAGTCTGGGTTGGCAAGATGGACATTGAGCCGCTTCAAATCTTCAAACGAAATGCCGTACTCTTTCGCAATCTTCCACAATGTGTCTCCCTTTTGAACAATATGAATACGCAATTTTTTCCTCCCTTCCTCTCTACGTATCATATGTTCAATGTTTCATTTGGATACAAAAATTTCAGCAAGTTAGAAATGCTTCATGGTACACTTAATCATAAGGAATGCGGATTCCTTTACTATGAGCAGAGGTGAACTCTTATGAAAAAAATGTTAGGCGAAGAACGCCGACTGCAACTATTAACACAATTAAAAAAAAGTAAAACTCCTATAACTGGGACAGACTTGGCTAAGTTTGCTAATGTTTCTAGACAAGTGATCGTCAATGATATGACTTTATTAAAGGCAAGAAATGAGCCCATTATTGCAACGAGTCAGGGCTACCTTTATATGCATCAGGAACATTTACAGCAAACTGTTGAACGCACTCTCCCTTGTTTGCATACCTCTGATCAAACAGAAGATGAATTAATGACGATTGTTGATTGTGGTGGTACAGTGAAAAATGTCATTGTCGAGCACCCAATATACGGAGAACTCATAGCATCGATTATGGTATCTAACCGTCATGAAGTGAAACAATTTATAGAACGTGTTAACGAAACACAGGCAAATTATTTATCAGCTCTCACAGGCGGCATTCATTTGCATGTTATTACTGCACCTTCTGTTGAGGTATTAACTTTGATTGAACAAGCTCTAGAAAAAAAGGGATACTTAGTGCAAGATCAATAAATAAAAAAGCACCGTCTGGGATATCATGTCAAACGGTGCTTTGTGTTTTATTGTAGGTATAGTCTTCTCTCCGCGGGTACCCCTATCATATTAGGAGAGGAATCTTTGTCGTTGAGAAGGTGTTGGCAAAAGACATTCACTTTTCTGACCGAATAAACGATAGCGATATTTGGCAAATAGGCGGTATAGCGCATTGCGTATAAATGGTGGCACGAGGATGAAAAGATACAAGCAAGGCCACAGCCTATCTAATTTCTTACATATTTTTAGAGCAGCTGTTGATTCAAAAAAAACTTGCCCATGTTCAATAAGAATCACACTATCTATATTCTTTGAAATATTGAACTGCGCTAGTAGGTTTTGGCCAAAATCACTTTGAAGTGAGGCAAATTGAAAATAGCCAGCTTGATCACGCTTAATAATAAATTGAACCGTGCTATCACAAAAATTACAGACACCATCAAATAAAATGATCCCACCCATCACATTTCCTCCTTATCGTTACTCTGCATCGTCTGAAGTTAAATAAGTAAAGTAGGTACCCAGTGACTTGACCTTACAGCCTAGGGCAGCAAGCTCTTCCATTGCCCCACGCATCATCGGTTCTTTTTCATCTGCTAATACATCAATCATGAAGAAATAATCGCCTAAACCTGTTTTAAGTGGACGTGATTCAATTTTACTTAAATTCAGTTGACGCCAGGCAAAAACAGAAAGCACCTGATGTAACGCCCCTGAACGATCAGTCGGCAATGTTATCATAAATGTCGTTTTTGCTTGCCCCTCTGATAGCTCTTGTGGCAAGCGTTTATTTTGTTTAGACAATACAAAGAAGCGTGTATGGTTAAAATGGAAATCATGGATATTCGACTCCACTATTTCAAGGCCATACTTTTCCGCTGCCGCCGCATTACCGACTGCCGCTATACATTCTTCTGGGTTTTCAGATACATATTTTGCTGCAGCTGCAGTTGAAGTAGTTTGATGTAATGGTACATGACTGAAACGATAAAATAAATATTTATGACATTGTGCAAGCGCATGAGGATGGGAATAGACACCCTCGATCGATTGCCAATGATCCTTCTGCGCTTTATTGACCATTAAATGTTGCTGGATTTTAAGGAGTAATTCACCAGTCACATACAGTGTTGCCTCATGGAATAAGTAATCTAATGTTAACGTTACAGAACCTTCTAAGGCATTTTCTAAAGGTACGACAGCTAAATCAACCTTTCCCTCTGCGACAGCCTCAATACATTCTGGAATCGTTGCGCATGGTATAAGCCACTCATTTGGAAAAGTAGCCTTTGTTGCTAAGTATGTAAATGATGCTTCTGGTCCTAAATAGGCAATTCGATTTTCCCATTGTTGCTTTGTCATTGCAAATACCTCCTTTATGGCACAATAAGGAGCAGTCCCTCCTGTGCAATCACTGTTGGGACAGCTCCTTATTTGAGCTTTGTTATCGTATTTTTTACCTATAGACTTATTCAATACGATAATTGTCATTTTTATCAAAAATTAAAGGCTTTGAACACTACAATACTTATAATGCACCAGAACTAATCACTTCTGCTGATTCAACAAAATCTAAGCGTTTTAATTGCTGGATGAGATCATCAAGGTCACAAGTCATGCTCGTTACATCCAATGATAATGTAACATTAGCACGACCCTGAATAGGGATTGTTTGATGAATTGTCAATACATTACAATGTGTAATGGTCACCGTTTCTAAAAGCTTGGCAAGTGTTCCTTTTCTATCTTGAAGCTGTAAAAAGACTGTTAAAATGCGTTCCTGCACAATTGAATGAAAAGGAAAAACCGCATCACGATATTTGTAAAACGCACTTCGCGATAAATCCACCTGCTTTACCGCATCCCAAATGGAGGATACTGAACCACTTGATAGTAGGTGTTTCGCCTCCAAAGTTTTTTGCATTGCATCCGTTAAAACATCCTCACGAACTAAATAATATCGCTGATTCGCAACATTCTTCATACGCTTCCCCCTAAAACTCATGTCTTAATCGACAAATTCAAATTCAAACTCTTGTAGGCGTACTGTATCGCCATCTTGTGCTCCACGTTCTCGAAGAGCCTCGTCCACACCCATTGCACGCAATTGTCGAGCAAAACGACGAATTCCATCTTCACGGCTAAAGTCTGTCATTTTAAATAAACGTTCAATCGCATAACCACTAATAATAAAGGTACCATCATCATCACGAGTAATTTCGAAATCTTCGCCTTTTGCTTCATGCTTGTACATGACTGTTGCCTCTGATTGCTCCTCTAAGTCATCATATAGAGGGAATTCAGGCGTTACTTCTAATAGATCCGCAATGGCAAATAGAAGCTCTTTTAACCCTTGACGTGAAATAGCAGAAATCGGGAAGATTTGTACTTCCTCTCCGACCTTTTGGCGGAATTCCGCTAAGTTTTCTTCTGCATCTGGCATATCCATTTTATTGGCAACAATAATTTGTGGACGCTCTGTTAAACGAAGATTATATTGTTTCAGTTCTTCATTGATTGTTAAATAATCCTCATACGGATCGCGGCCTTCCATTCCTGACATATCAATGACATGAACAATAACCCGTGTACGCTCAATATGTCTTAAAAATTGATGGCCTAATCCTACCCCTTCGTGTGCTCCTTCGATTAGCCCCGGTAAATCTGCCATCGCAAAGCTTCGGTGATCATCTGTTTCAATCATCCCTAAATTCGGTACAATGGTTGTAAAATGATAAGCACCAATTTTTGGTTTAGCTGCAGAAACAACAGATAAAAGCGTTGATTTACCAACACTTGGGAAACCTACTAACCCTACATCTGCTAAAACTTTTAACTCTAATATAACATTTAATTCTTGTCCTGGCTCACCTTTTTCAGAAAGTTCTGGCGCTGGGTTAGCAGGTGTGGCAAATCTTGAATTCCCACGGCCACCGCGTCCTGCTTTTGCAATAATAGCTCTTTGTTGGTGCTCGACTAAATCGGCAATGACAGCGTTCGTTTCCTCATTGATAACCACTGTTCCTGGTGGCACTTTAATAATTAAATCATCAGCATTTTTACCATGCATGCCTTTACTCATCCCATGTTCACCACGAGGAGCCTTAAAATGGCGTTTGTAACGGAAGTCCATTAATGTACGGAGACCTTCGTCTACTTCAAATACTACATTACCACCATGTCCACCATCGCCACCTGCTGGACCACCATTGGGTACATATTTTTCACGACGAAAGGCTACCATACCGTCTCCGCCGTCGCCACCTTTAACATAAATTTTTACGTGATCGACAAACATTTAGTTCACTCCCTATTTGCACTCAAGACATATTGCCAGCGCGTATTTGACTGCTCAATTGTTTGAATGTCGAATTGTTTCAAACCTTTTTCGGTGAATGCATCAGCACTCCATAACCCATTTAGCGTGAATGTCACGGCAAATGTATGATCGTCAACACGTACATCAAGCGTTAGGATCTGCTCTGTAAACGGATCTAATGTATCATAAACATGCAAAACTGTTTTGTTTAAATAATCTACAACTTCCTGATCAATATCATTGGTCACAGGCTTTTTTATCTCACCGCTTAGCTTCCATACTAATGATGGATAACGCCATCCTGCTGTTTGTAGCCATTCTATTGTTTGTGGTAATTGTAGTCGATTGAGGATAGAAAACACTCTTAGTTGTTCTGAATAATGCTGAATAAGTTCCTTTGTTTCATCAATTCTACCTAAATCTAAATTCATGCGAATCAGTTGCAGTTGATTCACATAATCATGATTTGCAAAACGTAATACTTCACTAATGGTTAGTGATTGATTGTTCATCCCATTCACTCCAATAAAGTTATCCTTACTAGTATAACAAGTTTTGCTGTAATTTTCCCTAATTCTTTATTCAATTATGCCTTAGCATAATATGTTTCGATTGAGAAGTTAACGTGATAAACTACATTCTTCTCATCACCTATAGAAGAGGGAGACTTCTGTACCAGTTACTATGCTTTCATAAAAACATGTACTAAAAGTCATTGAAATTTAGCCAAAAAAAGGACTGCAATAAATGCAGTCCTCCGCTTTATGTTATCTTATAAAAGATTAAGCTTCTTGTGTTGCTGGGTATACAGATACTTGTTTGCGATCGCGACCTAAACGTTCGAATTTCACAACGCCGTCAACTTTAGCAAATAGTGTATCGTCACCACCACGACCTACGTTTGTACCTGGGTAAATTTTTGTACCGCGTTGACGGTAAAGAATTGAACCACCAGTTACGAATTGGCCATCAGCACGTTTAGCACCAAGTCGTTTAGACTCAGAGTCACGTCCGTTTTTAGTAGAACCAACCCCTTTTTTCGATGCGAAAAGTTGAAGGTCTAATGCTAATAATAATTTCATCGAGTTCCACCTCCTACTTGGTTGTAGTTGATTTGGATGTATTGTCCGTAATTTTGCACCATAGAATACACTTGGGCAGTCATTACTTGAACAATTAACTGTAGTTTTGCATCTATTTCAGGCTCTAAATCTAATGGTAAATCTACCTTCAGATAGCCTCCACCTTCAGCTGCTTGTTCGATTTCTGGTTGAATCTGTAATAATGCATAAATAGCATTGACTGTACCAATGGCAATAGTCGACGCTCCTGCACATACTAAATCTTTGCCAGATTCATCGTAACCAGCATGTCCTGAAAATTCGAATGCTGACACATGTCTATTTTCATCGTGATGAATCGTAACTTGTATCATTCGCTACACCTCACAATTAAGCGTTGATTGCTTCAACAACTAATTTTGTGTAAGGTTGACGGTGACCTTGTTTACGACGGTAGTTCTTTTTAGCTTTCATTTTGAAAACAACGATTTTTTTCGCACGGCCTTCTTTCACAACTTTAGCTGTTACAGTAGCGCCTTCTACGAATGGAGCGCCAACTTTAACGTTTTCGCCACCTACGAATAAAACTTTATCAAAAGTTACAACCTCGTCAGCTTCTACGCCTAATTTTTCAACATAGATTTCTTGACCAGCTTCTACTTTGATTTGTTTACCACCAGTTTCAATAATTGCGTACATTTTACTGCACCTCCTCTTAGACTCAGACTCGCCTGTTTAATAAAGGTGATCCTATCAGATACTTAAACCTTTCCAGAGCGGTTGTAGTAGCACGGGTGCTACAAACAATAACATTAAAATATTACCACATGATTTATTTTAAGTCAATCTATTCATAACATATTTTTCAAAGGCTATTCGATATTTTCGATAATGCCATTCTTTCCATGCTTGAAGCCAAATAAATAAAATGATAATTGCTAAAAAAATAGATTGTGGCAAAAAAAGCAACGTGATGAATAAAAGTATAGTCGAAACGATGAAGGATAGCCAATAATAACTTTCCACCAACTGAGCTCTTGGGTGATGTAAAAAGAGCCAGGCTAAAAATATTCTCCCCCCATCTAACGGTATGATAGGAACAATATTTACAGCCAATAACACTAGTTGCACGCTTATAAGTCTAGTAGCAAGTAGTTCAGGCATAAAAAAAGCGAGGCCAATCCCAATAATGGTAGCGATTGGTCCTCCTAATGCAATCCATAGGAGTGACGACGCTTGCACAACCGCTGGATTTTCAAATTGAATTTCTCCCCCATATGGTGTAATGACGCATGATTTCACCTTGACACCGCACAATAATGCTGCAATTAAGTGCCCTGCCTCGTGCCATAACAATGAAAATAATATAATGGCGTAATAAGCTAATTGCCCACTCAAAATCATGACAAACACAAGAGGGATGCACAGAAGATGTAATTTAATCTTCATTGGTCTCCGACATTTCGAGCCATTGTACAATTTGCTCTAAATCGTAATGGGTATCTCCCTTTTCAATGGAAAGATAAAGTTGACCCGCTTCTTTCATGCCAATTAAATCATTTGCTTGAATAGATGTATAAGGTAGTTGTGCTAAACTATCTAGCATCCCATAAGATACTGTTGTACCATCTTCGTAACTAATGGTCATGGTCTTACCTGTATACTTTGTATGTCCAGTAAAAACAACTAAGCCTGTCTGACCAGCATAGACTGGCAAACCTACATCATACTGCAATAAATAGCCTTCTTTAAAAACTTGGGCGTTGGCAAATGTTAAAAGATCTGCTTGCCCTACATCACTAGATACCATGATCGTCTCTTTTTCTTTTTCGAACCAGCTTTGCCCGAGCTCACTTAAATACGTTAAATCAGCAGAGGTTGTCACAAGCTTCCGAACAGGTGTATCCACTACACCCTGATCCTCTAAACGAATTACAAGCATAATTGCTGCCACAAGTAATATCGTGACGAACCATTTCCATTTTTTAAACAAGCTCTCATCCTTTTTTCCACACTATATGAGATTGCATGTCCAAACATGCACAAGAAAAAACCTTCTCGTACAATTGCACGAAAAGGTTTTAATTTATTTTGAAAATAGCGCTTTAAGTTTAGAAAACATTCCTCTTTGCTCGTCTTGAATAGCCATCAAAGGCACCGATTCACCTAAAATACGACGAGCGATATTTCGATAGCCTAATGATGCTTTATTGGATGGGTCCATGACGATTGGCTCCCCTTTATTTGAAGAAGAAATTACTCCTTCACTATCTACAATAATACCTAATAAATCAATAGATAGATGGGTTGTAATTTCATTGACATCCAATGTGTCACCGCTCTTCATCATATGTTGTCGTATACGGTTAATGATTAGTTTAGGTGCTGTAATTTCCTCTTGCTCAAGTAAACCGATAATTCGATCCGCATCACGAACAGCAGAAATCTCAGGTGTTGTGACAACAATCGCATGATCTGCACCAGCAACGGCATTACGATAGCCTTGTTCTATACCAGCAGGACAGTCAATTAACACATAATCATAATCTCTTTTCAATTCCTCTACTAAGCTCTTCATTTGCTCTGGGGTAACAGCATTTTTATCTGTTGTTTGAGCAGCAGGTAATAAAAATAGTTTTTCATCTACGCGCTTATCCTTAATTAATGCTTGGTGAATTTTGCAGCGTCCTTCCACCACATCAACTAGGTCATAAATAATACGATTTTCTAGGCCTAAAATTACATCTAAATTACGCAGGCCAATATCTGTATCGACTAAACATACTTTTTTACCTTGTAGAGCCAATGCAGTCCCAAGGTTAGCCGTTGTCGTTGTTTTACCGACACCGCCTTTACCTGAAGTTATGACGATCGCTTCTCCCACACTAGCTTCCTCCCTTAGACACATTTAACAATGGTCGAATATTTTTTAAGGCATGAATTTGATCGTACGTAATCCGTCCATCGTAGCCAATAAAAGCACAAGTCATTTCTGCTTGATTCATCGCTTTTACATGTTCATCTGACATTGCCTGAGCTTGATCGGCAATCATGATATGTGTGGCTTCGAATCGAGATGCCGCAATGATGGCTTCTTTATTACCATGCACGCCTGCATGTGCAATCCCTTTCAATTTACCTAGGACATATACATTACCACCAGCCTCTACACGACCATTCGGATTTACATTTCCAACGATGATAATGTCTCCTGACGAACGCAGAATTTGTCCTGATCTGACCACGCCAATATATGTATCTTGTTGACTTTCAATCATTTTCTGGTTGCTTTCATGGACAGTCAGTACTTCACTTTGCACCTTTGATACAATAAGTTGCTCTGTTTCTTCGACAATTTTGATCAATTCATTAATTTGGTCATCAGTACAGTATCGATAGCCTAAGTATAATTGTACATCTACTTTACCATCGATACCGCCTTCTAAAACTTTTTTCTTTAATTCTTCCACTAACTCGCCATACGCACATTGGTCGTCTAGGCGTAGTACAAAACCGTCCTTCGTTCCCTTCATATTAACTAACTGTTTTTTCATGAATGCCTCACCTCACGTTGTTCTTTATTAAGAAACTTCACGTGCTCTCTGTAAGACACGCGCATTAATTAGATATTTGAAGGCCCAACCAAGAATCATTAAAAATAAAGCATTGGCAATGATTGTTGGCAATAGTCGTGAACGTAAGAAATCCGCTAAAGGTATTGCTGTAAAATCGATTAAGAAGAAGAATTGATAGAGTATAAATTCTAAAATTGCTACTAGAACAACTGAAATTGTCGTTGTCACAACTAAGTGCTGATGTATAACTTTCACGATAGACCCTGCTAAAAAACAAATAAGTGGATAAAGTACTGAATATAATCCAATAATATCAATGTAAAAGACATCATACAAGACACCAAAAAAAAGTCCATACATTACCGCACGTTGACGGCTGTAATAGATGGATATAAAAATTAAATATAAGATTAAAAAACGCGGTATCAGATAATAGACTTCCCCTTTAATTTCAATTGGGGAAAGCATGGCAAACTCTGGTTCTACTAAGAACAGTAAAACCGCCACAGAGGGAATGAGAAATCGAACCATCACTCCGCCTCCTCTTTATTCGCCTCTGGCGGATTCGATAAATCCTTATTTGTTGCATTGCCATCTGAGCCATCAATAGCTGTTGACGTACGCTTTGCAATCACGACATGCTCTAAAATTGAAAACTCAGCAGATGGTTTGACATAAGCCATTTTCGTTAAGCCATGATCATCTGTACTAACTTCTGTAATTTCTCCAATCGGGACACCTTTAGGGAAAATTCCACCAAGCCCTGAAGAAACTACTTGCTCGCCTTCCTTAACCTTCTTGCTAGAATCGATTCGCTTCATAATGAGTTCATTACGTTCTTCATCAAAGCCCTCGATTAAACCGTATGCTTCTTTTTCTCCTAACACCATCGCAGATACACGATAGTTTGGATTATTTGTATATAAAAGCTCTACCTCAGATGTGAAAGGTGTTACTAGTGTAATCTTACCAACTAGTCCTTTCGCCGTCATAACTGCCATATTCTTTTGAACTCCATGAGAAGACCCTTTATCTAAAATAATTTTCTCTTCCCATTGGTCAGGATTTCTAGCAATCACTGTTGCATGAATTGGATTAAATGCTTTTAAGCTCTCAGTTTTACCCAATAGCTCTCGAAGCTTGCTATTCTCTGATTTTAAATCCGTAGCCTCAGCTTGTACAACTGCAAAATCTTCTAAGCGTGCTTTTAAACGTTTATTTTCTTCGTACGTGTTTAAGAGGGAGTCAATATTATTAAAAATGCCATTAATATAATTTGCCGGCTTCGCAACAATTGATTGTGCGACGCCGACAGTATCTTTAATAATTTGCTCTGGTAAAGTTGCATTCGTCCGATCACGTAATGAGAAGCTAATCAATGCCACAAGAAATACCATGCCTACGAGCAGCAAAATTACTTTCTTATTGAAAAAAAGTGTGGCATTGCCTAAACCCCCTTACCCTTTAACTTGTTGTTGACGAATTAAGTCGATATGATCTAAAGCCTTACCTGTACCGATTGCTACACAGTCTAACGGATCTTCCGCGATAAATACTGGCATGTTTGTTTCTTGGCTAATCACTTTGTCCAAGTTAGTTAATAGCGCACCACCACCAGTTAAAACAATTCCGCGTTCCATAACGTCAGCAGACAATTCAGGAGGAGTTTGTTCTAATGTTTTTCGAACACCATCAATTATAGATGCAACAGCTTCACGTAATGATTCAGAAATTTCCTGTGAAGAAATTTCAATTGTCTTCGGTAAACCAGTTAACAGGTCACGTCCTCTAATTTCCATTTTTTCCTCTGAACCTTCTGCTAAGGCAGTACCAATTTCCATTTTCACAGCTTCTGCTGTACGTTCACCAATTGTTAAATTATACGTTTTACGAATATATGAGATGATAGATTGGTCCATAGCATCCCCACCAACACGTACAGATTCACTTGTTACAATACCACCTAATGAAATAACTGCAACTTCTGTTGTACCACCACCGATATCAACAACCATTGAGCCAGTAGGATCCCATACAGGTAGATTAGAACCGATCGCTGCTGCAAATGGCTCTTCGATTGTGAAAGCCTCTTTTGCACCGGCTTGTCGAGCAGCATCAATAACCGCACGTTGTTCAACTGATGTAATACCGTACGGCACACAAATCATAACATTTGGTTTTTTCCAGTTACCGCCGGAGTTTTTACATGCTTCTTTTAAATAATACTCAATCATTGCTGTTGTAATATCGAAATCAGCAATAACACCATCTTTCATTGGGCGAATTGCTACGATTGAGCCAGGTGTACGACCAATCATATTTTTCGCATCATTACCAACGGCAACGATATCTCCTGTTTTTGTATTTTTTGCTACCACTGAAGGTTCACGTAAAACGATTCCCTTTCCTTTAATAAACACTAATGTATTCGCTGTGCCGAGGTCAATCCCGACATCTTTACTTCCTAGTCCAAACAAATTGTGTACTCCCTTTCTATATAAGCCATACTTTCGTTGACATCCATTATCTTTGACGACAATGTATAGGAAAATTGAATTGTGTAGTGTATCTACACAATTGACTCCTCTCAAAATCCATAACATCCGTCAAATTGTTTATCTTCATCAGCCGGTGATTCACACCACGAAAAAACTACACACTCATTCACCTCACCACCAATTTTCGATGGGAGTCCTTCCTGAATAAAGATAAAATTCATACCTTTCATTATAACGGAATAACGCAAGAATTTGTAGTGCCACATACTCCATCTCACAGAAAAGATACTATTTTAATTCCCTCTTAAACTAAAAATAGTACGTATAGATTAGCATATAATTTTTATTCTCATAAAACAATGTGTATCAGGCTACCAATTTTTGTGAAGATAATAGAGTTTCTATGAATACATTAACGATTTGTAAGGAAAAAGGTTCGCCAATATACCACAAAAAAATACAAAAATTTTATGACTACCTATCATTCTCACTTTGATGTTATTATTGCACAGATTTTTTAGCTGACTTACATGATGTAATCATTAGGTATTGCTAGCCCCTCCTACCGAAAGCAAAAAACTCTGCACAATACATGCAGAGTTAAAAATATCCTTTTTCCTTCAAACTAATAAATTGATGATCACCAATAATAACATGATCGATTAATTCAATGCCGATAATATAACCAGCTTCAACGATACGCTTCGTAACTTCAATATCCTCCGTACTTGGCGTTGGAACTCCACTAGGGTGATTATGGGCACAAATAATTGAAGCAGCAGATCTCTTGACAGCTTCACGAAAAATTTCCCTAGGATGTACGATGGAGGCATTTAAACTGCCAATAAAAATCGTTTGTTTATGAATAATTTGATTCTTGATATTTAAAAACAGAACGACAAAATGTTCCTGATTAAGCGAAGTCATATCAGGCATTAAATAGGCCGCTGCATCTTGTGGAGAGCGAATAGTAAATTTTTCATCATTATGCTTCTGAGCCAGACGTCTTCCAAGTTCAATGGCTGCTAATAATTGAATAGCTTTTACCTCTCCTATTCCTTTAATGGCCACCATTTCTTCGATGGTTGCGTGCTTCAGATGGTGTAGTCGTTCAAAAACATTTAAAACTCTATTGGCAAGAACTAGCACAGATTCTTCCTTTGTGCCTGTCCTTAACAAAATAGCAAGTAGCTCTTGGTTAGACAAACTTTCAGCCCCTTGCCGTAGTAGCCGTTCACGGGGACGATCCTCCATATTGACATCACGTATCATTAAAGTTGGTACTTCTAGCAAACATACTCACTCCTTCGCAAATTGGACTATTCGTAGCGCTACCAATTGCGAAAACAAAGCTGCAAGTGGTAGACCTACAACATTGTTATAATCTCCTTCAATTCGTTTAACTAATAATGTACCGATTGTTTGAATGCCATATCCACCAGCTTTATCAAATGGATCACCAGAATCTACATATGCTTCGATTAGTTTTTGTGTTAATTGGTGAAAAACAACTGTAGTTTCTTCCACAAAAACAGTTTCCTGACCACTTGGCTCAATAATGGCTACAGCCGTCATCACAACATGCTTATTGTCTGATAGACGTTGTAAGTGAGAAATAGCTTCCTCACGAGATTTTGGCTTATGTAGTAGCTCATTGTCGTACACTACGATTGTATCCGCGCCAATAATCGTGGCTTCTGATGCTTTTTTGGCTACATCGCGTGTCTTTAATAAAGCTACTCCTTTTACATAATCCTGCATGGTTTCTGCTCGTACACTTGTTTCTTCCACTTTACTTGTCATAACCTCAAATGGAAGAGCTAACATGCCAAGCAATTCCTTCCGTCTAGGTGAAGCAGAAGCAAGTATAAGCTTATGATTTGTTTTCAACATTATCTGACCATTCCTCCTTATCCTTATGATAGCGAAGAATGGGCTATTTGAAAATTTTTTAAAAATCAAGATAACGAGGATTTCGCTATGTTTTATGATTAAAATTTAACCTGTAGACACGTATTCTTCGATTGATAATGAGAAAAAACGTGCAAGCGGATGATATTAAGATCGTTGGAAATAGTAGAGGCTGCCGCACCAATAGATTGCCAATCCTCAGGTAATGTGGAATCTTTTCCTTTTTCCTTAAAATTTAATTTTGTGGCATTTTTATCTGCTAAAGCTGCAGGTATTTCCGCAAGTGTGGGCTCCTTACAACTTTCACCACTAACACTAAAGGCTTTTTTAAATGTTGCAGGTTCCTGTAAAAATTCAAGCTGACTTTCTTCAGTCACCATGCTTGTCCATACATAAAATTTCCCATCAACTTGAACAATTGCGCTCTCTTTTAACGCAGGGTACTCTGCAACGAATGAACTGGCACTCTCATAATTTGAGTAGACGCCTGCTTGGCTAGCAAAAAACATCGATGCATTCGATGTATTGCTTGTCTCACCGGCAGTTGGAATCGTCTCTGATTGTGATTGATTATTTGCCACTTCACTACCGTTTTTCTTTAATGGTAATTGCGTACTCGCTTGTAAAGCACCCAAAAAAATAGCTACCCCTAATAGACCAACAAATCCACCTATAATCATTGCTCGAAATATTTGTTTTTTCATCACATGATTGACAATTTTCATTCATCTTCACCTCATCCTTCCACCTATCTATCCTACGAGTAACTTTTTCAAACATACTATGATTCAATATGATATAAGTATATGTAGGTTATGAAGTGTAAATGCGAAATTATTGTTTTTTGATACATAACTAGGTTTGCTAGTATATATAAAAAAACTAGGACCCTCTCTCAAGAGCCCTAGTCTTTTCATTCTTTTAATCTATTACGGACAGCTGTTAATAAATATAACGAGCCAGATACAACCGTTCTTTGCTTGCTCTGTGATTGTGCCTGTAAAAAGGAGGCATAATCAACTAGGACGGTCTTTGAAGTTGCATTAGAAAGCTCTAGCATTTTTTGCGCAGTCATGGCACGTGGATTGTCAAAATCAACAAAATAAAAATCATCACTAACCTGCTCAAAAATTTGTAAAATCTGCTGAACATCTTTATCTGCTAGTATACCAATGACAAATGTGATCGGTTCACTAGGAAACTCATTCTTAATCGTTTCTACTAATTTTTCTGCACTTGCTGGATTATGAGCACCATCCAAAATAATAAAAGGCATTATTTCTTCAAAACGTCCTAAAATCGAGGCATTTTGCACCGCTTGTCTAATGGCTGAATGATTGATCGATACATTTAAAACAGAAGCCACTTCAAAAAACGCTGTGATAGCTAGTGCCATATTATTTGCCTGATGTCCACCTTTCATGGAACGTGTTAGGTTTGAAATTTGGCAATGTTGGGCTTCATTCGTATAGCATTCCCCATCAGGAGTGGCCATAATCGCAAAATGATGGCCTAATTCAAAAACAGCGGCTCTTTTGTCAGAAGCTTTATTATAAACAACACGCTTCGCTTCGTCTGGTAATTCACCAATAATGACCGGGCAATGTTGTTTAATAATCCCCGCTTTGTGATGGGCAATACTTTCAAGTGTATCCCCTAAAAACTTTGTATGTTCTAAAGCTATGCTCGGGATAATTGAAGCAATCGGTGTTACGACATTCGTGCTATCCAATAAACCACCCATACCCGCTTCAATCAACGCGATATCCACCTTCTTATTTACAAAATGTAAAAAGGCTACTACCGTTAAGAGCTCAAAATCTGTTAATTTCCCACTAAGTCCTGCTTGCTGCATTTGTTGAAATACTCGGTCCATTTCAGTAGCTGAAATAGCTTGACCATTTACTTGAATTTGATCATGAACATCAACTATACAAGGTGACATAAATTTACCCACTCGTAATCCATGTTCTTGAGCAATGGCCTCTAGGAAGGTTAATGTAGAGCCCTTCCCATTAGAGCCAGCTAAATGGACAACACGCAATGTTTGTTGCGGATTACCTACTAGAGACAAAGCTTGTTCAATGGCCGCTAGACCAGGTTTAATGACATCATCACTTTCGACTTGCCACTTCACTTTATAATGATCAAAGCTTGGTATCATTGTCCATCCCCCTGTAGCCATTGTCGAACTTCCGCTATAAAGTATAAAGAACCTGTAATCACCACAATATCTTCTTTATGTCTCTCATGTAAGACTGTTTGAACGGTATGTTGCCATTCTTGATGATGTCGTTTATTAGGATTTGTTGACAATATCGCTAAGCTTTCGGCATCCATCGCATTTGGTAAATTTATTTGTGTAAAAGCAATAGAAGTTGCAACGGCATCCATTAACGCAATGCTGTTGGCATGATCCTTATCTGCTAATGCAGCATAAATAAAGTGATATTTTTTTTGCGGATAGACTCCTTCTAGTGTTTTAATAAGGGCAGCTGTACCTTCGGAATTATGCGCCCCATCTAGAATTATATGATTAGGCCATTGTTCAAAGCGTCCTGCCCATTGCGCACGACGTAGACCGTGACGTATTGAATCGTCAGCAATGGTGATTGCTCCTTCCTCACGTAAGATGAGCATAGCCGTTATCGCAAGACTTGCATTACTAATTTGATGAGGGCCAGCCATTTTTAAGGATATATTTGACATCCTGAACTGTTCTCTTTCATATGTAAATTGCTGAAAGTCTGTATTTTGGGAAATAGAGGAAACCTTGAAATCTTGCCCTAAAATAAAGCACGGTGCATGTCGTTCTTCTGATGTAGCTTTTATGACAGCCAATGCCTCCTCATGCTCCACACCAACGACAACAGGTACGCCATCCTTGATGATTCCAGCTTTTTCGGCAGCAACCTTTGCAAATGTGTCACCTAAAAATGCTGTATGTTCAAGAGAGATTGTTGTAATGATGGCTAAAAGTGGTGTTACAACATTTGTTGCATCTAAACGTCCTCCAAGACCTGTTTCAATAAGCGCTAAATCTACTTCTCGATCGGCAAAATATTGGAACATTATTAATGTCACTACTTCAAAGAAGCTCGGAAAATCTCCATTGTATTGCTCTTCTATTATTTCGGCAACTTGATTGAAATAGTATAAAAATTGTTCATCAGAGATTTGTACGCCATTAATGGTTATACGTTCATTAACTCGCTCTAAATGCGGGGACGTAAATGCTCCTACTTTGTAACCTGCATGTTGTAGCATTTCTCTTAGTGCATTGACTGTTGAACCTTTGCCATTTGAACCGGCCACATGGATAACGCGTAGTTTGTCTTGTGGATTGTTCAAATGAGCTAGTACTTCCCGCATGAGTACAAGAGGCTGACGTTTATGATCAACTGCTTTTAAAGTAAAGATAAATTTTGTACATTCCTTCATTGTGTTAAACAATAGAAAACACTCCCTCTTACTGCAATACCTTTATTTTAGTACAAGTATCATTTAATAACATAGCTAAATGTCAAAACTCTAAAAAACACGCAGTGAGCGACTGCATGTTAGCACTCTCTTTTGTTTATGCATCTGGTGAGCATCTAGAAAAGCACCCATATTGTCTAAAATAATTTGACGTCATTATTTATCAGTGGAAGTTCTTTTTAGTATTGATATATAAATCCAAAGATTATTGTAAATAACACTATATGTTTTTCCTAAGCCGCACAAAAAAAGCAATGGATGACTTTCCTCATCCATTGCTTCTAGCTTACATATTTTTTAACTCTTCTAAACGTTTTAAAACAACGGCATGTTTACTTTCATAATCCGCTAATTTTTCACGCTCTGCATTCACTAATGCTTCAGGTGCTTTCGATACAAATTTCTCATTTGATAGCTTACCTGTAACAAGCTTCACTTCTTTTGCCCATTTCTCTAACTCTTTTTCAAGGCGAGCGATTTCTTCCTCTAGGTTAATAAGTCCAACAAGTGGTAAGAAAACTTGTGCTCCTGTCACAACTGCCGTCATTGATTGACCTGGCGCTTCTAAGCCTTCACCAATTGTTAGTGTATCAGGATTACAGAATTTTTCTAAATAAGCTTTATTCGCCTCAAGAACCGCCACTGTTGCAGCATCTTTTGCTGAAATAAATAACGGTACTTTTTTGCTCATTGGTGTGTTCACTTCCGCACGAATATTACGTACTGAACGTATAATATCCATTAGGAGCTTCATATTATCTGCTTCATCAGCAAAATGAAGGTCCTCACGTACTGTTGGCCATGCAGCCACAGTAATAGATTCACCATCATGCGGTAAGTGCTGCCAAATTTCCTCTGTAATGAATGGCATAAATGGATGTAATAGACGCATTGTTTGATCTAGAACGTAAGCTAAAATAGAACGAGTTGTCTTTTTAGCTGCTTCATCCTCACCGTAAAGTGGTAATTTCGCCATTTCAATGTACCAAGAACAGAAATCATCCCAAATGAAATTGTAAAGTTCACGGCCTACTTCTCCAAATTCATAGCGTTCTGCAAGAGAAGTTACACGTTCGATAGTCTCATTTAAGCGCGTTAAGATCCATTTGTCAGCAACGGATTTTTCACCTGTTAAGTCGATTTCATCAAATGTCATACCGTCCATATTCATAAGCGCAAAACGTGATGCATTCCAAATCTTATTAGCAAAGTTCCATACTGATTCTACTTTTTCGGTTGTATAGCGCAAATCTTGACCAGGTGATGAACCTGTTGCTAAGAAGTAACGTAATGAATCAGCACCATATTGTTCAATAACATCCATTGGATCAACACCATTGCCAAGTGATTTACTCATTTTACGTCCTTCGCCATCACGTACTAAGCCGTGAATTAATACATCTTGGAATGGCCGTTGACCTGTGAATTCTAAACCTTGGAAAATCATGCGAGATACCCAGAAGAAAATAATATCATAGCCCGTTACAAGTGTATTTGTTGGGTAATAGCGTTTATATTCTTCATTCGCTTCATCCGGCCAGCCCATTGTAGAAAACGGCCATAGTGCAGATGAGAACCAAGTATCTAGGACATCTTCATCCTGTGTCCAATTTTCTGCATCAGCTGGGGCTTCTTTCCCTACGTAGATTTCGCCTGTTTCATTATGATACCAAGCTGGGATTTGATGACCCCACCATAATTGACGAGAGATACACCAATCACGAATATTTTCCATCCAGCGAGAATATGTGTTTTCAAAACGAGCTGGTACGAAGTTTACTTTCCCTTCTGCGTCCTTTTGTAGTTCAAGGGAAGCATCAGCAAGTGGCTGCATTTTAACGAACCATTGTGCTGAAAGATATGGCTCAACAACAGCACCTGAACGTTCCGAGTGTCCTACTGAATGCATATGCTCTTCAATTCGGATTAGCACGCCTGCTTCTTGTAAATCAGCAACGATTTGCTTACGGCATTCGAAACGGTCCATTCCTTTATACTTACCAGCAAGATCGTTCATTGTGCCATCTTCATTCATGACAAGGATGCGCTCTAGATTGTGACGGTTACCTACTTCAAAGTCGTTTGGATCATGGGCAGGAGTCATTTTAACAACCCCAGTACCAAATTCCATGTCAACGTAATCGTCTGCAACAATTGGAATTTCGCGGCCTACAATCGGTAAAATAACCGTTTTACCAATTAAATGCTTATAGCGCTCATCATTCGGGTGAACTGCTACCCCAGAGTCACCTAGCATTGTTTCTGGACGTGTTGTGGCAACTTCCACATATCCTGAACCATCAGCTAAAGGATATTTCATATGGTAAAAGGCACCTTGCACATCCTGGTATATTACCTCGATATCTGACAATGCTGTTTTCGCTGCAGGGTCCCAGTTAATAATGCGTTCACCACGGTAAATTAAACCTTTTTCATATAATTGAACAAACACTGTTTTAACAGCATCTGAAAGACCACTATCTAATGTGAAACGTTCACGCGTATAGTCTAATCCAAGGCCAAGCTTTGCCCATTGATCGCGAATATGTCCAGCATATTCTTCTTTCCATTCCCATGTTTTTTCAAGGAATTTTTCACGACCTAAATCATAACGTGTAATATTATCTTCACGCAGTTTCGCTTCTACTTTAGCTTGAGTGGCAATACCTGCATGGTCCATACCTGGTAGCCATAGTGCATCGTAGCCTTGCATTCGTTTCATACGAATAAGAATATCTTGTAATGTTGTATCCCAAGCGTGACCAAGGTGTAATTTTCCTGTTACATTTGGTGGTGGAATAACGATTGAATAGGGTTTTTTCCCGCTTTCAGGCTGTGCCTCGAAAAATTTCCCTTGCAACCACCATTCATAGCGACCTGCTTCTATGGACTGCGGGTCATATTTTGTTGGCATTGAAATGTTTTCTGTCATATTGACTCCTCCTAATGTCTGTAGAATGTTGGTAAAATAACGCTGTTCATTTTTTTACCCAACAAAAAAACTCCTCTCGTCAAAAAGGACGAAGGAGTTTTAGTTCGCGGTACCACCTTTAATTCCAGCAGTAGATAAGATAAATGTAAATAAATCACATTTTCTCAGCCTAAATTACTGGCTCTTAATTCGGTAACGGTGTTTAACCGGCTTTAACTACTATTAGTTCACTAAAGCTGCTCAAGGGCTACCTTCAATTACGTACAAATAGAAACTTCTCAGCAACCGTTTCCTCTCTGAAAATGTAAATATAATTTACTCTTCCCCATCATAGCATCTGTATTTGATTTTCCTTATTGTACCGCAGAAACGTGTCATTTTTCAAGTGATTTAGTCATCTTTTAGTAAGAGTAAAGTAAATAGAAAGGAAGTGAGTATTCAAATGCGACGACGCAAGTATAACCCTTGGCTTTTACCACCTTGGCTACGGCAGGTTCGTTTTTATTGTAGAACTATTATCGTACCCATTTGTGCTTTTCAATTTATCCGTGTCATTATTGTGCCAACATCAGGTGATCTAATCTTCTTATTGCTCCTGCTACTTCTCTGCTATTTACTTTTGAAAGACATCATTTGAAACACGGACTTTAAGCGGTGTATATTCTTCTGTAAGGTCCCAAATCATGGAAGGCACTTCATGCCAGGAGCTAGATTCACGCACAACAATATGACTGGAGGATTCCCTCATCACTGCTTTTTGATCTACTGTTGTCACTTTCTCTTGGCGTGAAGCTGCTGCTACGGCTTGGGGTTGTTCTATATGCATACTTTCTTCAATCGTAGCAATGGCCTTTTCTTGCTCGAAGGCTTGAACAGAGAGGTGTTGACTGTCTAACATATCCTTTTCAACAATGGGCTCATATTCATTAAAAATACTTGTTACTGTCCACTCAAGCTGACACATTTGATTTGTTAGACTAGGACGAATATCTTTGACCATTAAATCTTTAAGATCCGATTCTTTTGGTAAATCCACATGTAAAGGTACAGCATACTCAAAATAACCAGTATCGCCTTGGATATCAAGGGCATCAATTGTAATTAGTTCTTCATCGTCTGTAAATGCTTCCATATCTTGAAAATCAAAGCGAACGTGAGCGGTGATGTGGTAGATGCCCATAAGTCGAAGTGAATCCTCTAACTGCATTGCCTGCCACTGAGGCTTAATTTGCACTGCTGCTATTTCAGTTGGGCAGCCGTATCCAGGAAAACAAAATGTTTCGCGCATATTCCATGTTTTTTGTTCGATAATAATCCCTCCCTTTGCATCATATGACAATTGGGAGGGTAGTATGCTAGAATGCTTCAAGTTACATACAACGAAAGAGCATTCTAGTAAAAAAATGGCATGCTAGAGAATTTCATCTAGCATGCCATTTTATGAATGATCTTCCATTCAATTAAACATGTACTAATTTAATTTTATTCGCTACACGATCTGTTAACATTTGTGTTGCTTTTGGAACGATCGGTTTGAAAATTGGATTTAAAACAGGTCCTGCCAAGCCGCCAGCGACTACTTCTAAAAAACCTGTCATTTTTGTATTTTCAGCATCAATGCTTTCTGCAAGGAAATAGCCATTTCCAGTGAAATTATCAGAAAGCCCCTTTAATTCGAATGTTACTTTTGAGGGCGCTACCCATTCTAAAATGATAATTTCTACTTCTACTGTTTTTTTCAAAACACCAACATTACCTTTAAATGTCCATGTTGAATGTTTATCATCAATCATTTCATGTGCATTATAACCTGGGACAAGTTTTGCCCATTTTTCCATATCACTGACGAAATCCCATACATGATCAATTCCTACGGGTACTTCGACTGTATGTGTGCCTGTTGCCATATCAATTCACTACTTTCTTTTATGAATAGCTATATTATAAACGATATCGCCCACAATTTGGCTATGCTGAAAGATATAATTTTGACAAAAACAGGTCCTTCATCCAGTATAGATGATCTTGCTTACTAGTTAATATGCTAGTTCCTCATTTTTCTCATTCATTCCTCAAGCACTACCTTATTTTCCATTTTGGTCATCAAAAAAGAGCATGATAGAAATTCTTCTATCATGCTCTCTCATTTTTATCGCGCTAATTGCGCAAACACTTTATAGAATGCATCTACTGTTTTAGTAATGTGTTCTTCCGTATGAGCTGTAGAAATAAATAATCCCTCAAACTGAGATGGTGGCAGGAAGATGCCTTCCTCTGCCATCAATCGGAAGTATTCCGCGAATAATTGTAAGTCAGATGTTTTAGCTGAGGCAAAGTCAACAACCTCATCATTTGTAAAGAAGAAACCAATCATTGAGCCAGCACGATTTACTGTATGTGGAATATTGTATTTCGTAGCTGCTTCACGGAAACCAGCCTCTAGCTGATCACCTAATTGTTTAAAGTAATCATATGTTCCGTGATCTAAACGTGATAACGTTTCATAGCCAGCCGTCATCGCCAACGGGTTTCCTGATAATGTACCCGCTTGATAAATCGGTCCTGCAGGGGCTACTTGCTCCATAATCTCTTTTTTCCCAGCAAATGCACCTACAGGGAGGCCTCCACCAATAACTTTACCTAATGTAGTCATATCAGGCGTTACCCCAAAATAACCTTGTGCACAACCGTAGTCTACACGGAAGCCTGTCATTACCTCATCAAAGATTAATAACGCGCCATGCTCAGATGTAAGTGCACGTAAACCTTCTAAGAAACCTGGTTTTGGTGGTACAACACCCATGTTCCCTGCAACAGGCTCCACAATCACTGCTGCTAGCTCTGCACCAAATTTTTCGAAAACAACTTTTGCCCCTTCTAAATCATTATAGGCAACTGTTAACGTATTCCGTGCAATATCTGCTGGAACACCAGGGCTATCAGGTAAACCTAATGTCGCAACTCCTGAACCTGCTTTAATTAATAAAGAGTCTCCATGACCATGATAAGAACCTTCAAATTTTAATATTTTATCTCGCCCTGTAACCCCACGAGCTACACGTAACGCAGACATTGTAGCTTCTGTTCCTGAAGAAACAAAGCGAATCATTTCCATGCCTGGTAGACGATCTAATACTAATTGAGCTAAACGATTTTCTGTATAGCTTGGCGCACCAAAGGATGAACCTTTTGCTGCTGTGTCAGCAATCGCTTTGACTACCTCTGGATGTGTATGTCCCAAAATTAATGGACCCCAAGATAGTACGTAATCAATATACTCATTGCCGTCAATGTCTTTAATGATCGCACCATGGCCAGATTCCATAAAAATCGGGTCCATATTCACTGATTTGAATGCACGTACTGGGCTGCTAACACCACCTGGCATTAACTGAACCGCCTCAGCATAGGCTTGTTTTGATTTTTCGTAAGAACGTGTCATTTATTTCTCCTCCAACCAACGTGCAACATCTTTTGCATGATACGTGATGATTAAATCAGAGCCTGCTCGTTTCATGCCTAATAATGTTTCAAGCACAACTTTTTTCTCTTCAATCCAGCCATTTATAGCTGCCGCCTTAATCATCGCATATTCACCAGAAACATTATAGGCAACAAGCGGTAATGGATAGTTATTTTTCATATCTCGGATAATATCTAAATAACTAAGAGCCGGCTTCACAATTAAGAAATCTGCTCCCTCTTCAATATCTGATTCTGCCTCACGGAATGCCTCTAGGCGGTTCGATGGATCCATTTGGTAGGATTTACGATCGCCAAATTGAGGAGCTCCATCTGCAGCGTCACGGAATGGACCATAGTAGCTAGATGCATATTTGACTGCATAAGACATAATTGGAATATGTTCAAATCCTGCTTCGTCAAGTCCTGCACGAATCGCTACAACAAAACCATCCATCATATTAGATGGAGCAATAATATCCGCTCCTGCTTTTGCTTGTGATACAGCGGTACGGGCTAACACGTCTAATGAAGGATCATTTAAAATTTGATCGCCTTCTATTAATCCGCAATGTCCATGATCTGTGAATTCACATAAACATGTATCCGCAATAACTAATAGCTCAGGATGACGTTTTTTTATTAAACGAGTCGCTTCTTGAACGATACCATGATCATGGAACGCACCTGTTCCAACAGCATCTTTTTCAGCTGGTAACCCAAATAAAATAACTGCAGGTATGCCTAAAGCTACAACCTCATCAATTTCTACTTCCAATTTATCCAATGAAAATTGAAAAACGCCAGGCATAGAAGGTACTTCATTTTTAATGTTCTCGCCTTCAATTACAAAAATAGGATAGATCAGGTCCTCTTTATGTAAATATGTTTCTTTTACCATTGATCGCATTGTCGCATTCGTACGCAAGCGACGATGTCTTTGAAATTGTAATTTTGTCATGATTTGTCCCCTACTTTCATAATTTCTTCGATGACTGCTTGCATTGTATATACACTTGGCATAATATCCACAGTAGCACCGTATTGTTCAAGAGCCGCTTCTGTAATATGACCGATGGCTGCGATACGCGTTGCTTGCCAGCCAATCTGTGACGCTACATCCTTTGCGTATACATCAACCGCTGAAGGACTAGCAAAAATCACAGTAACATCTTGTTGGTGATGAATACAATTCATAATAACAGATGTCTGATCATGTCTTTCCACCGTTTCGTAAACTGTCCACTCAACTAAATCAAACGGCAGTCCATCCTTTAGTGTACTTTTCGCCTTTTCTCCTCGTATAAACAGGCAACTCGGACAGCTACCCGCTACAGCCGGAAATTCTTTAACGAAAATATCAGCACTAAATACAGAGGGCATAAAGCTCACTTCAAAGCCAAGCTTTTCTAACGCTGATGTTGTTTTTGTCCCTATAGAGGCAATTTTCCCTCTAAAATTATCGACCCTAAATTGGTGCTGTTGCATCTTAGTAGCAAAAGCATCGACAGCATTTTGACTAGTAAATATAATCCAATCAAATTGACATGCCTTTTTCAATTGCTCAGCATCATTACTGCCCAATCGTTCACAAGTTTCAATTAATGGGGCAATTACAGCATGGCCACCTAATGTTGTGATGTCATCTTCAATAGTAGCTGTCTTAGATGTACCAGTTAAAACGATTGTTTTACCCTTTAGAGGTAAATTATTTTGCATCTTGCTCAGCCTTTACGCGCTGAATTAATTCGAATGCACCTTGTTCTGTTAATATTGCTGCAAGCTCTTCTCCAATTTTTTGTGCATCTGTCCCCACTACTGTTTCCTTATAGATAACAGATGCATCTGGAGCGGCAACTAAGCCTGTTAAAGTAATTTCATCCCCATTTGAAGTGGCGTAACCAGCGATAGGTACTTGACAGCCACCATCCATTGCTGCTAAAAATGCGCGTTCTGCATGTGCTTCTTGCCATGTTAATTGATCAGTAAGCTTTGCTAATTCAGCCAATAGCTCCTCATCATCTGCGCGACATTCAATTCCTAGAGAGCCCTGTGCTACTGCTGGTAAGCAATCTTCTACTGGTAAAAATTCAGTAACGACATCATCACTCCAGCCTAATCGTTTCAAACCAGCTGCTGCTAAAATAATCGCATCATATTCTTCATCTTCCAGCTTAGCTAAACGCGTATCAACGTTTCCTCGAATCCATTTTATTTCGATATCAGGGCGTACTGTTAATAGCTGTGCACTACGGCGCAAAGAACTTGTCCCCACTACAGCACCAGCAGGAAGATCTGCAAATTTAATATGTCCTTTTGAAATAAATGCATCACGTGCATCTTCACGTGGAGGAATACAACCAATTACTAAGCCATCTGGCAATACAGCAGGCATATCTTTCATAGAATGAACAGCAAAATCTATTTCTTTATCGTAAAGGGCTTGCTCTATTTCTTTAACAAACAATCCCTTCCCTCCAACTTTAGATAGCTGTACATCTAAAATTTGATCACCTTTGGTCACGATTTCTTTCACTTCAAATTCGAATGGTGCACCAGCCTCTTTTAACTCATTGATAAACCAATTAGTTTGAGTTAGCGCCAACTTACTTCTCCTAGAACCTACAATAATTTTTCTCAACAGTCTCCAACCTTTCTTCTAATACCATAAATGGAATCGCGATAAACTGCTTCCTAAGAAGAAGTTCACAACAACTAATAAATAGGCATATATATGTACCCATGCATAAGTTGTACCTGTCAGCTTGCTTTTGCGATTCACATATAAGATAACGCAATACAAAATTAAAATGATGAAGGACCCTATGATCTTTGCATCGAAAATCGAAAGACTCTCTAATGTTAATAGTGCCCATTCAAAGCCCAATATTAAACTTATAAATAAAACTGGAATTCCAATAAAAAATGACATATTCATCCAGCTACTTGTCTGCTGTAAGGATGGTAACCTTGTCCATAGATGTGACCACTTTTTCTTTTTCAGCAAACGATATAAAACTAAGTATAATATGGCAAACACAAATGTTAACGTGAATGCGGCATAGGACAATATCGCAAATGATATATGAATAAAAAGCATTTCCGAAATTAATGTATCCCCAACAGCGCCTGTAGGACGTTTTGGCATAAAAGTAAATATACTAGCGAATAAAAACCCTAGTATATTAATAATAAATACAGGCAAATCAACCCTAGCTATACAATGTAGAATGATCGATAGCGTCACAAGTAACCAGGAGTAAAAGAGAATCCCCTCTGACAAAGATAAGATCGGAAAACGCTTCGTTTCCACAAACGTTAAAATGATAATAGCGCTTTGAATCATCCATACAAATGAAACAAGCCAAAAAGCTATTCGTCTTGCTCGCACTTGCTTATAGAAATAATCAGTAAAGTAAAAAACTAGACTGATCGCATACAAGACGATCATCACTTCATAAAGCCTCGTCATGGTCAAATCAGCCAATAGACATCCCTTCTTTATAGTGAAATTGTAAAATTACTATACAAAAACAAAAAAAACGTTTTCGTATCCTAAGTTTACCATACAGATACGAAAACGCCTCATGTAATATCAGTAGAAATCCAATAGCGTCAACACTATCGTAAATTTGTGTATGCGACGCATTAGATATTTAGAAAGAGTACTTTGGTTCAACGGAAGTTTGAGAAGCCTCTGCGCGTTCTTTGCGCTCAAGCTCTTGCTTCGTCATCTCTTGAACTTCAGCTTCCACAGCATCCTCTATACCAAAAATTTGTTGGAATAAACGTAACTGTTCATTTGCTTTTGGTGAATTTGCCATTTCTTTCGCTTGTAAGATTGGCTCTTTTAACAATTGATTAATAATAGATTTTGTATGCTTACTTAAAATTTTACGTTCACGTTCCGTTAAATCTGGCATTTTATTTTCGATACTAGTCATCGTCTCTTCTTGAATTCGATTAGCCTTTTTACGCAAAGCTGAGATCACTGGTACGACGCCTAGTGTTGCTACCCAATCTTTAAATTGCACAACTTCATTACCAATCATATCCGTAATATCAGCAGCAGCACGTTCACGCTCTGCTAAATTCGCCTCGACAATTCCTTGTAAATCATCGATATCATACAAGAAAACATTTGGCAGGTCGCCCACTCGTGGATCAATGTCACGTGGAACAGCAATATCTACCATAAATAAAGGTTTACCTTTACGTAAACGTTCCACAAATTGCATTAACTCATAATCAATGACATAATCTGTTGCACCTGTAGACGTAATTAAAATGTCTGCTTCTAATAATGAACATTGTAATTCCTTCATTGATTTAGCTTCCCCATGGAATTTAGCGGCTAGGCTTTCTGCTTTTTCAAACGTACGGTTAATGACCGTAACTTTTCCTACACCACTACCATAAAGGTTCTCAATCGCAAGCTCTCCCATTTTCCCTGCACCTAAAATAGCTACATGCTTGCGTTGTAAAGAGCCAAAAATTTTCTTTGCTAATTCTACTGCTGCATAGGAAACGGATACCGCATTCTCACCAATTGCTGTTTCATTATGAGCACGCTTAGCAAATGTTACCGCTTGTTTAAATAGCTGATTGTATACCGTTCCTGTTGTGCCAATCTCTTGTCCACTTAAAAAGCTTTTTTTACTTGTCCTAAAATTTGTGTTTCCCCAAGAACCATTGAATCGATCCCTGCAGTCACTTTAAATAAATGTTCGATTGCCTCATCTTCTTCTCGAATTGTTAAATAGGAAGAAAATGTCTCCACAGGCAAGTCAAACCAGTTCGCTAAAAATTGTTTCACAAAATGACGTCCAGTATGCAATTGATCCACAACAGCATATATTTCTGTACGGTTACATGTCGAAACAATAACGTTTTCTAATATACTTTTTTGCTTTTGCAGCGCTTCCATTGCTTGTGGTAGTTCACTCTCTATGAATGATAACTTCTCACGTATTTCAACAGGCGCTGTTTTATAATTCAAGCCTACTACGATGGTATGCATGAATAACACCTCACACGTTCTAATTCACAAATCTCATTATAGCACAGTTCGACAATAGTTCACGTATAATTTGTGAACATGTCATGAAGAACTGTCATTCGTCATCTACATTAGAATTATTATAAACTAAGTGTAACAAATTATACGTCTTGTTTCAAATTAAAAAACTGCACCTGATCAATCTAACAATTGAGGTGCAGTAAATTTTGTGATCAGTATTTTCTTAATTTGTCATTGTGACAGTTTTCATTGCAATAATATTACCATCTTTATCATAGGCTATAAACTCAATGTCATTATTAACTTTAAAGTCCTGCATAGTTTGTACTGTTTTCGTTAGCATATAAACTGAATCACTACGTTTTTGCAAATCAAACTGTACATCTCCACTAACTGAATTGAAGCGTACATTCATCTTTGCAACATTAGAACAATTACCATCAATTCGAGCACTCATAGTAATATAGCCTTTTCGTAGCGAAACGCTTGTTTCTTCAAATAAATCTTCAGGATTGATACAGCTCGAAGCTGGTGTTTTACATAAAATTGTATCAACTAGCTTTTGGAATACTTGATGCAATTGTAAATTATCAATGGCGTGGAAATAAGCGCCGCCAGTTTGCTCTGCTACTTGCATTAACGTAGCATCATTGATTTGTGATTTCTTGCCCATACTAATTGTATAAACTTTCACACCTTGCTTTTTCGCTTCATTGATCGCCTTAGTCATTTTAGATTTACTTGTTTTACCATCCGAAACAACAACAATGGCCTTCGATGTTTTAGTATCATTAGAGAATTTAGTTAAGGCGATATCAATGCCGGCAAAAATATCCGTCGCACCTTTATCTTTGGATGCTTTATAAAGATCTTTTTTCAGTACATTTTCTGTCGTACCTTCACCTAGAACAGTTGCTTTTGTATTCGTTTCAATAACAATATTATTTTTTGCCTTTATTTGATTGATCAATTCAATCATCTTTTTACCACGGTAATTTGTTGGATCAACCGCCTTCATCGAAGAAGAATAATCCACTACATAGGCAATTTCCGTTGCTAAAGAACAAGAGTTTTTACTAAAGTATGGATTCGTAAATATTTCTTTCGTTACTGTCTTATCTTTTAAGCCCTTCAAAATTGTTGCATAGCGTGGATCTAATGGATTAACGAGCGTTGCCTCTACTTTAGATTTTCCATAAATAATTGAGTCAAAGTAAGCGACGGCCGTACCTGGACTACCTGTATTATTTAATGGATCTGAAGTATTTGTTATAAACGACGCTGTTTTTTCCACTCCATCAAATTTAATTTTGACCGTTCCCTGATAGTCCGAAACGGGCTCCCCCCTGGACGAACTAAAGTCACCATAACTTTAGTATATCGATCTTTCCCTGATGGTCTTGATGCAGCATCAGCACTTTCTTTCAATGCTTCAACACGTTTTTTATAGGCTTCCACTTGTCCAAGTAATTTCCCGCCCTGATATTTTAATAACACAGTTCGGTCATAGTTACTTAAGTTTGTGAAGATTGCATAAATCTTCATCACACTATCGTAATGCTCTAATGTTAAATCTTTTTCGTTTGGCATATGATTCATAAGCTGAATGATAGCTCCGACCGGATTAATATTTTCTACCTGAGAAGCAATATCATCATCAATCCCTTGAACACGATAAATTGGTCGTCCATCATCAGAAATCATATACATAATTTCAGTTTTGGCAGGCGTTGTTACTGAGTTATCAAAACGGCGATTTAAGAGCTCTTCAAATAAGTATACTGAGATATCATAGTTTTCAAATTGTAATATTGCATGTTCATATCCTAACGCTGGGTACCTAGGATCAGATCCACCGTAGCGCAAATAAACATTTTGTACGTTCCCTAAAGCATCCGTTACATTTGTTTGCTGACCAATACTAAATAACTTTTCATCAGAGTCAGGATCTAAAGGTACTGGAGCATACACATCAATTAAGTTTTGAGTAAAGAACTCTGGCAATTTTTCATATGGAACATAAGGAGGTGTTACACTACCATTATCATCTGTATTTGTTGGATCATATACTTGGTAATCAATACGTAGTTCTGGCTGTGGTGCATAACGCACTTCTGCATTTAACTTCTCCCCCACTAAACACTTCATAGCAGGGTCTGTATTATTAACTAGCTCAAAAGAAATCGTATCACGGACAGATTTTGTTAGTGATGGTGCGATTACGATAGCAGATACAGTGGAGCCATCAGATTGAACCGTTTTAACCGCTTCACCGGATGTATCCACAATTGTCCCATAGGATGACGTCACTTTGAATGTATACGATTTATCATCCGCAATTGGGTCACCATTACAAGCCTTTAACGATACCGTCACAAGTGTAGAATCCACATCATTTGCGATTAAATCCGGTTTTTCAACTACAATACTTTGCAATGCATTATTTACATATTCTGGTCCAGTAAAGTCATTTGAGTTATCTTTTGGTTCTTCAAAATCAGCACTGTTAGATCCCATGAAACCTGGTGGTAACGTGATGCTATCATTATCACGGCCAGCAGCACTTCGCTTTAATCCTTGTACAGCAAAATTGCCATTTTGAACAGCTCTATATAAAAATGTAGCAACATCCGCACGTGTTAATTTAGTAGATGGATTAAAGCTAGCAAAAGTCTTTTTACCTGTACCACTGGTAGAAAGATCATTCGAATATAAATATTGTACAGCCTGTGGTTCATCTAAATCTAAACCTTTGAATGCAGCGTAGATCTGGGCAAATTGGCCTCGTGTCACCGCTTTTGAACGATTAGCATTCACATGTGTGCCGTTAAATGGTAAATAAAATTCACTGTAGAAATTATAGGCAACACTATCAATATAAGATAACGCATAATTACGATCTAGCTTGGCAAACATTAGCACAAGCTCTCGATCAGTTACTTGTTCATCTGGTAAAAAGTTATTAGCACTGTTCAAGGACATGAGGTCATTGTCCACTGCCCAGGAAATAGCCTTATAATTATTACTATTTGAAGGAACATCTCTTATTGTGGTAGCTGCTTGCGTGACAACAGGTGTTGCCGTCATCAGTAGTAACATGAAGCAAAGCAAAGAGAGCAATGCTTTTTTTACATATGTCATTAATGTTCAGTCCTTTCTTTAGTTAAAGAACAAGATATCATCACGATAGTTTTGTTTTAGATCATCTTCTAAATATTTTAAGAATCGCTCAAGGACAAGAGAAGCCTCTGCACGAGTTAGCGGCTTATTTGGATTAAAACGGCCAGCGGAATCACCAATCATTAACCCAAGTTCATTTGCAATATAGATGCCGTCTCTAGCATAGTTTGGAATTTGATTGTTGTCTGTAAATTTCGTTAGATAGCCAGGATCAGGCGCTCTATTTTCAAGTCCTAAAGCACGCACAAAAATAGTAGCTGCTTGTGCTCTTGTAATGGCATTATCTGGTTTAAAGTAGTCAGCTGAAACGCCTTTTATTATGCCTTTATTTAATGCCGATTCAATATAGCCATAATCTTTAACCGTACGCTTTAAGTCTTTAAACACACTTGTAGTAGGAGTCTTTTTCGATTTCTTTTCTTCAAATACACGTAAGTCTACGGCTTTACCGATTGCCGTAGTAAAATCTATACGTTTCATTGGTGTATTTGGAGAGAAGAAATTACTTGCATCTGAATAGATACCTAGTGAATACATTTTTTCTATCGCTTCTTTAGCAAAATGGTTTGTTAAATCACGGAATTTAGGGATAATAAGACGTTCAATAGTTGGCATGTATTCTGTATCTAAATCAAGCGTCCCTTTTTGTCCTGAAGATAAGTCGTACGTGTACTCAGAAATAACATCTTTTTCACTTACAACTGCATAGCCACCCTCAAAACTACCCAAGCTTCCAAGATTCTCCTCATAATTTAAAACACGAGATTTACTTGTAGATAAGCGGTTTTTTACATGGCTTGTTTTGCCATCACTGTAGGAATAAACAGACTCTGTGATTTGAGTTTCTGTTGCTCCCCAGAAGTTTTCATAGCCCGCATGGCGACTATCGGTTTCAATCGTTACTGTGTTTTGGACAGCGTTTTTCCCTTTTCCTGTTTCAAAAGCATAGGTTTTTCTAGAGATTACATTCCCCGAATAATAATCAGAGGCAGCTCGATTATCTGTCACCGTTCCTTGAGAAAATTGATAATCAACTAACGTATAAGTAATCGCTCCAATTGTAATTTTTTCAGTGTATTTCTTTACCTCACCATTAGACGTTTTTTGACCAAGAACTGCATAGTCAACAACATCAGATTCATAGGCGATATTTCTTGTCAATGTGGCTCCATTATTACCTGTCAACTTCATGTTATAAGTTTCAGTTAATCTGCCTTTAGATTCCTTTTGTGTAATTTTAATATCTTTACTAGTGCCCTTAAAAATAACAGGTGCCCCTGATAGGAAGACAGCTTCTTCATATGTATACTCATTTTTTACTGCACCAGTTGTTTCTAATGAAGCAGCCGATGCATTGAACGAAATAGTAGTTCCCATTAAACAAATAACAAGAACGACTACCATTAGTTTGGCTAAATATTTTTGCATTCGCTTGTCCTTTCTTTCACTGTGCACTGTTATGCATAATGAAGCATGTTTTAATGACTAAAAATCTGCTCGTCTTTCGAACATTTTGCCTATGCGAAGTAGCCTTCTCATCAAATGTGAATACATCGCCCTTTTGCAAATATTATTCGCCTGAGACTAAGCAGATTTTCAGTCTATATTTACTTTTAATCTACTAGAATAAAATGAGCTTTTACAAATCGATCTGATAATACAACTAAACGGTCGGATGCTTGTAGATCGGAAGGCTGTATCACTTTACCTGCTTTAATGATTGTTGCTTGGTCAATATTCATATCCACCATTTCACCAGCCTCATACCAACGGCCATTCTGCCATTGGCTTACACTTTTTACGTTAATTACAGCTGGATACTTCGATTTTACAGACTGTAGTTTCCCAGTCAGCATTAATGGGGCTACTGGTTTAGCATTATCTAAAATATGAAGTGCTTGTACATGGCCATCCTTCACATAGAAGTATCCATAATCACCTTCGGATAAATAAAGCTCAATATCTGGCATGACGCTGTATGTTTTATTGCCATCATCGACCATTGCCTTTGTTGAATTACTAACTGATAAGACAGTATCATCTGTTTTCTTGAAAACATTTGATTCAATTTTCATCGCATCATCAATTTCAATTAAATACCCATCAGCTTGAGATAAGCGTCCATAATATAATTCATGTCCAGCTAAGTTAGGTGACATAAAGCTATCACTTGTCACTTGTACAACCTGCGCATAATGGTCACGTGCAGCACCATCTGCAATGACAAATGCCGTACCATACGCTAAAAGACCAGTTGGTTCAATTAAACGTCCATTACGAATTAAAATAGTTCCATTATGGAAGTACAATGTGCCTGCAGATTTCAGCTTCAATAATTGGTAATCTGTATCTACAGACAACATGGGTTCGTAATATGTTCGTTCATTGTTTTTCAATACTACAATTTTCTCAATGACTTCTTTACCGAATTGTTTAACCGTCGCATAGTATGCTTCACTACCGATATAATTTTTCAGTTGACCTTTTTCGACTTTCGTATTGCCAACATATATTGGTACCTTGGATGTAAAAGACATTGTCGATAGATCATTGGTTATTTGAGAGCCAAATTGCCAGTTAATAAAGGCATGTTGATTTTTCACCGTTAATTTATTGGCATTAGGATTGACTGCTTGTATTTCGCCTTTATATAAGTTTTCAACTAATGTGCCTGTCTCACTAATGGCTACTTTTGTTACGACAGAAGTGTTTTTATTTTTAAAGTTTAGTTTAACTCGATCCCCAACGTATAACGCACTAATATCAGTGGCTGAAGAGCCTTTTTGATAATTAGTCTCTTTGTTAATATAATAAGTCGTTTCTTCACCTACATCTGGCTTCACTATAATAAATAACCCATTTGGATCGATACTCGTTACTACACCAGCTGTTGTTTTACTGCTACTTCCTGATCCTGCGGATGATCCATTCGGTTCTGTTGCTGTTGTAGATGTACCTCGCAGTTCAACAACACTTCTTAGAGAAATTTCAGCTTCAACTTCCATTCCCATCTTAAAGCCCTCGATAGTCGTTGCCGTGTTGTTAATATATAATCGAGTATTTTTATTAATATTAAAAGTCACTGTTCGGCCACGATCATTTTGCAAAGTTACTTTACTAAGTTGTTGTTCTATCGTGCCATCTGGCTTTGTGTATTCTGAAAATGTTACATCCACAAAGGTTCCAGTAACTAATTGGGCAGCTTTAGCCGGTTGGTTAAAGGCTAAACTGACAACCAGAAGTAACATGATCATGATTATGTATGAATATTTCTTCAAAAATCCTGCCTCCTTACTAAATATTAGTAATCATTATATCGTATTATTGGTAGCTTTTCTTATTTAAAAAGTTACAATTTAGACTATTAATCTTTTCAAGCGATAAAAATAGAGGTAGCTTCCTACTTTCAAGCTACCTGCCTGTTTCATACTTGAATATCAATTGTATGTCCAGCTGTCGGATGTGGAGCATCTAACATTTCAACTAACTGCTCTGTGTTTTGTTGTTGCATCTCCATTGCCTGTTTCGTAACAGCTAAAGAAACGTTTTGCATAAGTGTTGCTTGATTCATTGCCATCGATAAAGCTGCAATATCCATCTAGTCCACCTCCTATCTAATTTATCGGACAAATATTTTAATCATCAAGCATTTTCTACAACTTTCTACATTACCTTCTGTAAAAATGAAAAAAACATCTACTGTCCTAACGACTAGACACAATAGATGTTTTTACATTACATTTTATTTTCAATTGTTCTCCAAGCTTCTTCAAAGCCAAGACCCGTTTCTGAAGAGAAGACAATTAGAGTATCGCCTTTTTCCATTTCCAATGTTTCTTTGACAATCTTTTTATGCTTATCCCATTTACCTTTTGGAATTTTATCTGCCTTTGTTGCAATCACAATACAAGGAATATTATAGTGCTTTAGGAAATCATACATCATGCGATCATCAGCCGTTGGAGGATGACGCAAGTCTATAATTTGTACAACTGCTTTTAATTCCTGACGCCCAGTAAAGTAGCGCTCTATCATTTTCCCCCAAGCTTCACGCTCAGACTTTGAAACCTTTGCATAACCATAACCCGGTACATCCACAAAAAACAATTGCTCTTCAATTTTATAAAAGTTAAGGGTTTGTGTTTTACCAGGCTTAGAAGAAATACGTGCTAAAGCTTTACGGCCGATCATTCGATTAATGAAGGAAGACTTTCCTACATTCGAACGACCAGCTAATGCAAATTCTGGCAGTCCATCTTCTGGATATTGGTCTGGCCGTACCGCACTAATGACCATTTCGACGTTATGGACTTTCATTTTTCTAAAAACCTCCGTCCAGTGCATAGGCTAAAACTTCATCAGCCGATGACACTAGTTTAAATGTTAGTTGCTCACGTACACTGTCAGGAATATCCTCTAAATCACGTTCATTATCTTTTGGACATATGATTGTTGTTAAGCCTGCACGATGAGCACTTAATGTTTTTTCTTTTAGACCTCCGATTGGCAATACACGGCCCCGTAATGTAATCTCGCCTGTCATACCAACTTCACGGCGAATTGGGCGATGTAAAATAGCGGAGACAATAGCAGTTGCCATAGTAATACCTGCAGAAGGTCCATCTTTAGGTACAGCGCCTTCAGGTACATGGATGTGAATATCATGTGTATCGAAATATTCCGCATCCACATCAAGATCTTCCATTTTCGTGCGAACATAGGATAATGCTGTTTGAGCAGATTCCTTCATGACTTCCCCAAGCTTACCAGTAAGCTGTAACTTTCCTTTACCAGGTGTCAAGGATACTTCGATTTGTAACGTATCTCCGCCTACAGTTGTATAAGCAAGCCCAGTAGCGACACCGACTTGGTTTTCCTTTTCAGCCTGCCCATAACGGAATCGATGTTTACCGATTAACTCTTGTAGTGATTTTGAGCTAACAGTTACCCGTTTTTTCTCACCAGATACAATGATTTTGGCAATTTTTCTGCAAAGGGTTGCGATTTGTCGTTCTAAACCACGAACACCTGCCTCGCGCGTATAATAGCGTATAATATCGATGACTGCTTCATCTTTAATCACTACTTGCGTTTTTTTCAATCCATGTTCTTTCAATTGCTTAGGGATTAGGTGATTTTTCGTAATTTGAGTTTTTTCAATTTCAGTATAACCTGCAATAGAAATAACTTCCATACGGTCTAATAATGGACCAGGAATACTACTCAAATCATTAGCTGTTGCAATAAATAACACATTCGATAAATCATATGGCTCTTCAATATAATGATCACTAAATGTATTATTTTGCGCAGGATCTAATACTTCTAGCATCGCTGCTGCAGGGTCGCCTCTAAAATCATTAGACATTTTATCAATTTCATCTAATAAAAATACGGGATTAATGGTACCTGCTTTTTTCATTCCTTGAATAATACGACCAGGCATTGCGCCAACATACGTACGTCTATGTCCACGAATTTCAGATTCGTCACGAACGCCGCCTAACGAAATTCGAATAAATTTGCGATCTAAGCTTTCTGCGATGGAACGAGCTAAAGATGTTTTACCTACCCCAGGAGGTCCAGCTAAGCATAAAATAGGTCCTCTCAGCGAATTTTTCAGCTGACGTACGGCTAAATATTCTAGAACACGTTCTTTCACTTTTTCTAACCCATCATGATCACGATTTAAAATATTCTCGGCATGTGTAATATTCATGCGATCTTCTGTTGCTTTTGTCCATGGTAGTGAGATCAGCCAATCAATATAATTGCGAATAACGCCGCTTTCTGCACTAGCGCTTGGCACTTTTTCATAGCGATCTAATTCTTTGAGTACAGCTTCTTTTGTTGAATCTGGCATACCTGCTTCATCGATACGCTTACGCAATTCTGCAACTTCTCCAGTTTTCCCTTCGCGATCGCCCAGCTCAGTTTGAATAGCCTTCATTTGTTCACGTAAATAATATTCCTTTTGCGTACGCTCCATGGACTGCTTTACTTTGGAATTAATCTTCTTTTCCAAATCCAATACTTCTTGTTCATCGTGCAAACGGATAATTAAGTGATCAAGACGTTTTTTAACACTTAGCATTTCCAATACTTCTTGCTTATCCGCAATCTTAAACGGTAAATGAGAAGCGATAATATCTGCTAGACGTCCAGGTTCTTCGATATCCGTTACAGTATTGATTGTTTCAGTTGTGATTTTATTGGAGGATTTTGCATATTTTTCGAAATACGTCAATAATGTACGCATCAATGCTAGCGTTTCTACATCTTTATCTACCGATTCCTCTTTAATGTCAATATCCACAACTGTATACTTGTCTAACGCCCGATAATTTTCCCAGGTAGCACGAGCAACCCCTTCTACTAAAATTCGCAGCGTACCATTTGGTAATTTTAGCATTTGTTTGACATATGCAATTGTACCAACGGAATATAAATCTTGCTCCTCAGGCTGTTCATCGTGCATTTCCTTTTGTGTCACCAATAAAATCATTTGGTCCTCTAACATCGCCTGCTCTAGCGCCGCTACAGAACGATTTCTACCCACATCAATATGTAACACCATCGATGGGTATACTAAAAGTCCACGTAAAGGCAATAATGGTACATTTGTTGTTTTTTGTATTGTCACCATGCGGGCATTCACCTCCGTCAAAATTTTCATGTTCACATCCCGCGCTACTAGTATGTGTTTAAAAAATTGATTCACACTAGTTATTGAAGCGAGCCAAAAATTTCTTCAAGTTACAATTAGCTTTATGTAGAAATGAATAAAAAGCTGACTGTCGATATGTGCGAATATTGCACAATCGAAGTCAGCTAATTACTCTCTATCTCACAACGGTAGACAGCCATATCTATTCGTTATGCTGAAGTTTTTGTATCGCTACCTTCATCGAGTTCAGTGCCATCTTCAAGAAGCAATTTCGGTTTTTCTTTATCCGTAATTGTTTTTGCTGTAATGATACATTTTTTTACGTCCTCACGTGAAGGCAATTCGTACATTACATCAAGCATTGTTGACTCAATAATTGAACGAAGACCACGCGCACCTGTTTTACGCTCAATTGCTTCTTTTGCAATTTCAACAAGAGCACCTTCATCAAATTCAAGTTCAACGCCATCTAGTTCAAGCATTTTTTGATACTGCTTGGCTAGTGCATTTTTTGGCTCCGTTAAAATTTGTACAAGAGCAGCTTCATTTAATTGCTCTAGACTCGCAAGTACAGGTAATCGACCAATGAACTCTGGTATTAGACCAAATTTCAGTAAATCCTCAGGAATCAGCTTTGACATGATAGAACCTTCATCTACGTCTACTTTATTCGGATCTGAACCAAATCCAATTACTTTTTCACCCTGACGGCGTTTAATGATCGTTTCAATACCATCAAATGCACCACCAACGATGAAAAGAATATTAGTTGTATCGATTTGTAAAAACTCTTGATGAGGATGTTTACGTCCTCCTTGTGGCGGAACACTTGCAACCGTTCCTTCTAAAATTTTAAGGAGTGCCTGTTGAACACCTTCGCCAGAAACATCACGTGTAATAGATGGATTCTCCGACTTACGTGCTACTTTATCGATTTCATCAATATAGATAATCCCTTTTTCAGCACGCTCAATATCATAATCTGCTGATTGGATTAACTTTAATAAAATATTTTCAACGTCCTCACCTACATAACCTGCTTCAGTTAGGGAGGTAGCATCCGCAATTGCGAATGGAACATTTAGTATACGTGCTAACGTTTGAGCTAATAAAGTTTTACCGCTACCAGTTGGGCCGATTAACACAATGTTCGATTTTGCTAATTCAACATCATCAATTTTACTATTCGTATTGATGCGTTTATAGTGATTGTAAACTGCGACTGCCAATGCCTTTTTAGCACGTTCTTGTCCAATTACATACTCATCTAGAATCGTTAGGATCTCTTTTGGTTTTGGAATATCTTGAAATTCGATTTCCTCTTCTACACCTAGTTCCTCTACAACGATTTCGGAACAAAGCTCGATACATTCATCACAAATATAAACACCTGGACCTGCAACTAATTTACGTACTTGTTCTTGTGGTTTTCCACAAAATGAGCATTTTAAATTGCCTTTTTCATCATTAAATTTGAACAATATGTTTCACCCCTATTCAAGCAACAATCTTACAAGATTATTGAACCTTTATCAAATAAATTGTCTGCATCATTTACGCCAAGGCATTCATGCATGTATAGATTATAACGCATCATCATGTTCTTTTCTTCATTTGCTTACCAAAGTATCCTCTAGGAACGTGTTTACTTCGTGACTTTACATGATTCTTTCGTATGGCACTTCACTTAGATTACACCAAAACCAACTATCCATCGTTATGAATCTACTACATTCATCTACCTAGGGTTTATTCATTCAAAATTAGTAATTTTATTATATATGACTTTTCTGAATGAAGTTTTTAGCATCGTATCAATTTCGCCTTAAATTGTACAGTGTCTAGGTTTTGAATTCCTTGACTCTGGCCATTGGCTTTATCTTCATTCAGTCGTCGTTTAACATACTAAAAAGCTTCTGTGCATACAGTTTACCATCTATTTAGATGGACATGTTTTGTACTTAACATTTTACATTCCGTACAAAACATCTGTTGAATGAAGATAAAAATTAAAACAATACTATGTATAAGTGAAGTATAAAGTGAAAAAAACTATAAGGGGACCATTTTTTAGAGTTTATGTGATAAAACAAGGCACGGTTTAATGCCGTACCTTGTTTTTTTTAGCTATCTAGTTACACAAATCTTATTCAGTAATTTTAGCGTTTTCTACTAAAAATTCAACTGTTTTTTGGATTTTGATGTCGTTTTCAAGTACTGCAGTACCACCTAAAGCACCTGTAATTTGATCTTTAGTCATATTGAATTGAGCAGCCATTTTTTCTAATTCTGCTTCAATATCTGCTTCAGTTGCTTCAATTTTTTCAGCTTCAGCAATCGCTTCAAGTGTTAAAGATACACGTACACGGCTTTCTGCTTCTTCTTTCATTTGACCACGTAAGTCTTCTTCTGATTGACCAGAGAATTGATAGTAAAGGTCTAAGTTCATGCCTTGCATTTGTAAACGTTGACCAAATTCTTGTAACATACGATCAGTTTCAGAGTTAATCATACCTGCTGGCACTTCGAACTCAGCGTTTTCAGCAGCTTTTTCTACTAGCTCATCACGAAGAGCTGCATCTGATTCTGCTACTTTTTGAGCTGCAGTTTGGTCTTTAATTTTAGCACGTAAAGCTTCTACGCCTTCAACTTCTGGGTCAAGTTCTTTTGCAAATTCATCATTTAACTCAGGAAGAACTTTTGTTTTAACTTCTTTTACTGTTACTTTGAAAGTTGCTTCTTTACCAGCTAATTCTGCAGCATGATATTCTTCTGGGAATGTAACAACCACATCTTTAGATTCGCCAGCTTTCACGCCAACAAGTTGCTCTTCAAAACCAGGAATGAAAGAACCCGAACCGATTTCTAGTGGATAGTCTTCACCTTTACCACCTTCGAAAGCTTCTTCACCTACGAAACCTTCGAAATCGATAACAGCTGTATCACCTTCTACGATTGCTTCGTCTTCTTTAATTTCAAGCTCAGCTTTACGAGCTAATTGGTCTTGAATTTGAGCATCCACTTCTTCATCAGTTACTTCTACAGGAAGTTTAGATACTTCTAGACCTTTGTAGTCACCAAGCTTTGGTTCTGGTTTTACTGTTACTTGTGCAGTAAATGTGAAATCTTGACCATGTACAAAGTTTTCTGTACCAGAAATCTCTGGGTAATCAACTGGCATAATTCCAGCTTCATCAATTGCTTTTGCATAAGAATCAGGAACGATAATTTCTAATGCATCTTGGTATAGTGATTCGATACCAAAGCGTTGTTCAAACATTTTACGAGGCATTTTACCTTTACGGAAACCTGGTACGTTAATTTGTTTTACAACTTTTTTAAATGCTTGATCCATCGCTGCATCTACTTCTACAGCAGGTACTTCGATTGTAAGAGTACCGATATTACCTTCTTGTTTTTCCCATTTTGCTGACATGTATAAATACCTCCAAAATAAATAATCAAGTTTAGATGTTAGACAATTCATTCGTAACTACGATTTTGACAACCATTTTAGTATAACATAGATGTGTATAGTTTCAACTTATTTCATACCTAATGTAGTTCTGTTAGCTTTTCTAACATTTGTAAAAAGTCCATGATTTCATAGTCCATTTCTTGCACATTTCCTAGCATTGTTAAGACAAAATCAATATAACTATAAGCAACATCATCAGCTTGGAATGGATGCCACTCAAACGGATACGTTACAATGGCATGTTTCGCCATTAAATATTGTACCATTTCCAATGTCGTAGGGTCTTGCTCTAACTTCATTTCAATAATATTTTTTATTTCTCCATATTGCGGTAATTGATTAGGCAATACTAGATTGGCTGGATTCACGACTTTTGTTTGTTCAAATTTAGAAACTGTTATGTCTATGGCTACTTCCTGTTCCACTAACAATATTAATGCTAAGCTTTGTACAAAAGGATGAATCGTTGAGCATTCAATAATAGCCTTTAATGCCGTTTTTAATTGTCTTACATTGCTATCCATAAGGCGGTGTAAGCGAATGGATTGTTCATTTGGTGAAAGTGCACTAAATTTCGCAAGCTCATATTCTTGTTCCTCTATTAAATGTTGTGCATTTTCTCTCTTTTCTAGATTTCTAGACACTTCTCTATTCAAACTTTTTAATCGTTCAAATTTTTCAACTTGATCATGCGGCAATACATTTTCTTCAAGTAAAGTCGTTATTAACGTCTCCACTTGATGGTAATCTTTTAACTGCATGCATATGGTAATGTACAATTCCATCACTTCTACATACATTGACGTACCCATCGTAAATAGCTGCTCACATACATTTTTCGCTTTGTCATAGTCCTTTATTTCATATAAAGCAAAGGCATAGGCACTCAGCGCAAATTCATCTCCAGTTTCATATACAAATGCCTTTTCAAAACTCGCCACTGCCTTTTCATATTGATAATTCTCTGCAAACATATGTCCTTCACGTATTAAAGTTTGGACAGCGCCTGGAAAAACAACAATATTGTCATGTTTAATGACATGACGCTTTCGTTTTGTCATTTTTCTCACCTCTTTATTTCTATTTTTTAATTTGGTTATTTACTAAAAAAATCCACAAGTTTCTTATTTTTAACAAAAAATCATTGCTTTTGGATTCATATTTTGTAATAAATTGTATTATAATTAGAATAATCTAAAATTTATTACAATGACAGACATCCCCTTTATTGTCTGTTTGAATAAAACCAAGTTCTTAACAAGGAGTGGAATCCATGCAATTACTAGATACAATTACTGAATTTAATCATTGTATCTCACCTGCATTCGAGGCATTATCGATTAAAGTCATTTCTTTTTCTACCACAAACGGACCGTTTCAAGATAAGCCGATAGAATTTGATTTTTTAACACGTACTAAAATTGATGTCTATACACAAGAAGCAAGTACCTATATTTTACGTATTCAAGGTTATATTCCAGGTTCTATTGCACTTGGTCACCAAAATGAATCACTCTGCATTATTCCTCAAAAAGTAAACATTGAATGTAACTACAAACTATTACATGTTGATAAAAAAGATATGCAGCAAATTTTACAGCATCCAGAACCAAATCGTCATTACAGTGAATGGCTCATTGATGCTATAAAAAACACCCATATTCTTGTCGAGTTACAGACAAATCAGGACTCCCTTATTGAATGGCCAATTGGCATAAAATCAGCTGTCGTCCTCTAACGAGCCAAAGAGACATACTTAAATAGGTATGTCTTTTTTTTGCGCTTAATTTAAGCTTTACCATTTTGTTGCGTTTCTATCATAACAACTTTCTATAGGTTCAGGAAATAATATTGTAAAAAATTCCGTTCAAGAGGGACGTTATGTTGCCGTTCTTTCTTTCCGAAGTTTCAAATTTGTCAATTCGAAATGAAAAGCGGCTATAATAATAGAAGAAAAATTATTATGGGGGCTTTTTCAAACATGACTATTAAAGAAACATTACAGTCTTTTTCTACAATGACACTTTCTGAACGCCAAACTTTTATGTCACAACACAGTGATTGGCTATTACAAGAAATGCTAACTCATATAGGCACAGTCGATGCAGAATTACGGGATCAGTACATATATCGTACATTCATCGATTTACTGAGCGATAATTTAGTAAACCCGCAACAATTACAGATTTTATTTGATACAGCAACTAGTGATGATTTCTTGTACTTACAGATAGGTGAAAAATCAACAGATAGCGTCTTTACTCGTTCATTTTCCGCTCTACTAGTTGCAGGTATTCTTGCAAAGGATGCAGAGTTATTGATTTTAAACAATGATCGTTTGCAAATTTTCTTTAAAAAAATCGGACGCTATTTATTATTAGAACAAGATACTAGAGGTTTCGTCCCAGATAAAGGATGGGCGCACAGCATTGCCCATGGTGCTGATTTAGCCTCAACGACCATTAAACACCCAAAATTCGATTTACAATATGCCCCTTCCATCTTACATGCTTTAAAGCTTGTCACTTGGAAAGACACCGTCTATGTCAATGATGAAGAGGAACGTTTAATTAACATAGTAGATGCATTATTAAATCAAAATTACTCCGAGGAAGCACTAATTGAATTTGTTGAACAAGCTTTTGATAAATTTGAAATGCACCTAATGATGCAAGGCTATAATGAAAGCTTTTTTAGCGGACGTACTTGCACATTAAACTTTATGAAAACATTGTATTTTTTCTTAAAAATGAATAATAAAGCTCCTCAATTACAAAACACAATTTATGGAAAGGTAGCCAAATGGCTGAAGCTTGGAGATTGACTGTCAATTTAAAAATTGCTGATTTACTACACATCCTTCTCCATAACATAAAAATTTTCTAAAACACCAGCAAACTAGGACTGCTCTTAGTTTGCTTTTTTACTTTTCGAGTAGAATATATCAAGTAAATATATGGATATTAAAGAAAGCAAATTATTATATTAACATAATCAATATGATAAGACAGTTATTCCCTTTCCTCTCATTCCTTTGATTGAAAATTCATCCTAATGTTTCCACACACCGTCATTGCGACTACTCCTTTTTTTTAAAAAAGGCAACCCAAAAGTATTGAAAAGACCGATATTACGTTGATTTTATTACAAAACAGCGTCCAAAATGTGAAATGCAATTTTTCATAAAAAAAATTATTTACTTAGTTAAACATGAGGAATGCAGTATTTTCAACGTTTTCACAGTGTTTAATAATTAAAACCTTTAAATACCAATACTAAAATAACGATTTTTGTTCAAAAAATGTTCAAATTCAACACCTCTTTACTATCTTTTTCATAACAAAATTATGTTTTTTCTTAAAAACAGGGCGTATAATCCAATGTGCAAACAACGACACATTGTGACAATCGTCATTAGGCAAGTACGTATTTAAAACGATTGCACAATCATTAGTTTTGCTAACGCTTGCATCAGATCAATCAACACAAGATTTTATGTTTCATATTGAACCATGCCATTGTAAATTCTTATGTTGTTGATTGATACGCCAAGATAAAAGAGGTGACCTCAGTACCAACTATTTGTAAATGTGAGACTGACAAAAAACACATGAATTTTATGAATAGCCGTTCTATAGAAAGGAGTCAAACATGAAGAAAAAATTAAGTTTAATGTTTGTAGCTTTGAGTGCTCTTGCACTTCTTGCTGGATGTGAACCATTAACAGTGTTCAATCCAAAAGGACCAAATGCCGAAACATTATCAAACACAATTATTTTATCCATTATTACAATGGCCTTTATATTACTAGTCGTGTATGTGCTTTTAGCCTTTATGCTAACAAAATACCGTGCATCAAAAGCATCTGCAGATTATGAGCCTCCTCATGAAGAAGGAAGCCATCTTCTAGAAATTACATGGACAGTAATTCCAATTATTATCGTAGCATTCTTAGCTGTTGTGACAGTTAGAACAACTTCTACAGTAGAAGCTCAACCAGCAGGTTATGACGATAAGGAACCATTAGTTATTTATGCATCATCATCAAACTGGAAATGGCACTTTAGTTATCCAGAACAAGGTGTTGAAACAGTTAACTATGTAAACATTCCGGTGGATCGTCCAATCGAGTTCAAACTTTACTCATTTGGTCCAATTACAAGTTTCTGGATTCCTCAATTAGCAGGTCAAAAATATGCCATGAGTGATATGTTAACAACTATTCACCTTGCGGCAGATGAAGTTGGTTCATTTATGGGACGTAACTCTAACTTTAATGGACGTGGCTTTGCCGAAATGGAATTTGAAGCACAATCTATGACACAAGAAGACTTCGATAAATGGGTTGCTGATGTAAAAGCTAAAGAGGCACCATTAACTGAAGAAAAATTTGATGAGCTATTAAAAGCAGAGCACGTTGGTCGTCAAAGCTTCTCATCTACACACTTAGACTTCAGTCCAGCTCCAATGGAACATGGTAAAAACATGGATATGGATAACATGGATCATGGTGATATGTCTGAAGAAGACATGAATAGCGAACATTCAGGTCACTAATTTAACGTTAACTTCGAACGAATATTTACATTAATTTTTATTTCTGAAAGGAGCGCATCCAATGAGTATGGAAGAATTATTCCATCCAATGCAAGAACCGATGATTTTAGCGGCAGCTATTAGTATCGTAGTTGGTGCAGTGGTTATCGTAGCAGGCCTTACTTATTTTAAAAAATGGGGCTTTTTCTACAAAAACTGGCTATCAACTGTTGACCATAAAAAAATCGGGATTATGTATATCGCAGTAGCATTATTAATGCTATTCCGTGGTGGTATTGATGCACTATTAATGCGTGCACAAACAGCCGTTCCAGATAACGGACTTCTTGATGCACAACATTACAACGAGATTTTCACAACACATGGTTTATTAATGATTCTATTTATGGCGATGCCATTTGTTATCGGTTTAATGAACATTGTAATCCCACTACAAATTGGTGCACGTGACGTTGCTTTCCCACGTCTAAATGCTGTTAGCTTTTGGCTATTTGCAGCAGGTGCTGGTTTATTAAACTTATCTTTCATTATCGGTGGTTCACCAGACGCTGGTTGGACAGCCTACTTCCCTCTTGCAAGTACGGATTTTAGTCCTACTGTAGGGAATAACTATTATTCTTTAGCACTTCAATTATCAGGTATTGGTACATTAATGACGGGTGTTAACTTCATCACGACAATTATTAAAATGCGTGCACCTGGTATGACATTAATGAAAATGCCAATGTTTACTTGGTCAATTTTAATTACAAACGTTATTATCGTATTCGCGTTCCCAGTATTAACTGTAGCGCTTGCCCTAATGATGTTTGACCGTCAATTCGGCACAAAATTCTTTGCGATGCAAGACGGTGGTATGGATATGCTCTGGGCCAACCTATTCTGGGTTTGGGGACATCCTGAGGTTTATATCGTTATCCTACCTGCTTTCGGTATCTTCTCAGAAATCATTGCAACATTTGCACGTAAAAACTTATACGGCTACAAATCAATGGTTATGAGTATGGTTGTCATTTCTTTACTATCATTCTTAGTATGGGCCCACCACTTCTATACAATGGGTCATGGCGTAATGGTAAACAGTGTTTTCTCTATTACAACAATGGCAATCGCAGTTCCGACTGGTGTAAAAATATTTAACTGGTTACTCACAATGCGGCACGGGAAAATTCAATTTACAACCCCGATGCTTTATGCATTAGGCTTTATTCCTATCTTCACTATTGGTGGGGTTACAGGGGTTATGTTAGCAATGGCAAGTGCCGACTACCAATATCATAATACGATGTTCTTAGTTGCCCACTTCCACTATGTATTAATTCCAGGTACAGTGTTTGGTGTACTTGCAGGTTACCACTACTGGTGGCCAAAAATGTTCGGTTTCCGTTTAAACGAAAAATTAGGGAAAGCTGGTTTCTGGTTTATTGCTATCAGCTTCAACGTAACGTTCTTCCCATTATTCATTTTAGGTTTAGATGGTTATGCTCGTCGTATGTACACTTATTCAGAGTCTACTGGTTACGGCCCATTGAATATGCTTTCGTTCGTTGGTGCTCTAGGACTTGCAGTTGGCTTTGCATTGATCGTTTATAACATTTACTACAGCTGGAAACACATGCCTCGCAATGAAAAGGCAGATGTTTGGGATGGTCGTACACTTGAATGGGCTACTCATTCTCCAGTACCAGAATACAACTTTGCTGTAGTACCAACAGTTACTCGCTTAGATGAGTTTTGGTTCGCGAAAAAAGAAGGTCGCGATATTACAGCAGGTACAATTGAAAAAATTCACATGCCAAATAATACAGGCACACCATTCTGGATGAGTGGATTCTTCTTCCTTGCAGCATTCTTCGCTGTATTTAATCTATGGATTCCAGCCATCATCAGTATGCTTGGTGTATTTGGTTTCATGATCCATCGTTCATTCGAAAAAGATCATGGTCGTTACATTTCAGTTGAGGAAGTTATGGCAACTGAGAAAAGCTTGAGAGGTGATAAATAATATGAAAATCGATTCTTCACTTCCATTAGAATATAGTACAGAGGAAAACCGCCTAAAAATCTTTGGTTTCTGGGTTTTCCTTGGCGCCGAGATCGTGTTATTTGCCACACTATTTACAGTGTATTTCACACTTCATACACGTACAGGTAGTGGCCCAGATGGCGCTGAAATTTTCGAATTAACTCCAGTTCTGTGGGAAACATTCTTATTATTAACAAGTAGTTTCACAATTGGTCTTGGTGTTCATGCAATGCGTATTGGTCATAAAAAAGCAATGATGACATTCTTCATCATTACCCTTTTACTAGGCCTAGGCTTCTTAGCTATTGAGATTGATGAGTTTGTCACATATGTACACGAAGGCGCAACGATTCAAACGAGCGCATTCTTATCGTCATTAATGACTTTACTTGGAACGCACGGTGCCCACGTAACATTTGGTTTCTTCTGGGGCTTAGCTATTTTAATCCAAGTAGCTAAACGTGGTTTAAATCCACAAACAGCGAACAAAGCGTTTATCTTCTCATTGTACTGGCATTTCCTAGACGTTGTTTGGATTTTCATCTTCAGCTTCGTCTACTTGAAAGGACTGATTAGCTGATGAAGGAATTATTCCCAAAACAACATGTCATGGGCTTCGGCTTCTCATTATTATTGACAATTGTCGCTTTAGCCGTTGTAACCTTTGATATGAGTTATAAAATGGCATTCGCTATTTTACTAGTAACTGCCCTTGCACAAGCAACTGTACAATTAGTTTTATTCATGCACATTGGTGAATCTGAAGATAAGAAAACGTTATATACAACGATTTTATACTCAGTATTCGTAGGTGTTGTAACAATCATTGGTACATTATTCGCTATGATCTGGGGTTATAATTGATCCATTACGCCTTGGCGAAAAAAGAAGCTGTCCCAACTATCGTCCTTATGCGATAAGTTGGTGACAGCTTTTTTGTTTTTCCCTTTATTCATTTATTAATTATAACGTTTACTACTAATATCAGTAGGAAAAATGTTGTTTTTTTAATAAAAATCTAGTACTTTTTTAACAATTTACGAAACTTTTCCTTTTCTAGCGCGTATAGTAGTAGATAGTGTTTTTTACCAAGAATAGGAGATGAAAGAAATGAAGAAAGTTTTTAAAGTATTAGCAGTTGGAACACTAGCATTGACACTTGCGGCTTGTAACTCAAGCGCTACCCCTACGAAAGACACAACGAAAACAAGCAAGCTTACTTTAGAGCAAGTGTATGACAAAGCGGTGGACCGCCAGGCTGACATTAAAAGTGCGAGTGCCAAAATGGACATGACACAGGTGACAAAGGTTGGATCTGGAGAAGAGGCAATGGAGTTTTCTATCGACTCTAATATGGAAATGGACATCATTGTTGACCCACTTGCAATGCATTTATCAGGGTCTATGTCGATGCCAGATATGATGAGTGAAGGTGAAGAAACAACGGACATGCCAATGGAAATGTATATGAAAAAAGATACTGGCCTGTTTATGAAAGATACGACAACTGATAGCTGGATGAAGCTTCCTGATGAAAACTTTGAAGCAATTTTAGATCAAACAGCTGCTTCTGCAGATGCGAAAGAACAACTAGAACAACTAAAAAAATTCATTGGTGATTTTTCATTTGAGCAAACAGATGATGAATATGTTCTTACATTAGAAGCAAAAGGTGATAAATTTAAAGAGCTAATTGATTCTGAAATTAATAAATCGATGCAAGGTATGGGGTTAGAAGAAAACCCACTGGATCAATTAACAATTGAAAAAATCAACTATGTACTTCATATCGATAAAGAGACTTTCGATACAAACAAAATGGATATGAATTTTGATTTAAAAATGGCAGTAGAAGGTGACGAATTAGTAATGAATACAAAATCAGTCGTTACTTATACTGAATTTAATCATCTAAAAACTATCGATATTCCTCAGAGCATTATTGATAACGCTCAAACAAGACAATAAAATAAAGCACCTGCTTGTTTTCGAATACAAGCAGGTGCTTTTTATGCCATCTATTTAACAGTAAGTTCCCTATACTAGCGAACTAGTAAGACATCACATAGAGCATGGCGTACAATCTTTTCGGCAACGGATCCTAGCATCATCTTTTCCATACGGTTTAATCCAGTCGCGCCACAGACGATTAAATCAACATTCGGTAATTGTGTTAAAATACCCTTCGGTGAACCTGTTTCTACTATTGATTCCACCTCGTTGACACCTAATTGTAACGCCTCTTTTTCTAGTTTTTCCATTTTAAGCATATTTTCTTTCTTTAATTCCTCTGCATATTTTAAATCATAAGCAGATACCGCTCCAAACGATTTCGTATCAATTACGTTCACCAATTGCAAAATAGCCTGATGCTGTATTGCTAAATGACTTGCTCTGTCGAATGCTTTGAGTGATTGCTCTGAGAAATCAATTGCGACAGCGATTTTAAGATAGTTAGCCATGTTAGTCCTCCCATTCACTTATCTTCCATGTTTTCACAACTATTATATCACAACGGTGTTCGATAGAGCTTATCGTCACGAGATTGTGGATTTCCACGACCATCCGTATTATTGCTTATAAAATAAAGATATCCTTCCTCCACAAAAACATCCCGAATTCTACCAAATTCAGTAAAAAGCTCATCTTGTTTATTGTTTGTCACATCGAACTGTAACACAGCTGAGCCTCTTAGTGCTGCAACATATAATTGATTATTGACGATGGCCATACCCGATGGTGCCCATGTTTTAGAAGCACCCGATGTATAGAGTGGTGTTATCATACCTTGCTGTTGGTCAATTCCTTCAATGATTGGCCAACCGTAATTTTTTCCTTTTTCAATCAAATTAATTTCATCATTTGCTGAATTGCCATGTTCACTTGCATACATTGTCCCATCCGCTGCCCATGCCATGCCTTGTGGATTTCGATGTCCATAACTATATACATACGATTTTGGAAAAGGATTATCGTTTGGTACGGAGCCATCCAAATTGATACGTAAAATCTTCCCTTCTAGGGCATCCAAATTCTGTGCTAAGGATGGTTGTGTCGCATCTCCAACCGTAGCATACAGCTTACCATCAGGACCTATTTGCAAACGACCACCATGATGATAGGTACCACTTCTAATACGATCAATAATGAGATCCGTCTCTTGCCACTTATTATCGCTCAACGTTAATGTCACAATGCGATTAAACTGTTCCGATCCCTCGACATACGTATAATAGGCATAGGCAACCTGTGCTGTAGAAAAATTAGGTGCTAGTACAAATCCCAACAATCCGGCCTCTGGCGCTGTTGAGAGCTCTTTCTTTAGCATGACCTGTTGCCTATCCACAGCCCCTTCCTCAATCTTCACAATATTTCCCGGCCTTTCAGCTATATAAAAAGCAGTTCCACTTTTTTGAATAGACCATGGTGTTTGCAATTGATCTGCTACTATCTCAGCAGTTGAATTGGTTGTGAGTGTAGAACGCGCGTCTTCTTTATCAGGCTTTTTATGCTCCTTATCTTTGTTTGAAGTACAAGCAACACATAAAACTATTAGTAGCAGGAAAAATGGCATGAGTCGTTTCATTGTTTATCATCCTTTCCTTGATATTCTAGCGATACGTTATGAAAATAGAAAAAGACGTCATCTAGACGCCTCTTTTATTACCTTTTATACTATCAAACATAATTATTTCACCATATGCTTTTGTTTTTTCTAATACTTCAAGATACGCTTCTTTCCGATGGATGAGTCGTTCTTGTTGCAATTTTTGATGGGAATGTTGAAAATCATCAATAGCTACTTTGTCCATAAACTCACCTCTTATAGTAGTATAGAATATCACTATTATAATATTGGAAAATTCTTACGACAATTCTATTTCTATTTTTGATTACAAGTTCCCAATCAGAAAAAGGCTAAAGGACATAAAAATGTTGTTAATAGCTATTCAAATTTATCTAGCTAATGCAGGAAATAAGGCAGCACTTTCTCTTCTACTGCTTGTTCTCCTGCCTGAATCCATCTACTTTTATCATGAATGTGTCCATCTGTATCAAGTGGTGTTTGGAATTGGCTAGCACCAGTTGCGTCTAGTAAAGATCCCTCGTCATAATCTAAGCCAATATTGGCAACATGCTTAATGACAAACGGCTTTTGAAAACGAATTTGGCAATCTTCATTATCAAGTTCTCCAGATGTTACGATGAAGGGGACGCGTAAATATATAGTTTCGCCCGCTTCTTTCCATAATACCGAATCGAAACTGCCTTTATAATACTCCCAATTACCTCCGATTGTAAAACCACGATCGGCAATTTTATCTCGTAAATAACCAAAACCAATCTCTTTCCCAACAATTTTTGAATCAAACTGTAACAATTTGCACTCTCCTCCTTTCACTCAATAAAAGTCTAACCTAAAAGGTGGCATTACAAACTTGCTATGTACTAATTAAAAATTGGTGAATGAACACTATCAAAAAATCTCGAAACCTTGATATATCAAAGCTTCGAGACATTCTAAAATTTTTATAGAGGAACCGAAATATTGCGGTTTAAAACATATTTAGCTGCTTCTACATACTCCGTAACAGCTCTTTGACTTATATCAGCAGTTGGAACAATGCTTTCAAAGCCATGATAGCATCCAGGATATAAGTGGAATTCTACATCTACTCCTGCCTGGCATAACTTTGTGACATATTGTAAAGTCTCATCACGGAATGGATCTAATTGACCAACACATGTATACGTAAACGGTAAACCTGATAGATCTTCTGCTCTAGCTGGAGCGGCATATTGAGACACATTAGCACTGCCGTTTTCTCCATTCAAATACATTTCCCATCCCTTTTGGTTAAGATCATGGTTCCAAATCATATGCCCTGTAATTTCTAATGAGGATGGTGTATTATTACGATCATCTATCATTGGATATAGAGGCATTTGGAAGCTAAGCTTTGGATAGTTACGATCACGAGTAAGTAATGCAAGGGCAGCTGTTAGCCCTCCACCAGCACTTGCGCCTGCAATGCCTAGACGATTAGGATCGATTCCTAGTTCATCTGCATGATCCGCTACCCATTTTAATGCGGAATAACAATCTTCCAGCGGTGCAGGATATGGGTGTTCAGGTGCAAGTCTGTAGTCTACAGATACAACGACACATTTTGCTTCATTGACAAAGCGCTGACATAGTAAATCATCCCCCTCCGGAGCACCTAACACATACCCACCACCATGAATCCATAGCAGCCCTGGGTAAATCTCATTTTGCTCTTTTGGCTTATAAATTCTAACGCGCAGTGAATCATGATGATCAGCAGGCCCCTGAATCATTTTATTCTCAACTGCAATATGTTCATCTATTGGTGCTGGTACGGCAACTGCCGCCATTCCCTCTCGTGTAGCCTGTACATTGTCTAAATCTAAAGGGGGAAATAAAGCTAATGTTTCTTTTAGTTCTGGATTAATTCGATGTTCCATTCTGATCCATCCTCTCTTATTTAGCTATTTTTCAAGAAGTTAATCCGCCATCAATAGTTATGACAGCGCCGTTTACATAGGAAGCTTCTGGTGAAATTAAGAAAGCGATTACATTTGCAACTTCAATAGGGTCCGCTAATCTTCGCAATGGCCCATTTTCTTCTGGGCTTGATGCTAATCCCTTTGTCATGTTTGTCATCACACCACCAGGACAAATTGCATTAACCCGAATACCACTTGGTCCATATTCAATAGCAGCTGTTTTCGTTAGCCCAACAACACCGTGCTTACTAGCTGCATAGCCACCTAAATAGGGTTGTCCTTGTATACCTGCTGCTGATGCGGTATTGACAATAACACCTGACTGTTGTTGCTCCATTTCTTTCAACACATACTTTAAACCTAAAAAAGCCCCTTTAAGATTGACCGAAATTACTCGATCAAACGTCTCTTCATCTAAATCTCCAAGAAGTGCTGGAGGGCTTAAAACACCTGCATTATTAATAAAGGCATCAATCCTGCCAAATGTTTCTTTTGCAGCGTCCACATACTTTTTGACATCTTGGCTTTTTGCCACATCAGCTTGGACAAAAATTGCGTGTTGTTGATGTTTCTTCACTACGCTTAATGTATCTTGACCATTTTTTTCATCAAAATCTACTAATACTAAAGCCTTGTCCTTTTTTGCAAGTAGTTTAGCAGCCTCTCTGCCTATACCACTTCCGGCACCTGTAATAATGACTACTTGTTGCTCCATATTTATATATGCTCCTCTCTCTCAAACTATGATATCGATTTTAATTTCATTAGCTTAAAGCCCTCATAATGGTTTTGAGCAACTTCATTGCACCGTTTTGTATAATAATCAAATCCTCCAAGATAGATTAAAAAACTTCGAGGTTTCCCTTCAATATTAGCTCCTGTATACCAGGAATCACCTTTGACGTATAGTGTTTCATTAGCAATCTCTCTACAATGCTTGCTCCATGCTATTTCTGCTTCCTCAAAGGGTTCCATTATTTCAATGTCGTGTTCACGTAAGTAGTTAATGCATTGTGCAATCCATTCTACATGCTGTTCAATAGCGACTGGCATATTCACAAGTACAGAAGGGCTTTCTGGTCCCGTTATCATAAATAAATTTGGAAAACCAGCTGTTGTAAGTCCGAGGTAGGTTTGAACAGATGCACCATTCTCCCATTTTTCTTTCAGTGTCACGCCACCCCTTCCCCGAATATCAATTTTAAATAACGGCCCCGTCATACCATCATAGCCAGTAGCAAAAATGATGATATCTAAATCGTACTGATCGTCGGATGTCTGAATACCTGTTTCGGTTATTCGTTGAATAGGTGATGCTTTCACATCCACAAGTAAAACATTATCTCTGTTATAGGTTTCAAAATAATCGCTATCTAAAACTTGTCTTTTTGTCCCATACATATATGTAGGACATAATCTTTCAGCTACAATTGGATCTTTGACAGTTTGACGTATTTTGGAGCGAATAAATTCCGCTGCTTGTTCATTGGATTGTTCATTCGTTAACAAATCATGATAAGTCACTGAGAAGGCAAAGCCACCTTGTGCCCAAGCCTCTTCAAAAACCTCTAGCCTTCTATCATCACTATCCTCCATGGCAGACTGCTGATTTTGTGCAAAGGGTGTACCCGAAACAGAATTTCTCATCGCATGCTTTAACGTTTCGAAGTTTTGCTTTGTTTCTTTTATAAAGTCGTTATCATATGGATGATTACGGGCTGGGATCGTGTACTGTGGCGTCCGTTGGAATACGGTTAAATGTGCTGCTTCTTTTGCTATAACAGGTATTGCTTGAATGCCACTTGAGCCTGTCCCAATAATCCCTACTCGTTTTCCCTTAAAGTTAACTTTTTCATGTGGCCAATGCCCAGTATGATACCATTTTCCGTGAAATTGTTGTAACCCTTGAATGTTAGGAATATTAGCAGCAGATAAACAACCTATTCCTGTTATAAAGTACTTTGTTAAAATCCGCTGTCCATCATTTAAATGAATGAGCCATTTATTCTGTTCCTCATCAAAATGTGCTGCATGGACACGTGTGTTGAATTGGATACTTTCTCGTAACTGAAAACGATCTGTCACATAATTTAAATAGCGCAATATTTCTTCTTGTTCTGGGAATCTAGATGTCCATGTCCATTCTTCATATAATTCCTTTGAGAAAGTATAATTGTAATAGATGCTTTCGATATCACACCTAGCACCAGGATAACGATTCCAATACCATACCCCTCCTACACCATCTCCAGCCTCATATACAATGGTAGAAAAACCATTACTCCTTAGCTGATGTAACATATACAAGCCCGCAAACCCTGCACCTAAAACAACTGCGTCCACCTCGTTGACTGTTTGACTCCCCAAATTTTGTGCCCCCTCATCTTCATAATTTACTTAATACGAACTAAGAAAATAATGGATTTTCTTAACTTAAATACTACAACTTACAGAATATATTGAAAATTCCTTATTTTAAGGGTAGTATATACCTAAAAAAGGGGATAAATCATGTCCAATCTTTATACCATTCAAAAACGTTTCGACACGATCCAAAGTTTTGCTAATCATGAAGAGTTGTTGATACACATTTTGCAGGTATATTTAGATTCTTTTCCTCTCAAGGATGCCTATTTATTAAGGTATTCTCCAATAGGCTTTGTAGCTGAAGGCATAATTTTTTTGAATGAATCTGGTGGTAGTCATATCGGTGAAATTCGAGAAGAAATTCGTAGTTTTCCTATTATTTACTCTGCTATCGAAGATAAGAAAGCTAAATTTTGTACAGGTATCGATTATTTAAAGAATATTAGTATTAAATATTCTATTCACTCGCAAAATAATTCGTTTTTAATTGTCCCCATTTTTATAGGTCAATATGTTTTTGGATATATTTGTAGTACACAAATGGAGGAAGGGACTACTATAACGGAAAAGATCTTAGAAGACTTAACGACCTTTGGGAACATTATTGGCCAGCTTTTCATTCAAGCAAGAAACGGTAAAAAAGAAGTCTCACTTAGCAAAAGAGAGCTTGAGGTAATGCGACAGGTAGCAATAGGAGAAAGTACGAAGGAAATTGCAGGTTTTATGAATCTTAGTGAATTAACTATTACTCAATATGTTAAATCTGCTATCAAAAAATTGCATGCTAAAAATCGCTCTCACGCCATTAGCATTCTTTATCAGGAAGGCATCCTTCTATAAAAATAAGGGGAGCTAGTTACTCCCCTTATTTTTATTAACTTTTATATTCAAATTGAGTGTCAGGAACTCTATCAAAATAAATAATTTCTAATGAGAAAAAAATCTTCCTTTTAAAGTGGTTCATGCATATGGTCAATGAGTTCAATCGATCTCCGTTTCCATCATATTCCGACTCAAAAAAGGTGATTAAACAAGTTAATCACCAGACGTGCCGTAATCCTTGATGGATATAGTAACATCACATGTAATTGGAACTTCACTAAAAATTTGATCCCAATCTTTTTTTACTTTTTTCCATACCTTTGGATACTCAATTCTCAATTTATTGCCAAACCCTGCAACATCCGTCTGATATTCTTGTTGCAATTTATCCAATGTTTTCATCACTAAACGTTCAATTTCTTTCTCGATTATTTTCTCTGCTTTTTTCAAAAATTGATTATTAAATGTTTTGTCTGCTAGTACCCAATGCTCTGCTATTCTGCCTTCGGAATTTATTTTGATTGTAAAAGAAATACGATCCCCTTCAACATGCGGGATAATCTTAGTTTTCAAAGACAATATTTCATATACGATAGGGGAATTCGACGCTTCATCAAAACCCTTTACTAAGCCTCCCTTTCCTTCACCCGTAATCCATGCAATACCCTCTAAGTCACTTTCATTTAAAAAACCTTTTAGTTTTTTGGATTTCCCTTCAATGACCGCAGCTCCTGAAAATTTTACTTCCTCATCTTCTACCACCACATTTTGTAATAAGAAGCTAGAATGTGAATACAGTTTCCCTTCTAATTTAGCTATCGTCATAGGAGGCAAAATCTTTGTCGTTCGTTCGTGTCCACGCATCATTTCTACCAATTGAAAGGCTGGAATTTTAGTTGGTTCATTTGTTTCAAGCACCTGCCTTGCTTGCCCCTGAGCAATTAGCAATATTCCGCTTGGTCGTATTTCCAACTCTCTTAGAAAAAAATCCAACGTTTGTTGCAAGTTGATAGTACTTGCAAGGTCCTCTCCAATCACAATCACTTTGGAATGTTCAGCAAAAGCACGTTTATCAATCTTTAACACCATATTCCGTAGTGTAGGCAAAACGGCATCTCCTGTTTCCGAAACGTTTTTGTAGGCTTTCTGATGTATTGGCCCTGTTTTGGTACCCGTAGAAGTTGTCTCTGAAGTGACAAGTTGATTCGTGACCGTAAGCAGCTCTCTATTAGCATATCTAGCCTCTTGTTGCTCTTCTGACGTAACGTCCCCAGTTTCTAAATCCAAGGACGTACCTACAATTAGCCCTAAGTCTTCAATCTCTTTACTACTCCAGCAGCCTGTGAGAAGTAGGGCAACCATCATCACTAGTAAAAGATGCACATATCGAAGAGTTCGCTTCATGATTTATGTCCTCTCAGTTTTGATATAAGGAGTAAGGTTATAGGGATTACGCCAAATAAAATTAATGCAACATTGCCAATTTTATCGCCAAATTTAAACAGTTCATTAATATTCTTTGGCGTCATAGCAATGATATAAATAACAGGCAATAAGCCATATAGGAAAGGGTGTATAGTTTTGTTAAAAAGCTGAGCTAATCCTAAGGCAGCAGCATAATAAGTAATCGTAAAGGTCGCAAATATTTGCATAATCCATATGACAAGTAAAAATGATTCAAAGCGTTCAAAAATTAAGCCAGGAATTTCAAAACTTCTCATTAGTTCAATTGTTGGCCATGTCCTTGTCACTACCCCATCAATAGATAGAGCACCTATCACCATCACGACAGTAATGACATAAAAAAGTAAAGGTACTGTGATGCCAACTAAAACTACCTTAATCGCTTTCGATTTATCTGATGGATACATAAAAGCAACTAGCAACAGCATAATTTCAGGTCCTAAAAAGGCTAATGTAGCTGTTTTTACACCTTTTAACATCGGTACTAATCCTAAACCTAATACGGGTCTAAGATTATCAATCTCAAATATGCCTATGCTTAAAAAAGCAACTAGTAAAAAAATAACAAAGGTTATGGGGAAAATGATTTCGAATAATCGTGCGATTGAATTGATGCCACTACTAATCAAATACAGCCCAACCCATAAGAAAGGTAAAATAATGGCCCATGTTGGCGTTCCTTCCAATAAAAAGAGGGAGGTCACTTCAGCCATTATCCGAACCTCAAATGCAGAAATAGTAAAAAAATAAACAATGACACCGGAGCTAATCAACCAGCCTAGCCATTGGCCAACAATGTCTTGAGTATATTGATAAAAAGTTTTATCTGAATATTGTTGACTAAGCTTGACAATGATAACGCCCGCTATCATTGCGACGATGCCACCTAAAAAAACACTTATCCAAACATCTGGCGTTTTCACCTTCTCTACCGATGCACGAGGTAAGGTAAGAATCCCAGTTGCTAGAATATAGTTAATAATAATAACAACTGCTTGTGACGTTGTTATTTTATCTTTTGAACGATCGGACATGGCAATTATTCTCCCTTCCTCCTAATCCCCTTTGCGAATAGTGTCTTTAGGCTTTAATAATTTTGGTCGACGTTTCATCATCTTTAACGGCATACGTACCATAAAATCCTTCCAATCCCCTGCTCGATAAGGAACGGTTGGGCTAACAAAAGGTACACCAAAACTTTTCAACTTTACTAAATGACTGCACAGGAAAAGGAAAAATAGAATAATTCCATATAACCCAAATAAAGCAGCAGAAAGCATTGCAATAAAGCGTAGCATACGTAACGAAATCCCTGCATTATATTGTGGAATAGCGAAGGATGAAATAGCTGTTAATGCTACGACTATGACCATAATGGGGCTAACAATTCCTGCCTGGACAGCCGCTTCTCCGATGACAAGTCCGCCAACTATTCCCATTGTGGGACCAATCGGCTTAGGTAAGCGAAGTCCAGCTTCTCGTAGGATTTCAATCGCTATTTCCATGATCAGTGCTTCGATTAATGCAGGAAATGGAACACCTTGCCTTGTCGACATCATCGATAAAGCAAGTTTAGTCGGGATTAGCCCCTGATGAAATGACACAAAAGCAATATATATGGATGGTCCAAACAATGTAATACCTGCCGCAAGAAAGCGAAGCAAACGAATAAGTGAGCTAGGTAACCAACGTTCGTAATAATCTTCCGGAGATTGTAAAAGCATATTAAAGGTTACTGGCACAATGAGAGCAAAAGGGGTCCCATCTAATAAAATGGCGACACGTCCTTCCATTAAGGCTGCAAAAACACGATCAGGACGTTCGGTGCTTTGAACTTGCGGAAAAGGACTAAGATAATTGTCCTCAATCAATTGTTCAATATAACCAGATTCAGGTAGATTATCTAGATTTATTTTGCTGATTCGTTTCTTCACCTCTTCAATTAAATCGGGCTCAGCAATTTCATCTATATAGGCTATTACTAGCTCTTTTTTGATACGCGTGCCAACTTCCATTTTAATGATAGCTAAATGCTGATTTTCCCCTTGTTGCCTTAATAAGGAAGTATTCACGCTTAAATTTTCTGTGAAGCCTAATCTTGGTCCGCGCACCAATGCTTCTGAAATAGGCTCATCAAGATTGCGTGTCTTTCCTTGTGCAGTACCAAGGATAAATACACTTGGTATACCATCAATAATTAATGCTGTTGCCCCAGTTAGTACCCCCCCTACAGATTTCATCACGGTTGATTCCTCGAATAGATCGCTCACAGGAAGAACTTCATTTTTTATTAATTGCTGCAATTCATAGCCTTTTATAATCGTAGGATTTTCAGTTAGTCCCTCCATTAATGATTTCAAAATATGCTTATCGATCATTTCTTTATCGCATAATTCTTTTAGAAAGACGATGGCTGCACGAATACCTGTATTCCCAATGTGAAACTCTCTGAATTGTACATCCCAATTATGTTCCAATTCTTTCTTTATTTTTAAAAGATCAACATCATAAACTCCTGTAAATTGGTCAAGCGTTTTTGAAACAGATTCGTACTGCTCCTCACCTTGCACAGTTTGTTCTTTCATATCAATCATTCCATTGTTCTTTTTTACAAATAAAAAACCATTAAACAGTTTGAAAATCAAAAATGGAATTAAAAATGCTAAAAAGGCCTGCATAAAAACTTGCCAATGTGGCATGTAGGAAATCACTTTTTCCCACACAAATCATCACCCTCTTTAGTAGACATCATACATAGTATCTCTACATGTTTTTATCATTATCTAAGCCACCATATTTTAAACTTCTAACCATCAATATTCTGAACAGGAACCTAAAAAAACCAGCCCCCAAAAATTGGAGTGCTGGTAGTGGATTTAGAATACAATACTATATTGAATGAGTTGACTGGTTTCCCCTAAATATTCCGCACTTCCCCTTCTACTTATTTCTCTAAACCCTATTTTCTCTAATATGGCTCTTGCTCGCCAATTTGTTTCGTGTGTTTCTGCTAGCAACTGATCAATCTTATTGTTTTCAGAAGCAAAAGCTAGCATGCATTTTGTCGCAATCGTACCAAACCCTTTTCCCCAATAGGAACTATCTCCAATAGCAAGTCCTAGCTCAGCTGTCTGCTCCTTCATATCCACTAAATCGGCATAACCTATGAGTGTACCATTATACGCTATCCCCATTCGTACAAAATCAGCAGAGTTATTTTCCACATATCGGAGCCACCATTCATAAAGTTCTTCATAACTGCTATTAATATTCCATCCATTGGCTGAACAAAACCTATCATCTTTACTCCATTTTAAAACACTAGGAAAATCCTCTATTGTAATCGCTCTTAATTGAATGCCTTTTGAGTTTATTTTTGACTGATCCACCTTATCCTCCCAACATTTTAGAACATGATAAATGAAATCTATTAAATAGAATATGGTATACTAGCTACTATGAAAAATTAGAAGGTGGAATTTATGCTTGAAGTTAGTGAAAGTAAATTAGCACAATATAGTCTACATTTTTTGAACGAGACACTTATTTTGGGTGAAGAAGCCTTTACTCAGCCCGAGGTCATGTTAGAAGCAGCCTTTACACAGCTTGCATTTAGTAAGATTGATTTGGAGCAACAATTCGAATTTTTCCATGAAACAAATATTGCTCTCAATGAAATTTATACGTACGCCAAGGCCATTTTTGAACAAAACAGTAGCTTTCTAGAACAATCACAAAATATAGCTAGACACTTACATAGTGTGTCACAGCATCCCAATATTAAAAGCGGTGAACTGTTTATTGGCTTATTTGAAAACTGTTTACTATTGAATGAGGAAAAAAAGATTATTGCCATTGTTAAAATTGATGAAAAAGAAATTTTTTTAGATGTTAAAAATGATCAAAATCAAATGATTGTCAACGGCATTGATGGCATTAACGTCAAAAAAATTAATAATATGGCCATTATTGTGGATATGGGGCCAGAACAACCTCCTGCTGTATTTATGAAAACAAAGCGTAAAGAGGATATCATTTATTGGCAAGAACGATTTTTAAAAATTAAAGTTGCAGATGAATATTATCATAAAACAGATTTAGCGCTCACTGAATGTAAAAAATACATTTTAAAGGAAGAAAATTATTCAAACACAGAGAAGCTAGGACTTTTGAATAAAACATTGGATTATTTTAGAAATGAAGAAGAGTTTCAAGTAAACCATTATATTGAAACTGTATTTGAGCAAGCTGATGCTACACAAAAGGATATACTGATCAACTCAGTCAAACCCTATGAAACGGTTATATCAGATAGTGCATTAGAAAAGGCCGAAAAAAAATATAAACGTAAAATTAAGCTCGATGCCAACATTGAAATACAAGTAAATATTCAACATATCGACCAAATAGATGAACTGATTGAAGTAGGATATGATGAAGCAACAAATCGAAAATTTTATAAAATTTATTTCCAGGATGAGATGTAGAAGAGGCATTCCCTTAAAGGGATGCCTCTTTTTTAATGTACCATCCCTTTTAAATAGCAGGCAAGCTGAAGCCTTAATACATCATCTGCATTTTGAAAAGAGATCGTTAACTTTTCTTCGATTTTTCTTAATCGCTGATACAAAGTATTGACATGAATGTGTAATTGTTTAGCAGTCTCCCCTACAGAGCCATTTTGCTTTATATACATAAGCAAGGTTTCTTCTAGTAGGTGATGTTTTGTTTTCTCGTTTCGTAACGGTAGGAACACTTCATTCACGAAACCTAGAAGTTCCTCCTGTGTTTGATGGATAAATAGTCGATTCACACCAATCTCCTGATAATGCATGATACCCCAGCGCTGGCGGGTCATTAAAAACGACAGTGCTTTATCTGCTTCATTATAGCTTTTTGCTATTTGATCCATCCCCGAATACAATGTACCAACTCCAATTTTCAATGAATTGTTTTTAACCTTCTCCCAGCTTCCTTGAAATTGCTGCACGAGGTGTAGTAGCTCATTACCTATACGTTTAAATTGGCAAAGGACCGTTATTTTATGACCAAAACCAAACACTATTGGGGCATGATCCTGAAAATGTTTTTTAATTTCACTAATCAACAGATGTACTTGCATATCCATTGCTTGAATATCTGTGCCCGTAGATAATTGAATTAAAACGACAGCATAATTGGCATTTGACTGAATACCAAGCTCTTCCCCTTTTTTAATGAGTTGCCCAGGGTCCTTAGACGTTAAAAAATCATGAAAAAGATCATGTGTTTTTTTATAAAACGAATCTACTATTGTTTGCTTCCGTATCAGCTCTAGTGCAATAATGGAGCTTGCCTGTTCAATAATTAATTTGTGAATCGATTCTAGCTTTTGTTCATTGATCTCGATAAGCAGTAAACCAAGAATTTGACCAACACCGATGATAGGCTGAATATAGTAATCAACTTGCTCATTCTCTACTTCAAGTGAATAAAATGCTGGCGTTTCTGTTAAATGTACAAAACGGAACAAATCACCCTTTTCAATCCAATGACGTGGACTTGCATAAATTGAATCATCCATTAAATCCATAATAACGAGGCGTAAATTTAACATATGTCTTATTTCATTAACAATGACTTGCATACCTGCATTTTGCAAGGAAAGTTTCATAAAGGTGTGGTGGATTTGATCCCGTTGGAGTAGCAATTCATTTTGAAGTTTTAAATTCTGAAATAGTTTTGAATTCGTAAGTGCAATGGATACTTGATCCGAAAAGCTTTCTAACAGTTGTTTATCTTCTATAGTTAGTAAGGCATTTTCTCCATTTTGATAAATAATAACCACACATAATGTCTGCTCTTCTACAGCAATTGGAACAGCAATAACCGATTGTAAATATTCAAAAGTATAGGCATTTAATAAATGACGTAAATTCTCTTCTGTCACAGAAGAGGAGGCTTTTAAAACGTCTGTATACGAATTTAAAATCATAGATTGGTTATCTTTGAAAGTCTTTCCGATAATCCCTTCGCCAACTTTCATGCGCATATTTTTAATGTCCTCACCAGGTCCCCCCACCCAGGCCTTTGGTACAAGTGCAGCTTCACTTTCATCATACATCCATAAAACTCCAAAGTCTGCAGACGGTATAACCGATAGCGCATTCTCCAAAATCTTCGTCAACAATGTGTGTATATCATTTAGTACTGAAATTTCCCGTATACTTTCCATCATTTTGTCTCGAATAAATTGCTCTTTTTCTAACATTAATTCCAAATAATAAGCATGAAGTAATGTTTCGATTGCTTGGTTTTCCGTAGCTGATAGTGCTCTATGGAGCCGTAAGACCAATTGTCTTTTTTCATGGAATTGAAATTGATACTCATATACGTCTATATTTTTCTTGTCATGTGAAGGCGCCAGTTGTTCTTCCATCCCCTGAGAAATGACAAGAGAGAAACGATCCTCATTGATATTTTTCCATACCTGAAATTGCGAAAGATTGCAAAAGTCAGATAGAAATTGTTGTAGCCTATCTACTATTAGCATCACGATATACCTCACCCTTTATGTATATATATCTATATTTAACGCCTTTATTATATGAAAACATACATTGTTAGAAAAGTCTAAATTTTTTATACTTTGCAATATAACCAAATTTACTATAGCTAGGAGGACAAACGATGACAGCAACAACTAAAGCTCGAAATACAAAATATATTGTTATAGCCATGCTATTTTTAGGATGGTCGTTAGGGAATTTTGATCGTTTCATCATAAACTTTGCCATTCTTGATATTTCAAAGGAATTACAATTAACTGAAGCATTAACTGGCATTGTTTTAAGTAGCTTTTTTGCAGGCTATGCTTTAATGCAAATTCCTGGTGGCTGGTTAGCCGATCGCTTCGGCTATCGAAAAGTGCTCATTTCAACCATTTTAGTGTGGTCAATCTTCACCGTATTAACGGGAGCTGCCTGGTCTTTCCTTTCTATCATTGTCATTCGATTCCTGTTCGGGGTTGGTGAAGGTAGCTATTTCCCTGCTGCTTCAAAAGGTATTGCCAATTGGTTTCCTGTCGATGAGCGCAGTAAAGCAATGTCCATAATGTTAACATCCGGCTCCATTATGGGCGTCGTAGCACCCATTGTAGGAACATATCTCATGCTGGCATTAGGCTGGCGAGATATTTTTTATATCGTAGGGGCCATCGGTATCGTTGTTGCACTTTGTTTCTTCTTCCTAGTGAAGGAAAAAGAAATACCAGCTATCCATCAAGTACAAACACAAACTTCAAAAGCACCATTAAGGGATGTCTTAAAGACACCTATGATATGGAAGTTGTTTATTGCCTACTTTAGTATTTATGCAGTGAACTGGGGCTTAACCTCTTGGATGCCTACGTATTTATCTAAAGTAAGGGGTTTGGAGTTGACTGCTGTCGGTATCTACTCAGCCATTCCTCCGTTTGTAGGAATCTTTGCAATGCTGTGTAGCGGTTATATTCTAGATAAAATGCCACAAGGACGAGATAAACTTGTAGCAGGAATTTTCGCTATTATTGCAGGTATTGGTCTTTTACTCATGGCGAATGCACCGAGCATGCTAGTCTTTACAATATGTCAAAGTATTGTAACCGTCATGCTATCCTTTAATATTATTTTAATTACCTCTGTGCCACTGAAGATTTTACCAGAGGCAGTTGTAGGAACGGCAAATGGCTTTATTAATACCGGTGCACAATTTGCAGGCGTACTAACACCTATGCTTATTGGATTTTTAGTGGAGGCTTTCGGTGGTTCATATAGTCCCGCATTTGCTATGTTAATTGGCTTTACCATTGTGTGTGCTGTGTCATTATTCATGATTCGTCCAACTAAACAAACAGTTGTTATCAATCCCCCTTCCATAAACGAGATCATTGACTAAGGAGTGAAAGATTATGAGTTTAACTGAAAAAATTGCAAACTATATCGATCAAAAAAGTGGGCTGTACAAAAATGTAAGCGATAGCATCTGGGACTATGCTGAAACAAGATTTGATGAAGTACGCTCCGCTGACTTACTATGTAAAACATTAGAGAATGAAGGTTTTCATGTCGAAAGAGGTGTTGCGAACCTTGAAACTGGCTTCATTGGTACCTTCGGAAATGGGAAACCTGTAATTGCCATTCTTGGTGAATATGATGCACTTGCAGGTCTTAGCCAACAGGCAGGGAGTGCGAATTATGAACCGATCATTCCGAATGGTAATGGCCATGGCTGTGGTCATAACCTTTTAGGTGTCGGGGCACTTGCTGGAGCCATCGCTACTAAACAATACTTAGAAGATAACCACTTAACGGGAACTGTCAAATACTTTGGCTGTCCAGCTGAAGAAAGTGGCTATGGCAAATCCTTTTTGGCAAGGGATGGTTATTTTAAAGATGTAGATGTTGCTTTTTCATGGCATCCAGGAACGATTAACACTGTTATGCATGCGAGAGCAAATGCCGTTATTAATGCTACTTTTAAATTTAAAGGACGTAGCTCCCATGCTGCGGCATCCCCTCATTTAGGGAGAAGTGCATTGGATGCCGTAGAGTTAATGAACGTTGGTGTTAACTATTTACGTGAGCATATTGTAGATGAAGCGAGAATTCACTATGCCGTAACAAATACAGGGGGCGTTGCACCAAATGTAGTACAAGCAGAGGCTGAGGTGACTTATTTGATACGAGCACCTAAACCAAATCAAGTCAAGGACTTATATAAGCGTGTCCTTAATTGCGCACAAGGAGCTGCTTTAATGACTGAAACAACTGTAGAAGAGCAAATTGTTGGCTCTTGTCATAATTTAATCCCTAATAAAACATTGGAAAAAGTGATGCATCAGCATATGCAGGATTTGGGTAGTGCAAAATTAACAGAAAATGATATTCATTTTGCCAAGGACATCTATAGCACGCTATCCGAAGAGGAAAAGAAGGTAGCTGCTTTACAAGTAGGAAAAGAAGTAGCACAGATGCTTGTTGACCGACCTATTATTGATTTTCTTGCACCACTTCCAGAAGAACCATTTTTCATGGGTGGCTCAACAGATGTTGCAGATGTTAGCTGGAATGTCCCAACGGCTCAATGCTCGACAGCTACATGGGCATTTGGCACACCATTCCACACATGGCAGGCAGTCGCACAAGGAAAATCATCCTATGCTCATGAGGCGACGATGCTAGCTGGAAAGGCGATTGCTTGTACAGCCATTTCTGCGCTAGAAAATCCTACATTGATCGAAAATGCGAAGGCAGAATTAGTGGAACGTCTCGGTGGTGAAACATATGAAGCTTTGATTCCAAAAGATTTAGTCCCTCCTAAATCAAACCGAGAATCAGCTGCAATATTGGCATAACTTGTACAAAATAAGACTTTCTATCATCAACAATAGAAAGTCTTATTTTTTATCGGTTTATATTTGTTATAGCCTCTCTTTCTAGGCCTATCATATTATTCATTTAGTTGTTGTCCAGGATGGCATAGATACACTGCTAAGGGAAATGTTCGATAAATGACATGAGTTTTTTTTAATTCTTTTTTAAAATAATTAAATTTTTTTCTAAAAAGTTAAAACTTTTTCAATTGGTAAAACGTCTAATAATTGGTAACAGAAGTTAACCTAAAGGAGAATGGATAAACATGAAAAAACCTGTTAAAAAAACATGGCTTTTGGCTTCAGCGCTTACACTAGGAATGGCTGTCTTAACACCGCTTCAGGCTGGTGCGACATCTGTAGAAACAACAAAAAATGTCACAATTCAAATAGAACACCAAATAAAAGGGACCATTAAATATTTTGATGGCTATGGCTTAACTATGAAAGGAACAGATGGAAAAAATTATTTCATTGGCTTACACAAGTTCTCTGATAAGCAAATCGAGCAATTAAAGCTTGTAGAAGGTCAAGAAATTTCTGTTGAGGGCACTATTCTAAAAGATTACTCAGACTTCTTTACCTTTGACGTATTCAAAAAAAGTTTACCTAAAGGGGTAACAAAAGAAGAGATTGTCCAATTAGAAAAGCTTTTTAACGACTTAAAAAAGTTTGAAAAAGAAGAGAATTATGAGGAAATGGATCGAATCTATGAGGCGATGAATGCCATTACAAGACCGTATGAATTAGCAAACTGGCAACCAGAGCCCTTTGAGGAATTTATCAATGAAGCAGCTTTCGCTGAAAAAAATATCGTTATTAAAGCACAAGATAAAGAGCAGCTAAAAACACTTTATTCAGAATGGATAAAATTTGTAAAAGAAGATAATATGGATGCAGCTCAAGAAAAAATAGATAAAATTTATTCGATTCTTGATATTTATTACGCAGAACTATATCCACCACTTACGTTTGAACAATATATGGCAGACTTCGAAGTAGAATTAACAAAAGAGGAACTAGCAGAACTAAAAACGGTCTATGAAGATGCTCAAAAAGCAGACAAAGAGAAAAATGAAGAGCTTTCAACGAAGCTTTGGGAGCAATTTTACGAAATGCTAAACTCACACTTTAAATACGAGCCTATTTCTTTTGAAGAATATATGGCTGATATTGAATTCGACATTAGTCAATCAGATTACACTAAATTAAAACAGCACTACGAAGAAGCCGTGAAACTTGAGCAAAATGGCGAAGAAGAAAAAGCTGGCGAGCAATGGGAGGCCTTCTACAAAATTTTAGATCCTTATTATGAAGCTAATAGAGACATCCTAATCTCAGCATCTAAACTAACAATAAATGGGCAAGTTGTACTTCCAGAACCAGAGCTAACTCAATAAATTTTTAAGGGCTCTCCTATTGATATAGGAGCAGCTCTTTTTGATGTGACGAAATTGTCATGTTATCCCTTAAATAGTCATGTTAATCGATGGTTTGACCATAATTTGCTTGTTATAGTAATCCATGTTGAAACAAACAAATTACATCTTAAGGAGAAAATCTACATGACAATGTTCATAAAAAAATTCGTGATGATGGCTGTAATGTTCGTATTTTTTACTTTCATACCCGAAGTAGTACAGGCAACATCGAGGGATACCATTCATAAAATTGACCAATTTATTGAGGAACAACAAAACATTAGTAAAATCCCAGGTCTTTCAGTCATCATTGTTGATAAGGGCGAAACCGTATATCAAAAGAGCTTTGGCTTTGCTGATACAGAAACAAAAACGCCTGTCACATCTGATACCCTTTTTGAGCTAGGGTCCACATCTAAAGCATTTACAGGGCTTGCTATTTTACAATTAGAAAAGCAAGGTTTGTTAAAACGATCAGATGATGTTCGAAAGTATATCCCGTGGTTAACATTAACCTTTAATGGCGAGGAACAGGTTATTACCATTCAGCAGTTATTGTCACATACCAGCGGAATTCCCTCAAATTCAATTACTCAGATTCCAGAAAGTACGGCTGATAACGCCCTTGAGCTAACGGTCAAAACATTACTGGACCAACAGCTAAATCGTAAACCAGGTAGTTCTTTTGAATATGCAACAATTAATTATGATGTCTTAGGATTAGTAATTGAACAAGTTTCAAAACAGCCATTTGATCGGTATATCCAACAAAAAATTTTACAGCCAATTGGTATGAATGAATCTTTTGTAGGAATTCACCAGGTACATTCTTCAAAAATGGCTTCTGGTTATAAAATAGGTCTGATGAAAGAACAGCCATACATACCACCTGTCTATCGCGGCAATATCCCTGCAGGCTATGTCATCAGTAACGCCAATGATATAGCGAGATGGTTAAAATTACAGTTAGGGAACAGTAGCATCTATTCTATCAGTAACCATGTAATACAAGAATCACATACTCCAGATCAATCAGTGGAGCCTTTTGATACCAATACTTATTATGCAAACGGTTGGGCCATTGTGGAGAAGGATAAAAAGCCATACATTTACCATGCTGGTGAAAACCCAACCTTTACCTCGTACTTCATCATGCAACCTGATGAACAAATAGGCGTAGCTATTTTAGCCAATATGAATACAAGCTTTACGACAGCGATTGGACAAGGTGTCATGGATATATGGGAAGGTAAAACGGTTCAAGGACAACATGTTAGTAGCTATCAAAAACTAGATAAAATTGTAACTATTATAAGTGCCTTCGTCATCGTAATCAGTATAATATTCTGTTATCTATTATTTAAAATTGCACAAAGATTTTATAAAAAACAACGTGAGGTTGCAACATTAAATTATAAGAGAATTTTCCTTATTTCTGTCCATATAGTAATTGTTGCTTTGCTAATGGCAGCTATATTTATAGTCCCAAATATTGTCGGCTTAAATTGGACATTTATAAAAGTTTGGGCACCTACTTCTATCACGGTATTATTGTATAGTACCATTATGGCAAGCTCCCTATATTTATTATTAGGTTTATCACTCACTGTTACTAAAAAGAATATCTAAGAAGATTTATTTTAAAGGAAAGCTTCCATTATGGAGTATGGTCTACATCAGTTCATCTGTGCTACCATTCACCATTGCCATTCTTGATCGGTTTTCTTTTGTCCAATATAGAATCATCGACTAGACGAAAACCCCCTCTCCTTTCAACGTCTTGACATACAATAAATTGAAGAAAGGAGAGGTCTTTATGGGATACTACGGAAATGCAGGCAATTATAATTGTTGTTACGGCGGCTATGGTCATGGCTATGCTGGAAGTTATGGTGGAGGCTATGGTAACGAGTATGGCGGTGGTTATTGCATGGACTATGGTAAGAATAATAGTTCACCATTCGTATTAATTGTTGTACTATTTATTCTGCTCATTATTGTAGGCGCAACATTCGTAGATAAAGAATATTAATTTTTAGCATCTTTCATTACTGGTAAGAAATCTCATATTCTAACGCAAAAGGGTCGCTGTCAGGTGACCCTTTTTATTTATAAAATTTACTTTCAGCCCGTCTCCCCTAGTAGCTTAAAACCATATGTTTATTTCAACAAAATCGTCAGAAAATGAAACGAACTACAACTTTGAAACGTAAATATACTTAAGTAAAGTTAGTAACTATTATTGAAAAAGGGGATGAGTTCCATGATCGAATGGTGGCAAAAAAGGAAAAAGAAAACGAGAAGAAACAGAAAGAGTTATAAAAAGTCCCCTCTAGTAGAATTATTTATTAACGTACTATTTTTGATACCTGAATTGTTTTTATTCCCATTCAGATTAATTTATTGGTTGTTAAGAGGGGTGGGAAGATTTATTGGAGAGGTCATTTAATTTTTTTCTTGAACTTGGATGCTGTGATCTCTTATTTTAATTGTTTTACACAAAAAACACTCAAAAACTTGTATTCATAAGATTTTGAGTGTTTTTTATTTTTCAAGGAGTGAATTTTGAATGGACAGCATCCTACTGTTTTTTTATATAGTAAATAAATGCATCAAATTGCTGTATCACGAGCCATCATAAATACCATATAAACTTATGCAAACAGCTGTTAGAGAGAACACCTTTTTATCTTCTTTCCAAAACAGCCCATACAAAAAGGCAATTCAAGAAAACGGTAAGATATCATAAGTTACTTAAACTTTTGAATATCCACCATATTTTCTTAAACTGCCCATTAAAAATCAATTAATTAGATTCTACAGTCGTGTTCTTAGTGTCTTTAGAGTAATTATACTTTGATGGATCTACAGGTGTATACCCTGTTGGTGTATAGAATCTCAATAAGTCACCATTGACGACTTGATCCGATAATTTTAGTTTATGATCTACTTCGTTTTTCATCGACTTAGCAAAGTCTAATTGACTATCATCTAGAGGCAAACCTGTTTTATTATCATAAAATTTTTCATTAATTGAATAAATCGTAGGACTAACAAAATCTCCATTTCTGAATGGTACGATTTCATCATGCTCTTCTGATAATAAATCAGAACCAAATTGAATGAAATTTTGCGTATCAATTCCTAGTAAATGCAATAACGTTGGAAGAAGATCTATTTGGCCACCATAAGTATGGTTAGTTCCACCTTGCATTCCTGGAACATGGATAAATAATGGTACGCGTTGCAAATTAGCACTTTCATAAGGTGTAATTTCTTTGCCAATCACTTGCTCCATTGCTCTATTATGATTATCTGAAATACCGTAATGGTCACCATAAAGAACAATCATCGAATTATCATATAGGCCCGACTCTTTTAATTGATTGAAGACCTGTTTGATTGCTTCATCTGCATAGCGTGCTGTTTGGAAATAATTATCAACACTTGCATCGCCAGTATTCGCTTTATCAATTGTTACTAAATCTTGACTCATTTTATACGGATAATGGTTACCTACTGTAATTAATTTTGTATAAAAAGGTTGTGGTAACGAACTTAAAAGACTTTGTGATTGTTCAAAGAACGGTTTATCTAACAAACCATATTCAGCCATATCACCTGAAGAACCAGTATTATAATAACTTGCATCAAAGAAATGCTCGTATCCAAAGGACTTATAAATCACATTTCGGTTCCAGAAGCTTCCGTTATTCCCATGGAATACAGCTGATGTATAACCATGATCTTTTAAAATGCTTGGAGCAGCCTGGTACGTATTTTGTGCTTTTGTAATATAAGCAGACCCTTGTGGTAACCCAAATAAAGAATTTTCTAGCATAAATTCAGCATCTGAAGTTTTACCCTGACCTGTTTGATGGAAGAAATTATCAAAATACATTGTATTCTTATCTTTTGTTAATGAGTTTAAAAATGGTGTAACTTCCTCACCGTTTAATTTATAGTTAATAAGAAAGTTTTGGAACGATTCTAAATGTAAATAGATAACGTTCATGCCTTTTGCTGCACCAAAATAGTCTGCATTAGGTTTAGCGTAATTAGATTTTGTATAATTAATTACTTCTGTCGTATCACTACTATCTGCCAAAGCTCTCTGTGAAGAAGCTTTCATAGTTTCTACTGAATCATAAATGGTATAGTTATACATCCCTAAATACTTCACAATATAGTTTCTATCAAAACCTCGTGTTAACAATTGTGGACGACTAGTTTCAGCTAGGCCTAAATTTACAATGGATACTGCTAATGCTAATGCAATAATTGCCGTTGCTTTTTTATACCCTACACGTTCAGTTTCTTTTTGTATTTTTCTTGAGAAACGTAGATAGAACATGACAAGAACATCCACAAAGAACAAGATATCATAAGGCTTAAGTAAAGAAAGAACACTACCACCTAAATCGCCAAAGTTCTGCGTTTGGAAAATTGTTGGTAATGTAATGAAATCACTAAAAAATCGGTAATAAACAATATTGGCATATAAAAGAATAGACATCAAAGTATAAACTATTACTAAAGATGAATATTTTCTTTTTCCTTTAAATAAAAACGAAAATCCTAGAAACAGCATGGCTGATCCTAGTGGGTTTAATAGTAAAAGGAATTGTTGAAGAGCTCCTTCTACACCTAGTTCAAATTGTGTTATTTGAGTGATATATGTTTTAATCCATAACATTAAAACAGCTATAAAATATATTCCTAAAAAGTTGTTGAATAGGTCATCTTTTTTACTTACTAGATTTTTCATTACTACACCTACCTTCTACTTATTAAATTAAAAATCTAGTTGTATATGAACGTAGACTATAAGTATTGTAATGCATTGCATTAGAAAAATGTTACTTCACAATAACTTTTTTTAGTAGCTAATGTATAGTACTCCCCATTTAGAAATCTGTCAAGTTGTTAACTAGCACTAAAGACAATTAGTACAAAAATTTCTAGTTACTGTAAATATCATCATAAAAAATACCCTGCAAATGTTAGCCTGTTGACTATTATTTACCGGGCAATATTAACTATCATATTCTTTTTATCTCCTTTCAGTTCAAGCATGCAATTGTTTCATTGCTGTGCACACTTTTTTTGTAGAAAGTTGAAATTTATTGCATGATCAACTAATTTATTTATCCTAGCCTATGTATATCTATTTACTGGATGCTCATGTATATTTTGATCATTTACTCACTTAAATATGGACAAATTTTTCTGCTAAACTTATTTATAAAAACAAAAAGCCATACAACCATTGTTGCTATATGGCTTTGCTAGAAATCCATGCAGAGAATTTATGTGGCTCTTATTGAGTCTCTACACTATTTCTTATTCGCTATCATTCATTTCTAATTTTTTTTGGACAGCTTTAATCATTCGAGCAGATCCATAGCAAATTTCTCCATTTTTCATTAGAATTTCTTTGTTCTTAAAGTCAACTTCCTGTATATTGTCAATATTCACTACGAAAGAATTATGGCAACGAATGAATGAAGCCTTCATACTCTTTCTCTACATCTTTCAACTTCCCATAAAACTCTACTTGGCGATTGTCCAAATGTAAAACAACTTTATGTAATGGGGAGGATTCAAAAAACATGATATCATCATAATTGACACTAATAATTTTATCTGCAATTCTCTAGCCAACAAAGTTCCTATGAAAATTATTTTCAAAATTCTTCTCTAAATCCTCAATCGTACGAGCCAATTCCGCTTTATAGTGATCATCTATTAATTCATCCATCTGGCTTAAACAACATCCATAAAACTCCGAAAAATACTCAAACCATCTATTAATTAATTGTGAATGTGCTTGCTTAGAGTCCTTAAACCCGTTTGTTTTTCTAAATAAAGTGCCTCAAATGATTTTTCGGTATAAGGTTTCTTTTGCTTGGCTGAAAGCTCAAAGAAGCCTTGGGACATGCGAGACAAATGAAAGGTAACCTTTATTGTTATTTTCTTCATGATAAACATCTGAGACCATTGAAAAAATAAGTGGGAATAGCTCCCCAAATCTTACATTCTGCGTTTCTAGATATATTCTGGTATCTAGTAGTAGTTGGTCTGAATCGTTCATCCACATATAAGCTAGTTATTCTTTCATTATGAAAATGAAAAGAATATGGAAAGATGTCTATTTCACCATGTTCACGAATCGCTCGTTCATTTTTCTTACTCTACAAATTTGAAATCAATTGGAAACTTTGATGATATTTTTTCTTTACTTTTTCAATGTACGATTTGTCTAATGGGTTTTCTTCAGTGAGACGGCCGACTCTGTTTTCCAAAGCTGTATACTCAGAATCTAATATTTTATTTTTTGTAATCAACTGAATATGTGGCACGCCTTCCCAGCCTTTTGAAACAAAATATGGAGTACCTTTCCACAGATCATCAATAAGTAATAGCAATGGTTGTTCTAATGTACTGTCATAGTTATATATACAGGTTTGATACACAACAACACATCCTTACCCTTATGTAATTTTTCTAAAAGGCAATAATCTACTCGAAAAATTAATTTTTTCAACTCTTCTTTAGCATCCAAAACTATTTGGCTCATTATTTTAGCATTCTAGTTTTAATCGTTTCTCTTCCTTAGTTACTGCCTCTGCTGGATTTAGCTCACCTACTTCATCGATGACAACAAAGTAAAGTTCTTTAATGCCTGCTTGCTGTACATTCTTCTTGCCTAATCGCCTTAATTCACGCAGCACACTTTCACCCTTTCTTTAATTTCATCAGCGTCACGGTTCTCTTACGTAGTAAGAGTTGCTTGTATCGGGCATTTTTAGCGTTAAAACGTTGATACAACTACATTTCATATATGCCCACTTCAATACTATGAAGGCATTCAATCAGGCACTGTATCGGGTATGCAAGTGGCTATATAAATTACCGTTCCAACAGTTATGAATCCGATTACTCTGATTAGGTTTAATATTAGTAAACGTGGTTTATAGCCTTTATTACCCTACTCTAAACTACATAATATAAAGACAAAAAAGGAGATAACCATCATATGAATAATTGTAGGTGTAATAATGAATCGTCAACAATTAAATGCGATAAGTTCGGGACATTTACAGCTAATAATGTCAACTGTATAAACACTTCAATTCCTGTTGAGGGTTCAATAATTCCATTCTCATCTGGAATCTCACTCTCTGTAATTGAAGATATACTTGGAGCTATAAGTGGAAGCATGTTAGGATTTGGTTCCGCTTTAAATGCTGTACCTATTATAGGTAATACAATTAATTTAACAAACCTTTTTACCGAAGCTTTCTCAGTTCCACGTGAAGGTAAAATTACAGCAATTTCTGCAACATTTGCCCCAATTGATGGGGCTATTTTGGATGGATCTGTGACAATTCGAGCTCAAATTTTCCTTGCACCTGAAGGTAGTAATATTTTTACTGGCACAAGTGCCAGCGTTGATTTAATTCCACCTATAACGGGTCCTAATCCAAGTGGACAAATAGCTTTTGCTTCAGCTAATATCCCACCGGTACCGGTATCTGCTGGTGACCAATTATTAATGGTATTTTATATTTCATCAGTATCAGGAGTAGTTCTTGTTGACATTATTGTAGGAAATGCAAGTGCAGGAATTAATATTGTTTAACTTAAATATCCCTCTCCTTTAACCAATTATAAAAAGGCACCGGACTTCTTTCCGCTGTTTCTTCTATATATGATGATTTATAAAGCTTCACCTTTAAACGCCCTACAGCCTTGTTAAATGCTCCTACGAAAACAGCTCTTAATGTACTTGCAATAGTTAACGTACCGTTCGCGATATCACGGATAATGTTAACCAAAACATCCTTAGCGTTCACGAAATCACGTACATCGTTCATTTTTGTAGCTAAGATACATTTGTGAAGTTGGTCTTTGAGTTCGTCTCTTAATGGCAGCGAGTGCATGAAATCATAAAGCATCACTTGGTACTCGTTCATGTACTCCTTTTTCTTTTCAGCTTGCCAAGCTAATTCATTGCCAAGATACATAATATTATTTGCTTGTTTAGAACTTAAAAGATTAAAAAATTTAGATGCTTGGTTTTCAGATTGGCTCGCTATCACAGCGCTTCACTTAATCGGAAAATATTTAAGTTTATTAGTATATAGACATAGCTAAATAAGACTTTAGAAAAGCCTGTAACAATACATTTCTTCCGTTCCCCAACGTCAAAATGTTTATACATAGGTAGTCTTTTTTGTAGTTTTTTTTGTAGTTTTTTTTGTAGTTTTTTTTGTAGTTTTTTTTGTAGTTTTTTTTGTAGTTTTTTTTGTAGTTTTTTTTGTAGTCTTTTTTAGCTAATAAAATAGCTTATGTACACTTCACTAAATTATATATTAATTTTCAACAGAAATATTTAATATATTTATTAGTAATTTGGACATGTGAAAGGAAACATTGATATGACAACGTTAGAACGTGCTAAAGAACTTTGTAAAAGTAGAGGAATTACCGTTAAACGCTTAGAGGAAGAACTAGAAATTCCGAATAATACAATCTATCAATGGAAGAGAATTAGACCTAGTTTAGATAAAATTCTAAAAGTGGCAGTTTTCTTTGGTGTATCTATAGACTACTTACTTGGTCGTACAGATCAAAAAATTCTTCCCGAAGATAATGTGCAGACTTTCGCTGCTCACCATGATGGTGATGAATGGACAGAGGAAGAAATAGAAGAGATTGAAGAATTTAAACGCTTTGTAGCTATGAAACGAGAGGCGTGCAAAAATAAGGGGGAATAGCCCATGCACTTATATGATGCTTTATTAATGGAATGTGACAATTTAGATATTGAAGTTTATGAAAAAGATCATATGAAAAATAAAAGCCTTTATGGCGACAATGTAATCTGGATTAACAAATTGTTACCTTCCATCCAGGATTAACAACTGATAAGTTTTACTTTGAAACAAATACTTTAAAAGTTGAAAGAGCATGGGAAAGACGGGACTGGCTTTGGACCTTTGAAAAACGAACAGTCGAAACGTATTATTTCATTCGATGATATTGTTATGAGCAAATTTGAAGCACTTTTTAATGATATGCCAGAACATCCTTATGATTTAGTTTTCTATAGTAGGGTTTCAAAAGTTTCTGTTTTATCTAATGAAAGTGTAAATAAAGCATTAAAAATTATCCTTGATCAACTTGATATTAAACCAATCTCTGTTCATGGTTTAAGGCATACTCACGCAAGTATCTTATTGTATCAAGGTGCAAGTATAAATTCAGTATCTGAAGTTTAGGGCATTCTGATATACAAACTACTCAAGACCATTACTCTCATGTTCTAAAAGAAATGAAAGAAAGAGATGAAAAAATTGCTATAAATATGTTCAAGAAAAACAAGGACAACCATGTGTAATATTTGTGTAATTACTTTTAAATATTTAATCGAATCTAATCGTATACCTCAAAAAGAAAAAACGCCCAAAATCCTTATAATCAAGGCTTTCAAGCGTTCTTATTTCTTCATAAAATCCTCTATTTTTATGTAATAGACGTCCCAGGAGGGATTCGAACCCCCGACCGACGGCTTAGAAGGCTGTGGTAACAGGTTTTTCAGCTTTTATACATTACTATAAAACCTGTATTTATAGCCTTTTATCAATCGATATAGTAAAAACTTATTGAATCTTTCCTTCTATTTATACGTTTTTAGATTTATTTAGGCACCTGTTGGGCACCTGCCTTTAATCCTCCAATGATATATTTAACCAGATACAATATTCAGTTCTTCAATCTGCTTCACATCATTGAAATTGCCTTGTACATTACTCTCATGGCTTGCTTAAATGAATTTGTATTGGAATTGCTGTTCGAATAGTTGCCATGACCTCACCTGTTTTTTGATAATTAAAAGCACCCAAATATGAGTGCTTAATACCATAGATATTTACCTTATTATTTGTTCATACGTTTGCCCTTTTACTGTAATTATCGCTTTTAACGGTTTCCCATCCTTCTCTACTTGTTCCGGTACAGAAGCTAAAAAATGTAGTGTACCAGTTTTAAGAGGTTCAATTGAAGTAATATTTGTAAACGTGAAATCTTCTCCACCTCGATCTTCTATTGTTGAGAAAGTTTTATATTCGTATTTTTCATCATAAATAATTTTCACATCAACAAATTCATCAGATGATTGACCTGTTGTTAGTAAACTTTTTACGGATATACTAGTATCTAAGTACACTTCCCCCTCCTCTTCGTTTTTGTAATATGTATACATAGAACTCGGATTTGGTGGTGAAATTTGTTTACCGAAAACATTGTTATTAATTGTGATTTCTGCATAATCATCAATTACTAACGCGTTACCTTTAGTAATCGTCATCACTTCCTCTACCTCTGGTTCATTTTCTTCTTTATTTTCAGATGACTTAACTTCTTCCTCTAGATTTTTTCCATCCGATTCTTTTGGACTATTATCTGAACTGCTGTTTTTATCACTTTGACCACAAGCTACCAATAAAATAGACACCAATAATAATAAACTTAACTTTTTCATAGAAATCCCTCCTATATACCACTATACCTGGTTAATAGAGGTAATTCTATTACTATTTTCATATTTCTACAGTTTTCTACAACTTTAAATAAAGAAATAACCTCAAACTTACTTTGAACTTTATACATAAGAAAAAGCACCCATTAGGTGCTCTTAAATTTACTTATTTTTATTTTCTTTTAAGTCATCAGGATAAACAATAGTGTCAAATACTTCTCCATTTGATTCATCTTTAAAATTTACTGAGACTTTAAAATCATCAACGTCTGCACCGTTAAATAATTGATAGTACATGCCTGCTAAACCAAGCCCAAAAGATGCAATTGCATCGAAACTACCTTCAAACTTTTCTTTATTTACTGTGAGTGTGAACTCAGAAAAAGATTTGTTATAAGCCACATCATTTATAGAAACAAAATCTTCGCTTGTTTTGAGCTCTTCTACACTTTTTACAATTCCTTCTTTTAATTCCTTCATCATCTCTTTGTGCTCGGATTTAGACATTTTATAAGTTAAAGAACCATCATCATTCTTAATGACTTCCTTAATTCCACTATTTTTTGCCTCAGAAATAATAGAATCTATGTCTTGCCCCTCATATAATGTAGCTGGTATTGTAACTTCAACATTTAAAAGTCCTTTATCAACTTTTAATGGTTCTTCAGATGCTTTATCAGCACCATCTGTTTTCTTACCACTATCATCACTCTGGCTACAAGCTACTAACAAAATACCTAACAGTAATGTAAGTGGTAAAATAAGCAATTTTTTCATTTGTTCAAACTCCCTTCCCCACCAATATACATGGATAATGAAGGAAATTCTATTATTATTTTCATAATTCTACATTTTTCACTCTTTTCAATGAAAAAACACCCTCAAATGAGAGTGCATAATGTATAAGCTAATTTCAAAATTAGTAGCTTTTTTATTATTAAATAAACACGATTTTTATCATGGTAAATAAGCCTCATTTTGGTTAAAGTTGTTTTTGTAGGTTATTTAAAGAAATAGCCTTTCATTATTTTTTAGGAGGATGTATAAATGCTTAGATTTATTAAAAATGGTTTTCTTTATTTCGCATTAATATTGTTAACATTCGTAAGTTTTAATATTGAAAGTGCTTCAGCTGCAGAAGAAGCTGATTATGAGGAAGGAGTAACTAATTTAAATAATACTCCTGAAAATAGCGCTGTTGTTGGAAATATCCTCAAAAAACCTGAGATTGGATGGAAACGGTATGATGATTCTCATGAATCGATAAAATACTTTGGAAATTGGTCCAAGTATAGTGCTAGTGCTTATTATCGAGGATCCAGAAGTATATCAGGTAAAAATACTCTAAATGATACAGTAAGCTTTACTTTTATTGGGAGCAAATTAAGAATAATTTCTTCTGTATATCCTGGTTATTCAAATGAAATTAGTATTAAGATAGATAATGTTGATTATATTTTTTCACAAAGTTTTTCAAACGAATCGAATCAAGTTATAAGCTATCAAAATACCTTGTTGGATTATGGATATCATACCGTAGAAATTAAAAAAATCAAAAACGGTACATATGGTACAGATTTAAACATAGATGCCATTGACGTTGTCGGACATTTATTAGCCCCAGGTGAAGTTCCTAATGTTCAATCCATTACAATAGACAAAAATAGTATAGAACTACTAGAAGGAAGCCAAGATAAATTAACTGCTACCGTTACTCCAGATACAGCAAAAGTAATATGGACATCTAGTGATGAATCAATTGCTACTGTAGATCAGAACGGTAATGTAACTGCAATTCTTGAGGGACAAGCAATTATTACGGCAACAATAGAAAACACAGATATTTCAGCTACTAGTACAGTTATTGTTAAGAAGCCAGATAATTCATTTTCGAATGCTATTTTGAGTATCACTCTCGTAAACGGCATAACTAAAGAGTATGATGTTACAAATACTGTTTTGAACAATTACTTAAACTGGTTTGAAAGTGCACAAGGTACATCAACATTCAAATTTTCTAAAACGATATCACCTTATAAAAAAGTAACTGAATATATTGTGCATGATAAAATTGCTTCATTTGAAGTAAGAGAATATTAAACAAAAAATGACCAGGTACTCCCTTTCTAATAGTGCCTGGTTATTTTTTTAGATACCTCTGTAAAAAAAGACTAGCCTGGCAAATTGCTTGGCTAGTCTTTAATCTTATTATATTATCTTTTGAATTTATTTTTAGTTACTAATACTAAATTAGAATTTCCGTCTAAAAAAGTCCCTTATTAGTTGAATCAATATAATAATAGCAAGTTACTACTTCTCCATCTCAGTTAGGATATAAAAAAGCATTTAGCTAACGTTTTCACCATGATCAATTAAACTTATTAATTTAGAAAAGCTCGGTAAATTCTTAAATTTAATTTTTTCTATTGAAGTTATAATTAACAAATTTAGCTCTTGTTCTAAATCTTCTCTATTACTAATGGACGTTTGATATAATAGTTTCTTGATCTTCGGTTGCATTAGCTCGATTACTTCTAACGGATCTATTTTATTTCCCATAGGCGAAACTCCTTATTTAGTAGTATTTGGTCTAATTTCATCAATAGCTTTATTTTTTGCCTTGTTTACGGCTTGTTGAGATATATTCAGGACTCTGGCAATTTCAGCTTCGGTCATTTCTCTAATAAAGTGAAGGTATAAAATTTGTTTTTGTCTGTCTTTAAGATTAGTTATGGATTCACTAATATCTTGATCTTCAACATAGTTTGCAATATTGTCTGGCTCATGCTCTTTATACTCATCTATATAAAATACATTCTCATTTCTTTCAAACAATTCATCTTCAAATCTTCTATATTTTTTTATGCCTTGATCATACTTTTGTGCAGCAAAATGAAGCGCTTTTGAAAAATATGAAACAATAATTATTTTTGAATAAAATTTTTTAAACTCATTTTCTAAAATATCCAAGACCCTTTTATCAAGATTAATTTTATATTCCTCATACAATTTTTTATTCTGCTCAATAGTTAAAAAATTATTCAGTATTGATTTTAAATATAATTCTCCCAAGATAACCCCCCTAAAAAGAACATACGTTCTTAATATAAAGTGGATTTTCTTAAAGAAATAACAACCTATTTTTTATATTTTTGGGTTGTTTTTTCAATTAAAAAGTAGCCTATCCAATATGTAAGATTCATATTTTACAAAAATATTGGAGGTTATATTATGGCAAAATTAGAATTACGATTACGAACTTTTCTCCCTTTTGATTACGCTCCACATCCACTAAATAGTAATCAACGATTTCATGGCGATGGTAAAGACCGCTTGGGTGGCGAATGGCATTCAAGTAAATATCGAACATCACAAAGTTTTATGATTGACACATCTAAGGCGAATTATATTACTAGTGCAACTTCAAATACTGGTGTAACGATATTAGAAGAATTACAGAATGGTAAATGGGTAAAAATCAAATCAAAACAACAATCTACGGATACAATTAAGTATGCTACTGAAGTTATTGACGACATTTTGTACATTAACTGTAAATGTGCTTCTAACAATCCATTAGTTACTGGATCTCCTGATATTGATTATCAATTTACACTTAAAGTAACTCGTACTGGTAGTGTTCGTATTAAAGGCTATCATGATGGTTTCCCTGGATACGAATTTATGCGTAATATTTATAGCATGAATAAAGGTCCAGAAACAATCTATGTACACAGACCAAAAAGCTTAGATGAAATTAATAAATTATTCCCTCCTATGGACATTGGTTTAGTAGATGTTGGTCGACCATACGATAGCTGGGTTAATAATTAAAAAAGACCGTTTTCACGGTCTTTTTTAAAATCCTAATTTTTCAATTCCTAAAATTTTTTAATAAATAATCAATAATAACAAATATAGTGATATAAATGCTTCCTATTGAAAAAGTTAAATAGAAAGTATCTTTGAAAAGATCGAAATTAAATAAACTATATAGTAATGCAAAAATTAATGTACATATTAAGTGTTTAATATACATAAGAAAAGGATTTTTATTTTTACTGTATTTTTCAAGAAGAATTGATACCACTATAGCTATTAACATAGCTGGTGCTGTAAATGCTGTACCATAAACGCCGTATGATAGGTGATATGTATATTGAATAAATAACGGTATAATAAATATTCCTATAATTAAAGTAATAATAGCTGAAATAATTTTATTTTTTAACATCTTTTCACAACCCTTATTTTTTTCTTAACATCAATGAATAAGACAAAAATCATTCAAAAAATTTAATTAATCATTTCCACTCCTCACTTTACATTAAAACACAACACTACATATTTTGGTAATTTTATTTATCAATTTATTTGTTGTAAAGACATTAAATTGTTTAATTACTTCCTCAAAATAATTAAATACACCAAAATACACCCTCTTATTTGTTTTACCCGAAAATAACCAATTAAAACCAAAAATTTTTATCTAAATTGTACTTGATGGAGAATACTTTCGTTTAGTTATCACCAGGTTGTTTCAGTTAATGTGTTTTGCAATTTCCTTTAAATCAGTTTCATCTCGGTCGGGGTACTCTGGTTCTTTATTTTTAGTAGAATGCTTGATTTTTAGGAAATTAAATGGAATAATTTGTTGACTTAACATACTAGTACTAGTATAATTAGAATATAGAAAGGAGGTGAACAAAGTGGATTATGATAAGGTTCTAGCTTACCTAGTAACTATCGCTACAATCGCAAACTTACTTACAAGCACAGCGAAAAACATTAGCGATATGAAGAGTAAGAAAAAAGAAAAGCGACGCCCCTCTCGCAAAGGAAAACGTCGCAAGTAGCATATGAAGGAGGTTAGCCCCTCCTTCTTATAATCTTATCACATCCTCATCGTTATGAAAAATATCGGATATGTTGCTGCTTTAGCATTAGCCTTGTATATCTTGACTGACATGGTTAACTGGAGTGAACCAAAGTTTTTTGATTACTTCATGATTGTGGCCTATTCACTATGCTTAATATTAGTGATATTAAACATCGTAATGTACTTCAAAAGAAGGAAGGGTTAAAAATGGAGAAAAATTCACAGACTGAAGCAAATAAACGTTGGCAAGAGAAGAATAAAGAACGTGCAAAATACATTAGTGCACGATCAAGAGCACGTAGCTTTATAAAAAACCACGCTTTAGAGGAAGATTTAGACGAGTTTATGGAGTTAATTTTAGAACGCAAACAAATTTTAAATGAAATGAAAACAGACCAAGATGGCATTTAGTCTCTTGGTCTTTAATATAATATTATTTCATTGTTCAAATCGAAAATTTGTAATGTTAATTTAGAAAAGTTCTCAGACACTTTTTTTCTATATGTTATTATCTTCTCTTTAGAGTATATACCCTTTCTGCATTTTCAGAACTTACGTTCTTTATGTAACAATAAAAAAAATAGCCAAATAGGCAAATTAATTTTTTTCAAACTCTATAACTAACATGTATCTTCTAACTATGGATTTTGAGATCAACTTTTTTCCTTAAGTAAATGGTTTATTCCATGATAGATTTTCTTCAACGCTTTTTTACGAACAACATATATCATTTGCTGACTATAATTCATTTCTTGAGCTATCTTAACTATTGTCCATCCTTTTATGTACCTAAAGTTTATAAAGTTAACTTCTTTTTCTGGCATTATACTTAACAAATCACTAATACATATGGCTATCTTCTGATTTTTAGTTAAGTCTCCTACTTTTTCTTTACTAATATAAGGATAAATTTTCAGATATTCTTCAACTAGTTTATCTACTTCGCGAGCGTTTTGTTTCATATTATTTTCCCCTTGCCCTATATTATTGCCCTTTTTTATAAGATTTATTTAAATAACCTATGAGCACCTCCCATAAGAACATGCGTTCTCTTTCAGTTAACATTATTATACTGTATACTTAATATTATTTTCAAATTTTTACATATAAGGGAGAGGTTATGTGAGCCCAGAACAAATTACACAAATCTATTCATTTTTTTTAACTACTCCAATTCTAGTAAGGTTAATTGTTTTTAATTTTATTTTTAAAGAACAAAAACATTTTATGGTTATTTTAATGGATTCAATTGTCTTAATCTCAACAACTATTTGGCTAATATTGATTAGAGATGTAATATTACCTCTACCTTCATTAATTTTAAATGTATCTAGTGTACTTTATATAATTATGATCATTGATATTGCTTTCAATTTTTATCGTTTAAAAAAAGCAAAAGCACTTAACTAATCATTAAGTGCTTTGTTTTTATTTATTTTGGATAAGTGATATATTTAGCAACTGTTGGTGCTGAAGTGTAAGTACCGCCACTAAATGAATTACCATTTTTATCTTTATACGGTTTCTGGACAAACTTGACTACCGTTTGTACTCCACCGATAACAGGTGTATAAGTAGTCGTCATAGTATCACCTACTCGTGGTTTAGGGAATGAGAAACTTGTTGAGGTAGCTTGTGTTGTACCAAAGTATATTGAAAGAACTGAACCTAACGTCGCAGCATACATTCCAATTGCTGTGAGTACTCCTAATTGTAATAGGCTACCTTCTTCATGTTTCTTAACATCTGCTGCTTTATATGTGAATTTTTTTACCTTTTCAGCTTTTAAGAATACGTTTCTATAAATGAAGTCGTACGTTTGGCCATTGTTAGACTTAATATGAACTTTATATTCTCCGAAGTACGGAACTTCAAATGTGAAAGATCCCTTTTTAGTATCTTGTTTATATGTCTTAGAATAAACAATTTGACCATCTCCAGGACGTTGGATATCAATACGACCATTATATCCAATACCACCACTACGACTCCAAGATACTTTTAAACTCTTTTCCCCTGTTTGTGAAACACTTAGATTAAAATCAGTATTTCCTTTATTAATTGCCATAAGTAATTTCCTCCTTGTGCTTGTTTTATTGGTACAACTTAATAATAGGCTTTCTACCGAATCCAAAACTCTGTAAAAAATACATATTTATTCCATTGTTTATCTCTCAAAACTCTATTAAATTAAACAAAAAAATGCCCAGGCTCAAATTAATGAGTACCTGGGCTTTAACATATCTATAAAGTTACCTTCTTCTCTCTTCGTCATCTCCCGAAACAATTTCTAAGCTATTTTCACTTTTTCTATCCGAAAAATTCTTTCTTTTTGGTTGATGCTTTAGTATTGGTTTGGTAGCCATTTTAACCAATCAAATCAAGAACGTTTGTTTGCATATATGATAGAACTTACGTTTTTGTTTTGACAAAGTAAATTTCAGGAAATAAAAAAGGCTACCTAATTAGATAGCCGTTAAAATTTCACACAGAATTTATCACTTATGATATTTTCATTTTCATGGATCATTCTTATCACATTGTAACCTTGTTCACGTAAAAGATTTAGGGCAACTTCGTCTGTTAATGCTTCATGTTCTGCATGAGTTAAATGTAAGCTTGATAAACCTATAATCGATACATTATCAGGCTCACGTTTGAATAAAAAACGTACGGGAACTATCATGTCGTAATTCATAATCTACACCACCTTTATGGGTAATTCTACATAATAATTTTAATTACCTTCTAAGAATTCAAGAAAACCAGAGTGGATATTTTCATGTACATAATAAAGAAATTTATATAAACTGGGAATAAAATCACTTTAAAGTATTTAATAAATCGCTGGAGGTATTCAAATTTGAATTTTAAGAACATATTTGGTTACTCTATTTTAAAGTTTAATCCCGAAGATTATTATCAAGTTGTTCAGAAATTACATAATGCTAACCTTATACTTACTTATACTCTACATGGAAATTCAGAAGATGTTTTTGTTAATAAAGATTTTAATGATTATTTAATATATAAGAATGTATTATATAAATCTGAAGGTATTAAGACTACGGAAAACTCATTCTTTATATTTGATCTAGACACTGATCAAATTAGTGAAACAATCTTTAATAATTTGAAAAAACATTTCTCTAGAAAAGATGATTTTTCAATCAGTTCAACCGAGAACGTTTCATATATAGATGGAGAAAAATTCATTGCTAAATTTCATGATATACACTTATATGAAGAGGATCTTTTTGATTGTGCAATTCAAGTGGATAAAGCTTACTATGAAATTGAGAAAATGTGTCTTACAACAAACGCAAGGTACAATTCTCAAGAAAGGCGATTACTGCTACCATTAAGAATCAAACATAATGGAGTGTACCTATTAAATTATGTTATGGTTACAATTTTTAAAGAAGGAATAATATCTTTACAGATTTGTGTTCAAGATTTTGTTGAAAAGCAATTACAATTATCTGAATCTCCCCCTAGATATAACTCTTTCGATGAAGTTACTTTTTACAAAGATAAAAAACATTATTATTTTGATGATTATTGGGAAGAAGAAACCTTTGAAAATATAAATATCGATGGCATTTTGGCTGAATACAAAAAAAGAATTATTAATTTAGTTAACCTAGATTTAATTTCAAATGATTATTTTGATTCAGTTAGTTGGGGCATTGGTGATTATAGTGCTTTTAAAAATCCATATAATGATTATCAAGCATTTTTCAATAGATATAAAAAGAATATAGGGCAATTTTTATTTAATTCAGATAAAGAGTTAGTTGAAAATTTCAAAGAAAGAGAAGAAGAAATATTAGATTCGAGGATACGGAGTGATAAAGACCTTTCATTTTATTGTAGTACATATAGCTCTGTTTTTTCTCTTCGAAGTGAAAGGATGGCAAAATTAGTAGAAACAACTGTTGAAGAATTAAAATCTTCACCTTACTATACAGACGAATACAAAAGATTTGCTTCAATAAATTTTCTAATTGCAAATTTAAATTTTGTTAAATTTTACGAAATGTCTTTTGTTAAAAAATATTTTCTTAAAGATTTATTAAATCAAATTAGTGAGTCAAAATCCCGAAATATTAAGGATTACAATCGAATGATAAAACAACTAAATACGGTAAAGTTTAATTATGATAAAGAAGTAATTTTCTTTACGGATGGGAGTCCTAAAACTCTTTATGAACGAATTTTAGAGAAATGTAACATAAATGATTTAGAAGATAAAGTAGAAAACTTTTTAAAATTATTTAAGGATGACGTTCAGATTATTAAGGATGAAAAAAAGAATGCTAATGAATTACTACTATTAAGTATAAGTTCAATTTTAACAATTGTATTAGGTTATACTGGTTTATTAAATATTTTCAAAACAATTTTAGGTAAAGAAAATCCTAACTACGTATTTTATTCTATAGTAGTATGGGGAGTTTTAATAGTTATTATTTTCATTCTAAATATTAGAAGATGGATTTTAAAATAATTGTAAAAGACCAAGGCAGCTATTAGCTCCTTGGTCTTTTTTATTTTAGTTATTCCGTTGTGCAATGATGATTTTCAATCCTTCAAAATCGCCACTTGTCATAGTACCTGAATCGAATTTATCAAGCCATGATTTATCAATCTTGCCTTTATCTACAGCCTGTTTAATGTAATCACGGACAGCAGCTTTAGTTATTGAGTTTGTGAATTTCATAATATCATCATCCTTTTCATTTTGAATTGGTTTTTTAGCTTCCTTAATCAATTGAACTTTTACAGCACTACTTGTTGGTACAATCACTTGTCCTTCTAAGTTGTATCCTTTAGGGATTTTCCAATTTGTAGGTATTTCAAAATGAGGAGCATCATACTGCCCTGCTTGCCAATATCCTCCCCATTTTATTCCTAACTTCTCAGCAATAGCGCCTACCTTTGACAAAGTGGAAATATCATATAGATTCCGTGGTGGTGCTACAGCTATATCCCATGCTCTCCGTGATGTATGGTTACTATTGCGTGTCCAGGTTACTACTTGGCCTGGTCTTGTTCGACCTTGCTCATACAAGTAGTTTTGGCGTGCTTGGCTACGGTATGTCTCTGTGATAAAAACAAAATCAATACCTGCCTTGTAGCACTCTTGAAAGAGTAGTCGGCAGGCTGTTTGAGCTGCTGATGTTAATTCGCTTAGATCACGGCATGTAGTTGTTATACTCGTCATTACTGCTCACCTTCTTTTTTAGCCGCCTTTAACAAGTCAAATGTACCTGACGCTGTTAATCCTGCAATAAACCCAGCCATTAACATGACATACATTGGATATTCAGCTAACGGCCATAAAACCAAACCAATAAAAATACCAATCACTACTGATGTGATTGGCATGTATTGTGTATTAAGATTAAATGTCTTTTTAAGCACCTCTGCAACCGCTAAGATAATTGCGACCATGATTGCTGCTAAAGTAAAAATGTTTGTTAAATCCATTATTCATCATCCTTTTCTTTATTTTTATAAGTATGTTTTTCCATGCGGTCCATACGGCCTTCAAGTGATGTTAAACTACGGCTAATTCCTTGCATTGCCGTAGCTTGCTCACCTTGTGCCTCTGTTAACGTTTCTAAATTTTTTAATAGTCGTTCCTCGCGTTTGTTAGAATTCCAAAATACATAAACGACTAAGCAAATACACAAGATTGACCACACGACTTGCGAATTTGCAATATGACTTGCTGCTGTTACTGTGGATACAATATCCATTTGATCACCAGTCCTTTGCTCTTTTTTGTGTAAATAAAAAGCTATGAGATGAATCGAGATCCAGTACAGTGTACCGTTGCCCATCTCGATTGACCTCATAGCGCATAATAAAAGCCCTCCATATTTGTGGAAGGCTAAAGTATATCCATAACTATATGGAACAAAAGAACAACACTTTTTCAAAAATATTTAAAGGTTAATCTTCTTCCATTTACGTATTTTTGTTCTGAAGTTTGTAAATGGAGCAACAGAATTAATATGAACCCATTTCCAAACAGGCCAATTAGCTTGTGTTTTTGCCCATCGTCTTTGATCAACTTCAAATAACTCTTTCTCTGATAGAGAATTTACCCACTCACATAAATTAGTGACAGCCTCATTAAGCATTGATTGTTGCTCTTTCAAGGAGTACTCTCCATATTGTTCATAAAAAGAATTGTACAATCCACCTAGATTATTCCACTTATAACCTTCTGCTGGGGTTTGTACTTCTTCTCCCTGTTGTTCTTTTTGCTCCCAATGAAGCAAAAGATTTATCCACCCAAGTTGATAAGAAAGATTTTCCGATGGGGTTTTATCAACTTCTTCAATCCGTTTGTTTTTCAAAACCTCCGGTATCTCATCAAACTCTTCAATATATTTTTTATACTTTTCGTTAATCGTACTAATCAATTCTTCCTTGTCAGCATACTGTTTCACTCTGTTTCCCTCCCTTATTTTATAAGTTCAGCAAAAGTGAAAGATTTCCTTTTGTTTTAGACAATAAAAATAACGCTAAGCCTAAGCTTGCGTTTCTGTTTGAGTGGCCGATACTGGTAGCACACTAATTATTATGTGTTTATTAATAATAGCCCCACCAATATTCACGAAATTAATCTTCTGATCATTAAGTGTTGCTGTGAATGCTGTTACATCAAACTCCGCATTTGTTAAATTAATAGCTTGTCCGTTGTTTAGTTGTACTTGATAATCCATGAAATCAATCTCCTTTTATGTTAGTTTTACTGAACCTACTGTTCTTCCATTTTCCTTCACAATCAGATAACCGTTCGAATATGAAATACCAATACCTGAAGACTCAGCACGAACCAATCCTGTAACGTTTGTGGAGTACGGAACGTTTAAAGTCCCGTAAATAGTATTGTAACCATTTAAAGTGTGGTTACTCCCATCGAAGTTAATATTCGGTGCCGAGAAGGTCATTTGTGAGCCGTTATAGTAAATTCCGTTTCCAGAACCGAAAATAACTGCTTTACTACTTCCCCAAGATGATCCTAGATACAAGTTGTTTCCAATGGTGACGTCTTGGCTGATGTTAATATAGGCTCCATTGATGTTAACCCCATTGATGGTTCCAGCGTAAATAGTCCCCATGTCACCAGTTATGTCAGATAAGAAGTACACGGCTCCTCGTAATTGGATCTTGGATGCCTGAATCGTGATGGTTGTCGACGTCTGATTAATCAGGGATGCTATTGTATTGCCGTTGTAATCAGTATTACTGACCTTTTGCGTAATCTGGTGTGCCTGTTGAACAATTGAACTCTCAGCTGTTCCAAGTCTTGAATCAACATTTGATACTCTCGTTGATATTTGCCCAACTTCAATAGACAAAGACGATACCTGTGTTTGGGTACTATCCGCCTTTCTCTCAACCCTAGAAACCTCTGCGGTTATGCTGTCAGCTCGAATGTTGAGTTGGGCCACCTCGTTAGTAATACGATTGTTCACACTCAAATTAATGTTGTCAGCTTTAATATCAATAGCAGCTATACTTTGATCTATACGCTCAACTTCTAAGCGTATATGTGAGTCAGTTTGAGTAATGGCTGAACGATACTCTTTAATCGATTCGTTTAAAATTTCCTGTGTTTCTGTTAATTCATCTGATAATGTTTGAGGTAGTGCATTACCAATAACTACGGCCACAGTTTTAAATTCATCCGTTTCTTCATCGATTACTTGAGTGACTTCTAGTATTCGAGTCTGCATTTCATAATCCCAAGGCTCATAGATCAACCAGATACGTTCCCCAAGCTGTTTATCTAACAACTCGATTGAATCCAACTCAATTGATATTTCTGGCTGATCTTTTAACGACTTTCGCGCTTTATCCATCAAATTCTCTGAATCTGAAAATCGTTCATCGCTCATGTCATCAGCATCACGGATACCCCATTTAGCAGCCTGTGGTGACGTGTATCGTACAACTAGATTGTCTTTACCTTTGGCACTGATACGCGTCCTTAGATTGTCTGTATTTACCGACTTAGACAGTTCAACGATATTGTCACCATATTGATAGATGAAATCGTTGTCTGGGCCAAGCATCTTGCTGAAATGAATGTTACTGTTTGACGTGATCTCATATTCACATTCAAATGCTTCGCATATTTGATTCACTAATTTAACAATATTGTCATTCCCAAAAGCTTCTATATAGCCATCTTCGTCAAAATCACTTGTGAAGGTCCAGTTTGAATTACGCAATGCAAAAGTGGCAAACTCATTTAAGGTTTTATGTCCTCCGTTGGTGCCCTCTTGCCTGCGCCAGATGTTATCGAAGAAGATATGTTGAGCCTTTACAGACTTCACATTTCCTCTCGATTTTCGCTGTAGCTGTTTAATCCTAAATTGAAAGCCACCAGCCTCGATAATCCCTTCTTCTGTTATCAAATGAAAGGAATGAGGGTTATCACTTTCGCTTGCTTCTAAGGTCAATTCAAAAACACCATCGATGTTTTTCCTTACTTCTGGCCTACTTCTACAAACCAAAGCTTCTGTTAGAGTACCTTCGTAGTTAGTGATTGATAGCATCGCATCACCTTCTTTCACAATAAAAATAACGCTACTCGGTGTGAGTAGCGCTTAATTGTTAGACTTTCTTTTCGTATTCCAACGGTCACGTAATTCAGGTAAAGCATAAAGAGCAAAATAAAGAATTCCCAACCCAATTACTATATATAGACCTGTTAGGAGGTTGTTAATAGGTATTGGTGGTTTTATTTCACTCAAATCTCTACCCCCAATAATTGCAAGTGAATATACTATTGTTGGTGATATTGCTATTATTGCTATGAAACATAAATAAACAATAAAAAAGATCAAATAAAACATTTGTCCCCTTGTTAAGTTCGACTTTGCAATTAACAATTTTGCGAGACCAATTAAATTATTTGTACTATTTTTATCAGAATTTGAACCATTAGGATCCGGAGGCATAGACATAAGGAAAATACTAGGAATCATAATTTCTCTCCTTTGCTTTCCAATCCAGATAGGCTCCGATAATACCTACTAATGTTGCAGTAATACCAGAAATGAAAGAAAAGGCACTTAAAACACCTACTACAAATAATGCCGTGAACAAGCCAAGGAGAAAGACACTTAAAATCCATATAAATGAATAATACTTATATAAATTAAATATCTTTTGGGTTTTTTGCATTTTTTCCTCCGCCTCCTTTATTCTGATATCTTTTTCATCATGCATTGCACTAAAATTGTAATTACTGGCTAACTTTAATGATTCGCCTATTTCAACAGCTTTGTGAAGATATTCCATAACATCTCCGAAATCTGCCTCTGATCCATTAACAGTATTACTTGATTTCTTTATTTGTATTCCAATTTCCTCTTTTTTATTACTTTCTTTACCAAGATACGGTTTAGGAAAGTTTACTACATTTGAGGATTCTACTATCGAATTACCCATATCTAATAAAACATTTGAAGAGGTCATGTGCGAAATACTTGAGTCACTTGGTTTAAATGATGTAGTTAAGGTTTTCGTACGTGCTTCATTCATTAATCAATCAACTCCTGAATACCCGAAAGCATAAATTTGCTTTTATTTAATTCGACTACCTTTTTTAAGGTTTCAAAATTCAAAGCATCAACGGGTTTATTATTCAAATCTCTTGTAATAAATATTCCGTCACCTTTTTGGACTCCAGCATACATAACGGAACCTCTACTTATTTCAACTATATCATTCATCTTTAATTGGGAACTCAAAATATTTCGGTTAAATCTTATATTTACCTCTTCAACATCCTCAGTATCTAATTTCATATACTTAGTTGCTATTTTATTTATTGCGTTTGCCTGCTCTATAAAATACTGACCTACTAATCCATATCTAATAATTTCTTTATCATTAAATATCTCTTCAGCCAATAAGAACATTTTATTTACAAAAACTTCTAAGTTTGCACCTATTGTAGAACCTGAGTTTTGATAATAACCAAAAAGGTCAATGCGGTTTTTCCCGATATTACATGCGTACAATCCATCAGAACTTTGCATTGTAACCCTCGGAATTTCTAAAGGAGCATCTGGCGGTAAATTTGTAATATTCGGCATCTGATCAAATATATCAACCAATGCCGTATCAACTTTATTAATTAATTTATCTGGTCTGTTTTCAATAGTTTTGAAGAATAGTACAAACTGTAATTGTAGTAATTTTGCGTCTGACATTGTAATACCCCTTATTATCTTTTATTTCTTATAGTATACATCATTATCCAATAAAAGGGTAATATTACCTAATAATATTTTTATTTTATATTCAATCCTTCCAAAACAACCTACATGAGATGGTTGGTTTTTGTTACCATATTTTCATTTCTTCATCTAATCTTTCTTGATCTTCTTTAGTAAAAGTGCCGTTTTTCTTTCTTTTGTGTAAATCAATATTTCCATACACAGCAATTGAAATTAAACTTATTAATCCAATAAACGCTAATATAGTTCCCATAAATTTAACACCTCTTTAAATGTAGTATAATAATCAAACCATTTTTTAACAACAATCATATTATTTAATCATTGTACTTAAAATATTTTCAGCCATTTTCAAATGTCCTAATATATTTGGGTGTGAATTATCAGTACCAACATAAATCGAAGGTAAATAATTATTCATTTTAACTACTTTGATTTTATTATCATTCAACTCCGTAATACTTGATGAAATTAAACTGTTTATAGCATTTGTATCATTATCAAATGTTGTGTCGATTCTCTTTGTTAATTCATTTACATATACTTCAATAGATTCATCATACTCACCATAACCCGAGATATAACATCTCCCGTTTGGAGAATTAAACTGTATAGTATGAGTGTCTTCTGTTTCGCAATCAACTTTCAAACAATAAGCAGCAGCACCAGTTCTTTTATTTCTTTTAATATCACCGTTGAAAATTTCTACCCCATCGCACTTAACTACATAATCACCAGAGTTCACATTATCAACAGTAAATATAACTAGATGTCTTCCTGTAAATGAAAATTCTATAGGCGTACCACCATCTATATATCTAACACCTAGTTTTCCAGAAGTTGCCCCGATTTCATACCCCAATTCATCATTATCTATCCATAACCAAGAGTTAGGTGCATAATCACTTTTTCTATTTCTTGTTTTTAAATATATACATGCTGTTTGTATTTTATTTGCAATATCTTCATTGGTATTAGATATCCCTTTAAAATCAGTAAGATCATTAAACCCTATATTAAGAAGGTTTTTATTATAATGAACATCATTTCGAATAACCGAATGTACCGTTCTAAATAAATTTTCTAATCTCGAACCACTAATACCATTATTCTTTTTATATGAAGGTTTGATTGCATCACAAACTAAGTTGAAGAATAAGTAAGTTTCAAACTGTTCACGCTCTGTTGGTGCATTTAAATCACTAACTGTTCTCGTGAAACTATCACCAAAACATGCAAAGGTTTGGTGTAAGTGATTTCTCATAGCCAACTCTAAATTCGAAAAATCGGTTCCGTCAGCCTTACTATCCAATATATTTTGTAACCCTGTTACATCATTGATTTCATGAGTATGTGCAGCAGGAGGAAATGTTGTAGGTTTCTCTGGTATATCACCCCATTTCACTTCTACATTACCATCACTACTAGGGAATCTATTGTTCACACTAGATACTGCCCCTGTTCCATCAAGACCCTTTCTAGCTAGGCATGTCCAATCCAGTCCTTCTACAGGTGTAACTCCAATATTAGTTCGAAGAGCCTGCCATGTTGAACCGTTGTCTGTTACTACATTATTTCTTACATACTGTTTGTCATTCACCCATTGTTCTGCGGTTCCCCAACCTTCAATTGCATTAGCTGCTAGGTTCGCTCTTGAAGTTGCTTTGTCTGCATTCTCCGTAGCTAGGTTTGCTCTATCTGCTGCATTGTTGGCAAGTGTAGCCTTTTCATTAGCATTGTTAGCTTCCTCATTTGCACTTTGAGTAGCTTGTACGACTTCAATTTTTAACTGCGCTAAGTTTGAAGCTTCTTGATTGGCGTTATTAGCAGCCTCTTGTGCGAGTACAGCTTTTTCGTTGGCGTAATTTGCTTTCTCCTCAGCAAGCAAAGCACTAGCCTTCGCTAATTCTGTGGCAGTTGTAGCTAAAGCTGTCGCTTCTTCTGTTGCTGTTTTAGCTGTCCTAGCCTCTTGTGCCGCTGTTAAAGCTTGCTGGATTGAATCATTAAGCCGTGCCAATAATTCATCAATATTCTCACCAGTTAGTATGTTAATTTGTTGTTGTAAATTATTTATATAGTTTAACATTTCTTGACGTAAATCATCAGTCAGTCCATTTGCTTCACCGATTAAGGCTTCTAATAGCCCGAAATTATAGTTTAAATCGTCTCGGTATCCTTTATCAAAAGATGAACCGATAACACGCATACGTGCCATTGTAGCCCTCCTCACTTGTAATAAAATTTGAATTTAAACGAGATTAAAAATTGTGATGCCCCTGTAATTTGGATTGAATTCCAACCAGGATTTAAGATAAGTACCTTTTTATTTGTATTTCTAAAAATACTGCTACCGTTTTTAGTGAACCGATTTGGTGTTTCGAGCTTTATTACATCATTGGGGCCACTAGAGCTGTTGTATTGCCATTGAGTGCTATTCGTAATATTCCTGATACTTAGGTTATTACTAGCACCTCGAAACTCTATTTCAAAAAGCATGTCTCGCAAGTTAGTTTTTAATGGCACATCACCAGCATTGTAAACTTGAAAAGACGTTTCGTTTTGAAATACATATTTTAATGTTGTTGGATCCGCAGCAACTAATCCTTGGCCTGTTTGCCAAACATCACGATCAAATGTACGTGCATCTAACGTGGTGCCTGCCGATTCAGCATAAGGTAATTGAAAAGTCTCAAATTCAATATCAACCTTTCCAATCAATCCATTCTGTTCAACCTCATTCATATTAGTGCGAATCACTTTGTATAGTTTACCTTTTAATATCTCGATATTGGTTGGTAGTTGTGAATTCTCGCCCCATGTTTGCCCTGGCAATTCAAACTCATAAGTACTCGTCTTATTGGTTGGTCGTCCTTCGTAGATATAGAAAGGCTCCAAGTCGCTAAAAATCGAAAACAATTTGTCGCGTCTTAGAGCAAAATCTAATTCATCTGAAGCTATATACATAACAGACAAGATGATTACCCTTGAACCATGATTCACTGATTCTCGTACTACCCCTGGTCGTCCATCCACATCAACACTAGATGCTTTCTGATCAATTGGTCTAATCAACATGTCTTGTGTGATATAACCCTCTTTGACAAGGGAGAGTGTAGTCCCTGTACTGTATTCAATTAATGTGTCCATTGACTACACCCCTTTACCTATAGTTGTTCTTCTTGAAGAAACCCTGTTACTTTGGTTTCTATCAACATATTCACTAATCACGTCACCATCTAATTCCACAACAAAATCCAGTTTGCTAATTAATGCAGCAATCTGTTTCAAGACTCCTATTTGATCCTGACTAGAAGTTAACTCATAGCTATTTAATAAATGTGAATCCATACCACCATTTAGAGCTGTAGAAAGCCCGATAGATGCTGCTGAAATATCAGTTTGCATTATATCTGTTAGGCTTCTAACAGTGTTTTCTAACATACCTTTCGTGCTTGCCAGTCCTTGGATAATGCCTTGTCCGGAAAATACCCCTGACTTTTCGAGGACCCTTGATGGTGATTTGATTTGCAACGCTTTACGAATCGTTTTGTCGATTGTGTTGGCTATTTCATTGGCTTGTGCCTGTAAAGCTGGCACTTGGCTAGCTAGTCCATTACGTAAACCTTCAATAGCGTTGATTCCAATCTCTTTCATGCTACTGATCATCGGGTTAAATTCATTTTTCGTACCTTCTCGGATTTGTTTGATTTGTTCAACCCATTCGGTTTGGTATTGCTCTAGCTTAGATTTTGTTTCTGTTTGGAGCTTTTCAATTTGATCTGTCATGTCTTTTCGTTGACCTGTTAACTCTAATTGAGCACGTTCTCTAGCGATCTGCGTCTTTTCTTTCCAAAGATTTTCGTACTCATTCAATTCACCAAGACTTAGCTTGTTTAGTGCCGCGATTTCAGCCTGTGCACTCGGACCGATTGCTTGTAGCTCTGCAATCAACCCTTTGTCTACACCCTTCGCTGCGAGCATTTGAAGATCGTTTGCCCAATCACGCATTGCGTCTACTTGGCCACGTAGGTTTTCAATCAATTTAGAACCAAACACATCTGTTTTACGCTCAAATTCATCAAAGATACTTATTGCATTAGCAATTTCTTTTGCTCGAGCATCCTCAGTATCTTGATAAGCTTTTTGGAGCTCCTTGATACCATCAATTTCAGCCTGTTGCACATCTTTAATTTTGCTAATGTATTCCTCGTTTAAGGCCATCAGCCTGTCATGAATCGCTTGCTTTGTCTCAGCAATTTTATCCTCGTAGTAAATGCGTTCCTCACTACCAACCTTGTAAGCTTTAACATACTTTTCGTATGCAGCGAGCTCTTGAGTCAATGACATCAAGTTGTATTTCTTACGACGGTCAACGTAGTCCTTTTCTTTGTTGAATTGCTCTGTCGTTAGCTCAGCCATAGATTTGTTGTACTCGATTTGAGCTTTGATGCGTTCTTCTGTACCTTCTTTGAATAAGCTTGTAGCATACTGCCAGTAAGCAGCTTGTTCCTTAGTTGACCACTTTTCTAAACCTACTTGATGTTCTGCATATTCTTTCAGCTTGTCGTACTGCTCTTTTGCAGACTTGGAACGAATAGCATCAATCTTTTTGGCCTTTTCTTTTTCGATCTTTTCTAGAGCTGACTTTTCATCATCATGCAATCTCAAGGTTTGGCGTTGTTGAGCAGCTGTCAGTTTTTTCTTTTTATCATTAGCTTTAGCATTTATCTCAGCAATCTTATTGTTTGATTTCTTGGTTGCCTCTGCTTTTTTCTTTGCATACTCTGCTTCAACTGTTTTAATTTCCTTTTCGATTTCTTTGGTTTTCGAAGCAAGTATTTTCTTAGCGCTATCCATCATGTTTGTTGTAGCTTGTACTGTTTGTTGGAAGTTCGGGATAGCTGCTTTAGACATTGCCTCAGCAGATTTCTTGATATAGTCCATATTATTATAAATACCTGTTGCAACGCCTGCTGGAATCCACTTTGCAACTTTGGCCATTTCCCTTGAAGGCGAATGAATCCCAAGCTTTTTACGTAACCACGCTGGCAATAGTTCAGCAAGTTCTGCAACTTTTGCTTTTACTTTACCAAACCAGTTGTTAATTCCTTTCACTAAACCAGCTACAATGTATTCACCAATCTTCACTAGACTAATACTTTCTAAAAATGATTTAGCCGCATTCCAACCATTAACAACAGCAGTTTTGACATTCCCCATCGCTGTTGAAACAATATTTTTAAAACCATTCCAAATATTCGTAATTGTAGACTTAATACCATTAAGAATAGACGTAATTGAATTCTTAATTCCATTCCAAATGCTTTTAACGACATTAGCTATGGCATTTAAAACACTTGAAATCACACTCTTAATACCATTCCAAACTGCACGTACAAGACCTGAAATACTTGAAAACAAATTATCTAGGAAGGAAGCTATACCTCTCCAAACACTTGTGAAAACAGTTTTGATACCTGTAAGAATTGTATTAAAGAATGTCTTTATTCCATTCCAAACAGTCTCTATCGATGTTTTCATGCCACTAAAAATATTATTAACAACGGTTCTTATTGTAGCTAAAGTGTTAGTAAAGATGCCTTTAATCGCTGTCCATATGCCTTGTAAAAATGTCTTAGCAGTTGAACCAAATGCCTTTAATGGGCCAAGTAATTTACCTATAAATTAAAGGTTAACAACACCCCAAACTGCTTGTAATGCTCCACCAACAATCAGTTTAATGCCATCCCAGACACCTTGCCAATCACCTTTAAATAAAGCGCTGAACGTTTTAATGATGCCTAAAATAATATTAATCGCGCCTTGGATAACGTTTTTTATAGCCTCCCAAGTTGATACGATTAAGGCTTTAACAACCGGCCAAATAAACTGCATGATAGCTCCAATGGCTGACATAACAGTTGTAACTACTGTACCGATAGCATTCCAAATGGTAGATGCAGTTGACTTTATGCTTTCTTGATTTTCATTCCAAAATGTTGTGATCTGTGTCCAAACCGACATTACTAAATTTTTAACTGCTGTTATGGCAATAGAAATACCAGTTTTAATAGCTGCCCAGGCTGTTTGAACTTGAGACCTAAACTTTTCATTTGTTTGATATAGGCGTACCAAAATTGCGATAAACCCTACAATAGCTAAAACGACTAAACCAACTGGACTTGTGATTAAACCTAATCCTCTTCCAAAGGTTTTAGCAAAGGACAAGACTTTAGCGCCAACTGCTGCCATAGTGCCACTAAAATTAGTAAACAACCCACTCACAGCCTTTAATGCTTTTCCAACTCCGCCCGTTATTGCAGGACCTAAACCTTTGAAGAGCTCTCTAAAAGCAATTATGTTAGGGACAACTGCTAACAAAACGCCACCAATTGAAATAAAACTAGCTAAAAGTACACCAATAACTCGGTTACCTTCCATCCCTCCGTTAATAAACTCTAAGATGTTATTTACGATGTTCATTAGTCCAGCACCAACAGGAGCCATACCAATACCTAAATTCACTAGAAACTTTGCTAGATTTCCAATTAACTGTAGAACACTAGGTGCAGTTTGCTGTACATAAGAGAGGAACGTTTGGAATCCTTGATTTTGAGATAAACTCGCTGACCACTCTTTAAAACGGGCCATCATATTTGCAAGACCTGACATCATGTCGCTAGATGATCCACCAAATGCACTGAAGAAATAAACAATACCAGCAGTTGCATCTCGGAAAATTGCTCGTATCTTCGGCATGTTTGTGTTCACATAATCCATAAAGGATTGGAACTTAGAACTTCCTGATAGACCATTTGACCATTCAGCAAAACGTGCTGTCATTTCTTCGAAGCCTTTAGCCGTTGAGGCTGTTAACGGTGCAAAAGCAGTTAACATCGAGAATACACCTTGAAGGAGATTACCCATCGAACGAGCTACAGTTTTTAACATTGGTGCGCCTGTTGTATTCAAATAGTCTAAGAACTTTTGAATTGGTGGTGTACCAATAGCTTCGTTAAGTTGTGTCATCAAGCTAGATACTGCTTGAGCACTGGATACAAACAATGGTCTTAACTTTGTAAGTAATGTATTTGTAGCCTGCATTGCACTTGTAAAAGCATTTAACACTGGTTTTTCTGTTTCTTTTACAAGAGACTGATATGTTGTTTTCATGTTGTCAAAAGAAGCCTTAGCATTCTTTTGAGCTGCATTTAACTGTGCATTTTCATCAAATAACTTTTTTATTGTTGGTATCGCTACTGCTGCAAATGCTCCTGCTGCTACACCAGCACTTGTGAACGCCCCAGCTAAAGCAAAAGTAGAACCAGCTAATGTACCGATCATTGGACCAAGATTAGCAATAGCTACTCCGATATTAGCTATTAGTGGCGCAATCATTGGTAGAACGGCAATCAATGAGCCAGATAACGTGTGTTGCATTAATTCACCAAAGGCACGAATATCTGTTGCAATACGTTGTATTTTTCTTTGGAAGTTCTCTATTCGTGCCTCTATTTTGACGACAACCCGATCTCGAGTAAGTGCTGCTATACGTGCTCGAATTTCAGCCATACGTCGATTGAATTGGCTAACATCTGCGCCAATGTCTACACGTACATCATTTGCCGAAGTGCGAATCGTCTCACGAACTTGCCTCATACGGGCCATAAACTCTGTGATTCTAGCTCCTATTCTAGCTGTAAAGTTTCCGTTCATAGCGTTCTCCCTTCTATGGCTTCCAATTTTTCAATGCCGCCATTGCTTTTGCATGCTGACGTTTCTTAAGCTCTGGGTTAGGTCCTTTATGATGCAAGGACTTTCTTACTTTCTCCGCATCAAATAGGTCACTCTTTGGATTAATACGCTGCTTATTTGTTGCAACCCGATTAAACATAGCTGCGTCTGCAAGTGTTTGATAATAATCAATACGTGCTTCATTAGCGCCCTCTAAGAACGCTTGGAACTCACTAGGACGCCACGAAAGAATTAACTCTGGATCATAAACCTTTAGATATCTTGCTGCATCTCGATAGATTTGTCGGATTTCACTAACTCGATCTGTTTGTTCCCTAATAATTCGGCTCTCGCTGATTTCATCATTTCGATTCCAGCTGCTGCCTGTTCTTTTTCTTCCTCGGATGCTACTGATTCGAATAGCTCTAAGTTCTCCCAGAATGTCTTTACAGCTTTTTTGAAAAAACCCGATTCATCAATTTCTCGGAAAGCTTCTTGGAATAATGGTTCTACATCGCCATCCTCTTCAATTCGCTTTTCTAGGGCTGCTTCAATTTCTGCTTTACTAGGCTGTTTTGATAAATGAGCTAACCCACACATCCAAAATGCACGTAAAGCATCTAAATCAAATTGCAATAAGCCTTGATAAATCTGATTAAATCCACCTGGACGGTTACCATGTGCATCTAAATCATTGAATTCTTTATCCGCCTTATTTTTAAATGCAAAAGTAAACTTCGCTGTAAGAGTGTTTTCACCAATTAATAGTTGAGCCATTTATAATCATCCTTTTCTGTTTGTTTTCAATAAAAAAGAGAGCTAATAAGCTCTCTCTCATTCGTTTATAGAGTTACTGTGACTGCTGTTGTTGCTGTAAATCCACCATCTACTGTTGTTGCTGTAATTGTAGCTGACCCTTCTGCTACACCTGTTACAACACCTTGTGCATTCACGATAGCGATTGCTTCGTCACTTGATGTATACGTCACTGATTTATTTGTGGCATTCACTGGCACTACATTAGCTATAATACTTTCTGTCCTGCCTTCAGAGACTGTCAACGTTGTTGGATTTAATGACAATCCTGTAACTGCTACTGGAGTTGGTGTTTCTTCACCGTTGAACTCACCAGTTTTTTCACCAGGGTTTTCATATGCGTAATCACCAAAGTTCAACACATCATCAGGTAAAGGATTCATTTCACCCTTCTTAGATGTATTCAGTACTTGTAAAGTTGCTGAAATCTCTAAAAAATTATCTGTTGGAGCAGATTTTTCAAGTGATTCTACGTATGTGTAAGCAAACAATGAATTGTGTTTACCGTTTTTATTTAAGTGTTTTTCAACTTCCCATACCTTTAATTGAGTACCTTTTTGAATGGCCTCTAATACTGCAGTTTGTCCTGGATCATCTGTACTTCCATAAAAAGTTACATCCAGTGACTCAGATAACTGACCTGGACCTAAGATACGGCCGAATTTCGTTTGTTCATCCGTTAACTCACGCTCATAAGAATGTGTATGTTCGGTTTGATCTCCAATTAAAAAACCCTCTGCGCCTAATGCGTTGTCAGTGGGTTGTACTAACAATAAGCTGTCTTTACCGTTTAAACGTGCCATTTAGCTTTTCCCTCCTAAAATAAAAACAGCCCATAGGACTGTTAAATGTTTTGTATTATATATTGCATTGTTAAAATGCCATGCTTTACACCCGGCATATTATCATCTATCACCCTTGAATCACGTCTTTCGGCCCTTAAGACTGACGCATTCGGAATAATGTAGTTACGAGTCATTAGGGCACTCTGACATGCAGATAACATCTCATAAGTTATACGCTTTCCACTATAATCATCATTATCCTTCCACCACGTATGAATGGTGAACGTGATGATTTCGATATTACTTGTTTTTGTGTCATTCGGTGATGAATACGGCTCTGATATTGTCACATAAGGATAAGGCGTATTTTCGTCTACTGCATCATAAACACCTAAGTCCCATTCATCTTTTCTAGTAATGGCCGTTAGTGCTTCACAAGCAGTTAGCTTTTGAAAAATAGCTTTCTGTAATTCAAAGTAAGGCAAGGCATAATAATTCGTCATAAGCCTAATCGCCTCATTTCTGTTTCAAAATAATCCCTTCCAGCGTCAACAGCAGGACCCCAAAATGGTTGAGCTCTCATACCATCAGTCGTTACATAACGTCCTAGCTTTGTGCTGAAATATGTCCATGGTGTTCTCCGGCCATTTCCATTCTCAGCATAAATTCCGGTTCCCCATTCCACGTACACAGCATAATGGACCCCTACAGAAACAACAGCATTATATTTGCCAAGCATTTTCATTTCAATTGAGTCTCGCAAGCTACCATCATCAACAGGAGCTAGAGCCTTGGCCTGCGTTTGTATAAGCCGTGCTGTCTCATAAACAATATCTGATATCTTATTCAATAAACCTTCTTCAAATCTACGTGCTGCCCTTAGTAACTCGCGTCCTCCGAATGTAATCCTAGCCATTATTCAGTCACCAACTTTAATGCCACACGCATAATTTCGTGTTGACCACCTTGGTCCTCAGCACGACCTGCGAATGCGTAAATTTCACCTTCATAGCGAAGTCGCATGCTAGAAGATAAATCAGTTCTGTAAGGATAATACATATACCTTTGCAACGGATTACCAAGTTGTTGAGCGTAATACTGCTCTTTTGATGTTGGCGTATCAACAAATGCCTCCATAGTATCTACTGGAGACCATTCTGTTTTAAATCCACCAGCACCATCGGATACCTTACGTTTCTGAACTACTTCAACCTCATGAGGAAATTCATCGTAATGCATGGAATCTCACTCTCTTATATGGCCTTAGATAAGTCCAAATGGCTTTTGGGAACTCAGTGTCGTAACTATACGAGACAGTCCCCATTGTACGCCCTGCTAGACCTGTTGTTTGAGTATTAAACTGAATGGCTTTAGCAATGAACAACCTAACACCCTGTGGCATTCCTGACGGTTCCCACTTACCATTGCAATGGTCTTTTGCTACATCAAATAAAATAGGAGCCATTGCACGATAAAATCCATCATACTTAGCTCCTGTAACATTATTCATTTGCTTTAGCTGATCAATTTCTTCTTGTGTTGGTTCCCACATAAGATCACCTACTTCTCTGCTTCATTGTCTGATTCAGACTTCTTAGTAGGAGCACGTTTAGATTTTGGTGCTTCTACCTCTTCAAATTCATCAGTACGTAAAAGACGGGCACCGTGTTCATCAGTGACCGCCCATGTGATATCTGTTTTTAGGTTTTTAACTAACACTTTGAACCCCTCCTATTCTGGACGTTTAGCTGATAACACTGCTAAAGCTTCTGGACGTGTCACTTTGGCACCGTATAAATGTAGACCTTTAACTGCATCCGCAAAACGTTTTTCCATGCGGTAACCTTCCACTTGAGCTGCTTGTTCAGCATAAGTCCAAGCCATATTATGTCCCGCAATAATTTTAGAGTTTGCAATTACTCCAGTATCTGCGGCTACAGAAGGAGCATTGTTAGATTTCATTAATAAAAAGCCCGCAGCACGGCCAACCACACCATTAATTAAACGATCATCAGCCGGTAGTGCGCCAGAACCTACAAAGCGATCATCTTTCAGTAAGAGACCCTCAAACCAAGGAGGTAGAACAGCAAAACGCCCATCTGTTGGAATATTTGATTCATCAAGTTTAGTTGAAAGGTCTACTAGGTACTCATAAGCATTTTCTTTTGTCACTTCAATAGGTGCTGCATCTGTACCAATTACATTCGTAGCATGTACATAATGAGAGGCGATAAATTGATCAGCTACATTTGATAATGCATAAGCAGCTTCACGCATTGCAGCATCCATCAGTTTTGGATTCTGTTGAATTTTATCTAAGTCATCAATTTGGAAGTTGAAGAATTTAGATTGGTCGATTACTAGGTTACGTGTGTTATCTGAAAGTTCTTCTGGATCAGTCATATCAGTATTTCGAGTGTAATCACCTACTGATACAGCACCAATACCATTGATTTTTACAGTGTCACCATAAGCCTTGATTTCCATTATGTTATCGTAAAGGCTCTTTATCCTCTACTTCTTACACTTTTCCATTGTGTAAGTTCAGACTATATCTTCATTTATGACGTTTTCCTCCTCGAGGGAGAGGTTTATAAAAACCAGTTCGTTGAAGCCTTTTTCTTAGGCCCGATTCACTCATATTGAAATGCATTGCCACATCTGACATTGTCATAGTCTTTAACATTTCAGCAGCAAGCGCCTCATCACATTCTTTTCGAGATTGGCGAGAATGATAAGCTATGTGGTCCACATTTACCTTTAATTCAAGGTTACTTATATCGTTATTCTGCTTATTCTCGTCTTTGTGATGTACATGTTCATGTGATTCGAGGTATCTACCTAGGTGTTCCTCCATGACCCATCTGTGCTCTCTGATGTACCCTCTAGCATCGGCTTTTGGGTGGTCTGGCTTGTGAATCATAATGTACCCATTCCACGTAGTAATAAATCCTTTATGGTAGAAGTTCGTTTGGTATCCGGCCTCTGTAAGTCTCGCTCGTAGCACTTCTACACTTACTTGAAGTGTTTCGGCTACTTTCTGTTGCGACTTACCCTTATTTAACAGGTCTTTAGCTTTTTCTACATCGATGTGTATCGTCTTACTGTTACGATCAATACCGAACTTTTTCATATGATTTAGCACAAGCTTTTTGCTAATACCGAAATAATCGGCTGTAGCTTGCAAAGAGCCACATTGGTCATAGACTTGCTTCAACTTCACTGCATCTTTATAAGGTTTCATCATAAATGCCCCGCTTTCGTGGAAGGATTATTGACTTGCTTATAGAAATAGTATCGCCTTTTTTTAGCAATCTACAAGTTAAGTCTCACTTCTAGTCGTTGCACCTTTCCCGTTCATTTCTGAACAGGCTTGGCTCAGGATTCCCCAATGGTTAGGAGGGGTTCCCTGAGTTAACGGAGTTTAACGAAGGCAAAATTATAGGCTACCTTCATAATCACGATTGATTACACCTGTTTGTCCAAACACTAAAGATTTTTGTAAGTTGTGTAGTAGTCGAGCTGACCAGATTGTTGGAATAAAGTTTGTAATTGCCATATTGTAATATCCTCCTTACCGATAATCGGTTATAGTAATTTGTTTTTAACGATTTCATCCCAGTTGGCATTGATTTCATCAGGCGTCATTTTCAACACTGCCTCTTTCGTCAATGTAGTAGGATGACCACCTTTCGGTGGTGGTGGCGTTCCACCATCTTTGAAGCGCTTATCTACTTCTGCTTGTACAGCAGCATTAAACTCTGCTTCAAGAATATCTAAGTTTGCTGTAGTTTTTTCTGCATCATCACCTACAAAGAACTCTACTAATTTTGCTGGTAAGCTCTTTTCTGTTGCAGTAGACAATGCTTGGTTAAATAACTTTTCACGTGCAGCTTCTTTTTGAGACTGCTCAAATTGCGCTTTTAGCTCACGTAACTGTTTTGCTTCCTCCGATTCAGGTGGATAGCGTTTAGCAATCTCATCTTCTAATTTCTTTGGAAGTGTTTTAGTTTCATAGGTTTTAATAGCATCCGTTACTCGAGTATCAGCAAATGATTGAAGCCATTTCTTACCCTCATCATTGTCGTTTAGAAATGATTGAACCGATTCAAGTGTCAACGTAGCCCCTTGACCGTTTCCTCCTGGTGCTGGCACCGGTATAGGTTCAGGCGTTGGCTCTGGGTTAGGATTTCCTTCTCCTGCAAGCATTTGAATATCTAATGGCATTAAAGTTATAAAATTGAATGTATTGTATTTCATGTTTTCCTCCTTGCCCAATTTAGTTGCCATGTAAAGCCCCTAAACTGTTCAAAAATTTATTTTCTCTCGTTCTTTATAGCGTCTGCGAGAAAAAGACAAAATAAATTTTATTAATTAGAATATAATTTCCTTTTTAGAACATAATAAAATCAAACTAAATAAGGCGGTGAAAAGATGCAAATATGTATAAATATAAAGCTCACTCTTAGTGAAGTTTTAATATTATTATTGCTTTTCCAAATCCTTTTTATTAAGTAAAAAGGGCTTGTGACAACACTAAAAAGTGTTTTCACTTGGTGGAAAAATGAATAAATACATAATGCATCTTTTCTTTTGAAAAAAATCAAAATAAAAAGCCACCTATTCAGTGACTAAATAAAATTTTATTATTCTGTTCAAAATATTACTTCTCTTTTTCTCTATACAATTCACAATACTTATCAAATTCTTCATCTGTTAAAGAATTAAGAGCCGAAATCTCGGTTATACCTTTAGGGCCGTGACTGTTTAACTCCTTTAGTAAACCAATATCAATGTTACGTTTAGCTAATTTAGCAATTTCAGTTTTCCATTGGTTAAATTCAATATTTGAAGCTTGAATAGTTGCTGTTTCTGAGCATTCGTTTATCATTTCAACTATGCTCTTTTCTTCCTCACCTGGCATTTTAAATTGGTATCCATCGCTAGAAGTAACCCGAAAAAACTTTGTTGCTTTTTCTACAATTTCGCATAATGCTAAGTCTGTTTCTTGCGGACTATTTGCAGAGAATACAATTCGTAAATCTAGATAAGAAAAGTCGTGATAATTTATTTCCGATTTGTTACTTTCTATTCCAATCATACTAACATGCTTTGAATCTGAAAAATCAGGCTTAGTTTCAGGCTCTTTAATAGTTAGTGCTTTGCGTGATGAGAGGACATCATTCAACTCTGCAATTTCGTCTACATCTCCTTCAAACGTTTCATATATTTCAACTGCACCAACTTTACTTGATCGTGAATATTCCATATCTACACCTCTACACTAAATTTTCCCTTCCACTCTTCATAACTCATAAATGGCACCGTTACACTCGGCGGTTTAACCTGTTGATACGCTTTGTTAAAAGCTTGTCTGTAAGTTAGCCCTTGATCAGACATATAAGCATCAATTCGAGCAGCCAATTGCTTTTGGTACGTATCGTCCATGTAATCTCTACCCCTACGGTACTCTGGTAACTTGCCATTCACCATATAAATCGTATGGCAACGGCACTGTATATCCATGGAAGCAACACCCCATAGCCTTGGTGCTTTTGATTTCCACTTGCCATAATGGAAGTAGCCATCTTTATCAGCTTTCTGACCATCTAGCTTTCTATGAGACTTGCGAACTCTCGTATCAAGTGATGACATCCATACCTTTGTTAACCTTGCTGTTATCCTCGCCTGTTCCTCAATGGCTAGGTCTACTTGTGATCTAACTCGGCCACCCTCTGTCCGAGCAACTAAAATAGCTTTCTTCCTTGTCCATCCCATAGCATTCTCAATCCTGATAGCCATGTCTGTGTAACTTTCACCAGCTTGTAAACTCTGTGCTATCTCAATGTTCAAACGCCTAATAATGTCGTTCCTGTGAGCCTCAAAGACTTTGGGTAACGTCAAAAACTCAACTGGATTAGTTAACGCTGCTTGAATCACCTCAACAGATGGTATTTTAAAGCCCATTTCCTCACCTGTAGACTGTTGTAAGAGATAAGCCAACAATAAGTATCTTTCGATGTAAAGACGTTCCTCTGACTCTTGTATGAGCTTAATAATCTCTTTGTAATCAGCGTTCAACTGTTTAGCAATTAACTTCATCTCCTGGTTAAAGCGATTGTATTTGTTAACATCTGTCCAAGTAGCTTGACCGTTCTTACCGAACTTCTTATGCATCTCAAGCATTTGAAATAGTATCGTCTTTAAGCGTCTAGCAAAAACAACCTCAATATCCCTCTCGGCTTTAGCTTCTAAATCATCTATGATACGATTGATTTCTTGTTGATTCATAACTCATCAACTTCTTTCGGATTTTCGCTATCCTCGTTTAAAGGTTCAAGCTCGTTTCCATACAATTGTGCATCATTCTGTATCTCTTCAAGTTCATACTCCACATCATCAACAATTGATAACTTAGAAAGTCGTGTACGCTCTGACACTAACCCTTTTAATGCTTGTGAAGCTTGAGCCTCGGACAGTAAATCAACAGGAATGTTTCGCTTGTATTCATACCAAACTTTCAAGTAATCGTCATTAGAGCAAATGCCTTTTTTGGCCCATGCACTACACAAGACTTTGAATTGGTAACGTAAAGCTGTCGTAAACTTTCTCTCCATCGTTTTGCATTTGTTCTCAAGTGCCATAAGTTTATACTTCATAGCCACTCCACTTGCATTACCTGCAAACGATTCATCACTGAAGTTCACACTCTTAGCTAATCGCATGATGTTCTCTTCTAAGCGATTAAGATGGTTCTCAATCATTTGATCATTAACATCTTTGGTTAGATATTTAATGTCGTCATCTTCACCCATCAATTCAAAGATGCCAGTTCGAGCAACCTTCTTGGCGTCTTCGTCATCCATACCCATACCTTTAAGCACTAAGTAGGCTAAACGAAACTGTTCGATTTCGTTTGATGCATCAGACAGTGTTCTGTCATAAGCATCGATGAGGTTATATACCTTGTCTGCATCACCCTGTAGCTCTTCGTTATTTGGAACACCGAATAAAGGGCAATAATCGAATAAGTGCTTCCTTTCGTCTTTCAAAACAAAAGGTGAATCAATATCAGCACGAGTGTAGAGTCTTTCAGTTGTTGCATCGTAAAACACCAGCTGCTCAATCTCTATTTTTTCACCCTCAGCATCTAGTTCAGCGCTTTTGAAATATCTAAAGGAATACTTAGGTTCACTGACGTCTGCTGTTTCGGAAAGAATGATAGTTTCCCAAGGATCAATTGTTGTAACTCGTTCATTTCCATCGATATCAATATAAAGCAGTCGTGCTGAATAACCACAAATAGCTGTTTTCTTGCCTGACTCACTATCAAGATCATCAACAGAATTACGCAAATTAAAAAGCTCAATCGCCTCAGATAATTTATCAAGGCCTTGAGCTTGTTTGTCTACTACGTATGAAATTGGATTACCGAACATATAGCCAACCTTGGTATCTACTATTTCAGCGTCTAAAGGATTATTAAGTGTATTGTTCACCTTATCGTCAACACGAACAACATGGTCATTACCTTGAGCGTAATCAGTCGGTTTACGTGTTAAAATCGGGACTGCTGAAATTTCAGCTTTATACCGGTTGTATTTTAGTAGTCGCTTGTTTCGTTCAGCCTTTGTCTCATCTACTAGCTTATTAAGTAATAGAGGTGTAACACCTTTCTCATCGATATAAGCAATATATTCGTTCACTGGACCACCTCCTTATCTTGAATTGACACCTTTCACACTTGCTACTTCATAGTCATCTAGTCCATACCACATTGCTGAAAATGTATGTGGGTCGATATTAAATTCATCTTCAATAATTTCATCTGTTTTAGGATCTTTCTTGAAAGTTAGCTCCTTCAACTCTCGAATTGTATTTACACAAGCATCTGAACAAATAATTCGCTTGAAACGTTTCATCTTCTTTGTATTCTCAACTCGCGTGAGCTTCTTACAAGCAAACATACGAAATCCTCGTTGCTTGTAGTAAGCAATTGTTTTCGGCTCCGCATTATCAGCTTTAATAATTGATTTCTTGAGTCCTTCTTCCTCAAGTTCATCGGCAGTTTTATCGTCGGTCATGCCTCGTTTGTAATACTCCCAGTAGATGTATAGCCACTTATTCTCATGATCTACAACCATGCGTAATAAAGCATTGTAGGAATCAACAAATCCAAAGTCCATGCCGTTCTTTCGTATTGGTTTTCTAATATTGGCTATTTCAGCCATTACTTCGTCATGAGGCTTTGTCTCAAACTGTGGCAGCACTAATACTCCATTGACTCCGAAACGCCCTTTACGCGCAATTCTATAAAGATCAGGATCATATAACTCCATCTCATCTAGTTGTTCGATATAGCTTGCTGGCAAAAATAAATTATCATCAGCAGTTGAGTGATGATAATATGTGTTATTGACTATGATGGTCCTTAGCTTGTAAAGTTCCTCGTCATCTAAGACAAAATAGTCTTCCAACTCGTTCTTAAAGAAATGTTTATACACCCAATTCCCTTTTGATACTGGATTGGTAGAAAGGATAATAAACAGGTCCAGTGTCGGATGTCGTAAGCGCCCTAGTAACTCTTTAAAACCTGCATATTTAATCTCACTACATTCCTCTAACCAAATGAGAGAAATGTTGTTGATGGACTTTAGCTTTTCAGGTTTATCCATTCCTCGAAAGATTATCTTAGAGCCATTTGGAAACTTCACAGTCATAGGTGATGAACTCGTCTTTATCTTGCCTGACAGCCCTAAGTCCTCAATAATCTCTGTAAATAAAGAAAACGTACTGTCTCTATGTGTATCATAAACTTCACGAACGACAAGTGCTGTACGTTTTTCTTCAAGTAATTTTAAAAGTATTTTAAGTGCTACATGATAGGATTTCGAAGAACCGTACCCTCCGACTAAAAGTTGAGTTTTGCAACTCCAGTCGAAAAGGAAATCGTCAAATCGAGGATTAATTTCTTTTTCCATCAATCCTCACCCTTTCGTTTGATGACAATCTCAATAGGTCCATCATCTTTATTATCAAGTTTTTCAATTTCTGCTTTCGTCTTATCGATGTTTAGCTGCATCTGCTCAAGCTTCAAGCGACGCTCATCATCCTGATCAGCCATCTCTACGAACTGACGAATAGAAGAACGCAACTCCCCAATTGCTCTCGATTGAGCAGTGAGTAGTTGCGCCTGTCGTTCCCATGCGAATTGGAATTCATATTCTTCTTCAGTTACCGCCTTTTCTACTCCTCCACCATCCTCTTTAGAACGGGGATAGTATTCGTATTTTGCTTTTTTGAGCTCCTTTATGATTTCGTCTTTCGATTCAACATGCATAATCCGTTGAGCTCTTATGATTGCAGCATACTGAATCTGTATCTGATCCCAGATTAAATCGGCTGGAGAACGTTCATTCATAGCTTCCATGATTTCGAGTGTTTCTTCTGGTAAGAACTTTGAGAAAAAGCCGTGCTTCTCTGCTATTGAGTTGCGTTTCGGAAACTTAGGTGTCGGATTAGGATTACCTCTATTCCCCTTAGCATTGTCATTGCCTTTCGGGGCTCCCACTTTTTTTTCTTTGGTTGCAACCTTCTTAGTTTTGGTTGCATCCTTTTCAATTGCATCCCTAGTCCATGGATGGCCGTTTTTAGAATCCCGGCTCTTTTGGCTCTTAATAGTCCCTAAAGGAACATCATATTTTTCAGCAAGTTTAGCTAAAGTAACCTTAGTGGTTTCCCACTCTAATTTAATTTCATTCCAATTAGCCATATCTCATAAACACCACCTCCATATTCAACCCCAAACTAAAAAAGCATAAACAAATGTCTATGCTTAAATATTTGTTCTATAATTTTTTATTATGTCTCTTACCTTAGCTTCGATGAATGCATTACTTTTTATATCTAATAATCCAATCACGTCTTTTACATCAATATAAGGATTATTCTTTAGAATGTTATATATATCTTTTTCTAATTTATGAGTAATATAAGATCCTGTATAAACGTTTGTATTTTTTCCCATAATCATTGCATTTTCTAACATCTTTTCATTCAATTCTTTTTTAAATTCCTCAATTGTATCTTTTTTAATTTTCTCACCATATTCTACCAATTGATCATAAGTATAACTTTCACTTCTTGTTTCGGTATTTGTATCAACAGTTTGACTCACGCTTGTAGCTGCATCTTCTATTTCTACTTTCCTATTCGCCAATAACATAGTAATGTTCCCCATTTGAGTTGATAAATCTTGTCTCATCGACTCTGAAGTTGATTTACTGTCAGAATCTTGTTTTAATGATAGGAAAATTGCAATTACTGCTAAAGCTATTGATGTTGAATTTGCAATGATAGAGATTTGAGGGTCCCATTTCTTATAAAAATTAGCTATCAACAATACCATTAAAAATAATAGTAGTGCTGTTAACCATATCCAATCTCGATTCGTCCAATTTTTAAACATAAAAAAACCTCCCACTCAATCATACTTTGAGAGGCAACAAATTGGAACAATTTTCTACAAATTCCACTCTCAAAACCACACCAAACTCTGCCCTCTCAACTCATAGCGTTTTGGCTGTTTGATGCAGTTTTCAAAGCATAAGAAAAAGCCTCCACCCTAAGATGAAAGCTTTGATATTGTGGTAAATTGTCGAGAGCTCACTTGCGACTCGTGGTAGAGCGACACCACGTTATTTTGTAACGAATTGTGTTCTAATTTTATAGTGCATTTCCGTGCACTTTGTTGATGTAATAAGTTTGACTGAAATTATGGAAAGTGGACGAAGTTCACATAACCACTCCTTCAGTTTTATTTGCCTGTTCCCTATATCTCTTAAAAAATATGGGCCGGCCATGTATGTCTTGCTCCGAACAAGTTTGTTCAGCGCTGGTCGGTCGTCGGTCTGTCTATCCCTAATATTTAGGTTTTTATAAATACCAAGGGAGGGAAACCTTACCGCGCCGACCTACCTCCGATTTTACATTATTATTTTTATCACACCTAATGTTGAAAGTATGGCAAATTTGGAAAAAACATTTTTTATGTTATAAAATAACAATGAAGGGAGTTATTTATGACAAAAAAAGAATTGAGTTTTATAGATAAAATTATGTTTACAGTTACCCTTTCTTTATCAGTGACTGCATTTATACTTTTTTGGACATTGGTTACACTAGGAATTTATGTAGGTAAATATGGAAATTCAATAAGTAAAGTAAGCTTAGTTATCGCTATTTTTTTAATTCCTCCTATTCTCACCTATCTTTTGCATAGATATTATTTAATGTATTTTTTTAGGCGACAATATATTTCAAAATTATCTCTTTTAAAATTAAAAAACTTTTTCGGTAATTTAAGCTTAGTTTTATTAGCTGTTCTCTCTGCAGTTAAAAATCATATTCCTTCGAAAATGCTTGAGGAATATAGTGATCCACCTCCGAATTTTTTTAAAGAACCTATCGAATACATAGAACATGTTTCTATTTTATTATTACAACCGGTAAACTCAACCTATTTAATACCTATAATTTTCGCAATTATATCTTTCCTTTTTAGTTTTCTTGAAACATCCAATTTCGCATCTTATAAAATTTACACTCCAAAAGAAAAAAAACAAAAAATGTTTACAAAAAAAGAAATTACTAAAAAAGAAATTATTCACCTACAAAACATTACAATGGAAATAAAAAGCAATTTAGAAAAGATGCATACGGAAATAAATAATTTTAAGAGAATACATTATTGAAGGCACTCATAGGAGTGCCTTTCTAAATCTTACCCAATCATAGAACTTATGATATTTTTACGAATTAATTGGATATTAGTATGGCTCAAATTCATATGTCTTCCAATCCATCTCATTGACTTACCTTCTAATAACCAAAATAATATTTCAGCATCACGGCTATTAACAACTTTATCCACTCTTTGTTGAACTTCTAATAGCTTCTTCTCATACTCAGCAATGCGTTTTATGTTTTTAGACCGTCTAATAGCCTCCTGCATAATTGGATCACCTACACCACCTGCTGCTTTTGGTAGTGTAGCTTCGATTCCATACTGTGCTGTTTTTGCCCCTATAACCATTTCTGCTCGCATTTCTTTGATGGCGTTAACCATCCAGTGGTAGTCTGTAATCATTGAATCTAAAGTATCTGGTGTAATAGTTAGTGTTCTTTCTTTTAACATAGGTTTGCCCTCCTAAGTTGTGTTATAATGACTTATCTGATTAGCCTAGAAGGGCATAAACCAATTCGAGCTGTAGCGTGTGATGACGCTGCGGCTTTTTTGATGTATAAGGAACTGTAATTTGCACAAATTATTATCGAGTGTATCGCACGCACTTGCTGTGGCGTTGGTTGACCGTCACGGCCTCCAAATTACTTAGGGCCACTACCAGTTGTGTGACCCTTTTTTAGTTTCTTTCCTCAAAACGTTCAATACCCTTTAAGCTATTCTACTTAAAATTATGCATATCTACTTTACTAGAATCGTTCATATTAGGATAAATGTTAGTTTTCTTCCTATCATCATTTTTTTCGATATACTTTTCTAAATAATAGTCAAGTATTTCCAATTCTTTTATCTTCCTAAGTAATAGTACTTGTCTTATAAGTATCCACGCACCAATAAAAAAAACCACAACAACGGAGAAATATACAACGTTAACAATATTTATTATCTTTTCATCAGGTGAATTTTTTATAAGGTATGTCGCTAATCCTACTTCAATTGGCGAACTTCCATCTTTTGTTGAAGAAAAGTAATAAGATGTATCGAATATAAAACTCCCATAAAATGCAATACTAGAAACTAAAATTGCAACCGCAGAGAAAACTATTGCTCCAATCTCTACTAGATTTGGGCTATTCGCTTGAAAAGCTTTTAAGCTTTTAACTTCTAATTGCAAAGCTTCGTAGTACTCTAATCCTCGAATCTCTTTGCTAATTTTAATTTTTAATTTCCGTTTCAGCCTAAAAATATTGCTAATTAATATGTTATTATCCAAAAAAACCCCTCCTAAGTATAATTTACTAAATTAATAAAAGAGGTACACTATTTTTGTACATTCTGATCTAAAATAATGAAGGGATTACTTTCGATCACCCAACTATATTTCCATAAGCGATTTCGCACAATATTCCACACTCGCCCATGACTTCATCTTCAATGCGTCCACGACCTGGCTCTAATTCGTCTAAATAAATGCCTTTAATACAAGTAGCACCTATTTCTCTTTCTAGTGCAGCCATTTCTTTAAAACGTTCTGGAAAGTGCTTACGAATTATATTCCAGTAGCCCATACCGCCTTTAACGCATCCAACGCAATTGTTATTACGGAATCCTAACTCATACATTAAAGGCCTTTTAATGCCCAATCGTTCTAGCAAGCCGTGTACTTCATCTTTCGTCAGCATGGCATCAATTAGAGGAAATACATGTTCATGCTCTGGCGTTGTTTGTAATAGCCGTTCTGCTCGATGCTTTTCTTCGCTGTCATAGCCCCATACATAGAGCAATAGATCATCATCTTGCGTCTGTTCCCAACATTGCCTTACTTTGCGCTTTAATTCACTTGTACAAGGCGCTCCAGATGGACCATTGATATACCTGCGTTTACGTATAGTATCCATAGCGCTATGTGTTTTTTCATTTTTTATTATTGTAAATTTACGTCCAATTGCTCACAATCTCTCAAAAATCTATAAGTGTCTGGGTGTTGTTCTTTCACATCAATGAAATAAATTTCATCAATTTGATCTTTCAACAAATAAATTGATATAAAGCTACTTACACCACCACTAAACCAAGCAATAGTTTTAATTTTTGCTTCCCTCCTTGCTCTGCACAATATCTTTCAACTAACCACTTTCTTCTTCCCTAACAACCCACCAGCCCTTGGCCCAATCCTTCCAGCCATTTCAAGATCCATTGCAATCAAAGCCACACTCACCTTACTTGTATTAAGCCTGTCAGCTATTTTGTTGATTGGATATCCTTCATTCCAAAGCGTAATAAACGTTTCTATTTGGTGTTGTGTAAAATCAAATTTAACGATTTCATGATTCTCTCCAGTGAATAAAATGTATCGACTCTCTACTTTCCTTGCCATTCAATCGTCACCTCTGCCCTCGGATTATCCGAATACAATTTACGAGCAACCAACTCTGTCACTTGGCTATCGTCATGCCATAAAACCTTGCTTAAACCATCTTTAATGCCCTTCACCAGATTGTCGATGTCTGAGGTCTTAAAACTCCATCTACAGCTTGCTGATGCTTTTTCTTGCTGAATGATTTGGGTATCTTGCGATAAACATCGATACATAGCTTTATATTCTCTGTAATTAAAGTTTCTGGTGCATGTTCTGCAGCTACTAATCTTACAAATGATTTATAGTCCTTGGATTCTTTCGGATCGAATGTGCCATTTCTTGTTACACGCGGTCTTTGTTGTGCCTGCACAACTCCTGGTATTTCAAATGTGAGTACGTTCATGTTTGCCCTCCTGTCAGCACTTTTAGAAGTCTGCTGATAAAACAATCTAATGCAGTTCTATCAGCAGCGTGTTCGTTATATACTTACTCGCTCATTATCTGTATTAAATTCCAATAGTATTTGATAAGGTCGTGGATCAGCAGAAATGTAATTCATTCTACTTGCTACCATCCAACCTCTCTCCGTATCATCCGTAACCAAACGTTCTAATTCTCTTGATGTCCTAGCCTTGGTGATTTTTCTTAATGTTGGCATGTGTATCACCTCGATTAATTATTTAGAATGGAAGATCATCCTCTGAAACCTCAATTGGCCCCTTACTATTAGCAAAAGGATCTTCATCGACCCTCGTATAACTCGGCTGATTATTACCGCCATATTGCCCCTGTGAACTACCTTGATACTGTCCACCTGTATTTGTACTAGATTCGTAGTTTGAAGTGTTCTGCGAGCCTCCTGTGCTGTTTTTAGAGTCAAGAAACTGCACGCTATCAGCTACCACGTTCGTAAAATAGATTCTTTGCCCGTCTCTCTCATACGAACCTGATTGTAGCCTTCCATCAATCCCAACCAGTGACCCTTTCTTTAGAAAGTTAGCAGCGTTCTCCGCCTGTTTTCTCCAAGCTTGTATCTGGATAAAATCTGCTTCTCTTTCACCACTTTGATTAGAAAACGATCTGTTAACTGCTAATGTAAATTGAGCCTTTGCAATGCCTTGTGGTGTGTAAGAAAGGTCAATATCTTTTGTAAGTCGGCCAACTAAAACGACTCGGTTGATCATGCTGTCTCCTCCTGGATAAACTTTTGTAATCGTTCTAGTGACATCTTATTTACTATTTCGTGAGCTTTTTTAAGAGCTTCTTTTGTGTCACTTTGACGTTGTACCGACATTTCGAAATCTTTTTTTGTGAGCCACAAACGGTAATGCGTACCCCAACCACTAGCCTTCACTTCATGTGTTCGTTGATTAATACGCTCTGCTAAGTGTTTCTTTTCTTGCATGTTATCTTTGTATTTTCCGATTAAATCTAGTCGCATTGCATAGGCACTAGTTTTATTAATTTCGATGATTTCATGTTCATCAATTGAGCGCTTGTCTTGTCGTAAAAACATTTCTACAGGCTCAATCCATACTCGCTGACCAATTTCGAGTTTTGGCTTTTTAGTTTTGGTCATGCCGAAACCTCCCTCTTGTCCCAAACCTCAATTATTTGAAACCCTTCTTTTTTCAGTGATTTAAAATCTGGATGTGCAACTGGTACCGTAGCCCATATTCGCTGATCATTTTCTTTTTTAAACATCGTTGCAAAAGTCTTATATTTGTTGTACTCAGCAGCTTTTTGTGTCTTGACCTTTGGAGCCTGTTTACGAGCGCTAGGAATATCGATTGGAATACCGTTACGTCGTCTCATGCAGCCATCGCCCCTTCCATTCTAGAAATAAGATAATCCGTAGCCTCGTCAGCATCTTTCAGTCCTTTTAATGCTCGTAGTTGCTCCAATCTCTCATAAGCCATGGTTTCGTTGTACTTCCCTCCAAAGCGCTGGTACTGCCCTAAATACAGGATGATTTGTTCAATTAGGAATTGTTCATTCATGAGCTATACCCTCCAATGCTTGGCGAGCTACGATATAACAATTATCTAGATGCTTTGATATACCATCATGCTTAGCTAGTTCAAAAATTTCTCTCAACGCTTCACGAAGCTTTATATTTTCTTCTTCCGCACGTTTTAGCTCAATGAACCTTTCCATTTTAAGTTGCATATAAACTTCTCCCACTCTTTTCACCCTCCATCAAGGGACTGTTGCCCCTCACTTATTTTCAAATACCTTACGTAATCGGTAGTTCACTTTCATGTCCTTTGGAATCGTTACCGTGAAATCCTGTGCCATTTCAAACAGCCTGCTTGTTAACGCCTCGTCGATGTAAAGCATGTCATCTAGTGACAATTCGCTTGATATAAGCAACGGTTTATTGTTTAGGTAGCGATAATTGACCACTTCAAAGATGGATTCAGCCTGCCATGGTTTTACATCAACCTTTCCACCAATCGGCTTGAACAGATCATCGATAAACAACACATCAATTTCCTTCATGCGGTCCATGATTTCGTTTTTACGCTCAAAGTTATTAGCTGCAAGATTGTTCATCCCGTCTTTATAAGGGAAATAGAGAACTGGCACTTGCCTTGTATGAATCAAGTAATTTGAGATAGCCGTTAGCAAATGTGTTTTGCCGCAACCAGGTTGTCCGATTAGCATGATGCTGTTCTGTCTGAAACCTTTAATCTCGTCAAAAGCCCTGAAATACTGATTCGCCTTACTTTTCATTTCAACTACTTTCGGATGTACACCCTCGGTCGAGAAGTTTTTAAAACTCATTTTCTGAAATTCTTCTGTAATGGCACTAGATTTAATTAAGTGATTGAGTTGACGTATTTTAGCGCATTCGCATTTTTGCCATTCTTCAGTGTCGTACTGCAAAATAACTTCTGCGCCACTTTGTAATAGAGTTGTTTCGCCAGCTTTCTTACGTACCATATAACCACCTTCGTCCTTACATTTAGGACAGTTGTAATTAGGTTCCTCAACTACTGTAGTCTCCGAACACAATTGGCTTCGTGCGCGTAGTTCCTCCAGTACTGCTGCCATTCGGTCGCCCATTCTTTCCATCAATCTTCACCTGCCAATCTGCGTATGAATTAATTCCTTTTTCAAGTGCCCAGTTTCGTAAAATACCCTCTACATATTCGATGCTTGATTTTCCAAGGTCGGCAGTAAGCTTAATTGCCTCAATAATCAATAAGTGATCTGGATAAAATTCAAGCAGCTTGTCCATTTTTTTATGGTCTGTAAAGTTACTCATACGAATTAATGAATCAAAGGTAGTTTTTATTTCAAGAAAAGGATTATTAGTTGAAGAAGGAGAAGAGACCGACGAGCGACTGTCTTCTCTCTTTTCTTTTTCTTTTTTATTTTCTTTTTTATTTTCTTTTTCTTTTTGTCCACGTATCGTTGACGTATCGTAAGAACCCACATCATTACTGCATTCTTCGTTTTCTGACGTAACGTTATACGTATCGTAGTACGACTCGTAGACGATACGTACAGAATCATTCGAGATTCCTTCGCCTACCCATCGAATTAATGAAGTATCTTTCACTTCTCTTAACTCTGATTTCACACAATCAAGAATCGGTTTGCCCCCACGATTCAAGTTGTATTTCCCCCAATTTTTAATAGCAATTTCACGAGTTTCCTCATTGTATTTAATAATCTTGTGGTGGTCTCTAAAGCGTTGTAGCAAGGCACCAGCACTTTCCATTGAGTAGCCCATGTCAAAAGCTATTTGTTTTTTAGTAATCTGATAGATACCAATTTGAGTCGTACTTTCATTTGTCAGCAAATACAGGAAAAAGTACTTATCCTCTGCTGTCATTTCCTCAACCACACGAGGATCGTTCCAAAAAGTTGTGTAGACGTATCTGTATTTAGCCATTTGCCCTCGCCTCTCCTTATGTCGAAATATTCAAACTTTTAATCTAAAAACATTAGCCAAAAATTGATCTCAAATCAGTTAAATAATTATGGTACAATAATCCAGTAAGGAGGTTTTTATACAGTTATGGAAATATTATTTGGAATTATACCTATTCTTTTTTTATTAGTTTTCTATCTTGTACCAATAGTATTTATAGTCTGGTTCGTGTTTAAAATCATTAATATCCAAAAAGAACAAACTGAAATTCTATTAAGAATTGCTGACAAGTTAGAAAAGTAATGTAGTATGGAGAGCTTCTATAAAAAGCTCTCTAACTTCTCACAAACTGCAAAACTACCACTAACCTTGAGCACCCTGTATTTCGGGTATCTATTCATGTAATCCAGTCCCAAACGTCTGATTTCATCGTTATCCCTCGCCTGCTCAAATATCCAAGCAGGCAGAAGGACTTTGTGAGGTACGTTATTCATTCACTACTTCCACTTCAATTTCAGGTGCATTAACGAAAAATTCTGTTTCCGGTGTGATGTCTTTCATTTCACGTTTAGGAGCTGTCCCCTCGTCATAAGCTACTTGTTGCTGCATCTCCACGCTAATCGGCAGGTACTTCCACATGTGTCGTACAACGGTCTTTTTCGCCATTTCCTCGTAGTCTGTAGCCCACGGTGAATACGATGAATTAGCAGCCTTCGAACGACCTTTACGCTTCTCAATTTCGGCTTTTGACATGAACTCAAATTGATAACCCCCATCCTTAAAATGAGCGACCGCATAGGCACCTACAAAATTGCCCTTATCTACGTCCATACAAGGCTTGTGCTTTAACTTAGGGTCTAACCCTAGCTCGTACTCAAACTCGTCCTTTTCGTAAACGGCATGAGCGTAAATTGACTGGATATGACCACTTCGTCTTGCAAGGTCAATCATCCCTTTGTAGCCGATAATAAATTGAACTTCTGTAATGCCCTTTTTGTTATTTTTGAATGGTAGTAAGTAGCAGTGGCCCATTAAACCAGGCTCTAATCCTAATTGAGCAGCTTGCATAACAGCACCTAGTAAACTAGAAACATCCGCATCTTTAAGTGCTGGTGTTGTTCGAATAGTCGTCATTGCCAAGCGCATTAAACGGTCAACATCCATGTGCTTTGGTAAGGCCTGCGCCATTGCTGGAGCCATTTGTTTAAGGTAATCATCAATTGTTTTTGGTTTCTGTTGTGCAGCTGGTGCCTGTTGCATTTGAGCTTTTAAATCTGTTGTAGTTGCCATTGTTAATTAGCCTCCTTAATTGATAAGCGTCTTGATAACGACTCTTTGATATATTTTTCATAAATTGCTGGCTGTTCTTCCTTTAATCGCTTGCTATCCAAACGACTTGAAGCGATAGTTTTATACGTCACTTTAAAGCGATTGGAATGTCCTTCGGCAGCCTCTCCAAGAGTCATTTTGAGTTGATTTTCATACTCATTACGTTGTTTTTCTAGTTGTTTTTGTTCAGCTTTTATTGACTCAATAGCTTCAATTAATGTGTTAGATTGCTCGTCCAACATAATGGCTGAACCATCATCCTGTGGATACATCTTGGCTAGTAGTTCTGATGCCGATGAACTTCCGTCAATAGCTGGTGGGACATCCGCTAGTACGTGATTCTCCCAAAATGATTTCTCGTGTTGAATCATCAGCTCGATAAATTCATCATCCCTAGCGACTTCTTTCCAAACGAACTTGTTACCACCGATTAATACAGCGATATAAGCTTTTTCATAGCCAGTGACTGCTAGGTAATGTTGCAACTGACAAAGGTATGCTGCAGGCACATCCTCACCATTCCAGCTGTCTTTCAAGTACTCGCTCGCTGTTTTACATTCTAAAAATGCTTTCTCTCCAACTACATCCCTGTCTAGATTCGCAGTCATGAAATAATGATATGGGTGACGTAGCATTCTATTGATCTTTCGAATTTTCTTACCAGTTCGTCTTGCGAACTCTCTAGCTACTACATCTTCAAGAACGTTGCCCCAGTATGCAGCCTCACTATCTGATTCCTCAACCCATTCAGATGTTTTTTCTATATATAGTTGAAACGCTGATTTGTATCTGTTGAAACCTAATATTGCTGATGCATCCGAACCGCCAATACCACTCTTACGGAGTTGTAGCCATTCAATGCGATCCATTTCTAAAGTAGAAACTGCTTCCATTCCCTTGCCCTCCTATGCTAAAATCTTATTAATAAATGTTTTTTAAGCCACTCTGCAAAGTGGTTTATTTTTTTGTGTAAAATTTCGCATTGTAGTTATCCTCTAAATACGTATGGATGTTGTCTAAATGAACGATATCTCCATTCGGAAACTCCATATAGTCATCATTAAAAACTATTAAACTACCATAAAAATCACGAAACTCTCGCTCGATATACCGAAATGTAGGTACGCTATTTACAGCTTCAATCGTTCCTAACACCATTGGATTTTCAACTTCCATAAGTTGTCGCATGTACTCACCTTCTTTCTTATGTATTTGATGGCATCCCATCAAGCAACTCACAGTGGCAAAGCTAAACCGTAGGGAGACGGTGCTGTAAGCTGCTTGACGAGAGCGAGATAACTCTCGCAAACGTCGACTTTTGTGATATAATAGATTTGTATATTCCATAGTTCTTGCTGTTTAATCCCCCAAAGATTAAGCAGCTTTTTTTATTACCAACATGTGATGATAATTGGCACTCCGATAATAAGCATTGTGATAACTGCACCAATACAAAACTTCCTGTGTGATTCTGGTACATCGTCATCTGGTAAGTAAAAATAGTTATCAAGCCATTTCCACACCCTTCTTCACCACCTGAACTAATATTCCTCGCTTTTTTAAAACTTCTGCTGTTATCCATAACCGTTTGCGCTCATGTAGTGTTTCTAGTTGTTTCAACGAATTATGTAGGTCCTTGTCACGTTGCATTGCTATGTTGATTTGACCTTTTTGTACATGTATCTTGATTTCTGCCATTAAATCATCTATGCATGCTTGTTGCCGTTTAATTTCATCATCTATTTCAATCATTTAATGAATCCTGCTTTCTGTAAGTACTTATAATGGTCCATCCATACACCTGTATAACTGATACCTAAATGTTCAGTCGTCACTGCTATGAAGTTTGCCAGTGCTGTAGCAGCCTCGACTGCCTCCTCAATCATGTCCATAATGTTTTTTCGCTCATAATGCTCAATGGCATCGCTTGGTTTGGCTAAGCTGGTACTTGTTATGGAATCCAAAGCTTCTTGTAATTCTTCTATTGTCTTCTCTCGAACACTACATCTGTGCAAATCTACATTTGGACCGTTTAACCATATTGGCCCTGTACCTGTATATTGATGTTGAACAGTAAGTGCAAACTTTGGATCATCAAATTTTTCAACGATGCTTTTACTTATATCTGCAGGGACCTTACTGCGACCGTTCTCGTATTTCGAAATAGCTTCCCTCCCTACTCCAAAATCAAAACCGAATTTTAACTGTGTTTCTTCGCCCCTAATCTCTTTCATTACCTCGCCGACCAAATTTCCAGTAACAGTCATATTTCCATTCCTTTCTGTTAAATAAAGTCACATTTCATTGAAAAGTTAACTTGTAAGAGACCGCACTTTGTATAAATTGTCTGTATAATAAAGGTTAAGAGGTAGATTTGCCCCTACCTCTTAGATTTCTACTAGATTGGTAGTTTGATTTATCTTGAGGCCATTTGCCCTGGCCTCTCCTATGCTCTTAATAATCTGAGGCTTTCTTCTTCACTCACATAAATACCTAATCGCGAGTTCATATACATCACATTTTTTTCTCGCCATTCAAAAACTTTATCTCTTGGATAACGAGCTTTTAGTGCATGACATTTAGGAAAACCGTCCATGCGAATAATTTTTTCTACAGTTGGTAATTCACATTGGAATATTTGAGCTACATGCTCTTTTTTTAAGTTTGATGGTAGAGAGTTTTCGAATTTTGATTTTTCTATTTCTCGTCCATCTTCTACTCCTTGTTTGTAAGCCTGATTAAACATTTCTGCCAACTCCGCATTAATCAGAGCTTCTCGTAATTCCTCAATTGTTAGGTTCATTATGATGACCTCCTAAAGTTACGATACTTTTCTTGGAACCCAAGAACGTATATAGTTGATTACTGTTTGCAATTCCTGTCGACGAACATCTTTATAACTGGCAACAGCAAAACGATCTTTAATTTCACGATGTAATTCACGGAAAAGTTTAGGTCTAATAGTTGCATCATCTTCAATTTCATATACTTTGATTGCAACTTCTTTTTGAACTGCACGTTGTTCACCAGAAGTTAATGTGATTTGTTCTTCTACTTTTTCATTAATTAAGGAAAGTTCTTTACGAATTTCATGTTGCTCAATTTTTATTGCTTGAGTATCTTCCACAAGATTTGCTGTAGTACGCAAAACTGTAACTAATGCTTGATCTTTGGAAAGTGGAACTACGGTTTCTTTAACTGTGTAGTATTCGTCTACCAATGTTTCATACGCATCCCAGGCAGCATCTGTATTAAGTGATTTAGCGTGAAGCCATGCTCCTTTTTCTGTCCATAGATATAATTTATTGATATTTGGTGCGACACCTAAATTTTCGAAGTTGCGTTTGAAAGATCTTAATTCTCCCCCTTGAAGTAAAACGAAATGTTTACCTTCTGTATAACGACTTTTGTTGTTATTGAAATTTTGTTGAATTAACTTATCTTCAACACCATAACTTTCTGATAACTGATTTGTTGTTAATAAACGACGGTTGTCATGAACTATAATTTGTAATGGATTCATATGGATGAAACCTCCTATTTCAATAATTTTTGTTTCATATCGCTACATCAATGCATTTATCGCAATCCTTTTGTAACATTACGTTACATTTATCATCAAAAAAAAGTACCCAATCGAAATCTAGTGCTTTCGCTATCGATTTAGCAACATGTACTGAGGGTCTACGGTTGCCTTGTTCAATCATTGTATAGTAAGCTCGTTCAATTCCAGACGCTTTCGCAACATCATCATGAGTCATTTTTTTATCTAAGCGTTTTGCCTTTAACCAAGTTCGGTTTTTCATTTCCTCACCGCCTTTCGTGTTGCTTATATATTTAATATAGTATCATTACGTTACATTGTCAATATATTTTGTATCATTTCGTTACATTATTATTTTTTATTGGATTAGTAACAAATTGTTACATATAATTATGTTATGTTTAAAAAAGCGAGGTGAAATTATGCTAGGCGTACGACTGAAATATCTACGAAAATCTAATAACAAAACTCAACAAGATATAGCAGACATACTAGGCATTACAAGACCAGCTTATACTGCTTACGAACAAGGTAAGAGGAATCCTGATTATGAAATTTTAGAAAAAATTGCGGATTACTATAATGTCTCTATAGACTACCTATTAGGAAGAACGGATAATAAAGAAGCTTTACATACACAAGCTGGTATCTCGGACGATGATTATAACAATTTAAGTGCATACCAAAAAGAAGTTATCGATTTCTTTTTAACTAGAGAGAATTTATTTTTCAAAAACCAACCTGAAAATATTCTTGATGCTTTAGAACAATTCGAAGTTTATTACGAGGTGTGGAAGAAGCAACAAGAGAGCAAAAAGTAATTTTACATTTTTATGTATGCCTTCCAGATATTTAAAAAATTCGCCTTTTCATTGGTGGATTTTTTTGTTAACATAAATAGAACATATGTTTGCAAAAGAGGGATGTTATGACTTTCGTTTATACTCATTTAGAAGATTACATAAAAGATCTATTCACCAGCATTAACGTGACTAGTCCAAAGCAATTAGATCCTAGGATAATAGGTCCTAAACTTGGTTTTAAGGTCATTTACTTACCTTTCGATTCAGTAAGCTATGACAACATCATTTACATAGACTCACGTTTATCCAAGCAGGAACAATGGCAAGAATTTTGCCATGAGTTGGGCCATGTGATCTCACATTCTGGCAACCAAACAAAAACACACCCTTTGTTTAGAGAGTACCAGGAATGGAAAGCAAATAATTTTGCTCTACAAGCATGTGTACCAACATTCATGCTAAATAAAATCAAACTACCTTTAAATGAAGAAAAGGCTATTCATAAAATTTGTTTACTATTTAATGTTGAGTACGATTTCGCACAAAAAAGGCTTAATCATTATCTTAACAATCATTTTTTTAGCGATTGTACTCTTCTTGAAAGGAGCTGTTAGCAGTGGGATATGTACAAAAAATCAGTAAGAATAAATTCAAACTTATCGCAGACTTAGGTTATCGAGGTAATCGCCGTATTCGTAAAACTAAAAATGTAGAAGCCAAAAGCGAAAAAGAAGCGATGCGCCAACTAATACTGTTTGAAGAAGAAATGAAGCAAAATAAGGATGTTTATTTCAGTGATATTGAATCTATAACATTAAATCATCTTTATCCACGATGGAAAGATAATTATGCTAAACAACATTATAGTGCACGATCATTTCACGATAACTGTACGCATTTAGAAAAACGCATCCTCCCTATTTTCGGTGATATCAAATTAAAGGATATTAAAAAAGTGGATGTAGTATTTTTTGTAGGTGATTTACAGAAGAAAAAACGAAGATTAGACGGTAAAGAAAGCGAATTAGCCCCTTCCACTATTCATAATATTTACAAGGCGTTCGCTAGTATTATGAATGTAGCAGTTGAGTGGAATTTAATCGAAGAGAGCCCTTGTAAAAATATAAAGCTACCAAAACTCAAATATGAAGAAGGTAAGGCCTACAGCGAGGAACAAGTTAAATTATTGTTTGAGCGATTAAATAATAGAGAGACTGCTGAAAAACGGTTGTTAGTTGAACTAGCCGTGGTAAGTGCTGCTCGACAAGGTGAACTAGTTGCCATTGAAGAAAAACATTTAAACGTCCAAAACAATACCTTATTAATAGAACAAGCTTTAGTTAATTTAACTGGAGATGGAATTATCGTAAAAGAAACAAAAGGTAAAAGAAAACGAGTAGTTACTATTCCTTCAAATATCATGAATGATTTAGTAACGCTTGCTGCAGTGAAAAAATATCAACTAGAAGAGGCTGGCGATGAACGAGTATGGGAAGGACATACTTTTCTTTTTTCAAATGAGTTTGGTAAACCTTATCGACCAGATTCAATAAGTCAGTGGTGGGATCGTTTTATGAAAAAGAATCCCGATTTACCTAGAATTCGTTTTCACGATTTAAGACACACTTCTGCTACACTCTTAATCCATGCAGGTGAACATCCAAAAGTCATTCAATCTAGATTAGGTCATTCTAATATCACAACTACCATGAATACTTATGGACATCTTTTACAAGAAACGGATCAGCGAGCCAGTTCCCACTTTGATAAACTTTTTGAAGAAAAAGATTGATTTGGGCACCTATTGGGCACCAATTAGTGAATTATACATTCTTGCATAAAAATAAAAAGCCTTACAACCGTTGTGGCTGTAAGGCTTTTATTGACGTCCCAGGAGGGATTCGAACCCCCGACCGACGGCTTAGAAGGCCGTTGCTCTATCCAGCTGAGCTACTGAGACATGATGTCGTTTCTTATGTATTCCATAGGAAGGACAATATTTATTATATGTACTTTATAGCATAATGTCAACATTAATTTTACTATGTAGGCAAGGTTTGCCTCATATTTTTTATCATATGCTGTGATAGTATCAATTATACCATCTCTTCACCTTCTAAAGGGACGAATATAAAAAATTTTGCTACACTATTGGCGATAAAAACTTGGAGGTATGTTTGATGTTTAAGGATTCAGTTGTTATTGTCACAGGTGGTGCACAGGGGATTGGGAAAGGTATTGTTCATGCCTATGCACGACAGGGAGCAAAAGTAGTGATTGCCGATTTAAATGAAGGGCTTGGTCAACAATTAGAACAGGATCTGCTTGCTCAAGGCTACTCTGTATTATTTGTTCACACGGATGTGACGAAGGAAGAGGAGATCGTTCATTTAATGCAACGAGCTGTTGAGCAATACGGGACGATTCATATTTTAATTAATAACGCTGGAAAGTTTCAGCATAAATCTCCTTATGATGTGACGTTTGAGGAGTGGAGTGATCTTTTGCATACGAATTTAACGAGTACCTTTTTTTGTGCAAGAGAGGCAGCAAAGGTGATGAGACACAATGCGAAGGGTGGTGCGATTGTTTCATTGGCTTCGATGCGAGCGGAAATGTCTGAGCCTGATACAGAAGCCTATACGGCTACAAAAGGTGGGATTGTGGCATTAACCCATGCTTTAGCCCGATCTTTAGGGCCTGATCAGATTACTGTGAATTGTATTTCGCCTGGTTGGATTGAAACTGGCGATTATGCAGCTCTTCGTCCAATAGATCATGCGCAGCATTTGTCGGGAAGGGTTGGTGTACCAGAAGATATCGCACAGGCTTGTCTCTATTTAACTAATCCGCAGAATAATTTTGTGACAGGCATTAATATTACCGTTGATGGTGGTATGACCAAAAAGATGATTTACGAAGAGTAATCATAATCTCCTTTACTTTCTTGTTCTTCATACTTAGAGATTGTGCGGAGTATGCTACTGTAGGAGAAAAAACAAGAAGGAGTGAAGCCTTGTACCCCTATTCAAATGGTTTTACTTTAAGCCAGCTGTACCAAGGTCCCTATGGTCAATATACGGCACCGATTCGACACATTTTAAATTCCAATGATTATCGTCGTTGTATCAGTAAAAACGAAGCAGATTTTATGGCCATGAATCGCTTACTCTGGATGGAGCATGTGAATTGGACACGGATGACGATCATCAGCATTGTCTTTAATTTACCTGATTTACCTTTTGTGCAGCAGCGTTTGCTACGAAATGCAACCGATTTAGGTAATTGTCTACGGCCCTTTTACGGTGACTCTGTAGCAGATCGCTATGCGGCCTTAATTAAGGAGCATTTACTTATTGCTGCACAATTAGTAACAGCAGCTGCTAAAGGCGATGCTTCAACAGCGGAAGTGAAAGAAAAAGAATGGTATCGCAATGCAGATGATATTTCCATATTTTTGCATACAATCAATCCTTATTTAAGTAGAGAAGCTGTACAAAAAATGTTTTATACGCATTTAGCTTTAACGAAAAATGAAGCGGTGACGATGATACAAAAAGATTATCAAGCAGATGTAGAGGTTTTTGATGAAATTGAAGCAGAGGCACTTGCGATGTCTGATATGATTGCCAGCGCCATTGTGATGCAATTTTGTTACCTCTTTTAATTACGTAAGCTTTTTATGTTCCATTACTGGTGGGAAAACTCTAGCCACCTTGTTCTTGGCATAATGGGCAATAGGCTCCATATGTTGAAAAGTTTTTTTCATAAAGGAAGCGAGTGAATTGCTTTGAATGGTTACTCTGGCTCGTTGCAACTCCCAAGGTGAGTGGTGGATATCAATACGAAGCAGTTTATTGTTGTATTTTGACCATGAATGATAACGTTCTACGATCCAGTGATCAAAATTCGTGGCTGTATGATCCCCCAATGTAAAAGTAACTTTTAATCTTTCATCACATGCCTTGTAATGGCTTGTATAAGAAAAGTGATGATCAATTTGTTTGCCTACTAATTGTGAATAACGATATGGTAAGCTCCCGATTGCCGTTACCTTTGATAGTAAATAATTAGTCACATCTAGATGAAAAAAATAGATTCCTTTCCTACCGTTATACTTGACATATGTTCGGACATTCAACTGTAAATAGTTATTCATGCCAGGGATGGGCGGTAGAAAGCGAAGTCGATGTCGATGAACTTTAAAAAGGACAGCACTAAGCCAAGCATTCTCTTCAAAGAGATCGAGCTGTAACTCATTCGGTATATATTTTTGTAGTTTTTGGGGAGATATAGGCCAATGTAAGAATAATACATCTTGCCATGTTTGTGTCATCATCCACATAATAAAACTCCTTTCTAACGACTAGTTTTTCCTAGAAAGGAGTTATTCAAACAAACGAACTATTTATCTTGCTCAGCAGATTCTATTTCAACATAACGATAATATAAATTACGTAATTCAGATTCTTTATACAAACCTAAATGACTTTTGTATTGGGGATGTACCATTATCCCATGTGCTCGTAATTTTTTGACAAACCAACCTTTTGAATATTGATGCACCGAACCCATTCTCCTTTATCTTTATTCATACATAGGGTATGCACTTGAATTCTTGAGGGTGCCTTTGTGCAATAAAAAAAGAGAGGCGGTATCCTCTCTTTTTTAAGTGCCACAAAAAGTGCGATATGGTTGACTACACGATTCAGGCAGTGAAGCATAGTTCTGTTGCTCTTTTGTATGGGCGTAGGGCTGCGCAAGGACTTTTAATAAGTTGTTCATCACACTATAATCCCCTCGTTCTACTGCCGCTTCTAATGCCTCTTCTACTCTGTGATTGCGTGGAATAACAGCAGGATTATGCTGTTGCATTACTTGTTGTGACATTTCTTTCGTCTGCTGCTGCCTCTCTAATCGCGCTTGCCATTTTTGATACCATTCTTTAAAAGCTGATGCAGTAAATAACTCAGATTCATTTACCTGGTCAAATGTTAACGCGATAAATGTATTTGTATAGTCTGCTTTGTATTGTTGCATGAGCTGCAAAAGTTCTTCAATTAATGCTGCATCCTCTTGTTCTTCAGTAAATAATCCTAGCTTAGCACGCATCCCCTTCATCCAATTTTGAGTATACAGCTGGGGATATTGTTGCAGAACATCCTGTGCCAGTTGAATAGCTTCCTCCTGATCTTCATGAATTAAAGGGAGTAACGCTTCAGCCAAGCGTGTGACATTCCAGCCACCTATATTTGGCTGGTTGCCATAAGCATAACGACCTTGATGATCAATTGAGCTAAATACTGTCGCTGGATCATAGGTGTCCATAAACGCACAAGGGCCATAATCAATCGTTTCACCACTAATCGTCATATTATCTGTATTCATCACACCATGGATAAAGCCAACTAATTGCCACTTAGCTATAAGAGACGCTTGTTTTTTGATTACTTCCTGTAGTAAATAAAGATAACGATTTTGGTCTCCTAAATCTGCTTGGAAATGTCGCTCTAATGCATAATCAGCTAAGAGCTGAAGCTCCTCATCCGTCCCCCAGTTTGCGGCAAATTGAAAGGTTCCTACACGCAAATGGCTACTGGCAATTCGTGTGACAATCGCACCTGGCAATTCAGTTTCACGCATAATCGTTTCACCGGTAGTCACGACTGCTAAACAGCGGGAAGTAGGAATTCCTAACGCGTACATCGCCTCACTTATAATATACTCCCTTAACATTGGACCCAATGCAGCTCTTCCATCACCACCACGAGAATAAGGTGTTCTACCGGAACCTTTTAATGCGATATCATAGCGTTCATTATGGGGGGTTATTTGTTCACCATATAGCAGCGCCCGACCGTCACCTAGCATATTAAAATGACCGAATTGATGTCCTGCATAAGCCTGCGCAATTGGTTCGCCACCTTCTGGGATTTTACTACCAGCCAAAATGGCTACTGCCTCCTCATCTTGTAAAGCTTCAATGTCTAGGCCAAGTGATGTTGCTACTGCTTCATTAAGCAACACCAGTTTTGGTGAACGTACAGGATTTAATGAAATGTCGGAATAAAAAATACTTGGTAGTCGAACATAACTATTATCAAAATGCCAGCCAATTGTCTTTTTCATGATGTCTCCTTTGGTTCCTTTTGAGTTTATTTTTTCTATTTCATCATCTTTCATTCATAGACAATTTTACCACTATTCATAGTCAATATAAAAATCCGCAATAACTTCGGAAGTCTTGCGGATTCATTTCCTCTTATTTTCTTTGAAATGTATGACTAGCTATACATTGGTGATCGTCAGTCCAGAATGCCACTTTAAAAGTAGAAGCCTCTATTTCCACAATAGCAAAGCTTTTCTCTTTGCGACCACGTGGTTTTAATAAGCTTCCAGGATTTAAAAATAAAATATCATCTATCATTTCAGCACCGAGGATATGGGAATGACCAAAGCACACAATTTGTGCATCTAGCTCTTTAGCCCGATAGGATAATGAAAGAATGGAATTTTTCACATTGAACAAATGACCATGGGTGATAAAAATCCTTACGTCATTATTCATGAAAATTTCTTCTTCTGGATAAGCCTTCTCATGATCACAGTTCCCACGTACTTTTATCATTCCCGCTAATGACTCATGCGCGAAAGGAAGTTCACTATCTCCACAATGAATCACAGTGTCTATTTCTGGATAAAAACCCTTTACTCTTTCAATGACTTGGCTGTCACCATGTGTATCACTCATAACAAGTATTTTCATGGATATCACCTCTTATTTTATAAGATTCGGTAATTGCTCCTTTAACTTGCGAATGGCATTGCCACGATGAGAAATTGCTCCTTTTTCTTCTGGAGAAAGTTCTGCCATCATACGGTTTAAGCTTGGTACGAAAAAGATAGGATCATAACCAAACCCGTTCGTTCCACGTTTTTCATGTGCAATGACACCTTCACATGTACCAAAGACCGTTGTTGTTGCAAATTCGGGACCTGCTATAGCAATGCAGCAGCAAAAACGTGCTGTACGTTTATCATCTTCGACCCCTTGTAAATTTTCTAATAGTTTAATCATGTTTGCTTCATCATCATGATCGCCAGCATAGCGAGCAGAATACACGCCTGGTTCACCATTTAAAGCATCTACTGCTAAACCACTATCATCAGCAATCACAATCGTACCAAGCTCTTTTGCTAAGGCTTCTGCTTTTAAGATTGCATTTTCTTCAAACGTTGTCCCTGTTTCTTCTATTTCCATTTCTGGTGCCACTTCAAACATTGTTACTACTTCATAACCAAGTGGTCCAAATAATGCTTCGAAATCCTTTGCTTTTCCTTTATTTTTCGTTGCGATTACTACTTGTTTCATATTATTGATTCCCTCCAACCTTGTTTGCTAGTTCACCAAGTGTTGTTTTTTGGAGCTCTACTAATTGCTGAATGCCCTTTTCACCTAACGCTAACAATTCATTCAGTTCTTCACGGGAAAAGGTTGCTTCTTCGCCAGTTCCCTGTAATTCAACAAATCGCCCTGCACCTGTCATCACAATGTTCATATCAACAGCAGCAGCTACATCTTCAACATAATTTAAATCTAAAATGGCACCCTGCTCTTCTACGATACCTACACTAGTTGCTGCTAAAAAGTCTGTTACTGGGAATTTCTCGAATGGCTTTTCTTCAGCAAATTTAGCAATAGCTTGTGTCATGGCAACAAATGCACCTGTAATGGATGCTGTACGAGTGCCTCCATCTGCTTGAATGACATCACAGTCAATCCATACTGTACGTTCTCCCAATGCTTCTAAATCCACTACAGCACGCAATGAACGCCCAATTAAGCGCTGAATTTCCATCGTACGTCCATTGACTTTCCCACGAGAAGATTCACGAGGTGTACGTTGAGCTGTTGCACGAGGGAGCATTGAATACTCAGCAGTAATCCATCCTTTTCCTTGCCCACGTAAAAAGCCAGGTACTTTGTCTTCAATTGTAGCTGTGCAAATTACTTTTGTGTTTCCCACTTGAATCAATACGGAGCCTTCTGGATGTAAAAGATACTCACTATCCATTTTTATCGGTCGTAGCCCGTCTGCATTTCTTCCATCGAATCTTGTCATATATTTCGTTCCTCCTAAAAGCTTTCGCGCACTCATCTTATCATAATTTGTTTCATCAAAAAAGTACTCGTCGGCTTATGTATGATGCTGAAAACGGCAAAAATCAGCCTAGCCAGTTGCTAAGCTGATTTTTTATTTTAATGTCATACGTTTTATGTCAAGAGTACCTTGCCCTAGCCAATTCTCAGCAATCGAACGGAAAATTGGAACAGAACCGGTTGCAAAAAATTTATGAGCAGGCACCGTATTTGCGTTTGCTAAAGTGCCGTTATACGCTAACATTTCTTGAACATCCTTTGCTGTTTCTTCCGCAGAAGAGAGTACATTAACATCTTCTCCGACAACAGCTTCAATTTGTTTTTGTAGGATAGGATAATGTGTACATCCTAAAATAACCGTATCGAATTGTTGATTTTTCAACGGCTTTAAGCCTTCCGCTATCAGTTGATTAGCAAAGTCACCTTTGTATTCGCCACTTTCTACAAGTGGTACGAATGTTGGACAAGCTAGTGGAATAATATGAGTTGACGTATTAAGTGACAATAAGGCTTCTTCATACGCCCCACTTTTTATTGTTCCTTCTGTTGCAAGCACAACGACTTCATGTCGCTTCGTTTTCTTTACAGCTGCACGTGCGCCAGCATTTATAACACCTAGTACCGGAAAAGGCATATTTCTTTGTAAACTTTCGAGTGCTACTGCAGTCGCTGTATTACAAGCAATAACAAGCATCTTAATATTCATTTTTTCAAGTGCTTTTGCCATTTGCCATGTAAAATTCCGTACTTCCTGACGACTTCTTGGACCATACGGACATCTTGCTGTATCGCCAATATAATAGATCGTTTCATTTGGCAATCGCTTCATAATTTCTTTTGCTACGGTTAAACCGCCTACTCCTGAGTCAATAACGCCTATCGGGGCATTCATACTTTCCGCCTCAATCCTGTTTCATGTGTACATGTAGTTTTTCTAAATAGCTTGATAATTGCGCGACTTCTTGTTCATTAAAACCAACAAGCATCTCTTGCAAATATTGCTGTCTTTTTTCAATAACTTCTTGAATAATACGTTCGCCTTTTTCGAGAAGATGAACGACAACGACACGGCGATCATTTTCATCACGCACACGCTTGACTAATTCATTTTTCTCCATACGGTCCACTAAATCGGTTGTCGTACTAAAAGCTAAATATAAACGGTTTGATAATTCGCCAATTGTAATATCACCAAGCTCTTCTAACCACTGTAATGCAACAAATTGTGGCGGCGTGATCGCATAATCGGAAACAATCTCTCTTCCCTTTTGCTTCACGATGGCCGCTATATAGCGTAATTCCTTTTCAACCGTTGCAACGGTTTCAGGTGAGTGCTTTGTTACTTCATCCGACATATAACTATTTCACTCCTAAAAATACGTTGAATAGTTCTATTTTGTCGTTTTTTTCACGAAATAGCAAGTGTCCATTAGTCTAATTTAAATTCTTCCAAGCGTAACAGCTCAATTAACGCCTGAGATCGATTCGTTACACCTAGCTTTTGAATTGTATTGGAAATGTGATTCCGCACTGTTTTTTCACTAATACCAAGCTGCTCTGCAATATCTCTCGTTGTTTTTTCAGCTAATAAAAGCGCAAATATTTCACGTTCTCGGTTTGTTAAAAGAGAACGATGATGAGAGCCATTCATTCAGTTACACCCTCCTCCCCCGCACGTATTGTAACTTATGTTAAGGGGCTTGAAGCGGTGACGGCTATTTGCATGATTATTACATGTTTTCTTTAAAAATTTCGGAAATTGCTTCGACACATACGTTCGTTTTCTGTTTATTGGGTCCATATCTCACCACAATTAAGCGTCGAGATGATTGCCAATGTAGTTTGGTTAGCGGTTTACTCGCAAACAGCTATCACGAAATTGAACAAGATGACTACACTCCTTTTTACTGAGAAATAATTGCTACACTAATTAAATGAGCTCTCTCCTCCTCTGAAATCGGCACACTCTTGCCTGTTCGAGGATCCATTTGCACAATTGTTCCGCGACCTGTAAAGCATATTTCATTCTTCTGATTTTTTGCTAGATAATGAATGTCCATTGAAGAATTCCCGACATTCGCTATCTTTGTGTAAATTCGTAGAACATCATCAAAGAAAACTTGTTTTACATAATCACATTGTAAATCAGCTACTATCGGTATAGCTTTTACACCTTCATCCACTGCTGAAGGCATTAAAATACCTAAATGACGAAAATAATCAATTCTTGCTTGCTCAAAATATGTAAAGCTAACGGTATTGTTCATATGCCCGTACATATCCGTTTCCGAAAAACGTACACGTACCTCACTATAAAAGGAAAAATCCTTTTGCCACTCTTGTAAATTTTCAATATATTTTGCCTTCATGTTACACATCCCCTTTTCATTGTTTGCCACTCCTATTTTAAGTCGAGTAATGCATTTGCACTTTTATTAATCATGGCAAATAGTAAATGAATCAATATTCATTATAAAAGAAATTGCTTTATTAGCATAGAAAAATTCACTATTTACCTATTTTTATTGCAAATATTGCTACCCATTACATCATTAGATTGGTTTCTATAAATATAAAAAACTCCCTCACACAAAAGTGTAAGGGAGTTTGAAAGCCCGCTTATCCGATATTAGTCTACGTAGTGATCAGAACCGAAGAAGTTACGGAACATTTGCACTGTAGTTGCACGGTTAAGTGAAGCGATAGATGTTGTTAAAGGAATACCTTTTGGACATGCAGCAACACAGTTTTGAGAGTTACCACAGTTTGCAAGGCCGCCATCACCCATAATAGCATTTAAACGTTCATCTTTAATCATTGCACCTGTTGGGTGAGTATTGAAAAGACGTACTTGTGATAATGGAGCTGGTCCGATGAATGAAGCTTTTTCAGACACGTTTGGACATGCTTCCATACATACACCACAAGTCATACATTTAGATAATTCATAAGCCCATTGACGTTTACCTTCTGGCATACGTGGACCTTCACCTAAATCATAAGTACCATCGATTGGTACCCATGCTTTAACTTTTTTAAGTGCATTGAACATACGTTCACGGTCAACTTGTAAGTCACGAATAACAGGGAATGTTTTCATTGGCTCAAGTTTAATTGGCTCTGTCAATTGGTCAACAAGCGTTGAACATGATTGACGTGGACGTCCATTAATTACCATTGAACATGCACCACAAACTTCTTCTAAACAGTTCATATCCCAAGTTACTGGCGTTGTGCTTTCACCATTTTCAGTAACAGGGTTTTTTTGAATTTCCATTAAAATTGAAATTACGTTCATACCATGACGGTAAGGTACTTGGAATTTTTGCCAGTAGCTATTGCCGCCTTGTGTATCTTGACGTAAGATTTCCACTTTAACCATTCTTCCAGTATTAGCTGCGATTTGCATAACTTTTAGTCTCCTTTCGCAGAGTAGTCACGTTTACGTGGTGGGATTAAAGAAACGTCGACTTCTTGGTACGTGATAATTGGGTTACCAGTAGTTGGGTCAAACTTCGCCATTGTTGTCTTTAAGAAGTTCTCATCATCACGGTTAGGGAAATCAGGTTTATAGTGTGCTCCACGTGATTCATTACGTAATAATGCACCTTTTGTCATTACTTTCGCAAGAACTATCATATTCTTAAGTTGACGTGTGAAGTGTGCACCTTGGTTACTCCATTTTTGCGTATCGTTAATGTTGATATTATTCCAACGCTCAGTTAGCTCATCAAGTTTTTTCAGTGTTTCTTCAAGCTGATCATTGTAACGTACTACAGTCATTGTAGCAGTCATCATTTCACCAAGCTCTTTGTGAAGTAAGTAAGCGTTTTCTGTGCCATCCATTTTCATGATAGCTTCCCATTTAGCTTGTTCTTCTTTTACGCGAGCATCATAAAGGTCTTGTGGAAGATCTTCAGCATGCTTTTTAAGATGTTTTACATAATCTACTGCGTTTGGTCCTGCAACCATACCACCGTAGATAGCAGATAGTAATGAGTTTGCGCCAAGACGGTTTGCACCGTGTTGTGAGTAATCACATTCACCTGCTGCAAATAGACCAGGAATTTCAGTCATTTGGTTATAGTCAACCCATAATCCACCCATTGAATAGTGAACAGCTGGGAAGATTTTCATTGGTAATTTACGTGGGTCATCCCCTACGAATTTTTCGTAGATTTCGATGATACCACCAAGTTTAACGTCCAATTCATGTGGATCTTTATGAGAAAGATCTAGATATACCATGTTTTCGCCGTTGATACCAAGTTTTTGGTTTACACAAACGTCGAAAATTTCACGTGTTGCAATATCACGTGGTACTAAGTTACCATAAGCTGGGTATTTTTCTTCTAAGAAGTACCAAGGTTTACCGTCTTTATAAGTCCAAATACGACCACCTTCACCACGAGCAGATTCTGACATTAGACGGTTTTTGTCATCTCCAGGAATCGCTGTTGGGTGAATTTGAATGAACTCACCATTCGCATAAGAAGCACCTTGTTGGTATACGATAGAAGCAGCAGAACCTGTATTAATAACAGAGTTTGTTGTTTTACCGAAGATAATACCAGGGCCACCAGTCGCCATAATAACAGCGTCTGCACGGAATGATTTAATTTCTTCTGTGCGCATATCTTGCGCTACGATACCACGGCAAACGCCGTCTTCGTCGATAATAACACCAAGGAATTCCCAGTGCTCATATTTATTTACTAAACCAGCTACTTCGTGTGAACGAACTTGCTCGTCAAGTGCGTATAGTAATTGTTGTCCAGTTGTAGCACCAGAGAAAGCTGTACGGTGGTGTAGTGTACCACCAAAACGACGGAAGTCTAAAAGTCCTTCTGGTGTACGGTTGAACATAACACCCATACGGTCCATTAAGTGAATAATGCCAGGTGCTGCATCACACATACCTTTAACTGGTGGTTGGTTCGCTAAGAAGTCCCCACCATATACTGTATCATCAAAGTGGATCCATGGAGAATCCCCTTCACCTTTTGTATTTACCGCACCATTAATTCCGCCTTGCGCACAAACAGAGTGTGAGCGTTTTACAGGAACTAATGAGAATAAATCAACTTCAGTACCAACTTCAGCTGCTTTAATCGTTGCCATCAGACCGGCAAGACCACCGCCGACAACAATTATTTTGCTTTTCGCCATGATTATTTCTCACTCCTCTTAAAAAATTGCAATGATTGCATGTGTCTATCCTAGCTTCTATGGAATTAAACGAAAGCTAAAATAGCAGCCACACCAACTACACTTAGAATTACGAAAATAATGTTTGTTACGTAAGTAGCAATCTTTTGAGACTGAGGAGATTGTGTAATACCCCAGCTTACTAGGAATGCCCATAAACCGTTAGATAAGTGGAAAGTTGCTGATAAAATACCAACAATGTAGAATCCAAGCATGAATGGATTATTCACGATATTTGCCATCATGTCGTAATCAACGTGTGTGCCAAGTGCTTTTTGAATACGAGTTTGGAAAATATGCCATGCAATGAAAATCACTAGGAATACACCAGTGAAACGTTGTAAAGAGAACATCCAGTTACGGTACGTGCTGAAACGTCCTGTGTTTGGTGTAGCAGTGAATGCAATGTAAACACCATAGAATGCGTGGAACATTAATGGAATATAGATGACAATCCATTCAACTAGGATAAGGAATGGAATCTTTTCCATTACTGCGGTAGCATCGTTGTAACTTTCTGCCCCGCCTGTTGCTGTAAAGTTAATGAACAGGTGCATCGTTAAAAACAGACCTACTGGAATGATCCCAAGTAGAGAATGTAAGCGACGCCATAAAAACTCTCGATCTTTCGACAAGACTGTTACCCCCCTTAGTACTTAAAATAGCACAACAAAAGAAGTCATCATTTTGTAAATGATACTTCATTGACTGTGTATTTCATCATGGTACAATATTATGACATGTTTATTGTACTCTCAAGAGCTACGAGCGTCAAGGCAACTCGGAGTTTTTCATAGAGCTTATTAAAGAACTAATATAGTACATGATGCGTCGTTTTTTCTCGAAAAATCTATCATTACTTTATTACCGCCAAATTTTAAGAATATTCTAAGAAAGAAGGATAACAATGTTAAACACTCCATCTCCTACAATCTCATCATTTGGTTATGAGATCATTCGCGATCATATTCTATCTTCTATACTTGGTAAACATGAAGATGATGTCCTTTATTGGGCAGGTAAAGAGCTTGCACGTAAGTTTCCATGTAAAAGTCAAGACGAACTTATCGCATTTTTCGCAGATGCCTGTTGGGGTACATTAGCGTTATTAAAAGAATCAAAGGATGGTCGCATTTTCGAATTGACTAATGACCCAGAAATATTACAAATCAAACAACGTAGCTTTAGACTTGAGGCGGGATTTATAGCTGAACAAATTCAATTAGCTAAAGGCTATCTTACAGAATGCTATGAAGAAAAACGAGAAAAGCAACACCATGTCATGTTTACAGTCAAATGGGATGTTAAGGAACGTATTATGAATACCATCCCTACAGAGTAATGAAAAGGATTGCCTCCCTTATATGGGATGACAATCCTTTTTTCTTCCTATCATTTCGAACAATTACATAAAATGCTGTTTCTTCTATTATTATATATAAAGTGCTTGCTCTAAATTAAATTCATCATGTAATGCATTTGCTGCACGGATCATACCATCCTGTGGTACGACAACTGATACTTTTATTTCAGATGTGCTAACCATTTTTACGGGAATGTTTTCATGGCGTAATCGATCAAACATACGGGCAGCAACACCAGGATTAGACGCCATACCTGAACCAATAATGGAAACTTTCGCTAACCCTATTTCGAAGTCAGCAAAGCTAAAGCCAAGTGATACTTTGCTATCTTCTAGAACCCGCAATGCTTCCGCAAATTCCTCTTTTAAAATGGAAAAAGATACAGTCGGCTTTAATCCATCAATAATCGCTTGAACAATAATATCTACATTGATCCGATTTTCTGCTAGGATGGTAAACATATCGGCTAATGAACCTTCGCTATAGGCATCATACCCAACTGTTAACCGAATAATATCTGCTTCAAAAGCTACACCGCGAACTACTAAATTTTTCTCCATTTCCACTTCCTCCTTCAATAAAGTACCTACCGACTCTACTGAACTAGAGCGGATGATAACTGGTAATTGAAACTTCTTCGCTAACTCTACTGCCCGTGGATGTATAACATGTGAACCTAAATTGGATAGTTCCAACATTTCATCGTAAGAAATTTCCTGTAGCTTTTGGGCATTTGTAACATAGCGTGGATCGGCTGTATAAACACCATCCACATTGCTATATATATCAACTCTCTCTGCCTCTAAACCTATGGCAAGAGCTACAGCTGTTGTTTCCGCTCCACCCTTTCCAAGAGTTGTTATATTATAATCGTCGTCAACACCCTGTTCTCCAGCAATGACTACAATTTGGCCTTGTTCAAAATGTTCTTCAATACGATGGACATCTATATTGTCTATACGTGCATGTCGATACATACGATCCGTATGAATACCTGCCTGCCATCCAGTTAATGACACTGCCTTATAGCCTGCTTCTTGTAATGCAATAGCAAATAAAGAGCTAGATAATTGAGTACATGTGGACATCACTGCAGCTAATTCTCGCTTTGACACATCGTCAGTGAAACGCTTCACCATCATCTTTACGTCTTTTGCAGTTTGTCCCATTGCCGCTACTACCACTACTACATCAAACCCTTTATCCTTCTCAGCAATAGCTTTTCGAGCCATTTCTTGGATGTGGCCCGTTGATGCTAATGTAGCTCCTCCAAACTTCATCACAATTCTAGCCATTTTTTTGTTCCCCTTTCCAGTCTGCGTATTTCACTTAACTTCGAAGTGTAAAAACAGTCTCTAGAAAACTAAAAAAGCAACTTCCACATAACGTGAAAGCTGCTTATAACATGTACAATAATCGTAACTTGCGCATGTGTGATAGCTCTCCGAAACGTTTAGAATCGACAGTCTTACATTTCTTAAATGCAAAACCAGTACAACAAAGGAAACAACAATGCTGTACTTCGGCAAGCTCCCCTTTCACACAATGTCTCTGGACTTGTTCATCCTCCATTGTGCTATTCTTGAATCTTGCACCTCTATCATCACCTTAAAAGTGAAGTATTAAATTTATTAGCCCTGGCGTCCACTAACTAGCCGTCCAAAGGGCTGTTTAACATTGAACAACAATGTTATTTACAACCTTAGCACATGTCTATTCCTTTGACAACGATTCTTGCTGAAAATAGGAGTAAATTTGGCTTGCTAACTTAGCAGGCATCCCAGCCTCCTGTAAAGCTAGTTCGCTCGCCTCTCGAATTTTTTTGACTGACCCAAAATGTTTAAGCAACTGTTGCTTACGTTTAGGTCCTATCCCTTCGATTTGATCAAGGACAGATTGAATAGCATGCTTCTCATGCTGTTGACGCAAGAACGTAATAGCAAAGCGATGGACTTCATCTTGAATTCGTTGTAACAAATAAAAACCATCACTTGTACGCTTTAAGGCGATCACTTCTGGCGGATCACCAAACAATAGCTGCGATGTATTATGCTTGTCATCCTTTGCTAAACCCGCAATTGGTATAACAAGCCCTAGTTCATCTTCTAATACTTCACGAGCTACTTCCATTTGCCCTTTTCCTCCATCAATGAGGACTAAATCTGGTAATGGTAAACCCTCTTTTAAAACCCTCGTATAACGACGACGGATGACCTCCTGCATAGCGCCATAATCATCATGCTTGGCTGCTGAACGCGTTTTGTACTTACGATATTCCTTTCTTGCAGGCTTTCCATCAATGAAAACAACCATAGCAGAGACGGCATCCGTGCCATGCATATGACTATTATCAAAAGCTTCGATTCGTAATGGCGTCGTTATACCCATTGCCTCACCAAGAACCTCACAAGCACCAATTGTACGTTCTTCTTGTCGTTCAATCAGCTGGAATTTAGCTGCCACAGCTATTTCAGCATTTTTGGTTGCTAAATCTACCAATTCCTTTTTCTGTCCTCGTTTTGGTGTGAGTACTTTGATCTCTAATAATTCCGTTAAAATGGCTGCATCAATGGCTTGTGGAATAAAAACTTCTTTTGGCTTTATATGCTCTGGTTTCTCATAGAAACGCCCAACAAATGTTAAAAATTCTTCTTCAGCATCTTGATAGATCGGGAAAATGGAGACATCACGTTCTATTAATTTACCTTGTCGGACAAAAAATACTTGTACACACATCCATCCTTTTTCAACAGCATAGCCAAATACATCACGGTTTGTTGTATCACTTGATACAATTTTTTGTTTTTGCATAACTGTATCAATGTGTGCAATTTGGTCTCGAAACTCCTTCGCACGTTCAAATTCCAAATTTTCAGCAGCTGCAAGCATTTTAGTTTCCAGCTCCTTTTTAACTGCCTCAACACCACCATTTAAAAACTTTGTCATATCCTCAATCATTTCTTGATAAGTTTGACCATCAATTTCCTTTACACAGGGAGCCAAGCATTGACCCATATGATAGTACAAACAAACTTTTGAAGGTAATTGTACACATTTGCGTAGCGGATATAATCGATCTAATAGCTTTTTCGTTTCACTTGCCGCATATGCATTAGGATAGGGACCAAAATATTTAGCCTTATCCTTTTTAACCTTTCGTGTTGTAATAAGACGCGGATGTTTTTCGTTGGTAATTTTTAAATATGGATATGTCTTATCATCCGTTAGCATGACATTGTATTTTGGATCATGTAATTTAATGAGATTCAGCTCTAAAATAAGTGCTTCAATATTGGATGATGTCACGATATACTCAAAATCTTCTATTTCACTTACAAGTCTTTGTGTTTTCCCCTCATGTGTACCTGTAAAGTAAGAACGCACACGATTTTTCAGTACTTTCGCTTTACCGACATAAATAATTGTCCCCTGTCGATCTTTCATCAAATAGCAGCCAGGCTGATCGGGTAAAATATCCAGTTTACGCTTAATTAAATCGTTCATTACCTACCTGCCCCCTAAGTAAAATTTCCTCTCCATATTATATAACGAAAAAAAGCCGAACACATCAATTGATGGCTCGGCTTTTATAAACTTCATTTATTACGCATGTTTTGCGATAAATGCTTCTAAAGCTTCTTTAGGTTGGAAGCCTACAGTTTTGTCAACTAATTCTCCATCTTTAAATAATAGTAAAGATGGGATAGACATAATTTGATACTCAGCTGCAGTACCTTGGTTATTGTCTACGTCAACTTTTACAATTTTAGCTGCACTACCAGCAGCGTCCATTTCTTCAAGAACTGGCCCAATCATTTTACAAGGTCCACACCAAGCAGCCCAAAAGTCTACTAGTACTAACCCTTCTTTAATATCGTTTTGGAACGTAGCATCCGTTGCATGTACAATTGCCATTTGAAATCCTCCTTAAGCTTACTATGATTGTAGTATAGCATGGATAAATTCACTTGAGCGAACAATCTGCCTACAATGTATTTTTTATGAAAAACGATGTCGAAAAACGTAAGATTGACTATTCATTTTCTTGATAACGGCCTTTCAATACATAGGATAATGTAATAAAGAGATAAATGCCTAACGTAATGCCTGTGATGATGATGGAAGTTATGAAAATAATCCCAATTAAAATGGCACTTAACGCAATTATAGCGATCCATGTTGTATAAGGGAACCATTTCACTTCATAGGCACTTGTATTTTCCGCTTGTTTTTTTCGTGATTTCAAATGGGCAATCGCAATAATTAACCAAATGAATAACACCGTATAACCAAGAGATCCCATTAAGAAATCAAAGGTCTTGCTCCCAGCATATAGAGATAAGATTACACCTAAATACATGGCCACTGTACACATTAAAATAGCATATACTGGCACTTTACGTTTAGATAAATAGCCAAAGATTTTAGGTACACGCCCGTCTACAGCTTGGGTATACAGCACACGAGATGAACCATAGAGTCCTGAATTCATGGAGGAAATAATGGCAAGTAAAACGACAGCGTTCATAATATGATCTGCACCAGGAATGCCGATCATTTTAAATACCATTACAAATGGACTTTCAGGTACCCCGTTTACATTATTCCAAGGTATTAAGCTGACAATAATAAAGAAAGGTAGCAGATAGAACGTAACAATACGTACTAGTGTACTGCGAACAGCTTTTGGTACAACTTTTTCTGGATTTTTCGTTTCTGCTAATGTAATCCCAATGATTTCGGTTCCCCCATAAGAATAAATAACCACCAACATGGCAGCAATTAAACCCATTGAACCATTAGGGAAAAACCCTCCGTGCTCCGTTAAATTAGAAAAACCTACAGCTGTATGATGTCCAAACGAAACTAGTAATAAGATAAGTCCCGCAATAATGAACACAATAATAACCGTTATTTTAATTAAGGCTAGCCAGTATTCGGTTTCAGCAAATATTTTTACGGACAATAAATTAATGGCTGTCACTAAAACTGAAACTGACAAGGCAAGTATCCAGATGGGGTATTCTGGCAACCAATATTGAATAAAAATTGCCGCAACGACAGACTCCGCTGCAATATTTAAAACCCACATTTTCCAATAGATCCAATCGAGGAAATAAGCTGGGTATTTTCCTAACACCGATTGAACTAAATCTCTAAACGTTCTGGCTTCTTTATTTCGAACGGCCATTTCTGCGAGGCCTTGCATAACAAATAATAAAATGATGCCCCCTAATAAATACGCAATGAGCACTGACGGCCCTGCCATATCGATAGCAGCACTACTACCTTTGAATAACCCTGCCCCAATTGCCCCACCTAGAGCCATCATTGTGATGTGACGTGAGGTCATTGTTCTTGTTAATTGTTGACTGTTTTTTTCCACTTTCTTACCTCCTAAAAATCAAAAAAGCATATCGTCTCTTCTTTCATAAAAGAAGAGACGATATGCCATTTAGCAAACCGCGGTACCACTCTAATTGGTTCTTTATAGAACCCAGCTTAAAACCTTGTAACGAAGGTTAATCGTCAAACAAATAGAATAATCAGATAATTCTATCTATCTTACCACTCCTAGGCAAGTTCAAAGCCTTATTGGACTGCGTTGCACCATCCCGCAGCTCTCTTCACCGAATAATGAGCTTTTACTACTCCTAATCTTTGCGTTTCAAATCATTAATGTATCAACCACTATAATAGCTATCGTTAATTATGTCAATATTTTATTTTGCAATAATTTTCAAACACTAATTATTTCTTTCGCCCATTATAAAAAGCAGGAAGGATCTTCCCTCCCTGCTTAACACTTTATGCGTTCACTTTTAATGCTTTAAATTCTTCAATTAGAAGCGGAATAACTTCAAACAAATCACCAACGATACCGTAATCCGCTACTTTGAAAATATTTGCTTCTGGATCTTTATTGATGGCAACAATTACTTTAGAATTTGACATTCCTGCTAAATGTTGAATGGCACCAGAAATACCCGCCGCAATATAAAGGTCAGGTGTAACTACCTTCCCTGTTTGACCGATTTGAAGTGAATAGTCACAGTACTCAGCGTCACATGCACCACGTGATGCTCCAACTGCACCGCCTAGTAAATCTGCTAGCTCTTTTAATGGCTCGAAACCTTCTTCAGACTTCACACCACGACCACCTGCAACAACAACTTTCGCTTCTGAAAGATCTACACCTTCTGAAGATTTACGAACTACTTCTTTAATTATTGTGCGTAGGTTTGTAATATCTACAGTGATAGCAGAAACATCGCCTGTTTTTCCTTCGACTTTTTCTAATGGTGTAATATTATTTGGACGAATGGAAGCTAAAACAACGCCCTCTTTAACTTTCACTTTTTCAAAAGCCTTACCAGAGTAAATTGGTCGGATGAATAGAACATCATCACCGGCACCCTCAATAGAAGTGACATCGGATACTAGACCTGCTTGTAATTTACTAGCGATTTTTGGAGATAAATCTTTACCATTTGCTGTATGCCCGAAGACAATGCCAGCTGGTTTTTCTTGCTCAATAACAGCTAATAATGCCTGACTATAACCATCAGATGTATATTGCTTTAAATGTGGGTGTTCCACTGTTACCACACGGTCAGCACCATATTCAAATAATGGACCTGTTAAACCTGCTACAGCATCCCCTAAAAGTACTCCAACAACCTCGCCACCATCTGCGATTTGTTTTGCAGCTGCAATTGCTTCAAAAGAAACATTACGTAAGCTTCCTTCACGAACTTCACTTAACACTAATACTTTTTTTGACATAGAATATTCCCTCCGTTACCCTTTAAGATTCGATTAACATCATCAAATAATTAAACAACTTTTGCTTCTGTGTGAAGTAGATTTACCAGTTCTTTTACTTGTGCAGAAAGGTCACCTTCAAGAACGCGGCCAGCTGCCTTTTGAGCTGGTAAGAAGATGTCTACTGTTTCAATCTTCACTTCTACATCATCTTCATCGATATCTAAATCATCTAACTCAAGTTCTGCAAGCGGTTTCTTTTTCGCTTTCATAATACCTGGTAATGATGGATAACGTGGCTCATTTAAACCTTGCTGAGCTGTTACTAATAATGGTAAAGAAGTTTCAATGACTTCTGAATCTCCTTCGATATCACGAACAATTTTCGCAGATGTTCCGTCAATTTCTAGTTTTGTAATCGTCGTTACATAATTAATATCCAGTAAATCTGCAACGCGTGGACCAACTTGACCAGAACCACCATCAATTGCAACATTTCCAGTTAAAATTAAATCCGCATCTTTATCTTTTAAGTATTCAGCTAAGAGATAAGCAGCAGCATTTTGGTCTAATTCATCTAAATCATCTTCAGTATTAATTAATACGGCTTCGTCAGCTCCCATAGCAAGCGCTGTACGTAATTGCTTCTCTGCATCTTCGCCACCAATAGTGACAACTGTTACTTTGCCACCAGCAGCATCACGCACTTGAATTGCCTCTTCAATGGCATATTCATCATAAGGGTTGATAATGAATTCCGCGCCATCCTCTTGGATTTTGCCACCCGACACAACGATTTTTTCTTCTGTATCAAACGTACGTTTAATTAATGCAAAAATATTCATATATCCATACCTCCTGGAACGTTTTTATAATTCTAAGTAAACTTATAAATATTATATATTTTCAGTTTCGATAACGCCGATAACATCTTTGTGCTATCGACATTTGGAAAATTATTTACCAGTAAACACAGGCTCACGCTTTTCAATGAATGCTTGAATTCCTTCTTTTGCATCCTCTGTCACGAATACTGTTCCAAAGGATTTCGCTTCTGCTTCAATGCCTTCATAGAACGATGCATGCTTTGCAAATTGCAATGTTTGAATAGCTGCCTTTAAAGCTATTGGGCTTTTCTTAGCAATATTCTTAGCAATCTTTAACGTTTCATCTAGTAGCGTTTCGTCTGAGAATGCACGGTTTGCTAAGCCCCATTGAACAGCTTCTGTACCTGAAATTGGCTCGCTTGTAAACATCATCTCCGCGGCCTTTGCTACCCCCACATAGCGTGGCAAGCGTTGAGTACCGCCAAATCCAGGAATAAGACCTAATTGTAATTCAGGTAAACCTAGCTTTGCAGATTCAGTGACGAATCGCATATGACAGCTCATTGCTAACTCAAGTCCGCCACCTAATGCTGCACCATGGATGGCCGCAATCACAGGCTTAGAGAATGATTCAACACGCTCAAATACTTGCTGTCCATTGCTAGCTAACTTCGTAAATTCTTCCCCAGATTCTACCCCAGTAAATTCTTTAATGTCTGCTCCCGCAGAGAAGAAACGGCCTTCACCATGAAGTACAAGGACTCTTACAGCATCATCGTGTTCTAAAGCATCTAGAACAGCGTTAACTTCTGCAATAATACCGCGAGATAAAGCGTTTGCTGGTGGACGTGCAATTGTAATCATTGCTACCCCATCTTCTACTTTCCAACTTAGAAATTCCATTTCTCCACATCCTTTTAAGCTTTAATGCCGTTCAGGATTAATGCCTGAACCTTTGGAACCTGTTCCATTAAATCATATCGATAGTCATTCATAACCCACGACGTAATAGTTTCATCAATTGTTCCAAAAACCATTTGTCGTGCCAAGCGTACATCCATCGTTTGATTGAACTCACCTGAAAGCATACCTTCGATTAAAATCTGATCGAGTAAGTGTAAATACTCACGTAGTACCGAATTAATTTTTAATCGTAAGTCTTTGTTAGATTGGCGTAGCTCTAATTGTGTGACGGTTGCTAGGTATCGATCTGTCGCTAGAACATTAAAATGATTTTCAATCATTCGTGAAAGTTTGTCTTTTGACGTACTTCCATTTTCTATTATATCTTGTAATGACTCTACAAAAACAGCCATTTTTTCATTAAAGACAGAAATTAATATATCTTCTTTATTTTTAAAATATAAATAGATTGTTCCATCGGCCACCCCTGCCTGTTTGGCGATTTTCGATACTTGCGCTTGGTGATACCCATTTTCCGCAATAACGATGACAGCTGCATCAATAATTTGCTTATATTTCGGCTTATCTCGTTTCACTTTTATATCACCACCTAAAAAACATGCGCACGTCTACATGATCCATATGACGTGTGAACCTAAAAAAATACGAAAATATGAATGGTCATTCATTCATATTTTCATATTATATTTTACAGCATTGCTTGTCAATACTTTCACACGTATTTATTTCGCTTCTTTATTCGCTAATTTTGTTTTTTCTTCTTCTACCAAAGTGCGACGCAAAATTTTCCCTACGGCTGTTTTTGGTAGCTCATCTCTAAATTCATAATAACGCGGAACCTTAAATGCCGCTAGATGTTGACGGCAATATTTATTTAATTCGTCCTCTGAAATCGAATATCCTTCTTTTAATACAATATAAGCTTTAACTGTTTCTCCTCGATATGGGTCAGGTATGCCAGCGACTACACATTCTTGAATTTCTTCGCGTTCGTACAACACTTCTTCCACTTCACGCGGGTAAATATTAAAGCCACCTGCTATAATCATATCTTTTTTACGGTCTACTACATAGAAAAAGCCCTGTTCATCCATATATCCAAGATCACCTGTTAAAAACCAGCCATCTACAAATGTTGCTGCAGTATCCTCTGGGCGGTTCCAGTAACCCTTCATCACTTGTGGTCCTTTAACAGCGATTTCACCTACTTCACCAACTGGTAGCACCTCTGTATCGCCTGTACGTAAGATGACAGCGTCTGTATTTGGCCAAGGTAAACCAATTGAACCAATTACTCGCTTCCCCCAAATTGGCGTAGCATGTGTTACAGGTGACGTTTCTGTTAAACCATAGCCCTCTACCAGTTTGCCACCAGTTACAGCTTCAAACTTCTCTTGCACCTCAATAGGCAATGAAGCAGAACCACTTAAGCATGCTTTAATAGACGATAAATCATAATTTGCAATGTCTGGATGATTGAGTAAACCAATGTATAAGGTTGGGGCACCAGGGAACAGCGTTGGTTTTTGTTTATCGATTGTTTTTAATGCTGTTTCTGCATCAAATTTTGGTAGGAGCACCATTTTATTTTGAGTAAATACCGATAACAGCATAACAGTCGTCATCCCATAGACGTGGAAGAATGGTAGAATGCCCATAATGGTTTCTTCCCCATGCACACATTTATACATCCATGCATCACACATTGTCGTATTGGCAATTAAATTTTTATGTGTTAGCATGACTCCTTTTGGAAAACCTGTTGTTCCACCTGTATATTGAAGCAGTGCTAGATCTTCTTCAAAATTAAATGAAATATTCTCAATCACCTTAATTGGTGCAGAGCGCATTATTTCTGAAAACAAGTGATTTTGCCCACTATGCTCAACCTTGACACTAAATCCATACTGCCTTTTTTGAATAAAAGGATAAACTAAATTTTTTGGAAACGGTAAATAATCTTTAATAGCTGTCACAATAACATTTTCGAGAGCCGTCTCCTTCATAATTTTCATCACGCGTGGATATAAAATATCCATGACTAAAATAACCTTTGCCCCAGAATCAGCCATTTGATATTGAAGCTCACGTTCAGTATAAAGTGGATTTGTTTGAACGACAACAGCACCTGCATACATGGCACCATAGTAAGCGATTACACTTTGTGGCGAATTAGGAAGCATAATAGCCACTCGATCACCTTTTTCCACACCAAGTGCTTGTAAATAGTTTGCAAATCTTAAAGCAGACTCATATAGCTCAGTGTACGTCAAATCCTTCCCCATAAAATGAATCGCAATTTTAGATGGATTCTTTTTATAGGCACGTGTCAAAAACTCTTGCACTGGAATTTCCTCAAACGTTAAAGACGATGGTACTTCTTCAGGATAATTTGCTAGCCATGGTTTTGCTGTCATACGTCCTCTCCCCTTTGTCCCAAACTTTGTCAATTCTTATATTTATTATAATGAAAAAGAAATACAGTTTCAAACAGAAAATAGAAAATAAATGCATTTTCGATTAATTATTATGCAATTTACAACATTAATATGACTGATATTTATTGGTGTTTGTACGGATACACCTTATGAATACTCATTCATTCTTCATTATTTCTGCTAAATAGCTACTCGCATATTCCTATATTATAAAAATAATCTTTTTCAATGTTCCGTTAGATGATTGAGAGAAAATTAATAGTTTTTAGTAGAAATTTATGTAGATTCATTCACAAAAAAACGCACCCTCCTAAGAGAATGCGTTGTTCTTTATACAGTCATCATATAGTAGACGCCCACTGCCAAAAATGCGATACAGACAATGATTAGTACCTTCGCTAATTTTTCCATGTCATGACACTCCTATGCAATACTTGCCCCAATAACAAACGATAGACCGACAGAAATGGTAAAGGAAATAAAACCTACTGAGCGATTATCATTGGCAATCTCTTGATCAACATTAAAACGAGGTGTCATAAATTCAAATAAGAAATACGCTACAATCAATAGTGTAAAGCCAAAAAGACCCCAGCCAATCATTTCACTCAATGTGCTATGGCGTGCAATGGAAAAGCGAAAGATATTGCAAATGCCAAGTATTTTACCACCAGTTGCAAGTGCCACAGCGACATTACCCTTTTTAATTTCTTCCCAATTCTTATATTTCGTAACGACTTCGAACAATGCCATCGAGACGACTAAACATAATACTACAACACTAAAATATCCTGCCGTTTCGATAATTGGATATCGCCAAAAGCCAGAATTCAGCATTTTTCTCCGTCCCCTTTTTAGCTTATTTCAATTCTACAACTGTGACGCCTAAGCCCCCCTCGCCGGCTTCACCAAAACGGAAGGATTTCACGCGTTTATGCTTTTTCAAATAGCTTTGAATACCTTGACGTAAAGCTCCTGTACCAACTCCATGAATAATAGAGACTCGACCATAATTAGCAAGCAACGCATCATCAATATACTTTTCCGTTCTCAAAATCGCGTCCTCATAGCGTTCACCACGTAAATCCAATTCTAATTTAACATGGCTATTTCGATTTTTCACACCAGCTGTTCGTAAAACAGGCTCTTTTTCAGGTTTAATATACTCCAAATCACTATCCGAGATTTTCATTTTTAAAATCCCCATTTGGACAACCCATTCGGTATCCGACACTTTTTCTAACAATGTACCTCGTTGTCCATAGCTTAACACCTTTACCTCGTCCCCGACAACTAAGTTTTGTGCACGGGCTTTAACTTGTGCAGCCTTTTTCAGCACTTTATTGTTATCAAGCGGTGTTGCTTCCTCCAAGCGTTTGCGGGCTTCAATCAATTCATGTTCCTTGACAACTTGGTCAGCATTTTTGCGCATTTCTCTCAGCTCAGCAATAATTGATTCTGCCTCTTTTTTCGCTTCATCAACAATTTTACGAGCTTTTTCCTTCGCTTTCTTATCTAGCGCCTCTTTACGCTCCTCATAGGCTTGTAATTTATCTTGAAGCTCTTTACGTAAAGTTTCAGATTCTACCAGCAATGCATGGGAACGCTCTGCATCATCTTCTGATTGGCGACGTGTTTCTTCTAATGAGGCAATCATCGATTCAACCTCATGTCGATCTGTCCCTGTAAAGCTCTTAGCTCGATCTATTATTGATTCTGGAAGACCAAGGCGACTGGATATTTCAAATGCATTAGAACGTCCAGGTACACCAATAAGTAGTCGATAGGTTGGGCTCAATGTTTCAATATCAAACTCTACACTAGCATTGGCAACACCTGGTCGATTATAGCCATATGCTTTTAGCTCTGGATAGTGGGTTGTTGCCATCACACGAGCTCCTCGTCCATGCACTTCATCTAAAATAGAGATAGCTAATGCTGCACCTTCCTGGGGATCAGTACCTGCTCCTAGCTCATCAAAAAGAACAAGTGATTCATGATCAAATTTCTTTAAAATATCTACAATATTGACCATATGAGAAGAGAACGTGGAAAGTGATTGCTCAATCGATTGCTCATCACCTATATCAGCAAACAGTTGCTTAAATACTGCAAGCTCCGACCCATCCAATGCTGGCACTGGTAATCCAGCCTGCGCCATTAATGTGCATAAGCCCACCGTTTTTAACGTCACCGTTTTACCGCCCGTATTAGGACCTGTAATAACAATGGCTGTAATCTCTTTGCCAAATTCGATATCATTTGGTACAGCCACATCGATTGGTAAAAGTGGATGGCGTGCACGCACTAATCGAATATAGCCATCCTGATTCATTTTAGGCATTGTACATTTATTGGCTTGTCCATATTTACCTTTTGCTAAAATGACATCGATATCACCTAAAACTTTCACTAGGTTAAATAAATCTGATGCTACTTCTTGTACCATTGCACTTAATGCTAGTAATATTCGCTCAATCTCTACCTGTTCCTTCATTTTTAAACGATGTATTTCATTATTCGCTTGTACGACAGAGTCAGGCTCAATAAATAATGTTTGACCGGAAGAAGATTGATCATGCACAATACCACCATAATGATGACGATATTCTTGTTTCACCGGAATAACAAAGCGATCATTACGAATGGTAACAAGTGTATCAGAAAGCATTTTCGCTGCATTACTTCCACGGATTAAACTTTCCAGCTTTGAACGGACTTTTCCTTCTTCAGCACGTAAAGATTGACGAATGGAGCGCAATGTTTGACTAGCTGAATCTACAACAGCCCCATTGTCATCAATACAATTGTTGATTTCATGCTGCAATCCTGTTAAGACAGGCATGGCTTCCTTCTTAGCGATGAAATGTGGAATCTCAATCACTTCATCAGCCTCTATATCTTCAATAAAATTACGTAAAATTCGACTTGCTCGAATCGTACTGGATATTTCCATTAGTTCTATTGCTGCAAGCATGCCTCCTATTTGTGCACGTCTTGCAGATGGGCGAACATCAAAAATCCCTCCCATTGGTACATTGCCCTTAACTCGTAAAATAGATAAACCTTCATCCATTTCTTCTAGTAATTGTACTACTTTATCAAAATCAGTTTGCGGCACAAGCTCCTCAATCGCAGATTTACCAATTGAAGAAGTACAGTATGAAGCCACTTGCTGACGTACTTTATCGTATTCTAGTGTTTTCAATGCGCGTTCTGCAATCACTGAGAACACCTCCTCAGTCTATTTATTTCGTCGTATGAACGCTTCAAACTGGTCACGCGTCCATGTATTCACAATCATATCTTTCGGTAGCCATGCTCTATTGGCATAGCGAACACCAATATCCATAAAACGTAAATGCGCAATATCATGGGCATCTGTATTAATGGCTATAGGAACACCTGCTGCTAAAGCCATTTCTAAATGTTCTACACATAAATCCAGACGGTACGGATTTGCATTTAACTCTAAAATTTTACCATATTCTTTCGCCCAAGCAATTAACTGTTTCATATCAGGATTATAACCATCACGATCTGCAATAATTCGACCAGTTGGGTGGGCAATCATATGGACATACGGATTTTGCATCGCTGTCAATAAACGTGCCATGATTTTATCCTGAGATTGAGTAAAACTAGAATGAATAGAGGCAATAACAAAATCCAGCTCTTTTAACACTTCATCATCGAAATCAAGGGATCCATCTGGCAATATATCCATCTCTGTCCCCTTAAACAAGTGAAAATCAGGATGGCACTCATTAAATGCCTCAATTTCGATACGTTGCTTCTCTAAGCGCTCTGGTGTTAAACCATTTGCTACTCTTAGAAATTGAGAATGATCTGTAATGACGCTATATTGATAGCCCCGTGCTCGTAGTGCCTCTCCCATTTCTGCCACAGAGTATGCACCATCAGACCATGTCGTATGCATGTGCAAGTCTGCTTGAATATCCTCTAGTCGAACTAATTGAGGAATCGTGTTGGGTTGATCAAATTCACCTTTTCCTGTACGAAGGCTCGGTGGAATCCAAGGTAGATCAAAATGGGCAAAAAATGCCTCTTCATCTTGAAACGTCAAGATAGTACCATCTTGCTGTTCAACCCCATATTCACTAATTTTTTCACCACGTGCTTTTGCAAGTTGGCGCATTCGCACATTATGATCCTTTGAACCTGTAAAATGATGCAGGGCAGTTGCATATTCATGATCCTTTACTAACCGGAAATCAACACTAACTGGCTCATCTAAATCTAAAATTACTGAAATTTTAGTATCGCCCGCTGCTACGACTTCCTGAATGGCCAATCCATTTAATAAATTGTCACGTACAGCCTCAACCGCTTCTGTCACAACAATAAAATCAATATCTTTACTTGTTTCTAGTGCTCGACGGAAGCTTCCAGCAACTGAAAAACGTTCCACTTCCTTCATACTACCTAGAAGCGCCTCAATTTGTAAAACCACAGGCTCAAGCTGCCATATTGGTAAGCGTTCAGAACGATTAGCAAAGTTGGCAAGTTCCTTTAAAATTTTCTCCTCGGTTTTTACAGCAAAGCCCGCTAATTCACGAACTTTTCCTTCTTCACACGCCTTTTTTAAGCTCTCTGCTGAATCAATACCAAGTTCTTGATGTAGTTTCGCAATCTTTTTGCCCCCTAAGCCAGGCAATTTTAACAATGGCAGTAACCCTTTTGGGACAATTTCTTCTAACTCTTTTAATAAACTTGATTCACCTGTTGCCATCAAGTCCTCAATAACAGCAGCCGTCCCCTTACCAATACCTTTAAGTTTTGTTACATCGTCCATTTCACTTAACGAACGCTCGTCCCCTTCAAGTGCTGCAGCTGCTTTTCGAAAGGCAGATACCTTGAATGGATTCTCTCCTTGTAATTCCATATATAAAGCAATTTTTTCGAGTGTACGAATAATTGTTTTTTTATTCATTGGTAATTCCTCCTATCGTAAAAACACTTCTCTCAAATCAGAGAGAAGTGCATAGTTTACTATTGCATATAAATATACCACCAGTTTTGGAACATCTTTGTAATAATCGGAGTATGCTCCAACATAAGACCACTTAACAATGATTTCGACATTAAATTTTGAATAACCTCAATCGGTAATAAGGCGCACACGTATAGCAAAATAAACATAATTAAATAGTTTTCAATCATGCCAAGTAACGCACCAAGCCAACGATTGACTGTATTGAGCACAGGTAAGTACGCAATAAAATCAAATATCGATGCCACAATTTGCAACGTAATTTTCACTGCAAAGAAAATAACAGCAAAGGCGATTACACGATAAAAGGTACGGTCTAAATCTAGGCTATCAATGACGACACTAAGGCTACCTGTATCAGTAACGCCTGGATATGGAACCCAAAATACAAATTTTTGTGCTAATGGCTTATAATAAATATACGCAACAATCAGTGCTACTACGAAACTGACAATGTGCATCATTTGTACAATGAAACCTCTTTTTGCACCGACGCCAATTCCAGCTAACAGTACCACTAATATGATTAAATCTAACATTCTCTTCAACCCTTTAATTTTTTCAATTCTTCTTCTAACTGCTCCATTCGTTCTTTTAATAGTAAATAATCATGTACTGTATTTACTGCTGTCAGAACAGCAAGTTTTGTGCTATCAAGTGAGGGATTATGTACGTTCATTTCGCGCATACGGTCATCAACAATCGAAGCAACAAGTCGCATATGGCCAATGGATTCAGAGCCGACCATTTTATACGTATGACCATATATTTCCACAGAAATTTTATTCTTTTCTTGTTTTTCCATAGTCGCACCCTCCTATAAATTGAATGCTCACGCGATTTTTTCGGTTTGCGAGCACCATCACACAAAAAAGCTATTTATTATCATACCATGAAAGGTATAAAATTGTGAACAATGAGGACAGAAAGGAACGATTAAATGTCAAATATTGTGTTATCCATTTCAACAAATATTCAAAAAGAGGTAATGGCTTACTATGCAACCTATTTTATTGAACGAAAAGCCCCAGGTGTTATTTTTGCTGCAAAACTACCAGATGCCACTATTACTATGTATAAATCTGGTAAATTAATGTTTCAAGGAGGAGGTGCTGAACGTGAGGCGGCTCGTTGGGGAACAGTTGAAAAAACAGCTACTCAACATTCCTCGTCTATTGGGGCAAAGGGGGATATTCTACCAGACAAATTCGCGACAATGTCTGTCTTAGGCTCTGATGAAACAGGCACAGGTGATTATTTTGGTCCCATCACCGTAGCGGCCGTTTATGTACCTACATCCAAAATCGAACTTATCAACGAGCTTGGCGTAAAAGATTCAAAAATGCTAACGGATGATTATATGCGAAAAATCGCACCCGATTTACGTGCAGCCTGTGTCCATAGCGTTCTTGTATTACGAAACGAAAAATATAACAGTCTACAAGCAAAAGGCTATTCACAAGGGAAAATGAAAGCTATGATGCACAACAAGGCTCTACAAAATACACTCACAAAGATGGCACCCGAAAAACCAGAATTTATTTTAATTGACCAGTTTGCTGAACGCGGAGTTTATTACAATTACCTAAAAAATGAACGTGAACTGGTACAAGAAAATGTCCTCTTTTCTACAAAAGCGGAGCAACTACATGTAGCTGTAGCCACAGCATCTATTCTAGCCCGCGCTGCATTTTTAAAGGAAATGGATCGCTTGAGTGAAATAGCCGGTCTCCCATTAATGAAAGGAGCCTCCAGCAAAGTAGATGTGCAAGCAGCACGAATCTGGCGTAATCAAGGCGAGGATTTCCTACGCTCCATCACAAAATGGCATTTTGCCAATACAGAAAAAGCACGGAAAATGGTGTAACGGAAACATTTAATGCCTACAACTGTGGAGTACTTTTATAGATGGCTTGCGGGGAATTATAGGGTTATGTAAATGTTGATTTCTATTCCGGGAAAATGCTTTTCGTCATTTTAAACATGCTACTGGCTTAGGGTATTTTTTTGAGGGTTTCCTACCTGATTGGAGCGCTTTGGGACCCTCTTTGAGAGATTTTTTACATGGTTGGAGCGCTTTTGGCTCCTTTTTGAGCGGCTATTTTCTTGGTTGGAGCGCTTTGACCTCCTTTTTGAGCGGTTTCTACCTGGTTCGAGCGCTTTAGTCACTCCTTTGAGCGGTTTTTTACCTGATTGGAGCGCTTCGGCCTCCTTTTCGAGCGGCTTTCTGCCTGATTGGAGCGCTTTGGGACCCTCTTTGAGCGTTTTTTTACAAACTGGAGCGCTTTTGGCCCCTTTTTGAGCATTTTTGCCTGGTTCGAGCGCTTCCAACCCCTTGGAGCGACCTGATTGGAGCGCTTTTGGCCCTTCCTTAATCAATCTTCTACCATAAAGGAGCATTTTCGTCCCCTTAAAGAACCCCCTCAAGCACTAATTAAAGCAATTAATCATAGAAGAATTTGATATTCCCTTCGTTTCGATGCACTTTCTTTCCGATAGCAACTAGTCATTAACATCCTTTTTATTGTATGACGATTGTTTAATCGTAAAAAATGCTGTGCTTGACTGTTAGTAATGCCTTTATTTATTAGCATCCCATAATCTTGTAGAGCACATTTATGGGCTTTTTTATTGCTATAAAGGCAACTTGAGCAAATCCATTTCATCTTTAACCATTGCATCTGTCCAATCTGACATTCTGGACAGATCACCCCTGTTTGAATGGCGTCTATCTCTATGCCATAGTAACGACAAAGCGGGAACAATTCATATGGCTTATGGTGCTGCACAAGTAATGCACTAATAGACTGAGAATCTATGGTTTTTGTCTTCAAAGAACGCTGTTGTAAATAACCTGTTACCTCCCTAGCCATCAACACTGGAAATAAACTATCCTCATATTCGATACGAGCATTGTTAAAAGGAAAAACAATGATACCATGGACAGGTACTTCAATTTGATTTTGATTGAAAAATTCTTTTAAATTGTACATATATTCCTCAAGCTGTACTTCAGGATGGTGAAATACACGCCGTTCTCCTGTCTCAAGAGTACGAATCATTTGACCGGGACGATTTTTTAATTCCACTTCTCCTTTAATATTTTTACTTTCAATAATGATTACCTCATATTTGGTTATCACTACAATATCTAGTTGCATCGGAAACGGCCGTTGAAGAGAAATATTATGTAAAACGTGAATACCCCTTACAAAAGATAATTTCTCCAGTTGTTTCATAATAAATTTTTCTCCATGCTCCCCTGCCTCAGCCTGTAGTAACTCTCTTGTTATTTGATCATATAGGGGATGCTTTGATGTAAGTCTTCGAGCTAAAGCCCGTAGACCTAATGTCATTTTTGCTTCTTCATATGGTTTGATAAACATAACATCACGCCCTTTTTTACACGACTATAGCAAGGAAAAATGGTCACGCCTAGACAATTTGATAAACTATTTATTTGATCAACTCTGGGGCTCCAAATTTGATTTTTTATGAATTTATGTGAATATCCAACTGTTTCTATAGTATGTTTTTAAAACTTGATCATCTTTTACTTACTTTCAATCATGTTGTTCCATCTTGCTCCTCGCCTTGGAGCGGTTTCATTCTCTTTTGGATCACCTTCACTTCAATTTGGAGCGGTTTCTTCCTCTTTTGGATCACCTTCTCTACAATTTGGAGCGGTTTCTTCCTCTTTTGGATCACCTTCACTTCAATTTGGAGCGGTTGCTTCTCCTTTTGGATCACTTTCTCCTCGCCTTGGAGCGGTTTCTTCCTCTTTTGGATCACCTTCACTTCAATTTGGAGCGGTTGCTTCTCCTTTTGGATCACTTTCTCCTCGCCTTGGAGCGGTTTCATCCTCTTTTGGATCACCTTCACTTCAATTTGGAGCGGTTGCTTCTCCTTTTGGATCACTTTCTCCTCGAATTGGAGCGGTTTCTTCCTCTTTTGGATCACCTTCACTTCAATTTGGAGCGGTTACTTCTCCTTTTGGATCACCTTCCATCCCTTGAGCGAATCATTGCCTTCGACAGTATTAATGTAAATCGAGACTTTTACAAAGACGTGTTTAAACCATTCTTCAAACAAAAAAGACTGCCTCGAAAGACAGTCTTTTGATAATAATTTTAGCGTACTTCTGTGCCTGGAATCGTCGCAATAGCTATTAACACTTTGTTATGTGCAGCTACTACTTCTTCGTCTGTTAAAGTATGTTCTGGATCGAAGTATGTGAGTGAGAAGGCAACAGATTTTTTACCTGGCTCCATTTTCTCTCCTTCGTAAACGTCAAATACGCGGATGTCTTTTAGTAATTTCACGCCTGCTGCATCAATAGCATTGATTACTTCACCTGCTGTTGTGTCACGGTCCATAATAAGAGCGATATCACGTGACATAGCTGGGAAACGAGGCACTGGTGTGTAAGCAAGTGGTGCTTCTTGTGTCGTTGCATGTAATAGAGCAACTAAGTTCATTTCCATGACATATGTGTCTTTTACACCCCATGCTTTTTGTTCTGCTGGGTGAAGTCCTCCAATAATGCCCACTTGTTCGCCATCTAATAAAATGCTAGCTGTACGTCCTGGGTGTAATCCATCTACTTGTGCCTTCACAAATGAAATGCGATTTTCTAAGCCTAGTTTTCCGATTACGCCCTCTACAATACCTTTCAGTACAAAGAAATCTACCGCTTTTTTCTCGCCTTGCCAAGCATGGTCTAACCATTTACCAGTTAGTACGGCTGCCACATGCTCTTCCTCATACGGTTGCCCCTCATTTGATTGACCAAGAAACACTGAACCAATTTCATATAAGGCCACACCTTCAGCTTGACGCGCTACATTGTACGCAGCCGCTTCAATTAAGTGCGGAATAAGACTTTGACGTAAGGTAGAACGCTCCTCACTCATTGGCATTAGTAAACGAGTTACTGGCTCGGCTTTCAAGGCAAAGCGTTGTGATAATGCATCAGATGTTAATGAATATGTTACAGCTTGATAAAGCCCTGCACCCTCCATGAAATGACGCACAACACGACGATTTGCTTGGTAAGATGTTAGATTGCCCACTTGTGTTGCACCCTCTGGTAACGTCATAGGGATTTCATCATACCCATAAAGACGGGCAATCTCTTCTACGATATCTTCTTCAATTTTAATGTCTTGGCGACGTGTTGGAGCATCAATAATTAATAAACCATTTGCTGCCTCTACACCAAATTTTAGACGCTCTAAAATTGAAAGCATATCTTCTAAAGAGATCTTCATTCCTAAACGCTCATTAATAAAATCTGGGGAAACAACAACTCGTGCTGGTGCTTTTTCTAATTCATCTACTACACATGTACCCTCTAATACTTCACCACCTGCTAATTCAGCTAGTAAAGCGGCAGCACGTTCAGCAGCAGGTAAAACACGGTTCGGGTCTACCCCTTTTTCAAAACGTGCAGATGCATCTGAACGTAGGCCAAGGTGACGAGACGTTTGGCGCACTGTTAAACCATCGAAATAAGCTGATTCAATGACTACAGTCGTTGTAGAATCCGTTACCTCTGAATTGGCACCACCCATTACACCCGCAATTGCGACAGGCTCTTTACCGTTCGTAATGACTAAATCTGAAGCTTTTAATGTGCGTTCTTGATCATCTAATGTTGTAATTTTTTCACCTTCTGTTGCTTTACGAACGACGATTTCGCCAGTTGCAAGGCTATCATAGTCAAAAGCATGCAGAGGTTGACCATATTCCATTAGTACATAGTTTGTTACATCTACGACATTATTGTGTGGGCGTACACCCGCAGCCATTAAGCGATTTTGTAGCCACATTGGTGATTCACCGATTTTTACGTTTTTCACTACTTTTGCTACATACATTGGGTTCGCTTGTAAATCTTCCACACGAAGCTTCAGGAAATCCTGTGCTTTTTCACTAGCTACTTGATACGCAATTTCTGGATATTTAATTTCCTCTGAAAGAATTGCGCCTACCTCATAAGCTACACCTAGCATAGAAAGAGCGTCTGAGCGATTCGGTGTTAGGCCTAACTCTAGTACTGTATCACGTAAGCCTAAAATTGCCAGTGCATCTGAACCTACTTCTGCATCCGCTGGCAGTACGTAGATCCCTTCTGAATAAGCCTTAGGGACAAGCTTCCCTTCGATCCCAAGCTCTTGTAATGAACAAATCATACCATTTGATTCATGGCCACGAAGTTTAGCTTTTTTAATTTTAATGCCACCTGGTAAATGTGCACCCGGGCGAGCAACAATTACTTTTTGACCAGCATCTACATTCGGAGCCCCGCAAATAATTTGTTGTGGCTCTTCTTCTCCTACATCTACTTGGCAAATATTTAATTTATCTGCTTCTGGATGTTTTTCTTTTGATACAACATAACCTACCACAATTTTATCCATAGCATTAGCTCGATCGATTACTGCGTCTACTTCGATACCAGAGCGTGTAATTTTTTCAGCTAATAGCTCAGGTGCCAAGTCCTGTGTACTAACATAATCTTTTAACCATTCTAATGATACTAACATGTTTTATCCCCCTTACGCTTCTGTTCGCTCGAATTGTGATAAGAAACGAGTGTCGCTTGTATAGAAATGACGAATATCATCGACACCATATTTCAACATCGCAATACGTTCGGCACCAATACCAAATGCAAAACCAGAAACTTTTTTCGGATCATAGCCAGCCATTTCTAAGACATTTGGATGAACCATACCTGCACCTAGAATCTCGATCCAGCCTGTGCTTTTACATACGTTACAACCTGCTCCACCACATTTGAAACAAGAAATATCCATTTCTACTGAAGGCTCAGTGAACGGGAAGAAGCTCGGACGAAGTCGAATTTCTCGGTCTGCACCGAACATTTTTTTCGCTAATGTATCGAGTGTTCCTTTTAGATCACTCATACGAATATTTTCGCCAATGACTAAACCTTCAATTTGCATAAATTGATGGGAGTGTGTTGCATCATCATTATCCCGACGAAACACTTTACCAGGACAAATGATACGAATAGCTTCTCCTTTTTTAGCTTCCATTGTACGAGCTTGTACTGGGGAAGTATGTGTACGAAGTAATATTTCCTCGGAAATATAGAACGAATCTTGCATATCACGAGCAGGATGTCCTTTTGGTAAATTCAGTGCCTCAAAGTTATAGTAGTCCTTTTCTACTTCTGGACCCTCAGCAATTTCATAACCCATTCCGATAAATAAATCTTCAATTTCTTCAACGACACGTGTCAAAGGATGACGATTGCCAACTTTGATTTCACGACCAGGTAAAGTAACATCAATCGACTCACTTGCCAATTTTTCAGCAATAGCCGCTTCTTCAAGTACAGCAACTTTTGACTCCAATACTGCTGTCACATTTTCACGAACATTGTTCACTAAAGCGCCCATTTTTGGTCGCTCTTCAGCTGATAATTTCCCCATCCCTTTTAATAAATCAGTGATCGGTCCTTTTTTTCCTAGATATGCAACACGCACTTCATTCAATTCTTTTAAATTTGCAGCTGTTTCAATTTTTGCAAGTGCTTCTTGCTCTAATTGTTTTAATTGCTCTTCCATGATAAAACCTCCTTAGAAAATACATGCCTGTTTTTTAACATAAAAAAACTCGCCCCTAAAAAGGGACGAGGACATATTCGCGGTACCACCCTAGTTATTGCAAGGTCAACTATCCTTACAATCACTTCATTGACATAACGACTTGATAAAGCCGGCATACCTTTACAGCATCAAGCTGGTCCCGGTTGCTGCTCGCGGGCTGAATTCAAAACTGCATTGGTACGGCGTTGGCTCTCAATCTCTGGCCTTACGCTCCCTGTCGTCCATTCACAATCTTTACTACTTCCCGGTCAAAGCATTTACTATTTAAACTTAATTTTAGCTTAGATTATACATGAATAAACTGTAGCAAATCAAGAGACAACCGCCTGAATCTCGCAATTATCTTTAAATTACTTCACAAAACCATATAAAACGATTCCCGTTGCTACTGCCACATTTAAAGATTCAGCCTGTCCAAAAATAGGAATAATCATATTTTGATCAGTCTTCGCCAGCAGTTGTGGCTGAATGCCGCTTCCTTCATTCCCCATAATAATCGCAAATGAACCCGTATGCTTGATATCACTATATGGTACTGCATCCTCATCCAATGCAGTTCCAAATACAGGTACACTTTGCTCCTGTAGCAAATCGATCCATTCAGCCAATTCTCCACGTACTACTGGGATATGGAAATGAGAGCCTTGTGCGGCACGTAGTGTTTTAGGATTGTAAATATCGGCACAACCCTTCCCTAAAACAACGGCATCTAATCCTGCCGCATCTGCTGTACGGAGCATTGTACCGATATTACCAGGATCTTGGACAGCATCTATTAATAAGACTTTGCGCCAAGTTGCCATCACTTCATCCTCTAATACCGGCTGTTTGCACACAGCAAAAACACCTTGTGATGTTTCAGTTTCAGCAAATTCCTTCGCTACCACTGCCGTTACCTCTACAATAGCGACATCATCAATCGGCCATAACATCGGTAAATCAATACCTTCACGTACAATAATTTGCAATACTTGCTCTTTATTTTTTAATGCTTCTTCAACAAGATGAAAGCCCTCTACTATGAATTCACCTGATCGTTCACGTTCTTTTCTAGTTGTCGCTAGCTTCTTCCAATATTTCACTAACGCATTTTGCGTAGATTCGATTCTTTTCATCGCTACTTCTTACCGCCTTTTTCCTATATAGTGACCATTATTATACCTTAGAAAATGGCTAATTTCATAGCCATGTGAAAAAACTGTTATTTTTCCAATCATCAAAAGACGCGCTTAGGCAACTGATAAGAAATAAACATGCTATACTTATACATATTTGAAAGTATTTGTTTAATTAAGGACGGGAGAATATAAATGAAACAAACAATCCATGTAGTCGGTGCAATTATCGAAAATGAGCAACAAGAAATTTTCTGTGCTTTAAGAAATCCAACGATGGTACTTGCAAACTATTGGGAGTTCCCTGGTGGGAAAATAGAACAAGGCGAAACTCCTAAACAAGCACTTTATCGCGAAATCCTTGAGGAATTTAACTGTATGATTCGAGTAGGTGAACAAGTAGCCGAAACCTTTCATGAATACGATCAATTTTTCGTTCACTTAGAAACTTATAAAGCTTCTATCATACAAGGCGTACCAGAAATACTTGAACATGCTGAAGCAAGATGGGTAGCTCGTAATCAGTTGCTTGACCTGCCATTTGCACCAGCAGATCTTCCATCTATCGAAAAATTATTAGCTGAAAAGTAAAACTCATTCCTTTATTTCATGAAAATGAGTGACTTGATTGGTCCATAATGTTTTGACCATATAATGCTTCGTTTGCTTTTTTCAATGTCACTTCTGTGATTCTTCGTTTCAATGCCTAAACCAAAGATAATACACTCTGTTCAATATAGCTATCTCGTTCGCTGGTAAAATCATAACTAATTCTTCACCACCGTAGCGAGCGACGATATCTTCTACAAAAGCTTGGTCTATTAACAGCTGCGCAAATTAAGAGTTATAACATCACATGGTTTGATCACAGACAAATCCATGTACAAAAATAATGGATTGATCCTCTTAACCGATTTTTTTCATCTTATTACGAACAACTATTTCTATTCTAATGACTAATCATGCAATCAAAAAGAGCAGCAATGCCTCTGCACCCTGCTCTACTAAATGTCTATAACCATTTTCTAATAGGTGGAATACTCTGTGGAAATTGAAATACATTTAACGGATCATATTTTGTTTTCACTTCTCGAAGCCTTCTAAAATTACGACCATAATAGGCTGTTGGCCAGTCCGGAATCAATAGATCTGGAAAATTAACATAATCACCAGCTGTATAAGGTGATAAAGCTCGCCGTAAGTTTTCTACCCATTTGATATTTGGTTCTTCTTCATTTGGATTTTCCCAGGAAGTATTATATTCTTGAGCAATTAATGCATCTCGATAGTAATATGCCGTGCGATTTGGTGCAATTTCACTGATTGCACCTCCTAAAGCTTGTTGCCAAATCGTTGTATTTAGATTGGGAGCATTGACTAAATAATCTTTCATTGTTTGAATCGCCTTATATGGAAAGGGTCTTTTAATAAATGATCCTGACCGTTTTCGAAGTGCTGGGAGATTGCCACTTGGTACATCAAAAAATTCTACTGCTTGGATATAAGGCACTTCCTTTATCCATATGCTTGTTGGCGAACCTGTTTTTCTTAGGGGGCGAAGTAATTTCTTTAATTCAGCTGCCGTTCCAATAAACTCCCCTTGTGCGACAATTTCTCCAATTTCCCTTGTCTTTAACTCAATTTGAGAGGTTAGACGTTTATCGGTATAGGGAGCCCATTTCTGCCATGCATCAAAAGCTACTTCAAAATCATCCCATCCCCAGGTAATAGAGAAGAGTGATACATCATGGATAGCATGTAACTTAAATGTCAATGCGGTTACAATGCCAAAGTTTCCACCCCCGCCACCACAACTTGCCCAAAAGAGCTCATTATTTTTTTGCTTATTTGCTTTGATTACCCGAACCCCCTCCTGTCCATCAGCGACCACCAATTCTATTTCTATGAGACTATCACAAGTTAAACCAAATGGACGTGATAGCATCCCAATTCCCCCGCCAAGGGATAAGCCGACCACCCCCACACTGCTTTCTGTGCCACCAGGAATGGTTACACCGTGCTCCCATAATGCACGATATACCTTACCCATATTGGCTCCAGCATCGATTTTAGCTGTCATTTCTGACCGATCAATTGATATAGAATTCATGTCGCTTACGTCAATGACAAGACCTTTATTTAATAATGAAAAATTTTCATAGCTATGCCGTCCACTTCTAATTCGAAAAGGCTCATTGTTTTCTCTAGCCCACTTCAATGCATTGACCACGTCTTTCGTTTCTTGACAAAACACAATGACACTCGGATATTTAGGGTTATTTAGATTATTGTTCGTCCTCGCTTTTTCATAATCAGAATCTTCAGGAGTAACGATTCTACCCGTGAGCTTTACCTTTTTCAACATCAAACCCCTTTCTCACAATGATACTTATCCTATGCAACTAATTTAGAAAGAATTTGCTTTTATACTAGACTCAACCTAACATTCTCTTTTTCATAATTGAAACATATGATGCACTAATATCATCGTGTTGGAGGTGTTCTATGCTTATTCATGTAGTGAGTGCTGGTGAAACACTGTGGCAAATTGCTAATCGTTATACTGTACCTGTTCAAACGCTCAGTCAATTAAATGCATTGACTACACCCGATCAATTAGCTATCGGACAATCACTGGTTATTCCTTCTCCTTATATAATTTATACCGTTCGAAGTGGAGATACGTTATGGTCAATCGCACATCAATTTAGCGTTCCTGTACAATCCATCGTGACAGCAAATCATCTAACAAATCCTGATAGGATAACACCTGGAACAAAATTATTGATTCCACCAATTATTCATAGCGTGCAGCCAGGAGAAACATTATGGCAAATAGCTCAGCGATACGGAACAACGATTCAAGCCATTGCGGCGGAAAATAATATTACTAATCCTAATATGCTATACATTGGTACTCATTTAATTATTCCAAGGAAGTTACCACTGATTGAAGTCAACGCTTATTCCTACCAACCTTCAGAAGAAGCAATTGACTCCATTAATGCAATTGGTCATTTACTAACTTATTTTAGTCCCTTTGCTTATATGATGAAGGAAGATGGTACGTTACAACCAATAAATGATGAAAAAATGATTATGGCTGCAAAAGCTAACAACATCATCCCTATGTTAACGCTCACTAATTTTACTTCTACAGAAGAGGGCTCAAATTTAGCACATGTCGTCTTATCCAATGCAGATCTGCAAAAAAAGGTGATGAATAATGTTTTACAAGTGATGCAAAATAAAGGTTATAAAGTCTTGAATATTGACTTTGAAAATGTTTTGCCAGCAGATCGTGAAAATTATAATGCATTCATTCAACTAGCAGCTGATACACTTCATCCAAAGGGTTATCTTGTGTCCACGGCTCTCGCACCCAAAACGAGTGCTACACAGGCTGGAACGTTATATGAAGCTCAGGATTACGAGGCACACGGTAGAATAGCAGATTTCGTAGTATTAATGACATATGAATGGGGATACCGCTTTGGCCCTCCTCAAGCCATTTCTCCTATTAATGAAATGCGAAGAGTGGTGGAATATGCTTTAACGGAAATGCCTGCTGATAAAATTTTATTGGGCTTTGAACTGTATGCAAGAGACTGGCTTTTACCACATGTCAAAGGGCAAGAAGCCGAAACATTCAGTCCACAGGAAGCATTGGATAGGGCCATCAAGTATGGGGCAACGATTCAATTTGATCCGATAGCACAATCTCCTTTTTATCGATATGTTGATGAGCAAGGAAGAAATCATGAGGTATGGTTTGAAGATGCAAGGAGTGCACAGGCTAAATTTGACATGGTTAAACAATATAATCTTCGTGGTATCAGTTATTGGGCATTAGGATTCCCATTCCCTCAAAATTGGGCTTTGTTGGATAATAATTTTTCCATCAAAAAATCTTAGTTCTACTTATTGTTCTCATAAAACAAAAATTGATGCGACTTTTCCACATGTGAATTAGCGTTTTACTCATTTTAATTACGGGATAAAAAATTCAGTTCAAAGCCATATTAAAAGATATCAACATGAAAGGAGCAACTCACATGGGAAGAGATAATAAACAAGGTCAAAGTAATAATAAAGGTTCATTACCTCAAACACCAAAAAACCAAAAGATAGCACCAAACAAGGTTAGTGAGGAATTTTCTCAAGAGTTCATGGAGCTGATTAACTCAGTTGCGCAAAATAAAAATAAGAAGAAAAAATAAGGGGGGCTTCCGTTGGATTATCAGCGTGCACAAGAAATTGTCGCCTCACCGCTAGAATATGAAGTGAGCTATAATGGCGTTTCCATCTGGATCGATAAACTCCATGACGATGAGAGAACAGCGACAGTTCACCTCCGCCGTTCATTAGAAGAGCGATCAGAAGTGGATATATCAGAATTAAAGGAAGAATATCTTGTTCACTAAAGATCAAAAACCTGCTTATTATTGGAAATAAGCAGGTCCTTTTTTATTTTAAATCATATAGTCCTCATTATATTGTAGCGGTGTTAAAACGTTTTCCACATGACGGTGTAGCTCGCTAAAGGTTTCTGAAATTTGCTGTGGAGAGATTGGCTTACTAAATAAGTAGCCTTGGATATAATCACAGCCACCTTCTATTAGAAAAGATAGTTGCTCCACTTCTTCAATGCCCTCCGCAACAACCTTCAAGCGTAAATGTTTAGCCATTGAAATAATCATGGATACAAGCGCTTCATCATTCGGATTATTTGGAACATTTCTTACAAAGGTGCGGTCGATTTTTAGACAATCAATTGGAAAATCCTTCAAATACGATAAGGATGAATAGCCTGTTCCAAAATCATCGACGGCAATTTGAATGCCAAGTGCCTTTAACTCATGTAAAAGCTGTGTCATTTGATCGATATTCATCGTCATACTTTCAGTAATTTCTAATTGAAGAAATTTAGGTTCTAAATTTGTACGTTGCAATATATGTTCTACCATTTCTACTAAATCTTGCTGGAACAATTGTCCAAGGGATAAATTCACTGCTACTTTCATCTGTGGTAGCCCTTGTCTCTCCCATGTTTTCGCTTGCATACAAGCAGTTTCTAAAATCCATTTACCTAATGGAATAATTAGGCCACATTCCTCAGCAATCGGAATAAATACATCAGGTGGAATAAAGCCACGAGTTGGATGACGCCAGCGAACTAATGCTTCAACAGATTCAACGGTCCCGGTTTTTAAATTAACCTGTGGTTGATAATCTAAATAAAATTCCTGATTTTCTAATGCATTATGTAAGTCCTGCTCTAACAGAATTCGATCTGCGATGCCCTTTGACATATACGGTTTATAAAAAAGAAACCTTTGAGGTATTTGTTTAGCCTCACGCATTGCTAGCTGTGCATGCATCAGTAGCTCTTCGCTAGTCCATTGATCCTCATAAAGAGCAATCCCCATATTTAGATTGCCATTTAACGAAAATAATTGTACCTGCAATGGATCTTTCATGGCACTTTTGAGATTTAAGCAAAATTGTAATAATTCTTCAATTGTTTTTACATGGTTAATATAAATAACAAATTGTCCCTCTTGTAATTTAGTAGCAAAATAATGGGGAGGTACAATTGTTTGTATACGCTTGGCGACAAGCTTCATCATTTTATTAGAATTGCTTATCCCTATCGATGAACGAATAGCTGCAAAACGGTCAATTTCTATGGCTATGATTGCTTTTTGCGTTTTATTATTATCGTGTAATTTGTCTTTTAATGTTTTTAGTAATAAATGTTCATTTGGCAACAGTGTAATATCATCATGATAAGCTTGAAACCGAAGTTCTTGTTGGGATTGTTCAAGATCCTTTTTTATTTTTAACAGTTGTTGAAACGGCTTTTCAACAGATGTATAAAAAATGGCTTTTAAGAAAAAGTAAAAAGCCAAAAATAGATAGATCAATGCAGAGAAATCCCAAATAGCATTTTGATCTTGACTAATTATAAAAAAGGCATCGCTAATTATTAAGGAGATAGCTGCACTAATTAGCAACATGGATTGCTTCGGTATTTTTTTTATGTACCTACTAATAATAACAATAGTTAAAATTTGAAAAATAATGGCCAATAAGTGTACGATATTATCGATAAGATCCAGCAACTGACCTGTCATGATGTCGGCCGTCATATACACCAGAAAAATACTTCCTATTACGAAAAGCAATGAACTTGCATATGAAAACTTTCGATAGTTGAGGGTCATTTGTTTTCGAGGATGTAAAATAAGAAATAAAAACCCAACTGAAAGGAACAAACGCAAGATTATATGTAAGGATTGATTTTGACTTGAAAACAAGCCTGCTAATTCTAGTAATGAAACGACAAAAAACATATTACCTATGTATAAAGTTTGATTTGATAATAAATGTGAAAATACTAAATAGGATTGGATGGCAATCGCCATTGTAAATGCAATAATTAATACTCGTATCACTAATTCTAAATTACTGTAGATGTCTCCTTGAAAAACATCGTATAGCTGATGACTGAAGCTTAATAATGGTATGACAAGTATTAGTGGCAATACTATAAACCAAACCTCTTTTTTCTCTACCCGATTAAACCATTTCTCCAATACAAACCCTCCATACCACTCTATAAACATTCACTAGGAAAATTTATCTATCTATATTGAATAATAAATTTAGACTTGTATATTTCTTTGACTTCTTACAAATCATAACACTTTTATCGGAATTTGTATGCACTTTAACAAAGTATGCTAATATTCATTTTATTTCAATATTAGCATACTTTTGATATTTTAGTGCTTTACTCTACTTGAAAAATTGGTTCTCTTAGCCTTTGAATGACTCTCATTCGTCTTTTTTTACTGACAGCGTTAGATAAACCTAGGATGTCAGCAATCTCTCGATCATTATAACCAGCTACATAATAAAGAAGGATTATATGTCTTTCTCCCTGCTCTAATTGGGTAAAAATACATTCAAGGTAGTCGGAACTTTTTTGACTCTCCCCTCTCTCGCGTTCACTAAGCATATAATGGAGTGTTTCATCCTCAACAACTGTTATTCGCTCTAAATAATTTTTTTCCTTAGATAATTCATTTAAAATCTCTCCTTTTATCGAAGAATATATATAAGCTGAAAATTGTCCTTTTGCTGGTTGTGCTTTTAGCCATGCTTTCCATACAGCAATAGAAGCAATTTGACGATAATAATCAAAATCCTTATAAATTTGAAGCTTAGTTATTATCGATGTAATCATTGGTTGCACAGCTTCTAATACTTCTTCGAACGTCTGAGTAGACGACAGTTTTTTGCTCTCAATGGTCATTTTCTTCTTTCCAATCGACTATGCACAGTCCTAATTCCTAGGTAATCCTATCTTAGTGCTGCTGATGATAGAAGGCGAATGGTCTTTTTCATCATTTCATAACTTAGAATGGCTCAAATTCTTTACATATTTATACATAATTACAGTATGTTATTGTAAAAATCTTATATTTTCTGTGGGATTTCATACATATTTAAACGAAGGTTGGACAAATTACTACTAAGGAGGCGAAATAGATGAATTTTCAAATAAGAGATGCCATTACAGCGAATGTCCATGGTCAATCTGCAGCTGAATTTAAAGATATTGTCGAAGATGCAATTAGCCGTGGAGAAGAGCATTTACTCCCAGGACTTGGGGTGTTTTTTGAAAAATGGTGGAAACAATCAAGTACATCTGAACAAGATGCATTCGTTCAAAAACTAGAAAAAGCATTTGCTAACTGATTTTTTATGAAGAGTGCATTCCAATTCCAATAAATGCATGATAAAGTTTTAGTTATCAGAAAATTTGGAGGGATTGGAATGACTATTGCTGTAGAATTAATTGTCAATCAACTCAAACAGGTCTTAGTAGAAGATCAAGTGTCAACCAACGAAACGGTACGACAGCTACATGGGAAGGATGAATCTCATCATGCGATGAGCCTACCTGATATCGTTGTTTTTCCCCGCTCCACAGCAGATGTCAGTGCCATCCTAAAAATTGCGCATGCACAATTTGTTCCTGTTGTACCATTCGGTGTTGGCTCTAGCTTGGAAGGCAATGCCATTCCCATTTCACATGGTATTTCTATTGATTTCTCTGAAATGAATGCTATTTTAGAAGTTCGACCAGATGACCTTCTTGTAAAAGTACAGCCTGGTGTCACACGCTCCCAATTAAATAAGGAGTTAAAAAAACATGGTCTTCAATTCACAGTAGATCCAGGTGCAGATGCCACACTGGGTGGTATGGCAGCAACTAATGCTAGTGGCACTACTGCTGTGCGCTACGGTGTCATGCGTGACCAAGTTCGTGATTTAGAAGTTGTACTTGCAGATGGCTCTGTTATCCATACTGGCAATTTGGCGGCAAAGTCCTCTTCTGGTTATCATCTAAACGGTTTATTTGTCGGCTCAGAAGGGACACTTGGCTGCTTTACTGAGTTAACTTTGAAAGTCTATGGTATACCGGAATTTGTAACTGCAGGGCGTGCGGTTTTTGACACAGTAGGAGATGCTGTCAGTGCCGTCACTGCTTTATTGCAGGCAGGTATTGCAATTGGACGAGTGGAATTGGTCGATGAAGCCTCTATTACACAAGCCAACATCTATAATGATACTTCCTTCAACGAAAAACCAACTTTATTTTTAGAATTTCACGGTAATGAAGCAGGTATGCATGCAGATATAGCATTTGCCACTGAAATTTTTGAGGACTTTCATTGTCTATCCGTTGAATTTGAACAAGATACTGCTGCTCGTAATAAACTTTGGGAGGCCCGTCATTCGTTAGCGTATGCGTATATTCATGCATACCCCGGGAAGAAGCTTATGTCAACGGATGTCTGTGTACCGATCTCTATGCTTGCAGAAACCATTTTATATGCACGTGAACAGCTTGATCATGTTGGACTTGCCGGTGGGATTGTAGGCCATGTAGGTGACGGTAATTTCCATGCTCTCTTAATGTTAAACCCAAATGACAAAGAGGAGCAGGCAAAAGCAGACCGCTTCAATGAACAGATCGTTCAATATGCTTTACTTCGAGGCGGTACATGCACAGGTGAACATGGCGTTGGCATTGGCAAAATGAAATATCAAGCCACTGAGCATGGTACCTCTTTAGCAGTCATGAAGAGTATAAAAGCAGCACTCGATCCACATAACATTATGAATCCAGGAAAGATTTTCAACCTATAACTAGCAATAACCCGCTGATTGTCGAATCATCAGCGGGTTGATTGTTTATTCATAGCAAAACGTCAATCTGATCTTTGTTCACAAGTAAAAAAGTAACCTAGCGTCTCCCAGGTTACTTTACTATGTAGCGATGTAGCCATCCATCTTGACAACAAACATCGCGCGCGGTATACATCCCTCTGTCTGCCTACCACAGTATGTTATTCACATGGATACCCTCTGTTGCCCAAGTGAACTCTCTTTATCGTACTTCTCAAACTCATAGGAATGTCCAAATTCTAAGCTAAAATCGATGCTAGCACTGCTTTTTGTGCATGTAATCTATTTTCAGCTTGTTCAAAAATATAAGAATTAGGCCCGTCAATAACAGAAGTCGCAACCTCTTCTTCACGATGTGCTGGTAAACAATGCAAGAACATATAATTCGATTTTGCATAGGCAACTAGTTCATCATTAATTTGATAGCCTGCAAAATCTTGTAATCGTTTTGCCGCCTCTTCCTCTTGACCCATTGATGTCCAAACATCCGCATAGACCACATCTGCATTTAATACAGCTTCTACAGGGTCATTTGTGATCATAATTGTACTGCCATTAGCCGCTGCAATTGCCTGTGCTTTTGCGATTACTTCTGCATCACATTCATAACCAACTGGCGTTGCCACTGCGACGTTCATCCCTACATGTGCTGAAGCAACAACAAGTGAGTGCGCTACATTGTTGCCATCTCCCACATAGGCAATTTTAAGCCCTTTTAAAATTCCTTTATTCTCTGCAATCGTTTCTAAATCCGCTAATGCTTGACAAGGGTGATAAATATCCGTTAATCCATTGATAACTGGAATGGCAGCATGCTCCGCCAACTCTTTGACCATTGCGTGAGAGTTTGCACGAATCATAATACCATCTAAATAACCTGATAATACATGGGCTGTATCATAAATTGATTCCCCACGACCAATCTGTAAATCGCGAGCATGCATAAACATACTTTTTCCACCTAATTGATTCATGCCAACTTCAAATGAAATACGTGTACGAGTTGAATGTTTTTCAAAAATCATGCCAAGTGTTTTACCTTCTAATAATCTTGGGCATTTCCCTTCTTTTGTAATCATTTTAAGCTGTGTCGCTAATTCAATAAGTTCTTGAACCTCTTGACTAGTATAGTCTAGCAAAGTTAGTAAATCCTTTCCTTTTAAACTAGACACTAACTTTAACTGGACTTCTTCGAGTAATTTCATAGCATTCGCTCCTTATATCGTTGCTGTTGAAATTAGTATAACATGCATAAATATAAAATCAACTGAATTTTTATAATTTATTTTAGTAATTATTCATTCGTCTTCAAATGTGACAAAAATTCGTACTTTTGAATAATTATGCATACAACATAAAAAAGATAGCTAGTTTAAACTAGCTACCCTTCATCTGCTTATTAGTCAAATGTAATTTTATTCACTGCTTCACGGTCTAATTTTTTAATGACTTCTACCATTAATTTAACAGCATTATCATAATCATCACGATGTAGGATACCTGCATGTGAATGGATGTAGCGTGTCGCAATACCGATGGATAGTGCTGGTACACCATTTGCTGTTACATGGATGGAGCCAGCATCTGTACCACCGCCAGCCATCGCTTCAAATTGATATGGAATATTGTGCTCATCTGCTACATCTAATACAAACTCACGTAAGCCACGGTGTGAAACCATTGATGCATCATACACAACGATTTGTGGGCCAGCACCCATTTTACTAGTTGATTCTTTTGCTGTAACTCCTGGAGTATCTCCCGCTACACCTACATCAACTGCAAAGCCAATATCTGGTTGAATTTTATGTGTTGCCGTTTTAGCACCACGAAGCCCAACTTCTTCTTGCACATTTCCTACAGAATAAAGAATATTTGGGTGCTTTTCATTTTGTAACGCTTTCATTACATCAATAGCAATAGCACAACCGATACGATTATCCCAAGCTTTTGCTAATAGATACTTGTCATTCTTCATGACGTTAAATTCAAAGTATGGTGTTACCATATCGCCAGGACGTACGCCCCATTCAAGTACTTCATCCTTAGAAGCAGCACCTACATCAATAAACATATCTTTAATGTCTACCACTTTATTACGCACATCTGCAGGTAAAATATGTGGTGGCTTTGAACCAATAACCCCAATCACTTCGTCACCTTTACGTGTAGTAATTGTTACACGCTGTGCAAGCATAACCTGGCTCCACCAGCCGCCTACTGTTTGGAATTTAATAAAGCCTTTGTCATCGATTTGCGTAACCATGAAACCTACTTCATCTAAATGTCCTGCTACGACAATTTTTGGACCGTTTTCATCGCCCACTTTTTTAGCAATTACACTACCTAAGTTATCTGTTTCTACAGTGTCTGCATATGGTGCAATGTATTTTTTCATGACCTCACGAGGTGCACGTTCATTACCTGCAATACCATTCGCATCTGTTAAATCTTTAAACATTTGTAATGTTGGATCTAGTTGTGTCATCCTTTGGCCTCCTACTTCTTGTATCTTCTTTATTATACTTCGTTTACCGAAATATTCCTAGCTTAATCGTCTGAAAATTGGTGTATTTCTTAATTTTAATAGCCTGAGCGCTGACGATTATAATTTTCTTGATTTTTTTCAATATAAGCACCAACAACATCCTCAAATGTAAATCCAAGATTATACGCTAGTAATCCATAGCATTGCCAAATGGTTAAATAGTGATCCTGAGTAGGTTGTTGAATAAATGTTAAAATAGCACTTTGTGTCTGTAAAAAAGTTTCCGTTAAATTTCTTTGCTCTTCAATTACTGGCCACTTTTCAATGGATGTATAGCCCTTTAATAAGCCAAGGGATAAGATAAAATGGATAGAATCAACATATTCCTCTAAAATGACTTCACGTGCTGATGGTCCTTTAGTACTCCAAAATTTAAAGCAGCGCGTTTCATTGGCAAGCTCAGCAAGCTCTACCATTAATGCCAAGCCCTTTTCTTGAAATACATCTTGTTGAATATTTTGTGTTTGCTCGATAAAATCATCAAGCTCTTTTTGCATAGTAAACAATTGTTGTAAATTCATTTTTTTCTCCTAAATTTCTAAAAAATATTTAAGTAAAAGTGAAACTATTTGACCTCTCTAATCGTATAGGAAAGAATAACCTTTCTTCAAGGGGGAAATTTAAACATGTTGCCGTTACTAATTCGACTTGCTGTAATAGCGCTTATTATCTATGTATTTTATAAAGCGATTCGTTATATAACCGATCCTAAACGCAAACTTGATGAAGCCTATGAAAAAGGCCAATATTATTTTTATGATGACGTTAAAAATGTCCGCAAAAATTTCTTTATTTCTTATAAGGGTGCTCTTTTTGAAGGTGAAAAATACCTGGGTACGACAGAAGATGCCTTCGAGGTTGTCACTATCTTCGTTGGTGCTCGAGATGCCGCAACGTTGCAAGGCTTCACCAAGAGCGACTTTGAATATTTACAGCAAGAAATTTTATTGAACTATCCAAGTGCTAAAATTAATTGGAAGCAGCCCATTGAACAGCTTATGCGGAACACATCCTCTTCATGAGGATGTGTTTTTCTTATTTTCGTTTAAACCCACAATTGTACAACAATAAATAGTTGAATGGCTGCTAGTAGTGGAAACCCAAATGCAAAACTATTGTGGCGTGTTTTGTGGCGGAATAAATACATACCAAGTACACCACCAACTGCCCCTCCTACAATAGCTAATGTAAACAAAGTGCGCTCTGCAATTCGCCATTCATGCTTTTTCGCACGAGATTTGTCCATACCCATTAAAATGAGCAGCACAATTGATAGTATACCCATATAAGCTAATAATGCTTGTCCCATTCTCTACTCCTTATCAAAAAACGTTATACTACTAATCTAACATAAAAAAGACTGATGGAAAAATCCATCAGTCTTTTTGGCACCTGTCGCTACGCTTTCGGTGCAGAAATAATAATTGACATTGTCAACTATTATTTAGCTACTGCTTTTTTTGCAGCGTCTGCTAATTGAGTGAATGCTGCAGCATCAGTTACAGCAAGGTCAGCTAACATTTTACGGTTAACTTCGATACCTGCAACTTTTAAACCGTGCATTAAACGGCTGTAAGAAAGACCATTCATGCGAGCAGCTGCGTTGATACGAGTGATCCATAATTTACGGAAATCACGTTTTTTCTGACGACGGTCACGGTATGCATATTGACCTGACTTCATTACTGCTTGGTTAGCAACTTTGTATAATGTATGTTTTGAACCATAGTAACCTTTAGCTAATTTTAATACTTTTTTACGACGTTTGCGCGTCACTGTTCCGCCTTTTACGCGTGGCATATGAATTACCTCCTGCTTTTCATTAAAAAATGAATGTTAGTATTTTTTTGTAGTCAATTATTTCATGTAAACAAGTAAAGATTTGATGCGTTTGAAGTCACCAGATGAAACGATGTTTGCTTTACGTAGGTGACGTTTTTGTTTCGTAGATTTGTTTGCGAATAAGTGACTTCCATAAGCACGGTCGTATTTTAATTTACCTGAACCCGTTTTTTTGAAACGTTTCGCAGCTCCACGGTGAGTTTTCATTTTTGGCATGTCGAATTCCTCCTAAACTGTTCGTCTAATATTATTTCTCGTTCTTTGGTTGAAGAACTAAGAACATGCTTCGGCCTTCCATCTTCGGTTTTTGTTCTACCGTTGATACTTCAGCACAAGCTTCAGCAAAACGATCTAACACACGTTGACCAATCTCTTTGTGTGTAATCGCACGACCTTTGAAACGTAGGCTACATTTTACTTTATCGCCTTTTTCAAGGAATTTAATCGCATTACGTAACTTCGTTTGGAAATCATGCTCATCGATAGTTGGGCTCAGACGAACCTCTTTCATTACGATGACCTTTTGATTTTTACGAATTTCACGGTCTTTCTTTTGCTGTTCAAACTTAAATTTACCATAGTCCATGATACGAGCGACTGGCGGCTTGGCTTGAGGGGCCACAAGGACAAGATCCAAGTTTACACGAGCGGCGATTTCTAGCGCTTCATTACGTGTCTTTACACCAAGCTGGTCACCATTGTGATCGATTAATCGAAGTTCACGTGCGCGAATGCCTTCGTTTACATACATGTCTTTGCTAATAGTAATCCACCTCCAAGTAGTTGTCGCGAATACATGGTTTGGGCAAAGCCTTGCCCGGTTGAACGGTACATCCTCTTGTCATGTCCATAAAAAAAGGACGGACATTTTTGAAGATGTCCGCCCGCTATATGTGCATGCGCAAGTTTACGCAAAACAATTCAACGTGTCATACCTGTTCACAGCCTTTAAAGCGTTGTATCAGGTGAGAAGCGGGCAGCCTCTACTTCAACCACAAACTTTGTATTCATTAACCTTAATTATATTAGCATGTATATGATAAGTTGTCAAATGTTTAATTTCTTATCTCTACCATATTGACCTAGAATGAAATATTTTATACAAAAGTAAGATTTATTTTATACAGAAACCCTCACTTATGCAAGCGAGGGTTTCTTGTAAATGCTTATTTAGTAATTTCAGCTTTAATCGTTGCTAGGAAATCTTCAAAGCTAATTGTTTCAGAATCTTTTGAGCCATAACGACGTACATTCACGCCATTTGCCTCAACCTCTTTATCCCCAATGACAAGCATATACGGAATTTTCTTCATTTGCGCTTCACGGATTTTATAGCCTAATTTCTCTTCACGGTCATCCATTTCTACACGTAAACCAGCTGCAGTTAATTGTTCTTCAATTTGTTTTGCATAGTCGAAGTGAGCTTCATTTGATACTGGAATGACTTCCACTTGTACTGGTGCTAACCATGTTGGGAATGCGCCTTTGTACTCTTCAATTAAGAAGGCAACAAAACGTTCCATTGTTGATACTACACCACGGTGAATAACGACTGGACGATGTGGTTTACCATCTTCTCCAACATAAGTTAGGTCAAATCGTTCAGGTAATAAGAAGTCTAATTGAACTGTTGATAAAGTTTCTTCTTTACCAATCGCTGTTTTTACTTGTACGTCAAGTTTTGGTCCATAGAAAGCAGCCTCACCTTCAGCTTCGAAGTAATCTAAGCCAAGCTCATCCATCGCTTCTTTTAACATGCTTTGTGCCTTTTCCCACATTGCATCATCATCAAAGTATTTTTCAGTATCCGCTGGGTCGCGATACGATAGACGGAATGAGTAATCATTTAAATCAAAATCTTTATAAACTTCTAAAATTAATTGTACAACTTTTTGGAACTCCGCCTTAATTTGGTCTGGACGAACAAAAATATGAGCATCGTTTAAAGTCATCCCACGTACACGTTGTAGGCCTGAAACTGCTCCTGACATTTCATAACGGTGCATTGTACCAAGCTCTGCAATACGTAATGGTAGGTTACGATAAGAATGCATGCTGTTTTTGTAAACCATCATATGGTGAGGACAGTTCATCGGACGCATAATTAATGTCTCGTTATCCATTTCCATTGGTGGGAAAATAGAATCTTGATAATGATCCCAGTGACCAGAAGTTTGATAAAGCTCTTTCGAACCTAATACTGGTGTATAAACATGCTTATACCCAAGTGATAATTCTTTATCCACGATATAGCGCTCAATAACACGACGAATTGTTGCACCATTTGGTAACCAAAGTGGTAAACCTTGCCCTACCTTTTGAGAAGTTGTGAACAGGTCTAATTCTTTCCCGATTTTACGGTGATCACGTTCTTTTGCTTCCTCTAACATTTGTAGGTGATGTTTTAATTCTTCTTTTTTGAAGAACGCTGTACCATAAATACGTTGAAGCATTTTATTATCAGAGTTTCCTCTCCAATAAGCACCCGCTAAAGATAAAAGCTTGAATTCACGAAGCTTACCTGTTGATGGTACGTGAATACCACGGCAAAGGTCGAAAAATTCTCCTTGATAATAAATAGACACTTGCTCATCAGCAGGAATAGCTTCTAGTAATTCTAATTTATATTCATCGCCAATTTCTTCATAGATTGCTTGAGCTTCCGCACGACTTACATTTTTGCGTTCTACTTCTAGGTTTTCAGCAATAATTTTTTTCATTTCTTTTTCAATTGCAGGTAGATCTTCAGCAGTAATTGGTGTTGGTGAGTCAATATCATAGTAGAAACCACCTTCAATAACTGGACCAATACCAAGCTTCACATCTGGGAATAGACGTTTGATAGCTTGCGCTGTTAAGTGAGCTGTTGAATGTCTTAAAATCTCAAGAGCTTCCTCATCATCCTGTGTAATGATTGCAATTGTTGCATCCTCTTCAATTGGTGTTTTTAAATCCACTAACACACCGTTAATTTTACCCGCATAAGCCTTTTTACGTAAGCCTGGGCTAATTGATAATGCTACGTCATCAGTTGATGTGCCTTTTGCAAATTCCTTTACAGCGCCATCTGGAAAAGTTAATTTAATCATTTCTGACATATTCTTTGCACTCCTTTAGTTGTGTTAAATTCATAATGATTGATGAGTGAATCCGGCAATCGTTCGAGTATTTCAGCTTAGCTAGAAATTAGGGCACCCTATTTGAGCAGGTCTCAAGTCTTTTGGAGCGGATTTCTCCTCCCTTGGAGCGGTGTGAACTACTTTTGGAGCGGTTCTCCCCCTTCTTGGAGCGGTTGCAACTCCTTTGCGAGCTGTGTGACCACTTTTTTGAGCGGTTCTCTCCTCTCTTGGACGAGGTCACCATCCTTGCGAGCGGAGTCTTCAACTTTTCGAACAGCTTCCTTCTCATTCTAGGGTATTCTTCATATGTGCTAGAAAACAAAAAAGCTCCGTCCCTACGAAAGGGACGAAGCGTATGCTCGTGGTTCCACCCTTCTTCCTTCCGACTTATCTAAAGTCAGACGAAGCTCAAGGCTAGCTAACGGGCTAGGGACCGGCGAAAGATTATCCCTTTCGCTGCTCAGTAGGTAGTAAATAATGTGCCGACACTAGGAAGTTTACAGCCGATGACTTCCCTCTCTATAAGCTGATACACAAAATTCATGTCCTCATCAATGCATGTTGATATTAAGTATATGAGTCAGTATACGCTCGATTGTCGAAAAATGCAACTACCAATGTTACATACGACGATTTTTACCTCGCATTTCAATCGGTATAGTCAAGGCTTTAATACGCTCCATAATTCGTCCTGCTTTTACAACTTCAATATCACCCTTTTGTGACTGTGCTAAATGGTGCTCCAATTCATCATAATTAAAATTAGACGTGATAAACGTTGGTAATTGCTCTGCCATACGATAGTGGAAAATGGTTCCTAAAATTTCATCTCGCGTCCACGCCGTCATAGTTTCTGCACCTAAATCATCCAACATTAGGACAGGAGCTTTTTTAATATAATCTATTTTCTCGTTTAATGTATTATCGCCTATAGCATTTTTCATTTCTCGTAAAAACTCTGGGACAAACACAACAACAGAGCGAATTTTAATCGATGCTAGCTCATTAGCTAAAGCACCAAGCACAAAAGATTTCCCAACACCAAATTTACCAAATAAGTAAAACCCTTTGGAGGGTAGTTGACCTGACTCTTTTGTCATTTTTACAAATTGAGCCGCTTTTTGTGCAATCGCGACGCGAGATTCATCATCAATACTTAGATCTTGAATGGTCGCTTGGAGCACATCTTTTGGCATGTGCATGCTTGCAATCATATTCGCAACATCTCGGCGTTCTTCTTCTCGTACCTTTTGCTCACAACGAACATAGTCCATTTCAATAGAATTCCTGACGATTCTTAATGTCGGGAGGAAGCCTTTTAAATAGTTGGTACAGTGTTCGGTATTATCGCAACCACAGCATTCTGTAGATTGACTAATAAATTCATGAAGCTTTGGTAAATTTCGTTCAATATTCTCGTAGTTTAATTCATCTGCATGTTGAGCTAGAAATTCCTGTACTTGTGGATGTTCTAAAATTTCACGTCGCATAGCTTCATAGCGTTCTTGAAACGACGGTACATTTATTGCTCGTTTTAATGGTCCATTTATAGGTTCGATTGTTGCTCACCTTCTTTGCTATTCACTTTTTCCTAGCATTTCCAATATTTTCTGACGTTCTTTTTCAAAGTCTATCGTGCTAGAAGCATCTTCCTCTTGTTTTTCATTACGTTTATAAAACCATTCGGGGACTTTTTCTTCACGCTGATTTCTTGAACGTCCTTTGACCTGTTGACTCGTTTTATTTGCAGTTTGTGGCTTGTTTTTCCAAGCAGTATATTTATCATGCTCTTGGCGTGCAAGCTCCATTGCTTCCTTTGCCGTTTGGACATTTTTACGTACCCAGTGATCAGCAATCGTTTCCACATATTTTTTAGGTAGTTTCATATCTGTCGTTAGCATAACGTATTCTAATAATGCATTGACTACCCCAATTGGCATGCCGTGCTGAACGATTAAATTTTCTGCAAGTTGAACAGACGTTTGTAATGGTTCTTTACCATTATTAATATCACGTAATACTTGAACAGGAGCTGTTGTCTCTAAATAATGTTGGAGCTCCTGATCCTTCGTTTTTTGCCCCACTTCTGCTACTGGTAGAGGTTCGTTTACTCTTGCTAGTTTTGGCGGTTCCTTTGAAACTGTTAATTTATAAAAATCGGCAGCAGCCTTGCGTAAACGTTCTTGGGAAATTCCTAAATCATCGTCCAAAGCAAGAATGACCACTTTTTGCATATCAAGGGCTGTTAAATGATATAAAAATGCCAGTTTCGCTATCGCTTCACGTACTTCTAATGTCAACAAATTGGAAGGTACCAATTGCTCTGACAAACCTGCTTGCAACAAATCAAAATCAAATTGCTCCAAATAAAAAGGATATACTTTTTGCTGTTTATCCTTTTGACTCGTATCCACTTGTAAATCGGATGGGATATTAGAATGAACAGGCTTAAAGACATCAATAAAGGCGCGAGACACATCCTTAAATTCTTTGTCCTTTACAGGTGACATAAAGCGCTGACGTAAGTTTCGATAGGCCTGCTCGCCGATTTTACTAAACAGAAACATCGACAACAACGGATCTTTCATAAAACTATCTGCATCAAGTGGGCGCTGTAGCTCATATAAAAAACTACGCTCACCCGCATTTTCTTTTTTCCATGTGCGTAGCAAACCGATTGCCTCCAGTGCAATACGGGCCTCAAACACTTTACCAATGGGCAAACCGAGCACATTCATTAAATAATAATGGGTCATTTGCTGTTTTGGCATTTGTTCAGCTTCAGCCCATAACGTTAAATAAAGGCTAATTGGCTCCGAGCCGGTTAATGGTTGATAAAACAATGTAACTAATTGACGCTCCTGTGTAGAAAATGCATGAGGTAGACGAATGTCGAAAGGATCGCCAGGCTGCAATTCCTTATATAAATGAATCAACGTCATTCATCCTCTCTGTTTTCTATGATTTTTTCTCCGTTTGACGTTGAATAATATCTTTAATTTCCTCAATAAAAACATTAATATCCTTAAACTGACGGTAAACCGAGGCAAATCGCACATAGGCTACCTCATCAATTTTAGCTAAGCGATCCATTACCATTTCACCGACGTCTTCTGAGCGTACTTCTGAATTGCCTATACGACGAAGATCTTTTTCAATAGATAGGACAAGTTCCTCCAGTACATCAAGCGCTACTGGGCGTTTCTCACAAGCACGAATAAGTCCACGAAGTACCTTCTCACGGCTAAACTCCTCTCGTGAACCTTCCTTTTTAACTACGACTAATGGTGTCTCTTCAATTTTTTCAAACGTTGTAAAACGGAAGCCACACGACTCACATTCACGACGTCTACGAATTTCTTTATTATCATCTACTGGCCTCGAATCCACAACACGCGTTCCGTTAAATTGGCAAGATGGACATCTCATATAATTACTCTCCTGATTTACAACAATTTAATATTTCTATTATAACAAATTTCCTACATGTAAGAAAAGTGCATTCATGTTTGTGAGCACATGATAAACCTAAAGCACCTAAAGTATAAGAAAATTATTCAAATTTAAGAGGTCTAGAAGGATTGCCATTGTAGCACAAATAACATAACACTTAACCATTTTCGGTATTCCTCTGCATAAAAAAAGCACATTGAAATCACTTAGATTTCAATGTGCTCACGATGAAATTTTTATGCGTTTACTGTTTCTAAAGCATTCGCTACTTTTTTCACAAGATCTACTACACGTGCAGAGTAGCCCCATTCATTGTCATACCATGCAAGTACTTTTACTTTACGGCTGCCTAATACCATTGTAGAAAGTCCATCAACCGTTGATGAGTAAGTAGTTGTGTTGTAATCAGAAGATACTAATGGTTCAACAGAGAAGTTCAAAATGCCCTTCATCGGACCTTCTGTTGCAGCTTTTACGAATGCAGCATTGACAGCATCAACTGTGACATCCGTATTTAAATCTACTACAAGATCTACTAAAGAAACGTTTGGTGTAGGAACACGCAATGCCATACCATGAATCTTACCTTCTAATTCAGGTAAAACTAATTTTAATGCTTTTGCAGCACCTGTAGATGTTGGAATAATGGATTGTGCGCATCCACGTGCACGACGTAAGTCTTTATGTGGATTGTCTAGGTTCTTTTGGTCATTTGTATAAGCATGAACTGTTGTCATTAAGCCATTCTCAATTCCAAATGTGTCATTCAATACTTTCGCTACTGGAGCTAAGCAGTTCGTTGTACAAGAAGCATTTGAAATAACATCATGTTTAGCAATATCAAGTTTGTCATCATTTACACCTAAAACAATTGTTACGTCCTCGTTTTTACCAGGTGCTGTTAAGATAACCTTTTTAGCGCCCGCTTCTAAGTGCATTGCTGCTTTGTCACGTTCATTAAATTTACCAGTAGCTTCAATAACGATATCTACACCCATTTTTGCCCAAGGTAATTTTAATGGATCACGTTCGCTAATAATTTGAACACGTTTACCGTTTACAACTAAAGCATCGCCTGCTGGTTCTACCGTACCTTCAAATGTTCCGTGATTTGTGTCATACTTAATCAAATGTGCTAACGTTTCAGCTGGGTAGCTCGCGTTAATTGCAACGATATTTAAATCCTGTTGTACGATCGCTTGGCGGAAAACCATACGTCCGATACGTCCGAAACCATTAATAGCAATTGATACTGTCATTTATAATATCCTCCTGTGAGTACATACTCAGATTAATTAATTATATACTTTATGGTGATTAGTATAACACAATTTTAAAAAAGATGAACATTATATATTCACAATATAAAAGTTCTTATTTTCTGAAAAATTAATCCTTATTATGTCGTTTCCCCATTAAAAAATGCGCAGCAAACATATTTTGCTACGCATCTTAATGAAACCATTAAATAACATTCCAATAACTGAGGATTTTCCTTAATTGTTCCTCTGTATTTTCTATATTCTCATTATTATAAATAACCGCATCTGCGCCTTTTTCTTTGACAGACATTGGTAGCTGTGAATGCATACGTGCTAAAGCATCTTCTTTTGATAAATTATTACGTTCCATTAAGCGTCGAAGCTGAACTTCTTCACTGACCGATACGACAATGATACGCTCCACAAAATGCTGAAGCTTACTCTCAAATAACAATGGTATATCCATCACAACATGCTGATACCCTGCCTCTAAATAAGCATCACGTTGACGTAGCATTTCTTTTCGGATGGCTGGATGCATAATATCATTTAAAATTTTGCGTTTGGCAGGCTCATGGAAAATAATATCCCCCAGCCTTGTTCGATTTAAATTGCCATCCTCAAGCAAAATAGCTTGTCCGAAGCTTTCAGCAATTAAAGCTAATGTCTCTGTTCCTGGTTCTACGACATCTCGTGCTACAATATCTGCATCAACAATCGGTAACCCTAGTTCGGTCATCATTTTTGCTACTGTACTTTTGCCGCTTGCAATACTTCCTGTTAGTCCGATAATCATCGTTAAATCCCCTTTAATGTTGACAATTTGGGCAATAAACAGAGGTACGTCCACCAATTGTCATTTGACTCGTTGCTGTTTCACATACTGGACATATCTTTTTCCCATACATTTTCAGCCGATTCTGCATACTCCCGGCTTCCCCATTAATGTTTCGATAATCAGAAATAGTTGAACCACCCGCTTCAATACTTTGGCATAGGACAGCAACAATTTCCTCAAATAAAGCTCTTTTACGTTTGTCACTAATGCGATTCATTTTCCGTGCAGGATGAACTTTCTGGGCAAACAATGCTTCAGTAGCATAAATATTGCCACAGCCCGAGATGACTTGCCCATCCATAATAACCTCTTTCACAGCTTTATTTTCATATTTTGGTAATTTAGATTGTGCTATAAAAAATTCACAAGCATGCTCATCGAATGGCTCTGGTGCCATCTTTGTTAGCGGCACATAATCTTCAATCTTTGCCAAAAATCGAAGTTCACCAAAGCGACGAATATCCGAATAAATTAAGTATCCCCCATCTGCCATTTTAAATGTTGCATGGATATGCTTTTGGAATTTTTCCTCATTGATTTCTTCTGGTTCATTCACAACAAACCATGCACCTGTCATGCCTAAATGACTGACAAGCACATATGGCACATCATCCTTCATCAAATGAAAGAATATATATTTCGCTCGTCGTTCAATTTTAGTTATTGTCATGTGCGACAAAGACAATTCAAATGCATCCGGCTCTGCTTGTTTAACGATGCATTGCTTACCCTCACTAAAAGAGAAACGTACCCTTTCAGATAGCTGTACTTGTTGAATTGTCCGTCCTTCAATTTTTGGCTTCAATGCCTGGACGACACCTTCCACCTCTGGTAATTCAGGCATTTGAATCCCTCCTTATTTTGCTTCGTACCATGTAGAGCCATGGTTGAAGTCTACTTTGAGCGGTACGGAAAGCCCAATGGCATTTTCCATTACCTCTGGTACAATTTTTTCTAGCAAAGCAATCTCCTCTTTTGGAGCTTCAAAAATTAATTCATCATGCACTTGTAGAAGTAGTTTTGCCTGCATCTTTTCTTTTTTCAAGCGAGCATCCATATCAATCATTGCTTTTTTAATAATATCAGCGGCACTACCTTGGATCGGTGTATTCATTGCCGTTCTCTCCGCAAAGCTTCTTAAATTAAAATTCGAGCTTGTAATGTCTGGTAAATAGCGACGTCTATTTAAAATGGTTGTGACATACCCATTAAATTTTGCATCTTGTACAATATCATCCATATATTGTTTAACCCCTGGGAAACTTGCGAAATATTTTTCAATAAATATCGCGGCTTCCTTACGCGTTATATCCAAGTTTTGTGATAGTCCATAATCACTGATGCCATAAACAATCCCAAAGTTAACAGCCTTCGCAGCACGCCTCATATTACTATCCACTTCATCCTCTGCTACATGGAATACATCCATAGCAGTTCGCGTATGAACATCCATGCCTTCGCGGAAAGCCTCTACAAGGTTTTTATCTTCTGACATATGTGCCAGCACGCGCAATTCAATTTGCGAATAATCGGCAGAAAATAAAATCCAATCCTCTTTTGAAGGGACAAATGCTTGACGGATTTTGCGTCCTTCTTCCAAACGGATAGGTATATTTTGTAAATTAGGATCTGTAGAACTTAGACGTCCTGTCGCAGTTAAAGCTTGCTGGAAGCGTGTATGCACCTTGCTATCCGATTCATGAATTTCCTTTAGTAAACCTTCGATATACGTGGATTGTAATTTACCAAGCTGTCGATACAATAGGATATGTTCGATGATCGCATGCTCCGACTGTAATTTTTCCAATACATCAGCCGCTGTAGAATAGCCTGTTTTGGTCTTTTTAATCACAGGTAGACCAAGCTTCTCAAATAAAATAACCCCTAATTGTTTAGGTGAATTAATATTAAACTTTTCTCCAGCCTCTGCATATATTTCTTGCTCAATCACTATTAGTTTGTCATTCAGCTCGTGCCCCATTTTTTCTAACGTAGCACGGTTAACTGTAATCCCTTCACTTTCCATCTCGCCCAAAATTCTTGCCAATGGTAATTCTAAGTTTTTATAAAGATCAAATTGTTCATTCTCTTTTAATAACGTTTCTAGCTTCGGCTGTAATGACCACACAGCAAAAGCTTTACGACAAACATGCTGAGCAAGTTGATCAATGTTTGGAATCGCACGCTTAGCTCCTTTGCCATAAACCGTCTCATTTGCTTGGACATCATAGTAGCCTAACTCCCTTGCTAGTGTGGCAACATCATCTCCACTTAGCCCAGGATTATTAATATATGAGGCTAAAAGCAAATCAAAGTCAACGCCTGCTAATTGAATACCTGCTCGCTTTAATGCCGCTTGAGCTGCCTTAGAATCAGACATATATTTTATTTTTGTTGCATCTTCTAACCAGCGACGAAGTTCATCTGATTTTGCTGCAATATCAAACGGGATATATTGTGTCTTAGTACCATCTGATAAAGCGATTCCTAATTGCTGACATGTATGATAATGCTCATTCTCAAGCTCAACATGTACAGCCATCACATCTTTTAAGTCTTCTGGTTTTACTTCTTGCACTAACTCATATTCAAATGGTGCTTGTTCTTCTTCTTGGACTGTAAAATCACTTTTTTCAATGAGTGATTTAAAGCCAAGCTCACGCCAAACACTCATTAATTCTTCTTCGTTTGGCCCGTTATAAACAAGATCAGCAAGTGAAATGGTAATTGGAGCATCTGTATAAATCGTTGCCAGCTTCTTACTCATGATGGCCTGCTCTTCATTAGCTACCAACTTTTCCTTCATTTTGGAGGCCTTCAACGTATCCATTGCCTCATAAAGTGCCTCAACGGAGCCATGCTCTTTTAATAATTTTACTGCTGTTTTTTCACCGACACCTGGTACTCCAGGAATATTATCTGAAGAATCTCCCATTAAGCCTTTCATATCAATAATTTGTAGTGGCGTTAAACCGTACTTTTCTTCAATAAAGGCTGGTGTATTTTTCTCAATTTCCGTAATGCCCTTTTTTGTAATATAGACCGTTACTTGCTCTGTCGCTAACTGAGTTAAATCACGGTCTCCCGATACAATAATCACATCCATATCCTGTGATGATGCCTCTTTAGCGAGCGTTCCTATAATATCATCCGCTTCATATAATTCTTGTTCATATTGCTTAATTCCATAGGCATCAATTAGCTTGCGTAAATAAGGGAATTGCTCTGATAATTCTGGTGGGGTTTTTTGTCGCCCACCTTTATATTCCGTAAACGTTTCATGGCGGAATGTTGTTTTTCCAGCATCAAAAGCGACTAATATTTTTGTTGGCTGTTCTTCCTCTAATATTCGTTGTAGCATTGTTGTAAAGCCGTACACAGCATTGGTATGAATGCCACTATCATTCGTTAACAATGGCAACGCAAAAAACGCGCGATACGCTAAACTATTACCGTCCAATAATAGTAATTTTTCTTTAGTCATGTTTTTATCCTCCTGCGTTGTCTTCTACTTAATTGTAAAACGAAAACGTATGTTTGAAAATGCTTCTCCTTTCTACTTTATCGGGAAAACAACCATTTTGCCAACAATAACAGCATATTTCAAATAAAAAAGCCGATGACAACGGAGGGCCTTATCCTAATGATCGCTTTTGATGCACTATCCAATTTTGCAGCTTTTTGCGATTAGTCAAGTTGCAAACATAAAAAAACTTCCATTCAAAGAATAAACTCCTTTAAATGAAAGTGATTAATTTATGCTTTTATTTTGACTGGACGATAAAAAATTTCCTCATAAATAACCGTTAAGATAAACGCATTCATAAACGCAAATACTAAAAACAAAGGCATTCCACCTAATTGTGGCTGTGTTAACTCTTGTCCAAATACCATAACAGTACTAATTTGAGTTAAAAAGAATATAAAGCCAATCCCCACTTGCCAAATTGGACGCTGAACTTTACGTTTCTCATACCAAAACAGTTTTTTAAAGAGATTTCTTACATCCTCTGCAATGACGATACTAACTAAAAAGATACTTACAAAAAATACGGGTATATGATAAACAGTTCTTGTCATCCATGAAAATTCTGATAGGCGGAAGAACAATGTCAATAACGATGCTATACTACAAGCAATTCCTAAATTTTGGAGCCATGTGCTAATTCTTAATTTCAAAGCTATTACCCCCAACTATTCTTTTTAAACATTATCATTCTATCAAATTATAGTTGGGAGGGGAATAAAAAATTATATATTTCTATTATTTTCATAAAATAACATTTCAAATTAAGTGATAATTATAATTTTCATAAAAAAGTCGTCTCGATAACAAACGAGACGACTTGATGTTATTTTATATAACCAGATAATATTTTTGCATATGGTGATGAGGCAGGTAAAATGATAACTGTATCCTCTCCCACTGTTTTCTTATAGGATTCCAGTGTGCGGTATAAAGAATAGAATTCAGGATCTTGGGAGAATGATTTATTGTAAATTTTTGCGGCTTCTGCCTCACCCTCTGCTTGAATTAAAGCAGCTTCTTTACTTGCTTTAGCAAGCATTTCTTGTACTTGTTGATCCGTTTGGGCCTCAATACGACGTTTCTGTGCATCTCCCTCTGACAAGTACTTTTGGGCAATTGATTCACGATCTGAAATCATATTCGTAAAAACAGATTGCTCATTTTCAGTAGGTAAATCAATGCGACGAATACGTACATCTACTACTTCAATACCATAGTTATCGTTGGAAAGAAGTTCATTAACACGTTGAGTTACTTGATCGTTTATGCTACCTCTCGAAGAATCTTCATCGTTTATAATTTCAGTGTAGTTAATTCGGCCAAGTTCAGAGCGAATTACAGAATATATAAACTCTTCCATACGAGATTCAACTTTTTCAATTGTACCTGCATTTGAAATTAATAACTTAGGATCCGTAATACGCCATACCGCATAATTGTCGATAATAATCCGCTTCTTATCCTTTGTATTAATCTCTTCCTCTGAAATCTCATATGTCATTTGGTTTTTTGGTAGCTTTGTGACACTTTGGATAAAAGGTATTTTCATATTTAAACCTGGTTCACGTTCAAACTTTACAACCTCTCCAAATTGTCGAACAACAGCATATTCTGATTCTTTCACAATATAAATATTAGATAGTAGAATAATTACAAGAGCAAACACTGCAGTTAAAGTTATAGCTAGGGAGATATATTTCTTTGGATTCATAGGGCCCTTTTTTGACATTTTCACTACATTGTCCCCTGAATCACCATCTGATGGAGCAGCTTTTTTACTTTTACCTGATAAAAAATTGAGGAATTTGTCAAGGTCCTTATTTTTTTGGTCCATTAATTACCGCTCCCCTCTTTTTTCTCTGTTTGTGCCTGCTGAGGCTGTAATGGCTGAAGTGGTAAATACTTCATTGTACTACCATCATCATTCATAATATAAATTTGTGCTTTCGGTAGAACATTTTCAAGCGTCTCTATAATTAATCGCTCTCGTGTAATTTGCTGATTGCCCTTATATTGCTCATACATTTTATTAAAGACTGCTACATCCCCTTGCGCTTGCTCGATACGAGCTGTTTTAGTTCCTTTTGCTTTCGACATAATAGCATCTCGTTCACCTTCAGCTTCACTAATGCGTTGGTTTTCATATTTTTCAGCTTCATTTATTTTTGTATTTTTCATTTCCCGTGCATCTGTTACAGCAGTAAATGCTGCACGGACATCTTTATTTGGTAATTCTACATCTTGCAATTTTACACCTAAAACACTTATCCCAATATCGTATTTTTCAATAAGTGAAACTAATAATTGACGAGTATTTGCTTCGATGTCAGCTTTACCTTCTGTTAACGCTGCATCGATAGAAGAACTTCCGATAATCGAACGAATGGCACTCGATGTCGCGCTATGTAATATTCTTTCTGGATCTTGTGAATTAAATAAAAACTTATTAGGCTCTGTAATTTTCCATTGAACAACAAGGTCTGTTAATACAATATTTTCATCCCCTGTAATCATTTTCGTTTCGGCATCGTATGCCTCTAATTCACCTGATTTATTTTGCTTATAACCGAACTGTAAACTAAATGTTTCTTTCGACAAAATTTCAACAGATTGGACTGGCCATGGCAATTTAAAATGGAGACCTGGATTAGTTATTGTATCATCAGCACGACCAAATGTAATGACAACGGCTTGTTCTGATTCATCCACAGTGTACCATGATGTAAAAACTGAAATAAGAGCTATAACTCCAACTATTCCAAGTCCAACCATCATTAGTGTCCTTTTCACACTCATGTCTGTTCCTCCCTTTTATTTATTACTACTGTTTACGGAAGACATTTAAAAAAAGTTTCAAAATATTTTCATATAATTTACGGAGGGGGTCTCCCTTACCAGAGCTCTCAATTTAAAATAAAAAATCCTGTCACCTTTTAAGGCAACAGGATGTTAATCACTAGATGTTCAAAAACTGGGAAAATGGTTGTAGATAAGACAATGCTAATTAATGCGGCAACGATCATTGCTAGACTGGCAAATGTTCCTTCTAGCTCTCCAAATTCAAATGCTTTAGATGTTCCAGTGCCATGGGCTCCCATTCCAAGCAGTAAGCCTTTAGAAGAGGGGCGATGAAAACGACATATTTTAATGAGGATAGGTGCTAATAAGCTCCCTAAAATACCCGTTGTCATAACGAAAACAGCTGTTAGAGTTGGAGAACCACCAATCATATTTGAAATGTCCATTGCAATCGGTGTCGTAACAGAACGAGGCACTAAACTATGCACTAATTCATCATTTAACCCTACCATTATAGCCATGATAAAGGAGGATACAATAGCAACCGCAGAACCAACGGCAATACTAATAAAAATTTCAAATGCATGTTTTTTCAATAAATTAACATTTTTATATATCGGGATTGCAAACGCTACGGTTGCAGGTCCTAATAAATTGGTTAAAACAGTGGCTCCTGTATTATAGGATTTATAAGGTATACCTGTCAGTAATAAAATACAAATAATCACTAAAGGTGTAATCAATATAGGTGATAGCCATTCCTTTTTATTTTTTTTATAGATCATTTTACTAATATAAAAAACAGTAATAGTCCCTAGTAAGCTGACAATAGTAATGAATAGATTCATATTGTATTACCCTTCTTTCGTTGCTCTAGCCATTGTGCCGTATAGCCTGTTACAAACATCACAACAATTGCACTTACAACAATAACTAGCACAACCTTCATTCCTTGCATACCGAATAAGGCTTGATAATCAATAACTCCGATAGCAGATGGAATAAAGAATAATAATAGTTCACTTAGTAATACCGCTGCGCCTAATTCAATCCATTCAAGCTTGATTATATGAAACTGTAAAAGTAAAAATAATAGAACAAGTCCTATTATGCTTCCTGGAATCGGCAAATGAAGTAGGCGTGCAATAGTATTTCCTATAAATAATAGGATATAAAGATAGCCGATCTGCACGATACTTTTGACGATTTTCATGATCATCCTTCTCTCATTTTTTTCTCTGCCTTCACAGTCAGAAAAACACGATTCAAATGAAAAGAAGACTGATTCACTGACTGTAAAAGCTATTGTTTAACAACATAATCGGCGTAAGATTCATGTTAAACTTTTATGCTACTATACTTTACACCTATTTACCTTCCCTGTAAAACAGAAAAAGAACCTAGCGTCTAAATTTAGACAGTAGATTCTTCCTGTGGGGAATAAAAGCAGTTATTAAAAACCTTTAACAGATTTTTTATGGTTATCGTCTTAACAATTATATAGGGGGTTTCTACTAACAAGTATAGTACCCAAATATGAATGGAACATGTTATTCATGTTAAGGAATTGTTAATTTTTCGGAATCATGACAATCATTTTCGTTCCTATTCCGACTTCACTTTCCACTTGAATACGACCATGATGAGCCTCTACAAGATGCTTTACAATCGCTAGCCCTAAGCCTGTACCACCTGAATTTCGACTTCTTGCACGGTCCACACGATAAAACCGCTCAAAAACGCGGGCGATTTCATGCTTTTCAATGCCAATTCCTTGGTCCTCTATTTCTATAATGCCATATGTTTCATTTTCCTTTAAACGGATGGAAACGGTTGTGTTTTCAGGAGAATATGTAATAGCATTAGTAATTAAATTCGTCACAATTTGAATAATACGATTGGCATCTCCCATCACTTGGACATCCCTTTCAATGTCCACTTGGAAACTCATATTTTTCTCATCTAAGCGTGGTGCTGTCAACTCTGCTCCACGGATTAAAACATCCTGTAAGCCCATTGGCATAATATTGACAGTAAAGCCATGTTGCTCAATCTTCGAAAGCTCTAATAAATCTTGAATGAGCATTTGAAGTCGATTACTTTCTTTATAAATGATCTCTAGGAAGGAGATCAGCATTTTTTCATCTTTATAGGCTCCATCCAGTAATGTTTCAGAAAAGCCCTTAATTGAAGTAATAGGTGTACGTAATTCATGCGAGACATTAGCAACAAAGTCTTTACGAATTTGCTCTAATCGAACAAGTTCCGTAATATCATGCATTACAATTACAACACCAAGCCATCTTCCATGGTCGCCAATGACAGGAGCCCCGTATACTTCTTTATTGTAAAGCTCCTGTTGTATTTCCATTTTAATTTGTTGTCGATAAGGCATTTCAGTTAAAAATACATGATCAATAAATTGCTCCAATGATTTCGGTAAGCCAATTGTACGAAAAACTTTGCCCTGTACTTCATCAAGCTGCATACCAAAGCGCTCTAGAAATACCCGATTGACTATAGAAATATTCCCCTCTCGCCCGATCATCATGAGAGAGCTTCCCATATTTTCAATTAAGGTTTTCAATCTTTCTTCTTCCACTTCTCGTATTGTCGTAATATCCTGCAGATTACGTGCCAAAATGTTTATAGAATGGCTAAGTGGTATCATACGTTCATGTTCATTTTCTTGAGCACGTGCACGATAATTCCCTTTTGCAAGCTCTAGTGCCGTCTCTGTGACGTTATCAATCGGTGCAGTGAAATTACGAATCATATAGCGACTTATAATGGCAATTAAAATCAAAGTGATCGTAAAAAGAATAGCCAGTACTATATAGAGTCGGGTACGCACATACGTTAGCACAGATTCCTCTTGACCTTTGCTCTGTACGGCATACAATGCTTCTTGATCTTCCTTGGATAATTTAATCTTGCGCTCATCTATTACTTGATCCATGGACGCTTGTATTTGTGCGTTTGTTTGTTCATGGTATTGCTTGATATAAACAGGAAAAAGCTGACCTATAACAATCATTAGGACAGCTAGTATCGTTCCAAGTAAAAGCATGAATGTCAAGAATAAGCGTTTGCTCATTGATTTCATGTCGTTTTCGGCTCCTCAAATTTATAGCCTAGACCCCTGATTGTTTTAATGAACATCGGCTTACGGCTATTTTCCTCGATTTTATCGCGAAGGTGGCTAATGTGTACATCCACTATTCGAGTATCGCCAGCAAAATCGTATTTCCATACAGCACTTAACAGCTGATCACGCGTTAGTACACGATTTTTATTTTCAAGTAAGTATATGAGTAGCTCAAATTCTTTCGGCGTAAATTCCAGTGCCTCGTCTTGCAAAAAGACTTCAAAACGCTCCGGAAACACACGTAATTGACCAAACTCATACATTTTCTCTTGTGGTTCATCCTTATCATCAGCCACAACGTTTTGTGTGAAACGTCTTAATACAGCCTTGACACGCGCCAATACTTCACGGGGACTAAAAGGCTTGGTCATATAATCATCTGCTCCTAGCTCAAGACCAAGAACTTTATCAAATTCGTCATCTTTAGCAGTTAACATAATAATAGGCGTATTCATACGTTGCTGTCTGATTTGCTTACATACCTCCATACCATCTAGCTTTGGAAGCATCAAATCTAAAAGAATTAAATTTGGCTGTAAGTCGATCGCTTTTTCAAGTCCTTCTTGACCATCAGCAGCCGTTTCGACAGCATAACCTGCCTGTTCTAAATTATATTTCAATAATGTTGCAATCGAAAATTCATCTTCAATAACTAAAATCGTTTTTGTCATGTATAATGCCTCCGTTAGTGATTTGAAACCCCCATTTCAAATCTCAAGACGTCTATAATGCAAGTGGTGGAGTCACTAGCAACATACCTTCAATCACAAGCTGCTTTTGCTCATTATAGGAGTGTACAGACACAGTAATTGTATTGTCGTATTTATTGACTGCCGTTACCTCTAATAGCGTATCAAACAATTCATAATGATAGAGAGGTCCTAAATATTTTAAATGTTGCTCAATAATTCGTGCACCCGGTCCAGGAATATACTTTGACACAGCTGATGTAATAATTCCATTTAACATAATTGTCGGCACAATTGGCTTCTGAAAAGGTGTCATTGCCGCGTAGTCATGTTGAATATAAAGCGGGTTACTATCGTTTGTAAGCCCTAAATACAGCAATAAATCCCTATCTTCAATTTTTTCAGTTATATGGATTTTCTCGCCAACTGTTATTTCATCGATTGAAAGACCAAGTTTACCATTTTTTTGAAGCAAAGATACGCCAACCCCTTTTCTATCATATTACATTCATAGTATCAATTTTATGCCAAAAGTACAATGAAAAGCAGAAGAACAATAGCCTAAACAATATTTGAATATAAAAAAACGAGCAGGAATCATTCCTACTCGTTTTCTATTTTTCGAGTGTATTGAACACACTCGCAAGAAATCTGGACACCTTATGACGAGTCATTATCAAATTACACTAAAATTTTCATCACTTGACGGACGGCATCTGCCGATTGGTCTAAAGCCGCCTTTTCTTTGTCTGTTAACTGAAGCTCAAAGATTTTTTCAATGCCATTGGCCCCTAATAATGTGGGAACACCTAAATATAAATCATGATAGCCATACTCGCCTTCTAAATAAGCAATGGAAGGAAGAATACGTTTCTGATCTTTTATAATTGCTTCTGCCATTTCGATCAGAGCCGCAGCTGGTGCATAATACGCTGAGCCGTTCCCAAGCAGGTTGACAATTTCAGCTCCACCGTTGCGCGTACGGTCAACAATCTCTTCTAAACGTTCTGCAGAGATTAACGTTTCTAATGGAATCCCACCTGCAAATGAATAACGAGTTAACGGTACCATTGTGTCACCATGCCCACCTAATACAAAGCCTGTAATGTCCTTTACGGAGATATTAAGTTCTTCCGCCACAAATGCACAGAAACGAGCCGTATCAAGAACACCCGATTGACCGATAACACGGTTTTTAGGGAAGCCTGTTTCTTTATATACTGTATACGTCATGGCATCAACTGGATTTGTCAGTACAAGAATTGTGGCATTTGGTGAATGCGTTGCAATCTCTTTTGAAACAGTTTTCATGACACCTTGATTGATTTGGACTAAATCATCACGACTCATGCCTGGTTTACGTGCAACACCAGCAGTAATGATGACTACATCAGAATTAGCCGTATCTGCATAATTAGATGTACCTTGTACAAAAGAATCAAAACCTTGTATTGGCGCTGCTTCCCACATATCTAAGGCCTTCCCCTTAGTTGGGTTTTCAGCTTGTGGAATATCCACTAAAACAACATCACCAAGTTCTTTCTGAGCTGCTAAAAATGCTGCAGTAGCGCCTGTAAAGCCGCCACCAATTACTGAGATTTTTTTACGTTTCAGAGACATTTGAATACGCTCCTTTAAAATTAGGTTATATATTTTAAAAGAGGGAGGAGATATACATCTCACTCCCTCGATTAAACAAGTTTATCGTAAATATTAAATTTAATTTACTTTCACCCTAATTATATCGGCAGAATAAAACATCCGCTTTAGCGATAATTCCTATTGTAGAATAGAAAATTATAGGTTTTTGATTAACTCATTCGCGAATTCTGAACATTTCACTTCTGTTGCTCCGTCCATTAAACGTGCGAAGTCATAAGTTACAACTTTAGAAGAAATTGTTTGCTCAACAGATTTAGTGATCATGTCAGCAGCTTCTTGCCATCCTAAGTGTTCAAGCATTAATACACCAGAAAGTAATACTGAAGATGGGTTTACTTTATCTAAGCCAGCATATTTTGGTGCTGTACCGTGAGTAGCTTCGAAGATCGCATGTCCAGTTACATAGTTAATGTTCGCACCTGGAGCGATACCAATACCACCAACTTGTGCAGCTAGTGCATCAGAAATATAGTCACCATTTAAGTTCATTGTAGCAACTACATCGAACTCAGTTGGACGAGTTAAGATTTGTTGTAAGAAGATATCAGCGATAGAATCTTTAACTAGGATTTTACCTGCTGCAAGTGCATCAGCTTGAGCTTTGTTTGCTGCTTCTTCACCTTGTTCAGCTTTAATTGCATCGTATTGGTTCCAAGTGAAAGTTTGATCAGCAAATTCTTTTTCTGCTAATTCATAACCCCATTTTTTGAATCCACCTTCAGTGAATTTCATGATGTTACCTTTATGAACTAAAGTAACAGATGGGCGTTTGTGTTTAATTGCATATTCGATAGCAGAACGTACTAAACGCTCAGTACCTTCTTTAGATACAGGTTTTACACCGATACCAGAAGTTTCTGGGAAGCGGATTTTGTTTACACCAAATTCAGTTTGTAGGAAGTTGATGATTTTTTGAGCTTGTTCTGAACCAGATTCGAATTCAATACCAGCATAGATGTCTTCTGTGTTTTCACGGAAGATAACCATATCAACGTCTTCTGGGCGTTTAACTGGAGAAGGCACTCCATCAAAGTGACGTACTGGACGTAAGCATACATATAGGTCAAGTTGTTGACGTAATGCTACGTTAAGAGAGCGGATACCACCACCGATTGGCGTAGTAAGAGGACCTTTGATTGCAATTAAGTATTCGTTAATTTTGTCTAAAGTTTCTTGTGGTAACCATTCACCAGTTTGGTTAAATGCTTTTTCACCAGCTAAAACTTCTAACCATTCGATTTTCTTTTCACCGTTATAAGCTTTTTCTACTGCTGCGTCGATTACGCGTGATGCTGCTGCCCAGATATCTGGACCAATTCCATCACCTTCGATGAAAGGAATTACTGGATTATTTGGTACATTAAGTACGCCATTTTCAACTACAATTTTGTTTGACATTCTGTTGCCTCCTAAATTCATAATCATAGGACTGTGTTAGTGATAACACAGTCCCAAACATTCTAGCATATTTTCCAAATTAGCGCTCGCTGATTGGAACATATTTTTGCATGCCTGGTCCAACATACTCAGCACGTGGACGGATTAGGCGGTTATTTGCATATTGCTCAAGGATGTGTGCCACCCAACCTGAAGTACGTGATACTGCGAAAATTGGTGTGAACAGGTCATGATCAATACCTAAAGAATCATACACTGACGCAGAGAAGAAATCTACGTTAGCAGGTAATTTCTTTTGTTCCACGATCATGTCATGGATTTTAACTGACATTTCATAAAGCTCTGGTTTACCAGTTAGTTCAGTTAATTTTTGAGACATTACACGTAAATGTGGTGCACGAGGGTCGCCTTTGCGATAAACGCGGTGACCGAAGCCCATGATTTTTTCTTTGTTGTCTAATTTATTTTGAATATAAGATTCAACATTTTCAAGTGAGCCGATTTCAGATAACATCTTCATAACTTGCTCATTTGCTCCACCATGAAGTGGTCCTTTTAATGCGCCGATTGCCGCAGTTACACCAGAATAAACATCTGATAATGTAGCTACACATACACGTGCTGTAAATGTAGATGCATTTAACTCATGGTCAGCATGTAATACTAATGCTTTATCAAATGCTTCAATTTCAACTGCTGCTGGCTCTTCACCTTTAAGCATGTATAAGAAGTTTGCAGCATATCCTAGTTCAGGTTTTGGTGCAACTGGCTCTAAGCCTTTACGAACACGTGCAAATGCAGTTACTACTGTAGCAATTTTAGCTTGAAGACGAATTGCTTTGCGGTAGTTTGCTTCTGGATCCATAACATCCGCTTCTTCATCGAATACACCAAGTAGAGATACTGCAGTACGTAGTGCAGCCATTGGATGTACAGTTGAAAGTGGGTATGTTTTGAATTGATCGATAATCGCTTGCGGAATTGACATGTTGTCTGCCAATTGTTGTTTTAATTCAGCTAGCTCGTCCTCTTTTGGTAAACGAGTATGCCATAACAAGTAAATTACCTCTTCGAATGACGCATTTTCTGCTAAATCATCAATGTTGTAACCAACATATGTAAGTGTGTCATCGATAATTGAACTGATTTTAGATTCCGCTGCTACGATACCTTCTAAACCTTTAGTTGCTGACATAAATTATCGCTCCCTCATATTTATATTTTGTTGCAAATGCGTTTTTTATCTTGCATTTGCGGATTTTGCTCATATGAACCATTAAGTAAATCGCTTACATTGCTATTATAATCATTTTTGACAGCTTTGTGAATGAAAATCCTCCAAATAAAGAAAAAGACGTCCGAACGACTATATATTTGTCCTAAAGAGGTTGTTTTGTATATTTTGACATTAATTTATCATTTAGTTTGGGGTGAATATGTAAAAATGAGGAATTTAAAGTATTTTTCATACGAAAGAACTACAAGTATTTTGCTTTTTATTTTTTATTTAGTGATACTTTGGTTTGTGTTACCTGTTTCTCTTGCTATTTTTTTATCATTTTCGACGTATCCTATTATAAAATTTCTGCATAAATATTGTAAGGTTGCCTATTGGATGGCAGCAATTATTGTGGAAGTATTAATATTAACTTGTATTTTTCTACTTGTCGTCATATCCATCAACAGTATTATTGTAATATTTCCTGAAATTAGAGAAACATTACTTAATTTCCCGCTTTTTAGTGAATATGAATCCATGTTTGTACAAGTTTTAAAGGAAAAATCACTGTCGATTTTTGATTCGATCATCGTCTACACAGCAGATCTTTTCCAATTATTGATGAAGCACGTCATTGAGGTATTTATCTTTTTAGTTGCTTATTATTTCGCTTTACTAGAAACACGTAAATCACGGTACTGGTTTTTCCGATATGTGCCCAAAAAATATCGTCAAGAATGGCAATCTCACTTCGCAAAAATGATGCAACTTTTTCATTACTTCTTATTTGTGGAGTTTCAATTATTCACAATTACTTTATTTATTCTTTGTGCTGGATTTATGATCCTTCAGTTTGAACAAGCCATCATTAAAGCTTTCATTGTAGCATTTGCAGATGTACTACCATTTTTCGGAATTGGTGTTTTCCTTGTACCAATGAGTATTTATTTTTATTTCAACGGCAATACATTTTTATGTGTAGCCATTTTACTATTATATTTATTTGTACAATTAACAAGGCAGCTAGCCGATTCAATGCTTTGGTCCAATACACTTCAACTACGTACGTTCCATACATTTTTCATCAGTGCTGCCTCTATTCTATTGTTTGGCTTTTATGGAATATTGCTTAGTCCTATCTTTTTATTCTTAGCCGTAAAGCTAAAGGAAAACTCTATCTTTGAACGATAATAAATTGACCTTTTTTCATTTTTTTACGCATCCAGTAATAGACAATTGGTTGGAACATTTTTCGTGAAAAAGGCATGAGAAGTAGTAATCCAACAAGATCTGTTAAAAACCCTGGTAGCGCTAAGAACAAACCACCACCAAATGTTAATAGTGTATCAACCAAAGCAGCTCCTGGTGCCTCTCCTCTGGCCATTGTATTTTTTACATTTTGAATAGAATTCATACCTTTATTTTTCATTACATATATTCCAATAACGCTTGTTGCAACAATCAGCATCAATGTACTAAATACACCAATATTTTGTCCAATGACTATTAATAACGCCAATTCGGCTAATGCGTAGACAACGACACCAAGAAAAATTTTTCGCATATTTTTCCCCTCTCTACTTGAAAAAGCAATACCTTTTATACGTTATTATAGCCCAATTAGTTTCATAAAAAAATGAATGCCCTCACTCAAATAGAAAACCTGCCGTAGTTAGTAAGAGAAAAATAGAAGTTTACGGTATAGAGTAAAAATAGAGAGTGTACAACCCTTAGAAAAAGCTCTAGTACAACAAATCGCACTAGAGCTTTTTGTTAACTGTTAAAGAACACTTGCATGTCCTTTGTAAATAACACCTGTTTCAGCGTCCATTGTAATTTCTTGGCCATGACGAATTAATGTTGTAGCTTCTTTAACGCCAACTATTACTGGAATACCAAGGCTTAGTCCAACCACTGCTGCGTGACTAGTTAGACCACCTTCTTCAGTAATCAAACCAATGCAATTCTCTAATGCAGGCATCATATCACGATCTGAACCAACTGTTACGAGAATGCATCCTTCCGTATCGTAGGCAAGTGCCTCAGCGGCATTTTTAGCAACAACCGTTTTACCTACGACAGATGCTTTTCCGATCCCTTGACCTCGAGCGAGTAAATCTCCAATAATGTGTACCTTCATTAAGTTAGTTGTACCCGCTTCACCTACTGGCACACCTGCTGTAATGACAACAGCGTCACCATGTGTAACGAAACCATGCTTCAAGCTTTCATCAACAGCTAGTTCTAAGATTTCATCTGTTGTTGACACTCGTTGACAAACAATTGGGTATACGCCCCATACTAATGTTAATGTATTGGCTGTATTTGTAGAGCCTGTTACGGCAACAATTTGCACACCTGGTCGATATTTTGCGATCATTCTTGCTGTATTACCACTTTCAGTTGGTGCTAATACGGCTTTCACACCTAAATTGATAGATGTATAAGCTACCGCTTGTGAAATAGCCTCTGTCATATTAGCCTCTTTTTCACGACTACGTGTTGATACAATAGAGCGATAATCTAATGAATTTTCTGTACGCTGAGCGATTTTATTCATCGTTTGTACAGATTCTACTGGATAAAGACCCGCAGCAGTTTCACCAGATAACATGATAGCATCTGTTCCATCAATAATTGCGTTCGCTACGTCACTTGCTTCTGCACGTGTTGGACGTGGGTTACGCTGCATTGAATCTAACATTTGTGTTGCGGTAATAACAGGTTTCCCTACTTGGTTACATTTCAAGATTAATTTCTTTTGTACAAGTGGTACTTCTTCCGCTGGAATTTCTACACCAAGATCTCCACGCGCAACCATTAATCCATCAGACACTAGGATAATTTCGTCGATATTATCGACACCCTCTTGGTTTTCAATTTTAGGGATAATTTGAATATGACTACCACCGTTTTGTTCAAGCAATTCACGAATCTCTAGAACATCCTTTGCACGACGAACAAATGAAGCTGCAATAAAATCAACGCCTTGCTCTATACCAAACAAAATATCTTGCGCGTCTTTTTCTGTTATACCTGGTAGCTGTACAGAAACACCTGGAACGTTAACACCTTTTTTATTTTTTAGAACCCCAGCATTCTCAACAATCGTATGAATTAATCCTTTTTCCATATCTGTTGCTAATACACGTAATTGAATAAGACCATCATCAAGTAAAATAATTGAATTTTGTTCAACATCTTCAATTAAGCGCTCATACGTGACAGAAAAGCTTGTCTCAGTACCTTCTACTTCAGTCATTGAAATATCAATCACTTGACCTGCTGTTAAATGAAGCTCTCCATTTTTCATATTATGTGTACGAATTTCAGGACCTTTAGTATCAAGTAAAATCCCTACTGGTTTATTTAACTTTTGTGCTACTTCACGAATTAACTGAATACGTCCCGCATGTTCCTCATGTGATCCGTGTGAAAAATTCAAGCGGGCTACATTCATACCTGCTTCGATTAATTTTTCTAAAGTTTCTGGTGACTCACTTGCAGGTCCAATTGTACATACGATTTTTGTTTTTCTCATTTTTGCCCACTCCGTTTTATAACAAATTATATTGATAGTTCTTTCATTAGTGTATAAAGGCTTACATCTGCCTCATGATTCTTTTCGAAAGCCTCTGGCATATCATAGTCAATAACTTGATGATTGCGAATGCCTACTGCTCGGCCAGCCTTACCTTCCATTAGTAACTCAACTGCATGTGCTCCAAATTGACTTGCCAAGACGCGATCTCGAGCTGTAGGTGAACCACCACGCTGAATGTGACCTAATACTGAAACGCGTGTTTCCTTTCCAGTTTTTTCTTTCAACAGCTTTGCTAGCTCACTTCCAGACATAACACCTTCTGCAACAATAATAATACTGTGCTTTTTACCACGTGCTGCTCCACGATCTAAGCGTGCTACAATCTCATCTAAATTATAATCTTCTTCAGGAATTAACACTGTTTCAGCGCCAGCAGCAAGACCTGCCCATAAGGCAATATCACCTGCATCACGGCCCATGACTTCTACAATGAAGGAATTTTCATGAGATGTAGCTGTGTCACGGATTTTATCAATGGATTCAACAACCGTATTGAGAGCCGTATCAAAGCCAATTGTATATTCCGTTCCTGGAATATCATTATCGATTGTCCCTGGCACACCCACAACAGGGAAGCCCTTTTTCACTAAATCCATAGCACCTCGATAAGACCCATCACCACCAATGACAACAAGTCCTTCAATACCAGCAGCTCGTAAATTTTCAATGCCCCGTTGCTGGACAGCATCTTCTTTAAATTCTGGGCATCTTGCAGAATTTAAATGTGTACCACCTCGCTGGATAATACCACCAACTGCACCTAAATCAAGGTCTTCCATATTCCCTTTTACTAAGCCTTCATAACCATGCTTAATTCCGACAACATCAACTCCATGAAATGCTGCCTTACGAACAACCGCGCGAATAGCTGCGTTCATTCCAGGCGCATCTCCACCACTTGTTAATACAGCAATTTTTTTCATTGTCGAACCTCCTGCAGTTACTATTATTATTCACATTAACATGAAAAAACAAACTATGTAAGGGTTCTGGGGATACAAAAACATAACTTTTACATAAAAAATGAAAAGAATGCGCTTTCACACACTCTTTCCATTCCAAAACATCCTAAATCTAACATTTTTTCAAGAAGTCTGGCGTTTATTTTGCGCTGCTATCTTCTTTCATCTTTATAGCTTTTTAATATGTTGAGATACAAATTCTGTCTCTTTACGAGCAAATTTATGCCCTTCGTTTTTTTATACACAATCAGATAAAACATTCATTTGTTCATCATAAACAAGATTACGCTTCTGTATATTGTCCAATTTTTTTAAATTTTTCATAGCGATCTTCAATTAATTGTTCTCCATTTAGAGAATTTAATGCATGAAGAGTCTCACTAATGCATTCTTTAATAGCGAGAGCCTGTTTTGCTACATTGCGATGTGCTCCACCAATAATTTCAGGAATAATACCATCAATTACACCAAGCTCTTTTAAATCAGGCGCTGTAATACGCATTGCTTCAGCTGCCTGCTTAGCAAGACTACCATCACGCCATAAAATAGATGCTGCACCTTCAGGAGAAATAACCGAATATGTTGAATTCTCTAGCATAAAGACACGATTTGCTACACCTAATGCTAGAGCACCACCACTTCCACCTTCACCAATAACGATACTAATAACCGGTACTGTTAAGCCTGCCATTTCAACAAGGTTTCTAGCAATCGCTTCACTTTGTCCTCTTTCTTCTGCAGCTTTACCAGGGTAAGCACCCTTTGTATCAATAAAACAAATAATTGGCCGTTTAAATTTTTCGGCTTGCTTCATCAAACGTAAAGCTTTTCGGTAGCCCTCTGGATGAGGCATACCAAAATTACGACGGATATTTTCCTTAGTAGATTTACCACGCTGATGTCCTATAATAGTTACAGGCTGCCCTTCAAAAGTGGCAATTCCACCAAGAATCGCAGCATCATCACCAAACGTACGGTCACCATGTAATTCAATAAAGTTTTCGCACATTGCTTCAATGTATTGTAACGTTGTAGGTCGCTCTGGATGTCTTGCAACTTGCACACGATCCCAAGGCTTCATATTTGCATAAATTGATTGCTCAAGCTGCGATAAGCGCGTTTCCAGCTTTTCAATTTCACCTGACATATCTACATCTGCTTCTGCAGCAATTGTTTTTAGTTCATCAATTTTCTCTCGTAATTGTACGACTGGTTCTTCAAATGCTAAATTTTTAGACATGTTGCACGCCGCCTTTCGTATGCATTTTTACAAGTAAGGAAACTTGTTTGCGTAAATCTTTGCGATGGAAGATTGCATCAAGCTGACCATGCTCTAATAAAAATTCTGCAGTTTGGAAATCGCTTGGCAGTTTTTCTCTTACAGTTTCTTCAATAACCCGACGTCCTGCAAAACCAATTAATGCTTGTGGCTCTGCAATATTTATATCACCAACGGAAGCAAAGCTTGCAGAAACTCCACCAGTTGTTGGATGCGTTAAAATAGAAATGAATAATAAACCTTGATCACTATGGCGTTTTAAGGCTACGCTCGTTTTCGCCATTTGCATTAATGATAGTACACCCTCTTGCATACGTGCCCCGCCACTAGCAGTAAAGATAATAAACGGCACACCTAGTTCTGTTGCTTTTTCCACAGCGCGTGTAATTTTTTCACCTACAACTGATCCCATTGAACCCATACGGAAATGTGAATCCATTATCGCTACGACAATTTCTTCTCCATCTAACGTACCGACTCCTGTTAGGACAGCCTCATTCAAGCCAGTTTTCTCTTGATCGGCAGAAATTTTTTCTACATACGCTGGGAAATTAAGGGGATTACTTGTTTGTAAATGATCATCCATAGATTCGAATGAACCTTCGTCTAAGAAATAGTCCACACGTTCTTGAGCAGTCATTTTGAAATGGTGACTACATTTTGTACATACTTTATGATTTTTTTCTAATTCCTTTGTTAGTTGAATGTGACGACATTCAGGACATTTCGTCATTAATCCTTCTGGAAATGAATTTTCTTGTCCGTCCTCTTTCTTTTTTCGATTACCACTAAATAAGCTGCGTATTGCCATGTTTGACTCCCCCTTTGTTGTTGTCTAAATGCTTTGTACAGTATTCATCCACTGCTCATAAGCTTTTAATGCTTCTTTTTCATAACCAAGCTGCATCGATTTCAACATTGTTTGAATGATTAATTTTTCATCTTCTGTTGAGTTTCGATCTAATCGGTCGCCATCATATGCTGCTAATTGAAACCAGATTTTTAATGAAAGACGATTACCTGACGTAATTAATAATTCTCTTAAAATATCTCGACAATTAACAGTTCCTTCAATTTCTAGTTTCACAAAAAAACTATCCCACACAGGTAGTGTGCGAAGAATCTCTGTACAACTTATTACGCGAATTGCTTCCATTTCATGAATTTGTCGCGTTAATTCGACATCCTTTTTGGATTTTTCATCTTCTAGTATAAACATCGACAGTATCTCTACTAACTGATGCTTATGTGTAGACGCAAGAAATGTTCCACCACCATGTCTCGTTTCTATTAGCCCCAGCAATTCTAAGCTTCGCAAAGCCTCTCTCACAGAGGATCGCCCGACACCTAGACGCTCTGATAGAACGCGCTCGGATGGTAACTTTTCACCTGCTTGTATTTTTTCCATTTTAATGAGTTGACGTAGTTGTTGGACGATTTCTAAAAACACTTTTTTTTGTTCGGTTTTTTGATCCATACGACTAACTCCCCTTATCAAAAAGTGGTCTGACCACTTTTAACGTTGTTTCTAGCTTACAAAATAACTGTTCAAAAGTAAAGAAAAAACTGCATAAAATTGAATGCAGTTTCTAATTTTTTGTTTTATTTCATACCTTTTTTGTCGTTTGCGCATGTTTTACTTTGATTTGCGGCTTACCAAAGCGTCTCTCGATTACACCTTCAACCCATAACATTTCGTCTTCCAATAAAAATTCCTGAACAACTTGAAAAACTTGCGGGAATAAGGTAATCGAAACAGTACCATATTCGTCCTGTAGATGAACAAAAGCCATTTGCTCACCTTTTTTTGTGCGGATTTTTTTCACTTCTTCAATTATACCAATGATTTTTACTAAAGTTCCATCACGCATCTGCTTCAGCTCTCGGCAAGTACAGGTAATATCATTCCAAAAATGCCTTTCTTGTGCTACAGGATGTGTTGAAATGTAAAAGCCTAAGCTTTCCTTCTCATGCATTAATTTTTCCTTTTGAGGCATTTCATCTGCCTGCATATATTTTGGTTTACCAAAGTTAAACGCCATTGCCGTTGCCATGTCGATATCTTCAGTCGGCCTTAACAGTTCAGCATGTTTTAAGGCGGCATCTATGGTATTGACTAGAATAGCACGGTCTTTGTCGAGGTAATCTAGCGCACCAGCAAAAATGAGTGATTCCATGACTTTCGGTTTAAAATGCTGTGCACTTAAGGCAACAGCTAAATCAAAAAGATTATTCAACGCCTCTGGATTTGATTGACGTAAAGCAGTCACTTTTTCTATCAAAGTATGCGGTACTCCCTTAATTCCTGATAAGCTATAGCGAATACCTTCATTTTCTACAGTAAAATATTTAGTACTGTTTTTTAATGAGGGTGGATAAAAAAGGATACCTTTATCTTTTGCCTCAAGGACAAAATGTTGAATCTTCTCTATATTTCCTGTTGCATTTGATAATAACGCTGCATAAAAGCTTAAAGGAAAATGAGCTTTTAAATAGGCCATTTGATAAGAAATTATACTATAGGCCACAGCATGACTTTTAGGGAACCCATAATCCGCAAAGCGAACAATGAGTTCGTATACTTCTTCTGCTACATGTTGATCAAATCCTTGCTTTAATGCGCCATTAACAAATGAAGCACGTTGCTCCTCTAAAACTTGACGATTTTTTTTACTTACTGCACGGCGTAGCAAATCTGCTTGTCCCATTGTAAAGCCCGCCAGAACAGATGCAATTTTTATAATTTGTTCTTGATAAACAATAACGCCAAATGTCTCTTGTAAGATAGGCTCTAATACAGGGTGGGGCATAACAACCATTTCTTTCCCAGCTTTTCGTCTAGCATAGACTGGGATAAAATCCATCGGACCTGGACGATAAAGTGCGTTTACCGCGACAATATCTGAAAAGCTCGAAGGTTGAATATCCCGTAAAGCTTGTTTCATTCCATCTGATTCTAATTGAAAGATACCTGATGTATCTCCACGTTGTAAAAGTTGAAACGTTGTTTCATCATGCATAGGGATGCGTTCAAATTCTATCCAAGGTCCTCCCGCTTTATAGATTGACCAACGTATTTGCTCTAAAATCGTAAGATTGCGCAAGCCTAAAAAGTCCATTTTAATGAGACCACACGCTTCAATATCCCCCATCGGCCATTGTGTACTATATATACCATCATGTCCTTCTTCAATAGGTACAGTGTTTACTAACGGAGATGGAGCGATGACAATACCCGCTGCATGTGTGGAGGAATTTCTCGGCAGTCCTTCTAATTTAAGTGCTACATCCAACCACTGCTGATGCTTTTCATTCTCCGCTAACCAGACTTGAAAGTCTTGTGATTCTGCCACAGCCCTTTGTAAAGTAATACCTGGCTTATTAGGAATCATTTTCGAGATTTTTTCTAACGTCTCGGCCTCAAAGCTAAAAACCCTCGCCACATCTCTAGCTACTGCTTTTGCAGACAATGTCCCAAATGTAATAATTTGCGCAACATTCGCTTTGCCATATTTTTGTGCAACATACTGAATAACCTGGTGCCTTTTACTATCGACAAAATCGATATCAATATCAGGTAAAGAGATTCTTTCAGGATTTAAAAATCGTTCAAATAATAAACCATAGGCTAGTGGATCTACTTGTGTTATGAATAGGCTATAGGCCACAAGCGAACCCGCGGAGGAACCACGACCAGGTCCAGTCAAAATACGATTTTCTTTCGCATAACGCATAAAGTCTGCAACAACTAAAAAATAGTCAGCAAAGCCCATTGAACAAATAACTTCCAGTTCATGTTGTAACCTTTCCTGATAGGCAGTCGGAATTGCCATTTGATTCAAGCGTTTTTCCAATCCTGAAAATGCTTCACTAACCAAGAAACTTTCAGCTGTTTCACCTACAGGCAAAGGATATTTAGGCATTTGCACAGGCATTTCAGGGATACTAGCTGTGCAACTAGCAAGCATGTTTACGCTAGACTCCAACCACTCTGGTCGATCAGCAAACCAATTTTGCCATTCATATGCCGTAGGAGCAAAATAGCCTTGTAAGTCAGCCGTTAACAATGTACCACCCAGTTTTTCTCCCGTATCAATCGCTCTAGCCACCTCATAAGCAAAGTGATCTTCTGGACGTAAAAAATAACAACTTTGAGTGGCAACAAGTGGAATTGTCTGTTCCTCGCACCAAACAACTATATCTCCTTCATTAGGTGCTTTTACCCCTCCAGGTCGTGCAATTCCCATATAAAAATGATGGTTAAATAGCTGGACAAAAGCAGTAATTATTGCCTGCCAGTCCGTTAAGTCCACAAAATCACTTGTAGAAAGCATGGCGATACATCCTGCTGCATATCCCTCAAGCCACTTCCATGGCAATACTTCATCATGTCTAATTGAAATAGCACTACTAATCTTTAAAAGATGCTGATAGCCTTCTTGAGTCTGTGCATACAGTACAACGGGTATACGATGATCCTGCCACTGTACGATAACCGAAAGCCCTATGACCGCATGGATATTTGCTTGCTGCAACGCTTTACAAAAAGGCAAAAGCCCGTACAACTTCGTATTTACGATTGCACAGGCCTGTGTTTTTTGCTCTTGTAAAAAAGGAATCAATTGTTCAAGCCGAATTGTGCTTTTCAATAAATCCGCGCTCGTATGCATCTTTGTATATACATGTGTCAAATGAATCCCTTCCTTTTCTCTCTTAATGATATGCTTTACAAATTTCTTGTAATCTTGAAATAACGGCGTCTGCCTCCTCCCATGAATAAGCAGTAGCTCCAGAGGCTAGCGGATGCCCACCCCCGTTAAATTCCTTCGCTAATGTATTAATAATTGGACCCTTTGAACGTAGTCGTACTCGAATTTGATCTTCTTCTTCAATGAACACTACCCATGAGCATATTCCTTTTACACTGCCCAGACAGCCTACTAGTAAAGAAGCCTCTGATGGAACTGTCTCATACTGTGCTAGCAAATCCTTTGACAGCTTCACATAGGCAGCTCCATGCTCATCCATTACAAAATTTTGATAAATATAGCCTTGTAAATTAAGTAGCTTCTGATCCATTTCATACATGCCATCAAAAATTTCATTTCGATTAAAATCATATGTAATCAAATCTGCAGCAACTTTAAATGTTTTAGAGGTTGTACTTGGGAATTGAAATCTGCCTGTATCCCCTACAATACCTGCAAATAGTAATCGTGCTGCGGCATCTGATAATTTCCAGTCTGCAACTACCTTACCTTCTTCATACAATTCATAAATCATTTCACTGCAAGAGCTTGCTGTTGTGTCAACCCATAAAAGATCACCATAAGCATCATCATTTGGATGATGATCAATTTTAATTACCATTTTCCCTTTGGTATAGCGCTGGTCGTCGACGCGCTCTGTATTGGCAGTGTCTGTCACGATGACTAAGGCATTTTCATAAACATCATCTGCTATTTGATCAGGCTGTGCCATAAATGATAAAGAAGCATCATGGTCTCCTACAGCATAAACCTTTTTCTCAGGATAATTTGCTAAAATAATCTCTTTTAATCCTTGTTGTGAGCCGTAAGCATCCGGATCTGGACGTACATGACGATGAATTATGATTGTTTCATTGGCCTTAATTGTGTCGATGATTTGTCTTTTCACCATAAATTCCTCCAAAATGATAGTAAGAACCGTTAGCATTTTTCCAAAATAATCGTTACAATAATGTCTAGTTATGCTAGGAGGTTTACTATGCTCAATTTAATATTTGTGTTCACGATAATCATATCATTTGTCTTCTATTTTTATTTTAAAACAAAACAGTTTCGTTCTCCATTACCGATTGCCAAGAATTGGTACAAGAGTAAAGCGAATATAGGCTTTGGTTCCTTCCTAGTGTTTTTTGGATTAAATCAAGCCTATCTATTCCCTACCTTGTATACATTTATTATTGTAGCAATTCTAGTCGTGCTCGGCATCTTTGTCATTTTAGAAAATACAAAAAAAGCACGCCATTATGGGCAATTTGTTGAAGAGGAATTTCGTATAAATCAATAATTATGTAACAAAGGGATGACCAAGCAATTGCTCTAGGCCATCCCTTTTTAATCGTTAACGTTCCAATAATTGGAACATCATCATTGCCTTACCGACAAGCATTTGTTGATTATACACTTCAAAATCCATTTTCACAAACTTACGACTCATATCTAATATTCGAGGCTTAACTGTAAGTGTACTTTCCATCTGTACGGGTTTAATGAAGTAAATCGTCATATTCTCGGCCACCGCATCTCCACGTTTGCGACGTTTTAATGCAAAAGAACCTACCTCAGCTAATAACGTTGTAAAAGCACCATATGAGATTGCTCCGTATTGATTGGTCATTTGTGGCGTGACTTTAAATTCGACAATAAGTTCTTCATCACCTAATACCTTCATTTCATTTTTCACTAAATCATCAATTGTTTCACCATGCTGCGGCTGTCTTTGTGCTAGTTGTAGTGCCTTTAGTACATCCTGACGACTAATGACACCTTGCAGAATATTATCATCATCCACAATAGGTAAGAGGTCAATCCCCTCCCAAATCATCCTATGCCCTGCAGAAGCAACACTCATTTTCATGGAGCCAGCAATCGGATTTTTCGTCATAACTTTTTCAATAAGCTCGTTTTCTTCACGTCCAATGACGTCTTTTACAGTAATCATCCCGACAAGTTTATTTTGATGAGTGACAACTGGAAATGCACCGTGTGTTGTACGTTCATTCAGCTTCTGGAAATGATGAATTGTTTCATCATTCTTTAACGCAGCCGTGTCAGTCATTGGTACATAAATGTCTTCGATAAACAAAATATCTTTTTTGATTAATTGGTCATAGATTGCTCGGTTAATCATCGTTGCAACTGTAAAGGTATCGTAACTTGTTGAAATAATTGGTAAATCTAATGAGTCTGCAAGCATCTTATTATCTTCTGTTGTATCAAAACCGCCAGTGATTAAAACCGCTGCACCTGCTCGTAGTGCATTTTCATGTGCTTTAATACGGTTCCCTACAATCAATAAGCTACCTGCATCTGTATAGCGCATCATGTCCTCTAGCTGCATTGCACCAATGACAAATTTCGTTAGCGTTTTATGTAGACCTGATTTTCCACCTAAAACTTGGCCATCGATAATATTGACAATTTCTGCAAAAGTCAAACGCTCAATATTTTCTTTCTTTTTTTCTCAATACGAATTGTTCCAACACGTTCTATCGAACTTACTAAGCGGCGATTTTCCGCTTCTTTTATGGCGCGGTAAGCAGTCCCTTCGCTCACTTGCATTTCCTTCGCAATTTGACGTACTGAAATTTTATCGCCCACGGGTAGTGATTCGATGTATTGTAAAATTTTCTCATGTTTTGTAGACAAAATATCACCTATTTCCTAAGCTTCAATTCTGCTCTTAGTGTACCATATTTTTTATAAAAATATTTAATATAAAGTGAGAAAAAGTTTAATATTGCCCATCATTTCAACTACCGTCGTGGTGTCAATTTATTAGTACAGCAACCTCAAGGATTAGAAACAGTTTACTTTTTCACCCGCTTTTAAAATCTGAACCTCAGAATTTTGCACTAAATCTGCAAAAATTTGTGGATCTTGCTCGATTGGTGGGAATGTATTGTAATGAATCGGTACAACTATTTTCGGCTTCAAGAATGAAACTGCACAAGCTGCATCCTCTGGTCCCATTGTAAAATTATCTCCAATTGGTAAGAAGGCAATATCGATTGGATGTCGTTCACCGATTAACTTCATATCTCCAAATAGGGCCGTATCGCCTGCATGATAGATTGTTAATCCTTCAATAAATAATAAAATCCCCGCTGGCATGCCCATATAAATAATTTCATTATTATCTGTTACATAAGATGATCCATGAAAGGCTTGTGTAAACTTCACTTTACCAAAGTCAAATTCTTTAGCACCCCCGATATGCATTGGGTGTACTTTAACACCTTGCCAAGATAGCCAATTCGCTAATTCATTTGGAGCAATGACTAACGCATCTTTTTTCTTCGCTAGTTCCACCGTGTCACCAACATGATCATTATGTCCATGTGTCAGTAAAATAATATCTGGTGTTTCCTCAGCAACGTTTAAATCTGTTTGTCCATTGCCATTAATGAAAGGGTCAATTAAAATTGTTTTCCCATTTGTTTGAATTTTGACAACTGAATGTCCATGATAACTGATTTCCATTTTTAAAATCCTCCCAGAATTATAAATTACAGTCCATCATTTTAATTCGCTACTCATGCGTATTTTCCCTTTTTTTGATATGCTTGTATAGAGAATAATCGTAGACTTCTCTAATAGACTTATACCCTGTTAGAGCACCATTATTCAGTACTAAGAAAGGCATCGACATTTTTTGTCGAAACCTTTTAACGTATCATTTCCCATGTAATAAAAGGAGGACATATTTATGTCAAAGGTTGAAGAAATCCAAAGTTATTTGCAGCAAAATCACATTGATGCAGCATTCGTAACAACACCTGACAATGTTTTTTACGTATCAGGCTTTAAAAGTAATCCACATGAAAGATTACTAGGGGTTATGATTTTTAAAAATGCTGAGCCTTTTCTAATTTGTCCACAAATGGAGATTCCAGATGCGAAGGCTGCAGGTTGGAATTACGAGGTTATTGGTCATCAAGATACAGAAAATTCGATGGACGTTCTTGCCCAAGCTATCACATCACGTCAAGTTAACCCAACTACGTTTGCCATTGAAAAAGCGCAACTAATCGTGGAACGTTTAGAAGCTTTACAACAATCATTCCCTCAAGCTAATTTTGTGCGCCTTGATGAAAAGATTAATGCCATGCGTGTAATCAAGGATGAAAGTGAATTAGAAAAATTACGTAAGGCTGCAGAATTAGCTGATTATGCAATTGAAGTTGGTTGCAAGGAAATCGCTGAAGGCAAAACAGAAATGGAAATTCTAACTGCGATTGAAAGTGCTATTCAAGATAAAGGGTGCAAAATGTCCTTTGAAACAATGGTATTAAGCGGTCCAAAAACTGCATCTCCACACGGGAAACCAGGAGCACGTAAAATTGAAAAAGGTGATATGGTACTATTTGACCTTGGGGTAATTTACGATGGCTATTGCTCAGATATTACGCGCACAGTTGCCTTCGGTGAACCTACTGAAGCACAAAAAGAAATTTATAATACTGTTTTAGCTGCCAACCAAAATGCAGTGGCAGCCGTCAAGCCTGGTATTCGTGCTATGGACTTAGATAAAATTGCTCGTGATACAATTACTGAAGCAGGTTATGGTGAATATTTCACACATCGCCTTGGGCATGGTCTCGGCATTTCTGTACACGAATTCCCATCCGTTACAGGCGCTAATGAAATGACAATGGAAGAGGGCATGGTCTTTACAATTGAGCCTGGCATTTATAAATCAGATGTAACAGGCGTACGTATCGAGGATGACGTTGTCGTAACAAAAGATGGCGTGGAGGTACTAACAAAGTTTCCGAAAGATTTAATCATTCTATAAGGAATACAAAAAAGGAAGCAACCTGTGTGCTTCCTTTTTCAATGATTTATTGAATTAATTCATCTACATTTACAAATGGCAGTCCTTGTGAATCTGCTACTGCTTTATACACAAGTTGTCCATCTAATGTATTGACACCTTTTTTAAGTGCCTCATTATCGAGACAAGCCTGCTTATAGCCTTTATTGGCAATTTGAAGTGCGTATGGAATAGTATTATTCGTTAAGGCAATAGTTGATGTACGAGGTACTGCACCTGGCATATTGGCTACTGCATAGTGTACTACACCATGTTTTACATATGTTGGATCATCATGCGTTGTCACACGATCAGATGTTGCAAAAATACCACCTTGATCAATCGCGATATCTACCACTACTGAACCAGCTTGCATTGACTGAATCATTTCTTCAGATACAAGCTTAGGTGCTTTTGCTCCTGGAATTAAAACTGCACCAATGACTAAATCTGAATTTTTCACTGATTCTGCAATATTATAAGGATTTGAGATTAGTGTTTGAACCTCGCGACCAAACAAATCTTCTAATTGGCGTAGGCGTTCTGGGCTTAAATCAATAACTGTCACATCTGCCCCCATACCAACAGCGATTTTTGCAGCATTTGTTCCTGCGATACCCCCACCAATTACTGTCACTTTACCGCGTTGTACACCTGATACGCCTCCAAGTAAAATACCTTTACCAGCATGGTTTCTTTCCAAGAACTGCGCACCGATTTGCGTAGCCATTTTACCAGCTACTTCACTCATTGGTGTTAACAAAGGTAATGAGCCATTTGCTAATTGCACAGTTTCATAGGCAATCCCTACAACCTTTTTATTTAAAAGTGCCTGAGTTAATTCAACCTCTGGCGCTAAGTGTAAATACGTGAATAAAATTTGACCTTCATAAAAATAATCATACTCTGAAGCAACAGGTTCTTTCACCTTCATGATCATTTCTTGTGACCATGCTTCTTTAGCTGTTTGAACGATATGAGCACCAGCTGCAATGTAATCAGCATCCGTAAAGCTTGATCCTAAACCTGCTCCTGTTTCAATGTACACCTCATGACCTGCATGTGTTAAAGTAACAACTCCCGCAGGTGTCATTGCTACACGATTTTCATTGTTTTTAATTTCCTTTGGAATACCAATCTTCATTGTTTCCTATCCCCTTCCATAACTTAAGAAATAAGCATCATATATGTAACTATGAATTGATGCACCCCTTGCAATTCCATATTACCAAACAAATGCAAAAAAAGCTTTAACTAAAGCAAATACAAATAAAATTTATAACATTTCCAAAATACAAAATATTTAAACGATGAATTGGTTGAAAAACATTATATTTAGATAGCAAATTAATGAAACGAAAGGAACGTTAAAGAAGGCTATAGCTAATGCAAATTTAACTAGCAAAAAGACGTTTACACGCTGTAAATAGTGGGAATTAAGTAAGTAAATTTATTTGACATTTCTTCATGAAATGCCTTCACTTTTTCATAATTTTATTCCGGAAAGTATTTCCTTTAGAAAATCATTTGGTATAATCAACATATACAAATCAGGGAGGTTTTTCAAATGGCTAATCATTATAAAAGCATTGTTGTTGCAGTAGACGGTTCAAAAGAAGCTGAATACGCATTTCGTAAATCAATTGATGTTGCAAAACGAAACGAAGGTGCTGTATTAAATCTAGTAAATGTAATCGACACTCGTTCATTCGCTGCTATTGAGGCATATGATCGTTCTATTGCGGAACGTGCTCAAGCATTTTCTGAAGAACTATTAAATGGTTACAAAAAGCAAGCTGAAGATGAAGGCTTAACAAATGTGAATCTTATCATTGAGTATGGCTCACCAAAAAATATCATTACAAAAGAACTTTCTAAAATTGTAGATGCAGATTTAATTATTTGTGGTGCAACTGGTTTAAATGCCGTTGAACGTTTCTTAATTGGCTCTGTATCTGAAGCCATTGTACGTTCAGCTAAATGTGACGTACTTGTTATCCGTACACCAGAAAACTAATTCGCAATACATAAAAAGGTATCCTTCTAAAGGATACCTTTTTACTTCTATTGGAATCGTCAGGCTTACTTGCCCTCTTTCCACATTTTCACTTTTTCAAAGAATAATGCCAGAGCCTGTTTATTCTGCATATTTGGTACTTTTGCTAGTAGGACTTCTTTTGGCGCTTTTAATTCTTTCGCTTGCTTTTGTAAAATCACAATGCTTTTTTCTAATGTTTTATTGGCAAACATAGAGTCAGGTAATTGAATGATCGCCTGAATCCAAGCATGCTTTTGAATATATTTGTGTAGTTGCTTAGACTGTTCCGAATCGAAAAGATGAGAGGGCGCAAGGAAAAATAAATAGCCACCATCTTTTGTATAATTCATCGATTGTTCAATAAATAAATGGTGTGCATAACTCATTCCCTCAGACGGACATAGTTCATAGTTGAGTGCCACTTCTTCATTTGGATAATAGCCTACAGGTAAATCACAAACAACTGCATCAACTGGGTTTACCAATAAATCCTCTAAGGCATCTTGACGGTATAAAGAAATAGGCTGCTCTGTTAAGTCAGCAGTGGCCGCAGCAAGGCGAATAAGTAGTTCGTCCACTTCAACACCAGTCGCTTCCACTTTGCCATCTAATAGATTCATGACCGTCAGTAGTAAATTACCTGTACCTACTGCTGGATCCATGATTGAAATCTTTTCATTTTCAAGACGCTCTACAAAAATTTGTTCCACAAAATAGCCAACGAGTAAACCTAATGTATCTGGTGTCATTTGATGATTTGGCTGCGAACCTTTACGCATTCCTTTTAAAATGGCGATTTGAATAGCTTTACGAATATCCTCTTTTGTCGCACCCTGTTGTGAAAAATCAACTTCACCATCGAGCCATGCTTCTAGACCATCTAGTAACCCCTCTAACAGTGTTATATTGTGTTCTTTTTCGATTTTTTCGGCATGCTCATTAAGCAAACCAAATAATTTCTCGATATTTTCCATAGATAACTTCCTTTCACACAGAAAAGAGCCGTGACAAAACACGTCACAGCCCATTTGTCTAGTATTATCTTAGCCTAAAAGCAGCTCATTATGCTAGTGCTTTAACAGCTGCAACGGCCGCTTCATAGTTTGGATGATCTGTAGCTTCAGGTACATACTCAACATATGTCACTTTATTATTTGCATCCACAACGAAAACTGCACGTGTCAGAAGACGTAATTCTTGAATGTACACGCCATATGCTTCACCAAATGAAAGGTCGCGGTGATCAGAAACAGTTTGAACTGCATCAATACCTGCTGCCCCACACCAACGCTTCTGAGCAAATGGAAGATCTACGGATACTGTATAAATGACTACATTATCGCCTAAATTAGCTGCTTCTTCATTGAAACGGCGTGTTTGCGCATCACATACACCAGTATCTAATGATGGTACAACACTAAATAAACGAATTTTTCCTTCTGAATCTTTTAATGTTACAGGTGATAGGTCATTCGCTAATACTGTAAAATCAGGAGCTTGATCGCCCACCTTTACTTCATTTCCTACTAGTGTTACAGGACCATTTTTAAATGTTACTTGTGCCATATAAACGCCTCCTAATCATCATATGTACATAATATTACTAAATGAAGGGAATTAATTGCAACTAAGTTAGCTTACTTTATTAGAATGTGCTATTTAATAGGAAAGACTGCCTCACTATTATTTCGAGACAGCCTCTTGCTTACTATTCATTTTTTTCTTCTAGCTTGGCTAGTTCAGGTTTTTCCTCTTGCACTTGATTTTCTATCATCTCTTCTTGATTCAAAGAAGCTATAGGTACGACATCCTTTTCAATAAAGACTTTTTCGTGTACCACGGTTGTATCTGCAAAATAATCATGTAAACCCTGGTTTTCTGGTAGAATGACGACCAAAATATAAAGTGGCATAAAAACATTATTAATAATGCGGCCAATCCAATCACGGAATAACACATCTGACCATGTTAGCTTATCATGTTTTAATGAAATAACACGTAATCCAAAAACCATTTTCCCTAATGTTTGCCCAAAGAACTTTGTCATTAGCACAAAATAGCTATAATAGAGAATTGCCGTGATGAGAGAAATCGGCGCATACCAAACGGTGTCTGATAAGGACCAATCCATTAGATAAAAGATAGGATTGAAGAGTATTCCACCTACAGCAGATATTATGAAACCATCTAATAAAAATGCCCAAAATCGAATCCAAAAGCCAGCGGTTTTTAACGCATAGTTTGTAGGCTTTGCCGATTTTTCTGAGGTGTTGATAAGAAAGCCATTTTCCATAGAGGGTGAGCCCTGCATAACAATTTCATTGTTTGTCATTGTACTTCCCCCTTAGTATTCCCCATATAAATACATCATTTTAGGCGCACTGTAGTCCGTCATAATTTTCATTAGCATCTTTTCTTCCGCAGAGGGACCAAATATGGAGCCTATTTTCATACCAACATACGATTGCCAGCCTCCCATATCATATGCATACTCAAATAATGCAGCATCTTCAAGGCCATAATCTGCTCTTAACGCTGCGATAGCTGCTTCTTCATCCCCAATTTCATCAATTAAGCCTGCCTCAAGCGCTTTTGTACCACCAAGAATACGACCATCTGCCACTTTCTTCACGTCTGCTTCAGACATATTACGACCTTGCTCTACTATGTCCACAAATTCTTCATATGTTTCATTAATCATATCTTGCATCATGGCACGTTCCTCTGCTGTCACTTCACGCATTGGACTTAGCATATCCTTATGTTCACCTGATTTAAACGTTTCAAATTTCACACCAACTTTTTCAGCTAATGCTTGGTAGTTAATAGATTGCATAATAACACCAATCGATCCTGTAATTGTATCACGATGCGCAAATATTTTATCTGCAGGTGCTGAAATATAATATCCACCTGATGCAGCCATAGAATCCATAGATACATAAATCGGAATTTGACGTTCTTCTTTAATTTTTAAGAGCTTTTTATAAATATCTGCTGATTCTTTGACGCCACCACCTGGTGAATTGACACTTAAAACAATGCCTTGTACTGAATCATCATACAAAATATTATCCAATTGCTCTAGGAAAAATTGATGATCATAGGCAACTGGTTGCCATAATGTACTTGAGCCGATATCTTGAATTGTTCCATCTACCTTTAAATAAGCGATCCGCTTATCAAAATTATCTCCTTCAATTACATTTTCATATACATCTAAATTATTTCCTGCCATTAAACTATCAAAATTACCTAGGAAATCTGCTTTAAATAGAGCAAAAATGGTGTTAATCCCCAATGAAAATAATAAAAGAACACCTGCGACTACTAAAGCAACCCACCTTTTAACATTCATGTCTTTCCGCCTCCTTAACACGTAATACGAATGACTAGCTTTTTTGTTTCATTTTTTTGCAATTATATGCAAAAAGATTTATACTATTTATTTCCTCATAATACCTTACCTAAAAAAACAAAAAAAATCAAAGTCCATTGCCATTCTTGAACTTTGATTTTCGACATTATTTCCTAGGAAATGATAATTAGTGTAGTTGTTTTGCTTCTTGCTGTCTTAATTCAACACGTCGAATTTTCCCCGAGGATGTTTTCGGTAGCTCTTCCACAAATTCAATAGCACGCGGATATTTATAAGGTGCTGTCAATAGTTTCACATGATCTTGAAGAGTTCGAATAAGTGCTTCATCACCATTTTCAGCATTTCGAAGTACAACAAAAGCTTTAACAATATTTCCCCGAACTTTATCTGGGCTCGCAATAACAGCCGCTTCCTTTACAGTTGGGTGCTTCATCAAAGCATCTTCTACCTCAAATGGCCCAATTGTGTAGCCAGAGGATATAATGACATCATCTCCACGACCCTCAAACCAAAAGTAACCATCTTGATCTTTATAAGCACGATCACCTGTAATATACCACTCTCCACGGAATTGTAAATTTGTTCGTTCCGGGTCATTTAAATATTTTTTAAACAGTGCGGGAGTGGTGCGATGAACAGCAATATCGCCAACTTCTCCAACAGCAACAGGGTTACCGAAATCGTCTATAATTTCAACCTTATTGCCAGGAGTTGGTTTTCCCATAGAACCAATTCTAGCTTCCATTCCAACCATTGTGCCAACAAGTAATGTGTTTTCCGTCTGACCGTAGCCATCTCGGACTTGCAAATCGAAAGTCTTCGAAAATACGTTAATGACCTCGCTATTCAAAGGCTCTCCTGCTGATACAGCTTGACGAAGTGCCGTTAAATCGAATTCATGTAAATGTTCTAGTGCTGCCATAAAACGATATTCTGTAGGTGTGCAACATAAAACATTTATTTTAAATTTTTCGAGTAACCTTAGATAGGTAGATGCATCAAATTTCCCCTTATATACAAATGCAGTAGCACCACTCCCTAATGTTGCTAGAAACGGACTCCAAATCCATTTTTGCCAACCTGGTGCTGCTGTCGCCCAAACAATATCATCTTCTTGCACACCTAACCAGTGTGGTGCTGTTGTTCGTAAATGTGCATAGCCCCAGCTATGAGTATGTACAGCTGCTTTTGGGTTTCCTGTTGTACCACTTGTATAAGCTAAGAATGCAGTATCTGTACTTTTTGTTGGAGAAGAACTTATGTAAGTTGTAGGTTGAATGCGCATTTTTTCTAAAAGTGGTTGCCAAGGTTCATGGGCCTTCCCTATAACAAATTGTTGCATTCCTTGTAAATTGTTCACCTGATCAAATTGATCAATATAAGGCTCGTAAGCAACAATTCCTTTAGCATTCGCATGCTTGATGCGATATTCAATGTCTTTAGTTCTTAGCATTTCTGAGCTCGGAATAATAGTTAATCCAGCTTTCAATGCTGCAATATATACAATATATGCTTCCACTGAACGAGGTACCATCACTAAAATCACATCACCTTTTGATAAACCTTGCATCGTGAATACGTGTGCAGCTTGATTTGCCCTTTCAAGTAAATATGCATATGTAATAAATTGTACATCCTTATTTTCCTCGTAAATAATTAATGCATTTTTTGTTGTATCTTGAGCATATTTTTCAATTTCATCTGTTATGTTATACCATTCTGGTGCAACTAAATCTTGTCTCTTCATGGCAAATGCCCCCTTTTGCTATGACACATTATAAAACTCTTTTTTCAGCATTTTCAATGGTTTGCGCTTAATTTTGGAAAAGTCATGACAACTATCATACTCTGCTATATGGCATCGGTCACATTTTGTCGATAGGTAAACTTGCTATTGAATACAATTGAAAAGTATGGTACATTTTGGTCAACTAAAAGCAAGATTGCAGGGGGACTCGTCAAGAGTTGAGAAGGTAAAACCTGACCCTTTGAACCTGTTAGTTAATACTGACGTAGGGAGCAATAAACATCTATTGATGAAAGGCTCTTTTTCGTGCATTTTTACACAAAAAGAGCCTTTTTTGCATGCTTACGTCCATCCATAAAGGAGGACTACGATGATATTTCAAACAATCCGTCAACAGCAACCACTGATTCATTGTATTACAAATTATGTGGTAGCAAATTTCCAAGCAAATGGTTTATTAGCAATAGGCGCTTCCCCGGTTATGGCCGATGATAGCCGTGAGGTAGAGGAAATGGTAGCACTCGCTCAAGCCTTGTTAATTAACATCGGTACACTCAATGATCGAACTAAAGAATCAATGTTGTTAGCAGGCAAAATGGCCAATAAACTTGGAATTCCAGTCATTTTAGATCCTGTCGGTGCTGGTGCCACTACTTATCGAAAAGAAACGGTACGATACTTGCTTGAGGAAGTACATTTTTCGGTCATTCGTTGTAATGTTGGGGAACTAGCAGCAATAGCCAATGTTGACTGGCAACAAAAAGGTGTCGATAGTGGGAATGGCTCCATTGCTTTAGAAGAAGAGGCGATTTTATTAGCCCAACATTATCAATGCATTGTTATCATAACAGGAGAACGAGATTTTATAACAGATGGTGTGGATAGCCAATGGATAAATGGCGGGAATATGCAAATGACCGAGGTAACAGGGACAGGCTGTTTACTTAGTGCTATTTGCGGTGCCGCCTATATTGCAGGCCATAATCCATACCGACAATTAGCGGACACATTAACTTACTATAAAAAAGCTGCGGTACTGGCGTCAGCGTTTACATCAGATATTGGTGATTTCCAAATAGCTTTACTAAATGCTCTTTATCGCCTATCGAAGGATGGTGAAGCTTCATGCATATTGTAACGACGATTGCAGGCTCAGATAGTGGTGGCGGTGCAGGCATACAGGCTGATTTAAAAACATTTCAGGAATTAGGGGTGTTTGGTACTTCAGTAATTACAGCTTTGACAGCACAAAATACAATGGGTGTGTCAGGAGTTTTCCCTATTGATCACTCCTTTGTTGAAAAACAATTTCAAGTTTTAATCGAAGATTTTTCAATTGCTGCAATTAAAACAGGGATGCTTTATTCCTCTGATATTATTAAAGCTATCGCACATATGATTCATAATCAAAACATCCCACTAATTGTTGATCCAGTAATGATTGCAAAGGGTGGAGAAAGCTTATTACTGCAAGAAGCTATTGAAGCAATGCGCTCTTCTCTACTACCACTTGCTACGATCGTTACCCCCAATATCCCTGAAGCAGAGGCTCTGACAGGGAGAAAAATACATGATGTTTCAGATATACGTGAAGTAGCTCAAGGTTTTTTTCAATTAGGTGTACATTGCGTCATTCTTAAAGGTGGCCATTTAGCAGATCCAAATTTTGCTATTGATTATGTATTTTTTCAAAACGGTAAATCTTTTTCTATGCAAACTCCACGTATCCAAACGTCCAATACCCATGGCACAGGTTGCACATTTTCAGCAGCAATCACTGCTTTTCTTGGTCAAGGTTTTGCGATGGATAAGGCAATTATCGAAGCTAAAAAATTTATTCAATTATCAATTTTACATGATTTATCTATTGGTCATGGTTGTGGACCAACAAATCATTTTGCTTATCAACTGCATAAGGATTCCTGTGAGGTGTTGATTTATGAAACGTGAGGATTTACAACTTTATTTTATTATGGGCACAAGCAATGTTAGTCATCAGAATCCCCTTCATGTACTAGAGAGAGCGTTGCAAGCTGGAATTACCATGTTTCAATTTCGAGAAAAAGGTTCCCATGCATTAACTGGATTTGCCTATGAACAATTTGCACGTCAATGTCAAAAACTATGTCAACAATATAACGTTCCTTTTATTGTCAATGATGATGTCGAACTTGCATTACGACTTGGTGCGGACGGTGTTCATATCGGACAAGATGATTTACATGTTAGCATAGCACGTAAAAAAATTGGTAATATGATTCTTGGTGTTTCTGTGCATTCCCAGGACGAACTAGAAACAGCCATTATCCATCAAGCAGATTATGTAGGTATTGGTCCGATTTTTGCAACAACTTCAAAACGGGATGCACAATCACCATGTGGTACAAATTTTTTGCAGCAAGCTCACAATTTCTATCCTGAATTACCAATTGTAGCGATTGGTGGAATTAACCCTACCAATGCATACGCCGTATTTCAAGCTGGGGCAGATGGTATTGCTGTTATTTCAGCTATCTGTGAAAGTATAGATATTAAGCATACAGTAAATACGTTAAGGTCTGTGACACGCATAAATGGTTGATTTTTAAACAAACTAAAACCAGTGCCTTTTTACGGTCACTGGTTTTAAGTTTATAAATGCTTAGTCAGCATTTATTGGTTGTTGTTTGGCATACCTTTTAATTGAGATTCTGCCATTTGTACAAGACGTTTAGTGATTTCACCACCAACGGAACCGTTGGCACGAGCTGAAGCTTCAGCTCCTAATTGAACACCAAATTCTTGTGCAATTTCGTATTTCATTTGATCAAGTGCTTGTTGTGCACCAGGCACTGCAAGCTGGTTTGAACTGCGGTTGTTGTTTGAAGCCATGTCTCTCACCTCCTTGTGAATATAGAATGTGCGATATTAGATTTTTAATACAAAAATTTTAGAGGTAAATTGTACCTCTAATGGCATAGATAAAATAACATAAAAAAGCCGTCTCAAAATTGACTTTGAAACGGCTGTAGATACCTTATAATAGATCTGCAAACTTATCTTGTTGCTGTTCTTCTTTTTTAGGGAAAATGTAGACCTCTCGATTTTTTACTGCTCGCTCGATGAGTTCATCAAAATCAGAGAAGCTTTCATAATGCTCTACCTTTTCAAGCTTTGGCTTTGTTTTTGGGCTGGCAGGTGTAAATATTGTACAGCAGTCTTCAAATGGCTGAATAGATGTTTCATATGTGCCAATTTTTTCTGCAATATCGATAATTTCTAATTTATCTGTTGAAATCAATGGTCGTAAAATAGGCGTATTCGTTACAGCATTGATAGCCGTCAAGCTTTCTAGCGTTTGACTTGCTACTTGTCCCAGACTTTCCCCTGTCACAATTGCAAGAGCTCCTATCTCTTCACGTACTTGATCAGCCACCTTTAACATCATACGACGTGTTGTTGTCATCGAAACATTAGAAGGTACTTTTTCTTTAATAAGTACTTGAATTTCAGTAAAAGGAATGACATGTAATCGAATACTAGCACCAAATTTCGTTAGTTCGTTTGCAAGTACCTTTACTTTCTCTAATGAGTTTTGACTTGTATATGGTGGACTAAAGAAGTGAATTGCTTCTAAACGTACGCCACGCTTCATCATTAAATAACCTGCGACAGGACTATCAATTCCACCAGATAGCATTAATAACGATTTTCCATTCGATCCTACAGGCATCCCACCCGCACCTTGAATGACCTGCGCCATCATATACGTTGCATCATGACGTACTTCTACGCGCAGCTCAATATCAGGCTGCTTTACTTTGACAGATAAATTTTGAAATTGTGGTAAAACATAGCCACCAATTTCACGTTGGATAGCATGCGATTCTAAAGGAAATGATTTATCAGTTCGTTTCACTTCTACCTTAAAAGTATGTTGCTCATCTTTAAATGTCTCCATTATTGTAATAGCAAGCTGCTTCATACTTTCCATATCTTTTTCACATGCAGCAACAGGGCTGAATGATTGAATACCAAAAATTTTAGGTAATCCAGTAATTAGCGTCTGCATTTGTTCTTCACTTTCAATAGCAATAAACATACGGTCACGTTCTGTACGAATATGAAGGTGTCCTAAATCCGCGAAAGCATGACGAATGTTCTCACGCAATCTACGGATAAAATCCATTTTATTACGACCTTTTGTTGAAAGCTCGCCATATCTAATTAGTATTTCTTTCCAAATCATTACATTATTTCTCCTTTAAGTTCCATTATTACTTCTGCTAATACTTGTTTCAATTGTTCTATATCTTCAACTGTGTTATGTGCTCCAAAACTAATACGAATGACACCCTTTTTATAATGCTCATCCAGGTGTAGAGCTTCTACCACATGACTTGTTTTCGTTTGCTTAGATGAACAAGCACTTGAGGTTGACACAATGATGCCACGTTTTTGCATGGCATTAATAATGACTTCCCCTTTTAAATCACGAACACTAAAAGATAAAATATGTGCAGCTCCCTGTGGAGTCGATAAAATATGCACCGCTTCGCCGTATCCTTCTAGCTGAGCACGAATTTCATTCTGCCATTGTCGGTATTTAGTAGCTCGATCTTTCATCGTCTCAACAGCTAATCGAGCCGCTTTTGCTAAAGCGACTGCTTGCGGAACAGCTACAGTTCCACTACGCAATCCAAATTCCTGACCTCCGCCAAGGGCATATGGCTGCCATTTTAATTTTTTACGGAACGCTAATACACCTGAGCCTTTAAAGCCGTGAATTTTATGTCCAGAGATGGAAATACAGTCTGGTCCTTCTTCTCCTTTGAAGGAAACCGCTAATTTTCCAAAGCTTTGAACTGCATCCACATGAAGGAATGCCCGACTCATTTCATGAATTATTTTAGCTGCTTCATAAATAGGTTGGACAGCACCCATTTCATTATTTACATGCATGATGCTAACTAGTATAGTATCTTTGCGAATTTTAGTACGTAGATCATCTAATGAAATGACACCATCTTGATTAACGTGAAGGTATTCAACATCATAACCCTCTTTTTCGAGTTGTTTAACTGTTTCCAAGACAGATGGATGTTCGATTTCAGTCGTTAAAATATGCTTTCCTATATGCGTATTACTATGTGCTATTCCAAAAATAGCTGCATTATTTGACTCTGTACCACCTGAAGTAAATAGCACATTTTTTGCCTCTGTTTGCAAAATATCTGCTACTTGCTCCCGCGCACGCATTAATAAATCATTTGATTCAACTCCCATGGCATGGATAGATGCTGGGTTGGCATAATACTGCTCATTCACAGTCATAAATGCCTGCATAACCTCTTTTAAAGGTTTTGTTGTAGCACTATTATCTAAATAAATTGTATTAACCATAATTTTTCACACACTTTCAAAACGTTGATTTAACGGTATTTATCATAACGCAATCTTTGGCGATTGACTACTAACTTTAACGATTCTTCCATTTTTAATTGGTACTTCACTCTTTTTTCAACATCGTGACAAAAGCTATGGGTGTGCAAAATTCCATATCTTTGACAAAACCGAATTTTTCATAAAGATGGATTGCTCGCTTATTAAATTCGGCAACAGTTAAACGAAGTGGGTGATGATGTTCTTGTTGGATGGTACTTAAAATAAACGCAAAAAATGCTGTACCATATCCTTGACCGGTTAGATTAGGATTCAAACCGATCCCTATATCTATACAATCTTCTATATATGCTTTAAACTCATGTCCTTTTGGAACTTGTGCCGCGGTACCAATACAATAGAAACCGATTATTTCCTCTAGCTCATTCACAATAGCATAGTACGGATTTTCAAGCATTTCTTGTAAGGATTCCTCAGTTAAGTCATTATTATAAAAATTGTATGGGGATTCATAATGCCAGTTTAAAATTTCAATTGCATACTTTTCATTCATTTCTTGTATTAACATTTTCAACCGTACCACACCTTTTCTCTATACTAAAAAGAAAGCTAGAAAGCTGTCTAAAAAGTAATCGCTATACTTTTTAGACAGCTCAAATGTTGAATTATTTTGACATAGTCTCTTCTGCTACCAATTCTTGAATACGTTTTAAAGCTCCTGGCTCCATTTCTTCCACAGCTGTTCCTGCATCTTCTAATGCTTTCGCATAACGGAATTGATGAAACGCCTCTTCCGCTTCTTTTAATCGCATATTTAATTTTGGATTTGTTGCACGATGTCGATTACCGTACTGAATGATGCGCTCAATTAGCATGACATTTTCTATTAATTCATGTGCCTTTACTTTAACTTCCTCTACACAAAGAGTTGCTGCGTTTAAATTATTATGAACTGTACCCATATTCAGTGGTACTTCTTGTAGGCTTTGCATGACAACATAGATGTGCTCTGCTGCCTCATCAAGACGTGCATCCATCTCCTCAGGAATTCCTGGGATATTAGCCTTGTTTAATAAACGATCTGTATCTTGTAAGATTTTCTTTAAGTTCTCAACTTGAGCACGGGCTTTATTTTCATCAATTCGAAGTTTCTTCATTGTATTCGATAGATGTTCTTGTTCCTCGTGAATTCGTTCAAGCTCTTCACTAATTTCGATTAATTCTTCCTGCAAACTTGAATAGGCCGATTTTTCCTCTCTCACACGCATAGCTAATAAATCGTAGCGACGTTGTAGTGCTTCTAATTGCTTTAATGCCGCTTTCGGAATTTCAGCATCTTTTTCGTTTAAATGATAGCTTTGCTGTACATATGTCGCTTCATCACTAACTAACTTTGTTGAAGAGATAACATTGGTGATTGAACTTAATAAACGATCGCAATTTTGATCAACATAATTTTTAGCAATAACCTCTTTTTCAAGTAAATCATAAAAGTGATCGATTTCTTCATTTATTTCTGTCACACGAGGTTTTACCACTGTTAGATTAAGATCCGCTAAATCATTTTTTAATGTATCAAACTCTTTTTCATACTTATTTAATGCATCTGTTAATTCTAGATGTTGTAGATAGTAGGATTGTTCTTCCATTTCACGTTGACCATTACGTAATTCTTGAACCGCTCCTGGAAGCTTAACTTGTAATTCAGTCAAAATGGTTGGAACATCATTAATAAATTCGAATGTTTGCTGTGATTCTTGATTTAAACTAATAACAATTTCTCGCGCTTGCAAGTAATTCCCTTCATTTGTCAGCACATCAAATTCTTCAAACTTTTCAACAAAAGCCTCAAGCTTTTTCTCAAGTGCAGGTAACGCTACACCAAATGAGTGTTGATGAGCAAGCAATGTCTTTCTTGCAGAGCGATAGTATTCCTTTAATTGTTCAATTTCAATTCGATTTTTTTCTTCGCTGCCAATTAATTCATTCAATTCTTCTAAAATATTATTTTTATCTTGGTCGCATTTTTCAATGTAATCCTCAATTTCACGTTCTATTAACGTCGCCTTTTTAAAGCGCAGTCGATTTATTTGATCCTCAGCATCAAATAGAAGTGAATCAATTTTAGTCATATGTACATCGATGACCTCATCCCACGTATTGCGCCATCGTTCAAACATTTCTTCCGTTTCACCGTTCATGTTTAAAGATTTTACTTTTGAAATTTCTTCATTTATAGGATTATGTTGAATTTGTAATTTTTCATTTTCAAGTTTTGCAATAATTGCAACGTGTTTTCTTCGCATCATAAACCCTACTATGGCTAAAATTAATAGTAGGATAATCGGAATGATGATATACTCCATCGTAAGCCTCCTATTCTACAATAAACGAATTGGCTAGTTGTATTTATTATATACTATGTTTTCGCCTTTTGTACTAAAATTTAAGTGTTTTTCAGAAAACTGTATTTTCGCTATTGTGAAATATATAAATAGCGTATCTATAGAGCTAAAGGAGTGGTAAATTATGAAACGTGATGGGCATATACATAGTCCTTTTTGTCCACATGGCAGTTCGGACACTTTCGTGCAATATATTGAAAAAGCAATTTCTCACCGATTCACAGATATAACATTTACAGAACACGCCCCATTACCCAACAATTTTGTCGATCCTACTCCGCAAAAAGATAGTGGGATGAAGCCAAATGATCTCATGCCATACATTGAGGAATTGCAGAGACTACAAAAACAATATGCACAAGATATTCGCATCCGAATTGGGCTAGAAGTTGATTATATCCCTGGCTTTGAACAAGAAACTCGTGAGTTCCTTAATACATATGGACATTTTTTAGATGATGCCATTTTATCAGTCCACTTTTTAAAATGGCAAGATTCCTTTGTATGTATCGACTTTTCTCCGGAATGCTTTATGGATTTTTCAAAAAAAGTTGGCTCTGTTGAACGGGTTTATGATTTATATTATGATACTGTCTTACAATCGATTATGGCTGACCTTGGCCCATTCAAGCCAAAACGGATTGGACATCCATCACTTATTCATAAATTCCAGCTGGCACATAACGAAAATATCGATGATGCTCCAAGAATCAAAGAAGTATTAGACAGCATGAAGTGTGAAGGCTATGAACTAGATGTAAATAGTGCAGGTTTAAGTAAACAATATTGTCAGGAACCTTATCCACCATTTGCCTTTATCAACTATAGTCAAGCTATTGGACTACCCTATGTATTTGGTTCGGATGCACATTGCGCCGAAGATTTACATCAACATCATAATGTTATATTACCAATATAAATAAATTTTAAACGAGGTGCTTATATGTTTACACAAATTAATTATGAAGGATCAATTACTGACCAATATCTTACATTATCAAAACAATTGGATGCACTACTAACTGGTGAAACTAATCAGATAGCCAATTTAAGTAATGCCTCTGCACTTTTAAATCAGTTTTTAACAAACATTAACTGGGTTGGCTTTTATGTGTTACAGGAAAATGAGCTTGTGCTTGGGCCATTCCAAGGTCTTCCTGCCTGTGTTAGAATTCCGATTGGTCGTGGGGTTTGTGGAACGGCTGTAGCAACAAGAGAAACAATCGTTGTTAAAGATGTCCATGATTTTCCTGGCCATATTGCCTGTGATGCGGCCTCACAATCAGAAATTGTAATACCACTGATCAAGCAAGGCGAAGTCATTGGTGTTCTTGATATTGATAGTCCTATCGTGAATCGTTTTTCAGCGGAAGACCGCGATGGCTTAGAGCAATTTGTCCAAACCCTACTTCTTCATCTATAAATATCAAAAATTACCCTGAAATGTTTTAAATTGTCATTTCAGGGTAAACTTTATTATAACCATTTACATTTTACTTTATCAACTTTATAGATTTGTTTGATAAGAACCATCATGAATGCAAAAGCGATTTTTTCCACTATTTTTCGCTTCATACAAGGCAGTATCAGCATGTAAGAAAACAGATTGGAATGCTGGTCGGTCTCGTTCATCCCATGTTATGAGACCCGCAGAAATAGTTACTTGAGGATCTGTGGCACTGGGGATGATCTCCACAATAGTTGATGCCAATTCTAAAGCTTCCTTCTCGTTAATATTAGGTACATAAACGGACATTTCTTCTCCGCCCCACCTTGCACAAATACCACGACTACCAATAGTTTCTCTCAATTGGACTGCAATCTGCACAAGAATTTTATCCCCCACCTGGTGACCATACGTATCATTGATGCGCTTGAAATTATCAATATCAATTAACAAAAACATACCTGACTGATCGTATTCAAGCGATTTTTCTACAAATTGATCAAGGTAACTTCTAGCATAAAGTTTCGTGAGGTGATCCAAATCGACCATTTCCTGAAGCTGTGTGCGTAAAATAGAGTTCGCAATGGCTAAAGATGAGTGGTGAATTAACGATTGCATTAATTTAAAACTGTCGAATGAAAAGAAATATGGCTCTTTATGTAAGACAATACTAAAACCATTAATCTTTTCTTCCATTAAAATAGGAATCGCCATAATTGATCGATACTCAATTTGACGAGGAGTTAAACGGCTGAAATCGGCTATAAACAACGGGTCATTCGTTTGAGTAAAATGTTTTTCAACATGTTTGATATACGTTCTACCCTCTTCCGAACTAAACAACGAGGTACTCGCACCTGTTACCTCAAATGTATCATTTTTTTTAAAAGCGAAACAAACTTCCATTGGTTGAAAAGATTTTAGTAATTGCTTTTGTAGGAATAATAACATTTCATGAATGTCAATCCTCATATTTAAACGATGTGAAGTTTCATTGATGAGTTGTAAGTCACTTACGAGGCGATGCGATTGATGATATAATTTTGCATTTTCAAGTGCATTCCCTGACGCCTGCGCGAGCATCCGTACAAAATCCTTTTCAGTCGTTGAAAATAGATACGTAGTGGGGGCACTTACTTGCAAAATACCATAGATGGCTTGCCTGCCTTTTATAGGTGCATTAAGCAATCGACAATTTAAATCACTCGCTAGCTCTGTCGTCAACTCTCCTGATACAAATGCTTCGATTGTAGCAGGCCTTTCTGATAAATAATCAAAAAGCTTAATATCGATAGTCGTGTGTCGGTCTTGATCATTCGATAAAATAAGCTCAACATTAAAATCCGGAAAATTATCCCTTATATTTTTTAAAACGTTTTCTAAAATTAAATCAATATCCATTGTTGAATGAAATAAATCAGTCATGTTATATAGTTTTCTATATTGATCTTCGTTTATTTTTACATCAAAATTATCTCTTATCATTTGAAGAACCTTTGAAAGTATTTCAATACATTCTTCACCGTATTCCGAGGTCATGAAGTCTGTCCAAGTCTCTGTCGCCTCGACAAGTAATACACCAATGGGATGTTTGCCCTCTACTTGAAAAAGCACCATATCTGTCATCTTTGAATAGGCCTGCCGTGCTTTTAATATATAAGGAATTTCCACTACTTTTTGTTGGTAAAAACTAGCTTCGATCATCAGCCATGACACAGCATTTAGCTTTGTTTCAATTGTTAATGAAGCCATCTCCTCAATAGGGATTAAAGAATTACCCTCAAAACTGAGAAAAGCAGCATTATCAATTTTCAAGTGCTTCTTTAGACACTGTTTTAATGAATAAAAATACCCATTATAACTAGTTTGTTCTTCATTCGAACTCACCCAAAAGCTCAAAACATCAGATTTTATATATTTTAGCATTTGTAAATGGTCTGTCATGAAATCACCTTTTCTATATAACGTCCAAATCAATTACTATTAACTTATAATATATTATACATAATTTGTGTCATTTTGACTATGTAATTCTCCCTTACTTTTACAATTTACATTACACAGCGCATCATTAACTATTTCCATTTCATTTAAAATCGTTAGTGAGGAATTTCCTACTATATTTTTTTGTTAGTAAAATTTTAAATGTTAATAATTGACGTCCTTGTCCTAAACAGTTACAATGGAGGTTGTGTAAAATAAACGCAGCAGTGGTATAAGCTTATGACTGTATTTTATTCCTCTATTTTCTTATGTACGACTACTTAGATTCTCAACAGTTGAAAATTAGATGGTGTATTGCGTAACCTAACGGCTGCATAGGCGAAAATACATGAAAATAAAATGCGCATAAGAATGGGTACTACTGGTTTTTGTTTTACAACAAAAAAACCAAATTTAAAGGAGGAGACAACAATATGTCTCGTTATACAGGTCCATCTTGGAAATTATCACGTCGTCTTGGTATCTCACTAAGCGGTACAGGTAAAGAAATCGAAAAACGCCCTTACGCACCAGGTCAACACGGTCCAAACCAACGTAAAAAATTATCAGAATACGGTTTACAACTTCAAGAGAAGCAAAAACTTCGTCATATGTATGGTATGAACGAACGTCAATTCCGTACTCTATTTGACCGCGCTGGTAAAATGAAAGGTGTTCACGGTGAAAACTTCATGATCCTTCTTGAAACTCGCCTTGACAACTTAGTTTACCGTTTAGGTTTAGCTCGTACTCGTCGTGGAGCTCGTCAATTAGTTAACCACGGTCACATCTTAGTAGATGGCAAACGCGTTGATATCCCATCATACAGCGTAAAACCAGGTCAAACGATTTCTCTTCGTGAAAAATCTCAAAACCTTGCTGTTGTTACAGAAGCAATCGAAGTAAACAACTTCGTACCTGACTACGTAACATTTGATGCTGACAAAAAAGAAGGTACATTCACTCGCCTTCCAGAGCGCTCTGAATTATCAGCTGAAATCAACGAAGCATTCATCGTAGAGTACTACTCTCGTTAATCTTTTTGATTTGTCAATCAACGATTTTATAAACCCCCGAAACGATTTGTTTCAGGGGTTTTTTCGTTATTTAATTAAAAGTTGTTTGTACACGACTGATAAACCAGCACTATTGTATTTTTCAGCTACCCATTCACCTTACTTTTGCACATTACTTCGCCTCAAAAAATCCATAACCCTTTTTATTGATCCATAATAGTTATAAAAGTTGATTGAGAAGTTCTTCTCATTAGTTGTTTTTTTCGTTTTATTCTCAGAAGCAGTCCAACTATTAGATAAAGGAATGTTGTTATGATCCCTGCTGTTGGGGAAACAAGAAATTTCTTCCCTTGCGCAACTTGGATATATCCTTAAAAATGAGTGGATTGACAAGTGCATCTTCTGTCGTATGCATAAGAACGATTGGCCAAATACTTTTCGTTAGTAGATAAATCTCTGTGTACATAACTGTCCAGAAAATCATCGTGACAATCCCTACTATCGCAAATAACCACCTGTTAACCGGAAGTACACTGATTATGAAGTGTCTCCCTTAGGTTGCCCTGGAATAAATCTGTCTACCAAAACACCCAGCCAACCACATACAAGCACGATTGCTATAAAAATAATTATGTTTTTTTAGCCCTCACTTACAATGGACCTTCTTTATGATGAAGAATTGAAAGTGTATGGGCCAAGGTGTTTGGATGCAGAGCAAGATGTTAGGCTATTCCTTGGAAAGAATACCAACATGTTAAAGCTAGTGCACCTAAATGACATATACTTAACCTCACCCATTCATCGAAAATGTTTTCACTGAAATATTATTCAGCAAAATTTCAATTAACTCTGTTAAAAACAATTATATTTTCACTATATAGCTGTATAAGCTTAAACAAATATTATTTTTCTCCAATTTGTAGTATCACCACAAAACGTGACAGCTTTATGTACTTTAAAATAGTATTACACCTTTCCAAAATAACATTTTCACTACCATTATAATAAAAACAAATATCAGTTATTTACTATTCTAACAACTCCTAAAATAGAACCGTTTTCCAAAAAATATATTTTATTTTTATAGTAAAATATTTATGAACCATATCAATTTCAATATTCTTATACAAAACACATCCAACATACTCTATAAACCAGTTAACTTTTTTGTAAAATAATAACATGAATAAAATTAACAATTTTAATAAAAATACGAGTTGAACTTTTACAAAAAATAGAATACGATGAATTCCGAAAGGTGGTACACCATCATTCAAGCAATAATAATTTTTAAAAAGGGGTTGGAAATATGTCAGACGTTCTAAAGCAATTTGTTATGCCGAAAACAAACTTATTTGGACCTGGAGCAATTCAAGAAGTTGGTAAACGCTTAAATGATTTAGAAGTGAAAAAGACATTAATCGTAACAGATGAGGGCTTGCACAAATTAGGTCTCTCTGAACAAATTGCAAATATCATTACAGCTGCTGGAATTGATGTAGCAATTTTCCCTAAAGCAGAACCAAATCCAACAGATCAAAACATTGAAGAGGGCGTTGCAGTGTATCATGCAGAAAGCTGTGATTCAATCGTTTCTCTTGGAGGAGGTAGCGCTCACGATGCAGCAAAAGGTATCGGACTTATTGCTTCGAATGGTGGACGCATTCACGATTATGAAGGCGTTGATCAATCACAAAATCCACTTGTGCCATTAATTGCGATTAATACAACTGCTGGTACTGCTAGTGAAATGACTCGTTTCACTATTATTACGGATACAGCAAGAAAAGTAAAAATGGCCATTGTTGATAAACATGTGACACCGTTACTTTCCATTAATGATCCTGAATTAATGATTGGTTTACCTCCTGCACTAACAGCAGCTACTGGGGTTGATGCACTAACACATGCTATTGAATCATTTGTTTCGACAAATGCAACCCCAATTACGGATGCTTGTGCAGAAAAGGTACTTCAACTTATCCCTGAATACCTTCCTCGTGCCTATGCAAATGGTGGCGACTTAGAAGCACGTGAGCAAATGGTTTATGCTCAATTTTTAGCTGGTATGGCCTTCAATAACGCTTCACTTGGGTATGTCCATGCAATTGCTCATCAGTTAGGCGGTTACTACAATCTACCTCATGGTGTATGTAATGCTATTTTATTGCCACATGTTTGCCGCTTCAATGTAACTGCACGTACTGAGCGATTTGCTCGTATTGCTGAGTTATTAGGTGAAAACGTGGATGGTTTAAGTAAACGTGATGCTGCTGAAAAAGCAATTACAGCCATCGAAAAACTATCAAAAGATTTAAATATTCCTAGCGGCTTCCGTGAATTAGGGGCAAAAGATGAAGATATTGAAATCTTGGCTAAAAATGCAATGTTAGATGTTTGTGCTGAGACAAATCCTCGTAAAGCAACATTAGAGGATATTAAACAAATCATCACAAATGCAATGGGGCCTGTAGCGAAAAAAGAGGAGTCCCTCGAAGCAATCGCACTTTCTTAATGAGGGAATCAAGGTGGAGAAACATTGTTTTCTCCACCTTTTTTTATGACTTTGGCATACATGATATTGTCTACACTAAAAACTCTCGTTATACTTTTCTTAAAAAGAATAGGAGACCGTTATGCGATTAATTTCAATTTGTCCTAGCAATACAGAGCTCGTCGCCTATTTAGGACTGACTGACCAGCTTGTTGGAGTGGATGATTTCTCCGATTGGCCATCAACTGTAAAAGATTTACCACAACTTGGCCCAGATTTATCAATTCATATGGACGCTTTAGAGGCATTAGCACCCGATCTTGTCCTTGCTTCCTTAAGTGTGCCTGGTATGGAAAAAAATATCGAGGAATTACAAAAAAGAAATATCCCTCATATTGTTTTTAATGCCAACTCATTAGAGGAAATCGCACAGGATCTACTGACCCTTGGGAGAGCCTGTGATGTAGAAAAACGCGCCAAAGTAATCATGGATGAATACTTACAGTCGATTAAAGAGATGCGCTCTATTGCACAAACGATTGCCAAGAAACCTAGCGTCTATTGGGAATGGTGGCCTAACCCTATTTTTACACCTGGAAAAATAAATTGGCTAACAGAAATTAGTGCAATTGCTGGAGGAGTCAATCTATTCCAAGATGTAGAGTTAGCCAGTGTTCAAACAAATTGGGCTGATATCATTAAGCGAAATCCCGACTACATTATGATGGCTTGGGTAGGTGTAGCTTTTGAACGGATACAACCAGCCATTTTATTAAAACGTCCACATGCCCAAGAGCTACATGCCATTCAAATGGAACGTCTTCATGTGATGGAAGAATGGCTTTATTGTCGCCCATCTCCTCGTCTTATTGAAGGAGCTATAAAGCTTGCTAAAATGCTACACCCTCAAGAATATGAGCATATAGAACATCCAAGTTTTTTATAGGAAGAAAAAACAACATCCCCTCTATTTACGGGTATGTTGTTTTAGACAATAAAATTATACGAATTTCACCATATGATATTTTTTCTTACCACGACGGACAATACTGAATGCATCCTCTAGACGATCCTTCGCCTCAAAAACGTACTCTAAATCAGTCACTTTTTCACCATTCACACTAATCGCACCATTCGATACGTCCTCACGTGCTTGACGTTTTGAAGATGAAATACCTGCCTCTACAAGAAGGTCCACAATATTTTTGTCCTCTTTCGCCATTTCAATAGAAGGAACATCTTTAAAAGCATCCTTCATTTCATCGGCCGATAGTGCTTTTAAATCTCCTGAGAATAAAGCTGCCGTAATACGGATGGCTTGTTCCAATGCCTCTTGACCATGAATTAAACGAGTCATTTCTTCGGCAAGTGCTTTTTGTGCCTTACGTAAATGTGGCTCTTCCTCTACTGAAACTGCTAAAGCTTCAATTTCTTCACGAGATAGGAATGTAAAGATTTTTAAGTATTTGATTACATCTGCATCCGCAGCATTGATCCAAAATTGGTAGAATTCATAAGGAGATGTTTTCTTGGCATCTAACCATACAGCACCACCTGCTGTTTTACCAAATTTTGTACCATCTGCTTTTGTTACTAAAGGAATCGTAATACCGAAGGCTTTTGTTTCTTCCTCATGTGTTTTACGAATAACCTCTAAACCTGTAGTAATATTCCCCCACTGGTCAGATCCACCTACTTGGATTCGGCAATTGTAGTGATTGTATAAATGGTTATAATCAATACCTTGAATTAACGTATACGCAAATTCTGTGAAAGAAATTCCTGTGTCAAGACGAGAAGCAATTGTATCTTTCGCTAACATGTAGTTCACGTTAATTAATTTTCCGTAATCACGTAAAAATTCAATTGTGTTGATATTGCCAATCCAATCACGATTGTTCACAAGCTGTGCACCATTGCCATCTTCCGCAAAATCAAAAATACGTTCTAATTGGCTTCTGATCCCTTGGACATTTTGATCGATTTGCTCAACTGTTTGTAATTGACGCTCTTCTGAACGGCCAGATGGGTCACCAATCATTCCTGTCGCACCACCAACAAGTAAAATTGGACGGTGACCAGCCTTTTGGAAGCGACGAAGTGTTAAAAGTGGCACAATATGGCCAATATGCATAGAGTCAGCAGTTGGATCTACACCACAATATAAAGATACAGATTGTTCATCTAACAGTTTTGCCATGCCTTCAGCATCTGTTTGTTGGTATAGTAAACCACGCCATTCTAAATCTTGTAATAATTCATTTGTCATGTTGATTCCTCCTAAAATGGTTGAAATTCATTACGTGCATGGACATTATTCGATAAAAAAAGTCCCTACACGCAAACAATTGCATGCAGGGACGTTAAGTTGCAAACTAACGCGGTACCACCCGGCTTGAAGATGTCATCCACCTTCCACTTCATTCAATCGCCTTTATCGCAGGCGCGCACGTCTAAGCTCCAAGTACGTAATTCGTCTCTACATTATGACCAGTTTTCACCAACCACTGGCTCTCTAAACAGGGAATATAAACACTACTGCAAACTCTTCCTCACTAGAAAACTATAAATATAATTCTATACGAATCTTTTTCATTGTCAATAACTATGTTCGCTCTAAAACAATATGTGCTATAATAAACAAGATTTTAGGAGGTCGATACATTGAAAGATTGGATTGAAAAAATCAATGCAAAGATCGATGAATTACTAGAACAAAAATGGATGAAGAAATTACGTATTTCAGGTAGTGTTACCTGGAACTTATTTTTACTATTTTTAGTCTTTGCATTGCTTGGCACTGTATTTGTCGGTTCAGTAGGAGCTGGTTATTTTGCTTCTCTTGTAAAAGAAGAGCCATTGCGCTCTAAAGAAGAATTACGAAATCAGATTTTTAGCTATGAAGAAACCAGTGAAATTTATTTTGCAAACGATATTTATATCGGGAAATTACGAACAGATTTAGATCGACGTGAAACCTCACTCAGCAATGTTGCCCCAGATGTAATTAACGCTGTTCTCGCAACAGAGGATGAGTATTTCCGTGAACATAACGGCATCGTACCAAAAGCTGTTATTCGTGGGTTATTACAGGATGTCACAAACTCTGCAACACAAACTGGTGGATCTACCCTTACTCAACAACTTATAAAAAACCAAGTATTAACAAATGAAGTATCCTATGAACGTAAAGCAAAAGAAATTTTACTTGCTATGCGCTTAGAACATTTTATGACGAAGGAAGAAATATTAGAGGCTTATTTAAATATTATTCCGTATGGTCGTAACTCTTCAGGACGAAATATCGCAGGTGTTGAAACAGCTGCTGAAGGAATTTTTGGAGTAAAAGCGAAAGAATTGTCACTTCCACAAGCTGCGTACATAGCTGGTATTCCACAGGCCCCATTTGCCTATACACCATTTACGAATACTGGGGAGCTAAAAAGTGAGGAAGCTTTAAAACCAGGTATTGATCGTATGAAAACAGTACTATATCGTATGAAAGAAGCTGGTTATATTGACGATGCACAGTACAAAGAAGCGTTAGACTATGATATCGCTGCAGATTTCCGCGGACCTGAAATGCGTGCCGAGGATCGATATCCATGGCTAACATATGAACTTGAAGCTCGTGCAAAAGAAATTATTGCTGAAAAACTAGCAAAAGAAGATGGGGTTGACCCAGAACGATTAAAGACAGAGAAAAAAATAAAGGATAAATATATGATTTTAGCCGATCGAGATGTTCGTTCGAAGGGATACCGTATTTATTCAACGATTAATAAAGATATGTATGATTCGATGCAAAAAGCAGCGAAGGACTTCCAGTACTATGGCCATACGTACACAGGTAAAGGGAAAGATCCTGTAACGGGTGAAGAAATTGATGTTGAGATGCCCGTTCAAGTTGGAAGTATTTTAATAGAAAACTCAACAGGTCGTATTTTAAGCTTTGTCGGTGGTCGAGATTTTAAAACAACTCAGCTAAACCACGCAACACAAGCTTATCGTTCTAACGGTTCAACGATGAAACCATTACTTGTTTATGGTCCAGCCATAGAATATGGGGTTATCGGTGCAGGTAGCCCATTAGTTGACGTGAAATTCTCTATAGGTAAATGGAGCCCAAGCAACTATATTACGAGTGATGAGCGAGGACTTATTCCTGCACGTGAGGCTTTAGCAGACTCTCAAAACATATCAGCGCTACGTTTATATAATGATATTATTAATAGACGCCCCGCTGAACTGTTAGTAAAAATGGGATTCACAAAATTACACCCAGATGACTTCACTAACCTAGCAACTGGTATTGGTGCTTTAAGTGAAGGGACTACTGTAGAAGAAAATACAAATGCTTTTGCAACTTTTGCAAATGGTGGTCAATTCGTTGACGCCTATATGATTGATCGAATCGAAGATCAAGAAGGAAATATTATTTACCAGCATGAAGTGGAACCAGTACAAGTATTTAGTCCAGAAACGTCTTATATCGTGACAGATATGATGCGTGATGTCCTAACTAAAGGAACTGGTACGATGGCACGTAATACATTAAAATTTTCTTCTGATTTCGCTGCAAAAACAGGGACATCTCAAGATTATAAAGATGTTTGGTTAGTTGGTTATAACCCAAATGTTTCTCTAGGTGTTTGGATGGGATACGATCAACCTCGTCCACTTAATGTATTTAATAACACGTATTTACAACCAAGTGTTCGTGTGAATAAACTATGGGGAACTTTAATGAATGCCGTTTATGATGCGGATCCTCAGTTAATTGATCCTCCTACAAGCTTTAAGGCACCTAAAAATGTTGTCACTGCTTCATTCTGTGGTATTTCAGGTATGGCTCCTTCTACGGCTTGTGCGAATGCGGGTCTTGTGCGTTCTGATTTATTTAATGCGAAAGTATTTTTACCATCACAACCAGATGATAGCTTAGCCTCTTCAAGTGTTGTGACGATTAAAGGAAAAACCTATAATGCTCTACCAAATACACCAGCAGAATTTGTTAAATCAGGTGGTGCAGGCATTAATCAAGCCTTTATTAAACGAATGTTAGGTAGACTTGGCGGAAACCCTGCTAGTCTTTTACCAAAAAATTCAACATTATCAAATTCATCGGTATCAGCAGTTGATTTCCCAGCGGATGGTAGTCCTCCAGCAGCGGTATCAGCTTCAGTAAATGGTTCTACTTTATCTTGGTCAGGGTCATCAAACGATGTTGTCGGTTATCGTATCTATAACGTTACGAACGGTGGTAACACACTTGTAACATCTGTGTTAGAGTCAACGCAAAGTATTACTGTTGCTAGTGGACAAGCTTATGTGGTGGTCGCTGTAGATATTACAGGATTAACATCACCACAATCTAATGTTGTTTCTACTGGAGGTAGTGAGGATAAACCTGACCCAGAGGAAAACAACGATCAAGAGCAAATACCACCAACAACGCCACCTACTAATGGCAATGGCTCCAACAACGGTAATGGGTCGGGTAATAACGGAAACGGTTCAAATAACGGCAATGGCTCCGGGAACAATGGTAATGGATCAACTAATGGCGATGGTTCTGACAACAATGGTAACGGCTCAAATAGCGGCAATGGTTCTGGTGGCGATGGTGGCTCAGGTCATCCTGGAGATGGCACAAACGGAGGAGACAGTGGCAATACGACTCCTACCGAAACATCAAAACGATAATCAAGTCGGCGTCTTGTTATTATGAGACAGGATTTTTGATAGCGTTCAGCTATTTCAACATAAACAGACTTATTACACTTCATTTTTGATTTGTAGTAAGTCTGTTTTTTTGTCATTATAAAGAGGACTACTATTTTAAAGGGGTGGAAGAAAATGAATATATTAGTTTTAGGCGGGACACGCTTTTTTGGTAAAAAGCTAGTGGAACTTTGTATTGAAAATGGTCATGATGTAACGATTTTAACACGCGGTCAAAGTGGTAATCCCTTTGGTCCCAATGTTAAGCAGTTAGTAGCAAATCGAAATGATCAGGAAGCTTTAGCACAAGTCTTATCTGATAAAAAGTGGGATATTGTCTATGATAATATTTGCTATTCTCCTAATGAAGCACAAGTAATTTGCGATTTATTGAAGGGAAAAACCCAAAAGCTCGTCTTTACATCTACTCTTTCAACCTATGAAATAGATGGCAAGATGAAGAAGGAAGAAGACTTCGATCCATATCATTATCAAATTCGCATGGGACACAAAGAGGAATTTTCTTATGGGGAAGGAAAACGACAAGCAGAGGCTGTTCTATTTAAAGAGGCTTCGTTCCCTGTTGTTGCCGTCCGCTTTCCAATTGTTATGGGTGAACATGATTATACGCGCCGTCTACATTTTCATATCGAACGTATTTTACAGAATCAACCGATCACATTACCGAACATTGATGCTAAGATGAGTTATATTACTGATGAGGAAGCCGCTGCATTTTTATATTTTGCTGGCGTTACCCCTATTGAAGGTCCGTACAATGCGACAGCATCTGGTACTATATCGCTCAAAGATTTAATAACGCTTATTGAAGAAGTGAGTGGTAAACATGCAAAAATATCGCTTGTTGGCGGTGATGAAACATCACGATCACCATATGGGGTACCTGCCGATTGGTATATGTCGAATGCAAAAGCAGAGACAGCAGGATTTACATTTAGCCAGCTTGAAGATTGGCTACCAAAACTGGTGATAACATTAGTAAAACAGCTCCAATAAACAATACAAAGAATCTGCTGTCATCTAGCAGATTCTTTGTCATTAGATTAATGTAAAATGGTCTTTAAAATAGCAACTGCTTTGTCAATCTCTTCCTTCGATACAGTTAATGGTGGTAGGAGACGAATGACATTCGGTCCCGCTCCGACTAACAAAAGCCCCTTCTCCTCTGCTGCTGCAATATAGGACGCTACCTCTATGTCACCACAACCAATTCCTAACAGTAGGCCCTGTCCTTGAATTGTATAGCTAGAAGGTAAATGAGCTTTTAGTTGTGCCACAAAATAGGCTGATGCTTCCTGTACCTGCTGAAGAAATACTGGCTCGAAAACATGATCTAAAACAGCCTGTGCTACATTCATTGCAAGAGGGTTTCCACCAAATGTTGTACCATGTGTTCCAGGACTAAATGTAGCATAAAACTCGGTAGTCCCTAACATGGCACCTACAGGGAAACCGCCTCCTAACCCTTTTGCCAATGTCATAATATGTGGCTTTAATATAGTTTGTTCATAGGCATAGCGAGTCCCTGTTCGCCCAATACCAGTTTGTACTTCATCAACAATTAGAAGTATTCCTTTGTCAGCGCAGGCTTTTGCAATAGCTGCAGCGAATTCTGCTGATACACAATTGACACCGCCTTCTCCTTGAATCATCTCTAGCATAATAGCAGCCACCGAATCATCAATGGCAGCTTCAAGTGCAGCCACATCATTGAATGGCAAAATCGTAAATTTTTCTACAAGTGGTCCAAAGCCATTATGTATTTTGCCTTGACCTGTTGCAGACATTGCTCCAAAGGTACGACCATGGAAGGATTTTTCGAACGTAACAATATGATGTTTTCCTGTATGTTTCCGTGCTAATTTGATGGCCGCTTCATTTGCCTCTGCCCCACTATTACAGAAAAAAGCATGAGCGAAGTGGGTATTGGCGATTAATTTTTGCGCTACCTTCTCCTGTCCAGGTATTTCAAAAAGGTTCGATATATGCCATAGCTTTTCACTTTGCTCTTGTAATGCCTGCACAATGGCCGGATGGGCATGACCAAGACTTGCTACAGCAATGCCACTTGTAAAATCTAAATATTGTTTGCCTGCAGAATCTTCAACAACGGTCCCCTGTCCTTTGACAATTTGTGCACGACGTTTACCGTAGTTCCCGAATAAAGCACTCATGTTATCATCTCCACTATCATTTGAAATAGTCTTCTTTTAACAACTATACTTCTGGTAATATTTTATTAGAACACTAGGAAGATTGAATTTTAATTGAAGCGACAATCGTTGTACCGATTAATGCTTCATCCACTATTTGTACAGATGGTATACCAGCGTGTAAACAGTCGATAGCTCCTTGTACTTTTGGAATCATCCCACCATATATATGGCCTTGTTCTATCCATTGGTCGATGAGAGAAGGTGTAGCGATTGTTTGATATTCATGATGAATACGAATACCACTCACATCCGTTACTAATAATAAACTATCTGCTCCTACTGCTAACGCTATGTCACTTGCTACTGTATCGCCATTAATATTAAGAGCCTGGCCTGAATCAGTAGCTCCTACACAAGCAATAACAGGCACAATTCCTATATCCAGAAAAGTTTCAAGTAAGGCTGCATTAACCGTTTTGATTGCTCCAACATAGCCATAAACATCTTGATCTAAAAAATCAGCGACCATTATCTGACCATCAAAGCCGTTTAATCCAACAGCTGCGATACCTGCATTTGTTAATTCATGAACTAAGGCTGGATTTACCTGACCTATTAGAGTTGATTGTACAACCTTCATTGCAGCCTCATTTGTGACGCGTATTCCATTTAATGAATGCGATGATATGCCTTGAGCAGTAAGTTCTCGGTTAATGGCTGGACCACCACCATGGGTAATAATAAGCTCTACTCCGCTTTCTCGAAGTTTTTTAAAGTTGTCAAAGAAAGCTTCATTTAACCCCTCCAGCGTACTGCCTCCAAGCTTGATCACCATACGTTTACGAGCGGTACGATGCATTGATTTGGACGTAGTCATACGTTAAGTCACATCCCCAAGCATGCCCCTTGCCGTCACCAACCCCAAGGGACACATAGATTTTTACTTCATGCATTTTTAATATTTGAATTAGCTCGTCTTCAGAAAAAGGAATAGGCTCTCCATTTTCAACCATTGTTGCACCACCGATTTGAATAGTAATTTTATCTGGGTCAACCGTTGCCCCACTATAACCAACCGCAGCAATAATACGTCCCCAGTTAGCATCACAGCCAAAGACAGCAGTTTTCACAAGTGGTGAACCGACAACAGTTTTAGCAATTTTACGTGCCTCCTCATCTGAAATGGCCCCAACAACTTCCACTTCAATAAGCTTCGTAGCTCCCTCTCCATCTTTTGCAATCATTTTTGCCAAATCTTCAGCTACTGTTTTCAATGTGTAATAGAAGTTTTGCCAATCTGGATGCTCTGGTGATAGAGGATTATTTTCTGCTAAGCCATTAGCTAATACAACCACTGTGTCGTTGGTTGATGTATCCCCATCAACTGTAATGGCGTTAAATGTTAAATTAGTAATAGTTGATAAAGCTGCTTGTAATACTTCAGATTCAATATTGGCATCTGTTGTAATAAAACCTAGCATTGTTGCCATATTTGGTTCAATCATACCTGAACCCTTTGCAACACCAGCAATAATGACCTCCTTACCATCTACAATGGTGCTATAGCACGTATTTTTCATAACAGTATCTGTCGTCAAAATAGCCTGAGCAAAGTCAATGGCACTTTCTAAATTGTCCTTTGGCTCTAATTGTTGGATGCCGTTAGCTACAGGCTCCAGTTTCAGCATTTCACCAATAACACCTGTAGAGCAAACTCCTACCAAGTTCGATGAAATCCCTAATTTTTCTGCAGCTAGCGCTTGCATCGTTTGAGCATCCTTTATACCTTGTTTTCCAGTACAAGCATTTGCGTTACCAGAATTAACAATCATCGCTTGCATTTTCTTCGTTGTATAAACAACTTCCTTTGTCACTTTTAATGGTGCTGCTTGAACAGCATTTGTGGTAAAAACACCTGCTACACTTGCTGGTACTTCACTTACTAACAGCGCTAAATCCTTTTTCTTATGCTTCAAACCACAGTGTAGTCCCGCCGCTTTAAAGCCTTTTGGTGAAACAATATTTTTACTGGATAATTTTTTCATTACAGTCGTTGAAGTAGTAACTGTCATCCTTCATTCCTCCTTAGAAATTAAGATTCTTCCTTGCTATTAAATAAAGAACGGTACGACATCTAATCCTGTCGTTTGCTGTAAATCAAATTGTACATTCATATTTTGGATTGCTTGCCCTGCTGCTCCTTTGACAAGATTATCGATGACACTGACGATGGTTGCCCGATTTGTACGAGCATCTACATTTACTAAAATATCGCAATAGTTCGATCCCTTTACGCGATTTGTTCCTAAACTATTAGCATCCGTCACAATTCGTACAAATGGATGTTTTTCATAGGCTGTCTTTAAACAAGCAATTAGCTGGGCCTCCGTAATACCAGGCATAACAGAAGCATAGGATGTTGCCAAAATTCCTCGTGTCATTGGAATTAAATGTGTATTAAAAGTAATGGTCGTATCGACATGAGCAAACATGGAAAGTGCCTGTTCTATTTCGGGTATATGCTGATGTGTATTAACTTTGTAAATAGAAAGGTTCTCATTCGCCTCACTGAAATGGGTCGTTTGTGACGGCTTATTACCGGCTCCTGAAATTCCACTCTTAGCATCAATGACTAAAAAGCTTGGATCAATTAATCGCTCTTTGATGAGTGGCAGTAAAGATAGTAATACGGCTGTAGGGTAACAACCCGGATTAGCAATAAGTGTTGCTTGCCGTATACGTTCTGTATTCCATTCGGTTAAACCATATACACTTTGCTGAACACTATTAGCTGGCGCAGCCTTTTTGCCATACCATGCTTCATAACTTGCTAAATCTTTTAATCTGAAATCGCCAGACAAATCTATTAATTTTGGTCCTTTGCCAACCAAAGGCGGTAAAAGCTCACTTGTCACGCCTGAGGGTGTACTAGTAAAGACAACATCAAATTTTTCTAACGCGTCATAAGCTATTTTTTTTAACGGTGTATCGACTATCGTAACAAGATGACCAAATTTTGAAGAAAAAAGAACTCCCTCTTCCGAAGAAGTAAATAATTCAATTCGATCAACAGCTGGATGATTATGTAAAAACCGAATAAGCTCTAACCCACCATATCCAGTTGCTCCCACAATACCTACTTTCAATGCACTCACCTCTGAAATAAGTTAAAAATAGTATACGATTGCATAAATATTAAGTCAACTGAATTTTTATTTATTTAGATGTTTTTTTCTTCTTAGGATATTTCAATTTTCTAAAGCTTTTGTAGCATTGTCAATTCATAAAAAAGAAGGCAAGAATCCTTTCGTCCATTAAATGAATTCTTGCCTTCCTTTTATGCAAATACTGTATAAATATCAATTATTGTCTTAGGACACCTCATTAGTCTTCCATTGTCGATAAGTCACCAGTTGGCAAATTTAACTCCCACGCTTTTAACACACGACGCATAATTTTCCCACTACGTGTTTTAGGCAATTTATCCTTAAATTCGATTTCTCGTGGGGCTGCATGAGCCGACAAACCTTTCTTCACAAATTCACGAATATCTTCAATCATTGCAGTAGAAGGCTCTACTCCTTCTCGTAAGGATACAAAGGCCTTAATGATTTCTCCACGTACTGGATCAGGTTTCCCGATCACACCTGCTTCGATGATATCTGGATGCTCAAGTAGTTTGCTTTCTACTTCAAATGGCCCAACACGCTCTCCAGCAGTCATGATAACATCATCCACTCGACCTTGGAACCAGAAGTAACCATCATCATCCATAAATGCAGAATCTCCAGATACATACCATTCTCCTTTTAAGAAATAAGATTCATAGCGTTCTGGATTACCCCAAATTTGGCGCATCATGGCTGGCCATCCCCGTCGAATAGCTAGATTTCCCATTGTAAAAGGTGGTACTTCATTGCCAGCGTCATCGACAATCGTTGCATGAATACCAGGAAGAGGTTTTCCCATTGAACCTGGCTTAATATCCATCGAAGGATAGTTGCAAATCATATGAGCTCCTGTCTCTGTCATCCACCATGTGTCATGTATACGATGTCCTAATTCCTCCATTCCCCAACGAATAACTTCAGGATTCAATGGTTCCCCAACTGATAATACATGGCGTAAAGAAGTAAGATCATACCTTTCAAGCAAGCCACTACCTGCACCCATCAGCATACGAAATGCAGTTGGTGCACTATACCATACTGTTACACTATAATCCTCAATGGCTTGATACCATGCCTGTGGAGAAAATCTTCCACCTACAATTAGCATCGTGACACCGTTTAACCAAGGACCAAAAATACCATAGGCTGTCCCTGTCACCCATCCAGGATCAGCTGTACACCAATAAATATCATCTTCACGTAAATCTAGTACCCATTGTGTTGATTGAAATTGTTGAATCATAGCATTATGGACATGCAATACACCCTTTGGTGCGCCAGTTGAGCCAGAGGTATAGTGAAGAATCATCCCATCTTCTCTGTCAACCCATACGATATCAAAAATGGCCGAAGCTTCTTTTAAATGTTTATTAAAGTCAAGAATTTGAGCTGATTCCTCTATTTCCTCACCGACTAAAAAGACATGCTCCAATTTAGGTAATTTGTCTAAAGGTACACGTTCAAGTAATGCTGGTGTAGTGACTAATACTTTCGCCTCACTATCTGCTAGCCGATCATATACAGCACCTTCCATAAAAGCTTCAAACAAAGGGCCTACAATAACACCCATTTTCAGCGCACCTAATATTGAAAAGTAAAGCTCAGGTGAACGTGGCATAAAAATAAATAAGCGATCACCTTTTTGCAAATTAGTAGCTGTTTTAAAAACATTTGCTGCCTTGTTTGTTAACCTTTTCATTTCATTAAAAGAATATGCTTCTTTTCGTTTACCATCATTAAAATAAAGCGCTACCTTATTTTTACGATGTGTTTCTGTATGGCGATCTATAGCCTCATACGCCATATTTACTAATCCTGTTTCGAACCAGTTAAATGCTTTTTCGGTGTTAGCCCAGTTGTGTGATTTTGCCACTTCCTCATAATTCATTAAATAATGCTGACCAGGTAAAGCCCTTAACTTCTCCTTCATTTTCATCCCCATGAAAACTACCCCTTTCTTTGCTTTTGCTTTTGACTATATTTCCAACAATCCCCCTGTTGAAATATAAAAAATTATGACAAAAGCAAAATGAATATGCAGCTATTGTTATATAACAGATTAACGTCATAATAATGATAAAATCCCTAATCACACTACTTTTATCTGTTAAATAACAGAAGCAATATAATTCTATTTTACACGAATTTCAATAGATTGTCTTAATATTTTCACTTTTCCAAAAATACAGGTATATTTTGCAAAAATAAGCGTTTTTCCGCAAGAAATCAGCTATAATGGAATTATTAAACTCAGGTGGTGTAATTATGGAACATAAAAAAACTTTTTTTTCTGTCACAAAGGAAACAAAGCATGGTACGGTGTATGTGGAAGGACCTGTACCTCCAGAAAAATTAGCTACATATTCATTCCATGAAGGCTTGGTTGCCTTCAGACCTCCAAAACAGCAGCAACAAGCCATCATAGAGATTGCAGGACTTCCAGAGGGCCGAATTATTATTATTCGAAACGAAGATATTATCGTAGGCTATGTTACCTATCTTTATCCTGATCCACTTGAACGATGGGCAGAAGATCGAATTGAAGACATGATTGAATTAGGCGCCATTGAAGTCATTCCAGACTATCGGGGTACTGGTGCAGGGAAGGCTTTGCTAGCCGTTTCATTTATGGGAGATGAAATGGAAGACTATCTTGTGATTACTACCGAGTATTATTGGCATTGGGACTTAAAAGGAACTGGTTTAAATGTTTGGGACTACCGCAAAATGATGGAGAAAATGATGAGCTCTGTCGGCTTCGAATATTTTGCCACGGATGATCCCGAAATTACATCACATCCAGCCAATTGCCTTATGGCACGTGAAGGGAAACGAGTGCCTCCTGAGACAATGGAAAGATTTGATAGGCTTCGTTTTAAAAATCGTTTCATGTATTAAAACCAACACAAAGGGGATGCGTATATGATCGTAGAAGAGATTATGAATGATGAGCCTTACACATTAGCTCCTACCAATACTGTACAAGAAGCATTAAAGCTAATGCGTGAAAAAAAAGTTCGTCATTTACCAGTTGTAGATGAGGAACGTCACGTATTAGGTGTGATTACGGAACGAGATATTAAAGAAGTCTTGCCATCATCTTTACAGGATGAGCCTAACTCTCCTGTTTTTAAGGCAAAAGTAGAGGACATTATGGTGAAGGACCCACTTATTGGTCATCCACTAGATTTTGTCGAAGAGGTTGCCCTTACATTTTATGAATCCAAAATAGGTTGTTTACCTATTGTTACTGGGGGAAAATTAGTAGGGATTGTGACGACAACCGATTTACTCTATACATATATAGAGCTAACTGGTGCTACGGAGCCCGGCTCAAAAATTGAGATTCGGGTATCCGATACACCAGGGGTTTTATTTGAAATTACAAAGATATTTCATCGACACCATGCCAATGTCCAAAGCGTCTTAGTTTATCCTGACTCTGAAAATACACAAAATAAAATTTTAAGTGTCCGAGTAAAAACACTGAATCCTTTAGCTATGATTGAAGAACTTCGTAAAGAAGGCTTTGATGTACTTTGGCCTAATTTACCAGGTGTTTCATTATAATGAAAAAGGCTGTATTCGTTTACTCGCCCGAACAACTCGGATATAAATTTTCAGATACCCACCCTTTTAATCATAAACGTTTGACGCTAACAATGGATTTATTAAAAAATATACATGCTCTCGATGATCTAGATATTGTACCTGCTCGTGTTGCAACAGATGAAGAGTTATTGCTAGCACATGATCCAAAATATATAGACATTGTAAAAAAAGCAGGACATGGTGAATTATCGGAAGCTCAATGTGAAAGCTATGGTATCGGCACGGAAGATACACCCATTTTTGAAAATATGCATGAAGCCAGTGCGCAGCTCGTTGGTGGAACGTTAACAGCAGTTGATTATGTAATGGAAGGGAAAGCTGGCCATGCCCTCAACCTTGGTGGAGGTTTACATCATGGCTTTCGTGGTCGAGCTTCCGGATTTTGTATTTACAACGATAGCACGGTAGCAATTCGCTATTTGCAGGAAAAGTATAATGCACGTGTACTTTATGTAGACACAGATGCTCATCATGGAGATGGTGTTCAATGGAGTTTTTATGAGGATCCCAATGTTTGTACTTTGTCTATTCACGAAACGGGTCGATACCTTTTCCCTGGAACAGGAAACATCACCGAGCGTGGCAATGGTCAGGGTTACGGGACCTCGTTTAATTTTCCCATGGATGCTTTTACAGAGGATGAAAGTTTCTTAGATATATATGAACAATCGATGCGAGAGATCTTTGAATTTTTTAAGCCTGATGTTGTCTTAACCCAAAATGGTGCTGATGCCCATTACTTTGATCCCTTAACCCATTTACATGGAACGATGAATATTTATCGTGAAATCCCAAAGCTTGCTCATCAATTAGCACATGAATATTGTGATGGAAAATGGATTGCTGTTGGTGGCGGTGGCTATGATATTTGGAGAGTAGTACCTCGAGCTTGGTCGATGCTATGGTTGGAAATGACTGACCAAAAATGTCCAACGGGGCCGCTCCCACAAGCATGGCTTGATCGCTGGCAGCCTGAAGCACCCGTACCTTTTATTCCAACGTGGGAGGACCCAATTCCTTTATATGAGCCCATCCCTCGAAAAGCTGAAATAGAAGAAAAGAATGCTCAAATGTTAGCCAAGGCGCTACATATTATTCGAAATGAAAAACGAGATTAACATTATTGCCTCACGATAAGCGTGAGGCTTTTTTATCTTAGTTCATTAGTTTTGTTTAATGCGTAGTTTCGACATTTTCATTGTTCTTTCTATCATAAAAAAACACGCAAACCTTGTAGGATTTACGTGTTCTCATTCTATTTGCTTTTGACAGATTGACGATGCTCAATACGATGCGGTAAAATGACTGCCTCATCCTCGACAGTCTCCTTGCTCATCAATTTAGTAAGCAAACGCATGGCAACAGCTCCAATATCGTAAAGTGGCAGCGCGACACTTGTTAACTGTGGACGAACCATTCGAGCTAGTTTCGAGTTCTCAAAACTAATCACTTCTATATCTTCTGGAACAATTTTACCAGCATCTTGCGCGCCATGAATTAAGCCGATTGCTAGCTCATCACTGCCTGCAAAATAAGCAGTTGGCGGATGTTCGAGTCCAGATAGGATGTCCCAAGCTTCTAAGCCCATGTCATAACTAGACTCTTCTGCGGCAATTAATGCCTCATCTATTGGTAAGCCAGCATCCTCTAATGCTTTCTTATAAGCTGCTAGCTTGAATTTTCCGTTAATTGTATAAGAGAGTGGTCCTGTCACGAAACCAATACGTGTATGTCCATTTTGAATAAGTAGAGAAATCGCTTCATATGCAGCTTGGAAGTAGTCAATATTCACCGTTGCGATTGTTTGTGATTCATCCACTGACCCTGCTAAAACAATTGGTACTGGAGAATGATCCATCGTTTGTTGCATTTTCTCTGTGACCTCATCACTCATCATCACAATACCATCTACCTGTTTCCCAAGCATAGTATCCAGAAGCTGTAGCTCTTTATCTTCATGTTGATCCGAGTTGGCTAAAATAATATTATATCGATACATCGTGGCAATATCCTCTACACCACGAGCCAGCTCGGCGTAAACATTGTTTGCAATATCTGGGATAATCACGCCAACTGTTGTTGTTTTCTTACTTGCTAGTCCTCGTGCTACTGCATTCGGACGGTATTCTAATCGTTCAATTACTTCTAATACTTTTTTTCGTGTTGCCGGTTTTACGTTTTGATTGCCATTGACTACACGAGAGACCGTTGCCATAGAAACATTTGCTTCTCTTGCAACATCATAAATTGTAACAGTCATCGTACGTGCCTCCCTTTTTCCTATTATAGCCTTATCATACGATAATTTTCATATTATTTTCAAGAAGAACTACGTAAAAACCAAGTACTAATAGTCCTATTCTAGACATTAATTTGTCACGATATAACAAACACCGCCTGCTAAAATAAGCAAGCGGTGTTCACCGTTAACAATTAAGCATGGATTTCATGATTTTTCATGAATTTTTGAAGTGTTTCATAGAATGCGTCAAATGTTGGAATGTCCATTTGTTGCTGTGAATCAGACAATGCAACAGATGGATCTGGATGCACTTCTGCCATAACACCATCAGCGCCAATCGCGATAGCTGCTTTTGCACATGGTAATAATAAATCACGACGACCTGTTGAGTGTGTAACATCTACGAATACTGGTAAATGCGTTTCTTGTTTTAAGATTGGCACGGCTGAAATATCTAGTGTATTACGCGTTGCTTTTTCATAAGTACGAATACCACGTTCACAAAGAATAATGTTTTCATTTCCTTTTGACATGATGTACTCCGCTGCATGTATAAATTCATCAATTGTGGCAGCTAAGCCTCGTTTTAATAGGACAGGCTTATTTGTCGCCCCTGCTGCTTTTAATAATTCAAAGTTTTGCATATTACGTGCACCGATTTGGATAACATCGATATAATCTAGTGCTTCCTCTAAATGACCTGGTGTTACTATTTCTGTAATAACACCTAAACCAAATTCCTCAGATACACGTTTTAAAATTTTAAGTCCTTCTAATCCAAGTCCTTGGAAGTCATATGGAGAAGTACGTGGTTTATAAGCACCACCACGAATTAACTTTTCTCCTTTTGCTTTAATAGAAGCTGCAACAGCTGCTACTTGCTCATATGACTCAACTGCACAAGGACCAAATACGAAAGATGGTTTCCCTTGTCCAATTAATTCACCATTGATATTAATAACTGTATCTTCTGATTTCTTTTTACGAGATACAAGTAGCTCTTTCTTCTTATCAGCTTCTAATTGTTTTAAAGCTGTTTTAAAGATTTGCTTAAATATATAGTCAACCGTCATTTGGTTTAACGGACCTTGATTGTGTTCTTTAATAAGATCAAGCATGTGTCTTTCACGTAATGGATCATAGCGATTCACACCTTGCTTTTCTTTAATTTTACCGATTTCATCAACTACAGCTGCACGTTCGTTAATTAGACGAAGAATTTCTAAGTTTAATCCGTCAATTTGACTTCGTAAGCTTTCTAAATCTTTTTGGCTCATGCTTTCTTGCTCCTCTCCTCATGACAGACACTTCCAGAACTCTGAAATGTATGTTACATTTTTAGATAATAGCATTATTATAATCAATGTTGTTCAGAATGTCACGCATTTTTAATTTAGCGCTTCAACTCGCTAAATTATTTTTCAAGTATGACGCGAAAGGAAGCGATTACATTGAGTTCTAAATTATTTGCACTTGATATTGGTACACGCTCAGTGGTCGGGATCATCCTACAAGAAGAAAATGACCATTTTCATGTGGAAGATATTTTAGTGAAAGAGCATAAAGAACGTGCCATGGTAGATGGTCAAATACATAATGTCATGTATGTGGCAGATTTAATTAATGAAATAAAAAGCGAACTTCAAGAGAAACACGGTCCACTCACAAAGGTAAGTGTTGCTGCAGCAGGTCGATCTTTAAAAACTGAGCAAGCTAGCGTGACCATCAATATACGTAATCGGCCTATTTTTACTGAAGAAGATATTAGTCGCCTAGAACTTCAGGCTGTCCAACAAGCGCAGCAACAACTTTTGCAACAGAAAGAGGATGCAAAAATTAGCCACTATTATTGTGTAGGCTATTCTGTTCTTTATTATCGTTTGGATGGCGAGGAAATAGGAAGCCTACTTGATCAACAAGGTGATGAGGCGCAAATTGAAGTGATTGCCACTTTCTTACCTCGGGTTGTAGTGGAGTCACTTATTGCAGCTCTTAAACGGGCTAATTTAGAGATGGAAGCATTAACACTAGAACCTATTGCTGCCATTAATGTGCTCATACCGCCAACGATGAGACGCTTAAACGTAGCACTTGTTGATATAGGGGCTGGAACATCTGATATAGCAATTACAGATAAAAGTACAGTTGTCGCCTATGGTATGGTCCCAACAGCTGGCGATGAAATAACAGAAGCTTTAAGCGACCATTACTTACTAGACTTTCCTATTGCCGAACAGGCTAAACGCCAGCTCCAAACAGCGGACGAGATATTGATTCAAGATATTCTAGGCTTTGATCAATCTTATCCAAAGGAAGAGGTATTATTAGCTATTGAACCAGCAGTGAAGCAGCTAGCTAAGTCCATCGGCGAAGAAATTTTACGCCTTAATAACCGTGTTGCTCCAAAAGCTGTAATGTTAGTTGGTGGTGGTAGCTTAACACCGAACCTAACAACTGAACTTGGCCATGTACTTGACCTACCAGCAAATCGAATAGCTGTTCGAGGTATTGATGCCATCCAAAACCTAACTAAGGAAGAACATATTAAAGCCTCACCAGAGTTAGTTACACCAATAGGGATTGCAATTGCTGCTAAAAAAATGCCTATTCAATACATGAGCCTAACCGTCAATAATCAAGTAGTTCGTCTTTTTGAATTAAAGGAAATGACTGTGGCAGATGCTTTTTTAGCAGCGAATATTCGTGCAAAACAATTGTACGGAAAGCCAGGTCATGGGTTATCTGTTAGCGTCAATGGACAGGACATTTTCATTCCAGGTGGTCATGGTCAACCAGCAGAAATACTTGTGAACGGACAACAGGCATCTACAAAAACATTGATTAAAACAGGCGATGCCATTCAACTAATCGAAGGGAAAGATGGGCTTCCAGCTACTGCAACAGTGAGGGAGCTTATTGATGATGCAGCGATAAAGACAATTACTATCCAAAATACTAAGTATGTGATTGAGCCCAAAATGACCCTCAATAATTCACCTGCATCACTTGATACTCAATTAAACGATCGTGATATAGTGTCTTTTGACATAGCTGAGACTATTGAAGATGTATTTAAAATCACAAATAATCAAGATTTTTTAAAGCAATTTGAATCCTACACAATTCAAGTTAACGGTCAGCCTTTATATTTACCGGAATTCTCCTCACAGCTTATGATTAATGGCAAATTAGCTAAATTGAGCTATGCTGTTCAAGATGGTGATATAATAAGCTTTCAACAACCAGCTTTACCAACTGTTCAACGTATAGCAGACCAAATGAATCTTTTGCTAGAGGATAAAATTATTATTCATTTCCAACAGGAAGTGTTAGAGCTTACTAAAACAGTACATGAAGCACTAGTCAATCAAAATATCGTATCGCCACTGTCTACCGTGCCGAATGGAGCTACTATTGTTTTTAAAGAAAAGGATCGTAGTCATTGGATTTATCAAGATGTCTTCCGCTTCTCCAATTGGCAGCTACCAAATACCTTTAAGGGAAATTTCACGATTTTACGAAATGGTCAACCAGCGAGCTTTGATACAGAAATATTCGGTGGCGATCAATTAGAAATTTTATTAGAAGCCTCACCCATCACATAAAAAAGGGATACGTTACACTATTATATGTAACGTATCCCTTTTAACTATGCATTATGCACGTACTTCTTCATTTTTATCTTCATTTTGTTCGTTTGTTTCTTTCGCTTGTGTTTCCTGACCAGGAATAAAATCCTCTAATGGTTCTTCACCTTCAAAGGAAACCGTACCATCATCAAACACAGTAGGTGCTTTTGCCGTTTTTAGTGTTTTTACTTTCTCCACTAATTGTGTAGATTGTTCTTGAAGTTGTTTAGAAAGTTGAACCGTTTTATCTTTTGCAGTTGTCGAGAAGTCTGCACTCTTATCTTTTAACTGAACAGCTTGTACAGCAACATCACTACGTAAATCTTTTCCTGATTTTGGAGCTAACAGTAGACCTGCTGCTGCCCCTACAATACCTCCAACTAATGCGCCAATCACAAAATCTTTCATGTTTACACGCTCCTCTTCATAAATCGAGTCTTGTGGATGATAAAGCTGTGGCAATGAACTTTCAAGCTGTTGTTCCTTTACTTCGTTAAAATTTGGCTTTTGAGTTGTCATGCACAATTCCTCCCCATCATATTGTCAAATTTGTCTAGACTGGTTGTCCATCTACTTTCACAGATGCATCTACAACTTATGTCTAAGACTTTATTTTTATTCAGTCAGAATGGAATACTCACTGAATAATTATCATTTTTTACGACCCCATTTTCTTTTTGGCTTTTCTTCTATTTGAACCGTTTCAAATGCATAGGCATCTTCAGAAACCGTTTCTTGCTCAATGATTTTGCGTTTTTTCCATTTATCTGCAATTCCCATCGCAACATTACTCCATTGAACAACTTGTGCAATTTTTTCTTCATTTTGTTCTACACTTTTAGAAACAGAAGAAGTGATTTGCTGTACAGAATTATTTAAACCATTAACGGAATCACCAATACCTTTAACAGCTTGTACAACTGAATTTAATTGTTCCGATTTATGTTGAATATCCTCTGCTAAGCTATTTGTTTTCGTTAATAAGGACGTTGTTTCACGTGTGATACCTTCCATTTGTCCTTCAATTCCTGATAGTGTTCCTGCTAAGCTGTTTAAAATAGCCTTAAGCGAAAATAATGTCATGCCCACGCTTATACATAAAATTAAAAATCCGATTGCTGCAATAATAGCTGCAATATACAAAATCACTTCCATAAGTTAACCTCCTGCTAGTAAATTGTCTTTACTATTACTTTCCCTATCTTCGACAAAAAAAACGGAATTCCTGCTCAAATTTGAGAAAAAACAGCTTAACCCCTACGGACTAAGCTGTTTCATTGTTTTTAAGCACGTTTTCAAAAGCATCTTGGAACTTGTGAACATCACCAGCGCCCATAAATAAAAATACTGCGCCTTTATGTTTTGTTAATATATCAATTCCCTCAGTGGTAATCACTGCACTGCCTTCGATAAGTGACGCTAAATCATGAATAGAGAGAGCACCTTGCGTTTCTCTCGCAGAGCCAAATATATCACATAAATAGGCTGTATCTGCAAGGCTCAAACTATCCGCAAAATCTTGTAAAAAAGCTTGTGTACGTGTAAATGTATGTGGTTGGAAAATTGCAACTAGCTCACGATCTGGGAACTTTTGTCGTGCTGATTGAATTGTAGCACGAATTTCCGTAGGATGGTGTGCATAATCGTCTATTAGAACATTATCCCCTATATCCGTTTCAGTAAAACGTCTCTTTACACCTTTATAAGTGTGTAAGCGCTCCTGGATTATATCAGGTGAGATGCCTTCATATTCACATAGCGTAATCACCGCTAGTGTATTTAAAACAGCATGATCTCCAAATAATGGGATAAAGAAAGTGCTATAAAATTCATTACGTACAAAAACATCAAATTTTGTACCTTCAGTTGTTTTTTCAACATTACGAGCTTCGAAATCATTTTCTGCACCGAATCCATAATAAACGACTGGCACTTTTGCTTGAATACGCTGAAGCTGTTCATCGTCACCACATGCTATGATCGCTTTTTTCACTTGTAAAGCTAATGATTGAAATGCAGAATAAACATCTTCTATATTAGCGAAGTAGTCTGGATGATCGAAGTCGATATTAGTCATCACAGCATAATCAGGATTATATGCTAAGAAGTGACGACGGTATTCACATGCTTCCATAACAAAAAAATCAGCATTTTTTTGACCTGCACCAGTACCATCACCAATTAAATAAGATGTTGGCTTATAACCACCTACTACATGTGCCATTAAACCAGTTGTAGATGTTTTACCATGTGCACCAGTGATAGCAATCGAAATGTAGTTACCAATATATTCACCTAAAAATTTATGGTAACGGATGATTTCTACACCGATTTCTCTGGCACGCACTAATTCAGGATGATCGTCAGGAAAAGCATTACCTGCAATCACTGTCATGCCTTCTTTAATATTATCAGCATTAAATGTAAAAATTGGAATATTACGTTCACGTAACGGCTGCTCCGTGAAGAAATATTTATCGACATCTGAGCCCTGTACTTGTTCACCAGCATCAAATAAGATTTGTGCAAGCGAACTCATGCCAGAACCTTTAATGCCTGTGAAATGAAAAACTGTCATTAATTAAACCCCCCGGGAATTTCAATATCCCATCTATCATCTATTAGGTGTATCGTATTATTTTACGAATGGTTAGGTATTAATACCTTCACAAGTGTTAAAAAATACGTACTATTCAACACATCTTGTCTATTATAGCACTTTTTATGCATAAGGATAGATGTGTAACTTTTCTAAAAAAACTAATTTCGACGTAAATTAGATAATCTAGACGAAAACAATGCAATTCTTATTCAAACATAGTAATTAAATCTTCTTCAGTAATGTAACTTTCACGTGGCTTACTGCCTCTAGCCTCCGACACAAAGCCATGTGATTCTAACATATCAATTAAACGAGCCGCACGATTATAGCCAATATGATACTTTCGTTGAATCAATGAGGTTGATGCGCCACCTTGCTCGTAGACAAAACGACAAACATCTTCAAACAGATCATCCTGTTCTGCGGACACCTCAGTTTTCTTTAATAACTCCTCTTGATCGAAAATGTAATCAGGCTCTCCTTGCTCACGAACATGCTCAATAATCGCTTCAATTTCATCATCTGTGACAAATGTGCCCTGTAACCGCACTGGCGCAGACATACCATTACCTAAATATAGCATATCGCCTCGCCCAAGTAATCTTTCTGCTCCCTGCCCATCCAAAATTGTACGAGAATCAATTTGTGAGGAAACGGCAAAGGCAATACGTGTTGGAATATTAGATTTAATTAACCCTGTAATAACATCAACAGAAGGTCTTTGCGTTGCAACAATTAAATGAATACCACATGCACGTGCCTTTTGAGCAATTCTACAAATAGCCTCCTCTACATCAGCTGGAGACATCATCATTAAATCAGCTAACTCATCAATAACAATTAAAATATATGGAAGCTTTAGGCTATGCTCGTTATTTTTATCAGCTATTGCATTGTAACGTGTAATATCACGTGCACCTGCATGAGCAAATAGCTGATAACGACGCTCCATCTCCTCCACTGCCCATTTTAGCGCAGCGGTCGCTGCCTTCACATCAGTAATGACAGGGCTAACTAAATGTGGAATATGATTAAATGGTGCCAGCTCTACCATTTTCGGATCAATTAGCATAAGCTTTAACTCATGTGGTGCAGCTTTATATAATAAACTAACCAAAATGGAATTAATACAAACGGATTTACCAGAACCTGTTGCACCAGCAATTAAGCCATGAGGCATTTTACGTAAATCTAGTGTGACTGGCTTTCCTGTTAAATCTAGACCTAACGCTGCTTCTAACGGTGAATCGGATTCAACGAAGGATGGACTATTGGTTACCTCTGATAATCGAACGGCTCGAGATACACGGTTTGGAATCTCAATACCAATCGAACTTTTTCCAGGGATTGGTGCTTGAATACGAATATCTTTTGCTGCTAAGGCTAGCTTTAAATCATCTGCTAAGTTGCGGATTTTACTAACCTTTGTACCATGGCTCACCGTTATTTCAAATTGAGTAACAGCTGGACCCTGCATAATCGATTCTATTTGCGCTGAAACTTGGAAATATGAAAGTGCCTCAACCAATGTATCCCCCTGCTGCTCCATCCAATCCGTATCCTGTGTTTTTTCCTCTGGCGGCTCTAAATATTCATCCGTAGGCTTTTGATAAACGTGAACAGGCTTTGCAGGTTTTTCAGTTTCTTGTACTACTTCCACTTCAACCATTTGTGCTTCTGGTGTTTCTTCCACTGCTTCTACTTCTAATTCATGTGCTTCTGGTGCTTCTTCTACTTCTAATACTAGAGCTTTTTCCTGCTTATCAACAGATTCTACTTGAGGATACTCTACAGTTTCTGAAATTACCTCAGTATCGGTAGTAGACTCTGTTTCTGGTTCAAGCTCAGAAGTTGCAGAAATTTCATCCATAGCGGCTTTTTCAATAGCAGTGCTATCTTGCGTTAATCCGCTTACCATTGTCGTGACAGGAGCCATTGTAATGACAGCTACGTTGTCTTCAGAACGGTATTGAGGAGTACCTTGCGTTTCGCTCTTTGCATATGAGTGAGATGGCACATCGTCTTGCATTGACCTATTCTCTGTCATGAGCTGATTAACATCCTCTTCGAATTGCTTTTCAAATGTATGATGCTTCTCGATGGCTACAACGCTGTCTGAGGATGGTGCCTCTTTCTCTTCAAGCTCCACATCCACTTGCTCATTTTCCACTACTTTCTGAATACTTTCGTCAGTAATGGGTTTTACCATTTTCAATTGCTGCTGGATTCTCCATTTTTCTTTATCCGTTTTTAACATGAGTACATTAAAAGGAATACGGCTTTTTTCTTCCTTTGTCTCAATAGATTGGTTATCAACAAGCAATTGTTCATCCTGCGAAGGCTGTACAACCGTTACCTCTCCTATATGGATTGTAGAATTTTCGATTTGAACTTGTTCAACAATCATTTCTTTGACATGAATTTCAGATTGGTCTGCCGATAGTTGTTGAACGGCTTGATCTTGCACATCTGTCTCTCTCACTTGATCTTCAAAAGACATGGCAAAAGATGATGTTTGAGGCACAGTTGCATTGGGTGATATACTTTCCTGCTCAGTGTTGGCCTCATCCACTACTTCATCGTCAAAACTTATTTGCTCAATTGCAGTAGGTAACTCCTTATGGTCAAACATTTCACGCTGCTCCGCTACAACGGTTTGATTTGTGTTAGCCGGCTCTTTTTCTTCTAGTATATTTTCATTAGCCTCATTTGTTGTCGTTTCTTTTAAAGCCTTCGTAACAGCTGGCATTTCGTCTACAGCTTTCGCCTCTTGCTTCTCGTAGTCTTCTTTTCTTTTATCTAATAATTCTTCTTTAATTGGACTTGGTTTTGCAAATCCATAGACTGGTGAAGGCACATCTGTTGGCACAAAGCGTTTACGGTTCTCAGGCAAACTACTCTCTACTATTTTTTGTTCTTTCCACTGATTGTTTTCTTTCAGTGGTGTTACTGGAGCGGGTTTAACATTCACTGCCTCTTGCTGAGCATCTCGAAATACTAAGCCTGCCCTTGATCGTTTCTCCTGTTCTACAGGCTGACTTTTCATCGTTGTTTTTCTGCCCGTACGTTTTGAGCGATTAGCTAATAAATCTCGAATCCCAGAGACCTCTACATCGTAAACACGGGAATCAACTATATGATTGTTTAAATGCTTAGGCAACGATAAATCTCCAATTTCTCTATCATCCTCGTAATCAAACATTTCTTTTTGTGGCGTGTAGGATATTTCTCTCTCATTATCGTCAATCAATGGGAAACGGAAAGTCTTTTGCTTCGCCATCTGTTCTTCGTGATGGGTATGTAATTGTTCTTGCTCTTCTCCGTAATCCTCATAATATTCATATTCGTATTCTTCGTCTTCTTTATTTATAAATTTACTAATTTGTTTTTTAAACCAGTTCACTTCGTTTCACTCATTTCTCTTACACTTCATTTATAGCATTGTCTAGTTTCTTACAATCAATAGCTCAATGTCTACATCAAAAAGCATACCATAAAAATGGTCTTGAAACTTGCATTTAGAGGCTCATTCTCAACAAAAAAATCGTTATGCTACTAGCATATTAGTAACATAACGATTTAGGGCATTTCACCTTGATGGAAGGAATAATATCACGATAAGACTTTTAAATTTTAGGTAATTCTTTTTGACATCAAGGGATTTTTATTTAGTTGGTGCTTCAAAAGCACTACCAACAATAGCATCCTCAGGTAATACTAAAATTCCTTTTTCAGAAGGAGCGTTAGGAATAGCTAATTCACGCGCTGAACATAGCATGCCATAAGACTCCACACCACGTAAATTACCTTCTTTAATAAGCATACCTGAAGGCATTACTGCGCCAATTTTCGCAACAACTACCTTTTGACCAGCTTCTACATTAGGAGCTCCACAAACAATTTGTAATGTCTCTTCTCCTACATTCACAGTACAGATACTTAATTTATCAGCATTAGGATGCTTGTCTTTTGTTTCCACATAACCAACAACAAATTTTGGAGAAAAATCAACATCCAGGTTGATATCAGCGCCATTTTTTTCGATTGCTGCTTCTAGTTGCTCTACTAATTCAGGTGTCACTTCCACTAAGCCTTTGGCGTCTGTTTGGACGTAGTGGCTTGCATTAAATAAGTTAAACGCTTTAATTTCACCTGTTTGCGCTTCTTTTAAAATAGCTATATCTCCAGCGCGCTCTACTACTGTTTTCACAATAGATTCCGTTGCCAGTTGAACTAGTAAGACATCTCCTACATGTTCTTTGTTGTAAAATACATTCATTGTTATTCTTGCTCCTTTTTCACTCTGTTTTTTGCTAAAATAAAGATTGGTTCTAGTTCCCCATCTTCATAAATAAAAGATAATGACGTGATCGGTACTGTACCGACAGCAAAGAAATGCATGGTCATCTGTGCTAATACATCATACCCTGTTTCATTGCGAATATCACCTATAATTAACACATCTTGGTGTGGCACTGACAATGTCATATCGCCTTCCACCTGTGCACGCATTTCTTTTAAAAAACTCTCATTTAAAATGCGGCTTGCATCATAGCCATCATTCACATTGATAAAGTAGAAAATATTACCTGCTACCTCATCTTTTTTATACGTAGTTGGTAATTGTTTCACTGAGAAACGTGCCATTTCCCGAATTTGCTCCACAGTTAATTGTAATGCTTCCAGCATGGATTCATCAATAAAACGGTAGGTTTTTCCTAAATCAAGCGCATAAAAAATGCGTGTTTCAGCTGTATGCTCTGTTGTAATAAATGCATGGCCTTCTTTTGAAGCTTGAGGATAAGAAGTGGCACGAATAACGGGATAAATATGTGTAGTCGTTTGAAAGCCCTGTTCTTTTTCTTGCTCCATTGCATTAAAAGTTTGCTCAATTGTATATACAACTTCCTTAATCGCCGCTTCTTGTTTATCGTTATATTTTGCTAAAATCCCAGGTAAAGAAAGCTCCATCCCTTTGTCAATCGTCTTATGATTCAATCGTAATTTATCGTACTTTTTATCAAAATGAAATTCATATTTTTCTTCATTTAATTGTTCTTTTAACAGCTCTACCAGTTGTTCTGACTTCAATTGCTTCATCCTTTTCACATCCTATGTTCAAAATGAAACGGCTCACATGTTTGTGAACCGTCTGTTCAATCTAATTTATTTACTTCATCTTAACTGAATGAACAATTTTCGTCATCTCACGCAAATTATTTTCAATATGTTTCGCTTGAGAAATCGTTGTCATCTTCACGCCACCACTACTAACGATGAGCTCCATTTCATTTTCATCATCGGTTTTTAGGACTGCTGTAAAGCCAAAACGACCGTCCTTATCATAAGTCGACTCTTCAATAATTTTGTCAGTTTCATTTTCTTTTAAAAGATTGTAATAAAGTTTACTATCTTGTGCTTCACGATTATTTATAAAAAGAATATAGCTTTCTTTTCCTTTTGAAATCACAATATTATACTCATCTGAACTGTCTTCAACTTTAAAGTTTGAGGGTAAATATAATTTAATATCTCCAATTTTCTCCGTATGTTCTTCTGGCTCTTCGGCAAAAACCGTCTCCGTTATTTGAAGCCCATTAGCAATTTGCTCATCGATCGACTGATTGCAACCAGCAAGCACCAGAAGTAAAAGCATCAGGCCAATAGTTCTTAGCCATTTAACCGACATGTCTCTCTTCCTTTCACTACGAACTTTTTTCTATTTTAAAAAAATTATTTAGAAGATGCAACCTTACAACACGCTGTTCACTAATCCCAATTAACTATTTTTGTGAAAATGTGAATAAATATTGTCCAACCAAAAGTGATACAATATGCTCAAACATCATTTGTCTACTCACTAAACCTTGCGTAAAAATACCTACAGCTCCCGCACCCTGTCGAATATCTCGACGTTTTGTATATTGCTCCATTATGGGTCCTAGTTCTCCCCCAGCTTTTATTTCCTGGGCAATTTCTTTTGGTAATATAATTTGTGCACCTGCGGCTGTGAAAACTGTCCCATCTGCAACTGCTAATGCTCCCCAGTTACAAACATACATATCATCGGCGATTTCCGTTACGCCACCTTCTAAGCCAAAAGCTAATTGCGCGCCTGATGTTACCATGGCATTTTTAGCACGATTCATTGCACCTAATCTCGTTTCTTCATTACTTATCGGTTGTTCTGATACTTCGGAAGCAGCTTTTACATATGTAAAAATGGCATCCTCAAAATATTTTCGAGCAATCACTTCAACTGCTTCAGTTTTCGCTTTATTAGTTGTTCCAATGGCTATATTCATGTAATCCCCACTTTCTTTCCATAGAAAAAGATGCCCTAAAAGGCATCTTTCTAACTTCTTATACATTAGCGCGAATTGTCTCTAATGTCGAACGATCTGCTTTTTTCACTAATTCAACAATTAATGCTTTTGCAGCTGCGTAGTCATCAATATGAATAATAGACGCTGATGTATGAATATAACGTGAACAAACTCCTATAACTGCACTTGGAATACCATCATTTGCTGTATGCACTCTACCTGCGTCTGTTCCTCCCTGTGATACGAAATACTGGTAAGGAATATGGTTAGATTCAGCCGTATCTAAAATAAATTCACGCATACCACGATGTGTGACCATCGTGCGGTCTAAAATACGAAGTAATGTACCTTTGCCAAGTTGTCCAAATTGATTTTTCTCTCCAGACATATCATTAGCTGGAGAAGCATCTAAAGCGAAGAATAAATCTGGTTTAATCATATTTGCTGATACTTGAGCACCACGTAATCCAACTTCCTCCATGACGTTTGCGCCTGAATATAGATGCGATCCTAGTTTTTCATTTTGTACTTCTTTCATTAATTCAATCGCTAGACCACAGCCGTAGCGATTATCCCAAGCTTTAGCCATAATTTTTTTCGGATTCGCCATTGGTGTAAATGGACAAATTGGAATGATGGATTGTCCTGGACGAACACCCATATTCATTGCATCTTCCTTGTTGTCAGCACCAACATCGATTAGCATATTTTTTATATCCATTGGCTTAGCACGTTCTGCATCTGTTAAAAGATGTGGTGGTATGGAAGACACAACACCAGGAATTGCACCATTCTTCGTAAATACTTCTACACGTTGTGCAAGCATAACCTGATTCCACCAGCCACCTAGTGTTTGGAAACGAATCATGCCATTATCTGTAATAGAAGTAACCATAAATGCTACTTCATCCATATGTCCAGCAACCAATATTTTTGGTGCGTCTGCAACATCACTGTGCTTGACACCAAAGATGCCCCCTAAATTGTCTTGAACGATTTCATCCGAGTACTTTTCTAACTCAGTGCGCATGAACTTACGTACAGCATGTTCATTACCCGGAGCGCCTGGTAACTCTGTTAAAGTTTTAAATAATTGTAATGTTTCCTCATTCATGATGACTCTCTCTCCCCACGAAGTAGAATATTCTTCCTTGCCTATTGTATCACATTTATTTCCGAATTCGAAATATTGATACATTTCCTAAAACAGCTAATGTGTGAACGTGCATTCACTCTATAGGCTATGCTAAAATAAGCTTATAGAAAAAGGAGGAAAGATGTATGAAATTACGTGATTTTTTAATTGGTGTTGCAACTGGCTTAGCTGCCGCAGTCATTATTAAAGAAGCTAGTGAAAAAGTTTCTCCGTTCGTACCTGCAGGACAAGTACTTGAAAACATAAAAAGAGAATTTAAAAAGGATGCGCCGATTGACGGTTCTTGGATTTTTATGAAAACAGAAGATTTCACAAACGGTATTATGACAATCCCAGTATACCGCGGAGGAATCTCTCGTATGCATGAAGGCGAAATGCAAACTTTCGAATTTGCTGCTGATGCACGCTCAGGTGTTGTAGTGGAATTAACTGAAGTTTAAACTTAATCCTTTGCACAATATAAGAAGCCATCTCATTGAATTGAGATGGCTTCCTTATTTTACTCGGATAAACCTTTATTATTAAAGTATTTTTTATACTTACGATAATAATTTAAGTTATTAAGCGTTAATTTCACCCAACGCTTTGTATTCATGTCCTTATTAAAGTAAAGGGAATTTGTATACTTGCCTTCACTAATTAGCTTCTTCGCTTCAAGTTTAAGCTTTTCGTTTGAAGCATATTTAAACAGCACACCCTTAGGAATAATCATCCACAAATGTTTGTCCTGCACATATGTGACATCTTGCTCGATATTTAACATATGATCATCGGCAACATACTTCATTAAATTATGACCACTTGCTGTTACATAGTAGCTAGAGCGACCATTTCGTAAATTAATTTCAAATAGTTTATATTGCTTGTCTCGGATATCATATTTCATATCGAAATTCGCAAAGCCCGTATAGCCTATATCTTCTAAGAAGAAACGTACTTGATCCATTAATTCTTTATCGTAGGTAGTTACAATGGCAGCATAGCTTCCGATACCTTCAGGAGAATGTTCTTCTAGAATAGGATTTCCTAAACACATTAGCTTGACTTTCCCGTCTTTCCCTACATAGGCATTTAACACACGCATATAAGAGTCATCACCAGGTATAAATTCCTGAATAATCATTGTATCCTGGTAAGTTGAGCTATAAATAGCTTTTAATATAGCCGTTTTTTCCGCTTCATCATACGCGACAAATACTTTTTTCTTACCCGGGAATTTACAAGCCCAATATTCCACAGAGTTTGATGCCTTTAAAATAATGGGATAAGAAAATGGTGGTGTAAAGTTTTCATAATTGTCAGCTGTTACTGTCGTAGTCCCCGGATACTTAAAATCATATCGATCACACATCTTATAGAAATTTTCTTTTAACAAAATTTCATCCATCAATGATTCATCGATGTAAGGAACTGTAAAATGTTCTTGCAATACTGGCTTATTTTTAATAATAAGCTTGGCATAATCGTCTCCACACGCTAAAAGTAATAGTTTTTTATCAGCATATTTTTTTGCGACTTCTGCAAGTGCAGGAGCAAAAACTTCCTGTTCATTTAAACGGTCTATTTCTTGAAATTGTAGAATATGACTATCTTGTGTGGCAGTTAAATGAGAACGTCCTAAAACAAGTGGTTTAATACCATATGCTTCATAAAACGAACGTGCCATACCATATGCATTCATATCTGATCCTAGTAAAACTGGTAAAAATGGTTGTTCAGTTGCCATGTTTATTTCAACTCTCTTTTGTATTTTTGTATCGTGTTAAGTGTATCATATTTTCTATCGTGGTCACGAACAAAAAAGCGAGGCATTGACATTTTATATGTCAAATACCTCTACTTTCCTTACTCTATTAAAATGTAATAACAGCTTGTCTACTACGCTCTAACTTATCCACTATTTCTTTGCCTGTTTCATCCCATTTAATCATACGGTAGTAAGCATCATGATAGAAAATAAAGCCATAATTATTTGCAAGCGCTTCTTTCATAAGTCGCTCTTTTGCAAATACACTTGTCATTGGATAATCGTCATAGGCTAAAACCCATAGAGGATTTTGGTGAGCATGTGTTGGCATAATATCAGCCATATGCAATAATACCTCGCCGTTTTGTGTTAGCTTAATAACGGCATGTCCCTCACTATGACCACCTGTATGAATCATTTCAATCCCAGGTGTTACTTCTAATGAACCTTCATAGGTTTCAACCAAGTGCTGTACTGGCTCCCAATTTTCTTTCCAATACGTATTTTTAGAGCGAATATTCGGGTTTCGCATTTCATCCCACTCAATTTTCGTCACAAAAATTTTGGCATTCGGAAAAGTTGGGACAAGGACATCTCCTTCCCACTGCGTTAAACCACCCGCATGATCAAAATGTAAATGGGTCATTAACACTACATCAATATCAGCGGTCGTTAACCCTAGCTCCTGCAAGCTATCCGCTAACGAGGATTCTTCTGTCACCCCGAAATTTCGCAACTGTTTTTCATTTAATTTTTTAAAGCCAACTCCTGTATCAATCAGGTAGTTTTTACCTTCATACTGGATGAGAATAGGCTCTGTTGGTAATTCAATTTGGTTTTTTTCATTGACTGGATATTTGCGAGACCAAAGTGGCTTTGGTACAACACCAAACATCGCACCACCATCAAGGCACGTAACACCCCCGTTAAGCCATGATAATGACATATTGTGAAACTGTAACTGATCCATCCATACTCCCCCTACAATTTAGTAATAAATTGCGATTCTAATCGATAAATCGGCTGCCCTTTCGCAGAAAACTTCTCTTCATATTCAGTCATCACGTTATCCTCTGGCATATTAGCATGTAAGTCGAGAGATACATACTTTAATAACATACCATATTCGGACATACTGATTAATGAATACTCGAACAGACCACGGTTATCCGTTTTAAAATGGATTTCCCCATTATCCACCAAAATCGACTCATATAATTTCAAAAAATCCCCATGCGTTAAACGTCTTTTAGCATGACGTGTTTTTGGCCAAGGATCTGAGAAATTCAGGTATACGCGTGATACATCGTTTTTATCAAAAAATTTATTTAAATCTGCGCCATTTACTTTTAGTAAGCGTAAATTCGCTGGAGATTTTGCCTCTAGCACTTTCTCTAATGCACAAACAATCACACTATCATAAAGCTCGATGCCAATATAGTTGATATTTGGATTTTGCAAAGCCATTCCTGTTACAAATTGACCTTTTCCAGAACCCACCTCGATATGGATTGGATTGTCGTTTCCGAAAACAGCTTGCCAGTTTCCTTTAAAGTCTTCAGGATTTGGAATAATCACCTCTGGATGATTTGTTATCATTTCCTCCGCCCAAGGCTTATTTCTTAATCTCAATGTTGTTCCTCATTTCTTTCTTATGAAATTATTGATTTTTTTATAGTATAACGTATTCCCCTATAATTCGCATGAAATTATTGTACGATGATATTTTAGCAATCTTTGTCAATCACCTGCCATGCATTTTGTTGCACAGTACAGCGAATAGTAGTTTCCTCGTTAACAACTCCAATATAATTGCCGTCCGTGTGACAATCAACCTGATCATCTCCAACGATAATATCAAAGTGTTGACCTTGTAAAAAAGTAATTTCCTTAAATTTTGTATGCTTTTCGAAAAACACAGTGACAAAAACAAGTAATAATTTAATACGTGAAATCCCATGGACAATTGTAATATCTACTAGGCCATCATCTGCTCTCGCAGCAGGGGTTATTTTCATACCTCCGCCAAAGTAAGGCTGATTACTCATTGCCACAAACCATGCCTGCTGGAATTGCCATTCCTGCTCATCTGCACGTACTATTACATCAAAACGATGAAAGCGGAATAATCCTCTTATAACAGCAACAGCATAAGAAAGTTTACCAAGTCCTATTTTATTGAGGAATAGCTTAAGTCGAGATGTATTGATTAATTTTGTAACATGAGCATCAAAGCCTATGCCTGCATTATTAACGAAGATTTCTTTTTGCTTATTTCCTAGGTGAATTATCCCTACATCCTTTATCGTACTTGCCTTTGCAGACTTAACATAATGCTCAATTTGGCTAGAATTATGAAAGACAGGGAAAAAACGTGCAAAATCATTGCCAGAACCAGCACGAACAACACCTATTATTATGTTTTTATTATGTACAACACCACTTACCACTTCATGGATTGTGCCATCACCACCTACTATGACAAGTAGCATAGGATCTCGCTGTTGCTGTGCCCATTTTTTGGCTATTTCTTGTCCATGTCCTTCGTACTCTGTAAAAGCCACTTGGTAGGTGATGGTTAGTTGCTGTTGAAGCCGTAGCCATACCTTTCTCCCTTTGCCATTTCCCGCGGACTCGTTGACAATAATTAAAATCTGCATACATCAATCCTCTGATGCTTGAGGTGCTTGCTGCCAAATATCTCGATTAAAGGAGGTCGTTTGGACAGTATTTAGAATCGTTTGTGCAGCTCTTATTTGCATATGTTTCATAGGTGATGAAACTTTTCTTAATTGTTCAATCCATTCCCCGTAATTTCGACGATCTACAAAGCGAACGCCAAATGGTGAACCAGGATAATCAAAATAACCATTACGAGTTAAAACAACCTTACGGATAGGCATATCAATATTATCTTGCTTAAATAACTGTGATAGTACTGACTCCATTCGTCCTAAATTAATGGTTGGATTTAGAACTTTAGAATCTTTCGTCCCTACTTTTTTGATCCAGAAGCGGTCACTGCCACCAACATAAACAGCTTGATTTTCAGCTTCTAACACCGTAATACAAATACATTCTGTTGGCGACATAAGTACTACATCTAGCTCAATAGGAGCTTTTCTTATTTGTAGAATCGGATAATAAAACAACAAGTAGTTATCTGGTAAAGTTTGCAATAACGTACGTAGTAAAGAGTCACGCATGAAACGAGGATCTACATATGATTTTTCACGTAATGTAGAGCTCGCCCATTTCATTTGAAAATGGAAAAACTGGTCAATAAACATTCGTTTCAGTTCATGAACAGATTGTGGTGCATACACAATTTTAGGTTCAAAAATGAGCGTCGTTTCTTCTTCTGGAATGGCATCTTCATCACTGACAAGCTCATCTGATATTTCTATCTGTTCAACATCTTCTGTTGTATCTTTTGGACGACCAGCAAAGATTTTTTTAAAGAGGGAAAATCTTTCCTTTTCCTCAAAAGCCTCCGTTTCAGCCTCATTGTCAATATGTTGCCACTCGCTAATATCCTCTCCCAATTCCCACTGACGCTTAATGCGCTCCCATTGGCTTTTCTTTAAGCGCACAAATTGTGTTGGATATCTCGCTAAATCAATTTGATAGCGTGAAATATAATCTTGTATCTTCACTAATTGTGCCATGTAAATGTCACTCCATTCTTACTCACCATATCTTTAGTTCTTTTCTACCTTGATTCAGAATTGTTTCTATTATTTTAAGGGGTATTTGTTTTCTATTTTTCAAACGCCCACTAAATCAAGGTTGTCGGTAATTCCCCACGATGCAGGTATAATAGCTTTCGATTACTTTTAATTGAAAAGAAGCAATTGTATACATTACATCGACACATGTTCTACGAAATTCAAACGGAAAATTATTCTTTACTATCCTTTTTATTTTACATGACGATACCCAACATTACATCCATAAAAAAAGAACTATCCTTATCGATAGTTCTCTTAAACGTTTTATTTTATTATTTATTTACAGAAATCGGTAATTTCGCCTCAAATGCTTGCTGTAGTTGACGAGTCCACTCACCTGGAACTCCCGCACCAATCTGGTTGCCATCAACATCAATAACAGGTGTAACTTCAGAAGATACGGAGGATACAATGATTTCATCCATAGTTAATAAATCTGCCTTTGTCATCGGTTCTTCAATAACAGGTATATTAATTTCCTCTGCACATTTTAAAATCACTTGGCGTGTAATTCCATTTAAAATAAAGTTATTTGCTGGATGTGTATAAAGCTTACCATCTTTAATACCATAAACATTGGCTGATGAGCATTCTGTGACAATATCACCACGGTGTAAAATCGCTTCATAGCAGCCCTTTTCAGCAGCCTCTTGTTTCGCTAATACTGCCCCTAGTAAGTTAAGAGATTTGATATCGCAACGTAACCAACGAATATCCTCTACAAAAGTGGCCTTTACCCCTTTTTCAAAGTTTTCATATGCACGCTCACCCGCTTTAACATTTCCAGTTAAAACAGCTGGAACACTTGCATCTGGGAACACATGATTACGTGAGTTTGCACCACGAGTGATCTGGAAATATACATGTCCTGTATCTAGATTATTTTTTTCAATTAGCTCATGTAGTAATTTGTGTAAAACGTCTTTTGTATAAGGAATAACAAGACGAATTTTTTCGGCGCTCGCATAGAAACGATCAATATGTTCTTGTGCTGTAAACATGTTTCCGTTATAAACTTTAATTACTTCATAAATTCCATCACCGAACTGATAGCCTCTGTCTTCTGGCGATACTGCAATCGATCCTTCTTCAACAATTTGATCATTCCATAATGAATATGCCATATTTCATTCATCCTTTTCGTCTTTGAGTTATTTTTTTCCTGCAAGTTCAACAATCGCTTCAGCATATATTGCCGCTGCTTTAACAAGGTTTTCAACCACAACAAACTCATCCGCACGATGCGCTACATCTGGCTCTCCTGGGAATAACATCCCGAATGCTACTCCTTTTTTCATCACACGTGCATATGTCCCACCACCTGTTGATAATAGAGGTGTTTCTGTATCACCTGTTTGACGTCTATAAATAGAAGCCAATGTTTGAATAAATGGATCATCTTCGCTAACATAATGTGGCTTTGAGTCGTCCTGAATATCTAGAGAAAACCCTTTTTCAACAGTTAAGCGTTGTGCAGTTGTTATTTTTTCATCAAATGGATAAGACACAGAATAGCGCATACTGATTACTAAACTGCCACCTTTATTGACATCATAGCTTACGATTCCTGGATTTAATGTTGTCTGACCCGACATTGCATCCTCAAATTGTAAATCAAGCTGATGCCCATAATGATCCTGATAAAAAACATCTGCGATAAAGTCGACAAATTGTTTACTTGCTTCTGTCGTCAATTCTTGCTGTAAAAATGTTGCAAGATAAACAGCTGCATTGACACCTTTTTCTGGCTCCATTGCATGTGCTGCTTTACCTTTGATAGTTATTATATAGCGAGAGTCCTCCATTAATAAAGAGCCTTCTAGCTGATTTTTGCTTAAAAATGTTTGAAAATTCTGTTCGAGTCGTGCTGAGACGTGCTGAAGTGTAGCTTTAGCAAAATCAGGTACCATATTTGGGCGCTTTCCAGCATTAAATAGTAGTAGCTGTTCTTTCATTGCATCACCCATTTTATTTTGAGAGAACACAAGCTCAGCAATGCCTTTTTCAGCATTAATGAGCGGGAAATCCGCATCTGGTGCAAAACCAATTGTCGGCATTTCTTCCTTTTTGAAATAGTGGTCGACACAGCGGAATCCTGTTTCTTCATCCGTACCAATAATCATTCGTACTCTTTTTTCTAAAGGAATACCTGCATCTTTCACAAGTTTCATGGCCATCCATGCCGCAATAGTAGGGCCTTTATCGTCAATCGCACCACGAGCATATAATTTACCATCTGCTACTGTGCCACTGAATGGAGGGTATGTCCAATCGGCTTCATCTCCGATCGGGACAACATCCACATGACATAATATACCTAATAGTTCCTCTCCTGTACCCATTTCAATATGTCCAGCATAATTATCAACATTTTTCGTTTGCAAACCTTCATTCTGACCTTTTGCTAGTAACCATTCAAGCGCTTGAAGTGGACCATCTCCAAAAGGTACTTCAGTAGTTATTGTATTCTCGTCGAGAATACTATTAATTCGCACAAGCTCCTGTAAATCTTGTATTAATTCATCTTGCCTTTCTTTTGCAGCCTGTAACCAATCCATACCATGTTCCTCCTTCAACGTATTAACATTATTCTACACCTTACAACATATATGACAATCAGCTTTCTGACAACTATTTTCAGTAACTTCTACTTACACTACCACATATAGCATGTTTTTCACGTATTCCCACAAAATACAGTATAAATTTTATGTTTAAAATGTAAATTTCTCTTGCATTCACTAGAAAATTAAGTAGTTTTTCTATATAATAAAGTTATCAGAATTATTGTTCTGAATATAAAATTAGAAAAGGGGATGTCTAAGGCAGCTACTTATTAGCCTAAGTGCACTCCGCACATATTGTCGTCCGCTAGTCTTTGCCAAGAGAATTAAGATGAAGGAGTGGTTCATTTAATGAAACCAACTACTGATCGAATGCTTAATCGTATTAAAGACGTGTACATGTTTATTTTAGACAAAGGAACCGTGTCTACACAGGATTTAGTCGAAGAGTTTAGTATCACTCCTCGCACCGTTCAAAGAGATTTGAACGTGTTAGCCTTTAACGATTTGGTGATGAGTCCAAGTCGAGGCAAATGGACAACGACGAAGAAAAAAGTAAAATTGACGTCTTAGTTTTACGTTTTGTACGTAAAGCATTTGTTTGGAAAAGAATGGCCTTTCGTCGGGGTCATTCTTTTTTGTCTTTAAAAGGTTAATAGATTTTTGTGAGTTGTTGAAGAGTGGAATTATTGGTTAAAGAATCTTATTTTCAATCCATTCGATTAGTTGTTTGAATTAGACACTTCACTTTATTATCTTTATAAAATGTTACCCACGTTCTTCATCAAAAGTATTTTGACTATTTACAGTTGCTTAACAATCCGTTAAACTCGAAACATTCTAAATGTTGAGAGGAGGATTTTAAATGAAATTTTCTACGTTGTTTCATCCATTAGTTTGGATTATTTTAGGTGGAACAATCTTCACTCGTATTGCAAGCTTTATGGCAATGCCCTTTTTAGCTATTTATCTACATAATGAAATTGAAGCCTCCCCTTTACAAATCGGGTTAACGATTGGTATTGCCCCGCTTATTTCCACTGTTGGTGGTTTTTTTGGTGGTTATTTAACAGACCGCTTCGGTAGAAAAAGTGTTATTCTCCTAACAATCGTCGTTTGGAGTCTTGTATTCTTTGGCTTCGCAACCGTTCATGCTGTTTGGCTTTTTGTACTATTCAATGCTTTGAATGGTCTTTGCCGTTCATTTTTTGAACCATCCACACAAGCATTAATGATTGATTTTACACCTGCTGATAAACGAAAAAGACTATTTTCATTACGTTACACAGCCATTAATATTGCCGCTGTCATTGGACCAATAATCGGTGTATACATTTCACAGCTCTCCAGTCCAAGCATCCCTTTTATGCTGACAGGTATTATGTATATTATTTACGCTGTATTTTTATTTTTCGTGTTAAATCGTTATCAAATGCAGCAACCAAAAGCTGTCGCTCAAACAAAAATTCTAAGTACATTCACAATCCTTTTAACAAATCGTGTCCTACTTAGCTTTATTTTTGGTGCGATCTTAATCAATATTGGATACTCCCAATTTGATTCTACATTACCGCAAATTATTGAACTAAAAATAGACGATGGTGCGAAGCTTTATTCTCTATTAATCTCACTCAATGCGGCAGTCGTCTTATTATTACAATTACCGATTAGTATTGTGTCAGAGCGTTTTTCATCATCCTCAACATTGTTAGTGGGAATCCTGTTCTTTGCACTTGGACTCTTTTTGTTCGGTTTCTCCAATAACTATACGCTTTATATTATCGCTATGATTATTTTTACCATTGGTGAAATATTTGCCTTCCCAACGATGAATGTCATGATTGATGAAATTGCGCCTGATACCCAAAAAGCTACTTATCTTGGCGCAGCACAATTTAAAAATTTAGGAGGCTTCATTGGTCCAATCATAGGTGGTTGGCTATTAACTCATTATATGAATGCTATGTTTGCTGTCATCGCCATTCTTGTATTATGTAGCTGTATCTTTTACAGATCAAAAACAACAACCCATTAACCTTTCGGTATAGCGACATTTGCTGAATTAAAACAAACGCTCCATTTCTTAAAAATAACCAATCTGGCTATCAATGAGAATGGAGCGTTTTTTTAAATTTTATAATGGTTGTCCGCAGCGACTTCTTGATAACTAGAATATTGATCTTTACCAGCATTTTTAGATTGATAGAGCGCCTTATCTGCCCTTTCAAATAAGCTCATTTCTGTATCTTCAGCAAAATAAAGGGAACCCCCCATACTCACAGATAAGACAGACCATTTTTCACTTGTCCGTCCCTCATATTGAACGGTTCTTATTTGAGTCAAAATACTCTCTGCAATTTGCTGCATATGTTGTTCTGTTGTATCGTACAAGACAATGGCAAATTCATCTCCACCGAATCTCACAACAAAACCGTTGTTTTTCACTACACGCTTTAAAATCAAGGCTGTTTCAATCAGGATATGATCCCCTTCTACATGCCCATATTGATCATTCACTTGCTTAAAATTATCTAAATCGATTAACAATAAACCTGGCACATTCATTTTTCTTTTTCTTAATAAATTGTCAATCTTCCGTATATAAGTAGCACGATTATAAACACCTGTTAACGGATCAAAGGTCGCCAAGTGGATTGTTTTAGATAAAATTTTATTAATAACTAATAACATAATAAAGGAAGTTAGTAAAGCAATGGTTAGTAAAATCCAAAATTGTTGTGTATTTTTTTGGAGTGCTTCAATTTTAGTAAAATTGACAAATTTTACATAAACCACTCTTTTTGAGGACTCTCCTCTCACTGTCTCTGCTTCATAAGGCAAAAAAAGATGTGTTTCTATATAACTATGATCTAAGGTTTGATATTCAACTGGCTCCATTTTTTTCTTGGCTAGCTCAAAATATTTTTGAAATTGTTCGGAATGATCTTGCACGTTGTTCCGCTTTGTTCTTGAATTATCAAAGAAAACTCCACCAGCGTTAATAGTTTGCACTTCTACTAAATCTTTATATTTAGCAATTAAGTAATCGGCGGTTTTCTCAAAATTAAAGGTTTGAAAGACCGGATCATTCAATAAATCGATACCTAGCTCCAGCAAATATTTTTTATCATGTGTTGCTAAATAGCCAAATTTTCGGTATTCCCCTGTCGTCGTTGAAATATCAATTCCATCTGAATAAAACTCACCGCTAGCGCGTCGCTCATCCAATAAAGCAGAGAAACGTTGACAGCAACGCGAAAAATCCAAGCCAATATCTTTTGCAAATGTCGAGTAAGTGACTTTGTTGGATTGATCTACTATGTAAATATCCATCCCATGTTTATTTTTCATTTCTTGTAAATCCCAAGTAGCAATATTAGGGTTTTCACGGTAATAATTTTTTAAATTTCTAAGTTCCTGCTCCATTTTCTCCGACATATTTTTATCAAAATAGAAATGAGCATTATCAATTGTTTGCATATCTGTCAGAATATGATTTTCAATTAACACTTTATTCATGGCTACTTGCTTTTCTATATCCGCCACTAGTATTTGTCTGTTTACATATGAAATGACAGCTACGAGTATAACTGCAAAAGCTATTAAAGATAGTAATAATTTAATACGCAGGTTCTTCATTTTTTTGTCCTCTACTTATTTACACTATCATATTTTGGAAACATTTAGAGAAATGATAAGTTCCATGACTATATCACCATAACTCATTTCATATTATACAGTTACTGTTCTTATACTGTATATAAAAATCCCCGATGCTATATTAGCATCGAGGAATTGGTTAATGATTGTTTTGTAAGCTCTCAAGCTCTTCTGATGTCAACTCGCGATATTCACCTAACGCTAGGTTATCATCTAATTTTAGATTCCCCATGGATAAACGCTTTAAGTACGTTACTCGTTTACCTACCGTCTCGAACATTCGCTTTACTTGATGAAATTTGCCTTCCTGTATCGTTAGCTCAATTTCTGATTGCTGCGCAGATTTTAAGATTACAAGCTTTCCTGGCTTTGTTATATAGCCATCATCTAATTCCACTCCATGAGCAAACTTCTCTGCATCCTCTTCCGTCACTACGCCATCAATCTGTGCGTAATAAACTTTTGGTACGTGTTTTTTCGGAGACAATAAGTTATGAGCTAAGATACCATCATTTGTTAATAACAGCAAACCCTCCGTATCTTTATCTAAACGGCCTACTGGGAATGGCTGAAAATGCTGGTGTAATGGTTCTAATAAATCAATAACTGTTTCATCTCTTAAATCTTCTGTGGCAGAAATAACACCAGGTGGTTTATTCATCATAAAATAGACAAACTCTGTGTACACGACGCGTTCTCCAAACACCGACACATTCTGCTGTTCAGGGTCTACGTGTAATGCTGCATCTTTCACATAAGCACCATCCACTGTGACAGCTTTTTGCTTTAATAGCTGCTTCACTTCCTTACGTGAACCGTACCCCATATTTGCTAGTAATTTATCTAAACGCATTGTACCACTCCTATTTTATACCCAGTTTACTCGTAATACGAGTCAATCGTTCACCCAATAGCTTTTGTGCTAAACCTAAACGGAGTGATAAAAAGCCATAGACAGCTGCACCGACTCCGGCACAAACAATAGAAAATAGTAATGCTGAGAATTTACTATCAACTGGCCCCATTAATAATTCCAATAATTTATGCACAATCAATACGCTAATGGCCATTGCCATTGTTAATAAAGCAATTAACATAACACGACGAACAACCATTTCTGATCGATAATTTAATGTTTTTCGTAACACAAGGATATTGATAATAATTGATACGCTATAACCAATAGCCGTTGCTACAATAGCACCATCTGCCTCCAGCCAGCGGATTAATGGGATATTTAATGCAAGCTTGACGAAAATCCCTGATAATAAGCTGAAAACAATCCACTTTTGAAAATCGATCCCTTGTAACAAGGCAGCAGTTACTTGGAATAAAGCAAATAAAATGGCAACCGGTGCATAATGAGCTAAAATGGTTGCACCCATTTCACTTTCCGAATAAAGCATAAAGTAAATTTCATTTGCTAATAGAGAAATCCCTACCACTGCTGGCAATGTAATAAAAATTAAAATTTGATAGGTTTTATCCATTGCATGACGTAGTGATAAATACTCGCCCTGAGTGTAATACTTAGTAATGGTCGGGACAAGCGCCATGGAAAACCCTGTTGCTAGCATAACGGGAATGATTACAACCTTATGTGTCATAAAGTTGATCATTGATAAATACGTATCAGTCACCTCAGCTAAACCAATCGATGTCATCGCTCCATTAAACGTGAGCATGTCGACTAATTGGAATAAAGGATTGGCTACCCCAACAAACACCATTGGTATGGAGTAGGTAATGACCTCTTTGTAAATATTAGACATAGGCAGCTGTGTGGACGTTACACTTTGACTACGTAGTAGATTGAATTCTGGCTGATACTTTTTCCAGTAATAATACAAAACACCTAATCCACCAATTGCTCCAATAAAGGCAGCAAATACAGCAAAGGAAATCGCTGTCTCTGGTTTACCTTTGAACACAATGACTACTAGGAAGGAACCACCCAGTAACACAACAATTCGCACAATTTGTTCTACTAATTGAGAAACTGCAGTAGGCTCCATTTTGTCATAGCCTTGGAAAAAGCCACGCCATAGACTCATAAATGGGACTACAATTAAAGCAAAGCTGACCCAACGTATGACTGAAGCAATTTGTTCGACTGTAAAGACCTGTTCCTCACTCTTAATGACCAGCCCTGCTATTGGCGTTGCAAGAAGAAAGAGTGCAATAAATGCCGCGAAGCCTGTCACCATCATAATGAGGATGCCTGATTTCATTAGCTTGCGACCTGATTGATAATCTCCCATTGCATTATACTTGGAAACGAACTTAGAAACCGCGATTGGCGCACCTGAAATGGCTATTGCCAACATGATAGAATAAGGGATATATGCATATTGATAAAGTGCGATGTTCTTCTCACCCACAATTGCATAAAACGGAAAAATATAAATTAATCCGAGGACCTTCGATAAAAACATCCCCATTGTTAATATCGCAGTACCTTTCATTAAATTGGACATCATACCCATCCATTCATTGTAAAATCAATATTAATATCGTAACACTTTAAAGGCTCTTATAAAACATTTTCCTTACTCATACACGACATGCAAACGCTGTCACCTTGTAAATGATTTAAGTAAACCAATTGTAATCTTACCACATTTATAGGAAATGAGACGCATAAAAACACCAAAAAGTTCATTCATAAAGAAACTTGATGAAAAAAGGCCTTAAAATAATCGGTGAGGATGTAGAAAATCCCCACCGATTTGAATATTTCTTTATACCATGTCCACGAAGAACTTTTTGTACCATACTAGGAATACATAAGCTGTCCAAATATAGCGACCACGATTTGCTTTTCCTTCATAGTGCTCATCTAAATAGCCTACTAATTGTTTTGTATCAAAGAATTCATTCGCAAAGTCAGTTGTAAACATTTCTTTTACCATGTTGTAATACTTTTCTTCACGTAACCAGTGACGAATTGGCACTGGGAATCCAAGTTTTGGACGTTTTGCCCATTCTTCTGGTAACTCTTGATGTGCAGCTTGACGTAACACATACTTTGTATCAATATCATTGACACGGTATCTAGATGGAATATCTTTCGCTAATTCCATAACTTCCTTATCTAAAAATGGTACACGTAATTCGATCGAATGTGCCATACTCATTTTATCTGCCTTTAATAAAATGTCACCTGGCATCCAAAGGTTTAGATCTAGGTACTGCATTTTTGTCACATCGTCATCACCAGGGACTTCATCATAAATACGTTTTGTAATCGATTTGACAGATGGGGCATTTTTATAAGCAGGCTTTAGAACATTGATGGCATCTACTTCATCCCAAACTACTGCTTCCCCAATAAAACGTTCTTCTACTGTTTGGGCACCTTTAATAAGGAAGTTCGTATATTGATTTTTCGGTAAAGCTTCTGCCATTCCGCGTAATGTTTTACGAAGACCTAATGGTAGTTTTTCGTATTTTTGCATTCTTCCTGAATTTTGATACCAAGCATAGCCACCAAAAATTTCATCAGCACCTTCACCTGATAGGACAACTGTTACATCTTTTGAAGCAAGCTCCGAAAGGAAGTAAAGTGGTACTGAAGATGGATTAGATTGTGGCTCGTCCATATGCCATTGAATTTTAGGAAGTGCTTCAAAGCACTCATCTGCCGTAATGTATCTACGTTCATTTTGAATATTTAACGTATCTGATAAATCTTTTGCAAGGTTTGTTTCATTGAACATATCTTCATAGTCAGCAAATCCAACTGAGAAGGATTTATCTGGGCGTAATAAAGACGTTATATAACTAGAGTCAATACCACCTGATAGGAATGAACCAACCTTTACATCACTAATTTTATGAGCCTCTACAGACTCTTTCACAGTGGAACGAATATCTTCAATATATTTTTCTATCGGTGCTTCTTTTGCATGGAATTTTTTATCCCAATATTGAACGATTTGCTTTTGACCATTTTGAATCAGCATATAGTGTGCTGGTGGTAATTTAAAGACACCTTTAAAGAATGTTTCATCCATAGATGAATACTGGAATGTTAAATACGGGCGTAATGCCTGTTTATTTAATTCTTTTATAAAAGAAGGATGTGGTAAAAACGATTTAATTTCAGAACCGAAAATAAATGTACCATCTGTTGTATGCTCAGAGTAGTACAATGGTTTAATACCAAAGCCATCACGAGCGATAAATTGTAAATCATTCTTTTTATCCCAAATACAGAAGGCAAACATCCCACGTAATTTTTTCACAAAATCTACGCCATATTCTACATAACCATAAATAATAACTTCACTATCTGATTGTGTTTTAAAAGTATGACCTTTTTCAATTAAATCTGCACGCAGCTCTTGGAAGTTAAAAATCTCTCCATTAAATACAAGCACGATATTGCCGTCTTCACTATATAATGGTTGATTCGCTACGTCTGATAAGTCAATAATACTTAATCGACGGAAACCTAACGTTACTTTATCGTCACTATGAATACCGCCGCTATCCGGTCCGCGGTGAATAATTGTATTCATCATATTTTCTATTGTTTGATGATGATCAATCACATTTGTTCCATTAATATACCCTATAAATCCGCACATTCTATTTTTCACCTCATAATTTAGTGCATAACCTTTACCATAATAGCACGAAAAGACATTCATTTCATGCTGACAATGCTAATAAAGGAAAACTTTCATCGTTATAATTGAATAACAAAGATTATTGTGTTTCATTCTACTATAAATAGTGTTCATCATGAAAGATGAGATAAAGAATTATAAAACACTTTTCTATTATTTTCAATGTCAAACAAGCCCCCTCTCTATATAGACTTCATGTATAATAGGAAAGATTCCTAAATTGAACAGAAAGTGAGTTTCTAACTATGTATGATGTAATCGTGATCGGTGGTGGCCCATCTGGTTTAATGGCGGCAATTGCTGCTGGAGAGCGTAAAAAGAAAGTTTTATTGTTAGAAAAAGGAGCGAAACTTGGCAAAAAATTAGCCATTTCTGGCGGTGGACGCTGTAATGTTACAAATCGTTTGCCTGTCGAAGAAATCGTAAAGCATATACCTGGTAATGGTCGTTTTCTCTATAGCCCGTTTACCGTTTATAATAATGAAGATATTATTACATTTTTTGAAGGGCTTGGTGTGGCACTGAAGGAAGAGGATCATGGCAGAATGTTCCCTGTGTCAAATCGTGCACAAGATGTTGTCGATGCGTTGATTAGGCAGCTTCAACATCTCCATGTCGAGGTTCGTTTACACACAGCCGTTAGTAAGCTTGTTATGGATGAGGAAAAAATTCTTGGTGTACGTCTTGCTGATGGCTCAGAAGTTCGTAGCCAAGCAGTCGTTGTGGCTGTTGGTGGTAAGGCTGTCCCACAAACAGGTTCAACAGGAGACGGCTATCCATGGGCAGAACGGGCTGGCCATACAATTACAACATTATTTCCAACTGAAGTCCCCGTTATTTCAAAAGAGGATTTTATACAAGCGCGTGAGCTTCAGGGGCTAGCATTACGTGATGTGGCTGTATCTGTGTTAAACAAAAAGGGTAAGGTGCTCGTTACACATCAAATGGATATGCTCTTCACCCATTTTGGCTTAAGTGGTCCTGCTGTTTTACGCTGTAGTCAATTTGTTGTCAAAGAATTAATGAAAACAGGCTATGAGCCAGTGACCATGCGTATACAAACACTAGTTGATTATAATGAGGAAACATGTTTGCAATATTTAAATAGGCTAATCAAGGAAGATCCAAAAAAGGCAGTGAAAAATGTTTGGAAGGGCATTGCCCCTGAACGTTGGCTATTATTTTTATGTGAACGAGCAAATATCGATGTCCAATTGACAGGTGCCGAATTATCCCAAGATAAAATCCGTCAGCTAGCACGTTTACTAGTGAACTTCACATTGACAGTGAACGGCACACAGTCACTTGATAAAGCCTTTGTTACAGGCGGTGGTGTCTCCGTAAAAGAAATCGAGCCGAAAACAATGGCTTCTAAGAAAAAAGAAGGATTGTTCTTCTGTGGGGAAATTCTTGATATTCATGGCTATACAGGAGGCTATAATATCACCTCCGCCCTCGTAACAGGACGTATTGCAGGAATGAATGCGGCTTTATAATAGAAGAAAAAGCGTGTCCGAGAAAAATGGACACGCCTTTTTTAGCTTTCACTAGACATATAAACTTCTTCAAACGGCTGGATAATAACAAAGCCCTCACCTGAAAACGCCATCTGGATAGATTCACCACTACCACGACCGATAAAGGTACGGAAGCTGATATCCGTTTTAAATTCAGGTGTTAGACTGCCTGACCAAGCAACAGTAGCATGTGGATCAGTATAGACAGTTTCACCTGGTTTCACTAATAACGTCAATGGTTCAAAATGTGTTGTAATCGCTACTTTTCCTGTACCTTGTAATGTTACATTAAATAAACCGCCTGACATGATGCCAGCCATTTTACGCATTAAACGGATATCCCAGTTGATGCTAGGTTCAAAGGCCAGTAAATCATTCCCATTTACACAAATACTGTCGTTTTTCAAATCAAAGACCGTTACTTTCTTTCCTTGGTCCGCTAAGTATAATCTGCCCTTTCCGCTAGCTTTCATTAATTGCGTTCCTTCACCTGTTAACGCCTTTTTAAACATCTTGCCAAGCCCATGCTCTAAAACACGCTCACGTTCAAATTTAATGTCTCCAGTATAGGAGATCATGGCGCCCATTTTCGACCATACTTCTCCGTTTAAATTAACCTCTAATACACGTTCCGTTTCCAATTCGAAATAATCATTTTCATTGTCATCCTGTTGTGTTTTATTAATAAATTCATCTAAAGAAAATTTCCCCATAATGAATCCCTCCCTAATTACCTTATATACGTTTTTCTTTGAGAAAAGATTCAAATTTTAACTGTTTGTTCCTTATCCCGTGTTTCGTTACAAATTTTCTCTTTTAATAACGAAATCACGTTATTTCCAGTAATGTTATTGACATCCTTTGTGGACTGTTATACATTAAACGAAGAAATAACGATTGTTATATAACACTCACTGCAAAAAAATACTATATAAGTGCCATGTGCGAAATGACACCTATATAGTAGTTCAAATTATTGTGTTGCAGAGACGTCTCCAACATCTTGTGCTGCTTTTAAAGCTGTTCGTTTACGTACATCTGCACGTAGTGTTATTGAAATAATTAACGAAGCAGCAATTAATCCAGCGAATACATAGAATACTGGAATATAGCTTCCATAAGCGTTTTTAATTGTACTTACTAACAACGGTCCAAAAATACCACCCAATGACCAAGTTGTTAATAAATAGCCATGGATAACACCTAATTGTTTTGTACCAAATAAATCACTTGCAAACGCAGGTAAATTTGAGAATCCACCACCGTAGCAACTAACCACTAAGAAGATAAGTGCTTGGAAAATTATCACGTTCGTTGTATGTGGTAAAACGATAAATGTAATTAATTGCGCTATAAAGAAAATAACGAATACGTTTGAACGACCGATATAATCCGATACAGCAGCCCAAATTAAACGGCCACCACCATTAAATAACCCCATGATTCCTACCATTGCTGCAGCACCTGCAACAGATAAACCGACAATTTCCTGTGCCATAGGCGAAGCTACAGATATCATCATAATTCCCGCTGTTACATTGACTAAGTGCATTGACCATAACATCCAGAAATGCTTTGTTTTGACAGCTTCACGTGCTGACATAACTGCTAAATCTTTTTTAACAACTTCTTTGCCATTATCGGCAGCTGCCTTCATATTAGCTGGCATATAACCAGGCTTAGGCGGCGCTATATATGAAGCCCCTAAAATCATTAACGTGAAATAACTTGCCCCTAAAATAAAGTATGTTGTAGAAATACCGACTGCCTCCATTAAGTTGGCTGCAACCGGTGCTGTAATTAGTGCCCCAGAACCAAATCCAAGTACGGCCATACCTGTTGCAAGGCCACGGCGATCTGGGAACCATTTTACAAGTGTTGATACAGGTGCAATGTAACCAATCCCCATACCTAATCCACTAAGTACACCATAAGTTAACCAATACATCACAACAGAATCCATTGAAATCGCTACACCAGCACCAGCTTGTCCTGCTCCAAATAAGACAGCTGCTACCATTGCCGATTTACGTGGCCCCATTTTTTCTACTAAGCTACCAAATAATGCTGCTGAAAAACCAGCAAGCCCCATCATAATAGTAAAGGCAACCGTTACCTTTGTTTCACTCCATCCCATTTCCGTGACAATCGGTAGCTTGTATACACTGTATGCATAGGCTCCACCGATGGAAAGGTGAATAGCGATTGCAGATAATGCAATTAACCATCTATTTTTATTCATAAATTCTCATTTCTCCCCTCTTTTGCTACCTGTGAAAATTCTATGAACGTCCATGTAAAACAATTTACCACTTAGAATTATTCAAATGCAAGTGGTTTTTTGAAAAAATATTATTTCTCCAAAAAGTATTTTGTTTTTTCATTATCGTTCTCCTGCATACAAACCTTACAGTCTCTAAGTAGAACGAGGATTATTCTACAAAAAATACGACACCATTTAGCTATTATTACTTTTCTACTCTATTATCAGAATAACCATAAATTATATTAAAATAATAAATTTTGTGTATATTATCACATTCACTAAGTGTATACGTCTTCTATCTCTAGTCATATTCTATTAACAAACATTTATATTCTTCTGCATATTAAATTAATATAATGTAGAAATTTTCAAAATAAAACAGAATTTTTTGGCCAAAACAAACGAAATTTACGCGCTTAAAAAAAGGATAGAAAATTCAAAAGGAGCTTGTTTTTTACTTAAACTTACAAAAATTATCTTTATAAACAATACATTGGATGTATATTTCGCAAAATATTATAAATACCTCCTTCATTTTATTATTCAAATATATATTTTCCTTACTGTAAATCTAATACTTCCCTCTACTAACTAGCATAAATTGCTTGTATTGACCTTAAATATTCTGTAATAAGACCAATTTTAAAATCATATTGTTTTTGTGCAAAAGTAAAAAAGCAGCTAAAAAGAAAACCAATATACTAGAAATCATTTCAGCATACTGGTTGGTAAAACACTCTATTCATTTGTTCTTCTTTTTAAAAACTGCAATATTTTTATTTCCTTATAGTAAATACATAATATAATTCCAATTAATATTAATAAGGATCCATACAGTTGAATGCTAGTGGGAAATTGTTTTAAGAATACAGCACTTAATAACATAGCTATCGCTGGTTCAAAATTCAATAAAAGTGAAGCATTCGTTGACCCTATCTCCTTCATTTTTTGATTCCACATTAAATTACTAATCCCATGAATAACAATCGCCGATAAAATTAACAGCAACCAATATGGAGTTGCAACATGCCAATTAGTCTGCGGTAAAATGGTAAAGGAAAAGGGTACAAGCACCAGTAGTCCAATTAAATTTGTATAAAAGGTAATCAACTGTGCAGAGATTTTTAGACTAAGGTGGTTCACAATAATTAGAAACAAGGCAAAGCTTAGCATTGTAATTAAACTTAGCACCTCACCCTTACCGATTGAAATCGAGATAAGTGCTCCTTTTGTAATTATGAGACCAACCCCTACAAAAGAAATGATTGCACCTAGCCAAAAAATGCCGTTCCGCGATTCATGATAAATCATTTTATTTAGTAATGATGTGACAATCGGTGCACAGGCTAAGATTAAAGCCGCGGTGATAGGAGAGGTGTGCTGAAGACTGGCATAAAAGCTATAGTGATTAATGGAGACACCTAGTATGCCTGCAATGACCAATAATACTAGATCATTGCGTGTAAATGCTGTTCGGTTAATTGTTTTCCAACTAATACATCCTAAAAACAGAACAATGACAATCAATCTAAAAATGGCGACTGTTATAGGAGCCCAATGGTCAATTAAAATAGAGCCAATTATAAAGTTACTGGCCCAAAAAAATACACAGCTAAATAAAATCATATAGATGGTGAGTTGTTTCATATCTAAATTGCACCTGCATTTAAAGAGACTTCTACATAAGTTATGGTAAAACTATTAAAAATCTACTTTCCTTTCTATTATTCACGTATCTATTACAACATAAGTATAGCAAACTAGAAAACTTCTAGTTTGCTATGTTAACTAAATAAGGGGGATTTAGTTGTTTGTACTAGTTGATAAATTTTCCTTTCGACATAACCACTCGATTAGATGGTTTGCGTGCAATAACTTCAGCACTTGATACTGCGTCAAAGAATACAAAACTTGCTTCGTCCTTCACATTCGGCCAAACCTTCTGGCCATTTGCATCCAATGGTGTCACACCATTTGTAATATATTTTAACGTTTGTCGAATAGAGCGTTCATCCAGTTTACGAGAAATATCTGCAAACGTCGTCGCTTTTTCTAAAATATCTCCTGAGCCATACGGACTCCAAGAATCATAAAATCCATCACAGCCAAAGTGGACATCAACTCCGTGCTCTGTCAGAAAATCAATCGGTGGGATTAAGCGTCTTAAATCGAATGGCACGGTTGACATAATTTTCACTTGTTGTTGTGCTAATCGTTCAGCAATTTTGTGCTGCTCCAGTAAAGATACATCACCAAGTGAAAAGGCATGACTAATCGCCGTTCTACCTTGATATTTTGCATCTTCAACGATATCGATCCATTTATCGATTGTATAATAGCCAACATGACCACCGTCATGAAGGTGAATATCAACATCTACATTAAATTCCTGTGCGATATCCATCACTTCATATAACGAAGGTTCTATTGAATTATCAATCCCTGCTGGATCAAGACCACCAATCATTGTCGCCCCATTACGTAAGGCTTCACGCAATAGTTTAGGGACATCATCTCTTAATAAGCCGTGCTGTGGAAAGGCAATAACTTCTGATGTCACAACATCTTTATAATCCTCCAATGCCGCTAGTACGCCCTCTAAATTTTTCAAGCCAATGTACGGATCGATATTAACATGTGTACGAATATGATTGGCGCCATTTTGAACGATTTTTTCAATCATTGCAGCCGCGCGTTGTTTACCTGTTGTAGCAAGAATGGATAACTCTTGTGCTTCACGCTCAAGTCGTTCCTTTAAATTCTTAACTGGTACACATGCTTTCCAAGGTAAAGATAAGTATGTTTTATCTAAGTGATTGTGCATCTCCTTAAAGGCAGGTAATAAAAGCTTCCCTTTCATATCTGTTACTTCATTTGGAGAATCGACTGCCTGCGTTGCTGGTATAATTTGCGAAATAAACCCATCTGTAATTTCAAGATTAAAAAGCTCCACTTTCGTACCAACTGTATCATTTTCTTTTATATATTCTCCTGTTTCAAGTAGAACATTTATAAGCCAATGCTTCATCTAAATTCTCCTTTCAACTCTCCTACATCCTGTAAGTGAATTATTTTGCCTTGTGAAATAACAGTAGTAATTGGGCATCTTCTCGCAATAACATGAGCAGTGCTAACACCATCTACTAACAACATATTAGCTTTATCACCAACTTGTGGCCAAACGCGCTCTCCAGCGTCATTCAATGGTGTAATCCCATCAGAAGCGTACTTCCATGCACGACTTAATGAATATTCATCTATAAAACGGAATCTCTCCGCCATTACATTTAATTTCATAATCGTATTGCCTGTACCGTATGGTGACCAATGATCCGTTAAACTATCATGTCCTACAGAAACCTTTACTCCATTGTTATAAAGATAAGGAATTGGTATGGTCGAACGATTCAAGTCTGTTGGGACAGTAGTTGTGACGTCTATTTGTACAGCAGCCATTGCTTGAACTAAATTTTCTAATCGTGACTGTTCTAAATCGGCAAGTGCCATCGCATGGCTAATTGTTACTTGACCTTCTTTTTTCGCCTGTTTCGTTAGTTCTATCAATTTATAAAATTCAAATTCACCTAATGTATTAGCTGTATGAATATGAATATCGATTCCTGCATGATAGTCTTGGGCAATACCCATCGTAGTTTGTAGGGATTTTTCAATATTACGGTCTACAATAGATGGATCAACACCCCCAACAAGCGTTGCGCCCATTGCCATTGCTTCACGGATCAGTCCTTCCACATTGGAGCGTAGTAAGCCGTGCTGTGGAAAGGCCACAATATCATAGGTAATTTGATCTTGATATTTTTCTAAAACCTGTTTTGTAATTTCGATATGCTTAGTTCCTATTTGTGGGTCAACATTACAATGTGAACGAATATAGGTATGTCCTTGTGAAATGAGCCACTTCACCATTTCCTCTGCTCGATAAGCAGCTGTTGGTAACTGCTTTGGTAACAGCGTTCTTTCTTCTTCAATACGAGTTAATATCCCTTTAGTAATGGGCCTTGGCGCCTGCCATTCTCCACCGAAGTACGTTTTATCGATATGAATATGCATTTCTCTGAATGAAGGAACTAGCAGTTGCTTTTGAGCATCCACTATTTCTACATCTCCAGCAACCACTATATTCTTATCAACTTGTTGAACATGCCCATCTTCGATTAGGACATCATAAATACCTGTACGAGTTGCAACAATGTGTTCATTTTCGCGCTCATATGCTTCTTCTAATCTCACATTTTTCAGCAATAGTTTACTCATAGTTTCCTCCCAATTGGTATTTTCCGTCTATTACCAAATTTGATTACTCTACAATTTCAACGCCACTGATCATCGTGTAGTTAGATGCGTCTAACCAGAAACCTTTTACAGCATTACTATAGACTGCTAAGTGCTCATAGTTACGAACTGGAATATACACCGCTTCATCTAACTCCATTTGCATTGCTTTTTTGTAGATTTCATTACGTGCCTCTTGATTTGATTCAGAACGTCCTTGTTCAATTAACTTGTCTACTTCTGGGTTTGAATAGTAGAAATGGTTTCCTGGTGCTCCCATAGAAGCTGTGTGGAATAGATTATATTGGTTATAATCAGCATCCCCAGTAGCATTACCCCAACCACTAATAAATAACTGATGCTGCTCTTTCGTGATTTCTGAAATAAATGCACCGTATTCCATTACTTGAATTTCAACGTCTAATCCAATACCTTTTAATTGGGATTGAATAACTTCAGCCATATTGATTCGCTCTTTACGATCACTTGTCAGCAATTTAACTTTTGTTCCCTCTTGAACACCAGCTTCTTTTAATAATTCTTTTGCTTTTACTACATCATAGTCATACGGCTTCGTTTCACTAGAATAACCAATGATTTTTGGACTCATTGCTGAATTCGCAAGTGTCCCAACATTATCGTAAATACCACTAATAATTGCTTCACGGTCAACTGCATAGCTAATAGCTTGACGAACTTTTACATCCGATAATAATGTGTCTTTCACATTGAAACCGATAAATTCTACAGCAAGACCTTCTGCACGGAATAGATTCATAGTTGATGAATTTTCAATACGGTCAATTTCTGTAACAGGAACTTGTTCTGCGATATGAGCTTCTCCACTTTCAATCATTGCTAAACGAGTAGAATCCTCTGGCACAACTTTAAATGTTACTTTATCTACTTTCGGTACAGTACCCCAGTAATCTTTATTTGTGTTTAATGTAATTTCTTGACCAGATTTCCAAGATTCAAATACAAATGGGCCTGTCCCTACCGGATGTGTTGCTAATTCGTCAGCCGCTTCCGCAATCGCTTTCGGACTCATCATACTACCTTCTTGGCTTGCTAAAATAGATAAAAGCGGTGCATATGGTTCTTTTAATTTCAATGTAACAACATACGTATCCTCTACTACTACTTCATTAATCATTGATAATTTATCACGCTGTGGTGAACCAGTTGCAGGATCTAAGATACGGTCGAAAGTAGCTTTTACAGCCTCTGCATTAAAATCTGCACCATCATGGAATTTAATGCCCTCATTCAATGTAAACGTCCAAGTGACATCGTCTTTTTGCTCCCACTCTTTTGCTAGTAATGGAACAATTTTACGATCTCTATCAAAAGCAACTAGCGTTTCATATACTTTGCCATGAATAATATTCGCTGAAGGAATATCTGTAATAAAATGAGGATCTAAGCTTGTAGCATCCGCTGCTCTTAATACAACTAATTCTCCTCCTACACTTTTCGATCCCTCTTTGGAATCTTCCGCACTATTATTATTAGCTGTAGAGCATGCTTGCAAAACAAGTACAGTAATAAGTGCCATGAATAAAAACAACTTCATTTTCTTCATAAACATTTCCTCCTTGTGTGATTTGTTACTTACATTTCGAATTATAAAGAAATAAAATTCACTTGTTTTTTAAAATTTTTACGTGTTTTTTAAATTTTCTGACTAATACTCCATAAAATATTTACATTCTTTACGCTTTTCACTAAATTGAAATCAAATCAAATAGAAAAGGAGTATTCGATATGGATAAAGTAACTACTATTGATCATTCTGTTTTAGTGAATGCACGCAAGGCAACTAGAAAAAAAAATCTTGTTTCTTTCCTAAACAAAATCAAAAAAAATAAAGCAGCTGTCGCTGGAGGCATCATCATTCTTCTTTATATATTGATGTTTCTCATCGGACCCATTCTAGCCCCTTATGATCCATACGATGTACAGTTAGGTCAAAAATTACAAGGACCAAGTTTAGACCACCTTATGGGAACTGACGATAAAGGTCGAGATATTTTAAGTCGAATTTTATATGGATCACGTTTATCCATCGGTGTTGGTATTTCAGCCGTTTTATTTGGCGGAACAATTGGAACATTTTTAGGGCTTATCGCTGGCTATTATGGTAAATGGGTTGATTCCATTATTAGTCGAATTTTAGATATTATGCTTGCCTTCCCAGGTATCCTACTTGCCTTAGCCATTGTCAGTGCATTAGGTGCAAGTCTTATTAACGTAACAATTGCTGTAGGATTTTTCTCCATTCCAATGTTTGCACGAATCGTACGTGGATCGACAATGGAAGTTAAAAAGTTGGAATATATCGATGCTGTGAAAACACTCGGAGCAAATGATATGACAATATTAATCAAGCATATTTTCCCGAATATTTTGTCACCAATTATTGTACAAGCATCTATGCGTTTAGCGACGGCGATTCTATCTGCAGCTGGTCTGTCCTTCTTAGGGCTGGGTGCACAGCCACCATCTCCTGAATGGGGTGCCATGCTTTCAAATGGTCGTGATTTCTTGTTTACCGCTCCTTATATGGCGCTATTCCCAGGTATTATGATTTCCATACTTGTATTAGGATTTAACCTATTTGGAGATGGTTTACGCGATGCGCTAGACCCAAGAATGAAAAATTAAAGGAGAGAAGATACATGACTTTATTTATCTTAAAACGTCTAGCTCAAATTATTCCCGTGACGCTTGGTGTTACACTTGTTGTTTTTCTTATTATGCAAATGATACCAGGTGACCCGGCTATTATTTTAGCAGGAGAAGGTGCTTCACAAGAAACTGTTGAAGAATTACGTGAAAATTTAGGGCTCAATAAACCATTAGCTGTTCAATACACTGATTACATTAAAAATCTTTTACAAGGAGATATGGGTCATTCATTAAAAAATAAACAACCAGTATTTGAGGAAATTACCGCCCGTTTACCGATTACAATCGAGCTAGCCTTTTACAGTATATTAATTACCATTATTTTAGGACTTATCGCTGGCATCATCTCAGCAATTCGTCCCTATTCTTTTATGGATGCTGGCCTTATGATTGTGGCCTTATTAGGGATCTCGCTACCAAGTTTCTGGCTAGGTATTTTATTAATGTATGTTTTCTCGGTACAGCTACATTGGCTTCCTGTTGCAGGCTGGGAAAGTGCTAAACATATTATTCTTCCTGCAGTCACTCTTGGTGCTGGTGGTGCAGCTATCGTTGCGCGTATGACTCGTTCTAGTATGTTAGACGTCGTGAATCAAGACTATATTCGAACGGCAAAAGCAAAAGGCTTAAAGGGTTACGTCATTATCCTAAAGCATGCCTTACGTAATGCTTTAATCCCAGTAATTACAGTAGTAGGTTTACAATTTGGTAGTTTACTTGGTGGAACTGTATTAGTAGAATCTGTTTTCGCTGTCAATGGATTAGGACGCATGATTGTTGATGCTATTCGTACACGTGACATACCTGTCGTTCAAGGTGGCGTTCTTGTTGCCTCATTAATATTTGTTTTTATTAATCTTTTCGTGGATATTTTATACCGATTCTTCAATAAACGAATGGATTTAAACTAGGGAGGGAAAAACAGATGAAACAAGAAACAGTGTTGGAAGTGAAAAATTTACAAACGTATTTTTATTCAAGTGAAGGGGTTGCCAAAGCTGTTGATGGCGTATCCTTTACACTGCAAAAAGGAGAAACACTCGGTATTGTTGGTGAATCTGGTTGTGGAAAATCCATGACTTCCCTGTCATTACTACGTTTAGTACCCTCACCACCTGGAAAAATCATCAATGGTGAGATTCTATTAAATAATACGGACATCTTAAAATTATCAGATGAAGAGTTACGCAAAATTCGAGGCAATAAAATATCAATGATTTTTCAAGAGCCTATGACGAGCTTAAACCCTGTTTTATCAGTAGGTGAGCAAATAGCTGAATCGATTCGATTGCACCAAGGCTTATCTCGTAAAGAAGCATGGCAAAAGGCTGTCGATATGATTCGTCTAGTAGGAATTCCTGCACCTGAAAAAAGAGCGAAGCAGGAGCCTTATCAATTAAGTGGTGGCATGCGACAACGTATTATGATTGCGATGGCCTTAGCCTGTACACCAGATGTGTTAATTGCAGACGAACCAACAACGGCACTAGATGTAACGATTCAAGCTCAAATTATTGATATTATTCAAAACCTACAAAAACAATTAGGAATGAGTATTATCTTCATTACGCATGACCTCGGAGTTGTAGCAGAAGTTTGTGATAAAATAGCGGTTATGTATGCGGGACAGGTTGTAGAAGAAGGCACAACTGAAAGCCTTTTTGAAAAACCATTACACCCTTATACGAATGGACTTATTCAATCCTTACCGAAGCTATATGAAGATCAAGAAGAACTTTCTACTATTCATGGAACTGTTCCAAGTCCATACAATTACCCAATTGGCTGTCGTTATGCAGAACGCTGCCCATTTGCTACAGATTTATGTCGTGACAAACAACCTGAACTTCTTACAGTCGAGCAAGGGAAAAAAGTTAGATGCTGGATGTACAGCAATGAATGGCAAGGAGAAACACTTATGAAGGAGATGACAGTATGACAACGGCACATCAAACACAACCACTATTACAAGTAAATGATTTAAAACAGCATTTTTTCTTAAAAAAAGAAAAGCTCTTCGGCCCACAACAGGTTGTTAAAGCTGTTGATGGTGTTTCCTTCGATATTATGCCTGGTGAAACACTCAGCATTGTAGGAGAATCTGGCTGTGGAAAATCAACGACTGGCCGTTCTATTTTAAGATTGGATGAGCCTACTTCAGGGGAAGTATTGTTATTCGGTAAAAACTTAGTGAATATGAGTAAAAAAGAGCTACGAGCTGCACGGAAAGACATACAAATTATTTTCCAGGATCCATATGCTTCTCTTAACCCACGAAGAACGATTCGAAAAATGTTAACGGAAGCTATGTCTATTCAAAAAATAGTACCACCTGAAAAGCAGGAAGCACGTATGTTGGAATTAATGTCCCTTGTAGGGTTACGTCCAGAATATTTAGAGCGTTATCCACATGAATTTTCAGGTGGTCAGCGCCAGCGTATTGGTATCGCGAGAGCCCTTGCTGTTAATCCTAAAATTATTATTTGTGATGAATCTGTTTCTGCCTTAGATGTTTCCATTCAAGCACAAATATTAAATTTACTGAAGCAGCTACAAAGAGATTTAGATTTAACATTTCTATTTATCTCACATGATTTAAGTGTTGTTCGCCATATTTCAGACCGTATTATGGTTATGTATCTTGGGAAGGTCGTGGAAATTGCTGATAAGCAGTCACTGTTCTCACAACCACATCATCCTTATACAAAAGCACTGTTTTCATCTATTCCAGTGATTGATAAGCAACATCGCAAGGAGCGTATTATTTTAAAAGGAGACCTACCGTCACCTCTTAACCCACCTACTGGCTGTAGCTTTCACACACGTTGTCCATTCGCAACAGATAAATGCAAAGCAGAAGTTCCAGCATTACGAGAAATCACGGCAACACATAAGGTAGCTTGCCATTTTGCAGAAAATTTAGTTTAATGTACTTTACACAAATAAAATAATTGGAGAGGTCATTATGTTACAACTAGAAACCTTCAACATATATATTCTCCTATGTGTAATTGCTCCAATTATTGGAGCTTTTCTGCTTACTTTTATATTTATTTTCGAAAAACAAATCGATAGCCTTGAGGAGGAAAAAAGAAATTTAGAGCTTAAGCAGGATTTACAAAGAGCGAATATTCTCCAGTTAAATCAGCAAATACAGCCGCATTTCTTTTTTAACGCATTAAATTCATTACTAAGCCTAGCCCGCATCAATCGAAAGGAGGATTTGGTTGCGGGCATTGAGGCCTTAGCAACGTTTTTTAAATTTAAATACAATAATCATGAGGTTTTAATTGCATTAAAAAACGAGGTACAATTTGTCGATAGTTATTTAAATATCCAACAGTTACGCTTTGGACATCGTTTGACGATTCATAAGCATGTGGATGATGAGGCCCTAACTGTCCCGATACCTCCATTTATTCTGCAGACCATTATTGAAAATGCATATAAACATAGCTTTGAAAAACATATAGGACCTGCGGAATTATCTATTACGATAAAAAAAATGGATAACATATTATTAATAGAAATTAAAAATACACAACCACTTGAAAAGATAGAACATACTACTGTGCTAGTAGAGGACGAATTGCAGCAAGGTTACGGTCTTGAAAATATTAGAAAACGACTTGAGCTTATTTATGGACTCGAAAATATTTTATTCTCGATCCAAAATAATGAACAGTTTTATACTGTGACAATCCATGTTCCCGCTTAGGCTTTCTATCAATTTGAATGTGAAAGGAGAATGACACCTTGAATATATTAATCGCAGATGATGAGCCGCTAGAATTAGAGCAAATGATTTATTTATTAAAACCTCATTTTCCTAATTGGACATTCCATACTGCTCAGGATGCCTCACAAGCTCTGCAATTAGCTAAAAAGCATCGTATGACCATCGCCTTTTTAGATATTCAAATGCCTGGGAAAGATGGAATCACTTTAAGTAAGGAACTAAAGGAGCTTTATGAAGTTGATATCATTATGGTAACTGCTTATCAGACCTTTGAATATGCCCAACAAGCATTGCGTATCGGGGTAAAGGATTATCTTACAAAACCAGTTATTGCTAGCGAATTAAATGCTATCGTGGAGAAATATAAAGTGTGGAGCTCTAACCATGATGCAATCCAAAGCGCACTTTCCTATATTCATGAAAACTATTATGAAAAACTGAGTTTAAATATAATTGCAGAAAAGATTCATTTGAACCCTAGCTATTTAAGCCGTAAATTTTTGGAGGAGCAGTCCGTCGGAATTAATGAGTATATAAACAATTATCGACTAGAAATGGCTGTGAAGAAAATAAATGATAATCTGGATGCAAGTATGTCTACAATTGCAGAGAGCTGTGGTTTTAATAGCCAACACTATTTTAGTGTCGCCTTTAAGAAAAAATATAACCAATCACCACGACAATATAAATCATCTAAAATAAGTAAAGGTAATTGATTGTATGCTAAAGAAAATTCCATTGCTCGTACCATTTGCAAGTTTAAGCACTGCGGCAGGTGTTATCATTCTTTTAGCTAGATGGATTCATGGGAACTTATTATTGTCCTCACCCTCAGCCCTTATTTCTTTTGGCTTTATGGCAGGTATTTGTTATACATTAGCAACGGCTATTTCGTTTATTGTACTCGGCTCATTGTTAAATAAGAGTGATTACACGCAACATCAACATACACAAAGTTTTTTACTTTTTACGATACAGCAAAAATTAAGTGGCATGAATTTAAAAGTGATACGGCTATTTTATCTTCTGACAGGCATTGAACTATGGCTAATTCAATTAATAAGCATCAGTGTATTATCTGAAATTATGTTAAATATCCCTGTGCCTATTACACTTTTTTTATTTTTAATTATCATGTTACTTCTTGATCGGATCATGTCAGTGAAAAGTATACTATGGCTCGAAATTTTATTTATTATTGCTCTTTTTTCTTTACTTATTTTTATTCCCATTTATTACTTCGTACAAAATGGCGCAAGTACTGTATATGAAGGAATTCGCTTATACCACCCGTATTTATTTTATTTTAAAAATAGTGAGATCCTACTCTTTTTTGTTATAATTCAACTAGCTGTTTTAGGACAAGTTCTCTTTGATAAATCGACTTGGTATTTAATTGCATTTATTAAGCCAAAAAAAGTGCGTCGTAGTCTACTTTCATCAGGTGTGATCTTAGCGTTATTAACACTGTCATTCACAGCCATCTTAATGATTGCTTTATATGGTGGCTCCTTTGGCCAGTTTCAAGTTCTGATTTTCACATTTTTATATGAAGTACAACCAGGCTTTCTAACTTTTGCCTTCCTTGTTATTGTTCTATTAGCTGTTGTAACGACCTTACTAGTAGACATGCGGGCAACGAAACGATTTTTTGTGAAGAAAAGACCTTACTACTTTTATTTGATTTGTCTAATGGTTATTATATTAATTTTTTTCTTATCTATTGATTTAACTATTTTAGGTGTTATCTATTCTTTCGCCTTCTTACACATTTCAATGCTACCGTTTATGTTAATTCTGTTATTTACTAATCGTAGCATTCATCAACATAGCTGGCTGGTTCTACTGCTTTCCATGATTATCGGATTAGGTGTAGGTCTAAACTTTAACATGCTATATGGATTAGCTGCTAGCTTTATGATTTCGTGTATCTATCAATTAATGCTACAAACTGAAACTAAAGAAAAAAAGCCTGAACACTAGATTTTTTCGGGTTCAGGCTTTTGTCTTCAATTAGCTGATATAAAAAATAAATAGGCTAAGTAATAGGAGACTGACAATAGCTAAACTGATAGAAAGATAATGTCTTTTTTCCTCTCGACCGTAGCAGTAGTCTATAAAAATGGAACTAAAAAGAATAACAGTTAAGTATCCTCCAATGATGACGGTATATAAAATCCACCCTTTTACCATAAATAAAATGAGCATGACGATATTCAAAGCTTTAAGAGTCCATACAGCACGTCGATGGCCTCTAGAAACATACCCCTTTGGAATGTTGAACCTTTTCCTCATTATTTTTTCGACAAGCATATGAATAGCTAGTAGAAGGACTAGAAAAACAACATAACCTTTCATTCCAAATTTAGCTTGATCTTTGAGAGTGAGGTTTTCATAAGCCTTTGTCAGTTCTCTATTATTAACTTTATAAAATGATTTATGGTCATGATCTTCTATTAGAATACTTTCCTCACCTATGAACATCTTCAACTTAATGATCTGGTCATTTTCAAACTGTGCCCAAACATCCTGTATGGTACGAAATAAAAATTGGTTCTCTTCATATTTCTGTGTTACTGTGGCCTGCTGTAATAGCTGCTGTAATAATTCCTTTTCGGGAATTTGTTTATATACTTTTTGGCCAATCGTCCACCCAGGTCTTCCCGCTAGAAAGGTCTCCTCATCTGAATTTGAAATCATCGTATATTTTTTTACTGTTTCTTGCTGTGCCATGGTAACAATTGAAGCTTGACGAGTTTGCTCCATCTGTCCTAATGGCCCCATCTCTACTAACAAAAGTAGTATGAGTATCGCACCTATAAAAATCAGTGGATATGACCAGCGTTTTGTTACCTTTTTTTCTTGCTGTACTCGCTGTAGAATATCCTGCTGTAATGATTGCGTAAATCGTGGTGCTTCGCCAAGTTCTTGATCCAACTTCTCTTTAAAAGTTGTCATCTACTAACACCTCCCACTCACTTTTCTCTAATCTTTCCTGTAACATTTTTCTTGCTCGGTGCAATCTAGTTTTAATCGTATTTTCTGTACATGCAAGAATATCTGCCATTTCCCTGATCTTTAATTCCTGATAATAATAAAGGATAGCTACCTCTCGATAAGTAATTGGTAACTCAAATAAAGCACACTTTAATGTTGATCGCTCATCCTTAACTACTAATTCCTTTTCCGGAGTACGTTTACTTGCACCCATATGTATTTTTTCCATCAATAGATGTCGTTTATTTTTCCAACTTCGTAGATAATCATGACTTTTATGTACGGTAATTTTGACTAAATACGTCTTTAGGGAGGATCTTTGTTCAAAACGATTCTGCTGACGATAATACGCGAAAAATACATCCTGAACAATTTCTTCAGCAATCGACCAGTCCTTTACATATAGATAAGCCACTCGTAAGCAATATTCACCGTGCTCTTCCATAATGGCTGCTAAATGCTCACTCACCCAAACACCTCCTATACACATTCACCCTATAGTCGTAATCCATTGCTTATTGGTTTCAAAAAAAGAAAATAACCGCTACGTTTTTACGATGGACATAATTTTTCAAAAACTCCACACAATAAAAAAGCATTGTAACAAGCATTTTTTTCATCGTTGATTTTAATGATTTTATTTGGAATATGTCGGTTATACACTGTATTTATCGTATTCGTATGCCAAGAAGCATACTTTTTTTCTTTTTTCTATTGAATAACTAGCAAAAAAACTGTTATAGTGAGATTGTTTGTCTGACGTCTGACTAATTAGATCTTAAGCTGTTCTTTTGAAATTGGAACATCATGGCAAAAAATATTATATATAAATATGGAGGAAATGATGAGGTACTTAATATCCTTGTGTGGATTGTTACTTGTTTTTGCATTAGCTTTTTTAATGAGTAAAAACAAAAAAGAAATAAAATATAAATATATAGTTATTATGTTAATCATCCAATTTTTATTGGCAGCTTTACTACTCAATACAACAGTTGGTTATGTTCTAATCAAAGGAATCACAAAAGTATTTGATCATTTATTATCATATGCCAATGCAGGTATATCATTTGTTTTTGGTGGTTTAGCAAATGAAGGAGAATCACCATTCTTTTTAACAGTATTATTACCGATTATCTTTATTTCAGTCTTGATCGGGATTTTACAACACTTTAGAATACTTCCCTTATTTATGAAATGGATAGGATTATTTTTAAGCAAAGTCAGTGGTATGGGAAAATTAGAGTCCTATAATGCCGTTGCTTCTGCTATGGTAGGACAATCCGAAGTATTCATAACGGTCAAAAAACAATTAGATAAGATTGCCCCTCATCGTATGTATACTTTATGTGCATCAGCTATGTCTACCGTTTCGATGTCAGTTGTTGGAGCCTACATGACAATGATTGAGCCTAAATATGTTGTAACGGCCATAGTCCTGAATCTATTTGGGGGCTTCATCATTGTTTCCATCATTAATCCTTATACTGTAGATGAAAAGGAAGATATCTTAACGATTGAAGATGAGCATAAGCAAGCCTTCTTCCAAATGATTGGAGAATATATTATGGATGGCTTTAAAGTAGCCATCATTGTTGGTGCCATGCTTATTGGTTTCGTAGCTTTAATGGATTTAATCAATTCACTATTTGATATGATTATCGGCATCTCTTTCCAAGAAATATTAGGCTATATCTTTGCACCAATCGCCTTCTTAATGGGGATCCCATGGAAAGATGCTGTTTCTGCTGGCGGCATTATGGCAACTAAATTAGTAACGAATGAATTCGTTGCCATGATCAATCTTGGTGACGTCTCAGCGTCCATGAGTGAACGTACACTGGGCATTATTTCTGTATTCCTTGTATCCTTTGCCAACTTTTCATCCATTGGTATTATTTCCGGGGCAGTGAAAGGGTTGAACGAAAGACAAGGTAATGTTGTTGCACGATTTGGCTTAAAGTTGTTGTACGGCGCTACACTTGTAAGTATCCTAACAGCTATTATTGTTGGATTGATTATTTAAACTGAATATGGGACTATTTTTGAACTGCACTCGACTCGGTTAGTTGGGTGCAGTTTTTCTGTATTGTATCTTCGTAATCGCTATGGGTTGCACATCAAAACAACGACATTTGCAAGATGTAGACAAGAAAGGATGAAAAGAAAGTTAGGTGCTAAGAATGACTGAATATGACCGCTTTTTCCAATTAAAAGGCGTTCATGCCCAACACTTATCAAATTAAAAAAGAACACTCATTTGTTTTAACTCTTAAACAGATGAGTGTTCTTTCAGTTTTTCATCGTTCTGAATAATAGACTGATTCAAGTAATTCTGCTCTTGAATGGGATCTATCCATTCCTTCACTTCAAAAAATTTAACGATGTTATTTAATGATAAAGCGCAGAATACAATAGCACTAAAAAACTAAGTAGAGTGAAACTAAATAGAATTATTAGAGGTAATTTCTCTTTACGTTCTTTGATTCGATTCATTCTAAGAAATAGTACAATACAAAGGGCAAGTGAAATACCAAAAAGAATAATAGGAACTATAGATAACAAAACTATTCTCCTTTTCTAATAATTAACATTGAGAACCTATCCAGAAAGGATCTGGATTTACTGTACCTGTCCATTTAAAAAATACAAAAGTGTTAAAAGAATTCCGTTAATCGTTATAAATGAGAAGGATGGACCGAACCTGAAGGATTTTTTAGTATTTCGTTATACTAATTTAAAAAGGACAAAACATATTAGTCATATTAAATATGTTTTGTCCTTTGATTTATTTTTTTATTTAGGTATTGATAACTATGTTTTAGTAATGCACATTTTAATTTATGTCTCTTTATTTAACGACAATATTGACAAGTTTGCCTGGAATAACGATGACTTTTACTAAGCTCTTTCCTGCCATATATTCTTGTACTTTTTCATCAGCCAATGCCACTTTTTCGATGTCCTCTTTTGAAGCATCTTTTGCTACGACGATTTTAGCACGTACTTTACCCGCAACTTGCACTGCTACTTCTACTTCATCATCCACAAGCTTAGCTTCATCATACGTTGGCCATTGCGCATAAGAAATTGTTCCTTCATTACCTAATAGCTGCCATAATTCTTCAGCAATATGTGGAGCGATTGGTGCTAGCATTTTAACAAAACCTTCCGCATAGGCTGTTGGGATCACATCAACTTTATAGCAATCGTTGATAAATACCATCATTTGTGAAATAGCTGTATTAAAGCGGATGCCTTCATAATCCTCTGTCACTTTTTTCACTGTTTGGTGATAAGCTTTTTCAAGTGTTTGATCGTTAGATACTTGAATTTTAGCAGAGATTGTTCCATCCTCTTCATTGACAAATAGACGCCAGATACGGTCTAAGAAGCGTCGTGCGCCGTCTAAGCCATTTGTAGACCATGCAACAGAAGCCTCAAGTGGTCCCATAAACATTTCATATAAACGTAATGTATCTGCCCCATGCGAATCGATGATTTCATCTGGGTTTACAACATTCCCTTTAGATTTAGACATTTTTTCATTACCTTCACCAAGAATCATACCTTGGTTAAATAATTTTTGGAACGGCTCTTTCGTATGAACAACACCTAAATCATATAACACTTTATGCCAGAAGCGAGCGTATAGTAAATGTAGTACAGCATGCTCAGCCCCACCAATATAAATATCAACTGGTAACCAGCGTTTTAGTAATTCTGGATCAGCAATCGCTTCTGTATTTGTAGGATCGATATAGCGTAAGAAGTACCAGCTAGAGCCTGCCCACTGTGGCATTGTATTTGTTTCACGACGGCCTTTTTTGCCTGTCTCTGGATCTACAACATTCACCCATTCTGCAATATTTGCCAATGGTGATTCACCAGTACCCGATGGACGGATATTATCTGTTTTCGGAAGCATTAATGGTAGTTCCTCTTCTGGAACAGGTGTGATCGTGCCATCTTCCCAATGAATCATTGGAATCGGTTCACCCCAGTAACGTTGACGAGAGAATAACCAGTCACGTAGACGATAAGAGATTTTCTTCTCCCCTACGCCTTTTTGCTCTAACCATTCGATTGCTTTCGCGATGCCATCTACTTTGTTTAAACCATTTAGGAAGTCCGAGTTAATATGTGGACCATCACCAGTAAATGCTTCTTTGCTGATGTCTCCGCCTTCAAGGACAGGAACAATGTCTAAGCCGAACGCTGTTGCAAATTCATAGTCTCGTTCATCATGGGCTGGAACCGCCATAATAGCACCTGTACCGTAAGACACTAGTACATAATCAGCAATCCAAATCGGAACTTTTTTACCGTTAATCGGATTCACTGCATAGGCTCCTGTAAATACACCTGTTTTCTCTTTCGCTAAATCTGTACGCTCAAGGTCAGATTTCATTTTGACCTTTTCTAAATAATCCTCGACAGCTTGGCGTTGTTCAGCAGTAGTAATCTGTTCTACTAATTTATGTTCAGGTGCAAGCACACAGTATGTAGCACCAAATAATGTATCAGGACGTGTTGTAAATACCGTGAAGTTTTGATCTGTACCATCAATATCAAATGTTACTTCTGCCCCTTCTGAACGACCAATCCAGTTACGTTGCATATCTTTAATAGACTCTGGCCAATCTACTTCCTCTAAGTCATCAATTAAACGGTCTGCATATGCCGTAATTTTTAGCATCCATTGTTTCATTGGTCGACGTTCTACTGGATGCCCTCCACGTTCTGATTTCCCATCAATTACCTCTTCATTCGCCAATACAGTACCAAGTGCTGGACACCAGTTCACAGCCACTTCATCGACATAAGCTAAACCTTTTTTATAAAGTTGGATAAAAATCCATTGTGTCCATTTATAATAGTTAGGGTCCGTTGTGTTAATTTCGCGATCCCAATCATAGCTAAAGCCTAGCTCTTGGATTTGACGCTTGAATGTCGCAATATTTTTTGCGGTAAACTCAGCTGGATCATTACCAGTATCAAGTGCATATTGCTCAGCTGGTAAACCAAATGCATCCCAGCCCATTGGGTGTAATACATTGTAGCCTTGCATACGTTTAAAGCGTGAAAGGATATCTGTAGCTGTATATCCTTCTGGATGGCCTACATGAAGTCCAGCACCAGATGGATATGGGAACATATCTAGGGCATAAAATTTAGGCTTCGCTGTTTCATTTTCAGTTTTAAATGTTTTATTATCAGCCCAATATTGCTGCCACTTTTTTTCAATTTGTTGATGATTAAAACTCATTCTTTTTCCTCCTTCGATGGATCATGTTGCTCTTCATCAGAATTGACAAAATATTTAAAAAATAAAAAAACTCGCCCCATTCTTAAAGAAGGGACGAGAGAATTTGTACTCCCGCGGTACCACCCAGATTAGTGATTACACTCGGCTCAAGCTTCCTTAACGCGGAAGAAACGACACACGATATTTCACGCGGGCAGACTCAGAAGGCGAGTTCAACTTGCTTTCTTACTAGCTTTCACCAACCGCTAGCTCTCTAAAAAGAACCACAAATCTACTATTCCTCATCACAGTCTTTACATGATATTGCATTTATTCTAATGGAAAGTATTGAAAAGCACAAGCCTTTGTTTACAGGTTACCCATTACTGAACAATTAATTCCTTTTTTTCCTTAGTTTTAGATAAATCCTTACATTCATGAAAAGCAAAATGCTGACATCCAATGCATTGATTTACATCCAAATAGCTAATAGCTTTTGTAATTGCTTCTCCTGTGTGCTGATAAAAATGTTGCGCGCCTATTTTATCGTAGATTCCATTGTGCTGCAGGGCTACCTTTAAATCACCTTGCACACCAGTTAACAAAATAGTACCACCTTGCGCTATAAAGTTATCCATGATATTGCTAAAATATGCTTCACCAGTTGAATCCATAAAGGGCACTTTCCCCATTCGTAAAATCAAAACTTTTGATTTCTGATGTAACGCGCTTTCAATCGTTTGTTCAAACATTTGTGCTGCACCAAAAAACAGTGGACCTTCAATTGTATACATGCTAATTTGCGGACAATCATGCTGCTTGTGAACGACATGTGCCTGCACCTTCTCCCCTTTGAGGGAATGATCGGGTAATACTTTTGTGACAACAAGCTTTTCACTCATCCGTTTCGCAAATAAAAGCACAGCCAAGACTAGCCCTACTTCGACTGCTAATGTAAGACTAGTAAAGACAGTTAATAAAAAGGTAATCAATAATACAAGTGAATCTCCAGATTTTAACTTCACAATATGCGAAAAATGGTGTCGTTCACTCATATTCCAAGCTACTACCATTAACACAGGAGCCATACTTGCTAACGGTATGTGTGACGCATATGGAGCTAATAACAATAATGTGACTAAGACAAACACACCATGGATGATACCTGACATAGGAGAAACTGCGCCTGTTTTAATATTGGTCGCTGTACGTGCAATCGCACCCGTGGCAGGTATACCTCCAAACAATGGCGTCACGATATTGGCAATCCCTTGCCCAATAAGTTCCCGGTTGCTGTTATGCTTACTATTTGTCATCCCGTCTGCAACGACAGCAGATAGCAGAGATTCTATGCCTCCTAGCATTGCAATGACAAACGCTGGACCAATAAGCTGTTGTAAGCGTTCCAACGTAATAGGAGGAAAAGCAAAATGAGGTAATGAATTAGGAATTTGACCATAGGCTGTTGCAATAGTGGCAACTTGTCCTGAAAAGAAGAACGTTGCCACAAGAGTTGAAACAACAATTCCAACTAATGCACCAGGAACTTTTGGAAAAAGTTTTGGTGTGATGATAATCGTTAGTAAACAAAGGATTGCCGTAAAGATACTATAAACATTCGTCGTACCTAGCTGCTTAACGATTTCTTGTATATTGTCCATAAAATATTCATGTCTTTCCATATTGGTTAGCCCTAAAAAATTGGCAATTTGACCTGTAAAAATAAGAACAGCTATACCTGCAGTAAAACCAACTGTTACAGGGCGAGGAATAAACTTAATTAAAGACCCCAGCTTAAAAATACCCATTAAGCAAAGCAGAACCCCTGCCATTAAACCGGCAAGTAATAAATCTTCATAGCCATAAGTAAGGACAATTCCTAATAATACCGGCACAAACGCTCCGGTGGGCCCACCAATTTGATATTTAGATCCACCAAAAAGCGAAATAAGGATACCAGCAATACAAGCGGTATAAATACCATACTCAGGTTTCACACCAGATGCAATGGCAAAGGACATGGCGAGTGGAATGGCGACAATCCCAACAATAATTCCAGACATTACATCCTTCTTTACATGATGAACTGAATACCCTTCAAAGCGTCCTGTAAACAGTGACTTCATAGATAAATCTTCCCTTCAAAATAATAAGCAAAGCATAATTTTTAAACATCATTGATTTACTTATTGTCTTCGTCACCTTCATTGCTCGTCATTTCTTCTAATCTTGAAATGGTATTAACTAAATGGTTATTAAAAATATCCTTTGCCACTCCGAGTAATTCACCAATCATTGGATCACTTAAAGAATAGTAAACTTTTTTACCTTCTTTCACCCCATAAACAATATTTTTAGCACGTAAAACACTTAATTGCTGTGAAACTGCCGAGCCCTCTTTTTCTAAACAATCTTGAATCTCGTTGACACTTTTCTGACCATCTACAAGGAGTTCAAGTATTCTAATACGTAACGGATGTGCTAATGCTTTAAAAAAATCCGCCTTAAACTGTTGTAAGCCCTCTTCCATAAAAAAACCTCCATATCACTACATATTCAAATATTTGAATATATATAATTGTAAGCCTGTTGACAATATTTTTCAATATCTCCTATAAAAAAGAGCAAAACCTAGTGTTATACACACTCGATTTTGCTCTCTTTTTATTTTGTTAGATTATTAATCTACAACTATATTGTTCTTTTTTAAAGGATAATCGTAAGTTAAACATGGGATAATAGCCAACAGCACAATGACCACTAAGGTTAACACTAGAGGGATCATCCCAAACTGATCCACCATTATCCCGCCGAATAATGGCCCAATCATCCGTCCCCCAGTCGCAGCACTATTAATTATGCCCTGATAAAACCCTTGTCGTCCTTTTGGTGCAAGTTGATTCGCAATGGTTGGCAATGCGGGGGTATAAAACATTTCGCCAAATGTTAAAACAAGCATCGCTGCACCGAACATTTTAAAATCACTTGCAAAGGCAATAATTCCAAAAGAAATGGCAATAAGCGTTACACCAAACACTAACTGACGTTTTAAATGATGCTCCCACCGTTTTACAAGAGGCGCAATAAGAGGTTGCCCCAAAACAATAAGTAGACCATTTATTGTCCAAAGTAAGCTGTATTGTTTTAACCCCAAGCCTAAATCTTGGGTATAAGACGAAATCGTTGCACTCCATTGAGAATATGCTAGCCAACATAAAACGGAGGACGCACTAATAATTAACAAAGCATAGAATGGTGCCTTGTTAACAATTCGTTTACTTTCACTAACGACACTCTTCGGTGCAATACTCCCTACCTCTAAACGCTTAAATGTAAATAGCGCAATGAAAAAGAATAAAATATACATCCCTAAATTTACTTTAAAAACATAGTCAAATTGATAATCTGCCACTATACCTGCAAGTGCAGGTCCTACAGCAACTCCAACATTCTGTGCCAAATAGATGGCATTAAAGGCTTTTCGTCCGCCCTCTGGCCATGCAGCACCAGCTAATGCAAACATACTTGGAAAAACGATGCCCCCACTAAAGCCGAGTATTGTTAAAAACCACACATAATGTGGCCAACCGTGCCAAATCGTTAAACCAATTAGTGAAGCAATCGTTAACAGAATGCCAAACATTATAGCCTTATAGCCACCAATTCTATCAAATAAGTAACCTCCTAGTAGGTTACCAAGTACCCCAGCAGCAGAATTGAGCATTAAGACAAAGCCAGCCATCGCAAGCGTTTTTCCTAAATAATCATGCATATAAATGGCATTTAAAGGCCATAAAAAAGAGTTGCCTGTTGTGTTAACAAGCATTCCAATTATTAAAAACCAAACACGTTTTGGCATATGATGACCTCCATTATTTCGCTTCTCTAAATAGCTAGTTTATGCTGAAACACTTAAAAGTACAAGGAAAATAATTTTACCCTTTTTACAAGTCTTCCACAATATTTTACTTAGGAATGATATTCCATCTTCTCTTTTTCGTTACAATTTAAAACTTCTATGTATGATTAAGCCCTTCTCCCATGACGGAACGAAAAGCACATGATAAAATAAAGAGTTAGAGGAGTGAAATAAATGACAGAAATGAATTTTCCTTTTCCTTCTGAGGGGAAAAGATACTATACATGGAATCGCTATTTACGTGATCAATTTGGTCATAAAGTGTTTAAAGTAGCGTTAGACGCAGGCTTTGATTGCCCCAATCGTGACGGCACAGTAGCCTTTGGTGGCTGTACATTTTGCAGTGCTGCTGGCTCTGGCGATTTTGCAGGCAATAAGGTCGATCCAATCGATGTCCAATTCGCCGAAATTCGAGATAAAATGCATCAAAAATGGAAAGACGGCAAATACATGGCCTACTTCCAAGCCTATACTAATACACATGCCCCATTGCCAGTTTTAAAGGAAAAGTTTGAAGCTGCTTTAGCGCAAGAAGGTGTAGTTGGTTTGTCCATTGCTACACGTCCGGACTGTTTACCAGATGATGTCGTAGAATACTTAGCTGAATTAAATGAGCGTACGTATTTATGGATTGAGCTTGGCCTTCAAACTGTTCATGAAAAAACTGCCAATCTTATTAACCGCGCCCATGATTATGCAACCTATGTAGAAGGTGTTGAAAAATTGCGCAAACATGGGATACGTGTTTGCTCACATATTATTAACGGCCTGCCTTTAGAGGACTATGACATGATGATGGAAACCGCACGAGAAGTGGCAAAGCTAGATGTCCAAGGTATTAAAATCCACTTACTTCACCTATTAAAAGGAACACCTATGGTAAAGCAATACGAAAAAGGGATGCTAGAATTTTTAGATCAGGATGTTTACACAAAGCTAGTAGCTGATCAATTAGAAATTTTACCACCTGACATGGTTATTCATCGCATTACAGGCGATGGACCGATTGATTTAATGATTGGGCCAATGTGGAGTGTCAATAAATGGGAAGTGTTGAATGGTATTGATGCCGAGCTTGAACGTCGTGGCAGTTGGCAAGGGAAGTTTTATAAGGCTGAGGTTACAAAATGAAATTACAACGTGTTTTACAGTATGCCCAGTGGCTATTAAAGGATAGTATAGCAGTGGGAGATACGGTGGTTGATGCGACGGCAGGAAATGGCCATGATACCCTCTTTTTAGCACAGCTAGTCGGAGATAAAGGACAAGTATATGCCTTTGATGTTCAAAAGGAGGCAGTGGATGCTACACTCCATCGTCTATTAGATCACGGTTTAGAGCACCGCGCTCTTGTATTAAACAAAGGACATGAGGAAGTATCAAACTTTGTACACAAGCCAGTAGCGGCAGCCATCTTTAATCTTGGCTATTTACCTGGTAGCAACCATGATATTATTACCCAACCAACTACTACAATACAGGCTATCGAGGATTTGCTAAAGCTTTTGAAAATTGGAGGGTTAATTGTCCTAGTCATTTATCATGGTCATCCTGGTGGAAAGGAAGAGCGAGATAGTGTTATTGACTATGTCAGTAAGCTTCCACAAAAATATGTACATGTCTTAAAATATGAATTCCTCAATCAGCAGAATGATCCACCATTTGTTATTGCGTTAGAGAAAATAAAAGAATATCCTATTTAATACGATCAGGTACAAGAAAAAAGGCGATTAATTAGTTTAATAGAAACTAGTTAATCGCCTTCCTCTTTAACTATTTATTTTTTCGTTTTTCATTATAGTCAATCCAGAAATCTGCACCTTTAATTCCTAGTTTACGAGGATCAAAGACAGGGTCTTTTCCTTCTTTTTTCTGTTTCTCATAATCTTTTAATGCAACAATTGCTGGCTTCATAATAATTAAAATGGCAAGTACGTTAATCCAAACCATGAGACCAAGGCCCACATCTCCCATTGCCCATGCTAGACCAGAAGTACGAACTGTACCATAGAATGCTGCAATTAAAATAGCAATTTTTGCTATCCAAATAAATACCTTTTCTGTGTTACCTCTAAATAAATAAGCGACATTTGTTTCAGCAATGTAGTAGTAAGCCATAATTGTTGTAAAGGCAAAGAAGAATAACGCAATAGCTACAAATGGAGCACCAAAGCCTGGTAATGATGAATCAACCGCATATTGTGTATACGCAGCACCCGCTTCAATACTTTTTGCAAATGTCATTTGTTCATCGCCAGCTAATCCACCATTATTAAATTCCCCAATATGGATAAATGGATCTGTTCCTTCCGCTGCCTTTTCATCTTGTACATTGTACATCCCTGTAAATAAAATCATAAATGCCGTAGCAGAACAAATTAATAAAGTATCAATGTACACAGAAGCTGCTTGAACAATCCCTTGCTTAGCTGGATGCGATACTTCGGCTGCTGCTGCAGGGTGAGCCCCTGTTCCTTGGCCAGCTTCATTGGAGTAAATTCCACGTTTAACACCCCAAGCAATGGCAGAACCAATAATACCTCCAAAAATCTCTTGAGCACCAAAGGCACTTGAGAAAATTAATGCAAATACTGAAGGTACTTCAGAGATATTCATAACAATAATGATAATAGCCATAATGATGTATGCTAATGCCATAAACGGTACAATGATTTGAGCTGCATTTGCAATGGATTTAACGCCCCCGATAATAATTGCGCCTAATAAAACGACAATAATAAGACCTGTGATCCAAGTATCCAAACCGAAAGCGTTTTCAACAGCACCTGCAATAGCATTTGACTGTACACCAGGCATTAAGATTAACATCGCAATCAAAGCAGCCACTGCAAAAATAACTGCAAACCATTTTTGGCCCATTCCTTTTTCTATGTAAAAGGCCGGTCCACCACGATATTCAGTATCTTTCTCTTCTTTATAGATTTGAGCTAATGTTGACTCTACATACGCGGTTGCCGCACCAATGAAAGCAATTGCCCACATCCAAAAGACAGCACCGGGTCCTCCCATTCCAATCGCTGTCGCAGTACCGGCAATATTACCTGTACCTACACGTCCTGATAGTGCTATCGACATGGCTTGGAAAGACGAAATTCCTTTATCCGATTTTTCCCCTTTAAACATTAAAACAAACATATCTTTAATATGCCTTACTTGTAGGAACCTTGTAATGATTGAGAAAAACAACCCAATCAATAAGATACCATAAATAAACCATGGTCCCCATAATATCCCATTTAACTTCTCCACAATTACATCCATTTTACCCCTCCAATTTAAAATACCTTACTTTAAGTCATTATAGTATTACACTTTTCTGAAAATTACAATATTATTTTTAAGTAACAATATTTAAGTAAGTAACCTAGTAAATGGAAGGGTATAAACCTATTTAATTATATAACCAATTCTTCTTAGCGCATTATTAATAAAATCTCGAATATACATAAAAATCTCTTCACGCTCTACTTCATGAAATAAATTATGATAACAATTTTCCCATTCTTTGAACTGAAACTCTGTGAATTCTTGTTGATGAAGCCAATTACGAGTTTGTCGAGTTTCAGTAATCTTATCTTTCTCAGCAGTCATGATGAGCATCGGCATATTCGGGAATTCACCTTTAGGTAGCAGCACTAAATTTTTCATCATTTGCTGCAGCTCCCGATACCATTTCACTGACACGACAGACATGAATGGTATATCATCTTTCATCTCTTCTCTACCTTCAACACTTCGCGTTAATTTTTCTAAATTAATATCGTGTGTCATTTTAACATTAGCTGTTAAAGCACTTAAACTCGTTAAAGCATTCGATAATTTACCTGGTAATAGCTTTAATTGCAACCAAGGTGATGTCAAAATAATGCCAGCACATTCATATTGCTTCTTTTGCATTGTATGGAGAATTAATGTTGCTCCAAGACCATGACCTATTAAAAAGGTTGGTAAATTATATGAAAAAGCATTTTCAATTAGATTTCTTGTATACTTATTGTACAATTTGAAGTCCTCATCATGGACACGAGCAAACCTTGCATTAATACCATGATTAGGTAAATCCCCCATGACTATGTGGAAGCCTTCCATTCTTAATTTCTCTATAAGCCATGCATACCAACGGTGATTTTCATAAGCACCATGAAGAATAGCAATCACAGCCTTTGCTTGTCCATCAGCTTCCCATTTCCACATTCACATAGTCCTCCTAAAAAATAATTACACTTTGATTATATCGAAATAAATGCCACATTTTAATTTTATATTTCCATAAAGTTGCGTATTTGATACGATAATACTACATTATAGAAAGAAAAGAGGCGATTTTCATGATTTATCCATTCAAAGATAAAACGCCAAAGATCGATCCGTCTGTTTTCATTGCTGATTATGCAACCGTTACGGGCGATGTAACAATTGGTGCTGAAACAACAATTTGGTTTAATACAGTCATTCGTGGGGATGTCTCACCAACAATTATTGGTAAACGTGTTAGCATCCAAGATCTTTGTTGCTTACATCAAAGCCCAAAATATCCACTTATTATTGAAGATGAGGTTACAGTCGGACACCAAGTCACTTTACATAGTTGTACAATTCGCAAAAATGCTTTAATTGGTATGGGCTCCATTATATTAGACGGTGCAGAAATTGGAGAGGGTGCATTTATTGGAGCAGGAAGCCTCGTACCTCCAGGTAAGGTCATTCCTCCGAATAGTTTAGCATTAGGTCGCCCAGCCAAAGTTGTCCGTGAATTAAATGCTGAAGACAAAGAGGATATGGAACGTATCGTACGTGAATACGTAGAAAAAGGTCAATATTATAAATCCCTTCAGAAGTAACCAATCATACACAAAAATTCAATACTAACGAAAAAAATCCCTCGCGTGGCCGTGACCATTTCTTGTTCACGAGCCAGTGCGAGGTTTTTTTGAAAAAATAAAAGGGGCAACATTGCCCCCTTGCATATTAGTACACTAGAATAACGTTCTAACGACTTCATTACTTTAGTTCAATAGTTTACAGATGTGCTTTTTCTCGAAGTGCATCAGCTTTATCGATTTGTTCCCATGGCACATTTAAGTCAGTGCGGCCAAAATGACCATATGCTGCAGTTTGTTTATAGATCGGACGGCGTAGATCCAGCATTTTAATTATACCTGCTGGGCGTAGATCAAATAGTTCACGAACCCATTCTACGATTTCACTTTCTTTCACTCTGCCTGTACCAAATGTATCGACAGCAATGGAAACAGGTTGTGCAACACCAATCGCATAGGCAAGTTGTACCTCAGCGCGGTCTGCTAATCCAGCTGCTACAATATTTTTCGCTACATAACGTGCTGCATAAGCTGCTGAACGGTCTACCTTTGTCGCATCCTTACCTGAGAATGCTCCACCACCATGACGCGCGTAACCACCGTATGTATCAACAATGATTTTACGTCCTGTTAACCCAGCATCTCCTTTTGGTCCACCGATTACAAAACGGCCAGTTGGGTTGATGAAATATTTCGTGTTAGCATCTAATAATTCACTTGGCACAACAGGTCCAATAACAAATTCTTTTAAATCTGCTTGAATTTGATCCAGTGTTGCCTCTTCATCATGCTGTGTTGAAATAACAATAGTATCCACACGTACTGGTACATTATTGTCATCATACTCAATCGTTACTTGAGTTTTACCATCAGGACGTAAATATGCTAATTCTCCTGATTTACGTACTTCTGTTAAACGACGTGCTAATTTGTGTGCTAAACTAATTGGTAGTGGCATTAACTCTGGTGTTTCATTACATGCGTAACCAAACATTAGACCTTGGTCACCAGCACCAATAGCTTCAATATCAGCATCTGTCATTGAGCCTTCACGCGCTTCTAATGCTTGGTCAACACCTTGTGCAATATCCGGTGATTGTTCACCAATAGCCACAAGCACGGCTAAGTTTTCAGCATCAAAGCCATATTTACCGCGTGTATAGCCTATTTCGGCTACAGTATCACGAACGATACCTTTAATATCTACATAAGTAGAAGTTGTAATTTCTCCTGCTACTAATACTAATCCTGTTGTTACAGTAGTTTCACACGCTACACGTGCATTTGGATCTTCTGCTAAAATAGCATCTAAAATGGCATCCGAGATTTGGTCACAAATTTTATCTGGATGTCCTTCTGTTACACTCTCTGATGTAAACAGTCGACGGTTTGTCATTTGGTTTTCCTCCTATTACTTTTACGAAAAGTAGTTGTGTATGAATACGGTACTCATTACCCATGTCAAGTCCGCTCCTAAGGATTGAACTCTCAAGCCGTTACTGCTGCTTTTAACACGAGGATTTCGAAAGATCCGTCATTATAATAAGGAAAGAACTACATATACTTACCTTTACATTCATTTTAAACAATAAAAAAATCCTTTACTCACGTTACTTTACATGAGGAAAGGAATAATGACTTCGTAACCTTTCACTCTTATCGTTCAAGGGATGTTCCCTTGCATCAGGTTGGCACCAACGCATGTCGTGAAATGATTCATGCAGGTTGCCGGGTTTCACAGGGCCTGACCCTCCACCAGCTCGGGATAAGAGTATCCGTTCAATTGTATGTTACTGAAAAGGTCGAACGTTGTCAAATATTTTCTGATGTATTACTGTATAGAAAGGAAGGAACTGATTAAACAAAAACTTTTCATACTTGGATGATGATGTAAATAGAAGCAAATTAATCCCTACAACATACCTAGCATCTTGTGGTAACATATGTGTGGCTCAATTTTTATGCCTAATTACAGTAGGATTGATTGGATTCTACTCGAAAAACATTATTTTTTGTCAGTTTATTGAAAAGTGATAAAAACTCTAAAATAATTTCTTAATTAGTATAGATTATTTAAGCAATTGTGTTATACTATTTTTGAAATTAAGAAAAAATCCCTCTAAATCAAGGGAATACTATAAAAAAGGATGGTATTTAATCGATGAATTCAGTAGAAATTGCAAACGAACTGAAGGAATTATTAAACGGCGGTAACATTAATGTTCAACTTTCAGTACCACAATTAGCAGAAAAAGCTACATCTCGTGGTGAAGCAATGTTAACAGTAGATGGCGCAGTTCGTGCAGAAACTGGCAAATACACTGGTCGTTCACCTAAAGATAAATATACGGTAGAAGAAGAAAGCACAAAAGATCAAATTGACTGGGGTAAAGTCAACCAACCTATTTCTTCTGAAGTGTTCGATAACCTATATGTAAAAGTAATAAAATATTTAAAAGAACGTGACGAGTTATTCGTATTCAAAGGCTTTGCAGGTGCTGACAAAGATTCTCAATTAAGCATTCAAGTGATTAATGAATACGCTTGGCACAATCTTTTTGCTCATCAATTATTTATCCGTCCAACTAAAGAAGAATTAGCTTCTCATGTTGCAGACTTCACAGTTATCTCTGCTCCTAACTTTAAAGCAGATCCTGCAGTTGATGGTACATCTTCTGAAACATTCATCATTGTATCACTTGAAAAGAAAATTATTTTAATTGGTGGTACTGAGTATGCTGGTGAAATGAAAAAATCTATTTTCGGTATCATGAACTACTTATTACCACAACAAGGAATCCTTTCAATGCACTGTTCAGCAAACGTTGGTGAAGCTGGCGATGTGGCATTATTCTTCGGTCTATCTGGTACTGGTAAAACGACTTTATCTGCTGACCCAGATCGTAAGCTTATCGGTGACGATGAACATGGCTGGTCTGATAATGGAGTGTTCAACATTGAGGGTGGTTGCTATGCAAAAACAATCAACCTTTCTGCTGAAAAAGAACCAGAAATCTACAATGCAATCCGCTTCGGTTCTGTTTTAGAAAACGTAGCTGTTGACCCAGAAACTCGTATTTGTGATTATGATGATGGTTCATTAACAGAAAACACACGTGTTGCTTATCCAATCCAATACATCGAAAATATTGTTGATCCATCTGTTGCAGGTCATCCAAAAACTATCATCTTCTTAACAGCTGATGCGTTTGGCGTATTACCTCCAATCAGTAAATTAACAAAAGAGCAAGCAATGTACCACTTCCTAAGCGGTTTCACTTCTAAACTTGCTGGAACTGAACGTGGTGTAACAGAACCAGAACCAGTATTCTCTACTTGCTTCGGTTCTCCATTCCTTCCACTTCCTGCAACAGTGTATGCAGAAATGTTAGGTCAAAAGATTGACGAGCACGGCGCACAAGTATTCCTAGTAAACACTGGTTGGACTGGTGGCGAATATGGTACAGGTAGCCGTATGAAGCTTTCTTACACACGCACAATGGTACGTGCAGCAATCGATGGCAAATTAACAAATGTAGAAACAACACAAGATGCTGTCTTTGGTTTACACATTCCAACAGCAGTTGAAGGTGTACCTTCTGAAGTGTTAAACCCTCGTGAAGCTTGGGCAGATAAAGCTGCTTATGATGAAAAAGCGGCTGAACTTGCAGGTCTATTCAATGAAAACTTTAAGAAATTCACAAACGTTTCTGAAGCTATCATTACACTTGGTGGCCCATTAAAATAAACTATATACAGAACAAAGGGAACGATTTCACTCGTTCTCTTTTTCTTTTTTCTTAATGATAATATAGGGAGTTACGTATGATTATTTTTAAGTTAACTACAATTGCATGATTACTAGTGTTAACTTGGAAAAAGGCATAACCTGATAAAAGTAATTTTGGTCAATTTCAGTTTTATTGACTCCTTTTTTCATTTCATACCTGTTATAGAATATCTGTACCTGAATAAAGGTAGAAAAAATCGATATTTAAAGTTTTTTAGCAAAATAAAACAATAAATAGAGTTTGAGCCCATCCTCTCTATAAATTAGATAGGATGGGCTTATTGTTTGTTCCTGTTAAAAAGAAGGACAAAGAAAAATACCTTTGCAGTATGATTGATTGGTGTGGAGCCTGCGTCACTCCTAGGGGATTAGCGTCACAGATAAGACCCTGGAGCGAACGAAGTGAGTGAAGCGGCTTATCGGACGCCCCCTGGAAAGGACGCCGGCGGAACGGAAATCAACCCCTCGCCTTGCCACTTTGAACAAGAAGCCTTCTTGTTCTCTCAAATTACATACTTCAATTTTCTTTGTTTCAATTATTGTTGTTTCATCCATTGGCAAAGAGCGCGGACGGTTTCTCGATTTTTAGCAGGTGGGTATTGATGGGCATAGTTAGGGTCATACCATGTTTCGTATGTTTTATTAGCCTCGTCTAAGAAAAAGGCCAATTGTCTAGCATGTTCGATATCAACATTTTCATCCCGATAGCCATGGATAATTAATACTGGAGCTGTTATTTGCTCAACTTCGAAAAGCGGTGTTCGTGCATCATAAGCTTCAGGTACACGATTCGGTGTTCCTCCAATCACCCGTTTCATCATTCTTCGCATATCTGTTCGCTCCCAATAAGTAGCTGTTGCATCAGAAACACCTGCCCATGTGACGACAGAGGTGATATCCTTTCTTAAAATAGCTGTCCAAAGAGCCATAATTCCCCCACGGGAAAAACCAAAAACATGTATATTATCATTGCAAAATTGTTTGAGAACATCTACAGCATAGACTGCATCGTAACGGTCTGCACCTGCAAATTCGTCACGACCTTCTCCACCACGATTTCCACGATAGTATGGAGCAAACACAATAAAGCCCTGAGCTGCAAATTGAGCAATACGTGATGGTCTTACCATTCCAATGCTTTGCATGCCCCCTCTTAAATATAAAAAGCCATCATATGTACCTTCTGCCTTTGGCTCTGCTAATAATCCTTTTATACGTAAACCCTGTGATAAATAAGTTATTTCAGTTAACCGTATGGCTGGATTTGGTGAAGGATAGGCTCGCTTTTCTACAATTTCACCATTGTTTGTCACGATGTTTCAACTCCTCCAGCATTTTTCTCATGCCCTCATCCTTCATATGAAAGCTTAAGTTAGGATGATGGATGAATTCTTCATCTGTTAACCAAAGCATGCCCGATGTTTCTAGATCAAATTCAATATGCTCTTGACCTGCAAATTGTGCAGTAAAAACTGTTTTACAAAATTTCACTTCATCGTGAACCGCATATTCTGCGAACCATTGCAGATTTTTCACATGGACACCCGTCTCCTCAAAAACTTCCCGAATAGCTGCCTCCTCTAAGGTTTCGCCCTCCTCTAATTTGCCCCCTGGCACCTCTACACCACGTCGTTTATGGATGGTACATAGCCATTTATTTTCATGCTTTAAAAAAACAAGGACATGCTTGGGCTCTACTTCAAATTCCCCTCTTGAAAAACTTAAATCGACTTGTAGGCCATGTAAATCTGTAAATGTTAGCATAGTTTCACCCTCACGTTCTTTCTTGATGAAAACAGAAGCAACACTCACTCATTGCTCCTATTTTATGGACAGAATCTCTCGTTGATTCCTTTTTATAATGGACACTAGATGTTAATTATTATCATCCTCTAGCTTATCTATGTTAACTATAGTGTAATCCAACAAAGACAAGCAACTCTAAATTACAGCAAGCAAAAAAGCGTGCTTCATACGAAGACACGCTTTCGCTTAGATTACTTGCTTCCCATCAAAATAAACAACAGGACTTTTTACAACACAATCAATATGAACATCTGCCGCATTTGCCCCACCAAATGGCACATTACTGCCAAATGCAATATGGATTGTTCCATACACCTTTTCATCCTCTAATACATTACCACATAGGATTGCACTTTTATTGGCTCCGATGCCAAACTCTGCGATTACTCTACCATTACCTTCGCCCAGTAGTTGCAGTAATTGTGGACCATCTGGGCCAATTGCCTCTTCTAAACGTCCATTCTTGATTTTTAATAATAATGGCTCCTTTAGAACACCAATATTAGCAATTGAACCATCCACTAAAATTTCGCCATTTGCAGATGTTTCGATTGGGGCAATATAGGATTCTCCTGAAGGGATATTCCCGTGCTCCCCTGCTTGACGAATGATACCTGTAGAGGGAATTCCTACACGTTTTTCTACACTGAAGGTCAACTCATGTCCACCTTTAACAATTCGAATATCGTTTGCCGCATCGAGTAGTTGGACATATTTTCCCACCAACTCTTCTATTTCCTGTGCATTTGCATGAAGTGCACCTTGCTCAAGCATCTCCAATGTAACACCTGGCATTGTCGCTACGCGTCCACCATGCTCACAGGCATTTTTACGTGCCGCTGTATGAGTTAAGGAATGTGAGGTAATACAAAGCGTAACATCAGCATTAGCCATAAGTGTCGATACTGCAATGATTGGCTCCTGACCAGATTTTTCTAGTAACGGCATGACCATAAACATTGTCTTAGCTGTAATCGTCAGCCCAGCTTCATAAAAAATTTTCGCAATGTCTTGCTTGTGAATATCCGTCAAAATCAATAATGTTTCTGATGATTGAACATTTAAATTACCTTTTAAGATAGTAAGTGCAATGTCATGTAAATGTTGCATAATAGGACTCCTTAATTAAAATTCAAATGATATCTCCGAATAATTCCTTCTATTTCATTTCTGGCCTCTGTTAAAGGGCCTAACACCTCTGGAACACGTTCCTCGGTAAAACGATAGATGGGTCCCGAAACAGTAATCGAGGCGACAACCTGTTCTTCACTATTGAATATTGGCATAGCGAGCGCCAAGACGTCGACAGAGTATTCACTATTACTTAGTGCATAACCACATGCACGTATTTTTTCAAGCTCTGCCCGTATTTCATTGGCATCTGTCATTGTATTATTTGTATAGGCTTTTAAGGGTTCGTCAATAACCTTTGCAATTTGCTCTTCATTTAGGAATGCAAGCATAGAGCGATAGGAGGCCCCTACGTAAAGCGGCGACCTACTCCCTCTTGAAACAGTAAATTTCACCTTATTTACAGGTTCTGCTTTTAGTAATGTTAACGCTTCCAGTCCATTCAAAACTGTAAAAATAGCAGTTTCACCAGTGACATCCTTTAATTGATCAAGAACTGGCATACATAGCTGATCTATGTTTAATGAATCATACATATTCATACCAATTTCCCATAATGCAATACCAAGTGAGTATTTTTTAGTTACGGGATCTTTCGTAATAAAGCCATTATTTTCAAAGGTTTCAAGAATGCGATATAAATTTGTATGATTCATATTCATCGCCATTGCTAACTCTCTTCCGCCCCATGTGGGCTTTTCCTTTGTAAACATTTTTAAAACTGCAATTGATAAATTTAACGTCTTTAGCATATCTCTCATCCTTCTGATCTATTTATCTGTACAAACGGCTGCAAATCTTTCGCTTAAGGGGGAATAATTGAAAGATTTAGCAGCCGTCAGCACCTGATATCACTTTATCAAAAGTAAGAGAGTAGCTAATCTCTTACTTTTGATATAGGAAATCAACAGCAGCAGTAATATATACTTTTGCACAGCGTACGATATCCTCAACACGCACTTTTTCATTATAACCATGAATACTTGGCAAATACGCTGGACCATATTGTAATACAGGAATGTCATATTGTCTGAAATGTCGAGCATCACTGCTTGCCCATTGCATCACACCATATGCCTCTTGACCTGTAACAAATGAAATATTGTCCACAATCGATTGACACACAGGATTTTCAGCTGGCGTATAATTCGCTACGCTTTTGAAGCCAAAACGTTGAATCGAATAATCGATAGCTAAACTATCTAGTTTATTCTTCAAAATTTCTGTTACTTGTTCTTGTGTAATACCAAAAGGTAAGCGACAATCAACCTGTACCTTACAATAATCTGGGATAACGTTGGACTTCGTACCTCCCTCAATTGTACCAATATTTACAGTAATTTTCTCTAAAACATCTTGATATTTCAATCGATCTTTCTCCACCTCACGCATGTATTTCTTTGATACTTCGATAAGTGGCTGTACTTCTTCAGGAATGGAAATGTCCATATCCCATAATGTACGAATCTCTTGAATAGCTCGAATGGCATCGACAATAGCATTTCGTCCAGCTAAAGGAGATAGACTTCCATGTCCTGGTTCCCCACGTACTTCTAATTCAAACCAGTAAGAGCCCTTTTGTCCGATTGTAGGATTCAACGGTGAAGACGGCTCTGCAATTAAACAGCCATCTCCTTTTACTAAACTTCGTTCTAACAACCAAGGAACACCATATTCTCCACCCGTTTCTTCATCTGGTACGATCGCCAACGTTAATTTGCCTGGTAATTCAATATCCATTTTCTTCAGTAGCTTTGTCGCAAAAATAATACCCGCTAAACCAGCTTTCATATCACTTGCACCACGACCAAGCATCCAGCCATCCTTTACCTCTCCTGAGAATGGATCGAAATCCCACTTCGATAAATCGCCCACAGGTACAACATCTGTATGACCACAATAAACAAGTTCTTTTCCTTCACCATTACCAATAGAGGCAACCAAGTTAAACATTTTATCTGCAGCTTCATATTTTTGGTACGTAATGCCCACTTCATGTAAATAATTTTCGATAAAGGCTGTTATTTCAGTCGTATCTCCTGGAGGGTTGACACTGGGAATTTGAATAAGTTTTGAACAAAATTCAATTAATTCATCTTGATGATTTTCGACTGCATCGAGTAATTGCATTTTCAGTGCTTGTAAATCATTCATGTGTGTGCACCTCATTTCCTTTCGTTTGTAAGTGACTCATACTACCATATAAATTTTTCATATGGGTAAATTGTTCTTCATCATAGAAGGAGCACTTCTTAGCACCGTATGTTTTTGCTACTTCCAAGACAAATCGCACAACACTTTCAACATCTGTAACATGTGTTGCACCTGTCGCACAGCCTGCCACGACAGATTCTGTAGTAATCGCCACACCAACAACAGGGCTGGATGTTGCAACAGCTGGTTGTAAAATACTATTAATATGATATAGACCATTTCCATAAGGTGTAATATCTTGCATCGTAATCGGCAGTACAACTGGTGAAATTCCTGCTGATTGCGTATAAGCATGTAAAAGATCATCACTAATTTTCAATATGTAACCTTCTTTGACTGTTGGTGTAATAGCAAACCCTTTATGGTTACACACTTGATTGCCTTTTGTTGTATCAATCGAGAGAATCGCATCCATCGTATCTTCTACTTCATTTTCGTTCATGACACTAATATCCACCGGTGAGTTCATAAATGGCACCGGCTCATGTGGTAAGGTTGGTGCTGTTGGACAAATATGCGTCGAGAAAATAACATCTCCTTCTAACTGATCACCCTTAAGGGCCATATCAATGGCTTTAGCTGCTCCTGCCATACATGCTAGAGCGCCATCTCCATCCGATACAAAGCCTGTCATTTCAGGGCGTGCTCCAATACCCCCTAAACGACCAATAATTCCTAATGTAGGTGCATTCCCACCTGAGGATTTACCATTCTTTCCTTTCACTAGAACGCGAACAAAATCTGTTGAGCCACTTTCACCTTGAATCGTTTTTACTTTGACATCTGCTTTTGAATCAATATCGTGTAAATACTCTTTAATTGTTTCTCCATTTACATTGATACTATCCATTACCTCGTATAATTCAATAACATGCTTCAATGACATAATTAGTCCGCTCCTTTTTCTATTAACTAAATTTTATTTATATCGATGATACTTCTTGCTGTATTGACTTGAATAAATGACATGATACTTGATGTGTCGCTGTCACTGTATCAAGTGTAGGTTGGACCTTTGCACATTTTTCTGTAGCAAAGCGACAACGCTTATGGAATGCACAGCCACTCGGAGGATTTACCGGACTCGGAACATCACCCGATAAAATAATCCGTTCCTTTGAATCGAAAGGATTTTCCTTAGGAATGGCTGATAACAGGGCTTGTGTATATGGATGTTGAGGGCTTTCATAAATTTCCTTGTATGTGCCAATTTCCACAATTTTACCTAAATACATAACTGCAATGCGATCACACATATAATTCACGACATTTAGATCATGTGAGATAAATATATAGGTTAAGCCGAAATCTCTCTGTAAATCTTTTAATAGATTGATAACCTGTGCTTGGACGGAAACATCTAACGCTGAAACAGGTTCATCACATACAACAATATCTGGATTGAGTGCAAGGGCACGAGCAATATTAATGCGTTGTCTTTGACCACCCGAAAATTCATGTGGATGACGTTTTGCATGGTATGCACTTAATCCCACTGTTTCAAGTAATTCAATGACACGCTTTTTGCGTGATGCTTCATCACCCATACCATGGATGACTAAAGGCTCTGCAATGAGATATTCAATTGTTTTACGAGGATCCAGTGATGCATAAGGATTTTGGAAAACCATTTGTATCGATTTTCGGGCAGAACGGATATCCTTTGTATTTAAACTAGCTAAATCTGTTCCCTTAAACTCCACGACTCCCTCCGTTGGTGAAATCAGCTGGTTGATTAAACGGGCAACCGTTGATTTACCACAACCCGACTCGCCAACAATCCCAAGTGTCTCTCCTTTATATAACTCAAAACTTACGCCATCTACTGCTTTCACAAATTGAGTCGATTTTTTAAAAGGAATTGAACTTTTAATTGGAAAGTGCTTTTTTAAATTACTTACCTTTAAAACAAGTTCATTGTGCTGTTGCATTAAAAATTCCCTCCTTCCTTGCGACAATTTGTTCTTTTGATTGTAAATGACAAGCCACAAAATGATTATCCTGCACTTCCACTAAGTCAGGAACAGTACTACGGCAAAGATCTGTTGCTAAAGGACACCGTGCTGAGAAATGGCAGCCGCTATGTGGCATAGTTAAATCTGGCGGACTACCAGGAATGGCTGGTAATCTTTGTTGACCTTGTGTGCCCATTGTAATTTGAGATTCTAATAATCCCCAAGTATAAGGATGTAACGGTTTTTCATAGAGTTGTCTTGTCGTTGTAGATTCCACAGTACGTCCTGCATACATGACATTTACTTTGTCACAAAGCTCCCAAACGACACCTAAATCATGCGTAATCATAATGATGGCTGTATCATGTTCTTGCTGTAATTTCTTCATCAAATCAAGAATTTGAGCCTGCACGGTTACATCTAGTGCAGTTGTTGGTTCATCGGCAATGAGTAGCTTTGGATTACAAGCAAGTGCAATAGCAATCATGACACGTTGACGCATTCCACCTGAAAATTCATGTGGATACATTTTCAAACGCTTTTCAGGTTCAGGAATGCCTACCATTTTCAACATATCTACAGCTTTGAAAGCAGCATCCTTTTTCGATATATTTTCATGTGCTTGGATGACCTCTATAATTTGATTGCCCACGGTTAGTACAGGATTCAAGCTTGTAATTGGATCTTGGAAAATCATCGACATTTCATTGCCCCGTACATTACGCATTTCTTTCTCAGAAATAGCCATTAAATCACGGCCATTGAATTGAATTTTTCCATTCGTTATCTTTCCTGGCGGAGATGGAATTAAACGCATAAGAGCAGTAGCAGTCACACTCTTTCCTGACCCTGACTCTCCCACAATACCTAATGTTTCCTTCTTATTTAATTGTAAATTAACTCCATTGACAGCTTTCATCGTAGAGCCGCTACTTTTAAATTCTACTGTTAAATTTTCTACATCTAGTAAACGTTCAGTCATGACTCCACCCCCTTCCATTAGACTTTCATTTTCGGATCTAATGCATCGCGCAATCCATCACCTAAAAGGTTAATACCAAGAACTGTTAGTAAAATACAAATACCTGAAAATGTTGCCATTTGGGGGTTTAATACTAAAAAGTCTTTACCATCCTTTAAAATACTGCCCCAGGAAGCGGTTGGTGGTTGAACCCCTAAACCTAAAAAGCTAAGGGCTGCCTCTGAAATAATAGCGCCTGCTGTACTCATCGTTCCGTAAACAATTAATGGTGCTAAACAATTCGGTAGTATATGACTAAAAATTACCCGTCTATGTGTAGCGCCTAAAGAATGAGTGACTTCGATAAATTCTTCCTCTTTAACGCTTAATACTTGGCCACGAACAAGCCTTGCGAACCCTGGGATATTAGCAATACCAATGGCAACAATAACATTGACAAGCCCTTGTCCTAATACCGTCATTAACGTAATCGCTAGTAAAATGAATGGAAATGCGAAAAGACCATCCATTGTGCGCATGATAATAGAATCAATACGACCACCAAAATATCCTGCAACTAAGCCTAATAACGTGCCAAACACAGCGCCAAATAACACTGCTGCAATGCCAACAATCATTGAAATTCGAGTACCATAAACTAACCGACTAAACAAATCACGACCATAGTTATCTGTTCCTAGTAAATGTCCTTCGGTATTCATAGGTAAAAATGATTTACCAACAAGCATTTCATTCGGTGGATGGGTAGCAATCAGAGGTGCAAAAATAGCAATAATGCCCATCAACGTTACAATAATTAAGCCAATTGATGCTAATTTATTTTTTAGCAACTTCCGCAACAATGTATTTCTTTTTCTCGTTTCATTGACGATTGCTTGAGTCATTATTATTTTTTCCCCCATCCGATTCTAAGTTGACCTTAGGATTTACAACTTTATAAAGCACATCGACGATTAAGTTTATAAGCACAAAGATAAACGCAATGAAAATGACAGTTCCTTGTACGACTACAAAATCACGTTTATCAATAGCGTCTACAATCAACCGCCCCATACCAGGCCAACTAAAAATAGTTTCTGTTAAAACCGCCCCACCAAGTAAATTTGAAATTTGCATACCTAGTACCGTTAAAATAGGTGTTAGCGCATTTTTAAATGCATGTTTCCCAATCACTAAATATTCTTTGATCCCTTTAGATCGAGCTGTTTTAATATAATCTTGTGAAATAACCTCTAGCATACTAGAACGTGTAATCCGTGCGAAGGTCGCCATTGGAATTGTTGCTAAAGCAAATGCTGGCAAGATTAAATGCTTCACATATGTCCAAAGACCATCACTGATATTCCCCATCCCAGTCGCAGGGAACCAACCAAGATTGACACTGAAAAATAAGACAAGCATAATCCCCAACCAAAAAATTGGCATAGATACACCTACTAATGACACAAGCATGACAATATAATCAATGATTGTATTTTGCTTTCTAGCCGCTAGGATGCCTGCTGGTATTCCGATGATGACGGCTATTAACAAAGCTGCTAATGCAAGTATGACTGTGTTAGGAAATCTTTCGATAATAAGCCCGATGACAGACTCACTATAAGAATAGGAATATCCTAAATTTAACTGCGCCAAGTCTCCTACATATGAAATAAATTGTGAAGGCATTGATTTATTTAAACCTAGCTCTTCTCTTAAATTTTCTACATCTTCCACACTGGCTTGTGGCCCAAGCATAACTGCAGCTGGATCGCCTGGAATCATTCGCGTAATAATAAAGACGATAATCCCTACTACTAGCAGTGTTGGAATAAGGTTCACTAACCTTTTTAAAATAAATGAGCCCATCTTATGCAAGACCTCCTTTTCATTATTAGAATCAGTGGTTCATATTGTGAATAACCAAATACTACACTACATAATAATTGTTTGTAAATATATTTTTTTCTGAATCTTTTTAATTTTGTATTTACTTTCTATTTACAAGTGTGCTAATTTTATTGTCGAACCTACCATTTTTGAATCAACGGTTCATATTGTGAAACATAAATTAAGGAGGCTAGCGTATATGAAGAAAATCAACGTAAAAAAATCTTTACTACTACTCTTTTTAACTTTAGTAATTGGTGTTTTAGCAGCTTGTGGTGGGAATACAGAGAAAAGTAATTCAGCAGATGAAAAGGATGGAGAAGTCACTGCAGGTGGCACATTAAATATTGGCCTTTCAGCCAATGCCAAAACATTTGACCCTATCAAATATACGGGGGTTTATGAATCGCAAGTTATGCGTCAAATGGGTGATACTTTAGTTGTTTATAACAAAGATTTATCTGATATCATTCCATCTTTAGCAACAGAATGGAAAGTTTCTGATGATATGTTAGTTTATACGTTCAAATTACGCGAAGGTGTGAAATTCCAAAAAGGTCAATACCAAGATGGACGTGACATGACAGCGGAAGACGTTAAATATTCATTAGAGCGCTCTGCCAAAGAATCCGCTATGAATCGTTTAAGTGGTGTGACGGAAGTTAAAGTGTTATCAGATTATGAAGTAGAAATTCACTTAGCGACACCGAATGCTGCACTCCTTGCTATGCTAACGGATGCAGGAAATATCGTTATTCCAAAAGAAGAGGTCGAAGGATGGGGCGATAACTTCTCTGAACACTTCATTGGTACTGGTCCATTCCAATTAAAAGAATGGAAAAAAGATCAAGAGGTAAAACTAGTTCGTCACGAAAATTATTGGGGTGATAAGCCGAATATCGATAACTTAACAATGAAGTTTATCTCAGATCAAAACATGATGACGAATGCATTACGTTCTGGTGATATTGATATTGCCATGGATGTTAAAGGCCAAAATCGTGAAATCATCAAGCAAGATAGCAATCTTGAACTTTTAACGAATCCTGGTCTATCTATTGTTTATCTTGATCTTAACAATAAGGTAGGTCCTACTGCTGACAAACGTGTTCGTGAAGCTATTTATATGGCAACGAATGTTGAGGAAATTATTTCTGGGGTTAACCAATGGGGTGGTGGAGATGTTTCTTACTTACCATTACCACCTGGTTCATGGGGGTATGATCAATCGTTAATTGATTTAGTACCAAAATATAATCCTGAAGAAGCTAAAAAATTATTAGCAGAGGCTGGCTATCCTGATGGCTTCAAAACAGAGATTTTTGTGTCAGAAGCACGTGTTCCTTACGCTACAATTTTCCAAAGTCAATTAAAGAAAAACCTAAACATTGATGTAGAAATTAAAGTGCTTGAATGGGGTACTTACAGTGATACTGTAGCAAAAGGAAATGCCCCAATGAACATTGGGGGCTGGACTTGGTATCCAGATCCTTATTTCTTCCTTTATCAGTTATATCACACAAATCAAATTGGAGCTTTAGGTAATGGTAAAGGCTATAGTAATCCAGAAGTAGATAAATTATTAGAACGCGCAGTATCAGAAACAGTTGTTCAAGAAGAAAGAGCAAAATTATACCAAGAAGCGTTAAAACTAATATTAGCAGATGTACCACGTATCGAATTAGAAGCCACTCAAACTGTTGCAGGTGTGAGTAAAAAAGTACAGGGCTTTGAGGTCTCTGCCGATAATTCCGTACAAATTGTGCATCCAAACGGTACGAACGTATCAATCGCAAAATAATTAAACTAGAAAAGTGGAGATCTTGTCTCCGCTTTTCTCTTCATAAGGAGAGATCTGATCGAATGACTCGATATATAAATGGACTTGTTTTTAACTCTGAGACTCGTAGCTTTGATAAACAGTCGTTTCAAGTACAGGGGCAATACTTCGAACAATCTTCTCGTACAACTGAAACAGAAATAGATTTAGATGGTTATTATATTACACCTGGCTTTATCGACAGTTGTTCACAAATTGGTTTAGCTGAAATAGGGATTCGCTGGGAGGGCGATGATAGTTATGAATTTGATTCCCATCTTCAATATTCTGTAGTTGATGGCATTTATCCATTTGATGCAGCATTCCAAAAGGCAGTCTCTCATGGAGTAACAGCATCGCACATTGTTCCCTCCCCTAAAAGCTTAATTGGTGCGAAAACAGCCATCATCCATCATACACATACAACGGTCGATGAAATGGTCCTGATAAAGGATGTTGCTTATTCCTTCTCCATCGGCCATCAGGCAAAAAGTACATTTTTTGCTGAAAAGAAAAAGCCATTAACTCGTATGGGAATTGCCAAAATAGTAAGGGAAACATTGCAACAAATTCAGCAGCAAGAGCCACGGATTAAAAAAATTGTTATTCGGGCCCATAAAGCAGTAGATATTGAATTTGTTGGACGACTTCAACAAGAATTTGGCACTATTTTCGATTTTCATATTATTCATGGTACTGAAGTTCCTTTACTTAAGGGGGAATCCTTTAATACGGTCATTGCGGGACCAACATTTCGCTATATTGAGCATAATGAGATGATGGCACTATCGCCAAAACTTTACCGCCATCTGTCCAATCAACATATTCCATTTGTTTTTTGTACGGATCACCCTGTTAGTAGTACATCCCACCTAACTTTAGAAGGTTGCCTAGCCGTAAGAGAAGGAATGACACGCCAGGATGTTCTGTATGCATTAACAACAGGGGCTGCTAATTTTCTAGGTATAGCCCATAAAACAGGCGCTATTTGTGATGGACTTCTAGCTGATTTTGTCATATGGGATAAGCATCCATTAAATTTAGACGCCCAAGTTGTCGCTACTTATATTAAAGGGACAAAAGTTTATGCACGGGAAGAAGGGTTGACAGAATGATTATTTATCACCATGCAAAAATTTTCACAGTCGATGAACAAAATAATATTTTTGAACAGTTATGGATTGAGGATGGGCGAATTGTTTATGTTGGTCCAGCGAAGGATACTCCTCCCGATGCTGAATTAATTGATCTACAAGGAGCATATGTCACTCCTGGATTAATTGACATTCATGCTCATGTCGGAACATGGGCAGAAGTAACCGAAGATATTAATGATGCCAATGAATATAGTGAGCCCTTTACACCACTTATGCATGCTTTAGATAGTGTAGATATTCGGCACTTTTCTTTTCAGCATGCGCTGGAAGGTGGCGTGACAACTGTGCAAACTGGGCCAGGCAGTGCTAATGTTATCGGAGGCATTTGGAGCATCCTTAAAACAGCAGGACCTACCCTCGCCTCCCGTGTTCTTATAGAGCGAAGTGGATTAAAAGGAGCATTAGGTGAAAATCCTAAAAATGTCTTTGGCAATCAATATAAAAGAAAGCCTATGACGCGAATGGCTATTGCCCAGCTTTTACGAGATGGTTTCCAACGTGCGAGTCGCTTGAATGAACAAGAACAAACGGATCAAATCAACCACAACACAGAGTTACGCCCATTTATTGAGGTGCTACAGGGTGACATGCCCCTTCGCATTCACTGCCACCGTGCAGATGACATTATGACAGCTATACGAATCGCCAAAGAATTTAATGTAAAGCTTCACTTAGAACATTGTACAGAAGGTCATCTTATTGTCGATGCAGTTAAGAAGAGTGGCTTTCATGCAACACTTGGTCCCTATATGCTAACGCCATCTAAATATGAAACACGCCATTCTACACCAGCAATTGCAGCTATTTTTAAAGAGCATAATATACCTTTTGCCATTATGACGGATCATCCGTTTGTACCGATTCAGTATTTAAAATATTGTGCAACAGAAGCCATTCGCTATGGTTTAGATGAAGAAACAGCCATTAAAAGTATTACGATAAATGCTGCTAAGCTTGTACAGCTTGATCACCGAATCGGTAGTCTGGAGGCAGGCAAGGATGCTGATTTTGTTGTTTGGTCACACCCTATTTTTGAAACAGAAGCAAAGGTTTTACAAACTTATGTAAATGGAAAAAAATATTACGAAGCGGAGTGAGCACGTTGAAACATTCAAACATTGCCGTTGTCACAATTGGTCAAGCCCCTCGCAAAGATATGGCTAAAGATATTCAGCAATTAAGAGAATCCGGTCTCCATGTTCAAGAATACGGTGTACTTGATTCACTCTCTTCCGATGAAATTGCTAGGCTATCACCAGCTATTAAAGACACAGATGTTTTAGTGACACTTCTAGCAAATGGTGAGCAAGTAAAGTTAAGTAAACAAAAGCTTATGCCCTATATTCAGCAATGCATTAGTAAGCTACACGAATTCACTTGGGTATTACTTATGTGTACTGGAGACTTTACGAATAAGCTTTCTTCTAACAATCTATTACTTCCTGATCGTATGATGACAAATTTAGTAAAAGGGTTACATACAGAATTAACACTTGGCTTAATAGGTCCTGAGCCTGAACAACAACATACTGTTGCTGACAAATGGCAAAAAGCACAGTTCAATGTAATGTTTTCAGCAAGCTCCCCCTACCACTTCAATGCTCGACATCTATTAGCAAAAGCACGACTATTAGAAGATAAGGGAGCCGATTTGCTTATTCTTGATTGTATGGGCTATTCTTCAACAATGAAAAATACTATTAAAGATCAACTTTCTATACCTATCATTGTGCCGAGAGAAGCGGTTTTTACCATATTAAAAGCCATTAGTTAAGATTGAAAGAGGTCACTGTCCATTCAGTGACCTTTTCCTTTTTATTTAAACACGCTTATTGAAATAAGGAAGCTGTTCCACGAAAGCCTTTGTATCATCATCCCCATATTCATGAACGAGTGCATAAATTTTCATTAATCGCTTATCTATTTCATCATTTTCTCTATCTAAGTGATACTGTATATACGGTAGCTGGGCACGCCATGCATTTGAAATTTCTAACAGCTGCATTTGCTGAAAGATTCTTTCAAAAACATCTAATGCTTGACGATCTACGTTCAGTTCAAAGTTCCACGGCCCTGCATATGGATTTGTATAATACGTTCGATTGGCAAGTGAAAAATATACGCGCTGACGATCCATCTCACGATTCACTCCTTTTTCCATAGTATGGAGAGAAAGGAGTCGTTTTATTCGCTTGAATGTCAAACTTCCTTCACAATTAAAAAGGCCCTATAATTTATAATAGGTATGATGAACAAAGAACGGAGTGAATACTATGAGTTTAACTACGCTCTTAATAATTGCAGTTATTATTGTTATTGTTATTACAATTGCGACGATTATTAGTGTCAACCGTGCTTATGCCTTTAAACATACAATCGATGAAAGGCCGAAGCAAAATCATCAAGAAGAGCCATAAACATAGCCTTTTTAATAATATAAACTTGGAGTGAAAGCAATGGGTGTACCTTTACCAATTATCATTATGATTGCCATGATGATGCTAATGTTTGGTCTTTCTGTCATTATTATTATGAAGAAAAAAAATAATATTTTTACGCAAACAATTGATCCAAAGCCTGAACAAATGACGTCTCAGCAAAAGGATGAACAACGATGAAATACCCCTTTATTTGGCTCATTCAGTTTTATCGAAAATTCATTTCACCGATGACGCCCCCTACTTGTCGTTTCCATCCTACATGCTCTTCTTATGGACTAGAAGCTTTTCAAAAGCATGGGGCAATAAAGGGCTTTATCTTAACTATTACCCGCGTATCCAAATGCCATCCGTTCCACCCTGGTGGCTTTGATCCTGTACCTGAAAAATGGCCTTCGAAAAAGAAATAACTTTCGAGGGGCATTTTTTTCTTGTACTTTTTTAAGGAGTAGGTTATTATAAGAACTGTTCTAAAAAACAAATCGTAATCATTACTATTTAAGAAAGGGATTTTCTTATATGAAAAAACTATATTTAGTATTGCTCGTTGCCGTTCTTGCTGTATTTACTGCAGCATGCGGAGACAAATCGACGACTTCCCAAAAGACTGAGGAAAAGGATACGTTAACAGTCTATACAACTGTCTATCCTTTAAGCTATTTTGCTCAACGTATTGGAGGCGATTATGTTGACGTCTCTTCTATTTATCCAGCCGGTGCAAACGAACATACATTTGAGCCTACACAAAAAGATATGATGAACTTAGCAGATGCCGATATCTTTTTCTATATTGGCTTAGGACTAGAGGGCTTTGTGGAAAATGCTAAAAAAACATTAGCAAATGAAGATGTCACAATGGTGGCAACTGCTGATAATGTTTCAGATGAAAAGTTAGCTGTAAGCACAGGCCATGTTCATGCCGAAGAAGAACATGAAGCAGACGTACACGACGACCATGATCACGCAGCTACAGAGGAGGAGCACGATCATGATGGACACGGACATGACGAGCATGAGCATGGTGACATCGATCCACATGTTTGGCTATCTCCTACAATTAGTCAAGATTTAGCACTTGCTATTAAAAATACACTAGTTGAAAAAATGCCTGCTCAGGAATCGACTTTTAATAAAAATTACGAAGCATTAGTAAAAGAGCTACAAGATTTAGATAATAATTTTAAAGCGATGACAAACAAAGCACAAAACAAAACATTCTTTGTATCACATGCTGCATTTGGCTATATTGCAGGTCAATATGGCTTAACACAGGTGCCGATTGCCGGCTTAAATTCACAAAATGAGCCATCGCAAAAAGAATTAACAAAGATTGTAGATAAAGCAAATGAATTGCATATACACTATATTTTATTTGAACAAAACGTATCTTCTAAATTAGCAGAGGTTATTCAAAAAGAAGTTGGCGCAGAATCTCTTGTACTGCATAATTTAAGCGTGCTAACAGCTGATGATGAAAAAAATAATGAAACGTATTTCACATTGATGCAAAAAAATATTCAAACATTAGAAAAAGCTTTGAACGATCAATAAATGAGTAAGGAGGTGCCCCGAAAATAGATGGGACACCTCCTTTATTATGACGTATTTTTCTTGTGGCATACGTTTTTCAGTACGATAGATAGACGTTAGCTTACTTGTTGATTTTAGCATCGTTTTACGTTTTGCTTTTGAATGATTTACTACACTCTCTACTACTACCTTTGGCCATTCATTAAAATCGTGCAGAACAACAGGGTTTTCCTCTGTTTGTTTTTGTGTCACAAGCATTGTAGGCTGTAATTGTGTTACTGCTTGCCTATTCTCTGCAATTATTGAAATCCCTGCATTTTGATTAAAGCTTTGTTGTAAAGGCATTGTCAAACTCTGTCTTTTCGTTTCTTTTTGTATATCTGTATATTTTTCACTAGTTGCTGCCGGGAAACGGGCGTAGTCCCAAGTATGGTCTTGTGATAATTGGCGATCCGACACTAAAAAATATTGATAGCGTACTTCACCCTTACGATCTGGCAATGGATCATCCCACGTCACATCAATATGATACCACTCATGATCAAGCTTCACTAGCACCCAAGCATGAAGCTGTTCACCCACTTTGCCTGGTACATATTGCACTTCAAACCCTAACATCTCCAGCATTCGATATAACACTAACGCATACGCCTGACAAACTCCCTTATTTTCTGTAAGCAAAGTGTAGGGCGAATATTGACTTCCTTCTGTTTCCTTAGAATATTCTGCTGTTAAAACAATAAAATCATGTGCAGCCTGTAATTTTTCTATGTCACTTAATCCATGCATAGGTGCAGTAATGGTTGATAAAGTTTGCTCAACAAAAGCTGCCTCTGTTTGTGAAATATGGTAGGTAAATGCAAATTCGATGACAATATTATTGTTATAACCATCGTATTTCCATTTAAAACTAGAAATATTAGTATAAATATAAGAGTTTTGAATCGCAGTTTTCGTAATTTCTGTTAGTTCATCTTTTATCTCGGATATGTCACCAGTATAGCGTATTGAGAATTCTGTAGAGAGCTGCATAACTTCTTTATTAATGAGAGATTGTAGAGTTTCAATTGAATGAGCAGTTGCTACATTATCTTCTTGATAGTTTGCAAATACTTGCACATGACTCATTTGTAGAACAAATAATATAATGACAACATTATATATATATTTCCTCATATGAGTCATTCTCCTTTACTAAATAGTTTATGCCTCTCTTTTTTTATTATGTTAATGAATGTTTAATTTCATGCTAAAAGTTTAAATGTTTTGCATGATGGATTAGCCGTTTCCAATTTTAAAAACAAAATAAAAAAGAAGCCTCCATACGAAGACTTCTTTTCATCTATTTTTATTGTAATAATTTCCTTCTCAGCAATTTATCCGCTCCATTTCGCGGTAGACTGTCTGTAAATATAATTTCTTTAGGCATCTTATATTTAGCAAGTTTTTGTAAGCAAAAGGCCTGTAGTTGCTCAACAGACACTGGCTCATTTAACACAAGGAACGCAATGGGAACCTGCCCCCATTGCTCATCATCTACCCCACATACACCCGCTTCTTTGACCGCAGGATGTGTTAGTAGTACATTTTCTATTTCTGCTGGATAAATATTCTCGCCCCCAGAAATAATTAAATCTGCCCTACGATCAATCACATACAAGTATCCATCTTCATCTAAACAACCGATATCTCCCGTATGAAGCCAGCCATCAATCGTGGCATTTTTATGTGCAAAACGGCCAATATAGCCAGGTGTGACATGAGGACCTCGAATACAAATTTCCCCCTCACCTTTATCATTAGGATCTGCAATTTTTATTTGATTAAAAAATAAAGGCTTGCCAGCAGAACCGATTTTTTGCATGGCGTCTTCACTCGCCAAAGTAGCCGTTTGTGAAGATGTCTCTGTCATCCCATAGGTTTGCGCAACGGCTAAATTTAGAGAATGTGCTCTCGCTAAATAATCGACAGGCACCGGCCCTCCTCCAGCTAACATTAGCTTAAAATGAGGTGAAGCTTTCACATTGCGCTGCTCTAACGTATGTAGGATTCGTTCCAACGTCACCGCGACAACCGACATATGGGTTACTTCTCCGTCTATAATGTTTTGTGATATCGCTTCTGCATCAAATTGATCATATAAATAGACCTGATTACCATATAAAAGTGAACGTACTAATATGGAAAACCCACTAATATGAAATAAAGGAACTGCACAAAGCCAAACATCTTGAGGCTGCAGTCCAATATTTAATACAGAGGCTGTTGCACTTGCCTGATGGTTCCCAACTGTTTGGCGAACTCCCTTTGGAAAGCCCGTTGTACCTGATGTATACATAATAGTAGTTGTTTGATCTAATGGCCATTCCTTTTCAATAGTTAACTCGCCTTCCCCCCCATTTTCAATCGATGAAAATAAGTAATGGGCTGTTTCAGGAGGCAACTTCTCTATATCTTCATCTGCGATTAACACTGTCACTGCCTCTGAATCTTCTAGTTGATAGGCCAGCTCTTCCGGCGATAGTCTACGATTAAGCATCACCATTTCACATTGTAAATGCATGCAGGCATACATCATCATGACCAGTTCAGGCTTACTTGGTCCCATAATTGCAATTCGATCACCCTGCTGAATACCGATCCCTACTAGTTGACGAGCACGTTTTATAGATAATTCATTTAATTCCTGAAAAGTCCAGCTTTGATTTTTATAAGCTAATGCCTTTCGTAACGGTGTTAAATATGCTCGCTGTAAAATCCAATTTGGATACATCTTCGTCACTCCAATCCCCTACATCTTAACGCTTAATCATCTATTTTGTCTATTTGCATGTCTGTTATTTTAGGGATGCTACTCGCTACTTTTATTGTAATGTCCTGCTCCTCTATCCTTCACTTTCCTAGTTCTATCCATCACTTTACGGGCTGTATCCACTACTTTATTAATTCTATCCGCTTCTTCTATCGTAACCCCTTGCTTCCAGGCATAGAAAAAGCTCGTATCTCTAAAGATACGAGCCTTAAACCCTTTAGAATCAAGGGAATCTTGGGAATTGACCGAAATCTGGTTGACGTTTTTCTTTGAAAGCGTCGCGACCTTCTTTTGCTTCATCTGTTGTGTAGTAAAGAAGTGTAGCGTCTCCAGCCATTTGTTGAAGACCTGCTAAGCCGTCTGTATCTGCATTCATCGCTGCTTTTAAGAAGCGTAGTGCAGTTGGTGACATTTGTAGCATTTCTTCACACCATTGAACTGTTTCATCTTCTAATTGCTCATAAGGAACAACTGTATTGACTAAGCCCATATCAAGTGCTTGTTGTGCATCGTATTGACGGCAAAGGTACCAAATTTCACGTGCCTTTTTATGTCCAATAATACGAGCAAGATAGCCTGAGCCATAACCAGCATCGAATGAACCTACTTTTGGTCCAGTTTGTCCAAAGCGAGCATTGTCAGCAGCAATTGTTAAGTCACAGACAACATGTAAAACGTGACCTCCACCAATTGCATAGCCTGCTACCATCGCTACTACAGGTTTTGGAATTACACGGATTAAACGTTGTAAATCAAGAACGTTTAGACGTGGAATTTCATCTTCTCCTACATAGCCACCATGACCGCGAACTTTTTGGTCTCCGCCAGAGCAGAAAGCATGTTCACCTTCACCTGTTAAAATAATTACACCGATATTTTTGTCATCGCGTGCTCGTGAAAATGCGTCAATCATTTCCATAACCGTTTTAGGACGGAATGCGTTACGCACTTCTGGACGGTTAATCGTAATTTTTGCGATTCCGTTATAGAACTCATACTTTATGTCTTCATAAGTATGTAATGTAGTCCATTGACGTGTCATTGAATAGCCTCCTATATCATTAAATTCGTCTCGTTACTAGCGAGGCGCTAACGTAATATTAGATTACGTTAAATACTCCTCTACTATTGTAGCAAACTCAGCGGGATTTTCCACATGAATTGCATGTCCAGCGTCATTTACCGTCATATGGCTAACAGTATTTAATAGCGCTTTCATTTCTAGTGCAATTTCACAGAATTTCCCATCCATTGAACCGGTAATTAGCAATACAGGGACTGCTAACTGCGCCAATCTATCCCAATTTGAAGGTTGAGCTCCTGTACCAATACCTCTCAAGCTGCCCGCTAGTCCCTCTTTCTTCTGTGAAAGTCTTTCTGCTCGAATGACCTGTCTTACACTTTGAGGTAGACGATGCTGTGTACTAAAAAGCGGTATGTTCTCCCATGCATTCACAAACGATTCCAAACCATTTGTTAGAATTTTTTGTGCCAGTGCTTCATCTAGCTCACAACGCTCCTTACGCTCTTCTTCTGTACGTAAGCCTGGAGAGGCGCTTTCTAAAATAAGCTGATGAATACGATCTGGATAAGCCAGGGCATATGATAGAGCAATTCTACCACCCATTGAGTATCCTAACAGTGTAAAGTTCTCTAGATGAAGCTGGCAAAATATTTCTTCTAAATCTTGTAATTGTTCCTCCATGGAGAAACGTTGACAGTGCTGTGGAATAGCCGTTTGTCCATGTCCAATTAAATCAATGGCAATGACGCGTACATTGGGTAGGGCCTGTGCTAGATTGTGCCATGTAGCCGTGCTTCCCGTAAATCCATGTAATGCAACGAGTGTATGGATCCCATTTTGATTCCATATCTCAATATGCGTTTCAAGACCACGAATCATTAAATTTGTCATGCTTTTAACTCCGTATTAATACGTTTCCATAGCTCACGATGGGCAGTGACATTCTCTGTTCGATCAGTAAATATTTCAATCAAACGTAAAGGACGTTTTTTGCTTGTAGAAAATTTCTCGGAAAGCTCGGCAATCGTTTCTACACGGATATAATCCATATCATACATATTGGCAATATCACGGAATTCAAGGGCAGTTGGTGTGCCAAATAAGTCCTCATAATGAGCTTCCACTGTTGACTGTGGTAAATAAGAAAAAATACCGCCACCATCATTATTCATGACAAGGATCGTTAAGTTACATTGCTGATATCTTGAAGCAATGAGACCATTGATATCATGTAAAAAGGCTAAATCACCAATTAGTAAGAAGGTTTCTCGGCCATTTCCTTGACTGAAGCCCATTGCCGTTGACACTACGCCATCAATCCCATTTGTACCACGATTTGCAAAAATACGCAGATCCTTCGGTGTAGCTAGTAAAAATGTATCGATATCACGCACTGGCATACTGCTGCTAACGAAAATATCACTACCATCAGGAATCATTTTCAGTAAACGACTGACCATGGCTCCCTCATCTTTTTCTACTTCTGAATATTGCTCGATATGCATAGAAGCAAGCTGATTCGCTTTTTGCCATTCAGCTAGGTAAGTCTCCTCAATAGCAGTTTTCGTAATAGCTAGTTGAGTCAGCCACTGATCGATATTGGCATGAATAAAATGCGTGGAAACGCCCGTAGCATCTCTAAACATTGGGTCTTCATCAATAATCACATAGGCATTTGGCTGTGATTTTGTGATGAATTGCATGATAAACTTCGAGACAGGCTGTGCCCCTAAGCGTATAACTGTATCTGGTTGCACCAGTGCTTTGAAGTCATCACTTTTCATAATGGCATCGTAGGTAGTCACAATATATGGTAAGCAATCCTCTGGTACGGATGCCCGCATATTCGATAAACTCTCAACAATTACTGGCCACTTTAGCTGACGCACAAACTCCCAAACGATGGCTAAATCCGTGCCAAGAGCTAGCTCACCTATAATAACAAAGCCTCTCTTCGTCGATTGTAAAATAGAGGAGAGCTCCTGTTGATCGGCAGTTGTTGGGATTAGCTGTCCCATACTGCTGTGCTTGAACGTCGCTGTTGGTAGTTCATTTCGAAAATCAATTAATAAAGGCTCTCGGAAAGGTACATTGATATGTACTGGACCAAAAGGCGCACTCGTTGCAATAGCTACAGCACGGGCAAGATGACGCTCAATAAAAGGTAATGTTGGATCAGCACCATCTGCTAACGGAAAATCAACACTCCATTTTACATGGGAACCATATAAATTAGGCTGATTGATGGCCTGTGGTGCGCCGACCTCTCGTAATTCATGAGGACGGTCAGCTGTTATGACAATCAGTGGAACACGTGCATAGCTTGCCTCCACAATTGCAGGAAAATAGTTTGCTGCAGCTGTACCTGATGTACATAATAGAACAACAGGCTTAGCTGTGGCCTTCGCTAGACCTAACGCAAAGAATGCAGCCGAGCGCTCATCTACTTGACGATACATTTTTACTTGATTTGTAGATGCAACAGCATAGGCAAGTGGTGTTGAACGTGATCCTGGACTGACTACCACATTTTCAACACCCGCTTGTACTAGCGATGCGACCATTTGATAAACATAATCTGTTAATATTTTCCGTTCACTCATGTAATTGTCCCCCTAGCGCGCGAAGCATTGGACGGAATTTTACTAATGTTTCTTCATATTCAGATTGTGGTTCTGAATCTGCTACAATCCCTCCGCCTGCATATAAATAAGCTTTATCGCCTAGTAATGCAGCCGAGCGGATCGCGACTGCAAATTCGCCATTACCCTCTGCGTCTAACCAACCAATTGGTGCTGCATACAAACCACGATTCATAGGCTCATATTTACGGATGGCTGCCAACGCTTCTTTACGTGGTACTCCCCCTAAAGCGGGTGTGGGATGTAAAGATTTTGTAAGCTGTAAGATTGTAGCATCCTCATTTAACTGACCTTCTACAGGTGTATATAGATGTTGGATGTCTCGTATTTTTAATAGGCGAGGTTTGTCAGGTACCGTCATGTTCACACAATTTTTGCGGAATGTGTCCGCAATCATATCCACAACATATTGATGTTCTCCACCGTTTTTTGGGTCATTTAGTAAACTTTGTCCATACGCTTCATCTTCTTCTGCTGTTTTTCCTCGTTTAATTGAGCCAGCAACACAAGACGAAAACGCACGGCCTTCTTCTACCTTAACAAGGCGTTCAGGCGAGGCTCCAAAAAATAATAGATCCTTATGCTCTAAACCAAATAGATAGCTTTCTGGCTGCTCATGAATTATTTGAGAAAGCACTTGAGGTGCAGATACAGATTCTTTAAATTGCAAGGCAAGTGAGCGAGCAATAACCACCTTATCTGCCTTCTTCTGCTTAATTAATGCTGTCACTTGGTCGATTGAGGCTAAATAGGGCTCCTTATATGGCTCAAAATAACTTGTAATTTCAGGTTTTGTATACGTTTTCACTTCTTTAACCTGCGCTGCGTGAATTAAATGATCTCGCTCTTTCCTTAGAGCTTCTAGCTTACTCTCCGCCTGCTGATCTTGTGTTAAAAGATGAATACTTACGTAAGCTTTATCATCACGGATTACAAGTTGAAACGTTGCTAGTGCAAAATAAGCCTCTGGGAAATCCGTCCATTCCCCATCGACATTATTTTGTGGATCAAATGTAAAACCACCAAATAAAATGGGCTGTAGCTCGCTTTGTCCCTTTTGACAGTTTTTCGTTAAGTTCTTCCACTCCGCTTCTACAGCATCAAAACGCTCATTTTTTGCATTGTTTTGAATGGTATGGGCATGTCCCAGCCCTACTAATGTCATTGTTTTTTCTCTATTTTGCCAATAAAATCGTTCACCTTTATAACGCTCCTCACCTGCCGCATAAAATGCAAGTGGAGATAAGCGACTTACTTCAATTGTTTCCATATAAAAATGAAGGCTTTGGCCCAAATAGTCCACTTCTACTTCTGTGGCTTGGTACCACTTCTGTTGCATGAAAATTACCTCCGTTGTTGCAATGTACATAATTAAAATGATGAATCAAACACATCATTTTTTGGTTGGCAACAGTGTCATTCTTACTGTTGCTAATACCCTATTTTTATTTTCAGTTCATAAATGCATGTTCTATTGTATCACTTTTTTTCATTTAACAGTATGTAATAAGCTGTGAACCTACCCATTTTCTCAATCTTCGTTTAAAATAGAAAGAGTCGACAACATTTGAAGGAGAGAAAGACCTTATGACCAAAGTCATTGAAGCTGATAGGGGTTTTAAAGTTTGGTGGCATTTAACGCGTCCACATACTTTAACCGCTTCATTCGTTCCAGTATTCCTAGGAACAGCAATTGCTCTAGCAATTGAACAAGAAACAATTGATTTTGGACTATTTTTTGCTATGCTCATTGCAAGTATGCTTATCCAAGCAGCAACGAATATGTTCAATGAATATTACGATTACAAATTAGGATTAGATAACGAGCATTCTGTTGGGATTGGCGGAACCATCGTCCGTCATGGAGTACAGCCAAAAACAATTATGATGATTGCACTAAGCTTTTATGCTATTGCCATGCTTCTTGGCATTTACATATGTGCCTCAACATCTTGGTGGTTAGCAGCTGTAGGCCTTGTTTGTATGCTTATTGGTTTCTTATATACAGGAGGACCATACCCAATAGCCTATTCCCCATTTGGAGAGATTGTCTCTGGAGCAGTAATGGGCATGGGAATTGTGTTAATTGCCTTCTATATTCAAACGCTTACAGTGACACTCGATGCTGTGTTGCTGTCTGTACCAAGTATGATTTTAGTCGGAGCCATTATGTTATCCAATAATATCCGTGATATTGTGGGTGATACAGAAGGTGGAAGAAAAACTTTAGCTATTTTAGTAGGACGTGATAATGCCATTTCTGTGTTATCTGGCTTTTTTATCGTCTCGTATTTATGGGTCATTGCCCTTGTAGCAGTTGATGGCATTACTTTTTGGGCATTAATTATCTTCCTGAGCATTCCGAAACCATTACGTGCCATTCAAATTTTCCGAGACAAAAAAGAAGCCAAAGAAGTGATGCCTGCGATGAAATATACAGCGCAAACCAATACTTTCTTCGGCTTCCTATTAGGAATCGGTTTATTAATTCATTATTTCTTTTATTAAAAGATGCGGCAGCCTTAACGGGTTGCTGCTTTTTTTACATAACGTCTGAAATTTTGACTTGCAATACCATGCACTTCCTCGTCTGAAAAACGTGCTCGTAATGCCTCTAATAAATTTTGCGCTTCTCCTGCATGTGCTAAGCCATTGACAGTCCGATCAATACCATCAAAATCTGAGCCTAGCCCTATATGCTCTACACCAACTAGCTTTGCTAAATGCTCCACATGATCGACTAGATGATCTAGTGTTGCATCTCGATTAATGAAGAGTGGAAAATAAACAACATGGATATGTCCCCCATGTTCTACAAGTGCCTTTGCCTGTGCATCTGTTAAATTACGTGGGTGGTCACAGAGTGCACGAGCATTACTATGACTTGCAATAATATGCTTCGCTAATGGCAACACATCCCAAAAGCTTTGTTCATTTAAATGGGAGACATCAATAATAATATCCCGTTTATTTAGTAATTGTATGACCTCTTTACCAAATGGCTTCAAACCAAGACTTGCATCCTGCTCAGCTCCATGTGCAACAGCATTCTCTTCATTCCATGTTAAGCCGACTAATTTTACGCCCGCATCGAGTACTGCTGTCAGCTTTGCTAGATCTTCTCCAATTGCACTACAGCCCTCTAAACTTAATATAGCTCCTATTTCATGTGGAGCTAAATGGTCTAACTGTGCCCAATCTGCAATATGCACCATGCCCTCTGTTTGTAATACATGGGTATGAAATACTTCGATTTGACGCATGACCTCAAGAAATTGAAGATTTTGTGGAATTTGCGGGTCTATAAAAATGGCGAACACTTGAGCCTCTACTTGCCCTAATTGCAATCTTTTTTGATTGGCATGTAAACGCACATCCTCAGCAAAATTTGCCGATTCAAGAGTAGTTAACTTTAAAAGCGCATCACAATGTAAATCAATAATCTTCATATCCTCACCTCTACAGTTATTATACTGCTTCCATGAGGAAAAACAGACTAAATTTTATCCTGTGGCGTATCGGAAGAGCCAAATTCCTCAAGCTCAATAAAATCATCTGACTTTGGCGTTGAAGAAAGAATATCTTCTTCCACTGGTCGTAAATTGTCTTCTTTCTTTTCCGCATGCTCCACACAGGTCAGAGCTTGCGGCATTGCCTCTAAACGACCAATTGGAAGCTCTTTACCACATACCGCACATTTGCCGTATGTGCCGTCAGCCATTGCTTGAAGGGCTTCTTTTATTTCCTCTGCATTATCACCGCGATGTTCATCAATAGCCATTTCTGTAAGTTGATCCGTTAAATCACTAGCATTATCAGCTGGATGATTATCATAATTCGATAGCTCTGTCGCTTGTGGTCGCTCCGATTCCTTTATTCGTTGTTCTATTGTTTGTAATTCTTGCTCTAGTTGTCTTTTAAATTTTTGCATAACTTGTTGATCCATAAAAATCCCCTCCTCATGCCTTCATATTTTCCTCATTTACGATTTCTAAAACATGTCAGCAATAAGGATGCTTTTATTTCCTCGTATAAGCTATAATCGCATCATGTAAAAATTGTGCTGCTCCCGTCGCACTTCGCTCATCATAGTAAGCAGTAAAACGTTCATCCGAGATATACATTTGAGCTAGCCCAGCATGTGCCTCTGTTGAATATTCCTTCCACGTAAAGCTCAGCCAGCGTTTATGCAACTCAGCTACTTCCATCGCCAAGTCACTTGTAGCATCACCAAGCTCCATTGCTTCTGCTAAACGCTCAAACATTTGCTGCTCTAACTGCTGCATTGCTTGATATTGTTGTTCTGTCATATTCATCAGCTTAGCATTCGAAGCATCCACTGTTTCATCTCCATATTTGGCGCGAATTTCTTGGCCATATTGCTTTTCATTATCCTCGATTAACTTTTCTTTAAAACCTTTAAATTTTTCTTCATTTGACATTGGTCGTTCCTCCTCAATGGATTGTATTGTTTTTTCTACTGTCTGCAAGATGGTTTCAAGCTGCTCCTTGCGTTGAAGCAAAGCAGCTCTATGTGTTTTTAGCGCCTCGGCATGTTGAAAGTTAGGCGCCTGAATAATGGCCTGAATCGTTGCTAGCTTCATATCCAATGCACGATAAAATAAAATCTGCTGTAGCATATCAATTTCATATTGGCCATAAAATCGATAGCCTGCCTCATTGGTTCTAGCTGGCTTCAGCAGCCCAATTTCATCATAATAGCGTAATGTTCTCGTACTAACTCCCGACATTTGGGCTAGCTCTTGAATTGTATATTCCATGTTGTCACCTCCCACTAATGCTACTGTAAACTTTGACGCAACGTTAAGGTCAATAGCAAAATGAAAATAAATTTTCTAAACCATATTCATCCTTTCAGTTCATATAATTCCATAAATACCTATAAAGCAATTTTTACTTGCCGATATGAATAGTAAATATTTCACAGGAGCGTGATAGGATGAAGTGTCCAAATTGTCAGCATGAGAATCTTTCAGACAGCAAATTTTGCTCTGATTGTGGCAGTAAACTTATGAATTCATCATTATTAAAACAAGGTATCCCAACATGGGCAATTATCGTATTATCGGTCTGCTTTCTTGCCATCGGTGGACTAGGCTATGCATATTGGGACTTTTTCACTGATAAAAAGAATCAAACTACTACTTACTCAGAAGTAAATGATAAGCAACAGGTAAATACACAGCAAGTTTCCTCTGAAGAACTCACAAAAAAACAAGAAGCTCATGCACAGCAGGTTGATCGTGTCACCCTAATAAAGGAAATTCAACAAAAGGTATTCACGGTCCTCAGTAACAATAGTCAAGGTTCTGGCTTCCTGTATAAAAAGGGTGGTTATGTTATTACAAATGCACATGTTGTTCAAGGAGAAGTGGATGTCACGCTTCGTAATGCCAATGGTCAAGAATCACCAGGAACGGTTATCGGTATATCAGACCGCTACGACATTGCTTTAATTCATGCACCTAGCTATCAAGACACACAACCGTTGGGAATTGAAACAACCGAATCACCTATTGGCTTAGAGGTTATTGCATTTGGTAGTCCACAAGGCTTTGAAAATTCAGCATCTATTGGCTATATAACAGGCAATAAACGGGACATGAAGCTTGAAAACTTTATTTATAAGCAAATTTATCAGGTAGATGCACAAATTGATAAGGGGAGTAGCGGTGGCCCATTGGTTGATGTCAATACAGGCAATGTCATAGGGATTAATTCTCTACTTTACACAACTGAAACAAGTACTAACTTTGCTTTCTCCATCCCTCTTTACGTTATGCTTGACCAATTTGAAGGATGGGTTGCTAAACCACTTTCTGCAAATGAGGTTCGTGCTGTTGCGAATGTTTATGAAAATAGTCAACAATCCACTATTGAAACAAAATCCACTAACGAAACAGATGCTTTGCTAGCAGGGCAATTCGTGCAAGCATTCCGTCTCTATTACGAGATGGCACTGAATGAAGGTGATTTTTATTGGATTATTGATATGCTTGCACCTGACAGTTCAGCTTATCAAGAACTAGAGAAATATATTAATGAAATTGCCTATCAAGGACATTACTTCTATTTTACTAATAATGAAGTGCTAGATGTACAATATTCAAATGGTCAATATTTCGTGGATATGAATGAAACATTTGATTTTTATGATGCACAAGGGAATTACCAATTCTATGATCGCTATAAAACCTATACAGTTATAACAGATGATTACGGTGCTTTTAAAATTTCTCACATTACCATTCACTAATAATTTCTTTGTCATTCGAAAACAAGGAAAAAAACAATCAATCGGAATGCTTTTAAAGTGTCTCAAAGGTTAGACACTTTTTCTTGCACTTACTACCTCAAATTTTCCCTTCATGATCAACTTCTTCGTCTATCATTTTTTATAAGAAATAAAAAAACTATACATTCATCTAATGCCGATGAATGTATAGTTTAATGATTAATTATTTAACAAAAATTTCTTCCACTTGATCTAGCATAATGTTGGCTGCTAAAATGCCTCCAGCAGTATTCCAAATAACATCATCTACTTTATGTGCATTGCCTTTTTGAACAGCCGTTAGGTTTTTCCAAAGTGGATCTTGTGTCCACTCCTGTTCAGTTGATAATGCTGAATCATCACCTGTTGGCATGTACGTGAAGTAGAAAATAACATCCCCATCCATTTGAGGAATTGCTTCTTTTCCTACTTCAATCGCTAAGTTACCTAATTTTGCATTATCTTTAAATAAATCTGCTTGTGCTGGCACACGTTTAAATCCTAAAGCATCAAAAATAACGCCTGAGAATGAATCTGTGTAATAGATACGAGATTTATCTGCCATAAAGCGTACAAATGAAACTTCTTGGTTTGTTTGTTCTCCAAGCTTTTCTTTCAGCGCTAGTAACTTATCTTCGTAGGCTTTTAGCACCTCTTGTCCCTTTGTTTCTTGATTTACTGCTTTTGCGTATAATTTAAAGTTCTCTTTCCAATCACCACGTAATGTGTCTGAAAACACAGTTGGCGCAATTTTGCTAAGCTTCGCATAATCTTTTTCTTGTCGTAATTTATTACCGATGATTAAATCTGGCTTTAAAGAAGCGATTTTTTCGATATTAATTTCATGTTCGATACCGACAACTTCCACACCGTCCATTTGATCCTTAATGTGATCATACCATGGATCGCCTGTCCAAGATTGTACTGCACCTACTGGTTTAATTCCTAGTGCTAATAATGCTTCTGTTCCTTCATTTGTTAAAACAACGATACGCTTTGGTGTATCTTTTACTTCAGTTGTACCCATTGCATGTTCGACACTGTATGCATTGCTTTCTTTTGATTTCTCATCTTTGGTAGTATCTTTAGAATCGCCACATGCTGCTAGCACAAAAATAGCCATAACAGCTAGCAAAACTAATAGTTTTTGAAATGCTTTTTGCACCTTTTCTTCCTCCATTGTATATGATAAAATGTTTAGGCATATTAGACGAGAATGAAAATCACTTTCATCTAAGATCGATATTAATCGTATTGTATGTATCTATTAATGTCAATCATTAATTTAGTAATTTTTTAGAAAAGAGTATAGTTCAATATGATATTAAAAAATAATTATTCCAAGATAATGGCTTTACTAGTAGGGGTTGTTCTCTTACTTCTTTGTATGGGGATTAGTATTGTTTACGGTTATGCGAATACTTCTATTCAAACGACCTATGAATCTTTTATACAATTTAACAATTCAAATGAGCATATTATTATTCAAAATGTTCGTATTCCAAGAGCACTTATAGCCAGCTGTGTTGGTGCTTCGTTAGCTATTACAGGCGTGCTTATGCAAACCTTAACAAAAAATCCATTAGCCTCTCCAGGAATCTTGGGTATCAATGCAGGTGCAGGCTTTGCTGTTGTCTTTGCCATGATTTTTTTCCATATTTCCAGCCTGCAATCTTTTGCATGGATCGCATTTCTAGGTGCAGCAATCGCTGCTTTATCCGTTTATTCGATTAGTTTTTCAGGTAGGGATGCTGTTACTCCCGTGAAAATCACTTTAGCAGGGGCTGCCATTAGTGCACTTTTTGCTTCATTTACACAAGGTTTACTCGCTACTAATGAAGCTGAACTCGATCAAGTATTGTTTTGGTTAGCTGGCTCTGTACAGGGTAGAAAACTTGAAATTCTACTTTCTGTTCTTCCTTATTTAGTAATCGGATGGATAGCAGCACTCATTATTTCTTCCAAAATGAATATTCTTGCTCTTGGAGATGATGTAGCAAGAGGATTAGGATTACGATTAGGGCTGATGAAAATCTTAGTAGGACTTATCGTTATTTTTTTAGCAGGTGGCGCTGTTGCGATTGCTGGTCCCATTGGTTTTATTGGCATTGTCGTTCCCCATTTTGCGCGAAAGTTTGTCGGCACTGATCATCGATGGCTTATTCCTATGGCTGCGTTACTTGGAGGGATTCTTTTATTGCTGGCTGATGTTGCGGCTCGTTATATTATTATGCCCCAAGAAGTTCCAGTAGGAGTTATGACGGCTATGATTGGCACACCATTCTTTATTTACCTTGCGCGAAAAGGTGGAAAAAATAAATGAAACATGTAAAAACAATTCGTTTACTTCAACAAAAATTTTCTTTTTTATTAGATGTACAAGCTGCAAAAAAATTAATGGTGATTAGTCTACTAGCAGTTGCTGTTTTCTTTTTTAGTGCATCATTTGGTGATTCTTTCATCAATCCATTAAAGGTTTTACAAGCTTTTCTTGGTTACGGGTCAGATTTTGATCAGCTAATCATTATTGATTTCCGAATGCCTCGGATTTTCATTGCTGCCTTTGCTGGAATGGCGTTAGCCGTAGCAGGTGCCATTTTACAAGGAATCGTAAAAAATCCACTTGCCTCACCTGATATTATCGGGATATCAGCTGGTGGTGGTGCAGCAGTTGTTGGATTCTTAGCTATTTTCAGTGATTCTAATCACTCTTTAACAGTTAGTATAGAATGGTTACCATTAGCAGGCTTTATAGGAGCTACTGTTGTCGGATGTATTGTCTATCTATTTGCTTGGAAAGATGGTGTCACACCAAATCGTCTTGTCTTAATCGGTATTAGCGTGTCAGCTTTTATGCAAGCTATTACTACCATGTTAATGATTATCGGGCCAATTTATCAAGCGAGTGAAGCGAATAAATGGATTACGGGTAGTGTCAAAAGTGCAGATTGGGATCAAGTACAAATCGTTGTACCATTGATCATCGTTCTACTACTTATTACATTCTTTATTACACGACAGTTAAATGTTCAAGAACTAGGTGATGATACAGCGTCAAGCCTTGGGCAATCTGTTCAAAAAACACGCCTTTACTTAATCCTATTATGTTCCAGTCTAGTAGCGAGTGCTATAGCATTTGCTGGCGCCATTGGGTTTGTAGGATTAATGGCACCTCATATTGCACGACGCATTGTTGGTTCATCATTCGGTGTACTTATTCCAGCATCTGCAGCAATCGGAGCATTGCTTGTGATGATAGCAGATATTATTGGTCGTACTGCTTTTAGCCCGTTAGAAGTACCCGCTGGTGTCTTTACCGCTGCCATTGGTGCTCCCTATTTTATCTATTTACTATTTAGAAATCCTAATAAATAAAGGAGTCTATACTACATGACTGAATCGTTATTAACCAAATCCCTTACATTAAGTTATGGTGATTCCAATATTATCGAAGATCTCAATTTATCTATCCCTTTGAATGAAATTACTGTATTAATTGGAGCGAATGGCTGTGGTAAATCCACACTCCTACGCTCCATCGCTCGATTATTAAAACCTAAAAAAGGTTCCGTTCTATTAGATGGAGAGGATATTTTTAAATTATCAACAAAGCAGGTGGCTAGAAATCTTTCGATTCTTCCCCAATCCCCTGTTGCACCAGAAGGCCTAACTGTCCTACAGCTTGTGAAGCAAGGTCGCTATCCTTACCAAAGCTGGCGTCAACAGTGGACGGAAAAGGATGAAGAAATCGTATTAAATGCCTTAAGAGCAACAGGCACAGAGCATTTACAAGATAGACCAGTGGATGAGCTATCAGGAGGACAACGTCAACGTGCTTGGATTGCTATGACGCTTGCTCAAGATACGGATATTATTCTTTTGGACGAGCCTACGACATACTTAGATTTAACTCATCAGATAGAAGTTTTAGATTTATTGTACGAGTTAAACCAACAGCAAAAGCGAACGATTATTATGGTATTACATGATATTAATCTCGCATGTCGCTATGCCGATCATATTATTACTGTCCGTGATCGTGGTGTCTATCGTCAAGGTAAACCAGAAGAAATTATGACAACTGATTTAGTTAGTCATGTGTTTGACCTTGATTGCCAAATGACGACAGATCCAATATTTGGTACACCTCTATGCATTCCATATGGAAAAGGACGTAGAATTTCATAGCTTCTTAGTAAAATTAAAAGCCTACACAGATTAAACTATCCTGTGTAGGCTTTAATTTATGGTAGCTATATTATAAATCTATGACTAAAATTAAAAAGTGCAGTAGATGAAATTCATCTACTGCACTTAGTATGACCCGTACGGGATTCGAACCCGTGTTACCGCCGTGAAAGGGCGGTGTCTTAACCACTTGACCAACGGGCCAATGGCGGAGAAGGAGGGATTTGAACCCTCGCGCCGGTTACCCGACCTACACCCTTAGCAGGGGCGCCTCTTCAGCCTCTTGAGTACTTCCCCAAATAAAAAATGGCTCCGAAGGCAGGACTCGAACCTGCGACAACCTGATTAACAGTCAGGTGCTACTACCAACTGAGCTACTTCGGAATAATGGTGGGCCTAAATGGACTCGAACCATCGACCTCACGCTTATCAGGCGTGCGCTCTAACCAGCTGAGCTATAGGCCCTTGGAGCGGGTGATGGGAATCGAACCCACGACATCAGCTTGGAAGGCTGAGGTTTTACCATTAAACTACACCCGCATAAATGGTGGGTCAGGACGGAATCGAACCGCCGACACTTAGAGCTTCAATCTAATGCTCTACCAACTGAGCTACTGACCCATTTCGTCCATGCTAAGCTTGCTCACTCTTTTGCTTCTCATGTTTTTCATTATAATAATGGCGGTCCCGACCGGGATCGAACCGGCGATCTCCTGCGTGACAGGCAGGCATGTTAACCGCTACACCACGGGACCTTTTGGTTGCGGGGGCCGGATTTGAACCAACGACCTTCGGGTTATGAGCCCGACGAGCTACCACTGCTCCACCCCGCGATAATGATATTCTGTTTCGAGTTTTTAAAGCACCATTTATAAAAATTTAAAACTGGAGGAGGTAGAGGGATTCGAACCCCCGCGCGGTGTTACCCGCCTGTCGGTTTTCAAGACCGATCCCTTCAGCCAGACTTGGGTATACCTCCGTTACACTATATAAATGGTGGACCTTGCAGGACTCGAACCTGCGACCGGACGGTTATGAGCCGTCTGCTCTAACCAACTGAGCTAAAGGTCCTTTAAGATGGCGGCAGAGGGGATCGAACCCCCGACCTTACGGGTATGAACCGTACGCTCTAGCCAGCTGAGCTACGCCGCCAGGATCTTTATACTGGTTATTTACTATGGTGGAGCCTAGCGGGATCGAACCGCTGACCTCCTGCGTGCAAGGCAGGCGCTCTCCCAGCTGAGCTAAGGCCCCATAATTTTAGGAAATGGTCGGGAAGACAGGATTCGAACCTGCGACCCCTTGGTCCCAAACCAAGTGCTCTACCAAGCTGAGCTACTTCCCGTTCGTTCTTTTGGCGCGCCCGACAGGAGTCGAACCCATAACCTTCTGATCCGTAGTCAGACGCTCTATCCAATTGAGCTACGGGCGCATAATAAATGGTGCCGAGGACCGGAATCGAACCGGTACGGTAGTCACCTACCGCAGGATTTTAAGTCCTGTGCGTCTGCCAGTTCCGCCACCCCGGCACATTTGGAGCGGAAGACGAGGTTCGAACTCGCGACCCCCACCTTGGCAAGGTGGTGTTCTACCACTGAACTACTTCCGCATGTGCATAAGTTTTTTTATCTGGCAATGAAAATAATGGTGCGGGTGAAGGGAGTCGAACCCCCACGCCTTGCGGCGCTAGATCCTAAGTCTAGTGCGTCTGCCAATTCCGCCACACCCGCTTATTATTATTTCAAAATGGTGAGCCATGAAGGACTCGAACCTTCGACCCTCTGATTAAAAGTCAGATGCTCTACCAACTGAGCTAATGGCTCGAAAAAATGGTGCCGGCTATAGGAATCGAACCCACGACCTACTGATTACAAGTCAGTTGCTCTACCTGCTGAGCTAAACCGGCATATGGTGGAGGATGACGGGCTCGAACCGCCGACCCCCTGCTTGTAAGGCAGGTGCTCTCCCAGCTGAGCTAATCCTCCTGGGTATTATGCCTAGCGACGTCCTACTCTCACAGGGGGAAGCCCCCAACTACCATCGGCGCTAAAGAGCTTAACTTCCGTGTTCGGTATGGGAACGGGTGTGACCTCTTTGCCATCATCACTAGACTATTTTATGTATCTTGTTTTGAAGTTGTTTACCTGTCCTTCAAGACAAGAATTATTGTATAACGTTTTTTAACATTGTGCAATACTTTTTTATAAAAAAAAGAAATTATTACTTTTTAAAGATATTTTTGTTAAGTAAGAGAAAATATTGCCCTGCAAAATATTATATCAATTGTTGTTTCAAAAGAAAACAATTATTTTTCTTGATATGTTTTATAGCCTAAAATCTATAATAAAACAAGTGAAGGCCTTATGATTTCCCTCACTTGTTATCTAATGAAATGGTTGAAAGCTCTATTGTTAATCTTGTAATTTCTTCAATTGTTGTCGAAGGGCCAAAAGAGATTCTAAAAAATTGACGTGCTGCTTCCAAAGAAAAACCCATCGATAAAATAGCCTTCGTTCCAGATTCACTATGAATATCACATGCGCTACCTGTAGAGATACAGATTCCCGACTCGTTCAGCTTTAAAAGAACATATTGGCCCTCTAATCTATCCATCATTACACCACAAATATTAGGTAATTGCTGCTTACATTCTATTAGCTTGCATGATTCAGGCAGTTTACTTTTTAAAACTCCTCTTAACATCACATAATGTTGTAATTCATATTGATAGTTTTCAATTGCAGCTGCAAAGGCCACAATTGCAGGCGTATCTAATGTACCTCCTCTTAAACCTCTCTCATGTGTCACACCTGGTGTTAATGCTTGCACGCGGATGGAGGGATTTAGATAAACCGCACCACACCCCTTTGGCCCACCTATTTTATGAGCCGAAATTGTAATAGCATCTATTCCTTTTGGTATAGCTAATTTTCCAAATGACTGAACACAATCAATATGACAGTAAACACCTGATTCTCCTGCCAGCTCTATTATTTTCTTCAGAGGCTGAATGGAGCCAATCTCTGAATTAACATGTTGAATGGTAATCAAAGCCGTGTCTAATCGTATTGTTTTTTGAAGTTCCTGCAAATCAATACAACCATCCTTCTTTAACGGCAATTTTGTCACTTCATACCCCATTTTCTCAAGTGTATTCAAAGCTGCGTGCACTGACGTATGCTCAGCTTGAGATGAAATAATATGCTTCCCTTTTTTAGAGGCTAGTGCTAATGACAAGATGGCCATAATATTTCCTTCTGTTCCGCTCCCAGTGAAAATAATACCATCGCTAGTTACGCCTAGAGCTTGCGCTACAACTTCTCTTGACTGTTGCACGAAATAATGCGCTTGTCCTCCTAGATCATGAAGACTTGAACTGTTTCCATAATAACGCTGCGCTACCCCTATATAGGCATCAAGAGCTTCCTTCATCATAGGTGACGTTGCAGCATAATCCATATAAATCATCATCTTCTTCCTCTCTAATTCATCGGGTCTTGTTTTCTTTTTTATTTTATGTAAAGATAGGTGTCAAGACAATTGTAAAGAAGGTATAACTATGGATGTAAAGACAGACGTCCTTATCATCGGCAGTGGTATTGCGGCACTTCAGGCTGCTTTACTACTCGAAGAACATTTTCAAATACAAATTGTTACAAAATCTTCTGTTTATATGAGTAGCTCTTATCGTGCACAAGGTGGTATAGCAGCCGTTACAAGCAAAGAAGATCATATCAAACATCATATTGCTGATACATTGAAAGCTGGAGAATATCATCATGAAAAAAGAAATGTGGAAACACTTATAGAAGACGGCACTAAAATTATGCAGAACTATTTAAAAACTGGTCTCCCAATTGATCGTCACCTCGATGGAAAACCTGTTCTAGGACTAGAGGGGGCACATAGTCATCATCGTATTTTACATGCAGGTGGAGATCGAACTGGTCAAATTTTCATAGATTATTTGCTTCATAAACTTTCACCCAAAACAAAGGTCAATTGTTATGAAATGGCTTATGAGCTTTTACTGAATACAGATGGTGATTGTATAGGTGTACTCACTAAAGGCGAAAAAGGGATTAAACGCTATTTGGCTCATCATGTTATTTTAGCCACAGGAGGTGCAGGTGCACTTTATTCAAGCACATCCAATTATTCAAACAATACAGGAGATGGTATTGCTTTAGCATTTCGTGCAGGCGCTGCGATCAGTGATATGGAATTTATGCAGTTTCATCCAAGTTTACTATGGTGTGAAAATAAGGCAAAAGGTTTAATCTCCGAAGCTGTACGAGGAGCAGGCGGTACCTTTGTAGATGCACAGTGTAAACCTATTATGAAAGGCTTACATCCACAAGGTGACTTAGCCCCTAGGCATATTACGGCACACGCACTATTTACTAAACGTGCTGCTGGGGAGGAAACGTTTATTGATATTGCCACCATCCAAAACTTTGATGCAAAATTCCCAGCAATTGCTCAGCTCTGCTATGACAATCAAGTTCATTTGCAAGATGGTTTAATCCCTGTGGCTCCAGGTAGTCATTTTTTAATGGGTGGTGTTATTGCTGATGACAACGGTAGAACTACTATCCCAAACTTATATGCAGTTGGTGAAGTGGCTTGTACAGGTGTCCATGGAGCGAACCGTTTAGCAAGTAATTCTCTATTGGAGGGCATTACATTTGGTCAAAAAATGGCGTATTTCATTATTCAACAAGGTTGTCATCAAAAAAATTTTTTACTTGACCAACCTCAATATGCTGATAAAAAACCACCTTTATTTAGCAAACAGCAATTACAGCAACGTATGATGCAGTTTGTAGGCATCGTTAGAAATATCGATGATTTACAGTACTTTGTTCAGCAACTCCCCTCTCTACAATCTCTTCTTCACACTAATCTAGAGGGTATGGAGCAAGCAGAATTGGAACTATTTATGATGCATGTTGTCGCAACACTGATGACACATGCGGCCATTATAAGAACTGAAACACGTGGTGCCCACATACGTACAGATAAATCCGAAATGGATGCACAATGGGCAAGCCGGTGGATTATTTTTTCGCAAGGACAATTGAAAGTGAGGAACTCATTGTATGAATATCATCAAACTCGAGGAAATGCTCAAACAGTTTTTTAATGAAGATTTAGGTGATGGGGATTTATCGAGTGAATTTATTTTTTCAGCCGAACAACAGGGATCTTTTTCGTTTTATGCTAAAGAAAAAGGAATTTTTTGCGGAGCTCTCATTATTGAGCATGGCTTTCTTCTACTAGATCGTTCTATGGAAATTTATCTTCATAAAAAGGATGGAGAGACAGTAGATGCAGGCGATATACTAGCCGTGATAAAAGGTCCCTTACAAAAATTGTTAATAGGCGAACGTGTCATCTTAAATCTTATTCAACGTATGTCTGCCATTGCAACAGCTACTCACCAAGCAGTCCAAGAAACGATAGGTACGCATGCGAAAATATGTGATACTCGTAAAACAATGCCTGGCATGCGTATGCTTGATAAATATGCAGTGAGAGTCGGTGGTGCTTTTAATCATCGAAATGGACTGTATGATGCCATCATGTTAAAAGATAATCATCTTGCCTTTGCAGGTAGTATAACAAAAGCTGTTCAGACCGCTAGAGAGAAAGTCGGTCATACCGTGAAAATTGAAGTAGAAATTGAAACAAAGGAACAGCTAGATGAAGCCATCATTGCTGGAGTAGATATCATTATGTTTGATAACCGCAGTCCAGAAGAAATTCGAGATTGGCTTCCTTCTGTCCCCCCTACTATTGCAACAGAAGCTTCAGGGGGTATCACACTGGATAATTTAAAGGCTTATGCACAGTCAGGTGTTCAGTGGATTTCACTTGGTTCATTAACCCATTCTGTCAAAGCTTTTGATATTAGTGCACTTGTTCAAATGAAAGGAGCTCATTCCCTTGTCCATCACTAGTTTATTACAACAGACGACACTACTTCCTGAGCATTATCGGACATTATCCGTAGAGGAAATGGAATCTCGTATTTTAGCAATAAAGAAAAAATTAGGCTCTAAACTTTTTATCCCAGGACACCATTATCAAAAAGATGAGGTTATTCAATTTGCTGATGCAACTGGTGATTCTCTACAACTAGCTCAATTATCTGCCGCTAATAAGGAGGCTGAACATATCGTATTTTGTGGTGTACATTTTATGGCAGAAACGGCAGACATGCTGACAATGAAACAGCAACATGTCTATTTACCAGATATGCGTGCAGGCTGTTCGATGGCTGATATGGCGAATATTTATCAAACAGAACAAGCATGGCCAATCCTTCAACAGCTCTTTGGCGATACGATTATTCCTCTAACTTATGTCAATTCAACCGCGGCCATTAAAGCCTTTACGGGACGACATGGTGGTGCCTGTGTTACATCATCGAATGCAAGGGAGCTTGTACAATGGGCATTTACACAAAAACAGCGTATTTTCTTTTTACCCGATCAACATTTAGGGAGAAATACCGCCTATGATTTAGGTATTCCCCTTGAAAATATGGCCGTTTGGAATCCTCATAAAAATATGCTCGAAACTAAGGAATCACTTGAAAACATCCAGGTTATTCTGTGGAAGGGTCATTGTTCTGTGCATGAGGGGTTTACAGTTCAACATACGGAAGTCATTCGCAAAGAACATCCCACAATGAGGATTATTGTTCATCCAGAATGTAGTCGTGAAGTTGTTGCAGCAGCTGATGATGCCGGCTCGACAAAATACATTATTGATACAATCAATCGAGCACCAAGCGGATCTGCATGGGCCATTGGAACAGAAATGAACCTTGTCAATCGTATCATTAAGCAACATCCAGATAAACATATTATTTCGCTAAATGAAAATTTTTGTCCTTGTCTAACTATGAACCGAATAGACCTTCCACATTTACTATGGAGTCTTGAAAGTATTGAACAGGGGCAACCTCATAACCGTATACAAGTAGATGAACATACTACCGCTGAAGCACTTAGCTCACTTGAAAGAATGCTTGTACGGGGGTAACAAGAAGAATTTTAAAAGCAGACATGTTGTTGTATCAATATTTCTGCTTTTTTTGTAAAGTTAAGGAGTTATGAAAAACGTCGTTCATTTTTTGATATGACTTATACTTTTTTGATTAAGGATGTTGGGAAATAAATGAAATCCATTTACTTGTAGAAATTGACATGGATTTATTTTCTATGATACTGTCGATTTGGAGGTGATAATCAATGGCTTTTCAATCGAAAAATATATTTATCAATTTACCAGTAAAAGATCTTAACAAATCAATCAACTTTTTTAAAGACTTAGGTTTTGAATTTAATCAACAATTTAGTGATGAAACAACAGCTTCAATGATTATTAGCGAAAATATCTTTGCATTAATAATGGTAGAAGAACGATTCAAAGGATTTACAAAGAAGGAGATTGCAGATACAGCTACTTCTGCAGAGGCGATATTATGTCTTTCCGCTGAAAACCGAGAACAAGTAGATCAATTAGTAAATAAAGCACTAGCCTCTGGTGGTAAACCTTACAGTGAACCACAAGATCACGGATTTATGTACGGCTGGGGATTCCAAGATGTAGATGGGCATATTTGGGAAGTAGTATATATGGATGAAAGCGCACTAAATAATGAGTAATTATATATCTATCTAAATATAAAAAAAACAGTAGCTGCAAATGCAGTTACTGTTTTTTAGTATGACCCGTACGGGATTCGAACCCGTGTTACCGCCGTGAAAGGGCGGTGTCTTAACCACTTGACCAACGGGCCAATGGCGGAGAAGGAGGGATTTGAACCCTCGCGCCGGTTACCCGACCTACACCCTTAGCAGGGGCGCCTCTTCAGCCTCTTGAGTACTTCCCCAAATAAAAAATGGCTCCGAAGGCAGGACTCGAACCTGCGACAACCTGATTAACAGTCAGGTGCTACTACCAACTGAGCTACTTCGGAATAATGGTGGGCCTAAATGGACTCGAACCATCGACCTCACGCTTATCAGGCGTGCGCTCTAACCAGCTGAGCTATAGGCCCTTGGAGCGGGTGATGGGAATCGAACCCACGACATCAGCTTGGAAGGCTGAGGTTTTACCATTAAACTACACCCGCATAAATGGTGGGTCAGGACGGAATCGAACCGCCGACACTTAGAGCTTCAATCTAATGCTCTACCAACTGAGCTACTGACCCATTTCGTCCATGCTAAGCTTGCTCACTCTTTTGCTTCTCATGTTTTTCATTATAATAATGGCGGTCCCGACCGGGATCGAACCGGCGATCTCCTGCGTGACAGGCAGGCATGTTAACCGCTACACCACGGGACCTTTTGGTTGCGGGGGCCGGATTTGAACCAACGACCTTCGGGTTATGAGCCCGACGAGCTACCACTGCTCCACCCCGCGATAATGATATTCTGTTTCGAGTTTTTAAAGCACCATTTATAAAAATTTAAAACTGGAGGAGGTAGAGGGATTCGAACCCCCGCGCGGTGTTACCCGCCTGTCGGTTTTCAAGACCGATCCCTTCAGCCAGACTTGGGTATACCTCCGTTACACTATATAAATGGTGGACCTTGCAGGACTCGAACCTGCGACCGGACGGTTATGAGCCGTCTGCTCTAACCAACTGAGCTAAAGGTCCTTTAAGATGGCGGCAGAGGGGATCGAACCCCCGACCTTACGGGTATGAACCGTACGCTCTAGCCAGCTGAGCTACGCCGCCAGGATCTTTATACTGGTTATTTACTATGGTGGAGCCTAGCGGGATCGAACCGCTGACCTCCTGCGTGCAAGGCAGGCGCTCTCCCAGCTGAGCTAAGGCCCCATAATTTTAGGAAATGGTCGGGAAGACAGGATTCGAACCTGCGACCCCTTGGTCCCAAACCAAGTGCTCTACCAAGCTGAGCTACTTCCCGTTCGTTCTTTTGGCGCGCCCGACAGGAGTCGAACCCATAACCTTCTGATCCGTAGTCAGACGCTCTATCCAATTGAGCTACGGGCGCATAATAAATGGTGCCGAGGACCGGAATCGAACCGGTACGGTAGTCACCTACCGCAGGATTTTAAGTCCTGTGCGTCTGCCAGTTCCGCCACCCCGGCACATTTGGAGCGGAAGACGAGGTTCGAACTCGCGACCCCCACCTTGGCAAGGTGGTGTTCTACCACTGAACTACTTCCGCATGTGCATAAGTTTTTTTATCTGGCAATGAAAATAATGGTGCGGGTGAAGGGAGTCGAACCCCCACGCCTTGCGGCGCTAGATCCTAAGTCTAGTGCGTCTGCCAATTCCGCCACACCCGCTTATTATTATTTCAAAATGGTGAGCCATGAAGGACTCGAACCTTCGACCCTCTGATTAAAAGTCAGATGCTCTACCAACTGAGCTAATGGCTCGAAAAAATGGTGCCGGCTATAGGAATCGAACCCACGACCTACTGATTACAAGTCAGTTGCTCTACCTGCTGAGCTAAACCGGCATATGGTGGAGGATGACGGGCTCGAACCGCCGACCCCCTGCTTGTAAGGCAGGTGCTCTCCCAGCTGAGCTAATCCTCCTGGGTATTATGCCTAGCGACGTCCTACTCTCACAGGGGGAAGCCCCCAACTACCATCGGCGCTAAAGAGCTTAACTTCCGTGTTCGGTATGGGAACGGGTGTGACCTCTTTGCCATCATCACTAGACTTGCACGTAGATGTGCTGTCTTCTGCATTACAATAAGGATATAGCATTCTTAGCAGAAGTTCCTATATGTTAAGCTTCAAAATACACTATGTATAAAAGCTCTTATGAAAGAGTTGTTCTTTCAAAACTGGATAAACGTACATTGACTGCTTCAAACAATTTGGTTAAGTCCTCGATCGATTAGTATTCGTCAGCTCCATGTGTCACCACACTTCCACCTCGAACCTATCTACCTCATCGTCTTTGAGGGATCTTACTTACTTGCGTAATGGGAAATCTCATCTTGAGGGGGGCTTCATGCTTAGATGCTTTCAGCACTTATCCCGTCCACACATAGCTACCCAGCGATGCCTTTGGCAAGACAACTGGTACACCAGCGGTGTGTCCATCCCGGTCCTCTCGTACTAAGGACAGCTCCTCTCAAATTTCCTACGCCCACGACGGATAGGGACCGAACTGTCTCACGACGTTCTGAACCCAGCTCGCGTACCGCTTTAATGGGCGAACAGCCCAACCCTTGGGACCGACTACAGCCCCAGGATGCGATGAGCCGACATCGAGGTGCCAAACCTCCCCGTCGATGTGGACTCTTGGGGGAGATAAGCCTGTTATCCCCGGGGTAGCTTTTATCCGTTGAGCGATGGCCCTTCCATGCGGAACCACCGGATCACTAAGCCCGTCTTTCGACCCTGCTCGACTTGTAGGTCTCGCAGTCAAGCTCCCTTGTGCCTTTACACTCTACGAATGATTTCCAACCATTCTGAGGGAACCTTTGGGCGCCTCCGTTACCTTTTAGGAGGCGACCGCCCCAGTCAAACTGTCCGCCTGACACTGTCTCCTGCCCCGCTAAGGGGCATGGGTTAGAATTTCAATACAACCAGGGTAGTATCCCACCGACGCCTCCTTCGAAGCTGGCGCTCCGAGATCTCTGGCTCCTACCTATCCTGTACAAGTTGTACCAAAATTCAATATCAGGCTACAGTAAAGCTCCACGGGGTCTTTCCGTCCTGTCGCGGGTAACCTGCATCTTCACAGGTACTATAATTTCACCGAGTCTCTCGTTGAGACAGTGCCCAGATCGTTACGCCTTTCGTGCGGGTCGGAACTTACCCGACAAGGAATTTCGCTACCTTAGGACCGTTATAGTTACGGCCGCCGTTTACTGGGGCTTCAATTCGCAGCTTCGCTTGCGCTAACCACTCCTCTTAACCTTCCAGCACCGGGCAGGCGTCAGCCCCTATACGTCACCTTACGGTTTTGCAGAGACCTGTGTTTTTGCTAAACAGTCGCCTGGGCCTATTCACTGCGGCTCTCATGCGCTTGCACGCTCAAGAGCACCCCTTCTCCCGAAGTTACGGGGTCATTTTGCCGAGTTCCTTAACGAGAGTTCTCTCGCACACCTTAGGATTCTCTCCTCGACTACCTGTGTCGGTTTGCGGTACGGGCACCTCTCACCTCGATAGAGGCTTTTCTTGGCAGTGTGAAATCAGGAACTTCGTCCATACGGACTCGCCATCACAGCTCAACGTTACAGTGTGCGGATTTGCCTACACACACGCCTTACTGCTTGGACGCGCATAACCAACAGCGCGCTTACCCTATCCTACTGCGTCCCCCCATTTCTCAAACGGTGAGGAGGTGGTACAGGAATATCAACCTGTTGTCCATCGCCTACGCCTGTCGGCCTCGGCTTAGGTCCCGACTAACCCTGAGCGGACGAGCCTTCCTCAGGAAACCTTAGTCATACGGTGGACGGGATTCTCACCCGTCTTTCGCTACTCATACCGGCATTCTCACTTCTAAGCGCTCCACCAGTCCTTCCGGTCTGACTTCAACGCACTTAGAACGCTCTCCTACCACTGACATCGTAGATGTCAATCCACAGCTTCGGTGAATCGTTTAGCCCCGATACATTTTCGGCGCAGCGTCACTCGACCAGTGAGCTATTACGCACTCTTTAAATGATGGCTGCTTCTAAGCCAACATCCTGGTTGTCTGTGCAACGCCACATCCTTTTCCACTTAACGATTACTTTGGGACCTTAGCTGGTGGTCTGGGCTGTTTCCCTTTTGACTACGGATCTTATCACTCGCAGTCTGACTCCCGTGTATAAATATCTGGCATTCGGAGTTTGTCTGAATTCGGTAAACCGGGATGGCCCCCTAGTCCAAACAGTGCTCTACCTCCAGTATTCTCATCACGAGGCTAGCCCTAAAGCTATTTCGGAGAGAACCAGCTATCTCCAAGTTCGATTGGAATTTCTCCGCTACCCACACCTCATCCCCGCACTTTTCAACGTGCGTGGGTTCGGGCCTCCAGTAAGTGTTACCTTACCTTCACCCTGGACATGGGTAGATCACCTGGTTTCGGGTCTACGACCACGTACTATTTCGCCCTATTCAGACTCGCTTTCGCTGCGGCTCCGCCTTCTAAAGCTTAACCTTGCACGTAATCGTAACTCGCCGGTTCATTCTACAAAAGGCACGCTATCACCCATTAACGGGCTCTAACTACTTGTAGGCACACGGTTTCAGGATCTCTTTCACTCCCCTTCCGGGGTGCTTTTCACCTTTCCCTCACGGTACTGGTTCACTATCGGTCACTAGGTAGTATTTAGCCTTGGGAGATGGTCCTCCCGGATTCCGACGGAATTTCACGTGTTCCGCCGTACTCAGGATCCACTCAGGAGAGAACGAACTTTCGACTACAGGGCTTTTACCTGCTCTGGCGGACCTTTCCAAGTCGCTTCATCTAACTCGCTCTTTTGTAACTCCGTATAGAGTGTCCTACAACCCCAAGAGGCAAGCCTCTTGGTTTGGGCTCTTCCCGTTTCGCTCGCCGCTACTCAGGGAATCGATTTTTCTTTCTCTTCCTCCAGGTACTTAGATGTTTCAGTTCCCTGGGTCTGCCTTCAAGACGCTATGTATTCACGTCAAGATACTACGCGATTAAACGTAGTGGGTTCCCCCATTCGGAAATCTCCGGATCAAAGCTCACTTACAGCTCCCCGAAGCATATCGGTGTTAGTGCCGTCCTTCTTCGGCTCCTAGTGCCAAGGCATTCGCCGTGCGCCCTTAATAACTTAACCTATAGCTTTCAATACACATCGCATTTCGTTGTCAGCTTCACTCGTTCAATCAGTCACGTACTGAAGTACGCTCCTTCATTCACTCGATTGCTTCCTAGAACTGCTTGTGTCTTGAAACCTTACTGATGTTATTAAGCCTATAAAAAACTTAAAAAATAAATGTGTTTGTTACAATTTCAATGTCGTTTTATCCAGTTTTCAAAGAACAAGTTTTGAAGTATTTCATTCGGAAGAATGAACCTTCAAAACTGAACGCAAAACGTAATCTTACAAACCCAAGGTTTGTATTCCGAAATAATCCTTAGAAAGGAGGTGATCCAGCCGCACCTTCCGATACGGCTACCTTGTTACGACTTCACCCCAATCATCTATCCCACCTTCGGCGGCTGGCTCCAAAAGGTTACCTCACCGACTTCGGGTGTTACAAACTCTCGTGGTGTGACGGGCGGTGTGTACAAGGCCCGGGAACGTATTCACCGCGGCATGCTGATCCGCGATTACTAGCGATTCCGGCTTCATGTAGGCGAGTTGCAGCCTACAATCCGAACTGAGAACGACTTTATCGGATTAGCTCCCTCTCGCGAGTTGGCAACCGTTTGTATCGTCCATTGTAGCACGTGTGTAGCCCAGGTCATAAGGGGCATGATGATTTGACGTCATCCCCACCTTCCTCCGGTTTGTCACCGGCAGTCACCTTAGAGTGCCCAACTAAATGATGGCAACTAAGATCAAGGGTTGCGCTCGTTGCGGGACTTAACCCAACATCTCACGACACGAGCTGACGACAACCATGCACCACCTGTCACCGTTGCCCCCGAAGGGGAAACTATATCTCTACAGTGGTCAACGGGATGTCAAGACCTGGTAAGGTTCTTCGCGTTGCTTCGAATTAAACCACATGCTCCACCGCTTGTGCGGGCCCCCGTCAATTCCTTTGAGTTTCAGTCTTGCGACCGTACTCCCCAGGCGGAGTGCTTAATGCGTTAGCTGCAGCACTAAGGGGCGGAAACCCCCTAACACTTAGCACTCATCGTTTACGGCGTGGACTACCAGGGTATCTAATCCTGTTTGCTCCCCACGCTTTCGCGCCTCAGCGTCAGTTACAGACCAGAAAGTCGCCTTCGCCACTGGTGTTCCTCCAAATCTCTACGCATTTCACCGCTACACTTGGAATTCCACTTTCCTCTTCTGCACTCAAGTCCCCCAGTTTCCAATGACCCTCCACGGTTGAGCCGTGGGCTTTCACATCAGACTTAAAGGACCGCCTGCGCGCGCTTTACGCCCAATAATTCCGGACAACGCTTGCCACCTACGTATTACCGCGGCTGCTGGCACGTAGTTAGCCGTGGCTTTCTAATAAGGTACCGTCAAGGTACAGCCAGTTACTACTGTACTTGTTCTTCCCTTACAACAGAGTTTTACGATCCGAAAACCTTCTTCACTCACGCGGCGTTGCTCCATCAGGCTTTCGCCCATTGTGGAAGATTCCCTACTGCTGCCTCCCGTAGGAGTCTGGGCCGTGTCTCAGTCCCAGTGTGGCCGATCACCCTCTCAGGTCGGCTACGCATCGTCGCCTTGGTGAGCCGTTACCTCACCAACTAGCTAATGCGCCGCGGGCCCATCCTATAGCGACAGCCGAAACCGTCTTTCAGTGTTCCACCATGAGGTGGAACAGATTATTCGGTATTAGCCCCGGTTTCCCGGAGTTATCCCAAACTATAAGGTAGGTTGCCCACGTGTTACTCACCCGTCCGCCGCTAACGTCAAAGGAGCAAGCTCCTTCTCTGTTCGCTCGACTTGCATGTATTAGGCACGCCGCCAGCGTTCGTCCTGAGCCAGGATCAAACTCTCCATAAAAGAAATTTGATTAGCTCAAATTGTTTTGCTGGCATCAATTTTGATGTCCAAAATTTTGTTTTGTTCACTAGCCGAAACTAGTTACTTAAAACTTTATTGATTACGTTTTGCTTGTTCAGTTTTCAAGGTTCATTTTGTTTAAGTCGTTTTAGCGACTTTACTATCATATCTCATTCTCAACGAGAAGTCAACAACTTTTTAAATTTCTTTTTTTCAAGTGTTCCTTCTTGTTAAGGACAAGTAATAATATATAATATATCATTTTTAAAATCAAGCATTTTTCATAAAAAATTTAAAAATCTTTTTTATATCAATTACAAACAATAGGATTCCTACTAATACAATTAACCCACCAAAGATTTGGGTAACGATTAAATACTCCTTAAATATCCACAATGCTAAAAGAGCTGCACCAACCGGCTCAAAGAGAATAGCTATTGAAACAACATTCGTACTTACGTATTTAATAGACCAATTAAATAAAGTATGACCAAATAAATTAGGTATTAACGCTAATAAGACAAACCATAACCAATCAGAAGAAGAATACGGTCCAAATGATTCTCCTTTAATTAGTACATAGATAAATAAAGTAATTGTACTCACTACATAAACAACCATTGTATAAGTCATTAACGATAATCTTTTGCGTACATCCTGTCCTAATAAAAAATAAGCTGTAGCAAGTGCACAAGCAATGAGCGCTAATATATCTCCGTAAAAAGCTGTCCCACTTACTTTAAAATCGCCCCAACTAATTAAAATACTTCCCGCAATAGCAATTGTTCCAGCAACGATTGTTTTCATCGTTATCTTTTCTTTAAAGAAAAAGTATGTCCCCACAAAGGCAAACAAAGGTTGTAGCGTTACCAGAACTGTTGAACTTGCGACAGAAGTATAGTTGAGTGACTCAAACCATAAAATAAAATGAAATGCTAAAAAGATTCCCGCGGCTGTAGAAAAAAGCCAATCACGCCTCTTTAATGTTGTAAGCTCCTTTGAATATCTCCCCAAAAACAATGGAAGCATTATTAAAACCGAAAATAGCATACGATAAAATGCTATAATGCCCGCTTCCGCTGATGCTAATTTCACGAAAATAGCGGACATAGATACTGAAATAACACCAATTACGATTGGAATGTACGGATGAATCTTCGGCTTCTCCATAAAATCACCTCCATCAATTTCGCTCTCCTATTTCTTACGAAAGAAAACAATTAAGTAACCCTCCCATTTAATGAGAGAGCATTCCATACTAATGCTTCATTTCAGAAATAATAGATTCTTGCTGTATCAAGATAAAAAATACTTATATTTCCTTCCTTTCATGTTGTACAATACAAAAAAGTAATGGCACATATAATAATGACAGCTTGCATATCTCTTAGCAATACGAAATATCAATGGAGGGTTGTGTATGGAAACATTATTGGAAAATATGATTACATATGAAGTTGGCATAAAATTAGTTATTGCAGCCACATTAAGTTTAGTAATCGGTATCGAAAGGGAATTAAAGAAGAAGCCAGTTGGATTAAAGACAAGTTTAGTGATCGCTACTTTCAGCTGCTTACTTACCATCATCTCCATTGAAACAGCCTACTCAACTCCTCCCAGAGAAGATATTAATATTACGATGGATCCGCTTCGTTTAGCTGCACAAATCGTTAGCGGGATTGGATTTCTTGGCGCAGGCGTCATTTTAAGACGAGGCAATGACAGCATTACAGGTTTAACAACCGCGGCCATGATATGGGGAGCTGCTGGTATCGGCATCGCCGTTGGAGCAGGATTTTATATGGATGCAACATTAGCTGTTGTGATTATTGTTTTCGGAATCGAAATTCTATCGCCTTTTCTCATGAAAATTGGTCCTAAACGCATTCGCATGCGAGAGATTTTATTAAAAGTGCAAATAGATGATGACAACAATACAGAATCGTTTCTATTATTTTTAAAGGACAACAACATCATCATCGAAAATATTCGCATTAAAGATGTACATTTAAAAAATAATAGTGTTTTACACGAGTTGGATTTACGTCTATCTTTAATTGTTTCTGATAATTTATTGTCATTTTATCGTTCATTACGAGAACTATCCTATATAGAAAAAATCGAAATGGAAATTTTAAATTAGTTGGAGGATTTTTTATGGCAGAACTATTTAAACTACTAAAGGATGGCAACAAACCCTCCCTTATGGCGGCATTTGTAAATGCCTTTTTAGGAATTATCAAAGGAGCCGCCTTTTTCTTTACAGGTAATGTAGCCATGTTTGCAGAAATGATGCACTCTCTTGGTGACGCAGCAAACCAATTTTTTGTATATATAGGTTCGGCCCTTTCAAAAAAGGCACCTACTAAAAAGTTCCCCGGGGGCTTCGGCCGTATTGTCAATTTGGTATGCCTATTCGCCGTTATTATAGTAGCTATACTTTCTTATGAAACAATAAAAGAAGGCTGGCATCATTTCATTCACCCTGCCGGTGAGTCTAGTGGGGTACTTATTGCACTTGGCGTATTGTTAATAGGGATTGTTTTAGAGGGCACAGTACTGGCTAAAGCAGCTGTAGAAGTACTACATGAAGCAGGACAAGAGAAAGCTGGAATCACATCTATTATTAAAGCATTTCCTTTCTTAAATCGCGCAAAGCCTGCAACTAAATTAGTCTTTATGGAAGATTTAGTCGCTACAAGCGGGAATATTTTAGCCTTTGCCGCTATCGTGATTGCTTATTTTACAGGTTGGGGCAGAATAGAAGGACTTGTTTCGATGATTATCGGGGCGATGATGTTCTATGTTGTCGGTAAGGTTTTCCTCGATAATGCACGCGGCGTCATTGGAGAAACAGATGAAGAGATGTTAAATCATATCGCTCACCTTGTAATGGATGATCCGAACATTAAAGACATTGTTCGTCTTGAGGTAATTAAAGAAGGGGAATTTTTACACGTTGAATTAGTTGCTGAAGCTGACCCCCATCTATCACTTGCTTTTTTAGATGATGTTCGCGATCATTTAACTGAGGTCATATTAAGTCAAAAAGGGGTATCCAAAGTAGCGATTTTATTCGATGAAGATGATGGAAAAACTAACTGGGTACATGTCGGAGAAAGACCAAACAACACTATATAATCATAAAAAAACAAATAGCCAATTGCCGTATTTCAGGCAGTTGGCTTTCTTTTATACTAATTTTAAATGGTTGCGTCCGTCATCACTATTCACTTCATTTAGATCTTCAGGGATATTCTCGTACCCCACAAAGACATGATTGGTAATCATAAAAGTGAGCAATCGATTACAAGCAATGGTCCTTCTTTTACCATTCTGTTGAATGACGATTTTCGAAAATTGTAATGTTGCTTGTCGATTCGCTAAAGCATATTCTTCTGCATTATAAATGTCTCTACCATCGACATGACAGCCTAACACAAAATTACCAGCGAATGAATCCTTTAAAACGTTTGGATGCATGGAATGATAATGTACTTCAGCAATGGAATCTTCCATATTCATCAATTGATGGGCTACCAAATAATGCTTCAAAGCACCTTTTAGGTCAATTGCTATAGCAGTATCTGCTAAAATTGTTCGATAATACACCGTAACAATTTCAGCATCCCCTAGATACGGCTTTACTTCTACAACAATTTCTCCTGAAGGACGAACAAATAATTGTACAATTGCTTTATTTACACCATCTGAAAAAATAATAGTCGTTTGCCCAAAACGTAAGCTTTTGAATAATATACTCTGATCAACAATGTATCCTGTAATAATTTTATCATTTTCAATTTGCAGTGATTTTGCTTCAATTCCCAATACTTCTACACAATTTTGCATTTTATAAACATGCTGCTGAAACGGTATCTCGATACAGCTTAATGTAACGATACGGTCCTCTAGCAATTGTTTCAACATTTGATCCCTCTCCTTTTTGTTTAATAGTGTAATTATTTTAATAAAGATGACTGAACAACTTCTGAACACCCCTACATTAATTGAGCAATTACGACAAAAAACTATCTTTCCCCTTCATTCACAGAAGGTTTCGTATAACAAAAATTTGATATTATAGACCAAAAGATACATTGAACAAAGTGACTTTTATCACTACAAAAATCCAAAAAGTATAATTACCTCCATTTTGTATCTATCCATTTCATTATACACCAAGGACTTTAGAAACATCTACGACATTATTCAACATAAATCGTTATTTTTTCTAAACCTTTCAACAAAAAAGTGTGAGACTATAATCACAGTCTCACACTCATACCTTATAAAGAATTTCGCAAAATTGTTCTGACATCTTCCTCATGCAATTTATTAAAGTTTCCAAATGGACCGTTCTGCATTGCATGCTCTACAATCTGTTCAAATTTCGAATCATCAATATGATAATCAGCCAAACGATCAGGTGCACCTAATGATGTCCAGAATGCAGATAAACGATCGATGCCTTCGTAAGCCACTTCTTCTGCTGTCTTGTTCGTTGCATCGACGCCAAATACACGTGTCGCTATACCGGCAAAACGCTCTGGATTGACTGGCACACTTAAGCGCATCCAATGTGGCTGAAGAATAGCTAAACCACCCGCATGTGGAATATCATAGACAGCCGAAACAGCATGTTCAATATTATGTGATGCCCAATCACCACGAGAACCAATCGATAAAAAGCCATTTAAGCCAATTGTTCCAGCTAATAGAATCGTTTCACGTAACTTAGTATTTTCTAAATCCTCTAGCAATTTTGGTGCAGTCGTAATGACTGTTCGTAATACCCCTTCACACATCTCATCAGTAATCGGGGTATTCGTTGTATTATGGAAATATTGTTCGAATACATGTGACATCATATCAACAATCCCATAAACAGTATGGTTTTTAGGTACAGTCACTGTATAGGCAGGATTGAGTATTGAAAATTTCGGGAACGCTGCTGGGCTACCCCAGCTTAATTTTTCCTCTGTAGCAGCATTGGTAATGACTGACCCCGAGTTCATTTCTGAGCCAGTAGCAGCAAGTGTTAATACTGTTCCTAATGGTAGGGCTTGCTCTACAACTACCTTACGTTTAACGATATCCCAAGCATCTCCATCATATTTTGCACCCGCAACGATTAATTTAGAACAATCGATAACAGAGCCGCCACCAACTGCCAGCACTAAGTCGATTCCTTCTGTTTTACAAATCTCAATACCACGTCTAGCTGTTTCTACACGTGGATTTGGTTCTACACCACTTAATTCAAAAATCGTTTTACCAGCCTGCTGTAATTTGTCCATGACAGCCTTGTACACACCGTTAGCCTTGATGCTTCCACCACCATAAACAACTAATACTTTTTTTCCATATAGCTCTAATTCTTTCGGCAGCTTTTCTAGCGCATCCTCACCAAAATGTAGCTTCACTGGGTTATAAAATGTAAATGAATCCATGTCATTCGCCCCTTTCTTCTTGGATTTTCTCATATTCCTGTTGAAGAAAGCAAAGATTACACTTTCGACATGTAATCATTATAAATTTTATGAATGTTCTCAGGGACAGGCATATTAATCTCCGCTAATTTTTCCTGAATGGCTTCGTAGCACTTCGTACAATCCTGTTTTTTATTTTGCGAGATTAAAAATTTTAACAAAAGAAACATATACTTTTCATTAAATTCATCTAGCTCTAGCAATTTTTGCAGGCAATTATATTTCAACAATGAATTAACAGAATTTGAATGGGCAATATATGTTTCAAGCACATGCATTACACCCTGCTTTAAACGAAGTCTCATTTGAATAGCCCATGAATATTCCTCTTCAGCTAAAAAATCACCTTCATAGCAATTCAATAGTTGCTGAATGGAATCTTCGTCATGCGCACTCTGTTCCAATAATTGGTTCAGATAATCAAAATCACTTTTAATTTCTACATTTAATTGATAGTGGTTATTAATTAATTGAATGGAATCTTGCATTCCATTTTCTTTTAGCAGTTTTCTTAATTGATAGATCGTCGTATGTAAATTACTTGTCGCCTTCTCAAAATCTAAATCTGGCCATAATTCCTCTATAATGACAACATTCATCATAGGCTTTTTTTGATGAAACCATAGATATAAAAACAGCTCGCGTGTCTTCCTAGTACGCCACTTAATGACCTCCTGCTTAGCATCGAGTAAATAAAAACTGCCTAAAGTATGCGCATATATAGAATTCTCATTACGAACGGGTTGTGCTTCTACTTGTAATTGCATTTTCTTCTGCGCTTTTACTAATGCATTGACCAGTCGTTTTTCATGGACAGGCTTTAATAAATAATCTGTTGCCTCTACTTCAAATGCATCCACAGCAAATTGTGCATGGGCCGTCACAAAAACTATTTGTAAGGATGGATGCTTTTCTAGCAATTGTTTAGCCACTTGCATACCATGCATATCAATCATTTCAATATCTAAAAAGACAAGATCAACTGACTCTTTTTCAAGAAAACGGAGGGCATCCGCTGCATTTGTAAATGCCCCCTTGATGTCAATCTGAAATTGCGTAAGCCGCTGTAGCATGATGCTTAAAACATCGATTGCCATTTTTTCATCATCAACAATAATTATGTTCATGCTCCACCACCCTCTGGTAATAAAACGACAATAGTGGTCCCTTTTCCTTCCTCGCTGTATAAACGTAAACTTGCATTTTTCATTAATTTGAATTTCTTTAACGGATTCATAAAGCCAATACGGGTACTTTCTTCATTTACCAGCTGATGAAGTTTTTCCTCAGGGATACCAACACCATTATCATAGATTTTAATGCGGACAAACTGCCCCTCACGCTGTACACTGATCTCTACTGTACCGCCCTCTTGTTTTTTAGAAATACCATGGAAAACAGCATTTTCAACTAATGGCTGAATAGATAATGCAGGAATCATTAAATGAATGGATTCATCAATATCATATTTAATCGTTAAACGATCACCAAAACGCATCTTTTCAATATATAAGTATGCTTTTACCAGCTCCATCTCTTCTTCAACAGAGACAAAGCTATTTCGATAATGGACATTAAGCTTGGCTCGGAAATACGTTGCCAAACAATAAAGTGCTTCACGAGTATTGTCCATATCCGTATAGCTCAAACCAATAATTGTATTAAGCGTGTTATACACAAAATGTGGCGTGACCTGTGAATACAAATAATTCATTTCTACTTCTATGGCATCTATTGAAGATTGACGAACAGCTAACAAAGATTCAATGCGAATAAATAATTCATCCATTGAAATAGGTTTTTGTAAGTAATCATTTGCACCAACTTTTAAAGATAATACTAAATCAGAGTGCTTCATGATTGCTGTTAAGATAATGATCGGCAATTCCAGCATATCATATTGTTTGCGTACTCGTTTACATAACTCATAACCAGACATCCCATTCATCATTAAATCTATTAACATACAATCTACTTTATTTGCTTTAATATAATCTACAGCATCAAAGCCATTATCAACAGCTATCACTGTATATCCTTTGACAGCTAATGCGTCAGCTAAAGCTTTTATATTGACATGATTGTCATCCACAACAAGTATTTTTTTATCATTTCCTTTATGAATAAGTGGTAAGTTAAGCTGGAGTACCTCAGTAGTTGTCTGTGTGACAATCGCAGGTGATTGCTCAATGCTAACATTTTCACCAGTTGCAAGTGGCATTGTAAACGTAAAGGTTGTCCCTTGTCCTAACGTACTTGTTACATGAATGTCACCATTTAATTTTTCTACAATATTTTTAGTAATACTTAATCCCAAACCGAGCCCTTCTTTTTTATGTTGATTATTTACTTGATAAAAGGCATTAAAGATACGATCTAAATCCTGTGCAGGAATGCCAACGCCTGTATCACTCACTTGGATCACCATATGCTCTTCATTGACATAAGCCGTCACTACGATTTCGCCATTTTCTGTGTATTTCATGGCATTATGCAGTAAATTATAGAGCACTTGCTTAAAGCGTAACTCGTCTGTCCATAGAGCTGGCAGCGCTAAATCAACTTCAGCATGTAAACGGACTTGACTATTCTTAGGCATCACACTAAGAATTTCTTCTACTACCTCAATGACAACAGAGATAGGGACTTGACGAGGAGAAACTCTTACTTCACCCGTCATTTGGTTGGATGAAAACAATAAATCCTCTACTAAATGTCCTAAACGCTGTGTGACATTATGGATCAAAATGACTTGCTCCTGTTGCGTCCGCTTCAACGGTCCCTGCCCACCTTCCATTAAGGTTTTTGATAAATTTAAAATACCATTAAGGGGGGTACGTAATTCATGGGATGTTTTTAGTAGAAATTCATCCTTCATTTGATTGTGTGCTAGCAATTCTCCTGATAAAGTTTGGATTTTCTCAAATGCTTGATTAGCCCGGTAATTTAATAATGAAGCAAAGCCGAATAAGATCAGTAAAAACAGCACAAATTCTGTATAATCAATCGGTATACCAAATATAAAATTAATAACAAGTAAAATCGTATAACAACAAATAGCTGAAATAACGATTAATACATAACGAACACCTTCAAGTCGATTTAACATCACTCGAATCAGAATCCAAACATTATAGAAAATAACGGGTAACGTTATACTGATATACGCTATTTTCCTCAGGAACACCTCTAAATCAGAAGACGCTCTTGCATTTTGAGTAATTGGATTGTAAAAACCGTAAAATACAAAAACAACACTGAGTAAGGCCACAAGCATATAAATAACTTTTCTCTTTTGTAATTGTGGGTACATCGTATAAATAAATAATGTTAAAGAAAGGAGCGCTATTGGAATCGAACCTAGCTGTAAACGCAATTGATCGATTGGTACTATATCAGAAAATAATAGGAAAAATACTTTTTGATTAATAAACGACATATAAAATCCTAATGAAATCGTAAATAGGCCAAAAAACAGTTCTTCTTTACGTCTACGATTCTGTATATAGGTAAAAGTATAAACGACCCCAATAACGATATGCCCAATGCTGATTAATGCATCTAAAAACACTTTCCAATTATAATGCTGTTGAATAACCTTCTTTTTGCCAAATTCAATAGGATAGACGATACCAGGCTGAAAATTATTGTAGTTCACAACATGAATAATGATGTCTAATTCTTTATTTTCACTATAGGCGTAGACAGTATATCTATCATCATTTTCAGAGCCATATTCGCTTAGCACTGTACTTACTTTTCCTTTAGCCCCTACCTCTACACCATTTAAAAAAACACGATTAGCCTGTCGAATTGATCGAATATATAACCCATAAAATCCATCTTTCGGAACCTCTACTTTGACGTGGTAGGTGCCAACCTCAATCCCTTCTTCATTTGGCTGTACATATTTCCCCCAATCAAAAGGAACATCAAGTGTAAGCCGTGTATTTTCATAGTTATCAAGCTTTTCCCATGAAGGAATTAAGACATTAGGATAAAAAGCCCATTCTCCTTCTAGCTTTATTGGTTTTTGTAATTGCTCCTCCTCTATTTTTACAACACCTTCATGTACCGTTTGAAGATGATTATTGGAGAAATAATGCCAATTGCTAAAGAAAAAGACCATAACAAACAGCATGATAATACTAACAATAAGTAGGATATTCTTTTTCATTATCACGCCTCCGTAGACGAGTAAATTCTTATGTATGTTAACATCATATTGCTTATGTTTTTTTCAATCAACTCCCTTAGAAATAGTATCACAGAATGCATGAACAAAATCTGAACAAGGAATCATTTTTCTAATTGATCAAAAAACACCCCGTTAAGGTTAGTAATATCCTTGACGGGGCATTCAACTTAGTTACTTAATATTATTTTAGTTCAGCAGAAATTGATACATTTTGTGCTTTTTCGTTTGCTGTAATAATTACGTCACTGTTTACAGCCGTAATAGTATAACCAAAAAATTCATCTGTAAATGCCTCAGCAATAGCAGTAGCAAGACTAGAATCAGTTGTTTCACTTGATAAAGTAATTACTTTTTCAACTGACATTCCATCTATAGTAATTGCGATAGTCTTATTGCGAGTATTTGTCCCTGCCAATGGTACAACATCAGATATTTTAAAAGATGCAATTTGCTCTGATCCTGGTGACGGTACTAAACTTGGCTGAATTACCTCAGCTTTATACGTAGTTCCTGGATAGCGTATGTTTCTTGTCAATGCTGGGTCTTTTCCACTTGCAACCTTTTCTGTTACAGTTACGATCGTATAAGGGTTTCCACCAAGTTCTAAAACTGTATCATATTTTTCAATTGCAGTCCCAGTTTCAATTTTCTTCAAGACCCCACCACTTACCTGAGCAACATATACATTATCTAGAGCAAATCCTTCTCCATTTGTAGTAAGGTTTATATCAACAGAAAATTTATAAATTCCTTGTTGAGTTACTGTTATAGGTTCAGCACCATTTTGTATAATATTCACATTCGAAACTTTAAATGCTTCTATTGCACTTGGCACAATTAAATCGACTATACTTTCAATAGTGTAATTATTGGCAGCATCTTTTAAGTCATTAACCTTTACAGTTACTGTACCAACTGCTGTTATGTCGTCTTGTAAAGTAATAGTTAGCTTCTTCTTATCTTCTGACCAAGTTCCCTGTTCCAAATTAATTTCTTGGTCACCAATTAATAATTGACTGAAAGTTACTGGTTCACTAAATGTCAGCTCAACACTTTCACCCATAGTAGCTTTTCCATCGGCATTGTCATCTATTAATATTGCCGAAGCGATTGTCGGAACTTTATTTTCCTTAATAGTTACTTGGAAGTCTTTCGTTTTCGTCATCCCATTATGTGTAAGTGTTGCTGTTAATGTCACTATATCATCTTCATCATCATTGCTGCTTCTAGTAACCGTACCGTCAGCATTGACTGTTGCTCCATCTACTGTATTAGCAGCCCATGAAACTGAAACGCCTTCTACATTAGTTGGTAAATTTAGAGCCTCTGTTACTTCCTTTAAGGATGGATTATCGGCTTTAATTAAGTTTTCATCAATTTTTGCCCATGCATTATTAAGTACAACTAAACCTTCAGGATCATACTCATATGGAGCTTTTATTTTTCCAGAAGCTGGATTATCTATATCAAATACAGTAGTATCCGAAACATTTAAATTTGAATAATTGACATTATTTCCGATCCCAAATCCATTGGCACTTGGAGCTTTGACACTAATTTTACTTGCGTCACTCATTGTTAAACTAGAGCCATCTCCTAAGTAAATCCCATATACGGTACCATTGTAAGTAGTCGCTTCCGCATTTATTGTACTATTAGCGATATTTAAAGAAGCACCTTTGCCCGTTTGAATAACCCTTGAAACTCCGTTTGCACCATTTGATAAGATTGTAGAATTAATAATATCTATAGAAGCACCTTCTACATCAGATCGTATTCCACATGCGTAATAAGCTGGATTATCAGATTTCGCAAAAACAGTCGAAACAGTTGAATCTTTTATTACTAGTTTTGCATTAGCATTTTTTAATAGTATCCCTGAAGCTCCATAACCGCCAGAGCCTATTGCATCCACTCTTACATGATCAAGTGTAACGTCTGCTGCTCCACTTAAATATAGTGGTCCGCGTTCTCCATCTTTTTGATCGCCTTTGTAACCACCTGTTACCGTTAAATTTTTCAATAAAACTTCATCTTGAGATGCTGTAACCGCCAATCCTGCATTAAATATTAATTTATCCTTACCGTCTATAGTAACCGGGTTAGCTAAAGTTGCTTTAGATACTGTTATAGTATCTGTTACAGAATCATCTACTGTAATTGTTTTTACCAAACCATTTTTCACAAGAATATGATTTATACTATTTGTTACTTCTGTATTGTCTTTTACACGTAAAACCGTTGACGTAGTAACCTTAAGAGTTTCCCCATCCGCAAAAATGATTTTTTGTGTATTACCGTTTTTTGTAACATTTACAGATTTAAGTGAGAATACACCTGATGCGATAGTACCTTGAGCGATATCTTCATCTGTATATGAAATTTCTAAACCTTCTACCGGTTCCCCATTCTGTGAGAAAGTAATTGAATCTTGAATTTTCCCAGCTGCTTCACTTACAACCTCATTGTTTTTCCAGATAAAGTCCCCTGTTAAATCATTTTGAACAATTTCATAAGCAAATGGCTCAAGTTGTAATTTAACTGAATTGGATATACTTTCACCACCATTTGCATCTTTTACAGAGCCTTCCACTAGGGATATTTCAGAGCCTACTTTATAGACATTAGGGCTAGTTGTGTCTCCACCGATTGTCATTGTTAGGCTTGTCCCATCTTCAGACCAAACAGCGTTGATTGGATATTGATCAGTTCCCATACCAAAGACAAAGTCTTTTCCAAAAAGATGCTCATCAATATTATGATCCTCTGTATTACCTGAATATTTGACAGGTTCACTAAATTTGAATGTAATTGTATCACCTGGTGAAGTATTTCCATCTTTATCGATATCATTTAAAGTTGCACTTACTAGGTATGGCTTTTTCGATTCTAAAACTGTAGTTTCGATGGAATTTTCTTTAGATGCATTTCCATTCGTTGCTGTAACATTTAACATAAGTTTATCATTTTTATTATCTGCATCATCTTGAGTTACATTACCTGTTGATAGGTCGATGTTTGCATTATGGTCGCCCACTTTTGTTGCTGACTTCCATTCAAAGCTTGTACCATTTGGTCCAACTGTAACTAAATCGAGTGGTGTTGATACCTGCTCTAAGCTTGGGTTATCTTTTTTTATAAGCGAAGGAAGCAATGCCGTATCAACTACTAACTTTAATTCATTTTCTGTTAACGGTTTACCTTTTTCAGCAATCGCTTTTTTCACGGCAGCTGTTACTTCTGTAATATTTTCCGGTGTTACACCTTTAATATCAACACCTTCAAATATTTTTATTGCATCCTCTGCACTTGGTGCTGGTGTTGCAGTAATTTTATCTTGCACTACCTCAAGAGGACGTTTAATCATATGTGTTATTTTACCATTAGCATCTACTGTAACGATAATTTGTGCTTCTTTTAAGGAAGGTGCATCTTCTTTAATTGAGATAATAGCTGTACCAGGACCTTTTGATGTGATAATGATTTCTCCATCTTTTAAGGTAGCTGTTGCAACATTATTATTACTTGATGTAACTGTTGTACCAATCATGCCTACAGCAAGTGGGTCTTTGTTGTCTGTATCCTCAACATTATTGGCTTTTAAAGTTTGGGATACAAATGGGTTCGTTGTGCCTCCATTATTTCCACCACCTGTTGAACCGCCTCCTGAAGATTCACCGCCAGTTGAAGGAGTTGGAGTTAATGGCGTAGTTGGGCGTTCAACTACCTCACTATTTGTTACATTTTTTATTGTTGCCGTTTCTCCTGCTGGGTACTTTACAGCTTCTTCAGGCTTGATATTTTCTGGCTTAATTAACGTATCAATTATAGTGTCTTTAGGGACAATTAATTGGCTTCCATATTGTTTTGTTTCCACAGATGGTAGCTGAGCTTTGTTTTCAAGCGTTACTTTTATTGGGGTATCAATTGTTAAATTGTTAGTTTCAAGCTGTCCTTTTACGACAACATCCTGATTGCCACTAAAATTGATGGAACTTATTTTACCAGCAATTTCAATATTAGATACATTGTTATCAACCTTAATAGTTGGTGAAGCATTATCTGTCAAGATCTTAGTTTTGTCACGATTTACAACAATCTCATCCACTGTTGTGTTTGCAAGCTTAATGACCGATTCTTGCTCACGTTTTGCTTCCCCTTCAATAATTAAGCGACCGTTTAACGCTAGCCCATTTAATTCAATTTGTTTTTGGTCACCTTTTTTAACCGTTATATCACCTGTGATATTTGCGTTTGCCAGTTTAATATAATCGCCAGCAATTGTTATATTTGCCTCGACTGTACCACCAGCCAAATCTAATGTCAGTGGATTTTCTGCTGTACCACCGTTTACTAATTCTAAATTACGAATTCCGATAATTTTTGTACCAATTTTGATAAAATCTAGATTCGCCTCATTTAATAAAGCTAAATTTCGTGCATGAAGTAATGGCTGTAACTCTTTTTTGATGTAATACACCTGACCACCAATTGTCATTTTGTTCCCATTTATAGAAGTAATCATTTTCTCATCTGGTCGGCGGTTATCACGATAATCCGTTGTTACCTCTGATCTGATTGTAAATGCTGCCATGTTCCCACGTGTTACTGTTGAATCTCCACCATATTTTGTAGCAGTTTGTCCAGTTGTGATACCTAAATCAAATAAAGTCTGAATATAAGGGGCAGCCCAATTATTTTCTGTTTGTGTATCTGAAAATGGTAAATTAATTTCTGTTGCAGGCTCTAAGCCATAGCCATTAACAATAATTTTCGCCATTTGATTTCGTGTAATCGGAGCATTTGGTTTGAAGGTTCCATCCTGAAATCCATCAATAACGCCTGCTTCTTTTAACGCTGCTATGTACGGGTATGCCCAATCACTCGTTGGAACATCCTTGAATGTATGATGAAATGATTTAGTAACATCTAGTCCTAAATTGAGTGCTAAAATTTTTGAGGCTTCTGCACGTGTTAAAAGTCCTCCTGGTTTGAATGAACCATCTTTGTAGCCACTAACAAAACCACGCTCAAATAATTCATTCACATATTCATAATAATCAGAGGATACTTTAACATCCGAAAAAATCTCCTCATTTTCGCTTGCTTTTGTATAGTCTGGTGCCACAACTGCAATGGCACTTGTTGCCATCGTTGTAGCTAGTGCAGTTTTAAATAGTTTGTCATATAATACATTGCTTTTCTTCATCTATTACTTCCTCCTCATTTATTTAAATTTCAATAATAAAATAACCTCACTAAGTCTAACAAATTTCATCTGAACAAAATCTGAACAAAAGTACTAATTAAAATAAAATACAAAGTACTTTCAACTCTAATAAAAAAACAGGCTAAGGATTTTCTCCCTAGCCTGCTTAAACTATTATTATTTTGAAAGCTGCTCTTTGCCTTCCTCATCAATAAAATACTTGTGAGAGTTAGCTGCTTCTTCGATTTCCTTGAAAGCCCAATGTGTGGCTTTAACATCTGGGAAGCTTGGTTCTGTCACGCCATGTAATGGACCGCGTTCAAACATGCGGTTCATCATTACAACAGCCTGTGCACGTGTTAACGCTGCATTTGGTGCAAAGCTTCCGTCCTCAAGACCGTTGATGATGCCTGAGGCGCGATTTGCTTCAATAATCCATTGTGCCCAATGGCCTTTTGTATCCTTGAACGTAATCGCTGCCCCTTCTTCTACAGAAAACTGTTTATAGTTGGCTACGACTGCTGCCATTTCAGCACGCGTGATGTTGCTATTTGCATGGAAGTTACCATTGTTATCACCATTCATAATGCCTTGTTCTTTAACAAAGGCAATCGCTCCTGCCGCACTATGATCTTTTGCTACATCTTTAAATGGTGCTTTATGGACTGCTTGTCCTTCTGTGTAGCCTAAAATACGAGCCATCATGATGGCTATCTGTGCACGTGTTACATTCTTATCAGGACCAAATGTGCCATTCGAGAATCCTTTAATATAAGCCTCGTGCTCACTTACCGCTGGTTGTTCAACCTCTTGCTTGTCAAATTGAATAATCGTAAATGTACTAAACTTTTCTACAGTAAAACGTAGACCAAGTTCACCCTTCGCCATTGTTACGACTTCAGGGAACACTACTTTTTTCTCGCCATCTGAGTGTTCAATGAATACAGCTAATTGATCATGGAATGCTTGACGCTCCGCTGCCGCTGTTGGTACATTCACACCTTTTAAAGGTAGTGTCACTTGAACAGGACGACTTGGCATATTCGTTTCAATTGTCATCGCACGTGCTACAACATGGACATCATCACTTTCTAGTGTTTCACGTACGACTTGCTCTGCTTTTGCACGTTCCTCAATCGCTTGACGCTCACTTTCTTTCTTCACTGGTACTAAACGGAAGTAGAAGTTGTCGTCAATGCCTTCCATTGAGCTATGCGGAATCGCAATATGACCATTTTCAGTAGAAATTTCTAATGATAAACCATTGTCACGTAACGTTTGGAGAGATTGTTTTGGTACTTCTACCGTTACTTGATCCACTTCATCATTCACATCAGGAATAACGATACGTGCAATGCTATTGCCAATTTGTTTCGCTTTTTCTACTGCTTCTAATGCTTGCGCTGATGTTAAGTTGACAAAGTCTGTTACACTACCATTCGCATGCTTCGTACGTTGAATTTCCACCGTTGTTTTTTCGAGTGGATTGTCACCATCAATTTCAAGTTCTACCTGAATTTTTGTTTTTGTTTCACTTGGTGTCGGTGTTACCGGTGGTGTTGGATCTGGCGTCCATGTACCTCCGCCACCTGAATTACCCCCACCTGTATAAGCTTCACGATATACTTTAATCGTGTAATGTCTCACATCACCGTTTCCATCTGCTACTGTAATCACAATTATATTTTCCCCTACTTGTAGTGGAATTTGTTCAAAGGTACCTAGTTGTCCATTGACCGTTGTTGTCACCGAAGCACCTGGAATAATTGGTGTTGCTAAGAACGTTAATTGTGATGTGGCATTATCAACGTTCATTGTATAATCTGTTACTTCTGATGAGAAGCTTGGATTTAGTGCACCTTGAGATGGTACTAATGAGCCTAGACCTGCTGTTATAAGGACTGGTTTTAAAGCTTTTTGAGCTACTGTTAAATTAGCTAATGCTTGATCCACTTCTTCTTGGGTAGCATCTGGATCATCTAACACATGTTGAGCTGCTGTTAATTTACTTTGGTAATTTGCCCATGTCTCTGGTGTGTAATCTGTTTCTAATAAACCTGTTGCTTCATCTACTTTTGATTGAAGCGGCTCTTTATTAACACCCGTTACTTTTTGTAGCGCTTCTTGAGCTACTGTTAAATCAGCTAATGCTTGATTCACTTCTTCTTGCGTTGCATTTGGATCATCTAATACATTTTGAGCTGCCGCTAATTGCTCTTGATAAGCTGCCCATGTTTCGGGTGTATAGTCTGAAGCTGTTAAACCTCCTGCTTCTTCTACTTTCGCTTGAAGTGGTGCTTTATTAACGCCAGATACTTTTTCTAATGCTTTGTAGGCTATTGTCAAATCTGCTAACGCTTGATCCACTTCTTCTTGGGTAGCATCTGGATCATCTAATACATTTTGAGCTGCTGTTAATTTACTTTGATAATTTGCCCAAGTCTCTGGTGTGTAATCTGTTTCTAATAAACCTGTTGCTTCATCTACTTTAGATTGAAGAGCTCTTTATTAACACCAGTTACTTTTTGTAGCGCTTCTTGAGCTATAGTTAAATCAGCTAATGCTTGATTCACTTCTTCTTGCGTTGCATTTGGATCATTTAATACATTTTGAGCTGCTGTTAATTGCTCTTGATAAGCTGCCCATGTTTCGGCTGTATAGTCTGAAGCTGTTAAACCTTCTGCTTCATTTATTTTCGCTTGAAGTAGCTCTTTATTAACGATTTGTACTTCAAAGTTACTTACGGACACACCACTTGTCCCTTTTAAGCTACCTTGAGTAGTATTATAGTCAATTTTTACTTCATTGCCTGTTACAACTGTATCAGCTGGTAATGTGATAATGAGTTTTTTCGCATCAGCTGGATCAACTGTAAAAATTGCATTTGTAATTGTATTACCACTAACTGTAATCGTAAAGCCTTCTCCAATAGTCAATTTAATATCTTTGTCAAACGTTAGGGTAATTTGATTGCCCCCTGCTTGTGCATGCTCGAGTGATGCACTTTCAATTGTTGGCACAGGTGCTGCGATCGTAAAGTATGCACCATTCGTAAATTTACTACTATCTAACGTTACTTTTCCATCTGTAAGCTGGTGGAATGAATCGCTAGTGTCAAATTGGTCGTCTGCACTAATAACTAAATAAAGCGGCCAATCTGTTGCACCTACTACTTTTTCTACTTGCAGCGTAATATCTGTATCTGACCAATTTGTTTTTTCTATTTTGTAGATACGTTTAGTATGTTGTAACTGCTCAGCTTCTTTAGATAATGGAGTAGCAAATGTTGCGTCTTGTCCGTTATCACTAAACATGAAAAATGATTTGTCGTTTGTGATTGTGTTAAGGTTTTCTGCATTCGTTGCTTGGATCTCATTTCCCAAAGAAATTGTAATATTCGCACCATTCACTTGAGATTTTGATTGTTTTTGATATAAAGCACCGTTATCATCGCGTCCAATACCTGTAATGTGGTTGCCATAATCTGTATTGTTAATAGCTTTCCACATTGTAGAACCATCGCTAGCAATATAATCAATTAAACTACCATCATCTTTCAATGTAATCCCATATTTTAATGCAAGGTAGCTATTTACCTTTTTACGCTCATTATCCTCAAGTTTACGGTTATAAACTATCGTTTCATTAATTATTCCATTAAATCGAGAATTATGACCTGCTCCAAAATAATAAGAATTACTACTTGTTATTGGGGAGGTGAAATTAGTTTCATTAGTGGTGGAATCATTAGATAATATTTTACCATTTAGTGAAAGTCCCCAGTCATTGGTTGCACTCCAAATATTCATTAGTGAACCGTTCTTTAAATCATGTTTGCCAATACTTACATCACGATGTTTTTTACTACCAAAATAGGTTCGAATCTGTTGACCATTATTCAGTCCATACTGAGATGATGCAGTATAACTTCCTCCCCATTCCCAAGGAAATCCAGAATAATTATCACTTTTTTGAACTGAAAAAATATCTCGTGCTGAGCTTTTAGTATCGAAATCTGCCCCTGATCGGCTATAATAGCCTTTTCCGGATGATATGTGGATACCTCCATTAAAATTTAATGCATTTGCTACTTTATCATTTTGAACAGTTCCTACAACTGACCAATTGCCTTCTGTGGCTAAATCTGTTAAAGAAGGGATTTGAATTTCGCCTTCCTTTATTCCTGCACTTTTTTCTACATCCACCCATGAAATTAAACCACTATTGACACCACCTGGACTACCCATAGTTACCACCGGGTCACCAGAATCTTCTGCTTGTGCTTTTTCCTGTATTCCTAAAAACGATACACTACTTGTAATTAAAGACAACGAGAGCACCGCAGAAAGGGAACGTAGCCAGCGTTTTTTCCTTGTCATTTCTTCATACCTCCGTCCTTCAAATATCCCTATAATTCTCCTTTTCTCCTTTCTATTCTTGTATTTTCAACACATTCTAATGTACTATATTATGTCTGAACAAAATCTGAACAAAAGGCTCATTATACTGGTTTTATCTAATCGTAATAGTTCATCTGTTCAGATTTTGTTTAGGCTGCATCTGTATAGTTAGGGTTACTTTAAGGAAAAGGGATTTTGCTATGGTTATGCTTATAATTGTCGTTTTTTGTTGTATCCTGTTGATCGGGGGAATCATTACGTTTAAATATCTTCAGGTACGGAGAGTTCGGCAGGAGAAAAAAATGATGTTAGAGCAGCGACTTGAACATCTTATTTATACGAATAAACATGAAAAAAACGAGCCATCCGATTAAGGAATGACTCGTTTTTCGATCTATTGCTTACACCCATCCACGGAAGCGAGAAGCTTCTGCAGTACGGCGAACACCTACCATGTAAGCTGCTAAGCGCATGTTGATGTTACGTGTTGTAGCTGTTGTATATACATTATCAAATGCTTCAACCATTTTTTTGTATAGACGTTCTTCCACTTCTTCTTCTGTCCAGTAATAACCTTGGTTATTTTGAACCCATTCAAAGTAAGAAACTGTCACACCACCAGCAGAGGCTAATACGTCTGGTACAAGTAAAATGCCACGCTCTGTTAAGATTTTAGTTGCTTCTGCAGTTGTTGGACCATTTGCTGCTTCTACTACGATATTGGCTTTAATATTGTGAGCATTGTCAGCAGTAATTTGGTTTTCAATTGCAGCTGGCACTAAAATATCACAATCAAGCTCTAATAATTCTTTGTTTGAAATTGTGTTTTCAAATAAAGTTGTTACTGTTCCGAAGCTATCACGACGATCTAATAAATAGTCGATATCTAAACCTTCAGGATCATGAAGTGCACCATAAGCATCTGAAATACCGATTACTTTTGCACCTAAATCATGCATGAATTTCGCAAGGAAGCTTCCTGCGTTACCAAATCCTTGAATAACAACGCGAGCACCTTTAATATCAATACCACGTTTTTTCGCTGCTTCTTCGATTACGATTGTAACACCTTGTGCAGTCGCACGGTCACGACCTTGAGAACCACCAAGTACTAGTGGCTTACCTGTGATAAAGCCTGGAGAGTTGAATTCATCCATGCGGCTATATTCATCCATCATCCATGCCATAATTTGTGCGTTTGTAAATACGTCTGGCGCAGGAATATCTTTTGTTGGTCCTACGATTTGACTTACTGCACGTACGTAGCCACGGCTTAAACGTTCGATTTCGCCCATAGACATTTGACGAGGGTCACAAATGACACCGCCTTTACCACCACCGTATGGTAGGTCGACAATACCACATTTCAATGTCATCCACATTGAAAGCGCTTTAACTTCCTCTTCAGATACTTGTGGGTGGAAACGAACCCCACCTTTTGTTGGTCCTACTGCATCATTATGTTGTGCACGGTAACCAGTAAACACTTTTGTTGTACCATCATCCATTTTCACTGGGATACGTACTTGGAGCATGCGAAGCGGTTCTTTTAGTAATTCATACATTGCTTCATCATAGCCAAGTTTATTTAGAGCATCTTGAATGACATCTTGTGTTGATGTGAAAAGATTTAAGTTTTCAGACATTATTAAATCGCCTCTTTGTTTTTTTTAATGATAGTTATCGGCATCATTGTAACATACTTCCGAATTAAAATGTGAACATTTTGTTAAAGTTTAAATACTTTTTCAATTTGTTCGATTGACCAATCTAAATCCTCTTGAGAAATCACTAGTGGTGGTGCAAAACGGATAACTGTATCATGTGTTTCTTTACATAATAAACCTAGTTCTTTTAGTTTTTCACAGTATGGACGAGCAGCCTCTGTTAATTCCATACCGATAAATAAACCACGACCGCGTACTTCTTTAATGACTGGGTTGTTAATTTCTCTTAATTTACCTTTGAAATATTCGCCAAGCTCATGAGAACGCTCTGCTAATTTTTCATCAAGTAAAACTTTAATAGATGCAATAGAAACTGCACATGCTAAAGGATTACCACCAAAAGTTGAACCGTGTGAGCCTGGGTTGAAGACACCTAAGATGCTACGGTTTGCAGCCACACAAGAAATTGGGAATACACCGCCACCTAGTGCTTTACCTAGGATGTACATATCTGGCTCTACTTCTTCCCAATCACAAGCAAACATTTTACCAGTACGTGCTAAACCAGCTTGAATTTCGTCTGCGATGAATAATACATTGTTTTCACGGCAAAGTTCACGAGCTGCTTTTAAGAAACCTTCTGGAGGAATAACGATACCAGCTTCACCTTGAATTGGTTCAATTAAAAATGCAGCAGTATTTGGTGTAATAGCCGCTTTTAATGCTTCAAGATTACCGTAATCTACTAGTTTAACGTTTGGTAACATTGGACCGAAGCCACGACGGTATTCTTCATCAGAAGATAAAGATACAGCTAGCATAGTACGACCATGGAAGTTACCATTACATGCGATAATTTCAGCTTTACCATCTTCTACGCCTTTTACATCATATGCCCAACGACGAGCTGCTTTAAACGCAGTCTCTACAGCTTCAGCACCTGTATTCATTGGTAATACCATTTCTTTATTTGTTAATTTACCTACTAGCTCATACCATTCACCTAGGTTTTCACTGTAAAATGCACGAGAAGTTAACGTTACTTTATCTGCTTGCTCTTTTAAAGCAGCGATAATTTTTGGGTGACGATGACCTTGGTTTACAGCTGAATAAGCAGATAACATATCTAAGTATTTGTTGCCCTCTGGATCTTTAACCCAAGCACCCTCAGCCTCTGAAATTACGATTGGCAGTGGATGATAGTTTGCTGCACCAAAATTTTGCGTTTGTTCAATAACTTGTTGACTTTTTGTCATATCCTGTTCTCTCCTAACTAAATCATAATAAAAACTCTATGGAAGAAAGGGACTATGTATCTCTATAAGTAGAATGATTAACCAATAATTCAAACGGTAAATTTGTTCACTTCTCCAAAGTAAACTACCATGTCATGTTACGGTTTTAGCCAGGGGTAGCATTACCTGGAGAAGTGTCCCAAATTCATTTGAAATGCCTCAATTTCTACTTATTTGAACCGCCCTAACGTCAATTTGAAAATTAAAGCATTTCTGAAGTTGTTTTAGCTTGCATATGCAGTTGTAGGTAGTCTGGACCACCAGCTTTTGAGTCTGTACCTGACATGTTAAAGCCACCAAATGGTTGGTAACCTACGATTGCACCTGTACAGCCACGGTTGAAGTAAAGATTTCCTACATGGAATTCTTCACGTGCTTTTTCTAAATTCATACGGTTCTTCGTGATAACTGCACCTGTTAAGCCGTATTCTGTGTCATTTGCGATGTCAATTGCTTGGTCAAAGTCTTTTGCTTTTGCAATCGCAACAACTGGTCCGAAGATTTCTTCTTTCATAATACGAGCTGAAGGATCAACGTCAGCGAATACTGTTGGTTGTACGAAGTAACCTACTGAATCGTCAGCTGTACCACCAGCTACTAGACGGCCTTCGCCTTTACCGATTTCAATGTACTCAGTAATTTTGTTGAAAGCGGCTTGGTCGATAACTGTTGCCATGAAGTTGCTGAAGTCTGTTGGGTCTCCAACTGTTAAAGCGTTTGTTAATTCAACCACGCGCTCTACTACTTGGTCATACACATCTTCTACGATGACTGCACGAGAACATGCTGAACATTTTTGACCTGAGAAACCAAATGCTGATTTCACGATCGATTGTGCAGCTAGCTCTAAATCCGCTTCTTTATCGACAACGATTGTATCTTTACCGCCCATTTCAGCGATAACACGTTTAATCCAAATTTGACCTTCATTTAACACAGAAGCACGTTGGTTAATACGTAAACCAACATCACGTGAACCTGTGAAGCTGATGAAGCGCGTTTTTGGATGATCGACTAAGTAGTCACCTACTTCAGCACCAGAACCTGGTACGAAGTTAACAGCTCCTGCTGGAAGACCAGCTTCTTCTAATACTTCGATAAATTTATATGCTATAACTGGAGTTGTTGACGCTGGTTTTAATAACACTGTGTTCCCTGTTACTAATGCAGCTACTGTTGTACCAGCCATGATTGCAAATGGGAAGTTCCAAGGAGAAATCACGATACCGATACCTAATGGAATGTAGTCATAACGGTTGTATTCACCTGGACGGCTTTCTACTGGGTGGCCATCTTTAATGCGTAGCATTTGGCGACCATAGTATTCCATGAAGTCGATAGCTTCTGCTGTATCTGCATCAGCCTCTGCCCAAGGCTTACCAGCTTCTTTTGTTAATAATGCAGAGAATTCATGTTTGCGACGACGGATAATCGCTGCTGCTTTGAAAAGAACGTCTGCACGAATAGCTGGATCAACTTTTTTCCAAGTCTTAAATGTTTCATCTGCTGCTTGCATCGCTTTTTCAGCTAAATCTTTGCTCGCTTTTGAAACGCGACCAATTACTGCTGTTTTCTTTGCAGGATTGTACGAAACGATTTTATCTTCAGTTGTAATGCGTTCGCCACCGATAATTAGTGGATAGTCTTGACCTAAGTAACCTTCAACTTTATTTAAAGCCTCTACATAAGCATTGTAGTTTGCCTCTTGTGAAAAATCTGTGAATGGTTCGTGTTTGTATGGAATCATACTTAATCCTCCCTTGTGAGATCTATTTGGGTATGCAAAAAACATTGACGCAAAATATCTTTGCGTATAAAATATTCTTACACTTATTATAATGCAAAATTTCGTTGCATATTTCAAGTAAAAAATTTTTGAGGTGCACTTTTTTATGAAAAATTCTGAACCTTTACTACCTTTTTATGAGTTTATTGCAACAAATGTATCCGTTGGTATTCATGCAGTAGACCTATCTGGTAAAACAATTATTTACAACACAAAAATGAAAGAAATTGAAGGGTTTCATTTTGATGAACTTGCAGATCGTTCGATTATTGAAATGTTTTCCTTCCGTCAACACGAAAGTACATTAATGCGTGTTTTACAAACAGGAAAAAAAGAAATCAATGTAAAACAATCCTATTGGAATAAAAATGGCCATGAAATTACAACAATCAATGATACTTTTCCACTTTTTGTTGAAGGTAAGCTGATTGGAGCAATCGAATTTGCTCGTGATATTACTTCTTTGGAAAAGCTTGTTTATCAACCCCTTCGTCGTTACGATGAACCCCTAACATTTGATATGATTAAAGCTGACTCTGAAGCAATGAAGCAGGTGATCGAGAACGCTAAAAAAGCTGCTGCCGTAAAATTACCTGTCTTATTAATTGGCGAATCGGGCACTGGGAAAGATTTAGTTGCTGAAGGTATTCACCATGCTGCTTCTCCGGATCCTGACGCCTTCGTAACACTCGTTAGTCGCCGCTCAGCTCAATCGGTTCTTGATAAATTACAACAGCTTTTAGAAGAAGATAAAGAGTATACCTTTTTCTTTGAACGCATAGATTTTCTGAGCTTAGACATTCAAGAGCAGCTGTTAGATATACTACAATCGCTTCCCCAGTCCAAATATATGCTGATTGGAAGTGTAGGTAGTGACCCTATTACATTGATTGCCGAGAAAAAGCTGTCAAAGTCTCTTTATTATTTCTTTGCAACAATGGCTATTACCATTCCTAATTTAACGGATCGAAAAGAAGATATTCTTCCATTTGTCGAAGATTATTTTAGTCGACATCGAGAACGATTTGCCTCACAAGTCACTGAACTTGCACCAGATGTACAAGAATTATTTTTACAATATGATTGGCCAGGTAATTTAAAGGAACTTGAGCTACTACTCGATGAAATTGTGTCCTTTATGACAACGGAGTCCACTGTTACTTCAGATTTATTGCCTTTACATTTCCGCTTCAAAGTACAACAGCAAGACACAAACAATCGAGAGCCCGAGTTCTTTATGTTTCATCAAAATCATAATGTCATGCCGCTTGATGCTTATTTGCGTGAAGCCGAATCATATTATGTGCAAAATGTCTTAAATTTATATGAGGGCAATATTACAAAGGCAGCAAATGCGCTTGGAATGAGCCGACAAAACCTACAATATCGAATTCGCAAACTAAAAAAACAATAGTAAAAAAACGAGGATACCTTCATTCGAAAGTATCCTCGTTTTCTTATTGACCGGATTGTTCAATCCAGTCCTGTAATTTATCTTTTAAGGAATTAAAACCATTTGCATCCGATTCATCTACACGGTCCTGCAATGATTTGCGTGGTGGTGCATCTTTTTTTCTTACTGTTGCTGGGCGATCCTGTAGCGCTCTCATCGATAAACTTATCTTTTCGGCCTCTTCATCGATTTCAAGTATCTTAACCTCTACTTCTTGCCCAACAGCTAAAAATTCACTAACGTCCTTCACAAAGCCGTATGTTATTTCCGAAATATGCACAAGGCCTTGCGTATTGTCATCTAATGCAACAAATGCACCGTATGGTTGAATACCTGTAACTTTTCCGGTCAACACGTCTCCTAATTCATATTTTTTTACCATAACCTTTGCCCACTTTCTATTTGTTTGCTACGTATATATCGCTTAAATTATAACATACGAGTAAAAACGGGGCAAAAAATCTCCTTACTCGGAAATGGCTGTAATGATGCAACGTTTTTCACCTTTTCCTGTAGTCACTGTACCTAACTGGAAGGTTACATGCTGACCAATTAGTTGAACTGATTCTGGCTTAACACCAGCTTTAATGGTTGTATGAGAGGCATCTGTTGCATAAAGAATTGTAAAATGTTCCATCCCATCAAATGGAGACACTTTACTTAAATCGACATCTTGAGATAGTAACTGCTTAGCTGTTTCTTGATCACCTTTACCTTGTGCATATAAGAATAGGCTTACAACGTTTATTGGGTTCAATGATTCTAGAATGCTATCATCTTTACTTGTTATATAGGCATTGTAAAGGGATTCAGTTTGATAAATCCATCGAAAATCAATGCGCAAACTTGTTGCACCATCTTCTGATTGTCTGTAGACATCATTACTTAAATGAGAAAGCTCTATCCCGATATCCTGTTTTGTTAGCTGATCTAATGTTTTGGATTTCCCACTTCCCTTAAATTCTTCAACGATGAATTGTGCGGTCAAGCGCATCGATTCTCCATACTTCCCATTTGCCGTATCCTTTAATAGCTTTATATGTTTGGGTGAGTATCTCATTTTGTCATCAATACCTTTTAATAATACAAGCCAGGCATTTTCGAACTCTTTGTTTAAATTTCGCAATAGGTTATCGAGTCCTGATGTTGATAGGTCATTTACTAATGTTCTTTCGTATAACTTTAAAATACGAGCAGATTCTTCTGCAGAAAATCGTAAATCCTCACCATTGAATAAAGAGCCCATAGCTAAATATTTAAAATAACCTAATACATCAGGATGAAGACGGTCAATAGATACTGGTGCATCCTTCATAAAAATGGGATTTGTTCTAAAACTATAGTTTTGTCCATCATAAGACAACTCAAAATATTGTTTTTTGGCCGTTGCAATTAACTGATTTAGCTCTTTAGGATAATCGTTCTTTTTTTGTGACAACATTGTATTATAGTGGGAAAGCTCATTTGTATAATATTGTAAAACGCCTTTCGTTGGGTAGTAATATTTGCTAAAGAAATATCTAGACTCGCCAAATGACATCGGTTTTTTGTTCTTCTCAATTCGCTCAATCATTTCTCGAGGTGTTTGCAAACTATCTAGTATTTCTTGCTCTAACTGCGTTAAATATTTTGAATCATAAGCCATTCTATTTAACACTATTTTTTTATTTTTAGCTTTATCATTGTATATATAGTCCGCCGTTTCAACAAACGAAAGTTTCTTAAAGTCATCCTCAGGTATATTCAACTCAATGCGTGTTTTTTCACGTTTCTCTTGATACTTCTTTTGTAAACTAGAGAACCACTCTTCATAGCTACTTTCAATCTTTTCTTCATCTGACTGAACGAATGCTGAAGGATACATATAAGACGAAATTAAAATACCTACCAAGAGCACACTGGCAATGCTAGCGATCCATACAGCCGTTTTTTGCCACTTTGCAGAAGGCTTTTGAGCCATATTGACGCTTTCTAAAGATTCTCTTGCGTAATCCTCGGCATCAATTTGCTGAAGAACTCGTTGTGGATCTAACTGTGATTCCATTCGCTCATAGGATTTATTCAGTAGTGCCATACGTTGCTCAAATTGCTTATCATCCATTTTCAACACTCCCCTCCTGCATTAACGCTGCCTTTAGCTTTTCTTTCGCACGTAATAATCGCACTTTGACCGTAGATAATGAAATATTTAAGACTTCAGCGATTTCTTCGTATTTTAATTCGTGGAAATAATACAAAACGAGAGGATAACGGTATTTTTCATCAAGAGCTTGAATAGCACTGTGTAGATGCCTGTCCTCTTCGAACAAAAGTACATTATCTTCTGCTGATGTATAGGCATTTTGTTGCTGAGCATGGAGTTTGTTCTCTTTTGCCTGCTGTCGTTGTTCCTTCCGATAATAATCACGTGTTGCATTTAAAGTGATTTTATAAAGCCACGTTGTAAATCGATCCTGTTTAAATTGATGTAAAAACCGATACAGTTTCACAAATACTTCCTGTGAAACATCAGCTAAATCGTTTGTATGTACACCACATTGAAAGGCAAACTTTTCAACGGTTCGTTGATGAATGCGGATAAGTTCAATATAAGCATCTTTATCCCCTTTCTGTGCCCTCACTATTAACTCAGCTTCCGTCAACATGATCCCTCCTTTTGTTAATGGAACGAAACTTCTCATCCAATTGTTACAAACTTTTACTCAAAAAGGAGTACCTTCCTAATAAGTTACCAGTCTAGTTCCTATCCACTGGGAATGAACAAATAGCCATCATCAATATTCTGATAATAGCTTGTGTTATGCGAATATTGAGGTAAAATAAAACTTTAGTATAAGGAGGATTTATTTTCGTGTCATCGAGAGATCAATTTACAACTAAAATTGGGTTTATATTAGCTGCTGCAGGAAGTGCAATTGGGCTAGGGGCCATTTGGAAATTTCCTTATATGGCAGGTACAAATGGCGGCAGTGTCTTTATTTTATTATTTATTTTATGTACATTCTTTATTGGCTTACCAGTGCTCATAGCAGAGTTTATGATTGGTCGACGAGGACAAAAAGATGCTGTTACATCATTTAAGGAACAAGCACCAGGAAAGCCTTGGTATTTAATTGGCTGGGGCGGTATGGTGATTGCGGGCCTTATTTTATCATTTTATAGTGTTGTTGGTGGATGGATTTTAAGCTACTTAGCACGCGCCATTTCGTTTAAGCTGACGAATGCTAGTTCAGACATCAACTACGCTGATTTATTTGGCACTATTATTTCCAGCCCAATTGAAGCAGTGCTTGTACAAGGACTATTTATGTTGCTAACAGTGGTCATTGTGTCAGCAGGTATTAAGGGTGGAATCGAAAAAGCAAGCACATGGATGATGCCTCTACTCTTCATTTTCTTTATTGTGTTAGTGATACGCTCCTTAACTTTAGATGGAGCAATGGAAGGCGTTAAATTTATGTTTGTACCTGATTGGTCTTACTTTAACGCTGAAACGTTTTTAATGGCATTAGGACAAGCATTCTTCTCACTAAGTGTAGGTATTGCTGTAATGATTACTTATGCCTCCTACTTGTCTAAAACCGAGAAGATTGGTAACTCTGCGATTAATGTTGCATCCATGAACATTATCATCTCTTTACTAGCGGGTCTTGTTATTTTCCCTGCAGTATTTGCGCTTGGCTATACGCCCGATCAAGGGCCGGGTCTCGTATTTATTATTTTGCCAGCTGTCTTCGAGCAGTTACCTCTTGGTGGTCTTTTCTTAACAATCTTCTTTATCCTATTACTTTTTGCTACAGTCACTTCTTCCATTTCCATGTTAGAAATAGTAGTGGCCATTGCGATTGGAGACAAACCTGAAAAGCGTAAAAAGATTGCTTGGATTGGCGGCATTATCATTTTCATCTTCGGTATTCCAAGTGCGCTATCATTTGGTATATTATCCGATATAAAAATTTTAGACCGCTCTATTTTTGACTTTGTTGATTTTATGACAAACAGCATAGGCATGCCTATTGGAGCCTTTTTAATTTCTATCTTTGCAGGTTATTATTATACAAAGGATATTTCGCGTAAGGAATTGGCTGCATCTAGCTTCATGTTTACTATTTGGTTCATGTTAATTCGTTACGTTTCCCCTATTGCTATATTCATTATTTTCATTCAGGGAATCCTACCTTTATTTAAATAAGAAGTGGCCTCAAATATGCAATAAAAAAGAGGTTGTCCCATGACAACCCCTTTTTTATAAGAAAAATGCAAAATATTTTAGATAATACATTTTGCTTCAAATTTAATCGCAATCAGTTTATAAGAAATGGCTACACAATCTTCAAACGGTATCCATTGTTCAAACGAATGCTCATATGTTTCTTGAATTACTTTTGCAAGAGTTGAAGGATCATCAATTCCTTGCAATGCCGCTACAACATCTGCTGTTTCCGTATCATAATGGTCTGGACCTAAGTGGAATGGATCCCACTCCTCTAGCAGATGGACAGCTGCTTGATTCATTTTTATATTTTCCAAAATACTCACCTATTATCCTTTGATCATACTCGTATGATACCATAGTAAATAAAAAAGAAAAGAGTGATTTGCTTGTCTATTTTTGATCAAACTATTAAACGTCGTTGTACAAATTCCGTAAAATGGGACGCAATGGAAAAAGTTTATGGCTTACATGATGCGTCTGATATCTTGCCAATGTGGGTAGCTGATATGGATTTTGCAGCTCCAGCAGCTGTTTCAAAGGCATTACAGCAACATGCAGAACAAACTGTTTTTGGTTATAGTTTTATTGGCGAAGATGCAATCCAGTCAATTGTAGACTGGCAAAATACTCGTCATGACTGGCATATTGACAAAGAGTCTATCGTATTCTGCAATGGTGTCGTCGCTGCTTTAGCCAATAGCATTGTAGCTTTCACTAACCCTGGCGACAAAGTACTCATCTCCTCACCGGTTTATCCACCATTCTTTAACATACCAAAAAGTAATGGTCGTGAAGTTATAAGCTGTCCATTAGTTGAAAAAGATGGTACCTATGTTTATGATTTTGAAGCGTTTGAACAAGCATTAGCGCAAAATGTGAAAGCCTACATATTATGTAATCCTCACAATCCAGGGGGTTATGTATGGGATGAAGCAACTTTAAAAGAAATTGTACGACTTTGCGCTAAATACGATGTCATCATTATTTCTGATGAAATTCATGCTGATTTAATGATCAATGGGGAAAAACATATACCTTTAGCAAAAATTGCAGGCGATGAAATTAATCGTGTTGTCACGTGTATGGCTCCCACTAAAACATTTAACTTAGCAGGAATTCAAGTTTCTTATATGATCGTGACAGATAAGAAAAAACGTTTACAACTAGAGGCAATTAATATGGCTAGTGGGCAAGGCTCACTGAATACGTTTGCCTCTGTAGCACTTCATGCCGCTTATACTGAGGGCTCAGCTTGGTTAGATGAACTACTCACATATATTTCTGCCAATATGGACTATGTAAAAGCCGAGTTAGAGCAGATTCCAGGCATTCGCGTGACAAAACCACAATCCACTTATTTAATTTGGATTGATTACAGAGAGCTAGCTCTTGAAGAAAAAGATCTTATGAATCGCTTATTAGAAGTAGGTAAGCTTGCTTTAGAACCAGGGACAAAATACGGTGAAGAAGGCCGAGGCTTCCTCCGTATGAATGTAGCTTGTTCATTTGAAACCGTACAAGATGGTGTAAAACGATTTAAAAAAGCTTTTGAACAATAATAAAGAAATAAAAGAATGGGATATCTCCACTTTGGTAGATATCCTTTTTATGTTTAAAATGATTATTTTGTGGAAAAGTATCTTATCAATTGGATGTAAAGAGAGGTGTTTTTCATGAGCTTGGCTCCATTAACGATTAAACGTGCATATATGACGTTCCTTTTTCCTTTTGCCTATTCCAGCAATAATCGTGAAAAGATTGGTGATGTACTATTACAAGAAGGCTTTTCCTTTTTCACGTTGAATAACACCACTCTTGAAGAAGCATTTTATGGTGATATAACGATTATCCATGAGGAGCTTGCTCAATTTTTCTATCCCTTTTTAGAGGATAAATTATTTCCAAACGAAATGGACAGTCCTGATTTTATCCGTTTTTCAAAAGCATTCTATATACAAGGTTCCTTACAACATCAAGAAAGTCGCAGCCATTATGACTACGAGGTGATGAGTATCGATGTGACACTATGTCCCTTTGGGAATGGTATTGTCACTGTACGGACAAGCATGACAGATACCCCAAATGATCTTAGTGATATTTTGAATTTTATTCACTATTTTAGAGTGTTAGAGGCTAAGTTGCGTGAGGAAAAGGGAGCCAGTCATCTTTTTTCATTTGGCCATTGTTCATCCACAAGTGAACTATTATTTAAGCATTTCATCCCCTATTTACGGCCTTTTCTACTGCACCAACAAGATCATAGCTACGAAGGCTTACCTTTTTTTGAGGATGAGCGCATGTTAGCATCTGCTTATTTAATAGCTGAGGAAGAAGCAGAAATTTTACCTGAGCATTTATTTCGATTAGGGCAAGTGGATGGTAGGACACCAGATGGCAAGCCTTTTATATCTAGCACGAATCCTCAATATATCTCTAATTATGTGCAAGAACACGCTCATACACGATGGGCACCTAACAGTTATATTATCACCTCATCACAGGCACAAATAACGATTACAAATAAGCCTTTTGATAAATGTACTCATAGTATTCAGGAATTTATGGGTACCCATTATTACAATCTGTTCATTCATTATTTTTATAAAATGATGCTCTTAAAGCTGTCCTATGAATATAGTGAAATAAAGTGGGGCAAAGATAAACAGGTTGTCAACGAATTAATCGAGCTCATCACAAAGTTTTCTGCTCGTTATTATTTTGAAGAAGTCATTGTTCGAACAGAAGGCAGAGAAATATCTCAAATGCTGCGAACGTATTTCCGTATAAACGAGCACTATGTGGAAACGAAAGAAACATTGAACAGCTTATACCGAACACAAGAAGATCAATCAGATAATCGCAGTAATAATTTACTGTTTATCTTAACTGTATTTACTGTTGTGTCGGGTATTTACGGTATGAACTTAGTCATTGAAGGTTGGAAGGATAGCAGTGATTTTGAGAGTATATGGAGCTATACACTGTTTGAATGGGTAGCCTTTATTACCGCATTAAGTGGGATTGGCTTATCCCTAATCCTTGTTTTTGTCACTGCCTTTAAAACGCTACAAAACATGGTTCGTCGGGCTAAAAGAAAAATGTAAATAAAAGAATCTGTCTCCAGTGGAGGCAGATTCTTTTTAATTAAATATTCTGTTGGTTGTTTGTACTTTTCTTCTCTGCTAAGATACGCGCTTCAATTTCCTTTGATTTCATTTCTTGCTTCTTTGAAATTTTTCGGAAAAGCGTAAACACGATGATACATAAAATAAGCATGATTAAAAATTCAAATGCCGCTGGAATATATCCTGATTTATCTTCAGGGAAATATAAAAATTGGTACATTAAATTTTGCATACTCTACACGTCCTTATAAGAATTATTCAAAGACTGTAATTGACTCAATTTTCACATCTTCTAATGGCTTATCACGGAAATCCTTTTCTACATCTGCAATTTTATCTACAATGTCCATACCTTCTACAACATGGCCGAATACTGTGTGTTTATGGTCTAACCAAGGTGTACCACCGTTTTGAGCGTAAGCTTCAATAATCTCTTCTGGGAAGCCTGCTCCTTGTAATTGACGAAGCATATCACTTGGAAGGTGCTTCATTTGTACAATAAAGAACTGAGAACCATTTGTGTTTGGACCTGCATTCGCCATTGATAGCGCACCACGAAGGTTAAATAATTGATCAGAGAACTCATCCTCGAAAGAATTACCCCAAATAGATTCTCCACCCATACCAGTACCAGTTGGGTCACCGCCTTGAATCATGAAATCTTGAATAACACGGTGGAAAATGATGCCGTTATAATAGCCTGATTTAGCATGCCCTAAAAAGTTCTCAACAGTTTTTGGTGCATGTTCCGGGAACAATTTAATTTTGATAGCACCTAATGTTGTGTTCATTTCTACAAGCACTTCGCCTGCTTGTACGTCTGTTGTTAATTGTGGAAACATGGAAGTCTCTCCTTTAGTGATAAATTTCAGTTTCAATGAAAAAGATGACATTTCATCCTTTCTGACCTCATTTTAGTCTAACATACTTCCTATTGGTTTTCTTCATCAAAGTATTGACGATTTTTGCACTTTTAACATTCATTCTCAAAATGCTGGAAATAGGTCCGACCGAGTATTTGGAATCAATCCAAAATATGTTATTCTGATGAAGGATTTATAGAAAGAGTGGAGGCACACATGAAAAAGGCTTTTGGTTTTTTTATTATACTTCTTTCCCTACCGGCTCTATGGTGGATTAGTACCAACATCCGAACAGAAATCAATACAGCACAAGCACATGAACAGCAGATTTCACAGGCTATTCATTTGCCTGAAGTACAAACACAGCTACCTGTCACACTGAAAGATCAAGACGGGCAAACATTTAGTGAGGAATATGTCGAATGGCGGCAGCCACTAACCTTACAAGAAATTCCACAAATTGCCCAGGAAATATTCATCACAAGTGAAGACGCTGATTTTTATGAGCATATCGGCTTTGATTTAAGTGCAATCATAAGAGCAGTTGTTGCGAATTCGAATAGCAACACCACTTCCCAGGGAGGTAGTACGATTACACAGCAACTCGTTCGAATGCGTTATTTATCTGATGAAAAAACATACGAACGGAAATTAACAGAGCTTTTCTATGCTTATGAATTAGAAAAAGAGTTTGATAAAGAAACGATTTTAACAATGTACCTGAATGAGTCTTATTTTAGCAATCAAGTGTATGGCATTGGTGGAGCAGCTACTTATTATTTTCAAAAGCCACTCCAAGAATTATCCATTGCTGAAATAGCCTTTATTGCAGCTATTCCAAATAACCCCTCACTTTATAACCCGTTAAAAAATTTCGATCAAACTAAAGCGAGGCAGGAACGATTATTAGATACACTTGCAATAAATGGGGCTATTACAAAAGAAGATGCAGCTACCTATAAGGCTGCACCGATTACATTGAATATTAAAGATAAAATTCAAAGTTATCCAATGTACAGTACCTATGTACTCCAAGAGTTAAAATGGTTAGTTGCAGAAAAGGAAGGTTACGCCGATCGACTGAGTAATACCGATAATGAGGAAGAAAAGAAAGCAATTAAGGCACAACTAGACAAACGACTGGATACCTTATTTCAAAATGGACTAATTATTAACACGGCTCTTGATCCAACTAAGCAGCTACACGATGAAGAAAAAATATCAGCCATTCTAGGAACAGGTGAATTGCAAGCAGCAGGTGCTGTCATAAATAATCAATCGAGAGAAATTGTTAGCCTGTATGCAGGAAAAAACTATGAAAAGTTTGATTATCATCGTGCATTCCAAGGAACCCGTCAGCCAGGCTCAGCCTTTAAGCCACTAGCCGTCTATGCTCCTTTTTTTGAAACGACAGCACATACACCCGATTCAATTGTGAATGGAGGTCGTTACTGTGTTGGCTCGTTTTGTCCGCAAAACTATGGGGGCTATACCTATGGAGATGTGTCTATTCGAACAGCCTTTCGACACAGCTATAATACATCTGCATTGCGTCTCTTTCAAACAGTTGGCGTGGAAACGGCCTTCCATTACTTAGACCGTTTTCACTTCCGCTCCATTGTAGAAAAGGATCATAATTTTGCCGCTTCTTTAGGGGGGCTTACCTATGGTGTGACAACACTAGAGCTGGCAGACGCATATACAAGCTTTATTGACGGATCTTATGCTCTAGCCCATAGCATACGGAAAGTCACTGCTTTAGATGGTACAGAACTTTATAGTTGGGATACACAGCGCGATCAAATCTGGTCTCCTAAAACCGTAAAATACATGCGGGAACTGCTTGCAGATGTTGTAGCAAACGGAACGGGACAGGGTGTCTATAGTAACAGCAGCTACGTTGGTGCAAAAACTGGAACAACGAATGACTATCGTGACTACTGGCTTGCTGGACTTAATGATGAATATACTGCAGCTGTATGGCTAGGGTATGATAAGCCTCAAACGATGCAAAAGTTAGAGGAATACAAAATCCATCATCAATTATTTAATGTTTTACTTGAGTAGAACTAAAAGGTAGCAGTCTTGAAGCGACTGCTACCCTTTTTAGTATGTGTATCTAATTTGCAAACGGCAAACTTGCCAAAATACCATTGTATAGTTTCAACACAACATAAATAACAAGTGTTAAAAGAATAGTCCACATAAAAAGCTCAAAGATTAATAGACCGATTGTGCTGCTCATTGACATGAATTGGCTCATTTTATAGATAAGGTAAATAAAGTATGTAAACACCGTAATCACAAAAATACCTATTAAAACATAAATAAATTGAATGGCAAATGCCGAACACATTGCACCTATAAATAAGATAATATAGCCGCTTCGAGCCTGACTAACAGTTGCTCCATCGTTGTCTTTAGAAAAGAACAGCATACCTAACTCATGAATCGTTTCCCCTACTAGTTTAAGTGCAGAAAATAACATAAAAAAAACAATGGCGAAAACGATAAGGAGAAATACACGTAATTCAAAATCAGATAAAAATTCCCGCATACCTGAATAAACGCCAATCGATTGAAAAATCTGTAAGGATTCGCCAACAGCATACATGCCAAATGTCAAACTAAACAATAAAATTGTAATTAATGGTAAATAACCATAGATATATGGATTCCTCATAAAAAATTTTTTTCCTCTATTTTTATTGATAACTTCCTATTTATAATATAACGAAAATTCTTCCACGACCGCAAGCTAAATCCCATTAGTGCATATGCATTCCCAATTAAAGTACGTTATAATTGATATACTTACCTGCATAAAGGAGGGTTTTTTTGTTACAAGTACTTTATATTTTCATTCCAATGCTTGCTGCAATATTAGTGCCATTATTATATAAACGCATGAAAAATATTCACACAGGCTGGTTTGTGCTTGCTGTACCTGCTACGCTTGCGGTTATTTATGCAACATATATTGCTCAAGTGTCTAAGGGGGAAGTATTCACTGCAGAGCTTCCTTGGATTCCATCGCTTGATATTTCCATCGTCTCGTATTTGGATGGACTAAGCTTATTATTTTCTTTACTCATTACTGGAATTGGCTCGTTAGTCGTACTTTACTCTATTTTTTACTTAGATAAACATAAAGAAAAATTACATAACTTTTATGTTTACTTACTGTTATTTATGTCAGCCATGCTTGGAGTAGTACAGTCAGATCATTTAATTTCATTATATTTCTTTTGGGAACTAACCTCTATTTCGTCATTTTTACTCATTGGCTATTGGTATACTCGTGATGCCTCTCGTTTTGGCGCACTCAAATCAATGATGATTACGGTTGGTGGCGGCTTAATGATGCTAGGTGGCTTCGTTCTTCTTTATTTAATGGGTGGGACCTATTCAATCCGAGAATTGATTGCCATGGCACCTAATTTAGTAGAACATCCTTTATTCACTTGGTCACTTATTCTATTGCTCTTAGGAGCATTTACAAAATCCGCACAATTCCCATTCTATATTTGGCTACCTGATGCAATGGAAGCGCCTACACCAGTTAGTGCCTATCTGCACTCTGCAACAATGGTAAAAGCAGGTATCTATTTAGTTGCACGATTTACACCGATTTTTGCAGCCTCAGAGCTATGGGTGTGGCTTGTTACGGGTATCGGTATCTTAACATTATTCTGGGGTTCCTTCTTTGCAGTGAAGCAAACGGATTTAAAAGGTATCCTTGCATTCTCTACAGTAAGTCAACTTGGTCTTATTATGTCGCTCTTAGGTGCAAGTGCAGTTGCCTTTCATTCTAGCGAATCCATAGATACGATAAAATTTGCGGCATTTGCTGCTATCTTCCACCTGATTAACCACGCTACATTTAAAGGTAGTCTATTCATGATTGCCGGTATTGTCGATCATGAAACAGGTACACGAGATATTCGTAAGCTTGGTGGGCTAATGAGTATTATGCCGATTAGTTTTACAGTTGCGGCAATAGGGAGCTTATCAATGGCTGGTCTTCCACCATTTAACGGCTTCCTAAGTAAAGAAATGTTTTTAACTGCTATGCTTGCACTTCAAAAGTTTGAATTTTTCGGCTTTGATACATGGGGTGCTTTATTCCCTATTATCGCTTGGATTGCTAGTATATTCACATTTATTTATAGCTTTTATTTTGTTTTCAAAACATTCAATGGAAATTATAAGCCTGAACAATTACCTCATAAGCCACATGAGGCGCCAATTGGGATGTTAATTTCCCCTATACTTTTAGCAGCTTTAGTTGTGACAATATTCTTTATTCCGAACTTTATCGGGAATACCTTTGTCAAGCCAGCTGTTCAAGCCATTCAACCATTTTTATATGATACACCTCAAGCGATTGATATACATGTAGAAGCTTGGCATGGCATTAACCCTGAGCTACTCATGACTATTGGAATTGTTATTATAGGTGTACTGTTATTTGTAGCCTTACCAAAATGGCAAGGAATGTATCAACGATTCCCACAAGCATTCACACTCAACAATGCTTACGACAAAATTATGCAGGGATTAGATACTGGATTAAACCGTCTATCACGACTATATATGACAGGCTCTATGCGTCATTACTTACTATATATGTTTAGTGGTATAGCTATTATTGTCATCGGCTCTCTTTTTGTGAAAGATGCCTTTAGTATTTCATTCGAAGAGACCTCACCAATCAAGCCATATGAAATTATCTTAATCTTGGTGTTATTGATTGGAACAGCTATTACTATACTGGCAAAATCTCGTTTAACAGCTATCATCGGTCTTGGTGCTGTTGGATATACAGTTGCATTATTCTTTGTCATTTTTAATGCGCCTGATTTAGCGCTAACACAGCTAGTTATTGAAACCATCTCTGTAGCACTATTTTTATTGGCGTTTTACCATCTACCTAAGCTTGGTAAACGCGAAGAGCGTATGAGATTTCAGTTAAATCGAGCTGTTGTTTCCATTGCAGTTGGTGTAATGGTGACGCTTGTTGCACTATCATCACATTCACAAAAACTTATTCCTTCCATCTCTAAGTACTATGAGGAAACCGTTTACTCAAAAGCTGGTGGTGGAAATATTGTCAACGTAATTTTAGTAGATTACCGTGGCTTCGATACATTATTTGAAATTACAGTGCTAGGCATTGCCGGTATGGCCATCTTAGCCATGATTAAGCTACGTATGAATAGAAAGGAGAAAACACATGAAAACAAATGATGTGATAATACAATTTACAGCTAAAATTGTATTTTTCATTATTTTCTTCTTCTCCATTCATATCTTTTTAGCTGGTCACTACACTCCTGGGGGAGGCTTTGTTGGGGGACTGTTAACTTCAAGCGCGATTGTTCTTTTGGTGTTAGCCTTTGATATTAATACAGTTCGTCATATTTTACCTATTAATTACACGTATCTAACAGCAATTGGCTTACTTTTAGCCCTTGCTACAGCGGCATTTCCCATGTTTGTAGGGAAACCGTTTTTCACTCATTTCTTTGATTATTTCGATTTACCGCTTCTAGGCAAACAGTCCTTACACACGGCTATGCTTTTTGATAGCGGTGTCTATTTGGTTGTTGTCGGCGTTACGATGACCATTATTCAAACGATTGGGGAGGATGAATAATGGAAATAATTATGGCCTTTGTGATCGGCTTTCTCTTTATGGCAGCTGTCTACTTACTATTATCGAAAAGCTTATTACGTATTATTATAGGCACGGGCCTGCTCAGTCATGGTGCCCATTTACTAATCTTAACAATGGGTGGTCTTGGTGGGGAAGCACCTCCCGTTTTAACTGAAGGATCTAAAACTTTTGCAGATCCATTACCTCAGGCACTCATTTTAACAGCTATTGTTATAAGCTTTGGGGTAACAGCTTTCTTCCTGGTACTTGCCTATCGTTCCTATCAGGAGCTAAATACAGATGATATTAGCTTAATGAGAGGAAGTGATGAGGATGAATAACTTCCTACTACTGCCCATTATCATCCCGTTTTTCTTTGGCATGATTTTAATGTTTGGGCAAAAAAATCTAACGTATCAACGATCATTTTCATTACTTGGAATTGGACTTGCTTTTATTTCAGCCATTTCCCTACTTTTTAAAGTGAAAAATGATGGTATTCAAAAAGTTACCTTCGGAGACTGGCCAGTTCCTTATGGGATTACTATGGTTTCTGATATGGTATCCGCGTTACTCGTCACAACGACATTGCTTATTGCATTTTTTGTTGTTTGGTATGGCTTTGGTTCCATTACTAAAGAGCGTGAACGCTTCTTTTATTATCCTGGTATTATGTTTATTTTAACTGGGGTAAACGGAGCCTTTACAACAGGCGATATTTTTAACCTGTTCGTTTTCTTTGAAGTATTGCTCATGTCTTCCTATTTACTGATCGTTCTAGGTGGAGAAAAGGGCCAACTGAAAGGCTCTATCAAGTATATTTTAATTAATGTTATTTCATCAGCCTTATTCGTTATTACCGTTGCCTTTTCATATTCGGTAGTAGGTACATTAAATATGGCGGATATTGCCGTCAAAATAGCTGATATCAATCAACCAGGGATTATTACAGTTATTGCTGTCCTATTTTTAATGGTATTTGGACTAAAAGCAGCTATTTTCCCACTCTATTTTTGGTTACCTACTTCGTATGCAGCAGCACCTATTCCGGTATTAACACTATTCGGTGCCCTGCTTACAAAGGTTGGTGTTTATGCTATTGCACGTACCTATACACTGTTCTTTGTACACGATTTATCCTATACGCATGATTTACTAATGGCATTAGCTATCGCTACTATTATTGCGGGTTGTATTGGGGCTTTAGCCTATTTTGATATCAAACTCATTATTATCTACAATATTGTCATTGCAGTCGGCGTCATTTTATTTGGAGTCTCCCAAATGAACGAGGTTTCATTAAAAGGGGCTATGTTCTATTTAATTCACGATATGCTTATTAAGGCCGCGCTCTTTATGTTAATTGGTATTATCATCTACATTACTGGTACATCCGATTTGCGTAAGATGGGTGGTCTCATGAAGAAATATCCTGCTCTTGGTTGGTGTTATTTAATTGCAGCCTTTGGTCTTGCTGGTATACCACCACTTAGCGGGTTTGTTGGAAAGTTGTTGATTGTACAAGGTGGCTTTGAGGCTGGAAGTATGTGGAGCAGTATTTTCATATTAGCCTCTTCACTACTCGTGCTATTGTCCGTGATCCGTATCTTCCTTTATGCCTTTTGGGGTGAGGAGAAAAACACACATGGCACTATTAACAAAGCAAACTATAAAATGCTGTTTATCCCTACGGCCCTTTTAGTGATTATTTCTGTAGCATACGGGGTTGGTTCCGAATGGATAACACCATTTATGGACGATGCTGCAAAACTATTACATGATCCATCTATCTATATAGATGCTGTAATGAAGGAGGACTAACACTATGGCATTTCAAATGATTTTAAACTTTGTCCTTGCCTTTGTATGGATGTTCCTTTCCTCTAATTACACAGCAGCCGGCTTTATTATTGGGTTTATAATGGGGATTATTTTACTGATCATCATGCGGAGATTTTTCAAGTCACGACTTTATGTCTACCGTTTATGGGCCCTTCTAAAATTAACTTTGCTGTTCTTTAAAGAATTAATATTAGCCAATGTGCAAGTTTTGAAAGTTGTGTTAAAACCTAAATTGGATATGCAACCAGCCTTTTTTGCATATCCTACTGTGCTAACACAGGACTGGGAGATCACTTTACTATCAAGTCTAATTACTTTAACGCCAGGAACAGTTGTCGTTCATGTTTCAGATGATGCGAAAACATTGTATGTACATGCCATTGATATTAGTGATGTAGATGAAGCAATTGCTTCCATACGAGATTCATTTGAGAAAGCAATTTTGGAGGTGAGTAAATCATGACAACATTTATTATTGCAGTCATTGTAGTGATTTGCTTATCGATGATTGCTGTCATATATCGAATGGTAAAAGGCCCTTCAGCATCTGACCGTGTTGTAGCTTTAGATTCCCTTGGTGTATCACTTATTTCCCTTATTGGCCTATTTTCAATCTTAGTGGAAACAAGCTTCTTCCTTGAGATTATTTTATTGCTAGCAATTTTATCGTTTATCGGTACAGTGGCCTTCTCTAAATTCATAGAGAAAGGAGATATCATTAAACGTGACAATTCTCGCTAATAGTTTAGTTATCTTTTTCATTACAGTTGGTGCACTGTTTATTGTCGTGACAGCGATTGGACTTATCCGCTTACCTGATTTGTATACGCGTGCCCATGCCGCTTCCAAAAGTGCCACACTCGGTGTTATGTGTGTACTAATCGGTGTATTCTTTCACTTTTGGCTGATTGAAGATCATTTCAATCCACGTATATTACTGGGGATACTATTCCTCTTCATTACTGGACCTGTTGGTGGACATATTATGACTCGTTCCTCCTATATTGCTGGTGTAAAGCCATGGAAAGGGACAGTACGTGATGAGCTAGGTCCTGAAATTGACAGAATGAAAAAGGAACAAAATGTGAAATAAATATAGAAAAAATCTGCTCGATGGTCCTCTCGAGCAGATTTTTTCGTTAAATATATCCCTTGGCTGTTAAAATATCGGTCAGCTGTTCAACGCATTCCTCTATGGAATATTGTTCTGTATCCAAAATAACTTCTGGATTTTCTGGTTCTTCATACGGTGCGCTAATTCCTGTAAAGTTAGCAATTTCCGCATTTCTTGCTTTTTTATACAGACCTTTTGGATCTCGTTTTTCACATATTTCTACCGAACACTTAACAAAAACCTCAAGAAATTCGCCATCTTCTACAAGCTCGCGTACCACTTGGCGATCCTCCCGATAAGGCGAAATAAAAGCTGTTAACACAATTTGACCGCCTTCTATAAATAGCTTAGAAACTTCTCCTATTCGGCGAATATTTTCCTTTCTGCCTGCCTCATCAAATCCTAAATCCTTATTCAAGCCATGACGGACATTATCACCATCCAACACGAAGGCTTGATTACCTCTTTCAAATAATCTCTGAGCAAAGGCATTTGCTACCGATGATTTTCCTGAAGCAGATAAGCCTGTAAACCATAATATAAAGCTATGATGCTTGTTTTTTGAACGGCGCTCCTCTTTCGTAATGGAGGCTTCATGCCAAACGATGTTTGAGCTCATTTAACTACCTCCTTTCGCATGCCTTTAATTAGGACGTCTACCACTTCTTTACGACTGAATGTGCTTGGAGGCACTTCTCCATTTCGTAGCATTTCACGTACTTTTGTTCCTGATAAAATCACATGAGCCGAACTATCGTGTGGACACGTTTTTGTCGTAGCCATTCCCTCGCATTGTTGACAATAAAAACTATGCTCAAATTTTAATGGGACGATGCCTAATTCATCTTCAGTAAATTGCTCAAAGATTTTTTGTGCATCATACGTACCATAATAATCACCTACACCTGCATGATCACGACCTACAATAAAATGAGTGCAGCCATAATTTTTTCTCACTAGTGCGTGAAAAATAGCCTCTCGTGGTCCTGCATAGCGCATAGCTGCTGGGAACACACCTAATTGAACACGATTTTCAGGATAATAGTTTTTCAATAAAACTTCATAGCTCTCCATTCGAATTGCAGCTGACACATCGTCCGATTTTGTTTCACCAACAAGAGGGTTTAGAAATAACCCATCAATCGTTTCAAGTGCTGCCTTCTGAATATATTCATGTGCTCTATGGACAGGATTACGAGTTTGGAAGCCGACAATCGTCTTCCATCCCTTTTCAGCAAATAATTGTCGTGTTTCCACTGGATCAAAGGAATATGTAGGAAACTTTCGAGCGATACGGTTGATTAATGTAATTTTTCCTCCAACATACATTGCAGGTCGGTCATGAAGCTTTTGAACTCCAGGATGGGCTAAATCCTCCGTACCATAAACGAGCAATGCCTCTTTTCGCTTATTCGGTTCATAAATATCTGCCACTTCAATAACCCCATAAATTACATCATTAAATACTAATGTAGCTTCATCACCAGGCTCTAGCGTTGCAGCTTTCTCTTTTGTAACAGGTAAAGTAATAGGAATACTCCATACTACTCCAGATGCTAAGCGGCTTTGTTCCACGACTGACTCATAGTCTTCCTGTGTTAGAAAGCCTTCAATTGGGCTATAGCCTCCTATCGCAATTAGCTCTAAATCACTCAATGAAATTGCATCCAGCTCTATCTTTTTGTGAATCGTTGTAATATCCTTTTCTGGATTAAATGCTTGCACAAGAAGACCACCATGTGGTTGTAAACTCATTAAAATCTCCTCCTAATTCTAGGGAATTACTAAGTTTTATATATTAACATATATTTATAGGAACTAATTTAAATGCCTTCCCCTGCATCATAGATAGATTGCTCCTCTTCACGCATTGTACGCATTAAACTAATGACTCCCAGTGTTCCAACAATAATACTGCCAATTAAAATAATGGCGTAGAGATCCTTCTCTAAAAATAGCTGTACTAGAAAATAAGAAATAGCTAACGAAAAGATGGGCGAAACAATCCAAATGCGAATAATTTTTTTCACAATATGCTGATGAAAAATTTGTTTCCCATTCTGTGCCATACCCATTCCAATAATGGATGAAGACGTTACTTGTGTTAATGGAACCGGAAGTCCAAATATTGAACTAATCCCTACAAGAAGTGCACCTGTACTAGATATTAAAATTCCTTCTGCTTTTTTAAAGCGCACAATTTTTTTGCCGTTTGTTTCAAGAACACGTTTGCCAAGTAGCATAGCGCCGATTGCGACAAAGGCCCCACCAAGGATAATACCTGTCGTAACGTCCATCATACCTGCACCAACAAGTGGTCCAACTGCATTTGCCACATTGTTCATGCCAGCCGAAAAAGCTTCAAAAAATCCAGCCAATACTAGAAGGATCGTTATAATCGGACGATCTTTTAGCTGTCCTCTACTTTGTAATTTATATAACAGCTTGCCAAATATAAGAGCTATAATAAAAGCTACAAGTGGTACAATAATCCAAAATGAGATGATAACAAGCAAAGAATTGACGAATAGCACTTTATAGGCAATACCAACCCCAACAACGGCACCTACCGTTACTTCACTTGTTGATAATGGTATGCCTAGAAGATTGGCAAAAAACAAAGAGCTTGTTGCTGAAATTAAAATAATGACAACAATTTTTACCGTTATATACTCCTGTGGCATAATGCCAGAGCTAATCGTTTTGACAACTTCTCCTCCGCCTAATATCGCTCCACTAAAAACGCCGACTGCGCATAACAGCAATGCTTGCCACGCTTTTTTGATGGCACCTGCACCATAAGCAACCCCCATAGAGGCTGCTGCTCCGCTAGCACCTATATTCATCGCAAAAAATAAACTAATCGCTATTGCAAAATATTCAAGCATGGCATAACTCCTTTACTCATGTAACCCGCACTCTGTTTTACCCAACCCTTGCCATCTGCCCGACCGTAAATCATCCATTGTAAATGCTGGCTTTGTACAATGCTCACAGCCAATACTTGGATAACCTTGATCATGCAAAGGATTGTATGGCAGATTGTGCTTAGAGACATAGCGCCAGACATCCTTCCAAGTCCAATGAATCAATGGACAAACTTTAATGGATGTAAATTTCTCGTCGCGATTAAGAAAATTTGTTTGTTGACGTGTTGGCGACTGTTCACGACGTAAGCCAGAAATCCAAGCCTTTTTCCCTGACAAAGCTTCATGTAAAGGCTTAATTTTACGAATGTCACAGCATTTATTTGGATTTGACTTCCATAGTTCATCGCCATATTGTGCAGCTTGTTGTTCAAGTGTAAGTGCAGGCTTTTTCATAACGATGTTTAATAGCGGATATCTTTCTTTAACTTTATTAATAGTTTCATATGTTTCTTTAAAATGAACATCTGTATCTAAAAAGACAATCGTCGCATCAGGCCTTACCTTTGAAATAAGATCAATGAGTACTATTCCCTCAATACCAAAGCTACATGCATAGACGATTTCATCCCCATATTCTTGAAAGCTCCACTTTAACACCTCCAGTGCTGCCTTATACGTTTCATCGATTTGAAAATCAATGGTTGGTTCTTGCCAATTTGCATATGTTAACATCGAATCCCCCTCATAGCGAAAAAAGGCGTTCTAACAACAGACACAGTAAAACAGGTCTTTGTTAAAACGCCTCTAGTTTGACTAGCCAGCTCTTTATTTAATGATTGTTCACTAGTAGTTGCTACCTCGTTCTTCAATCATTTTTCTTATTACCAAATATATACTAAAGTACACCTAGCAGTCAACTAGGTTTTTAAAATTTTTAAATAATCCCACTTTTTCAATTCTCCAGCTGCATATGATGAATGGAAAATTGAAAATAAAAAATCTTTTTATAATTCCTTGTTGACTAATAGGAAATATATGTTTAATGTATTACTAAAGCTTTGACACCAACAATAACATGCTGATCAGAGGATCTGAAGGCCATCTACCCATGAGGTGAATTCACTATGGGGGGTGGCCTTTTGCATTCTTTAGACAGAAAAGGAGCGAAATGATATGAAAAAAAGGAAATTTGTACTGCAATCAATAGCGCTAATATCTTTATTTGCTTTGGGCTTAACAGGCTGTGGGCGTGCTAGCTCAGACAAAGAAGCAAGTGACCAGGATGCAAAGAAATCTGTAGAACTACTAAATGTCTCCTATGATCCGACACGTGAGCTTTACGATGAATTCAACAAAGACTTTATTAAAAAATGGAAGGATGAAACAGGTCAAGATGTCACGATCAATCAATCTCATGGTGGATCTGGTAAACAGGGGCGGGCGGTGATTGATGGGCTTGAGGCTGACGTTGTCACACTTGCACTAGCTTACGATATTGATGAAATTGCTCAAACGCGCGATCTCTTGGATAAAGATTGGCAGACAGAGTTTGATCATAACTCTACTCCATATACATCAACCATTGTTTTTTTAGTACGTAAGGGTAATCCAAAAAACATTCAAGACTGGAATGACTTGATTAAAAAAGATGTGTCTGTCATTACACCGAACCCTAAAACTTCTGGTGGTGCACGTTGGAATTACTTAGCTGCTTGGGCTTATGCTGGGAAATTATATAACGATGATGAAACAAAAATAAAACAATTTATGAAATCACTATATAGCAATGTAGAGGTACTAGACTCCGGAGCTCGTGGTGCCACTACAACATTTGTAGAACGAAAAATCGGTGATGTCTTAATTGCATGGGAAAATGAGGCATACTTATCTCTAAATGAATTAGGTAAGGATGAATTTGAAATCGTTACACCTTCATTAAGTATTTTAGCTGAACCACCAGTTGCTATTGTCGACAAAATTGTTGATAAAAAAGGGACACGCGAAGTGGCTGAGGCTTACTTACAGCATTTATATAGCGATATCGGGCAAGAAATTGCTGCGAAAAACTATTATCGACCACGTAATGAAACGATTTTGGCGAAGTATAAAGAACAATTCCCACAGCTTGAACTTGTCTCAATAGATGATTTTGGTGGCTGGGCACAAGCACAAGCAACCCACTTTAAAGATGGTGGTACCTTTGATGAAATATACGTACCACAATAAGGAGCGTTTTAATGAGTAGTTTAATCCGTCTTAAAAAATCGCATCGCATTATTCCAGGCTTTCATCTATCACTCGGTTATACAATGCTTTATGTTAGTTTACTAGTGTTATTGCCACTTTCTATGATTTTTATTCATACCATGTCATTAAGCTGGACGGCGTTTATCGATATTATTACAGACCCTCGTGCTGTTGCTTCTTATAAAGTAAGCTTCAGCACAGCGTTAATTGCTGGTTTACTCAATGTTATTTTCGGCACAATTATCGCTTGGGTTCTTGTTCGTTACCAATTTCCCTTTAAACGAATCATCGATGGACTTGTCGATTTACCTTTTGCCTTACCAACTGCTGTCGCAGGCATTGCTTTAACGTCACTCTATGCACCAAATGGTTGGATCGGCCAATTTTTCAATTTTAAAATTGCCTTTACACCCCTTGGTATCATTATTGCCTTAACTTTTATCGGGCTACCCTTTGTTGTGCGAACAGTTCAGCCTGTATTACAAAATAGTAGTGCTGAGGTGGAAGAAGCTTCAGCAAGTCTTGGCGCAAATCGATTACAAACCTTCCGTAAAGTTATTTTGCCTGAGCTATTACCCGCCATATTAACTGGCTTTTCGTTAGCCTTTGCTCGGGCATTAGGTGAATATGGCTCTGTTGTTTTTATTGCTGGAAATATGCCGATGAAAACGGAAATTACGCCATTAATCATTATGACAAAGCTAGAGCAATATGATTATGCGGGTGCAACAGCAATAGCAGTTGTCATGCTTGTCACATCCTTTATTTTGTTATTCACCATCAACTTCATACAATGGCTAGCTAATCGTCGCTTTGTGCATTAGGAGGTACGTTATGGAACAATCAACTTTTATTCAACAGTCAAATAAAGCTGTCACAACGTCTGCTGCATTACAGGAGCCTCGTATTATTCGCTATACGTTAACTGGCATTGCCTTCGCTTTTTTAGCTTTATTTATTGTGCTGCCGTTAGTATCTATTTTTATTACTGCCTTTCAACAAGGAATAGATGTTTATCTAGCAGCTATTACACATCCAGATGCATTAGCAGCTATTAAACTTACTCTTATTGTTGTGGCGATTACGGTACCATTGAATGCTATTTTTGGTGTAATGGCTGCTTGGGCACTCACAAAATTTAATTTTAAAGGAAAAAATCTTTTACTTACCATTGTTGATCTACCTTTTGCAGTCTCGCCTGTTATCGCAGGTTTAGTGTTTATTCTTTTGTTTGGGTCTCAGGGACTATTTGGTGATTGGCTGTTCGCAAACAATATAAAAATTGTTTTTGCCCTCCCTGGTATTGTTCTCGCCACTATTTTCGTCACGTTGCCCTTTGTAGCACGTGAGTTAATCCCGCTCATGCAGACACAGGGAACCTCTGAGGAGGAAGCGTCTATTTCACTTGGTGCTAGTGGTTTTAAGACCTTTTGGTATGTCACATTACCGAATATTAAATGGGGACTGTTTTATGGGTTAATTTTATGTAATGCCCGTGCTATCGGAGAATTTGGTGCTGTCTCTGTTGTATCCGGTCATATTCGAGGTTTGACCAATACAATGCCACTTCATATTGAAATTCTTTATAATGAATATCAATTTTCAGCAGCCTTTGCTGTCGCATCTTTAATGAGTGTCATAGCAATCTTTACATTAGTAGTGAAAGACATGATTGCCTGGAAATCAAAATCTAGTTAAAAGGAGATCGTCACTATGAGTATACAAATTCAGAACGTATCCAAAAAATATGGTTCCTTCCAAGCATTAGAGGATGTATCAGTTCATATTCAATCTGGAGAGCTAGTAGCATTGCTTGGCCCTTCCGGTTCAGGAAAAACCTCTTTATTACGTGTCATTGCAGGGCTTGAAGCTACTGATGTTGGGGACATATTATTTGATGGGCAATCTATAACCAATCAACATCCAAAGGAACGCAACGTAGGCTTTGTGTTTCAACATTATGCACTTTTTCGTCATATGACGGTCTTTGATAATGTGGGTTATGGCCTAAAGGTTCGTCCAAGAAAAAACAGACCTTCAAAGGAAGAAATAACAAAAAAAGTAATGGAATTGTTGCAACTAGTTAAACTTGAAAATTTATCTGACCGGTATCCAACGCAGCTTTCCGGAGGGCAACGTCAACGTGTAGCACTAGCAAGAGCACTGGCTGTAGAGCCGAAAGTCCTTTTATTAGATGAACCATTCGGAGCCCTTGATGCAAAAGTACGCAAGGAGTTACGTCGCTGGCTACGGAAGCTGCATGATGAGTTTCATATTACAAGTATTTTTGTTACACATGACCAAGAGGAAGCACTTGATGTAGCTGATCGTATTGTGGTCATGAACAATGGCAAAATTGAGCAAATTGGCAGTCCAGATGAGGTATATACAAATCCTAAAAGTCCGTTTGTTTATGATTTTTTAGGCAATGTCAATCTTTTTAAAGGGCGCTTACATAATGGCAAGCTCTTGCATGGCGAAATTGCACTTGATGTACCTGATGCTTTAACACATACTGAAGACAACGCCATTGGCTATGTACGCCCGCATGATATTCATATTGAGAAAACAAGTATTCCAGGTACGGTTCCTGTTATAATCAGTCATATACATTTGTTAGGCCCTATTGTTCAGATGGAGCTACGCCGTGAGGATCTTGATGAGTTTTTAGAGGTAGAGTTATCTAAAGAGCAATTTCATCATCTCCAGCTTCATGTTGGCGATCAAGTATTTGTAAAGCCGAAACAATTGAAGGTGTTTATACCTGAGGATTACTCTATTTAAATAGAATTTTTGTGGCAGGTGGAACGGATATCCCCCTCACCCTACCCATCATCTTTTTCTAACAACATAAAACCATGTAGCAAAGAAAATGCTACATGGTTTTTAAGATTAGTGAAAATCTCTTCCATCATACACGGCTGTTACATACCCAGCGCGAATAACAAAGTCTCCAAAATGCTCGCCCTCTAAACGTTCCTTCGCAAAATGTAGAAGAATTGGGCGTAGCTCTGCTAAAATTTCCTCTTCGCCAATATTTTCACGATAGATTTTATTTAAGCGATTGCCTGTAAAGCTAGCACCTAGGTACATATTATATTTTCCTGGCCCTTTACCGATAAAGCCGATTTCTGCCATAGCTGCACGTGAGCATCCATTTGGACAACCAGACATACGAATGACGATCTCGGTTTCATTTAAGCCCGCTTCATTAATAATCTCATCGATTTTAGTAATTAGAGAGGGTAAATAGCGTTCTGCTTCAGCCATCGCTAAACCACATGTCGGTAAAGAAACACAGGCAATAGAATTGCGACGTAACGCTGAATAATGGGCCCCATCCGTTAGCTTGTATTGTTCAATAATCGTATTTATTTTGTCCTTGTTCTGTGGTGTTACATTACTAATCATTAAATTTTGGTTTGGTGTTAAACGAAAATCACCTGTGTGTACCTTAGCTATTTCTCGTAATCCAGTTAACAACTGATAATCCTCAAAATCTTTTAAACGACCATTTTGAATGAATAATGTATAATGCCAATTGCCATCAGACCCTTTAATCCAGCCAAATTCATCACCTGTACGCTCAAATGTATAGGGGCGAGCCGGCTGAATTTCCCAGCCTAGACGACGAGTTAATTCTTCTTGGAACCATTCAAGTCCTCTTGCATCAATCGTGTATTTAAAACGTGCATTTTTGCGAACAGAGCGATTTCCATAATCACGCTGGATCGTCAGTATTTTTTCTGCTGTTTCTAGCAATTTATCGGGTGTAATAAAGCCAATTACACGAGCAAGCTGTGGATAGGTATCATGATCACCATGTGTCATACCCATTCCTCCGCCAACAGCAATATTAAATCCGATAAGTTCGTTCTTTTCAACAATGGCAATAAGGCCGATATCCTGTGAAAAAACATCTACATCATTACTTGGTGGAATGGCAATTCCAATTTTAAATTTACGTGGTAAATATTGAGCTCCGTAAATCGGTTCAATTTCTTCATCCTGACTATCTACTACCTTTTCTCCATCCAACCATAATTCATGGTATGCACGCGTTCGAGGTAATAAATGCTCACTTAATTTAGCTGACCAATTATACACTTCCTCATGCAATGCAGATTGATTTGGATTCACATTACACATCACATTGCGGTTTACATCTCCACATGCTGCAAGAGAATCCAATAACACTTCATTGATTTCCTGCATATATTTTTTCACATTCCATTTTAAAATGCCGTGTACTTGAAATGCTTGACGTGTTGTTAATTTTAAGGAACCATTCCCATACTTTCTTGCCATTTCATCCATAACAAGCCATTGAGCCGGTGTAGCTGCTCCTCCAGGTGTTCGTACACGAACCATAAATTGATAGGCTGGTTCTAGCTTTTGACGTTGACGCTCATTGCGAAGATCTCGATCATCCTGTAAGTAACTGCCATGGAATTTCATTAGACGATTATCATCCTCAGGAATACCAGAGCTTAATGGATCATTCATCGATTGCTCAAGTGTTCCACGTAGGTAATTACTTTCGGTCTTAATACGTTCTACATCGCTTGGTTTCCCAGGCTGTGGAGGTAATACTATTTTTTCTGACATTCCTTATCGCTCCTTTAATCCATAACACTTCGGTGTTTTCTGAAACACCTAAGACCCCGCTTGCTAGCAAAGGTTCACTATAGGTTTTTTAACATGCACGAAATACTGTTAATAAACGTCCCGTTGGTAGCGTTTTTGCTGCTTTAATTCGTTCACAAAGGATTTTGCTTCTTCTGGTGTTTTCTGTCCTTGCTGCTCAATAATTTGATGAATGGTTGCATCGACATCAGCTGCCATTGATTTTTTATCCCCACATACATAAATGACTGCACCCTGCTGAAGCCATTCATAAAAACTTGCTGCATGTTCTTGCAATTTATGTTGAACATATACTTTTTTCTCGGTATCCCGTGAGAAGGCAACATGCATTTGGCTTAATGTGCCAGAATTAAGCCATCGTTGCCAATCCGTCTGGTAGAGGAAATCCGTGACAAAATGTTGATCACCAAAGATGAGCCAAGCTTTCCCCTCAATGCCTAACTCCTCTCGTTCTTCTAGAAAAGCACGATAAGGAGCAACACCTGTGCCCGCACCAATCATAATAATTGGTGTATCCTCATTTTCTGGTAATCTGAAGTTCGGGTTTTTATGAACATAAATTGGTAAAGTATCGCCGGGTTGAATGCGTTCTGATATACTACCAGAGCAAACACCAAGACGTTGTCTACCATTAGTCTCATAACTTACCTTACTAATCGTTAAATGAACCTCTTCACTATTGGCCTTTTGGCTACTAGCTATGGAATAAAGTCGTGCTGGAATTTTACGGAGCATCTCGACAAATTGCTGAGCACTCCAAGTAAAAGGTGCAAAATCCTCTACTACATCAAGTAAGTCTCTTCCCTCTGCATAGTCCTTCCAAGCATTAGGCTCTTCCAATAGCTTTAAAAACTCAGGATGTTTTGTATAGGCACTAACTTTTTCAAGTAACGGTTTAGATAACACGGTAATTTCTAACTTTTTCTGTAGAGCCTGCTTGATAGTGATTGCTTCATCCAAAACCGTCACCTCGGTTTCTGGATTAAACTCCAGTGCAGTCAATAATGCACTAACTAACTGTTCATCATTCTCCGGTTGAATCCCAATACTATCTCCAGGTTCAAAATGAAAATTAGCGCCCTCAATAGATAATTCAAGATGACGTGTTTCTTTATTAGAGCCGCGACCATTTAAATTAATATTTTCTAACACTTCAGCGTAAAATGGATTTTTTCTTGAATATGTAGAATCTCCTAGACCTTGGTTTTCATTGGTTTGTGTTGCTGTTACTGCTGTCGTCTGTTGCAGAAATTCCTTTTCTACGGCTAAGAACCATTGTGCAGCTGCGTCATCATAATCCACATCACAATCAGTTCGAGGAACAATTCTTTTTGCGCCTAATTTAGCAAATTGTTCATCAAAATCCTTACCAGTCTTACAGAAAAATTCATAGGAGCTATCCCCTAAAGCAAGAACTGAATAGTGTAAATGCTCTAGTTTTGGTGCACGCTTACTATGCAAAAATTCATAGAATTGAATCGCTTGATCTGGTGGATCTCCCTCTCCATGTGTACTGACAATCAGTAAGAGATTGGTGATCTTTTTTAAATTCGTTGCTTTAAATTTCCCTAGGGATGAAATTGTAACATCTACATTCTGGGCTTTTAAAGCTGACGCGTATTTTTCCGCTAATCCTTGACTATTGCCTGTTTGCGAGCCATATAAAATCGTCATTGTTTTTGTAATAGGTTCGACCGCTGGTAATGCATCTTCAACAAGCGCTTCAAGTGTTGCTTGTGGTGCACTTAAATAGCCGTTTAGCCATATTTTCTGTTCGATTGTTAATTTAGGAAGAAGCTCATTTAATAGCTTCACCTGCTCTTCATTAAATGGACTATTTATTACTTGCAATTTCAATCTTTGCCACCTCACGAATTATCATTTAATCCTCTTTCAAAGAAATTATCGAAGTCTTATTTTTTCCTTTTTTTCTATTTGAACCACGTAAGAGTTTTGAACAATCAATGTAATTGATCCGTGGTTCACTGTATTTAACATTTGGCGGACATTATCTAATGCTAGATTTACATTTTCTGCCCTTTTATCTACCATTACGAAACACCTTCCTCTTTAACTTGTAGTAATTCATCAATACGTTCCACTAACACCTTTTTTACATTGTCGTCATAGCCTAAGCTTTCACATAACATGATGTTCTTGCTGTCAAAGCCCTGTAATTGTTTGGTAATGCTTTGCCGTAATATACCTGTAAATAATAAATAGGGTACGATAAAGACTTGTTGTTGCTCCCCTTTTGCTTGTTGAAGCCAGTCTTCAAATGTTGGTCCCATCCCATATAAAAAGCATGTTTCCACTGAATGATAGTTATATTTAGTACGTAACCGCGCGGCAATTTTAGCTAAATCTCTTTTGACGCTTGGATCACTACTCCCACGCCCAATAAGTAAAACACGGGCATTGCGATTAGGTTGCTGTTTTTCTATAATCCTAGCTTGTAAGGTATCAATTAATCGTTCATGGATTCCAAGAGGCTCACCATAAGTGAATTTTACATAAGGATATTGTTTTTGAGCTTTCGCAATTTCTATCGGAATATCTTGCTTTGCGTGTTGGGCAGCCAGGAGCAGAATGGGCACCACAGCAATCGTTGTTGCACCCTTTCGTATACAGCTTTCAATTCCTTCAGCAATTGTTGGTGTTGCAAGCTCTAAAAAGCATATTTCCTGAATAGATACATGGACTGCTTGTTGAACTCCTTGAAGAAATGTTACGGCTTGCTCTACACCTGCCTTGACACGACTACCATGTGCAATATATAAAATAGCCTGCATAAATCCACATCCTTACCCAGTAATTTGGACTGGCTGTGGATGGTTACTCTCAAACCATTGAATGGTTTCTCTTAGTGTCACAACCTTCCCCACTAAAATGATGCTAGGGTTTTGAATATTTTCTAAACGGACATTTTCTTCAATTGTGGCTAAAGTACCCGTAACCGTTTTTTGCTTAGATGAAAAAGTGCCCCAATGAATAACGGCTACAGGTGTTTCTTCATCACGTCCATATTTGAGTAGCTGTTGACGGATGTATGGCAGATTACCAACCCCCATATAAATGGCAATCGTATCGATCCCTTTTGCAAGACTTTCCCAACGTATAGCGTCTTCCTTACCATCTTGCATATGCCCCGTAACCATGGCAAAACTTGAACCTAAATCTCGATGTGTCACAGGAATCCCTGCATAAGCTGGTGCTGCTATACCCGACGTAATACCAGGAACAATTTCAAATGGTATATCATGCTTAGCTAGTACCTCAGCCTCCTCAGCTCCTCTGCCAAAGACAAATGGGTCTCCTCCTTTTAATCGTGTTACGACATAGCCTTGCTGTGCGTAACTGACAAGTGTTTGATTGATATGCTCTTGAATCATGGCATGCTGTTGTGGTAATTTACCGCAAAAAATTAATCTAGCATCTTTCTTTGCGTAGGCTAATAGCTCTTTATTTATGAGTCTGTCATATAAAATGATGTCTGCACATTCAATACAACGTAATCCTTTGACCGTAATGAGGTCAACATCCCCAGGACCTGCACCTACGATATAAACTTTCCCCATTTATTTCACTCCTCTTCTGTACAAGACACATTGCTTTCGAAAAAAACAATTACTGAATCAAGATAAAGAAAAAAGGCCAATATTATTCCTTAGACACAAAAATGTCTATGAACAATAATAGCCTCTAGTTTGCTAGTCAGCCTCGTATTTAATTCTTAGTAATATAATAAGAATAATAAATAATTTAGTATATTCTGTCAACACCAAATTTGCTCCATGTTCAATCAATATAAAAAACCAGTCGCCGATTTTGTAACCGACAACTGGTTGATCTTTTATGTGCTTACCATGGTCTACGATATCTCGGACCTGGTCGAAAATATGGACCTGGCGGATATGGTCGATAGTTTGGATAATATGGATTGTAAGGATATTGATTAAATTGAGAGCCAAGGAAACTTCCTAAAAACCCACCAAAAAACGGTGCGCCAAATGGCCAAATAAGACCACCAAATCCTCCTCCTGGGTAACCTCCGAAATTGCGCATATGCTACCTCCCCTTTTTACTCTATCGTATGAAGGAAGACACATCTATCATATGTATAATGCCTAATCTATCGGGATTAGTACCTGTAATCATAAAAAATCAGCGGGAAAACTCCCGCTAATTGATATGGTCTATTATTTTTCTTCGCCTAGACGTTGAACAAAATTCGCAAGCGTACGAACCATAACACCTGTACCGCCTTTTGGTCCTAAATCATGAACAGCTACCGCATCAGATGTGCCAGCAATATCTAAGTGAATCCATGGTGTATCACCAACGAATTCTCCTACAAAGCCCCCACCGAAAATCATATGACCATCACGGCCAGGAGAGTTATTTAAATCAGCTACATCTGACTTACGAATTCGTTTTTTATCGTTCTCTGTTAAAGGCATGCGCCAAACAAATTCATCAGTCTCTTTTGCGGCTTCCATAAATGCTTCAAAGAATGCATCATCATTCGCAAGAGCACCTGTTTTATCCATACCTAATGCAGTAATGACGCCGCCTGTTAAAGTAGCAACATCGATAAGTGATGTAGCCCCTTGCTGTTTAGCATATGTAGTCGCATCTGCCAGAACTAAACGTCCTTCTGCATCCGTATTTAACACCTCAACTGTTTTTCCACTATACGTTGTAATGACATCATCTGGTTTAAATGCTGTATCAGAAACCATGTTGTCTGTAGAACCGATAACAGCTACGACGTTTTTATTTGGGCGCAGTTCACCGATAATGTTCATGGCACCAAGTACAGCAGCGGCACCGCCCATATCACCCTTCATACCAACCATCGAGTCTTTTGGTTTTAAAGAATAACCACCAGTATCATATGTTACACCCTTACCAACAAGGCCAATCGGATCTTCAAAATCTTCAGTCGCTTTATATTTTAAGGTAATTAATCGAGGTTCCTCATAAGAGCCTTGGTTAACACTCAAAATACCACCCATGCCTAGTTCCTCTAGTTGGGCTTTACCTAAAATCTCTACTTCAAAGTTGTATTTAACTGCAAGAGATTCTGCATAATTAGCTAAATCCGTTGCTGTTAGTAAGTTTGGCGGTAAATTAATTAAGCTACGAGCTTCATTGACAGCATCTGCATAAATGACACCTACTTCAAAGCTGGCTACTACCTCATCTAAATCCTCTGAGTTTGTTACTAGATGAACAGCATCGATTCGTTTATCTACTTCATTTGATGTTGTTTTGTAATGCGGAATCGAATAATAGCCAAGGCCAATTCCTTCACCCGCTAAAAATGCTACATCTGCTGCAGTAATTGAATCTGTTGTAAACGATTCAAGCCAAATGGAATATTCTTTTACTTTTAAAGCTTTTAATTCTTTTCCAACTAAGCCAAATGCAGCTCGAACATCCCCTTCTGTTAGGTTTTTACGCTCATCCAGTCCTACAAATAAAATACGCTTAAGGTTGGCATGTTCCTTCACAAATGGTAACTTTGTTAGTTTCTTTAATTCAGTTGACACATCTCCTGCACTAATCCACGCATCAAGTGCTTCACCATAAAATGATGAAAAGCTTGTCCAGTCCTGCATTTGTTCACGATGTTTTGTGACTCCCACCACTAATAGTTCAGTAGAAATCGTTTCAAATGTTTTTGCTTCTTTTACAATATGCATGTAAATTCCTCCATTCCATTACTATTATAACGAAGTTTCTGAAAAGCGCGTAATATTTGCCTATATCTTCTTTTAGAAAATAATGAATGTTATAATAAAAGCAATTATTTGTGAAGGTTGTGATGAATTTGAGTTTACTTCAAAATACCCCATTACTAATTGCCCTCTTTGCAGTACTCTTTGCACAGTTTGTCAAAATCCCCATCCATTTTTTAATGACTCGACAAGTAAAATGGAGTCTCTTTACTTCGACAGGTGGTATGCCAAGCTCTCACTCCGCTTCTGTCACTGGACTGGCAACCTCTATAGCTTATGAGACAGGCTTGGATTCCCCCATTTTTGCGGTAGCTGCCATGTTTTCAATTATCGTTATGTACGACGCAAGTGGTGTTCGATACCAGGCAGGGCAACATGCAGCTATCCTCAATCAGCTACGCAAGGATTTCCAAACATTACTACATGATTTAAAAAAATGGCCACAGATGGATGGACAGGAGAAAATGGAGGAATTGAAAACACTATTAGGTCATAAACGAAGTGAGGTATTTTTTGGGGCTCTCACAGGAATTTTTATCGCCATCATAACCTACGAGTTTTTCATATTGTAAACACTCTGACACAGCCTTTAAAAAGGAGCTGTGTTTTTTTCTATAAAAAAAGTATTCCTCCCTCGATTGAAAGAAGAATACTAACCACATTAGAACATTCGGTATCCACTTTTTCGTAAAAAAATCATCACAATGCCCGCCACAATCGAACCTGCAAAACCACCTGATAAAATAGCAATATCTACAAACTGAAGAGCTTGTAATTTATCGATTAACGCTGGAAATGCAGAGCCTGGCTTAAATATATAATCTAAGAAGCTGACTTCATCAACGATAAAGATGACAACAATTGGATACACAATCGCCATTAACCACGTCATACGTAACAGCATATTTAATAAGAATCCGATACCAAAGAACATGACGAAAAATAACAAAATAGAAATGATTAACTGTACTAATGAAACTGGACCATCCATATATGTATAACCTCCGTTTTCCTCTCATTAGTTTACATGATTACGACAACGCTTTCAATGAACATATCCTTGATTTCGCTTGTTCGACATATTTAGGAAAATCACTGATTTATCATCGTCTGTTAACTACGATTAACGTTCGCGGGTATTACTTCTCTTCCGCGGATTCACTTCTCTTCCGCGGGTATTCACTTCTCTTCCGCGGGCGTTCGCTTCTCTTCCGCGGGTATTCACTTCTCTTCCGCGGGTATTCACTTCTCTTCCGCGGGTGTTCGGTTCTCTTCCGCGGGTGTTCACTTCTCTTCCGCGGGTATTCACTTCTCTTCCGCGGGTGTTCACTTCTCTTCCGCGGGTGTTCACTCCTTTCCTTTTTAACTAAAAAAACTATTGAAGACAAATACTTATCTTCAATAGTTCTACTATTACTTTATGAAGTTGATTGGGTTAACAAAAACTTAGGTGATTTCCAAAGCTGGGCCCACTTTTTAATGGCTGTGATGACAATTAATAGACCGAGCATTAGCATAATAACCGATAAAATACCGTTTAACATATTGAAGCCTGCAGCTGCTGGATTCCAATATACATTTTTAATCATCCAGTAGCCGGCAACATTAACAGTGACGTATAAATAAGCCAATGGAATAAAGCATGTCAATGCATAGATTCGCTTATCAGCAACCTTTAATACCATCGTCACCCCACATACTAAACCAATGGCTGCCATTAACTGATTGGATACTCCGAACAATACCCAGATGGAGCTAATATCGCCTGAATACAATAAATACCCCCACATAAAGCAAGCAAGTGCACTAGCAAAAATTGTTCCTGGTACCCAATTAGTACGCTTTAATGGTTTATAGACATTTCCACCAAAGTCTTGTATTAAGTAACGAGCTACCCTCGTTCCTGCATCGATTGCCGTTAGAATGAAAACAGCCTCAAACATGATGACAAATTGATAGAAATAAGAAGATAAGTTCGCAAACCATGGAATCCCTGTAAAGATATCCGTCATCCCGACAGCAAGTGTTACAGCTCCGCCTGTGCGCCCTTCTAAGTCCATGCCAATACTTTGTGATAAGGCTTGTAAATGAACAGGCTCCATTCCTAATGTAGCAAACACAGCTGGTGCTGAATTAATCGCAAAATAATCTGCTGGATGAAGTGCCGTTGCAGCAATTAATGCCATTACACCTACTAAAGATTCTACTAACATAGCGCCAAAGCCTACAATACGTATATCTTCCCAACGGTCAATCATTTTAGGCGTTGTACCTGATCCTACAAAAGCATGGAAACCAGAAATGGCACCACAAGCAATTGTGATGGATACAAACGGCCAGACAGGACCTGCAATTACTGGACCACCACCATGAATAAACTCCGTAAATGGTGGGAATTGAATAGCAGGGTTAACGAAGAAGACACCAATAATTAACGCAATGAATACCCCAATTTTCATGAAACTACTTAAATAATCACGTGGAGCTAATAATAGCCACACAGGTAAAGCTGCAGCGAAAAATGCATAGATTGGTAGAATAATCGCTAATGTATCACGATCAAATGTTAAAAATTCACCAAAAGCTGTACCTTGAATAAGCGGTCCTACAAATACACCAATCATTAATAAAATAAAGCCAATAGTTGACGTAACAATTAAATTACCTGTTTTACGATAGGCAATCCCCACGAGCATGGCGATAGGAATAGTAATCCCTACTGCAAATGTTCCCCATGGGTTGCGTTCTAATGCACCTAGCACTACCATCGATAGGCCAGCCATTGTAATCGTAATAATAAATAGCATCGCAAGGCCTGTACAGAAGCCCGCAATAGGACCAAGCTCCTCCTTCATTACTTCCGATAATGATTTACCACCATGACGCATGGAAGCAAATAGCACAACTGCATCATGGACAGCCCCACCAATTACCGCTCCTATTAATAACCAGAGTAGTCCAGGTAAATATCCGAACTGTGCAGCCAAGATTGGTCCAACTAAAGGTCCTGCTGCGGCAATTGCTGCAAAATGATGCCCAAATGTTACCCATTTATTCGTCGGAACATAGTCCTTACCATCTTCCAAAGCGTGGGCGGGTGTGGGCGTATCATCTTTTATTTTGAGCACCTTCTTTGTAAAGAAAATGCCATACAAACGATAGCTGATCATTAAAATACAAATCGAGCCTATCACAATTGTAATCGCATTCATCTCAACACCCCTTTTACTTTTTTTCACATCATAGCAAAGGAATGTCCACATTATTCACAAAATTAATTGAAATGTCAGAAATCAATGTTGAAAGGTAGTATTCTATTGTTGAAATGCAACTATTTTGAGAGGTCGAAAATTTTTCGAACATCCTTCATATACAGCCTACTTACAGGAATTGAATGTCTGTTATGCAAGATTAAATTATATTTAGAATTGCTCCAAGGCTCCAGTTCCACAATATGCTCTAAATTGACTATAAACGCACGGTGGACACGCACAAAGCCTTTTAACGATAGCCTCTTTTCTAAGGCTGCTAATGACTCGGAAGCAAAAAATCTTCCTTGTTCTGTCACCACAACTGTTTTACTATCTTCAGATGTACAATATAAAATATCCTGTACTTTTATTAATAAAATTCGATCATTGATAAAAACTGTTAATTTATCAAGCTTATCCAACTGTGACCCCTTTATTTCTTCCAATGTTTTTACCTGAGCAGCTCGTTTTTTAGCTATTAACTTTTCTACAGCTATTTGTACCCGCTGTGCCTCAAAGGGTTTCAAAATATAATCAAATGCATTCACTTCAAATGCCTGTAATGCATAGTCATCATAGGCCGTAGCAAAAATAATTTCAGGTCTCTGTTCATTTAGCAAAAGCTGTCTGGCTAAATCAAGACCATTATTCATCCCTAATTCAATATCTAAAAATACACAATCTACCTCTTCAAGCTGTGATTCTTTGTAAAATTCCTCTAGATTTTCAGATTCACCACAAACATTGACTAAAGCTGTTTGCTCTAACAAATAACGTAGCTCAGCCCTTGCTAATGGTTCATCATCAACAATATATACATTCAATTTCGTCTACTCCCATCTAGTCGCCTTTAACGGCAGTTGAATCATAATTTTTGTTCCTACATCTAACGTACTTGTTATATGAAAATCAGCCTCAGAACCGTAAATTTCATGTATTCGCTGATAAATATTCCATAACGCCGTGCCTGTCCCATGTTCCGATTCCATAATACGTTTGCCCAGTTGTTTCACCTGTTCCTTCCTCATGCCACAGCCATTATCCTCGGTCAATAGCAATAGTTTGTCGTTCACGCGTTGTACTTTGACATAAATTTTGCCTTCCTTACGATTTTTAAAGGCATGGTAAATAGCATTTTCGACGAGTGGCTGTAAGGTAAATGGAGGGATTTGTACATCAAAGAGTGTTTCATCCATTATAAATTCAACTTCATAGCGATTTGGAAACCTTGTTTGCTCAATGGATAAATAAGCTTCAACATGATCAATTTCATTCTTCAATGGAATGAGCATTTGTCGTGCGCCCTGCAGATTGCTTCTAAAAAATGTACTAAGCTTGATTAATAAAGCTCGCGCCTCATCCGCATCTGTTCGAATTAAGCTTGATATAGTATTAAGGCTATTAAAGAAGAAATGGGGATGGACTTGTGCTTGTAACGCTTTAATTTCAGCATCCTTTAATAATTTCCGTTGTTGTTCACTTTCAGCATATTCAAGCTGTGAGGAGAATAGTCTACTTAAACCCTCCGCCAATTCCTTCTTTACCCCTGTCAAAGAATCTGCTTTAGTGAAATAAAGCTTCAAGCTTCCTACTGTTCGATGCTGCACCTTCAATGGTAGGACAATGGCAGCTCTTAATGGACACCCTTCATGTGGACATTGAATTTCCTGTTCAGATGTAGCCATTAAAATTTTGCCTTCCTCTAATACCCGTTTCGTCAAAGCCGTCATTATTTCACGATGTATTAAATGATGATCCTCACCAACTCCAACATGTGCTAACACGCCATTTTTGTCAGTAATAGCGACCGCATCTACTTTTATTTCTCTTTTAATAATTTCAGCAACCGTTTGGCACGATTCTTCATTTAAGCCTTTTCGAAAATGCTCAATGGTTTGTTGGGCAATAGAAAAAGCCTGATGTGTTTGTAATGCCTTCGTCCGCTCCTCTTCATCAATAAACGTTTTAATAATCATAAAAAACAAAAATATCCCAAAGGCATTCATTAAAATCATAGGCATCGCAATTAATGATACTAACTGCAAGGCCTGTTCAAATGGCTTCGCGACTACTAAAATCACCATCATCTGTATCGTTTCCGCGCAGATTCCAATGATGACAGCTTTCTTATAGGAGAAAGTTTGCCGTATTTTGAAACGTTTACTTAAACCACCTGTAATAAAACCAGCTAGAATCGTCGAAACACCACATGCTATTGCTGTAAAGCCCCCTAGTGTAATACGATGAATACCTGCAATAATACCTACACAAACACCAACAAGAGGTCCACCAAAAATACCCGCAATGGCGACACCGATTAATCTCGTATTGGCAATGGCCTCCTCTGCATTGATCGTACTATGTATCATCTGATTTAAAGGATGGATGGTACCACTTTCAATTTTAATCCCTGTATAACTACTGATAATACATAGGCTACTAAAGATGATAATAAGCCATATTTTTTCCTTCGTTCCTTGCTCCTGAAACAACTTCTCTCGAAACAGTCGCCACCTTGACATTAAAAAGGCAAACACAATGATCAGCCCGACTCGCTCTAACATAAATAAAAATAGCTCCATCATAGGTTCCCTCCTGAAGCCCTATCATTTTTTAAAGAACAATCGATAGGAAGTATAACCAAAAATATCCCCAGGATTAATTCCCTCGATCGCTTCTAATTGATGTTTTTCAAATTGATTGGATGCCATTTCCTTTAACATCACAGAGGTCGTTTCATCTTGTGCTAGTTCCTGTGGATACAACCATTTCGCTTCTAATATTTCTTTTTCCTGAATGGTAACCTGCTGTCGCGCATCTAGCATATGACAATAGAATATGGCCATATTATCACTAATATCATCACGGATAACACCTGTTCTAAATCCAATTAAGCCCGATACTTTACAATCGATTCCAGTTTCTTCTTTGATTTCACGAATGACCGCCTCATCTACTGTTTCACCCGCATTCACAAATCCCGCTGGCAAGGACCAACGCCCCTTCAGTCCACTATACGCCTTTTTAACAACTAACCATTGCCCATGCTCGTTAACTGTAACACCGGATACACCTAACCATATTTTCCCTCGATCTTTTCTCATAACCTTCACCTCTATCTCCCTATTATACCTGCTTGCTTTCAATGGAATGAAGCATTTATTCTGAATTTTACGGCTAATCCACATTAAAAAGGCCTCTTCCATTGAACATCAATGAAAGAAGCTTTTTTATTGTACATCGACTGCTATTTCATCAAAGAGAGACTCGCCGATGTAAACATGTAACTCCCATACCCCAGCTGACGGGAAATCCATTAAAGTAGGAAAATGTGTATCAGCACCATTGTTCGGACTTAACCCAATTTGATTAGAATAAGCCCAAACCTTCCCATTAGAATCTTTTAATATTTTATGTTCTTTTCCCTCTTCATCAATCCCTATAATCTTTAATGGGCCCTCTAGTTCTTCCTTCTTTCCCCAAAAGTGCCACATATACTTATTAGCTTTTCCATGTACAATCGGTTGAACCTCAGACTCTCCTTTCTTTCCTGAACCAATTAAAAAACCAAGCCTTCCTTCTTTTCCAATTAACACATATTCACCTTCAGTCCCATCGTCAAAAGTCACAGGTAGTTTAAAAGTTGGACTGACAGTCATACGCTCATCATCAGAGCATCCCATTAATAGAACAGTGAACAACAATCCCGCAAAAAGCCGCTTCATGCCTAACCTCCTTATTCAAAGTAAATTGGGTCTCTATTATTATTTAAACAAGTTATGAGTTCTCTTTTGAAATTTTCATTTTCAATAAGTATGAATGCTGTCTCCAAATCGAAAAAACCAACCTCTAAACTTTCATTACTTGTTTGACATGTACCACTAATCGGCATTCCGATCCACCACATATTACAGACATTACTCTTTACTTCCTGTGAAACGCCGCAAAATTTTATAATTTCAATATCTATTCCCGTTTCCTCTTTTACTTCTCTAATAACCGCTTCTTTAAACGTTTCATTCTTTTCTACACAACCACCCGGTAACTCCCACCCCCTAATCGGATCTTTCTTTAAAAGGATTTTATTCTGATGATCTACTACTACTGCACCTGAAGTAATTTTAAACAGTTGTATGATTCTCATCTCCTCTATTATTTAGCAAAAACATTCCCTCTATAATAAATTACCATATTCCTACCATTATATATGATACCTTGTTACAATTCACAATAGGTATTTTTACTTGCTATAGGAAGGAGATTATAATGATCATTAAAATGAATCATCTAAATATGAAAGACTTTAATAAATCCAACGAGGGTTTCATGGTCTCTGGTAGAATTATACCGACCTTAGAGAATAATGTTTGGAGCTATACAGAAGAAATATTTACTCAACCATACGTTAAGAAGTACGAAGATGATGAAATAGACATCAGTTATATTGAAGATGATATGAAAGCTGTATTTTTTTATTACGTGGACAACAACTGTGTTGGACAAATAAAGCTCTGTTCGAACTGGAATGGGTATGGACTTATTGAAGATATTGCTGTTAAGAGTGCTTATAGAAAAAATGGTGTTGGAACGGCATTAATCAATCAAGCAATGAAATGGGCTAAGGAAAACAATTTATGTGGACTGATGCTTGAAACACAAGATATTAATGTATCCGCTTGTTATTTTTATGCTAAAAATAATTTTGTTATTGGTGCCGTTGATACAATGCTTTATTCAAACTTTCCATCAGCCAATGAACTAGCAATTTTTTGGTATTATAAATTTTAGATATATTGTTGTTTTGAACAAAAGGACTTGTGTTTAACTAAACAAGGAGGGGCAGTTCATAGTAAAAAACGCTCCCCTCCGTTATTTCAATACGGAAGAAAGCGCAGGTTAGCATTCATATTCAAATATTCGTTAAACCAACGATCAACTCGTTGGTATCGTTACGTAAGCATGACATCCTATTGTCTGTTCAATGAATTACTCACAAACCTCAGGTGTACCTTCACGCTTTGCTGTTCTGAAAGACGTACCACAGCCACATGATGCAATGGCATTTGGATTATCGATTGTGAAGCCACCGCCCATTAGCGATTGTTTATAGTCAATTTTTGTTCCCATCAAAATCGGCGCATCTTCACGGGAAACAAGAATTGTTAAACCATGCTGTACATCTTCAAAATCATCTTCTTTTTTCTCTTGATCAAAATGCATGCCATAGGATAGCCCGCTACAGCCACCACCATTTACTACTACGCGTAAAAAAGAACCTTGCTCTTCATTATGCTCCATCATTTCATTAATATGAAAGCCAGCAGCTTGTGTAATTTCAATAACTTGCTTTGTACTTGTCATCCCAATCACCTTCCTTCTTACGTATTATCATATCAATTTTGACCATTGTATGACAAACATTCAGCTTCAAGTCGATTTTTAGTCATAATTCTAATATTCTTCACTTTATTAGTTCATTTTATTCATGTTTATAAAAACACCATTGGTATAATAGTTACAATGACTTCTATGCAGGGGGTAATATATATGGAGATTTCACCATATTATGAAAAACAAATTCAGTGTTTGAATTGTAAGAAAGAATTTCCAACGTTAAAAGTTCGCTCTAAGTTTATCAAGGTAGATCATACAGAAACAGATTTCCAGCCAATTTATTCAGATGATGTGAATGCGCTTTATTACAATGTCTTTGTTTGTGAGCATTGCGGCTTTTCCTTTACAGAAGACTTCACAAAATATTTTGCACCAGGTATCCAGGATGTCATACGCACACAAATTACGGAAAAATGGGTGCACCATGATTTCAAAGGTGAACGTACTGTATTTCAGGCGATTCAAGCTTATAAACTTGCCTTTCTCTGTGGCACAATTAAAAAGGAAAAAAATGTAGCAATTGCTGGATTAGCTTTACGACTTGCATGGCTTTATCGTTCTTTGAACAATAGTGGACAAGAGGAACGCTTTATGAAGTTAGCACGTGATCATTATATGGAATCTTACTCAACTGAAGATTATAGCTCCACACAAATGTCAGCTGTTCGTATTATGTATATGATTGCTGAACTATCTAGACGAATAGGGGATATTGAAAATGCCACACGCTTCCTTTCAAGAGTTATTGAAAAGCAAAGCTCAGGTGGCGAAGCAAAAATTATCGATATGGCGAAAGAACAATGGGCTATTATACGTAAGGAAAAAGAACATGCACGTCATGTGTAATAATTAAAAAAGTTCTAGCTGGCGATCAGCTAGAACTTTTATGATGACTTAGAATACTTGCTCTACTTCCACAATACCTGGTACTTCTTCTAATAAAGCACGTTCAATACCAGCTTTTAGCGTAATCGTAGAACTTGGGCAACTACCACAAGCACCTAATAAACGTAGTTTAACAACGCCATCCTCTACATCTACTAATTCACAGTCTCCACCGTCACGTAGTAAGAAGGGACGTAATTTATCTAATACCTCTTGAACTTGGTCATTAATTGTTGCTTCTGCCATTTATCTCGACTCCTTTCCTTATAATGATTATAATGTTAGCAACAGAAAAAATCCAATAATGAATCACAAGGAGAGTAAATACTATGCAACCCACGAAACCTATGATTGAAATTTATGGAACAGCTGTCATCTGTGCTAGCTGTGTCAATGCCCCATCTTCAAAGGATACATATGAGTGGCTACAAGCAGCCATCAATCGCAAATATCCAGATCAAGCATACGATATTCGCTATATCGATATTGAAGGTCCAATTGAGAATGACCGCGACCAAGAATATGCGACACGTATTCAAGAAGATGAGTTCTTCTACCCTCTTGTCCTTATTAATAATGAGGTTGTTGGAGAAGGCTATGTCCAGTTAAAGCCTGTATTTACAGCACTTGAAAACTTAGGCTTTGTTCCAGACGAAACGGTATAGCAAAGGCAAAGGGATTGTTTCAAAATGATTTTGAAACAATCCCTTTCAACTAATTAATCATTTTGACGTTTGTAATACCATAGTAATCCTGATTTCATCAAGCGAGCGATACGACCTGTTACTGTTGTATCAGCTAAATACACAAAGCCTTGTTTTTTACCAAGAGCTCCCATAAAGCCTTTTAATTTAATATCCGGCATTTTCTCTGGTAATTGCTCACCTTTCCAACGCATACGAAGTACTTTCACGATTTGCTCCGCTTGTTCCTCAGCCAATTGGGCTGTTGGTGGCAAATCTGATGCAGCACAATCCCCTACAACATAGACATGCTCATCATCAAGTACATTAAAGTATTGCGTTACAAGAGGTCGATCATGTTTATCCTTCTCAACATCTAGGTCACGAACGATTTTGACAGGTTGAACCCCAGCAGTCCATACGACAGCATCAAGTAAAATTTCATCATCATGATTGAAAATTTTACCTTCCTCCACTTTTGTAATATTAGAATTGGCAACGACATCTACATTATGTTTTACAAACCAATCCTTGACGTATTTACTTAGTTTTTCTGGAAAATCCTTTAGAATACGTTGACCACGGTCAAATAATTTTATTTTTAAATCTGAACGACTTTCACGTAGCTCACTTGCAAGCTCAATTCCACTTAAGCCTGCCCCTACAATTCCCACTGTAGATCCAGCCGGTAAACCACAAAGTGCTTGGAATGTAGCACGAGATTGTCCCATTGTTTGGATGCTGTATGTGTTCTCTGCAGCACCTGGTACACCATGATATTTATCTTCACAACCTAGACCAATGACTAAATCATCATATTCAATACGTTGTCCGTCTTCTAAAATGACTACTTTTTCCGCACGATTAATTTCAACGACTTCACCATATATAGCTGTTAAACGTTCATGTTCTGGGAAGCTTACACGAATTTCTTTATCTGTTGCAGTCCCTGCTGCTAATGCATAAAACTCAGTTTTTAAACTATGGAATGGGGCTCTATCTACTATAACTACCTCTCTGTCTAATGGCAGGTTATTTAATAGACGAAGCATGACACGCATATTGCCGTAGCCGCCACCTAAAAGTACTAATTTTCCCATAATAGTCTCCTTTTATGTCTCTTTTAATAATTGTTCACAAAGTATCCACAAACGAGTATAACTGATTGTGAGAAGTTTCACAATATCAGAATGAAATTTTGTGAAAGATTTCACAAAACAAACGAGAACTTGTTGATTTCGCACGTTTTTATACGTAATTACTAACGATTTTCCCTTTATCTGTTATAAAAAAACGTTCCTTTACCTTAAACTTAAATAATTGACGAAAATCGTAAAACCGAGTAGCATTACTTTGGTGAGGTGACATGGATGAATCCAATGGTTGAATTTTGTATTAGTAATTTAGCAAATGGCTCTCAAGCAACTTATGAAGTACTCGAACGCGACCCGAACATCGACGTTTTAGAATATGGCTGCCTCAGTTATTGTACAAAGTGCTCAGAATCTTTTTATGCCATTGTAAACGGTGAATTAGTCGAAGCTGATTCTCCCGATGCATTAACAAAAGCCATTTATCAGTTTATTGAAGAAAATCCATTATGGTAGTTTTTCTTAAATACCTATATGAATAAATTTGAACAAATAAAAAGGATGTTATGCTAAAAAAGCATAAACATCCTTTTATTACTTTAATACATCCATTACATATGTAGGTCGACTTTCTTTCTCTAGAACAACCTTGGTAGGCGTAACGCCAGTATTTACGTGGATGGTGTCACAGCCAAAATTAATGCCACACATAATATCCGTATCATAATTATCACCGATCATTACCATATCTTCTTTAGTAAAGCGATGCTCTATAGCGATCATTTCTAGCATGGCTGGTGATGGCTTACCTATGTAGATTGGTTCAACATCAGCAACCTCACCTACTAAGCGAGCAAAGGAACCATTACCGGGTAAGAAACCATATTCGGTTGGGAATTTAATATCTTGATTAGTAGCAACAAAAACGGCTCCCTTTTGGACAAAAATCGTAGCTCTAGCTAGCGCCATATAATCAAGCGTACGATCAATCCCCATAACAAATACATCCGGCTCATCCTCAACAGGCACAATATTTTCATTAAGTAATGCCTGTCGAATACCATCTGTACCCATCATGGCTACTTTTTTACCTGGAAAATTAAGTGCCACATACTTTGCTGTTACCAATGCACTTGAATAAATATGCTCTAATGGTGCCTTTATACCAATAGACAATAAAGCTTCTTGCAGTTGTTCTCGCGTCTTCGAAGAGTTATTTGTTACATAGAATGGCTCGATTCCTGCTTGCTGTAAACGATGAATAAAAGCAACCGCAGAAGGAATTCCTTCCTTCCCACGGTAGACAGTGCCATCTAAATCAAAACAATAGGCTTTATATTGTTTCATTGATGATCCTCTGGCAAAAATGCAGAAACTGGCCCTAATTCATTTGTTAAATAATTATGGACCGCTGGCGAGAATTGCTTAAGAGCTGATAAATTGTCTGTTAATACATTGATAACCTCTTGGATATCTACATCTATAAACTCGCGTACAAGCATTTTACGCAAGCCCACAACGGCTTTATATGGTGCTTCCATTTCAGCAGCTACAACTTTTTCATCGACTAAAATATCAATAATATCCTCGTAGCTTCCTGGATCGCGCATAATGAAACCGTCAATCATTAAATTTCCTACATCCATCATTGACTCCATAATGTTGTGTCCAATTCGCTCGATAGCTAATTTCTTTATATCATTTTGAAGCCAGTTATCCTCTGACTCCAAAATTGCTAATAGCCCATCTAAGTACTGTAAATTTTTTGTGATTTTATTACGATCTACAAAATACACAAGGAAAGCCCCCATTCAAATCATTAAAAGTTGATAGTCTTTTCTCTTCTATAGTACCATAACTATAGGATTGGAAGGAGATTAAAAGATGGAACGTTTTTTTTTATATGATGATGTCGAAGATACAAAAACACGCTTTGTTAGTTTTGCTGGGAAAAAGTTACGTTATGATTTAGCTATTTTACAATCAGGCCGCTTCTTTGGGAAAGTACTTGTCATGGATATCCAATTTGGTCGCTTTGCTATTATCGGCCCTGATGATGTAGAAGAACCAGGTTATTTAGAACATGTGTATAATCGCACAGAGGAAGAAACAGTCGAATTACGAGAATATTTACGTGAATTATTGAACTAACACCTTTTATAAACTGCCCCGTAAACGTTAGAAACAACTTTTAACGACTACGGGGTGTTTATATATGGCATAAAAAAATTTCGCAGCTCTAAGCTATTGCGAAATCTTTTTACTTATAGTCTTTTTACTTATAGCTATTTATTTAAAGTGGATGGATTATCTTTATTATGTGGCTTGTCTTTATTTTCATTATCATTTTGTTTTTTCGCTTGCTCATTTTGACCAATGACAGCTAAATCATCTACACTTAAATCAAAGCCAAACCCATATTCCTCTCGATCTAATGGCTTTTTATTACGTTTTTCCTTTGCCAATATGATCACCTCCAGTCATAAATTATCCTTTTTTTTATGATTTATACTTCTTTTTCATCATAATATTAAGCCGTTGCATCCTTAATAATCCATTGCGCAGCGCTAATTAAATCTGGAAAGACAGCATCAGCTAATGGGTCTTGTTCCCCTAGGAATACACCCTTTGTTCCCGCTCGTTTTCCTGCCATAATATCCGTATCGGTATCTCCTACCATATAGGATTTTGATAAATCAATATTATATTTCTTCCCTAGATCCACAATTAATTTACTATTGGGCTTTCGGCAAGCACAGCCAGACTTTGGCTTATGCGGACAATAAACGACTTCGTGGATGGTTGCTCCCTTTTTCTTTAACTCCTTCACCATATGCTCATGTATTTTTTGCAAGCCACTTTCCTTCATAAAACCTAAACCTACGCCACCTTGATTTGTCACGACAAAAACATAATCAAAATGCTTATTTAGCTTTTTTATCGCTTCAGGTACATGTGGCAAAAAATACAGATCCTTCGGCTTATTCACGAATTTTACACGATTCGTTAGTACTTCATTGATGACACCATCACGATCTAAAAATACGGCTCTTTTCATTTCAACACACCTTTGATAGCTGTTTTGAGCTTTAGTTTTCCCCAATTTTTCTAAAGATAACAAGAACAAAGAAAAAACCTGATGCCTAGCACATCAGGTTTTAGTAATTTATTCTGCTAATGATTCGTGATCTGTTGGCTTTGATAGCTCATTCGCATCCAATACTTCTGGTTTTTTCGTGACTTTACCAGTTTTCCGTAGGACAAAATAAGCACAGCCAAAATTACAATACTCATATAGGTAATCTTGCAACGTACTTATTTTCGTATCAAACGTTGATTTTTGATTTTTATCATCAAAAAAGCCCTTTAAACGTAATTGGTTATAGCCCCAATCGCCTACAATATAATCATATCTAGCTAAGATATCTGAGTACCTTTCCTGGAAAACATCCTCCTGAAAGGCTTCTCGATAGTCTTCTATTAGTTCATATTCTAATCCTTCAACTATGATCAAAGTGACACCACCCTTTTTGTTCAGCCTTGACGTTTAGAATTCTGCTTGTAATTGACGTTCTTTTGTTGCAGCATTTACTTGTTCGTCAGCATGGTAACTACTACGTACAAGTGGGCCAGCTTCACAATGTTTAAAGCCTTTTTCCATAGCGATCTTACGCAGTTTACCAAATTCTATTGGTGAATAATACTTTTTAACTGGAAGATGCTTTTTCGTTGGCTGTAAATATTGTCCAATCGTCATAATATCTACATTATTCGCACGTAAATCATCCATTACTTCTAAAATTTCTTCGTGTGTTTCACCTAATCCAATCATTAAAGATGATTTTGTTGGAATATCTGGCTGCATCTCTTTTGCCAAACGAAGGAACTCTAAAGAGCGTTCGTATTTTGCACGAGCACGTACTCTTGGTGTTAAGCGACGTACTGTTTCAATATTATGATTTAAAATATCTGGTTTCGCATCCATAAGCATTTGAAGGTTTTCCTTCACTCCACCTAAATCTGATGGTAATACCTCTACAGATGTGAATGGACTTTTACGGCGAATAGCACGAACTGTTTCTGCTAAAACCTGTGCACCGCCATCCTTTAAATCGTCACGCGCTACCATTGTAATAACCACGTGTTTTAGGTTCATAATAGCTACTGAATCTGCAACGCGCTCTGGTTCTGCTAAATCTAATTCATTAGGTAAGCCTGTTTTAACGGCACAGAAACGGCATGCACGTGTACATACAGATCCAAGAATCATCATAGTAGCAGTTCGTCTTTCTCCCCAACATTCATGGATATTTGGACAGCGAGCCTCTTCACAAACTGTATGCAGATTTTTTTCACGCATTAGCTTTTTAAGCCCTTTATATTCATCATTCGTGTTTAGTTTTATTTTTAGCCACTCTGGTTTTCTTAAATGTTCTTCTTTACTTGTAGGTTTACAAGATGTCATACGAATATCGCCCCTATCAAAAATATGCATTTTTTAATATTAACTATCTTCACTGTTGTCAATGTAACATATTAAATGAACTCCAACAACTATCACAACAAACATTTCTATTTAAATGGGACAGGTATTTCAATGGAAGGTTGAGGTGCATCACTGCTATTTGTATAAATGTTTGGAACAGGCCCTCTTGTTAAGCCCATTGCTACAGGGATATCCTGTGCAACGGTTGAAGATTTACTTGCAAATGGGACAATAATCTGGACATTTACTTCTAAATGAATGCCTACCTCCACATAGGCACTGTTAATCCCAAATTCTTGAATGGAGGATGTCACATTGCTATGAACGTTCCCAATTACGTGGAAGCGAATCGGGATTTTTGGTCCTAGATTTCCGAGCAAAGGGATATTAGCCGCCTGACCAAGTGGCACAAAGAAAACTATACCATCACCTTCTTGAATTCTGTTTATATCGTATTCAACATTCTCTAATTCAGGTAAATGGGATAATTCCCCTTGTTCAGCTTGCTCTAAATACATTTTGACAAGCTCTAATGTCTCCGCTCGAACACGATTAATAATTTCCGTATTAAATTTTGTCGTCATCATTTCAGACGTACCTGGAGGAATATCTTCAATGATATCATTTACATCTAATACATTGGAGGTACGCGAATTAATTGCTTTACTCACAACATATGATGCAATTTTATTGGTCTGTACTTCAGCGTATTGCAAATAGGTGGGCATGAGCCTTTCATTTAAAAAATAAATAAATAATATAAGGCAAGCAACCATACTAATAATTAAAATTGTTAATCGATTAAGACGCATTCCCCTTCTACTATATGAGCGTAATTTCATTCTTTTTCGAGGGAAAAACAAAAAAATCTCCTCCTGTTCCATAACGTATGAACAGGAGGAGCAATTTATTCTACTTTTGTAGGAACCACATAATCTGTCTCAACATTTTCGATTGTCACTCCAGGATAGTCCACTAAATTAATTTCATATGTAGCTGCGAGCAATTGATTTTGCTCCTCAAAAATACGAATCCACGGCAATGCTGCATCTAATGGATTTTGTCTAGAGACAATACCACGTCGTCCATCAGATAACTTTAAAATAACGCCATTAGGATAATGGACAACAGCTCGTTTTAAAGCTTTTACAATTCGTGCATCAAACAGAGTACCAGAGCCCGCTTCAACGATAGCTAGTCCTTGTGAGGGCAACATCTTTTCACGATAAACACGATTTGTAGTAACAGCATCAAATACATCAGCAACGCCAATAATCTTGGCAAATGGATGAATTTCAAAGTCTACAAGGCCTCTTGGATAGCCACTTCCATCAATGCGTTCATGATGTTGAAATGCACAGTGTGCCACAAGCAATGAGATGGAATGTAAATTGCGCAATAAATCAAAGCCATAACGAGCATGCATTTTCATTGCTTCAAACTCCTCATTTGAGAGGCGACCTGGCTTTGTTAAAATGTCTTTCGGTACCATTAGCTTACCAACATCGTGCAATAATGCACCAATCCCTATCAAGCGTAAATCCTCAGCTGAATAGCCAAGTTCTTTGGCAATCGCAATAGAATACAATGTCACTTGGAAGGAGTGTTGATAAAGATATTCATCAAATAAATAAGCATCTGTTAGTATCGTTAAAATTTCATCATTGCCTGTAACAGCCGAAAGTAGCTCATCTACAATGGAGACAATTGTTTTAGATTGCTGATCTAATATATAAGAGGCATTTACTTGATTTAAACCATCAATTGATTGGAATGAATCCTTAATAGTCGTAATGACTTTACTTCGCATAGCTGGTGGAACTGTCTCTTCTACTTCTATGCCATTAGAAATTTCATCGTCAATATATAAATAGTGTGTATTTAACTGTTGAAGTCTTTGAATAATACGGTCATTAATGACAACATCTTTCTTTAAAAGCGGATGACCTGCTTCATTCCAAATGGTTCTTCCTAATACCATTCCTTCTTTTAATACATCGATTGAAATTAATCGCATGACTTCTTCCCCAATCCATTCTTTAAGCTCTCTCTATTGCTTAAAGAATCTTTGACCATAATCTATCATAATGTTTCGTAAAAATTCAGGTAAAATATATTGTTTCTTTGCATATTTAAAACTTGGATAAAAATAACCAAATGTAAACAAATCTAATGTTACAAGTTTATAAATGTGATCTTGATCCGCCAACTTACCATTAATTAGTAATTGCCGATTTTCATTCATTGAAAAGCCATATGTTAGCATTTTGCCAAAAATAACGCCTCTAAAACCTAAGCCTTTTAATTCAATATAGGGCCACTCTTCATTTTTAGATTGCATATAAATTTCTTTCATTTCAGCAACGGATAATTCAATTATACATAAATTAATAGGATGCGGAAAAATACGATGCAAATCTAAGGCTGTTACCGTTCCTTTAGGCAGACCATCTAAAAATATCCCTGCATTGAATAATGCACAATCGGCACCGCTTTTTTCTAGAATAGCTTGGGCAAATAAATCAGATAGCTGTGAATAGTGGAACCATTCTTTGTTGTAGGATTTCGTCGTTGTAAAGACTGGAGTGTTTAGTATTCTATTCCCTTCATCCTCGAAAAACTGGACCCTTTCCTGTTCGTTTTGAACGATTGGCAAATCCTTATTATGAATTAAAGTATCCTTTTTTTCAACAATTTTCCTCATTTTTTTATCGTATTCAATGACAAGATGGCCTGTATATTGTCCAAATTTCCCTCCTCCTGTCAGTAATACACCATTAATGAGTTTGCCGGTTGGCAGGACATGATGTGTATGGGAGCCGAATATCACATCAATTTCTGGACATTCTTCGGCTAAAAGCTCATCCTCTGTAATACCTAAATGTGATAAGCACACAATAATGTCTACCTCTTTGCGGAGCTGATGAGCTAGTTGTAGTAGTGTACTGCGTGGCTCGTCCATTTGCCAATTTAATTCCTGATAATACACTTCAAACATAGCCGTGGCTGCTATTACACCCACCTTTGTACCTGCTTCGGTTGTTAACACAACATAGGGCTTCATCCACGCAGGATTTTTCCCCGTAGTTGAATAGACATTTGCGACCACGACATCAAAATTTGCATTATCATACAAATGAAAGAGCTCTTCGTGGGATAATGTAATACCTTCATTATTACCGATAGTCACCACATCGTACCCTGCATCATTTAGTAATTGTACATTACCTTTACCAACAGTTGCCTCTGTATAGATATTGGAGCGGTCTAAATGATCGCCAATATCAAATAAATAGCTTGTTTCCCCTATTTTTGCCAAACTGTTGCGCATCTCTTTCACAAAGCTTTGCATTCGTGGCCAATACTTAAAATGACTGTGCAAATCATTTGTGTGAAATATATGGATCTTTTCAAGCATTAAAGCCACCTCATTTCTTTAGCTACCATACTTAAGCCAATATGCCTTCAATGATGGATCGAATTCCTAATAATAATAAAATAATCCTTAGTGCAAGAACAAGCGTATCTGATTTAATTTTTTTATTTAATGCTGCGCCCAATTTTGCGCCAATATATGCTCCTGGAATAACAGGAATGGTATAAAGCCATGGAACATGTCCCAAAGCAATATGACTCGCAGAATTAACAATGGACGTTAAAAATACCATAAACATGGATGTCGCCACTGCAACATGTGGTGGAAATAAAAACAAAATAATCATGGCTGGTACAATCATCGAGCCTCCACCAATGCCAAACAACCCTGAGGCAAAGCCAATACCAAATGTTAATGTAATCGCAAACCAAATAGGATACCCATAGACAAAGGTTTGTCCTTCAGAGTCTGTAAATTCTTGTTGCATCCCGTTTTTTACAAACCACTTCACTGGCTTGAGCTTGTCACGGACAAGCAATATAATTGATAAAATAATCAATAGAATACCGAAATACAAATTAAAGGATGGTAATTCCAATCCTTTATTCACCCAAGCACCTAGAATGGTACCTGGAATGCTTCCAATAAAGAATATAAACCCGCTTTTATAGTCTACTGTTTTGGATTTCATATAGCTTAGCGTGGAGGCAAGTCCTGTGAAAATCATCATAACTACAGATAAACCGACTACTTTTTGTGGTGTAATATCTGGAATCATGCCAAGATTTAAACCAATGTATAACGTTGCTGGCACGAGCACAACGCCACCACCTAGCCCAACTAACGAGCCAATTAGACCAGCAAATAAAGCAATGACTACTAATAAAATAAACTCCATTATAGTTCCCCTTCAAATATGTTTAATTGTTTAGGTGCTAACCCGACATCTTTAATATTTAAAATGCTTTGTAGCTCCTTTGCGTTTTTCGCTGCATGATTACCTGAATTATTATTAAATAATACGAAGAGTTCATGGACCTCTGATTCGAGCTTTAGCATACTTTGTCCAAGCTGTTGCAATTCTTCTTTATTATAATCATATAAAAAGCGAACTTTACGCCAATTTTCTGCGTTTCCTGTGTTTCGCCATCCATGGATATTACGACCATGGATACGAATAAGTGCCTTATTGGCAGTTACTTCAGGGTAGAAGGGGACGGAACCTACACCAGCCTGTGGTTCATCACAAATCGTATGAATAAATTGATGTTCACGTAAAAAATTCATTGTCTGCTGAACAACATGATCTGCATACCATGTTTGATTGCGAAACTCTATCGCTACTTCAAAATCCTTAAGTTGCTGCCGAATATATAATAAATATTGAACATTTTTTGCCTGACAATCAAACCATGGTGGAAACTGAGCTAAAACCATTCCTAACTTTCCATAACGTTTAAATTCATGGGCACATTCGATAAAAGCGTTGAACATGTCATTTTTCGATTCAAAAGGAATATCTCCCCGCAAATGTCCGGTCATGCCTTGATAGGCCTTTACGACAAAGCGGAAATTTTCTGGTGTATCCTCACACCATTTACGAACATGCTCTTTAGATGGTATAGCATAAAAAGAAGTATCGACTTCAACTGTTAAAAAATGACCTGTATAATCGAATAATTTATCCTTTGAGGGAGTCACTCCACTATAAAGTGAAGGGTGATCACCCCATCCAGTTAAACCAACTACAATCATGTGACATCCTCCTCTATGTACATAATCATAGCACACAGCATGACACTACAAATAAACATCATGTAAAAAATATCGCTTTCTTTTGAACATTACAATGAAAAGGTTTGTCTCTTCTCGAGAATTTATACAAACGAAAAAGCATGAGATATATTACATTGTCCTCATGCCATTTGTTTTAACTGTCTAACAACATTTAAGTAGCTCTATTAGTATGTAGACTTGCAAGGCGAGCTATAAAAAAACCCTTGCCACAAATTTAATTGTGACAAGGGTTGGTTAGTAAATTAACCGATAGAACCTTCCATCTCGAACTTGATAAGACGGTTCATCTCTACTGCGTATTCCATTGGTAATTCTTTTGTAAATGGCTCAATGAAGCCCATTACGATCATTTCTGTCGCTTCTTCTTCAGAAATTCCGCGAGACATTAAGTAGAATAATTGCTCTTCAGATACTTTTGAAACTTTTGCTTCATGCTCTAAAGAAACATTATCATTAAAGATCTCATTGTATGGAATTGTATCAGAAGTAGATTGGTTATCCATGATCAGTGTATCACACTCGATGTTAGCACGTGCACCACTTGCTTTAGGACCGAAACGAACTTGTCCCATATACGTTACTTTACCACCTTGTTTTGCAATCGATTTAGAAACGATTGTTGAAGATGTATTTGGTGCCATATGGATCATTTTTGCGCCAGCATGTTGGTGCTGTCCTTTACCTGCTAATGCAATGGATAATGTCATACCACGAGCACCTTCACCCTTTAGGATACATGCTGGGTATTTCATTGTTAATTTAGAACCAATGTTACCATCAATCCATTCCATTGTACCGTTTTCTTCTACAACTGTACGTTTCGTTACAAGGTTGTAAACGTTGTTCGCCCAGTTTTGAATTGTTGTATAACGGCAATATGCATCTTTACGTACAACGATTTCTACAACCGCTGAGTGTAAAGAGTTTGTTGTGTAAACAGGAGCTGTACAACCTTCAACATAGTGTACGTGAGCGCCTTCATCTACAATAATAAGTGTACGTTCGAATTGACCCATATTTTCAGAGTTAATACGGAAGTAAGCTTGTAATGGAGTTTCGACTTTAACACCTGGTGGTACATAGATAAATGATCCACCTGACCATACAGCTGAATTTAATGCAGCAAATTTATTGTCAGTATAAGGAATAACTTTACCCCAATATTGTTTGAAAATATCTTCGTTTTCACGTAATGCTGAGTCTGTATCTTTGAACACAATTCCAAGATCCTCAAGGTCTTTTTTCATGTTATGATAAACTACCTCAGACTCGTATTGAGCAGATACACCAGCAAGATATTTTTGCTCTGCTTCTGGAATACCTAATTTATCAAAAGTAGCTTTGATTTCATCAGGTACTTCATCCCATGAGCGTTGTGTTGCTTCTGATGGTTTTACATAGTACGTAATTTCATCAAAATCTAAATCACCAAGATCGCCACCCCATTGTGGCATTGGTTTTGTATAAAAAGTTTCAAGTGCTTTTAAGCGGTACTCAAGCATCCACTCTGGCTCTTGTTTCATATTAGAAATTTCACGGACGATTTCTTCAGTCAAACCACGTTTTGAACGGAAAATTGATACGTCCTTGTCATGGAATCCGTATTTGTAATCGCCGATATCAGGCATTTTTTTAGCCATCGTTTCTCCTCCGTTCATTGAGCTGTATTTTTCTGTACAATCCTTGCCCTGAGTGAAAGTTTGTACTTTCACTCAGGCAACAAGGAAGTAAGTTTTATTTCACACCTTTTTCCATTGCTTTCCAAGCTAATGTCGCACATTTAATACGTGCAGGAAATTGTGATACACCTTGCAGTGCTTCAACATCCTCAAGGTCATATTTATCGCTGTACTCTTCGCCCATCATCATTTTAGAAAAAATATCTGAAAGCTCTATAGCTTCCTCTACTTTTTTCCCTTTGATAAGCTGTGTCATCATCGATGCAGAGGACATAGAAATTGAACAGCCTTCACCGTCAAATTTCGCATCCTCTACAACACCGTCTGTCACTTTCAATGTTAAGTGAATACGGTCGCCACAAGTCGGATTGTTCATATCAATCGTTACAGCATCCTCTTCTAAAGATCCTTTATTACGAGGATTTTTATAGTGATCCATAATAACTGAACGATATAGTTGATCTAAATTATTAAAAGACATCGCCAAAATACTCCTTCGCAGAACGTAACCCTGCGACTAAACGGTCAATATCCTCCTCTGTATTGTACAGATAGAAGCTTGCTCGTGCTGTCGCTACTTGCTGAAGACATTTCATTAGTGGCTGTGCACAATGATGTCCTGCACGAACAGCAATACCGTTCATGTCAAGCACCGTTGCCACATCATGTGGATGTACATCATCTAAGTTAAATGTCACAAGTCCACAACGCTTCATTGGGTCACGTGGGCCGAAAATTTTTAAACCGTCGATTGTTTCAAGCTGATCCATTGCATAGCCCGCAAGCTTATGCTCATGCTCCGCAATTTTATCTAGCCCAATATCAGTTAAGAAATCAATAGCGGCACCTAAACCTATTGCACCTGCAATAATAGGCGTTCCACCTTCAAATTTCCACGGTAATTCCTTCCACGTTGACTCATAAAGCCCAACAAAGTCAATCATTTCGCCACCAAACTCAATTGGCTCCATTTTTTCAAGGTGTTCCTTTTTACCATATAGTACACCTATTCCTGTTGGACCGCACATTTTATGCCCAGAGAAACCTAAGAAATCGACATCCAAATCTTGCACATCAATTTTCATATGTGGGGCAGCTTGAGCACCATCGGCAACCATAACCGCTCCATTAGCATGTGCAATTTGAGCAATTTCTTTAATGGGATTAATTGTTCCAAGTACGTTTGAGGCCATTGATACCGAAACGATTTTTGTGTTAGGTGTAATCGTCGCACGTACTTTTTCCAGACTAATCGTGCCATCTGCTTCTAGCTCAATATATTTCAATGTCGCATTTTTCTCTTTAGCTAGCTGTTGCCAAGGAATAATATTGGAGTGATGCTCCATTTGCGTAATGACAATTTCATCACCCTCGGCAACATTTGCACGTCCATAACTTGATGCTACTGTATTTAAAGCTGTTGTTGTACCACGTGTGAAAATAATTTCCTGTGTTGATTGAGCATTTATAAACTTTCGAACCTTTTCACGTGCACCCTCATATTTATCTGTAGCACGGTTTCCTAATGTATGCACACCACGATGTACATTAGAATTATCAAATTCATAATAAGCCTTAATGGCCTCAATCACTTGAACAGGTTTTTGAGACGTCGCTGCACTATCAAGATAAACAAGTCTATGCCCATTTACATCTTGATTCAAAATTGGGAAATAGCTTTTAATGTCTTTATTCATCATTAGCGAACTTTCCTTTCAATAACCTCCGTCAGTTGCTTTTGAACGCCTTCGATTGGTAATTGCGTAACAACTGGCGCAAGGAATCCATGGATAACAAGGCGCTCTGCTTCTGCTTTCGAGATACCACGACTCATTAAATAGTAAAGCTGTAATGGATCTACTCGACCAACAGACGCTGCGTGTCCTGCTGTTACATCATCTTCATCAATTAAGAGAATTGGGTTTGCATCCCCACGAGCTTTTTCTGATAGCATTAATACACGTGATTCTTGCTGTGCATCAGCTTTTGTCGCACCATGCTCGATATAGCCAATACCGTTAAAGATAGATTGTGCTGCATCCTTCATGACACCATGCTTTAGGATATGCCCGTTAGAGTTTTTACCCCAATGACGAACCTCTGTAGTGAAGTTAAGTTTTTGTTCTCCACGACCAACCACTACTGTTTTAGTATCTGCATGAGAACCGTCACCAATTAAATGCGTAATGTTTTCAGAAATCGTGTCTGAGTCATTCATTAAACCAAGAGCCCAGTCAACTTTAGCATCACGAGCTAAACGTGCACGACGATTTACGTATGTTGTATAGCCTTTTGCAAGGACATCTACCGCACCGTATGTTACTTGAGCATTATCTTGGACTACAACTTCCGCAATAATATTCGCTTGGCCTTTTGCCTCTTCCACTGTAGAAATATATGTTTCCACATATGTTACAGCAGAGTTTGCTTCTGCTACTACTAACACGTGGTTGTATAGTGAAGCTTCTGCATTATCGTTTAAGAAAACAACTTGAAGTGGTTGTTCAATAACTACATTTTTTGGTACGTATACAAACACACCACCATTAACAAGTGCAGTATGAAGTGCTGTTAACTTATGCTCATCCACTTTAACTGCTTCAGTCATAAAGTATTTTTGTACAAGCTCACCATGTTCACGAACTGCTGTAAAGATATCGGTAAAAATAACACCTTTATCTGCAAGCTCTTGTGATGTCTTAATGTAAGCTGGTGTATTATTACGTTGAATATATAGGTTTTCCTGTGCTTCAAGGTCAATTAAACCTTTTGCTTCTTCAGGTAAAGCGTCCAATGAAGGGAATGCCTCACTATGAACTGTAAATGTTGGGAAGTTCATGAAATCCCATTTTGTAATATTAGTTCTATCTGGTTTTGGCAAATCTAAACCAGTTACTTTGTCTAGTGCTGCCGCGCGAAGCTCTGTAAACCAAGTTGGTTCACCGTTTGCTTCTGAGAACGAGCGCACGTCCTGTACTGTTACAGGCAAGTTAAGTTCCACTGTCATGCTATTTCGTCCTCCCTCTTATGCTTCTTGTTCTTCTGTTTCTTCTTCGATACCTAATTCTTTTTTAATCCAGTCATAACCTTCTGCTTCTAAACGTTGTGCAAGTTCTGCACCACCAGATTTAACAACACGTCCTTGCATCATTACGTGTACATGGTCTGGAGTAATGTAGTTTAATAGACGTTGATAGTGCGTAATCATTAAGCAGCCAAAGCCTTCACCGCGCATTGCGTTGATACCCTTTGATACTACTTTAAGTGCATCGATATCAAGACCAGAGTCGATTTCGTCTAAAATAGCAAATGTTGGTTTAATCATCATTAATTGAAGAATCTCATTACGTTTTTTCTCACCGCCAGAGAAACCTTCATTTAAATAGCGTTGAGCCATATCTTCATTCATTTCTAGGAATTCCATATTTTTATCTAATTCACGGATAAATTTCATTAATGAAATTTCATCGCCTTCTTCACGACGTGCATTAATGGCTGAACGTAAGAAGTCAGCATTTGTTACACCTGCAATTTCAGATGGATATTGCATAGCTAGGAATAATCCCGCTTGAGCACGCTCGTCCACTTCCATTTCAAGTACATTTTCACCATCAAGCTCAACAGTACCTGAAGTTACTTCATATTTAGGATGACCCATAATAGCAGAAGCTAGTGTTGATTTACCAGTTCCGTTTGGTCCCATGATTGCGTGAATTTCATTTGTATTAATTGTAAGATTTACGCCTTTTAAAATCTCTTTCCCGTCGATAGCAACGTGAAGATCTTTAATTACTAAAGTTGACATGAAAATACCTCCATAGTGTTCAGTGAATGGGTCAACCATTCCTTAATTATCATCATTCTAATCTTAACTGAAAATCGTTCTCTATGCAAACCATTTCAATTACTTTCCTACTTCTTAAATAAAATCTTGAAAAATAAAGGCTTTGTAAGCATTTTCAGATTATTACTACTTGAACTAGATAATGAGAATGGACTTTCTTCATTTTCAATAAAATATCCCTAAATGAGAATCGATTTCATCTAGCTACATAGTGAAAACCTCTTGGAAAGTGCTAATTGTAGCGGTTTTGTGACAAATATGCATAAACAACATATCTATACTATAACCTATTTCATTAAAATGGAATCAATAAAAGAAGATATTTATATGATGTTTCTTTGAGACTTTACTATCCCAAACTATCCTACGAGATAGCATGCTACTTTAACTTTTATTTTGTCGTTACCAATCACTTTTCATCTTAAATAATATATAATTAAGGTAAAATCAATCTTATAATTAGATTAATAGAGGTGAATTATTAGTGGAGTTACGTCAATTACGCTATTTTGTAGAAGTTGCTGAACGTGAGCATATTTCAGAAGCCGCCGAGCATCTCCATGTAGCCCAATCTGCCATTAGTCGGCAAATCGCCAATCTTGAAGATGAGTTAGGTACTCCATTATTCGAGCGTGTTGGACGAAATGTTAAATTAACCCCTATAGGGAAGACGTTTCTAGAACATACCATAACAGCATTAAAGGCTATTGATTTTGCTGCCAAACAGGTGGAAGAATATCTTGATCCTGCTAAAGGCTCGATTAAAATTGGATTTCCAACAAGTTTGGCAAGCTATGTCCTTCCTACCGTTATATCAGCCTTTAAACGAGAATTTCCTGATTTACAATTCCAACTGCGACAAGGATCTTACCGATTTTTGATTGATGCTGTCAAAAATAGAGAATTAAATCTAGCCTTTCTGGGTCCTCTTCCCCCAAAGGACGAATCGATTCAATCCACAATCCTGTTTACTGAAAATATTGCTGCTCTTTTACCGGCCAATCACCCATTAGCTAAAAGAGAGAGTATCCAGCTTGCAGAGTTAAGAAATGATCTATTTGTATTATTTCCCGATGGCTATATTTTACATAAAGTCGCGATGGACGCTTGTCGAGCTGCTGGCTTCTTGCCAAATGTAATTTCTGAAGGGGAAGATTTAGATGCACTAAAAGGATTAGTGGCTGCTGGCATAGGTGTTAGCCTATTACCTGAAAGCTCCCTTTATGATTCTGCCGCTCGATTTACTGTCAAGGTTCCGATTGAATCTCCCACAATACCTAGAACAGTTGGTATTATCTCCCCTGTTAATCGAGAAATCGCACCATCAGAAGTCATATTTTTAGATTTTGTGAAAAACTTCTTTTCCCGCCTTTCCCAATTCCAATAAAAAAATCGCCTTTTGGGCGATTTTTTTATTATTCTGTTGATTGCTCAGCAATCCATTCTAGTGTTTTCTCTCCTAAGCCTCCTGCACGCCATAATACAACGTCATGATAGCTTTTCTTCTGTACGTAAGTAACCCATTTTTCTAGCGTTTCTTGATCAGCATACCAAACTTCATGGCTGACATTATTGTCATCTACATATGAAAAATAAATGGCTCCACTTGCTTGATCACGCTGCTTAGCTGCTTTTCTATCGGCTAGTAATTGTTCGGCCTCAAGCTCTGTTAAAGCGACTGTTTTGCCCTGAGCTACCCAATCGAAACCTCCAGTGGCAAAGGCGATAGCTAAATCTTGATTAGACTTCTTTATTTTTGTTACTAAATCATCTAGAAAAGAAAAAGTAGCTTTAGCACCTGGCCCACTGTGGTAACCATGAACATTATAGGCCATTACTGTATAGTGAGGTCCATCTGGCAATTTCACATCAAAAGGAAAGCGTGGTTCGAGTACAACATGCAATGTAACATCCTTTTTGGAAAGCTCTTGGTAAAGCTCTTCTAAAAATAGGATATAGTTTTGAAGGTCATCTTTAGCCACCTTTTCATAATCAATCTCAATGCCATTTACTTGATATTGTTCCACAACCCGCAAAATATTTCCAATATGCTTTTGCCTTGCTGAGGAATCCTGCAATAATCTATGCAAAAGCGTGCTATCCTTTTGAACAGATGGGGCATTCTCTGTTACATAATCATTGATGAGTGTTAGGATCACATGATGGGAATCATTAAATTGCTGCTTGGTCTTTTGCAACATATCTACGGCATTTTCTGTTAACAATAGTTCATCCTTGCTATTAAAATATGCGCCAAAAACACGTATATCTTGTAATCCAAGTTGAGAATTTTCCACATCTTTCATGGCGGATTTATTTTGCCATTCTGGTAACCAAATAGATAATCGGAGCTTCTCCTTATCGTTAAATTCTTCCTTTGCTTTAGCTGGCTGTTCTTTACTATTACTACAAGCTGTAATAAATAGTAGCGCAATACAAATAAATAACATAATGTTCTTCACTTGACTCTAATTTCACCCCGATTTAGAAGGTCTCGATAAAGAAATCAACGACATGATTAAATAACGCAGTGGATTTATACTTAACCTTCTCGAAATTCGTATATTGGTTCGTAAAAATAGTTTGATCGTTTTTATCTGTAATCAAAATATCTTCAATTAATGTATCGTAAATATCATCTGCATACTGTTCATGTGAAGTGTTCTTATTACTGTACAACGCACCAAATCCAATCTGTGCCCCTTGTAATTTCGGATTTATTTGAACGGTCTCGGATAATACATTATCTACATCTATTTCTATTTTATCCTTATTTATAGCAATGTTAAATACTCTTTTTTCCGTTAGGTTTCTTGGGTACTCTTCTTCATCTATACGTGACCCTTTTTGCGTATCATGGTAAGTGTAAACTGTTGCTTTATTAAATGCGTATTCTTCTTCATTCCACTTAATTTCATTTAAGGGAAAGCGTTCTTTTTCGACAATTCCCCCGCCTGGTAATTTTTCACTTATTACAATCTCATTATCGACTAGTGCAATTCGTAAATAACTATTTGTTTTTTCATCATAATTTACATAGAAAGCTTGTTGGCCAACCACATTCCCTTTAAACGCAAAATTCACATTATATTGATCTGGCAGTTGCTCCTTTAGAAGAATTCTGCCTTCACTTGATGGAGCTGAAGTTAAGGTGATCTCATTATTTTCATATTCTGCCGCACCATTTATCACTTCCCAGTGTTGAGCTACTTCCCGATCTCCTATTTTAAATTGTACGTTTTGTCTACTGGCCTGTCTGATCTTCATCATCACATGATTGGTTGACCAATATGGCGATACTTGTAATCGGCTTAAATTATAAAGATCTGCCTCTTTATCATTGTAGGCCCCTAATTCTCGATTAAAATGCATACGAAACTTGTCCTTAATTTCTTTGTTATTGACACTTTCCACGAGAGGATCCATATTGTTATAAAGTGAGTTTGCATGCATAATTGCGTAGGCTTTAGGGACTTCCCCCAGCTCTTCATGATAGATATCCTGCATTAAATTGTAGTCCTTCTTAATTCGAGCCTCCATCTCTTGTCGAGTTTCACTTGGTATCATATATTGATTACGAATAAAATCCATTAAATAGTGATTATAGTATTCTATTGTTGTTTTATTCGGTACGTTGTTTTCATCGATGACGCCTAAGGACTGTCCTTTATCATTAAAAATATTAATATAAGTTAACCTATATCCATTGGAGCCCATTTCCCAATAACCACTTTTTTCCATCAACTTTAAATCTTTAGGCTTTAAAAATTTATTATCGGTTGTATCCATTTTATTGGCATACGTAAACATCGTTGCCTTATAATTTAATTTTTCCATAATATTTTGAGCAAAAATACTAGAATCTGTACGACCATCTTCAAATGATAGATACAAAGCTTTTTCCGGCAATGGTTTATCATGCTGATAGAAGTCTAAAATATCCTTTTGAGTAATAGTTTGATACCCTTGTTTTTCTAACAAAGTTAATTGTTCTTCTAAATTCTTTTTAGACACATATTTAGGTGATTCATTTCTACTGACACCAAAATAGGAAAGGGCAATAAAACCCTCTTTATTATTTAATGGAACTGTTTCAGCTCCTCTTTTCTCTGTTAGAAAAACAGCTTTAATTAAAATGACAGCTAACAATACTACTATAATTAATTGAGCGATCGAACGAATGATTTTCCGACGATTTTTTTTAGCTGGCTGAAGCTCTACACTTTTTCCGTTCATTCCTTCTCACCCTTTTTTCTAATTTTCAACATCGAAAATCGGGATTTTCGTAATTTTTGCTTTTCCATTTTCTTTTCCTTCGCTAGAACATCCTGTGGTGTTTCCCTTGTCCCCCATGTAGATTTCCAAAAAGTCACCCAAGCAACTGGCATCTGCCATAGCAAAATAAATTCATAATAAAGGACAAAGATAAAACCAAATCCCCATAGTTTACTTTTTCTAAAGAATAGATGAGCCAAACTCATTAGCATGGCCATTAATAGTAAACCTATTAAAAACGTTGTAGGAAAAATACCATACATGACTGGTACATAAATTAAGTTATAAACAACGACAATCGGTGCTGCAATCGGCACAATTAAACCGATAATGAAGAAAAGGAACATAAACGGTTCTTTTTTCCACATAAATAAAAATGCGCGCAATGATTCTCGAAGCCAAGAACGTTTCCATCTCATTTGCTGGGATAGAAAAACTTTTGTGTCAGATGGAACAATTGTCGAACAAATGGCATTGTCCTGATAGCCTGTTCGATGTGTTTTTAAAATATAGTTCGTCATACTACGGTCATCACCAAAAGTTGCTGGCTGACCAAGAAATTTTTGATTAAGCCAAGCTGTTTCATTTTTTAAAATTAGCTCTTTTCGGTAACAGGCTAGTGGTCCTGATAAGCAAGTAACCGTATCAAACCATGATTCAGCTGCTTTCATGATACGGAAGGCAATATAATAACGAACCGTTTGTAATTTAGTTAGCGCATTCGTAAATTTATTTTCAACCTCTGTTCGACCAGCCACACCGCCCATTTTAGGATCTTGAAAAGGTTGTACTAAATTGCGGATTGCATGTGGCTCTAAAAAACTATCTGAATCCACAAAAACAACTAAATCATGCTTTGCTTGATGAACACCCGCAACTAACGCTTCCCTTTTCCCACCATTTTGCGGAAGCTTATAAAACTTTAATCGATCATTCGTCTTAAATCTTTCACCCTCCTGATGAATAAGGTTAATCATGTCGTTTGCCTTTTCCTCTGTACGATCCGTTGAACAATCATCAACAACGATTACTTCTAATTTATCCACTGGGTAATATTGATTGATACAACTAGAAATCGTGCGGTGAATCCACTCTTCCTCATTAAAGACTGGGATAATAATGGAGACACCTGGTTCAAACTTTGGATTGATCGGTACACTTTTATAAAAAATACCAAATAAATATCTACTTAATAGAAATGTTGCTGCAATAATACTATAAAGATATAAAAATTTATTAAACCTAAAGTAAATCACACTTTCTGCTCTCATTAACATGACAATAAGCGATACGACCAATAAAAATAAACTGGCCATAAAAATAGAAATGCCCCAACGTTTTTTTGTCATATATTCGTTTAAAGGCTGTAAAAATTCACAGGCAGCATAATAACGTAGTTCTCCATCCACTTCTTTTGTAAAATAACGGACAACCTTAGCCTTTAACTTCACTTTAGCTTCATAGCCCTCAGGCATTGCACCACCCGGTATAGTGAAATTCATTGTTAAAATTTCATCTATTAAAAATTGATGAGGTTGATTAGAGTAAACGAGGATACCCGTTACCGAAATATCCTCTGCATAAAGTTTTTCTACGCTCACTTGGCGTTTTGCCCTTTTAATATGAACCTCAAAATGAGTTTCGTAGCGTAAACTCAATTGTTGAAGTCGATAAATTTCATTCACATCCGTCGGATCAATTTCCTCTTTCTGATAGGATGCTCCACGACGATTCACAAGGCTCCTTACATTTTCGGGATCGGGAATATTTGAAAGAATCCTACGGTCAGAGCGTGGTATCGTTAAGATTTCTTTTTTTGTTTTCATTGTTCATTCACATCCCTATTTGAATCTTCTTCAATCCAAGTTGACATTTTGCTAAAGCTATAACCATCTTCTAGAAGTTTTTCAATGATGAGTGGAAGTGCTTCTACCGTGTTTGTCCCATCTAGGATATGCATAACAATGACCTTTCCGGGCGCAACTCTAGAAATCACCCGGTCGTAAATATCTTGTGCTGAGTAATCTAAATTCCAATCAAAAGAAGCGATATCATACATAGCAATCGTTTTGATTCCCGCAGCAGTAATGATTTTAGCTGTTCGTTCATCCATGATTCCTTGAGCTGGTCGGAAATAAAGAAGTGGCGGCTCTTGTAATGCATAGGTTAATGCCTGATGTGCCTTCACTAAATCCGCTTGTAAGTCTTCTGGTGTCATCTTTGTAACATCTAAATGGTAATAGGAGTGGCTTGCTACCTCATGTCCTTCCTCTACAATCATCTTCGCTAATTGCGGATTCTTCTCTACTCCACTTCCTATTAGGAAAAAAGTGCTTTTGATATTATATTTACGTAATACATCCAACACTTCTTTTACTCTTTTTTCATGTGCCCAATCATCAAAAGTGATAGCTATTTCCTTTTTGGTTGTCTCTTTTCGATAATATAATTTTGGCTGGACTTGCTCATAATTTAAATTGGGACTGACAGCATCATATCCAGCAATCTCTTCCACTGACTTTGTTAAATAACGTTCATCTAATAGATCACTTAAGGTAGTAATAGTATACTCGCGTTCTTTAGCTAATTGAGCTAATAATGGTATTGCATCAATAATGGCTGGATTAATGTATGTGTTGAGATGAATAATAGAGCCCCTATCAATATATTTACTGATATAATTAATCAGCTCCTGAGCACTTTGCATTTTTCTATCAAGTGGGTTAATAGATAATCCAATAACAGCTTTCATATCAAGCGCCTTAGCTGCTAAGCGCATATTATCGGTAACGTCGCCTGAACGACTACGAACAAATTTTGGTGTATAGCCTAAATGCTCTTCAAAAATTTGATTGGTTAACATAATTTCTTCATACGTTTGCTCATAATTCAAAGTCGATACATCTGGAAATGTTAATGTACCATTTTGCACCTCATGTCCTCTTTTTAAGATATCTTTCACAAGCTCTGGCTCCTGAGCAACACGCATTCCGTCCAGGAAAAAGGTAGCCTTCATATTGGATTCATCTAGTTTCGTTAATAGCAACTTCATCGTGTCGTTATCTGCTAAGCCATTAAATGTTAACGATACTTTCGGCACTACAATATTGGCATGACTGATTACATCACTTTTACTTCCATCAGATTTTTTAACCTCTATAGAAGAATCGATGGGATGAATCGTTTCTTGGGTCGCTGTCTGACATCCTGCTAAGAATAGTATGATGAGCAGACCACATAGTTTTAGTAGTTTCATTTCCTATGAATTCCCCTTATAATTTGTAATAATTTTTATTTTCGAACAAAAAATGGGTATTGCGTGTATCAAAAATTAAAGAAGCTTGTTGATCAATTAAAGAGTAATCAATAGTTGTATGATTCGTTAAAATTAATACTGCATCTGCTTGTTGGATTATTGGTGCTGTTAATGCAACCGTATCGAAATGCGATTGTTCGATAGAGAATGTTTGTATAAAAGGATCAATGATCGTTAATTGGCATTGTTTATCTAGTAGTTGTTGAATAACATGAAGTGCTGGCGATTCACGTGAATCATTTATGTTAGGCTTATAAGTGACACCAATGACAACAATATTGGCTCTATACAGCTCTTTATTTTGAATACGTAAGTAATTACTTAGTCTCTCGACTACAAAGTTGGGCATTGAGTCATTGATTTTATCAGCTGCTTCAATTAACGTTGCAGAGATACCATGTTGTTGCCCAGCCCATAGTAGATATTTGGGATCGACTGGAATACAATGTCCTCCCACTCCTGGCCCTGGTGTAAATGGCATAAAACCATACGGCTTTGTAGAAGCTGCATCAATAACTTCCCAAATATCAATGTTCATCTTATAGCAAATCTGACTTAACTCATTTACAAGGGCTATATTAATTTGGCGAAAAGTATTTTCAAGTAATTTCTCCATTTCAGCCACTCTAGGGCTTGTCACAGTACACACATGTGTATGAAGGACTGTTTCATAAAAAATTTTTGATAATTCTAGGCATGTGGCTGTTATTCCCCCAATGACTTTAGGTGTATTCGACACGGAAAAGGTGCTATTTCCTGGATCAACACGTTCTGGTGAATACGCTAAAAACAAATCTTGACCAATAGCAAAACCATATTTTTGTAAAATAGGCTGGACCATTTCTTCTGTTGTCCCAGGGTAAGTCGTACTTTCAAGAATAACTAGCGCACTCGCTTTAATATTTTGTCCGATAGCATGCGTTGCTTCCTCGATATATGAAATATTAGGTGTCCCATCAGCAGTAGTAGGTGTAGGTACACAAATAATCACAACGTCTACTTGTGAAAGCATAGAAAAATCTTTAGTTGCTTCAAATTGTTTACTTTCGATTGTTTGCTCTATATTTTCTCTCGGTAAATCAGCAATATAACTTTCACCATTTTGCAACTGTCTGATTTTTTCTTGATTCTTATCAAAGCCAATAACCTTAAATCCTTTTTGAGCCATTTCCACAGCAAACGGTAAACCTACATAGCCAAGTCCGATCACTCCAATTGTTGCTTTTTTTGTTTGAATTTTTTTCAATAAAGCTGTACTCAGTGATTTCGTTTCGATTGTCATTAAAATTACTCCTTTAATTAATCTGTTTTTCAATTTTTCGTTATTTTAACCGAGGAAAGTATTCCATAAAGTAATGGTTCAATTCCAGTCATTCTTTGTAAAAAGCCCCCTTCAACATTCAAACTTACATATGTCTCTTTAGTCGAAATAGATCAGTAGGATTACATATCATTCAAAATAAATTTATTAACGTTTATATAGTACTAATTGAAACTGAACAATTTCTAAACAATTACATCATCGGTATTAAAGACCTATCATTTAAATAAATACATCGTTTTTTCATTATAAAAATATCCATTTACAATACTTTTACATTAACCATTAACTGTAAAATAAAAATACTTTGTTTAGAAAACTTTTTCTTTCTACAATTCTAAAAATCCCCTTAATCGCCGGTTGTCCACCGACACTTAAGGGGATTGATAAATAATAAAAAACTAAGGGCAGAACAATCTACCCTTAGCTTCTTTAATATGCTTTAAATAATTTTTGTAAAATATAATAGGATTGTTTTAAGCGCTCTTCGTATTTTGGTACTTGCCATGTTTCCCATGTATAAGCAGACAGTGGTGGTAAAACACCATTAGTAGCTGCTGGCATAGATTGAACAACGTTGTTCTCTTTATCTACAAATAAAGCACCAATATAAATATTGTCTACTTTAACGGAAGCCTGATTACCATCTTTATAGAGGTCACCTATAAACTCACGTTGACTTGGATCTTTGGCTTGAATCAATAACCAAGGGATGCGAAGTTCTATAACATTATCTTCAGCCCAAGTATAATCAACTAGAGAATCATAGTCTTTCGCTTCTGGATTAGCATTTCCTTGATGTAATTTTCCTGTTTCATAAATACTAAAATCAGTCGTTCTATTTTGCTCAGGTAAAAATAGTTGTTTATTTAACACATAGTAAATAGGGGCGAACTTTCCACTATTTTTCATAGCATTAGCCATTCGAGGAGCAACTAAGTTTAAACGGTGGCCATATAAATAATCATAAAAATCGTAGTATTCATCAATAACAACCCGAGAATCACCATTTTTATTGAGCTCAACTATAAAATCAATACCATTTGAAAACGTCATATTTTTTATAGATGTAGCAGACGTATTTCCTTGATCTGGTACAACATCTAATAAAATGCGAGGGGAGGTTTGGGCTAACTCCTCACTTTTTAATTTAATGTACAAATAGCGCTCGTCATAGTCTACTGCAAAATCTGTTGGATTGTTTGGTGTAGTATCATATAGCTGTTTACCCATCCATTCCGTTGTCTCGCCATCTACTTTTACCTTCATTCTATCAAAGCTTAATAAACCAAACTGTTGCTCATTTGTTTGGGCATTGGACCAAAATGGTCGACGATTCGGATCATCATAATCCATCGTATTCCACGTTCGTTTAAACCACTCATCTTGCCATGTAAAAACAAGTCCTCCCATGAGCCCTTCATGCATAATATCCTCAAATAAATGTTGAAGTGTTTCTCCCTGTGCTTGTTCTGACATTTGCCCCTGATTCCAACCATATACATTATCATGTGTTTTACCACGTGATGCAGGGATACCAAATTCCGCAATAAGAACTGGCATATTATGAGCTTCATGGAGCTCTTTTAAATAACCTGCATAGCTATTTTTATTCCCTCGGAAATCGACATAATTTAAATAATCTTTATCAAAATTAAAGAAGTCAGGGTAGTAAGGATACACATGATAGGAAGCAAATTGTCCCGGTGCAGTCATCTCTCCTTTTGTATAAATAACATTTGGATTGACCCCTACTAAATCTTCATCCTCAGATGGCTCTGACGGATGTTCAAGAATGTCAGTTGTGACCCAGTTCGTAAAACTCATTGGACGTAGCCAGTTATATTTTTCCTTTTCATAAACTGACACAAGATCCATTTGTTCTGCTAGCCAATGCTCAAATGGAGAGGCATCCTTTGTTTCAAAAAAAGTACCGTTGTATTGACCAATATTTGCATGTTTTTCATTTGTTCCAACAACCATATGTGGATACCATTCGATTCCTAATACCCATCCTATAACATATTTTGATACGTCTACATCATACAAGCCAGATGCATGTCCTGGTTGAGGCTCCACATAGATATTTCCATGAATGACATCTACCATTCGTTTCATTTCTAATTGAAAATCTTCTAACGTATCTTTATCATAGGCGTCCAATGAATTTGATAAGCCCTCTTCATTAATCCAAACTCCATGTAAAACATATAATGGATTTTTTGGATGTTCTTCATTATATTTAGCAAGTGCTCTATAAAAGCCGGGTGGATGTAATGTATAGACTCGTATCGTATTAGCATTCATGTCTGCTATTTGTTTAAACCATAGATAATATTCCTCTTCAGTAATTGCTGCTTCTCCAGGAAAGGCACCAGGTTTCCCCATTCCGATATTGACACCCTTAAATACGATTGGTTCCCATTTGCCGTCTCTTCGCACTTCAAAAGATTGTCCCTGAATCCGTGCATTATAGTTTAATTTCTCATGATTCACAGTATCCTGAACCTCTTTGTTCTCAAATGAATCAAATATTTTATGCATTACCGGGATGTAAATGGACCAATAAAACGAACTGTCTGCATACTTCTCAGCATATTTATAGATTGTTGGTAACCCTTTTATCTTATAAATATTTGGTACCCTTGCGATATCATTAAAATCTCCCGCAAAATAATAACTAGATGTGTAGCGCTTATCTTGACCTACAATTGCTGCAAATTGTTCTGGAATACCATTAGCCTTTAACAGCTCTGTTCCCTTTTTCGTTAAATCCCATTTATAATTTGCAAGAGCATCTTCAGCATATTTAGGTGTAATAATATCAAACCAATAATCGTATTGCGCCCTTGCAGATGAATGAAAGAATTTTTTACCATTTTCAGTAAACTGTACTTGAATACCTGCAGATTTAACATGCTTGTCCAATTCAAGTACAAGTAGCTCTTCTGTTATTTCATTAAATAGTAAAAATCCTCCACCCTTATATGACCAATTATCGCCATGTTCATCGATAACCCATTGCGGTATTTCTAAATTTTTATGATAATCAAGCTCATCGAAATAACGCCCGATCCAGCCAGACCATGTGATTCCTAAATAATCCTGTAATTCTTTACGAACTTCCTCTGATGTTGGTGAAGCAAACGTGTTATACTCAGCAATTAACATGCTCTTCTTTTTGCTGGCTAAGCGTTCGACGATTGCCTGCCATTCTTTCTGTTCAAGTCCTCCAACAATTTTTTCAGAACGTTCACCTAAACGTTTTGTTTGTTGCAAATCATCTTTATAAACTCCGTACGTATCTGCCAAATAAATAACATCATAGTCACTATAATCATTTGGCAACTTCTTTTCTACAACACTTTTAGTTTCATCATTTGGTGCTGTTCCATAGTAATCGCGTTCTACGTCATAAGGTTCATTATTTAATCTATATTTATAATGGTTTAAAAACCAATTCACCCCTAAGTGCTCTCGGTAAGACTCATTCGGAACCGTTTTATCTATAACGGCTACATTTAGCTGTTTCTCATCTTCCAAGTACCACCATGCAATAGGGATTATCATGAGGCCTAGTACGACCATAATCCCTATATAGATTCGTTTCATACACTTTTCTCCTTTTCAGCAATGCCGACACGTTTCATATTACCCCATTCACTTTTTCTTAAGACAAAACGAACTAATCCCTCACAGCGCCAGAATAATGTTAGTGGGCGATACCAAAAAATTTCTGTAAACGCTAAAAGAATCATACGTAACAACTCTCGTTTTTTCGGATACGTATTCATACTCCACGATTCAAACAATACTGCCGCTATTGAAAAAATAACACCATAAATAACGAATAGTAGTAGCAGCATGAGCGCAACTTCATAATAAATTTTCCCTAAGAAAAAGGCTATGACAATATAAATATATCCACCTAACTCCACAAGAGGCCCTAGACATTCTACTAGCCAAAAATACGGGAACGAAAGAAATCCAATCATGCCATATCTAGGATTCAAAGTCATTTTTTTGTGCTTCCATAGACTTTCAAATAACCCTTGATGCCACCTTCTTCGTTGATTGCGCAGTACCCCTAATGTTTGAGGTGCTTCCGTCCAGCAAACTGGGTCGGGTACAAATTCAATACGTTTATTTTCTTTTTTTCTTTTATAAGTCGATGAATATTCACTACAAGTTCCATATCTTCGCCAATAATATTGGTTGAATATCCACCTGCTTCAACAGCCCATTTTTTAGAGAAAACACTAAATGCTCCTGAAATAATAAGGACTAAATTGAATTTACTTAAGGCTATTCTCCCCATTAAAAATGCCCGCAAGTATTCGATTACTTGCATGATTACTAAGTAATTACTAGGTAATTGAGTCTCATAAATTGAGCCAAACTGCATCTTTGCGCCATTTGCAATACGAATATTACCACCTGCTGCAATGACCTCACCATCAGATAAAATGATAGGCTTCATCACCCGCAGCAAGGATTTTTCATCTAAAATGGAATCCCCATCAATGGAGCAAAAATACGGATATTGAGAGACATTAATACCCACATTTAACGCATCAGCCTTACCACCATTTTCTTTATCAACTAAAATACAATTTTTATAGATTTCAGATTCATATATTTGCTTAATATCTTTTGTAGGGATGTTAGTTCGGACAATTTTGTTGATTGGCTTCATTTGAAAATGTTCGATGACCGTTTGAAGGGTTTGATCTGTAGACCCGTCGTTAATAATGATAATTTCAGTTTGAGGATAACGTAAATTCAATAATGAATAAACTGTATCTACAACCCCTACTTCTTCATTGTAAGCAGGAACAAGTAACGACACTGGTTTTGAATAAAAAGCATCTATATGTGCATCATCATACTCTGATAGATCGAGACGATAGCGTTTTCTTAAATCCAGCATAGCAATGATGAACATTGTACAATATGAAACGATAACGAACAGCATATAAAATAAAATAATGCCCCCAAAAAACATCATGCAATAGTCAATTATTTTCATTTACTTCCCCTCTTTTCTCGCTGCAATTTCCTGGGCCATTTCAATTGCATATTGGTCATTTGAGGATTCAATGAATTGCTGTAATTTAGCTATACCATGTCGATCTTCTACAATCGTCTTTGCCGCTTGAGAACGTACCCACCAATTCTCATCTTGAAGAAGTTGCTCTAAATAACTATAAGTGTAAGTAAGCGGTACATGCTTAAAAATTTTGGCAACCATTAACCTTGCTTCCCACATTTCTGAAGTCACAAAAGGGATAAAGGGATCCATCTCATCAATAATACCTATTTCATAAAGGCCTTTTAATGCTCTGATGTTTATTTCCGTCGTATCATGGTCTAATAATTTTTTTAACTCCTCCAAATACTCCATCTTTCTTTTTACAGCAGCAGTATCAATAACAGCAAATTGCATATTAGCTGGCAAGCTATTAAAATCATGGAAAAATTGAATAAATACATTATCATCTAATAATACAAACAGTCTTCTATATTCACTTTCAGCGTAATTTACATTGGAATTTTTTATTTTCTCCATAAATAAATCTGGTTGGAAAAGGGAGTATATTTTTAATAACTGGAAATGTTCTTCATCTGTAATGTTATTTTTTTCGAATTCTTGGCACTTCGTTAGCAATTGATCTATTTGTAAGTCTGCAATTCGATAAAGGGCATTCATTCGAATACTCCATCGTCTACTTGATAAATCTTTTTCGTAGAATGCTTTTAAATATTGATTGGAGAATTGTTTAATTTTTAGTTCCAACTGTTCATTCCTTATATTCTTTAAATAGGATGAAAAAATTCTTTCAATAGCTTCTACTTGTGCCCTTCCTCGAGGTACCAATACGATACTAAATAGTGCGTTATTGAATAAGTAATCATACCAAAGTTGAGAATAATTTTGTAAATAACGGTCACGAACTTTTTCAAAATAGCTTTCACGCTGTCGCTGAACAAGTAAATACAGTAAAAAGATAAAGAGCACAACTAGTAAGAAGGAAATTATTGCGAAAAGCGTAGAAATAGTCAGCTTGATCATAGCCAAAACCTCGCAAAAGTTCTTTTAATTTTGGCTTCGAGCAAACGTAAATTAAATGGTTTGACAATATATTCATCAACACCGCCTTCATAAGCATTAAGCGCTGCCCCTTCAGAATTGCGTTCTGACATCATATAAATAATAAATTTCTTTTCATTTGGCATATGTCGCAAGATATGCAATATTTCTAAGCCATTTTTTAGAGGTAAAATATCATTCATAAGAATTAGATGCATATGCCCTGATTTATAATCATCTGATTGTAAAAAGCTATAACCATCCTCATAAGCCTTTACATCCAGAGTAAAATGAGGGATATCTATTTGGTTAAGCGTTGACTCTAATACTTGTCTAAAAATAGCGTTCTGTTCAATAATACTAACTTTCACTAATTCTGTTGGTTGCTCACTATAATCTTTTACTTCTGCTATACTCCACGTTAATTGCTCATCCTCTGATAGCATTTGTTTATTTTTATTTAACAACTCTTCAAAGATAACGTTATTATTTCTTATTTCTGTTATAGAGGCCTTTAATGCAATATGTTGAAACTTCCGTTCTGCTTTTAGGATGGCAAATATTCGTTTTAAAAATGCTTTAGCTTCTACATCACTACTTTGTAAAAAAAAGATACCCCAATGATTTCCATCGGATAATTGAAAAAGCAAATCTGTCTTACGTATTTTCGATTGTAAAAATGAGGTAACTTGATCATTCGTGGTTTCATTTGGTTGTGTAGAATTAGCTCTTTTTAAAAAGACTGCTGTTATTGTAAGGCGTGATCTAATAACACTTTCCCGCCATATTTCAAAGTAGCGTTCTACTTCATGTTCTTGCATGATATCATGGGCGAATTTTATATCATTCATTAGAATCACTCCCTATTTGTTTTTCTATATTATTATTTTCTATCATTTATTTAATAAATTAACAACAGTATTATAGTAAAAAATATAACTAGACAATATCTGAACATACCTATACGTCATAAAAAGTACATAGTTGAGGATAATTAATCATCTGTACCCTTTCTTAGGAAAGTTGGGCTTCCCAATGACCGAGATGAAAAGCAACCGCCTCTCTTTTTTCAATAACACAAAAGGGTACATAAGTCATTAAACTTATGTACCCTTTTGAAGAATTTTCAATTCTTATTTTACCGGCACTACTGCACCTTTCCATTCTTCTAAGATGAAGTCTTGGATTTCTTTCGAAGTTAATACTTCTAATAATTTTTTAATTTCTGGTTTTGTTTCATCACCTTTACGTACAGCAATGATGTTTACATATGGAGATTCTTTGTCTTCAAGAGAAATAGCGTCTTCGATTGGGTTTAAGCCGTTATCAATAGCAAAGTTAGAGTTGATTAATACTGCATCACCTTCGTCATTTTCATACATTTGTACAAGCATTTCTGGTGCAGTATTCGCATCGAATTTAAAGTTTTTAGGATTTTCTTCAATATCCTTTAATTCAGCTGCTGTTTTATCAATACCCTCTTTTAGTTTAATTAAGCCTTTTGCTTCTAATAATGATAGCATACGACCATGGTCGGATACTGAATTAGAAAGTAAAATTGTTGCTCCTTCAGGAAGGTCCTCTAATGATTTATATTTTTTAGAGTAAATACCGATTGGTTCAATATGAACGCCACCTGCATTAACGAAATCATAGCCATTGTCTTTAATTTGTAACTCTAAGTAAGGAATATGCTGGAAATAGTTTGCATCAATTTCTTCTGACTCTAAATCTTGGTTTGGCAAAACATAATCTGTATATGTTTCGATTTCAAGATCAATACCTTCTTTTGCTAAAATCGGTTTTGCCTTTTCTAAAATAACAGCATGTGGTGTGTTAGAAGCACCTACTTTTAATGTTACGTTTTCTTTGCTATCTGATTGATCATCTGATGCTGAATTTGCATCTTCTTTTTTATCAGTACCACAAGCTGCTAAAGCTAGGACAAGTATTGATAAAAATAATCCTGCCAATAATTTCTTCATTTATGACACTCCCTTTTACTTTGTTTGAAATATGTTAGCGGTAAGAACCGGAATAACCTCTAATGTCTTTCTAGCGTTTATCGATTTTATCGGTAATGACATCACCAATCCATTGAATGATAAATACAACTACTAAGATCAAAATAGTTGCCATTAATGTCACATCTTGGCGATTTCGTTGGAAGCCATCAAGGAAAGCTAAATTTCCAAGACCACCTGCACCGATAATCCCTGCCATCGCAGTGTAACCAACAAGTGCTACAGCCGTTACGGTAATACCAGAAATCAGAGCTGGTAATGATTCAGGGATTAGGACTTTCCAAATAATTGTGGACGTTTTAGCCCCCATTGAACGAGCTGCTTCAATGACACCTTTATCAATTTCGCGTAATGCAATTAAAACCATACGAGCGTAAAATGGAGCTGCACCAATAATTAAGGCTGGTAAAGCCGCATTTGCTCCACGAATTGTCCCAAGTAAAAACTTCGTAAATGGAATTAATAAAATAATTAATACGATAAATGGAATGGAACGGAATATATTAACGAGTGACCCCGTTAAAAAGTTAACAATTTTATTAGCCCATAACTGATTAGGACTTGTTAAAAATAGCAAGATACCAATAACCAATCCAAGAATAAATGTGACAACTGTTGAAATAGCTGTCATATACAATGTTTCATACGTAGCTTGCCACATATTTTCCCAGTCTACGTTCGGAAAGAGATTAGTTAGCATTTGCGATCACCTCCGTTTGAACTTCGACTGTATTTAAATAATGTAGGGCATCAGCCACATTTTCCTTAGAACCATCAATTTGCACAATAAGTGTACCGTATGCTCCATTTTTCGTTTGCGAAATATTGCCATGAACAATGCTTACTTCCACATCGAATTTTTTAACAAGATGTGAAATGACGGGCTGTTCCGTTTTTTCACCAACAAAAATCAGCTTGACAAGTTGACCAGTTGGGTAGTTTGCTTTGATCTGTTCCACTGTATCCTTTGTTTCTTTTGTGTCGGTAATCTGGGCTACAAATTTCTTAGTAATAGCTGCTTGTGGTGCTTGGAAAACTTGCAACACCTCACCACGCTCTACAATTTCACCAGCCTCCATTACGGCTACACGATGACATATTTTACGGATAACGTGCATTTCATGGGTAATCAATACGATCGTTAACCCTAAACGTTCATTGATATCAACTAGTAAGTCAAGAATAGCATCTGTCGTTTCAGGATCCAGTGCAGATGTCGCCTCATCACATAGTAAAACTTCTGGATTATTAGCTAATGCTCGTGCAATCCCAACTCGCTGCTTTTGACCACCTGAAAGCTGTGATGGGTATGCCTTATCACGTCCTTCTAAACCTACAAGTGAGATTAACTCCTTCACACGGGCTTCTCGTTGAGCTTTGGGAACACCTGCAATTTCCAGAGGGAAAGCGATGTTTTCAGCAACTGTTCTAGACCAAAGTAAATTGAAATGCTGGAAGATCATACTTACCTTTTGTCTAGCAGCTCTTAACTTTTGCCCTTTAATGGATGAAAATTCTAGATTGTTTACTGTTACCGTTCCTGTTGTCGGTTTCTCTAATCCATTTAATAAACGAATCATGGTACTTTTACCGGCACCACTATAGCCGATGATGCCAAAGATTTCACCTTTATTTATAGTAAGGTTGACGTCTTTGACTGCCGTTAATTCGCCATTTGCTGTTTTGTATTTCTTCGTAATATTTTGAAGCTGAATCATAGCGAATACTCCTTTTCTTATATAAAAAAACCCCTTCACTCATAGACAAGTAGAAGGGGTCACGTATGATACGTTAAACCGTTCTCTCATCTTTCAAAGAAAAATCTTTGGGTGATTTGGCACCTTTTCACATGGTGATGGTTGCCGGGCTTCATAGGGCACTTCCCTCCGCCGCTCTTCATAAGAGTTCGATATATTTAATGTTTTAGTAATATATTTGATACTTTACCACGCTAGTAATGTTCAGTCAATTGATTTTTTTAACAATTCGTACAAAAAAGGTACAGATTGAAAAGCATAAATTTTATCTGTCACTTTCCCGCCATCAGTAACAAGTAAACATGGGACACTTTCAATTTGATGCTCATAAGCAATCTGCTCTAGAAAGTTGATATTTGCTTTGCCAATTTGAAGCTGTGGCAGCAATTGTTCAATAACTGACAGCATTTTTGATGCCACCGCACATGTTCCACACATCGGTGTATATAAATAAAATGCAGCTTTTTCACCCGACTGTATAGCCGCTTCCCACTGCTCTTTTGACCATTCTTCCATTGATTTCACGCAACCTTACAAAATATATTCATTATGGATTGAGAAATGAGCGCGCAATAAAATCATCGCTAACACTTTTCTTGGTGTTGTCTCTACTTCCTTATATGTTGGCATTGTACGTAAATGCTCAGCCTCTGGATAATGTCTGTCCATTAATGCACGTAGCTTATCGCCAGACGTATCTGCATCAAAAAAAGTGAAAAGCTCACAGCCCTCATAAGGATCGAGTAGCTCTTCTAATTGATGCACACCAATTGTACCATTCGTACAAAGTATTGTAACATTCTCATTTAAAATAGGCTCAATTTGTAGCTTATCTGAGCGTCCTTCTACGATCAAGCATTTTCCCTCGAACATTACGCCACCTCCAATTAGACATCCCCACTTATAAGTCATTATATAACAAAAAACGCCGGTAGTTTCCGACGTTTTTCGATTATAGCTTGTCTTATTCAGCGATCATTTCTTCGTATTGCTCTGCTGTCATAAGTTTTTCAACTTCAGATGCATCAGCAGGCTCAACAACGATCATCCATGCTTTTTCATATGGTGATTCATTAACGAATTCTGGGCTATCTTCTAAATCTGCATTGACTTCAACTACAGTACCTGAGATTGGTGCATATAATTCAGAAACAGTTTTAACTGATTCTACGCTACCGAATGGATCATCTGTTTTGATTTCGTCGCCAACCTGTGGAAGCTCAACGAAAACGATATCTCCTAATTCAGATTGTGCGAAGTGAGTAATACCAATACGTACTTTTCCATCTTCTACTTTTACCCATTCATGTTCTTCAGAGTATCGTAAGTCTTTAGGTGTGCTCATGCAATAAACCCCTCCATAAATATGTAATATATTCACTTTCAGTGTGCCATACTTCTCCTATAAAAACAAGATTCAATTACACCTCTAGGTAATTGAAAGCATATTTTTTCGAGTTCGCTTCAAAAATTAGAAACATCCATCGGAGACATTATTTTCATTCAGATCATGCCTTACACTTCCAAATAGAGGTAAGTCCTTTATCACGATCAAGACGGCTATTTCCAAGTTTGCTCAAAATCAGCTTCTTTAAACCCTAACGTTACTTTTTTTCCATCAGTCACGATAGGTCGTTTAATTAACATACCATCAGAAGCAAGTAGCTCAAGCTGTTCCTCTTCCGTCATATCAGCCAGCTTGTCCTTTAAACCAAGCTCACGATATTTCATACCAGATGTATTAAAAAACTTCTTTAAAGGCATTCCACTTGCCTGCCATAAAGCTGTTATTTCTTCCTTTGTAGGTGGTTGCTCTACAATGTGTACCTCTTCATAGGAAACTTCATGATCATTTAACCACTTTTGCGCTTTTTTACATGTTGTACATTTAGGGTAATGGATAAATTGAATAGTCATTAATATGCTCCTCTACTGTCTTTTTCTGTAGTATACCATCATAATTGTTTTGAATGGAGGAACTTCTCTCATTTTCATCAGTCTATCCATCTGTTTTGCTTTTTTATCCGTCACTTTTATGATTCTCTATTTTGCAATTTATTGGTATCGCAAAAACTAGCTACCCAAAAGAGGATAGCTAGTTTGCTACATTGATGATTAAACGATATATTTTTCTGCTTCGATTAATTTTACAGATGCTTCACGTTTTTTCGCAATTAAGTTGTATGGGTTATTGCGAGTTAGCTTACGAAGCGCAGATAATGTCATACGCGCTGCATCACCATCTGCTGAAGCAAGAATTGTATCTTTTGCTTCTTTTTCGATTTCTGCAAATGCTTCTTGGCAGAAGATTTGTGTATAAAGCAATTTTTGATGTGCTTTTTCAGCGCCATCACGAGCAATTGCTTTTTCTGTACGTAAAACAGCCGATTCCATCGCAAATAATTGGTTAGCGATATTCGCAATATTCACTAATACTTCCTGCTCCTGATCAAGCTTTGCACCAAAGCGTTGCGCTGCTAAACCTGCTGCTAATACAGCAATCTTCTTCGCATTTTTCACTAAATATTTTTCTTGAGCAAGTGGCTCTGTACCGATATCTTCTGGCATTAACATTAGAAGCTCTTGCTGTAAGTTTTGGGCAACCTGTAATAGTGGTAACTCACCTTTTAGCGCCTTTTTCATAAATGTGCCTGGTACAATCATGCGGTTAATTTCATTTGTACCTTCAAAAATTCGATTGATACGAGAATCACGATAAATACGCTCAACCTCGTATTCAGCCATAAAGCCATAGCCACCATGTAGCTGTACTGCTTCATCGGCAATGTAATCTAGTGTTTCTGAACCAAACACTTTTGCAATAGAGCATTCAATTGCGTATTCTGCGATAGCACCTGCAATCACTTTTCCTTGCTTTTGCTCTTCAAGGCTTAACTGACTTAAACGATCTTCAAACAGACCAACCGTACGATAATTTAAAGATTCCGATGCATACAGTTGAGAAGCCATTGTTGATAATTTCTCTTTAGTAAGATTGAAATCAGAAAGCTTTGTTTTAAATTGCTGACGTTGGTTTGTGTATTGAATTGCTAACTCTAATGCACGTTTAGAGCCACCAATTGTGCCCACACCCAGCTTATAACGACCAATATTTAAAATATTAAACGCAATTACATGCCCACGGCCAATTTCACCCAATAGATTTTCTACAGGTACTTCCGCATCTTCTAACACTAATGTACGAGTTGATGATGATTTAATCCCCATTTTCTTCTCTTCAGGGCCAACTGAAACGCCGTTGAATGCACGTTCTACGATGAATGCAGAGAATTTATCGCCATCAATTTTCGCGTAGACAACAAACACATCTGCAAAGCCTGCATTGGTAATCCATTGCTTTTCACCATTTAAAATATAATGTGTTCCTGCATCATTAAGCTTCGCAGTTGTTTTTGCTCCAAGGGCATCTGAACCCGAACCTGGTTCTGTTAATGCATAGGCTGCAATTAACTCCCCAGAGGCAAGCTTAGGTAAATATTTTTTCTTTTGATCTTCATTACCGAAAAGAACGATTGGTAATGAGCCAATCCCCACATGAGCGCCATGTGTAATAGAGAACCCACCTGCAACAGACATTTTCTCAGCAATTAAAGCAGAAGAAACTTTGTCTAATCCAAGCCCTTCGTATTCTTCTGGTACATCTGCTCCAAGTAAACCTAATTCGCCTGCACTTTTAAGAAGACGCACTGAATGCTCAAATTCGTGGTGCTCTAAGTTTTCAACTACTGGTAATACTTCATTTGCTACATATTCCTCTGTTGTTTTAGCAATCATTTTATGCTCATCAGTGAAATCTTCTGGTGTAAATACACGATCTAATTCCACATCTTCAATAAGAAATCCGCCGCCTTTAATGAAATCAGTTGTTTTTTCAGTCATGTTTAATTCCTCCCAATGTATCTATTTTGATTGTCTAATCCCCTAATAAGTGACACCTCAGCGCCATAAATTCATCGTCCCTATAAAGAGATAGCTGACGCTTCGATTGCACTCCAAAAACCATGTTTCTTGGCTTAACATATCTATAGAAAAGCTTGATGTATACAATGTTCGGAGGCAACCGTAAACAGTACACCTCAAGCTTATCTAGCAAATTATTAAAGAATTTCAAATACCCCAGCAGCGCCCATACCGCCACCAATACACATTGTTACTACGCCATATTTCTTACCTTGGCGCTTCAATTCATGAATAAGCTTAAGTGTTAAAATGGCTCCTGTTGCACCAAGCGGATGACCTAACGCAATGGCTCCACCATTTACATTGACTTTTTCTTGGTCGATCCCTAAATGACGTACGACCTGTAATGATTGAGAAGCAAATGCTTCATTGATTTCCCATAAATCTATATCCTCTATGGATAAACCTGCGATTTCTAACGCTTTTGGTACAGCAACAATTGGACCAATCCCCATTACTTCGGGCGGTACCCCTCCAACAGCAAAGCCTAAGAATTTTGCCATTGGCGTTAGCCCTTGCTTGACAGCTTCTTCACGGTCCATTACGAGTACAGCAGCAGCACCATCAGAAGTTTGAGAGGCATTACCAGCCGTTACACTACCTTTTACATGGAAAGCTGGACGTAGTTTTGCTAAACCTTCAACAGATGTACCTGGACGTACCCCTTCATCCATACTAAATGTGAATTTTTTCACTTGTGGTTTATTTTGATCATCTACATAATGCTGTTCCACTTCGATTGGTACAATTTCATCATTGAATTTACCTTCTTTAATGGCCTTTTCAGCAAGCTCATGTGAGCGAACAGCAAAAGCATCCTGGTCTTCTCGACTAACATTGTACTGGCGAGCCACTTCCTCAGCTGTATGGCCCATCCCCATATAATATTGTGGAGCCGTTTCAGCTAACGTTGGATTTAGGCGTGGTGTATTTCCCACCATTGGTACCATACTCATAGACTCTACACCACCAGCAAGAATCGCTTTGGAATGTCCGAGCATGATTCGTTCTGCCGCATAGGCAATCGCCTGTAAACCTGACGAACAAAATCGATTAATCGTTAGAGCAGGTGTTGTATCTGGTAACCCAGCAAGTGCACCAATACTACGTGCTACATTCATCCCCTGCTCCGCTTCTGGCATCGCACAGCCTAAGATTAAATCATCAATCGGTCCTTCATAGCCCGCTCTTTTCAATGTTTCTTTGACTACAACAGCACCAAAATCATCTGGTCTCACCGTTGCTAATGAACCTTTTTTTGCTTTTCCTATTGGAGTTCGTGCTCCTGCTACAATAACGGCTTCACGCATCCTATTAATCCCCCTTTGTTTCATGTGCAAGATTGATCTATTTCGTCAATTAATTACGAAGTGGTTTACCTTTTAACAGCATGTGTTGCATTCTTTGCTGTGAAAGTGGATCAGCAACAAGGCTTAGGAACGCCTCACGCTCTAAGTTTAATAAATACTGTTCATCAACTAATGTGCCGTATGGAACCTTACCACCTGCAATAACATAAGCTAATTTTTTAGCAATTTTCAAATCATGTTCACTAATAAAGCCTGACTCAAACATCCCTTGCGCACCGATGAGTAATGTACCGTAACCTGATGCACCGACAACAGGCACTTTTGTAGGTACAGGTGGTTGATAGCCTGCTTCATAAAGCGCTAAAGCCGCCTGCTTTGCATCATATAATTGATGATCTGGGTTAACGGAAATACCATCTGCAAAGTTTAAGAAGTTATTTTCACGTGCTTCTTCGCCAGAAGTTGATACCTTAGCCATCGCAATTGTTTCAAATACTTTATTAGCAATATGTTGATAGTCTACCTCTACGCCATTTGGCAAGCCCTTAAGGAATTTTTGATAAAGCGCTTTATTTCCGCCACCGCCAGGAATTAAACCAACGCCTACTTCCACTAAGCCCATATACGTTTCCATCGTTGCTTGGATATGTGCAGCTGGTAGACAAACCTCTGCTCCACCGCCTAATGTCATCGCAAAAGGTGCTGCCACAACTGGCTTACGGGAATATTTAATTTTTTGCATAGCATCTTGGAATGCCTTAATGACGAAATCTAGCTCGAAGATATTATCATCCTGTGCTTCTACTAAAATCATTCCTAGATTTGCGCCAACGCAGAAGTTTTTCCCTTGGTTACCGATAACTAGGCCCTTGTAGTTAGCCTCTACTTCATCTACTGCAAAGTTAATCATTTGGATAATATCTAAACCAATTGCATTCGATTGTGAATGGAATTCAAGTAATGCGATACCATCCCCTAAGTCTATTAAACTAGCACCTGTATTTGATTTAATGACACCATGCTTTTTCTTATAACGTTTTAAATTAATCTCTTTTTCATTAACTGGCACTTTCACATATTGTGACCCATTGTAATAAGCTAAATCGCCATCAATTTCAGAATAGAATGTCTCAAAACCATTTGCCAGCATCTCTTTAACAAATGCAGGTACATCACGACCTTCTGACTCCATTTTCGCTACAGAGTCTTTTACGCCAAGAGCATCCCAAATTTCAAATGGTCCTTGTTGCCAGCCGAAGCCCCATTTCATGGCATTGTCAATGGCTACGATATCATCCGCAATTTCACCATGTAGCTGAGCAGAATAAATTAATGTTGGTGCAAAAATCCCCCATAATAGCTCACCTGTACGATCCTTCGCATATGTTAATGCTTTGACTTTATTAGCTAAACCTCGCGTTTGTTTTGCCATTTCAATAGAAGGAGTTTTCAACTTTTTCACTGGGCTATAAGTTAAAGTTGTTGGATCAATCTCATGTATGTCCTTACCTTGTTTAAAGAAGAACCCTTGACCAGATTTAGCACCTAGCCAGCCATTCGCGACCATTTTCTGTAAAAACTCTGGTACAGCAAACACCTGCTGCTCCTCACCTGTTGTTTGATCGTAAACATTTTTAGCTACATGAATAAATGTATCTAATCCCACAACATCCAGTGTACGGAAAGTGGCAGATTTCGGACGACCAATAAGTGGACCTGTTACAGAGTCTACTTCACCAACAGAATAACCACCTTTTAACATTTCCTGTAAAGTTATAAGTAAACCATACGTTCCGATACGGTTCGCAATAAAGTTTGGAGTATCCTTTGCTAATACAACACCTTTCCCAAGCACATCTTCCCCAAACGTTTTCATGAAGCTAACTACTTCAGGCGCAGTTGTATTAGCAGGAATCACTTCTAATAGTTTTAAATAGCGAGGAGGATTGAAAAAGTGCGTTCCAAGGAAATGCCTTTTAAAGTCGTCTGAGCGTCCCTCTGCCATTGCGTTAATACTAATTCCTGATGTGTTTGAACTGATAATTGTTCCTGGTTTACGAACAGCATCAATTTTTTCATAGAGACTTTGTTTAATTGGTAAATTTTCAACTACAACTTCGATTATCCAATCTACATCTTTTAGTTTCCCTAGATCGTCTTCAAAGTTGCCAACCGTTAGTAGTGATAAATTTTTCTTAGAAGTAAGTGGTGCTGGCTTTTGCTTTAATAACTTTTGCAAAGCTCCGTTTACAATACGATTTCTTACAGCTGGATGCTCTAAAGAAAGACCCTTTGCCTCTTCCTCTTGCGTCAGTTCCTTCGGTGCAATATCTAATAGTAATGTTGGTATACCGATATTGGCTAAATGTGCTGCAATTCCAGAGCCCATCACCCCAGAACCTAGAACAGCTGCTTTTTTAATGTTGTAAGTCACAAGCAATTCCCCCTTATTCTCCCATTGAATGAATAGCCATTCATTTTTTGGCCAAAAAAATATCAAGTGTACCTTAGTGTTTTTTCCTCCTGTTGTTGGATGAAATTCATTCCAGGCAACTAAGCCCGACTAAGGCTTATCTTCGTTCTTAACTCACTTTTTAATGAATGAAGATAAAACTACTTTTCTGTTTTTAGTGTAGATTATTTTGTCTAATTTAGCAATCTTTTTTCAAGAATTATTTTTGCAATATACATCTTTTTCTGTTTTTTACGAGCTAAAAGCAGACAATAAGTAGCAATCAAAACGGCCAAACAGAAAACTTTCAGGTTAAGAGAAAAATGTGTAGAATGGAAAGCAAGGAGAGTGAATATATAATGAAAACAATTACTACAGCAGATCAATTTAATGAACTAATCGCGGGTGACCAAAAAGTACTAGTGAAATTTTACGCTGGCTGGTGCCCAGATTGCACACGAATGAACATGTTCATCGATCCAATCATTGAAGAGTACAACCAATATGACTGGTATGAGCTAAACCGTGATGAGCTTCCAGAAATTGCAGACAAATATGATGTAATGGGAATCCCAAGCTTATTAATTTTCCAAAACGGTGAAAAACTTGCACATTTACACAGTGCCAATGCAAAAACACCTCAGCAAGTAACAGAATTTTTATCTGCTCAACAATAAAGAGCAAAGAGCTGCATTTCATTTTTGAAATGCAGCTCTTTTTAAAAGGAGATTGTTATGCACAAACAATTAGTTTTACTCGGTACATCACAATATGATACATCGATTGCACCAAGCTATCGTTATTCTGCCTGTGGACCTACTACTATTCACGTTATGTTAAACTTTTTGAACAAATCAGCCCCTTCAATTAATGAGCTCTACAAGCTGCTCGGTGGCACAAAAATTGGCTTATTTAAATGGCGACTTATCCACAATCTCCGTCGACTATATCCAACTTGGGATATTCGAAATTGTTCATTAAAAGAAGCTTTACAGGAGATTGACGCCGGTCGCCCTGTTGCTATGCGTTTTGATCGTTACTTTAGCCTTCAATGGCGAGATAAAAAATCGGCCTTTGCCTATCATTGGGTACCGCTAATTGGCTATGACATAAAAAATGGCGAACTATCGTTAATTTTTCATGATAATGGTAGACCACATCATGAAAGTACTATTCGCCGAGCTTTCTATAAAGATAATGAGAAGGTGTTATCGTTTGTTAAAATTAAACCTCAATAGCGCTTATTTATAAAAAATAAAAAGCAGAGCATATTACTATACTCTGCGTTCATTGTTAAATAAGGGAATACAAGGAGCGTGCGTGCTTGGCGATTAGCGTGTAGCCACTCTCTTCTATTTCTTTAAAGATTTGTGGTTCATAGCTTGGTAACGCTAGACTTGCAAAATTGGCTTCAATTGGTACATTGGTTTGAATAGTTGCAAGCTCATGCGATAATTTTAGCATGTCCAAATTTTCCTGGATTTTTGTGCGTTGTCCTGGTTTTAATTCACCAAGTGATTCAAGAATCTTGTCAATTGAGCCATATGTTTGAATGAGCGTCAATGCTTGCTTCGGACCAATACCCTTGACACCTGGATAACCATCACTAGTATCTCCCATAAAGGCTTTCACCTGTGCAAACTGCGCTGGCTCTATACGATATTCTTCTTTAAAGCGTGTATGTGTATAAATATCGTACTCTGTGTAGCCCTTTTTCGTAAAGGCAATTTCTGTAGAAGGTCTTAAAAGCTGAAGCAAATCTTTATCCCCACTAATAACCGTAATATCGGCCTCATCCTGCCATTTAGTAATCATGGAACCGATTAAATCATCTGCTTCCATACCCTTCACACCGAAATTTTGCCAGCCAATTTGCTGCGATAATTTTTTCGCCACATCAAATTGAGGTAGCATTTCCTCGGGTGGCGCTGGGCGATTTGCTTTATAGCCATCAAATAAATCATTGCGGAATGTATGTGCCCCCATATCCCAGCAAACTGCCATATGCGTTGGCTTCATAATTGATTGTGCTGTTAAAACATGACGTACAAATCCTTGGGCCCCATTCGTCGGCGTCCCATCTGCCAAGCGAATAAAATGCCCCATTGCAGCAGAGGCAAAAAATGAACGGAATAACAGTGCCATACCGTCAACAATCAATAGTTTTGGTTTTGTTGTCATATAATTTCCTCTCTATTACAAATACAAAGTTTGTATAAAATAAAATGTTTCCTATTTTACATTATAACAAACTTTCACTAATCAGCATTGTCAATACACGGAAATACCATTACTTTACGGCGTAACCTTCCCTTTTTTTGAAATACGATTACGGTGATCAAGTTGAATGCCTGTTAACCACTGTAAAAATGCTGTTACCCCAATTTTAACGGTTTCCGGACGTAGCATTCCTTCCTTAGGATCAGCATAAACAAAATCAATATGACGAACTCCTTCATTTTCTCCAATCAGCTTGAGAATATCAAATAATTCGTAGGCCGTTAAGCCACCTGGTGTTGCTGCAGGAACGTCACGAGCAAACATAATATCTAGAGCATCTAAATCTACTGAAACATAAATACGATCTACTTCATACATCAGCTGACGAAGCATTTCACGAATTGTGAGCTGTATACCATCTCGTCGCATTTGCTTTAACGTAATCATATGAATCCCTTGCTCTCTTGCGTAATGAATCATTTCAGGTGAATTGAAAAAGCCATGCAAACCGACATTATACACATGTTTCCCCTCAACAACTCCTGCTGCCATTAACTGATGAATGGGAGAATCTTGTGCTAAACCAACCTCTTCTTGATTCCTTGCATCTAAGTGTGTATCAATCTGAATAATGCCAATCCGATCTTGCGGAAAAGCATTTTTTATACCTCTTAAGGAACAGGCAGTAACCGCATGATCTCCTCCAATCAAACAAGTAAAGCTTTTTTGAAAAGCAATACTTAAATTTTCCGCTGCTGCTTCGATGGCAGATTCAGAAAGCATACGATCTTGTTCATGAATCGCCACATCTCCTATATCCACGACTGACAGCGCACGTAAATTAACCTGTTCATCTAAATTATATGATTGAAAACTAGGCCACACTTTACGAAATTCAGTTGGATATTGCGCTTTTGTTGATCCTCCACTGGCATACGATAAAAGCGCACCATAAATTACAATATCCACATCATTTGGATTCGGATTAGCTTGCTGCTTTATCCATTGATGCATTGCTGATCCATTTTCTTGCTTCCACTGGCATTCCGGTTGAATAAACATTATTCTCTACCACCCTTCATATCTTTTCCATCCAAGTTAAATTGACCTACATAAATTTTTACTTTCCGCAAAATGTCCTACCATAAAATTTCTACTATTATAGTACCATTCGTACATTCATTTTCGTCATTGTTTTACTTTTTTCCTCTTTTCTTTTGAAATTTCTCAATTAGACAACAAAAAAGCAAACTAGAAACCAATCTAGTTTGCTTTCAATAACGAAAGGGTGATTTTCATATTGTGAGTTGGTCTTATATCTTTCATTTAAAGTGAGGAGCACCATAGTTAGGAGCGCTTTGCCCAGATTTTGGAGCGGTTATCTCCTCTTTTGGAGCGGTTTGCCCACACTTTCGAACGGGTATCACAACCTTTGGAGCGCTTTGCTCACACTTTCGAGCGGGTATCACAACCTTTAGAGCGCCTTGCTCACACTTTCGAGCGGGTATCACATCCTTTGGAGCGCCTTGTCCACACTTTGGAGCGGTTACCCCCTCTTTTGGAGCGCTTTGCCCTCACTTTCGAGCGGTTACCTCCTCTTTTGGAGCGCCTTGCCCTCACTTTCGAGCGGTTACCTCCTCTTTTGGAGCGCTTTGCCCTCACTTTAAGCGGTTACCACCTCTTTTGGAGCGCCTTGCCCTCACTTTGAGCGGTTATCTCCTCTTTTGGAGCGCCTTGCTCACACTTTCGAGCGGGTATCACAACCTACCTTTGGAGCGCCTTGCTCACACCTTCGAGCGGTTACCTTCTCTTTTGGAGCGCCTTGCTCACACCTTCAAGCGGTTACCTTCTCTTTTGGAGCGCCTTGCTCACACTTTCGAGCAGTTATCCTCTCTTTTGGAGCGCCTTGCTCACACTTTTGAGCGGTTATCTCCTCTTTTGGAGCGCTTTGTCCTCACCTTCGAGCGGTTATCTCCTCTTTTGGAGCGCCTTGCCCTCACTTTCGAGCGGGTATCACAACCTTTGGAGCGCTTTGCCCTTACTTTCGAGCGGTTACCTTCTCTTTTGGAGCACCTTGTCCACACTTTCGTGCGGTTACCCCCTCTTTTGGAGCGCCTTGCCCTCACTTTCGAGCGGTTACCCCCTCTTTTGGAGCGCCTTGCCCTCACTTTCGAGCGGTTACCTCCTCTTTTGGAGCACCTTGTCCACACTTTCGAGCGGTTACCTTCTCTTTTGGAGCACCTTGTCCACACTTTCGAACGGTTACCTTCTCTTTTGGAGCGCCTTGCCCACACTTTGGAGCGGTTACCTCATCAAAACTATTTCTGCTGTTTAAAGTGGCTTTGGCATAGCTCAGCAACTTCATGCATGGAATAACTTTGAAAATTGTATTGGCTGCGCAACTCTTGATAATAGCGTAATAGCTCTTCCAGCATCGCTAAATTTTTATCAATGTGCTTGCCAAAGTTATGAGGGTGCCACCATAAATGATAAAATGCTTGCGCCTTTGCAGCTTCGAGCATACTTTCCTTAATACGTTTTACTTTTAACCCTTCGAATACACGCAATGGACCACAATAAGGCCTTAAAAAGGCACTTGACCGAATATTAATGAGCTGCGCCTCTTGCATTTCTGCTAGAGTTGCCATATGGTGTCCGGTTAGATTCCAATAGCTATCTAGCCATTTCTTTGCTCCGAAAAGTCTGCCCTTCTTCGTAAACTTTTGAGCTTGATACAATGTATGGTTTTCAGTTCCTCTGTAGCAAATATAGCCAGCTTCTGAACACGCTGATAAATAGTCTTTGTTTATTTGGTTACGTGGAAAGACAATGGATTTCATCGGAGCGATATATCCTTCACTAATTGTTTTTGTAGCATGTAAATCGGCACGAAAAACTGCCTCTGTTTGCCCCTTTTCCAAGCAATAGAAATGGGAGAAGGTATGACTTCCTATTTCCTGATGTGGTGTACGTTTAATATCCTCGATTAAAGATTTACCAAAATGTAAAAGATCCTCTTGTTCATTTTCGCCTACTTTTGCTAGCTGTGTATGTGCAGCAAAGCGCATATTTTCATATTTCACAGGGATACCTCGTAAATAATGAGCCATTTCTGCCTTTGATTCTGCAAACAATAATCCGACTGTAGCCCAAGTCGCATGAATGTCATATTGCTCAAATAACGTTAGTATTCTGGGCAAGGCTTTACGTACACCATATAGGTTTTTATTGTATTGTCCATATCGAAAAACGTCATGGACACCCCAATTTAGCTCAAAATCTAATGAAATAACGAGACCCCCACCATTCATGTTGCTACTTCCTCCATTTTTGTACACCTAATAGCAGTGCACGTATTTTTGATTGGGTGATGTAGCCTGAGTAGACATGGACAATTTGGCCACCAAAGCTTAGTTTAAAGGCTCGTACATTATGACTATTTGTTAATTCACCCATATCATATAAAACAAAACCTTGCTCCTTTAAGTGGAGTAGATTATGCCAGATTAAAAAACGATTGGCATAACGGATCGGTCGTTTTAAATGTGAAGGCATAGCTGATGCATGACAAGTAGCCTCGTAAAAAGACATCGCTCTTTTCTCATGAACAATATCTAATCGATAGCACAGTGTTTGTCCACAAATACTCTGGATCTCGGATAATAATAATGCACCCTGTTCATTTAGGAGCATGAGTGTTTCCATTTGTGACTTGCCAATTGCTTCAAGCTTTTTTCTTTTGGCAAACTGATTGTAGAATTGCTGGAAGGCTCGCAAGTTGTCCATCGAGGGCTCTTTGTACAAAATAACTTGATAAAATTCTTTTTGGGCCCGTCGAAGGATTTTACGATTCCCTTCTGAAAGTGCTAAATATAACGAAAGCTCATGCTCTTGCAAATGAATGTGAACCGTTTCGCTTTTTACAAGCTTTCTGCTAGGTACAAGTGAATGTGTATAGCCTACAACTTTCATTGAGTTTCGAACATTTGCTGGCTTTTCTAGAAGATAAAAATGCTGCATTGCGATATTCCATCGCTTACTTTTAATGGACAGAATGAACATCGCCCCCACTCTCCGTATATTTTTCTACACGATTTCGCTCAAAGCGAGCGAATTTAAAATGTTTCATTCGAGAAATAGGTTTATAGCCTAGCTGTACTAAGCGCTTACGCTTACGCCATTGCCAAAAGCTTGCCGTTACCCATAGTGTTTGTGCCGGTTTTATTTTTCGAAAATAAGCTGTAATAATATCGATTTGTTTGAAAACATCATAGGCTAAAAAATAGGTCTGCTTCGGTAACGGTTCTATAATCCGCAATGAATCGACTCGCCAATTTGTGGCATGTAACGCAAAGGCTGGTTTATTCGTTTCTGCAAAGGAGTCTTTATAAATCGTATATCCCTTATAAAAGAGGGCAATGACTTCCTCCTGATCAAGCTGCATCGCTTCCTGAATCGACATTTCTTCAAATAAGTTACCAACAGGCTGCTGTGGCGATACATCCTCTGAGGGAGTTAATTCATACAGCTCCACTTGTTTCATACGAACAAATTTTTCTACGAATTGTTGTCCATATTCTAGCCAATCTTTTAGCTTTCCATACTTTACTAAAAAACGTAACTGGCCTAGTGAATTACGCTTCCAGTCCACAATTCGCTGATTACTTTTTACGTATTCCTTAAGTCGTTGCTTTAATGATAAAAATCCTGTCAGTAAATTTGTACGTTTCGAACCACTGCTGGCAAGCATATGCCTTGTAAAATCAATGCTAGAGCGCCAGTCAAATTTATAAGGCTCATAGCCAATACTCATATCAAATAGGCGATAATTGGCTGCGAACGTTCGCTGAATGGTTTCCTGATTGACGATACGTCCAGCACCAAATAAATTAAATGTTGGCTCATGTGCAAGAGCGTAAGTTACATAACGCCCCCGACAGCAAAGTCCATATGTGAAACCAATCCACTGATTTTCAAAGACAAGTGCATCGACCTCCACCTGTAAGGCCTCTCCCTTTAGCATTGTTAAACGTTCAAAAAAGTCTCTTTTCTTGCCCTTTGTAAATTCACTTGTATCAAGCTTTTTTGCCCAACGACGATTAAATAATCGAAACATTTGCCAAAGCTCGTCCTGCGATGGAGCACGTCTTTCTAATGAGCCTAAATTTCGTAGCTTTCGTTCGCGTCGATCGACACCATGCATTTTTCGTCGTTGATTGAAATGATGTTGAAAATCTACTTCTGAAAATGCTAGATACGGTGTCACTACACGGAATATGCTTGTACGTAATTGTCTTTCAACAAAATATTGCTCCAAGATTTTAGTAGATGCTTTACTTTCTAATAAGCCATGGAGAGAAAAAACAACGTGTCGATATTTTTTAATCAGCTCATCAAATATAAAGGTCGCTGCTTGGAGTAACCACTGTTGTTTAGCGACTATCCCGGTATAGTTAGCAATCTGTTTACCTGCAAATGTATACACCCTTATTCCCCATCGAATAGACACCGTAAAGGGGAAAAAGGCGATGATTGTCCCCTCATGTTCAATGGCATAAAGCTCTACACGTTCTTTACGTCCAACAATTTGCCACCAATTATAAAACCAAGCAAATTCTATAAATGGGTTATCATTGTCCTCTGCTTCTAAAATGGCATCCCAAATTTCCTTGTACCACATAAGCTCATCATCAGTTCTAATGCGAATTAATTGCAATTTAATCCCCTTTCTTCGCTAGTTCTGAAACAGCTTGCTGATAGACCATTATTGTTTTTTGATACATAGGGGTAAACGTGAAATACTGCAAATAACGGCATTCACTTACATTCCCCATTTGTTGCCTTAAATCGGCATCTATTATTAGTTGGTGTAGCCTCTGCTTTAATAATTCAAAATTATCTCGTTCTACTAAAAATCCATTACCATGATCTTCTACAAGCTCTTTTACACCACCTACATTTGTTGCAATAATAGGGAGACCTACACGCATCGCTTCAATAATAGAAATCGGCAAGCCTTCCCAATCTGACAACAAGACAAAAATGTGGCTTTTCTCAAGATAAGAATGGACATCTAATTGATTGCCTAAAAATGTTATACGTGCTGTTAAACCAGACTGTTCAACAAGTTTTTCTAAGTCAGAACGTAGTGAACCATCTCCAATTAGTTGAAGATGCCATGGAATATGCGTCAGCTCCGCCAAAGCCTTGAGTAAGATATCCTGCCTTTTTGGCACTTCAAAACGAGCAACCATAACAATGATTGGCTGCTCCAAAAATGTTCTTTCAGTTGTTGTCCTTTTCTCTATTAGATCAATGCCATTATGAATTGTCAGTAATTTATGTGCAGGAGCCACCTCCTTCATTAGTGCTAATTCTCGATCGTATTCGGATACCGTAATAATTTTTGTAGTAAATAGCTGAACAGATTTTTCCATCCGATGGTATAGCAGCTTTTTCTTTTGTGGAACACCTTCTGTAAAACTCCAGCTATGTGCTGTAAAGATAGTTGGAATTCCTAGTAAACTACCAACTATACGACCTATGATACCTGCCTTGGATGAATGGGTGGCTACTACATCTGGTTGTATTCGTTTAAAGACAGCTCTTAATTGCCAGAATGATCGAAAGTCTTTCGCTAAATGAATCGCTCGTTGTAAGGAAGGTATATTGATGACGGGAATTTGCAGTTCTTGCAAGCTCCACAGTGATGGCTGATAGGAGCCCGTTACAACTGTCACCTCATGTCCATCTTGTTGTAATTGGATAGAAAGTGCCTCCACATGTTTTTGAGCACCTCCGACCTTATCCATTCTTGTAATAAGCTGAACTATTTTCAGTACTGCCACTCCTTATTTTTTAATAAGCACCCGTTCTTGCTACGATGACATAAATAGTCTTCAACATAATTTGAATATCCATCCAAAAGGAGAAATTTTCAACATATTCAATGTCATACGAGATTTTTTGTCCATGTGATATATTCGATCTACCATTTATTTGAGCAAGCCCCGTCAATCCTGGCTTTACCTCCAGTCGCCGAGCTTGTAAAGAGTTATAAGCATTTGTAATCGTTGGAACTTCCGGGCGTGGACCTACAATGCTCATATCACCCTTTAGCACATTTAAAAGTTGTGGGATTTCATCAATACTTAGCTTTCGAAGGATAGCGCCCACTTTTGTGATACGTGTATCTTGATTCGTTTTAAAGTAATAATCATCAGGGATACCATTAGCACAAATAGTCGGCATATTTACTGGAACTGCCTGAATACACATTGTTCGTAGCTTCCAAATCACAAAGCGGTGATGATCGAGGCCAGTTCGTATTTGTTTGAAGAAAATGGGGCGACCCGTTGTCATGAGTAAAATGAGAAAGACTATTAGCATAAGAGGAATCGTTATAAAAAGTAAAATTAAAGCCCCAATAATATCAACTATTCTTTTGCCGTACTGACCATAGAATGTGAGATTCTGAGCTGTCTGAACGTGCAATACATCATCCTTTGCATTTTTTTAGCACTTAACACTATATATTCATTTTGTACATTTCTAGAACTAGTATAGAAAAAGTGCTCCCTTTAAGAAAAAAAGAGTTATGTCAGCGTCATATGCTGAATAACTCTTTTTGCCGTATTATATGCTTGCTTCTAAAATTTGAACATCACATTCAATCAAAACATTCCCCTTCACCGCTTTACTTATCATACAAGTCTGTTCCGCCTTGTGTGCTAAGCGCTCTATTCTTTTTGCAAGATGTTCCGATAGCTCTTGGACAACAATCGTTGGTTTATGGACAATTTTTTCATAAGTAAAAACGCCATTTTCTACGCTTACAAACCCATGAGCCTGCATGGATAAAGACATCACATCTATTTCCGATCTTTCAAGCAGAGCAGCTAAGGTGATTAAATAACAGGTTGCCGCTGCACCTAAAAGCATTTCATCTGGATTTGTACCAATCCCTGGACCATTCATTTCCTGAGGAATAGATATTTGCGTTTGTAAATTGCTTGATGTTATGTTCCCTGTCCCATTTCTTCCATCCGCCCAAGTTAAATCCATTGTAAATTTATGCTGAACCATCGTTTATATCCTCCTTTATTTTTGGCTAAGAAAAATGCGAAATATTTATCGTAAGGCAAGCAAGGCGTAGCTTAAAGCCTTTGCTTTCTTTAACTCTACCACATTTTCAACGTGATGCTTGAAATCAAAAATTGCGTTGAGTACTTCGAACAGCCACCAGTAACTTCAAGTGCAGTTTGAATCCCTAGCAAAACATTCAACCTCACTGTGTTTCGAAAGAACCATTGCCATAGCTCCACTATTAGGGGTGATTTCCTTTATCGTACAAAATCAACCATTATTTTACGAAAAACAATGTGATAATTTTTATGGTAGAATAGAATAAATAATTCTTTAGGAGATTTTCAAAATGATTTTAACAAAGCAAGAAGCAATACAAGCATTAAAAAAGAACAAGTTCATCGGTTTTACGATTACAACAGGAAATATTATTATGAAAAAGATTAATAAAACCGATTATAATATTTTTGTCTTTGAAGAAGGGAAAGAAAAACCTTTACGTTATGTTGGTTCTATTATGAACGTAATGGCGACAATGAGTGATAAAGCCTCAAATAAAGACTTTTTCATTGTTGAACAGTTACCATCAGAAAATAGTGCTGTAGAAGCTCAAACTACTGAACATGAGGCAACAACAGAAGAAAAAGTAACACCTGTTAAGGAAAAAGAAGAAACTGTTGCTGAAGAAAAAGAAGATATTGTTGTTGAAGAAAATGAGGAAAGCCGTGCTATCGCTGGCTATGAAGGATTATATGAAATGACGACAAGTGGTCGAATTATTACGGTCCGTGAAAACCGTGCGTTAGCTCGTTGTAATGATGAGTACGGCTTCCATATTGCACGCTTGACGAAGGATGGCAAAGCAACTAGTCATAATGTTTTTGAACTTTGGAAACAAACATTCCCAGAACTAGAGCAAACTCATTTTAAAGGTGCTTTAAAAGCAAAATATGGTACAGGCTGTAAGCTAATCGATAAACCTGGTATCCACTTTTAATCATGAAACACCCTCAGCTTTTTTGCTGAGGGTGTTGTCGTTTAGAATTGATATATTTTTCGCCATTTGAACAATTGTAAGATACTGATTTTCTCCACTTTACGGAAACCCGCTTGTACCAACTTTCGCCTTCTTTTTCTATCAAACCACGGGGCAATCGTACAAACGGCTCTTCCTTCTCTCTGGACATCAGCAATGATATCAACGAGTTGCTGACTGTCATACTCTCTTATATACGACATATTATCTGCTAGCTCATAGGAATAGTTAGCAGCTTCTTCAGATGCTATTTTATCATGCCTCTTATATATAATTTGATCACCATTTCCCAAAAGTCGATAGCCCCTATAGAAACTTGAAACATAGTTTGCTCGCTCATGCATCTCCGTAATATCCTTCATTGATACTTCTTGAAAGTTCACTTGCCCGAAAGCATATTTTTGTTCTGCTATATAAACATCTAAAATATGTACTGCTAAAAATCGTTGTATTATCCTAACTGAAGCTCTTAACCAATCTTTTATTTTCGCGTGCTTCACAAAATATCGTAGTTCTCCTAAACGGTCCCGCTTCCATTTCACGAGCTGATGATTATTCGTTAACTGACCTTTTAAGCGATCTCGTAAGACCATCCAGGATCGAAGTACACGCTCTTTTGTTCCTTTCGTACTCATAACAAATTTTCTTGTAAAATCAATATGGGTATACCATTCAAACTTGTATGGCTCATAGCCACTTCCTAGATCATAATAACGATAGCCTACATCATGTGCTTTTAACATATTTTCTTTTTCAATAATGCGGCCTGGGCCAAATAGATTGAAGTCAGGCTCATGTCCCATTGCCAGACAAAAATTACGCTCTCTACAGCAAAGGTCAATCGTAAACGCAATCCACCGGCCTTCAAATTGCAGGCTGTCCACCTCTACTCGCAATGCCTTATCGGAGACCTTGGCCAATCGCTCGTAGAACAATCGAGTCTGATTTTCTGTAAAACCACTTTTATCAATTTTCTTTTGCCACCTTCTCGTAAATAACGTAAACATGTCTTGTAAATGATGGTGATTTGCTTCTTGAAATGCTACATGACCAAGTAACTTTAATTTATTTTCCCGGCGCTTCAAACTTTTGAATTTTTTTCGATGCTTCTGCAAAAAATTATCAAGTGTGATTGATTGAAAATCTATATAAGGCGTGACAGTCCGAAAAATGGAATGTGGCATCTGATATTCTATTGCAAATTTTTCTAATTCTTGAGAGGTATTTTTACTTTCTAACAATCCATGTAACACCATTAAATAACGCCTGTATTTTTTTGAAAGCTCCTTCAGCATAAAGTCAATGGAACGTTCAAGCCAATTCTTTTCAGCGACTACTTCCATATAAGTCGCAAACCCTTGTCCCAAAAAGCCAAAATGATGCACCTTACCAAACCGTACTGTATGCACTAACGGAAAAAAGGCAACTGCTACTCCTTGATATTCGACTACATAAATCTCAACATTGTCATGAGTCCCTAATGTTGTCCACCAAGTTGAGACCCACTCGTACTCAATAAAAGGATTATCATTGTGCTCTCTTTCGAGTATTGTTGACCAAGTACTTCGATAGGGCTCTAATGCTTCAATAGTCGTGATAAGTTTATACGTAAGCAATTTACTATATCGCTCCTTTTTTCCATTATCATCGCCATACATGTTGTAGCCACTATATTCTTAGCAAAAAAATATTAGAACATTTCATCCACATGAAAGCCCTTCCTTATCACAGTCATAGGAAGGGCTTAGTCAACTTTATATTTTTACAAGTGGTACTTCTTCTTTTTTTACGGTGTTAGCCATATGTGTAGTCGCCACAAAGCTTAATGTCATACCAGGCCCAATCGTAGCACCCGGTCCAGGATACGTTTCTCCCATGATCGACGCTGAACAATTACCTGAAGCATATAATCCTTCGATTGGTTCGCCATCTGCCTTAATAACCCGAGCATGTTCATCCACTACCAAGCCTCCCTTTGTGCCAATATCGCCTGGATATATACGTAATGCATAGAAAGGAGCTTTTTTGATCTCTGCTAAATTTGGATTTGGCAATGTTGGGTCCCCATAGTAATTATCATAGGCACTATCACCACGATAAAAATCATCATCATGACCATTTCGGGCAAAGTCATTAAAACGATTTACTGTCTCTATTAGACTTTCAGGCAGCACATCCATTTTTCTAGCAAGTTCTTCAATGGACTCTGCACTTTTCACGATGCCATGATCAAACCAGCTTTTTGGGAAGGCTTGTCCTGGGAACAGACCTGTAAAAATATAACGGCTTTTAGCAGAGGCATCAATGACTATCCATGAAGGAACAGCCTGTTGCGTGGTCTTTTGATGCTCGTACATGGTATCTACAAATTCATGATAAGGAGCCGCTTCGTTCACAAAACGCTGTCCTGCGCTATCTACAACAATCATATTTGGTACGCCCCTGTCCGCTACTAGGAAGAAGGGTTGTCCTTGTGGATCAATAACAGAAGGCGCTCCCCACACTTTATCCATTAAATCTAATGTAGCGCCAATTTTTACACCTGGTTCTATAACGTCACCTGTTTGTCCCTCTGGTGAAGAAGTCCATGCAGCGTTCGTTGGGCTTGGTAAATATTGTTCTCGAAGTGCTTGGTTGTGTGAAAAGCCGCCTGATGAAAGAACAACACCTTTCTTTGCCTCAATTCGCAGCTCTTGTCCATCTCGTTCCACAATGATCCCCATCACTCGACCCTTATCCATCATAAAATCTTTAAAGGCCGTTGATAGCCAAAGCTCACCATTTGCCTCCGCTAGCGATAGTCGTAAACGTGCTACTAAAGCTTCACCTAACGCAACTGGCTCACTTTTTGTCACCTTTGATTTTACTAGGCGCATGCCTAATTTCAGTGCAGTTGTTTTACCTTTTAACGTCCGTGTTATCATATTAACTTTATGAAACTCATAGCTATTCATTGTAAAGCCCTTAGTTGATAGAGTTGCTCGACGCATAGTATGCGCTAAAGAGCCCATTTTCGTTAAATCGAAAATTAGTGGTTCAATGGAACGTCCCTGAGACAAGCCCCCTGGTTTTTCTGGATAGTAGTCCGAGTAACCTTTTGCATATTGGAAACGCATATGCTTAGTTTTATTGTATAAAAATCGCAACATTTCTGGGCCTCTTGTAATATAGGCCTCCTTTAAAGCTTCAGGCACTCGATCACCAACTGTTGAATCTAAATATTGGCGTGCAAGTTCATGTGTATCTGGAACACCTGCACCTTTAATAACATGATTATTCGGAATCCATAAGGCACCGCCTGAAATAGCAGAAGCACCACCATAGCGATCCGTTTTTTCAATTACTAATGATTTCAAACCTTGTAACTTTGCTGTTAAACCTGCTGTCAATCCCGCAGCTCCAGAGCCTACTACAACTACATCATAACTTGCATCCCATTTCATTCAACCATTCCTCCCTTAATGAGCTAAATCGATGAATCTGGTCTTCCTATTAGAAAGTATAGAATTAAACTAATATTCAGTCAATTTTTCCATCCCAACATTACACACAAAAAAAGGAGCGTCGACGCTCCCTTTAAGGTTTTAAAATCACTTTAATACAGTTATCTTCACGGTTACTAAATAGTTGATAGGCTTTACTTGCTTCCTCTAATGGTAGCTTATGTGTAATTATGTCAGTCGGATCAAACTTTCCTGCAGTGATTAAATCAAATAATTTTGGCATGAGATGAATAACAGGTGCCTGGCCCATTTTTAGAGATATATTACGTTCAAACAGATGTCCTAATGGAAATTGATTGTACTTAGCGCCATAAACACCTGTAATTTGGATTGTGCCAAATTTGCGTACTGCATCCATTGCAATTCGCAGTGGGCTTAATGTTCCTCCCTGTACTTTCATTTTTTGTCCGATAGCTTCTAAAGGTGTTTTTTTCCCATCCATACCAACGCAATCAATGACAACATCTGCTCCACCTTTCGTTATTTCACGAATATAAAAAGCCACTTCATCGTAATCGTCTAAATTAATAATTTCAACATTGTTCATTTTTTTCGCGTGGGCTAAGCGATAGCTAATATAATCAACAGCAATTACTCGCTTTGCACCCTTCATCCATGCAAATTTCTGTGTCAATAAGCCCACTGGTCCACAACCTAACACCACCACTGTATCGCCCTTTTTAACTCCCGCATTTTCCACACTCCAATAGGCAGTTGGTACAATGTCCGATAAAAATAAAAGTGCTTCATCCTCTAGCTCACAAGAGTCAGGAATGACAAAGGGCATAAAATTGCCATAGGGAACATGTAAAAATTCAGCTTGTCCACCAGGATAATTACCATAACGCTGGGTAAAGCCTACGTACCCTCCTGAATCTACTCCAAGATTGTCATTGGAATGATCACATTGACTTTCCATAGCATTGTTACAATAAAAGCAATCTCCGCACGATACATTAAAAGGTAGGATTACACGGTCCCCCTTTTTCACCTTGGTCACATCTGACCCCACTTCTTCTACAATGCCCATTGGCTCATGTCCAATCACATAATCTTTATACGTAGGAATAGCTCCCTGGTAAATATGCAAATCTGAACCACAAATGGCTGTCGAGGTAATACGGACAATGATATCATCCTTCTTTTTAATAGCTGGGTCCTCTACATTTTTAACTTGAATGTCTTTAATCCCTTGATATGTTACTGCCTTCATGTCAACATCTCCCTTTTACAAATTATCAAGCATCGATTCTGACACTATTCTCTCCTTCTCTACCCGACAGTATGCACAACAAACTTCCTTTATAGATTGTATACAGCCAAGTGGACAGAAAGCATAATCGTTTCTAGTTAGCATATATTTGGTAAAACAGCTTTTAGTTTAAGATAGGGCGGAGGAATTTACAGGTGAGTGCAATGATTCTTGGTGGATTTCTATTTTTTAGTGTGAGCATAGGAGGCGCGATTGCCTGGATTTTCTCTAAGCTATTTCAGCATACAACGCAAGGGCTATCTTTATTATGCGGGGGTTTTTTAGTCGGCTTACTGGTGCTAGATATCATCCCTTCTTCCTTTCAAATCTATCAGTCTTTCGGAGTCATTCTTGGTATTTTTATTGGTTACTTCATCTTTCAGTTATTAGATACCCTATTTCATGCTTCCCATGCACAAAATCCCTCAGTCTCTCTATTAACACTAGCTATGATTATCCATACTATTCCTATTAGTCTCACCGTCGGCAATTTACTAGGAAACGCTGCATTAAGTATTTCGCTCACTGCGTCCATCATTCTTCATCATGTGCCAGAAGGTTTTGCTCTATCGACTGCACTCATTTCACAGGGTGAAAGGCTTTGGAGACTTTTTATTTATTTCTTTTTCTTCTCTATTTTCTTTAGTCTTTTCATTTGGCTTGGACAATATTGGGCCTTAACCGAAAAGGCACAGGGCATTTTAATGGGGATTTCCATTGGATTGATTGCGACGGCCAGTATTTCTGAATTCATTTTGCATCAAATCCAAAAAGTCTCCTTCCGATCATTTTTTATGTATCTTTTCTTAGGCTATTTTCTCAGCTATATTTTCCATATTCTCGTTGAATAAAAAGGGGTGTCTCTATGGATATGAGACACCCCCTTTCCTATTAAGCTTCTTCACTCAATAGCAATAAAGTCATTGTTAAAATTTTTGAAACCTCTGCACGAGTTAGATTGCCTTTTGGATTAAATTTGCCATTCGTGCCATTTAATATTCCTAAATGCTGCAATAGACCAATAGCTTCTACTGTTTCTTTACGCATTTGGTTTTTATCTGTAAATGTGTTGTTTTTACTTACTTGAGATAGGTCAACTTCCATTGCTGTTAAGTACCTAGCAGTGATATAGGCCATTTCTTCGCGTGTAACAGGCTTTTTCGGCTGGAATTTGTCGCCGTCGAAAATATCTATTAAACCATATTCTTCAAGTATAGCTACTTCCTTTGCACCCCAGAAACCATTCAGATCCGTATAAGAAGCAGGACCCTCATAATCTTCATTCACATTTAAGCCAGAGGCACGGAAAATAATAGCTGCCAGTTCTCCACGAGTCACTTGACCATTTGGATTAAACGAAGTTGCCGTTGTGCCATTAATAATGTCTGTTTGATAGAGCAACTGGATATAGCTCTCAGCCCAATGCCCAATAGCATCCTTGAAATAACCACCTGGTTTTAACTCAACATCTGCACGACCAAAAACCATGATCATCCCATTTAAATCTTCAGCACTAACCGCTTCCCATTTACCAGCAGTATAGATTTCACTCTTGAAGCCATTTCCAGTTTGTGTGATTTTTATTTGGATGGCATTCCCGAATATTTTCTTAAATTCCTCATAGTTTTCCTTAAATTCTTTTTCTCCCTCAGGATAAAGATTTGTACCATCTTTGTAGGATTGAAGAATCGCCTCTAACGAAACCTTTACCGTAATACTATTTTTTGTTGTAACAATCGTTACCTCATTATTTTCAAAGCCTATTTTAGATAGCAGCAACATTTTATAAACATCTTGATAAGACATGGCTTGTAATTGATTAGTGGCTGCAACAGCTTGCTTTGGATGGATGATACTTGCCACATCCACAGCTTCCTGTGCATATGCCTGCCCGCCAAATCCTCCTGTAAAACATGCAATACTTAGTGCTCCAGCTAACATTATTTTTTTCACTGTTCTTCCCCCTTAGATTCATAAAATCAGTGTACTAAAACAACAGTTTGTAAATCTATAATAAAATGTAAATTATGCAAGAATTATATAAAAGACCTATTTTTCACATATTAGCATTTTACTACTTCAATTTTTCAATTCGGAAGGAGTCCAACAAAGAAATACGATAATTTTTTATTGCTATAAGAGAAATTCACTCAATTTATAATAAAACATGTCGCTTTACATGATACAAATGTAACCTAAATTTATGAGTAGGTATAAAGTAGAGGAATGCCCTTTATTTAGTAAATAAGTACTTGCATACGCAAAGCAGCTCTTAACAGTATTGATATGGTCAGATATTGACTTAACAATTACGTTATATTTCTCTATTAATGGGTACATACTTGAAAAGGAACATCATTAAAAATTTTATATCTATATAATATCAGGGGCTATCATTTGATTTTTATTCGAGGGTAGAAGTAGTATGGAATTGTAACAAAGGAATATCTACATATCCCAACTATTATATTAATGTAACAATTTCGAAGGAGGAATTTCGATGAATTATCAAAACATTACGGTTGCAGGTAGTGGTGTATTAGGAAGTCAAATTGCTTATCAGTCTGCGTTCAAAGGGTTTAATGTAACAGTTTACGACATTAACGATGAGGCTCTAACAAATGCACAGGACCGAATCACAAAATTAAAACCATTGTATCAACAAGACTTAGGTGCAACTCAAGAAGAAGTGGATGCTGCCTATGCACGTCTTACTTTCAATAGTGACTTGGCTCAAGCCGTTGCCAATGCTGATCTTGTTATTGAAGCCATTCCTGAAGTTGTTAGCATCAAAACAGAATTTTACACAAATCTTGGTAAAGTAGCGCCAGCAAAAACAATCTTTGCGACAAACTCATCTACTTTATTACCAAGCCAATTTGCCGAAGCTACTGGCCGTCCTGAGAAATTTTTAGCGCTTCACTTTGCTAATACGATTTGGAAAAACAATACAGCTGAAATTATGAAACACCCAGGTACAGATATGAAGGTGTTTGATGAGATTGTTGAATTTGCACGTGCAATCGGTATGGTACCACTGCCATTATATAAAGAACAACCTGGCTATATTTTAAACTCATTGCTTGTGCCATTTTTAGATGCAGCTGAATCTTTACTTGTAAAAGAAGTGGCTGATCCAGAAACAATTGATAAAACATGGATGATTGGTACAGGCGCTCCACTTGGACCATTTGCTATCCTAGACATCGTTGGCATTAACACTGCTTATAACATTGTGGAAGCGAAAGCAACTGCTACTGGTGATGACAACATGAAAAAATTGGCAAACCTCTTAAAAACAGAGTATATCGAAAAAGGCAAACTTGGCCGTGCAACAGGTGAAGGCTTCTACACATATCCAAACCCAAGCTTTGCAAAACCAGATTTTCTAAAAGGCTAATAATTCGAAAGAGCAACTGTCCCAAAAGGATCATTGCTCTTTTTCCTTTTAGTTTATATAAAAAAATCCCAAAAACTAGGTGTATCATTAAATTCTTGCGTTGCCAGCTTTTCAATAATTTTTAATTTGATCTCCTGTTCCAAGTCCTCTCTTTCCTGATAGCTTGTTTGGTGAAGACATTGCTTAATTTTTGGTGTAAAGTTCTCGATGATCATTAACGTTTCCTCATTGTAGTTGTTTTCCATTCCTAGTTCACCTCTTTTCTAAGCATGTGATGAAGTTTATTTAATGCCTTTCGATGAAGATTGGATATATTCTGAGGTGTTGTTTGTAAGCTTTCAGCAATAACTTTTATAGGACTGTCTTTTACATAAATCATTTCTAAAATTTGAAGCTGCTTGTCTGTTAACTTTCTTAATGCTTTAAAAAGCTCTTCATTTTCAACCGTATCTAATAGCCCTTCTTCAATCCTTTCATCTTCCCCTGCACTGTCAAACTCTGATATGCCGTTGTCTACAATTAATAAGTAACGGTTTTGCAATCTTCTCCTTTTTTTATCAAAATCCAAGCTAAAATAATAAATTAAACTGCTGACATATTTTATTTTTCGAACCCTTATATAGTGTGATTGAAAAGTTTCATCAACCATTTTCATATTACAATCGGTTGGATATAAGATAGCATTTTGAACCAAATATAAATTTTTAGCATCAGCCAAAAAACTACTGATAATTGGATTTTTAACCTGCTCCATATTCCTGCGAAAAAACTCTTCTATTTTTTGATGCTCATTACACATTTTCATCACTCCTATAGATCCGCCTTCTTTGATAAATAAAGTGAATATCATATATCTATTATAAACCAAAAACAGAACAAATGTTCTGAAAAATATTTATTCATATTGATTTTATAAAGAGGCATTTCACTTTTTGTTGTAAGGCACAACATTAACGAAGGAGGAAGATGTCATGATAACACTCGAAACGATTCAAATATGGGTAAGCCTAATTGGAAATTCTGGTTTCCCTATTGCCATCACAGTCTATCTATTCATCCGCTTTGAAGGGAAAATAGATAAATTAGAAGCTGTCATCACGGCGTTATCTGAAGATATAAAATCTCTTACTGATAAAAAAGGAAGATAAGCAACATAATTACCGGCTTGCTACGGTAAGTTATGTAATGGAAGTAATTTTTCGCAAGTCAACCTGCCAAATAATTTAGGTTATAGATCTAATTCTATCTGGGGGGGCTTTTATTTTTAAATGGATATTTCATAATGAATTTCTTTACATCTGCTATCCTTTTTTGATAATAGCCTACAAAATAAATGGAGTATAAAGTTAATGCTCCCCTTTCAACAGTGTTATCATTAAAACAGGAGAGGAGATTCTTGTTAGCCTATAAGAGAATAATTATAATCCATTTACTTATTATGTTTTCTAGTATTTTTATTAGTTTTCAGATAAAAAGTATATTGATGGGATTATTGATATTTTTGTTGGTTTATTCTTCTCTATTTTGGATGTTTATTGGATTACCATATGGACTTCAAACAAAGTCAAAGTTTTTTGAGATGTATTGGAATTGGTTAATAAAAGGCGGGAGAATTGGTCCGAAAGGCTAAAGATTTGTTCATAAAGATTGCTAAATAATATAAACAGATATTTCATTTTGTAGGTCAATTTAACCTACCTCAAAATGTTAGACTATCACTAGCATTCCAGGGTAGGTTTTTTCTTTATAGTGAGCCAACGCGTAAAAAGCAAACATCAGCATCTTTCCTTTTAGCATATTTTTCCTATTTTTTGTTCTTAGTACTTTTCATTACCATAAGAGCTGTTGGAGTTGAGACCTTAGGTATTTAGCTAAAACTTATTAATTGAAAGGATTTGAATACGGAGATGGATATTCTAATTCCAATTGGGATAGGTTTTTTCGCTAATATGTTAGTATTTGGAATAACCATGTTTGTTATAAAAGATAAAAGAAAAGCTACAAAGCTAACACTTGTTGTCTTCGGAATCATTGTTCTTCTGTCATTGATCATCGGTAGTTGGTCAGGAATGGGCTTATTTGTTATAAGCTTAGGTATGCTACTCTTATCTATCTGTTTATTTGTATTTATTTTTATTGAGCGTAGCTTCATAAACAAGGACCTATAGAAATTGCCTTTGAAGAGTAATTCCTTCAAAGGCATCTTTTTATTTGACGGTAGCACCCTTTTTAAAGAGTACTGCCGTGTGACTTAACCGTGCATTTGCATACCATATATGTAAGAACAAATAGTTAGATGGGGGGAATTTTATGGATCTTATAGTGACCATTTTTCTCATGCTAGATATTCCCTATAATTACTTTCACGATTCATTCCCCATTATGATTGAATACTTGGGGATTCTTGGATTTTGGCTAGCACTCCCATTATCGGTCATTGTTATCTTGCTAAGTATATGGTTACTTATAAAGAAAGTGGGCATTGTTAGCTCTTTACTTATTCTTTTTACGACAGCCATTCTTTTATATTTTGCATTATTTTCTTTGTTCCTTTGATACTCACCATAATAAATTGAAGCCTTTGAATGTGCATACTTCAAAGGCTTTTTCTTTCTTAGAAAAACAGTACCATATAATCCTCATCAAAATATTGCTGTCCTATTTTTAAGGCGTTTCGCTCTGTTCCAAAAACGCGAAAGCCTAACGATGTGTATAATCCTTTTGCTGATTCATTGGAAGAAACAACTGTTAAATTAATCTGCTCGACATCTACTAATGTCTTTGCTTGATTGATCACTTCTACCATTAGTTGCTTTCCTATGCCCAATCCCCGTTTTTTGGGAGAAACATAGACAGCAAAAATGCTCGCTTTATGCTTGAGCTTCACTTTATTTGCTTGCACTAATGTCGCTACTCCAAGCAAATCCCCCTGATTAAATGCCCCAAATGTAAATGTTCCCTGCCCTTCGAGTCTACTGGCAAACGACTCAAGCGATATATCCTTTTCTTCCTCAAAGCTAGAGCCAAATGCCTCTGGATTCGTTTGTAGTCCTTCCAATCTCAATTCTCGATAAACTTCGGCATCTGCTGCTGTTAAAAGCCTAATATTCATTCTTTTCCCTCCCAAAATACTTTTCATTTTTATCGACCATAATGAAGAGCATTTAATGTACATTGTTAAAAAATTCCATAAAGTGGGAATGAGGTGAATGGAATCTAACAATATAGCCAAATATTTTTAAACATTACAGGAGCAACGAACCTTACCTACAATCTACTCATTTACTATCACAGGAAGAACTATGGCGAGTAACACATGAGGGAAAAGGTCCATTGGTGAACTCTTTTATCACCTCCATTAGATTCTGAAAAGCTACATACAGCAATTGCCCACTATTAATCTTATTCAAGTGATTCAGTTGTTGGTTATTCATGAAAGGCATCACTTTACCATCATCCAAGAAATGGCTGTATAAAAAGATAGCAGGTCTTTGTTGGTTACTTTCCTCAAAGGCTTTTTTATATGTAGTTCATCTTATCAATGTTATATTTCCTTCGAAAATTGATAATATATCAATTATTGATACGAATGTCTTTTTTCAATGAAAAGGATAGTTATACATTTAAACACCTTAATATAATTGATATATCTTTCATTTTCATTAAAACCCTCAAACCAATATACATACACTAAACAGAAAAATACGACATTATTCAGCAAATCATGACGCATAATATTGACACAGTGTCATTTTTAAATTAGTATATGCTTATATTCACAAGATTTATAGCAATGACAGAAAGAAGTTGATCTATGAAAGGTATTATCTACACAAAGGGGCTGAAAAAATGGTTAAAAACAATCACAGTATGGAAGACATTATGGAGCGTGAGAAAGGTTTAAATAAGGGGTTAAAAACGAAGCAAATCACGATGATTGCCATAGGAGGTGCGATTGGAACTGGGTTATTTCTTGGCAGTAGTTTAGCAATTGGTCTCGCTGGTCCAAGTGTTATTCTTAGTTACGCTGTAGGAGCTTTGATCGCACTATTATTAATGGGTTGTCTTGCTGAAATGACGGTTGCACATCCTACAACTGGTTCATTCGGTGCTTATGCTGAAAAATATGTAAATTCATGGTCCGGCTTTGCTATTCGATATTCTTATTGGTTTGCATTAATTTGCTCAATTGGTACAGAGGTCACAGCGGTTGCACTTTATATGCGCTACTGGTTCCCAAGTGTACCAAATGCTGTGTGGATTATATTGTTTGCTGCTATACTGCTTTATGTAAACGCTACCACAGTAAAATTATTCGGTGCTGTAGAATATTGGTTCTCGGTTGTTAAAATCGTCGCGATTGTCGGCTTTATTATTTTAGCTACGGTTGTTATTTTTGGAGCAGATAGCTCCTCCAACATTGGTATACAAAACTATTTTAATGATGGAGGCTTTTTCCCACATGGCTTCTGGGGTATGTGGATGGGGATTTTTATCTCATTATTTAGTTACTTAAGTATTGAAATGATTGCAGTAAGTGCTGGGGAGGCTGAGGATCCAAGGAAAGCTGTCCCAATAGCATTAAAATCAGCAGTAATACGTCTAATTTTATTCTATATTGTCACGCTTATCCTGATGCTCATGATTGTTCCTTGGGGAATGGCTGGTGCAGACAAAAGTCCATTCGTTAAAGTAATGGAGATTTTGAATATTCCTGGTGCGGCATCCGTCATGAACTTTGTTGTCCTAATTGCGGCGCTTTCGGCTATGAATAGCCAGCTTTACATTTCAACTCGCATGATGTTCTCACTTTCAAGAGGTGGCTTTGCGCCAAAGAAATTAGGTGAGCTCAACAAAAGACAAGTACCCACGAAGGCATTGTTTGCATCTATTATCGGTATTGTCATTGCGACAGTATTCTCTATTTTTAAGCCAGAATCAGCTTTATCGCTTATGATTTCAATATCAAGCTTTGGTGCAATGTTTGCATGGTTTATGATTTTTATCACCCATTTATTTTTCCGTAAAAAATACAAGGCAAAAGATGGAGAAAAACTGCCAGTACGTATGATTGGTTATCCTTATTTAACAATCCTAGGTGCCGTTTTATTAGCTTCAGTTGTATTATCAACATGGTTTTCTCCTGACTTTAAGGCAACATTACTTGTTGGTTTCCCATGGCTACTCTTCATTTCCATCTGTTATTTTGTTTGGAAAAAAGTAAATGAAGCGAGGAATCGCGTCATTAAAAATGAGCTTGAGGAAGAACATATCATTTAACACAGTTGCTTTACCGTCGACATAGATAAGATACCTCCAAGACAGATAGGGATAAGCTGCCATCTTGGAGGTATTTTTCTGAATTTATTCCTCATTAAAAGCCTGAGTCCCTAACTACCGAACTCAGGCTGTTTAATATTATTAAATCCTTCACTTTTAGAGTGCTATAATACAAGCTGACCTTTTAGAAGGTCCTCTGCACTTTCATATGGTAGATGTAATGCTTCAGCAACCTTACTCATCGCAATCTTACCTTGATAAACATTCAAGCCTTTTCGTAATGCTTCGTTTTGTAATAGTGCTTCCTTATAACCATTTGCTGCAATTTGTAGCGCATACGGCAATGTCACATTTGTTAAAGCCATGGACGATGTTTTTGGCACCGCACCTGGCATATTACCTACTGCATAATGCACAACACCATGCTTTTCGTATGTTGGATGATCGTGTGTTGTCACATGGTCTGCTGTTTCCACAATTCCACCTTGGTCAATAGCTACGTCTACGATAACAGAGGCTGGCTGCATATCCTTAACCATGTCCTCCGTGACGAGTCGTGGCGCTTTAGCACCAGGAATAAGTACTGCACCAATAACCAAGTCAGCTGTTTTGAGTTGTTCTGCAATATTAAAGCTATTCGATATTAACGTTTGAATACTATCACCGAAAATCTCTTCAAGCTGGCGTAGGCGTGCCGGATTAACATCTAGAATGGTTACGTTTGCACCTAACCCTACAGCAATTTTTGCTGCACTATAGCCTACAACTCCACCACCTATAATGGTTACATTGCCCTTTGCTACACCTGGCACGCCACTTAGTAATATGCCTTTACCGCCATTTGTTTTTTCTAAATAATGTGCACCGATTTGCGCAGCCATTCGTCCAGCAACTTCTGACATTGGAGCAAGTAGCGGCAGGCTACCATCTGCAAGTTGGACCGTTTCATAGGCAATGGCCACCACTCCCTTTTCTAATAACGCCTTCGTTAATGCTTCATCGGCTGCTAGATGTAAGTAAGTAAATAATATTTGCCCCTTGTAAAAATAATCGTATTCCGAAGCGATCGGTTCTTTTACTTTCATGACCATTTCTGCAGCCCATGCATCCTTCGCTGTTGGAACAATTGTTGCACCGGACTCCATATATTGCTTATCTGTAAAATTTGAACCAAGACCTGCGTTCGATTCAATTAGCACTGTATGTCCCTCAGCAATTAAAACACTAGCACTTGCAGGCGTTAACGCGACACGATTCTCCATTACTTTTATTTCCTTAGGTACACCAATAATCATCTAATTCCCACCTTTTTTGTTATGCTACGATTTCACGTTCGTTTTTGAATTGCTCATACAACTTTTCATCCATAATGGTCTTTAAAATTTGCACAACTTCATAAACTTCCTCAAATGAGTTGTACAGTGCCACAGGTGCAATACGAATGCCATTTGGTGCTCTAAAATCAGGAACAACTCCCTTCGCCTTCAATGCCTTACAAATACGAGCTGAATCTGAATGTGTAAGATAGACATGACCACCGCGCAAGTCATTGTTCACTGGGCAATTTAATGCAAAGTCGTAATCACCTAAATAATAATTGTATAGTTGAATAAAATACTCTGTTAGCTGCATGGATTTCTCACGAATGCGTGTAATTCCTGCTTCATTAAAAAGTTCCAGTGCACCTAGTAGTGGTGCTAGGCTTAATAAATGTGGTGTCCCCATTTGGTAGGCACTTACATTTTGGGCTTGTATAAGGCTTGTTTCCATATCAAATTGCTTCGCTTTATCGGAACTGAACCAGCCTGCCAATCCAGGCTTTGTACCAAAATGCTTCTCATGTACAAACAACCCAGCAACTGCACCAGGTCCTCCATTTAGATGTTTATAGTTACACCAGAAGGCAAAGTCTACATCCCAATCATGAAGGGAATGCTCTACAGAACCAACTGAGTGGCAAAGATCAAAGCCTATTAAAATACCACGTTGATGCGCCTCTTTTGTTAACGCTTTCATATCTAGAATTTGACCGCTTCTATATAACACGCCAGGTAGTACAATCAAAGCTACATCTTCTGTCATTGCTGCAACAATATCCTCATGCGTATAATAGTGCCCGTCCTGACTACGTATATATTGAATATGCTCCTCGATATTTTCGTAGTGTAAACCTAGCTGGCTTTGTACAGCATATAAATCTGTTGGAAAGTTTAATTCGTCAATAACAATTTTTGTTTTCTTGCCTGTTGGCTTATAAAACGTTGCAATCATTTGATGCAAGTTAACAGTAGTAGAGCCAGTTGCAATGACTTCCTCTGGTTTCGCACCTACGATCTTTGAAAGCTGAGCACCTACCTGCTCTGATAAAAAGAACCAAGGATGCTCCCCTTGTGTCCATCCATCAATGCCATGCTGCTTCCAAGAATCCAAAAGCTTCAACAAGCTAGCCTCTGCTCTCTTTGATAACAGTCCTAATGAATTCCCATCAAAATAAATTGTGCCTGGTTGAAGATAAAACTGTTCTCTAAATTCTTTTAAATCATCATTTTTGTCTAAAAAAGCTGCGTATTCTCTTGTAGGATTAAATTCCATTATAAACACCTCACTTTTGAAATGATGGTAGCATTGCAATCTATTAACCATCTTATACTCATCTTATCAAAAAGTGACACAGTGTCAATATTTTTAAAAGAAGAATTTTTAAGTTTAAAATCTAATTTTCATCACATTAAACAGAAAAACCTCCAACAAGGGAGGTTAATCTGTATAGAGGCCTTTAATATAAAAGTGTACAATTAATTCTACGTTTTCCTCGATCGAAACATTTTTATCTTGCAAGCAACGCCAAAGGAAGTTCTCATTTATGTGATACCACATATGCGCTACATCTTTAGCATTTAAATGAGGTAAGGCAATATTATTATGTTGTACATATAAAATATCCTTCTCAATATGATCAATAAAATGTTGCTGGACAAGAGACCATTTGTGACGAATTTCCTCTGACACACCAATCGCCTCTTGCACTAGCCTCATCAATTTCTCATTTTCAATACCTTGTTTATTGAACGCTTTTACCTGATATGTAATTTGCTCCCTCGCCTCTTCCTTTGATTTTGGAACAAAACTTAGCTTCGCAATACTGTACATTTTTTCAAGAAGCGAATCTATTATTTCTATTAACAGGGCATCCTTATTAGAAAAATAAACGTATGCTGTGCCATGGCCTACACCAGCTTCTTTAATAATTTGCTTCATTGTTGCTTTCTGAAAGCCCAGTTCAAAAAAAACCTTTTTCCCCGCCTCAATTAATGTCTTGCGTGTTTCATGAGCACGGTCTTGCTTTATCTGACTACGATTCTTCATAATACACCAACTTCCACTTTCTCTATGCCTTTATTATACAAAAGATACACTACTATTCCGATGTCATTAATGTACGATCAAATGACTACAATCACTAAAGGAGCATTCGTAAAAACTGTTCAAAATGCACGCCTGCCTCGGGTGGAACTTGCTCCTTCGATGTTGCTTCAATGGCAGCGGCTAAAAATGTCTCCGCTAGCTTCATGGACTCCACTAAATCTTGCCCACGCATCATGCCACCCATTATGATGGATGCGAATAGATCCCCTGTGCCTGAATAGCTTTGACCGTTGTAGTTGCGAATACTATGAAAAGACCGCTTCGCATCGACATACATATTCCCAACATAACGCTTGTCCGCATCTGCTACTGGTGGATTCAAGCCAGTAATAATGACATTGGCTCCAGTTTCCTGCTGTAGATGTTGACCTGCTTCTTCTAGGGCATGAATATAGTCTAAATCATTTTGATAGCTCAGTAGCTTTTCATATGGCAAGCCCGTAAGCAAGCAGCATTCCGTAACATTAGGGGTAATAATGTCCGCACACTTCACTATTTCTTTCATCCGATCAAGTAATTCTCCTGTAAACATTTTATAGACTTCGCCATGATCGCCCATTACTGGATCAACAAGCAATGTCGTCTTATCGGAGTGAAACACATCTAAAAATCGAAAGATATTATCTATTTGCTCCTTTCCTGTGACAAAGCCCGTGTGAATACCGTCAAAGGTAGCCCCTAGCTTGCTCCATTCGTCTACGAAGAAATCCATCTTTGACGTTAAATCTTCACAATAAAAGGTCGAATACCCAGTTTGCGCCGTTAAAATAGCTGTTGGTAGCGGCACAGCTTGCACACCCATCACAGATAGCACTGGCATCGCAGCTGTTAATGAGCATTTCCCAAAGGAAGACATATCCTGAATGACAGCAACTTTTTTCATCATACATTCCACCTTACTAATCCTGCTTATACTCATCTCATCGTATCATAATTAGAAGAATGCGAAAATAACCTCAATCTGACCCCTATTTTTTTTATAAAATTGACACTTTCACAACAGTCAGTCCTTTGTTAAAGTAAAAATCATCAAAATATTCATCATAGTGAGGAAGAGACAAATGCAAAATATACAAAGGCCATCATCCTATACAAAATCACGCACCAAAACATTTGATTTAGTTATTACAGCGATTTTAGCAGCACTTGTTTTCGTTGCTACAATGTTTATCAATCTAAAGCTACCGTTTGGTCAAGGTGGGCTTATTCACTTAGGGACATCTATGCTTTTTATTTCTGCCATTTTATTTGGGCCTAAAAAAGGAGCTCTTGCTGGAGCAATTGGAATGGGCTTATTCGATATCGTAGGGGGCTGGTTAATTTGGGCACCTACTACTATTATTTCTCGTGCATTACAGGGCTTCATCGTTGGTAAAATTGCTTGGTCAAAAGGTCATAAAGGCGACAATATTGGATTCAACATTTTAGGTGCAGTAGTATCAATGCCTGTGATGATTGCTGTGTACTATATTGGGCAGGCCATTATGTTTAATAGCTGGGTTGCACCATTGGCATCCATTCCAGGAGACGTCATTCAAAACATCGTTGGTTTAATTATTGCCATCCCTGTTTGTGTAGTGCTAAAAAAAACACCCTATTTCAAAAGAAATTTTTAAATTGAAACACGCCATCTTGCTGTTTAGCCCTCAGCTTAGATAGCGTGTTTTTATATTTTGTCAGTATGCCAAACAAATGATTTTACAGATAAAGTGAAACTAGCCTAGTTCTTTTTCATACTATAAGGTGGAGGTGTAAAAATGCCAAGAGTAAAATATCGCGATGCAGACGTTGCTTTAATGGCTAGGATGATGAGAGCTGAGGCTGAGGGTGAAGGAAAACAAGGCATGTTATACGTTGGCAATGTCATTGTAAATCGTGCAGTAGCAACATGTTTAGATTTCAACGATGTCAGAACCATCGAGCAAGTGATTTACCAGGTACAAGGAGGAAACTTTTCGTTTGAAGCCGTTCAAAAAGGTAATATGTTTTACCAAAGAGCAAGAGAATCTGAAAAAAGATTGGCGAAACAGAACCTAGACTACTGGCGAGACCATCCAGCAAAATACGCACTCTGGTACTTCAATCCATATGCTCCATGTCCCCCAACATGGTACGGCCAACCGTTTACTGGTCAATTTAAGAACCATTGTTTCTACGAGCCCGCACCAGGAACTTGTGAGAGTGTTTATACGGGGTAAGAGATTACTTGAACTACGTTAAAAAGTATTTTCATCGCGATTCCGTACCTGTAAGCTTTTCAAAGTGTTGAATTAAAAAAAGCTGAAGGAATAGTGGTTCCTTCAGCCTTTTACTACTGCTTATTTTTTAATCTTTACATATTTGCTATAAACATAGCCCGTTTTATCTTGATAAGCTATTTTATACCAGCCTTGCACTTCACCTAAAATGGCAATTTCAGTATTCTTTGAAATTGTTCCAATTACTTTTCCTGAGTTTGATGGCTTTGAACGTACATTTAAGTGATAGGCCGTAACAATGCCTTTAGGTGTTTCTGGTTGAGTAACAACAGGCTTTGATTTGTCTGGAGCTGGCTTACTTGGATTCACAGGCTTTTCTCCCGGCTTATCTTGTTCTTGTTCAGCCTTAGGATTATTCATTGCTTTTACCAACTTCTGATAAAATTCGCCTGTCGTTTTAACCCCAGCAAATTGGCTTTCATCAACATTTGATTTTGTTGCTAGCTCTTTTATTTCTTCTTTTGTAATCACATCTTTTACATTAATAGATGCGATATTTGTATATTTTCCATCTTCTGTTGTAGGGATAGCTAAAATGTCTTTATTGATTAATTCAACAACAGCAGCACGAGCGGGCGATTTCGTATCAACTCCAATGATTTTCCAATTATTTTGGATCACTGGCTCATACACACCGTTCATCTCTTCTTTTAAATATCGAATGGCTAGATTACGGATAGTACCTCCTGTTTCTCCATAGGCACTTTCTTCTTTAGAGGACCAGATCATATTGAACTTACGCCCTTCAAGTGCTTGACCTTTTGATACAAGAAAATCCATTCGATAAGAGTTCATACCAAGCTTTAAATTGTCTTCCATCTTAATTGGCGTACCGTCTAATTTGCGTAGATTTTTGATTCTGTTACCTGGCTGCTCCGTTAAATCGATGTCATATTTTACATTTCCGAAATAATCATTCGTACTATATTTAGAGGAACGACGAGTTTTATCAAAACTAATCGTCACATCTCCATCTCGTGTGCTATTAAAATAGCCAACTGCCCATTCCATATAATCTTTTAAATCTTTGCCCGTCACTTCATAAACAGATACTTCTCCACCAGCAAATTGATAATTATAGGCGATATCCTTTTTCTTAATAGGGCCTACATCCAATGAAGCTTTATCATTATCAATTTGATGCGCTACTACATCTGCCTTACTATAATGTAGCATGACCTCATGGAAAAAGTCTGATAAAGGTGTTTCTTGAATGTGTACAGTTGGTATGCCTTTAATTTCATTTTTAGGGACAAGATTTGTTCCTTTAAGTTGTGCTACTTCGATATTAGCATCTTTACGTGCAAACTCATGGTATGGCTTCAACGTTTCTTCTAGTTCTTTATCAGATTCAACGAATGTTCCATCTTCTTTCTTTACTGGAATAGTCGAAGCATCTTTTTCTTTTAGCTCTAATTGTTCGCCTTGGCGAGTAAATGTTAAATCAATACGTGAAATATGTGTGCCATATTTATTTGGCTCAGTTATAAAAACGCCGTTCACATCTTCTTTATTAATTAGAACATGATTATGCCCTGCAAAAATAGCTGCAAGCTCTGGAATAGCATTAGCCATTTCCTTTACGCCTGTCCCAGGAACACCATTTTCATTTTCTAGCCCCATATGCATCAGGCCAATCATAACATCTACTTTACCTTCTAATTCCTTAACGACCTTTTTAGTCTCTTCTATTGGGTTTTTGATCACTAATCCATCTAAATGATTTGTGCCCTTCTCATACTCTGTAATTAACGGTGTTACCATGCCAATAACGCCGATCTTAACACCTTCACGCTCAATAATTGTATAAGCGGGTAAATAACGTTCTCCATTTTCTTTATAAACGTTCCCAGCAAGTCTTGCTCCATTAAATTGGCTAGAAACTTTATCTAAGACATCCAAACCAAAATTGAACTCATGATTACCATATGTCCAAGCTTCATAGCCCATTTCATTGACTGCGACCATCATTGGGGATTGTGGCTGATCATTGAATAATTCTGCAGAATTATCCTGTATTAAATCTCCATTTTCCAATAAGATAGTATTCGGATTTTCATGACGAATATCTTTAATAATAGTATATAACTGCGTTAAACTTCCTGTGAGATTTGGTCCATCCACCGCATAATCCCAAGGCATAGAGCGGCCATGAATATCTGACGTAGCGAGGAGTGTAATATGTATATCTTTATCTTCCTCTTGTGCATTGACAGGCGTTGGCGTAACGACAATTCCTGTTGCCAGAATCAATACTGCCATACTTAGTATAGATATAACTTGTTTCAATCGATTCATTTCCTAGTTTTCTCCCTTTTAATTCTGAATTTTAAGATTCCTAACCAGTGTAGCATGTATGGTGATGCCTAACCAGGTAAAATCTATCATAAAAGTAATATCATTTCATAGTTTTAACAGATTTTAGCGTGAGTAAGAGGAAAAAAGCTATAGTACAGGGATATTGAATAAGAGTTCAATACCCCTAATCAGACTTATATCTCATAGAATCCACTAGCCATTGTCAATCTGCGCTCTCTCTCGCTTTTCTTTTAATAACAGTACGCCCATCAAGCCGATCACGGAGAATAGGACTGGCGAAACGAAGCCATAGTAATATCCATCACTTACATTGCCTGTGGCTGCTTGAAAATAATCTAAAATATAACCAAAAATAATTGGTAGCAATGCTGCACTTAGAAAGCCCCCTGTATTCGCAAAACCAGAAACGATACCAGATTCAGTAATAGGGAACGTTTGACGAACAGCCGCAAAGGTTAAGGCACTGGCGCCATAGCCAAAGCCAATAATAAAGAACAGTACGATGAGCCCCCAAAATGACGGATACCCTTTTACTATAAGAAAGGAAAACCAACTTAATAAAACCGTAATTTGAATAGCAATATAAGGCCTTTTAATTGTTCCTAGCCAGCCGGCAACCCAACTCATTAAAGGAGCTCCTATCAGCGCCCCGATTAGGCCAATCATAATTAGCTGACTAGCCTCTGAACGTGTCATCTCATACATGTCGATGCCGTACGGTACTGCCCACGAACTAATAAAACCAACATAGCCTCCAACAACTCCAAAATGACAAAAAAATAAGGCCCATGCTTGCCTACTTGAAAATATTCTTCTTATTAATATAGAAGTTTTTTCACGAGGTACTTCCTCAGTGATCACTGCTGGTTTCTCTGGAATGATACGTTTGGTATTTTTCACAAGCACAAAATAAAGAAGCCCACCACATAACAATAATAATAAGCCCGTTGAAAAAAATGTGATACGCCAACCAAATAAAAGAATCAATGTAGCAAAAGGAACTGTCGCTAACAAGAAACCTAAACTCCCTGTCATACCTGCAAAGCCGATTAAGCGAACAAACTCCTTTTTATGAAACCATTGTGCCAAAATAAGCACCATATTCACCCATATGGTCGCGTCCCCTACCCCTGTTAACATTCTAGAAAAAAACAGCACAAACTCATGTGTACCTAAGCTGTAAAGAATTGTTCCTAATCCTGTAAGTGTAGCACCAAAGATGAGAAAAAAATTCGGTCCAAAGCGATCCGCTAAAATCCCCATAGGAATCTGCAAACTTGTATACACAAAAAATTGGATACTCGTTAATAGCCCGATAGTGGAGGCTGTTACACTAAAATCCCTCATCAATTGGTCTGTAATTAACCCTGGAGCAGTTCGTTGACTTGCCATTAACAAATAGGTAAACAATACAGCAACAAACACAATCCACCTGTACCTATGATGTTGTTTGCCCAATAATCACTACTCCTATTAGCTTTTATTTTATATATATGTAATTTTGATTGTAGGGAAGACCTGCTTTTCAAGAATAAAACGCACCTAATCGATACTAGGTGCGTTTATCCCTATCTTATACGGCGGGCTGAGGCTGTTCACTGACATGTACTGCCGGTTTACGATCTTTCCAAGGCATTGCTTCCTCTAGTTGTCTACCTAGCTGTAATAGCGTCAGTTCATCTGCAAATTTACTTGTAAATTGTAGACCGATTGGTAGGCCAGATTTACTTTCGGCTAAAGGCAATGATAAGGAAGGCTGACCAGTAGCATTGAATAAGTTTGTAAATGGCGCATACGTAAAAATTTGCTCCGTCCATTCAACAGCTGAAATGCTAGGATTATTGGCATTTAATTCACCAATTTTAGCAGGCAATGTACCGATTGTTGGGCTCAATAAGATGTCGTAGTCTTCAAAGAAGCCCGCTACTTGACGTGAAACAACTGCATTAGTATGAATAGCTTCTAATAAATCAGCTGCCTTTAACTGTCCACCATATTCATAGCATTTCCAAATGGCTGCTTCAATATTTTCGGGAGAAACTGCTTTACCCGTCCCCGCTGCAGCACCTTGAATCATTTGATAAATATTCGCTGTCCAAATAGCAACCGTCGCCTTTGTAAATGACGCTTGCTCATATTTCGGACGAGCCTCAACTACTTCGTGTCCTAGGTCCTTTAACACTTGAACTGTTTTATGAACAGCCTCTATGCATTCAGGATCTACAAATGCTCCAGAGTTTGTTTCAGTTGTCCATGCAATTTTTAAAGGGCGTACTTTTTCATGGATTAGCTGTCCATATGGTGCATGTGTTACTTCTAATTTGGAGTAGCTTCCTAAATCAGGACCCGCTACTTGATCCAGTAGCACTGCTGTATCGCGAATTGTACGAGTCACAGCGAACTCGATTGCAATACCATTTAAAGGCTCGCTATTGAATGGACCAGCTGGAACTCTTCCTCGTGTAGGCTTTAATCCAACTAACCCACTACAGGAAGCGGGAATACGAATAGAACCACCACCATCATTCGCATGGGCAATTGGTACAATACCACTCGCAACAGCTGCTGCCGACCCACCACTTGAACCACCTGGACTATGCTGTAAATTCCACGGATTACGCGTTGCACCATAAATAACTGCTTCAGTAGCTGCATTATAGCCAAACTCAGGTGTAGTCGTAGTACCTGCTAAAATCAAACCAGCCTTTCTAAAGCGCGCCATTAATTCACTATCAACAGGCATAACTGTATTTTCCCCTATACGACTCCCCATACTATGCGGGACACCCTCTGCATGTAACACAAGCTCTTTAATTAAAAACGGAACACCTGCAAACGGAGCGTTTTCATCAACCTTCTCAATGGCTTTATCAGCCTGCTCTTCTAACACACTAACTACCGCATTAATAGATGGGTTTACTTTCTTTATCCCTTCTAACGCTAGCTTTTTTAGCTCCTGTGGTGTTACTTCCTTTGATTTAACTAGATCGGCTAACCCCAAGCCATCATATGATGCATACTCTTGTAAATTCATATCATCACCTCGTATAGTAGTAATCTTACAACTATAATGTACTGAATATTCTAAGTATTTAACATTACCCGAAAGGATAATTCTCCTCAAAGTAGAATATAAAAGCATAAGAGAGAAACGAGGTGTTTTCATGTTTTACGAAAATGATGTAGAAAACATTCTTAAAGCTAGCTATCATATTTCAAATATGAATGTTAAACAAAGTAATGAAGGCTTTAAAAGAGAACTGTTGCAAACGTTAAGTCAGCATCTCGACTATCACCATATGCTTTTTTGGGAACTATCAAATAACGAATTAAGTGCCCCAGTGCTTTTTAATATAGAAGGTCATACGATTAATGATTACTTACAAAGCTATAAACACCTTGATCCATTACACCCTCAAAATATAAATTCACAGCATTCTATTCACCTAATGACCAAGAATGAAATTATGTGCCCACAAAAACAAACACACTATAAAGAAGTCTTTTTAAAAGAAAATCGCTATGAAGATGAAATGGCCATGTATTTAAAGGTAAACAATAAACCCGTAGCAGTTATCGGCTTTTTAAGAAAATTGGGCGAGAAGCTATTTAATGAAAAAGATATGTTAAAGCTAGTATATTTGAAAAGAAATATCGAAAACATGTACTCCCTACATCACTATTCACAGCCCTCTATCTTATTTGAAATGACAGAACGAGAACGGGACGTGTTGAATTTTGTTTTCAAAGGTTTAAAAAATGGAGAAATCGCCCAGCAATTATTTGTCAGCGAAAACACCATCAAAAAACATCTTCAAAACCTCTACAGAAAATTTCAAGTAACCAATCGTACCCAGCTGCTTGCCAAGTGTTTGAAGTATATTGACCATGTTTAATAGGTTCCTTCATAGAATTCAAAGGTAGTGTAAATTGGTTCAATTATGCTTCTACGCCTTCATATTTGATTTTATTATCCTAACGAACGATTGATTTAACAGCTTCCAATTTTTCCACGGTAGAAAAAACTGCATCACCAATTGGTAGAGTGTGTCTAACAATTAGTGTGCAGTTCTGATTTTGACTCTATCTATAGGGGAGAAGGTCCCACCCCATATCCTATTTCTTAATTACTTTGCACTTTATAAACTTTACTATCAAGCTGTCTATTTATTGCCTGCTGTAAAAATCGTGTGGCGGTAAACAATTTTCCTTCATCAATATTCGTTTGCACGCCTAAACGGTGCAGGAAATTCACTAAATCATTCGTTGACACATTGCCGCTTGCACCAGGAGCATAGGGGCACCCTCCTAAACCTCCAATAGCACTGTCGTATTTTGTAATGCCCAGCTCAAGTGCTGCAAATATATTTGCTAAAGCACGGCCATACGTATCATGAAAATGAAGGGCAAACAAATCACTATCGTATTGAGTGAGTAACTCTGATAAAATAGCCTTTACTTGTACAGGATCCGCTACCCCAATTGTATCGCCGAGTGAAATTTCAGAAACGCCCATTGCTAGATAGGCATCAATGATTTCCTTCACTGTTTGAAGCTTTACTTCATCACCAAACGGACTGCCAAATACAGTTGAAATATAACCTCTTAACGATATACCTTCACGATTTGCTACTTCGGCTACGGCTTTTAAGTTCTGCAAAGATTGATTAATTGAAGCGTTTACATTACTTTGATTATGCTCCTCAGAAGCAGAAATAAATAACGCAATTTCATCAACCTTTTGTTGGATGGCTCCTTCTATCCCTTTCAAATTAGGCACAAGAGCTGTATACGTTATGTTTTCATGACGTGTGATTTGCTCGAATACTTCATGATGATCGGCTAAAGCCGGTATCCACTTGGGACTAACAAAAGAGGATACTTCGATATGGCGGACACCTGTTTCACTTATTAAGTTAATCCATTGCACCTTCAAATCAGTTGGAATAAAAATTTTCTCATTTTGTAAGCCGTCACGCGGACCTACTTCTCTAATCTCCACTGCTTTTGGTAAGTTCATCAAGATACACTTCCTTTAATTAAATGCCGAACAGCTGTAGCATAATCCAGCTTGATGCGTAGAATACCATGAATTGCACACCGGCCCCTACACCTAAAATACGATTTAATAAACCACCAACAGTTGCCACTGTAAATGTTAACACTACTCCTAGCAATTGTGCCTCGTTATAGGCAAGCAAAAATGCTAATCCGATGAACATTGCTACGATTGCTTCCTGGCTAATATATTTCAATACTAATACAGATGCTTTACGTGCATAATTCATCGCAAATGGATAGGCAATTAAAGCAGCTACACTTATACCAATTAACCCAAAAATAAAAAAGTCCCAAGAAGACATTAATGTGTGTAAGTTGTTTACTGGATCTACTGTAAAAATTGGTGGTGCATTAAATAAAGGTGACGCTGGTCCAAGTGCTACTGGGCTTAACGGAATACCGAATGCAATTAATGGAATAATCGCTTCAGCAATATAAGTCGATTCCGTTACACCATTCATGACAGTAAGACTCGTTGTTGATTTTTTATAGGCACCTTTTGTACGAGAGCCTACAATTTCTCCCATCAATGACGTCATCCCTACAGGACTAAAAACAAATGTAAGGGAGGAAAGAAACGTTGTAATGCTCGTAAAAATGGTCTGCCTTTTCGATAAAATTTTAAATGGATTCGGGAAATAGCCTTTCCATGATTTCGTTTCGGGAGCAAGATTATATTGATTTGGCTTACTGCGAGCTAGATCATTTTTAGCAACAGAAGAAGCCGCCATTAAAATATTACAAAACATCGGTCCAATCGCAATTCCTAAAAAGAATGTGATACTTAAATGTTTATCAAGCATCGCAAAGCTAACGCTATCTAAAGCTTTTATGAAAAATGCAAATGGAATAATAATTAAAATACTTGCCCATTTTCCCTTTGAAAAGAATGCGATTAAAATAGCGGCAAGTGTAAAAATAATGCCTGATGAGGATTTAAAGAAATCGGCAAATTGACCTAAAAACTGACCTAAAAGCACAGCTGTTGGTAGGGCGATAAATGCACCGATGACGCCGCCGGAAATCATTTTACGTAGTGCGACGTGCGGCATCCCTAAACGGCGTAATGTATTGGCATGGTCGATTAACGGTACAGCTGTTGTATCACCAGGAATACCTAATAACGCAGTTGGTACAGCATGTGTTAAGTGCTTTGCTAACACCCCCGCCATGAAAAAGGCGAATACTCCTTCAGGAGGCGCTCCTAGCAAAATAACTAACAATGTAATTGGTACCATAATTGCTGTTTCATCTGTACCCGAAATAAGTCCAATTATAGTAAAGATAGCTGCACCAAGAAGTGCAAATAAAAGAGCTATTAAATAAATACTCATTTTTTATCCGCTCCTTTCAAGCCTTGTAAGCTAGAAAGAATACCAAAATCCTCAAGCTCTTTTTTTGTCACTGGATCTTCCTCGATTAAACGTATTTCCTCGTCTATATCAATTTGTAAATCCTCAAATGCTTCCTTTAAAGAATGACTAGATGCTTCATCTTCTACTAAAATACGCTTTGGTTTAAAAAGAATCGTATTAATAGCAACAACAATCAGAATTCCCGTGATTCCTGTTAACAGTGAATAAGAGTTAATCATTTGAGGGTCTGCAAACTTCGGAAAAACCCACTGGCCAAACTGATAGCCTAAAAAGCTTGCAGCAACGCTTAAAATAATTGAAATAATTAATTGATTTCCAGAAACCGTGTCTCCTAAAATTTCAATAAACTTCTTTTCCTCTACCTTTTTTTGCTCATTGTATGGAGTATTCGCCATGTATTATTCACCTCGCAGAGAGTTTGTAATCTCTAAAACACGATCATAACGGAAATCCTTCTCTTCTACCGCCTGCTGCACAACACGATCAATAATATCGCCTGTTGCCCCAGCCATTACAGCCAAGTTTTTCGCATGTAGACGCATATGACCAGATTGAATACCCTCTGCTGAAAGTGCTCGTAAGCTTGCTAGATTTTCTACTAATCCTACTGCGGCAATGTAGCTGGCTAGCTCCTCTGCAGATTGCACATCCATAATTTTTAGTGCTGCTTTTGCAACAGGATGAGTTTTCGTAGCCCCTCCAACAATACCAACAGCTAATGGCAATTCCAATGTTCCAACAAGATTGCCTGCTTTATTCAGCTCCCACGTTGTTAAAGAACGATATCTACCAGAACGAGCAGCATAGGCATGAGCACCAGCCTCAACAGCACGTGTATCATTACCCGATGCTAATACCGCAGCTGTAATACCATTCATAACCCCTTTATTATGTGTGGCAGCCCGATACGGGTCAGCATCTGCAAATTCGTAAGCACTTACAATATTTTTCGCAATCTCTATCCCCCCGAGCATTTCTGTCGAGAATTCTCCACGCGCACGGACAATACGCTTATCTGCTAAATTTGAAATAATTCGTAGCACTACTCGTCCATTTGTAATCCGCTCAATTAATGGTGACACAGATTCTGCCATCGTATTGACAGCATTTGCCCCCATTGCATCCTTCGTATCTACGATTAAATGGACGACAACCATTGTTTCTTTTGCTGTGTCGATTAAATGTACTTCTATATCCTTCACTCCACCGCCTAACTTCACTAACGTTGGATCTTTTTCATTACAATGCTCGATGATCTCATTTTTATGTTCAAAAATTTTCGCCCTTGCTGCATGAGGGTCCTCAATATTTAATACCTGAATCTGTCCTCGCATAACTGTCCCCGAGCTGGAAGTAAAAATACCACCTAACTCATATGCTGCTCGTGCCGCATTACTAGCCGCAGCGATTACTGACGGCTCTTCCGTAGCCATCGGAATAAATACCTCTTTGCCATTTACCTTAAAGTTGGCCGCTACCCCTAGAGGCACTGAAATATGTCCAATAACATTTTCAACCATTGCATCTGCAAGCTCTAATGAAATTCCACTTTTTAAAGCTTCAACTTCCTCGTTGGTTAAATTTGATTTTTCAGCGATTAACTTAATTCGCTCGTCTACTGAAAGTAAATAAAATCCTTTAATACGTGAAGTCATCCCCATACCCCCAAAAATAAAAAAGTGTAATATAATTCAACTTAGTTGAATAACATTACACCAATTGTAAATTGTCTGAATAGTATTGTAAACAAGAAAATTGTATTTTCGATAATATTTACGTTTAAAGAAATGATTTAATCCTCAACATAAATTGTTAATACCTTTGAGTTTTCAGCAGAATTGTTAATAAAGATATGCTCCTTTTTCCCAGAAAAATACGCAGAGTCACCCTCTTCTAGATGGTAAAATTTATGATCGTATTTCAAGACGATGCTACCAGAAATGACATAAATAAATTCATCATTATCGTGTGTATAAGGAGCTAAATTTTCCGCCCCATTATGTACAGTAACAATAGAAGGATTGATATTGCTCATATAGCTCTTATTCGCTAACAGCTCATATTGATAGCCAAGTTCATTCGTCTCAACAGTCTCATGGCGTTCTTTTTTCGAAACAATCGAAATGCCATCAAATTGATCCTGAATAACAAACCAGGCCATTGGCACATCAAATATTTCCGCAATCTTGGACAATGTCACCAGACTCGGTGTCGCTTTACCATTTTCTATTTTTGAAATATGACTTTTCGTTAAATTAATCTGCGAAGCTAAATCATCCTGAGACATTTTATTTTTCTTCCGCATCTGCTTTATTTTTACTCCAACTTCTAGTAAGTTCATCTATTCCAGTCCCCTCGATCATTTCGGTTTTTACAATAACTATACTATATTTTTAAATGATGGATAGAAAAATACGGGAGTATAAACCCCATCATTTTCGTCTGTGTTATCAGTTTTATCCCAATATGAGAGTTAAGATGCTGATAATGCTAATTGTCTAATATGTATTGACACCCTTTCTACATAAAAAGATCAGACACTCACTTTTATATGTGTGCCAGATCTTTAGAATTTTGTCTCAGTTAGTTATTATAAAGATTATATAGAATTTAGTTTTAATCTAAATATTAATTTACGGAATTGCTGAAACAACTTTATTTGCATTTCTGCCTTTTGCTTTTTATTCATGGTTGGTTAAAAACCCTCATTTTAGACAGCTTCTTGTAAATTGACTAAGTTCTTGTTATTGTTATTGTTACTGCAAAGCTTGAGATACAAAATTGAACATATTTGAATTCATCTTTGGTCCACCATTCATAGTGTTCCCATCGATTTTCTGTGCGAGGAAAATCGAGGGTAGGAAACGAAATGGGACTCGCATTACAGGCCGTGAATTTAAGAAAGTTCACAGCCAGTAGCTAAGGGCTATCTAGAGACAACATAAAAAATAGAGAAATCCGAATTTGAATTCATTCAAATTCGGATTTCTCACTAATTGAGGCTGGTTTTGTCCCAACCACGTTTTCATTCAAATTATTGATCTGTTTGTTCTTGCTTCTTTTTCAAATACTCCGCACGTATTTTCTCAAGTTGCTGCTTTTTATCAAATTTGGCTGGCTTGTTTTTTTCATGATACTTTGCCACAGCCACCTTACCTTTAGTATCCAATTGATATTTTCCCACTTTGGTTCACCTACTTTTCCTGCCTTTAAAAGAAATCTATTCAACAAGTATAGTATACCTTATTTTGCTGATGTAAACCTTTTTCCTATATTGGTGAACTGCTTAACTTTAAATTCAGTAAAAGCTTAGTAAATAATTCATAACCAAAATATTTAAAATACCTGTTTAAAGCACATATTTCAGATGATGATATCTTTATCCTTATTTACCGCTACAATATTACTCATCTTTATGTATGGAGACGGCGGGTCTTGAAACGAAAATTAATAAAAGTGCTAAAAAAACAGCTTTTTCAAGAAGTTTTCGGCACCAGTTTTAATACCTGACCCACAGTTTGACCCAAAAATAGAAAAGAGATAATTTTTCGCTTACGGAGGCAATTATTTCTATATCTACCATAAAGGATTCAATTCAATATTATTTTACACTTATATATGCAATAACTTATTATCAAATAGTTTGAAAGTTAATGTTAAGTAGTCTTTCTTTTTGGTAACTTTCCCTCAAGTACGTTGTCATACTAGATAATTGTAGACTATCTCTAACTAATAGTGTGTTCTGGTCTATTTAAGTAATATAAAACCTCATAAAAGCCATCACTTAATCCAACAAAATATTATATCAAATCTCCACGATACATGCCAATATTGCTAATAGCTCTGGCTTCAAATAGATTATCATTAATCTTTGCCACAAATAAGTAATCAAGACGTGAGTGAAATTCAGTGGGAATATGTTGTTTATTAAATCCAATAGAGTATGTTCAAATATTCTATCACTACTATGTGCCTCATTATATTAAAATCTTTTTTCCCAATCAGTAAGATTTAATCTGGATACTCCACTCCTATGATCTTAAACCTTTACTCTACGCATTTTAGTTTGTATTAGCCATAATTAAAATTGAACCTCTCAAACTAACATACTTAGATACCTCCTATTAACTTATTTTCACAAGTATCAAAAAATCCAATTTTTTATTGAATTGGCTAAGCCTTCTGAACTTTATTAGAATAGCAACGGTTTATATAGAGATAGAATCCAATTTCACCTGTGCAATAGTGTAACTTTGAACCTATTGAAGATAACTAAGGCAAGGGAAAATAAGATTAAATTATAAACTTCTTAATTATAAGATTTTTAATTACTTTTTTTATTCACTATCGAATATATATAATAATGGATAATGTATGAAAATGCCCCAATTAAAAATACCATTAAAATAAATTGATCACTGTTAATGATCGCTTCAGCTATACTTCTTTTTTCATCTTCCGACACGGTTTCTTTTTTCTCTCCAACATACATTGTATCAGTAAATACATAAACTGTTACTAGAGCAATTAAAATGTTTATAGTTGCTGATAAACTACCTTTTTTCTTCTCTACTAATTCTAAGACGGCCTGCTTTCTCTTTTTAATGATTATATCAATACCTCTTTCAGATAAATTCGTAAATATTATTGTTAGTAATATTGAAACAACCATTCCTATGTTGAATAAATTTCTTTCTAAATCTATTGGTGAATTATAAAAAAATAATATTATTAGTGCCCCAAAATAAATGATACTAATAAACACTACATATTCTAAATTTCTTTTTGCTACAACTGTATCCTTACTATTCTTTTTAAATAGAACAATAAATGACATTAATCCTATAATAGATAAAATAGCTAATAGCATAACTTTAAAATTATCTGCTGAAATTAATTGTATAGTTAAAAAGACAACCAGTATAATCCACATTGAATTTACTATATACTTAAATAAATTTATTAAAGATATTAAAAAAATATCAATATCACTATATCCCTTTATAATAGAAGTCGAGTATTCAATAAACCCCAGTAATAAGTTAGTACATGCACATATAATAACCAATGTTAAAATAGTATATGTAACCTCTCCAAAAAAAGGTATTAGAAAATCATATATTTCTGCAAAATTATAACTTCCTAACGTTATAAAAAAGACTAACATTAAAATAGTGGCTATTGAGAATATTAGTTTTAAATATTCTTTATCTAATTTCGATATTTTCTCCATAAAATTACCTCTTAATTTAATATGATTCTGTCATTTTGATTTAAAATATATCATCATATTAGACAAATATAGTATTTAATTATCTTATTCTTTAAGGAAAAAGCGCACCGCCAAATGCTACTTTATATCTAACAATTGGCGATGCACTACATGTGTAGGCTATATTTTGCAATACAAGAAGTTATTGAGTTTACAAAATCCAGACAATAATTTTCATTTCTTTGGGTCCCTTTACTTCTGTCTTACTCTTTCATGTATAGATATATTTCTTCCTCTTATCATAAAGACTTTATAGTAAATAGAAGTTTTTTTAACTTACTTTGTTATATCCTGGACAATCATTTTCATCTCTTCAATTGCTTCTAAAATATGTTTTTTGAAATGATGATTTTCTTTCCCAGGAGTCAAATCCATTGGACGTACAAAATATTCATCCACATCCCTTCTCCGCTCTTTGTCAACTTTATAAGGAAAAATTGGCCATACCTCTGCAACAGGACGGAAGCGGTTCAGTATCCTACTCATTGCTCTCCCTTTTAAAAACCAAGGACTGCGACACGCTGTGGTATATGCATCAAGTTGCTTCATAGTCTTAGTTTGTTTACTCGTCTTAATCAATTGTTTATTCCATATGGAAGATAAAGGGCGATATTTAAAGTCTAACAGCAAACTTCCAATGTGGCCATGTTCATCATAAACATCAATTCGACAATCTGGCAATCGATGATGAGAACTTGTGTATAAAGGATTCTCAATGCCGGTATCCTCTGCAGAAGAAGGTAATTCTTCCTCGTATATGACCCGAACACGAAGTGTTCCATCCGTTAACTCCACATAAGAACCTTTTCGCAATTCGGGAACAGTGATTCCGTTTTCAACATCAGCTATATCGAACAACCAACCTTTTGTTGCTGAAAAACCCATTTCTTCTGATAAGAACACCCTAATGACCTGGATAAATCCCCAGATTTCATATAAATAGTCAGTTCTCTTCCAGTGATATGTATAAATCGGATCTAAGGTCACAGAGGTATTGTCTTTTTTTAGATTTCGATATACTTGATATAGGATTCGATATCTACTATCTGCAGAAATGGCCATTGGTATTTCTTGTAGAAATGTTTTCGGAAAATTTTGTACCCAGGGTGCATGTAACCATCGGCTCCATGCACTTCGAAACTGATTTGCATCTCGTTTCATCTCTTGAATCTGGTTCGACACCTTCTCCTTAATCCTGATACGTCCCTCTGCCTTTTTCCCCCAACGACGTAGCTCTTTCATTTCCCTATTGAGTACATCCTCATATGAAAGTAAAAATTGATAAAGCGTTTGGGTTGTAGTTGCTAAGGTTTGTACGATATGCAACATCCAACGGTTTTCTGGCAAATTGTAGCTAATAACCGACTTGGCCTCTTTAATAACGTCTTTCTTGTCCGGATGCTGTGAACGAAATTTGATAGTTTCTTCACCAATATGTTTCGCTAAAGCATCAGGGACAATTTCATAGTCTTTCACAATCTGGTAACGGGGCGCTTTTTGAATCTCCTCAATCGCATTTAACAAACGTGACTTTTCATTCCTGAGCAACAACCATTGCCTCATATAAGTAATTGGAATGGGTACATCTTCTTCACTCGTGAGATTTAAGTTTTTTCGGACCAAATCTTGCGCCAATCCTTGCAGTGTGTCCTCAATCTCTTTGCGCATGGTTTCCCACTGCTCTTCAGTGACTTGTTTTGGCTTTACTCGTAACAACGTATAATAAAGTTTATCTTCTATTTCCACCTTCACTTGATAAAATCCCGGTATCAATGGGTAATATGTATATCCATTTTGCTCACCATTTGCAAACAAGATTTGCTCAGTTGGCGAAGAAGGAAGATATACATCTCCTAAATTATCAGACTCTACTTGACTCTCTGGCAACATATCTAATCCATCCATATAAAACTTAGCTGAAGATGAACATATAAATAGCACAGATAAATCTACATTTTCTGTAACTTCCACAATTTTATCTTCAGGAATAGAAAATATCGATTCCTTGTTGTCTACAAACACTGACACTTTCTTTTCTTTTCGGTATTCCTTGGAAGGAGAATGAATAAATACTAAGCTACATGGTGTATCCATTTAGTTTTAACTCCCTTGCTTTACTAATAACATTGGTACGAGCCAAAATAAAATCTGATACCTGACTATACTTTTCAAACAAGTGAAACAATTTACTCTCAGAGACAGTATCCTCTCCTTCTATGTAGACTCCTACCAAACCTTTGAGCATCTCTTCAGGACCACGAACCTTAGTTAACACTCGTTGTAATATTTGAAAATCAACAGCCTCTCCTCTAATAAAAGGGCATGATACAGGCATATTTTTTATATATCGATCGATTTGTCTAACGACGCGAGGGCCGATCCCCATTTTTAAACTGGTTTCTTGCAACAAACGATGTAAGTCCCATAAAAAAGACAGCTCTTCTTTTGTTAATTGAACTGAACGAAGATGTTTATCTCTATATGAAGCATATTCACTAGCACTTGTGCTTCCTTTTTCGTTTGGCTTACTTTCCTTCTTTTCTTCAATCTCTAAAAGTTGATGATAAGGAAGCACCTCTAACTCAATTACATTCGCCCTGTCTAGTACCTTATCACTAAATTGGTGAGTTGTTTCATCGATATTTACAGTTCCAACAAACATCACATTTTCGCGAATCGAAATAAACGGCTTGTATTGTTCATTATTATAAAAACGATGCTGCAAGTCTTCATTGTATAACTTTAAGACTCTATTATCTGTTTCTAGCAATGATAAAAACTGCGCAAAATAATGCTCTACCCTAGCTAAGTTCATCTCGTCAAAACATACAATAAATAATTGGTCTTTTTCACTTTCAGCACGGATAAGTGTATTTACCAACCCAGAGTCCCCTGGTCGGTAGACATTATGTAAAGTATCTGGATACCCAATTAAATCAGTATCATCTGTCCAAGAAGGACGAACTGGTATAAAGTTAACTTGGGAGGTGGGCAATCGTAAGGCCTTCGCATATGCATGAACGAGTTGTGATTTTCCAGTTCCACTCATACCTGCCAAAATTACAAGTGACTGAGTTTTCATAGCAATATGAAAATTATACAAATCCCTTTCAGAATAAAATAGTCCTAGCTCTTTCGTTTTTGCTATAAACTCTTGTAAAAACTCTTCTTCTTTATTATTATCTTCAACTGCTTCCTTTACCACAAATGCTTGTGATACTTTATCCTCTTCCATCTGCTGATAGACAGGAGATGATTTCGATAATTCCTGTAATACTTCTTCATTTAAATAATCTGGGAAAAACCAAACTGCTCCTCCCTCCCAATCATATACTTGCTGTAGGAATTTCTGATCACAATTTAACTCTTTTAGTTTACCTTTTTCAATAAACCGGAATCCCCCATGAGCTACTGTATGAGATTCAAATTCTCCGTAAATCTTGATGCTTCCCTTTTTATCTTTCCATACTAAAAAAGATGGAGTGTCTTCTTCATGTTTAGAAATATCAGGGTTATCTCCGATATAATTACGTTCCAATAACCTAGACTTAAACTCTTCTTCGTCAATTCCATCTTCTTCTTCGAATACTGGTATCGGAATTAAAGAAACATCTCGTGTAAAAGACTCTTTCTTTCCAATAAGATATACATTGGTTGCTACATGAAATTCACGAAAGTTACTCGATATTTTTAGTTGTGGTTGAAATACCAAGAGTGATTCTTTTAAAAATTCTTTTATACGCTCTGTACGTTCATAATCATTCAGGGTTAAATCATCCTCAAATCCCCACTTTTCTAGTTCTTCAGCATAGCAGGTAATATGACGTACATTTCTTGGAAAATCGTTTGGTTCATAGGAAATGATTTTTAAGTAAAATTGAAGAGTATTATTTTGGTTAACAAATACACTTCTTCCTTCGACTACTTCATGTTCTTCAGCAAGTACACTTACTAATTTAGCTTCCCACTTTCTGTTTCGCATACTCCTCACGGCCCTTCTCAATTTCTTGTTTCAATTGTTGAAATGTTTCAATCTTTTTGATGGATATATTTGTTTGTCTTTGAACATTCTTAAGGAGTTGTGGATCTAATTTATAAGTAAGTCCCCAAATCTCTTGACTGTCAGTAAAGTCGACTTTATCTAGTTCTTTTCGTTCCACAATTTTCACGTCAAAAGGACAATTGAGAAATATGGAACTGTTATGAGGATTTCCCAGTAAATAGATTTTTCTCATAGTCTTTCTATCTTTCTCATTCTCCAGTTTATTTTCTTGGTTCAACAAATTAGAGTAACATTGTATTTTTTCATTTTGTATAGTCTCTATTTGGAGAAGTAGTGCTACTTTTTCTTTTTCCCAATTCTCTTTTGCTACATGGTAAGATAATTTTTCACTTTGGTATTCTTGTTGTAGTTGATTATACTCGGTTTTAAGAAGTTGATATTCTTTTTTCTCCTCCTTTTCCTTTTCTTTTTTCTCATCCTGGTAAGCTTTATATTCCGATTGTAACTGTTCAAAATCATCTTGTAAGATTTTTAATTTTCGCTCTAATTTCTTTTGAATTTTCTCCCATTTCCCTCCCTCTTTTGACGACGCCTCAAGTTCTTCCTTAAAAGACTCTTTTTTTTCATTATCTTTCTTAACAGAAGTAAGCCATGTCTCCATAACAGTCTTACGTTCCTCTTCCATCTTTTGCAACCCTTCTTCACCATGCTCTCTCTTCCAACAATCGAAAAGAGTGATAGCTTTGTCTTCTTCTTTTCCTGAAAGTAATTTTAATAGTATAAGTGAAGGTGGAATATTTTTAATTGATTCCAATTCTTTGTCTGACATATTTAAAAAATCATATGCTTCATCTAGCTCTCCACTTAGTGAAATAGAGCTATTTGCCATTCGTTGTATATATTTTGGTTTCAATAGTTGCATAATCATTATATGCTTAGGTGGTAATTTACTACCTTTTCGAAAACCTGGAATTACAACCTGAACCGTATTCACTATTTCACTTATCTGTTGGTCTTCCTGTTGATTTAGAACCCATTTCCAAATCTCTTTTAACACGTTTATCTCCCTCATTTTCGTTTTTCCTTTTTATGAATTTGTTCCTTTAATAAGGTCAAGTGACCATTATTATAGTACTAATGGTATTCTAATTATACCAAAATTTTCTTATAAATAGTTCATGATTAATAATTAATGGAATAAATCAAAAATAGTAAAGCTATATTTCAATCCCATACTTGGGTTGAAACCTTTTTTATTAAAGGACTAAATACACTATCCCATTCTATAAGTTTAGTGACAATTTGGTCGAGGCCATAATCCCATGTTGAAGAATCAAGTGTACACTCTTTAATATTGATTTGAATTCTACTAGATTTTTTTCCTCCATTTTTCTCCACATGATTTCCCCTCCAAAATCTTTTTCAATTTCTTCATGAAATCCATAGAGATAATCAAAAATCTTTTTATTTAAATCAGTTTTAGATTTATCTATAACTAGTAGTATAGAAGAACTAACTTTTCTGATAACAATTTGGTAGTATATCCCACCAACACCAGTTCCGGCATTTAACCAATTATCATCTGTTGGGTTCACATTTCTATAGATGTTTGTTTTTTCATTTAATTTCTCTAATAATTCCCCCCAGAATCTACGTCTTTTTTGATGCCTTTCTGCAATTTGTTTTTTCTCGTTTCCTAGATTTTTTACTTCTTGACTAGGACCTACTACTTTTGTAAATAATGGCGAAACTGTTGTTGTATTTATCTTTAAAACCTCAATCTTATATAAATACCAACTGCAATCAACTGGAGTAACTTCATTCAACCATTCAAAAACTTCAATGTGTTCTACCCTTGGTTCAGGACTAATCCAAATTATGGTTTTTGCAGCAGTACAAACGGCGTAAGTAAGTACTTGTCCTAAATGAGTATGATCAGTCTTTTCAAGTTGGTTCTCAATAATCGCACTATCTCCCTGATCATCTTCACAAAAAATATCTACACTAAAAGATCCAATTTTTTTTTCAGTCTCAATAACATTTAAAGTAACATCTAGTTTTTCATTTAAAAAGTCTATATTTTCAGCTAGCCATTTAGTAAAATTTCTCGGCTCACTCTTCCATATTTCTCTTGCGTTAATTAACTCTAGCTTTTTAATATCCATAATTCAAACTCCTCTACTTCTTCAGCCTGATTTAAATAGTTTTACAAATATATAAAAAATTCTATTCAACATTTTATATTTTCTTTATTGGAAATTTCTTACCTATAAACACTTTTTGTAAAGCATTTTCTTCTAATATAACTTGAAATAAAAAATAATCTTTATACTCTAATAAAAAGCAGATTTCCCTGCTATTATAAATATATTAGTACTTATTTTTTATTTTTATGTCTCTTACTTAACAATCCTCGGAGCATCCCTTCTGTGATGATAACAATCTTATTTAAACAATTGCACAAATATGGCAACCTACCAATATTCTCATTTACTATTTATCCAATAATCCATCCACAATTTTCATCAATCTTAAGCAATATTAACAATCCCATAAGTTGTAAAACTTATTTCACATATACCGATTAATCTAATTTTATTAAGTTAGCCTGACTTCCAGCAGTCTTTGCGAGAGGAGCAAAAAAGACCGTTGATTTTTTGCTCTGTATTAATTATTACAACGATTTATATAGAGAGAAAATCCAATTTCAGATTGTGCTGTTGCCAACCTTTGATTTGGTCTGGATTGAATAGCTGTTGCTAAATTCCAGTTAAACATCAAATGTCTCAATATTACCTTGGGGACAAACATAAACGGTGATAATACACCTAAAACTACAAGAAGCTAACACTCCAGGGCAAGAGTGAATAAATTATCGCCTATTGTAAATGAGTCTACTAGAAACAAGTAGGTTTACCGTTAACTATGGTCTTTGAAAATTTTATGTCTGCGGACATTGACCTTGCTTTTCTAATCTCTCGATAGAAACTGGCAGAATAGCTGGCATAAGCAAGCTGCACCCGCTAATAAGCGTTAAGCATACGAGCTTAAAGTTGTGCAAAGTAGTACTTAACAACATTTTATGAGGATACAAACCATAAATATGTTTATATAGCTCCATATAGACAGAACACTATAAGAGTTAGAAAGTCTTGTGATTACGAACTTTCGTAAGTACTTTTTATATAAATCTCATAAAGATATTAGAAATTATATATAGGTGTAGTCTGCTCTTTCTTAAAATCGTAATAAAATATACCAGAAAGGATTGTTTATGATTGGAAATAGAGGATGGATTAAAACAGAATTTGAACTACGAAATGCTGTAGAAAAAAATGATGATTTAAGTAATAAAGGTGCGTACTTAAATTTAATGTCTCAGTTAAATAAAATAGCCCGGCATAAGCGTTCATAAATCCTTACCACAGTATTATAGCCATATGGATTTATTTTGCCGCTTCTTGGCAGATAACTTTAATTTGAAAACGCTGGCTAATATTCAAAATAAACATCTCGTGGAATATGTTATTGAACGTCAAAGTGAAGGAAAATCAGCTTCCACAATTAAAAATGATTTAGCTGCTATACGATATTTTCACGATCAAATCCCACAAACACGCTATGTACTAAGTAGTAACCAAGTATTAAGTGAAACATATATCAATTTTAATTTGGAGAGAAGATGTTTTGGTCGAATTGATCGTCGCCCCACAGATTTGGAATATCGAGCATTAATAAACCTTGCTAAGCAAACTAGAAATCCAGAAATGGGCTTAATAATTATTCTAGGGAGGGAAATGGGTTTACGTATTCATGAAGTGGTTAGATTGAACCGTTCTGATGTAGAAAGAGCGTTCAGAGAGAACGTTTTAACGGTTAAGGGAAAAGGTGGCCTTATTCGAAAAGTACCACTTAATGACGTAGCCATCACAACTTTAGAGTCTGCTATACAAAACATCTCGCGTGGTCAAAAAATCTTTGTTCCGCCTAGTCAAAAGGCACATCAAGTAATTCAACGTGTTCAAGACTTCATTAAAAATAACCGGCATAAAATCATTGATCAATTGAATTCCCGTCCAAAAGGGATTGAAATAACTATGCACAGCTTCAGGCACGCTTATGCAAAAGAGCAGTATGACTCTTTTATTTTACAAGGTTACTCAGAAGATGCTGCTCGTTTAGAAGTTGCACAACTAATAGGACACAATCGACAAGATGTGACAAAAATTTATTTAGCTGAAAAATAGTTCATCTCTAGAAATATATTTTTTGGTGGCTATAATATTCAAAATATGTTGGGAGATGATTCCATGGATAATGAAGTGAAATCAACAGAGGTTTTAGAATTAGAGCAAAAAGTAATGTTACTTGAAAGAAAGTTACAGTCAGAAGTAAAAAGACTTAGGGAAGCAGTTGGAGCATGGAGACGTAAAATTGAAGGAAGAGGGTTACGTAAAGACTCTATTAGAGAAGGTTTCAATGCTGAAAGAGGAACACATTATAAAGTATTTGTCTTAGATTTACCTGGGGATTTAGAGATTGAGTTTGTGTTAGATATTATTAAAAATGAAATGTTAGAAGACTTATATCCCTTTACTTTTCGAAAGGTTGATTTTTCACGCCGCTATAAAGGTTGGTTAATGGAAGTAGAAAGAACTTTAAATAAAGAAATGCAACTAGAAACAGATTTTTTAATGAAATACTATAGTCAAAATTAAAAACCCTTTTTCCATAAAATCAAAACAGAATAATACAAAACACAAAGAAAGGTTATTCCATCTCTTTATGTTTTGTATTATTTAGGTATAAGCCTTTCCATCTTTAAACCCTAAATATAACTCTCTATTAATCCTGATATCTCTAAGTAGATTTTAAATTCAATATAAAAGTATTTATAAACTCTCTATTTCTTTCAGTAAACTCCATTTTCTTAGTAGTTTCTCTCTCAATTTCTTTATATAGTAGAAAAAGTTCTTTTTCTAAATTACTTTTACGTTCTTGTTCAACAATAATTTCGTTTTTTAAATCTTGGATTTGTTTACTTAAATTTGATGTACATTCACTGTCTCTTACATCCAAAGGACTGTTATTTAATAACCTTTTAAATAAGCCTTTCTTTGTTTGCTTTATAAAAGCTTTATCTTCATGAAATTTCAAACAAAAGTCATTTTTCAACAACAAAATATTAAAATCACCTTCAAGATAAAGTAACTTTCTCAAACATATATTTATCTCGTCGTTTATCCCAAAAGCTTTCTTATGCAATATATATAAGGACTGCTCTATTCTAAAAATATCTTCCTGATTTTCATTCCAAGACAATATTAGTTTTTCAATTATCCTGATTTTTTTATTTAATACTTGGACTTCATCACTGGCTTGCATATTCCCTTTTTCAAACTTAAAAAGGAAGCCAATATTTTGATCCAGTCTTTTTATTGCATTCTTTATTAATTTAATTTCTTTTTGATAACTATCAACGTTTTCATATAACAATAGCTTAACATTATTCAAATTTTTACCTTGCCTCTTTAAAAACTGCTGCACTAAATACAATTTATAAATACTTATATAATTAAACTTATAATTTCTCCCCTCTCTTACATTCTCAAGATACTCAAATTTACAAAGGTTTGAAACATAATAGCGGAAACTACTAACGTTCATATTAAGCATTGTAGAGACTTCTAAAGAAGTATAAAGCCTTTTAGCATTTAAAGTTTTAATAAACTCAGGAAAAAGCACCTCTTCCTTATAACCATACTTTGTTAGCGCATTATAGATTTTATCTTCTAAAAATAATGATTTATATTTCTCAATTTCTATGTTGTCATTATTCAATTACGTCACCTCTTGTATACAAGGATTTCCAAATTGAATTTACAAGTTACAAAAAAAGCAGTTTTTTAGAAGATTTTACTTACCAAAAAACTGCACCTTAAATGCCATTTAAAAAGTTATATTTGTTATAGTCCCTTTTCCACGAATATATATTTCACTATTCTTAGCTTCTTTAATTGCTTTATTTACTATTGATTCATATTGTGTAGTAGGTACACCCTCATATTCTAACTTTATCCCCACGTAAGGAACGCGATAGCCTCTTGCTTCGACTAATGTCCCTAGTACTTTTAACAATTCAGATGTAATATCTTCATGTGCAAAATTTCGTGTAGCTTCTTCATCCCCTAAACTCTCTACAATTTTGTATACATCCATTGTGAGTTGACCTTTAAAAAGTGCTTTCATCGTTTATCGATCCCCCTGATATTTTTTCTCTGAGTACAATCCCATCTAAAAAGCCTTGCTTGTATATATCTTGAAATAATAAGTGCTGATAATTAAGAATTGATATCTGTATCGACTCAGAAATCTCTTTAACTTCTATTTCACTTATGCCTGAAAGAGTTTTGGATAATTTCTGTTTAACATCTTTAACCATTTCATTTTGGTGATTCCTAAAAACTTTATTATGATAAAGCACATCAATCCTTTCATCTATTAATAAAATAAGTGCCGATTCAAAGTTTCCGATAACGTTCAACCCCATTCATTACTTATTATGTATATTTACGTTTTAAGTATAATTTATTTTCTATTGATTGTAAAATACAATAACTGTACGATTAATTAAACGATACAAGTGGAGTTGAAATAACATAAATGAATAACTTGCAAATAGGACAGTTAATACGTTCATTACGCAAAGAAAATAATTTAAGTATGAGTGATCTTGCTCAAAAATTAGATATTTCTCAAGCATCTATTTCACGAATAGAAAGCGGCATTCAGGAAGCGAATTATACACTGTTAGGTGAAATTTGCGAGCAATTTGGACTAACGCTTAGCTCATTCTTTTTATTACTGGAAAACAAAGTTGATACAACTATTAAGATTCCACAAGATAAATTTCTACAAAGTGAAAATATAGATGATGAATTATTTAATATCATCAAAAATTTATCAGAGGAACAAAAAAAGGGATTATATGTACTATTACTTCCCTATATCAGATAAATTTCCATAAGAAAAACCTTAGTTTCTCGTATCCAAACGAAAACTAAGGTTTTTTAGATTGCCTTTTAAATGTTTTATAAATTTATATCTCATTGTATTTAGTATTTTTTCCAGCAAACTTTTCAATAGGATATTTTTGATTATTTTTTTGAAGTTTATTATTTATTATTTTTACTAAGTCCAAATCCGTTTCATTCGCAAACAATATCGCATAAATCAAAACATCCGCTAGCTCCTCCTTCATCTTATCTAAATTCTTTTCAACTGCTTCCTCACTCGTTTTCCATTGAAATAGCTCTAATAATTCACTTGCTTCTAGTGATAAGGAGAGTGCTAAATCCTTAGGATTATGAAATTGCTGCCAGTTACGTTGGTCTCGGAATTGCAAAATACTTTCACATAGTTGTTCTAACTCACTCATACTATTCACCTGCTTTTTGATATTCTAGAAGTTTATTGCGCAACGATTCATCACTTGAATAAATGTACAGACCCTTAATTCCACGCTTCATCAAGATATTGATTGAGTTTAGGACGATTTTTTCCTTTGCCTCATTTACATTTTCAATACCGTCCATACCTGTATATGCACCTTTGTCCATATACTTACTTGTATCAATGATGATTTCATCTTTAGTAGCGTCATATTGAACAGATGGCCCAAGTACGACACCAACATAATTTAAATCAAAGCCTTGTATTGTATAAATTGATCCAGCCTCGTTAACGGTTTCTGCTTTTTCTGCCCATGTATATTTCGTACTTGTTGTATTCCATGGCAGTTGGTATTCACCATTGGATTCTTTCACGTAGTAGGTCCCACCATCTTTTTTATGTATGTAATCAAACGTTGATACAACACGACTTAAACCGTGCTGAGTATTTTGGGATTTAATTTCATCATGCATGTCTTTCAAAGATTCAAATACTTTAAATTCATAGTTTTTATCTTTAGGAAGCGGCAATAATTTTTTTCGCTTGAATTCGTTTATCCAATTGATTACATCATCATTTGCTTGCATGCGGAATTGGTTTGTTAATTGGTATTCTTCATGAAAAGTACTTAATTTCTTAAGCCCTTCTAATGTTGCTGCTCCCCATAGACTCTTCAGTTTTAACACTTGATCTTGATCATAGATAATGACAACTACCTTTGCTAGCTTCAAAAACTCCTCTAAATGATTATTGCCGTGGAAGCCATTATAAGTATCTGGCTTTGTTAGCAATAAATGTGCTTCATCAACGAAAATGATATCAGCCCTTTTTCCCTCTTTTTGCAACATATTAATCAGAGACGTAGGTTTTGCAAAGTTTTTCCCTTTTAAATGTTTCACTTGTTTTGCTATATTTTTATATGTTTTAAACATTTCCTCATGGTTCACAGCTAAATAATTTTCTGTACGATATAAATTTGAAGATGCTTCTTCTACTCGTTCTTGAATCGTATTGAAAATAGAACTTAACACAACGCTTTTTCCAACGCCCGCTTCACCTTCAATGATTAATAGACTTCCATATTCACTTGTGTTTTGAGTCACTCGTTTCTCACAAAAATCGAGTACTTTATCTTTTAATTCAAGTTGTTCTAAAGATAAATCTTTGAAGGGAGATAATTTAAAAATATCCTTGTTTTCAATTACATGTAACTCATTGTCAACAAGCTTTTGTTCATATAGTTTTTGCCAAAGTTCTTTAAATAGTTGCTGATCGTAATAAGGTTTATTGTAGTAGTTATGAGTAAAATCGTTAGCCGTCTTACTTTTATTTTGAAGCGTATATTTTTCATCTCCAAGGAAGTAGTTAATCAGCTTTGTCTCTAGATGAAAGGTTGCTGATCGATTAAAGTGTTCGTGCTTAATCAAATTTACTTGTTGAATATTTTTACGTGCTTTTAAATGAGCTTTCATACGATTTTTAAAATAAACCGTTTCACCTATATAAGCTTCTTTATTGCCATTCAAAACATAAATAACTGGATAATTTAAATACTGCTCTTTGTTGTTGATTTGATTGATGCTTTCTTGTATAAAAGGCCATGATAGTATTTCGATAGCTGTCATTTCTTTTCTCCTTATCACAATACTACGTATATATAATTTAACTAGTCATAATTTATGTTACTATTTTATCATAATTATCCCTTTTTACTTGTAATAAACTTCTGATCAAATAGAAGCTAATATTTTATCACCAATTACTACTAGGGGTTAACTTAGCGTACCTTACAGGTACATAAACACCCTATTCTCTATCTGCTGCTTTAAATCCTTCAGCTATTACCTTCAATTACTAGAACCCTCTATAATGGTCTGCAAATCGCAATGGTGGGGATACATCACCTATCACACTTTTTTATTTATGTGTAAAACCTGCAAAACACCATTTGATGGGGAAAAGTTAATTTCCGTGTTTTACGATTTGTTAATGAAAAAATACTTAGAATTTGATGGATAAATCATTTGCTGTTTATTTCTTTTCAAAAAACGATATAATACTAGTAAAGAAAGGCAAACGGAGGGATTTTTATGACAAGATTTTCAAAATCGGTAGAAGCCCGTATGAAAGACCCAGAGCGAAATCTGAATTTTTCAAAGACCGTGCAACCTAACGAAAAACTCATTAAGAAAAATGAAGCTGCCTATAACCAGGCAAAAGAAAATTTTTATTTTGCACAAGACAAATAAAATAAATTCATTCCTTACCCTCTAAATAGGTAAGGGTTTTTTTATTTCAGAAATAATATTAATCTAGAAGTTAGTCTAACATTTACAAGAAAGTATATCTAGATCTACACAAGAGCCCTATCTTGTTGTTCGTGCTGTAAAATTTCACTATCAATTCTTCTTAATTATGTTGATATTGTTCGGATAATAAATCATTTCAAATATAAGAAGTAAGCAAGAGCATATCCAATAATCTAAGCTCAGTAGAATCTAATTTCTTCATATTTTTTAAAGACACTACTTCAATGTTACCCCTAGAGAAAAGCACTTTTTTATGGGGAATCAGGGTGAATATATAAATTAATTCCATAAAGTAATATAATGTAAAATAATGATTATTATTCAGGAGCTTTAAACGCTATAAACATATATATGAGGTGACTTAAGAAAAATGTTTATTAATAAGAAGAAATTCAACAATGCTGTTATAAAAATTAAAAATCTTGAAGGGAATATTCAAGAATTAAACACTGAAAAAGAAATATTAGAATCTAAAATTATTGATAAAACTACTGAAAATGAGGGTTTATTAAATAAAATTGAGGAATTAAATTTACTAAATGAAACTATTACGAAAAATTTAGATATTGCAAATAACAAAATATACGAATTAAATCAATTAGTACAGGGCTTAGCCTTAGAGCTGAAAGGTTTGAACCTTAAAAGAAATATATATGAAACATTTAATAACGAATTAGAGATTCATAATAAAAATAAAATTAATTTAATTAACGAGATAAAGTTAATAGAAGAAAAGTATAAAATTACAGCAGAAAATGAATTTTCTGAAATAGAAAAAGAAAAAATTTTGTTAAAAGAAACTTTGGAAAATGAGATAGAAGGATATCAATTAAAAATACTGAATTTGAAAAAAGCTACTAATGAATGTGCAAAAGTTGAAACGAAACTTGAGAAACTAAAAGAAGAATTAAATGAAGTTGAGGAAGTATTAATAAAATCTAAAGAAGAGTACAAACTTCAAGAAGTTGGATACTATAAAAATGTATTTCCATTTACCACTACATTACAATATAAAGATGAATTAGAAATAAATAACGTAAAACAAAAAGAAATGATACTAAATAAAACAGCAGTATATTCTGGAACGAAATGGCATGTGAATGGGAGTGTAAGGGCTGGTAGAGCATTAACGAAACAAAATATAAAATTTATGCTTAGAGCATTTAATTCTGAATGTGATAATGCTATTAAGTCTTTGAGGTTTTCAAATTATGAAGTTATATTAAAAACCATTAATAAAGCCTTTAGACAGATAAATTTTTTAAATAGTAAATCAGATTTAAAATTAACAGATGAATTTCTTAAATTAAAAATAGAAGAACTACGTTTAGTTTATGAATTAATGATTTTTAAAGAAAAAGAAAAAGAAAAATTAAGACAATTAAAGCAAGAAGAACGTGAACGTAAGCAATTAGAAAAAGAAATAAAGCTGAAATTAAACGAATTAGACACTCATGAAAACAAAATGAATGATTTGTTAGAAGAAAAATTAAAAGCATATGCAAATACGAAAGATGCAAATGGAGATTTGCTAAGAGAAATTAAAGAGATAGAAGAAAATATTGCACTTGTAATGAAAAAAAGAGAGGAAATATACCAACGTCATCAAATTGGTAAATCCGGATATGTATATATCATTTCAAATGTAGGCTCGTTTGGCAAAAATATATATAAAATTGGTATGACAAGAAGATTAGAACCTTTAGAACGTATAAGGGAGTTAAGCGGTGCTTCAGTTCCTTTTCCATTCGATATTCATGCAATGATTCTTACCGATGATGCTCCAAGATTAGAAAGCCAATTACACGCTGCCTTTAAGAACAGTAGGATTAATTTAGTAAATAGAAGGAAAGAATATTTTAATGTAACACTACTTGAAATTAGAGAAGCGATAATTAAATATCATGGTCAAGAAGTGGTTTTTGATGAAAACAGTACGAATGAGCAATATGTATTAACAAATAATTTTAGATTAAATGGTATTGAAGATAATATATTCACAAATTATTAGAAGAATTAGGGATGTGATGTATATTAATATTCAATCCGAAACTTTCCTATTTGTAATAGGAGCTTTATTAATCACATTAAGGATTATTTTAGATAAGAAAACAATTATTAATGTACTTAAACAATCGGGCGCAATTGTGAAAGAACACAGGTAGAAACTGAAACTGAAATTTAAAACTATTGGAGAAGAATCATTTTCAGGAGTTATTTCCTAGTTGTAAGGTATTTTTGATCCAAGTTTATTTCAAAGCAAAATCAGGGAGTTTATTCATATCCTATTAATGTAAATTTAAATACATATCACAAATAAAATAATTTTTCATTAGAAAAACCTTAGTTTCTGCATTAAACAGTAAACTAAGGTTTTTGTATACGACTATTAAAACTGATAGATGAATCTAAATTCAGTATTACTACACCGCCTCTAAAATATTAGTATTTCATCAGTTAGGTTTTGTTTCATTTTTTAAAATTAAAAAGGAAATGCGTCTCATAAATATGACCCCCTAATTCAAACTTTTTGCGCAATAGGAGGTCATTTGATAAATATTCAGTTCTGTTAAAACTAGGTTTTGTAAATCTTAGCATACTGTCTTTAATTTTTCAACTTCTATCAAAAGAAATAAAAGAAGAAATAAATAAAAATTACTCTTAAAAAATTAAAATCTGGCGGGTATATTGTTTAGACAAAAAGCAAAGGAGCCAACAAAATGACAGAACAAGAATTTAAACAATATCTAGAAGAGTTGAAAAATGAAATTATTACAGCTATTACTAAGCAAATATCCAAACCTGAGAAACAGTTACTAACTATTAGAGAAGCGGCTGAATATTTAGGAGTTTCGTATAACACCTTTCAAAAATTTAAATGTGAAGGGCTAAAAGTATTTGAAATCGATGGTACTAAACGAATCTATAAACACGAATTAGATAAATTTATAGAAAAAAATAGCTACTAGCAAACGGAGGAGTTATTATGGCAAAAATAAAAGCAATTAAATCATATAAGTTAGTATCAGGGGAAACAAGATATAAATTCAAGATTTATCTAGGAACCACTTCTACCGGTAAACGAATTGAAACTACTCGACGTGGTTTTAAAACAATAACAGCTGCAACAAATGAATATTTACGACTTAAAATAAAATTTAAAGAAGGTTATCGCCCTGAAAAAAAGACATTTAGTGATATTTATAATGAATGGTTATCAATTTATCGAAAATCCGTTAAGCCTTCGACCTATCATAAAACAAAACAACTTTTTCATGATCATATCCTGCCTTGTTTAGGTCACATTAAAATTCAAACTATTACTTACAAACATTGCGAGAACGAAGCATTCATTTGGTATGATCAATTAAAAAAACACAAAACAGTCGAACATTATGCAGCCCAAGTATTTGAGTACGCGATTAATTTAGGCATTATTGAACGTAATCCTATGAAGGCTGTAACGACGCCCCTTAAAAATCAAATACAATCCACAAAAGACTACTATAATCGTGAAGAGCTAATAGCATTTTTAGAAGCCGCTAAAAATGAAGATATTAAAAAATATGCTTACTTACGGCTACTGTGCTACACAGGTATTAGGCGCGGAGAAGCTTTTGCCTTACATTGGGGTGACATCCATTTTGATAAAAATGAAATTACTATTAACAAAGCTGTTACCTATGATGAAAATGGGAAACTATTGATTTCCACCACTAAAACATCTGATTATAGATTATTAAAGATCGATGATCGCACACTTGAAATTTTAAATGAGTGGAAATCAATTCAATCCGTTTTGCAATATAATTTAAGTACAGATAGCCTTGTATTTTCTGATAAGAAAAATAATATTACTTATCCATCTAAGGCTTGGGACTGGTGCAATAATATCCAAGAAAAATATAAACTCAGAAAGATTTCACCTCATGATTTAAGACGGACACATGCCACAATGTATTACATAAGTGGTGCAACACATTACGAAATAAAGAAAAGGTTGGGTCATAGCTTTAAGGACATTACATCAGATGTTTATATTGTAGAAACAGAGGAAATCAAAGCCAGTGCATTTGAGAATTTTATTAAATATATGAACTATTAGAACAAGCTTCATTTTTGCTTATTCTTTTTATATACAATCGATATTTTTAAGTCTCACATTGATATAAATAGCTAAAGCCCCCATAAGAATTGGGGGCTAATTCTATCGTTATTTATAATATTGTTCCATTTGACTTAATGGTAGATGAATTCCATAAGTTTTTAGTTCACTTTCTTTAAGTATGTATAAAGAATTTAAAAGCTTTTTCTTTTCATTAAATTTAGAATGATGTATTTTTCGATGGCAGTTCGGACATAGAGAAACTATATTTCCTGGAACATCTAAACTATAATCAAATTCACTCTCTTTACTAATTGGAACTAAATGATGTGCTTCAACAAAATTATGCCCAGTTACTTCTGAAATAAATGTTTCATGTGTAGGATCAACCTCACATTTATACCCCGCCTTTACTATTGCTTCTTTTGCAACAGAGGCATCTCTTGAATATACTTTTCCACTTTTATTTTTCTTCCCCCTTTTTTCTTGAGGAACCCTAGGGGTAATTGAAGGCTCAACAACTTCAATATCTTGTTGGAACTGTACATCCTCTACTTCTTCTAGCTGTAGATAATAGTCTAAAACGTCATCGACTTCCTTGTTTCTATTTATTAAAAAGAGGTTTTCATACTCTTTTAACATTTCTAAAAGATCTTCCTTTAATATTTCATCATCTGGTAAATTCAAAAGATCATATTTTTTTCCTATAATATGTGATGCCTCATAGTTTAATGCATTATCTGTACTACTACCAAGATCTATTGGACTTCTATTAAATCTTGGGTTATATTTAATCGTCTCCGCTATATTATTAGCAAGTTTCATCATTTTTTGTCTAGGTTTTTTCCCCGAATACTTATTCTTAATATATGTAGTTCCTAAATTTAAAGATAAATAAACACGTTCCATATCTTTACTAAAGAGATAAACAACATAGTAACCTTTAGTTGCTGAAACGGTTACTTCCTTATTAAAAATAGATATCCATGGTGTAAAGGTCCACCCACCTTGTCCAACCGAACCCTCAACTTTATAGTCAAATTGTTGTTTAGATAAAATAGCAGTAATTTTCTGGGGCATATCCTCACTAATATATTTTGCTTCAGCATATGACCGATTATATTGTTTTTTAGTTACATCTAAATATGTATTTGCAATTTCCATCAATAAGCCTTTCAAAGTACCAACTCCCTATAATTACTTACTTTAAATATACCATCTCACAAATATACATAAGTAGATTCATTTAAGTTAGTTCAAAAATATGAAAGAACTTAATAGTTATCATGTAAAACATTCCAAAAGGTTGTAGATTAAATATATTTACTCATCAATAAACTTTAGTTTGTTTTCAAACAATTTGCATAATATGATTAGTATGGAAGGTACTACTCTATCTTACACTCAGTCTCGTTAGCAACGTATTATAAAATTGTCAACTTCACTTTAAGACAACTTTAACTGATATAATGCCTTCGACGATTCTGGCGGAGGTCTTAGCTATGTATGTGGTGGTGGAGAAACAAATCCTGGTTATATTTTAGCGCATAATTTGGAGGTTATTAACAATGAAAAAGAATAACGTTTACAAAGTAATAATTGCAATTTTATCATCTATTATAGTGATGGGTATCATAGCTATATGGTATCTAGTATCAACCGATAGTTTTCTTAAAAAGAACAAACAAGAAAATTTGAGTTCAGAAGGTGAAATTGCAGAGGTGGTAGAAACCGAAGAGGTAGAAGCGGTTGAGGTGATCCACAAGCCCGCTACTGATAAATCTTGTCTGTCACCTGAAAACACAATTGCTTTAGACGAAATGTATTCGAATTACCTAGAGTTTAAACGTGTGGCACTTAATGAGGATGGATCACTAAATTTCGATAACGCAATTGGCGCTTACAACGGCATCACTCAGAACTTAGCTACATCAGTCCTTATGACCCGCACAACAGCTTACGACAAAGAGGTATACAAAGTGGTGAACGAATGGGCTGAGGACGCTTCTAACGTCTCAGATGACATGCTAGGATTCATTCAAGGTACGGTGGAGCTAAATGACTTTAATTTAAATATCTTCAGAGCTTCATTTGATGATCTTGATAACTTCTACGGAAATAAACAGAAATGGGAGAATTGTCAATGATTATGTATGTCGTGAAGGGAGTACCTTCTAAATGATTATATGTGGGGATAGAAGGTCGGAGAATTATTCCCTGTCTACGGTGAAGCGGTATGGTATCGCAGCACATAATTAAGGATAGAAGAAATCAAAGCTAATTTTTGAAAATCATATTTAATATACGAACTATTAAAACAAGCTCTTTTTTAGGCTTGTTTTTTTATTTTTCTACAAATCTAATTTGTCTTTAAACGCTATAAATAATATGATAAATATGTAAGGTACTACTCACCTTACACTCTGTCTCCGTAAGCAGAACAGAGGAGGAATTACTTTGGCGAGAAATCCCCAAATCAAAGAGTACACATTAAAAGATGGCGAAAAGCGTTTTATGTTTAAGTTTTACCTTGGTACAGATTCATTAACTGGAAAGCCTTTAACTACTACTCGACGTGGCTTTAAATCACGTAAAGAGGCGCAAGATGCTATGAATCAGTTACAGCTTGAGGTATACAGTGGCACATATAAAAAACAACAATATGAAACGTATCAAGATATGTATAACATGTGGGTTGAGCAGTACGAAAACGGCGTTGAAGAAAGTACATTTGTAAAAACTATCGGTATTTTTAAAAATCACATATTACCTGCTATGGGTACTTATAAAGTTGACAAGATTGATATTGCAACTTGCCAAAAGCATGTAAATCAGTGGGCTAAGAAGCTAAAGCGGTTTCGCATGGTTAAGTCCTATGCTGCAAAAGTTCTCGATTATGCGATTAAACATGGCTATATTGATAAAAATCCTTTTACATTGGTTGAGATGCCTAAAAAGCGCAAGCAAATCGTTTTAGATGAGGCAGAATTTGAAAACTTTTACGAACGAGAACAATTAATAAAACTGCTTCAATGCTTTGAACAGCAAGATAATCTAATTGTTTATACAATATTTCATGTATTAAGCTATTCAGGTATGCGAAAAGGCGAGGTATTAGCACTGACGTGGAATGATATCAACTTTGAACGAAGTGAAATTCGAATTAACAAAGCGATTTCACGCGGCAAGGATTGTCAATTGTACCTAAAGACAACTAAAAATGGTGTAGTGCGAACAATTAAAATGGATGAAACGTCAATGTCTTTACTATTAAAATGGAAGTTTCAGCAAAGTAAGATTTATTTAGAAAAAGGCATTAATACATCTAATAAAAAACAACTCGTATTTAGCAATAAACATAACCGCTTCATCCAACCTGTTCAAACGCAAAAGTGGCTCCATAAAGTAATTGATAAATACAAGCTTCAGCCTATTACTACACATGGTTTACGACATACCCATTGCTCATTATTATTTGAAGCGGGTGCAAGTATTAAAGAAGTACAGGAAAGGCTAGGACATACAGATGTTAAAACGACAATGGACATTTATACGCATGTAACCAAGAAAACCAAAGCTAGCACAATCGAAAAGTTTGATGCATACATCAATTCACGCTAATTCTTTGACCCAATTTTGACCTAGTTTGACCCCAAAAATGACCCAAAACCGTTTGATATCAGTTGAAATTTTTTGAAATAAAAAAAGCGCCAAACCCTTGATATATCAAGGAATTTGACACTTTTTGAAACTATATTGTTTCCAATGTATGGAGACGGCGGGAGTCGAACCCGCGTCCAGAAACTCCAATACTTCAGCTTCTACGCGTGTAGTTTGCCTATTTACGATTCACGTAACATTATGCCGACAAACAGGCGTCCTGTACGCTAACCTGGAAATCTCTTGCCGATGACTCAGGTGGCACCATCGACCGTATCCCACTAAAGTTGGGCCCTACGTTCTCTACATGGGCGATAGAGAGGCAGAGCGCTTAAGAGCTTACGCTGCGAAAGCTAAGTTTTGTTGTTTGCCAGTTATTATATAACTGTCGTTGATGACGGAGCCGAGCCCTCCGACGCGCGACCAAAGCTTGAACCATCCCTGTCGAATCCGTAACGTCCCCGGATATAATCCGGTTATAAACCGTTCGGACAACGCTGCATAATGCAGGTTGTAAATGAACATCGTATGAGTAGATGCTCACTGGCATGTAGTACTATTATAAGATAAAGAGCTTAAAATATCAAGTAGAGACACTGAATAAGCTAGATCACCAACTAAAACATTCTTATTAGAAGCCAAGGAAATGCTGAACAACTCTACTTTTCTAACACTCTAGTTTATCGCGATTTTTTTTCCTTTGAAGAAGTCTTTCCTCTAAATTGCTTGTGCCGATTATAACGCCTGAAATAATAATTAAACTACCGATAAATTGCTGAAGTGTAATGACTTCATGTAAAAATAAGGCCGCTCCAATTAATGCGAATACGGTATTGAAATTCACAAAAATAGCGGATTCCGCTGCACCAATGTGTTTTATACATAAATTATATAGTGTATGTCCGATCGAAGTAGCTAAAATAGCGGACATGAAAAATACGAGCCATATGAACGGACTGAAGGATAAAAATGCCCCGTAGCTTCGGAAGCTTGTAGCGAATGTGAAAATTAATAAGATGGATGAGCCAATAAGTAGCATCCAGCCTGTCATCAGCATCGGAGAGATGACTTCAGTGGCACGACGAATTGCGATAAAGCTAAATGCCTGCAAAAAGAATGACATAAACACGAGAAAATCACCTAGCTGTAGATTGGTCAGCTCAGTAATGTCGTCTACCACTGCGAATAGCACGCCAACTCCACCGAGTGCAAAGCCAATTAATTTAGATTTTGTCATAACCGTGTCTTTGAATAGTACGGCAATGAGAGCCGTGAAAAGTGGACTTAAGCCACTAATAATGGCCGTTTTCATGGCTGTTGTTTGAACGATGCCATATGCTAAAAAGACGTGGTGACAAATGACGCCAAAAAAACAACCAATTAATATGTACTTAAATGGCATTCCTTTTACATAAAGCGGTTGCTTCGTTAGCTTTAAAATAATAAAAATCGTAATAGCCGCAAGAAAAATACGGGCCGTTTGTATCGTTAATGGATCGCCGTTGGAGACAATTACTTTCAGCCATGTAACATTCATTCCCCAAAGAAACATAACGAAAACTAAAATGGAATAAACCTTTGCATTTGCCAAGTTATCACCTCCTGTTTTATTCGAGCGCATGATAAGAAGTCTCATTATCTTCTACGTTCTATAGGGCAACAGACTAACATCCGCAGCAAGACCCAAATTGAAATTCTGCCTCAATAAAGGAACATTTATAAAAAGTCTAGTAGACTATTCATAAGAAAGTAGGCTGTCAGGAAAGACAAATCGCCTTCCAAACAGCCTACCATACTTCATACCCTTCGTTAAGCAGTTCTCACCTTTTGATAAATGTATGTTCCATTTTTAATTTCTTCAAGCTGTACGAGGTCACCGATTTGTACACTCTCTTGAATGCGTACTGTTAGCTTGGCTGTCGAATCCCTTAGCTGTACTAGTGCCACGGTATACGGTGCCAAATGGGCGAACTCTTCTGGTGCAATGTGAATGACCGTAAAGCTATACACGGTTCCCTTATCTGGGACTTCTCGTTCGTTTTTGATTTCTTGGCGGCAGGTGCTGCAATATACTTTTTTCGTTACTGATTCCACACCACAGCATTCATAAACCTTCATCTGCTACACCCTTTCTAATATGTGGACAACCGAATAAGAACCAGTGCCACCTAAATTTTGTGCAAGTGCTAATCGTGGTCGTTTTTCTAGCTGGTTTGGTGCATGTCCGCGTAATTGCAGTACTAATTGGTAAAACTGCGCCACACCTGTTGCGCCAATAGGATGTCCTCTCGATAAAAGACCTCCGCTTGTATTAACAGGCTTTTCTCCGTTCACGCGCGTATTCCCTTGCTCAATAGCTAGCCAGCCTTCTAATTTCGGGAAAAAACCGAGCTCTTCTATGGCGAGCATTTCAGTCATCGAGAAGCAATCGTGAATTTCCACAACATCTATATCCTCAGGACCAACCCCTGCTTTTTCATAGGCTTGCTGACCTGATATACGAATCGCTGGTAATGATAATAAATCGATGGCATCCTGCATCATCGTTGGTCCTGAAGCCTGTGCAGATGCTACTATTTTAATATCCGATGGCTTACGAGATAACACAACTGCTGCTGCTCCATCCGTAATGGGTGAACAATCGAATAAGCCAAGTGGATCTGTAATCATGCGTGCGTTCATTATTTCTTCGAGTGTTGCTGGTTTTTGGAATTGGGCTAGTGGATTTTGTAATGCATTTTCACGGTTTTTTAATGCTAATTTTGCTAAATGGGATTTATTTGCACCTGTCTCATGAAAGTAGCGGTTGGCTACTACGCCAAAAAATCCTGGGAAGGTTAGACCCGCATAACGTTCGTTTGTCGTCTGATCCATTGCAGAGTTAATAAATTGTGTTACAGTGGCGGTTGGCGCATGCTTCATTTTTTCTACACCGACAACTAAAACGCTTTCATATTCGCCACTTAAAATACCTAAAATACCTTGTCGTAACGCAATACCACCTGATGCACAGGCGCCCTCTAATTTAGCTGTAGGAATAGGACCGAGCCCCAAGTCATTTGCTACAATCGCGCCTAGAATCTCTTGATTGACTAAGCTACCTCCCATGTAGTTGCCAACAAAAACCGCATCAATTTTTAAGTCTCTTGCCTCATCTAGTGCCTCCCGACTAGCAGTGAGCATTAAATCCTTCAATGAAGCATTTTCATTGTTACCGAACTTCGTCATGCTTACACTATGAACATATACGGTCATTGTGTCACCTCCATATGCATTTTTACTAGCTCGCGTTTTAAAATCTTTCCGTAGGAGCTTTTTGGTAGGGACTCTACTACGAAAATTTCCTTTGGCTTTTTAAAGCTTGCTAAATGTTGCTGGCAAAGCTCGATTAAGGCATCCTTCTCAATTTCTCCACGCCCGTTTGGCACGACATATGCGACAATGGATTCGCCCCATTTGTCATCTGGAATACCAATTACACATGTTTCCTTGACGAATTCATGCTTGTTTAACACTTCCTCTACTTCTCGAGGATAGATATTAACGCCACCTGAAATAATGACCTCCTTCTTGCGGTCAACGATATATAGGTAGCCATGCTCATCTAGTTTGCCTAAATCGCCTGTATGAAGCCAGCCGTCACGCAATGTTTCTGCTGTCGCCTTTTCGTTATTCCAATAGCCTTGCATAATAAGCGGACCCTTTGCTGTAATTTCACCTATTTCTCCTACTGGACATTCATTGCCCTCAGCATCCACGATTTTCACATCAACAAATGGTCCAACTCTACCACATGAATCAAGTCTAGATGGTAAATCCTCGCGTGGCATCATAGAAATGCACATCGGCCCTTCTACTTGACCATAGGTTTCTACAAATTTTGTCCCTACTTTATCTAGTGCCTCTTGTAACTTTGCAGTAGCAATGGGTGAACCTGCCATATTAATCGATTTAATGGTACGAAGCTTCTGTGGGTTGAACTGCTCGTGCTGAATCATTAGGTTGACCATCGTTGGTACTAGGAAAATGATTGAAATACGGTCCCTCTCTAATAAATGAACAAATTGCTCTGGCTCAAATTTATCGTAGACAACTTGTGTTAAGCCATAGAGCCATGCCACGTGACTTAAAAAGTTTGCCCCGTGTGTGAGTGGTGCAACGTGACCGAGCATATCTTTATAATCAACCTCACACGCCATTGCTAATGACAGAGCTCCACTGACCATATTGCGATGTGATAGCATAACGCCCTTCGGATTACCTGTCGTTCCAGAAGTATACATAATGGCCATTGTATCATTCTCATCTACTTCATTTTCATGGGACTGGCCTTTAAATTGTTTCACTACTTGCTCATACGGTTCTCCACAATTAAGAATTGGAAAATCAATTTGCAGCGGATCAATTAATGATTTTTCACCAATAATCAGACTCATACCTGAATCCTTCACCTGATAATCATGCTCTTTCGGATGCAAGCGGTAATTCAGCGGTACTTTAATAAGACCATATAAAGAAACAGCTACATCTAGCTCTATATGCTCTAATCGATTGGACATTAAGATACCTACGCGCTCTCCCTTTTGTAAGTTCAGGCTTTTAAAATATGCTGTTAGTGCATAGGCACGTTCCATTAATTCAGCATAGGAAATCGCACGGTTTTTGAATTTAACTGCTATTTTATCTGGATACGCTCGAGCTGATTTCAGTGCTAGTTGGCCAATTGTACTCATTTATCTTTCCCCCCTATTCATCAAAATGAAAAATTAGAACCCCAAATTGGTCATCCTTTCGTCTTTTCGGGATGGCCTCTTTTAATGGATAGAGTATAAATTCGACTGTGATGGCGATTTCATTTTCTCCTTCAAGAAAATGACCGCCAGAAAAGTGTTGATCACAATCGACAAAAGATCCATGGAAATGAATATCTAAATCATTCGTCTCCATATCTATCCCAATAAAGCCTAAACCTGAAATAAGTTCGACCGGAGATGTTGTTTGCCGTTTTGGTGAATAAACGATGGTCCCTTGCTTTTCACCTCGCTGAACTTGAACATAGGTCGCCTGCTTTAAGGACCCCATGCATTGAAATTGCCCGCCTCTGACACCAAAGTGATTGCAAACCTCTTTCATCCCTGTAAATAAATCCGTTCCTGCTTTCAATCTGCCGATAATTCTATCTGTAGGTCGGTCATACAAAGCTTGCCACCGAGAATTATCCAATACTAATCCCTCCATCTACCTTTAACACCTGAGCAGTCGCATAGCTAGCCTCCCTAGATGCAAAGTATAAGACAGCACTTGCAATATCATCAGGTGTACCAATACGCTTAATAACCTGCTGATCTAAATTGTATGGAACCCCCGTTGTAATAGCTGTTAAGGTTGCTCCTGGTGCAACGGAGTTACAAGTAATATTGAAAGGTCCCAGCTCCTTTGCTACCCATTTCGTTAGGGCAATTACCCCGCCTTTCGATGCTGCATACGCTGGGCCAGAGCGACCTGTACCATCCTCACCAGATGTAACACCTCCGTTTATGCCCGATACTGAGCTAATATTAATAATGCGACCATATTGTGCATCCTTCATATGTGGGTATACACATGCCTGTGTAAACATAAATGTTGCCTTTAAGTTCGTATCCAGATCACGTGACCAGTCCTCAAATGTCATCGTTTCAATATTTTTGCGACTACATGTACCAGCATTGTTCACCAAAATATGAATCTCTCCATATTTTTCTACTGTTCGGTTGACTGTTGCTTTGACAAATTCCGAATCGCGAATATCCCCCAAACACTCTAAATAGCTATCATGTGCTAGTTTTTCAATTGTTGCCTCACATGAATTTAAGTCAACTAATACAACATGTGCCCCTTGCTTTGAAAGCTGAACTGCAACTGCCTGTCCAATACCACTTGCCGCTCCTGTAACAATCGCTACATCATCTTTTAATGTCATAATCATTTCCCCTTTGCTACTTAATATTTAATAAATCTGGTAAAAATGTTGATAGAGAAGGTATATACGTTACAAGTAATAAGACGATAATCGAAGCAACAATAAACGGCACGACCCCTTTTGAAATTTGAATAATATTAGTCTTTGACATACTTGCGGCAACATATAAATTTAACCCGACAGGTGGTGTAAATAAGCCGATTGCTAAGTTAATCGTCATGAACACGCCAAATACAGCCGGATCTACATCGAGCATTAACATAATCGGAAGTAATATCGGAACGAAAATATAAAATGCTGAAATGGCATCAATAAATGCACCTGCAATTAATAAAATAATGTTGACTAGTAGTAAAATAATGATTTTATTATCTGTTAAACCTAAAACCGTATTTGAAATAGTTGAGGCAATTTGCTCTGTTGTGACAATGTAGGCAAAGACAGAGGCTGCACTTACGATAATCATTACAACAGCTGTTTGTAACGCCGATTCAATAAAAATACGGTACATCATTTTTATGTAGCCTTTTCGGTGAATGAACAGTCCTACAACTAATCCATATACAACAGCAATTACTGCCGCTTCTGTTGGTGTGAAAAAGCCACCATAAATTCCACCTAAAATAATGACAGGAATCATTAATCCAGGAAGTGCTTTAATAAATGCTTCCCACCGTTCTTTTCCTGTACTTTTTTTCATAGCTGCTTCTACAGAGTCATTAAAAATACCCTTTTGAATATCACGTTTGCGGACATACATCCCAGCGATAAATAAACCGATCCCTACTAAAATACCTGGTATAACCCCAGCCATAAAAAGTCGATTAATCGTAATAGGGATTTGATCGCCTGCTACGACTGCAAAAATAATGAAGGCGATCGATGGGGGAATAATAATGCCAATTGCACCAGCACTCGCCACCAATCCTCCAGCAGTTTCTTTGCGGTAGCCGTTTTTCACCATTGCCGGAATTAAAATACCTCCAATTGCGGCAACTGTTGCGGGGCCAGACCCTGAAATAGCAGCAAAGAAAATCGCGACTAATACAGTTACAAGTACAATGCCACCTTTTCGATGCCCTACTAATGTTTGTGCAAAGTCAATTAAACGCTTGGAGATTCCAATATGGTCCATAATGACACCCGCTAAAATAAAGAATGGAATCGCTAATAGCGTAAACTTAGCTACACTTGTATACATAATATCCGTTAATGCTTCAAATCCTGATAGCCCTTGTGATGTAAATAGGACTACCATTGAAGCTACTGCTAAGGACGCAGCAATGGGAACCCTTAAAAATACGAGCACGATAAAGGAGCCAAAAAGTAATAATGCTGTCATACTAGCTCATCCCCTTTCGCTCCATTCTCTTCATTACTTACCGCTTTATATTCTTCGACCATCGCTTGAACTGTACGAATTAAACATAGTAATGCACCTAATGGTAAGGCAGAAGATAAAATCCACTGAGGCATGCCTAAGGCCGGTGTCGTTTGATTAATCTGCATTTGGAACAATACCATATCCATTCCGTAATAAAGCAATACTGCAAACAATACACCACTTGCTAAAGATGAAATAATTACAATCGCCTTTTTTGTCAGCTTATTCCCTTTATCGAACAACAAGGTAAAACCAAGGTGAGCGTATCTACGCACACCTAAGGCTGTACCAACAAATGTCAGTAATACTAACAAATTAACTGTGATTTCCTCTGTAAACGAAAGGGATAAATTGACTACATTGCGAGAAACAATGTTTACAAATGTAATTAATGTAATCGCTGCAAATGTAACGCTTAATACAATCTCTTCAAAGTAGTCTAAGAACTTCATATGTTTCCCCCCTATGGCGTAAACGCTTTCAGTAAATCTTCTCCCCAAATATCTGTATATTTATCATATACAGGCTGAACGACTTTTTTAAACGCCTCCAATTCCTCTTCTGTTGGCGTATAGACATTCATTCCTTTAGATTTTAAATCTTCAATTTGTGACGCTTCTTTTTCACGTGCTATTTTTACTTGATAAGCAGCTGCTTCTTTCCCTAAACGATCGAATAATTCACGGTCTGTATCGCTTAAAGAATCGTATAGCTTTTTATTCATACCTAACACTAATGGGTCATAGGAATAGTTCCATAATGTTAAATAATCTTGAACTTCCTCTAGCTTTGACGAAGCAATTACATCAATAGGGTTTTCTTGACCATCAATTGTTCCTTGCTGTAACGCTGTAAACACTTCTGAGAATGTCATGGTTGAAGGATCTGTTCCTAATGAACGATATAAATCTGTGTACATCGTAATTCCAGGTATACGAATCTTTAATCCATTTAAGTCTTCTGGTAGTTTAATTTCACGCTTACTGTTCGTTATTTGACGGAAGCCATTTTCACCATATCCTAAAGCCTGTACACCCTTTTCAGCTAAAAGTTCTTTAAGCTTTTCTCCACCTTCCCCGTTAAACACTTTATCTACCTCAGAATGATCCTTAAGTAAAAAAGGTGCACTTGCCACACCAAAGCGTTGATCTAAAATCGAATAAATAATAGTAGAGTTAAAAGTTAAATCGATTGATCCTTTTGCTAAGCCTTCAACAGCCTTTCCTGAATCTCCACCAGATAATTGCTCATTCGTGAACACTTCAATTTTAATGCGACCATCTGTTTCTTTGTCCATATCATCTGCCAGTTTTTTGGCTGCCTCATACCATGTGGATGAATCTGATACAGTGACTGACATTTTTAATTTATAGGACTTTTCCTTCCCTTCAGCATCAGCACTCTCTCCACTGCCACCACCACAGGCAGCTAATATTGCTGAAACGATTAAGAGCATTGCAAGAAGTAGATTTCTCCCTTTTAAAAATTTCCTCATAAAATATCCCCCTACTCTTTTTATGTTAGACTTAATAATTATTTTATAATTCCGAAAAATCTAAATATATATTCTTTGAGGATAAAAAATTATAAAATAATTGATCGATTTTTGTCTCTAACATATAAAAACCACACAAAAAGCAGCATATTAAAGTATTTAATGACAAGTTTCTCTCCTAAAACTTAAACACTCTTTCTTTTTCGAAACAGTAAAATAGCAATCATTAATTCCAATTTATTTTCATTATTATTAATATCAATATTTAAAAGCTTTTCTATTTTTTTTAGTCGATATTTTAAAGTGTTTTTATGGATATGAAGCGCATCGGCAATTTCCTGTAAACCTCCTTTGCTTTTTAGCCACATTTCTAGATTGTATATTAATTCCTCCTCCTCTATTAAAGAGCCAATGGTTCTGCAGATGAAATTGCCAACCTTTTGTTCATCGAGATCAGATAATAGTAGCTCTAATTTCAAATCCTCCTCAAACACAATCTGTCTATTTTCAACAGCAACCGTTAACGCAATACTTGCTTCATTGTAGGATTCATTTAGTGCAAAAAAGGAATGTGAATTGCCAACACCTATAAATATTTCGTCATCATAGAGCTTTATCAGTTTACGGTTAAATGAATGCAGCGTTTGCTCTAAATGAACACGAGTGACTTTTGGTACAAGCAAAACGAGCTTATCGAAGCTCCATTGAAAAATATGTAGTTGAGGATGGATTATTTGAATTGCACGCAAATAATCCATCCCCTTTTCATCAATTCTCCTATTCAATTGAATAATAATCACTCGATCATAAAGATCCGTTTCAATATTTAGCATTTCAGCTCGTTGCTCTAGTAGTAATTGATTTACCTGTCCATTTAATAAATCTAGTAGGAAAAGCTCAAACATTTTTGTCTCTCGTTCTTTTTTACGGTGCATTAAAAAATCTTCAACAAAAAACTGTGTAATTTTCTGGACAAGCTTCCCATATTTTTCGATTTCAAATGGTTGTCCAGTAACACCAATTACTCCAATTGGTGTATCCTCAATCACTAATGGCATGACGAGGCCCTCCCGCACACCCTTTAATTGTGCTGAAAGCTCCTTCGTCATATGCATAACTTCTTTGTTTTTCATCGCTATTAATGCACCTTCATGAAATTGATTCATCCTCGACATGTCTGTGCTGGCGATAATAAATCCGTTATGATCGATTACAACGACATGTTGATCAATTAGTTCTCCAAGCTCCCTAACAATCTTTGTTCCAATAATTTGTAAATCAAACATTGTGCCACCTCCATAGAGACTAATATACTGATTATACTGAAAATTTAGTATATTTTAGATATTTTACTATAGTTTTCTATGCTCTTGTAGATAAAATCAACAATATGTGCGGCTTGCATGCTTGCTTCTAGCTTTTCTTTATTGATACCAGATTGCATTTGCAGCAAGCAACCTGGATTGGCTGTGACAATCACTGTAGGCTGTAGCGCCTTAATCGTAGCCATTTTGGTAGTTAAAATATTACCTGCTGACGCAGGCTGCAATAAATTATATATTCCTGCTGAACCACAGCATGTATTGGCATTTGACAGCTCTTTAAAGTGCACATTCGGTAGGGCCTGTAAAATCATTCTTGGCTCATTGAAGACTTTATTAACATTGCGTAAATGGCAGGAATCCTGATAGGTTACAAGAGTCTTGTTTTCTTGCTGTGGCAAGGTTGCTAAATAATCCAGTAGCCCAGCTTTGACAAGCAGGCTTGAAATATCAATTGTCTTCTCTGAAAATCGAACTGCTTTTTCACGATAGCGTTCATCACTATGTAAGTGCTTTTCATATTCCTTTAAGAAAGCACCACAACCACCTGCATTATTAACAATATAGGTATAATCATCTGAATCAAATAACTCTACATTACGAATTAAGTTTTGCTTACCACGCTTTAGCTCACCACTATGCCCATGGAGAGCCCCGCAGCAACTTTGATTATCTGGAATAACGACATCAACACCAAGCATTTGTAGCAAGGACACCGTTTTTTCATTTGTTTCCTTATAAAGTGTATCCATTAGACAGCCTGTAAAAAAGGCCACCTTCATCGAAGCCGCTTTTACCTTCTTTAATGGCTGTACCTTTTTAGCTACGGGTGGTAAAGATGCCTCCATTGTTTTTAAATGCTTTGGGAATAAATTTAAAAAGCCAATTTTCCGTACAGCTTTTTGTAAACCTGTTTTTTGATAAAGATGCACTAGACTAACTGCATGCTCCATATTTTTTTGCTTGACGAAAAGATGATTGAAAACAATTTTTCTTGTCGTTTTTTCTACGAAGGTTGACTGCTTCACCTCTTGTACGGCTTCACGGGTTTGCTCGATTAAAGCACCATACTGTACACCAGCTGGACATGCCGGCTCACATGCGCGACATCCTAAACATAAATCGAATGATTGTTCTACAGATGCATCGAAAGGTACAATCCCGTCACGTACTGCCTTCATTAAGGCAATGCGTCCACGTGGTGATTGTGCTTCATCCTGCTCCATGTGAAGATATGTCGGACAGCTTGGCAAACAGAAGCCGCATCTCATACAGTCTAGCAATAGATTTTCATCGACATGTGTCTGGAAGGATTGCTGCATTTGCTGTTGTACGTTAGTTACCACCATGTACCACCACTCTTTTCTTCGTTTCTTTAGCAAAGACTTTACCAGGATTCATAATATGGTTAGGATCGAAAGTTTGCTTAATGTTTTTCATTACATTGATACCGATAGGACCAATTTTCCATTCTAAATAAGGTGCTTTCATTTCACCTACACCGTGCTCCCCTGTAATCGTGCCACCTAGTGACAGTGCTGCCTCAAAAATTTCCGAAAATGCCGCTTCTACACGATGCATCTCCTCTTCATCTCGCAAGTCTGTTAAACATGTAGGATGCAAATTTCCATCCCCTGCATGACCAAATGTGGCAATATTGACATTGTACTTTTCGGATATATCATTAATTCTCATCACCATTTTGGCCAGCTCTGATCGTGGTACTGTGGCATCCTCTAAAATAACTGTCGGTTTTAATTTTGCTAATGCTGATAATGCGACACGTCTTGCTGTTTTAATTTGCTCCGCTTCCTGTGCATCTTTTGCAATTTGCGTAAAGAGAGCTCCATTTTCTTCAGCGATTCGTACCATTTCTTTGACATCTTGTTCTACTTGATGCATTTCACCATCCTGCTCAAGTAATAGCATTGCTTCTACATCTGTTGAGAGTCCTATTTTCATATATTGCTCGACGGCGCTAATTGTTTTTTTATCAAGAAATTCTAGCGTTACGGGAATGATTTTATTGGCAATAATGCTGGAGACTGTTCTCGCAGCATCCTCTAAGGATTCAAAGTATGCGATGCTCGTCATTTTATATTGTGGCAACGGAATAAGCTTTAAAGTAATCGCTGTTACGACACCCAATGTTCCCTCTGCTCCAACAAATAATGATGTGAGGTCATAGCCCGCTACGTCCTTTGCTAGTTTGCCACCTGTTTCTAAAATATCCCCGTTTGGTAAAACAACTTGTAGACCTTTGACATAATCCTTTGTTACACCATATTTTAAGCCACGCAAGCCACCTGAGTTTTCACTAACATTGCCACCAATCGTAGAAATTCTCATGGAGCTTGGATCAGGAGGGTAAAATAAACCATGTGCTTCGACGAATGTACAAAGATTCTCAGATATAATGCCAGGCTGGACTGTAATCGTTAAATTTTCCTTATCGAAATTTAAAATTTGATCCATTCTATTAAATAAAATCACTACGCCCCCATCGTAAGGCACCGTTCCTGCTGCAAGATTTGTTCCAGAACCTCGTGGAATAATTGACATTTTATATTCATTACATACTTTAATTACCTCAGCAATTTCCTCTGCATTCCCTGGTGAAATGACAAGATCAGGTAAGCGCTGAAAATTTGCCGTTGCATCATAGGAATATGCTAAAAGCTGTGCAGTTGAGCTTTTAATGTATTTTTCACCAACAATGTGCGTAATTTTTTCGATAACTGTTTTATTCATAAGACTCACCTCGAAATTTAAATATGTAGTTACTACAATTTTAATTGTTGGAATTTTCTAAACATATGTCTTAGAAGATAAAAAAGGGGATTATATTTTAATTTTTTTGTGTTATAGGACCAAAAAAGAAGCTGTTGGATAGATCCAAACAGCTTCTAACAAATTTGCTTCAATATAGAAAAAAACAGATGAGAAAGTTCGACACTTGCCTGCTTTCTCATCTGCTTTGTTAACGCTGACGTTCCTTAAAGACACGTTCCATTTCGCGTTTGGCTTCTTTTTTGCGCATGTCGTTACGCTTGTCGTAGTCTTTTTTCCCTTTGCCGACGCCGATGAGGAGCTTGGCGTAGCCGTCCTTGATGTACATTTTTAGTGGGACGATTGTGTAGCCGTCACGTTTTACAGCACCGACTAGCTCGCCGATTTGCTTTTTGTGGAGCAACAGCTTACGGGTACGTAGTGGATCGTGGTTAAAGCGGTTGCCTTGTTCGAATGCGCTCACGTGCATATTATTGATCCATGCTTCGCCATTACGGACACGAACAAAGGAGTCTTTAAGTTGGACTTTGCCTGCACGGATAGATTTAATTTCTGTGCCTGTTAGTACCATGCCTGCTTCAATTGTCTCTTCGATGAAGTAGTCATGGCCTGCTTTTTTGTTTTGTGCTAATACTTTACCAGTACCTTTTGCCATATTTTCACCCTCTACTTAAAAGGTTGAGCTTGAGCGAAAGCATCCACAACAAGGATACTTTCGCTCATGCTTATTTACGTTTTGATTTTTTCTTTTTACCTTTTTTAGCAATGCCTTCATAGAACTTTTGCTTTTGTTTCACGCGTTTTTTAGGTCCAGGGCTTGAGTCATCTTTGCGGCGTCCACGTGGATCACGGTCGCTTTCACGGCGTTCACCTTGTTTGCTGCTTTGACTTCCTCTTTCTTCCTCTTGGCGACGGCCTCTTCGACTACCACCACGACTGCCTCGTTCCTCATCACTGCGTGTACTTCTGCGACTGCTGCCACCTTTGTTATCACTGTAATTTTTTCGTGCATGGATTACAGTAGGTGCTGCTTTGCGTGTTCGTCCATATGAAGTTACCATTCCAACGATTTCAAAGTCAATCGATGACTCCTCAATAATGACATTAGCCACACGAACGGTCACCTCATCACCAATACGGAATTGGCGATTCGTTCGTTCACCGATCATAATCATTTGACGATCATCGAAGCGGTAGTAATCATCTGTCATATTGCTAATATGGACAAGTCCTTCAATCGTGTTTGGTAGCTCCACAAAAATACCGAAGTTTGTAATCGATGAAACAATTCCTTCGAATTCTTCGCCAATTTTGTCGGACATATATTGTGCTTTTTTCAGAGCGTCTGTATCACGTTCTGCATCAACAGCACGGCGTTCGCGTTCAGATGTGTGATCAGCAATTTCATCCATTGCAATACTCCACTGGGCAATCGTTTCTCTAGATGTATCCTTATTAATTATATACGTACGAATTAAACGGTGTACGATTAAATCAGGATAACGGCGAATTGGTGATGTGAAGTGTGTATAGAAATCCGTTGATAAACCAAAGTGACCAAGGCTTTCTGGATAATATTTTGCCTGCTGCATCGAGCGTAATAGCATCGTTGAAATAACAGGCTCCTCTGGCATCCCTTCAATTGCTTTCAATACATCCTGCAACGCTTTTGGATGGACGGTATTACCCGTACCTTTAATTAAAATACCGAAATTCGTGACAAATTCAAAGAAGCGTTGAAGCTTTTCAGGCTTTGGATCTTCGTGAATACGGTATAGGAACGGTACATTCATCCAGTGGAAGTGCTCCGCTACGGTTTCATTGGCAGCTAGCATGAAATCTTCAATTAATTTCTCGGCTACTGTACGTTCACGTAATTCAATATCTACAGGCCATCCTTCTTCATTTACAATAACTTTAGATTCTTTAAAGTCGAAGTCTATGGCTCCTCGCATTTCACGTTTACGACGTAAAATATTGGAGAGCTCTGCCATGTTTTTAAACATTGGAACAAGTGGCTCATAGCGTTTAATTAGCGCCTCATCCTGCTCCTCTAAAATCTTGTAAACGTCCCTATACGTCATACGTTCCGTCGTTTTAATCACACTTTGGAAAATTTCATGTGAAATCACATTACCATTCGCATCAATGATCATTTCACAGGATAGCGTTAAACGGTCAACCTGTGGATTTAAAGAACAAATACCATTCGATAATCGATGTGGAATCATCGGTATAACACGGTCTGTTAAATAAACACTTGTCGCACGGTCGTAAGCTTCAAGGTCAATAACCGAGCCTTGCGTTACATAATAACTTACGTCTGCAATATGTACGCCAAGCTTGTAAGTACCATCGACATTTTTCGTTACGGTAACCGCATCATCCAAGTCCTTTGCATCTGCACCATCAATCGTCACAATTGTTTCATGTCGTAAATCACGGCGACCTTCTAAATCAGCCTCTGTAATTTCATCTGGTACACGTTGTGCTGCAGTGATGACTTCATCTGGGAATTCAGGTGGAATGTCATGCTTATATAAAATCGATAAAATATCCACACCCGGATCATTTTTATGGCCTAAAATTTTTGTAATATAGCCGGTTGCCGATTTTAAATCCTCAGGCCATGTCGCAACCTCAACAACAACCTTATGTCCATCGACAGCTCCTAATGTATCCCCTTTAGCAATAAAGATATCCATTGGTAGCTTTTTATCGTCTAGGACAACAAAGCCGAAGCCTCGATTTGCTTGGAATGTCCCAACAAAGCTTGTTTGACCACGTTCAACGACCTTTGTTACAGTACCTTCGCGACGATCTCCGAATGATTCCTTTAAAACACGAATTAAAACGATGTCTCCATTAATGGCACCATTAATTTCATGTGGTGGAATGAACACATCGTCCATGCCCTCAATATCAGGCGTTACAAAGCCGAAGCCCTTCGCATGCCCAATAAATTTACCTCTTAGTAAATTCATACGCTCTGGTAGGCCATAACGATTGGAGCGTGAACGAACAACTAAGCCTTGTCCTTCCATGCGGACTAATGTTTTTACAAGCTCCTTAAATTCCTCCGCATCCTCAAAGCCGAATTCTTCCTCGATTTCACCAACAGTTAATGGTTTATAATCATCTTGACCGAAGAAATCGAGTAAACGACTTTGTAGTGTATCTTTTTGGTCTTTCATACATATTCCCTCCTTCATGAGAAAATCCTATTTATAATTTATTGTGCCCAATTTAGGCTTTCTAAAAAGCGATAAATGTCTTCATGTAATTGATCTTTTTCTTGATCTAGTGTAATAACATGTTTTGAGTTTTCATACCACTTGATGTGCTTTTCAAGTGACTCAGTTTGATTATATATAATGTTGGCAGATTCTGTCTCTATTACCTCATCATTTGTAGCTTGAACGACAAAAATTGGCGCATAAATCATGTCTATTTCTTGTCGCGTACGTGCAATAAATTCACGTAGCTCCTGTAGTGACGGCATGCCCTTTTCAGCAATGAGCGAAACTTCTGCTTCAATTTGGTCATCCTGTTTCCCTTGGAATTTCTTATATTCTCTAGCGTATTTCAAAACACCCTCAAACATAACGTCTGTTGTACGCATTGTCATGGGTGCACACATTGTGACAATTCCTTTTACAGGATTATTTAATGCAACGTTTAATGCCATAACACCACCTAATGAGAGGCCTGCAACAGCAATTTCCTGATAGCCAGCATCCTGTAACTGTTTGTAGGCGGCTACGACATCCTGCCACCAGTCTGCTGGACCTGTTGTGACCAGTTCCTCCGGCTCCACACCGTGGCCTTTATAGTGAGGTGCTAAAGTAGTATACCCTTTTTTCTCTAAAAATCTACCAAGCATACGCACGTCTGCAGAGCTGCCTGTAAAGCCATGTAATAGTAAAACGGCACGTGGTCCTGCTTGAAAGAAAAATGGCTGTGATAATGATTTGTTCATTGTAAGCACTCCTTCATCTAAACACTCATTTCTACTATACCCATTATAGTCATCTCCATAATGCTAAGCGATTGATAATTTGGTTAGTAGGTTACAGAGAGATTCTTCCATTAAGTTATGATAAAAGAAAACGCCCAACCAATTAGGTTAGGCGATATATCTTCAACTATTAGATTTTTGTAATAGCGATTGCTAGAATAAAGAATAGTATAGCTAACACAATTGTTGCACGGTGAAGGATTAAATCCATACCACGTGCTTTTTGCTTTCCAAATAGTTGCTCAGCTCCACCCGAGATGGCACCTGATAAGCCTGCACTTTTACTAGATTGAAGTAATACCACAACGATTAACGCTAATGATACGATAACTAATGAAACTAATACTACTGTATGCATTCACTGCACCTCCCGAACTTTGAAACATCACAACAGACTATATTATAACAAAAAAAGGTTGCCATGACAAACTTAGCTTTAAGTTTAACAGTTTTTTTCCGCTTCATCCCCCTCTACTTGTCGACTTTTGCTACTATTAGTGGATATCGCCAACCCTCTAATTAGATTATAATGGAAGAAATGAAATTTTCTCGGAGGAAAGAACTTGAATAAAAAAATAATAACTCTTCTTTTATTATGCTGTATGATTCCCTTTCTTACAGCATGCTCAAAAGCTATAGACCTGCTGCTTGAAGAAGAGGATGACACAACTACGACGTTAGCAGAAGAAACAAAAAATGATGTGAAGCAGCCAGAGAGTAAAGCATTATCCCCCTCTTTTTCGCCTACAGACTTATTCTCAACATCTTTATTTAAAGATGATCCCGCATTATTACAATTTACCAAAAGAGTCGAGAAGCAAGTGGCAACATTTGAACAGCGCTTTCAAGTCCCTTATACAGGAAAGCTAGATTTTGAGGATTTTGAGGTTCAACTAAATGATTTAAATAGCTTGCTTACCTTTGTGGACCCCTATACAGCCGGTTATTTTCTTGACTATGAATGGACGGCTTGGGAAATCGATGATGGCTATTTAGTTGAATTGTCGATTGATTATTTAACAGATGTCAGGAAGGAGCAAAAGGTTGATCACTTTGTAGAAGCCTTTGCTGACAAGCATATTACGAAGGAAATGACAGATTTCGAACGAGCTAAAATCATTAATGATTACGTGGTGCAACTAGCCACGTATACAGAAGAAGGCTCGACGGAAGGACAGACGGTTTTTGAATTGATTAGTGAAAAAACTGCTGTATGCCAGGCCTATGCCTTACTTGCTTACCGTTTATTAGTAGCATCAGGTCTTGATGCAAAATATGTATACGGCTATAGCGAGGATCAACTACATGCGTGGAATTTAGTTAGTGTCGAAGACCAGTGGTATCATCTTGATACAACTTGGAACGATGTTGACTCTGATGAACCCTATGCGATTTCTTACGAGTATTTTTTAGTCAATGATCAAAAGCTTAGCCAGGATCATTTATGGGTAGCGGAAAACTATTTTGCTGCTACTAGTAATGACTATGACTTTATGCATGATATGTGGTATGCCAATACAGTTGCTAATGTGATTTATTATAATAGCATAAAAGATAATATGGTTTATTCCTATAATTTAGCGACCAATGAACATAAAAAGATAACCGAAACAGCTTGTTATTATTTAGCGACTTATCATGACTCCATCTATTGCAGTGATTATGACAACGCTGGTTATTTAACAAAAATTAAAGTCGAGGACGGCTCTGAAGAAATACTAGTGGAAGATGAAGTCCTTAATTTAACGATCCAAGATGGTATTTTATATTACGAAACGATCGACGGCTCACAGCATCAACAAATACTTCAATAAAATCTGTGTGATGTTCACACAGATTTTTTTCTTCCTCTCCTGCCCCTCCATTTACAGTATTACCATATTTTATTAACAAATTTTTAACGCTAGCTTTACACCCTTCCTTTACACTTACAGTTGAATTCACCTAAAGGAGGAAAATCATGAAATACGCAAAAAAATGGACTTCATTTTTTTTAGCAAGTGCAGTAACTTTATCCGCAGTTAGTATTCCACAGCAAGAGGCACAAGCAGCTGAAGTAAAGAAACCGACAAATGTCATTATGCTTGTGATGGATGGAAGCAGTAATAATGCTGTAACCCTTTCTCGATGGTATAAAGGTGAAAGCTTAGCAATGGATGAAATTTTATCAGGTGCGATGCGCACGTATTCTGCTGAATCAGCCATTACCGATTCTGCGCCCGCTGCTACTGCTTTAGCAACCGGCCATAAATCGAACGATAAATATATAGGTGTGCTTCCATCGGTGATTAATTCACCTGGTTTAGCACAAATTGCTCAAGAGGATGCTTTCAAACCTGTAGCGAATGTGCTCGAAGGAGCTAAACAACAGGGGAAGGCTACCGGATTAATTTCTACATCTGAAATTCAACATGCTACTCCAGCTGGTTTTTCAGCACATGTTAATAATAGAAGTCAATATGGGGATATTGCTGAACAGCAAGTCTATCAAAATATTGATGTTGTTTTAGGTGGAGGGCTAGAATCGTTGTCACCTGGCACATCTAAAAATGCCCGTAAGGATGGCGAGGATTTACTAAATGTACTGAAAGAAAAAAATTACGATCTCGTTCAAACTCGTGATGAGCTAGTGAATAGTCAGTCCTCTAAAATTTGGGGAAGCTTTGCACCAAGCGCACTTGCCTATGATTTAGATCGTGCTAAAACGAGAGCATCTGAGCCTACACTGGCTGAAATGACTAATAAAGCGATTAATACGCTAAAAAAGGATGAGGACGGCTTCTTCCTTTTTGTTGAAGGGAGTAAGGTTGACTGGGCGGCACATGCCAACGATACAATTGGTATTATTAGCGATATCTTATCGTTTGATGATGCAGTAAAAGAAGCAGTTGATTTTGCAAAGGAAGATGGCAACACATTAGTAATTGCTGTAACAGACCATGGAAATAGCGGAATTACGATGGGGAACGCCAACACAACGAGCACCTATTCAAGCATTCCTGTCTCTGCTTATATTGATCCATTGAAAAAAGCTTCGATGACTGTTGAAGGTGCACTAAGCCAATTAAAAGAAGATCGCTCTAATTTAGTAGAGGTGGCTGCCCTTTATGGATTAGATCAGTTAACAGAGGATGAACTAACGACATTGAAATCTGCAAAAGACTTAGGCAGTGAGATGGTTAAGATGTTAGCAAATCGCGCGAACATTGGCTATACAACAGGTGGTCATACAGGGGAAGATGTGTTTTTATATTCATTCGGACCTTCTAAATTGACAGGGCTAGTTGAAAATACGGATCTAGCTCATACGATGGCACAATTTATGGGCTTTGACTTAAATACACTAACAAATGATTTATATGTCCCTGCAACAAAAGCATTTACGGATAAAGGCTATACGACAAAAATCGATTTATCGGATAAAGAAAACCCAATATTTATTGCTCAAAAAGCAGATGTAACTGTGAAAATTCCAGTCAATAAAAACTCAATGATTTATGAGGAAACATCCACAAATACTGCAAAAACACATACATTTGATACAATTAACGTCTATAATGGCTCTGAATTCTATGTATCTAAAAAACTGATCAATGCAGTGAAATAAAAACAAAGGCGCGAACATGTTGAGATTATTCTCTTATGTTCGCGCTTCTTTTACATAAAAACAACCACCATAATTGTCCAAACTAAACATCTTCCCCCGGAACCTTAAATTTACCTTAATTTTATCTTATGATTTACTGAATTCACCTTAATTCAGCAACATTTTTCTCCACATTCCGTCAAATCAGTGTTAAAAACATAAGGTAAGGATTTTTAACTAATAAATTACTATTTTTTGAAAGTTTAATCCTATACTTTTTTTCATTGGAGGTGGACAAATGCAATCCATCAAAAATAACGAACATCTGCGCTTTATTGGCATGACGCTATTTTATTTGATCGTTTTGGTACTGCTGTTTCTTATACATGGCTTTCATGATATGAACGCTGGACCATTTATATATACGGAATTTTAATAAAAGGAGTTTTAATCATGTTAAGTATTTTAGCAGCTATTGAACGTGTGGCCATCCAGCAGCCACAAAAAACTGCTTATCAAACGCACAATGCCTCCTTAACATATGGTGAGCTTTGGCACTTATCGGATTGTATGGCCGATTATATCTCGAAGCTTCATTTACAGAGGCAGCAGCCGATTGTCGTTTATGGACATATGTCCCCGCTACAAATTGTTGCCTTTCTAGGTGCTGTCAAGGCTGGACACCCTTACGTACCCGTTGATTCGTCAACCCCTTCTGAAAGAATACAACTTATTTTAGAAGCCTCTGGAGCAGGATTACTATGCACAACAGAGCCATTACACATGCTGACGAACATTCCCGTTGCAGCGGTGAGTGATATCTTAGAGAACTCCTCCTCTGAAGTATCTTTACCCTCCACAGCATGGGTGAAGAACGAGGAAATCTATTATATTATTTACACTTCTGGATCAACTGGTCAGCCAAAGGGCGTTCAAATAACCGCTACTAATTTAGCACATTTCGTTTCTTGGATGCAGGAACACTTCCCTTTACAGCAAGACGGAGTATTTTTAAATCAGGCGCCTTTTTCCTTTGACTTATCTGTCATGGACCTTTATCCAGCACTTGTTGGAGGACATACGCTATATGCCATTACACAACAAGAAATTGCGAACCCGAGAGCGTTATTTGATTCATTAGCTTCGTCCAATACTCGTGTTTGGACGTCGACACCATCCTTTGTCAAAATGTGCTTAATGAACAAAGAGTGGAATCAACAGCTCATGCCAGCATTAGATACATTTTTATTCTGTGGCGAGGTCCTGCCCATCGCAGTTAGTAAGGAGTTAATGGAGCGTTTTCCACAGGCAACTATTTATAATTTATATGGTCCAACGGAAACGACTGTTGCGGTTTCCTATGTAAAGGTAACGGAAGAATTGATAGCTCGCTTTGAGCAATTGCCTATTGCTCCACTAACGGAGACAAACATTTCTTTATTAGAGGATGGAGAAATTGCTATTTCAGGTCCGACAGTTAGTGCAGGGTATTTGGGGGCACCGGAATTAACAGCAAAAGCCTTTCCGACAGTAGCTGGCAATCGCATCTATCGTACTGGAGATGTTGGCTATGAGCGAGATGGATATGTATTCTTTTCTGGTCGCAAGGATTTCCAAGTGAAGCTACATGGCTATCGTTTAGAAATCGAGGAAATCGAAAAGCAGATAAGTAACCTTCCACCGGTTTCAAGCTGCGTGGTTGTACCTGTTTATAAAGAGAAGGAAATTACTGCTCTAAATGCCCATCTTGTTTTGCGTGAGCCATTAAAGGACTCTGCCTTCAAAATGACAAAACAGTTGAAAGCACTTTTATCGGAGTACTTACCTGCCTATATGATTCCGAAAACGTTTAAATATATGGACGCTTTACCGCTTAACGCAAATGGTAAGGTGGATCGTAAAGGATTGGCGGTTATGGAAACAGTATGACGCCTTATGGAAATATAGCATTCTTTCTGATTATCGGACTATTATTACTACCAACCATCATACTCGGCTTACGTGGCAGATCATCGAAACACTATAATCTATTTGTCTCGTTGATTGTCTTAGCCCTTATTTTTGGTAGCTCATTGAACGGTAGCATTTCGCTCGTATTGTTTACAGTTTTTCAAGTAGTCCTTATTGTTGGCTACCAACGCTATCGACTCCAGCAAAATAGTGGTATGGTCTTTGTTATCGCTGTGGTATTGTCGATTTTACCACTTGTACTTGTGAAGGTACTGCCTATTCTAGGGTTACACCATTTATTTGGCTTCCTTGGTGTGTCTTACATTACCTTCAAAGCTGTGCAAATGATTTTAGAAACCCGAGATGGCTTAATGAAAGAGAACATTTCTGTTGTAGAGCTTGCCTATTTTTTACTGTTCTTTCCTACAGTATCTTCAGGTCCTATTGATCGTTGGCGACGCTTTACAAAGGATTATCATTCGGTACCATCCGCGGAAGACTATCAAAAGCTGTTATTAAGTGGGATTAACTATATCTTTGTAGGCTTTTTATATAAATTTATTTTGGCCTACTTAATTTACAACTACACCCTTATCTACCTGCCAAATCATACGTATAACTATTTAACGCCCTTCCAGGGACAATTAGCGTATATGTATATGTATAGCTTTTATTTATTCTTTGATTTTGCTGGCTATAGTGCATTTGCTGTTGGTGTTAGCCGAATAATGGGGATTCAAACACCCATTAACTTTAACCGACCATTCGCCAGCCGCAATATTAAAGACTTTTGGAATCGTTGGCATATGAGTCTTTCCTTCTGGTTTAGAGATTATGTCTATATGCGATTCGTGCTTTGGATGACGAAGAAAAAATGGCTGAAAAATAAATTCGCCATTTCCTATATTGGTTTCTTTTTACTATTCTTTTTAATGGGCATTTGGCATGGCCTAGAATGGCACTTTGTAGTCTACGGACTCTATCATGCCCTATTAATAGTAAGCTTTGATAAGTTTGAACGCTGGAATAAAAAGCATAAGCGTTGGCCTAAAAATAAGTGGACACATGCCATTGGCGTATTCATCACTTTTAATGCCGTGTGCTTTGGCTTCTATATTTTTTCTGGCAAATTATTTTAACCAAGGGCTAAAAAAGCCTGTTCAATAAAGGAGAATTATTAATGGATCAACAACAAGTTTTAGAAATGCTAGTCGAGTTATGTGAAGATGAAATTATTGTAGAGAACCCAGATATTGATTTATTCGAAGAAGGGCTACTAGACTCTTTCGGAACGATTAATCTATTAGTAGAAATTGAAAATCGATTTAATATTTCTGTGCCAATTACTGATTTTAATCGTGAAGAATGGAACACGCCTAATCGCATTGCAGGGAAATTAGCTGAAAGACAATGATCAAGAAAGGCTTTTTATCTTTATGTATTGCCTTCGCTCTATTTACTGGCTTTATCTTCTTTCCCAATGCGTGGATCAAGGCATGGATATCGGATGAGGATGTAGAGCAGGCCAAAACAAATATGTCTCCGCTTGTATTCCAAGGTACGTATTTACAGGAGCGCATGCTGCAGGAGCCTAATTCCATGCCTTTATATGGCTCCTCAGAATTAAATCGTTTTGATCCCTTCCATCCATATAATTATGCACGAGCAACAGAGGCGCCTTATTCGACCTTTATGGTTGGTCGTGGGGGCATGCAGTCCATTACTCATTTTTTAAATTTTGCTGCCCAAGAGAAAAATTTAAAGGATAAAAAAGTAGTCTTTATTATCTCTCCACAATGGTTTACAGCAAAAGGTATGGGGGAATTTCATTTTTCACCGAATTACTCTATGCTGCAAGCCTATGATTTAGCTTTTAATGATGAAATGGATGCTAATCTTCGCAAACGTGCCATGGAGCGCCTATTAGAATTTGATACTGTTAAGCGTGATCGTCTTTTAAAGACTATGTATCAATATCAAATGTCAAACGGTAAGAAAAATCCGATTACTGGTAGCATGGCCATGATAGCAGGGCGTTTTCATAAGGAATTGCTAGAAAAGAAGGATTTATATTATTCGCTATTCCCACGAAAAGGTCATAAATTAAAAAGTAATGATACCCTTATTGCCAACCAAACCTTTGACCAACAAGTGCAGGCTGCTGAAGCATATGGCAAAAAACGTGTATCAAATGATTATATGATTGAGAATCGTGCCTATCAGCGACTTGTGAATGCTAATTTCTCCAAGTTTAAAGGAATGCGCAAGCAAGAGGATTATACGAAATCTCCAGAGTATGAGGATTTTCAGCTTGTGATCGATGTTTTAAAGGATGCTGGTGCTAAGCCATTATTCGTGTCCATTCCGGTCAATGGCTATTGGTATGATTATAATGGCTATCCAGAGGAACGTCGTCACCAGTACTACGATAAGATGGCTCAAGTCTTAAAAGATGCAGATGTTAGCTATGTTGATTTTACAGACCATGAATATGATCCTTATTTTATAATGGATACCATTCATATTGCCTGGAAGGGCTGGGTCTATCTTGATCGTGAAATGGACCACCATTGGGCACAGTCAAAATAAACACGAAGGACAGTCTAAAAATAATAGACTGTCCTTTTCCTTATCGCAATATCCCTTTGACGTAGAGTGCCATTTGGTCACTGACATCGCTTAGTTTTTCAATAGCCTCGCTAAATTGTTGTACAAGTTCCGCCTGTTCGTTAGAAGCGGCTTCAATTTGCTCCATGCTTTCCATAAGAGATTGAACATTACTCGTAATGGTTTTCAGGGAGGTTTCAATTTGTTCTGTTGCAGTAGCAGTCTCACTAGAAAGCTTTCGTACTTCCTGAGCTACTATATTAAATCCTGCCCCGTACTGCCCAGCACGTGCGGCTTCAATAGAGGCATTTAACCCTAGTAAATTGGTCTGTCTGGAAATCGTTTTAATAAAATCTGTTACCTCATTTGAACGAGAAGAATTTTCGAGAGCATGTCGAGATTTCTCTGTAATGGTTTCACTCGTTGCTGACAATTCTTCGGAATGGGCGGCGATAGTATGTATTTTTAGTTGTAGCTCTTGAATAACAGCTTGTAGGCTGTCCATAAAGCCCTCAACTTTTTCTTGAGCATCTAATGGAAACAGTAAGCTTAATACAGCTACCACTTTGCCCTGTTCACGCACAGGATAAAGCTCACTATTCATCGGAATCCCAAAATACTCTTTCGGAATGCTACGCTTTAATATTTCCCCTCTTGCAACACGACGAAAATCCGGTGAATCCTCCGCTAATGAACCGATTTGTAAGTTCGTTTGAACCCTCGTTCCCTCCAAAACAAAAAGCGTTTCCCTTTCTTCTGCACTTGTAATGGTTATCGCAATTTCTTTGTTAAAGATTTCATGAAAAATCGGTAAAGTCTCTTCTAATGATTGTATAATCCCCATAACCCTACCCCCTCTATTTTTCTTTATTATACTTGACTGCTTGGGGTATACATACTTCTTTTTCAAAACATAATAAAATAGCGCTCATCGCTGAGCGCCTTCGAATGTTTCACTATGATTGTCAGGTTTATTTCCGCTGAAATATTCTTTTATATAATATCCTTCTTCCTCTGGAGTCGACAAACGACTTGCTTTTCCTGGGGCATCTTCATTTCCGTTTTGTTGCATTTTCCAAATTTTATTATGGTCGTCAACGGCGTTTGAAAAATCACCCTTCGACCATCTTTCCAATATTGGAATGTAAAGGTCGTTATGTTCATAATCGTTCATTTTACATACAGCCAATAATCGGTCAATTTTTTCTTGTGTTATTTGCTCATGACCCCTTTGAGCTCCAGATTGCACCTTCTGGTGGGACATGCTGTGAATGGCTTCGTTCACTTTGTCTTCTATTAAGTTGTCAGGATAAAGTATCTCTTCTTTCGTTTTACTTTCAAGAATTTCTCCGTCACTTTCAACAACAATTGTTTTTGCTATTGCTTCTTCAAGAACAGGTTTCTCCACTTGTTCGGTGAATTGAGTGTAACCAAAAATTCCTCCAAAAATGCCCAATACTCCAATGATAACGATAGTCACCTTTGTTTTTCTTTTCATGTTATTACCCCTCAATAATTTTGTATCATTATGTAATTATGTAATTGGTCTATATTATATAATTAGGTTAATAATAACAGAAGATTGAGACAAGGTTCAACAGGTGTTCTCTAAAACGGAGAGTACCTATATAACTGTATGTAATATTGTTACATACAGTTAGTCCTAGCAACTGGGAGTACCAACACAAGAATGCGGACGTTGAATGTAACCAATACAACTTTGTATGCCTTAAAATCGTGATGTGTCTTATAAACACGTCAGGTATCTGCTCGTATTACTGTTCACAGTAGGTACTTAACTGTGAATTTTTTTCACAGATGGAATATCTAACTCGGACAATGTCTCCGAATTGAACTACGACAAATTGTTGTAGTTGGAATGGGTGAACTGAGACACTTTGTCTGAGTTCATTCCCAAGGTTCATGCAGCGAACATTCAAATTCTAATCGCCCCACCCATTTTCTTCTTTAATTCTTCATACAACTTAGCATGTTCTGCATTTCGTATTTCTGCTTGGTTTAATCATTTCTTCCGTTTCAGGGTCTTTCGGGAATGCTATAAATATGAAATAAACAAACATACCAATAATCATGGCAAACACACATAATGCTATTGTCACCGTTTGGATGACATTATTTTTGATAACTTTTAGCACAATTGCTTTCATTAGAAATAATCTCGAAACAGTAACGCTTCTTCTTTCGATAATGGTCCAATTCTAGGTGCGAGAACCCAATGAATCATATTATTAACTTCACTATTGAGGCGTTTTCTTCGGTTATCTGATAAAGAATTGAGCCACGCATGATGTTCGTAATCCTTTACCCATTTGTCGTACTTTTCGTCAGACATATTGTCTGTTCAAATAGGTTTTTTAAATGAAAAGGTATCGTTTATAACGAGGTATTCTTGTGCACTTGTAAGGACGATTTGCTTTGAGGCACCCTCTTGCTCCCTCAAGTTTGCCCTTAATCTTCCTCAATGGGCAATTAATTGTTCATCCATCCGATCTACACACTCCCTACATAATTAGTAATTTCATTCAGCATATTGTCGTAACAAGAAACGATTGAGCGTGTCTTTGCAGATGCAAAGGAAAAGCATGGTATGCGATCGACAACCTTAAGAGGTCTTAAAAAATTGTCCATGCAGGCGATGCTTACTTATGCTACCATGAATTTAAAAAGACTGGCTACTTGGACATGGCAACCAGCAATTTTCAAACAATTCTTCTGTAGTGTATCCCACAATAATCGCCTCCTTCTTTATACTAATAATGTAAGTTTTACCGAGATTTAATTATGTTGAATAAATTTTTTTACATGAACTGTAGAAACGTCTTCAATTTCATTCACCTCATGAAACTCGTTCAGATATTGAATGAAGTGAGTTGTATGGTATTTATAAGTTTCTGTTGTTCTGATTGAATAATTTTGTAATTCGAATGTAAATTCTTTCAACAAATCTTTAATAAGCACGAAAAAACCTCCAATCTACAAGTGTTTATCACACTTATAAATCAGAGGTTGAAACAATACAGTTGTATTGTTAAATTCACCTAAATGTACAACATAGTTCAAGTTGAATCCAAAGCATTTTCTCTTAAATCAATTACTTATTTTAAGTTATAGAAGGAATTTAAACCAAGATACTCTGCTGTTGAACCAAGTTGATCTTCAATGCGAAGAAGTTGGTTGTATTTTGCTACACGGTCTGTACGTGATGGAGCACCTGTTTTAATTTGACCAGCATTTGTTGCAACAGCGATATCAGCAATTGTTGCGTCTTCTGATTCACCAGAACGGTGAGAGATAACTGCTGTGTAGCCTGCACGTTTCGCCATTTCGATCGCTTCAAATGTTTCTGTTAGCGTACCGATTTGGTTTACTTTGATAAGGATGGCATTGCCTACACCTTGCTCAATACCAGCTGCTAATTTTTTCGTATTCGTTACAAATAGGTCATCACCTACTAATTGTACACGACTACCGATACGATCTGTTAATAGCTTGTGTCCAGCCCAGTCATTTTCGTCTAAGCCGTCTTCAATTGAGATGATTGGGTATTTGTTTGTTAACTCCTCGTACCAATCAACCATTTCTTCTGATGTTTTCACAACGCCTTCACCATCTAAGTGGTATTTACCGTCTTCTTTATTGAATAGCTCAGATGATGCTACGTCCATCGCAAGTTTAACTTCTTCGCCTGCTTTGTAGCCAGCTTTTTCAATTGCTTCTAAGATGACAGTGATTGCTTCTTCGTTAGAGCCAAGGTTTGGTGCAAAACCACCTTCATCCCCTACTGCTGTATTATAACCTTTTGCTTTTAGAACAGCTTTTAAGCTATGGAAAATTTCAGCACCAATGCGTAATGCATGGCGGAAAGATTCCGCTCCAACAGGCATAACCATAAATTCTTGGATGTCTACATTGTTATCTGCGTGAGCGCCACCGTTTAAAATGTTCATCATAGGTACTGGTAATTGTTTAGAATTAAACCCACCAAGATATTGATAAAGAGGTACATCTAAATAATCTGCCGCAGCATGTGCAACTGCCATAGACACACCAAGAATTGCGTTGGCACCTAGCTTGCCCTTATTTTCTGTGCCATCTAGCTCGATTAAAGCTTTATCAATGACAACTTGGTCAAGAACTGAATAGTTACCTTCTAATTCTTCTGCAATAATTGTGTTTACATTTTCAACTGCTTTTAATACACCTTTGCCTAGGTAACGTGATTTGTCACCATCGCGTAATTCTACCGCTTCGTATTCACCTGTTGATGCACCTGATGGTACGATTGCGCGTCCAAATGCACCTGATTCTGTAAATACTTCAACCTCTACTGTTGGGTTGCCACGTGAGTCTAAAACTTCGCGCGCATAAACTTGTGTAATAAATGGCATAATTAATTCTCCTCTTTTTCAATTAATGATTTTCCTGTCATTTCAGTAGGTTGTGACACCTCTAATAATTCTAACATGGTTGGCGCTAAATCGGCTAAAATGCCACCATTTCTTAACACTAAATTTGGTTTTGTCACAATTACAGGAACAGGATTGGTTGTATGAGCCGTCATTGGCTCACCTGCTAAATTCAGTACTTCATCAGAGTTACCATGGTCAGCTGTAATAATAGCTGCGCCGCCTTTGGCAAGGAGTGCATCTACTACTTTCCCTAAACATTCATCTACTGCCTCAATGGCTTTAATAGTTGGCTCAAGCATTCCACTATGACCAACCATATCAGGGTTAGCAAAATTAAGAATAATGCCATCAAATCGATCAGCCTCAATCTCTGCAAGCAAGGCTTCTGTCACCTCATAGGCAGACATTTCAGGTTTTAAATCATATGTTGCAACCTTTGGTGATGCAATCAAAATACGTTCTTCACCTGGGAATTTTTCCTCACGGCCACCACTCATAAAGAATGTAACATGTGGATATTTTTCCGTTTCAGCAATACGTAATTGTGTTTTACCATTCGTTGAAAGTACTTCACCAATCGTATTTTTTAGGTTGTCGTTTTCATAAGCAACCTGTGCGTTCACTTCATCACTATAGTGTGTGAAGGACACAAATTTTAAATTTTTTGGATGGTTTGCAGATACCGCAAATCCATCAAATGTTTCATTTGTAAACACTGTGGATAGCTGGATGGCACGATCAGGACGGAAGTTAAAGAAAATAACTGCATCATTATCACGAATCGTTGCTACTGGCTCACCATGCTCTTGAATACTAAATGGAATGACAAATTCATCTGTCACTTCACGTTCATAGGATGCTGCCACACCACTTTTTGCACTTTCTGCTGCTTGGCCAACACCATCTACCAATACATTATACGTAAGTGCAACACGATCCCAACGTTTGTCACGATCCATGGCGTAGTAACGTCCATGGATAGAAGCAAATTGACCAATACCCATTTCTGTCATCTGTTTTTCTGTTTCTTCGATATAGTCTAAGGCTGTTGTAGGACCAACATCTCGACCATCTAAGAAGCCATGTACATAAACGTCCTCTAACCCTTGTTGTTTAGCCAGCTTTAATAACGCAAACATGTGCTCATAATGACTATGCACACCGCCATCTGACAGTAAGCCCATCACATGTAGCTTTGACTGATGTGCTTTTACATGTGCCACTGCATCTATAAATGCTTGATTTGTAAAGAAGTCCCCTTCACGAATGGACTTATTTAAACGTGTTAAGCTTTGATAAACAATACGTCCAGCACCGATATTTAAGTGACCTACCTCGGAATTACCCATCTGACCCTCTGGTAATCCAACTGCCTCTCCCGCTGCTGTTAATGTCGCGTGGGGGAATTGGCTCCAATATCGATCAAAATTAGGCTTGTTAGCCTGTGCTACTGCATTCCCAAATGTTTCATCACGAAATGCAAAGCCATCTAAAATAATTAATGCTACTGGCTTTTTAGGCATTTGCTGCCGCCTCCAATAATGTTAAATAAGATTCTGGTTGTAAGCTTGCTCCACCAACTAAAGCACCATCAATATGTTCTTTTGCTAAAAGCTCCTGAATGTTGTCAGGCTTCACACTGCCACCATATTGAATGCGAACAGCATTCGCCGTTTCAGCATCATACAGCTCTTCGATAACTGCTCGAATGGCTCCACATACTTGATTTGCATCATCTGCAGTAGCAGTTTTACCAGTTCCAATCGCCCAAATCGGTTCATAGGCAATGACCATATGCTCTACTTGCTGTGCTTCAAACCCAGCCAGTGCCGCTTTAATCTGACCTGCCACCTTTTGTTCTGTTGTGCCAGCTTCACGTTCTTCTAGTGTTTCACCACAGCAAATAATTGGTACGATGCTATGTGCGAGTGCCGCTGCTACCTTCTTATTAATAGCGTCATCTGTTTCATTGTAGTATTCACGACGTTCTGAATGTCCTAAAATGACATAATCTACTTCTACACTTGCAAGCTGTGCTGGGCTAATTTCACCAGTAAAGGCCCCTTCATTTTCATAGTGCATTGTTTGAGCGCCAATCGCTAATTCTGATTCGCTTGCAACCTGCACAAGTGTAGGTAGGTAAAGAGCTGGTGCGCAAACAACAGCATCTACTTTCTCATTAGAAGGGAGTTTATCCTGCACTGCATCTACAAACTGAATAGCTTCCTCAAATGTTTTAAACATTTTCCAGTTACCTGCAATAATTGGTTTACGCATCATCATGCCTCCGATATGTTTAGTTCGCTTATTTATCGTTTAGTGCTACAATTCCTGGAAGCTCTTTGCCTTCCATTAATTCTAGGGAAGCACCGCCACCTGTAGAAATGTGATCCATTTTGTCCGCCACTTCAAACTTTTCAACAGCAGCTGCTGAATCACCACCACCGATCACTGTATAGCCTGTTGTTGCCGCCATTGCATCGGCAACTGTTTTTGTACCGTTTGCAAATTTATCCATTTCGAAGACACCCATTGGACCATTCCAAATGATTAATTTAGAGTTTTTAATCACTTCTGCATAGTGAGCAGCCGTTTTTGGTCCAATATCTAGACCCATCCAATCAGCTGGAATAGCGTCTACATCAACGATTTGTGTTTCTGCATCTTGTGAGAATTCATTGGCAACGACAGCGTCGATTGGCATATGTAATTGCACGCCTTTTGCTTTTGCTTTTTCAATGAAAGATTTAGCTAGCTCGATTTTATCTTCTTCTAACAAAGATTTACCGATATCGTGCCCTTGTGCCTTGATAAATGTAAATGATAAACCACCACCGATAATTAAGTGATCTACTTTTTCTAATAGGCTTTCAATTACGCCAATTTTATCTTTTACTTTAGCACCACCGATAATTGCAGTAAATGGATGCTCAGGGTTAGATAAAGCTTTTCCTAATACATCTAATTCCTTTTGCATAAGGAAACCAGAGACAGCTGGAATATGCTTAGCAATCCCTTCTGTAGAAGCATGTGCACGGTGAGCTGCACCGAAAGCATCATTGACATAAATATCCGCTAGCTGAGCAAATTGCTGTGCTAATGCTGGATCATTTTTCTCTTCCCCTGCATGGAAGCGAACATTTTCAAGAAGAAGAATGTCTCCATCCTGCATGTTTGCAACGGCTTCTTCCACCGCTTGCCCAATAGATTCGTCAAGCTTCGTAACAGGCTTGCCCATTAATTCAGCTAAGCGAATACCAACAGCTGTTAAACGCATGTCTTCTTTTACATCACCCTTTGGACGACCTAAGTGAGAAGCTAAAATAACTTTAGCACCTTGCTCTACTAAATACTCTATTGTAGGAATAGCTGCACGAATACGTGTTTCGTCGGTAATGGCACCATCTGCCATTGGAACATTAAAATCTACACGTACAAAAACGCGTTTACCCTTTACATCAATATCTTTCATTGTCTTCTTATTTAACATGAAGAAACTCCCTTCAAAGTTTGTTTTAGTTTTACATCCTTGTGTTTTACCCATCTTGGCTCCACACCATGCTTACTAAATTGAAAAGGCATGTTGGTACTTTTTCGATCATCATCTACGAGCATTGAATTCTTCAACTTTTGATAATGAACCCTAATACTTGTTTTTATAGTAGCAAAAGTTACTTACTATGTCTTGCAATTCACCATGTATCAATTACTCCTCAGCCATAATTGCGTCGAGATTTTTTTGAGCTTGCTCGGACAGCTCCTCTTCAAAATCTGTGACATCCGCTGGGGCCATTATCTTGATTTTAGTCGGTGTTTGGACACCCACTGAATCGAAGTGAACCATTTGCACATTCATTTCACCATCTATAGAGGTGGCTGCTTTCTGCTGAATCAAGATAAAAAAGGGAGTAAGGGTAAAATCCCTTACTCCCATTACCCTTGTATATTATATCTATTGGATATTATAAAGGCTATACTTTTTGTGCATAAAAAGCCGTAATATGTCACACTTTTTACTCAAAATGTCGAAATATGATACTTATTTATGGTTTAATCCTTGTTCAGCAATGTATAAAGCTAAGTCCATTAAGCGAGTAGAGTAACCAATTTCGTTATCGTACCAAGCTAGTACTTTCACCATTTTATTTTCTAAAACCATTGTTGAAAGACCATCTACTGTAGATGAATGATGGTTACCATTATAATCAATAGAAACTAATGGTAGCTCATTGTAGCCTAAAATGCCTTTTAATTCATTTTCAGAAGCTTCTTTTAATACTTCGTTAATCGATTCTCTTGTTACATCTGCTTTTAGTTCTACAACTAAGTCCACACAAGATACGTTAGGTGTTGGCACACGCATAGAGAAGCCATCTAACTTACCTTTTAATTGTGGTAATACTTTTGAAACAGCTACTGCTGCACCAGTTGTTGTTGGAATCATAGACACCGCACCAGCACGTGCACGACGTGGATCAGAGTGTGGGAAGTCAAGGATACGTTGGTCATTTGTATAAGAGTGAATTGTTGTCATCATACCGCGTTCAATACCAAATTTCTCATCTAACACTTTAGCTACTGGTGCAAGACAGTTTGTTGTACAAGAAGCATTGGAGATCACATCATCAGTTGCTGGGTTATAGTCCTCATGGTTTACACCCATAACAAATGTAGGCATTGCCCCTTTAGCTGGTGCAGATAGAATAGCTTTTTTAGCACCTGCTTCAATGTGCTTTCCTACTTCCTCCATTGAACGGAATCGTCCTGTACATTCAAGAACTACGTCTACACCTAATTCGCCCCATGGTAATTGTGCTGGATCTTTTTCAGCATATACTTTTACGCGTCGACCATTTACTACGAAAGAATCTTCATCTGCATTGACTTCAGCATCATAGATACCGTGTACTGAATCATATTTCAATAAGTGTGCAAGCTGACCAGCATCTGTTAAGTCATTGACAGCCACTACTTCGAATTCATCATGCTTCATTGCCTCACGAAATACTAAACGTCCAATACGTCCAAATCCATTAATCGCTAATTTTAATGCCATTGTTAATTCCTCCAATAATGTGTATTGTCTGTCCCTAATAGTAGGAACATTAAATTTGTTTTATGCTCATTCAAAAAGTGTTCCAACACTTTTTGAGATCGAGTGACATGTTTGATATGATCCCCATCATCGATGGTTATTTTCTAAATTAGCAGCAATTGCTTTTGCAGCTGCTTCATCTGTTATAAAGATTGTTTGCTTTGGCGCCACTTTAAAATAAGAAAGCATGGCATTGACTTTTTGTTTTCCTGCAGCCACTGCAATGACTTGCTGACTGTTTTGAACCTGCTCAAGTTGAATACCAATCGTGCGGATACGATGCACGATTTCTCCTTCAGCATTAAAGTAATAGCCAAATGCCTCACTGACAGCGCCTTTTTCCTCTAAAATTCGCAAATCCTCAGGAGATGAATTACGACGAATGGCCATTTCCTCTGCTGAGCCGATCCCATGAATGACACAATCTGCTTGATCATAAAATGCCATCATTTCTGTTACCATCGGCTCTGTCAACATCGCTTGATAAGCCTGCTCACTTAAATGCTCTGGTAAGAATAAAGTGCGGTACTGTGTTTCCATTTGCATAGCAAAGGTTGCAACAAGTGTATTGGCCTGCATTTGCATTTCATGTCCAATTCCTCCCCGTGCAGCAACAAAAGTTATCTTCTTTTGAAGATCCACAGGATGCAAAAATTGTGCAAGAGAGGCAACGGATTTCCCACCAGTGACAGCTACTATTTGCCCATCAAAAGCTGAGGACATAAATTGAAGTGCTGCTTCTTTGCCAAGCAAGGATAGGATTGTATCGTCTTCATTATAGTCACCAGGAACAACGACAACACGATGGATACCGAAATGTTGTTCGAGCTTTTTAGCAAGCTGAGTTAAACCAGACCATTCATAAACAATAGCTCTTAGTTTCTCAATAACAATTTCTCCATCTTCTGTACATACCATACCCGACTTTTGCGAATCTATTAACCCTTGTTCACGTAAAATATCTGTTTCTTTACGAATTTCTCTTTCTGTCATTTTCAATGAATCAGCAAGTGTGCGTCGTCCGATTGGCTGCATAAGTTGAACGGCTTGCAAAATTCGATACCTTGATTGCAGAAGCGGATACATTTCAGGAAGTAGCCTTTGCTGCGCCTCTGGAACAGTTAACATATTTATCTACTCCCTTATCAATAGTTGTGGGTTATTTTTCATCCCACTATATTATTTTGTGTCCCACTTATGATTTTATTATAATATGCATTTTTTTAAAGCGCAAGTAATTGTCTAGTTTTGGATGAAAAAAAGTCCCATAGCCAATAAAAACGGCTACGAGACTTTGGGGAACTTATTTTGTGAAAGATAAAATTGCGTTTTTCTTAAATCCTTCTAAAGCTTTTGTTGCTTCATTTTTATTTGTAAATTCAAAAATTCGAACATCCTTTTTCTCAAAAACTGTAATAACCCACATTGTAAAATCTCCCTTCACATCATCCATTTTTGTAATATAACAACCACTAAAACCTGTGATACATTTGATTAACTGTTTTATAACAACTTCTTACTTGATACCTATTCTACTCCGATTTTTATGAAAAGAAAGTCTAATGTGAAGGTCTTCACAAACTGTTCAATTTCAAAACGCTTTCATTGAACAATTTGTGAATTGTGTGAATTACAGCTAACATTCTAGTCATTTTTACCGTTAATAACTCTTTATATGTTTGGTAACTTAACTGCCTAATTGCTCCATTAACGTGGCATAATCTAAATGACCATACTGGATGACAACACCATCTTTTTCAACTACGGGAATCATTAGCATATATTTTTCATGTATGAAATCATCCTGTTCAATATCGATCATATCAATTTCGAATGGAACATCTTCCTGAACAAGCTTTAATGTTTGCAACCCCTCTACACATAATGGACAATTGGCTCGACTAAAAAATTTTACAATCATGAATAGCACCTCCCACTCTATTATAAACAAAAGTGTGATAAAGAAATGCTTCTATTCATTGATGGCTTTTGATGGAACAGGTTTAGATTCTTTTTGCTTAACCGTCGTATTTTTGCCCACAATGACTGAAAGTACGACAATCATTGCTACAACGACTGTAAATGATGTGATAGATTCATTTAAAAAAAGAGTTGCAAAAAGGATCATTAAAAATGGCTGTACATATTGAATTTGACTCACTCTTGCAATGCCTCCCATAGCCATTCCGCCATACCAAGCAACATATGCTAAAAACTGGCTGACAACGGCTAAGTAGAACAGGCTAAGCCATGCTGTGGCAGGGGCCTGTAGCATATCTGCTGTAAAGCTTAAAAAAACTGGAATGATAAAAAAAGGACCTGCTATTAGAATGGCCCATGCAATAACTTGCCAACTACCTAGTTCCTTGGATAATTGTCCTCCTTCCGCATAGCTAAGACCTAGTATTAGCACTGCCGCTAATAGGGCTAAATCCGCCATATGTAATTGCCCTAAGCCTAGATAGCTAGCATAGATGATGACTGCTATCGCCCCAATGACACTTGATAGCCAAAATTTTAATGAGGGTCGTTCACCTGCTCGAAAGATGGCAAAACCTGCAGTTGCTAAAGGTAATAATGCTAATTCTACTGCGCCATGAGATACAGGCAAACTGGTCATCGCCCAAGAAGTAAGCAACGGAAATCCTAACACCGCTCCAAAGGAGACAATCATTAAGCTCTTAAATTGCCTTGCAGAAGGTAGCCTTTCTTTTCTTACAAGCAACACAATGGCTACAATAATCCCAGCGATTACTGCTCTCCCCAACCCAACGATTGTAGTACCAAAATACGGTACCGCTATACTTGTTGCAGGTAATGTTAAACTAAAGCAAATTACTCCAACAACACCTAACAACAAGCCTATTTTTTCCTTTCTTTTATCCGGCATAATTCTCATCCTTCCATTTTTCTCCCTATCTGTCCCTGGTATAATCAATAGTAAGAGGTACTACATCAAAAATAAACAGAATTTTCTAGCAACTGTCCTGGTACAGATAAGGGGGGAAACGAATTGGAGGCTAAATATTTGGGGATTATCGAGGACATAAAAGATAAGATGGCAAACGGCTTACTCACTACAGGTAGTAAGCTCCCTTCTGTTCGACAATTAGCTGAGCAATTTTCCTGTAGTAAAAATACAGTAATCAGAGCGTACAATGAGCTGGAAAAGGAACATTTTATTTTTTCCATTCCAAAAAGCGGTTACTATGTTGTGAATAAATTAGAGCAGCCAACCACATCACAATATGTCGTTGATTTTTTGTCTGCAGGTCCAGACAAAACGATTATGCCTTATATTGAATTTCAGCATTGTATCAATCAAGCCATCGATATCTATAAGGAAGAATTATTTAGTTATAGTGACCAACAAGGCCTTTACTCTCTTCGTGTTCAAATAACGAAGTATTTACAAAGCTTGCAGGTCTTTACCGATCCTGATCGCTTATTTATCGTTTCAGGCTCTCAGCAAGCCTTACATTTATTAGTGTCCATGCCATTTCCGAATGGCAAAAGTAATATATTAATTGAACAGCCTACCTATTTCGGTTTTATAGAATCTGTTCACCTACATCAGGCTACTACCTTTGGGATTGATTTGACGATGGAGGGTATTGATTTAGAGCGACTCGAATATATTTTTCGCAATAATGATATCAAGTTTTTCTATATAGTGCCGAGATTCCAAAATCCTCTCGGTCATAGCTATACAAATGCTGAAAAAAGAAAAATTGTAGAACTAGCAGAAAAATATGATGTTTATATTGTGGAGGATGATTTTTTAGGAGATTTGGATCCAGACTCTAAATCGGATCCATTGTTCGCTTATAATCCTTCTGGCAGAATTATTTATATAAAAGCTTTTCAAAGGTGTTTCTCCCTGGCCTCAGAGTTGCTACTGTCGTACTCCCAACTATAATGATGAATCATTTCTTGCGTTATAAATTAAGTGCAGATTTCAATAGCGCTGTTCTCTCACAGGGTGCCTTAGATATTTATTTAAAAAGTGGTATGTTTAATAGCCATATTAAAACGATAAAAGCACTTTATGTAGGAAAAATGAAGGCTTTACAGGAGGCTTGCGAATCATTACTTCCAAGTCATACTAACTTCACGAAACCTGTATCAGGCTTTTATCTGTCAATCGTTCTTCCTGACAATGTGAGTGCTAAGCAGACAGTGCACCTATTAAAAAATAAAAATATTTTCATGGATGATGCTTCTAGAATGTTTTTACCAGAATTTAAAAGGGATAATCTGATTCGTTTAAGTATCTCTCAAGTGGATGAGCAATTCATTCATCACGGCATTGAGGAACTAGCTCAATGTATTTCTTCATTAGAACGTAAGAAGCCTTACCCAAATACCATTCACCTACTATAATCAACAAAAGGCATCGAGTGCGAGCAAGCTACACATCAATGCCTTTCGTTTTTCATGTTATTTTAAGTGACTGTCGAAGAATTTCACCATAGCATTATAGAATTCAATTCTATTTTCTTCATTCGCGAAGCCATGTCCTTCATTATCCTTAAGCATATACTCTACGTCGACACCTCTAGCACGTAAAGCTTCTACAATTTGATCAGATTCTGCTTTATTGACACGTGGATCATTTGCGCCTTGAGCGACAAATAAAGGTGTTTTAATTTTATCCGCATGGAAGATAGGTGAAACAGCTGTTAATAATTCTTTGTCTTTTTCTGGGTGACCTACTCGTTCATAAAACATGTCACGCATAGTTTCCCAGTATGGCGGGATGGTATTTAATAATGTGAAAATGTTAGAAACGCCTACATAGTCAACCGCTGCAGCATATAAATCAGGTGTATACGTAATACCAGCTAGTGTTGCATAACCACCAAAGGATGCACCATAAATACCAATGCGTTCTGGATCTGCAATACCTTGATCAATAGCCCATTGTACGCCATCTGTAATATCATCTTGAATTTTTAGACCCCATTGCTTATTACCAGCTTGAAGGAACTCCTTCCCATAGCCAGTTGACGAACGGAAATTCACTTGTAGTACTGCATAGCCACGGTTTGCTAATAATTGTACTTCTGGGTTAAAGCCCCACATATCACGAGCCCATGGTCCACCGTGTGGATTCACGATAAGAGGGAGATTTTTTGCCTCTTTATTTTTCGGCAAAGTTAAATAACCGTTAATTATTAAGCCGTCTCGACTCTTATATGAAATTGGATGCATTTCAGCAAGCTCCTCTGGGTTTAACCAAGGGCTTAGAGTGGCCAATTCTTTTAATTCGTCCGTAGTGGAATCATAATAATAATATTGCCCATAAACGGTATCACTAGAAACACTAACAATAAATTTTGTCATCTCTTTATTGTAATCATTAATACCTAATTCACTTTCAGGCACACCAAGTTTGTTTTGGATTTTACGGAATAATTTTTCAAAATCCTCGTCAAAGAATTGATAATTTGTTTTATCCGTAATATATGCACCATATAACAATTTATCTTGATCTGCATTATATAGTATACCTGAGACGTCTACTTCATCATTTGACATGATAACTTCTTCTTTACCTTTTAAATCATATTTTACTACTTCTACCTTATCCCGACCTTTATTCGATGTTGCGTAAATGTATTGATTGTCTTTCGAGAAAGCTACTGGCATTACTTCATCTCCAGCCTCAACTTCAATAAATGGTCTAAATTCATCCTTTTCAGAATCTCGATAAAGAATTGTGCCTGCCACACCGTCTGAAGCAACGGCAACGCGCACATTACCGTTTCTATCTGCTAACCAGCTTGTAATATTGCCAGGGTTTTTTGCAACATGAGTCGTTTCCCCTGTTTTTACATTGAGCTTGTACACATCAAAAACAGTGGCATCCTCTTTATTCATCATGATCAATATTTCATCTTTCACACCCTGTAGACCACTTAAAATTCCAACTGTTACGTTTGGATACGGAGTTAAATCTTTTTCCTCTGACCCATTAAATGTTGTAGAATAAATATGGAAGTTTTCATCTCCTCCTTTATCCTTTAAATAAAGTAAAGTATCATCTTTCCAGAAAAAACCTGCAATATCACGATCTTTTGAGCTTGAGACACGTATCGGCTCACTATCATCATTCATTTTTTTCACGAACACATTAGAACGACTCTCCCATGCAGAGGCAAACGTAATGTAATTTCCATCTGGTGAAAGTTCATAACCGAAATTCCCAGGATTTTTCATGAAATCCTCTACAGAAATTTCCTTTACTCCTTCATTATTAGAACCATTCTTTATCTGATTTGCATTGTTTAAAATTTTTACTGCATCTTGTTTCGAAATAAATTCAGTACTTACCACACCATTAAATAAACCAAGTTTATTCGCCTTTTCTAAATACTCAGCAAGTGATGCTTCTTTCTCTTCTTTATTTATAGCTCTTACTAAAATACGAGCAACCTCATCACGTTTTATCATCGAACTTAAATCTGTTAACTCTCCAGCCTTTACCCATTGCCCAATAATCTGTTGGCGCATTGGTTCTGATCCGTGCTGGAATGTTAAAGCTGTTACAGCTAAATTCAAAAATTCCTGTGCTGAAATGCGTTCCTCCTGTGCTACCACGACACTGTTCGTTTCATCTGCAGCACGTACTTCTTGTAGTGTTGTAGGAATGACCACAGATGTTGTTAATATTATCGCTAATGATGCAGATAAAAATCTTTTTTTCAAAATGATTCCTCCTTATATCAGTTTACGTTATACCGATTGTCGATATACCCAAATTATACCAATAATGTAATTAATGTCAATGAAAAGGTCACTAAATATATCCATAAGGAAAGCGAACTAATATGATTAGTTCGCTAATACAGACAGATTAGAATTTTCTGCTTGCTCCTCCTCCTGCAGAAGATCCTCCACCAAAGCCTCCGAAGCCTCCACCACTCGATCGACCTCCACCAAAGCTTCCTGGAAAACCACCAAAGCCCCCAGCTCTTGGACCACCACCGCCTTTTGAAAAGAACGAATAAATGATGAGGACTACAATTATGATTAAGATGATTAACCAAACAGGCATATCTTCACCCTCGTTAGCTCCTACAGGTACTTCACCATTCCAATTATACTCTTCCGCAACAGTGCGAAATACTTCAGCATATGTAGCTTGGAAGGCTTGATCAATGTTTCCCTCACTCGCAGATGGGTAAAATGCATGATCTAAAATACGTCCTAGCTTACCATCTGGTAATGGTCCCTCTAGTCCCTGACCAACAGCTATTACCACATCATTATTGCCTTCACCCTGACCAAAAGTGGCTAGTATTAGGACACCATTATTTTTTTCTTTGTCACCTATTCCCCATGAGCGAATCATTTTGGTTGCATACATCTTTGGCTCCTGCCCGCTGAGACTATCCACTGTGACAACCATAATCTCAGCACCTGTGCCTTGATCTAACTGCTCTGAATAATGATTTAATTGTTCTTTGACATTTGCAGATAAAACATTGGCAAAATCATGGATATACGTATTTTTCATTGGTGATGGCATAGCTGCTTTCGTCATATTCGTACAAAAAAGAAGCACCGAGCAAACGATGATAATCTGTACAATATAACGTTTCATTAGTGTGTACCTGATGATTGACTAAAATCGATTGATGGCGCCTTGTCAGCCCCTGCGGCCGCTTTAAAGTATTCTTTTTGCTCGAATCCAAACATCCCTGCAACTAAATTACCCGGGAAACGTTTAACATGCTTATTAAATTGCTGTACCTCATTGTTATAATCCTCGCGTGCTACAGCTAGACGATTTTCTGTGCCTGCTAATTCATCCATTAACTGACGGAAATTTGCATCAGCCTTTAAATTGGGGTAATTTTCCACTACCACAAGTAATCTGCTTAGTGCGCCAGTTAAAGCATCATTTGCCACAGCTTGCTCCTGCGGTGAATTAGCACTCCCCATTTGCGCACGTGCTTCCGTTATACTTGTTATGACTTCTTGTTCATGATTGGCATAACCTTTTACAGATTCTACTAAATTGGGGATTAAATCAAAACGGCGTTGGAGCTGATTCTCAACTTGAGCCCATTTTGAATCAACATTTTCTTCTGCTGACACCAGGCTATTATATTTAGGAATGAATAATAAAGCGATTACCACAAAAATAATAACAATGACAGCAATAGGTCCGAACGATTTTTTCAAATTTTAATGCCTCCTCAACTTCCTTTTCCTTCTGTCATTAGTCTACATTTTTGCTTTTACATTTATACCGTATGAAATGGAATGGACTCGACATACTAAATACTGCAACAAAATATCTTTGAGGAGGCGTTTTTTTTGTCACAATCGTTTTATAACGAATCATCAAATCAAACAAATTTCAATCAACAACATAGCCTAAATCATGGTGGCCATGAAATGATGGACATACATGAAACGATCGGCGAAATTATTGCTGGTATGAACCAAGCCATTATTTTACGCCCACATGTAAAGGATCCAGAGCTACTAAGCATTTTGGATCGCCAATATAACTTCACTCTAGGTATGTACAATACAATTGTGGAGTCCTTTAAAACTGGTCATGATCCATCTGTGCCAACAGGGCGTTATCAAATGGAGACAGGTAATGACTTTAAATACGGCTTAAATGCTGGTCAACCTAAAAAGCCAATGCAAAATGCCAATGAAATTAATGATGAAGCCATTTCTGGTTTCTTACTTGGTGCTCAAAAAGGGGCAGCTAAATGTATGACTACTGCGGCGATGGAGACAACAAACCCTGTTGTTCGTCGTGTTGTTGCTGATAGTATTCCAAACTGCATCGAAATGGCATACGAATTATCGATCTACCAAAATATGCATGGCTATTATCAGGTGCCTCAGTACTCTGAACAGGATATGCAAACGATGCTTAATGCATACGACACAACATCTAATCCCCTTCATTAAAAAACAGTCCATGGTGTAATTTCTCACCATGGACTGTCTTTTTAATTATAGAACTTTCCCTAAAAATGCCTTCGTACGTTCGTTTTGCGGATTGCCGAACAATTCATCCGGAGAGCCTTCTTCTACGATAAAGCCTCCATCCATAAAGACAACTCGATCGCCCACTTCACGAGCAAACCCCATTTCATGGGTAACAACAACCATTGTCATCCCTTCAGCAGCTAGATTTTTCATTACATCTAGCACCTCTTTTACCATTTCTGGATCGAGTGCGGAAGTAGGCTCGTCAAATAGAATGGCTTTGGGCTTCATTGCTAAGGCACGTGCAATGGCTACACGCTGCTGCTGACCACCTGAAAGCTGCTCAGGATAATTATAAGCCTTGCTGTCGAGTCCAACCTTTTTCAATAGCTCATGTCCAAGTGCTTCAGCATCTGGACGACTCATTTTACGAATTTGCATAGGTGCCATCGTTACATTATCGAGAACTGTCATATGAGGGAATAAGTTAAATTGTTGAAACACCATGCCAACTTCAGCTCGAATCTCATTGATATTCGTTTTAGGATCATTTATTTTTACGTTTTCAATATAAATAGCACCATCTGTCACTTCTTCAAGCATATTGATGCAGCGTAAAAATGTACTTTTCCCTGAACCAGATGGTCCAATGACGCAGACAACCTGTTTCTCTTGAATTTCATAATCGATTCCTTTTAATACTTCAAGCTTGCCAAAATATTTGTGTAGGTTCTCAATTTTTATCATCTTGCTTCCCGCCCTTCTGCTTTACGAGGGACATAACTATTGCTAAAACGTTTCTCGATAAATGCGACAATCTTCGTTACACCATATGTTAAAACTAAGTATAGTAATGCAGCAACGATGTACGGTTCCCAGAAGCGGAAACTTGCACCTGCTACTACTTTACTAGCATATAAAATATCTGGTGCTGCAATAACTGTTACTAATGATGAATCTTTTAATAATGCAATGAATTCATTCCCTAACGGTGGAATCATGCGTCTAAATGCTTGCGGTAAAATGACCTTTCGCATCGCCTGGTTATGCGTTAAACCAAGAGAACGAGCTGCCTCCATTTGCCCTTTTGCAATACTTTGAATACCTGCACGGAAGATTTCCGCATTGTAAGCTGCACAGTTTAAAATTAGTGCTGTAATACCTGAAACCATATAGCCTAAAGAATGACCAAAGATTGTTGGAATCACTGCTAAGTGTATTAACAAAATTTGCACAAGCATTGGTGTTCCACGGAATAAATCGATATATAGTTTAGATGGCCAATAAATCCATTTTTTACTCGATAATTTTCCTAGGCCCAAAAATAGACCTAATAGAATACCTCCAAAATAACCACTAAGTGTCAAAATAAGTGTTACGCCAATACCTCGTATAAACATATCTCGGTAGTTCCAGACAATGTCCCAGCGTAGGTCAAAGATGTCCATCCGAAAACCCCATTCCCCTTTAAAGTTACGAAAATTAAATGAGCCGCCAGCACAGTAGCTGTGCTAGTGGCATCACCCTACTCATTTATTACTGAAAATCCGTACCTGTAATTTCTTTTAATTTTCCGTTTTCTTTAATCTTTTTAAGACCTTCATTCAATTTATCTAATAGCTCTTTATTCCCCTTTTGAACCATAAAGCCATAGTATTCTTTTTCGAATGCATCATCTTCAATTACTTTTAGTTTTTGATCTGGATGAGCTTTAATATATTCATAAACTACTGCATTATCTCCAATAGCTGCATCAACGTTTCCATTTAACATCTCTTGAATAGCGATTGGCTGACTTTCAAAAGCCATAATATTTGTACTTGCTTCACCTTGTAACTTTTTCGCTGCCATATGACCAGTAGCATTAATTTGAACGGATACCTTTTTATCTTTTAGTTCTTCTAATGACTTAATCTTTGAATCTTCTTTCACAACGATTAGTAATTGAGATTCATAGTATGGTTCTGTAAAATCAAATGATTCTTTACGCTCTTCCGTGATTGTGATCCCAGAAGCACCGATATCTGTTTCGCCATTTTTAATTGTTTGGAAAACAGGCTCCCAACCAATATTATTCCATTCAACCTCAAAATCCATTTCATCCGCAATAGCTTGTAAAATATCGACATCAATCCCTACAATTTTCCCTGAATCGTCAACAGATTCAAATGGTGCAAAAGTAGCCTCTGTACCTACTTTATATACTTTCTTCCCATCTCCGCCATCTTCTGAAGGTGTACTACCTGAGGATGCATCATCTTTTGTTCCGCAACCTGCAAGTGCTAATGTTAAAGCTGCTATCATCATCAATAACATCCATCCTGTTTTTTTCATTGTTTTTCCCCCTGTTTCGATAATATTCCGAAATGCGTATTATTTTTCGCAATTCGGAAATGTTAGACTATTAGGTCAATTATATTAACATTATAGTAATTAGACAACAACTTTTCACATAAAACTAAATATTTTTTCATATAAATTTATATTAAATGCATATAATTAGATAAAATATGTATAAATAACAAGAAATCAAACCTAAAACTAATATATATACAATATAAACGATGCCAATTTTCGATAAATTTTGGCAAAAAAAAGAATCCCCTCAGAAAGGATTCTTTTTTTGACTATGACTAGTCCACGTACAGTATGTTCACTAAAAAATAATTTGGAGTTGTTGCTTTTTTGAAGGTTTGAAAGGAACAAATAGGGGAATAATGCCAACTAGGACAGTATTCCCTTACTTTTTCCTCTCTATCTCCACTAAGCAGGCTGCTAAACTACTTATTAGGAGACGAGCTATAACAAGTATATCTATAATCAGTAAAATGGCGCCCTCGGAGGGAATCGAACCCCCAGTGCAAGAACCGGAATCTTACGTGTTATCCATTACACCACGAGGGCAAAAGCACAAAAAAAAAGTACTCACTCTAGGCTTACGAAAAGCATGATGTAGATAATCCTCATTTTTGAAGCATACCTGCAAAATAGTGTCCTGTACTTTAAACTTATAACCTTAACTATTATACAAACGTATCTCACAAAATACAACCATAGAATGCAAAAACAATATATTTTTTTTAATTTCACTTTAGCAGGGTTAATATTTGACCTTCCCTGACTATAATGTGTATGATAAGGATACAGCTGAAATAACAATGGAAATTTCAGCAAAGGTATTCGAATTTAGTTTTTTAAGGAGGATTTAACATGAATTTAATTCCTACAGTTATTGAACAAACAAGTCGTGGTGAACGTGCATACGATATTTACTCACGTCTGCTTAAAGACCGTATTATCCTTTTAGGAAGTGCTATTGATGACAATGTAGCTAACTCTATTGTCGCACAGCTTCTTTTCCTACAAGCAGAAGATCCAGATAAAGATATCTCTCTTTACATCAATTCACCAGGTGGATCAATTACGGCTGGTATGGCTATCTACGACACAATGCAAATTATTAAGCCACAGGTTCAAACAATTTGTATTGGTATGGCTGCGTCAATGGGAGCATTCTTACTTGCTGCTGGGGAACCTGGTAAACGTTTTGCATTACCAAATGCAGAAGTCATGATTCACCAACCACTAGGTGGTGCACAAGGTCAAGCGACGGAAATTGAAATTGCTGCTAAACGTATTTTATTCTTACGTGAAAAATTAAACGGCATTTTATCTGAACGCACTGGTCAACCACTTGAAGTCATTGCAAGAGACACAGATCGTGATAACTTCATGACTGCTGAGCGAGCTAAAGAATACGGTTTAATCGACCATATTATGCATCGTAGCGATAATAAATAAAAAACAGAAGGCATCACAGATTTGCTCTGTGATGCCTTTATTGTGTTGAAAAATAAATTTTTTTGTGAAAGGTGATAATGTTCTCCCTACTCATTTTAAGCGTTACTCCTAGAGGATCAACGTCACAAATGAGATAAGGAGCGAACGTACCCTCTGGGGAAAGGACGCGGGCGGAACGGAACATTTATTCAACAACATGAAGGCACCACAGAATTGCTCTGTGGTGCCTTTATGTTCGATAATATTACAAATGTTTAATCTTCTTTTTCGATAAGTGTTGCCAATGCTGTAACCGCTTGCTCGGCATCGTTGCCTTCACTGCTTAAAGTAACTTCGGTACCTTTAGCGACAGCTAGACTCATGACACCCATAATGGATTTCGCATTTACTTTTTTCTCATCTTTTTCTAGAAAGATATCAGCACTAAAACGATTTGCTTCTTGCACAAATAGTGCTGCTTGTCTAGCTTGTAGTCCTAATTTTAATTTGACCTGGACTCTTCTCTCAATCATTCTCAAAACTCCCCTTCACTACCGTTCATCTATTAGTTTTATCTTACCTTACTTACTAGCAAAAGAACAATAAGCGATTACGCATGACATTCATACCTGAAAAGTATGAAAACTTAACCACCTATTTTTTCACCGCGTCTTAATGCTTCCGCAATTTCGTCAATTTTTCTTAATCGATGGTTAACGCCTGATTTACTAACCGTTCCACTGGAAACCATTTCACCAAGCTCTTTTAACGTAACATCTTGGTATTCTACACGTAGACGTGCTATTTCACGAAGCTTCTCTGGCAGTTGATCAAGGCCAATCGAATTTTCAATAAATCGAATATTCTCCACTTGCCGTAATGCTGCACCTATGGTCTTATTTAAATTGGCTGTTTCACAGTTTACAATACGGTTGACACTATTGCGCATATCTCGCAATATCCGAACATCTTCAAACTTCATCATAGCCTGGTGGGCACCAACAATATTAAGGAAATCTGAAATTTTTTCTGCTTCCTTTAAATACGTCACAAAACCTTTTTTCCGTTCAATTGTTTTAGCATTGAGCTCAAATTCATTCATTAAATCCATTAATGCTTCACCATGCTCTTTATATAAAGAATATATCTCTAAATGATAGGCTGATGTTTCTGGATTATTGACAGAACCTCCTGCTAAAAATGCACCTCTTAAATACGCTCTTTTTTGTCCACTCTTTTTTATGAGCTCTCTTGAGATTGTATGATTAAATTGAAAGTCGTCTGAGATGATTTCTAAATCAATTAACAGCTCACGTGCACCTTCTCTTACACGGCATATATACACATTATTTTTTTTAAGTCGCATTTTCTTGCGAACTAGTAATTCCACATTGTATGGATATAACTTTTTCATAATCGTATATAATCTTCTAGCTATTGCAGCGTTTTCAGTTTGCACGTCTAAGCTTAGTTGTTTATTTGCAAAGGATAATGAACCATTCATACGAATTAGGGCAGAAACTTCTGCTTTCATACAATGATTGTCCGCTTCTATTTGCGTCAGTTCTTTTTTTGTTTCAGAAGCAAAAGACATATCACGCCCCCCTTTCAATCATATTTCTATGTATATGTTATCTTACCATATACAATAAACGTATTATGTTTCTATAATCGGTCTATTTACCTTTTGATGGTAAATATCAGCGTAATCTACTAGCCATTCTGCAACATTTGCAGCATTATGTCGAACAGTTCCATCCTGCCTAATAGTCGCAATGTCACGTTTAATTACCTCTAAACCCATACTTTCAAGCTTTGCCACATCAAATGTTACTGGTTCAGCTCTTTCTTCTTTATACAGTTCTTTTACTGGAATTGGGAGTTCTTCATCATTTACTAAAATCGAATCAATAAAATCGTTGCCAACATGCTTATGTATGGCTGCTACATGATCGCCTGCTGTATAAGAAATGGTTTCACCTTTTTGCGTCATTAAATTACAAACATATATTTTTCTTCCTTTTGCTTTCACTACAGCTTCACCAATCTCCTTCACAAGCAAATTGGGAATGATACTTGTATACAAGCTTCCAGGACCGATTAAAATATAGTCTGCACGATGTATGGCACGAATAGCTTCTGGTAACGGTTGCACATTTTCAGGTACTAAAAAAACGCGATTAATGCGCTTTGTTGCTGTTGGTATTTTGGATTCTCCTTCGATAATTGAACCATCCTCTAGCACAGCATGTAGGTTTATTTTTTTATTTGCAGCTGGTATAACGCGACCATGAACTTTTAAAACCTTTCCCATTTCACTTATAGCATGGCTGAAATCGCCTGTAATATCAGTAAGAGCTGTAAGCATTAAGTTTCCCAAAGAATGTCCTCGTAAATCCTCTGATGCTGAAAAACGGTACTGAAACATTTGCTCAACAAGTGGCTCAATATCTGATAATGCTGCAATGACATTGCGAACATCACCAGGTGGTGGAATATCGTAGTCATCACGTAAACGGCCAGAAGAACCACCATCATCTGCCACTGTTACAATAGCAGTAATATCAAATGGATGATGCTTAAGCCCGCGCAGTAACGTAGAAAGTCCTGTGCCACCACCTATTACCACAAGCTTTGTTTGCTTTTTCCCCATTCACTCATTCCTTTCTACGATTAATATCACGATGCGTAATAACCGTATTTTCCTTGCCTGCAAAATAGGCACCAAAAAATTCTGCTAACGTCACTGAGCGATGCTGCCCCCCAGTACAACCGAAAGCAATGACAAGTTGAGATTTACCTTCTTGTCGATAAAGAGGAATCATAAAGTCTAATAAATCCGTTAGTTTTTGGATGAGTATTTGTGTATCTTCCAAAGCTAAAACATAAGAGGATACCTCTGTTTGAAGACCCGTTTTAGGACGCAGTTCCTCCACATAATATGGATTTTTAAGAAAACGCACATCGAATACTAAATCAGCATCAATGGGCATACCATGCTTAAAGCCAAAGGACATGATGTTAACAGTAAAAATAGTATCTGCATCACTAGCAAATTCTTTGACAATTCTTTCGCGCAGTTGCTTTGGCTTCATGTTAGATGTGTTATAAACGAAATTAGCACGGCCTTTTACTTCAGATAAGAGTGCACGTTCATGTTTGATTCCATCTAATGGTAAACCATTTACTGCTAATGGATGGGCACGCCTTGTTTCTTTATAGCGTCTGACTAATGTGGCATCGTCTGCATCTAAAAATAAAATACGAGCTACAATATCGCCTTCTTTTAGTATATGGTCTAATGCGCCAATTAGAGCATCAAAAAAATCGCCACCACGCATATCCATTACCGCCGCGATACGCGTACTATTTTTACCAGAATCTCTTAGCAGAGTTAAAAAAGTTGTAAGTAACGCAGGTGGTAAATTATCAATACAGTAATACCCTAAATCCTCAAAGCTTTGAATAGCCACGGTCTTTCCAGCTCCAGACATTCCTGTAATAATAACCAATTCATGTGTACTTTGTTGGCTTTCAACCACCACTGTCATGCAACTCCTTTATTGTTCTTTTGATATTTGTATTTTCTGATGAAGTAATTCAAAATTCGTTGTATAGTCAAACGTGCCATATTGAATACCTGTTTGTGAAACGGCAAATTGTAAATTAGTTCGATCTCCTTCAGCCATTGGCAAATGTGCTAAATCCTCAACTGGGTGCCATGCAAGCTTGCCTTCTCTCGTTTCTTCAAATGGTATACCTTCTACATCCTTTGCAACAAATGTATAGAGCATCCATTCGTCCACAACATCATTGTTTTCTTTAATGATCATTGTATAAACACCCTTTAAATGAACATTCAAAGGTGTAACATTTGTCTCTTCTTGAAACTCACGGACAGCAGCCTCAAAGATAGACTCACCGCTCTCCATTTTGCCTCCTGGAGCAACATACCAACCTCGTCTTGGTTTCTGAAGTAATAATACTTTACCGTCTTTTACGGCAATTAAATTTGCAATTCTTTGCATAGGCACACCTCTAATCACTTTTGCATTCTACTCTCCATTATAGCAAGACCTTGCAAGATTTGTCCTCATTTACAACTCTCTAGCAAAGACAATTAACAATTTAGTTTTATTCAAGCATTGTGAATTATTTGTGGGCATAACTTACGCTTTTTATAAATTAAATATCCTTACTGGAATGATCGTCATTCCGCTAGATGACGCTTAAGAGGTGTTCTCTTCATTTAGTAAAACAATGTAAATAACATCATGATCAATACAAATAAAAAAGTAGGTTGCTCCCACCTATTGAGGCGGAAACAACCTACTAACAAAATAAAAGGGGGATTGCTAATTACATGTTTAATCATACACCTTTTATATGTCATTCAAGTTACAGCAATATTAAAACCACATTAAAATTGTATTTTTTTCCTTAAAAGCCATGTTAGGCATTAATTTTTTCTAATAGTTCTTCTACATAATGCTGTACAGCTTGTGCAGCAATACTACCATCACCTGTTGCTGTGACAATTTGACGAAGTGATTTTTCACGAACATCCCCAGCAGCAAAAATACCTGGGATTGTTGTTTCCATATTGTCATTTGTCAAAATATAACCAGCATCATTTAAAATACCTAATGATTCAAATGGTTTAGTTAAAGGTAACATTCCAATGTATACAAAGACACCATCTGTTGCAAATTCAGATTCTGTACCATCAACAGTTGATTGTAGTGTTACACTACCAACTTTACCATTAGCCTCATTAATTTCTTTTACAGTTGCATTCCAAATGAAATCAATTTTGTCGTTAGCAAAAGCGCGATCTTGCAGAATTTTTTGAGCACGTAATTTATCGCGACGGTGGACAATTGTGACTTTATCAGCAAAGCGAGTCAGATAAACACCCTCTTCAACAGCTGAATCTCCTCCACCTACAACGACTAGATTTTTTTGTTTAAAGAATGCACCATCACATACTGCACAGTAGCTGACGCCACGGCCGCCAAGTTCTTTTTCACCTGGCACACCCATTTTTTTATACTCTGCTCCTGTTGTAATGATAATGGCACGTGTTTTATATTCTTTTGCACCTGATTTAATGGTTTTATATTCTTCACCATCAATGATTTCTGTTACATCACCGTAGGCATATTCAGCACCAAATTTTTTAGCGTGCTCAAACATTTTTGTAGAAAGCTCTGGCCCTAAAATTGTATCAAAACCTGGGTAATTTTCTACTTCTTCTGTGTTTGCCATTTGCCCACCAGGAATACCACGTTCAATCATTAATGTTGATAAATTTGCACGAGATGTATAGACAGCAGCAGTCATCCCTGCAGGACCTGCACCAATGATTACTACATCATAAATTTTTTCTTCCGACATAAATACTTCCCCCTAAACAAAATACTTTTTATCTTCATTAAGTGTAACGTCACCTATTGAAGAAGATAAAGCCCTTGGCGGATAGGACGGTTATAAAACGCAATGTCGCCAAGGAATATTGGTGATAACGTTAGTATGTTCATCGTATGTGAAAGTATAAAGTTATTCAACTATGTTGCTCACACGCTAATTATGACTATCAGGTAAAAATGTTAAGATTTCATCAATATACTTCGTTAAAGTGGAAACAGAAACCCCATATTGTTGAGCTATTTCTTTTTTTGTTACTTTGAGCATCTGTGAAGATTTAAACAAATAGTCATTTGCTCCCGCAATCGCTGCAGGATTAGTAAAACGATAATTTTGTACTAAAGCTTGTTCACAAAGTACAAACCACATCTGAAACATTGGAACAATCAGTGATGATAGCTTTCCATACTGTTCTAATAAAATTTCTGACACATGGACTGCACGTAAAAAGCTTGCTTCTACTTTATTTTTCTTATCAAATTCATGACCCAGTGCGTAAGCCAAAAATAACTTCTCGAATGAGCCTAATTGTTCAATATTGACCCATTTCGGATGGGCGATAATTTCTTGCTTATGGGCAGTTCCTTTCAATAAAAACAACCCAAAAATACGTTCACTTGTATAAGAACTTTCTAATTTTTCAACAATAAAATCACGATCATGCTCCAAGGCATCCAGAGCAAATTCATTCTCCTGTTGGCGCCATGGCTCAAAGCCTTCTTTGTCTGGATCTAGCTCTAGAAGCTGATCCCAAGCACTTTTCGAAATCTCCACATGATCTGAGAAATATGCAGCATGGGATAACCAAAAGTAAAAACCTGCATCTCCAACATAGCCTCTCTTTTGCATACTGCGTAACCACTTATAGGCTAATTCGTATTGCCCTATTAAGGCTAATGTCGCTCCAAGCTTATAACGATGCTCCCATGTATAAGGCTGAATTTTAACAAGCACATTTAATAGCGCTTGTAAGTCTTCTTCATTCTTTTCATAATACGCAATCACCGTTAAATTACATAGCGCATGTAAGTTGCCCTTATTTTCACGTAGCACTGTATGTAAGAGATCTTTTGCTTGTTCTTCTTCTCCAACATAAAAATAAGCGAGCGCTAAATTATTATAGGCAGACCAAAATGCTGGGCGATCTTCAATTAAATCTTCTAAAATATTAATAGCTTCTGGGAAATCTCCCTTTTCCATACAACGACGAGCCTGCTCCTGGCGATATAAATCCTCACCTGAGCCTTCAAGTTCTTCTAAATCGTCCTGCTCAAAAGCGACGAATTCTAATATTTCTGCTGCCTCATCCGCATAAGCACCTTCTGGCTCTAACTTTAAGTATTCTTCCGCAAAGCGTTTAGCATCATGCATTATGCCTACACACCCAGATACCTCTGCCATATAAAATATGATTTCAGGATTATCTGGATCAATTTGATAAGCATGACGAAGCAGATCATACGCTTCCTCAAAACGTTGACCCTCTAACTCTACTATGGCTAGCTGCAAGTTAATCATTGGATCATCAGGACTTAAATCTACCGCACGCTGTAAATATTTATAAGCCTTATTCATTTGACCACTGTTCATAGCTTGAATTGATTTTTTATAATAATAGTCGCCTGTTGGAATGAACGACACTATATTCGATTGAGTCTCATTTTGACGTTTCTTTTCCAATATATTTCCTCCGAAACAAGAAATAAGGAACGTATTTTACGTTCCTTTACACAGTAATCTCTATTATACCATACAATCAATAATATGCTGTTATTTCTCCTCGTGACGTTTTTCCAACACATGTAGTACATCATAAATACTTACCTTTTGTTCTTGCAGTAAAACGAGAAGGTGATACAGCAGATCAGCTGCCTCCCATTTTACTTCCTCAGCATCTCGATTTTTAGCCCCTATGACAACCTCCGTCGCTTCTTCTCCAACCTTTTTACAGATTTTATCAATACCCTTATCAAATAAATATGTAGTATATGCTCCCTCTGGCATTTCCTGCTCACGCTTTTCAATCACACGTGCAAGTTTAGAGATGATGTCCACGGAGCCGACCTTATCATATTGTTGAATAACCTCCGTAAAGCAAGAAGTTGTACCGTTATGACAGGCTGGTCCAGCTGGTAGAACTTCCACCACTAAGGCATCTTGATCACAGTCTGCTTTTATGGATACTACTTGTTGCGTATGACCACTTGTAGCCCCTTTATGCCAAAGCTCTTGGCGCGAACGAGAATAAAACCAAGTTTCTCCTGATTGAATTGTTTTAGCCAATGACTCTTGATTCATATAAGCTACCGTTAGCACTTCTTTTGTATTGGCATCTTGTACAACAGCTGTAACAAGACCTCGCTCATCGAATTGGATGTTCTCTATCATCTTATTGCCACTCCTTTTTCACGTAGGTATTCTTTTACTTGTGCTACGCTTGTTTCCTTGTAATGGAAGATCGAAGCTGCCAGTGCAGCATCTGCATCTACCTCTTGTGCTAATACTTCGTAAAAATGCTCGGCATGTCCTGCTCCACCACTAGCAATAACCGGGACTGTTACTGCCTCTCGTACCGCTTTTGTTAAAGCTAAATCAAAACCGGACTTTTCTCCATCTTGATTCATGCTTGTTAATAAAATTTCACCTGCTCCTAAACTTACAGCTTCCTTTGCCCAATCAATAGCCGACCAAGCTGTTTTGTTACGCCCACCATGTGTATAAACCATCCACGTGCCGTCCACTTCACTATAGCGAGCATCAATTGCTACTACGATACATTGTGCACCAAAGAAATCGGAGCCTTCTTGGATAAGGGCTGGTCGCTCCAAAGCAGAAGTATTGATTGATACTTTATCAGCACCCGCACGTAAAATACGTTTCATATCATCCAATGTACGAATACCACCACCTACTGTAAAAGGAATGGCAAGTGTAGCAGCTGTTTGACGAACAACGTCTACCATCGTTTGGCGACCTTCATGTGAAGCAGAAATATCTAGAAAGACAAGCTCATCTGCCCCTTGTTCATCATAGAACTGCGCAAGCTCTACTGGATCACCTGCATCACGAATAGATTCAAATTGTATGCCCTTTACAACCCGACCTTCCTTCACATCAAGACATGGGATAATACGTTTCGTTAGCATACTTTCACACCTTTCAGCCATTGCTCTAATAAATAAATACCTAGTTCCCCTGACTTTTCAGGGTGAAATTGCATGCCTGTCACGGAACCATTTGTCACAATACCTGGCACTTTCATGCCATAATAATCTGCATAGGCAACAAGCTCTGATTCGTCTATATTTTTTGCATAATAGGAATGAACAAAATAAACATGCTTCGCTGCTATTTCATTGTTCAACCATGCCGGCTGATTCGTTAATATCAGCTCATTCCACCCCATATGTGGCACCCGGTATAGCTGGTCTTCTGTCATACCGGTAAAGCGGGTAATACACCCTTTAAAAAATCCTAACCCTTTTGTTGGCGTTACTTCATCACTTTGCTCAAATAATAATTGCATGCCTAGACAAATTCCCAATAAGGGGCGATTTTCGCTATACGCCTTTTGTAAATAACAATCTAGCTTTGTTTCTGCTAATCGCTTTCTAGCATCAGGGAATGCGCCAACTCCTGGTAATAAAAGCGCATCTGTCGTATCTAGCATCTTTTCATCAGCAGACACAACAACCTCACAACCTAGTCGCTTTAATGCCTGTTCTACACTAAATAAATTACCCATACCATAATCAATCACGCCTATTTTCACGTTAACAGCCCCTTAGTCGATGGTACACCTTTAACACGTGGATCAATTTCTACTGCAGCATCAATAGCACGTGCTAGTGCTTTGAAAATTGCCTCAATAATATGATGTGTATTGTTTCCATAAGGTACTATGACGTGAACATTCATACGTGCTTCTAGCGCAAATTTCCATAAAAATTCATGCACTAACTCTGTATCAAACGTCCCTACTTTTTCTTTTAATGGTGGCACTCGATACTCTAAATGTGGTCGATTGGAGCAATCTACTACAACCTGTGCTAGTGCGTCATCCATCGGCACAAATGCTGTACCATAGCGTTTAATACCTTTTTTATCACCAAGTGCTTCACGAATAGCTTGGCCTAAGACAATACCAAGATCTTCTGTTGTATGATGATCGTCGATGTAAGTATCACCATTCGCTTGGATGGTTCCATTAAATAGTCCATGCTTGATAAATAAATCTAACATATGGTCCATAAATCCAACACCTGTTTGAATAGTTGCTTGGCCTTCACCATCTAAATCAATTGCTACTGTAATTTGCGTTTCATTTGTGGTACGTTCTACTTTTGCATATCGTTTCTTTTCTACCATTGTCCTATTCCTTCTCCCATCCGCGTGATTCCACTGCACGCGCATGACCCTCTAAGCCTTCCATACGCGCTAGACGTGCAATTTTCGGTGCATTTTCTTCCCATGTTTTTCCGCTATAATAAACAATACTTGATTTTTTCACAAAATCATCAACACTTAAGCCACTTGCAAAACGAGCCGTGCTATTGGTTGGTAGCACATGATTTGTCCCTGCAAAGTAATCTCCAACAGGCTCTGAGCTGTATCGTCCAATAAATATACCACCCGCATGTCTTACTTGCTCAGCAATAACTTCTGCATTTTCTGTAAGAATTTCTAAATGCTCAGGTGCTAACGTGTTAATTGCTTCCACTGCATCTGCTAAAGTGTCAGCAACATAAATTGCTCCGAATTTTTCTATGGAAGCCCGTGCCACTTCTTGACGTGGTAAAGTCTTCAATTGCTTGTCTACTTCCTCAGCAACCTTTTTCGCTAGTTGTTCCGAAGTCGTTACGAGTATGGCACAAGCTAATACATCATGCTCTGCCTGTGATAAAAGATCAGCAGCAATTTCATCAGGGTAGGCTGTGTCGTCAGCCAACACCGCAATTTCACTAGGTCCCGCAATCATATCAATCGCTACCTCACCAAACACCTCCCGTTTGGCCAGAGCTACGAAAATATTGCCAGGGCCTGTAATTTTATCGACTGGAGCAATTGTTTCTGTACCGTATGCAAGTGCAGCAATCGCTTGTGCTCCACCAACTTTATAGATTTCATTTATGCCTAAAAGATGAGCTGCTACAAGTACACCTGCTGGTAATTTCCCGCTCTGATTAGCAGGAGAAGTAATGACAATACGCTGCACGCCTGCAACCTGAGCCGGAATCACATTCATTAATACCGATGATGGATATGCTGCAGTACCACCTGGAACATACAACCCTACTGCATCCAAAGCAGTCACTCGTTGTCCTAACCAAGAACCATCTCCCAACTCCATATGGTAGCCTGTACGTATTTGTTGTTCATGGTATAATCGAATATTTTCAGCAGCCTCTGCTAAATCGCTATACAGTTGTTGATCAAGAGCATTTACGGCTTCTGCAATTTCCTTCTCTGTAACACGCAAGCTTTCAGGAGCATAGCCATCCCATTTTTCAGTATAGAATCGTATCGCTGCATCTCCCTGTTTCTTCACCTCAGATAAGACTTGTCTCACAACATTTAGCTGTTCCTCATTTCCTCCTTCAAGTGGCCTTTTTAAAGAAATACCTTTTGCAAGCTTTGTTATTTTCATCGAATTAAACCCCTTTAGTCCCTTATATGTAACTAAATTTGATTATTTTTGTGCTCATTCACACATTTTTTCAATCGCTTGACAAGATCCATAATACGCTCACCCTTCATACGATAACTTACAGGGTTTGCTATTAATCGTGAAGAAACGGCAGTAATAAATTCGTACTCTACTAAACCATTTTCTTTTAGTGTACGCCCAGTAGAAACAATATCGACAATACGATCCGCTAAACCAATCATCGGTGCTAATTCAATAGATCCATTAAGTTCGATAATTTCTACTTGCTCTCCAATTCCCTTATAATATTTCATAGCGATATTCGGATATTTCGTAGCAATTCGAGGTGCAATTTCATTCATTGATGTATTTGGCAAACCTGCAGATGCGATATAGCAATTACTAATTTTTAAATCGAGTAATTCATGAACCTCACGCTGCTGTTCTAACAAAACATCCTTTCCAGCAATCCCAATATCAGCAACACCATGTTCAACATAGACAGGAACGTCCATTGGCTTTGATAAAATAAAGCGAATTTTTTCCTCTGGTATTTCAATCATTAATTTACGTGACATTTCTACTTCTGCTGGTAAATTAAAACCTGCCTCTAATAGCATTCGATAGGCCTCTTCAAAGATTCGCCCTTTTGGCATTGCAATCGTTAATTCATTCACTGCCAATTTCCTCCTGTCCTACAACCACCACTTCTGTAAAGTAAGCTAAATAGGCTGCTTCATCTACTAGGCTGCTACGTAACTGTAAAGTAGCCAATTTCCCTGCTGCTCGCAATGCTTTGACCTTTAACAATGCTGCCTCGAATTGTTCTTCCTCAAAGAGCACAACGGTTGCTTCCTGTTGTTTCTCTGACTCCCCATTTAACGTTTCTAATAATCGGTCAACTCGAATGCTAAAACCTGTCGCACCAACCTTTGAACCAAATACCCCTAGCAAGCCATCATAACGGCCACCATTCCCTAACGGAAAACCGCTCCCTACCGCAAATACTTCAAAAAGCATGCCAGTGTAATAGCTCATATGACTCGAAAGTGTGAAATCAAAAGTAACATGTTCAGCTAAGTCAGCCATTTCTAGTAGCTGAGCAAGCTGCTGCATATACTCTAACGCATCATTTTTACGTACATATTTTTCAATATCCCGAATATCCCTTACATTCATTGCTTCTTCTATAAACTGGAGGAGAGCATCGGTTTTAGCTTTTGGCAAATCAAATGACTCCACCGCTTCTTCAAACCCTACATAATTCCGTTGGACAAGCAAAGCTCTTAGTATTGCTTGTTGCTCGTTACTCTCTGTGTAATCTTGTAAAATGCAATGAAGGATGCCTGCATGACCAATTGTCACTTTAAATTCCTCTAATTTAAAATGCTTCAATAGCTCCATTGCTGTAACAATGACTTCTGCATCAGCAAATACGGATTGATCACCTATTAACTCAATCCCCATCTGGTCGAACTCTGCTGGTCTTCCTCCCTCAGCTTCTTGAGCACGAAAAACACTTGCGAAATACGCAAGGCGTAGTGGAATCATTTCTTTCAATAATTTCGATGTTGCTACTCGAGCAATAGGCGTTGTCATATCTGGTCGCAATACTAGTGTGTTCCCCTGACTATCCACCAATTTAAATAAATGAGCATCCGCTATCGCTGAAGCTTTCCCGACCGTATCGAAATATTCCACAGCAGGTGTTTTAATAAACTCATAACCCCTTTTATATAAAAAGTCTCTGCCTGCATGTCTAACGGCTTCAACCTTCTCATAGATTTGCGGGAATGTATCACGCATTCCAAGTGGTTTTTCAAACATTTTTAATGAAGACATATGGTCACATCCTTATATCACACTTTAATTCACTAGAGTATTAGAGAATTAGATTATGAAAGAATTCTAACTTATTTTGCTTAAACAGTCAACGTTATCTTCTCTATTTTCACAATCTTTAAATACTTATTTTTCTGTTAATTATATACATTGTATGGTGTACGAACCCATAACATCATTTCTTTAAATTTAAACAATATGTGTATTTGGACTATATTATGACGAAGCACTTTCATGGACCATCACAATAAAAGCTATGCCTACAAGTGTTCTGGATAGCCTTTATACTAAAAAAACTCACGAAGTATGTCTCCATACAACGTGAGTTTTTCTACTTTTGTGGCGTACTCCACTCTACAACTTCATTACGCTTACGCTCTGCCATTTGTTCAGCAGTATAAATAATTCTCATAGGGTTTCCTCCTGCTAAACAACCTGCTGGTACATCCTTATGTACGAGGGAGGCGGCTGAAACAATAGCACCATCTCCAATTGTTACACCAGGTAAAATCGTTGAATTTGCTCCAATCATGACTTCATTACCAATATAAACATCACCTAAACGGTATTCTTCTATTAAATATTCATGCGCTAAAATGGTCGTATTAAAACCAATTACCGTATTTTCTCCAATGAAAATACGTTCAGGAAACATAGTGTCTGGCATAACCATCAACGCTAATGAAGTTCGCTCGCCAATTGTCATATTTAAAAATGTACGATATAACCAGTTTTTCACACGTAAAAATGGTGTGAAGCGTCCGATTTGAATGACAATGAAACACTTCATCACCTTCCAAAAGGACACCGTGTCATAAATATTCCAAAGCGAATTAGCTCCTTCAACACGGTAACGTTCTGTTTTACGCGCCATCTAACTTACCCCTCTTTCACAATATCAAATAAATCCGTCATATGCTGAAGCATATATTCTGGTTGATATTGCTGTAAGTATGCCTCACCTTTAATCGCCCAAGCAACACCTGCTGCTCTTACTCCTGCACGATGACCCGCTTCAATATCATGCGAATTATCTCCAATCATAATTGCGTCTTCCTTGTCTATCCCTAAGCGCTCCAAAGCTAGTAGGACTGGCTCTGGATCAGGCTTTACATTTTTCACATCGTCTGTGCCAATACGGACATCAAATAGATGTGTAGCACCTAGTATTGAAAGTCCTCGATCAATGGTATCATTACGTTTCGTCGAAACAATGGCCAAGCGAATACCTTGTGCTTTTAATTGTTCTAGCGTTGTTACTACATCAGGGTATTGGCTCACAAGTTCATCATGATGTTCTATATTCCAAGCGCGATATTTTGCTATTAAAGCCTCCTCTTCACCTGGAGCAATGTCATTAAATGTCTGTTTCAGGGATGGACCAATGAATTTCAAGCAGTCTTTTGGCGAATATTGCCCGGGAAATCGCTCATTTAACACATGCATAAATGTTTGAATGATTAAATCATTTGTATTAAGTAAAGTTCCATCAAAGTCGAATAGTAGAGCTTTTACAGCCATATTTTTTACATCCCCTTATTTGTTATCCAAGTATTTCACGGCTGGTTTTACCTTTATTCTGCGATAAATAATCGCTCCAAGTCCAACGATAATCCCAATAATAGATACAACCTGCGCTGAGCGTAAATCGCCTACAAGATACAGACTATCTGTACGCATTCCTTCAATAAAGAAACGACCAATTGAATACCAAATTAAATAACTAAAGAAAATTTCCCCACGATTTAAATTTACTTTGCGTAAAACAAGTAAAATAATAAGCCCAATAAGGTTCCAGACGGATTCATATAAAAACGTCGGATGTACATACGAACCTAATTCTTCGATATACATTTGATTGATAATCCAATCTGGCAGCATGAGATTTTCTAAAAATGCTTTAGATACCTCTCCACCATAGGCCTCTTGGTTCATAAAGTTGCCCCATCGACCAATAATCTGACCGATTAAAATACTTGGTGCTGCAATATCCGCTACTCGTAAAAAGCTTACATTTTTTATACGAGTATATATGTAAGCTGTGACAAATGCCCCGATGAGGGCACCATGAATGGCAATACCGCCATTCCATATTTCAATGATTTTCCCGGGATTTTCACTATAGTAATCCCATCGCATTGACACATAGTAAATACGTGCACAGATGATGGATATTGGCACTGCCCATAATAACAAGTCTGCAAGGAAGTCTTCAGGCAATCCTCTCTTAACAGCCTCTCTCTGCCCGACAACATAGGCTAAAATGATTCCCGACACAATCAGCAATCCATACCAACGCACTGGAATTGGCCCTAAATGGAAAGCAATCGGGTTAATCTGTAATAGTAATAAATCCATCTTCTACCCCTCTCAATATGTCATTAATCATGGATGGTTTGTTTGTATTAATCGTCTAACACATCATTCGACGAAATGACTTCATCTAAGCGTCTTGAAAATTCCTCAGCTGCATTAACCCCCATTTTCTTCAAGCGATAATTCATCGCAGCTACTTCAATAATAACGGAGACATTGCGCCCTGGGCGTACTGGGATTGTTAATTTTGTCAGCTCAGTATCAATTATTTTCATTTTCTCTTCTTCTAAGCCTAATCGATCATAAACTTTTTGCGGGTCCCAAATTTCCAGCTCAATGATCAGTGTAATACGTTTATATGGACGCACTGCACTCGCACCAAATAGTGTCATAATGTCAATAATCCCAATACCACGTATTTCTAATAAATGTTCCAACAAAGGTGGTGGACTACCAATTAATAAGTTTTCCGATTCTTGACGAATTTCTACACAGTCATCTGCTACTAATCGATGACCTTTTTTTACAAGCTCAAGTGCTGTTTCACTTTTACCTACGCCACTTTTCCCAATAATTAAAATACCAATTCCATACACATCGACGAGTACACCATGGGCTGCTGTCATTGGTGCTAGGCGTCCCTCTAAGTAGTTTGTCAATCTACTCGAAAATTTTGTTGTCGTCATATGTGTTTTAAAAACTGGAACATGCTTTTCGTTGGAAGCTTGTATAAGCTCCTCTGGCACTTCTAAATCTCGAGAAATAATAATAGCAGGCGTATCTTGCGAACAAAGCAAACGCATACGCTCTAGCTTGACATCTGCTGGCAGCATTTCAAAAAAAGATAGCTCTGTTTTGCCAAGCAATTGTACACGATTAGCAGGATAATGTGTAAAATAACCTGCCATTTCAAGTCCAGGTCTTGAAATATCACTTGTCACTATTGTTCTGCCGATCCCTTCCTCACCAGCTAATAACTCTAACTTAAATTTCTCCATAACATCTCTTGTTAATACTACGACCAATGAAAAAGCCTCCAATCAATGGATAAGGTTCTCCTTATTTTAGCATGTCTATGTATAAAAGAAATGTATTTACTCTTAACAAAAAAACTAGCGGCTCTCCAGTCCGCTAGTTTTGAATAGTATTATTTCTGAGTAGCTAACCATTTAGCAACTGCCTCAGCATCTGCCCCTTTAACAACTCCAGGAGGCATGCCACCTTTACCATTATTAATAATATCTAAAATTTCTGATTCTGATAAACGAGAACCTACATCGTTTAATGCTGGTCCAGTCGCACCTTGTAGCTCGCCACCATGACAAGAAACACAAGATTTCATAGCAATTGCTTCACCATCCGGAGCAGCGGCACTTTCATTGTTAGTTGCCTCTTTATCTCCGCCGCCACATGCAGCTAAAAAGATTGCTGATCCGAACACTAATGTTAACATTGCTTTTTTCATTAGTACCCCTCCTCATAATAATTATCTTACGCCGCCATTATACCAAAATTATGCACGTTTGAAACCTTCTCCTAATACCTCATACGCATCAGAAACGATAACAAACGCTGATGGGTCAACGCTTTTAATGAGTTGTTTCAGCTTTGTGAATTCTGTTTGATAAACAACAACCATAAGAACTGGTCGTGCTTCTCCCGTATAACCTCCGATGGCTTGTAACTTCGTGACTCCACGATTGATTTCAGCATAAATGGCTTGCCGAACTTCATCTTGTTTCACCGTAATAATATAGACCATTTTAGATTGACTAAAACCTAGCTGAATGATATCAATTGTTTTTGTCGTTACATAAAGTCCAATCAAGGCATACAAACCTTTCTCTAAATCAAAAACAACTGCTGCACTAATCGCAATGATTCCATCTATTAATAGCACACTCGTACCAAGCGATAATCCAGTAAATTTCGTAATGATTTGCGCTAGTAAATCAGTGCCACCAGTTGAAGCATTCCCTTTAAAGACCAGTCCTATTCCTAATCCAACAACAATTCCACCAAAAAGAGCTCCAAGTAAAGAATTATCAGTCCAAGGTTCCCAGCTATTTGTTAACAAGACAATAAACGGTAACGTAATCGTACCGATAAATGATTTAATACCAAATTTTTTGCCCAGCAACAACACTCCAGCAATAAATAGTGGAATATTAAACGCATATTGAACAATTCCCGGATTCCAACCAAATAAACCATGCAAAATCGTACTAATTCCACTGACCCCACCTGAAGCGACTTGATTTGGTAATAAAAAGACATTAAAACCAATAGCTATTATTGCCGCTCCTACTATCACATACACATACTCCACAATGCTTTCTCTCACATCATGCTTCATTTCCCCACGCCCACTTCAACTATCAGAATTTTTTAAAGACGTGATGATTATAGCAAATACTTTTCACATTGAGAACTTCATCTTGATGAAGAAAGCACTGTCTTGTAGACATACAAAAGAAGCTAACTCACCTGAAAATAAGATAGCTTCTTAACAAGAGTACAGTCATTTAAAATGATTTTTCTGCCCATTCCATGGCCTCATAATATAATTGATCAATATCAACTAATTGGATATTCAATTGTGTAGCTAGCTCCTCTAATCGCTCCCAGTCTAATTTACTTAAAGCGATACTAAACTCCAAATAAGGTGTCATGTCCGTTTCATTACCTAATATTGTATTCGTGATATCCTCCGAAAATGGAAGCTGGTGTAGAATAGCTTCCATCGGTCTTTGAAGTAATGTATCAATTAGTGAAAACATGCCCACTAAGAAATATTCCGAGAAATTCTTTTTGTAGGAAAGCTTCGCTAATTTCTCACAGACCTTTGCACGGAATAAAGATGTACACATCACTTCTTTAAATAAATCAGAGTCGGCATCTATATCCATTTCTCGCATAGCCAATAAATAAATCCATTTTCGTAAATTCGAAATCCCAAGGAGGACAATGGCTTGTTTAATAGAGCGTACTTTAGATTTTGAGCGCTTAGAAGAATTATTAATCATTTGTAATAATTTATACGTCAATGAGATGTCCCGTTCAATATTTTCTGCTAGTAGTTGAATATTTGGCTCTTCTTCTTTTAGTAATGAGATGATATGAATGTATTGGATCGTATTCGCTGGAATGTCTGTTGCGTGTATTATTTGAGGTTGTTCAAAAAAATAGCCTTGAAACAATACATACCCAGAGGATTTAGCCACTTCAAATTGATGGCGAGTTTCTACTTTTTCAGCGAGTAATTGAATATGTGGAAATCTTTCCTTTACTTCACTTTCAATCTCCATTCTTTTTACGATAGATGAAGCTAAAAAGTCTACTTTAATATAGTCGACTTGTTCGAACAGTTCATCATAAACTTCTACATGTTCTTCCATAATAAAATCATCTAATGCTATTTGGAATCCATATTTTTTCAGCTCAATCACCCGTTCAACTAACTGTGGGGTAAGCGGAACATCTTCTAATATCTCAATCACAACCTGTGAGGGATTTAAAAATTCATGAATTGAGCTCATCAATAAGTTTTCTGTAAAATTAACAAAACCCGGTTTACCTTTTGTTACTTCTTCAAAACCAATTGAAAGAAATGAGTTCACAAGTACGTCAATAGTTGCTGCATCTGAATCAACCATTGGAAAGGCATTTACGTTTTTGCCACGATATAATAATTCATACGCAACAACCTGCTCATGAAGATTAAAGATAGGCTGTCTGCCAATAAATACTTCCATTTCGATACCCCCATTTCTCCATATTCTAGTAATTCTAAGTATAGCATTTTTTACAACCTGATGCTTATACTTCAATATAATTTAACACGGTCCTACTAATCCAAAAAAAGACAGTCCAAGTGATTTTTTCATCACAAGGACTGTCCTTATTATTTACCAACTTTGGATTTAATGGCTCCGATTACTGCAGGTACAACAGAGATAAAGATAATCAATATAAGTACTATTGAGAAGTTATCTTTGATAATAGGAATATTCCCAAAGAAATAGCCTAGTAATGTACAGCTGAAAACCCATAAAACGGCACCAAGAATATTATAAAGAAGGAAGTAGCTATAGTTCATTTTACTTGCACCGGCTACAAACGGAATGAATGTACGAATAAATGGCATAAAACGGGCTATAACAATCGTTTTCCCACCATGAGTATTAAAGAATTTTTCTGCTGCCTCCATGCGTTCTTTCTTCACAACTCTACCAAGAAGGCTCTTTGGAGGTATAGATGTTCCTACCTTATGACCAATATGATAGTTCATCGTATCTCCTAAAATAGCTGCTGCTAAAAATACAGGGATTAGAATCCACATATCAAAGGCTCCCATTGCAGCTGCTAGTGTACCACTTGCAAATAGCAATGAATCACCAGGTAAGAACGGGAAAATAACAACGCCTGTCTCTACAAAAACAATCGCAAATAAAATAAGATAACTCCAATTGCCAAAATCACGAATAATTTCTTCTAAATGTACATCAATATGGATAATAAAGCTTATTAACTCTTTAATGAGTTCAATCATGTTTTTGTATGCTCTCTTTCAATAGTATTTTTACTAAAAGCTTTGACGTAGCTCCACATCAAAGGGTTCCAAGTTTTGTACGTCTTTTTACATTACTTCCTCACTATATGACAAGCTCTTGAAAAGTATGTAGAAGATTTCACAAGTTTGATTTTATCACTTACAGATAGTTACGCTCAACTGATTTTACTATTATACGAATAATGTACAAAAAAAGAGCTACCATTTTTCAATAGTAGCTTTTCTCGTTTAAACTTTTTCTTTTAATGAACGACGTAGTATTTTTCCTGTCGTGTTCTTCGGAAGTTCGTCTAAAATCTCGATTACTTTTGGAACTTTATACTTTACCATATGCTTAGCACAATAAGAAAGGAGGTCCTCTGTAGACGTGGCTGCTACTTCTTTTAGTACAACATATGCATGAACGGCTTCCCCTAAGTTAGGATCTGGGAACCCTACAACTGCTGCCTCCACAATATTATTATGTGTAAACAAGACTTCCTCCACTTCTCGAGGATAAACATTATAGCCCCCAACAATAATCATATCTTTTTTGCGATCAACAATATAAAAATACCCTTCCTCATCTACTCTTGCTAAATCTCCTGTATAAAGCCAGCCATCCCGTATCGCCATCGCTGTTTCTTCTGGCATTTTATAATAGCCCTTCATTACGTTAGGACCACGTACAATTAGCTCCCCTACTTCGCCAACAGGCACTTCCTGACCGTTCACATCAACCACTTTATTCTCTACATTACTAATGGAAGTACCAATAGAGCCGGCTTTTCGATCACGATCTAGCGGATTAAAGCATGTAACGGGTGAAGCTTCTGATAAGCCATACCCCTCGGACACACGCACATTAAATTTCTGCTCGAAATTATGTAGTAGTGCAACAGGTAAAGAGGCACCACCTGAAATGGCCAAACGAATTGTCGAGAAATCTTCTGGATTGCCCTCAGGTAATTGATATAAGAAATTATACATAGTTGGAACACCAGCAAATACTGTTGCTTTTTGTTCTCTCGCTAGTGCAAAAATTTCTGTAGGACTAAATCTTGGTGTAAGTAAAACTGTAGCTCCGCTTAATAAAGGCGCATTGACTACAACCGTTAAGGCAAATACATGGAATACCGGTAAAGTAGCGATAACACGATCATCCGCCTTAATTCCTAAATAATGGGCAACATCACGAGCATTTGAATAGACATTGCCATGTGTCAGCATGGCACCCTTTGGACTGCCTGTTGTACCAGAAGTATACAAAATGATAGCATTATCGTCATCTGCAACTTCAATAGGCTGTAAAGATTGAGAAGCATTAGTGATAACTTGTGTAAATAAATGTGTCTTTTCTTGTGCTTGTGGTGATAAAGCAGCCACTTTTTCTACTACATCTGGCGTTGTTTCACAAATAACGAATGATGCTACTTGCGGAAAAGCTTGTACACCCTTTTCAACAAGTGGTAGCAAAGCATCCAGCGCAATAACTACTTTTACATCCCCATTATGCAAAATATATGAAATTTCATCAGGTGTATAGATTGGATTGACTGGTATTGCTGTTGCCCCTAAGCGCATTGTTGCATACAAAGCAATTAAATAATGAGGCGTATTGCCGAGTAAAAACGCCACATGATCCCCTTTTTCAACGCCTAAATCTTGTAACCCCTTTGCAAAGCGACCAACTGTAAGCTCAAATTCCCCGTAAGTAGTATCCTTCCCCATAAAATGATACGCAACTTTTTCCGGTTGTTCTGTTGCCTGTTGGTGAACACGTGAAACTAAATTCAATTACACCATCCCCTTATCGTATAAAATGAATCGTTATTCAGTAATATTATATAAGAAATATATCTAAAAGACAATGAGTCTTTTTATTTCATGTCGTAAATTACGTCAAATAATTCATTTTTTGCTCTTTTAAACAAATACATCATGAACGAATATGAGAGATGTAGCGCCAACGAATTAAATAAAAGTAGACGACTTGTATTAACACAAAAAAGCCAAAAGCAAAGAACACTTCTTTTACAATCGAAATATTTGCAATGTCTCTCAAAATGCCTTGAACCATTAGAAAAGCAAAGGCACTATGCATCATCGCAACACCCCATGGTAAGAAGAATTGAGGAAATAAATGACGATTAACAAGCTTTTTAAGCTCTGCATCGGTTAAACCCATACGCTTTAATACATCAAATTTGCGCTTTTCTCGTTCAAGTGACGTATGCAATTTGAAATAGATAAAGCTCCCAGCTGCAAGTAGAAAGACAGTGGCAACTAAAACACCTACTAATGTAAAGAGTGAGTAAGTAGCTAGTATATAAGAATAATTTAATCCAGCATTCTCAAAGTAAAAAGGACTAAATTTATCCTTCTTAATAAAATACAAATTAGACTCTAGATAATCTATATTTTTACCGATTTCCTTAGTCTCCATCCACTGTGGAATCACAAACGTAAATAAATGATAGCTTGGTTGAATAATGTCTTGATCAGCAATTGGACGAACAAGCTTAGCAAAATCTTCATCACTGATGACGATGGAATTGACACTTACAATCGAACCAGGGAATACTATTTTTGGATAGACACTATCAATCGTTATCGGTATATTATTTTCCTCTAGCACGGTATGCACGATTCTATTTTTTAATTTTTTTAGTGAATCCTCTGAATAAGGGATAAACACTGCCTCTCCAGATCCTAAATTCAACAAAGGATAGCTGTAAGAAGAAAGTAAGACATTCATATCGGACTCTCGAAAGACCTCAACCTCATTGCGTGTAAAAGAAGAGGTTTGCTTCACTACAATAAAACGAGAAAGCTGATAGGATAAACCCTTCTCCTCTAATTGTAGCCTTAATGAATTGATATGCTCTCGTTCATATGGATTGTCGACATCCCCTTTATAAACGAGCCCCAATGGATTTAGCCGATCATATTGGGTTGTATAGGAGGACATAGTCGCTAAAACACCAACAGATAAAAATGCAAGGGTTGATACCATCGTTACAACGAAAAACATTTTTACATTATCCATCATAATATGAGTTTGTTCAGCAAGAGATAGTAGACGATACCGCTGCCAATGATATTTGCGTTTTCCCCGGGCTAAATCTAAAAAGCAAGGAACGGAATCACTAAAAAAATAATATGTTCCAAATGTTGCGGAAAATGGGATTAACAGGGTTAAACCGATCAAAGAAGTATGTCCTACAACAAACGCTAAAATATATGTCGTTAAAATTAAAGCAACACCATAGACAGCTCGGATTTTTGAATAGGTAGCTAGGCTATTTAAATAATCACTACCTTTTAAAAGATCACGTAATTTTCGCTCTCGTGTGAAGTACACACTAATAAATGAAATTACTACAAACGCACTTGTGAACACTCCAATTGTCAGTAAAAATGGCTCCCAGGAAACGTAAAGGGGTAAATCATCTAAATGCAAAATTTCTCGTACAATCATAAAAAAGAATTTGGAAAACGAGAAGCCAAACACAATCCCTACAATGATGGAGCCAGATCCAATGATCATTGTTTCTAAAAAAACAAGTCGATTCATCTGGCGCTTTTCCATTCCCAAATGCAATAAAATAGCGAATTCTTGGGATCTAGCCTCTAAAAAGGCACTCATGGAATAATATAAAAAGAATAATGTAAAGAGGACGAGTACAATTTCTGCACCCACCATTCCTATCAGGGATACTTCGCCTAATATCCCTCGTTCAATATCTGGATGAAACATTAACATGGAATAGATAAAAAATACAGCCACCGAAAAAAAGCTTGCCATGAAAAAGGCACCATAGATACGGCTGTTCCGCACGACATTACGGTAAGCGAATTGTCGAAAGGTCACCTACTTGCCCTCCTCCTAGTAAGCTCAAAACATTTAATATGCGTTGGAAAAACATTTGACGACGATCATCACGATAAATTTCATTGAAAAATTCACCATCTTTAATGAATAACACTCGATCACAATAGCTTGCTGCAATCGGATCATGCGTGACCATCACAATCGTTGTTTGTTTCTCACGATTAACTTTCGTTAAAAGTTCTAGCACATCACGTGAAGAATTAGAATCTAAATTACCCGTTGGCTCATCTGCTAAAATAAGGCTAGGATTATGAATAAGTGCTCGCCCAATGGCAGTTCTTTGTGCCTGTCCACCAGAAATTTCATTTGGACGTTTATGAAGAAAAGAAGTTAAGTCTAGCTTTTCAACAATACTAGCTAGACGTTCCTCCATTACTTCTAGCGGCTGCTGATCTAAAGTTAATGGCAGCACGATATTTTCTTCAACCGTCAGCATATGCAAAAGATTGAAATCTTGAAAGACAAAACCGAGCTGTCTTCTTCTGAAGTAAGCAAGCTCTGTTGCATTCAGCTTATGTGGATTCATTCCATCCAGTATGATTTCTCCACTTGTCGGTTCATCAATGGTTGAAATAATATTCAGTAATGTTGTTTTACCGCTTCCTGAAGGCCCCATAACAGCTAGAAACTCACCTTCTTCAACATCAAAGCTCAATTGATTTAAAGCACGGTGCGTGACCTTACCTTCATACACTTTCGTCACATCTTTAATTTGTAAAATAGGCATCCTTCATTCACCTTATTTCTTCATTAATTCTAATGGCTGTGGTAAAAGCCACTCTAATACTACCTCAAAGCCAATTTGAAAATGAGGCTCTATCAATGCTATTACGGACTCTTCCTCTACCAAACTAAAGCAATGTTCTCCAATAATGACATCCCAAGCATCCATTTCTCCATCTACAATCTCACCACATACCGTATAATACCCACTGTACATAATCTTTTGACCTTCGACAGGAAATGCATTCAATAATGTCGGTTGTTGTAAGTTTAACCCAAGCATATTTGAAAAATGCAGTAGTTCTACGCCTAGCTTTTCATTTGCTATGAGAAAATTTTGATAAGCTAATGTATCTCCCTCTTGCATATGAGTCATATAAAGAGCTTTTGTTTTCTCCTTATCAATCGTTAATACCCAATCTTCAATACGTACTTCTACCATTCTAGCGCCCCCTAGTTTGTAAATGTCACAGTCACAATCGTCCCTTTTCCTACCTCTGACGTAATAGCCAAATCATGTCCTAGTTTTTCACAGATTTCTTTGGCTAAATACAGGCCCATCCCAGTAGATTCCCCTGTTTTTCGCCCATTTTCACCGGTAAAAAAGGCCTTCGTCACACGTGACAGATCGGAAGCTGGAATTCCAATTCCCTCATCACAAATGGCTAGCTGTACAAAGTCATCCTTCGTTATGGCAGAAATTGTAATTTTTTTATTAGCTTCAAAGGTATATTTCACAGCATTTGTAATAAATTGTCCTAGAATGAAGCGAAGCCATTTTGAATCACTCGCAACAATAAGATTATCGTCTATATGAATTTCTGGGAAAACTCTTTTCGTAATAAATAAACGTTTATTTTCATTAACAGTTGCAGTAACAATTGCTTTAAGCGCAACCTGCTCAACTTGCATATCGTCCTCAAAATTTTCTAAACGCGCATTGACTAGTACCATGTCCAAGCCTCTACGCAAGCGATCTATTTCCTCCTGTATATTCTTTTTATCAAGAGGTCGGTCATCCTGTAATAATAGCTCCATGACAGAAATTGGTGTTTTCATTTGATGTACCCATTGATTCATAAACTGATCATGTCTCTTTTGACTGGCATATAATGCATGTAGCTCATGCTGATAAAGACGATACAATTCATGCATATATTTCTCAGTTTGCATAGCTTCTGGGGTCTTCGCATTTTTTTGGAGCACATCCTCCATCGCTGTTGGAAGCTGGGTTATTTTCACTAAGTATCGTTGTCGCATTAAATAACGGACAAGTAAAAAGGAAGCTAATAGTACAAGGCTAATACAAAAGGAATATATAGCCGTATCAATATTTCGGAAACCGTCTAGTCCATAGATGACCATGATAAAGCCAACTAATAAAAGCTGGAACACTATAAATGAAGCATAATCACGTAAAAATAATTTCCAGCCCACTACAGTTCACCCGCACTTAATATAAATCGATAACCAGCGCCACGTACGGTTTCAATAGTTGACGATATGTTATAATCGGTTAATTTTTTACGTACTCGGGTCATATTAACATTCAATGTGTTCTCATCAACAAATGCCTGATCGTCCCACAGCTCCTCTAAAAGTTGCTCACGTGTCACGACTTTTGGCGCATTCCCCATCAGTAATTCTAGAATGATACATTCTTTTTTCTGAAGTGGAATTTCTAAATCATTTTTATGTAGCTCCATTCTTTCTAAATGAAGTACAAGCTGTCCTTGCTTAATTGTCCGCTCCTCTTGCCTTGCTGCATACTCACCATATGTACGGCGTAGATGACTGCGAATTTTAGCTAAAACAATCTCATAGTTGAACGGCTTTGTAATGAAATCGTCTCCCCCATTTTCAAGTGCGAAAATTTGGTCCATTTCTCCTGAGCGAGCAGAAATAAAAATAATTGGGCACGTTGTATGCTGGCGTAGCTGACGACACCAATAGTAGCCATCATAGGCTGGTAAATTTATATCAAGCAGCACCATATGTGGATTAAATGCTGTAAATTCTTCAATAAGATGATCAAATTCTTGAATTGTTGCAACTTCGTATTGATATTTTCTAAGCGTTTCCGCTAGTAACGATGCAATTTTAATATCATCTTCGACTATGAATATTCGATGCTTTTCCATATCAACACTCCTTTCTTTCTATATTGTATCAAAAAAAGGTTCGACGACATAATTGTCAGCGAACCTTTAGGCTAAAATAGTACACGAAACCGAATTTTCCTTAATAAATTAATTGTAAAAAGTCCTCAGTTGAAATTCCACCAAAATATGTAGGAATATCAATGTCTGCTAATACATTAGCAATGGCCGCTCGATCATAGTTTGTCCCAATTAGGCGCTGCTCTATATCAGCCATATCACCTACACCAAAGAAATCACCAAAAATATGTGCTTCTTCAATTACTCCATGGTTCACTTCTAGGCGGATGTCAATACCACCTGTTGGGAAACGATGTGTTTTTTGAATGTTAAAGCGCGGTGATTTCCCAAAGTTCCATTCCCATGTTTGATAACGCTCTGCTGATAGCTTGTGAATATTTGCCCAATCTTCCTCTGTTAACTCATAATAACGAATATTTTCTTCTCCACCGAAAATGGATTTCAAAATCTCAAGGCGAAACTCTTCTATCGTCATGTTCTCCTTTAAAAACTCTGAAATGTTTGCTACTCGGGAACGTATAGATTTAATACCTTTCGATTCAATCTTATCCTTTTTGACTTTTAATGCAGAGACAACCGCATCAATTTCTGTATCGAACATCAATGTGCCGTGGCTGAACATACGCCCTCTTGTAGAAAACTGAGCATTTCCAGAAACTTTACGCCCCTCTGCAAGAATGTCATTGCGTCCTGAAAGCTCTGCATTCACACCCATTTTTGCTAGAGCATCTACCACTGGCTGTGTGAATTTTTTATAATTCATAAAACTATTGCCATCATCATTTGTAATAAAGCTGAAGTTAAGATTCCCTAAATCATGATAAACAGCTCCTCCCCCTGATAAACGGCGCACTACAATAATGCCATTGTCCTCTACATAGTCTGTATTGATTTCCTCAATTGTATTTTGGTTTTTCCCGATGATGATGGACGGTTGATTGATGTAAAAAAGAAGCACAGGCTCTTTCTCAACGTCCATTGTTTTTAACAAATACTCCTCAATAGCAAGATTAATACGTGGATCATGGATCCCTTTATTATCAACGAAAATCATAGTTTACGTTTCCTCCTTCACAAAATATCCATTTTAATTTTAACGTAAATTAGGCATTTTGTGTTGACGAAACGCATCTGTTATAATACACTAGAAAATATAGAAACAGTAATAGTACAGATGAACTTAAAGGAGGAGTCCACAATGTTAGAAAACGTAGTTGAATTTTTCAAGAATTTACCTGCAAAGCAATGTACTGAGTGCGGTGAAAAGATGGAAGAACAAAGCGAATGCTACAGCAACACTTGTGAAAAATGTAACCACCTATAAGCATTTGCCTATTCTGTAATTGTCATATACGTGCCCCACACGTAGCAATATTGACACCCTTCATCATATTTTGATGAACCCTTAATTAAATCTCTTACACTTACAAAACACCAGCTGATACGCTCATATCAGCTGGTGTTTTATGTTGTCGATAAGATTCATTGACAATCCTTTAACATGAACAAAAAGCACTCACCAACTTTGGTGAGTGCTTTATGAATTAGTTTTCTTCTGCTACTTTAGAGTAACGTTTATTGTGAAGTAGCATGAAGTAACCGAAAGTGATTGCTAAGAATGCTACTAAGAATCCAGCTAGAACACCATAGTTTTGCATTAAGAATGATGTATCGCCAGTAGAAATGCTTGATTTAAATGCTTGAACCGTATATGTCATCGGTAATAGCTTGTTAAATACTTGTAATGGTGATGGGATTAATTCTAGTGGGAACGTACCTGCACTTGTTGTTAATTGTAAAATTAACACGACAATTGCCATGAAACGTCCAGGGTCACCAAAAATTGAAACTAGCATTTGAATTAAAGCTAAGAATACATAGCTAGTTAATAATGCTGTTACGATAAAGTAGCCCATGTTATTCACTTCAAGTCCTAGACCCCATTTAACAATAACTACCGTTAACAATGTTTGTATTAAACCTACAACTGCTAATACAGTTACTTTACTTGTAAACCAAGTTGCTCCATTTTTTGGGCGAATTGCTGGTTCAACAAGTGGGAACACAATCGAAATTAATAATGCTCCTACGAATAAGCCAAGAGAAATGAAGTATGGTGCGAAACCTGTACCATAGTTAGGAACATGGTTAACAGATTCTTTTTCAACTTCAACTGGACTACCTACCATATCATAAGTGTCTTGATTTGCTTTTACTTCATTTGCTTTTTCACTTGCTTCACCTAATTTGCCAGATAAAGTAGATGTACCATCTGCTAATTCAGTAGAACCATCTGCAAGTGTTGCTGAACCCTGTGCTAGCTCACCAGATTTTGACGCAAGTGTAGAAGTACCTTGATTTAATGTTGTTGTACCACTCGCTAATTCATTTAATCCTGATGCTAACGTTTTTGAACCTGTTACAGCTGTATTCACACCTGCGTGTAATTCACCTAATTTTGCCGCTAATGTCGCATTACCTGCTTGTAAGCCTTTGGCACCTTCCATTAAAGCACTGCTTTTCGCTGTTAATGCATTAGCCCCTGCTAATACTTCTGCTTGACCTGCTGCAATTTGACTTGCACCAGAGCTTACTTGATTAGCACCCGCTTGAAGTTTTTCTGTTCCAGCAGATAATGATGATAAACCATTATGCACACTAGCACTTCCTGCTTGTAGTTCTGTTAATGTTTGTTTTAATACAGCTGCTTGCTCTTCAGGCATTGAAGCCATCATACCTTGTAATTGATTTGCTAAAGCTGTAATACCTTCTTCAACTTTTGCAGAACCAGCTGTAAGTTGATTTGCTGCACCGTTTAAGGCACCTGCATTTTCAGCAATAGATGCTGCCCCTGCACTAATTTGTTGTTGTTTGTCGTTTAAAGTGTTTAAACCTGCACCAACTTTTGCAACACCTTGTGTGTATTGCGATAACCCTTGTTCTAGACTAGAAGCACCATTTGCTGCTTGCTGTGCACCTTGTTGTAATTGAACAGTACCATCTTGTAGTTTGACTAAACCACTAGATAAATCATTCGCACCTTTTGCAGCATCTCCAGCACCTTTTGTTAGTTTATCTGTACCATTAGATAATTCAACTGTACTTGATGCCAATTGCTCTAAGTACCCTTTTAAATCTTTTGCACCATTTGCTACTTTTTGTGCACCCTCATCTAGCTTATGGGAGCCATCTGCCGCCTCTGTAAAGCCATCTCCAAGTGTTGCAATAGAATCAAATAATTTTTCAGCATAAGTCGCTGATACTTGTGCATTTACTTCTGCCCGTACACGATCCATGGCTGTTTCACCAATTTGAGCACCAAGGAAGTTTAGTCCCTCGTTTGGAATGTAATTCATCACTAATTTTGATGGTTTGTCATCTAATAGCGTTGTAGCATGTTCAGAGAAATTTGTTGGAATTTCTAGAATCATATAATAATCACGACCATTTAAACCTTTTTCAGCCTCATCCTTTGAAACTTCTATAAAGTTAAATTGTTCGCTATCCATCAACTTATCGACTAAGGTGTTCCCTAAATCTAATTTAACGCCATCCATCTCAGCACCAGTATCTTCATTTACAACAGCTACTGGTAGATTAGGCAGCCCTGCATAAGGATCCCAAAACGCCCATAAAAACATACCCGCATACATTACTGGGATAAAGAGCACAGCAATGATTGAGACAAGCATTTTTCTCGTTTTAAAGATCTTCAGCCATTCAGCTTTAATCATATAATATCCTCACTCCTAAACTATTTGACCGAAAACGTCATTTGGTCATTTTCATTCAAAAAAAATAATCAACCTCAACAATTTTGCAAAAACTTACTGGATTCAATATTTCTTTATCTGTTAATAATCGAATCAATTTACAATTAAGCCTCGAAAAATGGTTTCCTTAAAAAGATTAAGAATCCTCTCTTCAGGAATCACATCACCGTGTAACTCATGCCAATCGACAACAAAAGCAAGATATGCCTTTAACAATAAGTAACTAACAAGCTCTGCGTCACATTCTCTAATTTCACCTTTATTAATACGTCTTTGTATTAACTCTGCAACATACGATAAAATTTCTGTCTCTATCTGTAGTAGCACCTGTTTAACAGCTGGTGTTCGTAATTCTTTTTCTTCTTCGATAAGCTTTGCAAATAAAAGATGTTTTTCACGGAACTGTAGCATTTTCATTAAAGCATTATGCGCATTATCCATAAAGCTTGCTGATGCATCCAACACTGCATCCGCTTCCGCCTTCATTTCACGTACAAGTGACATTGCAATCTCTTGAAATAAAATTTCTTTATTTGCAAAGAATGTATAAATCGTACCTTTACCGACATTGGCAATTTTCGCCACTTGCTCCATCGTCGTAGCCTTGTAGCCAAACAATGTAAAAGACTTTGCAGCTGCTTCAATAATTTCCTGCCTACGATCCATTAGTAACATCCTTTCTTGTTGGGTTATGTACATCTAACGTACACTTCATAAAAATGACCAGAAAACCATTTCGGTCATCTGGTCATTATCATATTCCTATTTTATAAAAAAAGCAAGCATTTAATGATGATTTTTTTCATCTTTTTTTTCGTCATCATGTTCTGTATTATCTGACGAATTATTACTATGATTCATCATGTTATTATCAATGCTGTTATTGGATTTTTCATCCTCTGGTAAAACCTGTGTCATATCAGGGCTTCCAGCAATAATTTGTTGCTTTGGCATATTATGAACACCGTTTGCTGTAGTATGTGCATACATATAGTAAACACCGTCATGATCAAATGTTGTCGATGCTTTATAAACACCATCTTTTTCTAATTTCCCATTAATCATTTGTCCTTCATCACGTTTCCCTGATTCCCAAACCTCAAACTCTACCACAGCATCATCAACATTTTGCCCACCTTGTTCTACATGTGCTGCCAGCTCAATTGTTTCATTAAGCGATACTTCTTTTGGTGTTAAAATTTCTACATCTGGAATTTGCGGCACTTCTGGTTCTGGTAAAGCCTCTTTTTTTTCTCCACATCCTACTAATAATGTAGGTACTGCAATTAGTGCGAATAACCATCTTTTCATCTTTTAATCCTCCATTAATGGCAACTGTATCTTAACAGTTGTGCCTTTTTCTACAACACTTTCAATTTCTAACGATCCCTGTAACTGCTTTAGTAGCTGCTCAACAATGGATAATCCTAATCCACTACCACCGTCTGCACGACTCCTTGCTTTGTTAACTCGATAAAATCGCTCTGTGACATGTGCTAAATCCTCGGACGGGATACCGATACCATAATCCTTAATGGTAATGAGTGCACTCCCCGTCTTTTCAACAGCAACAATTTCCACAATAGAATTTTCATGTGAGTAATTAATCGCATTTTCAATAATGTTAATAAAAATTTGCTTTAGCTTTACTTCATCAGCTTCAATAATTAGCGCATCATCTACATCCACATGTAATGTTATGTTCTTTTTATCTGCTTGATGTGTTAGTATTTTTTGAACTTCCCTTAAAGTCTCACCAAGCGGAATAGGATATAAAGCAATGTCGGTTTGTTCATTTTCTGTTCTTGCTAGTTGAAGTAATTCGTTTGTTAACCTCTCCATTCGATTCGCCTCACGGACAATCAACTGAATAGTTTCTTCTTTTTTGCTTTCTGTAATAATGCCATTTTGCATAGCTTCACTATAGCCTTTAACATAGCTTATTGGTGTCCGTAATTCATGCGAAACTGTTGCCAGAAATGTTTTTTGGGCTTCATCCTCTAGCTGAATCGACTCTGCCATTTTATTAAAGGTACTAGATAATTTACCGATTTCATCCCGTGAATTGACAGGTACACGTGTCTCATAATTCCCGTGGGACATCTGTTCTACTGCACGTTGTAAATCGTTTAATGGTCGCATAATATGTCGAATACCTTTATAAATCAAATAGCTAGCTACCACTAAAAATATAAAGGCACTAATGAACAGGAGAATAACTCCACTATTAGCTAACTCACTAATTTTAGCTAGCGGGAAGTAAATATAAATAATACCCTCTAATCGATTTTGATCAACGAGTGGTATCACTACTGAAATTAGTTGTCGATCAAACCTGGGCTCATAGCCAATTTTTTGCACGTATTTTCCTGATAATAATTTCTGTCTTTCTTCTGGTCCAATCAGTGTCTCATAATCTATATCAAACGGAACACAGGCACTTAACTCCCGAGGATTTCTTACTGCAAATATATTTAAATTTGAATAATCGTTAAATTGTTCAATATCTGCAATAAATTCATCCGTAACCTTGCCATTGTTATACATTGTCTGTAGCTTCAAGCCAACTTCCACCATTGTCTCTTCAGTATCTTGGACATATAAACGTTGATACAAAAAATTTGTGAGAACGTACATAAATACAACGGTAATGATGAGAAATGCGAAAATCAACAACCAAATGCGAGTAGCAATCTTTTTCATTCGCCAGGATCAAAGCGGTAGCCCACTCCCCAAACGGTTTGAATATGCGCAGCCGCATCCTTTCCAAGCTTTATTCGTAAAGTTTTGATATGGGTATCAACGGTGCGCGTACCACCTACATAATCAATATCCCAAATACGTTCTAATAATTGCTCTCTTGTATAGGCATTACCCGGATTTTTCATAAATAAATGCAACAATTCAAATTCCTTTAAAGTAAGTGGAATACTCTTACCATCAACAGATACTTTACGTGCAATCTCGTCTATTTTAATAGGACCAAAAATTACGTACTTTTGCTGTAGCTCTGTAATATTCGCCCCACTTCTTCTTAAAACAGCATAAATCCTTGCTACAAGTTCATCATGTGTAAATGGCTTAACTATATAGTCATCTCCACCAAGTGTAAGGCCTTTTACCTTATCCTCATTGGCATCACGTGCTGTTAGAAAAATAATCGGTACATTGGACATCGCACGAATACTTTGACAAACAACAAAGCCATCCTCATGGGGCATCATGACATCGAGCAATACTAAATCAATTTTTTCTCGTACGATCACATCATATGCCTCTGTACCATTTGCGGCTGTAAATGTCTCAATATCAGAGTTATTGAGCATCATTTCTATTAATTTACGCATATCCTGCTCATCATCGACTATTAATACAGTTGTCATCATTGTTCCTCCCTTACTAACAGCTGAAAAGCACCTTTTCCTACATCAACTGTTTTTTCCTTCTGGCCGTCCTTTATAAAGTACAATGTATGATCATCATAGCCAGCGACAACAATATAGTTTTTAAACTGGTTTACTACAAATGGATTTGCGCCAACCTCTTGATGCCATTTGATCTGGCCATCAAAACTAGCAACATATAACTCATTATGACCATGACTAACAACAAGGACAGCATCTTTTGTCTTTTTTAATCCTACAGGCATCAGAGGCATGTCAATCTCTCCATGCAGTTGGCCAGTAGATAAATCATATTTTTTAACAGAACTATTTGGCTTACTGCCTTCTCCATGTCCACCAATCCACAGCTCATGTGCTTCTTCAAGAATGGCTATTCCATGTGAGGATTTTTGAATGGGCCATTCCTGTTCAATGGACAAATCCTTCATATTTAACACCGATAATTTTGTATCTTTAAAATTTATAACATACAGTTTATCTTTATACGATGCCATAGACATAGGATAATTGCCAAGCTGCTGTGAACCAAGCTCATTTCCTTCTCGATCAAAGCTTGTCACTGTATTGGTTTTACTATTTGTTATAAAAAATTGTTGGATGTTGTCATCATAGTATACATTTGTTGTACCTATCTCTACTTTTTTTGAATAGAGCTTTTCTCCGGTTGATATTGTATAGACGTCAATATTATTTAATTGGTGTCCATACAATAATACTTGATCATTTCCTAATAGTATTGCCCCTGAATAAGCTTTATCAAATAACCATGTTGCAAAAACATTCCCATCCTCATCAATAAAATCTAATGATGGTTCTTGTATGTTTAATGAAGCTATAAAATTTCGATCTCTCTCAATGGGTTCATATGATTTTTCAGCGCAACCCGCTAACCATATTATTTGTAGTAACGAAAAAATGAAGAATGCCCATTTTTTCAACTTTATCACCTCTGCCCCTCTACTATACTTCACAATTGTGAAATTCGGGTGAAACTTGGAAGGTGAATTTATGACAAACCATAAAAATACATTTCACATTTTTTGCGTCGATTCCCTCCGTTCAATCATCTAACCAATTTTTTCTTTGTTACATATAGTACTAAGATAATGGTAAGGAGGTATAACATGATTTCCATCAGCTTATGTATGATTGTAAAAAATGAAGAAGATGTTATTGGTAGATGTCTTGAATCCGTTAAAGATTTAGTAGATGAAATTAATATCGTTGATACGGGCTCAACGGATAGCACGAAACAAGTCGTTGCACAATTTACAGATCGAATTTTTGACTTTAAATGGATTCATCATTTTGCAGCTGCACGGAACTTTTCCTTTCAGCAAGCAACAAAGGAATATATTCTCTGGCTAGATGCGGACGATGTTTTATTAGAGGAAGATCGAGAAAAATTTAAGGCGCTAAAAGAATCTCTGACTTCTGATATTGATGCTATTTCAATGAATTATCATTTAAGTTTTGATCATGAAGGTAATGTAGACGCCTTAATAAGAAGATATCGCCTTGTAAGAAGAGATAAGAAATTTCAGTGGATTGGAGCAGTGCATGAATATTTAGAAGTGGGTGGTATGCTGTTTGATAGTGATGTCGCCGTAAGTCACTTACCATTAACGCATGATCATACACGTAATATTGAGATTTATAAACAACTAGTCGAATCTGGAGAAACATTATCACCACGAGATACATTTTATTTTGCCAATGAATTACTAGATCATGGTTATTATGAAGAAGCCATTCATTATTACGAATTATTTTTAACCTCAAAATTAGGCTGGGTGGAAGATAATATTCGAGCTTGTTTCAAATTAGCAGATTGCTTTTCTCATTTAAACGATACTGAAAACAACTTCAGTGCTATTTTACGAAGCTTTGAATATGATGTACCTCGCCCTGAAGCTTGCTGCCGATTAGGTTATCATTTCATGGAGCAAAATAGAAATGATGAAGCCATTTTTTGGTACGAACAAGCACTTGTCATTAAACAAAAACCAAACGCTCCTTTTCAAAATAAAAGCTATACTACTTGGCTCCCCCACTTACAGCTTTGTGTGCTTTATGACCGTTTGCAACAATACGAATTAGCAAACGCACACAATGAATTAGCTAGCTCCTTCATTCCGAATGACCCTAAAATTTTACACAATAAAAGGTATTTCGAAAGTATTTTAGCTAATGGACTAGACGATATCTAAATTACACTAGATACTCTAACTTAAGAAATTTAGGCAAATTGTAGCTAAGCATTCTAGTAGAATACATGCTGTTAAAAATAACTCTCGAAGTTTTAAAAATAACTCTATGTTTTAAAGGGAATAAGTAGTTATGTGTCTACCTCCTCTCTCATTCACAGAATACGATACTTGAGAGAGGAGGTGAAACTATGCATTTTGGGAAATTTCTAGATCGAGTTTGTAATAAATGCCATTCCTTTCCCTGTTGTTGTAAAACAGGGCCTATACCAGGTTGTCCAATTTGGCCGGTAAAACCTACCGGACCTACTGGATGTATTACAGGACCAACTGGACCTACGGGTATGACAGGTGTTACAGGTGTTACAGGTGTTACAGGGGCTACTGGGGCTACTGGGGCTACTGGGGCTACTGGGGCTACTGGGGCTACTGGGGCTACTGGGGCTACTGGACCTGCCGGCGTGACTGGACCTGCCGGCGTGACTGGACCTACTGGTGCAATTGGACCGGCTGGCGCTACTGGGGCTACTGGCGTTACTGGGGCTACTGGCGGTATCGGGCCTGCCGGCGTGACTGGGCCTACTGGGGCTACCGGAGCGATTGGACCTGCCGGCATGACTGGGCCTACTGGGGCAATTGGACCGGCTGGCGCTACTGGGGCTACTGGCGCTACTGGTGAGATCGGACCTACTGGCGTAACTGGACCTACTGGTGCCATTGGGCCTGCCGGCGTGACTGGGCCTACTGGTGCCATTGGGCCTACCGGCGTGACTGGGCCTACTGGGGCTACCGGAGCGATTGGGCCTGCGGGCGTGACTGGGGCTACTGGTGCCATTGGACCTGCCGGCATTACTGGTGCTACTGGTTCGACTGGTGCTACTGGTTCGACTGGTGCTACTGGTGCTACTGGACCTGCGGGCGTGACTGGGCCTACTGGGGCTACTGGCGATATCGGGCCTGCCGGCGTGACTGGGCCTACTGGGGCTACCGGAGCGATTGGACCTGCTGGCGTAACTGGACCTACTGGGGCTACTGGTTCGACTGGTGCTACTGGACCTGCCGGCGTGACTGGGTCTACTGGGGCTACCGGAGCGATTGGACCTGCTGGCGTAACTGGACCTACTGGCGCTATTGGTGAGATCGGACCTACTGGCGTAACTGGACCTACTGGTGCCATCGGACCTGCCGGCATTACTGGTGCTACTGGGGCTACTGGACCTGCCGGCGTGACTGGGCCTACTGGCGCTATTGGACCGGCTGGCGTAACTGGACCTACTGGCGCTACTGGTGAGATCGGACCTGCCGGCGTGACTGGGCCTACTGGGGCTACTGGGCCTACTGGGCCTACTGGGCCTACTGGCGATATCGGGCCTGCCGGCATTACTGGTGCTACTGGTTCGACTGGTGCTACTGGACCTACTGGCGCTACTGGTGAGATCGGACCTACTGGCGTGACTGGGGCTACTGGTGCCATTGGACCTGCCGGCATTACTGGTGCTACTGGTTCGACTGGTGCTACTGGACCTGCCGGCGTGACTGGGCCTACTGGGGCTACCGGAGCGATTGGACCTGCGGGCGTGACTGGACCTACTGGCGTAACTGGACCTACTGGCGCAATTGGGCCTGTGGGCGTGACTGGACCTACTGGTGAGATCGGACCTACTGGCGTAACTGGACCTACTGGTGCCATTGGGCCTGCCGGCGTGACTGGGCCTACTGGCGCTATTGGACCTGCCGGCGTGACTGGGCCTACTGGGGCTACCGGAGCGATTGGGCTTGCTGGCGTAACTGGACCTACTGGGGCTACTGGTGAGATCGGACCTGCCGGCGTAACTGGACCTACTGGCGCTATTGGTGAGATCGGACCTACTGGCGTGACTGGGGCTACTGGTGCCATTGGACCTGCCGGCATTACTGGTGCTACTGGTTCGACTGGTGCTACTGGACCTGCCGGCGTGACTGGGCCTACTGGCGCTATTGGACCTGCCGGCGTGACTGGGCCTACTGGCGCTATTGGACCTGCCGGCGTGACTGGGGCTACCGGAGCGATTGGGCCTGCTGGCGTAACTGGACCTACTGGTGCCATTGGACCTGCCGGCATTACTGGTGCTACTGGGGCTACCGGAGCGATTGGGCCTGCTGGTGTGACTGGACCTACTGGGGCTACTGGACTTGCCGGCGTGACTGGGCCTACTGGGGCTACCGGAGCGATTGGGCTTGCTGGCGTAACTGGACCTACTGGCGCTACTGGTGAGATCGGACCTGCCGGCGTGACTGGGCCTACTGGGGCTACTGGCGATATCGGGCCTGCCGGCGTGACTGGACCTACTGGGGCTACCGGAGCGATTGGGCCTGCTGGCGTAACTGGACCTACTGGCGCTATTGGTGAGATCGGACCTACTGGCGTGACTGGGCCTACTGGCGTGACTGGGCCTACTGGCGCTATTGGACCTGCCGGCGTACCTGGACCTACTGGCGCTACTGGTGATATTGGACCTACTGGCGTAACTGGCGCTACCGGGGCTACTGGTGCCATTGGACCTGCTGGTGTGACTGGACCTACTGGACCTACTGGGGCTACTGGTGCTACTGGACCTGCGCTTACCGAAGGATTCTCAGCATTTAAAAACACACTAACTGTTAATGCTTCTACCTCTATTGCTGACTGGAGTGTAGCATCACCTTACTTTACAACGCCTGCTTTTAATCCAGCAACGGGGATTTTCACTGTACCAACTACAGGAAGATACTCCTTTGAAGCAACTATAAATTACTCTACTACTGCGGCCATTAGTGTTACTTTAGGGGGTGGAATCAATCCTTCATTTGCAATACGAAGAAATGCAACAACAAATCTAATTAGCGGCTTGTTCCCTGTATTGAATGTAAACGTCGCACTGGTATTAACTTTACGTGCAATACTTGGAAATGGTACTATCACTTTGGCAGGTGAAGTAGAATTAGTAGCTGGGGATACAATTGACTTGTTCTATGAAGCCAATGGTTTGACAATTGGACTTACGCTAGGTGGAGCTAACTCCGGTGGTATCGTTTGGTCATGTCATCGAATATCTTAAGTCTAATTATCTATTAGCTTTTTAAAGCAATTAGTAATCGAAATAGCAAACTATCTATATTAGTTTGCTATTTCTTATTCATCATTCAAAACATACATAAAAAAATAGTACAAACATTGATAGCTCATGTTTTGTACTATTTCTTTTTATTGCTGAAACATTTCCCTTACCACATCTTCTGCAATATGTTTCCCTTGCTGCACACATTCTGGTATAGATATTCCTTCAAATGAGCTTCCTGCAAGTTTTACAGTTGGAAAATGTTCATACAATTCCTGTTTTATTCGCTGGACCTTGGCTTCATGTCCTACTGTATATTGTGGCATTGCATTTTTCCAACGAGTTACTACTGTCATCATTGGTTCGCCATTTACCCCAATGGTTTTATTTAAATCCTGAAGTACAGTTTTTTCTATTTCAGTATCAGATAATGCTACAATGGCTTCGTCTCCAACACGCCCAATATAGCTACGTAATAATACATAATCGTCTGGAGAGGTACCTGGCCATTTTCGGTTCATCCAAGTACAAGAAGTAATTGAAAAATCACTATTTCGAGAGACATAAAAAGAAAGTGCATCCAAATCGCCAAGCTGTTCCTTTTTAAAGGCCATTGTGACAGTTGCAATGGTTGCTGCCTTCATCGTCCCTAATTCATTTAACAGACTATGCTTACTAAACATTTTTTCTGCCACATTAAATGGTGTAGCGATAATAACAGCATCTGCTTTTATATGGGAAAAATTGTTTAACATCACTTGAACGGTTCCGTCCTTGCCATGTTCAATTTCCTCCACTTTCACACCCTTCATAACTGTCCCTGGAAGTAGTGATTCTTCTATACTTTCAATCAGTGTTTCAAGGCCATTACTAAAGGTCTGAAAAATCCCTTTATTTTCATCAATCAAATGATTGCTTAAGAAATTTGTTCCTGCCTTTTTCATGCCGATTAGTAAGCTACGATATTTTTGCTCTAAACTGTAAAGCTGCGGGAAAGTGGAGCTCATACTTAATTGCTCGATATCACCTGCAAATGTACCTGCCAGTAAAGGTTCTACTAAGTTTTCCACGATCTCTGCACCAAATCTTCTTCTAAAAAAGGCACCTAACGGTTGATCGTCATCTTGTGCTGAACGGGGAATGAAAAAATCCCCCGCAGCACGCACTTTTCCGCTAAGTGAAAATAACCCTGATGTTATGAATGACGAGATATGAGGCGTTTCTCCAGATAAAAGTTGACTAGGAATAGGGTATAACTGGCTACCTACTGCAACATAAGTCGGTCCTGCATTACTCGTTTGTATTTTCTGCTCGATACCGAGATCCTTTGCTAAAGCACTAACATAGTTTTCACGATCAAAAAAAGATTCTGGCCCGCGCTCAATAATAAAACCATCTTTTCTCAATGTTTGAATTTTTCCGCCAAGACGTAATGACGACTCGACAAGTACGATATCTAATGGCAATTCTTTTGCGCTTGCTTCTTTTTGCATATAGAACGCAGCTGTAAGGCCTGTAATGCCAGCGCCTATGACAACTACCTTTCGTCTTTTCTGAGTCACCAACATCATCACTTTCTTTTCGCTTAGCTTAATTTTTTATGAATTGCATCTACCATCGCATCGATAAATAATGGGTGTGTATTTGGCATCGCTGGGCGATAGTATTTTGCGTCAAGTTCATCACAAACAACTTTACACTCAAAATCATTATCATATAATACTTCTAAATGCTCCGTTACAAAACCTACTGGTGTATAAACAAATGAACGGTAACCTTTTTCTTCAAATAGTTCACGAGTTAAGTCTTGGACATCTGGACCAATCCAAGGCTCTGGTGTTTGCCCTGCTGATTGCCAGCCCACCTCAACATTTTTTAAACCTGTTGCTTCTTGAATAAGTCGAGCTGTTTCGATTAATTGATCCTCATAAGGATCTCCTAAATCTTTAATCTTTTCAGGAAGTGAATGTGCTGACACGATTAAACATGCTTTTTCACGTTCTTCCTCAGACATAGACTCAAACGTAGCATTCACTTGTTGTTTCCAATACTCGATGAATTTTGGCTCATCGTACCAAGACTCTACAGAAGTAATCGTTAAACGATCACCTGCCGCCTCTACAGCACGACCGTTATAGGATTTAATAGAGAACGTAGAGAAATGAGGAGCTAAAACAATAGAAACCGCTTCTTTGATGCCCTCTGCCACCATTTGCTCAACTGCATCTTCAATAAATGGATGAATATGCTTTAAACCAATAAACAATTTATATTCCACTGTATCTTGAACTTCATTTAACCGTGCACATAAAGCTTCAGCTTGTGCCTGTGTTGCTGCTGCTAATGGTGATAAACCACCAATTGCTTCATAGCGGCTACGAAGATCTTCTAAATGCTCTTCAGAAGGTTTGCGGCCATGACGAATATGTGTATAGTAAGGTTCGATATCTTCTTCTTTATAAGGTGTTCCGTATGCCATTACCAATAAGCCTTTAACTTCTTTCATTACCCATTCACCTCAAAAATTGTTTTATATTTTATACATTATGTGATAAAAAGAAGCTGCCCAGTCTTTCATATTGGACAGCTCCCTTTCTATGATAAAATCATTCATCCATAGAAAAGGGATTTTCACATTTAATTTGTTTGTTATTAGGAACGTGCTTGAATTTGCTGTGCACTATACTCATGAATAAATGTAGTCAGACGTTTTAATACATCTGGATCTACTTCTGGGAAAACTCCATGCCCCAGGTTAAAAATATGTCCTGGCATTTCTAAGCCTTGGTCAATAATATCTTTGGCTCTTTTTTCAATAACAGACCAATCCGCAAGTAATAGAGATGGGTCTAAGTTACCTTGAACAGGTTTTGTAATGCCATTTGCACGTGCCTCTTTAATAGGTAAACGCCAGTCTAAGCCAACAACATCAATCGGTAAATCATTCCATTCTTTTGCTAAATGGCTAGCACCGACACCAAATTGAATTAATGGCACATTTTCTTTTTGCAACTCTGCAAAAATTCGCGTCATAATTGGTTTTATAAACACACGGTAATCTTCAACATTTAATGCACCAACCCAAGAATCGAAGACTTGTATTGCTTTTGCACCCGCTTTAATTTGAGCAGTTACATCTGCAATAATCATATCAGCTAGTTTATCCATTAATGCAAACCATGCTTGAGGTTCTGATACCATAAATGATTTTGTTTTATTATAGTTTTTTGACGGACCGCCTTCAATCATGTAGCTTGCAAGTGTAAATGGTGCGCCAGCAAAACCGATTAAAGGAACATTTAATTGCTCTTCTGTCAGCAACTTAATCGTTTCTAATACAAAGGGTGTATGCTCTTTAGCATTAAATTCACCTAATTTTTCTACATCCGCAACTGAACGAATAGGATTTGAAATAACAGGACCAACGCCTGCTTTGATTTTTACATCTATCCCAATGCCAGGAAGAGGTGTGACAATATCTTTGTATAAAATAGCAGCATCGACATTGTAATTTTCTACAGGTAGACGAGTGACATACGCACATAGCTCAGGTTGATGTGTAATTTCCTCTAAGGAATATTTTTCTTTTATAGCACGGTATTCTGGCTGTGAACGTCCTGCCTGACGCATATACCATACTGGCGTGTGTGCTGTCCTTTCTCCACGTGCAGCTCGCAGAAGTGTATCATTAAAAGTTGTCATGAAATTTCCTTCCCCTCAAAAAATCATTTTTCTCCTTTATACCTGTTGTTTCACTTTCGGTACAAAAAATATTTGGTGAATCAAGTTAAAAATGTCTTGTTTATTCCTTTATTATTGATATCCGTTTCCAATAGTAAACGCTTCCTCTGTTATTGTATAGTTTTCCTAGTGAAATGTCATAAAATTGTTCTTTCTCGGCAGATTCTTTTTGGTCAAAGCGTTAGACTTATGCTTAAAAGGGTATAATCACGCTATAATTAATAAGATTCATAAGGGGGATAAATTGATGTATATTTATTTAACTTCTGGTACTGGTGATTTTTTAGAACAGGTAAAAAATAAGTATCCAAATGAGCATATGATCTTAATCCACGGAGACGGAAACTCTGTCTTGATACATGAAACAGAAGGAAAAACAGTGTTTGCAACGCCTCGTAAATTCGAAGTTTTGGATTCAGTAAATGACCTAGAGGAACGAGGCTTCTTTGTTTTTAATAATATTCCTGTGACAGACGAGGGACGTCCTGTATTCGAACACCGCTTTTTAGAGCGTTCGCGAGCCATTGAGGAGGAGCCGGGCTTTGTTGCCTTCCGTTTATTAAGACCCATCAAGAGTGATACTTACATTGTCATGACACAATGGAATGGGCCACATTCATTTGAAGCATGGAAGAGTTCTAAAGCCTTTGAAAATGCCCATGCTAAAAAAGATGATTCAACTGGAGTACGCCAGCAGAACATCTTTTCAGCAGCTTCTTATGTAACAACCTATAGCGCAATACCGAAGGAAGAAGATTCACAATAAGCCTAAATAATTAAAAGCTCATTTATCCAACAATAGCATTGGGTGAATGAGCTTTTTAATTTATCAATAGTATTCTATTCTACTTAGAAACCTTCGATGTCAATTCACTAATAACCAAAACAACGATGACAGTAATATAAAACATTGGTTGTGTCATGGCACATAAGCCCACAATAATAGCTTGTGTAATCATTGCTAAACGCACAACCTGCTTCACAGCTAATGGACGGGCATTATCGGGTAATGGATAGAGCATATCCATTCGAAATTCACCGCTTGATAGTAATGCTTGCTTTAACTGAATGGTTGTCGCAAAGCTCAGTGCACCAGCAGCAATCCATGTAACGACAGGAATGTCTACAAATGCAGCAATGATTGCTGAAATAGCTGTAAGACGAAGCCATAAATAGAAATGGTCATCTGTTCGAACAAAGGTACGAAATACCAGATACTTTTGAGCATTGCCCTTACCGTATGGTACAAATTTATAGAGCCAGTCCATCCAACTACGGCGACGGATGCTTCCATGTAAATGGGGTACGTCTGTAAAATAATTAGCAAAACGGTAAAAGCTCATCATACGATTCTGTTCAAGCTTTACAAAATGTTCATAAGGCACAGGTTCACCGGTCGATTTTTTTCTAAAGACAATGATATAAATAACGCTGATAACTGTAACGACTACTGCTAATAGGAGCTGAGCATGGAGTCCCAAATAGATTGCAGCTGCAAATACGATAGCTCGAATAAGCCTGTCCACCCAGACCATATTGCCTCGTTCACTATAACGATAGTTGAATTCTCCTTGAACACTTATATATTTCAAAACAATGACAAGTAAAAATACAGTCCATATGTCGATCGTTGTTAATTCCGTTACTGCTTTTAATAATGGAATACAAACAATATAGACAATCGCTACTATCCACACTTGAGACCAATAAGTCCAAGCCAATGCCTTATTAAAATACTGTGATATTTTTGATTCTAAAGGCAATAGGTATACTTGGTCTGGCTCTCTCAAGAGCGTAGTAGGGCGGCTAAAGGCCAATAAAATCCCTACGATTAGAGCAATGATGATTTCTGCTGGAAAGTCTGTTTGTACAACTTTCAGCCATTCACTATATTGATAGCCCCCAGCTCCAATAAGAAAAACAAGTACAATCGCAATATGCCCTGTAAATATAAATTGCATATATTTTTGTACTTCTCCTATATAATGCATGAAGCGAGAGGACCATACATCACGCAAGTTCTTCATGGTCCCGCTCCTTTGTCATGGCAATATAGAGATCGTCCAATGTCGCATTCGGCATTGCAAACGATTTGCGTAAATCAGCCATTGTTCCCTGCGCTCGAACTCTTCCTTCGTGCAATAAAATAATTCGATCACAATGCTTTTCAGCTGTCGATAGTATGTGTGTAGACATTAATATAGAAGCACCTTCTTTTTTCTTTTCATCCATCTGGTCTAATAATGATTGAATACCTAGGGGATCTAAGCCCACAAAAGGCTCATCAATAATATAAAGACTTGGATTCACTAAAAAGGCACACATAATCATGACTTTTTGACGCATTCCCTTTGAAAAATGCGAAGGGAACCAATTTAATCTTTTCTCCATTCGAAATTCTTTTAATAGCACCTCTGAACGAGCATCAAGGGTTGCCTTATCAATACCATATGCCATCGCTGTTAACTCTAAATGCTCTCTTAATGTAAGCTCATCATATAGCACAGGGGTTTCGGGAATATAGGAAAAGGCTGTTCGATACTTGTCCGTATCTTCCTTTAATGTTACCCCGTTTAGTCGAATGTCCCCTTCCTTTGGTAACATTGTTCCTATAATATGTTTAATTGTTGTACTTTTACCAGCTCCATTTAAACCGATTAAGCCAACTAATTCCCCTTTTCCAATAGTAAAAGATAAATCTTTAATAACAGGTTTTCTAGTATATCCACCCGTCACATGCTGTACCTCTAATACTGACATATCCTCACTCCTCTTCTTGTTTTATATTTTATCAAAAATTAGCAAATGATACAGGTTTGAGTATGATAGAATGTATTTACACATACGTTAAGGGGGAAATTCTCATGAGCGATTGCCTATTCTGCAAAATTATCGATGGATCCATTCCAAGTACAAAAATCTACGAGGATGACCATGTCTATGCCTTTACAGATATTTCACCTGTTGCTAAAGGCCACACATTATTAATACCAAAGCATCACTGCCAAGATCTATTTGAAATGCCAGAGGAAGTGGCACGTAATCTATATGCTGTTGCACCAAAAATCGCCAATGCTATTAAAGTAGCATTTCAGCCGATTGGTTTGAATACGATTAATAATAATGGCGCTGCAGCTGGACAGACTGTTTTCCACTACCACTTACATTTTATTCCGCGTTACGACGAAAAAGAAGGGCTTGGCCTAATTTGGCAAACGCAAAAATATTCAACAGAGCAGTTAGCTGAAGTAGCAGAAAGTATTAAAGCGAATCTGTAAAGGATTGGAATTTTTAACACAAAAAGATTCAGAATATTGTATTGCAAATAGAAACATTTTAGCGTACAATCACAAATAAGTTTCGCTAACGGTCAGGAGGACACGTTAGGTGACAAATAGATTAGCTTAGCTGAGGAGAGATTCAAATGAATACGAAGAATTTAGTTTTAATGGCACTATTAGTTGGTGTCGGTGCAGCCCTTTATGTGGTTACACCAGGAATGGTAAATGGTATGAAACCTGATTTCATGTTAACAATGATGTTTATTGGAATATTATTGTTCCCGACTGTGAAAGAAACGTTCTTACTATCACTTTCAACAGGTGTACTTTCAGGTTTATTTACAACATTCCCAGCAGGTCTTGTCCCGAATATTATCGATAAAGCTGTTACAGGCTTTGTATTTTTAGCCTGTTTATTGATTCTAAAAAAAATGGCAAGTCATTTCGCTTTTTCTGCTGTTTTAGTTGGTTTAGGTACTATTCTATCAGGAACTGTATTTTTAAGCGTCGCGCTTTTTGTATTCAATGCAAATGTCGGTGCAACCTTTACAATGCTATTTATTGGCGTTGTCCTGCCAGCTGTTGCATTTAACGTCGTTGCTTTTGCTGTCATTTATCCAATTGTCGCAAAATTAGTAAAGCGCTCTAAATTCAATACAGCTATTTCTCAAATTTCATAAATACTCACTTTAAATAATCAAAAGAAACTAAACCGTGATAGTAAATCACTCGTTTAGTTTCTTTTTTCTTTTTGTATTCGGGCATTTCATGGTTTAATAGTAGATAAACATGACTAGAAATGAGGTAAACAATATGAAAGCAAAACCATTTTTACTTGGACTAACAACAGGGATTATAGGTGGGACAATCGCTGTGCTTTTCTCAACACCACAATCAGGGCAACAAGTACGTGCTACTCTTAAACAAAATCTTGACCAAACAAAAGGTATGCTCCTTGATGTAAAACAACAAGTAGGGACTGTTAAGCACTCGGTCAATACTTTAACAAATGAAGTGAAAAATAATATCCCACAAATAATAAATGATTTAAAGCAAACAATCACAACTTTTACTGAAGAAATCGAACCAACGAAAAATAATTTACAACAAGAATTAGATGCTTTACAGAATTCGATTAGCGAAATCGAGAAAAACATTGCACAAATCACCGAAAACAAGAAAAAACCGCAAGAAAAAGTTAGCGACTAAAGTCCTTTCAAAGCAGTTAAAAATCTATTTTTTTACCAAAAATTATTGCTATAATATTATTTTTTAACCACTTTTCAATTTTTTAATTTTTCTAACTTTAAACTTTTTTCTCTTTACTGCTATAATATTTTTAAAAATGTGAAAGAAAGCAGTAGGTGATGGCTTTGTCAGAGGAATTATACACACAAAAAGAAGCGATGCTTTATAGTCAAAGAATCGCACAATTATCAAAGGCGCTATGGAAAGCGGTTGAAAAGGATTGGCAACAATGGATTAAACCCTATGATTTAAATATTAATGAACACCATATTTTATGGATTTCTTATCATTTAAAAGGGGCTTCCATTTCTGATGTAGCAAAATTCGGAGTGATGCATGTTTCTACAGCATTTAACTTCTCCAAAAAATTAGAAGAGCGTGGCTTCCTTAAGTTTTCGAAGCGTGATGACGATAAACGAAATACGTATGTTGAGCTTACTGAAGCTGGTACAGAGCTTATTGTAGAGATGAATAAGAACTACCATAATACGTATCATTCCGTACTGGAGGGATCCCTTGCCTTAAAAGATTTATATGGCCGTTTCCCAGATTTTTTAGATGTAATGGCTGTTATTCGCAATATTTATGGCGAGGATTTCATCGATATTTTCGAACGCTCCTTCCAACATTTCCGTGATTCCTTTGACACGCTAGAAGAAAGAACACCTGTAAAGGGATAGGACGAAGCTTCAAACTACTCGTAATTTTTTCTGGATGAACGATTTAGTATTCCTGCTCATTCGAATGTAAATCATGTGAAAGGAGGTATTTCAGAAATATTTCTGAAGTACCTCCTTTTTCTTGCATTCTAACATAATTCAATTTACATTAAATAGGACACTTCCTATTTTGGAGTTGATATAAAACCATGCATTGTTGGAAAATTTTAAACTTAGAACATCATTATGGTACGACGCGTATTATTATAATGGGTGTTATTACTTTTCTATTGGTCTTTTCTGTTTCATATGTAATGTTTAATTTATTTAACGAAGAGCATTACACAGATCGGTTATTCTGGCTTTTTGTAATTGCTGTACTCACTCTTTATCCAGTTCATAAATTTTTGCACTTTCTTGCACTATATGATTTGCGCCAGCATTTAAAATTACGTGTACGTACCCAATTTTATATAATTCCTGTTTTGCATATGCGAATTCGTGAACCTTTATCTAAAAATCGTTACATCTTAGCATTACTTACGCCTTTTATCGTTCTAAACACAAGTATTATAGTAGGAACTTGGCTATTACCAGCCTATACACACTACGGAACATTGCTGTTAGCTTATCACTGTAGTTTATGTTTGATTGATATCCTTTACGTGAAATACTTACTAAATTCACCTAAAAACTCCCAAATAGAAGAAACACCTAAAGGCTATGAAATTTTAGTTCCACCAACTGTTCACTAAAATGCTTGTACTTGTTTTTTATTGGCGTTCTTTGTTATGCTATTACTATTGAAAGAGGGGAGGAATAGACTTGCTATTAATGATTGTAGTTCTATTCTCGGTATTCTATTTATTTCAAATTAATCGCATGACATATGCTTTATGCATGCGACGTGAAATTCCCGAAGAAAACCAACCAAAAATATTCCGAACTATAAATATACTAATTACCATTTTACTTGTCTCATTTTATGTGGAAATTTTATATGCAGTTTAATGGAAGTATCCTTTACGCCTCGGCGTAAAGGCATCCATATCGGTTCAAAACATTGACAAAATAAATTGAAAGACATCCGCGTTCGTCCGCACACTCAAAATAAGTTGAGCCCCCCATGCAACAACTTTTTCTAACCAATAAATTTGGTAGAACTAAGCTTGCGGCGCGAATGTCTACCATTGTTAAGAAAAGCTAAGAGTTGAGCTCTTAGCTTTTCACTGTTTTATTAATTAGTATAGGTACGCTGCGCCAACAATAATTAATAAAATAAATAACACAACTAATAAAGCAAAGCCTGAGCCGTAGCCACCGCCACCGTATCCTCCGTTGCCCATAACTTCACCCCCTTTCTTTTCTATATCCTATGCGCTTCAAAATTTGAAATATAGGCAATACTCAAGGGGGAACCATTTTGTTTTTAAAACGTTTATGTTATAGTAAAAAATGGACGAAACCATGTTAGGAGAGAATATCCACTATGAAAAAAACAGTTTTATCTTTAACTTTAGCTGCTTCTGTATTAGCTCTTGGTGCTTGTAGCGGCGGAGATAGCAAAGCAATCGTTACTTCTAAAGTGGGCGATATATCAGTAGCTGATTTTAATGAAAAGGCAAAAGCTTTAACAGGCTCATATGTAATGCAACAACTTGTGACTGAAAAAGTTTTAGCTGACAAATATGAGGTAACAGATAAAGAAATTAAAGAAGCTTACGACACTACAGCATCACAATTTGGTGATGGCTTTACACAAGCACTTGCTGAAAGTGGTTTAACAGAACAAGGCTTTAAAGATTCTTTACGTGTTCAGCTTCTTCAAGAAAAAGCTTTAAAAGATCAAGCAATTAAAGAAGAAGATGTGAAAAAATACTACGAACAAATGAAAACAGAACTAAATGGTCGTCATATTTTAGTAGCAGATGAGAAAACAGCGAAAGAAGTCATTGCAAAAATTAAAGGCGGTGCTAAATTTGCTGATGTAGCGAAAGAATATTCTACAGATACAGGTTCTGCGAAAAACGGTGGAGAGCTTGGATGGTTCTCTGTTGGTTCAATGGTTGATGAATTTAACGATGCTGCTTACGCTCTTGAATTAAATACATTAAGCGAGCCAGTAAAATCAAGCTTTGGATATCATGTTATTGAAATTACGGACAAGCGTGACGTAAAAGGTGTTGGTGAATTTAAAGATGAAGAAGACAACATCCGTTCAACAATGATAAACAAGCTAAACCAAACTGGTGAAGCGCAAACGATTTTAAAAGACATCGTTGCAAAAATGGCAAAAGATGCAGATGTGAAAACATCAGATAAAGATTTAAAAGAATCACTTAAATTCTTTACAACAACAAGTGAAGAACAAGCCAAAGCGGCTGAAGAAGCAGCTAAAAAAGCAGAAGATAATGCTGCTAAAGATTCTGAAGACAAAGCAGAAGATACTGACAAGGAATCTAAATAGTCTGGATAAATATTAGTTCATCTTATAATGACAGTATCCTCAGCGAAAAGGAGCATCTGATTTTTCAGATGCTCCCTTTCTTTTTGCATTATTCTTTATGCCTGAAGACCGTTTTTGAACTACTATCTATATGAATTTACTTTTTCTATATAGTTGGTTTATAGAACGAGCGGTTATCCAGCGGGAAGAGTCGCTCTGTAAATTCCCCTGGAGCTGTTTTCCCTAATGCCCTTGTGAGCATATTCATTTTTGCATCTATGTTATCAATATAGTGCAAGATTTCCGCTTCTTGGAGCATAGGTTTTTTCGGGCTACCCCACTCTTCTTTTCCATGATGAGACAGAACCATATGTTGTAATAGCATGACTTCTTCCCCATCAATTTCAAGTTCACTAGCAATTTTAGCAATTTCATTCACCATAATCGTAATGTGTCCTAATAAATTACCTTCAACTGTATACATCGTGGCAACTGGACCAGATAACTCTACAACCTTGCCTATGTCATGCAAAATAATTCCTGCATATAATAAATCGCGATTAAGCGTTGGATATAAATCGGCAATCGCTTTACCTAGTTTTAGCATAGATACCATATGATCTAATAAACCAGATGCATAGTCATGATGGTTTTTCGTTGCTGCTGGGAAGACTAAAATAGCATCCTGATGCTTTTTAATAGCTGCTCTCGTAATACGTGAGATATTTGGATTTTTAATATCAAAGAAAAATTGTGTCAATTCTTCATATAGTTGTTCTTTGGGCGTTGCTGAGGAGGGAACTAAATCATGAATTGCGATTCCTTCCTCTGGCTTTGCAACACGTATCGATTTAATACGTAATTGATTTTTTCCTCTATAGTCATGAATCTCTCCGCCAACACGCACAATCGCTTCAGCATGATACATTTTTTCATGATCCTCATTCGTGTCCCATAATTTTGCCTCAATATCCCCACTTTTATCTTGTAATAATAGCGACATAAATGGCTTTCCAACGGTTGTAACACCTTTTGTCGCTTGTTTTATCAATAAAAATTGATCTACTGCTTCTCCAACTTGAAGCGTCGTAATCCCTTTCATGTTGACGCCACTCCCCTTTCATTTGCTAGTGCTCCGATATCGACAATTTGCTCTTTCTGCCAATGTTCGAGCATTGCGTCATGACAAGTAAAATATAAAATTTGACGTTCATATCCTACTTCTTTCATCAATTGTACCATTTTGTCTGTACGGTTTCGATCAAAATGGACAAATGGATCGTCCATAATGATTGGAAATGGGGCAGAGTCCATCAGTGTTTTTGCAAGGGCCATACGTAATGCAATATAGGCTTGCTCTTTTGTCGCCTGTGACAATTCAATCATTTGGTAACGTATTCCTGCAACATCTTGTGCAACAAAATAGCCTTCATCATGAATCGAAATTCTCTCATATCGTCCACCTGTCAGTAAACTGAATATCGCATTCACCTTCGAAAGAACATGAGGTAATTTTTCTTCTCGAAGGCGGAATAATGCTTCATGAATGGCAGTAGCTACAGCCTTTTTAGTTGCCCATTGCTCAATCAGCTGCTGTAATTCTGTTTTCTCCTGCTCAAACTGTTGAAGTAATTGCCCATACTTTTCATCATTTAATAGCTGCTCTTTTTCAATAAGCAATGAAGCACGGTGTTCAAGACATTTGTCTATCTCTTGCTGTAACGAGCTTTGCTCCAGTTCCAAAGCATGTAGAGCTTCTATAATAGAATCCTCCATCAGATTTTCTTGCTGTGGCAGGTTGAGTGAAGCCAATTGTGCTTGAACCGTTTGCAATTCTGCTATGATTTTTCTTTGTTGCTCAAACTGTTCATATATTTCATAATAAGCTTGCTCGTTTTGCACTTGTGCCTCACTAAATAACAGAGCTATTTCAGATGTATATTGGTCAATTCTAGATTGGCCACCCTCTAGTTTTATTTTAAGGCTGGCTAACTGGTCCTTCGTTTGTTGTACTTGTTGTTGATGCTTTTGTGCTTCCAGGTAGGCTGTTCGTAAATACATATATATTTCATGTTCATTGTAGGCTCCATCTAAGACCTGTTGGAGCTGTTCATAAATACTGTTCTTTTCCATCTGAGCTTCTTGTAGAAGGCTCAGTGTACTATTCCTTTTTGCTGCAAGCTCTTGAACGCCACGAATTCGCATAAATAACTCAGGCATTAAAGTTCTGGCTATTGATCCTTGTAATCGATAACGCTTTAAAAAAAGCTGAAGTGCCTGTGTGGCCTCTTCACTCTCTAACTCTGCTTGTTGAATTTTATATTCAAGTTGAACGTATTGCTGTTCTTTTTCTTTTTGCTGTTCATTGACATGTAACCAACGATCCTCATATCGTTGCTTTTTTAATAGCACAGCTTGTACTGTCATTTCTTCTTGTTCTAACTCTCGTAGGAGATAACTTTGCTCTTTATTTATAGGCTCCTCTGCTTGTTTACTATGTCTCATATACAAAATGCTAAGCAATGACAAAAATGCTCCGACAATGATCACAACCACATTCTTTTCAAACACTCCATAAGCAAATGACAATAAACCAATTAGTAGTATAAGCCAGATAAAATACAAAGGTTGTGTTTGCTTATTTCGTAGTGACTTAGCAGCACGTAATTGCTCAAGCCTTCGTTTTTGCTGGGGCCACTGTGCTAAAATATGTTCTTCTTCACTTGTTAATGATTCCTGTACAATCCGTTGCTTTTGTTTAGCAATTGCATCTATTTCTAGATGTATTTGTTCAAGGGATCGTAAATGAAACTTAAGCTCCTCCTCTGCATCCTGCAGCTTACTTAATTGAAATTGAAACTGCTGTTCCTGCTGAAGTGAAACAGTCTCCCCAAGAAGATTTTCCTGTTCCTCTTTTTCTTGAACGCCTAATAAACGAAACTGTGCTTCCATTTCTTGTTCAAGCATAAAGAGATCATCTTGTAAATTTTGCACCTTCACCAGCAATTGATGCCAGGTTGCCTCTTTTTGTATAAGGCGAGCCATCTCATTAACCGTTTGCTCATTCACTGATGCTAGTACTTTATCTTGTAACGTTTGAAATTGCTCTTTTAATTGCAACAGCTGTTGGTTTTCATGCATTAGTCGATCTTTTAACTGTTCATATCGTCTAATACCTTCTGGTGGAAATTGTATATCTTGATAGTTGGCTAAAGTTTGTTGCAAAGCCTGTTGCTGCTTCATTAGAGGTAGTGCTTGTTTTTGTATAGTTAGCTGTTGCCACTGTTGTTGTTGCATTTTTTGTGTCTCATAAAGCCGCTCTAAATTTTGCTCTAGGAGTTGTAGCTGCTTTAATTTATCTTCAAAGGTTTGAATTTTCCCTTGTTCCTGTTTAATCGTTCGTTCAAGCTGCTTTAAATGCTCTATTTTTTGATTAATTACTGGAACTTTACCGGTTTTCCTAAATAATTCATTTGCCTCTTTATCCATTTTCTTCTCAAGGGTCGATAAATGTTGAATACCTGTCGTACCAGAGGCTAGTAGCAAATGTGTTAGTTCCTCCTCTGACATTTTCTCAATCCCTTGTAGCTCATGTAATGAAAATGAAAAAATAGACTCAAAGCTGGCTCTTGAATAGCCATATAATAGTTTTGCTAACAGTTCCTCTTGTCCAGTTGTACCATCCTCTAAAAAGACAGTAACATCGCCCGTTGCCTTCCCTTTCACACGTTCAATGGTACATTGGCCATAAATCGGATGCTTGAGTATCAGCTGACCACCATACTTTGTCGAAGCTTTTGGTTCATATTTGCGCTGTGTCTGCTGCCTCGTGGGGAAACCAAAAAGCATTTGTAGAATAAATTGCTGAATTGTTGTTTTTCCCGCTTCATTTAATCCATAAAAAATGGTAACACCATCGCTTAACGAAATGGTCATATTTTCATGCTTACCAAAGCCATAAATTTGGATTTTTTGTATTGTCAGCATGTGATCACGCCCTTTGAATTTCTTCTGCCAATAATGCCTGTGCGCTATTCGTTAAATTCTCTATATCCTTGTCTGTAAGTGGCTCTATCAGCCTTGCGCCCCCAGCATATTGGTATAAATCTTTAAGTATATCCTTCCATTCATTACTATCCCATTGTTCCATTAAGCTGACAACTGATTGAGTTGTTGCAGTATGTTCATAAAATTTCCTAGTCTTCTGCAACACCAATTTTTGTACCCAACACATTGGCTCAATGCCTTCTTCAGCTTCCCGAACGGTCTCTAACCATGCATCTACTGTGGCATGCTCAAATAATGCTTCTGTTTGTTCATCAATATTTTGCAAATGAAGCTCTATAACTGATGCACCATACTTTGTTCTATTGACTGTAATTGCTTCTGCACATCTTTTGAGTAATTCATTAGCATGGATTACATTTTTACAATCCACTTCAACTGTACTATAAACTACAGTTGAAGTTGGAATAAAATCTAGTTCAGCCGAAGTTCGGGATAAAGTTACATCATAATAGCCTTTCAAACCTTGCTCTTTACGATGGCGACTTTGTATATTGCCTGGATAAACAATTGGAGGATTTTGATGTAAAAGCTGTCGTTTATGAATATGGCCTAAAGCCCAATAATGGTAGTTTTTCTCTAGCAATTGTTGCTTAGTAAAAGGAGCATACACATCATGAGTCGTATTACTTGCCTCACTTCCGTGTAGCATACCAATATGAATGGTTTGTTGATTTTGTGCAATGGGATAGCTTTCGATAACCGATTCCCTCAAGTGGCGTTCATGATAACTGAAACCATATATATTGACTTGCTGATCCCGAATTTTTAATTGAACAACACTCGTTTCAGCTGGTAATTCATAGACATTACTTGGCAAAGAAAAGCGTGTCCAAGTACCATTTAAGTGATCATGATTTCCATAGCTCACAATCACAGGGATATTATGTTGGAAGAGCTTTTCCATTGCATCTTGAAATCTACGTTGCGCTTGCAAACTACGATTTTCACCATCATAAATATCTCCAACAATTAGCAAAAAGTCAGGCTTCTCTTGAATTGCTTTTTGAATAATTTTGTCGAATGCATCAAAAGTACTTGACCGAATGTTCTTTAAAATGTGTTCAGATAAACCAAATAAACCCTTAAATGGACTATCTAAATGTAAATCTGCCATATGGAAAAAACGAATTGCTGTCATCCAATCACCTCAAATAGTAGATAATTCTTAACTTGGTACTAATCAAAGTAGTACGAGTTCACTTTTCAAAACCGAATATTTGTTCTATTTTATCATACTTCATCTTTTATGAAAAATGGTATGAAGGAAAATACTTGACCGCCTTACTTTTTCCACAATTTTCGTAATTTATCAAAAAAATCACTAGTTTTACCGTGAAGTTTATAAATCTTCTATGTATAATAGAAATATATTTTAGTAAAAGGGTGGGGTTTGCATGGAGAATTATCGTTTTACAGCTTTTGAAAAAACAGGGGAAACATTGTTTGATGAAACATGGACATTTGAAAATGATGAGGCTGCTAAACTAAATGGACAACAACAAATTGAGGAAAAAGGTGTTGCCGACAAAACTCATCGACTTGTAAACTCTTCAGGTAAATTAATATTATTCCATGTTTAATAGCGAGTAAAAGGCACGTAGACAATGCTGCTACGCGCCTTTTTACTATTTATTTCCCTACAAATACCGGTGTTCTTTTCTCTACAAATGCATGAATACCCTCTATATGATCTGTTGTTTTACGCATAGCAGATTGTCCTTCTGCTTCCAATGCTAGAACATTTTCTAGCTGTGATAAATTTTGAGCATGGAGAATTTTTTTCGTTGTAATCATCGAAGAGATAGGTGAAGCAAGCATTTTACCTACAAGCTGGTCAGCCATTGCAGATACTGTACCATCAGGTGCAATATAATCAATTAATCCTGCATCCAATGCTTCTTTTGCAGTTAATACCTTCCCTTCCCATATCATTTGTTTCGCTTTTACAGTCCCCACACGTTCTTTCATAAAGAAGTGACCACCTCCATCTGGAATCAGTCCTATTCCTATGAAGTTCATAGCTAGTTTACTATTTTCACAGGCTACAACAATATCTGCACCAAGTGTCAAACTAAATCCTAGGCCTGCCGAAGCACCATGAACTGCCGCAATAACAATCATCGGTAGCTGATAATAGGCCCTCACAATACGTGTTAGATAAACCATTGCCTCATCTATATTTAGTGGTTTGTTTTCATCGAGCATTGCCTTAATATCGCCACCCGCAGAAAAGACCTTTCCTTCTCCACGAATAACAAGTACCTGTATATCTTTTTCTTGTTGTAGAGCTTCAAAGCATTCTGCAAGTTCACGCATCATGTCACCATCCATAGCATTCATTGCCTGTGGACGATTCAATGTTAACGTTGCTCGACGTTCTAATTTTTCTAAAGTAATCGTTGAAAATTCCATCTCTCTTCCCCCCAATATGAATAGTCATTCACTATGTACTATTCGAGTTTTTTTAGAAAACTCCTCCTACTCTAAGCAAAATTACTGTTGTTGTGCTATATTAAATGACGAACATTGTTATAAAGGTGGTTACGTATTTTGACACAAAAAGACTATCGTGTATTACTTTATTATAAATATATTACGATTGAAGACCCAGTAGCCTTTGCAGAAGAACATTTAGCATTATGTAAAGAAATTGGACTTCTTGGTCGTATTTTAGTAGGAAATGAAGGTATTAACGGAACGGTTTCAGGGACCATTGAGCAAACAGAAGCTTACATGAACCATATGAAGGCAGATGCTCGTTTTAGTGATATTATGTGGAAAATTGATGAAGCTGAAGGGCATACCTTTAAAAAAATGCATGTACGCCCGCGACGAGAAATTGTTCATTTAGGTTTAGAGGATGATATCAACCCATTAGAAATCACTGGTGATTATTTATCTCCTAAAGAATTTATGGAACAAATGCAAGAAGATAACACCGTAATCATCGATGCACGTAATGACTACGAATATGATTTAGGTCATTTCAGAGGAGCAGTTCGACCTGATATTGAAAATTTCCGTGACTTGCCAGCTTGGATGGAAGCTCATAAAGAAGATTTTGCAGATAAAAAGATTTTAACTTACTGTACAGGTGGTATCCGCTGTGAAAAATTCTCTGGCTGGCTAAAACGCGAGGGCTATGGTAAAAGTGTAGGTCAATTACACGGTGGTATCGCCACGTATGCAAAAGATCCAGAAGTAAAAGGCCAGTTATGGGATGGTCAAATGTTTGTTTTTGACCGTCGTCGAAGTGTACCTATTAATCAAGTGGAACATGTCGTCGTTGGGAAGGATTATTTCACAGGTGAACCTTCTGAACGTTATACAAACTGCGCAAACCCTGAATGTCATAAATTAATGCTTTGCGAGGAAAAGCATGAGGCATTTTATATGCGTAGCTGCTCAGACGAATGTCGTCGTGCACCACGTAACTTCTTCGTTGAAGAACATGGTTGGTCGAAAGAACAGGTTGAAGAGCAAATTGCTAAAATAGCAGAGGCTCAAAAGTCAAAGTAAGTATGCTTGATATAAACGGTATGGGTCCTTTTGTAAAAGTGAATGGAAACCCTTGGAGACACCGATTCTATCAGACTAACTAAAAGAGCATCGTTCGTTATGACGATGCTCTTTTATGTTGTTAAAAAATCAGACAAATCAATTAGCATTTTAGGCGAGAAAGGCTTTCCATCCCACAATAGTGTTTATTTTGAGTTTTCAGAGAAATGAATTTGTTTACTACTCTAGAACGAACGTAGTGAGTAAAGTGGCTCATTGGACGTCCCCTGGAAAGTACGCTGGCGGAACGGAAATCAATCCTGCTTTGCAAAACTTTTATTTCTGCTACTTACATCATATTTTATTTTTCTTGAGCTAAATAACGCCCGACCTGCCGTCCACTAAATAGACAGCCTCCAACAAATGTGCCTTCCAAAGCACGGTAGCCATGAACACCACCGCCACCAAAACCACTTACTTCACCAGCTGCATATAAACCAGGTATTGGCTGACCATCCATTCCTAACACCGCACCATTCAGATTTGTTTGTAAGCCACCTAAAGTTTTTCGTGTTAAGATGTTTAATCGTACAGCAATTAATGGCCAATTTTTAGGATCTAACATTTTATGTGGTTTGGCAACACGCACCAATTTATCGCCAATATAATTCCTTGCTCCATGAATGGCATTAACCTGTAAATCCTTCGTAAACTTATTGTCCATTTCTCGGTCTCTTGCCAAGATCTGCTCTTTAATTTTCATGAAATCTAGTAGCTCATTTCCTGCCAGCTTATTCATACCATCAACAAGCTCTTTCAAATCATGAGCAATCACAAAATCCTCACCATGATTTTTAAAGGCTTGGATTGGAGCAGGTGGACCTGGCATGATTCGTTTCAAAACATCTCCAATGCTTTTGTTTGTTAAATCTGGATTTTGTTCTGAGCCAGATAGTGCAAATTCCTTCTCAATAATTTTTTCAGTTAAAATGAACCACGAGTAATCATAGCCTGTTTTTTGAATAGCCTCTAATGTGCTAAGCGTATCGAATCCTGGGAAATTTGGTGCATGAAATCGATTACCCTCTGCGTCAAACCATAAGGAGGAAGGCCCCGGCAAAATTCGTATTCCATGATTGGGCCAAATAGGATCCCAATTTTTTAACCCCTCTGTGTAATGCCACATTCGGTCCCGATTCACAATGCGACCCCCTACATGCTCAGTGATTTCTAGCATTCTCCCATCAACATAAGCTGGCACACCGCAAACCATATTTTTAGGTGGGGTCCCCAATCGTGCTGGCCAATTTTTTCTTACTAAATCAAAATTAGCCCCAATCCCCCCACTTGCCACAATTACAGCATCTGCTTCGTAGTTAAATTCTCCAATTCCTAGTCTTGAGCTTTTTTCACCTCTATTGATAAAAGTTTCCGCTAGTACAGTCCCACTAATACCAGTAATTTTTCCGTTTTTTTGCAAAAATTCATCTACACGATGTCTTGGTTTAAAATCAATATATCCTTCTTTGATCCCCTGTTTTACTTTATCAACAAATGGCTTAACAATGCCTGGACCAGTTCCCCATACAATATGAAACCTTGGTACTGAATTACCATGTCCCCCCGCAAGAGAACCACCTCGTTCTGCCCAGCCAACAACAGGGAAAAATTTGATGCCCTTTGATTTTAACCAATCATATTTTTCACCCGCCGCAAAATCAACATAAGCTTTAGCCCATTTATATGCCCAGGAATCCTCATCCTCTAATCGATCAAAGCCAGCTGTCCCTTGCCAATCTTGCCATGCAAGCTCCTTACTATCTTTAATTCCGAGCCTTCTTTGCTCAGGAGAGTTCACTAAAAAAATCCCACCAAATGACCAATATGCCTGTCCCCCCATTGAATTTTCAGGCTCCTGATCAACTAAAACAACTTTTTTCTTTGCGTCGATTAACTCACAAGCTGCAACTAGCCCTGCAAGTCCAGCACCAATTATTGCAACATCGTATTTCATTACTACACCCCCAAATCAAATCATCCTTAACTAACATTCTTCCCTAACAGGCTGTTTACCTTCTAAAAAAACATTTTTTGTCTAAATTGTGACAGAGAAAAATGTTCGCTTTCTACACTTGAAACTACCATGGACTTGTATGAAACAGCTAATTTATTCCAGTTAATTCCCATATAATTTTTTCTTCTCAAACTACATAGAAACCTAGTATTATCGGACTTTTCAAATATCGTTAGCGCTTTCATTGTATTCTCCAAAAAGACGTACAATATAATTGTTTAACAAAAAGATTGTTCGTGTTTGGTTATTATTCAGACTTTCGAAGTCAATATTTTTAAAGTATTTTAGAAATATCGTTGACAAAGGTGAACAATAGGGATTATGATGTTAACAAATTTAATCACACAAAATATAACGACGGAGACACACTAGTCGTAAGAAAATCCCAAGAGAGCTGATGGTTGGTGTAAATCAGTGATTTCTACGATAATAGTTCCACTCCCGAATAGATAGGCCGAACAACCCTAAGTAAGCTTATCCGTCACATGCACGTTACGCATATAGCTAAGACTGCAAGAATAATTTTTTCTAGTAGTAATTAAGGGTGGTACCGCGAACCAATGTTTATTCAGCCTTTCGCCCCTTACAACACAATAACTGTGTTTGTAAGGCGTGGAAGGCTTTTTATTTTGTTCTCGATCTAGTAGAAAGGAGATTGTTTGCATGCTGTAAGATGTTCGAATTTTACAACTTCCAGACTCTCATTGGTAAGACCACAATCATTTTTATTAAAAAGGAGCTAATTATAATGACTACTGCAACAAAAACAATTAACGTATTTATCGCTGATCCACTAAGTGAAGATGGTATTTTCCCACTACGTCAGGAACAAGACTTAGATTTAAACATTATCGTGGACACTGGTCTAGCACCAGAAGAATTAATCGCAAAAATTGCCGATGTAGATGTGTTACTTGTGCGTTCTCAAACAACTGTGACACGTGAGGTGATTGAAGCAGCTAAAAACTTAAAATTGATCGGTCGTGCTGGTGTGGGTGTTGATAATATTGACCTTGCTGCTGCAACTGAACATGGGATTATCGTTGTCAATGCACCAGATGGTAACACGAACTCTGCTGCTGAGCACACGATTGCGATGATGACATCACTTGCTCGTCATATTCCACAAGCTTTTAATACTTTGAAAAATGGAAAATGGGATCGTAAATCTTATGTCGGGGTAGAGCTAAAAAATAAAACTTTAGGTGTTGTAGGATTTGGACGTATTGGTGTTGAAGTAGCTTATCGTGCAAAGGGTCAACGTATGAATGTTATGGCATATGATCCTTTCCTTACAGATGAACGAGCAAAAGAGTTAGGTGTAACAAAAGCGACAGTTGAAGAAATTTGCGCAGCAGCAGATTTCATCACAGTACACACTCCTCTTCTTCCTGAAACACGTAATCTTATTAATAAAGAAAAATTCGCAATCATGAAAGATGGCGTACGTATTATTAACTGTGCACGTGGCGGTATCATTAATGAAGACGATTTATATGATGCGATTGTAGCAGGTAAAGTTGCTGGTGCAGCCCTTGATGTATTTGTCTCTGAACCTGCAACAGATCATAAACTACTGACGTTACCGCAAGTTATCGCAACGCCTCACTTAGGTGCATCTACTATTGAAGCACAAGAATCTGTAGCAGTTGATGTATCAAATGACATCATTAAGTTCTATAAAACAGGTACTGTAACAAATCCAGTGAATATGCCATCTATTCCGAAAGAACTTCTTGCACAAGTGGAACCTTTCTTTGAGCTAGCAGAAAAACTTGGTTCTTTTTTATCACAGGTAACAACAGAGCCTGTAAAAGAAATCAACTTATCTTATGCTGGTGAAGTAGCAAACTATGATGTTCGTCCATTAACTTCAAACGCATTAAAAGGTTTATTATCTAAAAACCACGGTAATCATGTAAATGATGTGAATGCTCGTTACTTGTCTGAACGTATTGGCATGAAAATTAATGAGCACAAAACAACGACGGCAAAAGGCTTTACAAGTTTAATTACAATTGAAATTATTACAGCTAATGAAACACATACAGTAGCTGGTACGTTATTAAATGGTTTAGGTGCACGTATTGTTAAGGTGGAAGACTATGTTGTGGACGTTATTCCTCAAGGTCACCTGCTTTACATTAAGAACACTGATAAACCAGGTGCCATTGGCCGTGTAGCAACAAAGCTTGCAGAAAAAGATATCAACATTGCCACAATGCAAGTTGGTCGTGCGCAAGTTGGTGGGACAGCAGTTATGATGCTTACGATTGATAATGTAGTAACAGAAGAAGATTTAGTATTCGTGTCTCAACTCGAAAATATTGATGAGGTAAAAGCCATTACCCTATAGTAATGACTAACGTAAGCAGGGAGTTTCTACTCTCTGCTTTTTCTTTTTGGAAAAATGATACTTTTTAGTACCTTAATCGTCTTTAAAGGAAAGGGGGTGTATGGAATGAAAGTAGAAAAAATATTTCACTTACATAATCAAACCATTTTTAAATACTTATATTACTTACTGAATGACGAAACATTAGCAGAGGATTTTACACAGGAGACCTTTGTTCGTTATTTTAACTATCAACAATCAATTAAAGAAGGAGCCCAACTCGCTTGGCTTCGTTCCACTGCTCGTAACCTTGCCTACGATCATTTTCGACGGAAGAGGCTTATACAATTTGTCCCTTTTTTACAACAGCATGAAAAACAATCCTCGCCCTCCCCACATGAATGGTTAATGCAACAAGAAGATGCCAAGATTCTGTATCTTGCCATTAGTAAACTAAAAATTACATATCGTGATGTCATTATTCTACGGAAAATTGAAGGTCTATCAATCGAAGAGACCTGTGAAGTACTCGGTTGGAACGAAGGAAACGTAAAAAATACATTAAAACGAGCACTCGTTGCATTAAAAAAACAGCTTGGAGGTGAGATGGATGAAGAATTATAAAAAGGGATGGCAGCATTTACATGATTTGAAATTAACCGATCAGCAAGAACAATATTTATTGCGTCAAATAACAGCCCCTTCCTCAACGAGAAAAAAATCGTCTACGACTATGTGGAGGATTCCATCTGTGGCATTGTTATTTGTAGTAGTTCTCTCTATATTACTTTTATCCTTTATTCAAGAGCCTACTACTGCTCCTAGATCAACAGACTCTACTAAAATGATCGATCGAATTTATGTAAAGGACAATAAAAATACAGAGAGTTTTCTACCAAAGGGTACTTGCCTTTATGTACCGCAACAATGCTACCTAGATAAAAAACGACTAACTCAGTTACAAGAAAAAATGAAGGAGGCTTCCCCTATTTCGATTACTAGTGGACAATGGGAAAGCAATGATTACTTTACACCTTATGATTTATTCATACTGTATACAGATGGTTCTCAAGAGAAATGGAAGGTACTCAATAATGATATTCTCTTCAATGTTGAAACTCAGCAAGCCTTTTTAATCGAAGAATCAATGGACTCACTTATATATTTTTATGATGACAAGCGGTCAACCAAATTGATCATTGGTAATATATTTATCTTTCTTACGCATTTCATATTATGGATTGCTAAAAAAAGAATGCCTCATACCGAGCGTCGCTTTTTTGCTGTGACAGTTGAGCATGCTATTGCCAATTTAATTATGCTTTTATTGTTTGGAGGTATTTTATTTAGTATTTATCTTGTCCAACATACTATTCATGCAACAATTATTTATAGCTTTTTCTTACTATACTCAATCATGCAAATCCTTTATCGCAAAAAAGCTGGTGAACCTCATGATTTCTTGATTGCTAGCGCTTTTGTTCAGCTTTGTTTAGCTATAGCTTTTACAAGTTTATACCTTGCACTGAATGTCTATTTTTAATAGATGGATCGAAAAATAAAAAATGTACTGACCACAAGGGACAGTACATTTTTTCATTATAGCTTATTTATAAGTTCTAACAATGCTGTCAAAGAGTCTACTTCATAGGTTGGTGTGACAGCTCCATTGGCAATATTGTTTTCACGATTAATCCATACATTGCGCATTCCGACACGGGAAGAACCTAAAATATCAGTATTAAGATTATCGCCAACCATGATTGCCTCATCTGCTGTAATACTTGCTTTCTCCATAACAAATTCAAAAATAGATGCATCAGGCTTACCCTTGCCAAAGTCTCCCGAAATAATAATATGATCAAAATACGGGGCAATTTCAGGTGTGATTTCTAGCTTCAAGTTTTGTAGACTTGGTGCTCCATTTGTGAGTAATACAAGCTGATACTTTCCTTTTAGTTGATCTAATACAGCAAATGTATCTTCATATAAAAATGGTGATACTTTACGCTCAGCCACAAAGCGCTCTCCTAGCTCAGCTCCGAACTGCGCATCATCAATATTAAGAGCAGCTAACCCTTTTGTCCAAGCTTCTGCACGATAGCCAGGAACAATTTCTTTCATCTTTTGGAAAGAATCTGTCGTATCATCAAACGTCCCCCAAAGACCTTCGAACGGGTTAATACCTATTAAGACTGTATAATCATATGTTTCATACCCCTCATACAGGGCGCGTGCCTCTCGACGAACAGCCTCCTCTAGTTTAACAGGATTCACATTATGTACTGTTGCTGCATAATTACAAGTTTTTTCAAAGGCTGTTTTGACTGATTTTTTATCCCATAGCAGTGTATCATCTAAATCAAAAATAATTGTACTTATCGACATTTTGTCCGCTCCTAGCTCCCGGTTAATACTACTATTTTAGCATATTTTCAAAATATTTAGGATAACAAATTATGCATAATTCCTTTCATTAAAACAAGCTGTGCGTCAATTTCTCACAGCTTGTCATCCATTATTTTTGTTTATTACGTAAACGGTTCATAAGGCGTTGAATATCCGCTTTTTTTTGATCAGTTTCTTCCTTTAAAATTTCTATATGGTAATGTCCGTCTTTTTCTTCAATCTCCACACGATCTCCTACTTGCACAGGCTCGTTTATGGCTGATTGTATAATAATTAGTTGTTCCTCTTCATCTGGAAACTTTAAGAAAATAGCATAACCATCTTCAATACGGTCTAACGTGTATTTAGTCGAGCTCACTTAGCAGTTCCCCTTTCTCATTACGTAATTGAGCAGCATCTCCTTCGTTTAACCAAATCTGCTTCGTTGTCCATTTTAAATAATTTTGCCCTTCTCGTGCATTGGCTCCGCTTGTAATATAAATCGTTTTTCCTGGCTGCAATGATAGATTTGGAAAATTAAAAACTTGATTACCTTCAATAGAGATAAGCTGCCAATCTTTTAACGAAACTGCTTGCTGTCCATTATTTTTTATACCTACAATTTCACCAACTAAATCCTTGCTCGTGATTTCAATAGCGGGCGTCAGCGGAACTACTTCAGATGTTTTTTCAGTATTCGCCACAGAGGTTTCCTTCCCATTCACCGCATAGTTTACCCCATCTGTTGTCACAGTAATCGTTCCTATATCAGCCGTGGCATAGATTTTACTACCAATCTCCTTCAATCCATCTACCACTTCCGCATGTGGATGTCCATATTTATTATCTTTCCCATAACTTAATATCGTGACCTCTGGCTTTACAGCACGAATGAAATCCTCTGAACTACTAGTATTCGATCCATGGTGACCGGCTTTTAAAACTGTTGCTGACACATCATATTGCATCATTTCTTTTTCTAACGCTATTCCAGCATCACCTGTTAATAAAAAGGAGACATTGCCATAAACTATTTTTAACACAATCGAAGCATCATTATTATCTGATGCCTGCTCATTTGCATTTAAAACTTTCACAGTGACATCCTCATCAAACTTAATATTGTCACCTGGCGTCGGTACATCATAAGGAATATTTTTTTCATCAATCAGCGTCAACATTTCTTCAAATGTTTGAGATGTATGTACTTTTCCTGAATCGTAAAATTGCTCAATTGTCATTGAGTTTAATACAGGAATGAGCCCACCAATGTGATCAGCATCAGGATGTGTCGCCACTACTATATCGAGCTTACTCACCCCAAGTTCCCTTAAATAAGAAACTACTTGCGGGCCAGCTCCTTTTACACCTCCATCTACAAGCATTGTTTTACCATTTGGTGACTCTATTAATATAGAATCCCCTTGACCTACATCAATAAAATGAACGCGCATATCATGGCCAGCCGTTACAGGGATTTTTTCTGTCTGGATTGCTTCCGTACAGCCTGCTAATAAAAAAATACAAAGGAGCAATACTATTATTTTTTTCATCTACTAACTTCCTTTCTATTTTTTCATTATACAAAAAGAGAGCTAGCCATGGGCCGCTCTCCTTTTTTTAAACGAATATCCACCATAATATCATCGTAATAATTATTGTCACTAGACCTTGTAATAAGGTTGCAGCCGTTTGTGCTTTGTAGGCTTGTGTGACTTCCATACCGCTATACTGTGTAATTACCCAGAAGAAGCTATCATTGACATGGCTAACTGTCATTGCGCCAGCACCAATTGCCATTACCACTAATGCTAAAGGTACCGCCCCTTCAATTCCAAGTGTCACAAGCATTGGTGCTACTAAAGTAGATGTGATCACAAGGGCTGTTGTGGAAGAGCCTTGAGCTGTTTTTAATGCTGCTGCTACAATAAACGGTACAAGAAGGAATAAAGTACCTGATGCAAACACTCCTAAATCCATTTCCTGTAGAAGTTCTCCGACTCCAGCATTCTTAATAACGGTCCCAAATGAACCGCCAGCACCTGTAATCAGTAAAATAGGAGCCGCTTCTTTTAAACTCTCACCAATCCAACCAGTTAATGTCGTTTCATTGATTTCAGGAAGTAATAAAAATGCCGCTGCTACCCCTAAAAATAAAGCTACTGTAGGGGAGCCTAAAAATTTAAAAACTGTATTGAATGTCGACTCTGTATCACCCACTAATGCTGCGATCGAACCTAGACCAATCAAGACAATTGGCAGAACGATTGGTAAAAATGCTTTAAAAGTTGATGGCATTTTGCCAAAGGATTTAATAACTTCCTCATAATCCAATGCCTCTACCTCATCCTCAGGTACTCGAATTTTTGTCGCTACTTTTACCGACCATAGATAGCCTACAAATGTCGCTGGTATCGCTACTAATAAACCAATAACAATAACTGTACCTAAATAATCTGCTGCACCAATATTCCCTGCAGCTGCAATAGGACCAGGAGTTGGAGGTACTAATACATGTGTCGCAAATAAGCCTGTCGCTAAAGCTACTGCCATTGAAGCAATGGTTACATTTGCTCGCTTTGCTAAAGACTTCTGCAAGCTGGATAAAATAATAAAGCCAGAATCACAAAATACTGGAATGGACACAATGTAACCGATTAAAGACATCGCTAATTGCGGACGCTTTGGACCTACAATTCGTAATACCACTTCTGCCATTCGATAGGCAGCCCCTGATTTTTCTAATATTAAGCCGATAATCGTTCCAGCGATAATGACTAGTCCAATACTTGTCATCAAGCCACCAAATCCAGTATTTATACTTTCAACTACTGTTAATAATGGCATTCCTGAAGCAATCCCAACGAAGAAGGCACTAATTAATAGCGCTAAAAACGGGTGAAGCTTTAATTTAGCCGTCCCCAATACTACAAACAATACCCCTATTAAAATAATGATGAACAACATCTAGTCATCCCCCTTTTGTATGTAACACTCAATGATTTTCTTTATTTTTAAGCGAATAAAGTGAGCAGGTTCTTGCATGGCCTGCTGAACAGTGACCTCTTGATCTACTAATGACTCCACAACTGAAAAATACTTTTGCAATGTCCCCTTTGCCTTTACATCAATCCCACCAGACAATAATATTGCCTCTACGTTTGCTTGCTTAGCAGCTTTCGCCACCCCTAATGGAGCCTTACCATGTAATGTTTGTAGATCGGATTTTCCTTCCCCCGTAATCACTAATTGCGCATCTGCTAAATGGCCCTGTAACTTGACAGCACCCAAAACAATTTCAATTCCCGCATGAAACGTTCCTTTTAAAAATGCAATTAAAGCTCCTCCCATTCCCCCTGCAGCTCCCGCACCTTTATAATCATGAAGTCGAATGGAAAATTGTTTTTCTACAATATCTGCAAAATGTTTTAAACAATTATCAAAATGTACTATTTGATGTTTTTTGACACCTTTTTGAGGACCAAAAATGGCTGTTGCCCCACGTTCACCTATGAGCGGATTATCAACATCACAAGCGATCGTAAATGTGGCATCTGCTAATCTAGCATCCATCTGTCGAATATCAATAGTAGCTAATTTCTCTAAATTTAACACGCCATTCTCAAGCTCTGAACCATCCGTTGCTAATAATCGCACTCCTAATGCCTTCAGCATGCCAATCCCCGCATCATTTGTGGCACTTCCTCCAATGCCGATAATAAACTTTCTAAAGCCTTGATCGAGTGCAGCTTTAATTAATTGACCCGTTCCATATGATGTGGCAAGATTAGGATTTTTCTCATTGTCTTGTAACAGCATAATCCCAGATGCTTGAGCCATCTCTATCACACACGTCTCTTGATCTCCTAATACTCCATATTGAGCCTGGATAGCTCTTCCCAATGGATCTAATACATTTACTGAAAAATATTGACCCTCAGTAGAGGTGATAAGCGATTGCAGTGTGCCCTCTCCACCATCTGCAACTGGTAATATCATTGTTTCAATCGATTGATCCGCATCCAAGATCCCTCTTTGCATTGATTTTGCCACTTCCACAGCTGACAGCGTACCCTTATAGGAATCTGGACTAATTATGACTTTCATGCTCTACCTCCACTTTTGTCGTCCCTTGATATTTAAATTTTTTCTTAGTTAAGCGCTTACAATTTATTATAATGACAATAAATTCAGAAAACATTATAATAGGTGTACAATTTAACTGTCCTATAACAGAGTTTTTTTATGCGAGGTGTATAAACATGTTGACGAAAAAATTAGCAGAAGAAATCGTACACCAAACGATGTTACGCTTACGTCACAATATAAATGTCATTAGCCCAAGTGGAGTCATTTTAGCCTCTGGCGATAAAATGAGGGTGGAAAAAATTCATGAAGGTGCACTTTATGTGGCACAAACAAAAAAGACATTGATTATTAATGAAGAAAATATAGAGCTGTATCCAAATACGAAACCAGGCATTAATATGCCTATTATGTATCAGGATGAAGTGGTGGGTGTTATTGGCATAACAGGAGAATCAGATGACATGCTTGATATTGCCAATCTTGTGCAACTAACAACAGAAATCATGACACATCAAGCAATTGTTGAATCAAAAAGCGAATGGCAACGGAAAAATAATGATTACATATTTGAAGCGCTCGTTCACGGCAGTAAGCTCGATGCTGCATTAAATGAACGAATTCAGAAACTCCCCTTTTCACTACTAGCACCCTTTCAAGTGATTTTAGTAAGCTTAAATGAAACGTCATACGCCGAAAATACAATCCCTTTCTTTTTTGAGGATTTATTTTACAAACAGCCTATTCTTGCGGGACATAGCCAATTACAGGAATATTATATCTTACTGTCAAATTATGGAGAACAGAGTTGTCGCCCCATTATTAAAGCACTACGCAAGCAAAAACAGAAGCTACCTTCGCTTCAAATAGGAGTTGGTCCTGTTGTCCAACATCTATCACAGCTTCCTTATAGCTACCAAGGCGCTAGAACTGCGCTTGAATTTGCTACAATCCAAAATGAATTAACCTTTTTTGAGGACGTCGAGTTATTTTCCCTTTTTAAGCCTCGAGAATCAGATGAAGTACAAGCCTTTCAACATCGCATTCTTAAAAACTTAGATGCTAAACAGCTAGATACATTACAATTATTTTTTGACTGTAATTTACAGCTGAAGCTTTGTGCACAACAATTAAACATTCATCGTCATACACTTACTTACCGCTTAAATAAAATAAGAGAAATAACAGGCTATGATCCAACCTATTTTGAGGATGCCGTTATTCTAAAAATGGCCTGTACATTACAAAAGCTTCAAACAATAAAGGCAATCTGAACAACTCAGATTGCCTTTATTTTATCCATTATATAATTCATCTAAAAACTCTAGTTTTTTCCCAATCGCATCTTCAAAGGTCATAATATAGGCTGCTGGATCTTTCGGATTATGGAATTGTGTGATTTTTCCCGTCTTAGGATGAACAAATTTAGAAGAGGCTCCACAGCCTATTCCTAAAATCGTTTGTACTTCTTCCATAATGACAATATTATAGATACTTTCTTCACCAACTTTACTATAGCCGACATTTTCTAAATTACCTAAAATATTTTTTTGACGATATAAATAGTAAGGAACATAGTTATTTTCCTTTGTCCAAACCTGTGCCATTTCCATCATTTCAGCCACCGTATTACGATCTGCTACTTTATATTTATCCTTATTACGAGTCATCTCGGACGCACGTTTGAATGATAATGTATGAACCGTTAACGACTCTGGCTGCATTTTAGCAGATTCCTCTAATGAATGCTGGAATTCCTCAATTCCCTCATTCGGTAACCCAATAATTAGATCCATATTAATATTATTCATTCCCGATTCTCTTGCAAGCCAAAACTTATCAATTGTTTCTTGCACCGTATGATGACGACCAATTGCTTTTAATGTTTCATCTGTATAAGATTGTGGATTAACACTAATACGATCAATGCCCCATTTTTTAAGTACTGCTAATTTTTCAGGTGTAATCGTATCTGGTCTTCCCGCTTCAACTGTAACCTCACGAATTGTTTCTGGATTTGGGAATGATTCATACATCGTTTGATATAAGGCATCCATTTCATCTGCCTCAATTGAAGTTGGTGTACCGCCCCCCCAATAGATAGAGGTAATTTTCATATTATTGTCCTTCAGCCATTTACCCATTTCACGCAATTCAATGTGTAAGCCGTCTAAAAAGGTAGTCACACGACCTTGCTTACGGTTGCTACCAATGGCGTAGGCTGGGAATGTACAATAGGCACATTTCGTTGGACAAAATGGAATACCGATATAGACACTGATTTCCTGACCAATTTCATCAATATCAGGAATGGTTACTAATTGTCGTTCTACAATTTCCTTTAAAAGTGCCACCTTGTCTTCTGATAAACGAAAATCACGAATAAGAAGATCGGCAATTTCTTGCTCCGTTTTGCCTTCTTTTCTAAATTTATGATATAGCTTAGTTGGGCGCACACCTGTTAAAATCCCCCACTGTTGATGCATCCCAGTATATTGCTCCAGAACATCTAAAAACACGTGTGACAATGCACGTTTAATGCGAATATTTAGCTCACGACCAGTTGCAGCTGATTCGTATTGTATGCTGTATTCATTTTTATATTGCTTTCCATCTACATTCAGAACTGCTTTTGTGGATATGGAAAAATTGTCATCAGTTAGATAATCAAATGAAGCGGACATATCTGCTCCATTTGAATCAACCTTCAGCTTTGAATCCTCAAAAAATAAATTCGCTATATGATTTAGTACGCGAATCCAATCTTCAGGATATTTTTGATCTATGTGAATAATTTTCATTTACTTTCGCTCTCTTCTTTTCTTATTCCTGATATATTGCAGATTTAAGTTTAACAAATTTCTATGACTTTAAGCAAAGTTACAATGAGAAACTTATAAATAACAGAATATTCAGTTTAAAATAGACAATCTATTTATTTGTCATTATAATTTTTACAAAAGGTGGTGTTGATAGTGTTTATTTTAAAAAATAGCAACCGTACAGCCATTTCGAGCTTTATTCATCAAATAGAAGTAATATTCCACCAGTTTGATTTAGATCGTTGTGATGAAAAAACATTATATGTGACTGTCTTATTTAAATACGGTACACATAAAGCTCTGTGTGATTTTATCTACATTATTGACCAGCAAGAAATATATGGTGCAATTTCTATCAACAAGCACTACGAAAAAGTAAGAGATTTTATTCAACAACACTTCCAGCAATTTGTGCTGTATTCAGATGAAATGACATTAGCTAAAACCTTTATGAAGACAGTATCCTTTAAGGAATGTCTTCAACAATTTGCCAAAAGGTATCCAACCTACTTGTCCTCGAATAAGTCCATATGCCTTGAGAATTGCTGAATGACAGGTAAATTAAAAAATAGTATGCCAGGAAATCCTGGCATACTACTATTTCTTTTATTTTAAATAATCTTCAACAAATTCAACAGGTACATATGTCTTTGTGTTTTTTAGTGTTGGTGCTACGGTTAATGTACGCAATGCTTTGTTATAACCAAATGTTTTGTCTCCACGAGTTAGTGTGTAAGACATATTTCCTTTTGAAAGAATAGCCCCTTTACTTGTAGACTCCACTTTATATCCTAGCTTTTCAGCAATGACACGTAATGGCACCATTTTTGTTCCAGCTAAATCATAAGAATCTAATGCGATGATGCTCTCAATTTCTTCATTTACTGGATTTGTCGTATTTGCTGAATTATCATTAAGAACAATCACTTTAGATGGTGTTGTTTGGGCTGGAATACTTTTAGTAGATGCCGTATAGAAAACAACTAGATGCTGCTCTGCTAAATCTTTAACGTCTACCTTTTCACCTTCTACATTGAGTAGCTCTGTCTCTTTCCCAATATTTAATTTTAGAATATCATACGTATTAGTTAAATCTTCAAAGAAATAATCCACTTCAACAAAGCCCACTTTTTCAGTTTCAACAATAACAACCTCAGGATTAAATTGCGGTGGATAAATATATTTTTGAGGCTTATTAGCAAATGTATAAGCGATCACTTTATCACCTTTTTGAAGCGCTACTTTTTTTCCAGTATTATCAAATACAAGCGTATCTTTAGTAATTTCTAATACATTTGTTTGCTCGCCATCTTTGACTGTGTAATATGTAATGTTTTCTCCAACACGAATATCATCAACAGTACCGCGAGTATTATTGAAAATATGTACTGGATCTATTTGGATTTGTGGAACCTCCGCTGTCGTTGTATGTTCATTTGCTGATGCTACTGGCACAACGGCACTTCCAACTAATAATGCAGTCATGGCTACAGGTGCAAATTTTTTCATGTTCATAAAATCTCTCCTTATTGTTTGGATTCATAGGAGTAGTAGTTTTAACATGGAAAAAGTTTCATCGAAAACTGAAAAATACATTATAGATACTACATAAAATAAACTAAAAAGAGGAATTAAACAATATTATATTATTTTTTCTAATATGTTATATTCTTACTTGATTATTATTATAAGGAGATGTTGTATTGAAAAAGTTAATTATACCTATTTTACTATTTAGCCTTTTATTATTTGCTTGTGAGGCTCAACAAACAGAAGAACATTTTGTCCCAGAGCCTGCCAATTCTTCTAATGAAGAAGATTTAAATTTTTCTACTGATGAGTGGCAACAATTAGCATTTGATAGTTCATGGTATCGTAATCTGAATATTAATAGTGAAGATACATATTCTAAAATGGTAGATTTTGAAGGAGATCAAGTACCTGAAATTTTCATAGGTTATAATGGAACACACTATGGTTATATCATAGGTAAATACAATAAAGAAAACAAAACATGGTCGTTATGGACTTCCCTACAAGAAGAGACACCTATTCATGGAGAAGTACGTTTTAAAGGCTATTTGAAGGAACAAGACAATAAGGAGATACCCTTAATTACAGTTTTTAATGCTAATGCATCTAACTATTCTGAGGTGCTTCACTTACTAAAAGTTTCAAATGACAACAACAAAATTATTAGCGGTCAAACTTATAACCTCTCAATGAATAGAGAGTTAGTAATAGACAGTGCTAATTCATTTAGTATCCAAGCAGAAAGTTATTCAGAACACTATAAACTTCTAGACCATACAATTATAAATGAATATGGTACAACTAAGCTTTTTTCTGGATTACCTATTATTCAAAATGATAGCTTACTTACTCTTCTAAATCATAATTTCTTTCAAACTGGCATTATTTTTGGAGATTCTTATCCTACTGCCAAGATTAAAGCGGGTACTCCAAATTATGAAGACTTTTATGAAGGAGGCCTATGTTCTTTCTACGAAGATTATTTCTTTTGCCTAGGTGAAGATGAAATCCCAATTAGCCATTTTTATTTATCGAATTTTAGAAACAACGTAACAAAAGCAGATCTGGAACAAGCTGTTGGTCAAGGCATTCAAATTAGTTCATTTGAAAGATTTGAAAATCCTGATGATATTGTTTATTATGCTGATTTTGAATTCGATAACGTTTATTTTCATGCGGAGTTCAATCATAATCAAAGTGATGCAACTTTAGTGAATCTAACATTAAGCTTAACATTGCATAATAGCTAGAAGCGATAAACCACCAGTGAAAATTTACTGGTGGTTTCATCATTTGTTATTCTTTAACAATCTCACTCAAACCAGTAATATCGATACCATTTAATGCTTGGGTTGCTAGGCGGTCCGTTTCTGAATTGTCCTTACGTGAAATAAGCTGGTATTCCGCTTGGATGCTAAGCTGCTCTAACTTAGCATCAATTTTATCTGCCCAACTTGCTAATTCCTTTTCTAATGCTGGCCATTCGCCACTTAACTGATTGATGACCACCTGCGAATCTCCTATAAAGCGTACAGGTATATGGTGAACATGTAATAATTCTAGCTCCACTAAGCCTAAATAGAGCGCTGCATATTCCGCTTCATTATTTGATTTTAGCTCTGATGAAAAGGCATTTCTTCTTAAACGATAAGGCTTACCGTTTTGTTCATAATATATGGCACACCCTAGCCCCGCCTGCCTTGTCCCCCTGTCAAAGCCTCCATCAAAATAGACCGTAATATTATGGGGCTCTGTATCTATTTCCTTTAAATATGCTTTTAGTTCTTTTAATGTCCAATTTGTATTTTGTCGATCAATACAATGAAGGGACTTAACTCTTCCCGTTTTCTCCATATCCTCTGCAAGTAATAAAGCTTGAGCAGCTGGCATTTCTTCAGAACGTAAAACAGTTGTAGCTCCTTTAGGTGTTTTATAGGTCCATTCAATGAGTACATGCATAAGATTAACCTCCAATACGCTTGATTGAAACATAAAGTAAAAACGTGCACCGACCACTTGCGGATACACGTTTTTTTACTTACTTGTTATATGTGCAATTCTTAGGACAATTATTCCTTTTTAAATTGCTAATATCTTATTGAATTCCCTCATATAAACCTTGGATCGGTTTTATTAAAATACGATTCACTTCTTCGATCACCTTGCTTAACTTCATTTCAGCTTCAAGCATAGTTGATATTTTTTCATTTTGCTGTGCGAGCTGTGCCGCCTTTTGTGCATAGACAAGCTCATCTTCCAAAATATCCTCACCAGCTAGTTGTTTTTTCTGTAAATCGATTTGGATTTTACGGAAGTTTTTAAAGACATTTAATGCCTCTTCATCATTTTTTACAACTTCAACAGCAGCCTTTAAAGCTTCAAACTCAGAAGTTTTACGGAATGTTGCCTCAAGCGCATTAATGTCATTATAAATATTAATCATTTATACAATCTCCTTTTTAAATAAAGTAAACAATTAACCCTTGCACAATCCCAATCAATCCACCAAGAACTGCACCTAATACGGTAATCATTTTAAACTCACGTTTTGAAATACCTAATACAAGCTCCTCTAATTTTGCTACCGGGAAGGAATCTACCTGTTCTCGAACAACTTCTTGTAGATTTAAACGTTTTAATACATCCTCAAGTTTTTCCTCTGCTTTCACAAAAGCTTTGTCAATAACTTGTGGAATTACCGTATATTTGGCCCACTCATTTCCTTCAGGCCAGTAATAAGAAATCGGTTGATTTAAACGTTCAGAAATAGCTAATTGCTCTTTTACATACACTTGTAATTTCGATAAAATCGGCTCAAATTGAATATCTTGTAAAAAGTCCATTGCTGGTCGATCTTTTAATTTTTCCCATTCCTGTGTAAATATTTTCGTTAGTAAAGTTGAAGTTCCTGGTGCTTGTAGAAACTTCACAAGCTCACGTTGAACTTTTCCAACTAGTGAGGAGGAATCACCTAAAAACATGTTGATCATACCACCAAGAGACCCCTTGGATGATAAGAAGTCATCAATCATTGCCTTAATCGTCATTTCGCCTTCAGGTGATAAAAAATAATCCTCACCCTTTTCCAAAATATGATGTACGGCTACAGGAATTTTTGCATCAATTGTATTTTGAATATCTTCAGACAACAGTGTACGAATTGATTTTGTTGATAGTGTATTCTTTACTGACGCAAATTGTCCCTCAACAATCGCTTCAACCTTCTGCTCAATGGTACTGGGCATGTGTGAAAAGCCCGCTAAGTTTAGCCAATCTTGAATTGTTTTATCGTTTGTAAAGATTGTTTCTTCAACCTTTGTTTGCACAAAATGTTCTACTTTGTCCTGGATATCCTTTGAGAAAAATTTCTTTCTAAATGTTTCAGGCGTTAATAAATAATTCACGACTGTAAGGCCAAGCTGCTTCGCCAATTCATCACGTCTTTTTGGAATAAGTCCTGGTGTAAATGGTACACGCCAATTTTTAATATATATCGCATTATGTGGGCGAAAAAGCATTTTAATGGCCAAATGATTTGTTACGCCCCCAATAGCAGCCCCAATAATTGCCATAAAAAGTAATGTCACTAGAAAATTGTCCATTAGTATCCTCTCATTTCAATTGTATTCATGATTGGCGTAATTTGTCGCCTTCTGCACTCATTATAGCAGAGCAATGTTTTTCAACGAAAGAAATACCCTCTTTAGAATATCAAACTTATTCTATTACTATCTATGAAAAGCGAATAGTTGCAAAAATACCGTTATCCTTGAATAATATGAACTACATAGTACAGAAATGGGGTTAAATGATGATTCAGCATTTCAGTTTTAAACCTTTATTTGAAAATACTCAACTTCCAGGATGGTCCATTTCGTTTTTTTATCTGCGAGAACGATATGCAGCTGAGTATTTAAAGGACGGCACAATTCAATGGATAGGATCCATTCCTCCAAATGAGGAAGATGTTAAAAAAATGATTCATGAGCTTATGCTTTTCCACGTATACGAGTAACAAAAATAGTCATTTTTTCATGATACCCCCGCATAAAAATACCTATATTTACTATAAATAGCACGCCCTTTAAGCTAATTATGTTGATTCATGTTGAAATTTGTATATTTTTCTTATACATTTAGGGTATTAATTTAATAGTAAATGTTTTTTATGCAGGGGGCCATTTTAATGAGTAAAGTCGCACTTTCAGATGATCTAAACAGCTATAATTCCAAAGCGTTAATTCGTACAAAAGTAAAAGAATTATTTTCAGAATTTTCCACCAAAATATTCGAACTAGCCGATGAAGCTGGTGCTATTAACAGTAAAAAATTTGAAGCTCTTTCTGGCTTTAAAAGCGACTTTTATAATGAATATTGTAGTCAATTAAAGGGCTTTTTTGATTCTTCTGCTAGTACTTTCGGTAAGAAATCAATCAAAACTTTATATTTAACGTATAATGGTAAAAACTATATCCTCACACAACAGGGCATTACGGAAAAAGCGCCTGTATCCATAGCACCTTTTACTGAAGAAATACCTGTAAAGGAAACCATTCATGATGTTGAAAAGGCATGTTTAAAATTACGCTTCCAACAAGAATAAACCAGAAAGCATTTTTAAGTACGTAGAAAAGAGAGAGTCTCAAAAATGAGACTCTCTCTTTAGCTATAAAAAATAATTCATTTAAAAAAATCCGCAAGCTAAAGCACTCTTGAGATTTTTGACGTGTCGTATTATATGAGATGCAAAATGCTTCTTTCCCTAAACAAACTATCCTTTGCTCTTTTTTAAATTAGCATATAGTATTGGCAATTACAATCTTTTGGTATTTGAATCTAGTGACTTTTTTCGAAAAGCCACTTGAAAAACAAGCGAAAAAGTTGTTGTCAATATTTGTGTTTTTCTTTTAAATAATTTATGATTGAAACATCCAACAATTTTTTAAATCATAGGAGGTGTACACTTTGTTTACTTCCCTCATTCGGGCGGGAACAAAGGAATTATTTGGACGGAGACATATTGGAGATAACCATTAGGTTGGCGGCATTCGCCCTACTAATTATAATGACAGGATTTTTCGTTGCAACTGAATTTGCAATCGTAAAAGTGAGATCTACCCGCATTGATCAATTGCTCGCTGAAGGGCATAAAAAAGCGAAAAATGCTAAACGTGTTGTTTCAGATTTAGATGAATACTTATCTGCGTGTCAGCTAGGTATCACCATCACTGCACTCGGTTTAGGTTGGTTAGGTGAACCTACATTCGAAATTATTTTGCACCCAGTGTTTGAATTTCTAAATTTGAATGGTAGTATTACATCTATCCTTTCATTCATACTTGCATTCTCTATCGTAACGTTTATGCATGTTGTTATTGGGGAATTGGCGCCAAAAACATTAGCCATCCAAAAAGCAGAATTTGTCACATTAAACTTTTCTGGCCCATTAATTTTATTCCACAATATAACATATCCAATCATTAAGTTATTAAACGGATCTGCCCGCGGATTAACTGGTCTTTTCGGCTTAAAAATGATGTCAGAATCTGAAGTAGCTCATACAGAAGAAGAGCTGCGCATGATTTTGTCGGATAGTTTAAAAGGTGGGGAAATTAATAACTCAGAATATGAATATGTTAACAGTATTTTTGAGTTTTCAGATCGTCTTGCAAAAGAAATTATGGTTCCTCGAACTGAAATTGTTGGCATTGATAAAGAGCTAACAATTAAAGAAGTATTTGATTTAATGGGTGTTGAGCAATATACTCGTTATCCAATTCTTGATGGAGATAAAGACCATATTATCGGCTTAGTCAACATGAAGCATTTATTAACCGCTTACATTAAAGACTCAAAGAATGGTGATAAACCAGTTATTGACTATATGCAGCCTATTATTCGAGTAATGGAAACAACGCAAATTAACGATTTATTACTAAAAATTCAACGAGAACGTATTCATATGGCCATTTTAATGGATGAATATGGCGGAACATCTGGTTTAGTAACGATTGAAGATATTATTGAGGAAATTGTCGGCGATATTCAAGATGAATTCGATGAAGATGAGATCCCAGAAGTACAAGAAATTGCAGAAAATCACTTTATTTTAGATGCCAAGATGCTTCTTGAAAATGTGAATGATATGCTAGGTACTGACATAGAAGATGATGATATTGATACTATTGGCGGTTGGTTCATGACAAAGCGTTTTGATGCAGTCGAAGGAGACAGTATTCAGGAGCAAGGTTTTGAATTTATCGCAAAGGAATTAGATGGACACCATATTTTATACTTAGAAGTTCTGAAATTACCTGAAAGTGATTTATCAAATGAATTAGACGCTGTCACTGACTAAAATTGAATTGCCTTATTGAACTTGTCGTGGTACTATTAAAAGCACGCTTGTTTATTCAAGGCTATAAATATGGTTGTTCCTTCACACCTTATAGGTGGGAGGAATTCCGTAAGAAATAGATGAAAACGACTCCCTTTTCAAAAGGGGGTCGTTTTCTAATGTCCGAAAGTTTTGCGAGGAGGAAACAAAATGGAGCTCTATACAAATTTACGTCAAGGGGAAAAAGGTGCCTGGTTATCCATCGGTACATATCTAATTTTAAGCTCCATTAAGCTAACGATTGGCTATATTGGTACGTCGGAGGCATTAAAAGCAGATGGCTTAAATAATACGACAGATATTATCGCGTCTATCGCGGTATTAATTGGCTTACGTATTGCTCAAAGACCGCCTGATTCCAATCATCAATATGGACATTTACGTGCTGAAACAGTTGCCTCTTTGGTAGCATCATTCATTATGCTCGTTGTGGGTCTTCAGGTACTAATCAATTCTTTACAAAGTTTATGGGAACCCACTGGTACAACCCCATCCCTCTTAACAGCTTATGTAGCAATAGGAAGTGCTGTAGCTATGTATGTTGTTTATCGCTATAATTTAGCACTATCTAAAAGAATTAAAAGTGCTGCTGTTAAAGCTGCTGCCTTTGACAATCGCTCAGATGCACTTGTCAGTATTGGAACAGCAATCGGTATTTTCGGAGCTATATTTGGCTTCCCTATTATCGATTCTCTTACAGCCCTAGTCGTAGCCTTTTTAATTATTAAAACTGCAGTCGAAATCTTTTGGGAAGCTGTGCAAAGTCTTACTGATGCATTTGACATTGATGAGGTCGAGACTTTATCAGTCTTAATACGTAATGTTGATGGTGTAATCGAGCTCTTGGATTTTAAAGGTCGAGCACATGGTAATATGTACTTTATCGATATAACCGTAACAGTTGACCCTTACCTCAATGTTTTTGAAAGCCATCGTATTACCGAGGAAATAGAACGTACCATTTTACGTGAAAATCGTTTTTGCCAGGTTCTCGTGCATATCGAGCCGCATATCGAAATGATTCTCCCACAAAACGACGACAAGTCTCCTACCAATTGATTGGTAAGAGACTTGTTTTTATTTTACCGCTATATAGATTTCTACCTGAGCTTCCTGTGGATTCGCACAACGTTCATCATACAATTCAAAATCTCCTGTATACGTTCGTTCTACGCCAGAGTTGGCAAACCATGCCCAAATGTCTTGCCATGTTTGTATGACAACGTCTGGTAACGCTCCTTGATTTGATGTAAAAACTAAATATTTAGCTGCTGGTACGGTTTTAACAGTTAAACCAGCTGGTATGTCACCATCAAGACTATTTAACATTTGTACTCCTAGTGTAATGAAGTATTCCCCATTTACATCCGTCTCGTAATCCGAATATAAACCATAGATGTTTGCATTTTTTTGATTAGCTATTTGCTCTATAATATTTTGCTGATAAAAATCATTCCATAATTGCGGGATTTTAGCTTGTGACGTTATTTCTTTTGCATTGCTTGTTTGGGCTGATATTCCTACGATTTGAAATGAATCCCTTTCCACCATTTTCGGGTCCTTCCATTCGCCTTTTCTCCATCTTTTTAAGCTAGGTAAAAAAGAATTAAGCATACTACGTGCTTCATTTTCAGGCATACCCTCTTCCTTTAGATGCTGCACACAAAGGTCAATCATCCCTTCTACGGTTAATTGAGGTTGTGTAAATTTGCCTTCCTCATAACAATAAGCACAATACTCCTGACTTTTGTGACCACCTTTTTCAGTTCCTAATAATGCCTCTTCTATTAATGGCATTCCACAGCTTTGACAATAGCTCTGCATGTTTACTCCACCTTTCGCTTTAGTTGTCCTAACTATAGCAAAGGAAACCTGACAACTGTCTGTCATCAATTGTTTTCATTTTTATATAAATAAACAATTTCTTGTGCTCGTTTTTGAATAATATCTCTTATATACAATGGTTCTATAATTTTTATACGATGGCCAAAACTAAGTAAAAAGCCATAAAGCCATTCATCTTCGGGTATCGAGATATGAATCATGGACTGCTCATGATCAATATGCTCTGCACCAAACGATTCTTCCACCAATGTCGTGATCTTTTTATCAAAAGAAATAACTAAATTGACTAAGTTTTGAGGTTGATGCCATTCTTTACCCCAAGGGAGTTCACTTAAATTAACTTTCTTACGCTCAAATGTGGAATCCTCTTGAATTATATTTTTCATTCTCGCCAGTTTAAACAAACGAAAATCCCTTCTTAAGACGCAATAGCCATATAAATACCATGTCTTTCCTTTTTGAACTAACGTATGCGGTTCAACTACTCGATTTGTTTGTTGACCATATGTAGTGGAATAGCTGAAACTTACACAATGCTTACTTGCTATTGCTTTCTTTAACGTTGTAACAAGCTCTTTAAAAACAGTGTTTGGTCCCCATGGACTAAGATCTACAAATAGGTGATCAATCGATTGTTTTACTTGGCTATCCGCAATACTTGTTAATTTCTCAAGAACTGCTTCAGCATGTGAATCCTCATAGGTAGTCAAGGCACTTTTAATAGCGATGGAAAGTGAAGTAAGCTCATCTTTTGTCAAAACTTGTTTATCGACACGATAGCCTTCAATTAAACTAATACCTCCATTAACACCTTGTTGACTAATAACAGGTACACCTGCACAGCTAAGTGTTTCAATATCTCGATAAATCGTACGCACTGACACATTAAATAGCTCTGCTAGTTCTTGAGCTTTAACCTTTTTACGATTAATTAAAATCATCGTCATGGTTAATAGACGCTCTAATTTCATGCAAAATCTCCTTTCAGATATATCCCATAGTTCCTATACTCTATTACATCTTAGTTACTAACAAACTATCCTTTTAAGTATTTTTTAAGTACTTTTTGAGTTTTATTTAAGACAAATGTACTATAATAACGCCTAATTAACAATTACAATGATTATACTATTTTTACAATATAAGATAACAATGCATCTGGCTACACGACAGCTTTATTTCTCAATACAATATTGTTTTATTTTTTTATAAGAATAGTTTCAAAATTTAAACGCCTAAACAATTATTTCAATTCTCTTACACAACATAAAAAACTTCTAACTTCTATATAATGAACGGCGGGTACTTTCTATGAAGGGAATCTCAACACACCACAGGATCTACTACTCTCGCCTGTGATAGATTTACCCCTAAGATTGCTTTTTTCTATTAGCAAATTTTTAATAGAAAAGATTTGCTTTTCTCCCCCCTTCATTATATAGAAGCCTTTTCACCCAAAATAAACTAGTTTAATGGTTTTCAATTTAATTGTAAAAAGGAGAGTTTGATGGGATTCGAGCCGTTTTAATAGACAATGAACCTTTAGCTTTACACTACTTCCAAAATAAACTACACGCCTTTCAACAAATACAGGTTATTCAAACCTTTACAAGTGTAGAAAAATTTCTTAATGAGTTGCCAAACATAGAGTTTGACGTCATGTTTTTAGAGATAAAACTCCAAGAATTATCTGGACTTGAAGTAGCAGATATTATTAAAACAGAACGTCCACAAGTCAGCGTTATTTTTATTACCTCCTATCATGAATTTGCTTTACAAGCCTATGAAATCGGAGGTCTCGATTATTTATTAAAGCCTATTAGTCATACTCGTTTAGAAAAATCGATAGCCCGTATTGAGCATGAATTTTCTATACAGCAAATGCTACAACAAGCAACACAAACAGTCTTAAACGTACAATGCTTTGATCAATTTGCTGTCTATAGCAATAATAGCTTAGTGGCATTTAAAACTGAAAAGACGAAGGAATTATTTGCTTATTTTATTTTGCACCCAAACATACCGATACATCGAGATAATTTAATTGATATTCTATGGCCAGATTTAGATTATGTACGTGCCAAATCAAATCTTCATACAGCTCTTTCTTATTTAAGAAAAACGTTAAATACAATAGGCTATGACAACTGTATTGTTTTTTCAAACAAATACTATGTTTTTGAAAAACCAAATATTGTGTGTGATTTATATGATTTTCAAAAACTTCATGAAGAATTTTCACGTTTGGAATTTCCCTCTATTTCATTGATTCATCAGTGTCTTTCTATTTATAAAAATGGCCTATTTGTTTTCGATGATTATGAATGGTCAACTGCCTACAAAGATAGATTAACGAAATCATACATAGAGTTACTAGAAAAAGGGTTTCAACTAACGATTTTTTCAGATACTGAAAAAGCAATTGAATTTTTACACGCTTTATTAGATTATGATCCATACAATGAACAAAAACTTGAGCACTATTTGTATACGTTAATACAGGCAGGACTTCATGAACAGGCACACAAAATATTCCAAGCATATAAGCAAAAACTAAAGGAAGATTTAGCACTAACACCAAGCCCTTCCTTACTAGAAATATCCAAAAAATTAATTGTTTACAATAAATAGTTTTAAAAACGGCGAGTACTACTAATTTGTAGGTACTCGCCGTTTAATTATCAACTTATATTTGCTGTACGTCTTTAAGTGCCACTACCCTCTGTTAGGCCATGCTTCACTGCATAGAGCGCAGCCTGTGTACGGTCTTGCACTTGTAGCTTTGTAAAGATATTTGAAATATGCGTTTTAACCGTTTTTTCAGTAACAAAAAGTGAGGATGCTATTTCTCGATTACTCTTTCCTTTTGTAAGCTCTGCTAGCACATCTTGCTCGCGAGGTGTTAACGGATTTAATAAATGTGGTGCATTTTGTGATTCTTGTCGGTCCATTTCAAGCGTTGTGGTTGCATCTGGATGCAATGTATTTTCGCCACGCATTATACGTCGAATGGATAATACTAATTCATCTGGCTCAATATCTTTTAACTGATAGCCAGCTGCTCCCGCCTCCATTGCTGGAACAACATGATCTCGATCAGAAAAGCTAGTGAGCATTAAAATTTCTATTTGTGGATATTTGGCTTTGATGCGTTTAGTTGCCTGAATGCCATCCATTTCTGGCATGACTAAATCCATTAAGATAATATCTGGTTGGATACTTTCTGCTAATGATACAGCTTCAAGTCCATTTTTCGCCTCTCCGACAACCTCAATATCTTTTTGTGTCTTTAAGAAAAACAAAAGTCCACGACGAACCACATGATGATCGTCTGCAATTAATACTCGTATCATGTCCTCTCCCCCTTAATATGGTAAGCGGATTAGCAGCTCCGTACCTTTGCCTATTTCACTTACCCAGTCAGCGGTGCCACCCACTGATTTAGCACGATCTTTTATAGATTGTAAGCCCATTGACAGCAACTTTATATTATTGTCGATTACAAATCCCCGTCCCTCATCACGAATAACCAATAAAATATCTGTAGGTGTCACAGTAATATATAATGCTGCTTCTAGCACACCAGCATGGCGACGCACATTATTTAATGCTTCTTGAGCTACTCGAAATAATGTTTCTTCAATACGTGAGGGGAATTGTAGTACACCTGACACCGTAACATGTAATTTTAATCCTAGCATTTCAGCATATACCTTTATGGCTTCAAGTAAACCATTTTCTAATCCCTTAGGGCGCAATTGCCAAATCAACGCACGCATCTCTGTTAGGGCATCTTGTGTTAAGTGCTGAATCTCTTTAAAGGTTTCTTTCACCTCATGGTCCTCTGTCATTTCAATACCAGCTCTCGCTGTTAATGTTACGGAGAATAGAAGTTGATTGACAGAATCATGTAAATCACGCGCTAGACGGTTCCGTTCCTTCACAAGGGCCATTTCTTGCTCTTGTTTTGTTAATAAAATTCGTTTAATCGCCGACCCCATCTGAAATGCCACCGATTCTAGTAAGGCAAGATCTTCCTCTGAAAAACGTACAGTGTCCTTCGATGCAACATTTAACACCCCAAAACGTTCTTGTCCAGATTGCAGGGGTACTGTGGCATGATGTGTAATCCCTTCATGGTCTCCAACATTTGCTGCGATAGCACTTTCAATACGTTGACACTCGATAATATTTGAAGCTTTTTTCAGTTCCTCATTGCGATAACGGGAGACACACCAACAGCCACCCTTATTTAAATAATGACAATTTTTATATTCCAATGCTTCTGGTAAATTTTCATGGACAACAAGCTCAGAGCGCCCCTTTGCATCAATAAAAAAAATCCAACCTGTTTCAAATTTGGTGCCATTTAAAAATTTGATGAGTGCACCTTTTAGCATTGTGACAATTTCAGTTTCTTCATTTAATAGTTCAGCAATTTCTTTTAAAATACCGATATTGGAATGCTCATTCTCCCTCACGAAAACACCTCTTCTTTAGCATTACTACTACTAATGATACCATTAAGGAGTTAGAGTCGTCTGCTTCCGTCATTCATACTTTAGACTGAAATTAAAGGCATACCTTATTTTGCGTAAGTTGATTTACATATAAAACTAGAACATCTATAATCGTACAAGTACATGGTTTTATGAAGGGAAGATTGGAAATGTCTAAAAAAGAGGAAAATGGCTTATTATTTATTTGGATTGTTTCTGCAGTAGCGACATTAGGTTCATTATACTTTTCCGAAATTCGTCACTATGAGCCTTGTAAATTATGTTGGATTCAACGTATTTTTATGTACCCAATTGTCATTATGACAACTGTAGCATTTATTCAAAAAAATGCTCGCATCGCTGTCACAACGGCCGTTTTTTCTGTCATCGGAGGCTGTATTTCACTATACCATTACGGCATTCAAAAGCTTAGCTTTTTAGCTGATAATGCTCCTTCCTGTGGCGCGGTTTCTTGTACAGGACAATATATTAACTGGTTAGGATTTATTACTATTCCGTTTCTAGCATTAACTGCATTTATTTTAATCGCAGGGGCAAGCTTTTATATAATAAAGGCTGCTAAAGCTGCAAAATAATCGAAAGACCGTGTTCTACCATTGGAATACGGTCTTTTCATCGGAGGATATAATCTATGTTTCTTTATGAAATGAATGAAGATAACTTAACTATTGAAAAGCTATTGCGTAATCAGTGGAGGCTTGGGAAAAAGCTAGTCCATGAATTACGTATGGCTAAAGCAATCACATTAACAAATGATGAGCTTATTCAATGGAATACACCTTTACAGACAGGTACGATAATCAAAATTACGTTTCCTATTCCAACATCTAGCTACAAACCAACACCTGTTTGTGCTATTGACGTTGTCTATGAAGATGACCATTGTTTAATCGTATCGAAGCCAAAAGGTATGGCAACACACCCTAATGATGAACGTGATACGCATACTTGTATGAACCATGTTATGGCACACATAAAAGAACATGGTGGCATTTATGCAGAGCATGTCCATCGTCTCGATAAAGGAACACAAGGGTTACTGCTTGTAGCAAAGCATCCTTTAGCAAAATCTATTTTTGATCGGATGATTGAGGAAAAATCTATTATTCGTACGTATGCTGCAGAAGTCCAAGGAAATTTAAGGTCTTCCACTGGAACTATTTCTGAGCCAATTGGCAAAGACCGACATCATGCTACAAGACGTGTTGTGTCCAAAACTGGTCAGCATGCTGTAACTCACTATGAAGTTGTGGCTCGCTACAAAAATTCCTGTGTTGTCCATCTGATTCTTGAAACTGGACGTACACATCAAATACGTGTTCATTTAGCCTATATCGGCCATCCGATTATCGGCGATACAATGTACGGCGCACGAGAAACGGCAAGCGGTGACTATGAGCTCCATGCCATTCAATTAGAATTTGAACATCCATTTTTAAATCAACGAATTATCGTTAAGGACGAGCAATAATCAAAAAAATCCCGCTTCTCTCCTCTGAGAGCGGGATTTTTACTTATTAGAAATCAAATTTAAAATGATCAGGATCTTGCCCAAATCGCTGATTACGATTTAATGTTGCCATCTTCTCCATTTGTTCCTGTGTTAATGCAAAGTCAAAAATCTCTGCATTTTCCTCAATTCGACTCGGAGTCACTGATTTAGGTATAACAAGTGTATCATTTTGTAAATGCCAACGTAGCACTACCTGAGCAGGCGTTTTACCGATTTCTTTCCCTATTTCAACAATGGTAGAATCAGTAAGTACGCCTCCACGACCTAGCGGTGACCAAGCAGTAACCGCAATTTGGTGTTCACTGCAAAATGCACTTAATGCTTGTTGCTGTAAATAAGGATGTACCTCCACCTGATTAACCATCGGAGCGGTATTTGCCTTAGCCAATATTTTCTCTAAATGGTGCTCATGATGATTTGATACACCCGTTGCACGAATTAGTTTTTCGTCATATAGGCGTTCAATCGCGCGATATGTTTCTTCAAATGTTTCTGGGACAGCCCAATGTGTTAAATATAAATCTAAGTAATCCATATTTAATTTCTTGAGTGAAACCTCAAAAGCACGTAATGTTGCGTCATATCCTTGGTCATTATTCCATACTTTAGTCGTCACAAAAATATCTTCACGTCGAATACCTGAATGACGAATGGCTTCTCCTACTTCTACTTCATTACCATACAATGATGCTGTATCAATCGCTCGATAACCAAATTTTAATGCTTTGTCGATGGCCTGTAATGTCTCTTCACGTTCTGTCATTTTATAAACACCTAAGCCGAAGCGAGGCATTTCTACACCATTAGATAATGTTTTTGTTGATTGTAAATGCAAGAACTACAACCCCTTTCTTTTCCTAGTACCATTATACAAAATATTGGATTTAAGAAAAATAAAGAAGGTTCCATAACACTACTCTTTCTTTAATTCAACATCTTCCAATTGTATCGGATCAGCAATACGCTCATCCTCTGCCAACTCCAGACCGTCTCGTAAATGCTCCATCTGCTTTCCTAAATCTTTTAATTCCTTCATATCTCTTGCCATCGTACCATTTTCAATGTTTGGCACCTTTTTTTCCATAATGATCACCTCATTTATAGTTTTCCCTATATCGATATGTTTGAACCATTTCTGACATATTTTATTCAGCTATGTCGTTTCATTTTTATAATAGATAGGCTATACTAAAAAGAGATGTCTTTATAAACATGAGGAGGGTACTTCCATGAAATTATTATTAATTCTTGGTGTAACAATTGCTTTCTTATCTGCTATTTTCACTGCTGGTTACGAAGGCGACTACAAAGCTGATAAATAAAACCTCAAGAAAATCACTAAGCATAGAAAAATGCTTAGTGATTTTCTTTTTTTATGGAACAATATAATTACTTGACTTTCCTTTATTTTTAAAATAAACTAACTTACATAAAGTAACTAGATAAAAAAAGATAACTAACCGGAGGTATCCACATGCATTTTCATGAAAAACCGAATACTTATGTCACAAATGTTGAATTAAAAGTAAGTGATCTACAACGCTCTTTAACATATTATCAAGATGTCATTGGCTTCAAAGTTTTACACCAAGAATCACATAAAGCTACTTTAACAGCAGATGGACGTACAGCTTTATTGACAATTGTTCAACCTGAAACAGTGGAAGAAAAGCAACGAATGACAACTGGCCTTTATCACTTTGCTCTACTATTACCAACCCGTCGTGATTTAGCAAATATTATTACTCATTTTCATGAAAAAGGCGTATATCTTGGAGCTTCCGACCACGCTGTGAGTGAAGCACTTTATTTAAATGATCCTGACCATAATGGCATTGAGGTTTATGTGGATCGACCTGAAAGTGAATGGACATGGTATGTCGATCAAGTGCATATGGTAACGGAGCCATTAAATATTCAATCAATCTTAGAAGAGGGCAATGGAAACTGGAGTGGTCTTCCAGAAGGAACAGTAATGGGACATATTCATTTATCTGTCTCCAACTTAGCAGAGACTGAGCAATTTTATACAAAGGGCTTAGGTTACGATATTGTCTCACGCTATGGCACACAAGCATTATTTATTTCTACAGGTCGATATCACCATCATATTGGTTTAAATACTTGGCATTCTGAAAATGCTCCAAAGCTTGGCGAAAATCAAGTGGGCCTAAAGACATTCTCGCTACGTTTAGACAATGAAGAACAAGCATCTTTTATGAAAGCAAACTTACGTGCAATGGGTGCACCTGTCATAGATATTGACGGTGGGTTCCAAACTGAAGACCCTGCAGGGAATGTTGTATTATTGAAATTTTAATCATATGTAAAAAGCAATTCTCACATATAAGTTGCCTATTCATGGGCAGCCCTATATAGAGAATTGCTTTTTTAATGTAATCCTGGATATCCTTGTTGACGTAATGCCTCATAAATTACAATAGCAGCCGTATTAGATAAATTAAGAGAACGGACATGCTCACTTTGCGGAATACGTAAACACATATCTCGACGTTCATAAGCAAAGTCCTTTGGCAAACCTGTTGTTTCTTTTCCGAACATAAAGTAAATATCTCGGTTTTGATCACTAAAATCATGTGTCGTAAATGGCTCTTCACTATATGTTTCGATTAAATATACATCTCCATTTTTAGAGTATTCTATAAAATCATCAAGTGAGTCATGATAGACCACATTAACACTATGCCAATAATCTAAGCCCGCACGTTTAAGCATTTTATCATCCGTCGAAAAGCCAAGTGGACGAATTAAATGTAACGATGTATTAGTGCCTGCACAGGTGCGAGCAATGTTCCCTGTATTGGCTGGTATTTCTGGTTGATACAAAACGATATGCAATGGCATAACGGTACACTTCCTTATTAAGAATTTCTTTAAATCGGTTTAAGAGGACTGCGAAACTCATTTAGAGGGCAACTCTCACTTTTGGAGCGGTTGCCATCTCTTTTCGAGCGACTTCACTCACTTTTGGAGCGGTTGTCACCTCTTTTGGAGCGACTTCACCCACTTTTGGAGCGACTTCACTCACACTTGGAGCGGTTGCCACCTCTTTTGGAGCGGTTGCCATCTCTTTTCGAGCGACTTCACTCACATTTGGAGCGGTTGCCATCTCTTTTCGAGCGACTTCACTCACTTTTGGAGCGGTTGCCACCTCTTTTCGAGCGACTTCACTCACTTTTGGAGCGGTTGCCATCTCTTTTCGAGCGACTTCACTCACTTTTGGTGCGGTTGCCATCTCTTTTCGAGCGACTTCACTCACACTTGGAGCGGTTATCACTGCATTTGGAACCGCCACACCCACCTGGAGCGGTTGCTACTCCTCTAAAGTGACCCCCTCTTTAATTTAGTAGAGAAAATCGACCTCATTACTGAAAAAACTGCAATCCTTTGTTAATTTCAGCAAGCACATCTTCGTCCTGCTCTATAAGATCCGCTTCTTCTAAGGCGACTTTGGCCTGTTCTCCACCTATCTTTCCCAAAGCCCATGCTGCGGTGCCCCGGATGACTGGACGATCATCGTTTTTTAGTAGGCCGATTAAATCCGGTATGGCGGCTTCTTCTTTAAAATGAGCAAGTGCCAAAATGGCATTGCGTTGAATGGGCTTTTTGCCCCGCCAGGAACCTGATACGTGGCCAAACTTTGTCTTAAACTCTCGATTTGAAATGGTTAAGAGCGGTGTCAGTAGTGGCTTAGCAAGTTCTGGATCTGGTTTGAATTCTTCATGTATCCAATTGATTTTCCCTTTATTTTTTGGGCAAACTGTTTGGCATGTATCACAGCCATATAAACGATTACCGATATGACTACGAAACTCATCTGGCAATGTTCCCTTTGTCTGGGTTAGAAAGGCGATGCAGCGCTGGGCATTTAATTGTCCTCCTTCGATTAATGCGCCCGTTGGACATACATCCAAGCACAAACGGCAATCTCCACATTCATCCTCCATTGGCTTATCTGGTGCAAATGGAATGTTTGTGATGAGCTCACCCAAATATACATAAGAGCCAAACTCTGGCGTTATAATCGAGCAGTTTTTACCGCTCCAGCCAATGCCTGCACGTTCTGCTACTGCACGATCTACAAGAGCACCCGTATCAACCATTGATTCAATACGTACACCCTCCACACGTTCCTCAAGCCAAATAGATAATAGCTTTAAACGTTCACGTAATGCTGTATGATAATCGACACCCCATGAAGCACGGCAGAAAATTCCCCGCCTTGCACCTCTTTTACCAGTAGGTGCATTTTCCATACGTGATGGATAGGCAACTGCTATTGCGACAATGCTCTCTGCTTCATTCAATAATTGAAGGGGTTCGGTACGTTTTTCAATATCACTTTCTTCAAAGCCAGACTGATAGCCTAGCTCCTGCTGACGACGCAGTCTGTTTTTAAGTTCTGTAAAGGGAGCTGCTGTGGTAAAACCTATTTTATCAACGCCAATGGACATGGCATATGCCACAAAGTCACGTTGTAGGTCATCTAAGTTCATTTTATTTCCAACTCCTTACATGGTACAATAGTAGAAATAGATAAAGTAGGTGAAGTTCTTTGGAAATTTCCATTAACCAATCTCTATTAGCACAACATCCCGAGCTAAAAATCGGCATTATTCATTATACCAAAATTGTCGTTGCAGAATCCCCTCAAATGATTAAAGGTAGAATGCAATTGTATCAGGAAAACCTTTATTTAGAATTGCAGGATCATCCTGTTACTCAGCTAGAGGGTATTGCTGAATGGCGAAAGCTATGGAAAAAACTCGGTGCTGATCCAAACCGTCATCGTCACTCAGCAGAAAGCTTAATGCGCCGAATTAGTAAACAAAATTATTTAACACCTCTTCATTCAGGTGTTGATTTGAATAATTTTTTCTCTCTCCAATACGAAATGCCAATTGGTCTATATGATGTCTCGAAAATCAAAGAGTTTGTAGAAATTACTTTAGGTCATGAAGAAGTTGGCTACGAAGGTTTAAATGGTCGTTTTAATACATTAAAAAATATTCTCTACAGTCGTGATGAGGTAGGTGGATTTGGTTCACCTTTCGTAGATTCTACACGTACAGCTGTTACAGAAGAAACAACTGAGGCGTTACAGCTATTTTATCTTCGACCATCCTTAACAAATGAAGCTGCAAACGACCTTCTTATGTCAGCAGGAAAAATGTTTAATCAAATTCATGGCGGTGACTATCAAATCGCTCTCTTGTCTAACGATGCACCATCTACAACACTATAAAAAGGACGTGTTTTCGTGATTAACCTTGCAGAAGCTGTTAAATTAAAAAGTATATTAGGAAAGAAAACTCAAGAACTTGTGAGTGAATTACATCGCAGTGCTTTTGTAACAGTAGAAAAAGGACAAGCTCCTAAAACAAGTTATCGTGCGATGCCGCTAATTGAAGCTGAATTAGCACAGGTTCGTTTAGATGCACGCACATTAGATCGTTTAGTATATGAAGCGAATATCCAAAACTCAGTAGATTTTAAAGGGCAAAAACTAGCTCTGGTGGAAGCCATTGAACTAGCAACACAGCTCCGTGCCGAGGCTGAACTTTGTAAAGAATTCAGCATGCGTGAAAAAGAAAGTGTCCGATTTGGCTATGGTGAAAATGCGTTGTTATACGAAATCGCCATGTATGAACCCGACGACTATCGAGAACGTGCGATTAAACTTGAAAAAGATGCACATAAATTATCCAATCTTATTAATTCGAAAAATTATAGTATACAAATTAATTTTGATGACTCTCGTTATTTCTAGACTCGGGGCGGTGAGACTCCAAACCGAGGTTGGATGTGCTGTTTTCAAATTAGCTTTTTCTGCTAACTTAGTTTAAACCAATTCCAAGTGACCTGTTACTGTATGACCGATGACTAATGACCAACCATAGGCAAAAGCCATACTCAAAACAACTTGATTCCGTTTGAAAACGCCATCCGAAGCTCTCCTACATTTATGTAAGGAGAGCTTTTTTATTGGCTCACACAATAGGCTTAGATTTTTAATGTCTAGTTTGCCCCATTCAAGGACAAAATGGAAGTATCTATAGGAAAGGGGTCATACTATGACAAAGCAAAATGATTCAACCCATGAGCAAGATACAACATTGACAAATCGACAGGGTCATCCGATTACAAACAACCAAAACCTAAGAACAATCGGTAATCGTGGTCCAGCAACTCTTGAAAATTATGATTTTCTAGAGAAACTGAGTCACTTTGACCGAGAAAGAGTTCCAGAGCGAGTTGTCCATGCTCGTGGTGCAGGGGCACATGGCTATTTTGAAACGTATGGTGTTGTTGGTGACGATCCGATTTCTAAATATACACGTGCCAAAGTCTTTCAGGAAAAAGGGAAGAAAACGCCTGTCTTTGTACGTTTCTCAACCGTTATACATGGTGGACACTCCCCCGAAACATTACGTGACCCTCGAGGCTTTGCGGTTAAGTTTTATACAGAGGATGGAAACTGGGATTTGGTAGGCAATAATTTAAAGATTTTCTTCATTCGCGATGCCATTAAATTTCCAGACATGATTCATGCTTTTAAGCCTGATCCTATTACGAATATACAGAATGTTGAACGTTTCTTTGATTTTTGTGCGAGCTCGCCAGAAACATTCCATATGGTCACTTTTGTGTACTCCCCTTGGGGCATTCCAGCTAACTATCGGATGATGCAAGGCTCTGGCGTTAATACGTATAAGTGGGTTAATAATGAGGGGAAAGCAGTACTCGTTAAATACCATTGGGAACCGCTTCAAGGTATTAAAAATTTAACACAAAAGGAAGCAGAAGAAATTCAAAAGAAGAATTTCAATCATGCCACACAGGATTTGTATGACGCGATTGAACGTGGGGAATATCCTGAATGGGAGCTACATGTGCAAATTATGGAGGACGGCCCACATCCTGAGCTTGATTTTGATCCACTGGATGATACAAAGCTTTGGCCAAACGATCAATTCCCATGGTATCCGGTCGGCAAAATGGTGTTAAATAAAAATCCTGAAGATTATTTTGCAGAGGTGGAACAAGCTACTTTCGGCACAGGGGTACTTGTCGATGGCTTAGATTTTTCGGATGATAAAATGTTGCAAGGTCGTACTTTCTCTTATTCCGATACACAGCGTCATCGTGTAGGAGCCAACTATTTGCAATTACCGATTAACGCACCTAAAAAACGGGTTGCAACCAATCAACATGGTGGGCAAATGATGTATAAGCGTGATTTGGCACCTGGTCAAAATCCACATATTAATTATGAACCATCCATGTTGAATGGTTTAAAGGAAGCCACACAGACAGGCAAGGAATATACACCTTATGTAGAAGGAAATCTTGTTCGAGAATCGATTGATCGTCAAAGTAATACGAAGCAAGCAGGTGAAACCTACCGTAACTTTGAGCAATGGGAACGTGATGAGCTTCTTGAAAATTTAATTCGTGACTTAGCTGTCTGTCATGAAGATATTCAAAACGCCATGATAGCTCTTGCGGAAGAAGCGGATGAAGAATATGGACGCTTACTAAAAGAAGGATTACAAAAGGCCAGAGAACATTCCTCTACTTCTAAGCCACTTGGCAATATTGATGGCAATCAAGCGCCTCAAGATGCAATAAATAAAGGTCATGATGCTGAGCCTTATTAAGAAAGCAAAAAAAGACATTACATTTTTTGTAATGTCTTTTTTGTAGTATTGATATGCTCTATACCAATGATAGGGCTGTATTTCTTTCAATGATTTAAATAGTAATTCACCATCTGGGTTGGTAATAGCTGCTTTGACATTCTCTCCCCAATAAAAAAGTCTTTCCTGGCAAACCTCACATGGTGTAAGCACTACAAACTCTGATTTTTCATTTTCTCGAGCTACACAAATCGAATGCGTAACCTTTACATTAAATTTATGTGCCTCTAGTATAGCACCTGTTTCCATACATAGTTCAGTAGCTGCATTGATTACCTCTGGTGCAACACTTGTTAAAATCTGTCCATTTTCGGTATATAACGCTGCAGCTCCTCCCCATCCAGAGGGGTATCTTTTTTCTGCTAATGCTATTGCAGCCTCATAGAGTACTTTTTCAATAGCCATCTTCATCCCCCTCTCATTCATGCACGCCAGGTAAAATCCGCAACACCTTTTCCTGCGCATCTAAAATAGCATCTACTCCGAACGGGATGGCAATATTCGTTGTTTCATGTCCAATCTTAAAGCCAGCCACAACTGGAATGCCTAAATCCCCAAAATATTCCTTCATTAATAGATGTAATGCCATTTCATCAGATTTCGTCTGTGTAAATGAGCCAATGACAACACCTGCGAGCTGTTCTAACTTTCTTGCTTGTTTTAATTGCTGAAGCATCGAATCAATTCCTGAGATCGTTTCCCCCATTTCCTCTATTAATAAAATACGGCCCTCTGTTTGCACTTCAAATTTAGTTCCTAATGTGCTGACAAGACGATTGAGATTACCTCCGATCATTTCACCTCGTGCCACACCACCAGCAATCGTTGTTAAGGGAGAGATCGCCTCTGTATACTGAATTTCGATCGGAGAAAATAATTGTAAGAACATTTTCTTCGATAAATCATCTATCTTACTAGCTGACATCAACATTGGTCCGTGAAATGTCACTAGATGAGCATACTCATTTATCGCACAATGTAAATATGTAAGATCTGAAAACCCCCAAAATATTTTAGGATTTTCTTCTAATAAAGCATAATCAATTTTTTCAGCTATTCGTGCAGAGCCGTAGCCCCCCTTTGCACAAAAGATTGCTTTGACCTCCGGATTTTTCACCATTTCATGCAGGTCACTTAATCTCGTCTCATCATCCCCAGCCAAATAATCATGTTTGGCATGGATCGTATCACCGATAATATAGCGAAGACCCAATTCATCTAAAAATGCTAATGCTTCCCCTAGCTTTTCAGGTTCTACAACACTTGAAAGGGCAACAACACCAACTAGATCTCCCTTTTCTAAATGTGGTACGGTACTTTTCAACACAATCCCTCCTCTGTTTTCCTAATTCTAGCATACCAATACTCTGCAAGCATTGAATAGTCTCCTGAAAGGTAATGATATCTTCTGCTCTATTGATGCACGAGGTTTGCTCCAAGATTAGGTGAACCCGCTCATAGTAGCATGAGATCCGCTCCTAGATGGAATGAAGACGCTCAATAAGAGAAGAGAATCGCTCTTAGCTAAGGGGAAAACGCTCAAAAACGGGTGCGATCCGCTCCAAAGTAGTGCGAAGGCGCTCAGAAACCAGTGTTATCTACTTTAAGCTAAGTCATTAGTAGTGTATTTTCCAGAAAAAAACAAAAAGCAAAGACCTCAATCATAAGAAGTCCTTGCTTATTATGTTTATTTTGTTCCACCAAAGATAATTGTAACATTTGGATGGTTTAATAATTGACTTGCAGGGAATTCTTCCGTCACATGACCACTTTTTAATTTTTCAATAGCATCAAGTTTCTTTTCCCCAAAGGCAATAAGGACAATTTCTTTGGCCTTCATAATGGATTGAATCCCCATTGTAATTGCATGTGTTGGTACTTCAGAAGGATCATTAAAATAAATAGCATTTTCTGTTCTTGTAGACTCAGTTAATTCTACAATATTGGTCATAGAATCAAACGGAGTACCAGGCTCATTAAAACCTATATGTCCATTTACCCCGATTCCCAAAAGCTGTAAATCTATTCCCCCTGCTTCTTTAATTCGCTCATCATAAGCTACACACTCAGCAGTTAAATCTGCTGTCTTACCATTTGGCAAATGAATATTCTCCGGCTGTATATCCACAAAATTAAATAAATTCTCATGCATAAATGTCCAGTAGCTTGCAGGACTAGTTTGTTCAAGACCGACATATTCATCCAAGTTAAACGTTTGAATATTCTTAAATGATAAACGATCTGCTTGATGTCGTTTCACTAATTCCTTATACATGCCTACAGGTGAACCGCCTGTTGCTAATCCTAAAATGCTATCAGGCTTCTCTTGTATTTGTTTGGAGAAAATATTCGCGGCAACTTCGCTCATTTCCTCATATGTATTCACTTCTATCCATTTCATTATGCTTACCATACCTACCTTACCTTCATTATTATTAACTAAAATGTAAAATATTTCACTTTATAGTAGCTAATATATTAATTTTACTAGTTATATAACTATTTTTCTATCATTTCCATGTTAATATTATGCGTGTAATCTTAGGCTGTTTCGGTTATGTTATTAGTATGGAAGTGAGGCGATTTTATGAATTCACAGATTCAGCTATATTTACAGCAAATTCAATTTCAAGGATCTTTGGAGCCAACCATCCAATTACTTGGAAAGCTCCAAACTAAGCATCTGTTGACCATTCCCTATGAAAATTTAGATGTGGCCTTGAACCGTGGTATCTCCTTCGCTATTCCTGATTTATTTCAAAAAATAATTATTAATCGGCGTGGCGGAAATTGCTTTGAACTCAATATTTTATTTAGTTGGCTCTTACGGGAGCTTGGCTTTTCCGTAACCAATCGCTATGCTCAATTTTGGCGCAACGTGGCAGAAAACACTCCTGTAGAAGAGATTCCCATGCATCAGCTTTTATTAGTAAATGACGCTGGACAATCCTATATATCAGATGTGGGTGTAGGTGCTTTAGCCCCCTGTAAGCCTGTACCTTTAATTGCAGGACATCAACACCGTGAAGGCCGTGAGTTATATAAAGTAGAACGGGATGAAATAAATGGTTGGATGCTTTTCGAGCAAGCAAAACAAAACTGGCGTTTGCTCTATAGTTTTCGTGACGATGCAAATGATGCTATGTTTGCTCCCAGACTCTCTAAGCAGAAAAATAAAATTGCTATGATTCGAACGGCTCATGGACGTCATACTATGATGAACAACGAATTTAGAATCTATGAAGGATCCTCCTTAACAACCTATACAACACAGAATGATAAGGAATGGCTACAAGCACTTCAGCGGTTTTTTCATATAACTTTACATGCTTAAAGCAAGCCCACTTTAAAAAGGAGGCTTGCTTTCTGTTTATTTCATTGTACGATTAAGTAACTCGTAAACGACAATATCATTGTGTAGCTCTTTGACTAAACCAATCTCATCGACAAAATAATAAGTTTTTACTACATCACTATAAATTGATTTTTCTTCAAGTATTATCACACCTGAAAATTGCACATCACCCGCCTGAACAGTACCGTTAGTTGTTTTAACTGTCACTCGTACACCAGACGAAACTCCAGGATCATCTTCATGTAACATGACACCTATTCTAAGAGGTAGTTCCAAATATAAGTCGTAATGTGTGTTAGCCTTATCAGCAATAGCCTGACCATATATACGATCATGACCATACAACAGCTCATTAGGAAATGTTTGAGCTGAACTTAAATTTTGAACCGTCCATACATCATTTTTACCGTCATGATGATGATACTGGTAGTTTAACGTATAACGTTTATGATCATTTAAAGAATAATAGGCATACGTATAAACAAAAGTAGGATCTTTTAATAGGTTAGGTCTAGCCAGGGTCATCGCTCGTGCCAAAAACGCTGAGAAATGGGCTCGTGTAACAGGTTTATTTGGCTGAAATGACCCATCCTCATAGCCCCTTACTAAATGATTATGAGCCAGTGCTAAAATTTCCTTATACCCTGGTGTCTGTTCCGTTACATCTGAAAAATAATAGGAATCGGTGCCTTTTAATTGGAAAGCCCGTTGCAGCACAATAGCCATTTGTCCCCTGGTAATCATTGAATCTGGATTAAATTTATCAGCTGAATCAAAAATACCCTTATTTTCTACTGCAGCTATTTCTTTATAATACTTATGCGCTGTCGTTACATCCTGAAAGTTTGGATTTTCTACATTAATTGTATTTAAACCCAAAGCACGAGTTAACATTACAGCTACCTGTGCTTTTGTAACATTTTCATTCGGTTTGAATAAGGTTTTGGAGTAGCCTTTTATAATATCCTGCTCCACCAAATAATCAATTTCTGTCATCAATGTATCATCAGCTATATCTATAAAACTAGCCGCCTTTGCTTCCTTAGGTAATATGCCAATAGTTATCAGGATTAAACATACTATTTTCAATAGGTTTTTCATGTCATTCCTCCTCCATCGATTCTTTACCCTAAAAACTACTTCTTAAAAATTAAAAAAGCCTCTTCTTTAAGAGGCTTTTTTATTTATATTGAATTAATCCTATGCCTATTCCAGTCGGATCAACCAAATAGGCAAGAAAAAAATTATCAAATTCCATTTTATCTCGCAAAATAGAAGCACCATTGTTTTTTGCCTGTTCAATCACTTCATCAATGGCATCTACTTCAATTTGAATACGAGTACCATGTGGAAAATCGCTTGGTCCTTTACCTATTCCACCATCAATCCCTTTTATCTCTTCGTTCCCTGTCGTAACTTCTCTATAATCCCAAAAGGGGGGTGCCACCTCCCAGCCAAACACCTTATTATAAAACGCAGCTGCTTTCTCTGGATCTTGACTATTTAATTCAAAACCGACCACTCTTCCCATATATATCCTCCTCTACATATTGAAGCATAATGTTTAGTTCAATAAACTAGATAAGATTTCCTCTTTATTTAATTAAAAAATGACATTAATATTTAGTTTTATCAATTAGTGTTAGCCTAAAAACTTACTGTATGGTTTGTAATACAATTCCATCATTCATTTTAACAATACGGTCTGTATAAGCTAACATTTCTTCATCATGCGTCACCATCAACGTTGTAATCTTTAATGTTTTGGTTAATTCTCTGAGTAAAAACATAATTTCTTGAGAACGCTGGGAATCTAAGCTAGCTGTTGGCTCATCAGCAAATAATACTTTAGGTTGATGGATGATCGCACGTGCAATTGCAACACGCTGTTTTTCCCCACCTGATAATGAAGAAGGATAAGCTTTTTTACGATGAGCCATTCCCACCAATTGTAATAAGCGATTCACTTCATACTGCTGTTCATGACTCTTTAATGGAGATTCAGCTACATCTAGCATTAATAGCAGCTGCTCCTCCACTGTAAGAAAGGGTACGAGATGCGCGAATTGAAAGACAAAGCCAAATTTACTAGCACGCAACTTTCGTATCTGTTCAGTGCTCATCTTTGTAAGATTTTGTTCCTCAAAGAGTACTTGCCCTTCAGTTGCTTTCTGCAATCCAGCTGCTATCGTTAACAATGTACTTTTCCCTGAACCAGAGGCACCAACCAATGCCGTAATTTCTCCCTCTTTTAATGAAAGATTAATGCCTTTCAAAATTTCTTCTTCGACTTCGCCATTTTTAAACGTTTTTCTTACTGCATCGATTGTAAATAACGTCATGATTAAGCCTCCCCTTGTTGTATAGCTTGTAACGGTTCAATTTTTTTAATTTGTAGCCCTGACAATGTCGCTCCGATAAAACCAATGATGAGGAACACCATGGATAATTGTGTTGTTGTACCAAATGTTAAGGTGAAGGGCATTCCTTTGGGAGCAACTACATTGAAAACCTGGCTAAGACTGACTGATACCACAAGTGATAGAGCTGTAATAATAACCATTTGAGTCCAAATCATTTTGAACAACCTACTTGTTTTTAAACCAATTGCTTTTAAAATGCCGTACAAACCAATTTTTTGTACATTCATCATATAGAAGAAAATAGCGAATAGCATGCCGCTAATCACAACTAAAAACCAAATGATCATGTTTAAGGACAACTGTTCCGCATTATAGCTAGGAATAGTATTGAGAAATTCTTTATTGCTATATGCCTGAAGCTCATTAATGTCCTCTGCTCCGCTGTTTGGTACAAAAATTAGCTGCATATCTTTTACTCGGTACATTTCCTGGTAGGCCTCTTTACTAATATAAGCGACAGGCGAATGACTAAATTTCTTTTGCTCTACAAACCCTTTGACAATAAATTCTCCACTGTATTGATTATTCGTCAATACGTCACCAATCTGAATCCCTTTTTCCTGCAACGAGCTATCTAAAATAACCTCACCTTGATGTACATTTTTAAACAGTGTGGATTCCGTAGATGAAACAAAAGCAACACTCTGCTGTTTATCGTCCTTATCATTTAAAAAGCCCATTTGAATCGAAAAAGCCACTGCCTCTTTCTCTTTACCCATTACCTCCTGCTGAAGATTGCTATCGATTCTCGAAAGATTAAACGTACCCTCTGCATCCTCAGCCATGTAAAAATGTCCCTTTGGTAAATCTTTAATTAATGCTGCATTATCTTGTGACAGGCCATTTGCCAAACCTGAAATAATAAATGTTAAAAAGCTTACTAGAAAAATAATGGAGCCCAAAATTAAAAACCGTACTTTATTCTTCTTTATTTCCTTCCAGGCAAGATTCATCCTTAACCCCTCCATTTCGTTGATACCCATATCTTAAAATTGTTAAATGAACGGAGAATGAACTAATATAAAAAAAGAAATAGAAAACAAAAAACCACTCATTAGAGTGGTTGAAGATTTATTAATTTAAAAAAATTCATATAAACCATTTTTAAAATAGTTGTATTCACTATCGTTTATTAACTTTACGCCATACCCTTCATAGAAAATTTGTTTATCTATTTCTGTTTCAAATGCCCGTGGCTTAGGACGAATTGCTAAAGCAACATCATATCGTGGGTCACCCCATGCTCCAGCGCTCCAATCAATTATTCCCGAAATCCTCCCATTATGTACAAGTACGTTATCAATTGTGAAATCACCATGTATAAAGGTTTGCTGAGTCATCTTTGGTTTGTGTCTCTTCAACCTACTTAACAATTCAGCTGTGCCATCTACTTTATAATTTTTTAAATTAAACTCAGCTTGTCCCAGCATATCGTCTATCCATACTGTGTCCTTTACTAACTCCTTTGGACATGGAGTTGAATGAATGGCAGATAGCACCCTTCCAAAGTTAAATAGTATTTCATGTCTATTTTCTGTATTATCTTCTTTTTCTAGGGCACTTCTAACGGTGTCGCCTTCTAAATATGTCATTAATGCCCATGACTGATTTTGTATTGGTTGTTCGATAAAATAATATAGCCTCGGAGTAGGTAAGGCAGATGCTGCTAGATTTTTAAGTATCCATGCTTCTTTCGATAACCAAGTACAGAATGGCTTTCCTTTTGCTCTTTTTAAAACGAATGTCCCTCTTTTAGAATTAAGAATTCCTACATCGGATGTATGTCCCTGTCTAGGAAAATGAATATTAATAACTGCTCCGACATACTCGACGATCTCTTTAGGTATTTCATTTAGTTGTATGGGTTTCAAAATTTTCAACACCTCAGCTTTGATGTATTAACTTCTACTTTACCATCTATAAATTCAATTCTTTGTTATCTTTTCCTTTCTATGCAACAACATTTTTGTATGGTCCACAATGTTAGAGTTGTAATTGAAAGAATAATTATTGGGATAGTTAATTATCATATAAAAATAAGAGGATCCTTTTGAATAGAAGGTTAAAGTGTAGCGAGTATAAGGCTTCTTAAAAGTAATATGTAAACTTTCCTTTTATATAAGCATTGCTGCTTCCTCATAAGCTCTTGGTGGAAGTCGCTATCTCAAAATGTTTTTTAGCATTTCAATTATTTTCTTTTAACTATGCATTTATAGTTTCATAGCGTTTTTATATACTTTATGAGGTTATCAATATTTTGCGAATTATATTCCTCCTCTGACAAAAGATAGTAACCACTTTTTGAAAAATCAATGTGACTAAGTAAACTTTTTAAATATGGAGAAATCAAAACTAATACGCCATCATTTTCTAATAATTCCTCTGGAGATTCATACCCATGAGTTACTTCTACATTAAAAGTACTCAAATTATTTTCTTTTAGTGAATCTTCTATGGTTTTTTTCAGTCTCGATGACCTTTTTTTCAAAAAGAATCCTTCTCGATCTAAACCAGTTGCAAATCCTCTAAACCCCATTGCTAATTTTGGATAAATATAAATCGTTTTCATTATAATCATCCTTTCAAAAAAATTATAATCCTTTTAATACTAATCATAAATTTTCTCCAACTTCTATTTTATGTAATATTCATTCATATATTCATCATATTTCCATTTTATTATATCATGTATAGAACATTAGAGACATGATTATAGCTGTGTTAAGTAAATTCATACTGTCCCTTAAATAGCTCTCTTGCTTTTACTAGGTTTAAAATCTAGACTAAGATTAGAAGAATTGTTGGAACCTCTCATAAAACCTTTTTTTAGATAATGAGCTTGTGTAAACATAATCAATTCTACTCGTTTTCGATCGTATTCCTAGGAAATACAAAAAGCTCACAAACCTTGATAGTACAAGGTTTGTGAGCTTTCTAAACTTACTAAATGTAACGTATATATAACGTAATGATACCGGTGGTCGGGGTCGAACCGACACTCCAAAGGAACACGATTTTGAGTCGTGCGCGTCTGCCAATTCCGCCACACCGGCATAATGGAGATAAAAAAAATCGGATAAACCGATTATCAGATAAAATATGGAGGCGGCAACCGGATTTGAACCGGTGATAAGGGTGTTGCAGACCCGTGCCTTACCACTTGGCTATGCCGCCATCATATTGGAGCGGAAGACGAGGTTCGAACTCGCGACCCCCACCTTGGCAAGGTGGTGTTCTACCACTGAACTACTTCCGCAAAAATGGCTGGGGTACTAGGATTCGAACCTAGGCATGACGGAATCAAAATCCGTTGCCTTACCGCTTGGCTATACCCCAACAATGGGGCGACTGATGGGAATCGAACCCACGAATGCCGGAACCACAATCCGGTGCGTTAACCACTTCGCCACAATCGCCATTGTATTATGATGTTTATTAATTTTATATTTGATGGGGCGACTGATGGGAATCGAACCCACGAATGCCGGAACCACAATCCGGTGCGTTAACCACTTCGCCACAATCGCCATAAAATTAATTGGCAGGGGCAGTAGGAATCGAACCCACACCAAAGGTTTTGGAGACCTCTATTCTACCGTTGAACTATGCCCCTATAGTAAAAAAAACTGGTGGAGGGGGACGGATTCGAACCGCCGAACCCTAAGGAGCGGATTTACAGTCCGCCGCGTTTAGCCACTTCGCTACCCCTCCGGGAAAATGGTGCCGGCTATAGGAATCGAACCCACGACCTACTGATTACAAGTCAGTTGCTCTACCTGCTGAGCTAAACCGGCAAAAAAATATGGTGGGTCAGGACGGAATCGAACCGCCGACACTTAGAGCTTCAATCTAATGCTCTACCAACTGAGCTACTGACCCATATTTAAAAAAATAAATGGCGGTCCCGACCGGGATCGAACCGGCGATCTCCTGCGTGACAGGCAGGCATGTTAACCGCTACACCACGGGACCATTTGGTTGCGGGGGCCGGATTTGAACCAACGACCTTCGGGTTATGAGCCCGACGAGCTACCACTGCTCCACCCCGCGATAATACTATGTTGTTATAAAAAATATGGTGGAGGATGACGGGCTCGAACCGCCGACCCTCTGCTTGTAAGGCAGATGCTCTCCCAGCTGAGCTAATCCTCCATCTGGGTATTTAAATGGTGACCCCTACGGGATTCGAACCCGTGTTACCGCCGTGAAAGGGCGGTGTCTTAACCACTTGACCAAGGGGCCTTCGTTTGGAATAAATCAAAGTGCTGGCGGAGAGTAAGGGATTTGAACCCTTGAGACAGTGTTAACCGCCTACACGATTTCCAATCGTGCTCCTTCGGCCACTCGGACAACTCTCCAAGAATGGCTCCGAAGGCAGGACTCGAACCTGCGACAACCTGATTAACAGTCAGGTGCTACTACCAACTGAGCTACTTCGGAATAATTTTAGTATATAGCCTAGCGACGTCCTACTCTCACAGGGGGAAGCCCCCAACTACCATCGGCGCTAAAGAGCTTAACTTCCGTGTTCGGTATGGGAACGGGTGTGACCTCTTTGCCATCATCACTAGACTATTTGAAAGACAATACCTATTATAACATATTTTATCAAAATTACAAGTATATTATAATATTTTATTCTTTCAAAACTGGATAAACGTACATTGACTGCTTCAAACAATTTGGTTAAGTCCTCGATCGATTAGTATTCGTCAGCTCCATGTGTCACCACACTTCCACCTCGAACCTATCTACCTCATCGTCTTTGAGGGATCTTACTTACTTGCGTAATGGGAAATCTCATCTTGAGGGGGGCTTCATGCTTAGATGCTTTCAGCACTTATCCCGTCCACACATAGCTACCCAGCGATGCCTTTGGCAAGACAACTGGTACACCAGCGGTGTGTCCATCCCGGTCCTCTCGTACTAAGGACAGCTCCTCTCAAATTTCCTACGCCCACGACGGATAGGGACCGAACTGTCTCACGACGTTCTGAACCCAGCTCGCGTACCGCTTTAATGGGCGAACAGCCCAACCCTTGGGACCGACTACAGCCCCAGGATGCGATGAGCCGACATCGAGGTGCCAAACCTCCCCGTCGATGTGGACTCTTGGGGGAGATAAGCCTGTTATCCCCGGGGTAGCTTTTATCCGTTGAGCGATGGCCCTTCCATGCGGAACCACCGGATCACTAAGCCCGTCTTTCGACCCTGCTCGACTTGTAGGTCTCGCAGTCAAGCTCCCTTGTGCCTTTACACTCTACGAATGATTTCCAACCATTCTGAGGGAACCTTTGGGCGCCTCCGTTACCTTTTAGGAGGCGACCGCCCCAGTCAAACTGTCCGCCTGACACTGTCTCCTGCCCCGCTAAGGGGCATGGGTTAGAATTTCAATACAACCAGGGTAGTATCCCACCGACGCCTCCTTCGAAGCTGGCGCTCCGAGATCTCTGGCTCCTACCTATCCTGTACAAGTTGTACCAAAATTCAATATCAGGCTACAGTAAAGCTCCACGGGGTCTTTCCGTCCTGTCGCGGGTAACCTGCATCTTCACAGGTACTATAATTTCACCGAGTCTCTCGTTGAGACAGTGCCCAGATCGTTACGCCTTTCGTGCGGGTCGGAACTTACCCGACAAGGAATTTCGCTACCTTAGGACCGTTATAGTTACGGCCGCCGTTTACTGGGGCTTCAATTCGCAGCTTCGCTTGCGCTAACCACTCCTCTTAACCTTCCAGCACCGGGCAGGCGTCAGCCCCTATACGTCACCTTACGGTTTTGCAGAGACCTGTGTTTTTGCTAAACAGTCGCCTGGGCCTATTCACTGCGGCTCTCATGCGCTTGCACGCTCAAGAGCACCCCTTCTCCCGAAGTTACGGGGTCATTTTGCCGAGTTCCTTAACGAGAGTTCTCTCGCACACCTTAGGATTCTCTCCTCGACTACCTGTGTCGGTTTGCGGTACGGGCACCTCTCACCTCGATAGAGGCTTTTCTTGGCAGTGTGAAATCAGGAACTTCGTCCATACGGACTCGCCATCACAGCTCAACGTTACAGTGTGCGGATTTGCCTACACACACGCCTTACTGCTTGGACGCGCATAACCAACAGCGCGCTTACCCTATCCTACTGCGTCCCCCCATTTCTCAAACGGTGAGGAGGTGGTACAGGAATATCAACCTGTTGTCCATCGCCTACGCCTGTCGGCCTCGGCTTAGGTCCCGACTAACCCTGAGCGGACGAGCCTTCCTCAGGAAACCTTAGTCATACGGTGGACGGGATTCTCACCCGTCTTTCGCTACTCATACCGGCATTCTCACTTCTAAGCGCTCCACCAGTCCTTCCGGTCTGACTTCAACGCACTTAGAACGCTCTCCTACCACTGACATCGTAGATGTCAATCCACAGCTTCGGTGAATCGTTTAGCCCCGATACATTTTCGGCGCAGCGTCACTCGACCAGTGAGCTATTACGCACTCTTTAAATGATGGCTGCTTCTAAGCCAACATCCTGGTTGTCTGTGCAACGCCACATCCTTTTCCACTTAACGATTACTTTGGGACCTTAGCTGGTGGTCTGGGCTGTTTCCCTTTTGACTACGGATCTTATCACTCGCAGTCTGACTCCCGTGTATAAATATCTGGCATTCGGAGTTTGTCTGAATTCGGTAAACCGGGATGGCCCCCTAGTCCAAACAGTGCTCTACCTCCAGTATTCTCATCACGAGGCTAGCCCTAAAGCTATTTCGGAGAGAACCAGCTATCTCCAAGTTCGATTGGAATTTCTCCGCTACCCACACCTCATCCCCGCACTTTTCAACGTGCGTGGGTTCGGGCCTCCAGTAAGTGTTACCTTACCTTCACCCTGGACATGGGTAGATCACCTGGTTTCGGGTCTACGACCACGTACTATTTCGCCCTATTCAGACTCGCTTTCGCTGCGGCTCCGCCTTCTAAAGCTTAACCTCGCACGTAATCGTAACTCGCCGGTTCATTCTACAAAAGGCACGCTATCACCCATTAACGGGCTCTAACTACTTGTAGGCACACGGTTTCAGGATCTCTTTCACTCCCCTCCCGGGGTGCTTTTCACCTTTCCCTCACGGTACTGGTTCACTATCGGTCACTAGGTAGTATTTAGCCTTGGGAGATGGTCCTCCCGGATTCCGACGGAATTTCACGTGTTCCGCCGTACTCAGGATCCACTCAGGAGAGAACGAACTTTCGACTACAGGGCTTTTACCTGCTCTGGCGGACCTTTCCAAGTCGCTTCATCTAACTCGCTCTTTTGTAACTCCGTATAGAGTGTCCTACAACCCCAAGAGGCAAGCCTCTTGGTTTGGGCTCTTCCCGTTTCGCTCGCCGCTACTCAGGGAATCGATTTTTCTTTCTCTTCCTCCAGGTACTTAGATGTTTCAGTTCCCTGGGTCTGCCTTCAAGACGCTATGTATTCACGTCAAGATACTACGCGATTAAACGTAGTGGGTTCCCCCATTCGGAAATCTCCGGATCAAAGCTCACTTACAGCTCCCCGAAGCATATCGGTGTTAGTGCCGTCCTTCTTCGGCTCCTAGTGCCAAGGCATTCGCCGTGCGCCCTTAATAACTTAACCTACAGCTTTCAATACACATCGCATTTCGTTGTCAGCTTCACTCGTTCAATCAGTTACGTACTGAAGTACGCTCCTTCATTCACTCGATTGCTTCCTAGAACTGCTTGTGTCTTGAAACCTTACTAATGTTATTAAGCCTATAAAAAAACTTAAAAAATAAATGTGTTTGTTACAATTTCAATGTCGTTTTATCCAGTTTTCAAAGAACAAGTTTTGAAGTATTTCATTCGGAAGAATGAACCTTCAAAACTGAACGCAAAACGTAATCTTACAAACCCTAGGTTTGTATTCCGAAATAATCCTTAGAAAGGAGGTGATCCAGCCGCACCTTCCGATACGGCTACCTTGTTACGACTTCACCCCAATCATCTATCCCACCTTCGGCGGCTGGCTCCAAAAGGTTACCTCACCGACTTCGGGTGTTACAAACTCTCGTGGTGTGACGGGCGGTGTGTACAAGGCCCGGGAACGTATTCACCGCGGCATGCTGATCCGCGATTACTAGCGATTCCGGCTTCATGTAGGCGAGTTGCAGCCTACAATCCGAACTGAGAACGACTTTATCGGATTAGCTCCCTCTCGCGAGTTGGCAACCGTTTGTATCGTCCATTGTAGCACGTGTGTAGCCCAGGTCATAAGGGGCATGATGATTTGACGTCATCCCCACCTTCCTCCGGTTTGTCACCGGCAGTCACCTTAGAGTGCCCAACTAAATGATGGCAACTAAGATCAAGGGTTGCGCTCGTTGCGGGACTTAACCCAACATCTCACGACACGAGCTGACGACAACCATGCACCACCTGTCACCGTTGCCCCCGAAGGGGAAACTATATCTCTACAGTGGTCAACGGGATGTCAAGACCTGGTAAGGTTCTTCGCGTTGCTTCGAATTAAACCACATGCTCCACCGCTTGTGCGGGCCCCCGTCAATTCCTTTGAGTTTCAGTCTTGCGACCGTACTCCCCAGGCGGAGTGCTTAATGCGTTAGCTGCAGCACTAAGGGGCGGAAACCCCCTAACACTTAGCACTCATCGTTTACGGCGTGGACTACCAGGGTATCTAATCCTGTTTGCTCCCCACGCTTTCGCGCCTCAGCGTCAGTTACAGACCAGAAAGTCGCCTTCGCCACTGGTGTTCCTCCAAATCTCTACGCATTTCACCGCTACACTTGGAATTCCACTTTCCTCTTCTGCACTCAAGTCCCCCAGTTTCCAATGACCCTCCACGGTTGAGCCGTGGGCTTTCACATCAGACTTAAAGGACCGCCTGCGCGCGCTTTACGCCCAATAATTCCGGACAACGCTTGCCACCTACGTATTACCGCGGCTGCTGGCACGTAGTTAGCCGTGGCTTTCTAATAAGGTACCGTCAAGGTACAGCCAGTTACTACTGTACTTGTTCTTCCCTTACAACAGAGTTTTACGATCCGAAAACCTTCTTCACTCACGCGGCGTTGCTCCATCAGGCTTTCGCCCATTGTGGAAGATTCCCTACTGCTGCCTCCCGTAGGAGTCTGGGCCGTGTCTCAGTCCCAGTGTGGCCGATCACCCTCTCAGGTCGGCTACGCATCGTCGCCTTGGTGAGCCGTTACCTCACCAACTAGCTAATGCGCCGCGGGCCCATCCTATAGCGACAGCCGAAACCGTCTTTCAGTGTTCCGCCATGAGGTGGAACAGATTATTCGGTATTAGCCCCGGTTTCCCGGAGTTATCCCAAACTATAAGGTAGGTTGCCCACGTGTTACTCACCCGTCCGCCGCTAACGTCGAAGGAGCAAGCTCCTTCTCTGTTCGCTCGACTTGCATGTATTAGGCACGCCGCCAGCGTTCGTCCTGAGCCAGGATCAAACTCTCCATAAAAGAAATTTGATTAGCTCAAATTGTTTTGCTGGCATCAATTTTGATGTCCAAAATTTTGTTTTGTTCACTAGCCGAAACTAGTTACTTAAAACTTTATTGATTACGTTTTGCTTGTTCAGTTTTCAAGGTTCATTTTTTAAGTCGTTTTTCAGCGACTTCTTTATATTAACATCTCACTCAAATCATGTCAACTACTTTTTAAAAAAGTTTTTTGTGTTTTTCATTGAGTTTTTGTTATGTCTTAGCGACAATTAATATAATACAATACCAAGATATTATTCGTCAACTATTTTTCTAAAAAAATATCGAGGTATTTTTAAATACCTCGATTACAAGCATACTACAGTCATAGCTCCATTTCTAGAGCTTCTTTATTTACCTTGTAATGACGGTGAAAAATCATATCACTTTTCGCAGCAATTGGTTCTATTTGAATATAGCCTTTATCCACTAAATACTCTACAAACACTTCTAAATCTACTGAGTAATTCATGAGCTCATGATGATCATGCAATTCCTGAATAGTCCACATTTCTTTTGTTTGCATGACTTCTAAAATATGCTGTGCTCCATCACGTGTACGAGAATGTATTAAAAACTCACTTGCTAAAAATAATAACTCTAAGCGCTTTTCTATCGGCTCATTACTTGTGACAAGCTCTTCATATAATTTATAGATGGCTGGCTCGATTTTTTTTACCTGTGCCCAGACCGTTACTTCAGGGTACAATCCACTATCTATAATAGAGAGACGGCCTAAATGATGTAGGGAATCAACCACATGATTATAAGCATCCAAGTAACTCCCTTTATCAAAGTACTCTTTCCCTTCTAGATAACGACGAATCAACTTCGAAAATTGGATACCAGTTTTAATTTTACGTCCACTGTAAGGGAATTCCTGCAATTCTATTTTTAATTTATGCAAAAATTCATTACGATCAAATAAAACTCTTCCAAAGAAAATCCAATCGACTACCTTCTTATTAGAACCAATAAGCAACCATTTTCTTATTAATTTCTCCGTAACAGTATGTAGAGCAACTTTATTTCCTTCATATAGGTAATGTTTCGAAAAGACAGGCTGCTCTGCTTCTTTTACGATAATTAGTAATACTGTATCAAAAGTATCTGTAACGTTACTTTTTTCCTCACGCTTTTCCACTAAAATGACGCCTAGTGTGTTCGACTGACTTGCACGTTCTTGGTATATTGGACGCAAGACTTGCTCCATGTTCAGCCCCCCTTTTTCATGTAGATTCCATTGTTCCGTTAAAAATTCGACATACTCTAAAAGTATTCCTTCTTTCAACCTTCTCAAAGCTAAAATACTTTGCCCTTATATGTTATAGTAGATTTTAGATTGGGAGGCAAGATGAAAAATGAAACCTTATAAAAGTAAAATTAATAAAATTCGTTCATTCGCATTAGCACTAATCTTTATCGGTTTTATTGTTATGTATGGAGGTATTTTCTTTAAAAATAGCCCGATACTAGTTTTAATTTTTATGACACTTGGGGTTTTATGTATTATCGGAAGTACAGTTGTATATGCATGGATAGGATTATTGTCAACAAGAGCTGTACAAGTTGAATGCCCGAATTGTCATAAACACACAAAAGTATTAGGTCGTGTAGATATGTGCATGTACTGCAATGAACCTTTAACACTTGATCCTTCTCTAGAAGGTAAAGAGTTCGATCAATCCTATAATCATAAAGCAAAAAAATCCTAGCCCATTAAGAGCTAGGATTTTATTGTATTTTAGCAGTTACTTCTTTACATGATGGACAAGTGCCGTATATCTCTAAACGATGCGAGTGCACATCAAAGCCAGTTACCTGAGATGCAAAATGCTCAATTTCGTCGAGTCCAGGATAATGGAAATCGACAATCTTGCCACAGCATTCACAAATCATATGATAATGATCATTTGTCACGAAATCAAAGCGACTTGAAGCATCTCCATAAGTCAGCTCTTTCACAAGACCCACCTCACGAAATACGCGCAGGTTGTTATAGACAGTCGCTACACTCATATTAGGAAACTTGCCCTCAAGTGCTTTATAAATTTCATCGGCAGTAGGATGTGCCATTGATTGAATCAAATATTCCAAAATAGCATGACGCTGAGGAGTAATACGTACACCAGTTGTTTTTAACGTGTCCAGTGCATCCTGTAAATGCGTTGCAGACATCGTCATGCACCTCTTCCATAAGTATTATTAATTTATAATTGTTATAATTAGTGTATCCAATTCGCACTACTTCGTCAACAATCACATACTCTTTATCCTTCTTCTAACAATGGCTATCCCTTAATATCCCCTTGATAAATCCATAACATTTTCTAAATCAGTATCGCCCTTCAGCCATTTTATCAGACTTGGCTTAAAGATCTCTAAGCTTCGTTCAACATAACGAGAAGAATGACTTGAAATATGTGGCGATACAATAACATTTGAGAAGGACCATAATGGACTATCCGATGACAAAGGTTCTACTTCAAATACATCTAAAACAGCGTAGCCAATTTGCTCTGTTGCAATTGCTTGAATAAGCACCTTCTCATCAACCAAGTTCCCTCGACCAAAATTCATGAAAATAGCACTGCTTTTCATGGCAACAAAATGCTCTTCTTTTAATAAATGCGTTGTTTCTGGTGTTTTTGGTAACACAGAAATGACGATATCTGCATTGGGTAAGGCTTCTTTTAATTGGGCAAAGCTAATCATACTATCCATATAGGCCGCTTCTTTCCCCGAACGGTTGCAGCCAATCGTCGTTACTCCAAAAGCCTGCAATAAACGTCCAACTTCCGAGCCAATAGCACCTGGCCCTAAAATTAGCGCTGTGCTATCTCGTAATTCGGTTTGCTTTGCTTTTTTGGACCATTCACTTTTCTTTTGTTGCTCATACATCCAAGGCAAAGCACGTTTAATCGCTAAAATATGGGCTAGCATTGATTCTGCCATTGGTGTTTTATGAATTCCCCGTACATTGGAAACTAAAATACCACGTTCCATAATAGCTCGGGCTGGCATTTTTTCTATACCTGCTGAAGCAACGAAAATCCATTTCAACTTAGTTGCATATTGGATATTCTCTTCTGTTAAATCTTCACCATATGTAACTAAAATATCAGCTTGCTGAAGCTCTTCATTTGATAATCCACTGTCAAATACAAAATCAAGCTGTGGAAAATCGGTTAGCAACGGCTCACGTAAATCCGGTCTAGGTTCAAATGTAAAATAAACTCTCATTTCTCTGCCTCCCGTTCTGCTAAATAGGCATAAACTTCTTCAATATGATTTTTCACACGTACTTTGCGCCAAGCTTTTACAAGCTTACCCTCCGTATCAATTAAAAACGTTGAACGCTCTATGCCCATAAATTCCCGACCATACATTTTCTTTAAAACCCAAACACCGTATGCTTCAGCAACTGCATGATCCTCATCCACTAATAGTGAGAACGGTAAGCCGTGCTTATCAATAAATTTCGTATGTTTAGTTGCATCATCTGGACTTACTCCAAGAACAGCAGCATTTAAATGACTGAAGTCCTCAAACTTATCTCGAAAATCACATGCTTCTGTCGTGCAGCCTGGTGTCATATCCTTTGGGTAGAAATATAAAATAACATTCTGACCTTTAAAATCAGATAAATGCACCATTTCCCCCTTTTCGTTCATTAGAGAAAAATTTGGCGCCTTTTGTCCTTCCAGTAAAGTCATAACAATCTCCTCCTTTGTAGGTTCTATTTTACTCTAAGTAACAAATCAAGTCATATCTCTTAATTTCTTTGGATTTCTTACAACGATAGGTCTACAATAGATTACGTATAAAAAGTTAGGAGGCAATACAATGAATCACGCAAAATCTGAAGCAGTACACGCAGAGGCGTTACAGCACATCGTTGGTGGTGTAAACAGCCCTTCTCGTTCATATAAAGCAGTAGGTGGCGGTTCTCCTGTGGCAATGGCTCGAGGAAAAGGTGCTTATTTTTGGGATGTAGATGGCAACCGTTATATTGATTATCTAGCCGCTTATGGCCCTATCGTGACAGGACATGGTCACCCACATATTGCTAAGGCAATTACACATGCTGCAGAAAACGGAACACTTTTCGGAACCCCAACTGAATATGAGGTTACATTCGCTAAAATGCTTAAAGAAGCTATTCCTTCTATGGATAAAGTACGATTTAACAACTCTGGTACAGAGGCAGTTATGACAACCATTCGTGTTGCTCGTGCCTATACTGGTCGTACAAAAATCATGAAATTTGCAGGCTGCTACCATGGTCACTTCGATTTAGTATTAGTAGCTGCTGGCTCTGGTCCTGCAACATTAGGAACTCCTGACTCTGCAGGTGTGACGACTTCTACAGCAGAGGAGGTTATTACAGTACCGTTTAATAACCCAGAAGCTTTTACTGAGGCAATGAATAAATGGGGCGACCAAATTGCGGCTATCTTAATCGAACCTATCGTAGGGAACTTTGGAATTGTAGAACCAAACCCAGGCTTCCTTGAATTGGTCCATGCTACCGCAAAAGAAAAAGGAGCATTGACGATATACGACGAGGTTATCACTGCTTTCCGCTTCCACTATGGTGGAGCTCAAAATTTACTTGGCCTCACACCTGATCTGACTGCACTTGGTAAAGTTATTGGTGGTGGTTTACCAATCGGTGCTTATGGTGGTCGTAAAGAAATTATGGATACAGTTGCACCACTTGGCCCAGCTTACCAAGCAGGGACAATGGCTGGGAATCCTGCCTCAATGCAAGCTGGGATTGCCTGCCTAGAAGTCCTACAAACACCAGGTATTTACGATGAGATGGATCGACTAGGTGGTATTTTAGAAAATGGTATTTTAACGGCGGCTAAAAAACACGGTGTAACTATTACATTAAATCGTCTTAAAGGAGCACTAACTATTTACTTTACAGATGTGAAAGTAGAAAACTATGAGCAAGCTGAAAACTCTGACGGTGAAATCTTTGGGCGCTTCTTTAAATTAATGCTAGAACAAGGTATTAATTTAGCGCCATCTAAATATGAGGCTTGGTTCCTAACAACTGAGCATACAGAAGCAGACATTCTTGAAACCATTAAAGCTGTAGATTATGCTTTTTCTCAATTGTCATAATGTGTCAATAAAAAGGCGACTTACGAGTTAAGTCGCCTTTTTCTTATTCATGCATGCAAATCTATGTATTTTATGTGCACTTCCTTCTATAATGTAAAGAAACTAAAAAAATATTAGACAGAAAGGACATCTTTATGAAATTAGGTGCCCGTGTATTTAAAACTGGTGTTGCTATCGTTTTTGCCCTGTTTATTGCAGAGTTATTAAAACTACCTTCACCTGTTTTTGCTGGAATTGCAGCCATTTTTGCGATTCAGCCTTCTATTTATCGTTCTTATCAAACCATTGTAGAGCAAGTACAAGCAAATATTATAGGAGCGACAATTGCCGTCATTTTCGGCTTACTTTTTGGCCATCATGTTGTAGCCATTGGTATAGCTGTCATAATTGCTATTGGTTTAATGTTAAAGTTTAAACTTGAAAAATCACTTTCGCTGGCATTGGTGTCAGTCGTAGCTATTATGGAGTTTCAAGGCGATGACTTTTTAACGTTTGGTTTAATACGCTTTGTGACAATCTTGGTTGGGGTGTTGGCAGCATTTGTTGTAAACCTATTTTTCCTACCACCAAAATACGAGGTAAAACTATTCCGCAAAATCTATATTTTACAGGATGATATTATTCGTTGGACACGACTTGCTGTACGTCAGGCTTCTGAACATACCTCTACAAAGGCAGCATTAAGTAAATTTAAAAGTCGTATGTTACGAGTTGATACATTGTACGATTTATATAAGGAAGAACGAAATTACTTAAAAAATAAAAAGTATGTGAAAGCACGTAAACTAGTGGTCTATCGTCAAATGATTTTAACTTCCAAAAAAAGTTTAGAACTGCTTCAGCGGTTGCATAACCATGAAAATGAACTAGCTCAGCTACCTACACAATTTCACTTAATGATTCAAGAGCGACTTGATTCCTTGTTAACTTACCATGAGCAATTACTCTTAAAATATACAGGGAAACTTAAGCCTGAGCATTCAGAGTGGAGCAAAAGCATTGACTATGTCCAACGTAATGAGCTAATGGAAATTTTCATCAAGCAAATTAACTTTGCTCGCGAAGAGGGCGATACAGAATTTTCTAGCTATCATTTACTTTATATTTTATCGCGCATATTAGATTATGAAGAAAATCTAGAACATCTAGACACGCTTATCGTGTCTTACCAAAGCTACCATGGACATGAAATTAATGTAGAATTTGAAGAAGAGTTCATCTAGTTAGCATTTTAGGGTGGTAGATTATTTTATTCAGCGGGTTTTGAACACCCGCTGAAAACCTCGCCCTCTAGAAAAAGAAATCTGTTGTATTTACATACAAAAAATCCCCAAGTAGTAATCTACTTAGAGGAAGTGAATTAATGCCGCAATGTTAACAGTTGTTGCTCTGCTTGCTGACGCTTAATGGTTTGCTCATCACGTAAATGCTGATATTTTGCAATACCTGAAACAATAATATCCCACATTTCTTCTAGGCTCTGCGTTGTGCTAGATTGTTGAGCCATAGCAGTACTTAATTGAACCGCTTCCTTGCTGGCTCCCCCAAATTGCTTCATACGGTCTTCAAAGGCAGATGCTGATTGACTTTGTAATTGTTGACGTCTTTCATTAACTGCATTCATCAAACCCATTTTAAAAACAGGAATGGTTTTAACAAAAGCCCCATTAATTTGTTCAATCAACTCACTGTTACCATTTCGCAGCATGTCAATTTGAGGGGCAGTTAAAATGGCCACCATACGCGACTTTTCCAACTCGTCTATTTTCTGCTGGAGTAACTCGGCAATAGCTTGCAAACGATTCAGCTCCATTTTTGCTACCTGATTGCCTGCCTCTCCCTGTTTTTCATACATAGGGATTAATGTTGTTTGTACTTCATGTAATTTCATATCTGTTGCTACGATATATTTTTCCAGCTCTAGATAGTACGTTAAATCTTCATTATATAATCGTGCAAGTATTCGATTATCCTTAGCTAATTCTTCTTCCATAAGCACAAATTGATAATGAATTTTCTCAATATCTCTACCAAGTACATTGTATTTTTCAAATAGATCGTCATCATTTTTAGGTTTACGTGCAAAGAGCTTTTTAAAGAACCCTCTTTGCTCAGCAAAATCTTTTTTGTCAAATGACAACATTAAAGTTTCAAGCTGCTTAAATAATGTATTTGATTCAAAAGAGGCAGAGCGGGTAACGATATCTAATAGTTGATCAGAGAACTTTGCTAATTTTGTCGCTGGTTCTTTTCCCAATGCCATTAGCTCTACCTGGTTTTTTATATTGATTTGATTGGCAATTTGCTGTATCTCTACATGGTCTCTTAATTGTTCTTTAACGGCTGCTGCTGTTTCAGGTGTTAGCTGTTCCAGCGATAACGAGATATTTGACATTTGTGCTGCCTCCTTCCTATCATCAGAAAAAACGATTAAAGAGCTTTTTGATGATTTTGTCGGGTGCCTTTTTTTGCTGCTTAGGTTCCTCATAGTGCAAGTCAAACAGCATATGTTCTAAACGATGTACATCGTAAGTATCATCTTGCAAATGCTTTTCTAAGTCTAACTGTCCTGTTGGATTATATAAGATAATATCCATACCAAAGCGATTTAAAAATGCTAATAATGCAATATCTTCACGCGATAATGCTGGTTGTTGAGGCGCCTGGAATAACACGATTTTTGGTACCTCTTGTGAATAATCAAAGCCTTGCAGTAACCGTAAGATATCTTGAGGAATCATCGTTAGTTGTTTAAATATAAATAACTGTAAATCATATAACGTTTCATTTGGCTGTTGTTTTAACATTGGTTGTTCACATGACGTTTTTATTGTGTGGGCAATTGCATGCTGTAGCTCGAATGTTAATTCACCATATTGCCACCAATCGCTTTGCATAATGCGCTCTACAGATAGTTCACCATTCACGAGACAATGCTTATAGTGAAAATGAAAATTGGCCCTGCTCGTAGTTGTAAAAGGGAAGTCCTGTACAAAAACAGTTTGTGGACTTGCTAGTAACTGATGCATATAATGCCAATACTCTTCTCGTTTACTCGAAACCCCACTTATTTTTGCAAAGATGACTGGAATGACTACCTCGTTGCCAATTACCTCAAATTGTGGTCGAACCAATGCTTTTTCTTTAGCATAAATAAAAATATCATCATATGTCATCCGTAATGTTAATGACCGTGGCATAAAATCCTTAAACTGCCAAGGCTTATAAACACCTGATTGCTGATCATGCATTAATTGCTCGAAATGCTGACTAGAACGATAACCTACAGTTGACTGGCGATCACGGAGCTTGTCAGGAAATGGCTGTAAAGTTGTTTGGTTGGGATATGAGTATGTGATGGAAAACGACTCTGTAGGATCAATTTCAGCGAACTCATCTATTTTAGCTGGATGAAAAATTAATACATCACATCCAAGCTCCATTAAAAGTAATAAAAAATAACGTTGGCTGACCGTTGTGTCCCCATACCAAACAACTTTTGGAAAATTATCTGTTGGATTCATTGTTTTTGTCCATTGAATCCAATGATTTTTTAACCATTTCACCATATCAATTAAAAAACGGCGAAATTCATTTGATAGCAGACCTAGTGATTGTTGTTCTTGAAAGAGCTCCACAACTTTAATAGTTGCTAGCTGTAAATGTCGATTCATTACGCTATCATCATGTTTGGGAATTAACTGATGGCCATACATCATCGCCACTAAACGGTTAATTGATAGCCCTTTTGGCGTTTGTTGATGCTGCGATAAAATGTTTTGTATAGCCTGAAAATCCTTTTGCTCAATATGCTTATTTAATTCTTCACTTAAAATATGGATCTGAGGGTTTTGTGACAATGTAAATAATGAATTAAAATAATCATCTTCTTCGATTGGTACGCCTAATACACGAACCGCAATCCTGCTAAAACTCACTTGCTGTGCTGTTTCCTCATAAAATGCACGATCCCTTGGTGAATCTTGAAACGCCTGTAGCCAATCATCAGGGTGACGCTCCAACACTGATTTAATTGTGATTGTTTGCATACAAACGCACCTCCTCAAAATCATCCTCAGCATATGCTGAGGATTTCAATTGTCATAGGACGACTCTACCTTATGACTACAAAAAATATTTGAATAACCTATACAACGGTTTGGTGTGAAGCTATTTGCAAGACCATTTCTAGCAAGTCCTTTGTAAATGCTTCACCGTTGTGAGCCGAGTAAGTTGTATTTTGTAGAATTTTTGGCTGTTTATCCTTTAAATCTCCGTGGTTCGGTGTAAAAGCTACATCAGCTATTGCCAGCATTCCATAATCCATAATAGAGTCACCCGCTGCTATATGCACATCGTATGTACAGAATTCTTTTATATATTCGATAGCCGCTTCCTTTGTCAGTACCTTTGGCATAAAATACAGTTTTTTACCTTGTAGAAGAACATACCAACCATGAGCATCAAACTCTTGAATTATAGCTTGTAATTCATCGTGGGGTAAAACTTCAATATCCACATGATGGACGTAAAAAAGATCATCTATATACAAAGTACGTTGTAGCCATGTTTCAGATTGAATGGTATAAAAATGCTTTAACATATCCTCACGAGGAATAGAGGAATCCTCGATACGTCTGCTTAAGATTTTCGTCCATTTTTCATATGGCTGACCCTTTTCTAATATTGTACCCCCATTGCTTGCAATTGCAAAAGTAGGACACAAATCATTAATAAAATGGATTCTCTTATATTGATGTAACGCCCTAGTCGTAACAGGTACAAAGAGTGTTTGTTGATGTACCTGATGTAATAGTGTTGCGGTTGCCTGCGTCATCATACTCATTGCTTCCTCAGCTTTGTGTTCAACTACCAATGTCTCTGTAGCAGGTGGAAACAGTTTCATCATATGTTTAGAATAAATAAGTGTTCTATCTAAATCCGATGTAAATAGTATCATCTTAATCTCCTCTATATTTCTTTTATTAAACCACAACATGCATAGGACATATTAGAATATTCTTCTATTACTATATGTTTTTCTTGGGCAAGAAATAAAATATGTTGCAGTTCATCCATGTACCGCGGATTAATTAAAATTTTCCAAGGTAAACGTCGCAGCAAAACTCTTGTCGTCTCACCAACACCCGGTTTGATAAAATGAATATTATCAATACAAAAATCTCGTTGAATATTTTGCACAGACTTCATGCCCTCCCAAGTAATTGGAGATTCGTCCTGCTTTTGTAATTGTTGCATAATTGTACTCTGCACCTGTTCAAAGCATGTGACAATACGTTCTATGTACAGATTGGAGACGTCTAGATCCTCTAATTCTTTATAGTATTTAGCACCATGAAAGTCGTTCGCATCCATAAATTGTCGATTTAAAACCGTTCTACTCACCAATCCCGATACAGTCGAATTTAAACAAGCAGATGGTATTAAAAAGTCTTCTCGAGTACCATAAATGGCTGCACAATGCCCAGGATCGGCCAATACAGCTAAATTGGCATTCAATTGCCCTTGGTATTGCGCATTAAATTTTTGACAGGATTGAATTAATTCATTGGTAATTGCCCCTTTACCAGTCCAACCATCGATAAATTGAAGACAGCCGAGAGGATGCTGTGTCAAAATGAAACGAATGGCTGTTTCATCAAAACCGCGACCGCGCAAAATAGAGATGGAGTAATGCGGAACATTCACCCTATAACGCATAGATATATAGCGTTTGATTAAAATGCCGATAGGTGTACCTGCTCGGGCTAAACTAACAAGAATTAAATTGTCTAACCCCCTACTTTCGATTATTTGCTCTGCCACTACGCCAACAGCAATTGCAATTCTTTCTGCATAAGCGTCTAACGTTTTATAAAAAAGATTCATATACGTATCGGATGGTTGCTTCTCTATTGGTAGCATTTCTGAATAATGTGTGCCTGATTGAATAAGCTGCTCACGTTTCTCATTATCCATTTCAAGAAATACATTTCCTATATCACGCAATAAAAAAGTAACGTCCTCTGGCGCATAGCTGCCCATTTTATCTAGCTGTAAAGTCGATATCATCATTCAACCTCCTATTCATGCATACAAATCACATATATTGTAGCGCTACTAACTTCTTGTAGTGCCTTTACCATACGGGCAACTACCTCTTTACTTGCTATACGTTCCACCACAACAAAAAGTTCCGTGTAGGACTGACTTTCAACATTATATAAATAATTTTGAACCCCATTATTTTCTGGACTCTCAAAGGCAATTTTTTCTGTAATCACATACCCAACATCATCCGAGCAATAAATTGGACTGCGCGTGGTTGATTGAAAATATACATCGTTCCCTAAGTAAGAGGCAATTTGCATAGGAACATACATAAACTCACCTGTTCCAATGACAAGTGCTGGTCCATCTGTACGTAGCCCTTTTAATTGCTGGGCGATTGCTTGTAGCATTTCCTTTTGTTGAACATGTTGTTTTGAAGTAAGCATAAATCTTCCTGTTGCTACTAAATAAGGTTGTTTGTTTACTAAACCGTTCTCTGCAACTGATTGGAAAGTTTTGCGATCAGCAGACACTTGAATTGGCCACAATGTCATATCCTGTGCACTCTGTGTTTGTACGCTTGGCTGTATGCTTGTTAAGCTGGGAGTCCCTGAACAACTAAAATGTCCACACATGATTGCGATGAACTCAATAGAAATATCCCACTGATCCTCTAAATTTTTAAAGAGCATTTGCTGCTGCTCGGAACGCCAATCTAAAATAGATAACACAGCATATTGCCTAACTAACGGAAATTTCTTTCTTAACGTTTGAATAATGTTAATGACCGTATTACCAGTAGTAATCTCATCATCAATTAACACGATGCGTTTAGCTTGCAGTAAAGCTTCAGGATCTTCCGTATAAATTCTATGGCTTGTCGCATGTGAGTGTTCTTCCTCAAATGTAATAAATGGCTCTAAATCAGGAAGAACTTCACGTGTTGTGTGGATGTACATAGCGTTTGAATGGAACGCATTAAATACTGCATGTCCTAGGGCAGTAGCCGTCTCAGCAAATCCTATAAACAATGTTTCTTGTGCTAACTCTATGCTGCCCTCAACGGAATTTTGAACCTCATCGAACCTATTCCCATCTTTTAAAGCTTTTACAACGGCATCCGAAGTCATTGCTTTATCTCCAGTAAGATTCTCATGATACATCAAGGCTAAAAGAGCTCCAGTCAGTAAAGGGACTTGTGGGCGTACAGCTAAATGTTTACCTAGAACGGTGCTTACAAACAAAAATTGCCTTTTCTTATTAATACGGGCTGCCATTTTAAATAAATCAGTTAGTTCAAATTGGTGCGGATTGGAGGTAATTTCAATATCGATTGAATAATCCGGTAAAATACTTAATTTACTCATTTGTTGTTGCATAAATACTACCACCTATATCAGAGTTTAATAAGAGGGAGGCAAAATCAACGGATTCATGATATACGCCATAGACATGTGCCTGTTTTACTATTCGCTGTGCCCATCTCATATGTGGTTTGATTTCATTCATTTTATTAGCATGATGGCTTTTCATCACACCTTTACGGCCATCATTATTTTCTATAATACTTAGCGCATCTAGATATTCTTCAAAGGAAATCGCATATAATGCATGCACGACTCGAATATGACTAGGATGAATAATCGTTTTACCCACAATGCCATTTTGTTTGTCCATGAGAACTTCTTTCATTAATCCATCTAAACAATCGTCTAATAATGCTTTCCTCGTATCAAGTGCACCCTTCTCGCTAAATGGTGTTTCTCTTAATGCAGGCTTTAATACACGCTGATTACTAAAATACTCCCACACTGGCCCAGATATAACAAAGCCATCTTCCTCGCGACCAAGGATATTAACAATATCTGCAATACAATCTCGAATTACACTAATATCATAAATAGTAGAGTCCATGCGGCGGCGAATACCGTAAATACCACAGAAATCAGTTGCACCAATACGTACATTTAATACACGGTTTCTGTATTGATGTAGAACTTCTTTAATGCCTAATAATGCTTCCATGCGAGATTCCTTATAGAGGACCTCATGACTCTCTAAAATCGGCATACCATATAAAACTAAATCATTCTCTAAAATTGTTTGTTCTAGAATTTCAAAATAACAGGCGCCTTTTGCTGCTGTAAATTTCGGGAAAACATAGCCAGTTAGGATTTCTTGCTTTTTTCCTAAAGCAGTCGTTAAATAACGAAATTGTTCAACATGACGTACACGAATAAAAAGCAATGGAAGATCTTCAAGTAGTAGTTGTTTTTGTTGGTAGAGCTCGTATAACTCGCTCATATCCTCAATCAACTTTGCTTCACAATCTACTAATTCTATATCCCCTACTGCATCCTCCAGATCAATAACGAGTGATGTGAGTTCTTTATATTTTTGTGATTGAATCAAACTCACAATTGTAGGCATGGAAGCAGGCATATATAAAGTAGCGCCTAGGGCATATGACAAAATATCTGGCGATTCCCATTTTGTAAAAGGCTGTGGCTTCTTATAAAAAATAGTCTCTGCTTCTGTTGCAAAGTGTTGCATCGTATCCTCTCCCCAATAACTATGCCTTTTGTGAAAAAAGCACTGTATCAGCCTGTTTCATACAGACCAATACAGTGCCTTGTTTACACTGCTGTTTTCTTATTCATCTTGTGTGCAACAAATGTCAATAAGAATGCAGCAATTAATAAAGAAAAATTTCATTTGAAAGATGGTGCCAAATATAGTAGCAATTTTCAGTGCAATACGATAAGGCTTCAAGATACAGAATCTGTAAAACTGGTCACCTCACAGTTCTTCACATCACCCAAGACCCTTCAGCGTATACCTACCCTACTCTTTACTGTAGGCCATATGCGTTGATTAATGCTGCTAGTCCACCTTGATAGCCTGAGCCTACTGCAGCAAATTTCCACTCACCGTTATGACGGTACAGCTCACAAAAAACTACAGCCGTTTCAATACTAAAATCTTCGCCTAAATCATAACGTAATACCTCAGATCCAGTCTCTTCATTCGTCAAACGAACATAGGCATTTAAGACTTGTCCAAAGTTTTGATGGCGCCCCTCTGCATCATAAATGGTAACCGTCACCACAATCTTTTCAATTTGAGGAGACACTTGCTTTAGGTTCACAAGGATTTTCTCATCATCCCCATCACCTTCACCTGTCCGGTTATCACCAGTATGAACAACAGATTGGTCTGCACTTGCTAAATTATTGTAAAAGATAAAGTCCTGCTCATTACGACACTTGCCTGATGCATCTAATAAAAATACAGATGCATCAAGGTCAAAGTCTTGCCCACCATCGAATTGCTTAACGTCCCAGCCCAAGCCAATTCCGATGCTGTTTAAACCAGGATCTTGCTTTGTTAAATCAATTCGTTGCCCTTTACTTAATTGAATAGCCATTCAAAATCTCCCTTTCTGTCCAAAGATGAAATTTTAGTTTACGCTCAAGCCATAGTCATTACATAAAGCAGCTAGGCCACCCTGATAGCCAGCACCAATTGCGTTAAATTTCCATTCACCGTTATGACGATATAATTCACCGACTACAATAGCTGTTTCAATACTGAAATCCTCACCTAAATCATAGCGAATAATTTCTTCATTGGATGCAGCATTTATAATACGAATATAGGCATTCGATACCATTCCAAAGTTTTGACTGCGAGATTCCGCATCATGAATAGTTACCGTGAATGCTAGACGTTGAACATGAGCAGGAACTTGAGTTAATGCGACTTTCACCACTTCATCGTCACCTTCACCGACACCTGTTAAATTATCACCTGAATGCTCTACTGAACCGTTTCCACCAATTGTATTGTTGTAAAAAATAAAGTCATTTTGATCTGCTACTTTCCCTGTATCAGCAAGTAAAAATACAGATGAGTCTAAATCAAAATCATGACCACCATCATATTTATTTGTATCCCAGCCTAATCCTACCACAACATTTGTTAATCCTGGATTTGTTTTTGTTAAATCTACCTTTTGACCTTTTTGTAGTGAAATGCCCATATTTTTATTCCTCCTATTTAGTCATTTATTTATTGATATCTTCGAACAACGTCGCCAAGTTTCAAATCATTTGTTCCCGTACCAACTGCAGCAAATTTCCATTCATTATTATGGCGGTAAATCTCCCCACAGACTAACGTCGTTAAATTCGAATAATTATCAGTTAAATTATAACGAATTAGCTCACTTCCTGTCCTGTCATCATACACACGAATATATGCATTTTGAATCATACCAAAGTGTTGGTTACGCCCTGCTGCATCGTAAATGTTTACAACAAACACAAGCTTGTTATATTGAGTTGGCACAGACGATAGCTCAATTGTAATTACCTCATCATCCCCATCGCCGTCACCTGTTAAATTATCACCTGAATGTTGAACAGAGCCGCATTTACTTGTTAATTTTCCAAAATAAACAACATCGTCTCCCGCAATAACCTTATCATCTTGCAGCATTAATACAGATGCATCACAGTCAACGCTTCGTCCACTACCGCTATTTCTACTAGAAAATAAACCGCCTAAAAAGCCGCCGCTTTTCTCTTGCCCTACAGGGTCCCAGCCTAAGCCTACTTTAATTTTATTTAAACCAGCATTTCCTTTTGTTAAATCAACACGTTGCCCTTTTTGTAAATTAATCCCCAATTTTAACACCCTCCTAAAATATGTATTTCAACTGAAAGATTATATGGTAAGCAATAATCTACTATGATAAAAATTTTCTACTTTTTAAGTCTAAATTAACATGACAAAAAATTCAATTAATGGCTCCAGAAAGATAATTTCACTTATTTTTGAAAAGCCGTTTGGTCCACTACTATAATTTAGAACGTTTTTGCTGTAAAAGAGTTCCTATTTACCCCTTTGTTCATGTTTGCCAAGTAGCTGAAAAAAAACCTTCTAACTTGTAGAAGGTGTCATGTATTAACTAGCTTTTCATTTTTGGATCAAGTGCATCTCGTAGTCCATCACCCATTAGGTTAAAGCCTAGAACTGTTAGCATAATAGCTAAACCAGGGAAAATCATTGTCCAAGGAGCATTTAATAAATACTTCCGCGCATCGGCTAGCATTTTTCCCCATTCTGGTGCTGGAGCTTGAGCCCCTAGTCCAAGGAAACCTAACGCTGCCGCTTCAATAATAGCTGTCGCAATAGCAAGCGTTCCTTGTACTATAATAGGTGTCATGGAGTTCGGCAAAATATGTGAAAATAATATTCTTGAATCCCGCATGCCAATTGCTTTTGCTGATACGATATACTCCTCTTCCTTGACACTCAACACTTTTGAGCGTATTAAACGACCAAAATTAGGTATGTTAATAATTGCAATAGCAATTAATGCATTTTGTAAGGATGGTCCAAGCACTGACACGACAGCAATCGCTAATAGCATACTAGGGAAAGCTAGCATAATATCAAAAATACGTGAAATAACTGTATCAATCCATTTTCCATAATAACCTGCAATAATTCCAAGCAAACTACCAACAATTACGGATAAAACTACTGAAAAAAAGCCTACCCATAACGAAATTCGTGCACCATGAATGATTCTAGAGAAAATATCCCGCCCAAAATCATCCGTACCAAACCAATGTTCACTTGTTGGTGCCAATAAACGTTTTGATAAATCTTGTTCATTTATCCCCTGTGGCGCCAAATATGGGCCTAAAATAGCAAGTAAAATAAAAAATAGTACAATTCCTGCACCTACTAAAGACACTTTGCTCTTTTTAAAGCTTCGCCAGCCTTCAAGCCATGGGCCTACTGCCTTTTCTTGAACAGGTGCTGCTTCTTTTTTTATGTCAATTGCTCCAGTCATCATTGCAACTCCCTTCTATTTGTATTTAATACGTGGATCAATCACTGTATACAACAAGTCCACGATTAAGTTAATCATGATGAAAATAAATGCAACGATTAGGATACCTGATTGAATGACCGGATAATCCCTGAAGCCAATCGCATCATAAATATAACGACCAATGCCTGGCCAACTAAAAATCGTCTCTGTTAAAATGGCACCGCCTAACAGTAATCCTGTTTGTAAACCGATTACCGTTAATACAGGAATAACAGCATTTTTTAATGCATGCTTATAAACCACAATAAACATTTTTTGTCCTTTAGCTCGTGCGGTGCGTACATAATCTGAACGCATCACTTCAAGCATGGATGCCCTTGTGATTCTTGCAATAATAGCCATCGGAATCGTCGCAAGCGCAACACCTGGTAATATTAATCTCTTTAAAACTTCAATGAATTGATCGAAGCGTCCTTGCATGAGCGTATCTAGTAAATAGAAATGGGTTATGGCGGTTACAGGATTACGAACATCATCTCGACCTGAAGTAGGCAACCAGCCAAGCTGACTACTAAATGTCCACTGCTCCATTAAACCTAGCCAAAATACGGGTACAGATACACCAACTAGTGCCACAACCATAGCAATGTAATCGAACCAAGAATTTTGGAACCAGGCAGAAATAATGCCAGCATTAACACCTATAACAATAGCAATAATCATAGCAAAAAATGCAAGCTCAGCCGTTGCTGCTAGATACGGAAATACTTCCTCTGATACAGGTAATTTTGTACGTAAGGACACCCCTAAATCTCCCTGAAAAATACCTGCTAAATAACTAAAATATTGTGTATACCAAGGCTTATCTAATCCTAAACTTGCGTTTAATGCCTCGACCGCCTCTTTTGTTGCCTGTTGTCCTAAAATAACTTGTGCTGGATTTCCAGGTATTGCACGTATCAACATAAAGACGATAAAAGTCATTCCAAGCAAAACTGGGATTAGTTGAAGTAATCGTCTCCCCATATAGTGAAGCATTTTCATCACCTCTCTATGATTTTCATAATCTACTTTGAAGTCTATATACTGTTGAAAGGTTAAGCTTTCACCAAACGGCTTTAATGTTTAGATGAGATCTTTCATACAGAGTAAAGGATTGGATTTCCTTTACTAGAAAAGAATCTGCTAGAATTCCACGGCTTACCCGCAGAAAAGCAAGCAGATTCTTTACATACCTCTTTATTATTTAAGAATGCAGTTTACTATTGAATATCTATTGCATCTAAACGGTCAGAACCAGTTGGATGCGCAATATAATTTGTAACTTTCTTGTTAGCAGCTAAAATTGGTGTTGAGTGAGCAAGAGGAACCCATGGAGCATCCTCAGAAATAATAACTTGTGCCTGCTTATACAATTCATTACGCTTATCTTCATCAATTTCAGTTTGCGCAGCTGTTAATAACTTGTGTAATTCTTGGTTGTCGTAGAATGTATAGTTATTAGAGCCAATATTATCACCGTCTAATAATGAATAAAGGAAGTTATCTGCATCTCCATTATCACCTGTCCAGCCAAGTAAGAATGCATCCGCTTCACCCTTTTCAGCTTTATCTAAATAAGTTGCCCATTCATATGACACAATTTTAGATTTAATGCCCACATCTTCTAAATTCTTTTGAATCGCTTCAGCAATTTTTTGTCCGTCTGGCATGTATGGACGTGGAACTGGCATTGCCCATAGCTCAATTTCCTTACCATCATAGCCTGCTTCAGCAAGTAATGCTTTCGCTTTTTCAGGATCATACGTATAGCCTGTTACCTCATCGTTATAGCCTGTAATTACCGGTGGCATTGGGTTTTTCGCTGGCTCTGCTAAGCCTTCATAAAATGCATCTACTAAAGCTTGTTTATCAATTGCATAGTTGACTGCCTGACGTACTTTGACATTATCAAATGGAGGACGAGTTACTGTTAAACCAAGATATCCAACGTTCATAGATGGACGTTCAATTAACTGTAGATTTGCATCGCCTTCAATTGTTCCTTTATCAGATGGACTTAAGCCATCAGCTACATCAATATTACCTGCGATTAAATCATTTAAACGTGCAGAGTTTTCAGGTATAGAACGATAAATAACTTTATCTAGTTTTGGATAACCATCAATATAGTAATCTGGATTTTTTTCAATTGTGATAGAATCATTTCGTACCCAGCTAACAAACTTGAATGGACCTGTTCCTACAGGATTTGTTGATAATCCTTCTTCATCTGCCTCAAAGGCTGTTGGAGAAGCAATCGCAAATGGAGACATGGCTAAATTTTTCAGGAACGGTGCTTGTGGTTGGCTTAGTTTAAATACAACTGTATAGTCACCCTCAGCAGTTACTGAGTCAATAATTTGCTTGCCACCAACGACAAATTGAGTACTAAAGTATGGATATTTATCAGTACTTGATTTCCAACGTTCAATATTTTTAACAACTGCCTCGGCATTGAAGTCTGTACCATCATGGAATTTAACACCTTCTTGGAGCTGGAAAGTATACGTCAATCCATCCTCTGATGCCTCCCAAGATTTTGCTAGACCAGGATTAATTGTTACATCTCTCTCACCAAAGTTTACAAGCGTCTCGTAAATATTAGCTGTCACTGTAAAAGATTCACCGTCTGTGACAACAGCAGGGTCTAGTGCTACAGAATCTCCACCACGACCATAAACTAAAATTTTTGGTTCACCACTGCCAGCTGAATCGCCACCAGTTGATGTATCTTTACTACCCGTATCCTTAGTATCTGAGCCGCCACAAGCTGCTAAGATCGTCGAGAGAATAAGGAGTAGCATTACACCCAAGGTCCAAAGCTTCTTTTTCTTCATTGATTTTCCCCCTATGTCGTTTTTATATCATTTAATGTTGGAGCGCCTCATACAGATGGCAAGCAACATAATGACCTGGTTTTACTTCTTGCATTTTAGGCACTACTTGTGAGCATTGTTCCTTTTTAAAAGGACATCTCGTATGGAAGGTACAACCGCTCGGCGGATTTGATGCACTTGGGATATCTCCAGAAATAATAATCTGTTCACGCTCAAATGTAGGATCTGGAACTGGAACTGAAGATAAAAGTGCCTGTGTATATGGATGAAGCGGTTCAGCATACAAGTCCTCACTCGCTGTCAACTCAACTAATTTACCTAAGTACATTACGCCAACACGATTGCTAATGTGACGTACAACCCCTAAATCATGTGATATAAAAATATACGTTAGCTTTAAATCTTTTTGCAGCTTTTGCAATAAATTCAAGACTTGTGCCTGAATGGACACATCTAGCGCCGAGACTGGCTCATCCGCAATAATTAAGCGAGGGTTCGTCATCAATGCTCTAGCAATGCCAATACGCTGCCTTTGCCCTCCACTAAACTGATGCGGATAACGCTTGATATGATATTCATTTAACCCAACAATCTCCAGAAGCTCCAACACTTTTTGTTTTCGCTCTTTGGCATTACCGATGCCATGGACAATAAGTGGCTCCTCTAATATTTTGCCGATATTATGGCGCGGATTTAATGAGGCATAAGGATCCTGAAAGATCATTTGGATATCCCTGCGTGCCTTCCTCATTTCGTTGTTAGATAATTCTGAAATCATTTTACCTGCAAATTCTATTTTACCTTCAGTTGGCTCTAGCAAACGCATTAATAGGCGACCCGTCGTCGATTTGCCACAGCCAGATTCTCCAACAATACCTAATGTCTCTCCTTCAAACACTTCAAACGAAACATCATCTACCGCCTTTACATCTCCTGCATGAGAATTAAGGACACCCTTTCGAATAGGGAAATATTTCTTTAAACCATCAACCTTTAATAACGCTTTCGACACGTTGCTCCACCTCCTGCTCCTCTAGTAAAAAACATCTTGATTTATGGTTCTCTGCTGCCTCAAATAAAGGTGGTGTTTCCTGTAAACAGCGTTCCATCGCATATTCGCAGCGTGCCGCAAAGCGACAACCAACTTGAATACTTCCAGGTTTAGGAACACTGCCAGGGATGGAGTATAGATTATCCTTTTTATAGCGCATATCAGGCACTGATTGAATAAGACCTTGTGTATATGGATGTTTAGGATTCTTAAAAATTTCTTGAATCGGCGCCTCCTCTACAATTTGTCCAGCATACATAACAATCACACGCTCACACGTTTCTGCTACAACACCCAAATCATGTGTAATTAACAATACAGCTGTATTCAATCTTTTATTTAAGTCTTTCATTAGCTGTAAAATTTGTGCCTGAATGGTAACATCCAACGCAGTTGTTGGCTCATCTGCAATTAGTACCTGAGGGTCACAAACCAGTGCCATGGCAATCATCACCCTTTGGCGCATCCCTCCAGATAGCTGATGCGGATAATCTTTTAGTAGGTCCTCTGCTCGTGGTAAACCTACAAGTTTCATAATGTCGATTGCTCTTGAAACCGCTTCCTTTTTCGACCACTTAGGATTATGAATTAATATAGCCTCTTTGAGCTGATCACCGATTGTAAATAAAGGGTTTAGAGAAGTCATCGGTTCTTGGAAAATCATTGCTATGTCTTTACCACGTATTTTTTGCATTTGTTTATCTGTACATTTCGCAAGGTTTTTGCCATCTAGCAATATTTCACCACCTGTAATTTTTCCTGGTGGTGATGGAATTAACCCCATGATGGATAGCGACGTAACACTTTTACCACTTCCCGATTCCCCTACAATCCCTAAAATTTCTCCTTCATGGACAGAAAAATCGATATCGTCTACAGCAGGAATTTCTCCATTATCTGTAAAAAAGGTTGTTTTTAACCCTTTTATTTCTAGTAGCCTTTTCCTCATGTGTAACGCCTCACCCTACCTATATTTTACTTAATTGTATAATAATATTAATAGAATACTATAACTTTCGTTAAATTCCTTATTTTCAGATAATTCTAACTAAAATACTGAACTCTTTCAATCATTAATATTCTGCAAATTACATAGAATTTCTACAATAATCGCCTTCAATAATAATTAAATCTTATAAAGGGATAATTTTTTACATTTATCACAAAAAAATAGCCTTCCATTTATAAATAAATGAAAGACTTTTTTGAAATAATTTCATAATTTGTACGAATTTTAATCCAAATGCTGTACTTGGAATAAATTATAATACGTCCCTTGTTTGTCCATTAACTGCTCATGTGTACCGCTTTCGATTAATTGACCATGATCTATGACAAAAATTTTATCAGCATGGGTAATAGTAGAAAGTCGGTGTGCGATAACAATAGTTGTCCGTTCATGAGCGAGCTGATCTAAGGATTCTTGAATCAATGCTTCACTTTCTAAATCTAAGGCAGAAGTAGCTTCATCCAGAATTAAAATCGGTGGATTTTTTAAAAATACTCGTGCAATAGCAACACGCTGTTTTTGTCCTCCCGATAGCTTTACTCCTCGTTCACCAACCTTTGTGTCATAACCATTAGGCAGACTCATAATAAAGTCATGGGCATTTGCCGCTTTGGCTGCTTCGATGACCTGTTCATCTGTTGCATCTGGGCGACCCATTAAAATATTCTCTTTAACAGAATCACTAAAAAGTATATTATCTTGCAGGACGATCCCAATTTGTGAACGCAACGAATGTAAAGTGACATCTCGTACATCGTATCCATCAATGGTTACTTGACCACTTGTTGTATCGTAAAAACGAGGAATTAAACTGATAATCGTGGATTTACCACCGCCACTCATGCCAACAAAGGCAACAGTCTCTCCAGGATTAATCGTAAAATCAATTGAACTTAAAATAGGTGACCCCGTTTTTTCATATTGGAAGGATACATTGTGAAAGCGAACTTTCCCATTTGCACGTGGTAGTTCACGTGCATGTTCCCTATTTTTCACTTCATAGGGCTCGTCTATTAAATCAAACATCCTATCCATTGAGGCAATTGATTGCGTTAAAGTGGTTGATGAGCTTACAAGTCGTCTCAGTGGACCATATAATCGCTCAATATAAGCAATAAAGGCAACCATCGTACCGACAGAAAGTGAGCCATTTATTACTTGGTAGCCCGCATAGGCTATAACTAGCAATGGCGCAACATCGGTAATAGTATTCACGACTGCAAATGATTTGGCATTCCATTTTGTTTGATCAAGTGCCTTCTCTAAAAATTCCCCATTTGCTGTATCAAATAATTTTTGTTCATGCTTTTCTAACGTAAAGCTTTTAATAATACTCATACCCGCTACACGTTCATGTAAATAGCTTTGTACACCTGCAAGTGCTTGAGAACGTTTACGTGTTAAGTCTCGCAGTTTGCCAAAAAAGTATTTAACACTCAATGCATAAAATGGAAAGGCAACTAACGCCACTAATGTCAGCTTTACATCCATCGTTAGCATGATGACAATGGCAATAACAATTGTCGCAAGATCCAGCCATACATTCATTAAACCTGTCATAACAAAGTTTTTCGTTTGTTCGACATCATTAATGACCCTTGAGATCACATCTCCAGCACGTGTATTGGCATAATATCTTAAACTTAATCGCTGTAAATGTGCATAGATTTCCTTACGAATATCAAACAAAACCTTATTGCTTACGTGTTGTGCAAAATATTGTCGATAATACTCAATTGGTGGACGGATAATAAAGAACACAATAATCGTTCCGCCTAGCCAATAAAACAGCTCTTTCGTTTTTTCTACATCTGTTAAATCTTCTGCTGCAATAATATCGTCTAACACAATCTTAATGAGCAGTGGAATAAATAGAGGAATAGCAAATTTTACTATACCAATGACAATCGTTAAAATAATTTCCCATGTATATGGTTTTACAAAGCGCATATACCGCCTGATACTTCCCAATTTTTTATCACATCCTTACAAAAAGAAACAGACATTCAATGATGATGAATGCCCTAAGTATTATAGCAATATTTTGATTAAAATACAGTTATGTGACTTTATAGCGAACTATTTTATATTCGCTGTTATTACACCTAATTTTCCGAGGACACATACAACATGTGCTGAAATTAACAAAAAAACAGGCAAAAATCATTTACGCCTCTTGATAACCGAGTGTCTTAAATAGAAAAAACGAACTATCTGGAGTCACTACTATAGAGTCTCACAGAATAGTTCGGATTTTCTTTAACAATCATCTGACTGCATATCAAGTTGGAATTTGTAACGATTTGTCCAGACATCGATGAAATCGGGTGCAAATGGTCCTCTTTTTTGTTGAATCCAGCTTATTAATTTATCGACATTGCGCTTTAAAATTTTATCAATGACATCAGGATAAGACATTTCCTTACGATGAAGCTCATATTCATCCTCGTCTAAGAGGGTATAAGACATATCAGGAAAAACTTTAATGTCTAAATCATAGTCGATATATTTAATGGCATTATTATCGAAAACAAATGGTGAGCTTAGATTGCAATAATAATACACTCCGTCTTCTCGTAGCATACAGATGATATTAAACCAGTGTTCCGCATGGAAGTAACAAATAGAAGGCTCTCTCGTTAGCCATGTACGACCATCGGATTCTGTCACAAGTGTCCGTTCATTCGCACCGATCATGATATTCTTCGTACCTTTTAAAACCATCGTTTCTTGCCAAACACGGTGGATACGGCCATTGTGCTTATAACTATGTATTTGTATCGTTTCTCCTTCTACCGGTAATGCCATTTTGAAGCCCACCTTTTCGTCTATGCTACCTAAATCTAGCAGTCTCTAGTATATTATAGCAATGTGTACGCGAAAGGTGTAGTTAGAAAACCACAAATTTCACTACGCTATTTTGAATTCGTATAAAATTTAGTCAATTATAAATGAATTTTATTATAACATCCACTTTGTTGATATTTTTTAGTTTTTTCACCAACTATTCTACTTCTAAAGGCACGCCTATATTCACTTCTTTCCTCAATAAGAAAGGGGCTGTCTTATTCATCTTTTCGGATTTCAGACAGCCCCTTAGAGGTAAATGCATTATGCAATTACAAAGTGTTATTCACCTAAATCTTGGTTAGTTTTCGAGAAACGACCTGAAGATTGAGCTTTCTTTTGCTCTGCTTTTGCATTTTGCTTTTGCACTTCATTTACGTCCGTTTCAAAACCAAACTCTTCACTTTGACGTTGCATGTTTTTATTCGGTTGGAAATTTTGGTTGTTTTGCTTTTTCATTATTCATTCACCTCCACGCTAATTATTGTGTACGGAGGTGATGACATTTATGCTCATGAATTGATGATTTACAGAAGGATTTATTTCCCTATGATTTGCTTTTTTACTTCTTCCCAAATTTTTAACATAGGAACCGGCATCGGTAATCGTTCTATCTGCTCCGGCGTTAACCAATTGCCCATTGTAGCTGTCTCACATTTCATATAATAGCTATTTAAATGCCATGTTAAATGTGAAAAAACATGTTTAAAAGAAATCAGCTCCTGTTTAGCTTGTCCTTCTAATGGGTATTCCTTTGTAAAGTTTTCAATTGATGATTGACTAGTATCAATCATCGGAAATTGCCATAATTTAGCCAGCAATCCTTCCTCAGGTCGTTGTTCCATTAGAAATTTTCCATTAACATCTTCACATATAAGGACTTCGTACGTGAGATGCTTCATTTTTATTTTCTTTGATTTGACAGGTAACTTTTCTGGTTCGCCCTCATTAAATGCGGTGCAATACTCTCTTACTGGACATAATAAACATTTTGGAGAGGTAGGCGTACAAATGAGTGCCCCCAGTTCCATTAAACCTTGGTTAAAAGAGGAAGCATGATTAGGATCAATTAGCTCTTCGACCGCTACTTCAAAAATTTTCTTCGTTTTTGGCAAGGCTATATCATCATGTATATCAAGCACTCTACTTAAAACACGCATAACATTGCCGTCAACTGCATGTTCAGGCTTATTATAGGCAATACTTAAAATAGCTCCAGCCGTATAGGGGCCAACACCTTTTAATTTCGATATTTCGTGACGATTATCGGGCACAACGCCACCGTAATTTTCTAAAACTTCACGAGCACCTGCTTGTAAATTACGTACACGGGAATAATAACCAAGACCTTCCCAATGCTTCAGTAAATAATCTTGTGGTGCTTCCGCGAGTAAATCTAATGTTGGAAAACTTTCCATAAAACGATTGTAATAAGGAATAACTGTGTCGACACGTGTCTGCTGTAGCATCACTTCCGATACCCAAATTTTATAAGGGTCTGTTGTATGTCTCCACGGTAAGTCGCGTTTCTCAGCGTTAAACCATTCGACTAAAGATTGTCGAAATTCTGTTACATATGGGTAATTCACAGTGACCTCCGATGTTTTTACGATTTAATTTATGATGAAAAGGGTATACAATTAGGAAAAGTACATTCGGGAATAATCGACAAAAATTGTCTTTATTCCAAGACTGAATGTTAGAAATTTCAATATACCTTTTATTATTGAAATAAAGATGTATGCACATTGTACTCGATTTTATTGCATACTAGGAGTGGATATTTTTGGATTCAGGTACACATTTCGTTATGGGTATAGCCCTTGGCGGTCTTGCATTAGCCGACCCTGTAGTAGCCAACCATTCAATGACTTTTACTGCAGTAATGGCAGGTACAATTATTGGCTCACAGGCTCCAGATGTCGACACTGTGCTAAAACTACGTAATAACGCCATCTATATTCGTCATCACCGTGGAATTACACATTCACTACCAGCTGTAGCTATTTGGCCCATTTTAATTACAGTTGTTTTATCGCTTATTTTGCAAGACGTAAATGTGTTTCATTTATGGCTTTGGACATTTTTAGCTGTAGCCCTTCACGTCTTTGTTGATATTTTTAACGCCTATGGTACTCAAGCAATACGACCATTTTCTAGAAAGTGGGTAGCGTTAGGTGTTATAAATACATTTGATCCAATTATTTTTTCCTTACATTGTCTTGGTATTGTGTTATGGGCATTTGGTACAAATCCTGTTTGGACATTTAGCATCATGTATGTCGTCATTGTAGTTTATTATATTTTACGATTTGCTGTTCAAAAAGCTGTAAAAAAAGCTGTGCATCATACCTTACAGGACGAAGAATACGTCATTGTAGCACCTACTATGCGCTTCTTTCATTGGCGAATCGCAGCCAAATCTAAAACACATTACTATGTAGGGCGAGCTTATGGAAGGACAGTTAATATTTACGATAAATTCGAAATTAAGCCTTTACCAAAAACTGCGCTTATCCATGCTGCAATGAAAGACCCTAACTTAGCAGCATTTGTGTCCTTTTCCCCCATGTACCGATGGGAAATCTCAGAGCTTGAAAACGGCTTAACAGAAGTAAGATTAATCGATCTGCGTTACCGTAGCGATAATCGTTATCCTTTCGTGGCCGTTGCACATTTAAATGATAATAATGAAATCATGACGTCCTATACGGGCTGGATTTTCACAGAAGATAAGTTACAGAAAAAACTACAAATCGGTGCAAGTAATTAAGCAGTAAACCCTGACCAATAGTGGTCAGGGTTTTCTTATTGGATCATATCATCACTAGCATCTAATAAATGAGAGTACTTTGGATTGCGTCCTGCAAAGGTATGGAGTTTATCACCATAGCTTGTAATTAATTGGCGTACTAGATTTTCTGTATAATCTGCGCCTCGATAAGCGTATCCTGCTTTGGCAGCTGTTGATTCAAAGTCACTCCATAACAGTTCAACCCAAACACGTGCTCGGCCCACTGACATTTGCGGATTTTTTGCCAGCAACTCAGCTGTCAATTTTTCAATTTTATCTTCCACTTACTTTCCCACCTTTACAGGGGATAGTATAGATACAGGTAATGCTTCTTGATACTTGTTTCCACCTAAACGGTGTCCCCAAGCAAAGCGTCCCTTTAGATAATCTACTTGGAAAAATTCATTATCCGAACCATCAATACGATACATTTCTCCTGGTACAATCGTATCCAGATCTACTAAATAAGCAGCTGCCATTAAGGCTTTGCGTTCATAAACAGCAAACTCATTGATAATTCCTAGCTGCTCAGCCTTACGTGCTTTTTCTTTTAGAAAAGCTATTTCATCACGTAGTTCATGCTCTGACATAGCAGCATAATTTTTTTCGTTCATTCTTCATTCTCCTTCTCTTCTATAAAACGATCTATTACCTCTATAGGAAAACCCTTTTGATAGAGCGCCTGTTTAATTTTCATTTTCAGCTCATAACCAGTATACTTCGATACGTACTTTTTCCAAACTTTTTCGCCTTGAACATCGAGGAGCTGTTGCCAGTTGTCTTCATCTTGTCCAAGCTCTATTTGGTTAAGCACCTCTTCAACAATAGAAAATGCATAACCTTTTCTTAACAGATAGTCTTGGATTTTTGCCTTTACTTGTGTTGGTGTTTTTTTGTTTTCTGAACGAACAATTTTATCGGCTAACTGGCTAGCTAGGTTTAATTGTTCTTCGAAACTATATGTAGCAAGCACCTCATCCTGTAAGTTTTTATCTATGCCTTTTTTGATAAGATCTTGTCTAATCGCTCTTGGCCCTTTTTTCATAGTAGCCTTTTTTGTATCGAGCAATGCCTTTGAGTAATTTTCATCATTGATAAAACCATATGTTTTTAACTTCTGGATTGCCTCTAACACCACTGCTTCTCCAAATTCTAATGCAAGGAGCTTTTTCTTAACCTCATGCTCACTTCGCATTTGATAAGATAAAAAATTTAATCCTTTATTAAATGCCTTACGTATTTCATCCTCATAGGCAATTTCCTGGATTTCAAATTCGTCCAGTACTTTCCCCTTTGTTAAACCAAATTGAATGAGAATAGCTTCATCAACCGGAAAAGCATATTCTTCATTTAAATAAATATTATAGCGCTCAGGATTGTTTTTTTGACGTGCAATTTTTGTAATCATACGCATAGCAAACACCTCACTCTAGTTATTATAGCATTTCTTTTTAAAGGATTTGATAATTGGTATTAGTATTTTGCCTACGTACACTGGTATTCACCTCTCTAATTAGGTAGTTATCTCTGCTTGCATGGGTACTATATATTAGCGGAGATTTTTTGCGCCTCTGACACATACGTTTTCAAACCATACGCTACAGATGTTCACTAATCGGTTACATGGTAAACTTACAAGTAAGCTTTTATTCGAAAAGAGGTGTTGTTATGAAAATCGTTATTGCAGGTGGTACTGGCTTTGTTGGAAAAGCCCTTATAAAGCTATTGCAAGACTATGGTCATAACCTTTTTGTCTTAACACGTCATCAATCAAAAATAGATAATGGCGTTCACTATGTACAATGGCTACAGCCGCACCAGCCTTCTGTAGAGTTATTTGAAGGTGTAGATGTTTTTGTTAATCTTGCAGGTGTTTCTTTAAATAATGGGCGCTGGACGAAAAGACAAAAAAAGGCTATCTATTGGAGCCGAATGAATACGACACTTGAAATAATACGGATAATGGAAATACTTACGAAAAAACCTAAAGTATTTGTTAATGCTAGTGCGGTAGGTATTTATCCGACTTCAACAGAAGCAATCTATGATGAAGATTTTACGGCTTATGCAACTGACTTTTTGGGAACAACCGTCCATGATTGGGAACGCCATGCAAAACGAGCAGAGCGTTTTGGGATTCGGGTTGCTCTCGCACGTTTTGGTGTCATTTTAGGACGAGACAATGGTGCACTCCCACCAATGCTATTACCGTATAAAATGCATGTAGGTGGAACTATTGGCTCCGGTGAACAATGGCTGTCATGGGTACATATCGATGACGTAGCACGTGCCATTTATTTCGCTATAATGAATGAAAGTATCCATGGACCATTTAATGTAACGGCCCCAAATGCTATGAGAATGAAAGATTTTGGACAAACACTCGCAAAGGTCATGGGTAGACGTCATTGGATGCCTGTGCCAGGTTTTGCTATACGTTTAGCTCTCGGTGAACAAAGTAAACTTGTTTTAGAGGGGCAACATGTCCTCCCAACAGTTTTAGAAAAACATCATTTTACATTTCAATATCCTTATTTAACACAAGCACTTGAAGACATATTAAATGCTCGGAAATAGTGGATAATTTCTAGCTTTTTTACGCATCCTAATGAAAAAGAAAGGATGCGTTTTTTATGTGGAAACAACATATTGTAGGTGCGGTAATCGCTACTTTTATTATTGCCGCAGGAATTAGCTTTAATCCAAATTTTGCTGCCGGTTCTGATGAACACCATTGGGGCTTTAAGCGCGCTAAAAATGGAGAACAGGCAGAGGCAGGAGCGCAGCTTGATCAGTTACTTGATAAATATGGAGCTATTTACAAAGGAAAGCCGGATAAAAAAATTGCCTATTTAACATTTGATAATGGCTATGAAAACGGCTTTACCGAAAGTATTTTGGATACATTGAAAAAGGAAAATGTACCTGCAACCTTCTTTTTAACAGGACATTATTTAGACAGTGCCAGCGATTTAGTGAAACGCATGGTAAAAGATGGTCATACAATCGGGAATCACTCTTATGGTCATCCCAATATGGCTCGTCTCTCTCCAGATGGAATGCGTGCAGAATGGAAAAAGTTCGATGGAAAGCTACGCGAATTAACAGGAATTGACCGCACAACTTATGCCCGTCCACCCGAAGGTATTTTTAATGCAAAAGTGTTAGAGGTGGGAAATGCAGAAGGTTATCGTCATATTTTCTGGTCTGTAGCATTTAAGGATTGGATGAAGGATGAACGTCGTGGTGCGGATTATGCTTATAATGCACTAATGGAACAATTGCATCCTGGAGCGGTTATATTAATGCACACAGTAGCACAGGACAATGCTGAAGCTTTACCAATGTTTATTGCAGAAGCAAAAAAACAAGGCTATACATTTTTATCACTTGACGATTTAGTATTAGAATATGATGATTTCCCTGTTGCTTTGCAATCCCCTGTACCTTCGTTATAATGGGGAGATGACATTATAAAGCAGGGACGTGGAACGTTTGACGCAGCAAACAACGATGACCGTGGGACAAAAATTCCCATTAACAATAAAAAGACTTGGTATTAATGGTGAGGGTGTAGGATTTTACAAACGTAATGTAGTATTTGTGAAAGGGGCAATTCCTGGAGAAGAAATTACAGCTCAAGTAACAAAAACACAGCGTAATTTTGCTGAAGCTGAAATATTATCAATCCGAAAAGCTTCAAAATACCGTCAGGAAGCACCTTGTCCAGTTTACAACGAATGTGGTGGCTGTCAGCTTCAGCACATGACTTATGACAAACAGCTAGTGGAAAAGCGTGATATTGTTATTCAAGCATTAGAACGTTATGCAAAACCATTAGCTGAAACTGTAGAGGTACGGAAAACACTTGGTATGGATAATCCTTGGCACTATCGTAATAAAAGCCAGTTCCAAGTGCGTAAAGAAGGCAAGCGCGTATATGCTGGCTTATTTGCAGAAGGAAGTAACAAGCTATTGAATATAAATGATTGCCTTGTTCAGCACCCCGTCACTTCTAAAATTACTGTTGCAACACGTAAGATTTTACAAAAATTGAATATAACTATTTACGATGGTCGTACGCTTGATGGTTTAGTTCGTACGATTGTAGTTCGTACTGGTATACGCACTGGGGAGACACAAGTAGTACTTGTAACTACTCGTAAAGAAATTCCTCATTTAACTGAACTTATAACACGTATTAAAAAGATTGATCCTAGCATTGTATCCATTGCACAAAATATAAATCGTGAGAAAACTTCTTTAATCTTTGGTGATGAAACGATTGTTCTTGATGGTAAAGAAACAATCCACGAGGAGCTTGGTGAATTGGCCTTTGATTTATCAGCACGCGCCTTTTTCCAGCTAAATCCAACGCAAACTGTTCATCTCTATAATGAAATTAAAAAGGCTGCTGCTTTAACTGGTAAAGAAACAGTTGTAGATGCTTATTGTGGAGTCGGAACAATTGGACTTTGGCTAGCAGATCAAGCGAAGGAAGTCCGTGGGATGGATGTCATTCCTGAAAGCATTCAAGATGCACGTAAAAATGCACGTAATCATGGCTTTAAGCATACTAAATATGCAGTTGGTACAGCAGAAAATGTCCTAGCTAAATGGAGAAAAGAAGGGTTTACACCAGATGTTATTACTGTAGATCCACCACGTACAGGACTTGCTCCTGAGTTTATTCGAACAGTGCTTAAGCTTAAACCTAAACGTTTTGTTTATACCTCTTGTAACCCTTCGACTTTAGCTAAGGACTTACAACAGTTATCGAACCTTTATCATGTTGAGTATATTCAGCCTGTTGACATGTTCGCTCAGACAGCTCAGGTGGAATGCGTGGCAAAGCTTGTATTGAAAAATAAATAAATGGCAAAAAGGACGTCTCAAAAAAATTGAGACGTCCTTTTCTTTATTTAGCACAGCACAAGCTGCCTGGTGGATGATAGACGGTCTAGAAAAGTCGATACCTTAACCATTTCCCCAGGATTTAAAAGATTTTTAAATGTTGAATTTTGAGCTTTTACCAAAAGAACTTTAAGACGTAAGCTTTGTACTTTTATCTTTACTCTTTAAGCTTTCAATTTAGTTTAGTTGAAAGTTTCCATTGGGTAAGGCATGTTTAAGGTTTTTACTCGCACACATGCCTTCAAGCGCGAGCGACTTTTCGTTTTCCATTTTCGCTAGGTCATGCAAATCTCGTTAAGCTTGTACTTCAATAAATGTTGTGGCATTCGACTCTGATAGAACAGCATCAACCTCAGATTCAAATTCTTCAATTCGATTACTCAATGTTTCTATTTGTTTTTTGACGTTTAGTGGATCGATTAATTCATACTCATTTCTTTTCAAAAATGTTTCAGTATGTAATTTGACTTCCTCTGGAGATTGTTTGTCTTTATTGCCTAATATGTTAATTAAATAAGTTTCCAACTTGGCTGGTAATGCATCATTTTCTTTGGCAACTGTATGAATTGCTGAACGGTATTGATGCTGCATAACTTCGAGCAAATTCTTTTCAAATTGAATAGATTGCTTTCGTTCAATTGCCTCTGCAACTGTCATTTCTTCCTTGCCAACTTTCACCTTAGTTTGGGCATTAGATTGAACAACGAGTGCTTTTATTTTATTTCGATAGTGAATTAAGCCAATCACTTTATCATACGAAGCTTGCATTTGTTTTTCATACTCACCAATTTCTATACCATTAATCTTACTATTACTTTTTCGATTAGCTAATACCGAGCTAACCTCATTTGTTGCTGCTTCAATTCTTATATTCAACATTTTTAATTCTGTTAACGCACGATGAATAGATAATTTTTTCATTTCAGTCATGATAAAATCTCCCTGTCTAAGCAAGTGTATTTTTTTATTATAAATGGTAATATTAACAATGTCCAAAATATACCTTTAATTTTTTATTGATTTCAAAAGAACATGTCTGTATAATATCTTTCTAGGTGCCAAACCTATGTAACTTGGACGGAACATCCTTGTTACGCAAAAAACGCCATAACAGCACGGATTTGCTGGGCGTTTTTTTGTTTTGAGCGGGAAGATGAGCCCCGCTCTTTTTATTTTGCCATCGATGGTTGTTTATGCTTCTGACGTCCAAAAATTAGTAAAACGATTGCAACTGCAAGCAATAGCATTGCCACAAGTAAAAGGAAGCTATAATTTTTTACATATTCTAAATAAACCCCACCTAAAAAAGGTCCTGTTAAGCTACCAATGCTTAGAGCAATACCGCACAGTAAATTTCCTGTAGGTAAAAGCTCCTTTGGTGTTAAATCCGCCATAAATGTAATCCCCAAAGAAAACATCGAGCCAACTAACGTACCCGTTAAGAAAAACGCTACAGCCACAGCCATTTGGGAATGCTCTAAAAAGCTTGCAATTCCGAAAATGATAGCACCCCCAAATGACCCTATCAGCAAGATGTTCCTTCTCCCGATTTTATCGCCTAGTGCACCTAGTGGAACTTGAGTCAAAATACCACCAAATGTAAAGACAGATAAAATAATAGGAATCATACCGACTTCAAAACCTTTGCGTAAAGCATAAACTGGAAACAACGCATTTAGTGAAGACTCCAGAAACCCATAAACGAAAGGTCCTAAAAAGGCAATCCAACCAAATACAATGGCCATTTTATAACGTTGCCATCCTCTTGCTTTTAAGTCACCAGTTAGTCGCTCTGGTTTTTCATTTTGTAAGAAAAATACAAAGGACCATGCGAATAGGCACATGATGGATGAGACGATAAACGGTAAAGCTTCTGTAATTTCTATCAGCTTGACTAAGAGTGGCCCAACTGCAAAGCCTATACTAAATGATAAACCATAGATGGCCATGCCTTTCCCTAAACTTTTAGGATCTGCTGTACTTGTAATCCATGTTTGTGTCGCATAGTGTAAAGCATGATCTCCTACACCGATTAGTAAACGAAGTACAAACCAAAAGGTCACACTCTTCCATAAGGGAAATGCAAGTAAAGACGCAAAAACAAGTGCTCCACCAACTAATATAATCGGTTTGTAACCCCATTTCCGTAAAGGCTGCTCAATAAAAGGTGAAATTAATAATGTTCCTATGTATAAGCCTGTTGCATTCAAGCCATTCAATGCAGAGGATACCCCATCACGTTCAAATATGATCGAAATAAGCGGTAGTAGCATCCCTTGTGAAAAGCCTGATATGGATACAATTAAAACTAAAATGGTAAATCTTTTTTTGCTGTAATCTGAGAAGTACGTCATTTTTCCCTCCAATATCAAGTCATTCTTCCAAAGAACAGCATACCAAAAAGCCTTAGCGCTCACCACATGTGATTTTACGCTAAGGCCTAACTAATACTTATCCTCATTTAATTGTATAAACACGAATTTCGGCTTTTGATTATTACCGAGTACTTGTTTAAACTCCCTCCTTTTCGAGTTAGTGTCGCAATTATTTTTTCAATCAGCTCCTTTACTTTATCTTAAAACAACTTTAACATACATCAACAATATTGTAAATATTCTGTCTATTCATTTTTAAAATTAATCGCTAAGTCCTAGGTGTTTACCTAAACATTGAAATTTCAGCTAAAATCAGCTACGATGAAGGGGATGAAATGAGGTGTACGAATGTCAAATCCAATCACTGATAAAAAGCAGCAAGTAACTTATTTAAAAGAGCGTCTTGAAATGTTTTTAGAAGTATTAGATGCCCTTGATCCTGAAACAGCTGAATTAGAAGATATTGATCGTTTAATTCAAATGATGGATGATTTAGAAGATAAAATGGAGCAATTTAATGCTCGTGAACAATAATGAATCGTAAATAGACAAGCACTATTTATACTCGCCTAAAGACTATTGGCAAACTTCAACATTTAAAAATTTGCCTATAGTCTTTTTACTTTAGTAAAGCTTTAATTTTCGCTTGTTTTTAATGACAGTCCCAGTTATATAATACTTTGCTAAAATCTTTATTCTTTAATTCTTCCTCTGTAATGAAGAAGTTACCAACACCACAATCACCCCAAAGAATATCATCCCCCACACTATCTACTTGTAACAGCAAGATTGTAGAGTCAGTATAATCTCCGTATGCTCTTGGATCTTCTTGTGTAAAGAACGGATAACCACCTATTTTATGACCATCCCCCGTTAAAGCATCATAGAATGCATCCTCTAACATTTCATCCTCCTCTATAGAAGTTAAGATGCTGCCATACTTGTCATTACTTCTAAAATCATCAATCGACAATGGTTCCAAACCTTTTTCAAAGGATAATGCCATTTCACGCTCTACAGGAAAATACATTTCCTCACCCTCAATATTGACAAATGAAAAATCCTGGACAAGTTGCGATTCATCATACGTGATTGTTTCATGGAAAATAACCCGAAAACCTTCTTGATGTTGTCCATTATCGAAATCCATTCCTAAAACGTCATCATACCCATCAATATAAAACTGCAATATTCCTTCCTCGGGGAAATTTGGTAAATGGTTAGGTACCTCTGCAAAATTAATTTGAGCTAATAGTTTCAATGGTTGTCCATTGATGTTTTTGGGGTACTCCATCGACAATGGAAAATAAGGATCCCCTGCAAACTTACTTTGAAACAAAGTTGTTGTACTGATTTCCGTATCAACTAATACAACAGGTTTCATAGTTTCCTCTATTAACGGTCTATATTGTTCAATTTTCTCGGGTAACTCAAGTAACGTTTTAGCACACATACTAGTTCCTCCTTAATTGTGGATTCTCTTTCATATTAGAACAAATGTTCTGTAAAATCAACTCTCAACTAAAATACTATTAAAATATGCTCTTATTTAACACTCTCAGATAAGGACTCTTTTTTTCATTAGTTGAAAAGAGTATAATGTAACGTGGAAATAATCAATTTTTCTATGGGGGGCAATACCAATGAATCTACAAACTTTGGAGAAAAGTCTTTACGATTTAATTACTGAAACATCTACGAATTTACCTAAGGATGTTCGTCGTGCTATTAAAAAAGCAAAAGAGGCTGAGAATGCTGGCACTCGTGCAGCAATGAGCTTAGACACAATCTCTACTAATATTATTATGGCAGAAGATAACGTGTCACCAATTTGTCAGGATACAGGACTTCCAACTTTCAAAATTTATACACCTGTTGGCGTAAATCAATTAGAAATTAAAGCTGCAATCAAAAAAGCAATCAATGATACGACAGCAGATGCAAAATTACGTCCAAACGCAGTGGATTCCTTAACTGGTGCAAACAGTGGTAATAACCTTGGTGATGGTTTACCAGTTATGAAATTTGAACAATGGGAAAAAGACTACATTACAATTAAGTTAATTTTAAAAGGTGGCGGCTGTGAAAATAAAAACATACAATACAGTCTACCATGTGAACTAGAAGGTCTTGGTCGTGCGGGTCGTGACTTAGACGGTATTCGTAAATGTATTATACACTCAGTATACCAAGCTCAAGGGCAAGGCTGTTCAGCTGGTTTCATTGGTGTTGGTATTGGTGGAGATCGTTCTTCAGGCTATGATTTAGCAAAAGAACAATTATTCCGTCATGTAGAAGATACAAATCCAAATCCAGATCTTGCAAAATTAGAAGAGTATGTAGTTAAAACAGCTAATACATTCGGTATCGGTACAATGGGCTTCGGTGGTGAGGCAACATTATTAGGATGTAAAATCGGCGTAATGCACCGTATCCCTGCTTCTTTCTATGTATCTGTAGCATATAATTGCTGGGCATACCGCCGCATGGCTGTAGACATTGATCCTCAAACTGGCGAAATTATTAAATGGCACTATCAAGAAGGCGAAAAAATTACCTTCAAAGAAGATGAAGTGGCTGCTACAACAGAAGATACAACAACAAATGTAGTAGAGCTTACTGCACCAATTACTGAAGAACAAATTCGCTCACTAAAAGTTGGTGATGTCGTTTCTATTTCTGGTCGTATGTATACTGGTCGTGACGCTATCCACCACCATTTAATGAGCCACGATGCACCAGTTGACCTAAACGGACAAGTTATTTATCACTGTGGACCTGTTATGGCAAAAGACGAAGAAGGTAATTGGACAGTAAAAGCTGCTGGTCCAACGACATCTATTCGTGAGGAACCATACCAAGGTGATATCATGAAAAAATTTGGTATCCGTGCTGTAATCGGTAAAGGTGGTATGGGACCAAAAACATTAAAAGCTCTTAATGAACATGGTGGTGTTTACTTGAACGCTATCGGTGGAGCAGCTCAATACTACGCAGACTGCATTAAAGGTGTTGACGGTGTTGATTTAATGGAGTTTGGTATTCCTGAAGCAATGTGGCACTTAAATGTTGAAAACTTTACAGCAGTTGTAACAATGGACTCACACGGTAACTCATTACATGCAGATGTTGATAAATCATCATTAGAAAAACTAGCTTTGCATGCTGAAAGAGTCTTCTAATTAAATAAAAGGTTGCAGTGATCTATTTTACTGCACAATTTAGTAAGGCACAGAATATTCCTAGTGAATAGACTGTGCCTTATTCTTTATTCGAAACAGACTCCCCTAACCGCCTTATGAACAACATAAAACTCCTTCAAACTTCCTACTTTATTTTTATAAATTCCTTTGTTATAATAATTCTAAATAAAATAGATGGTAATTGAAATCTATTTTCAATTAAAACCACTGAATAAACACTTATTTATAGAGGTTTTGATATTGATTTTCATTATCAGGAGGGATATGAATGGAATACTCTAATCGAGAAAATATAAATTTAATTGAGAAAATTAAGGAGCATGCTGAATTAATCGCTGCTCTTATGGCCGGCATTTTTATTTTACTTGCTTGGCGTTTAGATACAAGCGGACAAACAACTGCATCAGTTCTACTGTATTTAATAGCGTTTTGTGTAGGTGGTTTTGCAAAGGCCAAAGAAGGTATTGAAGAAACGATTGAAGATCGGAAACTTAATGTGGAACTACTAATGGTATTAGCCGCCATTGGTTCGGCAGCAATAGGCTATTGGACAGAGGGAGCTATTCTTATTTTTATCTTTGCTGTAAGTGGTGCTCTTGAAACATATGCCATGAATAAAAGTCACCGTGAAATATCAGCCCTTATGAACTTACAGCCAGAAGAAGCTTGGTTAGTGCGAGGCGGTTTTGAGCCAATGAAGGTGTCAGTCTCAACGTTACAAATCGGTGATCATTTACTTATTAAACCTGGAGAACGCATTCCAGCAGATGGGGTTATTTTCAAAGGGCAGTCTTCCATTGATGAATCTGCGATTAGCGGTGAGCCATTACCTGTTTTAAAAAACGAAGGTGATGAAGTATTTGCAGGCACTGTTAACTTAAATGGTGCTATTACGATGGAAATGACAAAAGCTAATTCAGAAACACTATTCCAAAAAATTATACAACTTGTTCAAAGTGCACAAAGTGAAAAATCACCCTCTCAGCAATTTATTGAGAAATTTGAAGGGACTTATGTAAAATTTGTATTATTAGCTGTTGCCATTATGATGTTCCTTCCCCACTTTTTACTTGGCTGGGACTGGACAACAACATTTTACCGAGCAATGGTGTTATTGGTAGTTGCCTCGCCATGTGCACTTGTTGCATCCATCATGCCTGCTACATTAGCAGCAATCTCTAATGGTGCAAAAAATGGTGTCCTATTTAAAGGTGGTTTACATTTAGAACATCTCAGTGTTTTACGTGCATTAGCAGTTGATAAAACAGGTACTTTAACACAAGGTAAACCCGAAGTTACAGATTTCATTGTCCGAGATGGTGAAGATCGTGCTAAGGCTTTAGCCATTCTTGCAGGGATTGAATCTCAATCCAATCATCCACTTGCCCAAGCCATTACCTCGTATGCTAAGGCTCAAGGCATTAATGCCTTGCCTCAAGCAACAATAGAGGATATTCCAGGCTGGGGTATGAAAGGAACAATTCAAAACAAGGAATATCAAGTAGGAAAACCAGAGTTTGTGGATGCGCAACTTGCCAATGATTTTGCAAACGGCGCAGTGACTAAGCTGGCAGCAGAAGGAAAAACAGTTATTTTCATTCGCGATGAACATGGAATTGTTGCATTAGCAGCATTAAAAGATACTGTACGCTCCGAAGCTAAGAAAGCTGTCACTTTATTAAAAGAGCTTGGTATCCACGTGGTAATGCTAACAGGCGACAATGAAAAAACGGCTAAAGTGATTGCTCAAGAAGCTGGCGTTACGGAATATGTTGCAGAATGTCTGCCTGAAACAAAGGTAACTGAAATGAAACGATTACTTACCCAACATCAATTTGTTGGTATGGTCGGCGATGGTATTAATGATGCTCCTGCGCTTGCTACTGCAACTACAGGGATTGCTATGGGTGAAGGCACAGACGTTGCACTAGAAACAGCAGATGTCGTGCTAATGAAAAATGACTTATCTAAAATCGCTTATGCTGTTCGCCTATCACGAAAAATGCAGCGAATAATAAAACAAAATATATTCTTTTCAATTGGAGTTATTGTCCTATTAATCGCCTCAAACTTCTTACAAGTAGTCGACTTACCTTTAGGTGTAATTGGCCATGAGGGTAGTACAATTCTAGTAATATTAAACGGTTTACGCATGCTTAATAAAAATGTCTAGGCTAACATAAAACAGCCCCGCTCATCTTGTACCAAGAAGCGAGGCTGTTTTTTCTTATTTTAGCATTTCCTTTTGAAGTGCCCTTTTCTGCATTGTAGCATTTAATATCCCACCAAAGATAAGGATAATCCCCGTAAAATATAGCCAGAGCATTAAAATAATGACGCCACCAATACTACCATATGTAGCAGAATAATTAGCAAAATTATTAATATAAAAAGAGAAACCATATGTGACTGCTAACCAAGCGAATGTAGCAAACATCGCTCCTGGCCAAACGCCCATTATTTTCAAGCGAGGACTTGTATTAGGTACAATCCAGTAGATCCCCATTAAAACGATAAAAATAAGTATTGGTGGAATGGACCATCTTAATCTATGCCAAATGGATTCAAACTGCTCCTCTATTCCAATGATTGAGAATAGGAAATGGCCAATTTGCTGACCAAATACAGGCAATAAGAGAGCAATCGCAATAACAAAAACGAGAGCGACTGTAAAAACTAATGACAAGCCTCTATCTAGTATACCTACTCTACCCTCTGTATCATAAGCTTTATTTAATGCACGAATCAGTGCATTAATGCCTTTAGATGCAGACCAAATTGTACCTAGTACCCCGATCGACAATAAGCTACTATTTCTATTTGTTAAAATCTCATTCAGCGTATTTTCAATCAGTTTATACACTTCATCTGGTAATACATTCACTAAAAATGAATAAACCTGTGTCGTTTTTAAGTTTAAATAAGGTAATAACGTCACTAAGAAAATAAGTAAGGGGAAGAACGATAATAAAAAGAAATAAGCCAATTGTGCAGCAAGCGCAGATATTTCAACTCGCTTTAGCCGACCTATTAAATCTTGGACAAAGCCTTTGGATGTCATCACACTCACTTCCTCTTCAGGAGAGACGAACGATTTCACAACCCCAAAAGCATTATGCATAGTTGCTTTTTTCTTCTCCATACAATTCCTCCTAAAACTACCTTTATTCCTTATGAGGTACAGTAAAGGCTGATTTGGTGTCTTCAATCATTCCCTGTATTGTAGAAGGTAAATCTTTAAATTCATCAACCTTTTCTGCAATTGTGTTGACATTTTCTGACACACTTTCACAAAGTACCTTCGCAGCTAATACTTTTTCCTCAACTAAATCCTGTAATTCTTCTCGATTGGTTGCATAATAAGAAATGGCTTCCTTCATTTTTTTAGTTGTGGCAATTGTTTTTTCCCGAGTTGTACGATCTAGCATACTTAATGCAGCACCAACTGCTGCTCCTGCCACGATAGATGCTAATAATTTACTTTGACCCATATTAAAACCCCCTGCTTGTGTAATTGCATATTCCCTATTATTTCATAAATAAACAGTCTACTGCCCTTATTCTACCCAATAACAGTCTATTTTTAAAGCAATGCCCAAATACGGAGTTGACATTTTTTTTATTCAATGAAATGATATGTGCGAGGAGAACGAAAGGTAGGGTAAAAAATGGATTTATCAGTTCCATCTAAAGAAAACGTTGTTTATATGGTTGATCAAATGAAAGACAAGCTTCGCATGGTGAATGTCGATGCGATGAAATCGGAACACTTCGATGAAGCAAATTATGAAGATTTAGTGTATTTATATGAAATGGTTATGAAAAGAGAAACATTTAGCCCAAGTGAAATGCAAGCAATTGTCGCTGAATTAGGATCTTTACGTAAATAAGTCAATAAAAAGGCCATTAGCAAGAGACATTTTGTCTGTTGCTAATAGCCTTTTTTTATTGTGTATTTTTAGCTTCCGAACCATCCTCAGTCACTAATGGCTGGATGAGCACCTCAACACGACGATTCTGTGCACGACCCTCTGCTGTATCATTCGGTGCAATAGCTCGGTTTTCACCATAACCCTTCGCACTAAAGTTCTCCGATTTTAATTGTGAATTACTATCCAATAATACCATGTAAAAATTGGATGCACGCATTAAGGACAACTCTAAATTTGATGAGAAATTAGGTCCAGCTGGCACATTATCCGTATGACCCGTAATGACAATGTTACGTGGCGGATTAGACACTAGTACATTTGCAAGCTCTTTGGCAATTGGAATATATTCTGGTTTAATCGTTGCTTGACCAGGATCAAATAAAATACTATCTCGAATTGTCACAAGTAACCCTTCATCCGTCATCTCTGTTGCAAATTGTTCTTCCATTTCATTGACGGCAATAAAGTTATCCACACTATCTTTAATAGCTGCTAGCTCTTGCTGATCTTTTAAATAGGCTGAATTTTGCTGTGGTGTTTGGTCGCTGTCCGCATTTGGAGTTGGTACTGGTGCTGGTTGCTCTAAAAAGCTTGTTCCACCTTCAAATACTTGATTAAATACTGCTGACATTCTATCTAACTTTTCTTGGTCGACTGAACTTGAAGCAAATAAAATAATAAACACCGCTAAGAGCAGCGTTAAGATATCTGCATATGGTACTAACCAAGATTCATCAATATGCTCATCATGCTTTTTTTTCTTAGCTTTCTTTGCCAAGGCCACCCGCCCCGCTTTCACCAGAAATTTGACGACGTTCTTCCATCGTTAAGTATGATGATAATTTCTGTTCAATAACACGTGGAGCCTCCCCTTCTAATACTGAAAGGATACCCTCAATCATCATTCTCTTTTGTTTTACTTCTAAAGCAGACTTACGCTTTAATTTGTTTGCAAATGGGTGCCATAACACATAACCAGTAAAGATACCGAGTAATGTAGCCATGAAGGCTGCCGAAATAGCATGTCCAAGTTTTTCAATATCGTTCATATCTGCCAATGCGGCAATTAACCCTACTACTGCACCAAGAACCCCTAGAGTAGGTGCATATGTACCTGCTTGCGTAAAGATAGCAGAACCACTAGCATGACGCTCTTCCATTGCCTCTACTTCTTCCGTTAGTACGTCACGAATGTAATCAGCATTTTGACCATCAATTGCTAATGTAAGACCATTTTTTAAAAATGGGTCTTCAATTTCCGAAGCTTTACTTTCTAGCGCTAATAATCCTTCACGACGAGCTAAATCAGCCCATTGTGAAAACATTTTAATAATTTCTATATCATCTGCTAATTTAGTTTCTTTAAAAAGAATTTTAAATAGCTTTGGTACACGCTTTAACTCCTTCATAGGAAAGGCAATTGTTACTGCGGAAATAGTACCAAAAATGATAATTAGAATGGCTGCTGGGTTATAAAATGCAGATAAACTTACACCCTTCATGACCATCCCTACTAACAGCGCTATTAACGCAATTATCAACCCTATAACTGATGACTTATCCATCCTAGAACCTCCAAATCTACTAATAATGTTAATTTCGGCTGTTTTTCCATAATTTAAATATATAAATGTAGTATAAATGTATTTCACTTATTTTTCGATGAAATTAATGCTTTTTATTCACATTTCGACCATTTTTGATTATATTGAATTAAGAATATTACACTAAACTGTCTTATTTCGAAAGGGGATATGAATTTGTTATTATCATTCGACACAAAATTAATAAAATATGCTGAATTGGCGGTAAAAGTAGGAGTAAATATCCAAAAAGATCAATATCTTTATATAAGCTGTTCGACCGATAACTTAAAATTAGCACAAATAATTACTAAAATTGCTTATAAAAATGGTGCAAAGCAAGTATTCGTCGATTTATCAGATGACGAACTTGTACGCGCTCGCTATGAAGGAGCACCAAAAGACTCATTTGATTTCTTCCCTCCTTGGAAAGTACAAGAGCGTGAATGGTTGGCGGATCATGGAGCTGCATTCTTAAGCATTAGTTCACAAAACCCAGATTTATTAAAAGGTATAGAACGAGACAGAATCATGGCCTTTCAAAAAGCATCTGGTCAAGCATTGGCTAACTATTATCAATGGCTACAAGCAGATAAATTTAGCTGGTCAGTGATTGCTGCACCTTCTAAGGCTTGGGCAGCAAAGGTTTTCCCTAATTTACCAGAAGAGCAACAAATCGATGCCTTATGGGAAGCGATCTTTGCAGCGACACGTATTGACGTTGAACAGTCTGTTGAAGCTTGGCATGCTCATGATCAGGAATTACATAGCAAAGCCGACTATTTAAACTCAAAGCAATATAAGTCACTTCACTATACTGCTCCAGGCACTGACCTCATGATTGAGCTACCTGCACATCACATATGGACAGGTGGGAGTAGTATCAACATACAAGGCCAGGCATTTATGGCCAATATGCCTACAGAAGAAATTTTTACTGCACCGTTAAAAACAGGTGTTAATGGCTATGTAACAAGCACTAAGCCATTAAGCTACGGCGGCAATATTATCGATCATTTTACATTAACATTTAAAGATGGTCGTATCATTGACATCAAGGCTGAGCAAGGGCAAGACATTTTAGCTGCTCTAGTTGAAACGGATGAGGGAGCTCATTACCTTGGTGAAATAGCATTAGTACCACATGCATCACCTATTTCACAATCTAATTTGTTATTTTACAATACATTATTCGATGAAAATGCCTCCAATCATTTAGCCATCGGAAGTGCTTATGCATTTTGTATAGAGGGTGGTAAAGAAATGACTACTGAGGAATTAAGTGCACATGGACTTAACCAAAGCTTGACTCATGTTGATTTTATGATTGGTTCGAACAAAATGAATATAGACGGAATTACTAACGATGGTCAAAAAGAACCTATATTCAGAGATGGAAATTGGGCATTCTAAATAATCCATTCCTACTACTAGTATTCTAGGCTAACTATGTTAAGGTTGTCATAAATTATCCTTAGATTTTACTAGGAACCTATTGTATAATTGTTTTAGGGTAATTAATAGATCATTTAAGTAGAGAGGAGCTCTAATAATGTTCATTACAACTGTTCTTGGCTTTACAGTAGTTTTATTAATTTCTATGGCATTCTTCATCCACTACCTACAAGTTGGTTTAGATAGCAAGTCTTCAGTAACTGTAGATCCAAAGCCAAACGAAAAATTCTAATGTATAAAAAACAGCTACTATAAAGGTAGCTGTTTTTTTATAGCCTACAATTTAAAAATGTATGAAGTTGCTCCTTTATTGTAAAAATTATCTGAATAAAGTCTTTATAGTTTGCATATTTAAAATTTTGCTCTAAAATATTTTTTGTAAGGAAGGGAGCAATTTTCATGACAATGTTACAAGATATTTTAGAGTTTAACAAAGTGTTTGTCGAAGAAAAAAAATATGAACCATTCATCACTACAAAATATCCTGATAAACGTATTGTTGTTTTATCTTGTATGGATACTCGACTTGTAGAGCTTTTACCGAAAGCAATGAATTTACGTAATGGCGATGTTAAAATTGTGAAAAGTGCTGGCGCTTTAGTTAGCCATCCTTTCGGCGCAGTTATGCGTAGTTTATTGGTTGCTGTTTATGGCCTACAAGCAGATGAAGTTTATGTCGTTGGGCATTATGACTGTGGTATGAGTGCAGTTGATCCCGAAGCAATGTTAAGTGAAATGATTAAAAGAGGTATTGATCCAAAAACAATTAATATGCTAGAATATTCCGGTTTTGACTTAAAAGAGTTTTTACGTGGTTTTGGTGATGTAGCGACAAGTGTTAAAAAAAGTGTTGATACAATTCGAAATCATCCGCTAATGGTGAAAGATGTACCTGTTCATGGCCTCATTATCGATCCAAATACAGGTCATCTAGATTTAATTGAAGATGGTAATAAACAATAGTCATTACCTTTTGATTTACAACTAATAAGGTGCCTATCTTTCTCCATAACGAAAGATAGGCACCTCTCTAATTATTCATCCTCTAAACGTGCATATATAAAATGATCTACCCATTGACCATTTATATACAACAGCTTTCTTAACAGACCTTCCTGTTGAAACCCTGCTTTCTCTAATACGCGCATAGAAGGTGCATTTTGAGTAGAAACATATGCCTCTACACGATGTAGGCCTATTTGATCGAACGCGAATCGTACCACCATATTTACGGCCTCTGTGACGATTCCCTTCCCTACATAAATTTCATCCATCGCATAGCCAACAAATGCACTTGAGTATGGTAAGCGTTTTACAGCATAAAGTGCAATATGTCCTATTAGATTGTTTGTACCATGCTCAAAAATACCAAAAGTATATTCTCGCTTTGACTCCATCAAATAGAGACTTTCTTGAATTTTTTTGTATTGAGCGTCAATTGTATAATATTCTGGTCTTTGTAGTGGCTCGTAAATAGACCAAAAGTATTTATTTCGGCTTACGAGACCCGTTAAACTTCGTGCATCTTTTTCTTGGAATGTGCGGATGTAGCATTTTTCTCCCTTTATCGTTACCACATTCCCACCCTTTTTTCTTAATAGATTCCAAATTTTAAGCACCATTTCTCCACACTAGCCTTCCAATAAATATCAGTACATTCATCATTCTGGTAACATCACTACTTTGAATTTAACATAGCTTAAAAAATGGTTTTCATTCGCTACATTTCAAAGGTTGAACATTTAGTTTATTTCATTGTATGTAAGAAAAGATGCTGCTACAACTAAAACAACTCATGTCCTATTTCATAGCAGCACAATTCATTATTTTGATTTGGTTCTTACTTCTCGTCCCCAATTTCTAAACTGGACGAATCAGCATCCTCTAGTTGGCCATTATCTAATACATTTGTTAAATGGAGACCACGTTTTAGAGCCTCTCGTTCAATATGTGCAATGGTTTCCTGCAGCACCTGTACACGGGCGTGCTTTTTATCATCACCAGCAACTAAGATCCATGGAGCATCCTTTTTATCAGTCTTTTCAAACATTTCATTTGCCGCTTCAATATACTGTGGTGTTTTTTCACGATTTCGCCAATCTTCGTCTGTTAGCTTCCAAGATTTATAAGGGTTTTGTTCCCGTTCTTTAAAGCGTTTTAATTGTTCTTCATCTGATACATGAAGCCAAAATTTAATGATTATGTAATCTCCTGCAGTTAAAATTTTCTCGAAGTTATTGATTTCTTCATACGCACGAGACCATTCATCCTTCGATGCGAATCCTTCGATACGTTCTACTAATACACGACCATACCAAGAACGATCAAAAATAGCGATTTGCCCATGCTGCGGTAACTTTCTCCAGAATCTTTGTAAATAGTTATAGCGCAATTCATGAGGCTGTGGAGCTGAAATAGGGTGTACAACATAACCTCGTGGATCGACACGTTCAATTAGTCGTTTAATAGCGCCACCTTTACCAGCGGCATCCATTCCTTCAAATACCAAAATTAAACCAATTTTGTTTTTTAATAAAAACTGTTGGGCATTTAACATTTCATATTGGAGTACTTTTAATTTCTTTTTATACATTTTTTTATCTAGTTCAATCGATAAGTCTAGATTTTTTAAATTTTGTGCCAATGAAACTTCACTCCTTTTATGTAGATAATCCCATTGTACTAAAGAAAAATATAGATGCCTATTGAGATGGTAAATTGTAGTGATTATTAGCAAAACAACACGATACATTGTTGGAAATTTCCGTTATAATAAAAAAAGTGACAGTACTATACTTATTTGTCTTTTCCCTATACAATCTAAACACGAAGGGAGAGGAAATCATGCCTCGGTTTATCTTGATGACAATCTCTTATCTTGTCTCATTCATCCTAACCTTTTTATCCTTTTTCATGAAAATAAACGGTCAATCTTCTCTAGAAATTTCTAATCGGTTTTCTGTAGTATTTGCACCAGTTGATATTAGTCATGCAATATGGATTGTCATTTATTTATTAATTGGCTATTGGTTATTGGTGAACATTAAAAAGACATCTATGAAACAGTCTGCTCTCTTTAGTTGCATAAATATTTTGCAAGCCTTAACGATATATGTATGGCATCATGAGTTATTTATTGTTTCTCTTGGCATCACCTTGCTTTTGGTCTTGTACTTATTTATGTTGTATAATACGTACTCTCTTCACGACAAAGCGTTGTCAGGTCGTATTCCTTTCTCCATTTATTTTGCATGGATGACATTTATCTTGATTACGAATAGTAGCTTTACGTTAACGGCTTATGGTTGGAACGGCTTTGGTCTTAGCACTCCTCTTTGGGCAGTAATTTTACTGACACTTGGTGGAGCTATTGCACTACATATCCGCTTTCATCACTTTGATACCATGTATCCGAGTGTTTTTATTTGGGCTTATTTAGGAATCGCTTTACATAATGGTTTTGATGAGCTTCTTGTAACAACTGCCGCCTTATTTTTATGTGGTGTTCTCTTTGTTGGTATTTTATTTATTAAAAAAAATCCTGCCCACCAAAAATAAATTGGTTAGCAGGATTTTAAATTATATCCTATTCTTCATCTAAGGAAGTTAAAATAATTGGTTTATCTTTAGTGACAATAACTGAATGTTCAATTTGAGCTACAAGCGATTTATCAGGTGTAACAAATGTCCAACCATCACCAGCTTCTACAATATGCTCTGCTTTTGCTGAGATAAATGGCTCAACAGCAAGCACCATTCCTTCTTTCATAATCGTAGAATCCCACGCATCATAATAATTTAAAATATGATTAGGCTCATCATGTAAAGATTGACCTAAGCCATGTCCTGTTAAATTCATAATAACAGTTAAACCATTAGCATTCGCCTCTCGTTCAACCGCTTTACCTATTTGATTTAATTTAGACCCTGCTTTAACCTTTGTCATTGCTCGATCAAAAGCACTTTTAGCAACTCGGCATAGTTTTTCTTTGTCCTCATAACCCTCACCAACAACAAATGAAATGCCAGTATCTGCAAAGTATCCATTTAAAGACCCAGAAACATCGATATTCACAATATCCCCTTCTTGAATAACACGTTTTCCTGGAATACCATGTGCCACTTCTTCATTGACACTAATACATGTATATCCTGGGAAATCATATTCCCCCTTAGGTCCAGAAATAGCACCAGCCTCTGCAAACATGCGGCCAGCAATTTCATCTAGCTCAAGTGTTGTAACACCTGGTTTTGTTGCTGCTTTCATGGCTTCACGAATTTCGGCACAAATGCGTCCAATTTTTTTAAAAGCTTCAATCTCATCTTGCGTTTTTACAATCATTTATAACGTCCCTTTCATCTAATATCTATTCTTTAATATAACATAACTTTTTATGCGTATAACGATAAACGCTTTAAATATTGTATGCTTTCCTACAATGCAAAGTGCTAAAAGAGCTATTCATGACCAAAAGTCCCTTCACATGAGTGAAGGGACTTGCTTGTTGTTGAAAAAAGTTGATAATTTTGCTAATGATTCTGTGCGAAAGCGAATATCATCAAGTAGTATAGAACGAAAAGCTTTTATACCCTTTTACAATAAATCATTTGAGGAAACTTTTATTATGCTTTTCTTTGCATTAATTGTGGAGCGGCTGTGAATAAAAGCACGCCTACAATTGCCGTTAAAATGGTTGCTGGCAACATATATGTACCATTATAAATGATAGAATAGATCCATGCATTTTGATCACCCGCATACTCTGCAAAAAATACAGCTCCAGCAATTGTATGTGCTGCGTATCGTAAAAAGCCTGCAAAAACAGTACCTACGATAATGTAAAGTGCCATTTTCGTTTTGTTCATATTTTTTGCAGCATCCAACACAGGTCCACGTACAACTGCTGCTAATCCTACAACTGTAAAGGCAACACCATAATCCAATAATCCTTGAAGCCAGTGCACAATATAAGCACCAAACATGGTTTGCATAACACCCACAAGTAATCCCGTTGTTAGCCCAGCAACTAAGCCCCAACGAAATGCAATTAACATAATAGGCACCATGACAAGACTAACAGAGCCACCTTGTGCCCATACTTTAAAGGATACTTGATCGAGCACAAGGCCAATCGCTGCAAATATCGCAATCTCCACAAGCATTAATAGTCTTTTTTTGTCCATACATATTCTCTCCTTTGTTCCGATGTAGGATACAAGAGCAGGAATAGAAATGCAGACATCTTTTTTATTCCTAAAGAATGAAAAAACGATGCCAGGACAGAGCCTGACATCGTACAAGTGTCGGTTTCTATCCACATCCCTACGCAAGTGTTAACTTACAGGTTCAAAGAGTCAAGGCATTACGTGCCCAGTCTCAGCTGACATCATCAGCTCCCCTTGTGGTCGTTACATCTGAATTTATTTGAACAATCCCATTGTACGCAAAGGATTGGATGATTACAACCTCTTCCATACATTATTTTTTTGAAACTTTGCCGTTTTTCATGCGTAAATATTAAAAAAGGAGGTACAACTATGGAGAACCAAAAAATTTTATCTGCCTTTAGTTATCTTAGTATTTTCTTCGCCCCTTTTATCGTCCCATTAATTGTTTACTTTGTAACGAAAGATAGTGATGTAAAAAGACATTCAATTCGTGCACTTGTCTCTCATTTAATTCCTTTTGTTTTTGGCATCCTATTTTTTATTGTCTTTGTTTTTTCTACATTAAGATTAGATCCAACGTCAAGTAATAATACTGTGATGGTTGTTTGGTTAGTTTCATTTGCCGTTTATGCCATTGTCTCACTTGGTATTGTCATATGGAATATTATTCAGGCTGTTCGAGTAATACGTTAATGTTTCAATTTTAAGCGAAACAGGTAGTAATAATTGTAAAAGGAGCTGTTTTTTAATGAAAGTATCAAACGTTGTGAAAACTGCTGTAAAATTGGCACCTATTGTTATTCCTATCGTCAAAAAAGTAATGGCTGCAAAAAAAGGAACAACTCCTACAGCCACTTCTCGAAAAAAATAAAACAAAGGCGTATTCCCTATTTCGGAAATACGCCTTTCACTTATTTCACTTCAAAGTATGTCTGACTATGGCCATTTAATGTCTTTTCTACATGTAAAACCGCTGGCATTGCAGATTTTAATTCAGGCACATGAGAGATTACGCCAATCATGCGACCAGAATCCTGTAAATCAATTAATGTATCGATTGCTTTATTTAATGATTCCTCATCAAGCGAACCAAAGCCCTCATCAATAAACATCGTTTCAATATGAATATTACCTTGGAAGCTTTGAATTACATCTGCCATTCCTAAGGCAAGGCTTAATGAGGCATTAAATTTTTCGCCTCCCGATAATGTTTTGACATCTCGTAGTTGATCGGTATAGGCATCGTAGACATCAAGACCTAGTCCGCTTTGTTTCGCATGCTTTTCCAATCTATCTGAACGTCTGAGCTCAAATTGACCATTTGATAAATGATAAAGGCGAATATTGGCAGCTTCAGTAATTTGGTCTAAGTAATTAATTTGAATATAGCGCTCAAAAGATAACTTTTTCGAATTTTGGCCGTTTAATAATCCATAGAGCTCCTTTACTCTTCCCGCTTCTTGCTCAAGTAAATGAAGCTCCCTCGCTATTTCTTCTACTCTTTCAATAAAACCTTGGCAAGCTTGAGCAAAACCTCTCAACTGTTGTAAACGTTTAAATGCTTCCTCATAAGATATACGAAGTTGTTCTACTTTGGCTTCCATGGACACTAAATCTTGTTGCTCTTTTCCTTGAAGATACATAGCCCCTTCAGTAATTTGGATTTGCAATGTGTGTACCTGTAAAGCATAGTCACTACAAGCTTTTCGAAGGGTCTCTATTTGCAATAAACTCCGTTTGGCAGCTGTATATTCCTCGTAGCTGTCAAAGCCTATCTCCTGCATGCTTGCTGAGAATTGCTGACGTTTTTCATTCATTTTGAGTTGTAATTCTTCAAAAGTTTGTTTGGCTATTTCCATCGTCAATTTTGCATTACTTGTTGCTTCCTTCGCGCTATGCAATTCGTCTTGACTCTCTTGCCATCTTTTTTGCAAATCCATTTTTTGTTTACTGATATCTGTAAGCTGTTGCTGTAATTGCTGCAAGGTTGGTAAATGGTTTGGCATATGTTTAAGCTGTTCTTCAAGAACTGCTTGCAGTCTTGTCATTTCTTTCAACTGCTCAGCTAAATATTGCTCTAAGTTCATCTGTTTAGTTCGTAGCTGCTCTATTCTCTCACGTTGCTGCTTAAGTTTTAATCGCATATCTGCTAATTGATGATGAACAATTTTTAATGTCGCAATCTCTTGCTCTATGTTGTTTAATGTAGAGATGAGCTGTGCATGGTCTTGCTGTGTAATGTGCTGCTCTTCTAGTTGCTGACAGGTTTCTTGATAAAGCTGTTGCGCAGATGACAAGAGCGCTTCTTTTTCTAGGTACTTACGCTCATCTAAAGAAGCCTTAGCCCTTAACACTTCGACTTCAGAGAGCTCTATCATTTCCTGTTGCTCATTATGTGTTTTCTGGTGTGTCAAACTGCCACATACAGGGCAAGGTTCCCCGTCCTTCAACTGTTCAGCCAAAATACTAGCCTGACTTGTCAACCAACGCTGCTCTAATAATTGTAGAGCCTTTTTACTCTCCTGATAGTGAATGTCAGAAGTGGCTACGTCCTGCTTAGCTAACTCTACAGCCCCTTTGTATTTGTCTACTTGTTTTATTAATGCTACCTGCTCACGAAGTTTCGGTAACTGCTCTAAGTAGCTTTCATATGGCTCAACCTGTTTTTCATATTGTTCCATCGTTTGAGAAAATTGCTGTAACTGCCCTTGTTCTTTCTCCAATAACATAAGATTATCAGCTACTGCCTGTTTTGCTGTTTCGACATATTGTTCTGCTATTTGCAGCTGCTGCACATTGTTTTCATAGGCTTCAAATTTAGGCAATAAAGTCTGTAATTGCAATTCCTGCTGCAACATCTGTTGACGTTCAGGCTCTTTCGCCTCTTCAATCTGATATTTTTCTTGTGCCCGTTGTAGCTGCTCTTTTGTTTGTTGAAGTTTAAATTGAGCCTGTTGAAATGTTTGTTCTTTTAAGTTCAGTTCAGCACGTAAATCAATACATTGTTGTTCAAGTGGCACAAGTCGCTCCGCTTGTTCTGCTAAAACAATCTCCTGCTCCTTTGCTCGGTATCTATCCTGTTCTTTTAACAATAGTTGCAGTCTCTGCTGCCGACTAGCTTGCTCTTCGAACTGCTCATTTATTGTTTTTGCTAGTCGATAATATTCCTGCTCCTTTTGATGAAGACTATAAGCTTCATCATATTGCTGCTGTTCTTCCTCTATACATTTCTTATAGTAGCTAAACTCCTCCTCAAGTGCCTGTGTCAGTTGATGTAAATTTTCCGTATTGTCAGCAATCAAGGTGAATAAAGAGGATGAACGTTGCGGTAAGGCACCAACAATTTGACCTAATAGATGTTCCTTTAATTGCTTGGCACGCTCAAAATCCTTCTCCGCCTCTTTCCGTTTGGCATCCAGTTTTTTTGTCATGACGCCAAAACGATCTGTTTTAAAGATTTTTCGTAAAATAACTTCCTTATTTGTAGAGTCAGAGGTCAATAACTTGCGAAATTCACCTTGAGGTAACATTACAATTTGGCTAAATTGATCTTTTGTGAGACCTATGATTTCCAGCAATTTTTTATCGACTTCAAGCGTTTGTTGTTTCTCTACGATGCTATAATCGAGCTTTCCCTCTCTTACTTCAGCTAATTCTATTTTCTTACCTGTGATCGTTTTATTTTTTTCTTTAATATGACCTGGCTGTCTTACTATTTGATAAACTCTGCCATGCATTTCAAATAGGAGCTCTACAGCTGTATAGACATCATCATGAGCAAAGCCGCTTCTCAGTAAAGCCGTATCCTGGCGATCCTCACCACTACCTGATCCGTAAAGCGCATAACAAATAGCGTCGAAAATGGTTGTTTTCCCAGCGCCTGTTTTTCCGGAGATGGCAAACAAACGATGTTCTCCAAGCTCTTGGAAATCAATCACCTCAGTATCTTTATACGGACCAAATGCAGTAATCGTTAACTTTAATGGCTTCATTTTACTGTCTCTCGCTCCTCATCTAATAATTCCTGTAACATCTCGGTAAAAAGGCGTTCCGTATCTTCATCTGGCTGGATGCCGATAATATTCGTAAAGAAAGAACGGAACAAGTCTATATCCTCTAGCTTTTCTGTTTCTACAACTTGTAACTCACGTGGTGACTCTTGTCGTAGTATCTTACGTTCTACATGCATCGCATGGGGAAAAACACTACGAATGCGTTCCATCGGTGAAGAGACGGTTGTCGTATCCGTCAATCTGACAAAGACATAATCATCACTCGGTGGTAGCTTTAACAGATCCTCCAATTGACCTTCTACTACTCGTAAATTTCTTCTTGGTACGAGCTTTCTTTTGGTTACTATGCTTTTACCGTGTTCATCTAATTCAATGATTAAAAAGCCTTTTTCATGTAAGTGCTCTGATAATGAATATTTTAACGGAGAGCCTGCATAGCGGATCGTTTCATTTAAGACAAAATGTGCCTTATGTAAGTGTCCAAGAGCGGTATAGTGGAAAGGTTTAAATAAAGCTGCATTCACACAATCTGAGCCCCCGATAGAAAGCGGACGCTCTGAATCACTGGTATTGGCTTCTTCCTCACCATACTTTGTGACGAAAGCATGTCCCACAAAAATATGACGCTTACTCGCATCCATATCCTGAGTAATATGATCTATAATTCTCTGCATAGCGTCTTGATGAGAACGAATCGTTTCATCTTCAAAAATATGACGAATTGAGGCGGGCTCAGCATACGGTACAAGATGAAAATGTACCTCTCCATATTGATCATTCAAAATAATAGGGACATGATCTTTCGTAAATTGCCCCTTGATATATAAACCACTATCACTCATCAATCGACTCCCAAAATTTAAACGACCCGCACTATCATGATTTCCCGCCACTGCTAAAACAGGAATCTGCTTCTCTAATACTATTTTCGCTAATACATCATTTAGTAAATTGACTGCCTCAATAGGGGGCATTGAACGGTCATATAGATCACCTGCGATGACAATTACATCTGGTTTTTCATCATCTATCGCTTGTATAAATTGTTGCAGAATATATTGTTGATCTTCTGTCATATAAACACCTTGAACAAGCTTCCCTAAATGCCAATCTGCTGTATGAAATATCTTCATTCTAGTCCCTCCTAATCTTCTTTATATTTTAGCATGACTACTGCCTATCTAGTGGTATTCAGCAGTATAGTAGTTCTATCCAATATTGGATTTCATATAAAAAAGCATCTAAATAGATGCCCTTTAATAACGATTATTTAAATGTTTTCTATAAAAGCTTTATAGCCAGGAAATCCTTGAATAGCATAAGCTGTACGGGTAGACTGCCGTTGTGTCGTTTCCCGTTCCTTGGATTTCGCTGATAATTGTTGCTTTATAATTTCCTCAAACGATAGAGGATTGGGCTTGGGTAATTCGGATGAAGAGATCGTCAAAGCATTACTACCACTATAAGACTGTAAAAATGCATTAGCCATTTGACGGTAGCCTTCAAAGTTTGGATGAACATCTGCACTATTTGGTAAGTAGTTTATGGCATCCAATCCAAAGCGATCATAAACATCTACATAAACCGCTCCTGCATCCTCTGCCTGTTGTTGTAAAATCGTATTTAATTTAACTAGCTGTTCGTTCGTTCCCTTTTTTTGTGTAGGATGAACATATGGATACGCAAAATAATAGCCCATTACAAAAATCTTTGCTTTCGGCGCAAGTTCATTTAACTCATCTAAAATGGTTATCATATTTTTTCTAGCCAAGTTTAAAGTGGAATCTGTTTGAAGCTGTGAAAATGCTAATGTGCCAGCAGTTGGGTTCACTTTAACAAGGCGTAATAAATCATTGGCCCCTGCTGACACTGTAATAAGGGTCGCATTTTCTAGTAAGTGTTTGGATTCCTCAGATTGGATTCGTTCTAGCACATCGGCCGTTGTTAAGCCTGGAAAGGCAAGTTCTTTTGTATAAAATGATAATTGACCCATTGAACTTAACTTCATGGCTATTAAATCACTATATCCTGCATCAATTTCTTGATAAGGTGTTTGACCAGCAGCTAAGGAATCTCCAATAGCTATATAGCTTTCTGTTTGAGCATAAGCAGATGAAGCCCAACATGTCATTGCTAATATCGTCACACCGATGAAGCTCCATAATCGCTTCATCTACTCTCCTCCTTTGCACTTTGACTAGTGATTAAAAGGCCCAGCTACCCTTGCGGAAAATTGGCTCTACTGTACCATCCGGTAAAATACCATCTATATCCATTTCTCCACTACCAATCATAAAGTCTTCATGTGTCACAGAAATATTTGCACCTAGTGCCTCAAGTTGACCATTTTCTAAATCTCTTCCACCTTCTAAGCATGTCGGATAGGCTTCACCGATAGCTAAATGGTTTGAAGCATTTTCATCGAATAACGTATTGAAATATAAAATCTCCGACGCTGAAATTGGTGATTCATGAGGGACAAGTGCTACTTCACCTAAATAGCTAGAGCCTTCATCTACTTGTATCAGCTCTTGCAGTAAATCATGACCCACTTCAGCTTCTGCTTTAATAATTTTGCCCTCTTTAAAGGTTAATTTAAAGCCATCAATGATATTGCCTTGATAAACTAAAGGCTTGGTATTACTTACGTACCCATTTACACCTTGTTTCATCGGAAGTGTATAAACTTCTTCTGTCGGCATATTGGCAATAAAAATATTACCATCTGGTGTTTGACTGCCACCTGTTAGCCATTTATGCTGTGGCGCTAAGGCAATTGTTAAATCTGTTCCTGGTGCTGTATAGTGAAGCTTTGCATATTTTTTATTATTTAGCAATTGTGCACGTGATTCTAAATTAGCTACATGCTCTCGCCAATTATCCACTGCATTCCCTTCCCCAATATGAACCGTTTTAAAGATAGCTTCCCACAATGCTGGAACTTGCTCCATTTCCGTTAATTGAGGAAATACCTTCGCTGCCCATTTTGGTGAAGGAACCGCGACGATAGACCAAGCAATTAAATCCTTCATGACTGCATTACGATAATTTTTCAATGCTGCTCCTGACACTTTTTGGTGTGTTGCTAATCTGTCTGCAGGTATTCCTGTCAATTTATCAGGATCAGCAGCATCAATCCATAGTAAAGCACCTTTACGCTCAATTAGTTCATCACGCATTTTTACGACCCATTCAGGGAAACGATTAAACTCCTCATCAGAAGCGTGTTCAAAATACGCACGATCCATTTCATCATCCGAAAAGTTTACATGGACACGCCCTGCGCCAGCCTTATAAGCCTCTTTTACAACTAAACGAGCAAAATCTAAAGCTTCTACTGATGTATTCACTAACAAATATTGACCTGGTTGAATATTGACACCCACTTTTACCGCAAGCTCTGCATATGCCTGTAATTTTTCATCAAATGTCATGTTAATTCCCTCGCTTTTGTCCAATTGTTTTAGAATTACCTTCAATCAGCTTGCCATCATGCCATATTTTTTGCACAGGCTTGCCTGGAATTTCTCTTGTCCATTTTTTATAGGTCTTCTCATCACGATAAGATAATAACGTCAATACTTCTCCGTCTGCTCCTGCACGACCAGTACGCCCTGAGCGATGTAAGTACTGTTCAATTGTTCTTGGTACATCAACATGAATAACATGTGTTAAACCTGCAATATCTAAACCACGAGCGGCGATATCTGTTGCGATTAAAATACGTGCATCCCCTTTACGGAATGCATCTAATGCCTTTTTACGTTCTTCCTTTTTCATGTCGGAGTGAAGTGTTACGATTGGCGCAGAGCGATATTGTAATTTCGTTTCCTTCATTAATAATTGATCGATATTATTGACGAAAGCAAGTGCTCTTAACCCTTCAGTATGTGATAGTCTTCGTAGAAAATCAGTTTTATCACGTTCTTCTACCTTCACAAATGAGTGGATAACTTTGCCGACCTTTAACATATCCTCTGGCTTAATTTTAAAACGAACTGGTTCGAACATCATACGACTTGCTACTAATTCAATTTCCTCTGTAATCGTAGCTGAAACAACAACGACTTGTCGGCCATAGGCAGAACCTTCGATAAAGGATTTGATAACTACACGGTATTCGCGACTAAGCAGTTGATCACACTCATCCAAAATAATCGTTTCTATTTCTTTTAGTTTTAATTTTCCTGCTCGTGCTAATTCATTTAAACGGCCAGGAGTTCCAACAACAATCGTTGGTTTTTTCTTGAGCTTTTCAATTTGACGAGCAGAATTGGCACCACCAATAAGCTGCTGAACTGTAATATCTGTGCCAGCTGTCCATTCGCGGATAACTTCTACAATCTGCATAGCAAGTTCTTGTGAAGGAGCCACGATCAGTCCCTGTGTTTGTTTTTTTGCCCCATTTACTTTATTCAATAGTGGTAAAACATACGCTAATGTTTTACCTGATCCCGTTGGCGATTCCGCTACAATGTCTTTACCTTCAAGCATAGCTGGTATCATTTCATCTTGAATTTTCATAGGTGTTTCAAAGTTCCATTTTGCTTGAATTTCTTCTTTTAATAAATTAATGACTGACATGTTATTTCCCACCTTCTATCTACTTGACACTAGTTTAACACACTCCGCCGTTTCCTACTTTATATGTACGAAGCAATGGACCATTCGTTTCAAAAATCAGCGGTTCCTTCCATAAAAAATCTGCCTAACCTAACACGGAAAAAGTAGCATGTCCACAACTCTTTAAAGACTTGTAGCTTACCCGTGAAAAGCAAGCAGATTCTTTTCAATTCACTCAACAACTAATCGACTAGCTCATAACCGCAAGCCAAAATGGCACATTCAGCTAATACGATTAGTGAATCGATATAGATTTCATTTAATTTCAAATCCCGATTAACAATAGATAGCTCTGTACAGCCTAACACAATGCGATCACAATTTAATGCCAGCATCGCATCTTCTAGTGGTTGCCAGTCCTCCAGCGTAACATCCTTACCAGCCTTGACATAATCATAAATGATAGTCATGACATAGGCTCTCATTTCATTATCTGGTACTACTGGTGTAATGCCATATTCCTCTAAGGCTTCTTGGTACATACGAGATGTTAAAGTACCTGTCGTTGCTAAAATACCAACACGTTTTGCACCTAAATCCGCAGCACGCTTCGCTGTTTCACGAATCATATGCAATACTGGAATGGGTGAACCCTCTTGAATATCATGATAAAACGTATGGGCTGTATTACATGGAATAGCAATCATATCTGCCCCTACAGAAGCTAATTTTTTTGCATCCTCAATTATGACTGGAACTGGATTATCCTTCGTTTTATCTAAAATAAAAGCTGTACGGTCAGGGATATTTGTATCATTATCTATGATCGTATGTAAATGCTCCTGATCCTTTTGTGCCTTCGTACGTCTTACAATCATTTCACCAATAAACATTGTTGCAAGTGGCCCTACGCCACCAATGATACCTAAAGTTTGTTTTTTCATATATTAGACAGACCTTTGTTATTAAAATATTTCTTATATTTGCGATAAAAGCTTAAATTATCAAGCGTAACATTCAACCATCGTTTCGCATTCATATCCTTGTAATTAAAAATAGAATCTGTAGCCATCCCTTGACGAATCAAGCTTTTCGCTTCAATCACTAATTGTTCATTTTGAACATATTTGAAAAGAACACCATTTGGTACAATCGTCCAAAGATGCTTGTTTTCCACGTATGTTAACGATTGTTTACTCCCTCGAACAAAATCATCCGCTACATACTGCATAAAGTTATAGCCACTAGCTGTCACATAATAATTGGAAAGCTCATTATGTAATTCTATACTCAACAATTTATATTGACCATCACGATCATCATATTTCATATCGAATGTAGCAAAGCCTTGGAATTGTATTGCTTCAAGGAATGTCTTCACGATATCCATCAATTCCTTATTATAAGTTGTCATGATGGCTACATAACGACCTATTCCTTCTGGAGAATGCTCTTCTAAAATGGGATTGCCCACAGCAAGAAGTTTTGCTTTTCCATCTTGTCCAACATACGCATTGACAACACGCATATTAGCATCTTCTCCTGGAATATATTGCTGAATCATCAGATCATCACGATAGGCTGATTCCTTATAAATAGCATGGAATATACTGTCCTTTTCATCCTTATCATGTGCAATATATACTTTTTTCTTACCAGGAAAAATACATGCAGCATATTTTTCCATATTCATGGGCTTAATGACAATTGGATACTCAAAAGGCATGTCGAAGTTTTCATAATCATTAACCGTGCATACATGCATGGCAGGAAATTGAAAACCATATTGTGCACAAAGCTCATACATCTTTTCTCGGGTTAATAGCTGATGAGCAAGTGTAGCATCTACATAAGGAATAATGAAATCCTCTGTTAATTCTGCTTTATGCTCTACAATTTTTTTGACATAAAATTCGTCACAGGCTAGGAGCAGTAATTTTTTATCTATAAATTCCTGGGCAATTGACTTAAGTGCCGTAACAAATCGTTCTTCTATATGAAGTCTCGGTACCTCACGAAAAGTCAGTAAATCACTTTGCTGAATTTTTTCCATGTTTGTATGATTTAGTGCAAGGGGCTTTACACCATAGGCTTCGTAAAATGCTCTGGCCATGCCATAAGCATTCATTTCATCCCCAAGCAATACGGGTAAAAAAGCGTGTTCAATGGCCATTCTACTCAACTCACTTTTTGCTTTTTTTATTAGTGTAACATACTAAAGATTTATAGCTTGCTTATTTATGGACAGCTACAGCCTGTTTGCCTAACTCACGATAGCTATTAAAGAACTGATCCACATTGTATGTTACGTAGCCCTTTAACGGGTCCATTACAACTACTTTATCGCCTAAATGTCCTGTTAAAACAACAGCATGTAAATTCATAAAGGCATCCCGTGAAGTTGACTCACCTTCATAAATCCAGCCTCGTTCAGCTTTTTGTTTAGGCTTTGATAAATCCAGTGTCACCCATGTCACAACAGGAACTCCCTCACGGACTAGCTCTAAAATATCTGCCTGTGATGCCTGACTCATATTCGTTACGCGTAAATTTTCCTGTTTATCAGCAATGACTGCCTCTGCCGCTTTGACAATTGGTGCAGCAAAAACATACATCCCATGAGCCTTATCACGAGGATTGCCAGCAAAAGCTACATTTGGATTTGGTCCAAAACGTTTTCCGCCTACTGTACGTATTTCTTGCTTTGGTAAATAATGATCTGCCATTTCAAGCTTTGTCACATTCATTCCAAAATAATTTAACACGGCTGTGAGTGATGTGATTTCACAGCCATGTGGCAGTTCAGGATTTTGCATAACAACAGGTACATCTAATTCTTGCTCGTCTCTAGAAAAATGTGTTTGCAATCGATAGTACGGCTTTGTTGTATCGTACGTAAAATTCTCAATTGTTGTATATCCGACATTTGCCTCACTATTTTCTAGTGTAGTTGCAGCAATTGCATATTCTCGTCCTGCCTTTAGCTTCGAAAATATTGCTTCCCCTTCTTCAGAACCAATTGCTTCTTCTACTACATCACCTGTTTGTACATCTGTGATCGTTAAATATAAATTAGGGATAGGTGCTCCACTATTAAATTCTACTGTTAAAACTGTTAATTGGTTTTTTTGTTGTGAATCTTGCTGTGAAAATGGCTGGCAGCTAGACAGCAACATGATGATCAAAATGCCAATAAGTAAAAGGCGCTTATATCCTGTCCACAAGACAAATTCCGCTCCTATTCTAATTCAAAGAGTAATCTCTTCTCCAATTCTATTAATACAATTTGTCGTAGACTCTATTATACGATACTTTCCTAGTTGTTCCTATTAGAATAGAAGCTTATTCGAGCATGAATTCTATCACATGTAAAGCCATTATGGTGATGCATCCAAAGCGTAATGGATAATACTTAAATCGTCGTTTCTTTTGGTCGTAATGTATGCTTTAATACCTTACCAGAGGCATTCCGCGGTAGCTCAGCTAAAAATTCGATCTCATAAGGGACTTTATATTTGGCAAGTCTAGTCTGACAATAGGAGAGTATCGAATTTTCATCAAGGGATTTGTCTTCTTTTAAAACAACAAATGCTTTCGGCACCTCACCATACACTTCATGTGGTAAGCCAACCACTGCTGCTTCTAAAACTTCTGGCATTTGATATAAAACTTCCTCCACTTCGATTGGGTAAATATTTTCCCCTCCTCGAATGATCATATCCTTTTTTCGATCTACTATATACAAATAGCCTTCATCGTCAAACCGTCCTAAATCACCTGAGTAAAGCCACCCATCTCTAATTGTTCTAGCTGTTTCTTCTGGATTGCGCAAATATCCCTTCATAACCTGTGGCCCTTTTACACAAATTTCCCCTACCTCACCAGCTGGTACTGACTTACCTTCACTATCAACTACACAGACCTCTGTCTGCGCTAATGGCTTACCAACGGAGCCGATTTTCGTTAAAGCATCCATATCAAGTAAGGATGTGGCCGCAGGTGAATTTTCTGTTTGACCGTATAGATTTTGAACTTTTACATTTGGAAATGCCTCTTTTACTTGTTTTACAAGCTCATAAGGCATTGGAGCTGCCCCGTAACATAATAAACGTAAATGGTTTAAGCTATGTTCCTTAAATCCAGGCGTATTTAAAATGATCGTGTACATGGATGGAACTCCGAAGAAAATCGTCGCTTCTGTTGCTGCAATTTGCGCTAATGTTTTAGTTGGTGAAAATACTTCTTCAATAACAACGGTTCCCCCTTGATAAAACATCGGCATAGCAAAAACATGCAGGCCAGCACAATGAAATAAAGGTGTGCAAATAAACATCTTATCCTTGCTCGACATGTTCATAGAAGCAGACCAAATTTCTGCTGTAGCCGCAATATTATGATGGGTGAGCATGACACCTTTTGGTTTACCAGTTGTACCAGAGGTGTACATAACAACGGCTGTATCATCCGCCACCAATGGAACGATCGTTCTTTCACGATCCTGTTGTTCAATCCTATTATTCATTTCCTGAAGTTCAATAGCATGTTGGAACGAATAGGAAACATCCTTCAATGTTTCTGCTAATCTTTCATCATAGATTAGTCCCTTTGCCTGTGAGTGATTAAAAATATAATCAACCTCTGGTGCCGCTAATTTAGTGTTAATGGGCATCACGATAAAGCCTGCTAATTGAACACCTAAATAAGCGATTAAAAACAAATCGGAATTAAGCGTATATAATGCAATTACATCCTCTTTTTCATAACCTTGCTCCTGTAAGTAAGCAGCAAATCGATCAACACGTTGATAAAGTTCACGATAACTTAGCTTTTTTCCATCATACAAGGTTGCTATCGTATTTGGTTGCTGTACAGCATAGTTTTCAAGAATATCTGTCATACACGTCGTCATTTTAAGCCCTCCAAAAGTTCATTTTTTAATCCGAGATAGAGTAAATTAATTCTCCTCAACATTCATGCATCCAGAATTCTTCAATCCGTCCCATACATTTGAGTGGAACCTTTGGGATAACATGATGTCCCTACACTTTCATTGCCATATACACGTTTAACAGGTCTTCCCTATTTACATGGAATACCGCTAAATTAACACCAGTACACAAAATCAATAAAATTCAGAAAATTATGATTATATTTTAACAAGCAATGAATTTCTTGGCAATTTTCCTCACGTTCAAATTAAAGAAATATTCTTAGACGTTTTACTTTTCTAGTAATTTCTAATAGGTGTATGATGTTTGTACGATTATTAAAGGAAAGGCCGGATTTACATGCTTTATGCACTTTTAGGAGATTTACATTCTAATATAGAAGATACTAAAGCTGTTCTTGCTCATATACAACAAACAGCAGAGGAAGCAACCATCATTGGGTTAGGTGATTTATATGAATGCACTGTTAGTAAGAAAAAGGCGCAAACTATGTCTGGCTTGTCGTTGGAAAAGGCAGCCATAGTAGAAAATGAATTTGAAGAACTACTAACCTTCCCGTCTATACGAGGCAATCAAGAAGAACGCATTACTCAAGTTACAGGCATCCAACGTTTTAAAGCTTTACCTGAGTCAATAGAGATTGATGGTGCGATACTTATGCACGGACATCAATTTAAGTGGAACGTCAACTGGCAACCTACATTTCCTCCTTTTCATCAACCATTGTTATTCTTTGGTCATAGCCATGAATCGGGACTCTATCATCAGCAAAAAAAATTACCTATCCGTATTCGTTACGGCCAACCGATTGCAATACAAGAGAAACAATATGGGGTTAACGTAGGTTCAGTTATTGACCACCGTGAATGGTGTCTCTATGATAGTAAAAAACGGACAGTGACATTTATGTGTGTCCCCCCTACTATAAACGTAACTGAATAGCAAACATAAAGAGCAAGCTAGTTTTAACTAGCCTGCTCAAATTTTTAATGTATATATTGTTTTTTACTGTTTAGTAAAATTTCCTTTAACGCCTGTAGTTTTTCTATGACAACAGAAGATTCTTCCGTAATTTCCTCCAGGTATTTCTCAGCCTCCACTTTATTACCTGTATTATATTCACGGACTGCTTTTTTAGCTATATCATGTATATGAATAAACGGTTGTTCAAGCTCTATATAGGCCCGCTCATCACCTAACAGCTTTTTGCCTGTGCCATAATACCATTCGCCAAGGCGCGATTCCTCCGGTGAACCTACGTCCTGTTCAGTCATCGCTTCAAAGCCCAGCAGTAAATTATAAATCTTCCAACGCCATAATAAATGGTCTGTAATCGCTAATTGAATAATATCCTCTTGGCTAATAATAAAGTTTTTAGAAATCGTTGTTGATCGGTATCCATCAATCATTTTACTTAGCTTATAAATGGCAGAACCCATATCAAAAACAATTACCTTACTTTTTTGCATACTCTCTGTGATTGTATGATTACGTTCAGAAATAATTGTAGCGGATTGTGCTTGTACCTTGGTTGTAGTAGCTATTTCCTCAAAACGAGCTCCTTGCTGCTGTAAATTTCTGTTTATTTCTCCAAGGGTTTGTGAAACATGTAAGGTATCCGTAACACCTTGATGTAAATCTTGTGAAAATTGTGTTGTTAAAAAACTAATATTTTGCGTAATTTGAAGTAATTCCTGGATATCTGTATGTATCGATTTAACAGATGTATTTGTATCATCTGCAAGTTTTCGCACTTCCTCTGCAACAACCGCAAAGCCTTTCCCTGCTTCACCGGCACGAGCCGCCTCAATTGATGCATTTAATGCCAACAGATTAGTTTGATCTGCAATTTTCTTAATTAATTCCATTAGTTTTGCGACGCTATTTACACGATCTACTAAACGTTTGATATCCTCCTGCATGGATTTATGCCCCTCATCGGTCGTTTGCAAAATGGATGAAATTTGTTGTAAAGATTCCAAATCCTCATTTAATTTTTTAAACGCCTGCTTTGTTTGCTCGGAAATATCACCAACAGATGTGGCGATTTCTTCAATACTTTCATCTAACTCATGCATCAATTGGTCTGCCGCAATAATTTCCTGATGTTGAATATCTTGAAATTCAATCAATTCCTTTATTGTATCTAACTGTGTATTATAAGTAATGATTTCGCCTAAACCGTTCACTACAGATCCTGCTTGAATTTCAATATAGGTCTCCAAAATAATTTGTTGGTCAATCGTTACTAAGCTATCATAAGACAATAAAACATCAAGCATTTTTTCTTGATCTCGTGATAGTTCTTTTACAATAAGCGGAATAATTAATTGATTGATCAACGTATAGGCTGAAATCATCCAATTCGGGAGTACACCAATGCGAGCATGAATGTAGGCGATTTTACGTCGTTTAAATACATAATCTAAATCTAACTCATCGTCAAATAAGCTAATAAAATGTGAATCAAATAAGCCTTTCAAACGCTCTACTGATGAATGCGTATTGATGACCTGGTTAAACTCTGGAATTTCCAGTAGACGATCATAAAAATTATCCAGTATATGCTGACGATTGTTCTCATACATTTTACGTAAAAAACCTACAGACTCCCTTCTTATTCTAGACAAAGCAAGAAAATCTAGTTTTTCTTTAAAACGTTCATTGGCCTCAATGTCTGAGTTTTTTGTTGCTGAGAAATAATCATAGTTTTGACTAATCTTCTTCCTTTTGAACATAGTTCCCACTCCTTTTCGAATCTAAAGTAAATATAAATTCCCAGTGTTTTAAAACGAATTATAGATCTTTCCTCATTACCTTCAACAAAATAAAACATATATATTTTACCAACAATAAAAAAACAAAAGTAGATTCTCCAAAAATTCTTTACACTTTCTTATTTTTTTGTCCACCTTATTGACAATTTCTCATTTTCTAGATAAACACTATTTTTACGCAGAAAAAACGCTAAAATCATCATTTGACTTTAGCGTTTTTTACCGTATAAGATTAAAATTTGACCTAGCACTCGCAATCGCAATTTTGTAAGCTATCCAGTAACTTTTCCATCTCCTCTAGTTGCTCACAAAGCGTTTGAATCATGCACTTTAGAATTGGAATTAATTCTTGGCAAATACAGAATCTAAGGACATTTTGTGCTAGTCTTATACCTCCCTGATGATGGACAATCATTTCCCTTAAATAGTTAATGTTAATACTATTGGATACTGGTGGTGCACACATGCAATTAAACATTGCTTCCGTGATTTCTTTGTAAGCACACATATACTCGTATAATTCGTACTCTGAATTTTGTACGACACAACATCGATTTTGTATCGCTTCAAGACTTTCAAGCATTTCTGTATGTGTTCGAATGATTTCTAATGCGAGATCCTGTACAGGAATATTTGTTGTGTAGCGTAAAACATTTTCTGACATTTGGATTGCCGCTACTTGATGAGGAATGATTTGCTTAATAAAATTTTCTGAAATACTACAAGTAATGGTTACATAGGTCATACCCTGCATCATTTTTTTGAGGATTCGTTGATATTCCTCTAAATATGCCTTTGTTACATTACTAAGTTCAATTGGTTTAACCATTAGACACACTCCTTTCAGAGTAATGTATGCCCGCTAGGTTGTTGTGCGATAGACAATTGTACCAATTGCTTAATAATTACGGATGCATCATTTCTCAATGCTTGTATTTTTCTTTATATGTATCTAAGCATGTTTGACAAATACATTTATCTGACTCTTTCTGTGCAACTTTTAAAACTTTCTCTGGAAAGTTGACTGTCATACACCAGCATTCTTTTTCACCTTTTACTAAACCACAATGGTTTTTCCCCCCACATAATGGACAACTCTCTTCTCCTGTTAACAAGATGCTCACCTCCCTTACTTTACTCACCATTGTAAAGTAAAAAAGGAAGAGCACTCAATACCTTACTCCTCCCCATACATTTATTGCTGATTCTTGTGTATTTCTTGTCTTACTTCTTCAAAATCTGTATCACTATAGATAGCCGTCCCATGTCCTCCGGTTTTAGCCAATAGCGCCTTTACGTCATTATAGGATAATCCTGCCTCTGCGTTTTTTTGCTTCACTTCATTAATATTTGTACCCGCAGAGGTAAATTGGCCTTCTTTTTCATCATGCATATACTTCTACCTCCTATAATTCATCAGGCTGCATTTCAATCAATTCATCGCCTTCTCTTTCCACTCTCTTATTAAGTTCTTCAATTGGAATAGCGTCTACAGTTTGCATATCCTCATGCAAATCGAAAAGACTAATGTTATCTGATTCAACCATATCAGGCTTATCTTTACTATTTAAATTCATAAACATTTTCTTTTGATGTGGTACTTTATTCATATCCATCTTGTCACACTCCTTTACCTATAATGTGTGTAGTGCTGGATATATTATGTGTTTTTCTGTTTTGTACTTTTATCAATACGATGATATTCAGATATTTGAATAACTCGTACATGCCTTGTATGCAATTCATGATAGATACCTCTACTGTCTGTAAAGGATATATATTGATCTCTTTCACTTTTAACCAATTGCTCTGCTTCTTGCTGAGATTCAATATAAATAAATCTTCTCACATAATGCATCTCATCAAAAAAATAAGTAATCTTAAATTCCTTCATTCTCAATGCTCCTTGGCTATACATGGTACTCTATATTCTATCCAAAGAGCTGAAAAATTTACGTTCTTAAAATTACTTAAATCATTCAAGCATATAGTAAAACAATTACCAATGCTTAGGAGGAAATCAAGATTGAATCATACAGTCAAAGCGGGAGAAACACTGTCCCAAATTGCTCAAGATTATCGCACCTCTATCACATCAATCATTGCTGCTAATCCAGGGATTCAGCCAGATCATCTTTTAGTTGGTCAACAAATTGCTATTCCTGGCTTTCCCAATCCTGATACAATTCCATATCGTATTGAGATATCCACCAATAATCGTTGGCTACGCTTGTATAGAGACAATATCCTTCAAAAACAATACCCTATTGCAGTGGGACGCATGTTACATGAAACACCAGTAGGCAGTTTTATTATCATCAATAAAGCCCCAAACCCAGGTGGTCCTTTTGGAACGATGTGGATGAGCTTATCTAAAGAACACTACGGAATTCATGGCACTAATAATCCTAGTTCCATTGGGCATGCTGTTTCACACGGATGTATTCGCTTGCATAATCGAGATGTTGAAGAGTTAGCAAGTATTGTGCCTATTGGTACGGAAGTAATAATCCATCCATAATAAAAGGGCTATCTTTTTTTGATGAATCAAAATAAGATAGCCTTGTTTATTATTTTTACCCATCGCTTCTAGCTTGTGCAAGCTTTGTTAAATAGTATTGCTCTTCACGCCACATATGGTCTGCCATTGGCGCTGTAAATGTGCCTAATACCTCTGCACTTAACTCCATTTCTTCTAATTCTTTTAAAAACGTCTTAAATAAAGCCATTTCGATTTCTACATCTTGATTAAAGCGCTTTAAAGCTGGAAAAGAATGCATATTTGTACGTAAATAGCCCGTTAATTCGACTGCCTTTAAATAAAATCCTTCAAAATGCTTAGCAAATGCATGACTCTTCTGCTTTAATCGTTTCTCTACACCATCTAAATCATCATTGATGATGCCTGCGTGTCCAGAGGCGTCTAAAAGCCACACTAAATGATGATGTAGCTCGTGAAAGATTGGTGGAGCCTCACCTTTTTTCAAGTAACTCAGTACATTTTGGTATTCTTCTAATTCATTAATCATGTGATTGATAAATGTAGGCGTTAAATGGATCCCAATATCACCCGACAGTTGATGTCTAAGTAGATGAAGTTTGTATTGCTTCAATTGCTCGACATTGTCATCCACTGTTACTGAAAACGAAACAGCATTTGAATCATCGAGAGAAGGAATATAAGTAAGTAGCTGTGAGAATTGTAGGATATACTGATTAGCTCTTTGAATATCACCTTTTTCTGAAGGATAAAGTGCGTCATGAATAAATTGAGCGTGGTTTTGCATGATTTCTAGCCAAAATCGATGTTCGAAAATGGCATGTTGCACAAAATTAGACAATCATTTACCCCCTTTATTTTAAATTTTGAGTTTAACTTTTAAGGAACAAAAAAATTTAAACAGAAACATGCTGTTCGTAAGGATATCTCTCCATTCTATTCATCGAGCAATTCAAATAGTAGCAATCCATATAAATAGATCGTTCATTGTAAATATCGTATAGGATGAAATATGAAAAGCTATACTACCTATGGCTAAAGAAATTTTTAATGCATTTAGTGAAAACTATAGGAGGGAATACGTTGTCTACAAGTAAACAGTTATTATCCATATTCGCCCTTGGTGGCATTAACGAAATCGGAAAAAATATGTATGTAGTGCAGTATGCAGATGACATTATCATTATTGATTGTGGGGCAAAGTTTCCAGATGAGACCTTGCTTGGTATTGATTTAATTATTCCTGATATTACTTATTTACTTGAAAATAAAGAAAAAATTAAAGCTTTAATTGTGACTCATGGACATGAGGATCATATTGGTGGAGTACCTTATCTACTAAAAAAAATAAATGTACCTGTCTATGCAACTCGATTCACTTTAGGTCTTATTGAATTAAAGTTAAAAGAACATAAACTTTTAAGAGAAACCGATTTAATTGAAATTCACGCTGACTCTTCTTTACATCTAGGACAAATAGATATTAGTTTCTTTAGAACCAATCACAGTATTCCCGATTGTTTAGGAATCGTTCTAGCCACACCCGAAGGAAATGTTGTCCATACAGGAGACTTTAAATTTGATCTAACACCTGTGAATAATCAGTTCGCCGATATTCACAAAATGGCAGAAATTGGATCGAACGGAGTGTTAGTTCTTATTTCTGAAAGTACCAATGCAGAAAGGCCAGGTTTAACGCCTTCTGAACAACTTGTCGGACATCATATCGAAGAAGCCTTTTTACACGCTGAACGTAAAGTAATTATCTCAACTTTTGCTTCCAACGTTAATCGTATCCAACAAATTGTTAATGCCGCTATTACTACGAATAGGAAGTTAGCATTATTAGGTCGCAGTATGGTGAACGTCGTTGATGTTGCAATTCAACGCGGTTATTTAAATGTTCCAGAAGATATGCTGATTGATGCTCGCGAAGTTAAATACCTTCCACCAGAGGAGGTTGTAGTGCTATGCACAGGTAGCCAAGGTGAACCACTAGCCGCACTCGCTCGTTTAGCAAATGGCAACCATCGTGAAGTAAAAATCCTACCAGACGATACCGTTATTCTAGCGGCCTCTCCTATTCCAGGCAACGAGAAGGGTGTTTCTCGTATTGTCGACAATTTGTTTCAACTAGGTGCAAAAGTCATTTATGGATCTTCTAGTCATACTGGAATGCATGTTTCAGGTCATGGACATCAAGAAGATTTGAAGCTTATGTTAACATTCATGAAGCCTAAATTTTTTATTCCTATTCATGGTGAGTACCGTATGTTACATCAACATCGTTTATTAGCTGAAGCCGTTGGCGTTCAAAAGGGACATACATTTATTATGAAGAACGGTGATGTCGTTGATATTGAAAATTCAAAGGCAAGACAAACACGTAAAATTCCAGCTGGTGATACGTATGTTGACGGTATCGGAATAGGAGAAGTCGAAGGAATTGTTCTACGAGATCGCAAACAGTTATCAGAAGATGGAATGCTTGTCATTGTTTTGACACTTAATAAAACAGATGGTGCTTTTATTTCCGAACCAGATACTATTTCACGAGGTTTTGTTTATGCAAAGGATTTCGAGGAGCTCTTAAATAAGGTCAATGTCCTTACTAAAGAAATAGTCAATGAGCTTCAAGAAGAAAATAGACAACAAATACATGTTCTACGAAGAGAAATTAAAAGGGCTGTAGGACAATATTTGTTTGCACAAACGAAACGCAAGCCAATGATTTTACCGATTATTATCGAAATTTAACATGTCGGTGCAAGGATTTTTACATCCTTTTGCACCGACTTATTTTTTATTGGTTTCCTAGCTGTCGAAGAGTGTCATTCAAAAAATCACCATTGAAAATTTTATGTAACATTTCACTATAAAGATGTTGGATCTGTTCAAAGCCATGATGTAAGTCTTTTGAATGCTGCTTTGCTTGGCTTGAAATATGATCGAAACGCTGTGGAAGCTCCTCTACCGCCATTACTAAAGAGTCTTTATTCATTGTTAAATGTTGAATAGCATTTAATAGTTGAACTATTTTAAGCTGAATATCTATAGGAGGTAATTCAAGCATTAGCCGATAAATATTACGCTTTTCCTTATTTTCTTGGTACCATTTTAAAAAATGAAATAAATAATCACTGATAACAATAGATTCATTCGGGATAATGGCAATGATACCATGTCCAATGTATATATCTTTATTACATCGATAAATGGATGCTTCCTTCAAATTTATTTTATTAAGAAGAATACTTTTCGCAGGCACTTGTAAAACGGTAAACTCATTAATCGAATAATCTATCCTAGGCACTTGACTAAAATCGTCTTCTATCAATAATTTCAGTAACGTTTCTTCAGTTATAAATGGAGTACCTTCCCTAGTAAAAAATTGATCATTCATAATTCTATTGCCAATTTGAATTTTTGCTACTTCTTCTAAAAAAACCTGTTTCACCATGTGAACCCTCCAATCCTCTGTCTCAAGTTATACCCTTTCTGTAACATTCATTAACGCATTATACCTAGTAATTCAATTAGGTCATTTGTCTAATAAAAGTTACTACTCTAAAGATTGTACCATTTTAATATAACATTTTCTCTATTATACCACTATAATAGTATAGTCAACTCCTTTGTTTTTCACTAGCTTTTAACATAGAGGTGAATCATATGTCAGATTTCTTAAAGCTAGTAGGTGAACAGCTCCGCATTATTAGATTATCCAAAGGGCTAAGTCAGGAGGAAGTGGCCGAAAGAACAGGTAAGTTAGGTTTCAGTAAAGGGCGAGTGTCTAATATTGAACACGGTCAATCAAATATTACGCTAAGTACATTGGAAACAATCATGAAGGCTTTAGATATTGCCCCTGAGGAGCTTTTTAATTTTCAAAAATTATCAGGCGTTACTGATATTGAGGAAAAGAACCTCATGCTAGACATTCATCGATCATTATTAAGAGAACGAAATTTAGACGAGGTAAAATATGTAGTTCGTATTACAAAGGATTTTTTAGATACAATTGATTCTCAATCGAAAAAAAACAGCTCCAATGGTCAATGACGCATTGGAGCTGTTTCTTTATTACGTTTTAGTCGTTACATGCCAAATTTTTGTCGATAGCCGCATTTTCTACAAAGCTCTTCAACAGCCTCTCTTCGTGAAAATCCATCTACAATTTTAGTAGCACGTTCCCCTTCTACAATTTCAGAGAAGGATTTTTCATGGACATTTCCTAAATTAATAACTCCTTCACCATCTAAGCAGCAAGGCACAACGGTCCCATCTACAAGAATTGCTGCTTGACTACGAAGTGCGTGACAAAAACCTTTTCCTTCATCCTCATGCTCGAGCAAGCTTGGCCATCTAAATTCATGATCTTGATTCAAATAAACATGAGGGGCAATTTTGACCCCTTTACCCGGCTCTACTTTTTCCTCGATGCGATAGTCAAGATTATATTCTTTTTCTAAAATTTCTAATGTTTCACGGTTGCGACGTGCTGCAATATCAGAAACATGATCCCTTTGTAAATTCCATAAACGATAAGAAATAATTGTATTATATTCTCTAGACGCTCGTACAAAAGTCAAAATATCCTCTAAATACTTTTCTCGGTTTTCGGAACCCTCATGACCATCAAAGCTATGCAATGAAAAATTAATTTGACGTAATGCTGGTTTTCCTAATATTTTTTCATGGTTCTTTTTAATCAACGTACCATTCGTTGTAATATTGACTTTAAAACCCTTTTCATGGGCAGCATCTAATAATTGATCAATTCTTGGATGTAAAAGCGGCTCTCCCTTCACATGCAAATAAATGTATTTTGTATGCGGTCGAATCTCATCTAATATTTTATTAAATTGTTCTACTTTTATAAGACCTTTTGCACGTGCCGTTGGTGGACAAAAACTGCATGCTAAATTACAGACACTAGTTATCTCTATATAAACCTTTTTAAATGTTCTCAATGTTGCTTCTCCGTTCCAGTTCGCTAAATATTCAAATCCTATTTATTTTAACAAATTTATTGTATAGATAGCAAAATTCGACGAGTTTTCATATAAACACCCTTTTCTCTATAGAACATGGCTACACGTACAAGTGATCTTACAAAGCACTAATATCCTAATAGTAATATTAAACGAAAGGAGGAGAAACGATGTCTAGCTTTAACTCAAAGAAATTTTATGGACCAGAAGAACCTGAAAACGAATCCTCTAATAAGTCAGCCAAAAACCATATAACAATTAATTTGACATTCAATATAGGAAATACAGATTTTCACTTTGCACAACGAGCAGAAGGTGGAGGACAAATCAACCATGATGTGGGGACAAATGCTAACCAAGGAGGACAAAACGCTAGTGATGGTAGTCACACCCGTAACGTCAATTCTCAATTTGCTGATGGTAATGGCAGAAGTGGCATAGCTGGTAATAATAATGATGAGGCTGGTGGGCAGCAAGGCATAAAGGTGCGGGACAGCCTAGTCATTGATAGCGATATCCACTCATCTTCTAACCATAGTGAAAGTAATGAAAAGGAAAATGATGTATTAACTGAAGAAGGTGAATAGACGATCTAAATAACTTCTATCTGTTCGAGCAGGTTCAACAGATAGAAGCTTTTGGTTACACATTGCGTTTATAGTTTTTTGTACCATCAAAGGAGTAAAGCATTGGTTTATTATCCACATACGTCTCTAGATGAACCGGACGTCCCCACAGCTGATAAATATATGGCAATACATTTTCTAAATAATGAGGGTCTAGCTCCATTCCTTCGTAGCCATGCACTAAATAAAGCTCACCATTACGTAAATAATCACCATTTTTCACCACAATATAAGGAAAGCCACCATTGACACGCATCGATACAAGCTGATCTCGAACCATCTCATGATCCTTATCAGTAATACGATACTCATTACCTTTCTTTTGGAACAAATATAAATCTTCACGCTTCGCTAAATCCTTAGTTAAGTAGTTTCGGATAAAGGAAATATCGGATTCTACCTCTCTTACCTCAAAAATCTTTTCACGCCCCGAATTTGGCAGTACACCTAACTTCTTCATTTCCTCTGTAGGGTTATTATAGCGATTTTCAATATCTTCAAATATTTTAATCCCGAGGTAATATGGATTTATCGATGTTTTGGAGGGTTGCACGACCCCTGCATTTAATTTTGCATATTCGATGGTCTCAGCGGTTGTTAGCTTTAACTCCCGCATAATTCGTTGGTGCCAGAAGGATGCCCATCCCTCATTCATGATTTTCGTTTCTAATTGAGGCCAAAAATAAAGCATTTCCTCCCGCATCATCGTTAATATATCACGTTGCCATTCTTCCAACTCACGACTATGCTCCTCTAAAAACAACAGCAGGTCCTTTTCTGGCTGCGGCGGAAATTGCTTTAATCTGCGGCGGATAGGTTTATAAACTTTTTCCTTTTCTTCTATGCTCCACAAATCATCATATGGTGATTTTGTTGGTGGTTTTTCCTCATCAAGCTCATCGTCCTCACTCCAGGATAACTTCGGTCGTAAAATAGATGGATCAATATGTTCTTGAATCGCTAAAACTGCATCTAAAAACTGTTCAACCTCATCTTTGCCATATTCTCGTTCATAGCCAGCTATACGCTCAGCCGTTGCGGTCATGCTCTCTACCATATCTCTTCTTGTATTGGAAAAACGGACATTATTTTTAAAGAAATCACAGTGCGCTAAAACGTGGGCGATAATTAATTTATTTTGGGTCAATGTATTTGTATCAAGTAAAAAAGCATAGCATGGATTAGAATTAATGACGAGCTCATAGATTTGGCTAAGTCCTAAATCATATTGAAGCTTCATTTTATGAAATTGTTTGCCAAAGCTCCAATGGGAAAAGCGGGTAGGCATACCATAGGCACCAAATGTATAAATGATATCCGCTGGACAAATTTCATAACGCATTGGATAGAAATCTAAGCCAAAGCTAGTGGCAATTTCGGTAATTTCATCTATTGCTCGATGAAGCTCTTTCGTGTCCATTTTACGTCCCCTCCTTTGAACGTGATGCTAATCAAACAATCATACTATTCTTCATTTTTCTTAAAAAAGCTTTTTAAGGCATCATATACATCGCCTTTTTTTCTCAAAATATGATATCTAAATTTGGGATCATCAATTTTCTTATACGTATACATAAGTGTTGAGAAACGATTATGCTGATTGACTTCACCATAGCCAAACATGCTGGATACATCCATTAATTCTCCTACTAGTTTCAAACATTTTTCATTATCCATCGAAATATTTTCACCATCTGAAAAATGGACAGGGTAAATATTGTAGCGAGATGGATGATATTTATCCTGTATCAATTCCAATGCCTTTTTATAAGCTGAAGAACAAATAGTTCCCCCACTCTCTCCCTTCGTGAAAAACTCCTCTTCTGTGACAACCTTCGCCTCCGTATGATGGGCAATAAATTCAATCTCCACCGTTTCATATTTTGACCGTAAGAACTTAGTCATCCAAAAGAAGAAACTACGTGCACAATATTTTTCAAAGGATCCCATCGAGCCACTTGTATCCATCATGGCAAGCACTACTGCTTTGGATTCTGGTTTTTCAACCTCATCCCACGTTTTGAAACGTAAATCATCATTATGGATAGGTGTTATTTCGGCTTTTCCATACATCGCATTTCGCTTTAACGCATTTAAAATGGTACGTTTTTTATCAACGTTACCCATTAACCCCTTTTTGCGAATATCATTAAACTCAATTTTTTCGGTTTTAATATCTGCCTTTTCTTTTTGCTGTAGATTGGGTAACTCAAGTTCATGAAATAAGATGTTTTGAATTTCCTCAATACTTACTTCCGCTTCATAATAATCTTGGCCAGGCTTGTCACCCGCTTCTTTTCCTTTACCTTGCGCCTGATTTGCTTTACTGCCATCCCGCGCCACTACATCTCCAACATTACTATCGCCTTGTCCTTGCCCTACATGCTTAGAGTTATCATAGTTATAACGAATTTTATATTCATCAAGTGAACGAATCGGTATTTTAATAACCTCGCGACCATTGGACATCACAATACTTTCTTCACTAACTAAATCTGGTAAATTATTTTTAATCGCATCTTTCACTTTTTCCATATGACGTTGCTGGTCTTGGTGCCCTTTACGATGGAGGGACCAATTTTCCTGAGAGATAACAAAGCGTTTATTTTCGTGTTCAGTCATTTTTATCCTCACCCATCTATCAAATTCGCTTTTTCTATACTATGCTTGTGAGCCAAATTCTTGAACTTTTTTCGTAAAATCAATTGTGCATCTAATGAAAACCTTATTTTGATAATAAAAGGAGTGCCCTAAAAATGGGACACTCCTATCTGACTTGTAAACGTAAAAGTCAATTAACGATTGAGTAGACTACCTACATATTGTAGCAGCTCGTTTGCCGATGTGGTGTTATAGCCATGCTCATCTACGAGCCTTGCTACGACTTCATTTATTTTCTTCAGTTGCGATTCATCTGGCATTTTAGAGGAAGTTGTAATTTTCACAACATCCTTCAAATCTGCAAACAATTTCTTTTGTATCGCTTCTCTTAATCTTTCATGAGAATTATAGTCAAAACGTTTGCCTTTTCGTGCATAGGCTGAAATTCGAATGAGAATCTCCTCACGGAATGCCTTTTTAGCATTTTCTGATATTCCAATTTGCTCCTCAATCGAGCGCATTAATTTTTCATCAGGGTTCATTTCCTCACCAGTCAGTGGATCATAAAGCTTATTTTTATTACAAAATGCCTCTACATTGTCTAGATAGTTGTTCATTAATGTTTTCGCAGATTCTTCATATGAGTATACAAAAGCCTTTTGTACTTCATTTTTAGCAATTTCATCGTACTCTCTACGAGCAACCGCAATATAATTCATGTACTTTTCGCGATCCTCTTGAGAAATAGATGCATGCTGATCCAATCCATCCTTTAGAGCTCGTAAGACATCTAAAGCATTTATAGATGGTACTTCTTTGCGAATAATAGCAGAAGAAATACGGTTAATAATATAGCGTGGATCAATACCGTTCATGCCTTCGTTCGGAAACTCTTTTTTCAGCTCCTCTAAGTCAACGGAATTAAATCCCTCCACATTTTCTCCGTCGTACAAGCGCATTTTCTTAATTAGATCCACACCTTGTTTTTTCGGTACTTCTAATCTAGTCAGAACCGAAAAGATTGCTGCAGCCTTTAAAGCATGCGGTGCAATATGGACGTGGGACATATCACTCTCTTTTATCATCTTTTCATAAATATGCTCTTCCTGACTTACTTTAAGGTTATATGGAATTGGCATAACGATAATTCGAGAATGTAATGCCTCGTTCTTTTTATTAGAAATAAAGGATCGATATTCTGTTTCATTCGTATGAGCAACGATTAACTCATCTGCACTAATTAAAGCAAATCTACCCGCTTTAAAATTCCCTTCCTGTGTTAGGGATAATAAATTCCATAAGAATTTTTCATCAAGCTTCAGCATTTCTTGGAATTCCATCATTCCTCTATTGGCCTTGTTCAGCTCACCATCGAAACGATAAGCACGAGGATCAGACTCTGAGCCAAATTCGCCAATTGTAGAAAAATCAATACTTCCTGTTAAATCAGCAATATCTTGTGATTTAGGGTCTGATGGTGTAAATGTTCCTATACCAACACGTTTGTCTTCTGAAAAAGTAATACGTTCAATCATTACGTTTTCAATACGCCCTTCGTATTCCTTTTCAAGACGCATCGTATTTAAAGGCGATAAACTTCCTTCAATTCTTATGCCATACTCTTCAAAAAAGTCATTACGTAAATGATGTGGAATCAAATGCAGTGGATCTTCATGCATCGGACATCCCTTAATTGCGTAAACCGCACCCTCATCTGTGCGTGAGTATTGCTCTAATCCGCGTTTCAATAAAGTAACTATTGTGGATTTACCACCACTTACAGGTCCCATTAATAATAAAATACGTTTTCTAACATCTAACCTGCGTGCTGCTGGATGGAAATATTCCTCCACCAGTCTTTCAATTGCTGTTTCAAGCCCAAAAATTTCTTGTCCGAAAAATTTGTACATTTTTTGCCCATCGCGTTCCACTACACCAGCACTTTTTATCATATTGTAGACGCGTGAATGGGCTGTTTGAGCAACTTCAGGTCTTTCCCTAAGGATGTTTAAATAATCTGCAAATGTCCCTTCCCACTTCAGCCTGTTTTCTTCTTCGCGATAGTTTTTCACTTTATCTAAAATGTTAATAGCCTTCCCTCCATTCAGGGCTTGATTTATAACATAGTATGAAGTAAATGACATGATGATACCCATTACTTTTTCTTTGATGAAGTTTCTTCTTATTATTTATATTTTTTTAACTACAACAATGGGAATTTACCGACGATTTTGATACATAAAAGCTTACTGAATGAAGATAAAAAATTCGGTTATTCTAACGTTAGAAAGGAGGTCCATTATCATTGAATCGCCATTTTAAATTTCTTTTCACATGTTTACTTTTAGGGATGCTACTTTATCCTTCTGCAGCTTATGCAAAAGAAGAGCTTACAGAAGAAGAAATTTTACAGCAGCGTATGACCTATTATGTACAATTCGATGAATTACTCATCCCCTGGTATTTTTTAGCAGCTATTGATCAGTATGAAAGGAATTTACAGTCTGTTCGTAAAGATATCCCTAAACGGGAAGGCTATTTGGCTATACAATTCTCTGATGAATATTGGTCAGGTGCATTTAATCCTGTAAAGGAAGATACCTCACCTGAAACGATTAGCTATTTCGGAGGAATGGGCCTTGATGGTAATCATGACGGAATCGCTAGTCCAAAGGATGATGAGGATGTCATCTTTTCCATGGCTAGTTATTTAGGGAAATTTGGAACGACTGATGAGGATTTTAAATTAGCATTATGGGAATATTACGGAAGTGAAGAAGCCGTTAATCAAATTTTCACTATCTCAACACTATACAGACATTTTAAAACAACGGAACTTGATGCCCATACCTTCCCACTTAATATTCGCTCTGATTATAGCTACAAAGGCACTTGGGGCGCAAATAGAGGGTGGGGTGGACGTCGCATCCATGAGGGAACCGATATTTTTGCAAGCTACGGAACCCCTGTACTTTCTACCTCCTATGGTATTGTCGAGGTAAAAGGTTGGAATCAATTTGGTGGCTGGCGTATCGGAATTCGTGACAATCATAACTCCTATCACTATTATGCCCACCTTGGGAGCTATCATAAGGATATTGAAGTAGGCACCATTGTAAAGCCTGGCACAGTTCTTGGCTATGTAGGAAGCTCAGGATACGGAAAAGAAGGGACATCAGGTAAATTCCCACCCCATCTCCATTATGGTATTTACAAATTTAATGGTAGAACTGAATGGGCTTTTGATCCATACCCTTCCTTACTGCAATGGGAGCGGCAAGCAAAAAATCAAAAAAAGTAGGTTTTATTTCTTTCATTCATACATGTTGTGCACTTGAAGCAATTTGCTACAAGTGCTTTTTTTATTTATATAGGTAATTTTACATAAATACATTAATTAGTTGCTCGACCTCTATATATTTTTAACTACTAGCAGAAGGAAAATAAGTGTACTGTTGTACTAAAAAACTATTTTTAAATATTTCTACCGAAAGCCTTATTTATCAACCTAAATAGTTATAAAATAATAATTGTGTTTTATTAAAACTCTTGATGAGTTAGTAAAGGGATGGGGAAATGAAGAGCATTTTTCAGTTTAAGACACTTAAAGCTCGTATTTTAAGTGCATTTATTCTTTTATTAGTATTAGTAATTAGTTTTACAACCTACACTTACAATTCCAATACAAATATGGAAAAACAGGCAAAAGGTTTAGTAAAGGAAGATTTAGTAGTTTTGAACGCTAGTAAAAATTTAGCGTTGTCTATGAGTGTCCGTCTGTCTGCAGCTTTAAACTATGTGATGACTGGAGACGAAAAGTACAAGGAAACATTTAATGAGTATCGGGAAATGGCTGAAGAAAATAATGCTATTCTAGACAAATATGAAAAATCTGAGGAACGTACCAAACTAGTAGAAATAGCACGTGATTGGAGCAATCTCGTCAATACAGAGGTATTTGATATTTATCAAAAGGGCAATCATGAATTGGCTTTAGAAAATTTAATGGATACCCATGACCTCGTCACGACTATACGCAATGGGTATGAAAAACTTGCAGATGAACGTGCAGACGCGATTATGGACGTTGGCAATGATGTTGTGTCAACCAGTTCAAATAACAGGTCAATTGGCATTGTTGTTAGTTTGGTCTTAACTATCGCTGGTATTGTGATTGCTATTATCACAGCAAGTATCATTTCTAAACCAGTGACAGTAGTAGCAAATCGAATGAAAGAATTAGCAGATGGTAATTTGCAACTTGAACCATTAGTAGTAAAAACAAGAGATGAAATCGGAACGTTAATGGCTTCTGCCAACGACATGAACGATAAATTAAAACAAACCATTCACTCGATCTACACTGTTTCTGAAACAGTAGCAGCAAGTAGTGAAGAGCTTGCCCAATCATCGAATGAGGTACAAGCAGGGACTGAACAAATTACAATAACAATGCAGGAGCTTGCTTCAGGCACAGAAACACAAGCATCAACAACAGGTGATTTAGCAGAAACAATGAACGTATTTAAGCGTAGTATTTATGATACTACACAAGAAGGCGTTGAATTAAAGGAACATTCTAGTCATGTTCAAAACTTAACGGTTTCTGGCAAAAGCTTAATGGTACAATCTACAAAGCAAATGGCCGCCATTAACGACATTATGTTAGATTCCGTCAAGAAGGTAGAAAGTTTAAATAGCCAGTCTGCTGAAATTTCAAAGCTAGTTTCCGTTATAGACGATATTTCAAACCAAACAAATTTACTCGCATTAAATGCAGCAATTGAGGCAGCACGAGCAGGTGAACATGGGAAAGGCTTCGCTGTCGTTGCAGATGAGGTCCGTAAGCTTGCCGAACAAGTACAATTCTCTGTCACAGATATATCAACTATTGTCCACCGCATTCAAGGTGAGACGAGCAATGTCACTTCTGCTTTACAAATGGGCTATGAGGAAGTAAAAAGAGGGACAACACAGCTTGATCAAACGAATGAAACATTTGAACAAATCTCTAGTGCTGTAGAGGATATGATTGATAATATTACAACCATTTCAACTAATTTAAACAGTCTTGCTCAAAACTCTGACACCATTAATGCCTCTATAGATGATATGGCTTCCATTTCGCAAGAATCAGCCGCTGGTGTTGAACAAACAACAGCTACTGTAGAGGAAACTGCTGCTACTATGGATGAAATTGCTAGAAGCGCAAATCAGCTAGCAGGAATGGCTGAAGAGCTAAATAATCAACTACAACAATTTAAAATATAAAGTACTATAAAAGCTATCTCAAACTTACGAGATAGCTTTTTGTATCATTGCCAATGTCTAATTGGGACTCTTTCAAGTTCGTGACGTTTGATAATTACACTTATCTTTTGGTACCACTTCTCACATAATTCCATTGCTTCTTTATATTCATCCTCTTCTTTTGAAATAGGATCTTCTTCAGTATCCATAAAAGTATACTCTAAAATAGGATCTGATAAATGATCAACTACTAGCTTTAGCGATAGCTTTGTTACCGTATCCTCTTCTTCTTCATCCTCTTGTTCTGCTAATTCCTCATCCTCATTATCTTCTTCTAATAATGAACCACTCATTAAATAATTTTTAGTTTTAAGCATAAACACTTCATCTTCCATAATAGCTACTTCATATATTTTGCTAAATGGAATCTCCGTAACTGTCAGCTCTCCGCCTAACTCTTCTCTTTGTGCGATTATGAGCATATTGGTTTGTTCATTTAACAATAATGCATGTAAAGCATTACTAGATAATGTGTATTGAGTATGAGGTATAGCCATTATTTCCTCTGTACTAGCCTCTGTTAGCGCAGCCAGGGCTTGGGCCGCAAGATATCGTTCTTTTATATAACGAACAATACCTATACATACTAAAGCTAAGCCAATTAAAAAAAATATCTCTTGAATGATGATTATATTTATTGCATTTGCTAGAAAAAGATAGATAATCCCTAATAAAATGAAAAAAATAATTTTCATTCAGATCCCGCCTTTATCAAGATAATCGCTAGAGAAATAGTTTGATGTACTAGCAATTTATTCTCGACTCTATCTTTTCATTCTTATTTCTCATATTTATCTACCATAAATAAAAAACACGAGAACCTTGAATAGCCAATGTTCTCGTGTAAGAGTCAATTAACGACCGATTAATTCTTCTTTACTGCTTACGTCGTCTAAAGTTTTATCTTTTTCTATTTTATGCATCTCTAGGACATGCTGTGAAGGTGGTACTAGTAAGCTCACCACTACTATCGTGATACCTGTTATAACAACGCCTGAAAATACAGGTGCTTGCCATAATTCATTTAGTAAACCAATGAAACCATCCGATTGGATTGTGAGACTAGGTACGAATGTTAGAGATGTAATAATGTAATAGATTAAACCAACGGAAATACTTGCCCAAACTGCAGGTGTACTCACACGTTTCCAAAATGGGCCTAATACAATTGGCCAGAAAATCGTTACAAAAATAATATCCCATGCTAAATAAGCTAGATCAATTACTTTTTGGAAGCTTATAGCCAGCACTAAACCTAATAATGCACTTGATAGAATAATAGAGCGTGAGAATCTTAAAAGCTTTTTCGGATCTGGATTACGGTTAATAAAATCTAAATAGATATTCTTTGTCACAATACCCGAAGTCGCTACATAACATGCCGCTACAGTAGACATCCCCATAGCTGCCATTGCCGTTAAGAAAATAGCTGCTAATAAAGGAGGGAAATAGCCCTGTGCGAAAGTCAGCATCAATGTTTCTGGGTTTGTACTATTGGGATAAATGGATTTGAAAGCTTCACCCAACATCCCTGGAATCCAGCTAATAGCAATAACAATACTACCTGCAATAATCATACTGCGCTGTGCCACTCTTGGGCTTTTCGCAGCTGCTACCCTTTGTCCTAGGTCAACTGCAGGGATGTCACCGAGTGCTAGAACAAGATACAATGTCCAAAACTCGGCTCCTGCCTTTTCAAATAATGTACTGATATTCCACCACTCAGGGTTGAAGGTAACGTCTGGATAGTAAAATAAAATAAAAATAGTAATACCTAGTATTCCAGCTACTGCAAGCGCCCCTTGCACTATTTCTGTATAAGCAACTGCCCATAAACCCCCAATAACAGAATAGATAGCAGTTAAGGATACAAATAAAAGCGCTGCCGGAATGAAATCAATTTGTAATAGTTGCTGAATAATATACGTCCCACCAACTGTTAATGCAGCTGCATTAAAAACACCGAAAGCAATAGCCATTACGATACCAGTATACGCACCTAGCTTTTTACTGCCATAGCGTAATCCATAGTAATCTGCTAGTGTCCAACCCTTTAAGCGTCGTAATGGCTTTGTCCAAATGAGTGACCCAAGAATCATACAAGTCCCTAGACCACCCATTGTTGCCGTTCCCTCAAAGCCACCGCTCGTATAACCTGAACCTACAGCCGCAAAAAAGAATGGAGCTGCTAGTAAGGCAGCAACTAAACTTCCCGTGACAACTGAAAGAGGCATACTCCAGCCAGCGACAATTAAATCCTCAGCTGTGTTGACACGCTTATAACCTTTATAACCAATGTAATAGATAAATAGTAAGTATAAGCAAAAAATTATAACGTTTAACATAGTCGTACTCCTTAGTTTTCCATTATCCGTTCATCACAACTCCACCATTAGGCGTTAAAATTTGACCTGTATAGAAGTCAGCATGATTAGAGGCTAAAAATAGCACACTTTTCGCAATCTCTTCAGGTTGCGCTAAACGTTTTAATGGATATTTAGCGGACTCTTCCTCCACATAGTTATCTCCAAACTCTTTTAGAATGTCCGTAAATGTTCCACTAGGAGCAACAGCGTTGACAAGTATTGAAGGTGCTAACTCTCTAGCTAATGCCTTTGTAAAAGCATTGATAGCGCCTTTTGCCGCTGAGTAATGAGTAAATTCTTCACAACCTAGGCTGCCAATATCAGATGATATATTGATGATTTTCCCTGTATTGCGTTCCTTCATTCTTTTAGCTGCTTCACGGCAATTGTAGAAGCAACCATATAAATGAACTTTAATCATTTTATCCCACTGTTCATCCGTTAAATCTGTAATGCTAGATCCCTGTGCAAATCCGGCGTTATTTACAAGAATATCAATTTCCCCGAAGTGCTCGTCCATAAATTGATGCATCGCTTGTACTTCTTGTGAGTTAGAAACATCGGCATGGAAAGTTAAAGCTTTCACACCAAACTTTTCTGCTTCAGCACGTACAGCTTCTGCCTCTTGCTCATTCCCAATATAATTGATTAAAATATTCGCACCATGTTGAGCAAAGCCTAATGCAATGGCCTTGCCAATTCCTTTACTTGAGCCAGTAATTAATACATTTTTACCTGTAAAGTTAATTTCCATCCTGATCATTCTCCAATTTGAATTTTGCAACAAGCCCTTGTAGCTCTTCAGCTGTTTTTCCTAATGAAGAAGAGGCATCCTTTACTTCCTGCATTGTAGATAATTGCTCTTGTGTAGATTTCGAAACATTTGAAGAGAATTCTGCTGACTGCTCTGCCGATTGTTTAATATTATTGACAGATGCCGCTACTTCCTCTGATGAGGCAGAGATTTGTTGTGAGGCAGCTGAAATTTCACGTATTTGGCTAGCTACTTCTTCTGATGAAGTAAGAATTTCTTTAAAGATTTCTCCTACTTCATTCGTGAATGCCATACCCACTTTAACATCCGCTTTCCCTTTCTCCATTACAGTTATCGAAGCGTTAGAATCAGATTGAATAGAACTAATTAGATTATAAATTTCTGTTGCTGACTGTGAAGATTGTTCAGCTAAACGTCTCACCTCATCGGCTACAACAGCAAAGCCTTTACCATGCTCACCTGCTCGTGCTGCTTCAATAGCGGCATTCAATGCTAACAGATTTGTTTGATCGGCAATAGCAGTAATCAAGCTTACAATTTCACTTATTTTTTTCGTATTGACATGTAAGCCATTAATTGTTGTCCCTATTTGTTCAACAGAATCATTAATTAATTCCATTTGTGCAATAACTTGCTGTACAACTTGATTACCTCGTTCAGAGGCTTGCGAAGCAGAAATAGAAGATTCCGCAGCCGTGTTAGCAGAGTCAGCAATTTGCTGGATACCTGTAGCTGTCTCTTCCATTGCAGCAGCTGTTTCTTCTGTCATGGTCATAGAAGCTTCAGCATTCTGAGTGATTAGTTTCATATCTTGTGCAATATTTGTGGAGCTATTATACGTCTCCCCAGCATGTACCGTTAATTGATTGGCTGCTGAAGAAACATGATTTGAAGTATTTCTTATGTTTAAAATAATATGTTGTAAATTAGCAACCATTGTACGAATGGACTCAGATAATTTTCCAATTTCATCTTTTGACGTATCTAAATCCACATCGATTAATTCGCCATTGGCAACTTGATTTGCAACATTTACTACTTTTTTAAGTGGTTTTAAAAGACGGTCTATAATTATGTAAACTAAAACTAATAAAATTAATATTCCGATAATGGCAATAACAATTTGTTTAATAACACTTGTTTTAATTATCGTATTAATATAATCAGCGGAGTAATCAATTCCTAATAATGCAATCAGTTGTCCGTTATCATCTTTAATTGGACTAAAAACGGTTCTCCAAGAGCCAAAAGGATCTTCAAAAATATCAGTTACTTCCGTACTATTATTTTCAATAGCCTTCTTTGCTGTTTCAACATGTTCATCCGCTAAATCAGTAAAAATTTCACCGGCTTCATACACCTCATTTAAATTGGTTGTATAACCGATTGGGTTGACCCCACCTTCATCTTGAACGTCCCAAATATAGCTCCAACTCATAATACCTTGTTGTTCCTGGATCATATCGAGTTGTTTTTGGATCTTTGTAAACTTAGCGTTCTTTTCCCCTTTTTCAGACAATAAATCTTTTACTTCATCACTATCTAAATTCATAGCTGTCAATAAACCAACACTTTTTAACTCTTGCTCTAAGTCGACAGTCATCCGATTATTTAATTCGCTAATACTTTGCGAAGTAATAATGGCGATGAGCAGTAACACTACAATTGTAACCGTCAGTAAAAGTTTGTTTTTTAATGAGGCATTTTTTAATAACTTCATGATCTTTTTCCCCCTTACAATGATTTTTTTGCAAAAAAATAACCTATTTCAAAAGAAATAGGCATAAAAGAACATAAACTAGAAATTGATGGATATAACTAGCAGTCTTTTGCAACCCAGCCATCCTAGCAATTATTGCCTTAGACCTGTAGCTTTGCGTCTCTACTTTTCAGTAAATTTGCCTATATTTCCACTCCCAAAATTAACACAGCAGGTAAAAGTAGTCAATGCTATCCAGGTAAAATATACATACTTTATACTATTTTACCCTTCGTTAACAAATGGTTGATTGATTGAAAATACAGCAACGTGAAGCATTCATTCACCATTTCTTTTCATAAAGAAAAACAGCTACAACTGTTTTTAACGTTGTAGCTGTCTATTTTTCATCATTTCACTTACCCCTAAGTGTTTGAATACATTATACGTTTTGTGTAACAAGTAAAACAGATGGTATAAAGGATAGTGCAAACATAGTGATATACCAAACTGAAGTACGTCGTAATGAAAAACGAACTTTCTTTCGTTCTGCATAAAAAATATCTAACATTACTGCAACAATAAAAGGCATTGTAACACATGCAATAGCTACCAATAAGATGTCAAAATAAATCATACAAGCACCCCTTTGTTTGTGAACATTTTTCATCTTTTTTGTGAACATTTTGTGATAATTTTATTGTACACAATTTCGTCACAAAATGTCAACAAAATTTAAAGAAAAAAATGGTACTTTTTGATTTCTATTGACAAGGCATTTATGCTTTATTCTCTATACTTATATGTTAAGCCTCTTAAAAAATTCCGAACGAATGAATCGCCACATTCTTTATAATTGCGATGGCTTGGATTTCTTAATAAAGCGCCTAATTCACCTTTTGTAACTTTGATTCCACCATCATATAAAATTTCGAGCATATCCTCTGTTGTTAACGCTAAGGCAATTTTTACTTTCTTTAAAAGCATATTATTTGGACTTTCTTTGCCTGTCACAGGTAGCGGTCCTTCAGGCTGACCATCCTTTGATTTTTGTGGTCCACGTTTAAAAGTAATTAATCCATTTAAAAATGCTTCAAGCATTTTATTATTACATTTGATGTATTCTTCTGGCGCTTCTTCCTCATCATTAATCTTAATGAGCATATTTAAGACTTCTTCTTTCGAATAGTCGAGTCCGCCTAATTTAAAAATTTCCACCATATCAACATTTTTTATATCTAGTGCATAGCGTAAGCGAATTAAAATATCATTATTCGTCATTATATTGTCCTCCTTTTACTCCTACTATAGAAATGAGCCAGGCTTTATTATAACAGAGAGTTTGCTGATTATTGCTAGCTTTCCACAAGTTGTTGTTGTTAGCAATTAGCGTGTGCGTTTCCTTCTTTTAAAATGTATGAAAAATACGTTAGCAACCATTCTAATCTCAAGGAGGTGAGAAAAATGGCTAACAATAACCGCAGTTCAAATAAACTTCTAGTACCTGGTGTACATGAAGCTGTCAATCAAATGAAATACGAAATTGCACAAGAGTTTGGCGTTCAGCTAGGGCCAGAAGCATCTTCTCGCGCAAATGGTTCCGTAGGAGGAGAAATTACAAAACGCCTTGTAGAAATCGCTGAGAAACGTTCAAAAGGTTTACTATAATTAATTAAAAACTAATAAGAAAAGAACGAATCCCATTTGAAGAAGTGGAATTCGTTCTTTCGTGATTTTAAAAATTATGCTGTTTGCATTTCCTTGCTGGAGCTTTTAAGCGTGAGCATAACGATAAAGGAAATACAATATAGTGCTGCTAAGTAAATCATTACAACTGTCATATCATAGCTTTGTAAAATATAGCCGACAAAGATTGGTGAAAATCCACCAATAGCTCGACCAAAGTTAAATATCGTGTTTGTTGCTGTACTGCGAATTTGTACTGGATAGAAGCTGCTAATTAATGCACCATACCCTGCAAACATTCCGTTAGAGAAGAATCCTACAACCGCACCACCAATTAATATAGCTGCTGCACCAGTGGCAAAGGAATAAAGGAACACTGCACAAGCAGATGCTAATAAAAAGATACCAAACGATCGCTTCGCACCAAAGCGATCCATAAATCTACCAAATGTCAGCATCCCAATTATCATCCCGACGGCAGTACTAATTGTCCACAATGCTGAGCTTGAGACAGATAAACCTTGCGATTTCTGTAGCATCGATGGTAACCAAATCATCAGACCATTATAGCCTGCGATTTGAACAGTAGCCATTAAAATTAGAGAAAGAGTCGTTAGTGTAATGCGTGGAGAAGCAAATAACTGAGCTAGTTTTCCCTTCTCTTGCTTGTTATTATCTTTTTTCTGCGATGCTAACCATTCTGGTGATTCCTCCAGATTTTTACGAACAATAAAGGCGAAGATCACTGGTAATAACCCAACGAAGAATAATGCTCTCCATCCTAAAGTTGGTAAAATGATGGCACTTAATAATGCTGCTAATATAACCCCATATTGTGCTCCTACACTTACATACGAAGAAGCTCTACCTTGTTTATTTTTTGGCCAAGCTTCCGCTACAAGCGCCATACCAATACCATATTCCCCACCGGCACCTAGACCGGCGATAAATCTATAGACATAAACTTGTTCAATGCTTGTTGCTACTCCTGTTAAGGCTGTGCCGATAGCAAATAATATGACCGTATATGTAAATACTTTTACGCGGCCATATTTATCTGCTAGCACACCGAAAATAATTCCACCGAGTAGCATCCCAATATTCGTAATAGATGAAATCAATCCACCTGTTGCAAGATCAATATTAAATTCTGCAATAATCATTGTCATGGCAAAAGAAATAAACATAATGTCCATTCCTTCTAAAGTCAACCCAGCCACTGAAGCGACAACGGTTTTTTTCCGATAATCCATTCTTTCTAACCTCCAAGTTTTCTAGTTGTCTATCTCTTTTAGTGTTCGAGTGAATGGATTAAAGATGTCTTGTCCATTCTCTTTTGAAGCCTCACGGGACTTCCTTTAAAAGAGGGATGTGAACAAAAATAAAGCCCTTCTGTCACAGAGGACAAAAGGGCATGCCAAAGCAAAGATATTAGCTTAAAAATATCATGTAGCCCTTTTCAGCCTCTCTGGACCGTATTAAAGGTAATTTATATCGTTCATTTATACCGTTCTACATTCTATAAGATTACGAATGAAAAAGCAATGGTTGAATAGTGGAAATTAACTCGGTAACTCTATAAAGTTTTGAGCAAACTGATAAATTAAATGTGCAGGCACAGCCAAGTTAAGATTCTGGCCATCATCAAAGCCAGCTGTAATCAAACCGACTAACCTCCCATGCATATCCAATAAAGCACCACCAGAACTGCCATTTGAAATTGCAGCCGTAAATTGAATCATAGACATATTTCGTAGATCCCTAAAACCCGAAACAATTCCATCAGAAACTGAATTAAATAATCCTAAAGGACTGCCAATCGCAACAATCTTCTGCCCACGAACTAATTGACCATCTACTTTAACAGGCAAAGGTTTGCTTTTCCTCTCCACCTTTAAAATAGCTAAATCATGCATATCATGATATTTCACAAATTGGTGGGTAATATACTCATTGGTATCATTTTCATATATTACAGAATAATATTTTCCACCGCACACAACATGTAGGTTCGTTAAAATATAACCATCTTGATGGAGAACAACACCAGACCCAAAACATAAAACCTTGTCATCCTCCCCGAATGTCTTAATCATTACAACAGATGTCGCAAAGGAGGCTAATTGCTCATAGCTACATTCCTCTGTAATAGCAGTGTAATTAGGGGTTGGGACAGGCATTGGTTGTGGCGCGAGTATGCTTTTCTTCGACCGCAATTTAGGGATTATTATTTCTTGTTCATAGCAATCTTGACATTTATGTAAAGTGGATGATGCTGCAATAATGGGATGCAAATTGGCAATATCACCTTTCGGATTCATATAACAAATATCACATCCTAGTGTGGATAAAAAATATAAGAATAATAATTCGTGCTGTGTAATATCCCCTATAAAAACAATTTTCCGCGATGTACAGTTATCCTGAGAAAAAATTTGAGGCAAATAAAAATCCATCCAGTATAAAAATTTTACTGCAAAGTTCTTCAGTAACGTATCATTAGCCTGTGGCTGCTGTTCCTTATAAAGATGGATGATTTGTTTAAAGCTCAGCTTTTTTGACCATTCAAGTTGATCATTCGTTAACGTACCACATAAAGATGTCTCATATAGTATGGGAATAGTATCAACTGCATCCTGCCATTTTCCCCAAAGCTCTGTCAATCTATCTATATCTTTTTTATTATTAATAACCTCAAGCCTATGTAGTCGTAAATAAAATACACTTTCGTTTGTGAAATATTCATCCATTTTTAAAATATCTTCTTTATAAAGATCTACAGAATCAGGTATGCCGATATAACGTAGAAAAATAACTTCCTTCGTAAAGATACTACCGTTAGGATTGATCTGCATAAAGTCCTGAAAAGGATTCGCAGACTTTTTATACTTAATTTTTAACGGTCTAGTTGTCACAATCATCTTCATACAACTCCTATAAGCACGTCATAACAATACATATATACAATTCTCTGACATTCTTTTAAATCCTCCAAAAGAGTCCAATTCTTTAAAGAATTGGTGATTCATATGCAATTGAACAGACTTGTTTAAAACTACATTTCGTGCAGCTTCAATGAAAAAACTTGCATATAAACTCCTCTTTATGATTACAAAAAACGTTGCTAATAATAGCAACGTTTTTTCAAACTCCTTAGACTTTACCGTCCATTATTATTCAATATAATTTGATTCAAAATGATCAAGCAATCCACGTACTTCATCAGTTGATTTCGTGTTCATCAATTGACTTCTTAATTCACTAGCTCCACGGAATCCTTTGACGTAAATTTTGAAGAAGCGATGAAGCCCCGTGATCGAACGTGGTAGTACTTCTGCATAATGATCTTGAAGATCGAGCTGCAGTCTTAAGAGGTCAAGGTATTCTTTACTGCTATGTTCTTGTGGTTCTTTTTCAAAGGCAAACGGATTTTTAAAAATACCTCGTCCAATCATTACACCATCAATACCATATTGTTCTGCAAGCTGAAGCCCAGTTTGACGATCTGGGATATCCCCATTGATGGTTAGTAGCGTATTTGGTGCAATACGATCACGAAGCTTTTTGATTTCCGGAATGAGCTCCCAATGCGCATCTACTAGGCTCATTTCCTTTCTTGTACGTAAATGAATCGAAAGGTTTGCAATATCTTGTTTTAAAATATGTGTGAGCCACTCCTCCCACTCATTCACATCTTTATAGCCAAGTCGTGTTTTCACACTAACAGGTAGTCCACCTGCCTTTGCTGCCTGAATTAATTCTGCCGCAACGTCTGGACGGAGAATTAGTCCACTACCTTTCCCTCTCGATGCTACATTCGGTACAGGGCAGCCCATATTAATATCGATACCTTTAAAACCTAGCTCAGCCATGCCCATACTCATTTGACGGAAATAGTCGGGATTATCCCCCCAAATATGTGCCACCATAGGCTGTTCATCCTCGGTAAAAAGCAAACGGCCACGCACACTTTTCTGTCCTTCAGGATGACAATAGCTGTCGGAATTTGTAAACTCTGTGAAAAAGACATCTGGTCGACCAGCTTTACTTACTACATGACGAAAAACAACGTCCGTCACATCTTCCATTGGTGCAAGTACAAAAAATGGCCGTGGTAAATCACGCCAAAAATTATCTATCATGTTAATTCCAAATCCTCTCACTATGCTCTAAACTTTTTTATTTTACATGTATACCATGAAACATAAGTACATGTTTATGATAAAAATCAACAATGTTTATTGTAACGAAATTCTGCCCTAAATGGTATTTTAAAAAACAAAAAAGCAGATGATATAGATTTTTTCTATATCCACTGCTTTTCAATTATACTAACTCCAACCACGCCACCGCTTCACAATGCGTCGAATGCGGGAACATATCTACTGGCTGAATTTCCTGTGTTTGATAGCCACCATCCTCCAAAATACGAAGGTCGCGTGCTAATGTGGCTGGGTTACAGGATACATAAACTACCCGTTTTGGACGCTGTTCTAAAATTGTTTTTAGAAGTGCTTCATCGCAGCCTTTGCGTGGTGGATCCACAACAAGTACATCCGCTTCTTTACCTTCTTTATACCATCTCGGAATAACTTCCTCTGCAGGGCCAGCCTCAAAATAAGTATTTGTAAAACCATTGAGTACTGCGTTGCGTTTGGCATCTTCAATTGCTTGTGGGACAATTTCAACTCCCATGACTGCTTTTGCTTTTTGTGCAAGGAATAAAGAAATCGTACCAATTCCACAATACGCATCAATGACGCGTTCATCACCCTGCAAGTCAGCATAATCCAATGCTTGTTTGTAGAGGACCTCTGTTTGCTCTGGGTTGACTTGATAGAAGGAGCGAGCTGAAATTTCAAAGCGTACGTCGCCAATTGTATCTATAATGACATCCTTACCCCAAAGGTTGATCGTGTCATCACCAAAAATCACATTGGTTTTCTCACTATTCACATTTTGCATAATTGACGTGATATTCGGAACGAGCTTTTGAATCACTGCAATGGCTGCCTCTTTTTGAGGGAACTTTTTCTTTTTGGTCACGAGGACAACCATGACTTCACCTGTTGCTCGTGCCTTTCGAATGACAACATGACGTAGCATTCCTTCATGTGTATGTTCGTTGTAAGGGCGAATCCCTATCGCGTTTAATTCTTTTTTCAAGCCAGCTAGAATTGCGTCTGCTTCTCCTGTTTGAATTAAGCAACGTTCCATATCAACAATGCTATGTGTTTTTGTTTTATAAAACCCTGCAATCGCTTGACCTGACTCATTTTCAGAGAAAGGAATCTGCGCTTTATTACGATAATGCCAAGGCTCTTTCATTCCTTTTACAGGAAGAACTGGTGCATCAATTTTACCAATGCGCTGCATCACATTACGCACCATATTTTCTTTCCATTTTAGCTGTCCCTCATAGGATAAATGCTGTAATTGACAGCCGCCACATTGTTTGAAATAGGCACAAGGTGCTTCTACTCGGTCTGGTGATGGCTCTATAATTTCTACAACTTTTGCAAAGCCATAATTTTTCAAAGTTTTCATCACATGGATTTCAGCTGTTTCATTTGGTAGTGCGCCTTGTATAAATAATGGATAGCCCTCAACCTTAGCGACACCATTACCATCATGCGTTAAATCTTCTATATAAACAGTAAGTCGTTCATTTTTTTTCACGGGTGCTGACATTCGTACATCCTCCATTTCAATCTCCTTATTGTAGCATGTGTTGGCGAATGAAAAAAGAACAAGACTTGCCGTCATCATTTCTCTTGTAGCTCACTTGAAAAAAGAGCCGCTATTCGCGACTCTTTCCTTGCTCTTTAGTAATATGATAATCCCTTGGTGCCCACCAAAAAGCACACAAGATACCAAGAATGACGACAATAAAAGGCGCATAAAAAATTAAAAAACTTTGCATAATTGATTTCCTCCTATGCGTGATTGTCTTCTTTTCCTGTCACATAGTTTTTATTGAACAAGAATAATTTCATCAATAAATAAAGTGAAGGGAGAAGAAGACACAGCCCTAAAATAAATGCGATGACTAAAGCAATCGCCATTTGTGTGCTTGTGAAGCTATCGTAAATTGTTAAATACGGATACAGTAAATATGGATATTGCGCAATACCATACGCAAAGAAAGCTACTGCAAATTGAGCTATAAGAAGACCAACTGCGAGACCGTATTTTTTACGCATCGCAATGAGTATGACTGTGATGATAAATAAAACAGCTGAAATCGCAAACATCCACCATAAATTAACCATGTGGCTAAAACTTTCTGGATTGATGGATTTCATTTCATACATAATACCAAGTGCACTAATCATTAAAGGAGCTGCCCAAACAAGTGCATATTTTCGCATCAGTTTTGTTGCTTCTTTGTCATTTGCTTTATGGGCATACCAAGTTAAAAATACAGCCGATATATACAATACAGCAGCAATACTTAGTACTACGATGCTCCATGCAAATGGACTTGTATATAAAGTCCAATAGTTTAGCACAGGTTGCCCTTCGACTAGATCAACATAGCCTCCACCCGCAATGGCAAAGACCACAGACAAGGAAGCGGGAATTAATAAACCTGCCACACCATATGTCAGTGTATATCCTATATGTCCTCGTGTTCCATAGGATTCAAAGGCATAGTAGGAGCCTCGAATTGCCAATAGTACAAGTGAAATACTGACTGGTACAAGTAAAATCGTTCCGTAATAAAAAGCAGTTTGCGGGAAAAATCCTACGATTCCTACAAAGAAGAATACTAAAAAGACATTAGTTACTTCCCAGACTGGCGATAAATAACGTTTAATAATATTTGTTAAAATGTGATTTTTACCAATAAGGAGACTATAGGCGTTAAAGAAGCCAGCACCAAAATCAATTGATGCGACAATCACATAGCCAAATAGAAAAATCCATAATACTGAAATACCTAATATCTCTAACGTCATAGAATGTCACCGCCTTTTTCAGAGTGACGATCTTCAATCTCACGTTCGATTGGATTCTTTTTAAACATTCGTACCAATACAACAATACTTCCTACAGCTAATACAGCATAAACACCTGCAAATAATAGCATCATTAAATCCACATGATCACTCGTAGTAGCTCCTTCTGGTGTACGCATCAAACCATAAAGTATCCATGGTTGTCGTCCCACTTCTGCAAGCCACCATCCCGCTTCAATGGCGATGATGGACAGTGGTCCTCCCGCTACAATAATCCATCTATACCATCGTGAATGAATAAACTGCCATCTCCGTGCCTTCCCTACAACATAAAGTAATGAAACTAGCACCATAAACATACCGATGGAAACCATGATATCGAAGAGATAATGAATATAGAGTGGTGGTAGATCCTCTTCCGCAAATTGATCTAAGCCGATTACCTCTGCATTAGGATTAAAATGTGCAAGAATGCTTAAAGCATACGGAATTTTGATTGCATATTTTACTTCTTCTCCATCTAATACACCAAATAGTACAAGAGAAGCTTTACCTTCTGTTTCAAAATGCCATTCTGCTGCGGCAAGTTTTTCCGGTTGATATTCGGCTAAGTATTTTCCTGAAAAATCTCCAATCACCGCTGCTGCTATGGAGAAGATCAAGCCAATTTTCATTAATAAAAGTAAAGATTTCTTATGGTATACATGCTTAGAACCTTTTAGCATTCTAAATCCTGCAATAGCTGCTAGCACAAAGGCCGATGTCATATACGCTGTAACGAGCACATGTGCCACCTTTGTCGGCATGGCTGGATTAAACATTGCAAGAAAAGGTTGTATATTAACAAGTTCACCGTCTACAATATCGAATCCTCTCGGCGCATTCATAAAAGCATTGACGATTGTAATGAATACCGCTGACATTGATGCTCCCACAGCAACAGGGATTAACAATAGCATATGCTTTTTCTGACTATCAAAGCGGTCCCATGTATATAAATATATGCCCAAGAAGATTGCTTCAAAGAAAAATGCAAACGTTTCCATAAATAGTGGTAATGCAATGGTTTGACCAGCTAGCTGCATAAAGTTAGGCCACAATAAAGAAAGTTGTAAGCCAATGGCAGTCCCTGTTACAACACCAACTGCCACAGTAATAACAAAACCACGCGCCCAACGTCTTGCCATTAAGATATAATGCTCATCATTCTTTTTATACCCAGTCCATTGTGCAATCATAATCATTAACGGGACACCCACACCAATCGTTGCATAAATAATATGGAACGATAATGTTAACTCCGTTAAGGCTCGACTCCAAAAGACTGCTGATTCATTAATCATCTCATTGCCCCCCTAACTTCCAAATATTCTTCCAACAATGGAAAGTAGCATAATAATTGCAACACCAAAGCTTAGCCATATAAGCTTCTTTTCTTGTGACTTATACAAAGGCAACACTTCCTTTCCCTTATCCATACCCCCATTTTCCACTATTACAACGAAAAAAACCTTAATAACGGCCTGAAATTTCAGCCTATTATTAAGGTTTCAAATTTTGTTCAAGTAATATACGCACATTCGCCAAACATTTTTCTAAATTCATTCACAATTCCAGTTCTAAATGATAAAACCGGGATTTCATTGGATTTTATTCTAGGTAGGGAAAATGGATAGAATGGATTTTCAGGAATTTTCTTGCTTCGTAAGTTTCTTTTGATTGTATATTGAAGTTAATTGGGGTGAGCTTTCTTTTGGAGCGGGTCCTATACTTTTATGAGCGCTTTTGGTTTCCTTATGAGCGGGTGCCACACCTTTTTGAGCGCTTCCGGCTTCCTTTCGAGCGGGTGCCACACCTTTTTGAGCGCTTTTGCCTTCCTTTCGAGCGGGTGCCACGCCTTTTTGAGCGCTTCCGGCTTCCTTTTGAGCGGGTGCCACACTTTTATGAGCGCTTCCGCCTTCCTTTCGAGCGGGTCCTACACTTTTATGAGCGCTTCTGGCTTCCGTTCGAGCGGGTGCCACACCTTTTTGAGCGCTTCCACCTTCCTTTCGAGCGGGTGCCACACCTTTTTGAGCGCTTCCGGCTTCCTTTTGAGCGGGTGCCACACTTTTATGAGCGCTTCCGACTTACTTTTGAGCGGGTCCTACACTTTTATGAGCGCTTCCAGCTCCAGTTCGAGCGGGTCCTACACTTTTATGAGCGCTTTTGCCTTCCTTTCGAGCGGGTGCCACACCTTTTTGAGCGCTTCCGGCTTCCGTTCGAGCGGGTGCCACACTTTTATGAGCGCTTCCGGCTTCCTTTTGAGCGGGTGGCCACACATTATGAAAAAAGCTCATCCACACTATACTGGATGAGCTTTATAATATTTAAATTCGGTCTTCTTCTCGAATATCAGCAAGAGGAACAAAGATTTCAATATGACGCTTCAGGTTTTCAAATGTAGCAGGTGCGTCACCGCCATATTCGCCATCTAGGTTGAGATGTACCTCATTTTCAGTTGTCACTTTGACGACACTAGCTTTTTTGTAAATGACGCGATCATCATTCAGGTGCTCGCCTCTTAAGGCCATCGCAGCTAGTTGAATAAACTCTGGGAGGCTTACTTTTTTTAGTACTAGCAATGTAAAGTATCCATCATTAATGCTTGCATCAGGTGCTAGTTTTTCAAAGCCTCCAACTGAATTTGTTAATCCACATAGGAACATCATGGCATCACCGTCAAACACTTCGCCATCATATTCGATGCGCATGTGCGAGGCCTTAATTGAAGGGATCATTTCTACTGCCTTTAAATAATAAGCTAACTGACCAAGCATCGTTTTCATTTTACTTGGTACTTCATATGTTAGCTCCGTAATGCGTCCTCCAGCAGCAATATTGATAAAATAGCGTTCACCATTTAATAGACCCACATCAACAGGTAATGTGTCGCCTTGAATAATAATGTCTACTGCCTCATCAATATTTCGAGGAATATGCACGGCACGGGCAAAATCATTTGTAGTGCCCATCGGAATTAGACCAACTTTCGGACGGTTTTCAAATGGACTTACACCTGAAACAACTTCATTTAATGTGCCATCTCCACCAACTGCGATGATGATATCAAAACCGCGTTCTACCGCATTTTTTGCTGCAAGCGTTGCATCACCCTCACATGTTGTTGCGTGACAGGATGTTTCATAGCCTGCTACCTCTAGTTTTTCCAACACCTCTGGTAGATGTTTCTTAAACACTTCGCGTCCAGATGTAGGATTATAAATGATTCTTGCTCGTTTCATAACATACCTTCCTGCTTCATAAGATTCTATTTCATTCAACGAATTATACGTCGAAATGTTGTCATGCTTTTGTTATTTTTGTAAAGCGTTTGTTACCTGCTTTTTAAAATCCTCATAGACATACGTCCAGTATGTTTGATTCGAAATGTTTTCCTCTCGAATTTCTGCATATAAGGCTTTTTGAGCTTCTTCAAAAGCTGGATCTTCCTTATCAGGTAAGCTCGCACGTTTTGTTACTACTAGTTCTTGTAATTCAGGTGCACGTGGTCCCCATTTGCCAATAACCTCACCTGCATCTAATAGCAAGTAAATTGGGATCGCACGACCACCATTTGTTAGATAACGGTCAATAAGTTCTGTATCTGCATCACGGAAAACAGTACGCATCTCTAATCCTGCTGCTTCAGCAACACGACGAATAATTGGATTGTTTAACATTGCATCTCCGCACCAGTCTTCTGTGATTGTTAAAATTTTTGGTTGTTTGTTCTTTAACAATTCGATAAAACCATCATTTGTTGGCACTTCAAAGCCATCATAAATACGAAAGCTCTCTTCCTTCAGTGTAGACATATTGTCCATATATTGTTGTATTGAAATAGCTTCATTGAAATATTGTTGTTCTGTTTTCATTGGCTCGTCCCCCTTATTATTATCTATTCTATATTTTGCTATGAATACTCTTTTTAAACAACTATTAAGTATCGTGAATTTCAAATTTGTTACATTTATTAAAATTAATAGCCGAGGGAGCAAGAAGCTCTCTCGGCTATTATGTTACAACGAGTATTATCGTTTGGCAATTTCTTGTTGTAATAATTTATTAACCATTGGTGGATTGGCTTGGCCTTTTGTTGCTTTCATAATTTGACCAACTAAAAAGCCAATAGCACGATCCTTACCATTTTTGAAGTCTTCGATAGATTGAGCATTGTTATCTAAAACCTCTGTTACGATAGCTAGTAATGCACCCTCATCGGAAATTTGAACTAACCCTTTAGCTTTTACAATTTCCTGTGCAGAACCACCTTTTTCAACTAATTCAGCAAATACCTTTTTACCGATCTTAGAAGAAATTGTACCATCAGAAATTAATTTCACCATCTCAGCAAGGTTTTCTGGTGTTAATGCTGTATCTTTTAAGTCTTTTAATTCTGCATTTAAGTAAGCAGAAACATCACCCATTAACCAGTTGGCAGATAGTTTTGCATCTGCACCATTTGCTACCATTGCCTCGAAGAAGTCTGAGATTTCTTTAGAAATAACAAGCACACCTGCATCATATGGTGTTAAGCCTAATTCTTCAACGTAACGTTTTTTACGTGCATCTGGAAGCTCAGGAATTTCTGATTTTACACGCTCTAACCATTCGTCATCAATAGATAGACGAACTAAGTCTGGCTCTGGGAAGTAGCGGTAATCATCTGTTCCCTCTTTAACACGCATTAAAATTGTTTTACCTGTTTTTTCATCAAAACGACGTGTTTCTTGCTCAATCACGCCACCTGATAATAATACATCTGCTTGGCGTAATTCTTCATGCTCTAAACCACGACGAACATAGTTGAAGGAGTTGAGGTTTTTAAGCTCTGTTTTTGTTCCAAACTCTTCTTGACCATAAGGACGAATAGAAATGTTGGCATCACAACGAAGTGATCCTTCTTCCATCTTACAGTCAGATACTTCTGTATATTGGATAATTGATTTTAATTTTTCAAGGTAAGCATACGCTTCGTTTGGTGTACGAATGTCTGGCTCTGAAACGATTTCTACTAGTGGTGTTCCTTGACGGTTAAAGTCAACTAATGAATGATCACCAGCATGTGAAAGTTTACCAGCATCTTCTTCCATATGAAGACGTGTAATACCAATACGTTTTGTATAGCCGTCTACTTCAATATCAATCCAGCCATTTTTACCGATTGGTTTATCAAATTGTGAGATTTGATAAGCTTTCGGATTATCTGGATAGAAGTAGTTTTTACGGTCAAACTTTGTTTCTTGCTCGATTTCCATGTTTAGTGCAAGAGCGGCACGCATTGCGAAATCTACCACATTTTTATTAAGTACTGGTAGGACACCAGGATAGCCTAAGTCGATTACTGTTGTATTTGTATTTGGTTCAGCACCGAAGTGAGCAGGTGCTGGTGAGAAGATTTTTGAGTTAGTTTTCAACTCAACGTGTACTTCTAAACCAATGACTGTTTCAAAGTTCATGTTATTTTCCCTCCCACATTTGAGGAACTTCTTTATGGAACTCCGTTGCTTGTTCAAAAGCATGAGCTACACGGTAAATAGTTTCTTCATCGAAGTATTTACCGATAATTTGTAAACCTAGTGGTAAGCCATTTTCAAAGCCACATGGAATAGAAATGGCTGGTACGCCTGCTAAGTTCATCGGGATTGTTAAAATATCGTTGGCATACATTGTCATAGGATCATCAACGTTTTCACCAATTTTGAAAGCTGGTGTTGGAGATGTTGGTCCAATGATTACGTCAAAGTCTTCAAATACTTTGTCGTAGTCTGCTTTGATCAGTGTACGTGCTTGTTGTGCTTTTTTATAATAGGCGTCATACGTACCAGCACTTAATGAGTAAGTTCCTAGCATAATACGACGTTTTACTTCATCACCAAATCCTTGTGCACGTGTTTCTTTATAAAGATCCATTAAATTAGTAACGTTTTCTGCACGGAAACCATAACGGATACCATCGAAACGAGATAAATTAGAAGACGCTTCAGATGAAGAAAGGATATAGTACGCTGCAAGTGCATATTTCGAATGAGGAAGAGATACTTCTTCTACTGTAGCACCTAAGCCTTTTAATACTTCTAATGCAGCAAGCACTGATTGACGTGCTGCTTCGCCAACACCCTCACCAAGGAATTCTTTTGGTACAGCGATACGTAAACCTTTTACATCACCAGTAAGAGCTGCTGCATAATTTGGCACCTCTACGTTTGCAGAAGTAGAATCATTTGGATCTAAACCTGCAATCGCTTCAAGTAATAGCGCATTATCTTCAACATTGCGTGTAATTGGTCCAATTTGATCTAGAGATGATGCAAATGCTACTAGACCAAAACGAGATACACGACCATATGTAGGTTTCATTCCTACAACACCACAGTAAGCTGCAGGTTGACGGATTGAACCACCTGTATCAGAACCAAGAGAGAATGGAACTTCCCCTGCTGCTACTGCTGCTGCAGATGCACCTGAAGATCCCCCTGGTACGTGGTTTAAGTTCCATGGATTTTTTGTTGTTTTATAGTATGAGTTTTCGTTAGAAGAACCCATAGCAAACTCGTCCATGTTTAATTTACCGATTGTAATCATTCCAGCTTCGCGTAGCTTATTTACAACAGTTGCATCGTAAATTGGCATAAAGCCTTCTAGAATTTTAGAGGCACAAGTTGTTTCTAATCCTTCTGTTACAATGTTGTCTTTCACACCGATTGGAAGACCAAATAAAGGTCCACGCTTTTCAAATGGTACTTTATCCATTTCAGCAGCTTGTGCAGTTGCTTTTTCTTCGTTTGAAGCAAGGAATGCTTGTACATCGCCATCAAGCTTTGCAATACGTTCGTATGCTTCTTTCGTTAAGTCAGCGATTGATAAGTTACCTGCTTTTATTTCAGCTTGTAACTCCTTTGCTGAACGTTCAAATAACGTCATGAGGAATCCTCCTATGTTTTAGTATTACATGATAGCTGGTACTTTTACTTGACCATCTTCTTGTTCTTTTACGTTTAACATCATTACTTCGCGGTCTAAACCTTTTACTGCTACATCTTCACGCATTACATTCACTAGTGGTAAAACGTGAGTAGTTGGTTCAACATTTGTTGTATCTAGCTCATTTAACTGCTCCGCAAATTCAGTAATTTTTCCAAGTTGCTCAGCAAATTTCTCTGCTTCTTCTTCTGTTATTGCAAGACGTGCTAAATTTGCCACGTGCTTTACTTCTTCTTTTGTTAATTTAGCCATTTTTCACACCTCCGAATACTTGTTCAATTCATTGTTTTTATTGATAACAATAGGGTTGAATAAAGTTAACCATGCCAATAATCATAACATTTTTCATATTAAAAATCACAACTTTCACCAAAAATATAGAAACTTTCACTACTATAGCAAAGTGTTGTCACGATATACCAGTTCCCTCTCCTGCATTTTATCCGTCTACATAAAAATATAGCCAGCACAGAGGCTGACTATATTAATCATAAACATGAACGAAAGGATCCTTGTCATTGGCTTTTTTTATGATCAATGCCTCTGGACCATTTACTGAAGTAACGCTCACTTCAACATGAATATTATCAAATTGATTGATTAAAATACCTGTCAAATATTGCGTAAAGCCTATTATTTCAGCTTTGCCGAAAAATTGGATTGGAATTTCAATCGAAAGATTTTGTATTTGCTTATTACGATAGAAGCCAGTCCCGATCACACTTGTATAGTTAGAGAAATATTTATCAACATCTTGTTTAAAATTCTTGAAATTATTGTTGATATCACGGTATACATCCTGTGAATCATCTGTTGGGAACAGGACGTAATTTTCATCTATTCCTTCCCAATCAGCAATGTTATTCTGTCCAGCTTTTGCTACACCATAGCTAAAATAGGTTCCTGGAATAATCTGATTGCGAGCTTGCTGTTTAAACAAGCCAACAACAATCGGAATATCCTTTAACTCATCACGTGTTCGCAAACGCGAAACAATTTCCGCGGCCATTTTTTTGCCTTGCTCAACAAGAGTAGACTCAGAAATTGGTTTCTCGTAGTATTCACCATATTGTTCCTTTTGATAATAATAAATAGAATTTAACGCAAGACCGATTGATATTCCACCTAATTTAACTTTATTATCCTTTGTCTTCGTTAAGTAATTTTGCTCGACAATATGGGATAAATAAACAGGAGCCTTTAGTGCTCGCTCTTCAGGTGTCATTGTGTCTGTTGTCGGTGGATTTAATCCATCTTCTGTTTGCGAACTTCGAGCAAGCCAAGAGCTCACTGTACTTTCAGCTAAATATTGACCTTCTTGGAAGTAATAGTTTTCAGTGTCAAACTCATTTTGAGATAGACGCATTAAACCTGTTTCAACTTCCTTCATATCATATTTCGTATAAATATTAGATACAACTAGACCTCTACTTGCACTCTCTTTATAAGGAATAAGTGTCTTATAATAGGATTCATCAATTTGTATGCTTGGGATAATTGTTGTTTCAGCTTTTTCTTTCTGTTGCGTTTCCTGTGTAAGCTCTGTCTCCTCCTTGTTAGAAGGCACACAGCCGACTAGCATTGCAGCAGCTACGATTGCTGGAATGAGTCGAAAAGACTTCATTATTTAGTGCTCCTTTACTAATAATCAATTTTGTCCGACGAAATCACTGGACGCCATGATGTAATCTAGCATTCCACATGCCTTTCATGAGGATATGTCGTCAGTGTTTTTATTAGATGAGGTCAAGTTGTTCAATTAAGTTTTCTTCATTCCAAACTTCAATACCTAATTGCTCAGCCTTTGCCAGCTTAGAGCCTGCGTCCGCACCCGCGATAACAAGGTCTGTTTTTTTGCTGACACTGCCTGTGACAGTACCACCTAACTCTTCTATTTTCGCCTTTGCTTCGTTACGTGTCAATTGCTCAAGTTTACCAGTTAAAACAATTGTTTTCCCTGCAAAAGGACTTTCCCCAATAGCCACTTCTACTTTTTTACCTTTATAGGTCATATTTACGCCTGCCTCTGCAAGACGTCCAATAACCGCGCGTGCGTCTTCATTTGAGAAATATTCCACTAACGAAGACGCCATTTTATCACCAATCTCATAAATTGCCACTAGCTGATCCTCTGTTGCTACCATTACCGCTTCCATTGAACCAAATTCCTCTGATACAATTTTTGCTGCTTTTTCACCAACATGTCGAATTCCAAGACCGATTAATAAACGCTCCATAGAATTCTCCTTCGAAGCTTGGATGGCATTCACTAAATTAGTTGCCGATTTTTCACCCATGCGTTCTAATTCAACAAGTTGCTCAACTGTTAGATGATATAAATCAGAAACATCATGGATTAAATCTGCACGTAATAATTGCTCAACTACTTTATCTCCAAGGCCATCAATGTTCATGGCATTTCGAGAAACAAAATATTTTATGCTTTCCGCAATTTGAGCAAAGCAAGCAGGATTTACACAGCGTAATGCTACTTCACCTTCAATACGAATCAATTCACTATCACAAACAGGGCAATTTTTTGGCATCATAAATGGAACGGAGTCCTCTGGTCGTTGTTCGATTAGCACCCCTACCACCTGTGGGATAATATCACCTGCTTTTCGAATGATGACTGTATCCCCTAAACGAATATCTTTATCTCTAATTAAATCTTCATTGTGTAGGGAAGCACGTTGCACCGTTGTCCCTGCTACTTGTACTGGTGTTAAAATAGCCGTTGGCGTAACTACACCTGTACGTCCCACTGTTAAGTCAATATCAAGCAATGTTGTAACAACTTCTTCTGCGGGAAATTTGTATGCAATCGCCCAACGTGGACTCTTTGCTGTATAACCTAGCTCATCTTGCTGAGCATAACGGTCCACTTTAATAACAATGCCGTCAATCTCGTAAGCTAATTTTGGACGGTTTTCTGTCCAATGTTCTATAAAGGACATTACTTCTTCAATAGAAGAGCATCGTTGGCGCTCTTTATTTGAAGGGAAGCCTAGGCCTTCCAAATAATCAAGCATCTCCGCATGACCATCGATACCATATACTTCTCCGTCTCCGCCAATGGCATAGATAAAAGTTGATAGTTGGCGACTTGCCGCAATTTTAGGGTCTAACTGGCGTAATGAGCCAGCTGCAGCATTACGAGGATTGGCAAACAATTCCTCACCATTGTCTGCACGTTGGGCATTTAATTTTTCAAAAGACTTTTTAGGCATATATGCCTCACCACGAACTTCAATCGTAACTGGTTCCTTTAAACGAAGGGGAATCGCACGGATTGTCTTTAAATTGGCTGTAATATCTTCCCCAACTACACCATCTCCTCGTGTAGCACCTTGTATAAACACACCATTTTCGTACTTAAGTGAAATAGCTAGACCATCTATTTTCAACTCACATACATAAGAAAAATGGTCCCCAATCGCCTGACGAACTTTACGATCGAATTCTCGTAAATCTGCTTCGTTAAAAGCATTGGAAAGACTAAGCATTGGATAATCATGTGTTACTTTTTTAAAGCCCTCTACCACCGCTCCACCAACACGCTGCGTAGGAGAATCTGGGTAAATAAGTGACGGATTTGCTTCTTCTAATGCAATCAGCTCATGTAATAATTGATCGTAGACACTATCAGCTACGACAGGTTTATCTAACACATAATAGGCATGACCATATTCGTGCAATAATTTATTTAACTCTGCAATTCGCTGTTCGATTTCGTTCATTTACGTTCCTCCGCTATGCTTTTTCAATTGGGGCAAATTGCGCCAGTAATCGCTTAATACCAATTGGTTGTGGAAAAGCGATATCAAGTTCTGTACTATCACCTTCACCTTTTACACTAACAACCATACCCGTTCCCCATTTTTTATGAATAGCCTTATCTCCAGCCTTCCAGCCAAATTGATCTCCGCCAGTTGCTTGTAAACGTGCGGTAGCAGGCTGCGTTTGCTGAATTGCTCCTAGTGTACGTTTTTGATGATAGCCACCTGTTGTACGATTGCCAGTAGCAAACGGCATAGTTGATTTAGTACCTGCCTTCGAAATAGATTCAGTAATGTCTTCTGAAATTTCACCTAAAAATCTTGAAGCATTATTAAAGCTTGAACGGCCAAAAATTGTTCGGCTCTGAGCACATGTTAAATAAAGGCGCTCCTCTGCACGTGTCACCCCAACATACATAAGTCGACGCTCTTCCTCCATTTCATCCTGATCATCTAGAGAGCGGGAATGAGGGAAGATGTTTTCCTCCATGCCAATGATAAAGACAATCGGGAACTCTAAACCTTTAGCAGCGTGCATAGTCATTAAAATAATATTGCCCTTAGAGGCATCCTCTTTATCGAGCGCATCAATATCAGCAATTAGGGCTAAGTCCGTTAAAAATGCTACTAAGCTTTTATCATCACTACGCTCTTCAAAAGCCTTCGTAACAGATAAGAACTCTTCAATATTTTCTAAACGGCTTTCTGCTTCAATCGTTTTTTCATTTTGTAGCATTGCACGATAGCCAGATTTATCAATGACTTGCTCTACAATTTCCGTGACAGACAAATATTCCTGCATGTCTGTAAAGCCTTTAATCATTGCATAAAATTGCTCTGCTGAGTTTGCTGCCTTCCCTGATAGACCCATAAATACAAGATCATTCATTGCATCAAAAATCGAACGATCCTGGTCAATCGCATAGCGTGCCATCTTCTCAAATGATGTAGCGCCAATACTACGCTTTGGTTCATTAATAATACGAGCTAATGATAAATCATCGTCATTATTGGCAATAAGACGCAAATAAGCTAGTAAATCTTTAATCTCTTTTCGATCATAGAACTTTGTCCCGCCAACAATTTGATAGGCCATATTAGACTTAACAAGTACTTCCTCCATTACACGGGATTGAGCATTTGTACGATAAAGAATAGCAAAATCATCAAATGAACGATTTTCTTTTTCAATTAACTGTTGAATGGTTTGTACAACAAATTGCGCTTCTTCCTGCTCGTTATAAGCTTTATATAAGGCAATTTTTTCACCTTCTGCGTTTTCAGTGCGCAGTTCTTTTGGGTAACGTGTTGTATTATTTTGAATGACGTCATTCGCTGCCTGTAGGATGCGTTTAGTTGAACGATAATTTTGCTCAAGCATAATCACTTTGGCATCAGGATAATCCTTTTCAAAAGAAAGAATATTGCCAATATCTGCACCACGCCAACGATAAATAGACTGATCAGAATCCCCTACAACACAAATATTTTTAAACTTTTTAGCAAGTAATTGAACAAGTAAATATTGTGATTTATTCGTATCTTGATATTCATCAACATGAATGTATTGGAATTTATTTTGATAGTATTCAAGTACTTCAGGTACACGATTAAACAACGTAATTGTCGTCATAATTAAATCATCAAAATCAAGAGATTGATTGCGTCGTAATCTTTTTTCATAGCCTTTATAAACACGTGCAACAGTTTGTTCATATGGATTTTTTTCGTTCATTTGACCAGCATAATCCTCTGCTGTTATACACTCGTTCTTCGCTGCACTAATGGCATTTAAAATGGCACGTGGCTCATAGCGCTTAGGATCAATATTCTCATCCTTCATCACATTTTTAATCACTGATAATTGATCGGTAGAATCTAAAATGGAGAAATTACGAGATATACCTAGCTGATCGATATTACGACGTAAAATTCTTACACACATTGAGTGGAACGTAGAGACCCACATACTATCGCCTGTGCCATTACCAAGAATGTTATCTATACGCTCGCGCATTTCACGTGCCGCTTTATTCGTAAACGTAATGGCTAATATTTTTGAAGGATATACTTCCTTTTCGATGACTAAGTAAGCAATACGATGTGTTAAAACTCGTGTTTTTCCTGACCCAGCACCCGCCATAATCAGCAATGGTCCCTCAGTTGTTTTGACCGCTCTTTCCTGTTCAGGATTCATGCCTGCTAGTAAATTTTTTGTTAACTGTTCCATTTCGCACCGCCTTACAAACATTTGTTCTAAAATTATAACGTATTTTTCACAGCCTTAACAGTCGAAAGTGCAGCTTTTATATCTTCATAAATAATATTTCCAACTACTACTGTATCTGCAAACTGTGCCATTTCCTCTGCCTGCTTTGCAGATGTAATTCCTCCACCATAAAAGAGCTTCGTATGCTTTAGCTCATTTTTTACTGTGCTAACTACTTCTAGATTCCCATAAACTCCACTGTATTCTAAATAAAACACTGGAAGCTTAAAGAAATTTTCTGCCATCCGTGCATAAGCTACGACATCATCAATGGTTAAATCAGTTTTTGCGCCTGTTACTTCTGCTACTTTACAATCTGGATTTAAAATGCAATATCCCTCGGCAACTAATTCATCCCACACCATAATATCTCCGTATTCTTTAATGGCTTCATGATGTAAATTTTTAATCCATTTTGGGTCATCACTATTTAATACAGTTGGGATAAAATAATAGTCATAGCCTGGTGTAACGGCATCAATGGTAGAAATCTCAAGTGCTATAGGGACTTCAAAGCGTCGCACACGGACAAGTAAATCTAATACCCCATCTAATGTCACGTTGTCTGTTCCGCCAACCAAAATAACGTCTGTCCCAGATTCACAAATTTTTTCTAAGTCTTCATCTGAAATGTCCTTTGCTGGATCAAGCTTGAACACATGTCTCCATTCTAAATAATCCATTTATTTTACCACCTATCATTTTCTATCTATTCGTTTACAAGTATAGCTTATGATGAACGACAAAAAAATGAAAAAGACTGAGTAGAACTTCTACCCAGTCTCTTTTTCCTACTATTCTTTTGGTGCTTGGAATGGTTTTTCATCAGGATACAAACGACCTAGCATTTCATCATATGTATCATTTCCATAATCGAAGCAACGACGCACACGTGAAATAGTAGCTGTACTTGCCCCAGTTTCCTTTTTAATGGATTCGTAGGTTTTCTTTAAACGTAATAAATGTGCAACCTCAAAGCGTTGTGCCAACGATTGAATTTCACTAATCGTACATAAATCATCAAAAAACTTATAGCATTCCTCGATGTCTTTCAGCTCTAACACTGCTTTAAATAATTGATCTGTTTGATGCCCCCGAATTTTTTCGATTTGCATGCAATTTTCCTCCCTTTAAGGCTGCGTTTTCACCATTGCTTGTAACCCTGGTGAAGATGGTACGAAGTGAACCCAAGACTTTCCTGGTACAAGCTTTACAGGTTCTCCTGATTGCTCTACAGCGGTCGGTATTCCATTCACATTAGACCATTCAACTTCCCTCAAATAGCCATTTTGAAATACGTACGCATTTCCACCAGACGTTAAATCAATTTCTTGGCGACCGATATCATCAATTATTTGGTGATCCATTTCAAAAAACAGGACATTTGCTAATGATATTGTTTCGCCCGTTAACATATCTTTTGTGTCCACGCCAGCCGATTGTCGTTCATAGTGATTACTTTGATGATCATACACATACGAGTTGTGGAAATCTTCATTATTTCCGTAGTAAATGTCAACTTGACTTGTTTCAATGCCTATTTTACCACGTTCATTGGGTTCATAAAAACCCTGAAGTACTTTTTCACTGTAATTCATTGAAGCGTCTACCATTTTAGCACCTTTTACAATGTTTTCTGATGTAATATATGAATTGTGCGGAGCCACACGATCGCTAGAACGTTTAAAAAGTATGCCATCATAAGCCATCCCATTAATATTGTCTACTATACGATTATCAAGCATGGTTTTCGCTTCAGGGCTATAGCCATGTGCTACGTAAAAGGCATCATATCCCTTTGCCATATCGATAAAATAGGAGCGCGCACTACGCACAGGCCCAATATTTTCCGGTAGTTCACTTTGGTAGATTGCTAAAAAGCGTGTCACATTACCTTCCGCAAGCATTTCATAAATAATATCTGCAGCAGCTAAACCAGATTGTGGACGTGCTGCTGGATGATTATTGATTGTCACCATAATAGGCCGCTGTGTAATTTCCTTCTGCACAGCCTCCCCAGTAAGGGGTGCCACGAATTCTGGTTGTTGTACAGTTTCTTCAACTACTGTTTCTTCCTCCACTACATTTTCATCATCTTCTTTAACCTTTGGCGCTTCCTTCGAACATCCCCCGATTACGAAGGCACTAAAAGCCATAGCAATCAATAATTTCTTCGATTTGAACACAAGCATACCTCTCCTTTAAACAATTACACATAACTGCAATTGTTTTAAAACACTTTCACCAATTAGCGCATAACAGCAGGCAATAATAACTTATTCTTCATTACATCGAAAATTCCTTTTGGTGTGATGCGAATATATGGTAAATGAGTAGATTGTAAAAATAATAGCGTGTAAATGGCATCCCCTAGTTGATAGCCTCGATCTGCTAAAGCTTGTTTTAAAGCCTTTTCTTTCTCCATTAGTGTTAGTACATCCCCATCATATAAAAGACCGCCTATTGTGAGTGGTATATCTGCTACGACTTCCCCTTTTTCGACCAGAACAATACCGCCATTCATTGCCTTCATTTCTTCAAAGGCTTTGATCATATCGTCTTTATTTTTTCCGATTAATAAAATATCGCCTGTGTTTGAATAGGAGGATGCAAAGCCTTGGACATCGGTTGCGAACCCTTTAATCATTGTATTAACATGCCAGTTTCCTTCTCGATTTATTAGCATTAAATAGCATTCATCATGATTGGCAAGCTGACCTTCTCTTGTAATCAATGAATTATAAGGTTTTGTAATGACATCATTAACAAGCGCAATTCCAAACGGCATAGAAAACTGGAAATCCTGTGAATCTAATGAAAAATCTAAATCAAATGCAGGAATAGCTGAATAATCTATTGTTGCAAGTTTATGCACACGTTCACCATCACGCTTTAGCCAAACACCTTTAGATAAGACACTTTCTGGAACAGGATGATATTCATCTTGTAAAATATTTATAGAAGCAAAACGTCCTGTCGCGATAAAACCATGTAAATTAGACATATTATAATAGCGTGCCACATTATAAGATGCCATTTGGTAGGCATCAATTGGAGATACCCCCGCATCTAAGGCAGCTTGTATGCATTTATCCATTACACCATCCTCATGGAATGAAGGTGGCGAGCCATCCGTTGTCATCATTAAATGATCAAAAATAGGAAGTTCTTTTTCTACTATTCCTTTTAGCAGATCGGGTAAATCTGGACGAATTGAAGAATGGCGTAATGTTACGGCATAGCCTTGCATAATGCGTCGCTCAACCTCTTCCACTGTCATCGCCTCATGGTCACCATCAGCACCAAGTAATTTCATGCGTGCTAACGTTCTTTCTGAAGCACCAGGAAAATGTCCTTCAATCTTTTTACCTAGACCCTTTGCCATTTGCATACGATAAAGCATTTGATCATCGCCATGTAGTAGCTTTGGCCAGCCCGTCAATTCTCCACCAAGCAGGACATCACTTCGCTCTAACCACTCTAATATCGAGGTATTAGAGAAAACTTCTTCCTCTTGTTCAAGCTCTGTTTGTGAATCAAAGCGAGTCCACCAATAAAAAGAAAACGGTAGCTTTTTCAAATTATCTAAAATTGAAAACGCTTTCTTATTTTCTAAATTTAAAACAAAGCTTAAATTATCCGAAATAAATGTCGTTGTTCCAAGCTGACCACAAAAATCTGCAAATGACTGTGGATGGTAAAGCTGGAATGGATGAACATGAGGTTCAATATAGCCAGGTACAATTGTTTTTCCTGTACAATCCACGACTTCTGTTCCTTCTAATAAAGGAGGCATTCTATCACCAGCATAGACAATGCGATCTCCTAAAATCCAAATGTTTCCCACTGTAAATTGTTTCAACATACTATGCAAATAACGTGCATTTTTCAGCACGATATCAGGTGCCTTTTTCCCATCGATTACTGCTAATTGCTGACGTAATGTTGTTATTTTCCATACTGGATCCATGCTATTCGCTCCTTCCTAAATTACGTAATTTTTCATTGTGTAAATCCAACTTGAAATCACATACTACTACTGCATAATCGCATATTTTCTTAAAAATTATGCTTTATGCAATCATCTTGTTTCAATCGTAACACAGCACTTTCATAAAGCAAAGTGCACCTCGCTAATTTTTTCCACAATGACTAAAGGAGGAAGTTTGATGATGCAGCAAGCAAATTTAAGCGAAAAAAATGCATTTTGTCGTTTTGCCATGGGTACAGGTTTGACAGCATTTGGTATCGCGAAAGTTTCAAGAAATCCTAATTGTACAAAAGGTCGATTGATGATTGCATTAGGTGCCATGAAAATGGCAGAGGGATTGTTTAAATATTGTCCAACAAAGTCAATCTTAAACTCCAATATGCAAAATGCCATGAACACCTCTATGCAAAGTATGTTCAGCGGGCAAAATTCTATGTCTTCTGAACAAATCGATAAGCTCATGAAGGATTTTTCTTCTGCTATTTCTGGTAATTCTTCAGGTTCTCAAGCTACTACTTCAAAGCAATCTGATACCAGCACTTCAACTCAAAATTCCTCAACAAGTAGTAATAACGCTCAAAATCCTTCTTAGTCAAAGGAGCCGTCCCAATCTATTATTGAGACGGCTCTTACCTCTTACGTTTTGAATCAACAAGAGGTTTCAAAAGTTGATTAAAAATTACTTTAAATTTTAGTAAAAATACGTTTACTTAAATGTACGCCAGCCAATATCTTTACGGTAGAAAAAGTGATCCCACTTTTCTGTGGCTATGCCTGCATATACTTTTTCCTGTGCTTCCTGTAATGTAGACGCTTTTGCACCGATAAGTAATACACGTCCACCAATACCAACAAATCGGCCGTCCACTAGTTTTGTACCAGCATGGTATACTGCATGTGTTGTAGAAAGTGCCTCTAAATTTGGTAACGCTTTACCTTTTTCAACATCACCAGGGTATCCTTCTGCCGCAATGACAACACCTAACATTGCTTCTTCAGACCATTGCAGATCAAATGGCTGTTCATCCATTAATGCCATCATAAATGCCCCAAAATCTGAAACCATGCGCGGTAAGACTACTTGTGTTTCTGGATCACCGAAACGTGCATTAAATTCTATTACCTGAGGGCCATTTTTCGTTAAAATCAACCCTGCATATAAGATACCTGTAAAGGAAGCGCCATCAGCCTCCATTCCTTTAACAGTAGGCTCTACAATCGTTTGAAATGCAATATCAACTACCTCTTGTGAAATTTGTGGTACTGGTGAATAAGCACCCATTCCTCCAGTGTTTGGTCCTTTATCCCCGTCATAAGCACGTTTATGATCCTGTGCAATAACCATTGGATAAATCTGTCCTTTATGCACAAAGGACATAAAGGAGAATTCTTCCCCATCTAAAAACTCTTCAATGACAACACGTGAAGAAGATTCACCGAATCGTTGGTTCCCAATCATATCCTGCACGGCAGCAATAGCTTCTTTCTCTGTCATCGCTACAACAACGCCCTTACCAGCAGCTAAACCATCTGCTTTTATTACGATAGGCGCTCCTTGTTCTTTAATATAAGCTATTGCCTTTTCTGCTTCAGTAAACGTTTCATAGGCTGCAGTAGGGATGTTGTATTTGTTCATAATTTCTTTCGCATAGGATTTACTACTTTCTATTTGAGCCGCAACTTTTGTAGGGCCAAAAATACGTAAGTCACGAGCTGTAAAGAAATCAACAATCCCCTCAGCAAGCGGCTGTTCAGGACCAACAAATGTTAAAGCAATATCATTTTCCTTAGCAAATTGAGCGAGACCTGCAAAGTCCATTGAATCAATAGACACCACTTCTACCTCGCCTCGCATGCCATCATTGCCTGGCGCGACAAATACTTTGTTAACGGATGGAGATATACTAAATTGCTTAGCGATTGCATGCTCACGACCGCCACTTCCTATTACTAATACATTCATTTTAGAGAATCCTCCTCTTTGTGAGTAAGACCGAGATGAACCAACATCTCGGTCTGTTTTGCTTTCTATATGTTTAGTCAATTAGTGTTTAAAATGGCGTACACCTGTAAATACCATTGCAATACCATATTCATTTGCTTTATCAATAGAATCTTGATCCTTGATTGAGCCACCTGGTTGAATAATCGCTGTAATTCCAGCAGCAGCCGCAGCTTCAACAGTATCACTCATTGGGAAAAATGCATCTGATGCTAGTGCTGCACCTTTTGCTTTTTCTCCTGCTTGCTCAAATGCAATTTTAGCTGCCCCAACGCGGTTCATTTGGCCTGCACCTACACCAAGTGTCATATGAGAATCTGTGACAACAATCGCATTTGATTTAACATGCTTTACAACCGACCAACCAAGTTGTAGTGCATCCCATTCTTGTTCTGTTGGCTCACGATCTGTCACTACCTTAATATCTGCATTGCCAAAGCCATAGCGATCTGGCTCTTGTACAAGCAGGCCGCCTTCAACTGATACTACATTGAATTGATCTTGTTTTGCTTGTTCGAAAGGAATAGTTAATAAGCGAATATTTTTCTTTTTGGTTAAAATGTCTAATGCTTCTTGTGAGAAAGCTGGTGCGATAATAATTTCAAGGAAAATATGACTTAGTTTCTCAGCCGTTGCTGCATCCACTTCCATATTTAATGCGATAATACCACCAAAAATAGATGTTGGATCTGCTTCATAAGCTTTATCAAATGCTGCCTCTAATGTGTTACCTGTTCCAACACCACATGGATTCATATGCTTCACTGCTACTGCAGCTGGCTTTTCAAATTCTTTTACAATTTGTAATGCTGCATTTCCATCTTGAATGTTGTTGTAGGATAGCTCTTTACCATGTAATTGTGTTGCATAGGCTAATGAGAAATCAGAGCCAAGGCGTTTTTGGTAGAATGCCGCTTTTTGGTGCGGGTTTTCACCATAGCGTAAGTTTTGCTTCAATTCATATGTCATCGTTAAGCTCTCTGGGAACTCTTCCTCTGTCAGGTAGTTTGAGATATAAGAATCATAAGCGGCTGTGTGACGGAAAACTTTTGCAGCTAGTTTTCGACGTGTTTCAATTGTCGTTGCACCATTAGCTTTTAGTTCTTCTAATACTGTTGCATAGTCATTGCTGTCCACGATTACTGTTACATATTGATGGTTTTTTGCAGCAGAACGTAACATTGTTGGACCACCGATATCAATGTTTTCAATTGCATCATCCCATGTTACATTAGGCTTTGAAATTGTTTCAACAAATGGATATAGATTAACACATACAATCTCAATTGGCTCAATTCCATGCTCATTCATTTGTGCTTGATGAGATGCATCGTCAAACTTCCCTAATAGACCACCATGAATCATTGGATTTAATGTTTTAACACGGCCATCTAAAATTTCTGGGAATTTCGTTACTTCATCTACTGCTGTTACAGCTACTGCATTGTCCTGTAGCATTTTTTTTGTACCGCCAGTTGATAAAATTTCATAACCTAATGCTACTAATTCCTTTGCAAATTCTAAAATACCATCCTTATTGGAAACACTGATTAATGCACGTTTTGTCACAACAATATCCTCCTAATTTTTATCGCGCTTTTGCGCGAATAGACTTGCTTAATAGATTAATAGAGTTAGGTCTTATTTGCTGAGTAAGGCTCTCGACCTAACTCCTCTTTAGTTACTGTAATAATTGCTTTAAAGCTTTTGTATATAATAGATGCTCTTGCTCGTGAATGGCCGCTTCTGTTGCCTCCTGATTTCCTTCTATAACAGGTACTGCAGCCTGAGCGATAATCGGGCCAGTATCCATCCCTTCATCTACAAAATGGACCGTTACACCTGTGATTTTCACACCATGATTCATTGCCTGTCCGATGGCGTCCTTTCCAGGGAATGCTGGCAATAAAGAAGGATGAATATTAACTATTCGTTGTGGAAATGCGGCTAATAATACGTCACTAATTAAACGCATATATCCTGCAAGTACAATCCATTTAACATCGCATTTTTGTAAAGCATCAATAATAGCATTCTCGTAAGCAGCCTTCGATGAAAATTCCTTTGGGTTTAAAGCTAACACGGGAATCCCAAAGTTTTCAGCACGTGTCACTACAAAAGCACCGGGCTTATCTGTCACCACAAGTTCAACCTTTGCATGCAGTTCCCCACGATCAATAGCTTCTTGAATAGCTTGAAAATTACTACCGCTGCCTGAAGCAAACACGGCTATTTTTGTTGGTGCAGTCATTACACTAGACTCCCATCATGTGAGCCATTAAATACTACGCCTTCACCTTTAATAACACGGCCGATTGTATATGCTTTTTCGCCATTTGCTTCTACTGCTGTGATGACTTTATCAGCTTCATCTGCTGGTACAGCTATTACAAAACCAATACCCATATTAAACACATTATATAAATCTTTATCTTCTAACTGACCTTTATCTTTCAGGAATTCAAAGATACGTAATACAGGCCAAGAACCTAGGTCGATTTCAGTTGCTAATCCTTCAGGCATCATACGTGGTAGATTTTCATAGAATCCTCCACCCGTAACATGTGCACAGCCATGTACATCGGCTGCCTTTAAAGCAGCTAATACTGGCTTAGCGTATAGCTTTGTTGGTACGAGAAGTGCCTCACCAATTGGTCCTAAATCTTCATAGCCTTCTACAACAGCATCAACCTTGTATTGATGATCTGCAAAGACAATTTTACGCACTAAAGAATAACCGTTTGAATGTACACCGCTTGATGCAATACCAATTAGGACATCACCTTCTACGATTTTTTCTCCTGTAATAATGTCAGATTTTTCGCATGCACCTACAGCAAAGCCAGCTAGATCATATTCATCCTCTTCATATAGACCAGGCATTTCAGCAGTTTCGCCACCTATTAATGCCGCACCAGATTGCACACAGCCATCTGCAACACCTTTAACAATCTGTTCGATTTTTGCAGGCTCAGCTTTTCCAAGAGCTACGTAATCTAAAAAGTACAAGGGCTCTGCTCCCTGGGCAACTATATCATTAACACACATGGCTACACAGTCAACGCCAATTGTATCGTGCTTATCTACCATAAATGCTAGCTTTAGCTTTGTTCCAACACCATCTGTCCCTGAAATAAGAACAGGTTCTTTAAGTTGAAGTTCTGACAAGTCAAACATGCCACCAAAGCCACCGAACGTTCCCATAACACCAAGACGGTTTGTACGTTCAACATGAGACTTCATTCGTTTAACGGCTTCATAGCCCGCTTCTATATTTACACCTGCTTGTTCATATGCCTTTGACACGCAGAGTTCCTCCTTATCATCCGAATCGCCTAATTATTATTCTAGAATCACTGTACAACCTTCTAGAGGTCACTAATTCGTTGCGATATTTTTCTTAACGTAACAGTTCTTTTTCATGTGGTAAGATGGTATCCGGGAAAATCTCGGTTGGATATTTGCCTGTAAAACATGCTAAGCATAGTCCACGGTTGTCATCTTCATAGGGACGAGCGATGGTCTCTACCATTCCTTCAACAGAAAGGAACGTCAAAGAATCTGCACCGATCGCTTCACGAATTTCATCTACATTATGACTAGAGGCAATCAGTTCCTCATGTGTGGAAGTATCAATGCCATAATAACAAGGGTTTGTCATCGGCGGAGATGAGATCACAACATGGACCTCTGCTGCACCAGCATCTTTTAACATTTTGACAATACGACGTGATGTTGTGCCGCGAACAATGGAGTCGTCCACCATAACTACACGTTTACCCTTTACGACTTGAACAACTGGTGAAAGCTTCATTTTTACGCCACGTTCACGTAATTCTTGTGTAGGTTGAATAAACGTACGACCAACATAGCGATTTTTAATAAGACCTAGTTCATAAGGGATACCACTTTCCTCTGCAAAGCCGATTGCTGCTGAAATACTTGAATCAGGTACACCTGTTACAACATCAGCCTCAATATGCGCACATTCACGAGCAAGCTGTTTCCCCATACGTTTACGTGCCATGTGAACGTTAATACCGTCAATATCAGAGTCAGGACGTGCTAAATAGACATACTCCATTGCACACATAGAACGCTTTTCCATATCAGCAAAACGATCTGATTTGACACCCTCATCGTTAATAATGATTAGTTCTCCTGGTTCCACAGAACGAACGAATTCTGCACCAATTAAATCAAAAGCACAAGTTTCAGAAGCTACCACCCAGCCATCTCCTAGCTTTCCTAGAGATAATGGACGTAAACCATGTGGATCACGTGCAACAAGCATTTCATCCTTTGTCATAATTAAGAAAGAATACGCTCCCTTTAATAAAGAAAGGGCATTTTTCACTTTCGCACGGAAAGGTGAATGTGAGCTTTTCTTAATAAGATGCGCCAGCACTTCTGTATCAGAGCTTGAATGAAAAATACTACCTTGTCGCTCTAAATACTGTTTTAAATGTGTCGCATTGACCAAGTTACCGTTATGGGCAATTGAAAGGCTACCAGTTGAGGAATGGAATAATAATGGCTGGACATTTTCAATACCGCCACCACCAGCAGTCGTGTAACGAACATGAGCAATAGCTGCTTTGCCGTCCACTGCTTTTAATTTTTCTTCGTTGAAAACATCATTAACTAGTCCTTCGCCTTTCACCGCGCGAAGATGCTGTCCGTCTGAAACGACAATTCCAGCACCTTCTTGTCCACGGTGTTGAAGAGCATGGAGCCCGTAATAGCTAAGGTGTGCTGGATTTGGGTTACCCCAAATACCAAACACCCCACATTCTTCGTTTAAGCCTCTGAGTTCAGCAAGCATGGGATTGCTCCTTTCCAATTAGAACGGAATTCCTCCACTGTACCTTCTACAAGCACACCTTTGTCCCCGTTGATTTTAACTAGTGCATCGTTTGTTACGACACCAATTTTTTGAGCGTCTTTCATAATTTCTACAAATGCAGCTGTATTTTCTTCTTTAACTGTTACAACAAAACGAGATTGACTCTCGCTGAATAATGCAGTGGTTGCAGAGCCTGATAATGTTACATCAACACCAAGACCGTTTGCACCGAATGTTGTTTCAGCAATAGCCACCGCTAGGCCACCTTCAGCTACGTCATGAGCTGATTGTACAAGACCAGCTTTAATAGCCTTTAATAAAGCTTGCTGACGTGCTGCTTCTACATCTAAATCGATGGCAGGTGCTTTCCCTGAAATAACCCCATTATTTAATAGTTTTTGAAGCTCTGACCCACCAAACTCGGTTTTAGTCTCACCAATCACAAATACGATATCTCCTGCACATTTTACTTCTTGTGTAGTGACATGAGCTAAATCTTCAATAAGACCAACCATACCAATTGTTGGCGTTGGATAAACCGCTTCGCCTGAACGTTCATTATAAAGCGAGACGTTACCACCAATAACTGGGGCATTTAATGCCGTACATGCAGCTGAAATACCATCAGCAGATTTTTCAATTTGCCAGAAGATTTCTGGTTTCTCTGGATTACCAAAGTTCAAGCAGTCTGTAATGGCAAGTGGCGTACCACCAGTTGCCACGATATTACGAGCTGCTTCAGCTACAGCAATCGCACCGCCCACTTCTGGATCTAGGTAAATATAACGAGAGTTACAGTCTGTTGTCATTGCTAAACCTTTATTTGTACCACGTACACGAATAACGGCAGCATCAGACCCCGGTTTAACAACTGTGGATGTACGCACTTGATAATCATATTGATCATATACCCACTCTTTAGAGGCAATTGTTGGTGCTCTTAATAATGCATTTAATGTCTCTTTGTAATCTGTCACAACAGGCTCTGTATTTTCAATTGCTTGGAACTCTGCATAGTATGCAGGCTCTGCAGATGGCTTATGATAAACGGGTGCATCTTCTGCAAGTGCATCAGCAGGTACTTCAGCTACAACTTCTCCGTTGTGTAATAGACGAAGCATTTTATCATCAGTCACTCGACCGATTGCAACAGCATCTAAATCATATTTATCAAAAATCGCTTTAATTTCATCTTCGCGACCTTTTTTCACAACTAGTAGCATACGTTCTTGAGACTCAGATAACATCATTTCATAAGCTGTCATACCTGTCTCACGTTGAGGGACTAAGTCTAAGTTCATTTCTACACCAGAACCAGCCTTTGATGCCATTTCTGCTGAAGAAGAAGTAAGACCAGCAGCACCCATATCTTGAATACCAACTAAAGCATCGGATTTGACAACCTCTAAACAAGCTTCAAGTAAAAGCTTCTCCATAAATGGATCTCCCACTTGTACTGCTGGACGTTGGTTTTCTGATTCCTCAGTTAATTCTTCGGAGGCAAATGTTGCACCATGAATTCCGTCACGACCTGTTTTCGCACCAACGTACATAACTGTATTACCTACGCCAGCTGCAATACCACGTTGAATATCCTTATGGTCGATTAAACCGACACACATCGCATTTACTAGTGGATTTCCTTCATAACACGGATCAAATTGAATTTCACCGCCTACTGTTGGAATTCCAATACAGTTACCATACCCAGCAATACCAGCAACGACTTCTTCAAAAAGATATTTACCACGCGCCGATTTTAATTCACCAAAGCGTAATGAATTTAACATGGCGATTGGACGTGCTCCCATTGAGAAAACATCACGAATAATACCGCCTACACCAGTAGCAGCTCCTTGATAAGGTTCAATCGCAGATGGATGGTTATGAGATTCCATTTTAAATACTACAGCTTGTTCGTCACCAATATCGACAATCCCTGCGCCTTCACCTGGTCCTTGTAATACTTGAGGACCTTTTGTAGGGAATTTACGTAATACTGGCTTTGAATTTTTGTAAGAGCAGTGCTCAGACCACATTACTGAGAAAAGACCTGTCTCTGTCCAGTTAGGTAGACGTCCTAAAATACCTTCTACCATTGCAAATTCTTCGTCTGACATCCCCATACCAGCGTATAGCTTTTCATCTTTAATTTGCTGTGCTGTTGGCTCAAACTTAGTTGTTGACATGATTTTCCCTCCACTGCTTCACAATTGATTTAAATACTGCTAGACCGTCAGCTCCGCCCACCAGTGCATCAACAGCACGCTCTGGGTGTGGCATCATCCCTAATACATTGCCGCGTTCGTTTATAATCCCTGCGATATCTTCTAAAGAACCGTTTGGATTATCACCTGAGTATGTGAATACAATTTGATTATTATCTTTTAGTGATTGTAATGTTTCCTCATCACAGTAGTAATTTCCTTCACCATGTGCGATTGGAATATTAATGATTTGACCTTGCTCATATTGATTTGTAAATAATGTATTGTTGTTTTCAACTTTTAGCTGTACTGTGCGGCACATAAATTTTAAATTTTTATTGCGCAGTAAAGCTCCTGGCAATAAACCAGCTTCTGTTAGGATTTGGAAGCCATTACATACACCTAGAACTGGTTTACCAGCATCAGCTGCTTTTTTAACCTCTGCCATAATGTTAGATTGATTAGCCATTGCACCACAACGAAGATAATCTCCGTAAGAGAAGCCTCCAGGTACTAAAACGCCATCAAACCCACTTAGATCTGTTGCTGTATGCCATACATATTCTACTTCTTCACCTAGCTCGTCTTTAATGGCATGATACATATCGATGTCACAGTTTGACCCAGGGAATACGAGTACTGCGAATTTCATGATTAGTTAGCCTCCTCGACTTCGTAACGGTAGTCTTCAATTACAACGTTCGTTAAAACCTTTTCACACATTTCTTTTACTAGAGTATCAATGTCACGTTCTGTATCTTTAATTGTTAGTTCAAGATATTTACCGATACGTAAATCCGCTACTTCACCGTAGCCCATTTTAGCTAAAGAACCTTGTACTGCAGAGCCTTGTGGGTCAAGAATGCTCTCACGTAATGTTACATAGATTTTTACTTTTTTCATTGTTATTTGCCTCCGAGTCTAGAAAGTATAATAGTATAAACTTCAGTTAAATTACCAAGGTCACGACGAAAAACATCTTTGTCTAACTTTTGCTTTGTTGTTGCATCCCAAAGTCTGCAAGTATCCGGTGAAATTTCATCAGCTAATAATACATTGCCATTCGTATCACGGCCAAATTCTAATTTGAAATCAATTAGTGTCACATTAACATCTGCAAAGATTGGCTGTAGAACTTTGTTAACCGCTAGTGCCCCATCATAAATAGCAGTTACTTCAGTAGAAGTCGCAAGGTCAAGAACATCTATATGCTCTGTTGTAATAAGGGGATCGCCTAACTCATCATCTTTATAATAAAATTCGACGATTGGTCTTTTTAAAGCTGTGCCTTCTTCCAGACCAAGACGTTTTGCTAAACTTCCAGCAGCTATATTACGAACAACCACTTCAATCGGAATAATTTCTACTTTTTTTACAAGTTGTTGCGTATCAGATAATTGTTTTACGAAATGTGACGCAATTCCGTTTGCTTGTAATTTTTCGAAAATTAATGAAGTAATGCGATTATTTAAAATGCCCTTGCCTTCTATTTCTTCTTTTTTTTCACCATTGAATGCTGTTGCACTATCCTTATACTCAACAAGAAGCACATTTTCTTCCTCAGTTGTGTACAATTTTTTTGCTTTACCTTCATACAAAAGTTGACCTTTAGTCATGTCGTTTTTCCCCCTGATATTATAGATACGCTTGTATTAATGTCCAGAATTGAATCGTGTCACCACGATCCAACTCTGAAACATTTACTAGTGGGCTCTAACATTTAGAAAGTTTAAATATTAGATAAGTCCTAATCGTTCAAAAATCATATCAACATGCTGTAAGTGGTAGTTGTAATCAAAACACTCATCCAGCTCTTCCTTAGTTAAATAAGATGTGATTTTTTCACTTGCATCGACTAATGTACGGAACTGAACTTGCTCGTCCCATGCCTGCATCGCTAAAGGCTGTACGGTATCATAAGCTTCTTCACGTACTAAGCCTTTATCAATCAATGCTAACAAGATGCGTTGAGAATAAATTAGACCAAATGTGCGATCCATATTACGTTTCATATTTTCAGGGAATACTGTTAAGTTTTTCACAATATTACCGAAGCGATTTAACATATAGTTAAGAGTAATTGTTGCATCCGGTAAAATAACGCGCTCTGCGGATGAATGAGAAATATCACGCTCATGCCATAAAGCAACATTCTCATACGCTGTCACCATGTATCCACGCATTAAACGAGACATACCAACCATGTTTTCAGAACCAATTGGATTACGTTTATGTGGCATTGCTGATGACCCTTTTTGTCCTTTTGCAAAAGCTTCTTCTACTTCGCGTGTTTCTGATTTCTGTAAGCCGCGAATTTCTGTTGCGAATTTTTCAATAGATGTAGCGATTAAAGCTAAGGCACTTAAATACTGTGCATGGCGATCACGCTGTAAAGTCTGTGTTGAAATCGGTGATGCTGTAAGTCCTAATTTATCGCATACATATTGTTCAACACGAGGATCGATGTTGGCATATGTTCCAACGGCTCCAGACATTTTCCCAGTTTCAATTACTTTAGCTGCTGCTTCAAAACGTTCAAGGTTACGCTTCATTTCCTCATACCATAAACCAAGTTTTAAACCGAAAGTTGTTGGTTCTGCATGAACACCATGTGTACGTCCCATCATAACTGTATATTTATGTTCTTTTGCCTTAGCAGCAATAATATCAATGAAATTCACAATGTCTTTGCGTAAAATATCATTTGCTTGTTTGATTAAATAAGATAATGCTGTGTCCACTACGTCTGTAGAAGTCAAACCATAATGTACCCACTTACGTTCTTCACCAAGTGTTTCAGAAACGGCACGTGTAAAGGCAACAACGTCATGACGAGTTTCTTGTTCAATCTCTAAAATACGGTTCACATCAAATGAAGCATTTTCACGAATTTTAGCAACATCCTCTTTTGGGATATCCCCTATTTCAGCCCAAGCCTCACAAGCTAAAATTTCAACTTCTAGCCAAGCTTGGTATTTATTTTGTTCTGTCCAAATTGCGCCCATTTCGGGTCTTGTGTAACGTTCAATCATCGCGTATCTCCTTCTATTCTGACCAGATGCCAGAACTCTCGATTTGTTGTAGTGTTTCCTCTATGTCTTTTGTCATAATCGTTACATGGCCCATCTTACGGTTGACCTTAGCTTCAGCTTTCCCATAAAGATGGATGGACCATTCAGGATATTTAGCAATTGAGTTACTAAGTGGCACGACATGCTGCCCTAATACATTGACCATAATAGATGGTGCCCAAAGTTCTGGTTTTCGTAATGGCCAACCACAGACAGCTCGAATATGCTGATGGAATTGAGAAACATTACATGCCTCTATTGAATAGTGACCAGAATTATGAGGTCTCGGTGCTAATTCATTAATAACAATCCCACCATCTTCTAACACAAACATTTCTACCGCTAACGTTCCTACTAAATGTAAGTAATCTGCAATTTTTAAAGCTTCACGTTCTGCAGCTTGAGCTGTACTTTCTGATATGCGAGCAGGCACAATTGTTTCATGTAGAATATGATGAACATGAATGTTCTCTCCAACTGGCTGACAATACGATTCACCGTGGCCATTTCTTTGAACAATGACCGATACTTCCTTAACGAAAGGAACAAAGCCTTCTGCAATACATTGAGAATGCGTGAATAAATCTTTCGCTAAAGGTAGATCGTCAGTTGATTTTAAAAGCTGCTGCCCTTTGCCATCATAGCCACCTCTTGCTGTTTTGACTATACAAGGATACCCAATCGAATCAATATTGGCTACTAATTCTTCATAAGTTTTTGCAACAATATATGGAGCTACTGGACAACCAGCTTTCACAATAGCGTCTTTCTCTGTCACACGGTTTTGTGTAATGCGTACCAACTCCGCCCCTTGTGGAACGTAAGCCATTTGTGATAAACGCTTTAAGCCTTCATAATCAATATTTTCAAATTCATACGTGATGACATCACTTACTTCTGCAAGCTCTTCTAAAGCAGCTTCATCATCATATGGGGCTACAATACGAATATCAGCTACCTGTCCACACGGTGAGTCCATTGCAGGTTCAAGAACAGCAATTTTAAATCCAGACTCTTTAGCAGCAAGTGCCATCATCCGACCAAGTTGGCCACCACCTATAATACCTATCGTTTGTCCAGGATAAATAATCTTCGTCACACTAAGTCACCTGTGCTTTCTAATACTTGCTGCTTTGTTGCTTCACGTCTAGCATCTAATTTATTGGCAAGTTCTGAATCTGTTGTTGACAAAATTTGAGCTGCAAGTAATCCTGCATTTGTTGCTCCTGCTTTGCCAATAGCTACAGTTGCTACAGGTACACCACCAGGCATTTGAACAATGGATAATAATGAATCAAGTCCATTAAGTGCACGTGACTGAACTGGAACTCCAATTACAGGCAACGTTGTTTTAGCTGCCACCATTCCTGGTAAATGTGCAGCCCCACCTGCTCCAGCGATAATTACTTGTATTCCTCGCTCACGAGCAAGCTCTGCATATTCAAACATTAAATCAGGTGTACGATGTGCAGATACAACCTTTTTTTCGTACGGTACTTGTAATTCATCTAAAATATCACATGCATGTTTCATTGTTTCCCAGTCACTTGAACTACCCATAATGACACCGATTTTCGGATTCATAAATTGTCGCTCCTTTTAAACGATAGAAAAATGATCAGTTATTGTGCTAGCATCTATTTTTAATAGCACTGCAATTCTTATCTTATACAAAGAAAATCCCCAAATAAACTACTCTCTACTACTACACGTGAAAGCAGCTTACTTGAGGACTTATCAGAACAAGAATATACCTATGTACAAACTGCACATAGAGTTTCTCATCATATGCCAAAAGTGCTTTCCCGCATAGTCCAGCATTTACGGTGCCGGGTAGAGACACTAGAGCCAATCCTCTAGCATATATGTGGGATATATTTGTTTTTCCTTATCACATTTTAACAAGTGATCACCTTATCGTCAATGCAAAAATGCGAACATTTTTTATAAGTGCAAAAAAAACGTTCGGATTTTAGTCATAATCATTCCGTATCTTGCGCAGGAATAGCTTTAAATTGAATTTTTTGACGCAAATAGGTTGGTTCACCATTGACGATATGAAAAAGAGGCTCTTCTTTTCGTCCAATGGCCATATAACCGTCTTGTCGCATTCTTGCTAAACACTCTTCTATGGATTCATTTTCTTGTACTTCATACCAAATTTGTTTTTTTCCCAACTTCTTCTTCCTTTCCACTTCACGTTTTGCATCTTTACTACTTGTACTCCATTATACCTTTAGTTGCTTATAGAAGTATGCATGAACTTAATAATGATTTTTAGTGTCTATATCATATTCAAATCCTTAGTAGTCTCCTTATATAAAAAAGAAGAACCTAAATTTTATTAAGTTCTTCTTTAAGAATCGTTTCTTATTAAATTTGAAAATCTATCTCCTTCGGCAATGCTTACCTATTACTATTAAAAAGCTTTTATATAAATGCCTAAAAAAAGAAGTAGTATAAATGAATGAAGGACAACAAGAACCATACGATAATCACCTTTAATACCGAAAATGGCACTGATCATACCTATCCCTGCTAATATAAACGGCATAAACATATTTACGTCATAGAGAAGTTTTAAAAAGCTCCCATACCATTTCGTTGAATCATACCCAAACATAAAGATTGTTATTAATAAGCATAAGATTGAAATAGTAGAAAAAATGATACGTCTCATTTTAATTCCTCCATTATCAAATCCGATTGTGTACAGTTCAGTGAATTGTCAAAATGTATGGAAATAGCTTTATTTATTATAACATTTTATGAATAGTGCACATAACAAAAAAAGCCATGGAATATGTCCATGGCTTTTCATAAATTGCCTAGCGACGTCCTACTCTCACAGGGGGAAGCCCCCAACTACCATCGGCGCTAAAGAGCTTAACTTCCGTGTTCGGTATGGGAACGGGTGTGACCTCTTTGCCATCATCACTAGACTATATTCGACCTTCAATACACGGCGTATTACTGCGTCAGCTGCTCTCGCTCAATCAGTCACGTACAGAAGTATGCTCCCTCAATCACTCAGTTGCTTCCTTGTTCTACTTGTGTCTTGAAGCTCTCATTATTATTGTTGAAAGAATTGTTCTTTCAAAACTGGATAAACGGCGCATTGATTGCTTCAAACAATTTGGTTAAGTCCTCGATCGATTAGTATTCGTCAGCTCCATGTGTCACCACACTTCCACCTCGAACCTATCTACCTCATCGTCTTTGAGGGATCTTACTTACTTGCGTAATGGGAAATCTCATCTTGAGGGGGGCTTCATGCTTAGATGCTTTCAGCACTTATCCCGTCCACACATAGCTACCCAGCGATGCCTTTGGCAAGACAACTGGTACACCAGCGGTGTGTCCATCCCGGTCCTCTCGTACTAAGGACAGCTCCTCTCAAATTTCCTACGCCCACGACGGATAGGGACCGAACTGTCTCACGACGTTCTGAACCCAGCTCGCGTACCGCTTTAATGGGCGAACAGCCCAACCCTTGGGACCGACTACAGCCCCAGGATGCGATGAGCCGACATCGAGGTGCCAAACCTCCCCGTCGATGTGGACTCTTGGGGGAGATAAGCCTGTTATCCCCGGGGTAGCTTTTATCCGTTGAGCGATGGCCCTTCCATGCGGAACCACCGGATCACTAAGCCCGTCTTTCGACCCTGCTCGACTTGTAGGTCTCGCAGTCAAGCTCCCTTGTGCCTTTACACTCTACGAATGATTTCCAACCATTCTGAGGGAACCTTTGGGCGCCTCCGTTACCTTTTAGGAGGCGACCGCCCCAGTCAAACTGTCCGCCTGACACTGTCTCCTGCCCCGCTAAGGGGCATGGGTTAGAATTTCAATACAACCAGGGTAGTATCCCACCGACGCCTCCTTCGAAGCTGGCGCTCCGAGATCTCTGGCTCCTACCTATCCTGTACAAGTTGTACCAAAATTCAATATCAGGCTACAGTAAAGCTCCACGGGGTCTTTCCGTCCTGTCGCGGGTAACCTGCATCTTCACAGGTACTATAATTTCACCGAGTCTCTCGTTGAGACAGTGCCCAGATCGTTACGCCTTTCGTGCGGGTCGGAACTTACCCGACAAGGAATTTCGCTACCTTAGGACCGTTATAGTTACGGCCGCCGTTTACTGGGGCTTCAATTCGCAGCTTCGCTTGCGCTAACCACTCCTCTTAACCTTCCAGCACCGGGCAGGCGTCAGCCCCTATACGTCACCTTACGGTTTTGCAGAGACCTGTGTTTTTGCTAAACAGTCGCCTGGGCCTATTCACTGCGGCTCTCATGCGCTTGCACGCTCAAGAGCACCCCTTCTCCCGAAGTTACGGGGTCATTTTGCCGAGTTCCTTAACGAGAGTTCTCTCGCACACCTTAGGATTCTCTCCTCGACTACCTGTGTCGGTTTGCGGTACGGGCACCTCTCACCTCGATAGAGGCTTTTCTTGGCAGTGTGAAATCAGGAACTTCGTCCATACGGACTCGCCATCACAGCTCAACGTTACAGTGTGCGGATTTGCCTACACACACGCCTTACTGCTTGGACGCGCATAACCAACAGCGCGCTTACCCTATCCTACTGCGTCCCCCCATTTCTCAAACGGTGAGGAGGTGGTACAGGAATATCAACCTGTTGTCCATCGCCTACGCCTGTCGGCCTCGGCTTAGGTCCCGACTAACCCTGAGCGGACGAGCCTTCCTCAGGAAACCTTAGTCATACGGTGGACGGGATTCTCACCCGTCTTTCGCTACTCATACCGGCATTCTCACTTCTAAGCGCTCCACCAGTCCTTCCGGTCTGACTTCAACGCACTTAGAACGCTCTCCTACCACTGACATCGTAGATGTCAATCCACAGCTTCGGTGAATCGTTTAGCCCCGATACATTTTCGGCGCAGCGTCACTCGACCAGTGAGCTATTACGCACTCTTTAAATGATGGCTGCTTCTAAGCCAACATCCTGGTTGTCTGTGCAACGCCACATCCTTTTCCACTTAACGATTACTTTGGGACCTTAGCTGGTGGTCTGGGCTGTTTCCCTTTTGACTACGGATCTTATCAC